>CBDAVA010000003.1:0-3433315 GCA_965200785.1 Alphaproteobacteria bacterium | reverse complement strand
TCGTTCCAGCGGGCGCAGGCCGCCGTCAAGGTGACCATCGGCGGCTGCGGCGGCTGAGGGGCCGGGGAGGAAGAAACATGGCAAGAGGCGTGAAACCCCGTGTCAAGGTGCCGAAAACGGCCGCCCCCGGGGACACGATCACGATCAAGACCCTGATACGCCACAAGATGGAAAGCGGGCAGCGCCGGGACAAGCACGGAAAGATCATCCCGCGCTCGATCATCAACCGCTTCGTGGTGGACTTCAACGGCCAGAATGTGATCGACGTGGCGCTGGAGCCGTCGATCTCCACGAACCCCTATTTCCAGTTCGACGCCATCGTCCCGGAATCAGGCGTGTTCCGGTTTGCCTGGCATGACGACGACGGGACGGTTTACGAAAAGACCAAGTCGATCTCCGTCGGGTGACGGCCCCGCCCCGCACCGTCCGGGGCGTTTTGCGCCCGTATAGTTACAGATATTCGGGTATGTTCAGGAAACGCCGGCGCCGATGATCTCCCGACGCGACTTCCTGCAGGTTGGCATGGCGGCTTCGGCGCTGTTCGGGGCGTCCGGCTTCGGCGGCTGGGCGCGCCTTGCGGCCCAGCAGCGGCTGACGCAGGAGCAGCTCCTGGATTTCGACACATTCGGCAATGTCACCCTGATCCATGTCACAGACATTCACGGCCAGTTGAAGCCGGTCTATTTCCGCGAGCCTTCGGTCAATCTCGGGGTCGGCGCCAACCGGGGCGCGGTTCCGCATGTCACCGGCGCCGATTTCCGCCGGCTCTATGGCATCGCAGACGGCAGCCCGGCGCATTATGCGCTGAGCGCCGGTGATTTCTCCGCATTGGCAGAGGCATACGGGCGGGTCGGGGGGCTGGACCGGGTCGCCGCCGTCATCGGGGCCATTCGCGCAGACCGGCCGGACGCCCTGCTGCTGGACGGCGGAGACACCTGGCACGGCTCCTATACCTGCTACCACACCGCCGGGCAGGACATGGTCAACGCCATGAACGCCTTGCGGCCGGATGCGATGACCTTCCATTGGGAATTCACACTCGGATCGGAGCGGGTCCAGGATCTGGTCGAGAGCCTGCCTTTCGCCGCGCTCGGACAGAATATCTTCGACGCCGAATGGGACGAGCCGGCGGAGCGCTTTCAGCCCTACGAAATCTTCGAGCGCGGCGGCGCACGGATTGCGGTAATCGGCCAGGCCTTCCCCTATACGCCGGTCGCCAATCCGCGCTGGATGTTCCCCGAATACTCGTTCGGCATCCGCGGCAAGCACATGCAGGCGATGGTGGACGAAGTGCGCCGCAAGGGCGCGGATTGCGTCGTGCTGCTCTCCCATAACGGGTTCGATGTGGACAAGAAGATGGCCGGCGCCGTGTCCGGCCTCGACATCATCCTGTCCGGACATACCCATGACGCGCTGCCGGAGCCGGTGGTCGCGGGGCGCACGGTCATCGTGCCGTCGGGGTCGAACGGCAAGTTCGTCAGCCGCGTCGATCTCGATGTCGGCGGCGGGCGGCTGAAGGGATACCGGCACCGCCTGATCCCTGTTTTCGCCGATGTGATCGCGCCGGACCCGGAGATGGCGGCGCTCATCGACGCCGAGCGCCGGCCGTTCCTGGATGCGATGCGCGAGGTGGTCGGCCGGACGGAATCCCTGCTCTACCGCCGGGGCAATTTCAACGGCAGCTGGGACGATTTGATCTGCGATGCGCTGATGGCGGAGCGCGACGCGGAGATCGCGCTGTCGCCGGGCGTGCGCTGGGGGCCTTCGCTGATTCCCGGGCAGGAGATCACCCGCGAGGACATCTGGAGCGTGACCTCCATGACCTATGGCGCGGCATACCGCACGGAGATGACCGGGGCGTCGCTGAAGGCGGTGCTGGAGGATGTGGCGGACAATATCTTCAACCCCGACCCCTATTACCAGCAGGGCGGCGACATGGTGCGCACCGGCGGCCTCGGCTACCGGGTGGAGACCGCCAGGCCCCACGGCCAGCGCATCAGCGGGTTGACGCTGCTCAGGACCGGCGAGGCAGTCGACCCGAACCGCTCCTATGTCACCGCAGGCTGGGCCTCCATCAGCGAGAACGCGGAAGGGCCGCAGATCTGGGATGTGGTCGAGGCCCATATCCGCAAGCTCGGAACCGTCCGTATCGCCCCGAGAGAGGCCGTCTCGGTCGTTGCCGGATAGCCGGCTGACGGAAGCGGGGCGGACCGGTAGTCCCGGAGCAGGAGAAGCGCCATGACCTTTCGGACGACACGCCGCAATCTGGTGAAGGGCGGGCTTGCCGCAGGCGTCGGCGCCGCTGCCGCCGCGGCGGGCGCGCCTGCGGCCGGCGCCCCCGATCCGCTGATAACCGAGGTCCAGGACTGGGCGTCCGCGATCGGAGACGGGATCGATGCGGTGCCCTACGGCCTGCCGGTCGAGCATGAGAAGCATGTCATCCGGCGGAATGTCGAGTGGCTGACGGCCGACACGGTATCTTCGGTCAATTTCACGCCCATCCATGCGCTGGACGGCACCATCACGCCGCAGGGATGCGCCTTCGAGCGCCATCATTCCGGCATGATCGACCTCCGCAAGGCGGACTACCGGCTGATGGTCAACGGCCTTGTCGAGACGCCGCTAGTGTTCGGCTACGCCGATCTGGAGCGCTTCCCGCGGGTCAACCGCGTCTGCTTCTGCGAATGCGCCGCCAACACCGGCATGGAGTGGGCCGGCGCGCAGCTCAACGGCGCGCAGTTCACCCACGGCATGATTCACAACATGGAATATTCGGGCGTGCCGCTGCGCACCCTGCTCGAGGAGGCCGGCCTGGACGCCGCCGCCGACCCTGCGGGGAAGTGGGTCTATGTCGAGGGCGCCGACGCCTCCTCCAACGGGCGCTCCATCCCGCTGGAAAAGGCGCTGGATGACGTGCTCGTCGCCTTCAAGGCGAATGGCGAGGCGCTGCGCATGGAGCACGGCTATCCGGTGCGGCTCGTCGTGCCCGGCTGGGAAGGGAACCTCTGGGTCAAATGGCTGCGCCGCGTCGAGGTGCTGGACGCGCCGGTCGAGAGCCGCGAGGAGACCTCGAAATACACCGACACCCTTGCGGACGGCACCTCGCGGAAATGGACCTGGGTGATGGACGCGAAATCGGTCATCACGTCGCCGAGCCCGCAAGCGCCGCTCACGCACGGCCCCGGCCCGCTGGTGATTACCGGGCTCGCCTGGTCCGGCCACGGGCGGATTACCCGCGTGGATGTCTCGCGCGACGGCGGCATCAACTGGGAACCGGCCCGGCTCGCGGCGCCCGGCCAGAACCGGGCGCTCACGCGCTTCTATCTCGATACCGTCTGGCGGGGCGAGGAGATGCTGCTGCAATCCCGCGCCATGGACGAGACCGGCTATGTGCAGCCCACCAAGGCGCAATTGCGCAGGGTGCGGGGCCTGAACTCCATCTACCACAACAACGGCATACAGACCTGGCATGTCAAGGCGGGCGGGGAAACCGAGAATGTCGAAGTGTCTTAGGCTCGCCGCCGCCGCGTTCCTTCTGGCGGCGGCCGCCCACGCCGCCCATGCGGCGGACAAGTTCAACCTCGGCCGCCCCGCGCTGCCGGAGGAGATCGCGGCCTGGGATGTCGATGTCCTTCCGGACGGCGCCGGCCTGCCCGACGGCCGCGGCGGTGTCGCCGCCGGCGAAGAGCTCTTCAGCGAGCAATGCGCGGCTTGCCACGGCGAATTCGGGGAGGGGGTGGACAGATGGCCGGAGCTGGCCGGCGGCGAGGGCACCCTGGCCGATGAGGACCCGGTCAAGACCGTCGGATCCTACTGGCCCTATCTGTCAGCCCTATGGGACTATGTGCACCGCTCCATGCCTTACGGCGCCGCGCAGACGCTGGAGGATGACGAGGTTTACGCAATTGTCGCCTATATCCTCTATTCCAACGATCTGGTGGACGAAGATTTCGAACTGAGCCGGGAAAACTTCCTCGAGGTCGATCTGCCGAATGCTGGCGGCTTCAAGGTGGATGACCGGGCGGAAACCGAATATGCCGCATGGCGGCGCCAGCCCTGTATGCGCGATTGCAAGGAAGGCGTGGAGATCACCATGCGCGCCGTCGTGCTGGACGTGACCCCGGAAGACGAAACCGCCGCCGTTCCCCTTGCCGCCGCGGCTGCTTCCGTCCCTGCCGCCGCTACTGCTCCTGCCGCCGCGGCTGTCGATCCCGCGCTGGTCGAGGCGGGCGAAAAGGTGTTTCGCAAGTGCAAGGTCTGTCATACGATCGGCGACGATCGGAAGAAACGGACCGGACCGGCGCTGACGGGCGTGATCGGGCGCCGGATGGGCGGCGTCGAGGGCTACCGCTACTCCAGGGCGCTCCGGGAGGCGGCCGAAGCGGGGCGCGTCTGGGATGAGGAGGCGCTCGCGGCCTTCCTTAATCGCCCGAAGAAATTCATGAAGGGCACCAGGATGGTATTCGTGGGGCTGAAGAAGGAAGCCGATATCGAGGGCCTGATCGCCTATATGAAGCGTTTCGGAGAGTGAATCGCGATGGCCCGGCTCCTCCTTCTCATGGCCGCCGCCGCAGCGCTCGCGATCCATGCCTGGCCGGGCCTGGCGGAGGCGGGCGATGCCGAGGCCGGCCGCGAGGTGTTCGAGGCGTGTCTGGCCTGCCACGAACTTGGCGAAGGGGCGAAGCACGGAGTCGGCCCGCATCTGAACGGTCTTGTCGGCCGCGCCGCAGCCAGCCACGCGGATTTCGACTATTCCGGGAGCTTTCTGCGCTGGCGGGATGCAGGCCATGTCTGGAGCGTCGAAGCGCTTGACGCCTTTCTGCACAATCCGGGCGCTGTCGGCGCCGACTCCCGGATGAGCTTCGACGGGATCCCGGATGCGCGCGAACGGGCTGACCTGATTGCCTTCCTGCGCCGCGCCGGAGACGGAACCGGCATGGCGCTGCTGTCCGTCGACGCGGACCACGGCGTCGATCCGGCGGTGCTGGCGATCAAGGGCGACCGCGAATACGGCGCCTGGCTCAGCAGCGAATGCACCACGTGCCATCGGGCTGACGGCGCCGACAAGGGCATCCCCCCCATCGTGCACTGGCCGGAAGCCGATTTCGTTATCGCGATGCACCACTACAGGAGCAAGCGCCGCGCGCATCCGGTCATGCAGATGATCGCGGCCCGGCTCGGCGACGAAGAGATCGCCGCGCTTGCAGCCTATTTCGCCAAACCCGCAGAATGAGGGCGCATCGGCCCCGCCGCCGCGACAGTGCAACCGAAAGGGAGGAACCTGCTCATGAAACTCGACAGAAGATCGTTTGTCGGCTCGGCTGCCGCAACCGCAGCCTTGCTGGCGGCGCCGGCGGCCGTCGGCCAGGGTCGTCCGCGCGTGGTCGTCATTGGCGGCGGGGCCGGCGGCGCCACCGCGGCGCGCTACATCGCCAAGGACAGCAAGGGCGCCGTCGATGTCACGCTGGTTGAACCGACCCGCACCTACTACACCTGCTTCTTCTCGAATCTGTATATCGGCGGCTTCAAGGAAGTCGCGGATATCGGGCACACTTACGGCCGGCTCGCCAGCGCCCACGGCGTCAATGTCGTGCATGACTGGGCGGTGGCGGTTGACCGCGATGCGCGCACGGTCGGCCTCGCAGGGGGCGCGGTGCTCCCCTATGACAAGCTCATCCTGTCGCCGGGCATCGACTTCGTCGAGGGGGCCGTGGAAGGCTGGGACGTCAGCGCGCAAAACGCCATGCCGCATGCCTACAAGGCAGGCTCGCAAAGCGAATTGCTGCGGGAGCAGGTCCGCGCCATGCGCGAGGGCGGCGTTTACGCCATGGTCGCGCCGCCGAACCCCTATCGGTGCCCCCCCGGCCCCTATGAGCGCATCTGCATGGTGGCGCACCACCTCAAGGCCCACAACCCGACGGCGAAGATCATCATCGCCGATCCGAAGCCGAAATTCTCCAAGATGGGGCTGTTCCAGGAAGGCTGGGCCGACCACTATGCCGGCATGATCGACTGGATCGGCCCGGATTTCGGCGGCGGCGAGGTATCGGTCGATCCCGCCGGCATGACCGTCACCATCGACGGCGAAGAGACAAAGGTCGATGTGTGCAATGTCATTCCGGCCATGAAGGCCGGGCGCATCGCCGAGATCGCAGGCGTCACCGACGGCAACTGGGCCCCTGTCAGCGCCTATGACATGGCCTCGAAGGCGGACCCGGACGTCTATGTGCTCGGCGACGCCGCCCAGCAGGGCGACATGCCGAAGTCGGGCTTCTCGGCCAACAGCCAGGCGAAGGTCTGCGCCAATGCCGTGCGCGGCGCATTGACGGGGTCAAAGGTGTTTCCCGCCAGATATTCCAACACCTGCTGGTCGCTCATCTCCACCGATAACGGCGTCAAGGTCGGCGCGTCCTACGGGGCGACCGACGAGAAGATCGCCAAGATCGACGGCTTCATCTCCAAGACCGGCGAGACTGGGGAACTCCGCAAGGCCACCTATGAGGAATCGGAGGGCTGGTATTCCGGCATAACGGCCGACATCTTCGGCTGACCGGGCAACGCCCGCAGCGCGGGTCGCCGCGTCCCGGTTTGCAACGAAGGCAAACGCTGCAGACCGGGACACGGCCCCGCAATTTGGTCGTGTCTCCATTTGCAATGAAGGCCCGTGCCGGCGGGTTTTTCGGAACGCGCCTCCATGCCGCGGCGCTTATATCGCCTCCCTTGTCGTCACCCCGGCCGGAGCAGAGCGGAGCGCCGGGGTCCATCCTCCGCCGTTTCGGCCCTGCGGAAGGGTCGGAGGCTGGGCCCCGGCTCAAGGCCGGGGCGACAGTAGGGGCGTCCGAGGCGACAACAGGGGGTCCGGGGCGACAGGGGAGCGCACGGGAGTGACAGCGGGTCCGGGGCAACGCCGGGGTGTTCGGGGCGGCGGGCAGGGCCTCTCAAGCCCCTGGCTGACACTGCCAGAGGAACGCGACTGTCAAACTGAGACACGACCCGCAATTTCCCCTTGTTTCCAGCGGCGCGCAAATTAATTAGGATCGGGAGTATCCCGATCCACCCCCGTATCCGGCCTGGAGGCGTTCGCTCAAGACAATGGGCAAGAATATTGCGATATGGCTTGTGCTCGGCGTTTTGCTGATCCTGCTCTTCAACGTCTTCCAGGGTTCGGGAAACCGGAGCGGGCAGACCGGCGTTCCGTTCTCGGACTTTGTCGCCCAAGTCGAGGCGGGCCATGTCGAGGAAGTCACGATCCAGGGCCGCACGATTGTCGGCCAGACCAAGGACGGCAAGCGTTTCACCACCTATACGCCGGACGACCCCGGCCTTGTGGAACGGCTGCGCAAGGGCGGCGTGCGAATCAATGCCGTGCCGCCGGACGACGGGCTGTCGCTGGTCTCGATCCTGATTTCCTGGTTCCCGATGCTGCTGCTGATCGGCGTGTGGATATTCTTCATGCGCCAGATGCAGTCCGGCGGCGGACGCGCCATGGGCTTCGGCAAATCCAAGGCGCGGATGCTGACGGAGAAGTCCGGCCGCGTCACCTTCGAGGATGTCGCCGGCATCGACGAGGCCAAGGAAGAGCTGGAGGAAGTCGTCGAATATCTGCGCGACCCGCAGAAATTCCAGCGCCTCGGCGGCCGCATTCCGAAGGGCGTGCTGCTCGTCGGCCCGCCGGGCACCGGCAAGACGCTGCTCGCGCGCGCCATTGCCGGCGAGGCGAATGTCCCCTTCTTCACCATTTCGGGTTCCGACTTCGTCGAGATGTTCGTCGGCGTCGGCGCCAGCCGGGTCCGGGACATGTTCGAGCAGGGCAAGAAAAACGCGCCCTGCATCATCTTCATCGACGAGATCGACGCGGTTGGACGCCATCGCGGCGCCGGTCTCGGCGGCGGCAATGACGAGCGGGAACAGACGCTCAACCAGCTGCTGGTCGAGATGGACGGCTTCGAGACCAATGAAGGCGTCATCCTGATCGCCGCCACCAACCGCCCCGACGTGCTCGATCCGGCGCTGCTGCGGCCGGGGCGGTTCGACCGCCAGGTCGTCGTGCCCAACCCGGATATTCTCGGCCGCGAAAAGATCCTGAAGGTGCATCTGAAGAAGGTGCCCCTTGCCCCGGACGCCGAAGCCAGGACGATCGCCCGCGCGACCTCCGGTTTCTCCGGAGCCGACCTCGCCAATCTCGTCAATGAAGCCGCATTGCTGGCGGCGCGGCGCGACAAGCGTTTCGTCACCATGTCGGACCTCGAGGAGGCCAAGGACAAGGTGATGATGGGCGCCGAGCGCCGCTCCATGGTGATGAGCGAGGCCGAGAAGACGCTGACGGCCTATCACGAAGGCGGCCATGCGCTGGTGATGCTGAGCCTTGAGCACCACGACCCGCTGCACAAGGTTTCGATCGTGCCGCGCGGCCGCGCGCTCGGCGTGGCGCATTTCATGCCCGAGCGGGACAAATACAGCCAGTCCAGGATCGAGCTTCAGGCCTTGCTGGCCGGGCTGTTCGGCGGTCGCGTGGCGGAGGAGCTGATCTTCGGCGCGGACAAGGTGACAACCGGCGCGGCCTCGGACATCCAGCAGGCGACCCGCATCGCCCGGCGCATGGTCACCGAATGGGGCTTCGGCAACGATCTCGGGCCGCTGCGCTACGCCGACAATGAGGAAGAGGTCTTTCTCGGCCATTCCGTGGCGCAGCGCAAGAATGTCTCCGACGACACGGCGCGCATCATTGACGCCGAGACGCGCCGTCTCGTCGAAGAAGGCGAGACCACCGCCCGGCGCATCCTGACCGAGCGGCTCGACGATCTCCACACCGTCGCGAAGGCGCTGCTGGAGTTCGAAACGCTGAGCCGGGACGAAGTCGAGGCCGCCATTCGCGGCGAGCCGATCCGCCGCGACGAGCCGGCCGCCTCCGGCCCGGAAGGGCCGATGCGCGGCGCGTCGGTTCCCTCGAGCGGCAATCGCAGCCGCGGCGCAAGCCCCGCACCCGGCGGCCTCGGCCCCGAACCGCAGCCGGAAGGCTAAGCCGCCCTTGCAGGCGCCGGCGCCGCCCATGCCCGGGCAACCGGACCTGTTTGCAGGCCTTTCGACCAGGCGGCCGCTCATCATGGGCGTGCTCAACGTAACGCCGGACAGTTTCTCCGACGGCGGCGACTGGTTCGAGCCCGAGGCCGCGGCGGCGCGCGGGCGGGCGCTGGCCGCGGCGGGCGCGGATATTGTCGATGTCGGCGGCGAATCCACCCGCCCGGGCGCGGTGGAGGTGGACGAGGCGGAGGAATGCCGCCGCATCCTGCCGGTCGTGGCGGCCCTGGCGTCCGATGGCATTCCGGTCTCCGTCGATACCCGCCATCAGCGCGTGCTGCGCGCCGCCCTCGACGCGGGCGCGCGCATCGCCAATGACGTTTCGGCGCTTACCGCAGACCCGGCCTCGCTCCGCCTGGTCCGGGACGCCGGCGCAAGCGCCGTTCTGGTCCATATGCAGGGCACGCCGGACACCATGCAGGCTGCCCCCTGCTACAAGGATGTCGTGGAAGATGTCCTCGCCTTCCTTGCCGGCCGCGTCGCCGCGTGCCGGGCGGCGGGCATCGGTCCGGAGCGCCTCGCCGTCGATCCCGGCTACGGCTTCGGCAAGACGCTGGCGCATAATCTGGCGTTATTGCGCGGGCTGACGCGCTTCGCCGCGCTTGGCTGCACGGTGGCGCTCGGCGTCTCGCGCAAGGGCTCGCTCGGGCGCCTCTCGGGAGAGCGCGACCCGAAGCGCCGCCTGCCCGAATCGCTGGCCGCCGGGTTGTTTGCGCTAGACCGGGGCGTGCGCCTGCTGCGCGTTCACGATGTGGAGGAGACGCGCCGGGCGCTTGCGGTCTGGCAGGCGCTTCGGCATGGTTGAGGCCATGGACGGCGGCGAAACACGCAGATTGTTCGGCACTGACGGTATTCGCGGGCAGGCGAATATCGAGCCGATGACGCCGGAAACCGTGATGCGCGTGGCGATGGCGGCGGCAGCCTGTTTTGGCGGCGGACACCGCACCGCGGTTATCGCCAAGGACACGCGCCTTTCCGGCTATCTGCTGGAGCCCGCCCTGGTTTGCGGTTTTGTCGCGCTTGGTTGGGACGCGGTGACGGTCGGGCCGATGCCGACGCCCGCCGTCTCGATTCTAACGCGCTCCCTCCGCGCCGATCTCGGCGTCATGCTGTCGGCTTCCCACAATCCCTATGGCGACAACGGCCTCAAGATTTTCGGCCCCGACGGCCACAAGCTCTCCGACGCCGATGAGAATGCCGTAGAGGCGGCCATGGCGGATGCCGACAGCCGCCGCGCCTTGTCCGGCAATCTCGGCCGCGCGCGGCGCATGGAGGATGCGCAAGGCCGGTATATCGAGGTCGTCAAGAGCAGTTTCCCGCGCGGGATGCGCCTCGACGGCCTCAAGATCGCCGTGGACTGCGCCAACGGCGCCGCATACCGGGTCGCGCCGACCGTGCTCTGGGAACTCGGAGCGGAGGTCGTCCCCGTCGCCGTGTCCCCGAACGGCACGAATATCAATGACGCTTGCGGCGCGACGCATCCGGAGACGATAAGCCGTGCGGTCCGGGAGCACGGCGCCGATATCGGCCTCTCGCTCGACGGCGATGCGGACCGCCTGGTTATGGCCGACAACACCGGCAGGCTCATTGACGGCGACCAGGTGATGGCCGTCATTGCCGCAGCATGGCAGCGCCGGGGGCGCCTGCGCGGCGGCGCGGTTGTGGCGACCGACATGTCCAATCTGGGCCTCGAGCGCTATCTGGGCGGCCTCGGCGTCAGCCTCGTGCGCACCCGCGTCGGCGACCGTTATGTGGTCGAACATATGCGCAGCCACGGCTTCAATATCGGCGGCGAACAGTCCGGACATATCGTCCTGCGCGATTTCTCCCCGACAGGCGACGGCCTGCTCGCCGCGCTTCAGGTGCTGGCGGAACTGGTGGCGAGCGGCAGGCCGGCCTCGGAAATACTGCCCGCTTTCGAGCCGCTGCCGCAGCGGCTGGAGAATGTACGTTACGGCTTGCGCGACCCGCTGGCGGCCCCGGCCGTGGCCCGCGCCATCGCCGCTGCCGGCGCGCGGCTGGACGGCGTCGGGCGGTTGCTGGTCCGCAGGTCCGGCACCGAGCCTCTCATCCGGATCATGGCCGAAGCGGAGGACGAAGGCCTGGTCGGCGACATCGTGGACGGCGTGGCCGCGGAAGTCCGGGCGGCGGTTCGGGACGCCGTCTGACAATGCGTGCGCAAGGGCGCCTGCTGGTCGTCGCCGGCTCCGATTCCGGCGGCGGGGCCGGGATTCAGGCGGATATCAAGACCTGCTCGGCGCTGGGCGGCTTCGCCATGACGGCGGTGACCGCGCTGACCGCGCAGAACACGGAGGGGGTCCACGGCGTCCATCCGGTGCCGCCCGGTTTCATTGCGGACCAGATGCGCGTCGTCCTGCGCGATATCGGCGCCGATGCGGTCAAGACCGGGATGCTGCATGACGCGGAGGTCATCGACGCGGTTGCGGACACGCTGGCGCAGGAAGCCCCGGGCGTGCCGGTCGTCGTCGATCCGGTCATGGTTGCGAAGGGGGGGCACGCCCTGCTCCTGCCGGAGGCCGTTGAGGCTCTCCGCCGGCGCATGGCGCCGCTGGCGGCGCTGTTGACGCCCAATCTGCCGGAGGCCGATGCGCTGCTGGAAGGCCGCCCGCCCGACTGGCCGGCCTGGGCCGCGCTCGGGGCGGGTGCGGTGCTGCTGAAGGACGGGCACGGGGCGGGTGCGATGGTCCGCGACCGGTTGCTGACGCCTTCGGGCGAAACCGTCTTCGAGCATGAGCGGCTGGACACCCGGCACACGCACGGCACAGGCTGCACGCTGGCGGCGGCGGCGGCCACCGGCCTCGCCCAGGGGCTCGATCTCGTGTCGGCGGTCCGCCGCGCCGGGGCGTTCGTGCATCGGGCAATCCGCACCGCCCCCGGTTTCGGGCGCGGGCACGGGCCGCTCAACCACGGGGTCACAGTGCAAAACTTCGTCTGAGGCGCGGATAGGCGAGCGCCAGCCCCGCTCCGCGCAGGCCGTAGAACAGCCAGAGCGCGGCCCACAAACCATGATTGCCCAGAAGGCCCGGCAATAGCAGCAGGGCGGCTGCATAGCCGGCAAAGGCGATTGCCATGGTGACGAGCATGGACCGGGTCGCCGAAAAGCCGAGAAAGATGCCGTCATAGGCGTAGGCCCAGACGGCGGCGAGTGGCGCCAGCGCCGCCCAGAGCGCATAGTCATGCGCAGCCGCGCGCACATCGGGCAGCGAGGTCATGGCGGCGATGATGAGCCCGCTTGAGACAAGATAGGCCGCCGTCAGCGCGGCAGCCGCCCCGCCCGACCAGACCAGCACACCGCGTATCACTTCGCGAAGCTCGGCGCCGCGCCGCCGCCCCACCGCATCGCCGACCAGCGCCTCGCCGGCATGGGCCACGCCGTCCAGCCCGAAGGCGGCAAGGACGATGAAATGCGCCAATATCTGGTTTGCGGCGAGCGTCGTGTCGCCCACCGCGGCGCTCTTGGCGAGAAAGATCGCATTGGCGAAGACCACGAACAGCGACCGCAGGGTTATGTCGCGGTTGATCGCCACCAGCCGCAACAGCCGCACCCGGTCGAACACGGGTGTCCGCCCGCCCGGCAGGCGCTTCAATCGCCGGCGCACCGCCGCAACGGCAACGACAAGGCCCAGATATTCCCCGATCAGCGTGGCGGCCGCGACACCCTCGACACCCCAGCCAAACCCCATCACGAAGACGACATCGAGGACCATATTGGTCAGGTTGACGACGAGCTGGAGCACCAGAGGCGTGCGCGAGTCCTCGAGCCCGTAGCACCAGCCGATGATCGCAAAGATCGCCAGATTGGCGGGCGCGGTCCACACGCGGATGAAGAAATAGGTGCGGGCATGGGCCTCGACTTCCGCGCTCGCTTCGACCAGGGCGAAGGAAAGCGCGCAAATCGGCCCCTGGAGCAGCAGGATCAGCGCCGCGGCCGCGCCCGCCAGCGCGAGCGCGCGCCAGAGCATGGCGCGCACTTCGCCCCAGTCCTCGCGGCCGCGCGCCTGGGCGGTCGGCCCTGTCGTGCCCATGCGCAGGCAGTTGAACAGGTGGAACAGAAAGTTGAAGATCATCGCGCCGATCGCGACCGCGCCGATATAGTAGGCCGCGTCGAGATGGCCCATGACCGCGGTATCGACGACGCCGATCAACGGCACCGAAATATTGGACACGACGATCGGCCCCGCCATGCGCCAGATGCGGCGCGACAGGGCCGGGCGAACGCCGAGCATGGAAGGAAGCCCGCCGGCGGCGGGCCTTAGCGGTAAACGAGCGTCGGCAGATAGAGCGCCAGATCCTCATACGCGATCAGCAGCACGACCATGACCAGCATGGAGACCACGAACGGGATCGACCCGTAGGCCACATCGTTGAACTTGCCGCCGCGTGAGCGGATGCCGTGCACGACATAGAGGTTGACGCCGATGGGGGGCGTGATGAGCGCGGTTTCCATCAGCACGGTGATCATTACACCGAACCAGACCGGATCGAACCCCATATTCACCACGATCGGGAAGATCACCGGCACCGTGGTGAGCATCATGGACAGCGTTTCCATGAACATGCCGAGGATCAGGTAGAAAATCACCAGCAGGATCATGAATTCAATCGGCGTCAGGCCAAGCTCCGCCATGAAATTGATCATCGCCTGGGTCACGCCGATGAAGCCCAGCACAAAGTTCAGGAACACTGCCGCCAGGATGATGAGCATGATCATCGCCGTGGTGCGCATGGTGCCCTCGAACGCCTCGCGCAGCATGGACAGGCGCAATGTCCCGGTCCAGGCGGAGAGCACCAGCGCGAAGCACACGCCGACCGACGCTGCCTCGGTCGGCGTCGCCACGCCCGCATAGATCGAGCCGACGACAACCATGAACAGCAGGATCGGCGGCACGAGATCCGGCAGCGTGCGAATGCGGTCCCGCCAATTGGTTTCGATGCGGGCGCCGCCCCATTCGGGCCGCCAGATGCAGGCGGCGGCGATGGCGGCCATGAACAGCATCGAGAGGATGAAGCCCGGAATGATGCCGGCGAGATAAAGCTCCGGCACCGAACTGTCGGTCAACAGGCCGTAAAGGATGAGGTTGATCGAGGGCGGGATCAGGATGCCGAGCGTGCCGCCGGCCGCCAGCGAACCGAGAAACAGGCGCTCATTATAGGCGCGGCGCTCGATCTGCGGATAGGCGACGGTGCCGACCGTGGCGGCGGTTGCGACGGATGAACCCGAAGAGGCCGCGAAGATGGCGCAGGAGCCGATATTGGCATGCATCAGGCCGCCCGGCAGCCAGGAGAGCCATTGCGCGACCGCGTTATACATGCGCTGCGCGATGCCGGCCCGCAGCATGATCTCGCCGAGCAGGATGAACATCGGCACTGCGACGAGAATGAATTCCTTGCTCTTGTCCCAGACGAATTCGCCGATGGCGGGCGTCAGCCGGCCGCCGAAATACACGGAATCGAGTCCGAAGGAGAGAATGCCGAGAATAGCCGCCACGGGAACCGCGGCGACCACCAGCAGCATCAGGGCGATGAGGATTCCCACTACCATGACGTCAGCCCTTCCGCGCGCCGGTAGGGAGATTCATGCCATGGGTTTCGGCTTCGATTTCCTCGGCGACGCTCGGCACGCCCGCGACGCGTTTGACGAGATCGAGATCGCTGCGCAGCAGGCCGGTCAGCGTATAGAGAAAGACGAATAGCAGCACCAATTCGAAGAAGATCAGGCCGGAAGCCCAGAACAGTTGCGGAATCCATTGCGGCGTCGCAAGCGTGGTGATCGAGACCGAGTCCCTAGCCCAGGACTCGGAGAACGCGCCCCAGGCCCGGTAGGCGAGCACGCTGTTATAGATGAGCAGCAGGGCCACCGCGAGCGCGTCGAGGGCGGCGCAGACCCAGCGCGGGAGGAAGTTATAGAGCGCATCAATGCGGATATTCGCCCTGTGCAACAGGCAATAGCTGTAGGCCCAGGTCGTGCCGGCGGCGAAGACATAGCCGGAAATCTCGTCCGCTCCGCTCATGGTGACATTGAAGAATTTGCGGCTGATCACATCGAGTGTGACCATGACCGCAGCAACGAGCAAAGCGGCGCCCCCGACCCAGACCGCCCGGCGGGAAATCCACTCAAGCGCATGGTGTATGCGTTCAAACATTCCGTCTCCGTCCGTCGGCGCCGCCGGGATAAACAGGGATATCAACCGGAAGAACGGGGCGCCGCCCTGCCGCGGCGCCCCGGCTGCTGCTTGCGGGGTTATGCCCCGGCGCGGCTACAGCGACGCTTCGATGCCGGCGATCTTGCCGATCGTCGCGTTCCACTCATCGACGCATTGCTGCGTGCCGCAGCGCTTCGCCCAGCGCTTGACGACGAACTCGCTCACAACCTGCTTCAGCTTGTCGCGGTCGGCGTCCGAAACCTCGATCGGCGTCATGCCGCCGGGATCGCCCAAGTCGCACGGGCCGGAAGCGTTGCAATCCATGCCGCGCTGGTCGTTCTTCTCCGCGGCTTCCCACATCTCCTCTTCGAGCTTCGCCAGCTCGGCGACGATGAGGTTCTGCGCGTCAGGCGTCAGACCCTCCCAGGTCTTCATGTTCATGACCAGGGCTGAGGAGGCATAGCCGAGCCGGATGCGGATATTGTGGGTCACCACCTGCCACCATTTGGCGTTATAGGCGGGCAGGGTGCCGGTGAGGCCGCAGTCCGCGACGCCCTTCTGCAGGGCCGGCACGACCTCGGCGAACGCGATGGTCACCGCGCTGCCGCCCACGCCCTCGACGAAATCGCCGAGCGTGGTCGAATACACGCGGATCTTCTTGCCCTGGAGGTCGTCGAGCGAGAACTTGGTGATGCCCTTGTCGCCGAGATTGCACCAGAGCTGCTGGCTCGGCCAAGCATACATCATCAGCAGCTTGGCGTCGTATTTCTCGGCAAACTCCCGCTCGAGGATCGGCGTGTAGGCTTCGACGGCTTTGCGGTAGTCGCCGAAGTCCTGGATGACCCCGGAAAGATCGGTGCCTTCGAGGGCGGGGCTGTCCTGCGAGATATAGGTCGTCACGACATGGGCGGCGTCATAGGTGCCAAGTTTCAGCAGGCGCATCAATTCGTAACCGGAGAGGCCGAGCTGGTCGTTCGGCTTGGCGTTGGCGGTCAGCGCGCCGCCGGTGGCCTCCGGCAGTATCTCTTGCCAGAACTTGCTCTCGCGTTCCTTCCAGTGATCCAGGAAGCTCCAGGTCCCGACCACCGTAAACTCTTTTTCGCCGTAATCGGCGGCCCCGGCAGCGCCTGCCCCAAATGCAAGCGAGCCTGCGACGACGGCCGCGGCCGCAGTCTTCATTCCCTGCAACATCTTCAGTCTCCCGTTTCGGTTAGCACCGGTGGCGCCAGTCTGGCACAGACCCGTCCCGCAAGGAAAGCCTTGCCTTCCGCCGCCCCGGATGGAACGGGCGCCTGTCCGGGGCGACAGTAGGGGCGTCCGGGGCGACAACAGGGGGGCCGAGGCGGCGGGCCGGGCCTCTCAAGCCCCTGGCTCAATCTGCCAGAGGAACGCGAATGTCAAACGGAGACACAAGCGGATACGAACTTCAAACTGTAGTGCTCCCTGTCAAATGCTACGCTTGCGGGCTGACTCGACAACACGGGATACAGGATATGACAGACGGCGACGCGATCGGGTTCATCGGGCTCGGGGTGATGGGCGAACCGATGTGCCGCAATCTCCTGCGCAAATCCGGCCGCCGGGTGCTGTGCCACGACCTGCGCCCGGAGCCGGTTGCCCGCCTCCGGGCCGACGGCGCTGAGGCGGCCGGCCCGGAGGAGATTGCCGGGCGCGCCGCAACGGTGCTGCTGTCCCTGCCGGGAGAGCCGCAGGTCCGGGCCGTCTGTCTCGGGGAAGGCGGCGCGGACGGGCTGATCGCAGCCATGGGCGCCGGGCAGACGCTGGTCGATTGCTCCACCGCGCCGCCCGCGCTCGCCCGCGAGCTTGCCGGGGCCTGCGCGGAGCGGGGCGTGGCCTTCGCCGACGCGCCGGTCGCCCGCACCGCGCAGGCCGCAATCGACGGCACGCTCTCCATCATGGTCGGCGGCCCGGAGGACACTTTCGAGCATATCCGCCCGCTGCTCGACTGCATGGCTGCGGAGGTCACCCATTGCGGCGGCGCCGGCGCCGGCCAGGCGGTCAAGGTGCTGAACAACATGGTGGTCGCGATGACGGTGGTGGCGCTTTCGGAAGCGCTCGCCGCCGCCCGCGCTTCCGGGGCCGTGGACGGCAAGGTGCTGTTCGAGACCCTGGCGCGCAGCTCGGCCGACAGCTTCGTGCTCCGCAATCACGGCATGAAATGCCTGCTTACCGGCGTGCATCCGGTGGAGGGCGCGTTTCCGACGACCTATATCCTGAAAGACCTCGCCTATGCGCTCGCTCTCGCTGAAGGGGCCGGCGTAGAGATGCGCGCCGCCAACACCGCCCGCGAACTGCTGGAGCGCACCCGCGACGCCGGCTTTGCCGACAACTACTACACCGCCGTCATCGAGACGCTAAACCGAGGGTGACCAACGGCAGAATCGAACACTCCCAGCGGTCTGCCCCGCCGCCTCCGACTGTCTGGTCCAACGCTCCGAAGCCGTAAGCAACCGCTATCGCCGCGCTGAGGCCGGACACCCAACCGGCCCCGTTCGCAAGGACGGTCCCGGCGGCTTCCTTACCGGCGTCCCCGGCGCCCGAGGACTCCAGCCCGTGCTTCTGGAACAATTCCCGTAAAATCGATTCCAGATACCGGTTTTGCCTTTCGCGGTCGCTTTCGCCGCTCCTGGAACGATACTGATCCAACAGCAAATCGATGCGGTCGCCGTTGCTGCCTCCCCCTGCATATATCCAGTTATCAACCGACTCCCCTTCAACTATGCCCTTGACCAGGCACTTCGTTGCCACCCCATTCCAATCCTTGACAATATATGCGTTTCCATAGAGCGAGTTGGTGGTCTCCAGAAGGCTGTTCGGATGAAATTCTCTCTCTCCCGTCTTCATCCAAGAAAGCAATGAGCCAAGGTTCGCCCCAGACAACAGCCCCTTGCGTTCCGGTTCTCTAAACTCTCCGTCAACATATACGGGCCTGCTGTCGAAATTGGAATAAAACCCCATTCCTTCTCTCAGATGCGGATTATAGGCTTGAACAATTTGAGACGCCTGCATCATCTCCAAGCTCATCTTCATGCCTGGAGAGCCCCAATCTCCAGCTGCCGTCGTCTCTCGACTGACGGCAAAAGAAAGAAGAATACCAAGTGTCAAAAATCCCAACAGCCTGCGGCTGCTATTCCTTGATATTTTTGCCATTTTTTCCTCCGTCAGGATAGTTGTCGACGAGATACACCAATTCCCGAAGAATTCGGGTGCCGCAGACATGATTGCCTGCGCTGGTTTTCTCACGATCAGGTTTTGCCGTGCGTAACTTCTCGACTTCCACATTTATGTCAATTTCCTCTTTCCAGTCCTTCTTCGCCTTATCAATCAATTCTTGTATATGTTGACGCTCATAGACATCGAGATAAATCTTCTCTACAAGTCCCAATTTCATAAACTTAATCAGCTGATTTCTCAGATTTCTTTCCTCGGCAGCTTCACCCATCTTCAATACAGGACATTGTGACCTTTGGAATTCACTCACGATACGATTCACGGAAATTCCTGCTCCAGCATCGTGAATAATTTCCAGAAACCGTAGATTCTTCCTGCTGTCCAGGCATTTCAAATCTTCTCTCGTTGGATCGGGGAAATTTCCCTTGTTTGATTCAGATTCATTGCGCCTTCTGATAATTCTGATGTAAAATACCTCGACCATTGACCAGGAGGAGCGCACCGGTCGAGGTTGATGCTTTTGCCTGTTTGAGAACCTGACCATCATGATATCCTGGGGGCATGGACGGCCATTGTCAAGACTGACATTCTATGGAGGAACAGGTTTCCGGACTATGGAGGAACAGGTTTCCGGAAAGGTTTTCCGGAATAGGTTTCCGGTAAAGTCTTCTACATATTTCCGCTGTTGCCATTGATTAGCTCCGCATATTCGGACCATGCTGTGTGGGCAGGGCAGTCAGTCGATTGGCGGCTGTTGCCAATCAGGAGGCAGACCATTGAAGATTCTCGGAAAGACGCTTGGATGGACCGTCGCCATGATGGCTGCGGCGGGCATTCTGACAGCGGGCGGGCCAGCGGCTGGTTCATTCTTTGACCCGTGCAACCCGGGCGGCGGCTTCCATGATCCGAAGCGGTGTTTGTGCTTGTCAAGGATCGTGGTTCCAAACCCGTCGGAGAAGTACGTTCAATGCGTCCTTTGCTGGGCAGGACTAAATTGCCCGCTGCGCATTTTGCAAGATTGCGACCGGATGTGCGACTCGAACAGGTGGCGGCTTGCTTCCGGGCAGCCGTTGAAGTAGCGTTCGCCAGGAACGGGATGTTGCTTGCCTCATGACAATCCGGGTGTTTATCGCAGCCGTTTCGATGCTGCTCGCCGCCGCCTTGCCGGCCGGGGCGAAGGAGCGGTTGGTGATCGGGATGACGCAGTTCCCGTCAACGCTGCATCCTCTGATCGATTCCATGCTGGCCAAGACCTATGCGCTGTCCATGGGGATGCGCCCCTTCACGGCCTATGACGCCGACTGGCAGCTGGTCTGCATGCTCTGCACGGAGTTGCCGACCGTCGAGAATGGCGGCGCAGTGCTGGAGAAGACGCCGGAGGGCGGCGACGGCATCGCCGTCACCTACAGGATCCGTCCGGATGCGCGCTGGGGCGACGGCACGCCGGTTTCGACCAGGGATGTGGCCTTCGCGGTGGAGGTCGGCAAGCACCCGCAATCCGGGGTCGCCTCGGCGGAGCTGTTCCGGCGCATCCTGCGGCTGGAGGTGCATGACGACCGCCGCTTCACCCTGCATCTCGACCGGGTGACCTTCGACTACAACGACATTCGCGGCCTGGTGCTGCCGGCGCATCTCGACCGCGCGCATTTCGAGGCCAATCCGGCGGAATACCGCAACCGCACGGCCTATGACGCCGACAGCGCCAATCCCGGCCTCTGGTTCGGCCCCTACCGGGTCGTGCGGGTGGAGCCCGGCACCGCCATCGAACTGACGCGCAACCCGACCTGGTGGGGCAAGCCGGCGGCGTTTGAAACCGTCATCCTGCGCATCATCGAGAACACCGCCGCGCTGGAGGTCAATCTGCGCTCCGGCGCCATCGATTACATTGCCGGCGAACTCGGCCTCAGCCTGGACCAGGCCGCCGCCATGGAGCAGCGCGAGGGCGACGCCTGGAACTTCGCCTACAAGGCGGGGCTGATCTACGAGCATATCGACCTGAACCTGGACAACCCTGTTCTGGCCGATGTCCGGGTGCGGCGCGCGCTGCTGCACGCCATCGACCGGGAAACGATCTCCGAACGGCTGTTTTTCGGGCGCCAGCCGGCCGCCCACGGCCCTGTCAGCCCGCTCGACTGGGTATATGATCCGGCGCTGCCGCGCACGCCCTTCGACCCGGACGCCGCCCGGAGACTCCTGGACGAGGCCGGATGGACAAACGACGCGCCGGGGACCCTGCGCCGCAACGCCGCCGGAGAACCGCTCAGCCTTGATTTCGGCACCACCGCCGGCAACCGCGTGCGCGAGCTTGTGCAACAGGTGCTGCAGGCGGCGTGGAAGGATGTCGGCATCGAGGTGCGCATCCGCAACCAGCCGGCGCGGGTGTTCTTCGGCGAAACGGTTTCGAAACGGCAATTCACCGGCCTGGCGCTCTATGCCTGGCTGTCCTCGCCCGAGAGCGTGCCGCGCTCGACGCTGCATTCCACCATGATACCCACGGCGGCCAACAACTGGTCCGGGCAGAACTATACCGGCTACAGCAACCCGGAGGTGGACAGCCTGCTGGACCGCATCGAGGTGGAACTCGACCGCGAAAAGCGGCGCGCCCTCTGGGCGGAACTCCAGGCCGCCTATGCCCGCGATCTGCCGGTGCTGCCGCTCTATTTCCGCGCCACGCCCTATGTCTTTCCCAAATGGCTCAAGGGCGTGACGCCGACCGGCCATCAATACCCGACCACGCTCTGGATCGAGGAGTGGCGCGCGGAGGAATGATCCGCTTTCTCGCCGGGCGCCTCCTGCAGGCGGTTATCGTGCTGGCCGTCATGTCCTTCGCCGTCTATGGGCTGATCGGCCTGATGCCCGGCGATCCCATCGACGCGATGATCGCCGCCGACCCGGAGCTGACCTCCGAGGATACCGAACGGCTGAAGGCGCTGCACGGCCTGGACCGCCCGATCTGGGAGCGCTATCTGGCCTGGGCGGGGCCGGCGCTTGGCGGCGATTTCGGCTATAGCCGCATCTACCACCGGCCGGCGCTCGACCTGCTGGCGGAGCGGCTGCCGCACACCGTGCTGCTGATGGGCCTTGCCTTTGCGCTGTCTGTCGCCATCGCCCTGCCGGCCGGCATTTTCGCGGCGCTCAACGCCAACCGGCTGGGCGATTATGCCGTCAATTTCCTCTGTTTCGCCGGTATTTCCACGCCGCCCTTCTGGCTTGCGATCATGGCCATGCTGCTGTTTTCGGTGACGCTCGGCTGGTTGCCCGCGACGGGTTATCCGGCGGCGAGCGACGCCGGCCTGCTGGAGCGGCTGCGCCATCTGGTGCTGCCGGTCGCGGTGCTGGGCGCGCTTTCGGCCGGCGGCGTCACGCGCTATGTCCGCGCGTCCATGCGCGAGGCGCTGCGCCAGGACTATGTGCGCACGGCCCGCGCCAAGGGCCTCTCCCGAGCCGCCGTCATGCGCCGCCATGTGCTGCGCAACGCGATGATACCGGTGGTGACGATCCTTGCCCTCGATATGGGCGCCCTGTTCTCCGGCGCATTGATTACCGAGATCATGTTCGGTTATCCGGGCATGGGCGCGCTCATCTATAACGCCGTCATGGCCAATGACTACAATCTGGCGCTGATCGGCCTCCTGTTTGCGACATGCACGACCCTGGGCGCGAATATCGCCGCCGACGGCGCCTATGTCGCGCTCGACCCGCGCATCGGCTTCCGGGCGGAGGCATGAGTCCTGCAGCGCTGGCCTGGCGGCGCTTCCGGCGCCACAAGGCGGGGCTGGCCGGCGCGGTCTTTCTTCTGGTTCTTGCGGCGGCGGCATGGTCGGCGCCGCTTATCGAAGCCGCGCTCGGCGTCGATGCCGAGGCCGTGGACCTGTTCGCGCGTTTCGCGCCGCCTTCCGGCGAGCATCTTCTGGGTGCGGACGATCTCGGGCGCGACCTGCTGGCGAGGCTGCTTCGCGGCGGGCAGGTCTCGCTGTCGGTCGGTCTTGCCGCCGCCTTCATCGCCGCGCTGATCGGCACGGGCCTCGGCCTGCTGGCGGGGTATCGCGGCGGCGCCTTCGACACGGTGCTGATGCGGGTGACCGACGGCGTCATCGCGCTGCCGCTCCTGCCGCTGCTGATCGTGCTGGCGGCGGTCGATCTCGGCAAGCTCGGCCTCGATGACGGCACGAATGCGAGCCTGTTTCGCGTGATCGCAATCGTGGCCCTGTTCGGCTGGACGACCGTCGCCCGGCTGGTGCGCGCCGCGGCCCTCGCCGCCCGCGCCCGGGACTATGTGCGCGCCGCGCGGGCACTCGGCGCCGGCAATGCGCAGATTGCAATCCGGCATATCCTGCCCAATGTCGCCTCGCCGATCCTCGTCGCCACGACGCTTTCCGTCGGGAATATCATTCTCTTTGAAAGCGTCCTCTCCTTTCTCGGGCTCGGCATCCAGCCGCCGGCGGCAAGCTGGGGCAACATGCTCGCCCATGCCCAGGAGACGATCTGGCAGGCCCCGCGGCTCGCCGTCTGGCCGGGCCTGCTGATCTTTGCGACGGTGATCGCCTTCAACTTCCTGGGCGATGCGCTCCAGGACGCGCTGGACCCGAGGGCCTGACGGCGCCTATGCGTCGTCCTCCGCGCCGCTGCCGGCCTCGCCCATCATCGCCTCGACGACCAGCCCGGCATTTTCGCGGATCGCGCGCTCGATGACGCGGGCGATGTCGGGATTGTCGCGCAGGAACGTCTTAGCGTTCTCGCGGCCCTGGCCGATGCGCTTGCCGGCATGGGAATACCAGGAGCCGGATTTCTCCACGATAGCCGCCTTGACGCCGAGATCCAGCACCTCGCCCATCTTGGAAATGCCCAGGCCGTACATCACGTCGAACTCGACGACCTTGAAGGGCGGCGCCATCTTGTTCTTGACGACCTTGACGCGGGTCTGGTTGCCGACGATCTCGTCGCGGTCCTTGATCTGGCCGATGCGCCGGATATCGAGGCGGACCGAGGCGTAGAATTTGAGGGCGTTGCCGCCGGTCGTCGTCTCGGGATTGCCGAACATGACCCCGATTTTCATCCGGATCTGATTGATGAAGATGACCAGCGTGCGCGACTTGTTGATCGAGGCGGTGAGCTTGCGCAGCGCTTGGCTCATCAGCCGCGCCTGGAGGCCGGGCAGGGAGTCGCCCATGTCTCCCTCCAGCTCGGCGCGCGGCACCAGCGCAGCCACGCTGTCGATCACCAGCACGTCGAGCGCGCCCGAGCGCACCAGCGTGTCGGCGATCTCGAGCGCCTGTTCGCCGGTATCCGGCTGGGAAATCAGCAGCTCTTCCAGATTCACGCCCAGCTTGCGCGCATAGGCGGGGTCGAGCGCGTGCTCGGCGTCCACGAAGGCGCAGGCCCCGCCGCTCTTCTGCGCCTCGGCGACGGCATGGAGCGCGAGCGTCGTCTTGCCCGAACTTTCCGGCCCGTAGATTTCGACCACCCGGCCGCGCGGCAGGCCGCCGATCCCGAGCGCGATGTCGAGCCCGAGCGATCCGGTCGAAATCGCCTCGGTCTCGACCGCGGTCTCGCGCTGGCCGAGCTTCATGATCGAGCCCTTGCCGAAGGCGCGCTCGATCTGGCCGAGCGCCGATTCCAGCGCCCGCTTCTTCTCCGACCGGTCCTGTTCCGGCAGTGTCACGACATTCCGGGCCATATGCCTGCTCCCTGCTCGCCCGGGCGCGGTTTCTCCCGCTCCCGCATCATCCGTCTATGGATGCTGGATAAAGAGAATATTTCAAGAACACAAGCAAAATTATTCGCGTTCATGCGCAGCCCTGCCGCGCCAGCCGGAATACCGCGCCCGCGCGGCGGCCGGCATCGGCCCCGGCGGCCATGCTCTGGCCAGACGGCAGGGCGTTGCGCTTCCGGCGGTCCGCGCTATAAGGGCGGCTCCTCGCTGGGGCGTAGCCAAGCGGTCAAGGCAGCGGGTTTTGATCCCGCGATCCCTGGTTCGAATCCAGGCGCCCCAGCCAATGCGACGGATGCAGCCGCAGCCGGCGTTAGAACGGCCGGTCGCCCTGGACCGTCACCCGATAGCCGGACCGGACGTTGGGGTAGTAGTCCCACATCGCCATATGCTGGACGCTGCGGTTGTCCCAGAACGCCACCGAGTTCGGCCGCCAGCGGAACCGGACCTGGAATTGCGGCTTGGCGTTGTGCGCATACAGGAAGTCCAGAATCGCGCGCGCCTCGTCGCGCCGCATGTCCTTCAGCCCGACCGTGAACACCGGGTTGACGAAGATCGTCTTCTTGCCGGTCACCGGATGGGTCCGGATGACGGGGTGCTCGCTGCGCGGATAGTTCCTGGTGTCCACCCTGCCGTCGCGCCGGCTGCGGCTGCGATAGTTGGGCGTGCCGTCATGGATGGCGGTCAGCCCGCCCAGAAATGCCTTCATGGTTTCGGACAGCGCGTCGTAGGCCGCCGACATGCTGGAGAACAGCGTGTCGCCGCCCTCCTCCGGCACCGTGTGCAGATGCAGGATCGACCCCATCGGCGGTTCGGCGTCGCAGGACACATCCGAATGCCAGTTCTCGCCGGCGATCTGGGTCGAATTGGCGTCGGCATGGATCGGCAGGATCTCGGGATGGCCTTCGGGGCCCGGCCGGAAGGGGTGAATATGCAGCTCTCCGAACCGCCGCCCGAAATCCTTGTGCTGGTCCAGCGTCATCTCCTGGTCGCGGAAGAAGACCACCTGGTGGCGCATCAGCGCATCATGGACTTCGGCGAACTGATGATTGCCCATCGGCTCGGCAAGGTTGACGCCGTGGATTTCGGCGCCGACGGTCGGTGTTAACGGGTGGACATTGATGGTTTCGTAGGTCATGGCGGCCGGTCTCCTCCTGCTATTTCGGCTCATAGCCGATGGTGTCGAGCATCGCGGCGATGGCGGCCGCGGACTTCCCGACCAGATCCGACGCCTCGGCGGCCGTCTGATACACGATCGGCATATTGATCGCCTCGGTGATCTTCAGCATGTCGGGATCGGTGGAGGCGACCTTCAGCGCTGCCTCCATCTTCGCGACAATGGCCGGATCGATCCCGAGCGGGAACGCAACAACGGTCGGCGCGTCGATGCCGACGCCCTCATAGCCGGCCTCGATCAGCGTCTCGGTGTCGGGATAGTTGCCGAGGCGCCGGGTCGAAGCGGCGGCGATGGTCTTGAACTTGCCCGGATAGCGCGCATGGATGCCGCCGGAATAGGCGAAATCGACCTGGCCGGAGATCACGAGCTGCACCATGCCCCGCCCGCCCTTGGTGGGGATGTAGTCCACGTCGATGCCCGACTGCCGCGCGATGGCCTGCATGATGATCTTGGCGCCCGGGCTGAGCGAGGCGTATTTGATCCCGCCCTTTTCCTTCGCATAGGCCACGAAGCCGGCCATGTCATCGAAGGGCGCATCGCCGGGCGCGACCATGCTCACCTGGAATTCGGTCAGCCCGCCGGCATAGACGAAGTCGGCGGCGGTGAATTTGAGCGCCGAGTTGATCTGCGGATTGAGCGTCATGCCCGTCACGGCGCCGAAGAAGAAGGTGTCGCCGTTGGGCTCGTTGTTCTTGAAACCCTCCAGCGCAACCGCCTGGCCGCCGCCCGGCCGGTTGATGACATTCACCTGCTGGCCGAACTCGCGCGCCAGAATCTTCGCGAGCACGCGGCCCTTCGTGTCTGTGCCGCCGCCGGCCTTGTAGCCGATCAGCATCGTGATCGGCCCGGTCGGCCAGTCTGTCGCCGCCGCCGGCGCCGCCATGCCCAGCGCCAGCAGGGCCGCAGCAATGCCCTTCATAAATGTCTTCATCGCGCCCCTCCCGAAAATCGCAGCGAGAACCGCCCGCTGCCTGTCAAACACTGCAGCGTAACGCCCGCCCGCCGGGGCTGCAACCGGACCGGCTGGGTGCGTGTCTCAGTTTGCAACGAAGGCAAGTGCTGGCGGGTTTTCGGAAGGCGCCTCCGTGCCGCGCCGCTTATGTCGCCTCCCTTATCGTCACCCCGGCCGGAGCAGAGCGCAGAGCCGGGGTCCATCCTCCGCCGCTTCGGCTTTGCGGAAGGATCGGAGGCTGGGCCCCGGCTCAAGGCCGGGGCGACAATAGGGGGTCCGGGGCGACAATAGAGGGTCCGAGGCGACAATAGGGGGTCCGAGGCGACAATAGGGGGTCCGAGGCGACAATAGGGGGGCCGGGGCGGCGCGCCGCCCCTTACTTGTCGAGAATGGCCTCATGCTGCCGGCGCTGCAGCACGGTCAGCCTCCAGACGCCGAACACCGCCAGCGCGGCGAAGGCGAGCCCGACCGGGTGGTCGAGCAGCTCGGAAACATCGGTGACCAGCCCGAGCGTCTGGCGCAGCGAGAGTTCGAAAGACGGGCCGATCACGAAGCCGATCAGGAAGGTGACGAAGGAGAAGTCGTATTTCTTGGCGAAGAAGCCGATGACGCCAAACAGCACCATGATGCCGATCCCGAAGGCGCCGCCGCCCTGCAGATAGGCCCCGAGGCAGCACAGGAAGACGACCACCGGCATGACCAGCGCCGGCGAAATGCGGACGATCCTGGCAAAGGCGTTCTGCCCGAAATAGCCGATGAGCAGCAGGAACAGGCTCGCCGCGATCATCGACATATAGACGGCGAGTATGAGGTCGCGGTTTTCCAGAAACAAGAGCGGCCCCGGCGTGATGCCCTGGATGGTGAAGGCCCCGATCAGGATTGCGGCAATAACGCTGCCCGGAATGCCGATGGCGAACAGCGGCACGAAGGAAGCCGGCACCACGGCATTATCGGCGCTCTCCGCCGCCGCGACGCCTTCAATGGCGCCGGATTCCTCGAAATCGGCGCCGCGGCCGGAAGCCTTCCGCTCCGCGCCATAGGAGAGGAAGGAGCCGACACTGGCTCCGAGGCCCGGCAGGATGCCGACCCCGGTGCCGATCAGGCAGCCGCGCAGGATCGCCCTTGCCGAACGCCGCCAGTCTCCGAGAGTGACAATGCGGTCCTCGCGCACGCCCGAGCCGCGCAGCAGGTCGGCCTCCTCCTGCAGGCGCTGGCGCTGGCCGATCTGGATCATCATCTCCGACAGCGCCAGCATCCCGATGGCGACCGGGATCAGCGGCAGGCCGTCATAGAGTTCGATCATGCCGAAGGTAAGGCGCGGGGAGGCCGTCTCGACCTCCAGGCCGACGCAGGACACCAGAATGCCGAACAGGCCGGCAATCAGCCCCTTGATCATCGACCTGCCGGACAGCCCGGCGATGAACACCATGGAAAAGGCGAGGATTCCGGTCAGCTCCACCGGGCCGATGCCGAGCGCATATTCGGCCAGTTCCTGGGCGACCAGGATGAGCACGATGGTCGAGAACAGATCGCCGATGACGGAAGCGAACAGACCCATCTTCAGCGCCTTCTGGGCCTTGCCGGCGCGCGCCAGCGGGTATCCCGCCATGGCTGTCGGGGTCGAGGACGGCTCTCCCGGCGTGTTCAGCAGGATCGCTGATACGGCGCTGCCGGCGGTGGACCCCTTCGCGATGCCGACAAGGAAGGCGATAGCGGCCAGCGGCGAGAGATAGAAGGTGAGCGGGATGGCGACGGCCGTCGCCGTGCCCTTGCCGAGGCCCGGCAGCGCGCCGACCAGGTAGCCGAGCGTGACGCCGAACAGGATCCAGGCGAGGTTGCCGGGCGCGAAAGCGGATTCGAGGACAGGCAGAAGGGATTCCACGGCTGACGGCCCCGTTTCAGCCGATTGCCGTGCCGAGCACGCGGTAGAACAGCAGCCACGCGCCGATCAGCAGCACCGCGGGAATGCCCACGAGCAGCCAGATGCGCCGCTCGCCCATATAGAGCATCAGCCCGACCACCATGGCGGCCGCGGCCAGGGCCGGCGAGACCCAGATGAACAGCGCTATGGCCCCCGCCACCGCAAGCAGCACCGCAAGCGCCGACCACCATTCTGCGGCGGGCACTCGGACACCGGCGGCCGCCCCCCGGCGCAGCCGGCCGGCGGCTTGCAGGGTGAGCATGACGGCAAGGCCGGTGATGCCGACGGCGCAGATCTGCGGCAGAAGCGCGGGCGAAATCGATGCGTCGCCGCCTTCGGAGGTCTGCGTCGGAATGACGACGGCCAGCATGGCCAGGCCGAAGACGAGCAGAACAATGCCCGCGATCAGATCTGATTTCGGCACGACTCCCCCCCTCGACAACTCCGAACCCTTCCGCCGAAAGGCCCCAGCAAGGCAGGATAGCCGCCCCGGAACCAGCCTGTCGAGGCAGCGGTCGTGTCGGTCGTGCCTCAGTTTGACATTCACGTTCCTCTGGCAGATTGAGCCAGGGGCGTGAGAGGCTCGGCCCGCCGCTCCGAACGCCCTGGCGCCGCCTCGAACGCCCCGGCCTCGCCTCGGACCCCTTGTCGCGCCGGACGCCCCTACTGTCGCCCCGGCCTTGAGCCGGGGCCTAGCCTCCGATCCTTCCGCAGGGCCGAAACGGCGGAAGCTGGTCCCCCGACCAAGCCTGGGGCGGCAAGTGGCGGGCCGGGGCGGCATCGGGGGAGTCCGAAAGCGGCAGGCAGAGCCTCTCCCGCCGCATCCCGGCTCCCGCCCGGAAAGGGCGCAGGCCGGCCCTTCAGATGACCCCTTTCCGGGCCAGCGCGGCGATTTCGTCCGGGGAGAGGCCGAGCGCGCCGTAAACCGACTCGTTCGCCTCCGCCAGGGCGGGGCCGAGCCGTTCGACCCGGCCGGGCGTTCGCGACAGCTTCGGCACGACGCCGGGCACCGCCACTTCGCCGGTGTCCGCCCCGCCGAGCCGCAGGATCGCCTCCCGCGCCGCGAAATGCGGGTCCGCGAAAATCTCGTCCACCGCATTCACCGGGCCGACCGGCACTTCCGCCGCCAGGCAGCGGTCCATCGCCGCCTCGCGGTCCATCGCGCCCAGCCAGCCGGCGACGGCGCCATCGACCACCTCGCGGTCCGCAATGCGGACGCGCGCCTCGCCGTAACGCTCCTGCAGGTCGGGCCGTTCCATGGCGGCGGTCAGCCGCTCGAACATCTTGTCGCTGGTGCAGGCAATGGCGATCCAGCGCCCGTCGCCGCATTCGAAATGCCCGTGCGGGCAGGCATTGAGCGTGTTCGACCCCTCGCGGCCGCGGATGGTGCCGGCGGCGGCATAGGCTGGCGCGAGTTCGTCCAGCACCCGGAACACCGGCTCGAACAGGGCGAGATCGACCACCTGGCCGAGGCCCGACCGCTCCCGCTCGCGCAGCGCCATCAGCACCCCCAAGGCGCCGTACATGCCGGTCATGTAGTCTCCGAGCGAGGTCGAGCCGGGGGTCACCGGCGGCCCGCCCGGAAAGCCTGCAAGATGGGTCAGGCCTCCGAAGGCATGTGCGATGCGGGCGAAACCCGGCCGGCCGCGATACGGCCCGGTCTGGCCGTAACCGGTGACCCGCAGCATCACCAGGCCGGGATTGACGGCGGACAGGGCGTCATAGCCGAGGCCCCAGCGCTCCATGGTCCCGGGGCGGAAGTTCTCGCACACCACATCGGCGTCGGCCGCCAGCCGCCGGAACAGCGCGGCCCCTTCCGGCGCCCGCAGGTTCAGCGTGATCGACCGCTTGTTGCGGGATTCACTGAGCCATGCGAGCGAGCTGTCCGGGCGGGCGCTGGGTGTGCCGTAACGCCGCCAGGCATCGCCGCTGCCGGGCTGCTCGATCTTGATGACCTCTGCGCCGAATTCGCCCAGGATCGTCGCCGCATGGGGCCCCGCGATGAATGTCGCCGCATCCAGAATCCGGATGCCGTCCATCGGCCGCTGATCCATTGTGCCATTTCCTCCCCTGCCGTCCGGGGCCGCTTTATAGCAGGCGCGCGAGCGGATAGAGTGACGGGCATGTTCACCACCCGCCCGGAAATACTCGGCACCTTCGGCGTTGCCGCCTCCACCCACTGGCTGGCCACCGCCACCGCCATGGCCGTGCTCGAGGAAGGCGGCAACGCCTTCGACGCCGCGGTCGCCGCCGGCTTCGCGCTCCAGGTCGTCGAGCCGCATCTGAACGGCCCCGGCGGCGACATGCCGGCGCTGGTCTGGAGCGCCGCGGAGCAGCGGCTGCGCGTCGTCTGCGGCCAGGGTCCGTCGCCCGCCGCGGCTACCATCGAGGCATTCTGCGCGCTCGGCCTCGATATCGTGCCGGGAACCGGCCTGCTCGCGCCCTGCGTTCCAGGCGCGGTCGATGCCTGGCTTCTGATCGCGCGCGATTACGGCACCATGGACCTGGCCCGGCTGCTGCGCCCGGCCATCGAGTTCGCCGGCGGCGGCTATCCGCTGGTCGGCCACGCCGTCGCCACCATCGAATCGGTCGCGGCGCTGTTCCGCGAGGAATGGCCGACTTCCGCCGCCGTTTATCTACCGGGCGGACGCGCGCCGGCGGCCGGCAGGCTGTTCCGCAATCCGGCGCTTGCGCAGACCTGGACGCGGCTGGTTGCGGAAGCCGAGGCGGCCGGCGGCGCGCGCGAGGACCGGATCGAAACCGCCCGGCGCGTCTTTCAGGAAGGCTTTGTCGCGGAGGCGATTGCGGCCTTCGCCGCCGGCAATGAGGTCATGGACAGCTCCGGGCGGCGTCATCGCGGCCTGCTCTCCGCCGACGATATGGCGGGTTGGCGGGCCGGCTACGAGGACCCGGTCGGTTACGATTACGGCCGCTACAGGGTCGCCAAGGCCGGGCCGTGGTCGCAGGCGCCGGTCTTCCTCCAGCAATTGGCGCTGCTCAAGGGTTTCGACCTTGACGGCATGGACCCGCTCGGCGCCGATTTCGCGCATGTGGTCGTGGAGTGCGCCAAGCTCGCCTTCGCCGACCGCGAGGCGTTTTACGGAGACCCGGATCATGTTCCGGCGCCCATGGAGCGCCTGCTGTCGGACGACTACAATGACGACCGGCGCGCCCTTGTCGGCGCGCGGGCGAGCATGGAATTGCGCCCGGGCGCCATAGACGGCTTCTCCTCGACGGTGCGGGTCGGGGCGCGGCGCGGTCCGGTGCCCGGCGCCGGCGAGCCGACAGTGGCGCAGACCGGCGGCGACACCTGCCATATCGACGTGATCGACCGCTGGGGCAATATGGTTTCGGCGACGCCCTCCGGCGGCTGGCTGCAGAGCTCGCCCGTCATCCCGTCGCTCGGCTTCTGCCTCGGCACCCGGATGCAGATGTTCTGGCTGGAGGAAGGCCTGCCCGGGTCGCTTGCGCCCGGCAAACGGCCCCGCACGACGCTCAGCCCCTCATTCGCCTTCCGCGACGGCGAGCCGTGGATGGCGTTCGGCACGCCGGGCGGCGACGGACAGGACCAGTGGTCGCTGATCTTCTTCCTGCGCCATGTCCATCACGGCATGAATCTTCAGGCCGCCATCGACGCGCCCACCTTCCAGAGCCACCATTTCCCGTCTTCCTTCTATCCGCGCCAGGCCGACCCCGGGCAGCTGGTCGTGGAGGCGCGCCTGCCGTCGGAGACGGTCGCCGAACTTACCCGGCGCGGGCACAGGGTCGAGATCGGCGGGGCCTGGAGCCTCGGGCGGATCAGCGCCTGCGCCCGCGAGGACGGATTGCTGAAGGCGGCCGCCAACCCCCGCCTGATGCAGGGATATGCAGCGGGCCGGTGAGTGTGCTGCGCGCCCTTCTGCTGCTGATAGCGCTGGTGGGCGCCGGCGCGGCGGCGGCCGAACCGGACGCCGGCGACCGGAGTGAGCCGCTGCTGTTCCAGGCCGACCGGCTGGATTTCGACGGCGTGAACAACCGCATCGTGGCGGAGGGCGATGTCGAGCTGATCCGCGGCGCCGATGTCCTGCGGGCAGACCGTATCGTGCTCGACCGGAATACCGGCATCGCGCATGCCGAGGGCAATGTGACCCTGCTGGAGGAGGGAGGCGGGGTTCTGTATGCCGACTCGGTGGAACTCACCGAAGACCTCAAGGACGGCTTCATCGAGGAATTCAAGGCCCGGCTCGGCAACCGCTCGCGGCTGGCGGCAAGCTGGGGCCAACTCTATGCGGGGACGCGGGCCGACCTGACTCAGGCGGTATTCTCCGCCTGCAGGCCCTGCCGCAAGAACCCGCGCAAGGCGCCGCTCTGGCAGGTCAAGGCCCGGCGCATTACCCATGACCGGGCCGGGCAGGAGATCATCTACCGCGACGCCGTGCTGGAGATGTGGGGCCTGCCGGTGCTCTACACCCCCTATCTGCGCCATCCCGACCCGACCGTGACCCGCAAGAGCGGCTTCCTGCCGCCGTCGGTCGAACATAACCGCGATCTGGGCCTCAGGATCGAGACGCCCTGGTTCTGGAACATTGCGCCGGACCGGGACGCGACCTTCACCCCGATCCTCGCCAGCAAGCGCGGCTTTATCGGCGCCGGCGAATACCGCCAGCTCTTCCGGCACAGCCGGCTGGAGGTTGCCGGCAGCCTCGCCGCGCTCAGCGAGGAGGCGGGCGAGGGGGCCGGCGGCGGCACGCGCGGCCATGTCCGCCTGGAGGGAGAGACGCATCCGGATGCCAACTGGCGTGTTCGCGGGCAGTTCTACCGTGCATCGGACGACACCTATCTGGACGTCGCCGGGATCGACGGCAGCGAGACGCTGCCCAGCTTCGTCGATGCGGAGGGTTTCTTCGAGCGGGCCTATGCCCGCGCAAGCCTGTTCGACGTCCAGGACTTGCGCGAGGGGATATCGGGCGATGCGTCTCCGCTGGCGGCGCCGGAGCTGCTCTATGAGTGGCGCAGCGAGCCGGCGGCGGACGGCATCTGGTCCGCGCGCGCGGCCGGCGCGGCCCTGCACCGCCGGCGGGGAGACCAGAATCAGCGCGTGACGCTGGAGGGCGGTTGGCGCTTGGAGCGGTTTACCGACGGCGGCCATCGGCTTGATCTGAGCGTTGGCGCGCGCGGCGACTTTGCGCATGGGGACGGCGCGGCGGACGGCGCCGCTGTCCGCCTGCTGCCGCACGCTTCCGCGGGCTGGCGCTACGTGCTCGCGGGGCAGTTCGGCGCGGCGGAGTTGACGCTGGAACCCAGGGCGCAGGCCGTGTGGGGGCGCAACAGCGCAAATGCCGATCGGTTTCCCGATGAGGACAGCCGGGCGGTCGAGTTCGAGTTCGCCAATCTGTTTGCCATCGACCGCTTTCCCGGGCTGGACGGCGCCGAAGCCGGCAAACGCATCGATTACGGGCTGGAGCTTGGCCTTCACGGCGGCAATGACTGGCATATCGACGCCGGTATCGGGCAGAGCCGGCGCCGGCGCGCGAATGACGATGCGCCGGCGGGTTCCGGACTCGACACCGCCGTTTCCGACATTGTCGGGCGGGTCGATCTGATGGCAGGTGAAACGACGTCGCTCAGCTACCGTTTCCGTCTGGACAAGGACGACCTCTCCGCCCGGCAGACCGCGCTCAACTTCACGACCGAATTCGACCCGATGCAATTCGACATGCGCTACGCCAAGACCGTCGGCAGCATCGGGGATGCAGGCGAGGCCGGCAAGGAACGCGAGCAGATCGACCTCACCCTGCACACGAAAATCGATGCCAACCGGACGATTTTCGGGCGGCACCGGCGCGATCTGGATGCCGGAGGCTCATTGCTGGACAGCGTCGGCCTGAGATATGAGGACGAATGTCTGCTGTTCGAGACCGTCCTTGAGCGCGAGTTCGACATGGCCGGCGGCGACGGGGACAACCGGGCGATGTTCCGCATCGTCTTCCGCGGTCTGAGCGGCTCCTCGCCATAAGGCGCCGCCGCCGGCGACTCAGACGACGCCCTCCGCGCGGAGGCCCCGGATCTCGGCCTCCGAATAGCCGATCTCCGACAGGATTTCGTCGCTGTGGGCGCCGTGTTCGGGAGGCGGGCGGGCCGTGCCGGGACCGTCCGTATCGGCCATGAACGCCGGGTTGACCGTATAGACATCGCGGCCGATATCCGCCGGACCCGGGCGCCGCTCGACGAACTGCCGCGCCGCCAGGGCCGGATGCGCCAGCGCCCCGGCAATATCGTTGATCGGCGCAGCCGGGACGCCGGCGGCGGCAAGGCGCTTCTCCCATCCCGCCGGCGTGTCGGACGCAAATGCCTCCTCCAGCGCCGCCCGCAGCGCCGCGGGGTTCTCCCGGCGCCGCTCATTGTCGGCAAAGCGCGCGTCGGCGGCGAGGCCGGGCCGCCCGAGCGCCTCGCAGAGGCCCTGCCACTGCCGCTCGGTCAGGCAGGTCATCAGGATGGAGCCGTCCTTGACGCGGAAGGAGTCCGCGGTCGGGATGCGCGCCGGCGAGGAATTGCCGACCGGCCGGGCCATGTTGCCGGTGGTCAGATAGTCGATCAGCAGCGGCGCCAGCAGCGAGAGCGACGACTCGAACATGGTCACATCGAGATGCTGGCCTTCGCCCGTCGCCTTCTGGCGGTAGAGCGCGGAGGCGCAGGCGAAAGCCGCGGTGATGCCGGTGGAAAGATCGACGGCCGTGAACCCGGCCCGCACCGGCCCGGTCTCGGGATGGCCGGTAACCGACATCATCCCCGACGCCGCCTGGATGGCGCCGTCATAGGCCGGCGCGCCGGCATGGCTGCCTGTCTGTCCGTAGCCGGAGATGGAGCAGAAGACGAGCCCCGGCCGAACCGCCTTCAGCGCCTCATAGCCGAAGCCGAGGCGGTCCATGGTGCCGGCCTTGAAGTTCTCGACAACGGCGTTCGCCCCCGCGACGAGGCGGTGCACGACCTCGCGGGCGCCGGGATGCTTCAGGTCCAGCGTAAGCGCCCGCTTGCCCGAGTTTATCGACAGGAACATCGGCGACATGCCGGCCCGGCCGAGATCGTTGTCGCCTATCAGATAGCGGCCCTGGTCGCCGCCGGCCCGCTGTTCCAGCTTGATGACATCGGCGCCCATCATGGCCAGATGCTGGGTGCAGAACGGCCCCGCAATCACCTGTGTGAAATCGATCACACGCACCCCCTCGAACGCCTTTGCCATGCCTCTCGCCCCCCGGATTCGCTGCGGCGATAGTAACCCCTGTCGGCGGCGCGCGGAATCCGGCAGACTCGCGCCCGTCATGCCTCAGGAACGTCCGATGCGGCCGCGCGACGCCGCGATACTGATTCTCACCCGTCAGGCGGCCGGTGAAACGATGGTGCTCATGGGGCACCGGTCGCCGCGCCACGCCTTCATGCCCAACACGTTCGTGTTTCCCGGCGGGCGCGTCGATCCGGAGGACGGCCGCATCGCGCCGCTGCAGGACCTCCGCCGCCCGGTCCGCGAACGCCTGCAGCGCAATGCCACGGCCAGGCGGTCGCGGGCGCTGGCGCTTGCCGCCATTCGCGAGGCGTTCGAGGAGACCGGGCTTGCCGTGGGCGCACCGCATGGCGGCCGGTTCGACAAGGACCGCATCCCGGCTTCCTGGCGGCCATTCTACGAAACCGGGCTGGCGCCGCGCCTGGATGTGCTGGACTATGTCTTTCGGGCGATTACGCCGCGCGGCGATGTGCGGCGCTTCCATGCCCGTTTCTTCCTCGCCGACAGCCGCCACGCCCGGGGCTCGCTCGGCGGCAGCGGCGAATTACAGAACCTGCAATGGATCGCCATCGACCGCGCCGCCGCCATGCCCGGCACGCCCGGCGTCACAGCAAGGGCGCTGGAGGAAGTTCGCGGCCGGATGGACAGCGCCGAATGCGCCGGCGTCCGCCCGGTGCCGCTTTACCACGGCACCCGATACGGTGATCGGGTGCGTCTCGACACCTGACCTGCAACCAGGAGCACGCCCCGCCCCATGTTGATCGAACAGCGCAGCTACGACTTCCACCCTGGCCGCATGGAGGCATGGCTCGAGGTCTATGGCCGGCTCGGCCAGCCCGCTTCGGACCGCCATATGGGCCCTGGCATCGGCTGCTTCACGACCGTCATCGGCCCCGTCAACCGGTTCGTCTTCCTGCGCGGCTATGACGACATCGACGCCCGCGCCGCCGGACAGGCCGCGCGGGCGCAGGATCCGGAATGGCGCGCCTTCCTGAAGGAAGGCCGGGCGCTCGGGGCGCTGAAATACCAGGAGAGCAAGTTTCTCCGCCCGACCGCCTTTTCGCCGATACAAAGCGAGGCTGACCTGCCGCCGGAACGCCGGCTTTCCGGCTCCGGCATGGTCGTCGATCACCGCACCTACGACATGCATCCGGGCAAGGCCAGCGCCTGGCTCGATGCCTACCGCGACATTGGCCTGGCGGTGCAGCGCCGCCATCTGGGGCAGCTGCTGCTGTTCGCGACCACCGAGGTCGGCCCCATCAACCAGGCCGTCTTCATGTGGGCCTATGAGAGCATCGGCGACCGAGAACGCCGGCGGGTCGGCATGGAGCGCGACCCCGACTGGACCGCGTTCCGCCTACGGCACCAGCCGTTCCAGAGTCTGAAGCAGCAGACCAACCAGCTTCTCGAGCCGACGGCGTTCTCGCCGATCCGCTGAACGGACCGGGCGCCGCTGCGCCCCCCGGCCTCACCAACGCCGCCAAAGCTCCAGCGCCAGCGCAATGGCGGCCGGCCAGACGGCGGCGGCGGCGGCCCGGAAGGCTGTCCGCCCCCATACGGGCCAGCGGCGAATGAGGCCCCGGCTCCAGTAGAGCAGCGGAATGCACCAGGGCGCCGCCCAGCTCACGGCAATGGCGGCCGGCCAGCGGGCGGCCTCCGGCGCAGGCTGGCCGAAGAACAGCACCACCACGGCGTCGGAAACGACAGCGCCCGGTATCGACAGCAGCACGAGACCGAACAGGAAACCCAGCCCCAGCGCCGCCAGCAGCACATAACAGCGCGGCGAGAAGACAAAGAGCAGCAGGCGGAACCAGAAATCGCTCATGCAGCCGGGGCTGCCGCCTTCGACAACGGCCCGGCCGTCAACGGTTCTTGTAGTTTCCGGGCCGCTTCTCGCGCCAGGCGGCAATGGCTTCCTTGTGGTCCTCGCTGGAGCGCGCTAGCACCATGTGGGACGAGACCATGTCGAGCGCGCTGCGCAGGTCCATGCCGAGGCCGGCATACATGGCGCGCTTGATGAGCCGGATGGAAATCGGCGATGAGTTCACCAGCTTCTCGACATAGGCGCGTGTGCCCGCCTGGAGTTCGTCATCCGGGAATACCTTGTTGACCAGGCCGATCTCCTGCGCTTCCCGGGCGGAAAGGAAGTCCGCGCTCCAGAGCAGTTCCAGCGCCTTCGCCGGGCCGACGATACGCGGCAGGAACCAGGCGCCGCCATTGCCGGGCACCAGGCCCACACGCACATAAGTCTCGGCGAAGCGCGCGCTCTCGGCGGCGAAGCGCAGGTCGGCATGAAGACTCATATCCATCCCGGCGCCGACGGCCACGCCATTGACCGCCGCGATCACCGGCTTGTCGATCTCCTGGATCTTGAGCGAGATTTTCTGGATCAGGTCCCAGAGGCCCGACTTGATCTCCAGCGGCGTCGGCGGGGCGTCGGTGCCCATCTGCCGCGTATCGCCGCCGGCGCAGAAGCCCCGGCCCGCGGCGGTCACGATCACCGCCCAGATATCGTCGCGCGTCCGGCATTCCTCCAGACGGTCCAGATAGGCCGTCAGCATCTCGCGGGTGAAGGCGTTCAGCCTGTCCGGGTTGTTGTAGGTGATGGTCGCGATCCTGTCGCGGACATCGAAAAGCAGTTTCTCGGTCACGCCGTCCCTCCGTCGATCTCGGCAGCGCCGCAGCCTAGACCGGACCGCGCAGCCGGCGATAGCCCCGCCATCGCCGGCTGCATATCAGTTCGTCGGCGGGGTGCGCCGCCGAGGCCTGTCGCTTGAGCGCCCCGGCCTCCGGTCTTCCCGCCTGTTCCGAACCGGGCGCCCGCCGGCATGACACGAACACGAGCCGGCCTCCGGGGCGGCAGAAAAACACTCTGAACCCAACAGCGATGGCCCCGGGCGGGAGGCCCGGCGCCCTTGCTCAGCGCCGGCGGCGGTCTTATGGTTCGTGTATGTCCGAGGCCATCGCTTTCGATACGCACCGCTTCGTCAAGCGCCTGACCGCAAGCGGTTTTACCGAGCGGCAGGCGGAGACCCTGGCCGACGAGCAGATCACCCTGCTCAACGCCAACCTCGCCACAAAGGCCGATATTGCTGCGGTCAAGGCTGATGTCGCTGCGGTCCAGGCCGATGTCGCTGGGGTCAAGGAAGATGTCGCTGGGGTCAAGGCCGATGTCGCTGAGGTCAAGGCTGATATTGCCGGGGTCAAGGCCGATATCGCCAAGGTCGAGGCCGGCATGGACGCCTTGCGGGAGAAGACCAAGGCCGATATTGCCAGGATCGAGGCCGGCATGGACGCGCTGCGGCACGAAACCAGGGCAGCCATCGAGATAGCGAAGACGGAACTTCTGAAATGGATGTTCGCCGCGCTGATCGCCCAGGGCAGTGTGGTCGTCGCCTTGATCAAACTGGTGTAACGCAGCGTTCCGGCTCCGAACGGTCACGGGCGCCGCTTGGGGAGACGATTTTCTCATCCCATGTTCGGGCCGCTGCAAAACACTCCTGAACCCGGCAGCAATTGCCCTTCCGGAGTGCAAGCCCCGGACGCTTGCCCGGCCAAGGGAGCGCCGCTGCATGTATGGGTCGGGCGGCCCGCCCATGCCATACGCCCCCTTTTTACGCTGCGCCGCCGTCCACTCGGATGACGGAGCCGGTGGTGAAGGCGCTGGCGTCGGAAGCCAGGTAGAGGGCGGCGGTGACGATCTCCTCCGGCTCGCCGCTGCGCTGCAGGGCGGCCTCGGCATTGCGGCGCGTCTCCTCCGTCCAGGCGTGCGAGATGTCGGTCAGGAAGCGCCCCGGCATGATCGCATTGACGCGCACCTTCGGCGCATATTCACGCGCAAAGGCCTCCGTCACCGCATTCAGCGCCGCCTTGGCCCCGGCATAGGGCGCAAGCTCCGGGCGCGGGCGGATGGCGCCGGTGCTGGAGATATTCACCACCGCGCCGCCCCGGCCCGCCGCCATGGCGGAGCCGAGCAGCGCCGTCAGCCGGAACGGCCCCTTGAAGTTGAGCGCCAGCACCTTGTCGAAAAGCGCCTCCGGCGTTTCCCGCGACGAGGGCGCAAGCGGTGACGAGCCGGCATTGTTGACCAGCAGGTCGATGCCCCCGGCGGCCGCCCAGGCGCGCTCGGCAAGACCTTCCAGCGCGCCCCAGTCCGAGACATTGCAGGGCATGGCCCAGGCGCGCCGGCCCAGCGCCTCCACCTCCGCCGCCACAGCCCGGCAGGACTCCTCCCGCCGCGAGACGATCACCGCGTCGGCGCCGCGCCGGGCGAAGGCGAGGACCATTTCGCGCCCGAGCCCCCGGCTGCCGCCGGTGACGAGCACGGTCTTGCCGGTGAAGTCGAACAATGGATCGGGCATGAGCGGCTTTCCTTGACTTTCTGCAAGATCAACAAGATGTGATTTTTGCCGGTTGCAGCAAAAAGCCAGTTTACCGGCAGGAGCTCATGCGCTCAACGCAACGAAGCGGCTCCTTTTTCGGTGTATGGCCCGGATATGGCAGGCTGTCCGTCCGGTAAAGTGCCGGAAGCACCCGGAAGACATGCCGCGGCGGCGGCCTGCGGCGGTGCCGGGAACAGGAAACCGCTCCCCATCCGGCCCGGGCCGGGCTATATCTTGCGAAGACCTCGGTAATGAAGGAAAGCACCATGACGACCTCGACGATCAAGAGTCTTGCAGTTGCGAGCGCCGTGGCGGCAGCGCTTGCCGCAAGTGCCGCTGCGCCGGCGGCGGCAGGCGAAAAGGAGAAGTGCTACGGCGTTGCTCTCGCGGGCCAGAACGACTGCGCGGCGGGCCCCGGCACCACCTGCTCCGGAAGTTCCACGGTGGACTACCAGGGCAATGCCTGGAAGCTGGTGCCCACCGGGACCTGCATGACCATGGAGCTGCCCGGCGACCGCAAGGGCTCCCTGGAAGCGCTGGACCGCGATCTTCCGAGCTGAGGACGACGCATCCGCGTCCCGGACCTGTCCGGGGCGCGGAAGGCCGGCCTTTCCGGCGCGGGGAGACAGTGCGATGGACGGCATGGATGGACACCGCCCCGCGCTGCCCCCGCGAGCCGGCGTCAGTTACAAGCCGCGGCATCTCGAGGATATTCTCGCAGCGCCCGGCCCGGTTTCCTGGGTCGAGATCCATGCGGAAAACTACATGGTGGAAGGCGGCCCCCAAATCGCCGGGCTGCGGCGGATCGCCGACAGGTTCCCGGTTTCCTGCCACGGCGTCGGGCTGTCGATAGGCTCCGAAGGGCCTCTCGACGCCGAGCATCTGGACTGGCTTGCGCGGCTCGCGGCGTGGCTTCAGCCGGCCTGTGTCTCCGAGCATCTCGCCTGGACCCGCCGCGGGGCCGCCTGTCTCAACGACCTGCTGCCCGTGCCTTATGACGAGGCGGCGCTGCGGAGGGTGTGCCGCCATATCGACGAGGTGCAGGAACGCCTCGGCCGCCGCATCCTGCTGGAAAACCCGTCCAACTATCTGCAATTTGCTGACAGCACGATGGCGGAGGTCGAGTTCCTGGCCGAAACCGTATCCCGCACGGGCTGCGGCCTGTTGCTCGACATCAACAATGTCCATGTCTCGGCGGCGAACCGGCTTTACGATGCGCAGGCCTATCTCGACGCCTTCCCCGCCGCCCATGTCGGAGAAATCCACCTCGCCGGACACACCGTAGAGACGGATGCGGGCGGGGAAACCCTGCTGATCGATTCCCACAACGGTCCCGTCGCCGATCCGGTTTGGGCGCTGTTTGCGCGGTTCTGCGCGCGCACGGGGCCGCTCCCGACGCTGATCGAGTGGGACAACGACATTCCGGCCTGGCCGGTGCTAGCGGCCGAGGCCGCGCGCGCCGACGCCGTGCTCGCGGACTGCCTCTGCCATGCCTGACTACCAGCATTCGTTCGCGGAGGCGGTGCTCGACCCCGGGAAACCCGCGCCCGCCGGCCTCATCGGGCCGGACGGCGAGCCGGCAGCCCGGCGCTTCGACATCTACCGCAACAATGTCGTCGTTTCCCTGATCGAAGCGCTGGCGGAGGCGTTTCCTGTTGTCCGGGCCGTTGTCGGCGGCGCGTTCTTCGAGGCGATGGCGGGCGTCTATGTTCGCGCCCATCCCCCTGCATCGCCCCGCATGATGTTCTATGGCGGGGGTCTGGCGGCTTTCCTGGAGACCTTCGGGCCGGCGGCGCAGCTTCCCTACCTGCCGGATGTCGCGGGTCTGGAGCATGCCCGCCGGGTCGCCTACCATGCTGCCGACGATCCCGTTGCCGACCTCTCGGTGCTGGGCGAATACAGCGCGGCGGCGCTCATGAAAACCCGGTTCGAGTTACGGGCCGCCTGCCGCATCCTCCGCTCTGCGCATCCGATCTACTCGATCTGGCGTTTCAACGCGACGGAGGACAGATCTCCGGTCCGGCCCGTGGCGGAGGACGTCCTGGTGTCTCGGCCGGAGGACGCCGTGCTCATGAACCGCCTTCCGCCGGGCGGGGCCGAGTTTCTGCTCGCCCTGCAGGGCGGAGATCCGCTCGGCCAGGCGGCGGACCGGGCCGCGGCGCAGGCGCCGGAATTCGATCTCGGCGCCAATCTCGGCGCGCTGTTCGCCGCTCGGATCGTCAGGAAAATCTCGATCTCAAGCCGATATGCCGGGGAGAACCGGACATGAATGCTCTCTACCGCCTGGAAGACGCCGTTCTGGGGCCGATCGGAAGACTCCTGGACGGCGCCATGACTACCCTGGCCCGCCTGACATTCCTGGCGGTGCTTGCCGGGTTCTTCTGGGCGTCGGCCATGACCAAGCTGGGCCCCGGCATCGGAGGCATTTTCTCACCCTCGGCCGGAGCCTATGTGCAGATTCTGCCCGCGCAGATGGAGGCCGTCGGCTATGACGAGTCGAAGCTCGGCCTGTTCGCGGACCTGATCGTCCTGGCGGGAACCTGGGCGGAATTCATCATCCCTGCATTGATCGTCGTCGGCCTGTTCACCCGCGCAGCCAGCCTCGCGATGATCGGCTTCATCATCGTGATGAGCTTCGTGGACATTGCCGGCCATGCGGCGGATGCGACGACGATCGGCATGTGGTTCGATCGTGTGCCCGATGCGAAAATCCTGGACCAGCGGCTCTTCTGGATCGTCCTGCTGTTGATCCCGGTTGCACGCGGCGCCGGCCCGCTCTCGCTGGATGCCGTGCTGCGGCGCGGCCGCGCATAGGGTTTCTGCACGGCGACTCTCTGCCCGGGCGCCGCGCCCAAGCCGAATTTACGGCGCCGGCCAGTTCGGGCTATCGTTGCCGAACGGCGCCGCGCTTTCCACGCATGGCTGACAGGGAGGACATCATGGCGAAGGGCTACTGGGTGAGCTGTTACCGGGCGGTGAAGAACCCCGATGCTCTGGCTGAATATGCGAAACTTGCGGGGCCGGCGATAACGGCCGGCGGCGGCAGGTTCCTGGCACGCGGCGGGCGGGTGCAGGCCTATGAGGCGGGCGTTCAGGAGCGCACCGTGATTGTCGAGTTCCCGAGTTTCGAGCAGGCCGTGGCGACCCATGACGGAGAGGCCTACCGGGCGGCGGCGGCCAAACTCGAAGGAGCCGTCGAGCGGGACCTGCGGGTGGTCGAAGGGGTCGAGTGACCGGCGGCCGCCAGGCCGGATGCAGTGACGGGAAGCGGCCTGGATGATAGTCTGGCCCCGGACTGGTCAACCGAGGAGGTCTTGAGTCATGACGGTTACTGCAATCGTGCGCTTCCCGCTGTCCGCCGGCATGACGCGCGAGGCGGCCAGGGCCGCCTATGAGGCCTCTGCGCCGCGTTACCGCAGCGTCCGGGGGCTGGTGCGGAAATACTATCTTTTCTCCGAGGATGCGCAGACGGGCGGCGGCGTTTACCTGTTCAACTCCCGCGAGGATGCCGAACGGCTCTATGACGACGCCTGGAAAGCCGGCATCCGCGAGCGGTACGGCGTCGAGCCGTCCATTGAGTATTTCGAATCGCCGGTGATCGTGGACAACAGCGCAGACGCGGTGTCCACCGCAGCCTGAGCGGCGCCGTTCTCCGCCAACCGCCCCTTTCGCTGTCTTTCTAACGGGCGCCGTAATGGCGCCGCCAGATCGGGCCGACCACAGGATGGCCGCGAACCGCATCCGCAATCCGGGCGAGGCGCGGAGCCTCGATGCCGTCGCGATGCCAGACGAGGAACATGGCGATATAGATGTCCGCAATGGTCATCTCCCCGCCGAGCAGGAAAGGCCCCTCGACATGCGCGTCGATGAGCGCGAGCGCCTCGCCCATGCGGCGGATGGCGGCGCTCCGGAGCGCATCATATCCCGCCGGGTCGTCGGTGAAGCGGAACGGGTAGCCGCGCCGCAACACCGCTTCGTAGAGATTGATGTTTGCAAAAATCGTCCAGCGCAGAAACGCCCCATGCGCCGGCGTGCCGGGCGGCGGCCCGAGGCCGCTTTCCGGGAAGCACGCCGAGAGGTGAATCAACATGGCCGAGGTTTCGGTCATGGCCGTCCCGTCCGGCAGGATGAGCACCGGCAACTGGCCCCAGGGATTGGTCTCGCGAAAACTCTCCGGCAAGGGCGTGCCCGGTTTCGACTCCAGCTCGATCAGCTCGAATGGCGCACCCGCCAGGGTCAGCGCCGCCTCGACGACGAACCCGCCCGAACCCGGCCGGTTGTAGAGGACATAGCTCACCGCTCCGCTTCTTCCCGCGCCAGCAACGCCACCCAATTGGCATAGAAGCGCTCGCCGGCGGGCCGCCAGCGGTCAACCGGCGGGCGGGACGGGTCGTCTCCGGGGTAGTAGGCCTTCGGCACCGGCACATCGTCGCGCCGGCCCAGGTCGCGGCGGTATTCGTCGTCCAGCGTGCCGGCTTCGTATTCGAGATGGTTGAGCGCATGGACATGGCCGAGCGCCGGCTCGGCGACGGCGCCGACATTGGCCTCGTCATGGTCGAACAGCAGTTCGAGGCTCCCCCCGGCCCGCGCAAGGTCCTCGCTCCGGGTTTCGGTGTGGCGCGAAACCGGCATCGCCACCGGCGCCTCGATTCCGGCGGCGACAGGGCTTGAGGGCGAGACGATCCGATGCTCGAAAATGCCGAACCGCTTTTCCGGCAGGGCATGTTTGGGAATGCCGTGATACCGGTAGAGCGCCGCCTGCGCGCCCCAGCAGAGGGTCAGCAGCGGCGTGCGCCGGGCGCGCAGCCGGTCCAGCAGATGCGCGATTTCCTCCCAGTAATCAACCGCCTCGAAGGCCAGCAATTCAATCGGCGCGCCGGTCAGGATCACCCCGTCGGCCTCGGCGGCGGCTTCCAGCCCGCCATAGAAGGCGGCCATGTGCCCGGGGTCGGCGTTCTTGCCCCGATAACGCGCCGGGACCGCCAGCGAGAGCGCGACATCCGGGCCGGCGAGGCCGAGCTTGCGGGCGATCTGGCGCTCGGTCTTCTCTTTCTCCGGCATGAGGTTGACCAGCGTCACGCGCCGCGCCGGCCGGTCGCCGCTGAAGAGCGGCACGCCCTCGCGGGCGAGTTCGGCGGCCGCCGGCAGGCCCTCTGCAAGACGAACCGCCATCAGCCGCAGCGCCTTTCCGCGCGGCGCCGCTCGCAGAGCTCGATATAACGCGCCAGCCGCTCGCCGCCATGCTCCCAGACGGTTGCGAGAAAGCCCTCAGCATCCGGAGTCCTGCCGCCCGGAAACACCTCTGCGGTTTCCAGCGTCAGGCCGTGGCGCGCGAGGCGTTCATAGCGCGGGCGGCGGAACGCCAGCAGCTCGGGGAACAGCGGGCGCACGAAGCTCACCGGGTCTATGCCGACGCCGTCATCGGGCATTCCGGCCAGGCGGGGCTTCAGGAAGTCCGGATTGTAGAACAGCGGCTTGGGATGCGTGCGGGCGCGCTCCTTGATGGTTTCCTCGAACGCCGCATCCGCGCGGATATAGACGATCAGGCTGTGGCCGGTCAGCCGGTCCAGCACCCTGTCCTCCGGATCGTCGAGATCGACGACCTCGCAAAGCGAGCCGGAAGCGTCGTTGACGAAGCTCTCGCAGCCATAGAGCCGCCAGCCCTTGGCGATGAAGACCGGCATGTCGAGCATCGACGCAATCTCGGCGTCGCGGTAAAGCCCCTGGCGGTCCAGGAAGGTGGCCTTGTCCAGTCCGCCGGCATCCGGATCGCCATACATGCCGAGGAAGGTCGAGACCGGTTCGAGATTATCGACCGAGATGTTGTGCTCGATATAGATCGAGTCGGAACGCAGCAGATCGGCGACGAACCGGTCGGCCATCGACATGATCTTGAACTTGATATTGTCGAGGATGTGCTCGGCCAGATAGCGCGTGCCGATGCGGTAGTCGGCGGAATAGTGGAACCAGTCGGCGGAACGGCGCAGCGAGGTCGAAAGCACGGTCTTGCCGACGCCGGACATGCCGAGCAGCGTGATCGCATGGGGCAGGGCGCGGAAGGTCTCGAAACTGACCATGGGGCGCGTCACCCGGTGAGGCGCGGATGCAGCCATGCGGCTGCGGCGAGCAGATCGGCATCCCCGCCCGGCCGGCCGACAAGCTGAACGCCGACCGGCAGGCCGCGCCCGCCGGAAAGCCCCGGCAGGGTAATGCAGGGAGCGCCCAGGGTCGTCCATATGCGGTTGCATTCGGGCGAGCCGGTCCAGCCCAGCCCCTCCGGCGCCTCGCCGGGCGCAGCCGGGGTAATGAGCGCATCCACCTCCTCGAAGACCCTCTCAAAGGCCGCCCGCGCCGCTTCGCGGATGCCGAGCGCCCAGAGATAGCGGTCATGGCCGAAGCCGAGGCCGGTTTCCACGACCTGGCGGATGGCGTCGCTCATCTGCTCCCGGTGGGTCCGGTATTCCCATGCGAGCAGTCTGGCGCCCTCCCAGGGCATGATGACATCGTGGGCCGCCGGCACCTCATCACAGGGCGGCGGCAGGACCAGGTTCTCCGGCCCCGCGCCGCTGGCCGCCCGCGCCGCCTCCATCGCATCGGCCGACGCCGGCTCGACGCAATGCCAGGCCGGGCTCGGGCATATGGCGAAACGCGCCGGGCGGGCCTTGACCGGCGAGACCGGGATGCCGGCCATGGCCTCTACGAACGCGCCGGCGTCCGCCACGGTGCGCGCCATGGAGCCGATCGTGTCGAGCGTCTCGGAGATCGGCTTCACGCCGCCGCGCGGCACCGCGCCGAAGCTCGGCTTGAAGCCGACCGCGCCGCAATAGGACGCAGGACGGACCACGGAGCCGGCGGTCTGGGTGCCGATGGCCAGCGGCGCCTGGCAGTCGGCCACCGCCGCCGCCGAGCCCTGCGAGGAGCCGCCGGGCGTGTGGGCCGGGTTCGCCGGGTTGCGGGTCTTGCCGGGATGGCGCATGGCGAACTCGGTGGTCACCGTCTTGCCGAGCACCACCATGCCGGCCTCGCGCAGCAGCGCCACCGGCGCGGCGTCCCATGCCGGGCGCGTGCCGGGCGTGTATATCGGCGAGCCGTAGCCGGTCGGCATGTCATGCGTGTCGATGATGTCCTTCACGCCGACCGGCACGCCGTGTAGGGCCGAGCGGGGCGGCTCCCGGTCGCGCTGCCGCGCTTCCGCCAGCGCGGCTTCGGCGTCGAGGTGGATCCAGGCGCCGACCGCGCCGTCGCGGGCCTCGATATGCGCAAGGCAGGCTTCGACCAGCCGCTCGGAAGTCAAACTCCCGGCGCGGATCGCGGCGGCGGCGTCGAGGGCGGAGAGAAGATGGGGAGCGGTCATGGGCGTCTCGCGAAACTGCGGCCGATGAGTTGGCGGTGGATCTGGTTGGTCCCTTCCCAGATCTGGGTGATCTTGGCGTCGCGCAGCAGCCGCTCCGCGCGGTAATCCTTGATATAGCCATAACCGCCATGCAACTGCACGCTCATATCGGCGGCCTTCATGGCGAGGTCGGAGGCGGCGAGCTTGGCCATGGAGGCCTCGATGCCGATGTCGTTGCAGCCCTCGTCCACCAGCCCGGCGACATAGCCGAGCCAGAGCTCGGCCTGGGCAAGCTCGGCGGCGAGGTCCGCCAGCATGAACTAGATGCCCTGAAAGTCGGCGATGCGCCGGCCGGACTGCCGCCGGGCGCTGATATAGGCGGTGGCGTCGTCGAAGGCGGCGCGCGCGATGCCGAGCGCGTGGGCGGCGATGGAGGGGCGCGACTTGTTGAGCGCGCCGAACAGCACCGCCAGCCCCTCTCCCGGCCCCCGCAGCAGATTCTCCTGCGGCACGCGCACACCCTCGAAAGCGAGTGCGGCGGTGGAGCTTGCGCGCAGGCCGAGCTTGTCCTCCAGCCGCAGCACCCGGATACCGCCGGCTTCCTTCTCCACGACAAGCGCCGTGATCGCCGCCCGCCCGTCCTCGATCCCGGCCCATTTGCCGAACACCAGAAAGACATCCGCCACATCGCCATTGGTGATGAAGGTCTTGGCGCCGTCGATGACGATATCGCCGCCGTCGGGGCGGAAGCGCGTCCGCATGCCCGTGGCGTCGGAGCCGGCTTCCGCCTCGGTGATGCAAAGCGCGGCGAGGCCGCCATCGGCGATGCGCGGCAGGATGCGCTGCTTCAGCGCCTCGCTGCCGAAGTCAATGACCGGCTTGACGGCGTGGAACACCGTGGACCAGACGATGCCCGTCGCCGCACAGGCCTGCGCGAGCCTGTGCGCCGCGCGGATATAGCAGGAGAAGGACAGGCCGGCCCCGCCATAGCTTTCGGGGACGAACATGCGGTTGAGTTCGAGTTCGCGCATGGCGGCGAGATTGTCCCAGGGAAAGCTGCCGGCCGCATCATGGGCGGCGGCGGCGGGCGCCACCACCCGCCCGGCCAGGCGCCCGACGGCCTCCAGCACCGCCTGCTCCTCCTCCGGCAGGGCGGCGGCGAGGCGGGCGTCGAGACGGTCGAGCACGGTCACTGGTTTATGCTCTGTGCGCCGTCCATCACGATGGTTTCGCCGGTGAGATAGTGGATTTTCTCCGCGAACAGCAGCGCCACGAAACGCGCCACCTCGTCCACCCTGCCCGGCCGGCCGACCGGGATGCGCCGCTCCAGCCAGGTGCGGAAGCGTGGATTGGCGAGGATTTCCGCGTTCATGTCCGTCTCCACATAACCGGGCGCCACGGTATAGACGGAAATGTTGTCGCGCGCCCATTCCACGGCGAGGCAGCGGGTGAGGCCGGAGACGGCGGCCTTGGAGGCGCAATAGGCGGCGTTGGCGCGCACGCCGAGCCGCTCCCAGTAGGAGCCGAGATTGACGACGATGCCGCCGCCATTCGCCTTGAGATGCGGCCAGGCGGCCTGGGCGGCGGCGAACGCCGCGGTGACATTGACGGCCATGGTGGCGGCGAAATCCTCGACCGGAAACTCGGCGCTCGGCCCCTGCAGGTGGACGCCGGCATTGTTGACCAGCCCTTCCAGCCCGCCCAGTTCGTGCGCGGCGGCGTCGAGCGCGCGGCGCAGCGCTTCGGCGTCGGTCACATCCGCCTGCCAGGCGGGCAGGTCCAGCCCTTCCGGGCCGCGGCCGGAGCGTGTGAGGCACGCCACCTCGAAGCCCCGCTCCGCCAGCGCCGCTGCAATGCCCGCGCCAATGCCGCGATTGGCCCCCGTCACCGCAATAGCCCCCATACGCCCCTCCATCTCCGCCCGCCCGGCCCGCCGGCGCGGGAATGGCACGGCGGGCGAGGCTTTACACCGGCGCCCCGGTCCCCCATCTTCCCGGAAGAACAGGGAACACACCATGGCAGAGGCCGCTTGCGATACGCAAGGAGAGGCAGACGGGCCGCAGGGCGGCAGCGCAAGTGCCGGAGGCAAAGTGACGGCATAAGGTATCGGTTGAGCAGAGCCTTCGATAATGAAAGCACGCATAGCAAGATTTGACGTATTCTATGAGGTGACGTTTTCCCGCCCGGGATTAAGTCGCGCCAACTCGTTCGTTCAGGTTATCGAACCGATCTATGATGCGTTGAGTCAGCAGATACACATTCCTTCGGATGCGATCAGAGTGGAGAATGGCAATACCATAGACGCCGCGCTTGTGGCTGTAACATTGTCGGATCCTAATTGTGTCATGGAAGCACGATTAAATGGATACAAGATCCATTTCTTCAATCTGGATGTGTCTGCCGGTATTGGCCTCGCGAAGTGGTGCACAAGAGCTTTCGAAGCAGCGGTCAACACCTTTCTGCACGATGGTCAGCCGGCGATCTGGAAAGTGACGACCCCATTCTGGGTGGTTGTTGACGGCAGTGTCGAAGCTATGATTCGGCAGCTGACTTGGCGTCCAAACGACAGTGATCCATTTGGGATTGGTGCCACGGAAACATGTTCCAAGGTGAGATTTAAATCTTCAAGCCAAAAAGAAAACTGGTCTGTTGGAATTTTTTTGGACAGGTCGACACTCGGGAATGCTGATTTGTTTGTTGATCTATCGACTGAATACAGGCTCGGATCTCCTTATGAGACTTTCGATGATAAATTCGATCACCATGTTATTTCTGTGAAGAAAATTTTCGACAAAATCGAACTGGATATAAAGTAGGAGAAGTGGATGCTAAATGCAGGTATTGCTTCACTCTTTGCTGTGCAAAAGGAGAATGTAGAGAGAGTCAGAGCAACTCATAAATTGAATCAGAATTGGGAAAGACCAGATAAATCCCAGTATGATGGGAACCTTGATTTATTTGAGCCGATGCAATTGCATCAGACCAGCCAATCCATACAGCGGGCCTCTGGTCAGGTCAGAGTTGACTCTCAAGGTTGGCTGAGCCGGGCTGATGTCGCCTCAAGGAGACCGCTGCGTCCAGGTGATGCGCCGTTCTTTGAAGAAGCAACGGCACATAAATGGTTGAAGGATGCGCTGGAAGAGCTTTCAGACTGTCCGGAGGCTGCGGTCGAGGAAGGGATGGATGAACCCTCTGCGCTGGGACTGCAGAAAGCGGAGGCAGTGCTCAGGGGCATGTCGGGATTAGTGGAAGAACGGCCAGACATATATCCGATGGACCGGGGCGCCATTGTCATCGACCTGCGAAGTCCGGGATCCGGGAGCAGCGTGTTGATGGTGATTGAGCATGACGGGTCCGGCGCGCTGTTCTACCGAACGAGCAGGAAGAAGGGACGGGTGCGTGTCGATGACGCGGTGGACCTTTTGAGCGAGGCCGGCTTGTTGGAGATCGGCAAGGCGGGCGGCCGGTAGTGGCCGATTCCGAGGTCAGAAGGCTGCAAAGCGCCATCCGGGCGGATGACGAACGCGGAAGGGAAGAGCGGTCAAGCCGTGCAGGCACTGTCCTTGCCCGCCGCCCGCGGCACGGTTGCAGCAACCGACCGCGGACAAAAAGCCGAATGTGAAACCGAGACACGACGGAGAGGTTCGACAGGCGCGGCGATGAATGACATGGATTTCGAGGACTATCTGGCCCGGGTGGCGGCGTTTACGCGCGAGGCGTTGATTCCGAACGAGGAGCGGGTGGAGCGGCTTGGCCATGTGCCGGAGGACCTGGTGCGCCGGATTTGCGAGATGCGCCTATTCGCCATCTCGATTCCGGAGGACTATGGCGGGCTCGGGCTCAGCCAGGAGCAGCAAGTGCGGCTGACCTTCGCCTTCACGCAGGCTTCGGCCGTGTTCCGCGCCCGCTTCTCGACCACGATTGGCCTTTGCAGCCAGGCGATCCTGGATTTCGCCACCGAGGCCCAGAAGCGCAAATATCTGCCGGCAATGGCCGAGGGCCGTTGCACCGGGGCGTTCTCTCTGACCGAGCCGGATTACGGCTCCGACGCCGCGAACCTCGCGACCACGGCGGTGCGGGACGGCCCGGACTATGTGCTGAACGGCGTCAAGCGCTACATCACCAACGCGCCCGACGCCGACATGTTCCTGGTGATGGCGCGCACCGGCGGCCCCGGCGCGGGCGGCGTCTCGGCGTTCGCGGTCGATGCCGGCACGCCCGGCATTCGCGCCGGCGCGCCCTTTGACATGCTCGGACACCGCGGCTCCCGGGTCTCCGAGGTCTATCTGGAGGATTGTCGCGTGCCGGCGGACGCCCTGGTCGGCGGGCAGGAGGGGCTCGGGCTCAAGGCGGCGCTGCGCGGCATCAACCATGCGCGCACCCATGTGGCTGCAACCTGCGTCGGCCAGGCGAAACGGCTGATCCGGGAGGCGGTGCGCTATGCCCGCGAACGCCGCCAGTTCGGCGCGGCCATCGGCGAGCATCAACTCGTCCAGGCCATGCTTGCCGATATGCGCGCCGAGGCCTATGCGGCCGAGGCGATGGTGCTGGACTGCGCCAGGCGCTTCGAGCAGCGCCCGCTGCCGTTCGCGGACATTGCCTGCGCCAAATATTTCGCCTCCGAAATGGTGAGCCGCGTTGCCGACAAGGCGGTGCAGATACTCGGCGGCCAAGGCTATATGGCTGCAAATCCCGTCGCCCGCCTCTACCGCGACGCCCGCCTGTTCCGCATCTTCGAGGGCACCTCGCAAATCCAGCAGCAGCAAATCGCCCGCGCCATGCTGCGCGACACGCCGGACGTCTGAAGCCGCATCTCTGCCGAAAGACCGGGCGCACCGCTTAAATACCGCGCGCCGCGGCACTATATCCAAGGGAAAAGGGGAGCGGCGGCGGCCGCTCGAGACCGGAGGAAATGCGATGGCGCTCAAGAACATTCTCGTGCATGTCGACGGCAGCGAACGCGCAGGCGAGCGTATCCGCGTCGCCGCCGAACTCGCCCGGCCGGACGACGGCCACCTGACCGGGGTGTTCGTCACTCCGGACACGCCGATTCCGACATGGGCGGCGGTGGAACTGCCTGCCGATACCCTGGAAGCGGTCATGGAGCAGGCGCGCGGCGAGCGCGAGGCCGCCCGCGCCCGCTTCCTGGATATCGCCGGGAAGGCGGGCGTCCATGCCGAATGGCGCATGGCGACGGGGTCGGTCAGCGAGGTGACCGCGCTGCACGCCCGGTATGCGGACCTTGCGGTGGTCGGCAAGGGCAGCGCGGATGAGCCCGACCGCTTTCCCCATCCGCGGCTTGCCGCCGACCTCACAATGGGTTGCGGCCGGCCGGTGCTGGTTGTGCCCAATGCGGGGCGGTTCGACCGGGTCGGCGGCCAGGTGCTGGTGTGCTGGAACGCCAGCCGCGAGGCGACGCGGGCGGTGAACGACGCCATGCCGCTGCTGCGCCGGGCGGAGAAGGTGACGGTCCTCGCGGTCAATCCGCGCCGGTCTTCCGGCGGCAGCCACGGAGACATTCCGAGCGCCGATATTGCGCTGCACCTCGCCCGCCACGGCGTGAATGCCGAAGCGGCGAACACAGCGGCCGACGGCATCGCCGTCTCGGATGTCGTGTTGTCCCATGCCAGCGATCTCGGCATTGACCTGATCGTCACCGGCGCCTGGGGGCACTCCCGGATGCGCGAATGGGCGTTTGGCGGCGTGACCGAGTCGTTGCTCCGCAACATGACGGTGCCCACGCTGATGTCTCATTGAAGCGGGACCGGGGCGGTAGTAGATACCGGGTCCGAGGGAGCAGCTGGACGGAGGATGTGATCATGGCGGTGTCCGTGAGACAGATGGTTCGCAAGGCCGCCATGCAGGCCATGCTCATGCGCGAGCGCCTGGAGTCCGGCATCGCCTACAACCCGGTGGCTTCCCGGAGCACGCAGAACCCGTATCCCAGCTATGCGGCGCTGCGCAACAAGGGCCAGGCGCACCGCAGCCGGCTGCTGAACGCCTGGATATTCGGGCATTACCGGGATGTGGACGCCATTCTTCGCGACTGGCGGTGCTTCTCCAATGATGGCCGCAAGGCCGCGCCGCCGCCGGGCAAGCGCACCATCATGCCGGACACCGGCAAGCCTTCCATGCTCTCGCTCGACCCGCCGGACCACCGGCGTCTGCGTTCACTGGTCAGCAAGGCGTTCACGCCGCGGGCGATCAACGCGCTCGAGGCGGAAGTCCGCAGCCTCATGCACGAGCTTGTGGACGGTATCGAGGACCTGTCCGGTTTCGATCTCATGGAGAAGGTCGCCAAGCCGCTGCCGGTGATTGTCATTGCCGAGATGCTGGGTGTGCCGCCGGAGGACCGCCCCCGTTTCCGGGGCTGGTCCGACCGCCGCGCCCGGCTGCTCGAGCCGACGATCAGCGCCGCAGAGCGGGAGGACGGCGACCGCGCCGCCGATGCTCTTGACGCCTATTTCGCGCCGATCGTCGAGCAGCGCCGCGCAGAACCGCAGGACGACATTCTGAGCGCGCTCGCCCGCGCGGAAGAGGAAGGCGACCGGCTGGACGAGCGCGAAATGCTGACCATGCTGCGGCTGCTGCTGGTTGCCGGCAATGAGACCACCGTCAACCTGATCGGCAACGGAATGCTGGCGCTGCTCCGCCATCCGGATCAGTTGCAGCGGCTCCGGGACGACCCGTCCCTCATTCCAACGGCGGTGGAGGAGTTGCTGCGGTATGATTCTCCTGTGCAACTGGATATTCGCCGTGTCGTCGAGGACTGCGAGGTCAACGGCTTCCCGGTGAAGCGCGGCGACGACATCATGGTGCTGATCGGCGGCGCCAACCGCGATCCCGAGCAGTTCGAGAATCCGGACGATCTGGATGTCGGGCGCAGCGGGGGCAGCCATATTTCCTTCGGCCGCGGCATCCATGCCTGCATCGGCGCGCCGCTGGCCCGGATGGAGGCGCGCATCGCCATCGAGGTGCTGCTGGAGCGTTTCTCCTCAATCCGCCTCGCCGGCCCGCCGCCGCGCTTCCGCGGCAGCATCGTACTGCGCGGCCTGGAGTCGCTGCCGGTCACCGCAAACCCGGCCTAGGTTCAATCGACATTTGGGGTTCACCTGTCGGGGCTGGTGTGATGCATAGTTCTTCGACTGATTCTGCGGGGATGGTCGATTCCACCTAAGCCGCGCAGCCGAATCCAAGGGCAGCGAGGTCATTTTGGCGGCGGGTCCTGCGGGCGCCGAGGGCGTGTTGATGCCGAGCGGCGGCTACTACCATGACCCCGCGCGCGGCGCCGTTCCCGAATACGACAACAAGTGGGATCAGACTTCCTGGGAAGGCTGGCTGACTTATCACCCGGCTGACAGTCCCCAACGCCTGGACAAGCCGCTGGCCGTCGTCCATTCCGAGGCCGCCGCGATTCCCGAGGGCGTCAAATCCTTCATCAAGGGTGTCACCGGCGAGGCGGTGATGCAGTGGCTCCAGGACGTCACGCAGTTCGACTTCTACGACAATCCAGAGGATGTCCGCCGCGCCGGTATGAGTGGATCGACGTCTTGCAAGAAAAATGGGGATGGACCGGTCACGGTCCCCACGATGCCTCCGGATTGAAGAGCGGAATATCCATGGCACAGGCGACCGCATTCATCCGCCGGTCGTAGCTTGCCAGCGCGACTTCTTGTCCGCTCTCGATCACATAAGCGCAGGACGCGAGTTGCAGGGCATCAAGGGTGCGCAGGCGACCGGGAAAGGCATCCAGGGCCCGCGCCAGCACCGGCGGGTTCAACGCCAGCATCGAGACCCGCCCGACAAGCCAGCGCGCCGCTTCGCCACGGGACGCCGCCAGCCCGCGTCTGTGCAGTGAACTTCAGACCTCGTATTCGAGCAGTCGGCTGGAAACCAGCGTCGCCTCCCAGAGAGAGGCGTGGGGCTGACGGTCCTCAGCGAGCAGATGGGCAAGCACGACAGAGGTGTCGAGATAGATCACCGGTCACGCCGGCTCTCGTCCAGATCAGCCAAAATCTCGTCCAGCCGGGCAATCGGCGCCGGCTTCGGCGGCGGCCCCGAGCCCGCTAGCACCGGCGGCGTCAGAACGTCGGTCCTCACCGCATCTGCAAGAAAGGCATCGGCGAGAACCGGACTCCGGGCTTCCCTGAGCGGGCCAAGTTCCGCGACCACGCAGTCGCCAACCGTCACGAGAACCGTCTCACCGGACGCCGCGAGCCGGACATACTCACCCCGCCGGCTGCCCAGCACCTCGATCCCGGCCGACCTCATACGCCCAGGCAGCTATTGATGGCCTAACCCGTCCACCGACAACGCCGCCCAATGTCCATCGGATGACACGATACACAGGCCTGTTGTGGCCGGACTGAATTTCAAAAGCGTTCATGCCGGCAGCCCCACTGTCCCGCAAGCTCTCTGGGCTTGGCACTTCGTCGGTTGGCAGAGAAGTTCATACGAAGTCGGCGGCAGCCAGTGGCACCAATCCATTGGGGTGCTTGAATCGTGTGCTGTCAGCCGACAGTTGTTGATTAGCGGTGGTCAGGATACGACTAAAGGCTGCCTTGCGCTCTTGTCTGTTCGCCGTGCGCAACGGAATCGCCGTAACCGGAGACACAAGCCATTGGGCAACAAATAATGGGTTCGCCTCAACATCGCCGTTAGCGTTAGCAAAGAATGTCACGAAATCCTCCATGAGAGGAGCCCCCTGATCGCTTTGCCGGCGCAGTTTGACTGCTACCAACACGCCTTCCTTACTAGATGGTGAGCTCGTCATTGCGTAAAATCCGTCGAATTCCTGCGATTTCGCAAACTCTATCAGGTGCTGGAAGAATGATGTCTCAAAATCAAGCAGCACGACATCCCGGCTCCTCTGTGCCAGGCGCCGATCCGTTGTGACTCGAACAACCGTTCGCCTCCCAAACTCAACGAAGTGGCCCCGCATGCTATCCGGCAATCGAACCTCTAAAACGTGCCCATCATGAAGCTCGGACTCAATCCGTATGCCCATCATCTGCATCATACCGCGGACAAATACGTCCACATGCTGCATTGTAAATCCCAGCGTCCCGCCCAGAGCATTCGGGTCGTAACCCGCAACGTGCGCGAACAACTCGTCTTGTAGCGTCCTGGCTGATTTCGCTCGCTCCAAGGCTTCTTCGATCTCCCTCCTTGTTCGTTCGATCCGCATATCGGTTGCCGACTGCAGGATTGCAGATAGGTTAATGTTGTCCAACATCTCGCCAAGGATCTCGGCATACAGACGTTCATTGTATTCAGAACCGACCGATGCCATATCCTGAACTATCTGAGAGACCCGCTGCAGCATCAGATCAATCACGCCATTGTCAAAACTGTCTTGAGCGTGAAGGTTGAATACAACGACGGTTTCCTTCTGACCATATCGGTAGAGGCGTCCAATGCGCTGAACAAGCCTCGCTGGGTTCCATGGAAGATCATAATTGACCATTACATGACAAGACTGATGAAGGTTTATACCTTCTCCACCTGCTTCGGTAGAAACCAGGAATCGCGACGATTCATTGAAGGCATGAATTGCATCCAGCTTCTCATTCAGCTTCATGGATCCATTAATAATCTCGACCGCTCCAGCTTCCGGAAAGCGGCGCTCAAGCGCCTCTTGTAAGTATGTTTGCGTTGCCCGGTATTCTGTAAATACTACCAATTTTCCTTCTCTTGATAGAAGGGGTGACACAACATCTTCCAGAAACATGCGAAGCTTTTCGTCGTTTGTCCGAACCTGCCGGGCAGCATCCAGGAGCCCCTCGATAAGATCACGCTCAAAGTCGAAAAATTCCCCGTTTCGATTGTCGGTGGAAATTTCTGACAAGTCGTCTTGATCGTCACCACCTTCTGCCAGGTCGTCCAGCGTCAACTTGTTGTCCGTCTGTGTCGTTCCGTTGGGTGCTGTGTCGCTGGCGAGCCGTTCTAGACGGCGATGCAACGCTCGCTCGATTGCTGCAATACTTGAGGAGGAAAGTTTCCGGTATGTTGTCATAACGAAGCCGATGGCTCGTCCAAGCGCCCCGTGACCGTCTCCTGCCCGGTAGCCGCGACGCAGATAGTCTTGCAGTAGCCTTTGAAACCGTATGGTCTCTCTTGACGGCGGGACGGGGACCCGGTGAATTTGTTGTCCATGAAAAATCAGTGCACCGTCTGCATCTGTGACCTCGCTCTTGCGGTTGCGAAGGATCAACTGGCCCACAATTTCCGGGTTTGCCTCTAGTGTATGGATTTGTTCTCTCAAGTCTGGCCGAACGAGATCCAGTAATGCGATAAATCTGTCAGCATAACCTTGATGCGGCGTGCCGCTCAGGAGAAGGAAGGCATCTGACATGCCGCGCAGTGCTTCCGCTAACCGGTAGCGTTCCGTTCGTTCACCACTGGCATGTCGCGTGAGCTTGTGGCCTTCATCGAAGACGACGACGTCCCAGCCAGGAGCTTGACCGAATAGTTCGCGATGGTCTTCCCGCTTTGCCATATCAATCGACACAATGACCTGATCGTAGAGTTTCCAGTGCTCACTTTGCGGAATTTGGAAATCGAGGCCGTAGATTCTGTAGCGCTGATCGAACTTGTACTGCATCTCATCCTGCCACTGGCGGGTCAGACCGGCGGGCGCAACTACAAGCACCCGGCGCGCTTGACCCTTCCGTTTCATGGCAGCAAGCAGCAGGCCGACCTCGATGGTCTTGCCGAGACCGACATCATCCGCGATCAACCAGTTATAGTTGCCGGAACTCAGGATGCGATGAACAAGCTGAATCTGGTGCGGCAGAGGATCGACGTCGAGCCGGTCCAGTGCGCCCGTCAGGTGATTCCAGTTTTCCAGCGCGTGTGCTAGAAGGCGCAGACGCAAACGCTCCGCTGCGTCAGAGTAGCGCACTTCAGCCCGTTCGTAGCGCAGGCGAACATCCTTGATTCGACGCAAGTTTTCGTAAGGCAACCACACTGATCGGCCGTCCTGGTCTAGTTGCACCAGTATCTGCTGACGCTCGCCCAGTGTCCGGCGTCCAAAGACAACGCCGGTGCCGAGCGACGTTCGCGTGTTTGAGAGAGGCACATCCTGCACCGTCCATCCGGTGCCGAACCCGGAAGCAAGGCTCCGCGGATCGTGCCATTTGGATTCGCCATTGTGCCACCGCACCTTTACTCGGTGCCCGTCCTTCTCCAGCCTACGATCTTCTACCTGGCCGGTCGTGCGATGTTCGGCATCCTTGCGCGTTACCCAACAACCTAATACCGGAACAAGCTGTTCAGCCACCGCTATCTCCCCAAACTGTTCTATCGGCGTTAGAAATCATCGATCCATCAAACTGTTCGTTGTCGGATGACGGGCGCTGATGACCTATGGCGATGTCTCGATGTCGCTGAGCACTGATTTGACCCAATTTCGCCTGTCTATACACTCATTGATCTGAGATTGCGGCAAATCTCTCCAACTTGGTGTATTTTGGAAAGTTTCATCGACGGTCATAATCTTCAACCCAATAAATTGAGGAAAATTCAGGAATCCCGTGTCCCAAGGATGCAGGCATAACCATTCAGTTATCCATGCCTCATCGATCATATATTCCGGCGGGAAATCGGATCTCGCCTCGCAAATCGCGCGAGCCAATTTCCAAGTTAGGGCTGTGCTACCGTTATTCAACGGCCTGACGCTGCGTGCCCATCCATAGCGACCCAGCCACCAATCCTGACGATCCTCCCAAGTATCGCGCAGAGTCACCATGTTGCGCAGTGTCTCACCGCTGACTCCGTTGTCTACTGCGGCGAGAATAGCGCGATAGGTCACATGATGGGCGCGGCTCTGGAACAAATCAGTTAGCCAGAGCAGAATGACATTTTGTTCCTGCTGCGGGGTGTATGGTAATCTGGAGACAATTTCAGCGGCCTTTTGCCGCGCATGTAGTAGTGAATCGGCAACATCCTCCGGCTCATCGTCCCAAACGCTCTGGCGTGCCTCTGCATCGTAGTCGAGCAGCTCGCCCTCCAAATCGAATGTCGAACCGAAGGCTTCTTGCCCAGATGCTTCATCGTGATCATCGAAGTGCGCAAAAGCGCGTTCGGGATCCTCCGGGTCGTCGTCCCAGATGCTCTGGTGCGGCTCCGTATCGATGTCGAAGAGTTCGGCCTCGAAATCGAACGTTGGATCGAAAAGTTCTTCGTCAGCTTCTCCATCGGGATCATCGAAGTGTGCAGAGGTGCCTTCGAAGTCCTCCGGATCGGAGTAGTACTCCTCAGCGCTTCCGCCAAGGTCCTTGACCGTCAGGTCTTCACTTTCCTCCACTGATTCAGGCTCCGCGCTTGCATCTTCTCCTTCCGTTGCTTCAGGCAACTCTGCGAAGCTGGAGTCAGACGGAAGCGGCGGTGCGTCAGGTGCCCCGTGTTTATCGGCCGGCTGCGAGGCAAGCTGCTGTTCCGGCAAGTAGTCGCGCCAAGGATCGAAAATCGTTTCCTCGCCAACGTCGGCATGGAAGTAGTCCTCGTCTTCCCATGTCTCGGGGATGTTGGCAGGAGCCGGCGCATTTATGCGGATCAGCCGTCGGAGAAAGCGGTTAGACCGACCCCGGACAAGGGGGCTCTTCGACTTGATCTTTTTGAACCCGTCGGATGCCACAGCAAGCCTAACCCGCGGCCAATAATTTCGCCGGGAATCTCCAGTCAGCGTCAGCCAACGACATGGCCCAGGGCACTATTGCCAACCGGAGGCGAGCCTGGGGGTTGCGGGTTTCAGGCTGGCTATGCTCTGTTCATGTTGCTGCGGCTCCCGCGCGGCTGCGGGCGTAGTCCGCGGCGAAGCGGCCGGCGCGGCGGCCGAAGACGCTGCCGGACATCAGGCCGGAGCCGCCCGGATAGTTCTCGTAGAACAGGCCGCCCACCAGCTCGCCGGCGGCGTAGAGGCCGTCGATCGGGCGGCCAGAAAGGTCCTGGACGCAGTTCCGGCCGTCGATCTGCAAGCCGCCGAAGGTGAAGGTGATGCCGGTCGTGGTCACGAAGGCGACATAGGGCGGGCGGTCGATCGGCAGCGCCCAGTTGGTCTTGTCCGGGTTCAGCCCCTCGGTCGAAACCCCGTCCAGCACGGCGGGGTTATAGGCGTTCGTGGACCGGCAGGCGGCGTTGTATTCGCCGACCGTGCGCGCAAGCGCCGCCGGATCAATCTCCAGCCCGGCCGCGAGCGCCTCGATGCTGTCCGCCTCCACTTTGGTGACCTCGCGGATGCGGTATTCGTCGCGCAGCATATGGACGGTCTTGGCGTCGAATATCTGGGCGCACCAGCGGTGCGGTTGCTCCATGATGGCCCGGCCGAAGCGCACATAGGTGAGATTGCGGTAGTCCTCGCCCTCATCGACGAAACGCCGGCCTTCCAGATTCACCATGATGCCGAGCGGATAGCTGTGCTTCTGGAAATTGTCCCCGACCGCGCGGTCGCCATAGGGAGGGGCGGAGATGTCCCAGCCGACCGAATGGCAGCCGGACCAGTTGCCGTGGGGGCGCGCGCCCGCCTCCAGCGCCATGCGGATGCCGTCGCCGGTATTGTGGCGCGTGCCGCGCACGCGGCAGAGGTCCCAGCCATGCCCGAGATAGCGCGCCCGCATCTCGGGATTGGCCTCGAAACCGCCGCAGGCGAGCACCACGGCCCCGGCCTCCAGCGTCTCGTACCCCGCCGGCATGCGCAGCCGCAGCCCGCGGACCCGCCCGCGGTCGTCCTGCACCAGGCCGGTTGCGCCGGTTTCGTAGCGGATTTCGACGCCGACCGCCTCGGCCCGGCGCAGCAGGAAGTCCACAAGGCCGGCGCCGCCGCCGACGGCCTCGATATTCACGCCGCCATAGAAGACCTGCTTGCCGTCCACCTCATAGGACTGGCGGCCGAACATCGGGACGAAGCGCACGCCGTTCTCGCGCAGCCACGCCATGGCGGGGCGGGACTCGTCGATCAGCGTCCAGGCGAGGTCTTCGTCCGCCTGGTGGCGCGTCACCTTCATCAGCGTGTCGTAGAAGAACTGCCGATCATGGGTGGGCAGCGCGATCAGCGCCTTCTCGGCCTCCGAAAGGTCGGTCAGCACATCGGTGCAGACATCCTCCAGCCCGTCATGCACAAAGCGGAAGCCGCCGGCGGTGAAGAAGGAGTTTCCGCCCCGCTCCTCCTCCGGCGCCTTCTCGAGCACGACAACGCGGGCGCCCTGCTCGCGCGCCGAGATCGCCGCGCACAGTGCCGCATTGCCGCAGCCGACGACTGCGACATCCCATGCCGTCATGGCGTTCCGTCCTCCGGGTTCAGTCTTCCAGCAGGCCCGTTGCAGAGCCCAGCACCACCGTCTTGCCGTCCTGGTTGCGGGTCTCGACGCTGAGCTCGGCCACCGACTGCCCGTCTTCCTCCACGCGAATTTCCTGGACTGTCGCGACGGCCGTCAGCGTGTCGCCGGGCCAGACCTGATTGGTGAAGCGGACGCCGTATTTGCGCACATTCTCCGCCCCGAACAGATCGGTGACGAGCGTTCCGGTCATGCCCATGGTCAACATGCCGTGCGCGAACACGCCCGGATAACCGGCGGCCTCCTTGCAGTAGAGGTCGTCGGTATGCAGCGGGTTGTAGTCGCCGCTGGCGCCCGAATACATGACGAGCTGGGTGCGCTTCAGATCCTCGGCGACGACCTTCTCGAAGGTCTGGCCGACCGAGACTTCGCTGGCTTTCATGGCTGGTTTCCCCCTTATCCCTGATCGACCGGCCGTTCGGTCTTCACGCCGACGCCGCGCGCCCGGCAAACATGATTGCCGTCCTGGTCGTAATAATCGACGAGGCGCTCCGTAAAGGTGAGCTTGCCGGCGCGCCGGCTGTGCTTCTCCCAGGTTTCGCCGTCGCTGTAACGCGCGGTCAGCACATCCCCCGGCCGGATCGGGCGCGTATATTCGAAATGCTGCTCCGCATGGAGGCCGCCCGAGGTCGCCGGCTTGCCCTCAACGCCCGAAGGCGTGCCGCCGGACCCGAACCACGCCTCGCCTTCCTTGATGCGCAGCGGATAGTCGGGGTCGAACTGGGCCACTGCCTGCGGAAAGGTCGGCGGCGCCACCCGCGCGCCCATCGGGTTCCCCGCGCCGCCGCCCGAATCGTGATAGGCGGGGTTGTAGTCTCCGATCGAACGGGCGAACATCATCACATGCGCACCCTCGACCGGGAAGGTGACGGTCTTCTGGTCCGACACAGGCCGGCTCCCCTTGCTTTGGTCCTGACCGGACGACTATAGCGGGGCCATGGACGCGGACAAGAGCGGGCTGCACCTCGTCAAGCTGTCGGTTGGCACCGAGAGCATCGAAGGGCTGGCCGACTGGCAGGCCCGCCGCCGCGCATACTGGCAGGCGCAGGAGGGCCGCGCCATTGCGCGCCACATCACCCGCATGACGCCCAGGCGCGGCGGCGAGATACTGGCCTGCGGCGGGTCGATCTACTGGGTCATCAAGGGCTTTGTGCAGGCCCGGCAGCGCATTCTGGCCTTTGAACCCGCGCCGGGCGCGGGCGGCAGGCCGAGCTGCGCTATCCTGCTCGACGACGCGCTGGTCCGCGTGGCGCCGCGCGCCCACCGTCCGTTCCAGGGCTGGCGCTATCTCTCCGGCGAGGATGCGCCGCCGGACCTGCCGCCCGGCCTCGACACCGGCGGCGACGCCCTGCCGCCGCGTCTGGCCGCGGAACTCGGCGAACTCGGGCTTCTGTAGCGGCCGCGCTGCGGCGCGGAAGGCGGACAGCAATTGTCCGGCCCGCACGGCGCCGGCGGGACAGACTTCGCCGACAATCCCGGCGCCCGTCTGCCATAGTGCGCACGGGAAGAGTGGCTCACGCCCGCTCAAGGAGGTGTGGATGATCGCGTTTCCGGGCGTCGACGGCGAACGGGTCCGGGCGCTGCGGCTCGCAGGCGGCTGGGTTGACAGGCACGGCAAGCCGTCGCTCGAAGCCTTCGCGGAGCAGGCCGGCCTTGCGGCCCGGACGGTGCGCAGGGCGGAGAACGGCGAGGCCGGGCCGTATGCGCTCATCGCGCTGGCAAGGGCCTTTCAGATCGCCCCGGTCAATCTGCTGCGTCAATGCGAGCTCGACCTCTGGCTTGCCGGAAGGGAACGGAATCCGGTCGGCGGCCAAAACAACGAATGCAAAACGGATACGGAACCGGTAGACAAGGAGGCTGCAATGTCCGAGACGGCGGAAATTCTGAGAAAGTACCAATTGCTCCCGAATGAATACCGGAATGTGTCCCTCGAGATCACCTTCCGGAATTGGTATTCCTGGTTTGGTCGCAACTACGTTCTCCGCTGGTATTCGCTGGGCGCGACGGAATCCTACGCCTTGGAGGGTTTCGGCGTTGTCGCCGGCTCCACGATACTTACTACCGATGCGTGTCTTGAAGGCTTGGGCGACAATGGCATCAAGGAAACAGTGTATGCCGTCGGGGATGACGCCAAACGTGTTCTGGATGCCCCGCCCGGCGCGACCATCGAGGCCCGCGTCAAGACCGTCTTCGCGACGGCAGTCGATGAGACAACCCGTCACGACCTGCCGGACGAGCGGATTTACGAGGAACTCAAGGGACTTCTGATCGAAGAGATATTGGCAATCAGCGGTCCGCCGGATGCGTGATGGCGCCGGCCGGCCCGCTCATGCCGCGAGCGCCAGCAGGCGGTCGAGGTCGAGATGGGCTTCGAGATGGCCGGCGAGGCGGTCGAGAACCCACTCGATCTCGGCGTCATAGGCCAGCTGCCGCTCCGCGCCCAGCCGCTCCAGGAAACGCGCCCGGAAGGCGTCATTGGCGAACAGGCCGTGGCAATAAGTGCCGAATACCAGCCCGTCCTCCGACAATGCGCCCTCCGGCCGGCCATCGAGAGACAGCAACGGCCGCGCCAGACCGGGCCCGAAGCTGCGGCCCATATGGATTTCGTAGCCGCAAAGGCCGTCGGCGGTGCAGACCGGAACGGTGCGCTTTTCCGCCGTCAACACCGTTTCGATATCGAGCAGGCCGAGGCCGGCGCTGGACCCCGGCGGCCCCTCGACGCCGTCCGGATCCGACACCCGCTTGCCCAGCATCTGGAAGCCGCCGCAGAGGCCGAGCACCCGCCCGCCCCGCCGCAGATGGGCGCGAATGTCGATATCCCATCCCTGCGCCAGCAGGAACGCCAGATCGGCGCGCGTGTTCTTGCTGCCCGGCAGGACGGCAATGTCGATATCGCCCGGCAGCGCCTCGCCCGGCTGCACGAACCGGACCCCGATTTCGCCGGCGAGCGGGTCGAGATCGTCGAAATTGGCGATGCGCGGATAGCGGAACGCCGCGACGCGCGGGTTACCGGTCTCGCAACCGCCGGCCTCCAGCGCCATCGAATCCTCCGCCGGCAGCTTGCGGGCGTCCTCGAACCAGGGCAGCACGCCGAGGCAGGGCAGCCCCGCCAGGCGGTCGAGCGCCGCGACCGCCGGATCGAACAAGGCCGGGTCGCCGCGAAATTTGTTGATGATATAGCCTCTGAGCCGCGCCGCATCGGCCGGCGGCAGGACATGGCGCGTGCCGGCAATGGCTGCGACGACGCCGCCCCGGTCGATGTCGGCAACCAGCACCACGGGCAGCCCGGCGGCCTCGGCGAAGCCCATATTGGCGATGTCGCCCGCACGCAGATTGATCTCCGAGGCGCTGCCGGCGCCCTCGACCAGCACCAGATCGGCGTCGGCCGCGAGCCGGCGGAAGGCGGCCAACGTCCCTTCCAGCAGGCCGGCCTTCAGGCGCGCATAGTCCCGCGCATCCGCCCTGCCGGCGGCGCGGCCAGCGATCACGATCTGCGCGCCGCGCTCGGATTCGGGCTTCAGCAGCACCGGGTTCATGTCCACATGCGCGGCAATGCCTGCCGCGCGGGCCTGCAGCGCCTGGGCGCGCCCGATCTCTCCGCCCTCGGGCGTGACCGCGGCATTGTTCGACATGTTCTGCGGCTTGAACGGCCGCACCCGAAGGCCGCGGCGCATCCAGGCCCGGCAAAGGCCTGCAACGACAAGAGACTTGCCGGCGTCCGAACCGGTGCCCTGCACCATCAACGCCCTGGCCGGCACGGAGGGTCAGCCCCGCCCTGGCCGGTCGGCGGGCTGTGGCAGCCTAGAACTGGCCCAGCGCATCCCGAAGCGCGTCCGCAGCCGGGTTGGCGTGGGCGCGGTCCACCACGATTGACCGGGGCGTCGCCCTGGCATCGTAGAAGGCCTGGTTCCAGTCCCTGCGGCGGGCGATCACGGCGCCTTCCAGCGAGGTGCCGGCGAACAGGCCCTGACTCGTGGAGTAGCTGAAGATGTCGGCGCCGGCATTGGTTGTGGTCGCGCCGTCCACGCCGAGGCCGAGCGGCCCGGCGGCCACCGAGACATCCGCGCCGAGCTTTATCTGATTGTCGAGCACGGCGTTGAGGGCGCCCTCCGTGCGCAGCATCAGCAGCGCCTCCGCCGTCTGGCCGCCGAATTGCAGGCCGAAGCTCACCGATGCCATGGTGTAGAACGCCGGATAGCTCCAGGAGCCGCTGCTGTTGCGGGTCAGCAGCACGCCGCTGCCGCCCTCGCCGCCGAAGAAGAAGGCGCCCTTGATGAGCGTCGGGAAGATCAGCACCGCCTTCGCCTTGTGAATGAAGCGGCGGAGGTTCGGCCCCATATCCGGGTGGCGGGCCAGGCGCTGCACGGCGATGCGGGCCTTGTCCACCAGCTCGGTCGCTTCGTTCTCGGCGTCCGATCCGGCCGCCGGCGGCGCCCACAGGGCTGCGGCGAGCAGCAGCGGGGCGGCCAGCCGGAAGGACATGCGCAACATTGGGCAAATGCTCCTAGAATTCGATGCCGATCTGGGCCTTTACGCCGGCGCGGAACGGGTGTTTCACCAGGGTCATCTCGGTGACGAGATCGGCCGCCTCGATCAATTCCGGCCGGGCGTTGCGCCCGGTCACGACGACATGCAGGTCTTCCCGGCGCCCCGTCAATACGGACAGCACCCGGTCGAGGTCCAGATATCCGTAACGCAGCACGATGTTCAACTCGTCCAGAATCACCATGGCGTTGGAGGGGTCGGCGATCATGGCCTCGGACAGCCGCCAGGCGGCCTCTGCGGCGGCGATGTCCCGCGCCCGGTCCTGCGTTTCCCAGGTGAACCCTTCGCCCATGGCGCGGATCTCGATCCGGTCCGGGAAGCGCGCGAAGACCTCGCGTTCGCCCGTATGCCAGACGCCCTTGACGAACTGCACCACGCCAACCTTGAGGCCGTTGCCGACGGCCCGGGCCGCAAGCCCGAAGGCAGCGGTCGATTTGCCTTTCCCCTTGCCGGTATGGACGATCAGCAAGCCTTTCTCGATCGTCTTGGTGGCGAGCATCCGGTCCCGCGCCGCCTTGCGCTTGCGGGCCTTCTCATTGGCCCGGGCGTTGACGGCCGCTTCGTCCGAGGGGCCGGTATGTCGGCTCATGGGCGCTCTCCGTCCGCCAGCGACCGCAGCAGATCATAGCCGAAATTGGCCCTCGGACGCCACAGGCCGCGCTCCAGCGCCTCCAGAAAGCGGGCCGCCGTTTCGCGAAGCGCGGCGGGATTGCTGCGCTCCATGAACGCCCGCACCGCGTCGTCCCGGATATAGGCGTCGAACAGCATCTCGAAATGGCGGTCGCGCACGGCGCCGGTCGTCGCGGCGAAGGCGAACAGGTAATCGACCGTGGCGGCGATCTCGAAGGCGCCCTTGTAGCCGTGGCGCATGACGCCCCGGATCCATTTCGGGTTGGCGGCGCGCGCGCGCACCGTGCGGGCGATCTCCTCCTCGAGGCTCAGAATGCGCGGGCGTTCGGGGCGGGTGTGGTCGTTGTGGTAAACCGCCGGCCGCTGGCCGGAGAGCAGGGCGGCGGCCGCGGCGAGGCCGCCTTCGAACTGGTAGTAGTCATCGCTGTCGAGCAGGTCGTGCTCGCGGTTGTCCTGGTTGTGGACCACGGCCTGGACGCCGGCGATCCGGCGCTCGAACTGCCGGTGCGCCGGGCGTCCCTCCTCGCCGGCGCCATAGGCGTAGCCGCCCCATGCGATATAGGCGCGCGCCAGGTCGTCCGGACCGTTCCAGCCGCCCTCGTCGATCAGGGCCTGCAGGCCTGCGCCATAGGCGCCCGGCATGGAGCCGAAAACGCGCCAGGTCGCCTCGCGGAACCCGTCTTCTTCCGGCGTGTAGAGCGGGTTGTCATGCTCGTCGAGCCGGGCAACGGCCCGCACGGCGCTGTCCAACAGGTCGATCAATCCGGGGAACGCGTCGCGGAAAAACCCCGAAATGCGCAGGGTGACATCGACGCGCGGGCGGTCGAGCGCGCTGCGCGGCACGATCTCGAACCCCGTGACCCGGCCGGAGGCGGGCTCCCAGGCCGGGCGCACGCCCATCAGCGCCAGAGCCTGGGCGATGTCGTCGCCGCCGGTGCGCATGGCGCTGGTTCCCCAGGCGCTCAGCGCCAGCCTGCGCGGCCACTCGCCATGGTCCCGGACATGGCGTTCGACCAGAAGTGTGGCCGAGTGCCAACCGAGCTGCGCGGCGGCCGGCGTCGGCACCGCGCGGGTATCGACGGAATAGAAGTTGCGTCCGGTCGGCAGCACGTCCGGCCGCCCCCGGGTCGGCGCGCCGGCGGGCCCGGGCTCGACGAACCGGCCGGCAAGGCCGGCCTCCAGGCCGGCTATCTCCGCCTCGCCGGAGCTGTCCAGCGCCGGGGCCAGCGTTTCCCTGAGGAAGGCGAGCGCCGCCGCCGACCGGGGGCCGGGAGGCGCGGCCGCGCCCTCCGCCAGCCGCGCCATCGCCGCTTCCAGCCGCTCCAGCGTGTCGCCGTCCGTCCGCCAGAGGGCGCTGCCCGCAAGGAATGCCGGGCGCGGGCCGGTCCAGGGCGCTGCCAGGTCATCGCCGACCTCGAGGTCGAGGTCCGCCATGACGGCCGGCAGCATTTGCGCCCGCATGGCGGCCACCAGCAAGTCCCGCCGCAAGCGGCCCGCCGGAGACACGCCGAAGACATGCAGCCCGTCCCGGATCTGCAATTCCTTCAACTCGCAGAGATAGCCGTCGATCTTGCCGAGCGCGGCCGCCTCGCCGTCGCCAGGCCGGATGCCGCAATCCTCCGCAAGGCCCTCGCGCCCTGCCAGGTCGAGAATGTCCTCGGCCAGCACGCGCAGGCGGCGCGGGTCCAGCGCGGCCGCCTGATAGTATTCGTCCACCAGCCGCTCCAGCTCCACCATCGCCCCGTGGCTCTCGGCGCGGGTAAGCGGCGGGGTCAGGTGGTCGATCACCGCGGCATGGGTGCGCCGTTTCGCCTGCGAGCCTTCGCCCGGATCGTTGATGATGAAGGGGTAGAGATTCGGCAGGGGGCCAAGCACCGCGTCGGGAAAGCATGTCTCCGACAGCGCCAGCGCCTTGCCCGGCAGCCATTCGAGATTGCCGTGCTTGCCGAGATGGATCACCGCGTCCGCCGCGAATTCACGGCGCAGCCAGCCATAGAAGGCCAGATAGTCCGGCGGCGGCGGCAGGGCGGGGTCGTGATAGCTGGAAGCCGGGTCGATGTCGTAGCCGCGCGACGGCTGAACCGCGACGGCGATATCCCCGAACAGCAGCGCGGGTATGACGTAATCCCGGTGCGGAAGGCCCCAGCGTTCGCGCACCGCGGCGGTTGCGGCCTCCGGCAGTTCCGCCAGGAACGCCGCGAGAGAGGCCTGCGGCATGACCGGCCCCGCCGCCCGCGCCATTTGCAGCCGCCGCATGAGCGCATCGCCGTCCGCCGGCAGCCCCTCGGCCTTCAGGCTGCGGAGCACCTGCAGCGCCGATGCCGGGGTGTCGAGGCCGACGCCGTTGCCTATGCGCCCGTCGCGGGCGGGATAGTTGGCGAGGACGAGCGCGATCCGCTTGCGGCCGGGCCGGCGCAGCTTCGCCCAGTTGGCGGCGAGTTCCGCCACGAAACGCGCCCGGTCGCGCACCGGCCGGTAGCGGGTGACGGCGCATTGCGTCACTGCATCGCGCCGGCTTGCGGCCTTGAAGGACACCGCCCGCGAGATCAGCCGCCCGTCCACCTCCGGCAACGCGATGTTCATGGCAATGTCGCGCGGGGAGAGGCCGCGCGTTCCTTCGCGCCAGGCGGTCTCTGCGCCGCCCGACAGCACGGCCTGGATCACCGGGCAATCGTAACGGTCGAGCGGTCCGGCGCCGCTTGCGCCGCGCGCGGCGAAACCGGTGGTGTTGACGATGACGGCCGGCGGCTCGTCCGCGAACAGGCGCTCCAGCAGGGCCAGCGACGCCGGGTCCTTGAGGCTGGAGACCGCGACCGGCCGGGGCGAGAGGTCGGCGGCCGCCATTTCCTCCGCCAGCATGTCCACCGCCGCCACATTCCCCGCCTGCAGATGCGCGCGGTAGAACAGCAGCGGCGCAACCGGCCCGGCGCCGGCGGCCGCCCCGTAGGGCTGTGCGCGGGGGATGGGCGCCGGCTCGCGCCAGCGGGCAGGGCGGCCGAGCAGGGCGGCCCCATAGCGCAGGAAGTTCAGCGCGTTTTCCGGGCCGCCTTCCGTCAGATAGCGCCAGAGCCGGCGGCAGGCCTGCAGATCGAGGCTGGACCAGGCGTCGAGTTCCGGGTCCGGCCGCTCGTCGCCCGGCAGCAAGGCGACCGGCGCCTCCAGCGCGCCCAGGCGCTCCACCCCGTAAGGCCAGTAGCCGCGGCCCCCGAGCAGGCGCACCACCACCAGCCGGGCGCGGGAGAGCACGCGCTCGACATGCAGATCGACCGAAAGATTGTGGCCAAGCGCCATGACATTCGCGAGCCGGAGCGTCGGCGCGTCCGGGTCTTCGGCCAGCCGGCGCTGCTGCGCCCCGGCGAGCAGCGCGAGCTCCGTATCCGCGGCGCTCAGGACCGCGATGTCGCCCGGCGTCTGGCCGAGATCGACCGCCTCGCCGTCCTCGACCGCGCCGGAGCTTGCGGCTAGGAGATGCACCGCCCGCCGAGCGTCCGGGCGACGGCGTCGCGGTCCATGCCGGCGAAGCCGATCACCACCAGGCGCGTGGCCGGCGTCTCGCCCGCCTGCCACGGCCGGTCGAACCAGGTTTCGGCGCGGGCGCCGACGCCCTGGACGGCGAGCCGCATCGGCTTGCCCTCAACGGCGGCGAAGCCCTTGATACGCAGCACGTCATGCCCCTTTGCGGCCGCCGCGATACGCTGAACAAGCGCCGCCGGCTGCACCGGGCCCGTCTCGACGGCGAAGCTCTCGAAATCGTCATGGTCGTGGTCGTCCTCGCCGTCGTGATGCGAGGCGCGCGCGTCTATATCCGCTTCCGCCGCCGCCTCCAGCCCAAGCAGCAGGCGCGCATCGACCGCCCCCCCGGTTGCGGCGACGGACTTCACCGCCGGCGAGCGGAGCCCGGCGCGGACCCGGTCCAGCACGCCGTCCCAGTCCTGCGGGTCAAGCAGGTCGCGCTTGTTGACGACCACGAGGTCTGCAGCCGCAAGCTGGTCCTCGAACAGCTCCTCCAGCGGCGCGTCATGGTCAAGCGCCGGGTCGGCCAGCCGCGCCGCTTCCACCGCCGCCGGGTCGCCGGCGAAGCGACCGGCCGCGACGGCCGCGGCATCAACCACCGCGACAACGCCGTCCACGGTGGTGCGCGAGCGCACCTCCGGCCAGGCGAAGGCCTGCACCAGCGGCTTCGGAAGCGCCAGGCCCGAGGTCTCGATGACGATATGGTCCGGCGGGTCCGGGCGGTCGAGCAGTGCCTGCATGGTCGGCAGAAAGTCGTCGGCCACCGTGCAGCAAATGCAGCCATTGGCGAGTTCGACGATATCGTCGTCGCTGCATCCCTCGATGCCACAGGCGCGCAGCAGGTCGCCGTCTATGCCGAGATCGCCGAATTCGTTGACAATCACGGCGAGGCGCCGTCCGCCCGCATTCTCCAGCAAATGGCGCACAAGGCTGGTCTTGCCGGCGCCAAGGAAGCCGGTGACGACCGTCGCCGGGATTTTCGATCTCAGCATGGCAGGCGCCTTCACGATTTGAGCACAAGCGGCAGGCCGGCGGCGACGAACACAACCCGGTCCGCCATGCCGGCGACCTCCTCGTTGAGCCGCCCTTGCGCGTCGCGGAAACGCCGCCCGAGCGCGGTGGCGGGCACCAGGCCCATGCCGGTTTCGTTCGACACCAGCACTGTCGGCCGGGTCCGACCGGACAGCGCGGCCAGCAGCGCGCCGGTGCCGGGTTCCCTTCCGGCGGCGAGGGCGTTGGAGAGCCAGAGCGTCAGGCAATCCACCAGCGCCGGCATCGCGCCCGCCGCGGCAAGCGCCTCCGGCAGGCGGCGCGGCGCCTCGACGGTGGTCCATGACGGCCCGCGCCGCGCACGGTGGCGGGCGATGCGGTCCGCCATTTCGGCGTCGCCGGCCTCGGCCGTGGCGATATAGACGGCGGGGCCGTCGAACAGCGATTCGGCATAGCGGCTCTTGCCGGAAGCGGCGCCGCCAAGCACCAGGGTCGTGCCGGTCATGCCGCTTCTGGTACCGCCCTTTCGCATGTCATTCAAGCCGGCCGGCCGGCAGTCCTGCGGCAGGCGGCGGGGGCCGCCGGACACCGAATCGGGACTGGACGCCCGGAGCAAAGCTGATAACCTCAGCCAGTCCCAGTTAACCCGGATTTCTCACGGGCTGCATTTGTGTAGTGAGTTGGGGGTTTTGTCTGGCATAGCGGTGTTGTCCGTGTTGGGGCGCGCAGGGGGGGTGCTTGCGCTGTTGGCGCGGTGTGATTTGGGGTCTTGTGTCTGTGTTGTTGTCGGGCGGGTTCGGTTGGTCCCCTTGCTCTGGGGTCAGGTGGATAATCGCTGGTGTGCGAGGGTGAAGACGTCGGCGTGGGGGCAGGCGGCGGCCATGGCGAAGCGGATGCGGCGTGTACTGAGGCGCATCTGTGCGCCGATCTTGAGGAGCTTGAGGCGTATGGATCGGCATGTGGCTTTGGCGAGGCGGGTTCCGGCGAGGGCGATGCGTCTGAGTGCCGAGAGCAGCACATAGGCCATGGAGGCGAACCAGAGGCGGAGTTGGTTGGCGCGCATGGTGTGGGCCGAGCTGCGGTCGGCGAAGAGGTCGAGCTGGCATTCCTTGATGCGGTTCTCCATGTCGCCTCTGGCGCAGTAGAGTTTTTCGTAGAGGGTCCGCCGGTCGATGGTGGTCGGGTTCAGCGAGGTGACGAGGAAGCGCGGGTTGGCACCACCCGGGAGCCACTCGGCTTTGCCGACGACACGGCGCTGGCGCGACCAACTGTTCAGGGTGCGATAGCGGAACTCGGTGAACAGGCGGGCCGGCTGGCCGCTCTTGCGCCAGCGCGCCCCGGCCCGCTCCAGGGCCGGGTGCAGGCGGGCCGTCAGGCGCGCGTTGCGTGCCAGACCGAAGACATAATCGACGCCATTGTCCTCGCACCACGCCATCAGGGCCTCGCGGGCGAAGCCCGAATCTGCGCGCAGCACGATCTCCACTGCCGGCCAGCGGGCGCGGATCTGCCCGACAATACGCGCCACCTCCTCCAGCGCGCCGGCGCTGGCGTCACTATTCGCCCGCCGCAGCTTTGCCGCCAGGAGATGGTCGCCGCAGAAAATGTAGAGCGGCAGATAGCAGTAGCAATCGTAGTAACCGTGGAAGAACCGCCCCTCCTGACGCCCGTGCAGCGGGTCGTCAGTGGCGTCCAGATCAAGCACCAGACGCGCCGGCGCCTGCTCATGAGCGTCGAGAAACTGATCGACGAACAACGCCTCAATCGCGCCGGCGTCGTGGCCGATGCGGCGATAGCGATGCGCGCCCTCGGGCGCGTGCTCCAGACGGTTCAGCGTCGATTTGCCGGCCAGCGGCGCACAGTTCCGACGACGCCCCTCAAGCCGGCCAAGCGCCACACCCAGCGCCGGATCGTGGCGCAACTCGTCGTGATCCAGCAGGTCCTCGTAGCCCAGCGCAATGGCAAACACGCGCTGGCCCACCAGGGTCGCAACATCGTGCACAACACGATCCGCAGTGCGGCCATCCGAAAAGCACGCCGCAAACCGGTCCACCAGACCGATCGCCCGGTCGGTCGCCCCCAGCAGCAACGCGCCGGTGTTCGACGTCAGCACACCACCGCCAAAATCAGCTACAACCTCGCGCCCTTTAAGGCGTGCAAAACGCATCGCTCCCAGACTACACTCTGCCGGCATCGGGGAACCCCTCTGCATATGATCAAGCCTTTGTCGCAAAAGAACTTTCTCATACGCAGAACCCCGATGCACTCAACATTGTGAGAAATCCGGGTTAGGCAGGATCGACAGTCATCGCATCCGCAGAACAGCCGATGCGATGCTGTCGCCCGGGTCTCTGGGTGAGGAGCGGAGGCGGCGGAGGGGGAGCTACCCTGCGAGGCGCCATGCCAGCTGTTCGCCGGCGCGGTAGGGCTGGATGGTGTCGCCGGCGGCGGAGATAGCGGGCGGCGGCGTGCAGGGGCCGCGCTCCAGCACGATGCGCGCCTCGTTTGCCGGCAGGCCGTAAAAGGCCGGGCCGTTCAGGCTGGCGAAGGCCTCCAGCCGGTCGAGCGCGCCTTCCTCGTCGAACACCTCCGCATAGACTTCCAGCGCTGCCGGCGCACAGAAGATGCCGGCGCAGCCGCAAGCGCTTTCCTTGTCGTGCACGGCGTGGGGCGCGCTGTCGGTGCCGAGGAAGAAGCGCGGCCCCCCGGACGCCGCCGCCCGCCGCAGCGCATTCCGATGCCGGCGGCGCTTGGCGATCGGCAAGCAATAGAGATGCGGGCGGATGCCGCCGACCAGCAGCGCATTGCGGTCCAGCACCAGATGGTGCGGCGTGATCGTCGCCGCCGTCGGCCCCGGCGCTTCGGATACAAACGCCACGCCTTCCTCCGTGGTGACATGCTCCAGCACGATCTTGAGTTCCGGAAAATCGCGCCGCAGCCCGGCCAGCACCGTCTCCACAAACACCGCCTCCCGGTCGCAGACATCGACCTCCGGCGCGGTCACCTCGCCATGGATCAGCAGCGGCTTGCCGATCCGCTGCATCCGCTCCAGCACCGGGCTGAGCGCCGCGATGTCGGTCACGCCATGGGCGGAATTCGTGGTCGCATGGGCCGGGTAAAGTTTCGCCGCGGTGAAGACCTCGTCCTCCATGACGGCGGGGTCGAGCCCGTCGGTCAGATAGCAGGTCATCAGCGGCTCGAAATCCGCGTCCGGCGGCAGCGCCGCCAGGATTTCGGCGCGGTAGGCGCGCGCGCGGGCGGCATCGGTCACCGGCGGCACAAGGTTGGGCATGACGATGGCGCGGGCGAATTGCCGCGCCGTGAAGGGCACAACGGCGCGCAGCACGGCACCCTCGCGGAAATGTACATGCCAGTCGTCCGGGCGGCGTATTTCCAGTCTGTCCATAACCCCTCATCCCTTGCGCGCCGGGGCGGGAAAGGCCACAAAGGCGCCCATGCTTCCCGCCTGCATCCCTTTGTCCAACCGGGGCGTTCTGGCGCTTTCGGGCGAGGACGTCCACGGCTTTCTGCAGGGGCTGCTGTCGAACGATCTCGAGCGCGTGCGCCGCGGCGAGGCCGTCTATGCCGCGCTGCTCACGCCGCAGGGCAAGTTCCTGCATGATGTCTTCGCCGTCCAATGCGGCGGCACGATCTGTCTCGACGGCGAGGCCGATCGGCTGGACGATCTCGCAAAGCGCCTGAAGCGCTATCGGCTGCGGGCGCGCATCGCCATAGAGAACGCCGGCGCATCCTGGGCGGTCGAGGCCGTTCCGGACGGCGCCGCCTATTTCGGCCTCGCGGGCGCCGGGCCGGGCGCCGCCGGCCCCTTCGACGAGGGTGTCGCCTTTATCGACCCGCGCCACAGCGCCTTCGGCGTGCGGCTGCTGCGCCCAGCGGATGCTCCGACGACGCTGCCAAAAGGCGATTTCGCCGCCTATGACGCGCTGCGCTACCGGCTCGGCGCGCCCGACGGCTCGCGCGACATGCCGGTCGGCCAGGCTTTTCTGCTGGAAAGCGGCTTCGACCGCCTGAACGGCGTGGACTGGAACAAGGGCTGTTATGTGGGGCAGGAAGTGACCGCGCGGACGCATTACCGCGGCACGGTGCGCCGGCGGCTCATGCCGGTGGCGCTGGACGGCCCCGTCGCTCCCGGCACGCGCATCCTTGCAGACGGCCGGCCGGTGGGCGAAATGCGCTCCAGCCGGGACGGCGTCGGCCTCGCCCTGCTGCGCACGGACCGCGTTGACGGCAAGACGCCGCTGGAAGCCGACGGCGCCGGCCTGCGCGCGCTGCAGCCGGAGGGCTGACGCCCGCCGCGCCCGAGCAGGTCCGGCGCAGCTGTCTATTCGACCGCTATATCGAGCCAGCCGAGCGGGGTGACGACCGCGCGGTCGCCGGGGCGGAGGATGACGGTCGTCAGATCGCTCTCGACGATCGCCGGCCCCGCCAGGGTCTGGCCCGGCCGCAGCGCCGGGAAGTCGAACACCGGCGCCTCCAGCCAGCCGCCCATATGGGCCGGACGGCGCGCGCGGGGGGCGGCATCGGCGCCGGGGTCGGGCCGGCGCTCCTCCGGCAGGCCGGGCAAGCGCCCGACCGCGGCGGTGCGGGCATTCACAAGCACCACATCATCGTCGCGCAGCGCATAGGTGAACAACGCCTCATGGCGGTCGTGGAACCGTTCCGCGATGCGGTCCAGCAGGTCGTCCGCCTGCCAGTCCAGCCCGTCCAGCGCCACGTCGATTTCGAAAATCTGCTCGCCATACCGCATGTCGGCGGCGCGCTGCACGGCCACCTCGCCCGAATGGCTGGCCGCCAGGCGGGTGCGGGCCGCGCCTTCCAGTTCTTCATAGACCGCGCGCAGGCCGGCGGCGTCGAGGGCCGCCGCATCGCCGATATGCGTGCGGGCGGCTTCGAAACGCAGGTCTGTCGCCAGCATCCCCCAGGCCGAAAGCACGGAAGCGACGCGCGGCACGACCACGCGCGCAATGCCCAATTGGCGCGCAACGTCGGTGATATGGATGCCCGCCGCGCCGCCAAAGGCCAGCAGCGCGAAACGGCGCGGGTCCACGCCCCGGCGCACCGAGACGAGGCGGATGCCCTCGGCCATGTTGGTATGCACGACGCGGTGGACACCCTCCGCCGCCGCCATGCGCTCGACACCAAGGTCTCCGGCGAGCTTGTCCAGAGCCGCCTCGGCGGCCGCCGCGTCCAGCCGCTCGCGGCCGCCGAGAAAGTTTGCCGCATCCAGAAAGCCCAGCACCAGGCTCGCATCGGTCACGGTCGGCAAGACGCCGCCGCGCCCGTAACAGGCCGGCCCCGGGTCGGCGCCGGCGCTTTGCGGGCCGACATGCAGCACGCCGCCGGCATCCACATGCGCGATCGACCCGCCGCCCGCGCCGATGCTGGCGATGTCGAGCGAGGACAGCGCGATGCGCTCCCCGGCAATGCCGCGGTCCGACGCCAGGGCCGCCTCGCCGCCGGAAATCAGCGAAATGTCGGTGCTCGTGCCCCCCATGTCGAACGGGATGAGATCGCTCATGCCGAGCAGCCGCGCCGAGTAGCGCGCGCCTGCCACGCCGCCGGCCGGCCCGGACAGGACTGTCCCCGCCGCAAGGCGGACCGCCTCGTCGAACGGCGCCACGCCCCCGTGGCTCAGAATGATGAGCAGCGGGCCGGCATAGCCGCGCTCCGCCAGCCGGGCGCCGAGCCGGCCGAGATAGCCGGAAAGCGCCGGGCCGACATATGCATTGACCACCGTTGTCGAGACCCGCTCGAATTCCTTGATCTGCGGGAAGACATCGGAGGACAGGGAGAGGTAGGCGTCCGGCATCGCCCGGCGCACCGCCTCTGCGGCCAGCCGCTCATGCGCGCCGTCGCGCCAGGCGTGCAGGAAACAGATCGCCACGGAGTTGACGCCCTGCGCGCGCAACGCCTCAACCGCCCGCTCCAGAGAGGCCGGATCGAGCGGCGTCTCGACCGCGCCGTCGGCGCGCAGCCGTTCCGTCACGCCCAGCCGGCGGCGGCGCGGCACCAGCGGCTCCGGCGGGGCGAGGCGCAGATTGTAGCGGTCCGGCTTCAGCCCCTCGCGCATCTCCAGCACATCGCGGTGGCCTTCGGTGGTCAACAGGCCGACCGCCGCGCCCTTGCGCTCGAGAATGGCATTGGTGGCAACGGTGGTGCCGTGCACGATGCGCCGGGTTCGCCCGAGCAGGGCCGCGAGGTCGAGGCCCAGCGCCCCGGCCAGCCGCTCCAGCCCGTCCAGCACCCCGATGGACTGGTCCGCCGGCGTCGAGGGGGCCTTGGCGAGCGTGGTGCCGCCGCTGCCGTCCACCGCGACCAGGTCCGTGAACGTGCCGCCGACATCGATGCCGATGCTGTAGCGCGGTGCGGCTTCGGTCATGGCGTTCCCCATCAGAAGCGGCAGGTGCTTTCCGGCCGGTCGAGGCCGAGCGTGTCGAGGTGGTTGCTGCGGTGCTCGAAGCCTTTGAGCGGCGCGCGGGCCACGACCCAGTTCTGCGTCGCCAGCAGGATCGGCTGACGAAGCTGGTTGTTCCATGGCCGGAAGCTCGACGGCGGCCCCTTGAAGGTGTCGATGACAACCTCCGGCCCGAGCAGCCAGTCCCGCAGCGTCTCGAAGTCCGCCGTCCCGGTGCGCTGCACCGCCTCGCCGACGATCTTCACCGCCAGCCACGCGGCCCAGTCGAAATCACGCATCGGGCGGTCGGCGCGCTTTTCAAAGCGGCCTTCGAGCTGCGGCGCACCGTGGCGTTCCCAGGCCCAGTGCCAGGCTACTCCGGCAAGGCCGGCGGAGCCGACCAGAGGACGCGGCCGCACCGTTGCATAGAGCGCGTTGCGGGCGAATTCGCCGTCGGCGTCGGCAATAAATACGGCGTCGTAATCATGCTGCCCAGTCAGCAACAGGATATTGTTCTTGGCCCGCTCGCGCGGGTCGTTGCTGAGCACGAACGGGACCGTATCAACGATCTCCAGGCGGAATTTGCGCGCGGCGGCCCGGAAAGCATCCCCGATGGCGCGGTCCTCCCCGCCCGGCCCTTCCAGCAGCAGCACCTCCCGCCAGCGCTTGAAGGCGAGATACTGGGCCAACGCATCGGCCGTCATGCGCCGGCTCGGAACCACATGCAGCACATGCGGTTCGCAAGCCTCGCCGCGCAGCCGGTCCGCGCGCGCACTCGCATTCAGCAGCAGCACGCCTTCCTCCCGCGTGGCCGCCGCCACGGCCTTCAGCACCGCCGCCGGCAGATCGGCGACGAAGAACCGGACGCCGCCGGCGCGCATCTCGCGGACGGCGTCCACCAGGGCCGCCGCGTCCCGCCCTTTCTTCCGCTTCAGGCTGAAGGCGACATCCGCCGCGGCGCCGTGATAGCGGATTTCCTTGAGCGCTACCCTCGCACCCGACCAGGGACGGCCGAGCGGCTCGGTGAGAAAGCGCGCATAGGTCCGCTTCTCGCCGTAGCGGGCGTCGGCCTTGACCTGGAGATAGCCGATGACCAGTTCGCCCGCCGCTGCCGGCGCCGCCAGCAGGAGGCACAGCAGGGCGAGCGCATAGGCAGATAGACCCGTTCTAGTCATCGATCAGCACGGTGTGCGGCACCCGGCCGACGCGCACCGACCGGGTCACTTTGCGGCTGCCCATATCGATGATGGAAATATCGTCGCTCAGCCCGTTGGCGACGAAAAGACGCTCATTGCCCCGGTCGAGGGTCACATTCCAGGCGCGGCTGCCGACAAGGACATAGTCCTCCACCTCATGGGACGCCGCGTTCACGAAGGCGACATGATTGGCGCGGCCAAGCGCGACGATCACCGTCTGCCCGTCATCGGTAAAGGCGACGCCCACAGGCGTCACATCCTCCCGGCGCATCCCGCGCGGCAGGAAGTCGATCACGGCCGTCACGCTGTAATCGGCGGTATCGAAGACCGTCGCCGAGCCGCCAAGCTCGTTGGTGACCCAAAGCCGGCTGCCGTCCGGAGACAGCGCGAAGCGGCGCGGCCGATTGCCGGCAACCACATTCTTCACAATCTCCCCGGCTTCGAGATCGACGACATGGACGATGTTGGCGACCTCGGAAGTGACATAGACCGTCCGCCCGTCGGGATTGGCGAGCACGCCTTCCGGCTCGTCGCCGGTCTTGATGACCGTCAGACCCGGAACCGCAGCGAATTTCTCGTCCGCGTTCTCGTCGTCATCATCATCGTCGTCGTCATCGTCGTCATCGTCGTCGTCGTCATCGTCATCGTCGTCGTCATCATCATCGTCATCTTCTGCAGACGGCGGTGCGGCGGCGAGGTCCGGCATCCCGCTGCGTTCGGCGAGATGGGCTTCGAGATCGAGAATGCCGAGCCTGGCGTCGTCCTCCAGCGAGATATAGAGGGTGCCGCCGTCGGCGCTCAGATCGAACAGTTCCGGGTCTTCCACGGCGTCGATGCGGTCCACCAGCGTCAATGTGGCGACATCGATAATGTCGATGGCGTCTCCGTCGCCGCAGGCCGCAAAGATGCGCGTGCGGTCCGGACTGAACGCCAGATGGCGCGGCCGCGCCGCGGTGCCGATACGCGCAACCGTCTCGTAGCTCTGGCCGTCGAGAACAGTAATCTCATTGTCCTTTTCGCTGCTGACGAACAGATAGCCGGTGTCGCGCGCTCCGGCCGGCGCCGCGAAAACCGCGGTCAGCATGGATGCGGCGAGCAATCCTCTGCGAAAGCGATGAAGGCGGGTCATAATTTCCCCATATTCTCCGAAGTTCGGTCTCCTGCGGGTCACGGCCGGCCGCCGCGCCGGCGCGCCATCAGGCCGCGGGATGGATCATAGGCCAGCACCGCCAGCCCGAGAACGACGACCAGCGCGCCGGCGACAACAGCCGCGGCAAGCGGCTCTACTTTCAAGTAGAGCGCGAAGCGAATCAACTCCACGCAATGGGTAAACGGGTTCAGAAGCGCGATCCAGGAGAGCGTCCAGCTGCTTTCGGCCAGGCGCCAGAGCGGATAAAGCGCCGTCGAGGCGAAGAACATCGGGAAGATCACGAAGTTCATCACGCCCGCGAAGTTCTCCAACTGCCGCACCAGGGACGACATGAGCAGCCCGACAGCGCCCAGCAACAGGCCGGAAAGCACGAGCGCCGGCAGCACCGCCAGATAGCCCGCCGGCGGCGCCCGCACATCGAGCAGCCAGGCGAGCCCCAGAAAGGCATAGACCTGAAACAGCGAGATCGTCACCGACGCCAGCAGCTTGGCGACGAGCAGGAACCAGCGCGGATAGGGGCTGACAAGCAGCACGCGCATACTGCCGGCCTCGCGGTCGTACACCATGCTGAGCGAGGACTGCATGCCGTTGAACAACTGCACCATCGCGCAGAGGCCGGGCAGCACATAGACCTCGTAGAGGATGTAGGTCTCATAGGGCGGCGCAATCGAGACGCCCAGTATGGCGCGGAAGCCGGCGGCGAAGATCAGCAGCCACACCAGGGGGCGCACAAGCGAGGCGATGAAACGCTCGCGCTGATGCACGAAACGCAGGCTCTCGCGCCAGATGACGCCGAACGCGCACACCGCCCAGCCGCTCACGATGCGGCCCCGGTCAGCGCCAGGAAGGCGGCGGCGAGATCGCGGCCGCCGGCAATCTCGCCGGCGCGGGCATCGGCCAGAACCCGGCCCTTGTGCAGAACAATGACGGGATCGTCCGCGCCGATTTCGTCGATGAGATGCGTCGCCCAGAGCACGCCCACCCCTTCCTCCGCGGCAAGCGCATGGATATGCGCCACGATGTCGGTCCGTGAGGCCACATCGAGGCCAACGGTCGCCTCGTCGCAAAGCAGCAGCGCCGGCGCATGGAGCATGGCGCGGGCAATCTCGATCCGGCGCGCCTGCCCGCCGGAGAGCGCGGCGATCTTCCGGTTCTCGAAACCGGTCATGCCCACCCGGTCGAGCAGGCCTTCCGCGCGCGCCAATACGCGCCGGCGGGTCATGCCGTGCAGCCGGCCCTGGTAAATGAGGTTTTGCCGGACCGTCAGGTCGTTATCGAGCGACCGGCTCTGAAACACGATGCCCAGCCTGGCCAGCGCCCGGCGCGGCGCCCGGCGCAGGTCGGAGCCGAAGACGGCGATCCGCCCGGAGCGGTTGAGATAGAGGCGGGTAACGAGGTTGAACAGCGTGGTCTTGCCGGCGCCGTTGACGCCGAGCAGCGCCGTGAAGCTGCCTGCTTCCACCCTGAGCGACACGCCGTCGAGCGCCGCCACGGCGCCGAAGCTGTGACTGAGATTCTCGACCTCGAGAGCAGGAGCGTTCATGTCGCCGGCGGGAGCCTGTGTGCTTCGGAAGAGGGCATGGAGCATAACAATGCACGGGGCGGAAAACACACCCCGGCGCGCAACCGGGACCGCGAGCGGCGCCCCGGACCCCCTTGTTGCCGCCCCGGCCCGCCCTGCTGTCGCCTGCCCCCCTACTGTCGCCCGGCCCCCCTGCCGTCGCCCCGGACGCCCCTATTGTCGCCCGGACGCCCCTACTGCGCCTGGGCCCCCTACTGTTGCCCCGGACGCCCCTATTGTCGCCCCGGCCTTGAGCCGGGGCCCAGCCTCCGATCTTTCCGCGAGGCCGAAACGGCGGAGGATGGACCCCGGCTCTCCGCTGCGCTCCGGCCGGGGTGACAAGAGGAGGCACCCGCGCCAGCCGGGGTGACAAAAGGACGGGCGCTCCGGCGGGGTGACAGGAGGGCGCGCGCCGGCCGGGGTGACGGGCGGGGTGCTTCATTCGGGCCGCAATACGGGCTGTGCCCCGAATGACCCTGCCTGCCGCACCCGGACCCCGTCACCCCGAACCCCCACTTGCCGCCCCGGACGCTCCTACTGTCGCCCCGGCCTTGAGCCGGGGCCCAGCCTCCGATCTTTCCGCGGGGCCGAAACGGCGGAGGATGGACCCCGGCTCTCCGCTGCGCTCCGGCCGGGGTGACAAGAAGGGGCATGCGCTCCACCAGGGTGACAGGAGAGCACACGCTCCATCCGGGGTGACAAGAGGGGGCACACGCTCCATCCGGGGTGACAAGAGAGGGCACACGCGCCGGCCGTGGTGACATGAGGGGGCGTGCGCTCCGAAAACCCCGCCGCCCCTTGCCCGCATTGCAAGCGGGACACAGCCCCGCGCCGGTGACGCCCTCCGGATCGATTGCTACAGTGCCGCCCGCGCCGCTTCCGCGGCGGAAGGGGCGGTTTGCAGAAATGCAGGGGCCGGGCGGGTGGTGCTGCACCGGAGACGGGCCGCATTCGCCGGCGGCGCCGGTGATCGATATGTGCTGGATGGCTAACTGAAACAGATGAGTACAACCGATCTTCAGGGACGATGCCGTATCGGCGTCGATGTCGGCGGAACCTTTACCGATGTCGTCATCGACCGGGGCGGAAGCCGGACTTCCGCCAAGGTGCCGACAACCCCCGATGCGCCCGAAACAGGCGTGATGGACGGTATTGCGGCCGTGCTCGAACGCGCCGGCGCCGCCCCGGAGGACGTTGATCTGGTCATCCACGGCACCACGCTCGCCACCAATGCGCTGATCGAGCGCAAGGGGGCCAGGACGGCGCTGCTGACGACCGAGGGGTTCCGCGATTCCATCGAGATGGCCTATGAGCACCGCTTCGAGCAATACGACCTCTATATGGAGCGTCCGGAGCCGCTGGCGCCGCGCGAACTCCGGCTGGGCGTGCCCGAACGGCTGGCGGCGGACGGCTCTGTGCTCATGCCCCTGGATGAGGCGGCTGTCGCCGCCCATGCAGCCTTCTTCCGGGAAGAAGGGGTTGAGGCGGTTGCGGTCGGTTTCCTGCATTCCTATGCGAATAACGCCCATGAACGCCGCGCGGCAGCGATTCTCGAGCGCGAACTGCCGGGCGCCACGGTCTGCCTGTCGTCCGAGGTGTCGCCCGAGATTCGCGAATATGACCGCCTCTCCACCACAGTCGCCAATGCCTATGTCCGCCCCCTGATCGCCGGCTATGTCGGTCGGCTGGAGGCCGCGCTCCGGGAGCGGGGCCTTGGCTGCCCGCTGCTGCTCACCATGTCGAGCGGCGCGGTGACGACGGTCGATACGGCGCGGCGCTTCCCGATCCGGCTGGTCGAGTCGGGTCCGGCCGGCGGGGCGGTGCTGGCCCGCAATGTCGCCGCCGAGCACGGCCTCGACCGGGCGCTGTCCTTCGACATGGGGGGAACCACGGCGAAAATCTGCCTGATTGACGATTACCGCCCGCAATTGTCGCGCAATTTCGAGGTGGCGCGGCAATACCGCTTCCTGAAGGGGAGCGGGCTGCCTTTGCGTATTCCGGCCATCGAAATGGTCGAGATCGGCGCCGGCGGCGGCTCCATCGCCCGCATCGACACGCTTGGGCGCATCGCCGTCGGCCCCGACAGCGCCGGCGCAGATCCCGGTCCGGCCTGTTACGGGCGCGGCGGCAGCGCGCCCACGGTCACCGATGCCGATCTGATACTCGGACGCATCGACCCGGCGCGCTTCGCCGGCGGCACCATGACGCTGGATGCCGGCGCCGCGCACAACGCCGTGGCGCAGCAGGTCGGCGGCGCGCTCGACATGACCGACGAAATGGCGGCAGCCGGCGTCAGCGAGATCGTGGACGAAACCATGGCCAATGCGGCGCGCGTCCACGCGATCGAGAGCGGCAAGCCGCTCGCCGGGCGTGCGCTGATCGCCTTTGGCGGCGCGGCGCCGCTGCATGCGGCGCGCCTGGCCGCCAAGCTCGGGATTGACAGGATCGTCGTCCCGGCGGGCGCGGGCGTCGGCTCCGCAATCGGGTTTCTGTCTGCGCCCATAGCCTATGAGGTGGTGCGCTCGCGTTTCGTCGCGCTCGACAATTTCGCCCCGGCCATCGTGGACGCACTGTTTGCGGAGCTGCGCGCGGAGGCGGAGGAAGTCGTGCGCCTCGGCGCGCCCGATTCGGATCTGGAGGAAGTTCGGACCGGCTATATGCGCTATCGCGGCCAGGGCCATGAAATCGCCGTCGAGCTGCCGGCGCGCGCCGATGCCGGGGAATACCGCCGGCGCTTCGACGACGCCTATCGGCGCCTTTACGGCCGCACGATTCCGGCGCTGGAAGTGGAGACGATGTCCTGGAGCCTTGCGCTCGGCGCCGCCGACCGGCTGCCGTCCCGAGCGCCGGAGGCGCCGCCCCGGCAAGCCGGCGCGGCCGCCGGCCGCCGAACGCTGTATGACACGGAGTCGGGAGCACCGGCGAAAGCGGCGGTCCATATGCGCGCCGACCTTGCGCCCGGCGCCCGGCTCACCGGGCCGGCCGTCGTGATTGAGGACGAAACCGCCACCGTAGCGCCCGCCGGCTTCGACCTCGCCGTCGCGGCCTCCGGGGCGCTGGTGCTGACGCGGAAGACGCCCGGATGAACCCCGCCTCCTTGAGGCTCGACGACGACACCCTCGCGCGCCTTGCGGCGGGCGGGGAGAGTCCACGGGTCGAGTTCAAGGAACGGCTCTCGGGCGATGCGCCAAGGCACATCGAGGACGCGGTTTGCGCCTTCGCCAACGATCTGGGCGGCGCCGGTCTGCCGGGTGTCGTGTTCGTCGGTCTTGGCGATGACGGCGCACCTGCCGGAACCGCGATTACCGACGAACTCCTGCGCCGGCTTACCGATATCCGCAGCCACGGCAATGTGCTGCCGCCGCCAATGCTTCTGGTAGAGAAGCGCCGGATATCGGGGACAGATGTCGCGGTGGTGACCGTCTCCCCCTCGGACTCACCGCCTGTGCGTTGCCGGGGCCGTATCCACGTCCGCAACGGCCCGCGGCGGGGCGTCGCCACGGCCCAGGAGGAGCGGGTGCTGAACGAACGCCGGCGCGCCGCCGACCGGCCGTTCGATATCAGGCCCGTGGCGGACGCAACGATATCTGACTTGAATCGGAGACAGTTTGAAGACGAGTATCTGACGGCGGCCGTGGCTCCGGACATTCTGGAGGCGAATGATCGCAGCTACTTGCAGCAGCTTGCAGCAACAAAGATGATCGTATCGACAGATAATCCGCAGCCCACATTGCTTGGCCTTCTTGTGTCGGGGGTCAGCGCGCGCGATTTCTTCGATGGCGCCCGGGTCCAATTCCTGCGCATAAATGGCCAGGAATTTGGCGATGACATCATCGACGCAATGGCTGTCGATGGAACGATTTCAGATATGGTAAGGAAACTAGAAGACAAGCTGCGATCCCACAATCACAGGAGTGTGGACTTCACAGGCGCGGACCGCGAGCGCCGCCGGGAATTATATCCTCTTGCTGCTTTACAGCAACTGTTCAGAAACGCCTTGATGCACCGCAATTATGAGGGGACCAATGCGCCAGTGCAGGTCACCTGGTTCCATGACAGGATTGAAATTCAAAGTCCTGGCGGCCCATACGGGCAGGTCACAACAGACAATTTCGGTTCTCCGGGTATCGTGGATTATCGAAACCCGAATCTCGCCGAGGCAATGCGAAACCTGGGTTATGTGCAGCGTTTCGGCGCCGGGATCAGCACGGCCCAGAGACTTTTGCGCGACGCCGGGCATGTCGAGGCGCAATTCGTTGCCAATCAGACACATGTTCTTGCCACGGTGAGGTCGCTCGAGGCCTCGGCGGGAAGCCGGTAATGCGTGTGCCTGTTCTTGCCTTCTTGAGCAATGAGCGAGGCGGGGGCAAGACCTCTCTGGTCTATCATCTGGCGTGGATGCTGTCCGACCAGGGAAAGCGGATTCTTGCGGGCGATCTGGATCCGCAAGCCAATCTTACGGCCTCCTTTATGGATGATGAGTCTCTGGAGCCGTTATGGACAGGTAATTCGAAGGATGCGAATGCGACAATCTACCAATGCGTGCAGCCATTGGCGGAGATCGGCGACCTGAAGCGGCCCGCCATCCGGATGATCTCGGACGCATTGGGTCTTGTTCCGGGAGATCCGGCGTTATCCGGCTTCGAGGAAAGATTGGCCGTGGAATGGACCAATGCGCTTGGCTCTGCCGGCCTGTTTCGACCCTTTCGGGCGCTGACTGCATTCTGGCAGGTCATGCAGATGGGCGCGGAGGCGATGCAGGCGGACGTGATTTTGGTGGATGCCGGCTCCACTCTCGGCGCTATCAACCGCTCGGCATTGATCGCAGCAGATTATGTCGTCGTGCCCGCCGCCGCCGACCTGTTTTCCCTTCAGAGCTTGCGCAGTCTTGTGCCGATCCTGCAAGGATGGCGTGAGGGATGGCGCCGGCGCAGGGAGAGTTGGCCTTCTCCCGACTTTCCTTTGCCGGGCGGTGAAATGCGGCCGATCGGATATGTCGTACGGCAACGCAGTGAACGGCAGGGCCGGCCGGTCAGGGCATATGAAAAATGGGCCCGGGAAATCCCGAAGGAATATCACCGGCTCCTGGGCGGCGAGGAAGGCCGGACGATTGCCGGCCGACCGGAGGACGATCCCGCTTGTCTCGCGACGATGCGGCAATATCGCAGCCTGGTGCCCATGGCTCAGGAGGCGCGAAAGCCGATTTTCGCGCTGAAACCGGCCGATGGCGCTATCGGCAGCCATGCTGCGGCGACCAGGAAGGCCTATGGCGGTTTTCGCGATTTGGCCGGACGGATTGCCGAGCGGGTAGAACGACTGGAAGCGGAACGACCAGGGAGGACAGACGAGTGACCGCATTCGATGCCATACGCCACCAGGTGATGTGGAACCGGCTGCTGTCGGTGGTCGAGGAACAGGCGCAAACGCTGGTGCGGACGGCCTTCTCGACGCCGGCGCGGGAAGCCGGCGACATTTCGGCAGGCGTCTTCGACCTGTCCGGCAGGATGCTCGCCCAGGCGGTCACCGGCACGCCCGGCCATGTCAACTCGATGGCGCTCTCGGTCGGACATTTCGTCGAGAAATTCCCGCCCGAGACCATGCGCGAGGGCGATGTCTTCATCACCAACGATCCGTGGAAGGGCACCGGCCATCTGAACGATTTTACCGTCGTATCGCCGACCTTCCGCGACGGCCGCATCGTGGCGTTGTTCGCTTCGACCAGCCATGTCGTCGATGTCGGCGGCCTCGGCCAGGGGCCGGATGCCCGTCAGGTGTATCAGGAAGGGCTGTTCGTGCCGCTGATGCCGTTCGCCGAGGCCGGACGGGTGAACGAGTGGTTCCTGGAGATGGTGCGGGCCAATGTGCGCGAACCGCGCATGGTCATTGGCGACCTCTATGCGCTGGCCGCCTGCAACGACACCGGCAGCGAGCGGCTGCTGGCCATGATGGACGAATACGGCCTCGACGACCTCTCGGCGCTGGCCGACTTCATCGTGGACGGCAGCCGCAAGGCCATGGCGGATGCAATCCGGGCGCTGCCGCAGGGAAGCTGGACCCATTCCATGACCATTGACGGCTTCGACCGCGAGGTCGAGCTTGCAACACGGGTGACTGTCGGCGACGGGGTGATCGAAGTCGATTTCGACGGCTCCTCCGGCCTTTCCGACTTCGGCATCAATTGCCCGCTCTGCTACACCATCGCCTATGCCAGTTTCGGCGTGAAGTGCATCGTCGCCCCGGAACTGCCGAACAATGCCGGCGCGCTCGACGCGATCCGGGTGACGGCTCCGGAGGGCTGCATCCTCAATCCACCGCATCCCGCGGCCGTTTATGCGCGCTCCAATATCGGCCATATGCTGCCGGATGTGGTGTTCGGCTGCCTGTATCAGGCCATGCCGGACCGGGTGCCGGCGGAAGGCTGCTCGGCGCTGTGGACATTGCGGCTCGGCGCCGGCCAGGGGATCACGGCGCGCGCCGGCTCGCAGTCCACGCCTTTCCAGGTGATGAGTTTCCACTCCGGCGGCGCCGGCGCCCGGCCCGGCCTGGACGGTCTTTCGGCGACGCCCTTTCCTTCGGGCGTGCGCAATGTGCCGGTCGAGGCGACCGAGGCGATCACGCCGCTCGTGTTCTGGAAGAAGGAGCTGCGCCCCGACAGCGGCGGACCGGGCCGGACCCGCGGCGGGCTCGGCCAGACCATCGAGGTCGAGAACCGGGAGGGGGCGCCTTTCGGCATCTACGCCACCTTCGAGCGCACCGTATATGCGGCGCGCGGGCGGGGCGGCGGCGGCCCGGGCGCGCTCGGCCGGTTGAGTCTGGCGTCCGGCAAGAAGCTGCGGAACAAGGGGTTTCAGGTGGTCCCGGAAGGGGAGAGGCTGGTTGTCGAGATGCCGGGCGGCGGCGGCCTCGGGGAGCCCGCCGCGCGCGATCCGGCGGCGGTCGAGAAAGATGTGCGGCGCGGGCTGGTCAGCCGCGAAGCGGCAGAACGCGACTACGGCTTCGACCCTGCTTCCAGCCGAACTTCGCTCCGCCGCTGACCGGAGCGCCGGTCGAAGGTCCAGAACAACACGGCGCCGTCCTGCTCCAGACGGACGATCAGGTCGCTGCCGGCCACGCGCCAGTCCTTGAATTCCGCGCCCCGGGGCAATTGCTGGACAACATCGCCGCCGGCCCGGGGCGCCAGGGACCGGCTGACAAGCGTAACCGCCACCACCGCGACGCCGATGACGATCAACACGCCCATGCCGACAACCAGGGCTTTCAGACCCAACGCCCGCTTCCCGCTGTGTATCCAGGCCGCGGATTTGCCATATTTGCGCGCTACTGTCATCGGCATGGCCATCGGCGCGGAGGCAGATCGGTGACGGCCGGGGACGAAACGGCGGTTTTCGAGGCCGTCGCGCCGCCGGGGGCCGACGGCGAGCGGCTCGACAAGATGCTGGCGCGGGAGATCCCGGCGCTGTCGCGCTCCCGCATCCAGGCGCTGATTGCCGAAGGGCGGGTGACGCCGGCCGCGCGCAAGGCTGTTGCCGGGCTGCGCTACCGTGTGAGCGTGCCGGCGGCGCGCCCGGCCGAGCCGGCAGCCGAAGCGCTGCCGCTGACGGTGGTGCATGAGGATGCGCATCTGATCGTCGTGGACAAGGCGCCGGGCATGGTGGTGCATCCCGCGCCGGGCCATGCCGGCGGCACCCTGGTGAATGCGCTGCTGGGCCATTGCGGACCCGAACTCGCGGGCATTGGCGGCATCGCGCGGCCGGGTATCGTGCATCGGCTCGACAAGGATACGTCCGGGCTGCTTGTGGCGGCCAAGACCGAGGCGGCCCATGCCGGCCTCCGCGCGCTGTTCGAGGCGCATGACATCGATCGCGGCTACCAGGTGCTGGTGCAGGGCCTGCCCTCCCCCGCCGCCGGCCGGATCGACGCGCCCATCGGACGCCATCCGCACCACCGCAAACGCATGGCGGTGGCCGAGCGCGGCCGGGCGGCCGTCACGCATTACCGGGTCGAGGCGGCGTTTGGCACGCAGGCGTCACTCGTGGCCTGCCGGCTGGAAACCGGCCGGACGCATCAGGTCCGGGTCCATATGGCCTATATCGGCCATGCGCCGATCGGCGATCCGCTCTATGGCGGACGGCGGCGCGGGCTGCCGGCCTTCGGGCGCCAGGCGCTCCATGCGGCCCGGCTGGGCTTTCGCCACCCCGTCACCAGCAAGGACATGCTGTTCGAGAGCCCGCCGCCTACGGATTTTCGTGAACTTGCGGTAACATTGAGAGACTTGAATTTCCAGCCGTAATTCCCATCGTTAGTAGGGTGTGGAGGGGGTTCGGACCATGGCCGAAAATACCGTTGCCAGCCGCAATATTCCGGTGCTTGGAAGCGAGGGCAATCTTGCCCGCTACCTGCATGAGATCCGCCAGTTCCCGATGCTGGAGCAGGAAGAGGAATATATGCTCGCCAAACGCTGGATCGAGCATCAGGATGTCGAGGCCGCGCACCGCCTTGTCACCAGCCATCTGCGCCTGGTGGCCCGCATCGCCATGGGCTATCGCGGCTACGGACTGCCGGTGAACGAGCTGATCTCCGAAGGCAATATCGGCATGATGCAGGCGGTCAAGCGTTTCGATCCCGAAAGGGGGTTCCGCCTCGCCACCTATGCCATGTGGTGGATCCGGGCCTCGATCCAGGAATATGTCCTGCATTCTTGGTCGCTGGTGAAAATCGGCACCACGGCGGCGCAGAAGAAGCTGTTTTTCAATCTGCGCCGGGTAAAGCGCCGCTTGCAGGCCATTGACGACGGCGATCTGTCTCCCGAACACGTCGCCGAGATTGCCGGCGAGCTCAAGGTTTCCGAAGACGAGGTGGTGCAGATGAACCGCCGTCTCGCTTCGTCCGACCGGTCGTTGAACGCGCCGATGCGTGTCGAGGGCGAAGGGGAGTGGCAGGACTGGCTCGCGGACGAAAGCGAAAGCCAGGAAACGCTGATTGGCGACCGGGAAGAGACGGAGCGCCGCCGGCGGATGCTCGCCGACGCAATGGACGTGTTGAATGAGCGCGAGCGCCGCATCCTGCAGGAACGCCGGTTGCGGGAAGACCCGGTGACCCTGGAGGATCTCAGCCGCGAGTTCGGCGTGAGCCGGGAGCGCATACGGCAGATCGAGTCGCGCGCTTTCGAGAAACTGCAGCGCGCGGTGCGTGAGGCCGTCGTGCTGGACCGGATGCAGGCGGAGCGCGCCATCAAGGCAAGGGCGGGCCTCGCCGAGGCGGGCGCGTAACGGCGGGCGCTGTCCTACTCGGCCTTCGAGAAACGCCCGCTGGCCGGGTTCATTGTCCAGAGTTCGCCGTGGGCGATGTCGAACCAGGCGCCGTGCAGGCGAAGCCGCCCGCTGTCCTCGAGGGCCGCGACCCAGGGGAAGGTCCGCAGGTTCACGAGTGAGTTGCGTATCGAGGCGTGTTCGAGCGCGATCTGGCGTTCCGCTTCTGTCCTCCGGCCGCCGGCTGCTATCGCATCGGCTGCGGGCCGGAGCAGCTTCATCCAATTGCCGATGAAGTCCCCGGCAGACAGCGGCTCCGCCTCCGGATGCAGCGCCGCCCGGATGCCGCCGCAGCGGCCGTGGCCGAGCACGACGATATGCTTCACCTTCAGGCTCTGTACCGCGAATTCGAGCGCTGCGGAGGTGGCGTGATAGGCGCCGTCCGGCTCATAGGGCGGCACCAGATTGGCGACATTGCGGACCACGAAAATCTCGCCGGGAGCGGTATTGAAGACGGTTTCCGGCGCAGTCCGCGAGTCGGAGCACGCAACGACCATGACCTCGGGCGTCTGCCCCTGTTCGGCAAGCGAGCGGTAGCGGGCGTGCTCGCGGGCATACCGCTCGCCCCTGAAGGCGCGGTAGCCGCTCAGCAACGAGGCCGGAAAGCCGTCCATCGGGCGCCTGGCCGGACCCGGTCAGCCCACCGCGAGCGAAGCGTTGCGAATATCCGTGACCAACATGTGGGCCGGCGTATGCGTGACCGCCAGCGGCGGACGCGCCGACCGCATGGCGACCTGGGGTGTTACTCCGCAGGCCCAGAAGACCGGAACCTCATCCGCAGCGATCGCAGGGTCGTCGCCCTGCCATGCGCGGGCGACATCCTCGATCCCGATCCTTTCCGGCATACCGAAATGGATCGGGGCGCCGTGCACACGCGGATAGCGGCTGGTGATCTGGACAGCCTTGATCGCGTCCGCCGGCGTGAAGGGCCGCATCGACACCACCATGCGGCTGTGAAACCGGCCCGCGGGTGCGCATTCGATATCGGTGAGATACATCGGGCACACGCTGCCGTCTTCCCAATGGCGGAGCCGCAGGCCGGCATCCACCAGCGGCTCTTCGAACGAGAAGGAGCAGCCGAGCGCGAACGCCACGAAGTCGTCCCGCCATATGTCGCTGATACCGGTCACATCGCCGTCATACTCCCCGTCCCGAAAGACGCGGTAGCTCGGGACATCGGTTCTGAGGTCCAGGTCCCGGGCCAGCTCCGGCAGGCGCGGATCGCCCGGCTCGGATACCGCGAGCAGCGGGCACGGCTTGGGGTTTCGCTGGCAAAACCGCAGGAATTCGTCGGCATAGTCTTTCGGAAGAATCGCAAGATTCGCCTGCACATAGCCCCTGGCGAGGGCGCCGGTATGGCCGCGATACCGGCCGGTGCGGATGCGGCGCCGGACTTCCCCGGGATCCGCTGCGTCCCACTGGACATCAAGCCCGTGTGCGGCCTCTGCCGCGGCGGTTGCGACTGCGCTCATGCTCCCTCCCCAATCCGTCTCCCGCCGGCGCCCTGGGCCCCGATGCGAGACCCGTCTCTCGAATCTTGCTGCCAAGCTACTATGACAGGGAGGGTTCCGCGATCAAGTCCGGGCCGGGGTGGTGTCTCAGTTTGCAACGAAGGCCCGTGCCGGCGGGTTTTGCGGAACGCGCCTCCGTGCCGCGCCGCTTGTATCGCCTTCCTTTCGTCACCCCGGCCGGAGCAGAGCGGAGAGCCGGGGTCCATCCTCCGCCGTTTCGGTCCTGCGGAAAGATCGGAGGCTGGGCCCCGATGGTGTGGACGCCTCCTTCCGCCGGCATCGCAGTGTGCCAAGGTAGCGGTGTCGAACAACAACCCTACGGGAAGGAGACATCCACATGAGTGAAGTGAGCATGATCGGGATCGATCTGGCGAAGAACAGTTTTCACCTGCACGGGGCGGGTTCAGACGGTTCGGTGGCCTTCCGGCGCAAGCTGTCGCGGGGTCAGGTTTTGAAGGTTCTGGCCTCCCGTCCCAGCTGCACGGTGGCGATGGAGGCGTGCGGGAGCGCGCATTACTGGGGCCGTGAGATTGGCAAGCTGGGTCATGTGGTGAAGCTGATCCCGCCGGTCTATGTGAAGCCCTTTGTGAAGCGCCAGAAGAACGATGCGGCGGATGCGGAGGCGATCTGCGAGGCGGCGCAGCGTCCGACCATGCGTTTTGTTGCGGTGAAGAGCGCGGAGCAGCAGGTGGGGATGATGCAGTTCGGGGTTCGCGATCTTCTTGTGCGCCAGCGCACGCAGACGATCAACGCGCTGCGGGGCCATCTGGCGGAGTTTGGTGTGATTGCGCCGAAGGGCCCGGTTCATGTTCGCCGTCTTGCGGGGGCAGTTTCGGACCCCGAGACGGAGCTTCCGTTGCGGGCGCGCGAGTTGGGCGGTGTGCTCCTGGAGCAGATTGCCGAGTTGGACCGGAAGATCGCGGAGCAGGAGAAGGCGTTGCGTGCGGCGGCGCGGGAGGATGAGGAGGCGCGGCGGTTGATGAGTGTGCCGGGTGTGGGTCCGGTGACGGCGCTGGCGCTGCAGGCTCTGGCGCCGCCGCTTGCGAGCTTCCGCCGGGGCCGGGATTTCTCGGCCTGGCTGGGTCTTGTGCCGCGCCAGCACACGAGCGGGGGCAAGCCTCGGCTTGGCAAGATATCGAAGATGGGCCATCGGGAGCTGAGGCGTCTTCTGGTGGTCGGGGCGATGTCGGTGATCCGGAACACGGTGTGCTCCGGCCGGGCGCCCGAGCCGTGGCTTGCGCGGTTGCTTGCGCGCAAGCCGAGGAAGCTGGCCGCGGTGGCGCTTGCCAATCGCATGGCGCGCATTCTGTGGGCGCTGGCGGTGAAGAAGGACAGTTACCGGGTTCCCGCAACCGGCTGAACAGGGAGCCCGGCGCGCTGTCCCCGGAGCGGACTGGCAGGACCGGAATGCAGGCAGGCCGAGGCGAGGGGTAAGGGCAAACGGTCAATGAGACGGGATCGGGAAAACCAGCTTGAGCCGGAGTGCTTTCAAGCACGTGGCCCCGTATTGGACCCGGTCCGCGTATCTCCATACAGGCCCGCGGCGCTCACAAGGCCGCACAAAGAGGCCGGACACACGACTGCGCCTGACCGCTGCTCCCCAAACCATGCCAAAAATCTGCTTGCATCCAGGGAGGCGTCCACACACGGATCAAGGCCGGGGCGGCGCCGAGGAGTTCGGGGCGGTGTCGGGGAGTTCGGGGCGGCGTCGGGGCGTTCGGAGCGGAGGGGTGGGCCTCTCAAGCCCCTGGCTCAATCTGCCAGAGGAACGCGAATGTTAAACTGAGACACGACCTATCCCGGCCGCCGCTTGACATCCCTCATATTTCCACTATATTGGAAGAATGGAAAAATACGCCGCAATCGCCGCACTGAGCGCGCTGGCTCAGGAGACCCGGCTGGATGCGTTTCGCCTTCTGGTTGAACGCGGGCCGGCCGGCCTGCCGGCCGGCGCCATTGCCGGCGCGCTCGGATTGCCGGCGGCGACCCTTTCCTTCCATCTGAAGGCGCTGAAGGACGCCGGCATGGTGCGGTGCGTGCGCAAGGGCCGCGCGCTGGTCTATGCCGCCGACTTTCCGCATATGGAGGAATTGCTGCGCTTCCTCACCGATCACTGCTGCCGGGGAGCCTCATGCGAGCCGCCCCTTTTTCAGGGAGAAAACCCATGCGTCTGCAACTCGCCCTCAATGTGAACGATCTCGAAGAGGCGATCGCGTTCTACTCCAGAATGTTCGGGGCACCTGTCCACAAGCGCCGGCCGGGCTATGCCAATTTCGCCATCGACGAGCCGCCGCTCAAACTGGTGCTGTTCGAGAAGTCCGGCGCGGATGAGCGCATCAATCACCTGGGCGTGGAAGTTTTTGACGAAAGCGACGTCGAGGCGGCGACGGAGCGCTTGCAGGCCGCCGGCATCGAGCACCTGATCGAAACCGAAACGCATTGCTGCCACGCCACCCAGAACAAGGTCTGGGCAACGGAGCCCCAGGGGCTGCGCTGGGAATGGTATCGGATCACCGACGACACCGGCGCCCTCTTCCCGGCATCCGGCCCGCAGATGGACAAGCGGCGCCGGGAGGCGTGCTGCGTGGAGCCCGCCGAAGACGCGGCGCCCTGAAGCGCCGTCAGAGGCGGATGCGAAAGTCGTTGCGCCCGGAGCGGTCCTTGCCGCGCATGAGGAAGAGCGTGCGGTCCGCATGGTCCACCAGGCCTTTCTCGCGGGCGAGGCGGGAAGCGATATCGCGGTCGAAGACCGACGCGGTCGGCATGTAGCGGAGCGTCATGCCGCGCCGGGGCTTCCCGGAGCGGTTGGCCTCCGACCCGTGGACCAGATAGACGTCGTGCAGCGAGACCTGCCCCGCCTCCAGCTCGATAGCGACGGCCTGGTTTTCGTCGAACTCCTCCTCGCACAGCTCCTGATTCAGCGTGTAGTCCGGATCGTTATTGGTGTTGTGGGCGCGCAGCCGCTTGTCCCGGTGCGAACCGCGCAGCACATTCAGGCAGCCGTTTTCCCGCGTGGACGCATCCACCGCGATCCATACCGTGCAGGTCGCCAGCGGGCGCACGGGCCAGTATTCGCCATCCTGGTGCCAGGGGGTCTTGCGCCCGTTCAGCGCCGGCTTGGCGAAGAAGCTGGAATTCCAGAGCGCAATGTCCGGGCCTATGACCTGCTCCACCATGTCGAGAATTTCGGGAACCCTCGCCCAGTTCAGGAAGGCGAGGTCATGGGCCAGCAGATTGGGGCAGTAATCGCGGTATTCCGGATGGCGCGAAACCAGCCGGTCATGATGCGCGCGGATATCTTCGAGATCGCGCTCGGGCAAGCGGAAGTCGGGCGTGACATAACCGTCCTCGCGGTACTTTTCGACTTCGGCAGTGTTCAACATGGTTTCCCCCAGAGAATCCCGGCTGCTATACTGACAGGCTAACGAAAACCCGCCACTGGATACCATAGCCGCTCCGGGAGCGACGATGAAGCTTACCATCGAACGCAGCCTGTTCCTGAAATCACTCTCCCATGCGCAGAGCGTGGTCGAACGGGCCAACACGATCCCGATCCTGGGCAATGTCATGCTGGAAGCGGAGGATGGACGGCTGCGCCTCACGGCGACCGACCTGGAGCTCGGCGCCGTCGAGACCGTCGATGCCGAGGCGTCCGGCGGCGGCACCACCCTGCCGGCGCAGGTACTTTACGACATTGCGCGCAAACTGCCCGACGGCGCACAGGTCGAGCTGGAGGCCGAGGCAGGAGGCGACCGCATAAAGCTCCGCTGCGGGCGGTCCACCTTCACCCTGTCCACCCTGCCGACGGAAGAGTTCCCGGAGCTGTCGAAAGCGGAGTTCGGCTGCAACTTCACGCTCGCCGCGGAAGACCTGCGCGGGCTGATCGACCGGACCGGCTTCGCGGCCTCGACCGAGGAGACGCGCTACTATCTGAACGGCATCTATCTGCACACCACCGAGCATGAGGGCGTGCCGGTGCTGCGCGCGGTCGCGACCGACGGCCACCGGCTGGCCCGGGTCGAGGTCCCGCGCCCCGCCGGCGCGGAAGACATGCCGGGCGGCGCGATCGTGCCGCGCAAGGCCGTTCAGGAGTTGCGCAAATTGCTGGAAAATGCGGAAGCGCAGGTCTCGGTCTCGCTCTCCGAAACGGGTATCCGGTTCGTGGTTGGCAGCGTCGAGCTGACCTCCAAGCTGATCGACGGCACCTATCCCGATTATGAGCGGGTGATCCCGACGAGCAACGACAAGCGGCTCGAGGTCGAGAGCGACGCTCTGGCCGAGGCGGTGGACCGGGTGTCGACGATCTCGTCCGAGCGCACCCGTTCGGTCAAGCTGGCTATCGACAGCAACAGCATACAGCTTTCGGCATCCGACTCGACATACGGCACGGCGATGGAGGAGATCGACGTGCGGTTCAACGGGGCGCCGATGGAGATCGGTTTCAATGCCCGATACCTGCTCGAAATCCTGCGCCGCATAAACGGCGGCATGGCCGCGCTCGACCTTGCCGATCCGGCCGCGCCCACCCTGGTGCATGACATGACGGACTCGAGCGCACTCTATGTGCTGATGCCGATGCGCGTCTGAGCCGTGGCCGAAGCCGCCCTTCACGCAGCGGGCGCAGCGCCGGTCGTCAGGCGTCTGACGCTCGGCGATTTCCGCAATTACCGGGAAGCGCGGCTGGAAACGGATGCGCATCTCGTTGTGCTGACCGGGCCGAACGGGGCCGGCAAGACCAATCTGCTCGAGGCGCTGTCTCTGCTGGCGCCGGGGCGGGGCCTGCGCCGCGCACGGCCGCGCGAAATGGTCCGGCTCGGCGCAGTGCGCTGGACCGTGACGGCGCGGCTCGACACCGCTTTCGGCGCCGTCGATATCGGCACCGGCCTTGGCGAGGGCGACCGGCGCGTCACACATGTCGACGGCGCGGCGCGGCGCGGGAAGGCGGCCGGGCCGGCGGCCGTCTGGCTCACGCCGCAGATGGACCGGCTGTTCCTCGACGGCGCAAGCGCCCGCCGGCGTTTTCTGGACCGGCTGGTGCTGGCGGTCGATTCCGCCCATGCCGGCCGGGTCCAGGCCTATGAAACGGCCATGCGCCAGCGTCTTGCCCTGCTGAAGGCCGGCACCGGCGACGGCGACTGGCTCGCGGCGCTGGAGCGCAGCATGGCGGAGCGCGGCATAGCCGTCGCCGCCAGCCGGCGCGACCTGGTCGAGCGGCTCGGCGCGGCGCTGGCCGCCGGCGGCGGGCCGTTCCCGAAGGCGCGCATCGCGCTTGCCGGCGATGTGGATGCCTGGCTCGGGGAAGGCCCGGCCCTGACAGCCGAGGACCGGCTGGTGCAGGCGCTGGCCGCAGGACGAAGCCGCGACGCCGAGACCGGGCGCACCGGCGCCGGGCCGCACCGCAGCGACCTCGCCGTCGCCGATGCTGCAAGCGGAATGCCGGCCGCGGCATGTTCCACCGGCGAGCAAAAGGCGCTGTTGATCGCGCTGGTGCTCGCTTCCGCCCGACTCGCCGCCGCGCCGCCGCTTCTGCTGCTCGACGATGTGGCGGCGTATCTGGACGGCGACCGCCGCCGGGCGCTGTTCGACGAAATCGAGCGGCTGGGCTGCCAGGCCTGGCTCACCGGCGCCGACCCCGGCGTCTTCGCGCCGCTTGCCGGGCGCGCCTGCCGTATCGGCGTCGCCGATGCGGTTCTCACTCCCGCGGCCCCGGAGCGGCCATGACAGAGACAGAAACCGCGGACGACAACCGCACCGCTGACGAGACCGGGGAATACGGCGCCGACGCCATCAAGGTGTTGCGCGGGCTGGAGGCGGTGCGCAAACGCCCCGGCATGTATATCGGCGACACGGACGACGGCACCGGCCTGCACCATATGGTTTACGAGGTCGTGGACAACGCCATTGACGAGGCGCTGGCCGGCTATTGCGACACCGTGGAGGTCACGCTGGAGGCGGACGGCTCGGTCACCGTCTCCGACAATGGCCGCGGCATCCCGACCGAGATCCACGAAGAGGAGGGCGTGTCGGCGGCCGAGGTCATCATGACCCAGCTTCACGCCGGCGGGAAGTTCGACAGCAATTCCTACAAGGTTTCCGGCGGGCTGCACGGTGTCGGCGTCTCGGTGGTCAATGCGCTTTCGGAAACGCTCGAGCTCACCGTCTGGCGCGACGGGCGCGAACATGCGATGCGCTTCCGGCATGGCGAGGCCGAAGCGCCGCTCGGCGATGCAGGCCCCGCCGGAGACGACGGCCGGCAAACCGGCACGCGGGTGCGCTTCCTGCCCTCGACAGACATTTTCTCCAAGGTCGAGTTCGATTTCGCCACGCTGGAGCGGCGGCTGCGGGAGCTTGCCTTCCTCAATTCGGGCGTGCATCTGGTGTTGACCGATTCGCGGCGCATCGAGGAGCACAGCGTCGATCTCCACTATGAAGGCGGGCTGGAAGCCTTCGTCACCTGGCTGGACCGCAACCGCGCGCCCCAGCATGACTGTATCGCCATTCGGGCGGAGCGGAACGACATTGTTGTCGAGGCGGCGCTGCAATGGAATGACGGTTTCCACGAAACCATGCTGTGCTTCACCAACAACATTCCGCAGCGCGACGGCGGCACGCATCTCGCCGGTTTCCGCGCCGGCCTGACGCGCCAGGTCATCGGCTACGGAGACCGGATCGGCGTCACGCGCCGCGACAAGCTGACGCTCTCCGGAGATGATGTGCGCGAAGGCCTTACCTGCGTGCTCTCGATCAAGGTGCCGGATCCGAAATTCTCATCGCAGACCAAGGACAAGCTGGTTTCCTCCGAAGTGCGTCCGGCCGTCGAAAGCGCCGTCAACGAGGCGCTCGGAGCATGGCTGGAGGAGCATCCGAAAGAAGCGCGGATCATCGTCGAAAAGGTGCAGCGGGCCGCCCAGGCCCGCGAGGCGGCGCGCCGGGCCCGCACGCTGATCCGCGAGCCGAAGAACAGCATTGCGTCGCTGCCGGGCAAGCTCGCGGACTGCCAGACGCGCGACCCGGCCAAGGCGGAACTGTTCATCGTCGAGGGCGACAGCGCCGGCGGCTCGGCCAAGCAGGGCCGCGACCGGGCAAGCCAGGCGGTGCTGCCGCTGCGCGGCAAGATTCTGAATATCGAGCGCGCCCGGCTCGACAAGATGCTCTCCAGCGACAGCATCGGCGCGCTGATTACCGCGCTCGGCGCCGGCATTGCCGAGACGTTCGACGCCGATAATGTGCGCTACCACAAGATCGTCATCATGACGGACGCCGATGTGGACGGCAGCCATATCCGCACCCTGCTCCTCACCTTCTTCTACCGCCAGATGCCGGCGCTGCTGGAGCGGGGCTTCCTCTATATCGCCCAGCCGCCGCTGTTTCAGGTCAGGCGCGGCGCCCAGTCGGTGCGCTACCTGAAGGATGAAGCAGAGCTCGACGCCTTCCTGACCGATACCGGCCTGCAGAATGCGGTGCTCATGCTGCATGACGGCAACCAGATCGCCGGGGAAGACCTGCGCGCCCAGGTCGAATTCGCCGCCAGAGTGCGCCGGCGCATCGATGCGCTTGCACAGATCGTCGGCCATCGCAGCCTGGTGGAGCAGGCGGCGCTGGCGGGCGCCCTGGATGCCGCCGCGCTCCGGGGGCGGGAAGACGCCGAAGCCGCGGCGCAGCGCACGGCTGCCCGGCTCGACGCGCTGGAGGAGCCGGCCGCCCGCGGCTGGTCCGGCCGGGTGGAAGACGATCTTGGCATGGTGTTTTCATACGAAAACCAGGGCACCTTGCGCGTCTGGCGCATCAGGAGGCGTTTGCTGCACCATGTCGATGCCGTCCGTCTCAATCGGCGCGCGGCGGAGTTGCGCGCGGTCTATGGGCAGCCGGCGCTGCTCCGCGTGCGCGAGCGCGAGAACCGCATCGCCGGCCCCGGCGACCTGCTCGACCGGGTGCTGGAGCACGGCCGGCGCGGGCTGACGCTGCAGCGCTACAAGGGCCTCGGCGAGATGAACCCGGACCAGCTGTGGGAAACGACGCTCGACCCGGAGGCCCGCACCCTGCTGCAGGTGCGGGTGAACCATGCCGAGGAGGCGGGCGAGCTGTTCTCCACCCTGATGGGCGACCGCGTGGAGCCCCGCCGCGCCTTTATCCAGGACAACGCCCTCAAGGTCGCCAATCTGGACGTATAGCAGCTGAAATTGGCCGTCGCGCCTCCTCTCCGGACGTGCTTATCATGCGCCCATGTGGGAGGAGGAGAGGCCATGCACACCATCGACGACGCAACGCTCCGCCGCCAGATCGCCGCAGTTTTCGAGAGCTGGGGCATGGCGCAGGACCATATCGAGACAACCGTCCATGTGATGGTGGAAACCGACCTTGCCGGCATCGACAGCCACGGGGTCGGGATGCTGCCGTTCTACCAGACGGCGATGGAGGAGGGGCGCATCGACCCGCGCCCCGAGATCCGCATCGAGCGCGAAGCCGGGGCGCTGGCGCTGATCGACGCCGGACGCAGCCTCGGCCATCCGCCCGCCGTGCTTGCCATGAGGACCGCGATGGACAAGGCGCGCAAGGCCGGCGCAGCGGCCGTGGCGGTGCGCAACTCCAACCATTACGGCGCCGCCGGCTATTATTCGCAAATGGCGGCGGTGGACGGTCTGCTCGGCCTGTCGCTCACCAATGCGCCGACCAAGCAGGTAGCGCCGATGTTCGGGGCCGATTCGGCGCTTGGCACCAACCCCATCGCCTTCGCCGCCCCGGCCGGTGCGAACCAGCCCTTCTCCCTCGATATGGCGACCAGCACGGTCGCGTTCGGCAAGGTGTCGATTGCGCGCCGCGCGGGCAAGGCGCTGCCTGAAGGCTGGATGACGGACCGGTCCGGCGCGCCGGTCACGGATGCGGTTCGGGCGCATGAGATCGGGCGCCTCACACCGCTCGGCGGCACGCGCACGCTCGGCGGCCACAAGGGCTACGGCCTCGGCGCGATGGTGGAAATTCTGTGCGCGACGCTCTCCGGCTGTCTGGAGCACGAGACCGGGCATTTCTTCTTCGCTGTCGATCCGTCGCATCTGCGCGGGGAGGGCGCGTTCGAAACCGATATGGACCGGCTGCTCGACATGCTCCGGGCGACGCCGCCCGTCGATCCGGCCCGGCCGGTCATGGCCGCCGGCGACCCGGAATATGCCGCCTATGCCGAGCGCAAGGCGAACGGCATTCCGATGACGGAGACGCTGTTTGAGGAGCTGCGCGGCGTCTGCACGCGCGCCGATGTCCCGTTTTTTCTGGGCGGCGCATGATTACCGTGCCGCACGGCCTGCTGGCCGAACAGATCCGGGCGGTATTCCTCTCCTGGGGTATGCGCCCGGAGCCGGTCGAAACGGCTGTCGGGCTGATGATCGAAGCGGATCTGCGCGGCATTGACAGCCACGGCGTCGGCATGTTGCCGACCTATGACCAGCGCCGCCGGGCCGGCAAGATCGACCCTCTGGCGGAGGTGCGCACGCTTCGGGAGGGGCCGGTGCTCACCCTGGTGGACGGCGGCCACGGCCTCGGCCATCCCGCGGCGCGTTTCGCCATGGAGCGGGCGTGCGCCAAGGCGGAGACGGCGGGGCTCGGGGTTGCGGTGGTCGCCCGCTCCAACCATTTCGGCGCGGCCGGCGTCTATTCCACCATTGCCGCCGAGCGCGGCCTGATCGGCTTCGCCTGCACCGGCACCACGCAGCGCGCCGTCGTCCCGACCGGCGGCCGCGAGCCGCGCTTCTCCACCAACCCCATCGCGTTCGCCGCCAGCCCTGCGGAGGGCGAGCCGTTCTCGCTCGACATGGCGACGAGCACCGTTGCTGTCGGCAAGATCGCCATTGCCCGCCGCGCGGGCAGCCCGCTTCCCGAAGGCTGGACGGTGCGCCCTGACGGCCTGCCGGAGACCGATGCCGCCGCCGCCTTCCATGCAACGCCGAAACGGCTGACGCCGCTCGGCGGCAACCGGACGCTCGGCAGCCACAAGGGCTACGGTCTTGCCGTCATGGTGGACATCCTGGCCAGCGTGCTCGGCGGCGCGAATATCGGCGGCTTCAACCTGGAGACCGGCAAGCCCGGCCGGTTCATCGAGGTCGGGCATTTCTTTCTTGCGCTCGATCCGGCCTTCTTCAACGCAGATTTCGCGGAGGACCTGGGCGGCCTGATGGCAAGGCTGCGGGCAACGCCGCCGATCGACCCGGCCCGGCCGGTGCTCGTGCCGGGAGATCCGGAACATGCCGCGCGGCGCGAGCGGCTGCGCTCCGGAATTCCGATGACAGAGGCGTTGTTCGAGGAAATCCGCGCGGTCGCCGCCGGGTCGAACGCACCGTTCCTGCTGGAGCAGGCATGTCCGTCCGCCGCTTGCTGATCGTCGCCCATGCGCCCTCGCCCAACACGCTGCGGCTGCGCGACGCGGCTCTGCAAGGCGCCCGGCACCCCGATATCGAGGGGGTCGAGACGAAGGCGGTGAGCCCCTTCGATGCGGCGCCGTCCGATGTGCTGGCAGCCGACGCCCTGTTGCTCGGAACGACCGAGAACCTCGGCTATATGAGCGGCGCGCTGAAGGATTTTTTCGACCGCATCTACTATCCCTGTCTGGAGGAAACCCAGGGCCGCGCCTTCGGCTTCTATATCCGCGCGGGCCATGACGGCACCGGCACGCGGCGCGCCATCGAGACCATCACGACCGGGCTGCGCTGGCGCGCCGTCGCCGAACCGGTGGTCTGTCGGGGAGAGTGGCAAGAGGCGTTTGCGGCCGACTGCGAGGAACTCGGCATGACACTGGCCGCCGGCCTCGAAGCGGGCGTGTTCTGAACGCCGCCGGCCGAAACGCAAACCGGCGCCGGAAAGGGTCCCGGCGCCGGCGGCTTGGTTTGATTTGCGCAGACGGTCAGGCGGCCTGGCGTTCGCCTTCGAGGGCGCCGGCGAGGCTGTCGAGCAGCGCCGCGATCACGCCTTGCAGATCGTCGGAACTCGCGGCGGTGACCAGATTGCCGTCAACGACAAGCGGCGTGTCGGACCAGACGGCGCCCATCGCCTCGACGCGGGCCCGGGAGGACTCGATGCCGGTGACCTTGCGGCCCCTGGCCGTCTCCGACGCCACCAGCATTTCCACCGCCTCGCCGACAATCGCCACCGTCTTGCCTGCATCCAGCATGCCCTTGACGACGCGGCGGGCGTGGGCGTTCTCCTTCAGCGCCGCGATGCTGCGCTCGCCGCCCGGCACCAGCAGGCCGTCGAAGTCGCTCGGCAGCACGTCCGAAACGCGGGTGTCGATATAGAAATTATGGCCCCAAGTGCCCTCATGCCAACCATTGGCCAGGCCGACCTCATGGCTGACGATGCGAATCGCGGCCCCTTCGCCGGCCAGCGCCTTCTGCGTGTCGGTCATGACGATTTCCTCGAAGCCGTTGGCGACGAGCACGGCGACAGTCATGCCGGAAAGGCGCTTCTGGTCGGACATTGGGCGGGACTCCTCTTTCTGAATTCTCATTGTTCATCCGGCGTTCCGCGCCGACACAATTCCACCCCCGCCGCGCCGGAAAGGCGTCAGGGCAATGCGGTTAAGGTCGCGGAAGCTGGCCGGACATATAGCCGTTCGGGCGACGGCTTTCAAGCGGACGGCCCTTGTTCCGATTGTCGCATCGCCGCTGCCGGGCGGCGCGCCGCATAGCTCCGGGCCGGGCCGGCTGCCCGGCGAAGGACGGTCCAGAAGGCTTGTAGGCCGGGTTCTGTGCCCGCCCGTTTCCGGGCGGCGACGGCCATTCGTCTGGGACATCCGTCGCCGGATGCCTCGCGCGACCAACCCGAGCGGCAGCGCGGAGGCCGCCGACCGGGGCGGAGCCGCCCCGGTCCGCCGCTCCTATTCGGTCTTGCTCCCGGTGGGGTTTACCCTGCCGGCCCCGTCGCCGGAGCCGCGGGGCGCTCTTACCGCCCCGTTTCACCCTTGCCGGCCAGGGGCGGGACGCCCGCCGCGCCGGCGGTTTGTTTTCTGTGGCACTTTCCCTGGGGTCGCCCCCGCCGGGCGTTACCCGGCACCGTTCCTCCGTGGAGCCCGGACCTTCCTCACCGGGCGCGAAACCCGGCGCGGCCGTCCAGCCTTCTGAACCGAAACGCCATTCAGGCGCTTTCGAGCCGTTCGCGCAAGAGGGCGAGTTCGAGCCACTCCTCTTCCATCGCGGCGATCTCCGACCGCAGGCCGCTCAGCCGCTCCGCCGCGCGGGCGAATCGGCCGGGATCGCGCGCGTAGAAGCCGGGGTCGGCAAGCAGACGCTCCAGTTCGGCGGCCCGGGCCTCTGCCCGGCTCATCTCTTCCGGCAGTTCGGTCCAGCGCCGCTGCTGCCGGAAACCCAGCTTCGCAGGCTGGCGGGGCGGGCGCGCGGGCGCTGCCTTCGCCGGCTGTCTCGGCTTTTCCCGGCGCGGCGCCGACGACCGCGCGCGGCGGTAATCGCTGTAGCCGCCGGCGAATTCGCGGGCGGCGCCGTCTCCTTCAAGGGCAATGACGCTGGCCACGGTCTTGTCGAGAAAGTCGCGGTCATGGCTCACCAGGATCAGCGTGCCCTCGAAATCGCCCAGAACGTCGGTCAGCAGGTCGAGCGTGTCCATATCGAGGTCGTTGGTCGGCTCGTCCAGCACCAGCAGGTCGCATTTCCGCGCCAGCGTCCGGGCGAGCAGCAGGCGGTTGCGCTCGCCTCCGGACAACGATCCGACGGGGCTGTCCACCTGGTCGAGGTCGAACAGGAAATCCTTGAGATAGCCGACCACATGGCGCGGCCGCCCGCGCACGAAAACCGTATCGCCGCCTTCCGGGCAGAGCGTCTGCCGGAGCGTGCTTTCGAGGTCGAGCGCGGCGCGGCGCTGGTCGAAATAGGCTGTATGCAGGGTCTTTGACCGGCGAACCTTGCCGGAGTCGGGCCGCAACTCGCCGACCAGCATACGCAGCAAGGTGGTTTTACCGGCGCCGTTCGGCCCCAATATGCCGATGCGGTCGCCCCGCAGGATGCGGGTGCTGAAGCCCTGCACGATCACGCGGTCGCCATAGCTCCGGGATATGCTGTCCGCCTCGATCGCCATGCGGCTGCGGATATCGCTGTCTTCGAGCACGATGCGCGCACGGCGCGGGCTGCCGATCATGGCGGCGCGGCGTTCGCGCATGTCCGCCAATGCGGCAAGGCGGCCCTGATTGCGCTTGCGCCGCGCGGTAATGCCGCGATGCAGCCAGAGCGTCTCCTCGGCGATACGCCGGTCGAGCTTCTCCTGCTGGCGGAGTTCCTCGGTCAGCACGGCTTCCGACCACTCCTCGAATGCGGAGAAACCCCGGCCGGTCTGGCGCAGACGGCCGCGCTCCAGCCAGAGGATGCGGTCCGTGACGCCGGCAAGGAAGCGCCGGTCGTGGCTGACGACCACCACAGCGCCGTCATAGCCGCGTATGAGACGCTCCAGCCACTCGATGGCGGGCAGGTCGAGATGGTTGGTCGGTTCGTCGAGCAGCAGGATATCCGGCTCGACGGCGAGCACGCGCGCAAGTTCCGCCCGCCGGCTTTCGCCGCCGGACAGCGTCGCCATGCGGCGGCCGGGGTCCAGTTCCAGGCGGTCCAGCATGGCCTCGACGGCATGGTCCGGCGCCGGCGGCCCGCTGTCGGGAGGCCGGCGGGCATAGTCCCGGACATGCGCTTCCGCGTCGATGGGGGGATCCTGGTGCAGATAGGCGACCCGGATGCCGGGCTGTGCGTAGCGGTCGCCGAAATCGAGTTCGAGCTCGCCCGCGACTGTCTTCATCAGCGTGGACTTGCCGCAGCCATTGCGGCCGATCAGGCAGACGCGGTCGCCGCGCGCGATGCCGAAACTGACATCCGAGAACAGGCTGGCGCCGCCGAAACCCAGTTCCGCGTCGCGCAGGGTGAAGATCGGCGGACCGGCCACCCGGAACCGTCAGGCGTTGAGCTTTTCGGCGAGGCGGACGGTCTCCCGGACGACGCGCCGGACGGCCGCTCCATGGGGGTCTTCCGCAAGCGTTCCGTCGGCGTCGAAGGCGCTGCCCGCCCGCCCGACGGCATATTGCGCGGGCGCCACGATGACGCCGATGCCGGACAGAATTTGCCGCACATGCACCAGGCCGCGCAGCCCTCCGAGCGGCCCCGGCGACGCCGCCAGCAAGCCGGCGACCTTGCCCGTGAACCAAACCAGCGAGGGCTGCCCGGATACGGGGCGCGAAACCCAGTCGATAGCATTTTTCAGCAGCGGCGAAATCGAGCCGTTATATTCCGGAGAGGCGATCAGGAAGCCGTGGCAGGAGAGAAACAGCGCCTTCAGTTCCAGCGCTCCGGCAGGCAGGCCTTCATCGGCCTCGAGATCGCCGTTGTAAAGCGGCAGGTCGAAATCGGCGAGATCGACAACCACCGCCTCGGCGCCGGCGGCCCGGGCTTCGCGCGCTGCAAGGCGGGCCAGACGGGCGTTGAACGAGTCCCGGCGCACGGATCCCGCAAAGGCGAGGAGTTTCGGCGTCATAGGCGGACGATCTTTCCGGGATTCATGATGTTTTTCGGGTCGAGCGCGCGCTTGACAGCGCGCATCGCCGGCAGCGCGGAAGGATGCTCGGCCTCCAGGAAATGCATCTTGCCGTAGCCGATGCCGTGTTCGCCGGTGCAGGTGCCCCCCATCGCAAGCGCACGGCGCACGAGACGTTCGTTGAGCTCGGTCGCAAGCCGGACCTCTTCGGGATCGTCCGTCTTGATGACGAAGATCACATGGAAATTTCCATCGCCCACATGGCCGACAATCGGCGTCGGGAACGGCGCGGCGGAAAGGTCGGCGCGCGTCTCGGCAATACATTCCGCCAGACGCGACAGCGGCACGCAGACATCAGTGGGCCAGCCCTCGGCGCCCGGCCGCAGCGCAATCGCGGCAAAGAAGGCATCGTGGCGCGCCTGCCAGAGCCGGTTGCGCTCCTCGGTCGTCGTGGACCAGGCGAAATCCGAACCGCCGAATTCCTGCACGATGGCGCCCGTCGTCTCCGCCTGCTCCGCGACCCCTGCCGGCGTGCCGTGGAACTCGAAGAAGATATGCGGACAGGGCGCGCAATCGAGCCCGGAATAGCGGTTGCACGCATCCATCTGCTCTGCATCCAGCAGCTCGATCCGGGCAATGGGGATACCGGACTGGATCGTCAGGATGACGGCGTCCACGGCCGCCTCCACAGACGGAAAGGCGCAGACCGCAGACGCGATGCTCTCCGGGATGCCGTAAAGGCGCAGATGAATGCCGGTGACGATTCCGAGCGTGCCTTCGGAACCGACATAAAGGCGGGTCAGGTCGTAACCCGCCGAGGATTTGCGCGCCCGGCCGCCGGTCTCGATCAGCCGCCCGTCGGGCAGCACGACTTCCAGGCCCAGCACATTCTCGCGCATGGTGCCGTATCGCACCGCATTGGTGCCGGAGGCGCCGGTCGCAACCATGCCGCCGAGCGAGGCGTCCGCGCCGGGGTCTATGGGGAAGAACAGCCCGGAGGCGCGCAGCTCTTCATTGAGCCGCTTGCGCGTCACGCCGGGTTCAACGAAGCAGGTCATATCCTCTTCATGGACGGCGCGGATGCGGTCCAGCCCGGTCAGATCGACCGTGACGCCGCCGGCAAGCGCGCCGATATGGCCTTCCAGGGAAGTACCGGCGCCAAACGGCACGATCGGCGTGCCGGCTTCGTGACAGGCGCGGACGATTGCCTGGACCTCTTCCGCCGACTCCGGAAAGACGACGGCGTCAGGCGCGTGGGGCGCATGAAACGTCGCATCCTTGCCGTGATGTCCGCGCACGGCCTCGGAAGTGCTGAACCGCGCCCCGAAGCGCTCCCTGAGTGCGGCGAAACTCATTTGATGCAGATCGCTTCGATCTCGACCGTCATTGCCGGGTCCGCCAGACCGGCAACGAAGAGCAGGGTGGATGCCGGCGGCGAGCCGTTGAAGAACGCATCCCGGGTTTCCCGGTAATAGCCGATATCCTCGCGGCGGGTGAGGAACACGTTGAGCTTGACCGTGTTGCCGCGGGCGATGCCCGCCGCCTCCATTTGCGCGGCAAGATTGGCCCAGACCTGGTCGATCTGGCCGTGCGGGTCCTCAACGAGGGCGCCGTCGGGCCGAAGGCCGACCTGGCCTGAAACAAGCACCCAGCCAACGCCGGCCGGCGCCTCCACCGAATGGGTGTAGCCGCGCGGGGCATGGACGGTGTCGGGATTGCGTTTCGTCAACATGGCGTTTCTGTCCTCGCTCCGGGAGCCAAAGGCCCGCAACGAGGCGGCCCCGTGCTCGATACCGGCGAAGAAATAGCATATCGCGGGCCGGCAGGCATAACGGTCCGCGGCCCGGCGCTGCTTTCGGTCTGTTGCGCGGGCAGGTGCTGCAACAAAGAAACCCGCGGCCGGCGGAGGCCGGCCGCGGGCGCATCATGCGGGATATGACAGGCTCAGTTGAGCAGCTTTGCGTCTTCCGCTTCGATTTCCTTTTCCGCCTGGGCGATCGACTCTTCCAGCAGCTTCAGCCACTTGTCGCCGAACTTGTCCACATACCACTGCTTCAGCGGCTGAACCGCCTCGACGAACTGCGCCTTTTCCTCGGCCGTCGGCACATAGACCTCGCCGCCCTTCTCCTTGAAGGCCGCATAAGCGGCGAGCGCGGTGAATTTGGGATCGTCCGACGCCATGGAGGTCATGTGGTGGAAGCCGGCCGCAACAACCCGCTTCAGATCAGGAGAGAGGCCCTGCAGGAAGTCGTCGTTCATCCACCAGAAGAGGAACATATAGGCATGGTGGTCGAGCGTCACGCGATGCAGGAACTCGTGGAACTTCATGTTCACGATATCGGTGATGCCGTTCTTGGTGCCGATCACAACGCCGGTGGCGAGCGAGGTGTACAGCTCCTGCCAGGGAATCGGCGTCGGGTTGCCGCCCATCAGGTTGACCATCTCGACCTGCAGCGGCGATTCGATCGTCCGCATCTTCACACCTTCCAGATCGGCCGGTGTGCGGATCTGCACATCGGTGGTAAAGAAGTCGCGCCAGCCGCCGGTGTTGTTGAGGCCCATGAGGCGCAGCGTGCCGGTCTTCTCCAGCACCGCCATGCGCACCTCGTCCATGAACGGACTCTTCATCACCTTCTCGGCGACGCGGTCGTTCGGGAACATGTAGGGCAGGTCGGTGACCTGGATCTCCGGGAAGATGTTGGCGATGCCGCCAACGGTCGTGCCGGTGATCTCGCAGGTGCCGAGCTGGACCGACTCGAGGCACTGGCGGAAATTGCCGCAGAGCTGGCCTGCGGGATAGATCTCGACTTCCACCGCGCCGTTGGTCTGGGATTCCACGAAATTCTCGAAAACCAGCGAGCCCTTGTGGTCCTCGTCGTCGGTTGAGCCGATATGGCAGATCTTGATGGTGGTGTCCGCCGCGCCGGCCATGCCCGCGCCGCCAAGCGCAACGGCAAGGCCCAGCCCGGCCGAGGCCAGCAATTCGAGGGGTTTGTGTCGCATTTTCCTTCCTCCCTTCAGATGCCCTGAAGCCGCCAGTCTGTGGCAGGGGCCCGGCCCTGGTCAACCAACCGTATGGCGGGCGGCTCCGGGCAAGTCACATAAACAAGCCGGGCGCATTTCTCGTGAAGCCGAGCCAGTAGGGCAGCGACATCGAGACGAACGGGAAATAGGTGACGATGAAGATCGCCAGAATCTCGACGGCCAGCAAGGGCAGCATTTCCAGCGCAATGACCTCGACGCGCAATCGCGATATGCCCGACGCAACGAACAGGATCAGCCCCATCGGCGGCGTTGCGAGGCCGATGGTCAGATTGATGCACATGATGACGGCGAAATGCAGCGGGTCGATGCCGAGCGCGGCCATGGTCGGCGCCAGGATCGGGCCGAGGATCAGGATTGCCGGTCCGGCGTCCAGGAACATGCCGACGATCAACAGCAGCACATTGATGAAGAACAGCAGCAGCAGCGGGTCGCTGGTGATGCCGAACAGGAAGTTGGAAAGGTGGACAGGTACCTGGGACAGGCTGGCAATGGCTGCGAACGCCGTCGCCGTGCCGATAATCAGCAGGATCGCCCCGGAGGTCACCGCCGCATGGAGAAACACCGCCGGCAGGTCGGAGAGCTTCAGCGTGCGCAGCACGACAACGCTGATGAGCAGCGCATAGAACGCCGCCGCCGCCGCCGACTCGGTTGGCGTGAAAATGCCGCCCAGAATGCCGCCCAGGATGATGACCGGCGTCATCAGCGGCAGCGCAGCGCCCCATGCCGACTTGCCGACTTCCCTGATTGTCGCCCGGCTTCCGGCCTTGGGATAGTTGCGCCGCTTGGAAATCATTGCGGTGACCGTCATCAGCAGGAAGCCGACCATCAGGCCCGGAATGAGTCCCGCGGCGAACAGCCCGGCCACCGAGACATTCATGATGAAGGCATAGACCACCATGATGAGGCTCGGCGGGATGATCGGGCCGATGACCGACGACGCCGCAGTGATGGCGGCGGCGAATTTGCGGCTGTAGCCGTCCTTTTCCATGGCCGGAATCAGGATCGAGCCGACGGCGGAGGTATCGGCGACCGCGGAGCCGCTGATGCCCGCGAACAACATGCTGGTGACGATGTTGACATGCGCCAGGCCGCCGCGCAGATGGCCGACCAGCGTGTTGGCGAAATTCACCAGGCTCATGGTGATTCCGGCCCGGTTCATCACCTCGCCCGTGAGGATGAAGAACGGGATCGCCAGCAGCGGGAACTGGTGGATGCCGGCGAAGGTGCGCTGGAACAGCATCTTCAGGAAGATCGGCTTCTCCGCCAGCAGGAAGCCGACCATCGGCGCAAAACCGAGCGCGAAGACAATCGGCATGCCGATGATCATTGCGGCGAGGAATATCCAGAAAAATGTAACGCCCATACCGTGCCGACCGCCTGCGGCTCTATTCGGCCATGACGGCGTCCGCGGGACGCTCCGGCCGTGCCTTGGCCGGGTCGATAACGCCCCGAACCGCGTTGACCATATATTCCAGCGCCACCAGCGCTACGGCGAAACTGCCTACCGGCATACAGACATAGACATAGAAGATCGAGATATCGATCGTCGATGCCCGCTGGATGCGGGCGTTCCAGGTCATGAATGCGCCTTCCTTGACGAACACCGCCATGAGCGCAATCACGCCGGCGAAGATCGCCACGAGCACAAGCTGCTTGAGCCGGCCGCGCAGGCTTCCGACCAGGACCTCGATGCCGACATGCGCGCCCATCCTGAGGCCGATCGGCGCCACGATGAAGGTAAGCCAGACCATGACGAACTTGGCGATCTCTTCGGACCATGCCAGGGCGTCGTTCATCACATAGCGCATGAATACCGCGATATCGACGATGACCAGCATGAGGGCGAGCAGGAAGATCGCCAGCCACTTGAACGCCACCATGATGTGGTTGTTCAGCCACGCAAGCCCGGTCTCGATCGATTCGAGAATCGCCGGGAAGGACATCGGGGTGGAAACTCCCTCTCCGCTCCGCCGGAGGCGAGCGTAATGCAGGAAACCGACCGCCGCAATCGCCTTGCCGGACCGCGCCCCGGATCGCAGCACCGGCAGGCGCAGCGGGAGAGCAAGCCCCCTCCCGCCGACCCTCTCCCCGTCTGGCCGGTCGTGTCTCCGTTTGACATCCGCGCTCCTCTGGCAGATTGAGCCAGGGGCCTGAGAGGCCCAACCCTCCCCTCCGAACCCCCTGTTGTGGCCCCAAACTCCCCAGCGGCGCCTCGGACTCTCTGTTGTCGCCCCGGACCCCCTTCTGTCGCCCCGGACTTGAGCCGGGGCCCAGCCTCCGATCCTTCCGCAGGGCCGAAACGGCGGAGGACGGCCCCCGGCGCTCCGCTCTACTCCGGCCGGGGTGACGAACGGGAGGCGATACAAGCGGCGCGGCGCGGAGGTGCGTTCCGACAAACCCGCCGGCACGGGCCGTCGTTGCAAACGGAGACACGACCGTCTGGCCAAGGCCGTGGCGGAGCGCACGCGGTTGCGGCTATGATGGCGTGTCCCGTGCTGGAGGAGGAATGCGGCATGACCGAGCCAATCCGGGTCTTCTGGCGGCCCGGCTGAACGAGCTGTCTGCGAACCAAGGAGTTCCTCTCGGTCCGTGGGATCGAGTTTGACAGTATCGACGTGACCACCCACCCGACCGGCATGGACCTGTTGCGCGAGCTTGGCGCACGGTCGATCCCGGTGGTATCGCGGGGCAAGGATTTCGTCTTCGCCCAGGTCATCTCCGATGTGGCGGCGTTTCTCGGCCTGGACGAGGATACCGGCCCGGCATTGTCGATGCCGGAGCTGGCGGCCCGGCTCGACGCGGTGCTGGCCGCCGCCGCCCGTTATGTCGCACAGGTGCCGGACGACCGGCTCGGCGACAAGCTGCCCGGACGCGACCGCGCCTATCGGGTGCTGTTCCACCATGTCTTCAACATTGCCGACGTGACCATCGCAGCGTTGGAAAGCGGCCGTCCGCTGACCTATGAAGCGCTGACGGCGGCGCCGCCCGACGACATGCAGACCAGCGCCGCTATCGCCGCCTATGGCGAGGGCGTGCGCGCCCGCGTCGCCCGCTGGTGGCAAGCAGGGCCAAAGCCCGACCCGGTCGAGACCTATTACGGCGCCCACTCGCTGCACGAGGTGCTGGAGCGCACGACCTGGCATCCCGCCCAGCATGTCCGCCAGTTGATGCTGATCCACGAAATGCTCGGCATCGATACCGACGGACCGCTCGGAGCCGAAGATTTCCGCGGCCTGCCGATTCCCGAGCAGGTCTGGGACGGCTGAGCCTGGAGACACCGCCGCCTGCCGCATCGGTCCCGTTTCGCGAGGCGCTGGCGGCTTGGACGCGGATCGGGTTCGCCAGTTTCGGCGGGCCGGCGGCGCAGATCGCCCTCATGCACCGTGTGGCGGTGGAAGAGAAGCGCTGGCTCGACGAGCCGCGCTTCCTCCATGCGCTCAATTTCTGCATGTTGCTGCCGGGGCCGGAAGCGCAGCAGCTCGCCACCTATATCGGCTGGCTGCTGCATGGCGTCCGGGGCGGGCTGGCGGCAGGCCTGTTGTTCATTCTGCCGGGCGCGGTGATCATTGCGGCGCTGGCGGCGTTCTATGCGCTCTTCGGGCAGATGCCTGCCGTGGCAGCGGCATTTCTGGGCGTCAAGGCGGCTGTGCTGGCCCTGGTGGTCGAGGCGCTGCTCCGGATCGCCGGGCGGGCGCTGAAAGGCGGTTTCGCCTGGGCGTTGGCCTGCAGCGCGTTTGCGGCGCTGTTCCTGTTCGATACCCCCTTTCCGGCGGTCATAGCTGCCGCGGCGGCCGCCGGCGCGTTGTTTGCATTCGCGCGCCCCTCCGGCGCCGGCAGGGACGCCCCGGAAACGCCGACCGCCCCTGCCCGGCACAGCCCGCCGCGCACAGGCAGGCTGGCGCTCGGGCTACTCGCCGCCTGGCTGCTGCCGACCATGCTGCTTCTCGCCTGGCTCGGCGGCGGGCATGTCTTCTCCGGCATTGCCGTGTTCTTCTCCAAGATGGCGGTGATGACCTTCGGAGGCGCCTATGCGGTGCTCTCCTGGGTGGCGCAGGAGGCGGTTTCCTCCAGAGGATGGCTGGCGCCGGGCGAGATGCTGGATGCGCTCGGGCTGGCGGAGACGACGCCGGGGCCGTTGATTCTGGTGGTGGAGTTCGTCGGCTTTCTTGCCGCATGGCGCGAAGCGGTCGGCATCCCTCCCTTGGCGGCGGGGCTGCTCGGCGCCGCGCTCACACTCTGGGTGACCTTCACGCCGTGCTTCCTGTTCATCTTCGCCGGCGCGCCGCATATCGAGCGGCTGCGCGGCCGCCCCGGGCTCCACGCGGCGCTGGCGGCGGTGACAGCGGCCGTGGTGGGGGTGATCGCCAACCTGTCGGTCTGGTTCGCGCTCAACCTGCTCTTCGCCCGGGGCGCGAGGACCGAAGCCGGCCCGGTTTCCGTCTATCTGCCGGAGCTGGCGAGCCTCGACCTCAAGGCCGCGGCGCTGGCGGCGCTCGCCGCCCTGGCGCTGTTCGTCTTCGGCCTCGGCCCGTTCCGCACGCTCGCCGCCGCTGCGCTGGCCGGCCTCGGGCTGTTCGCCGCGGGCCTGTGACCGGCCTGCCGGGCGCCGCTCAGCGCGCCTGGCGGGCGGCCAGCGCGTCGGCGATTCGCAGGACTGCCCGCGCGCGGTCCGCCACCGGCACATCCACCATCTTGCCGTCCACGGTAATCGCGCCCTCCCCGCGCGCCAGCGCTTCGTCATAGGCCTCGACGATACGCCTCGCCTCGAGCGTCTCGGCCTCGGTCGGCCCGAATTCCTCGTTGCAGACCCGCACCTGATTGGGATGAATGCAGGAGGCCCCGCGCAACCCCATCTTCTTCGACCGCCGGACAATGCGGCGAAAGGCGTCGATATCCCGGAATTCGGCGATCGAGCCGACAAAGCCCATCGGCAGCAATCCGGCCTCCGCCGCGCAGGCCACCACCTGCTGCTTCGGGCCGTAAAGCGTCTCCTCGTCGGCAATCATGCCCATGGACAGGCCGAAATCCTCCGACCCGACGGACAGCGAGACGCTGCGCGGGTCGGCATGGGCGATAGAGCGCAGGTTCAGATAGCCCTTCGCCGTCTCGACGGCGATGCAGAGCCGAACCTGGCCGGCCGGAATGCCGCGCTCGGCTTCAAGCTCCGCGACCGTGCCGCTGAGCGCCGCGACATGCTCGGCGCTGTCCACCATCGGGCAGAGCAGAGCGGTAAGCTCGGGGATGACGACGGCCTCGAGGTCGCGCACCGCCAGCCGCCAGGGCCGGTTGATGCGAACCAGGGTATCGATGCCCTGCGCTGCAAACCCCCGCACGATGTCCGGAGCCGCGGCGCGGGCGGCGTCCTTGGCGTTCGCCGCAACCGAGTCCTCGAGATCGAGGATCAAGCCGTCGGCGCCGACGCCGGGCCCCTTCCTGATAAATTTCTCCGCTGTGGCCGGAACAAACAGCAGGGAACGCCAGACAGGCAGACTCATATCGTCCCTTCCTCCTTGAGGCGGGCAAGGTCGAGGCCGAAGCCTCCCAGGATTTCATCATTATGCGCACCGAGCGCCGGCGCGGGCGTCCGGATGGCGCCCGGCGTTTCCGAGAGGCGCGGAATGACATTGTGCATCGGCAGCCGGCCAAGCGCGTCGTCGGGCAGGTTGACGAGCACGCCCCGCTCGCGCGCATGGGGGTCTTCCTTCAACTGCGCGGCGGAATAGACCGGCCCCGCGGTCACGCCCTCCCGGTTGAAGACCGCCATCGCCTCGGCAAGCGTGCGCTCCGCGATGAAGCCGCCGACGATCGCATCGACCTCCTCGCGGTGGGCCGAGCGGGCGGCGGGCGTGTTGTAACGCGGGTCGTCGCACATGTCGGCGCGGCCGATGGAGCGGAAAATGCGCATCGCCATCGACTGCATGGAGCCGCTCATCGCAATCCACTCGCCGTCGCGGGTCCGGTAGGCGTTGCGCGGCGACGTGGTGTTGGAGGCGTTGCCGAGCCGCGCGGGAGACGAGCCCGTGGCGCTGTGAACCGCGGCGTCGGCGCCGAGGATCGAGACCACCGGCTCCAGCAGCGAGAGGTCGATCACCTGGCCCTTGCCGCCCTTCAACTCGACCTCCCGAAGCGCCACCATGACGCCGTAGGCGCCGTAAAGCCCGGCCACCATATCGGCGAGCGCAAGCGGCGGCAGCGCCGGCGGCTTGTCGGGAAAGCCGTTCTTGTAGGCGAAGCCGGACATCGCCTCGACCAGCGTCCCGAAACCCGGTTTACCGGCATAGGGGCCGGTCTGGCCGTAGCCGCTGACGCGCACGACGATCAGCTTCGGGTTGCGCGCAAGCAGTCTGTCCGGGCCGAGGCCCATGCGCTCCAGCGCGCCGGCCTTGAAGTTCTCGACCAGCACCTGCGCCGTCGGCAGCAGGTCGAGCAGGATTGCGCGCCCGCTCTCGCTGCGCAGATTCAGCGAAATGCTCTTCTTGTTGCGCGCATACACCTTCCAGGAGCACGCGACGCCGGCGGAGGTCCACTCCCGAAGCGCATCGCCGCGCTCCGGCTCCTCGACCTTGACGACCTCGGCGCCGTGATCGGCGAGCACATGGGTGATCGTATTGCCGGCCACGAGTCGGGAAATATCGAGGACGCGCACGCCGTCAAGGGCGCGCGGGGCGTCGGGTTGATAGTCGAGGTCCATGGCAGCGGCGCATCCGGGGTCGGGAAGAAGCCGGATGGTGTGTCATCGCGCGGCCTTCGGCAAGGCCGGAGCGTAGAGCGGCCAAGGCACTCCCGGAGCAGGGCGTCGAGCGGCACGCCGGGGGTTTCGCCGCGGGCCGGCTGCATAAGGCGCTTTCCCTGCCCCACACCACGGCTCCGATTGACGCCGCCGGCGCCGACACCATAACCTTATTCGATAAATGGAACGGGACCGGTTCGGCATGGCGACAGTCAGGAATGCAGGAGAGCAGCGCTGGATTGTCCACCTGGGCAGCCCTGACGAATCCCGTGTGACCGTCGAGGTGAACATGAGCGCAGAAACCGCGAAGCACATTGCGGAGCGGGAGACCGAAAGGATCGCGGCGCTCAACCCCGGCCGCAACGATCTCGACCCGCAGAGCGTGGGTTCGGCGGTGATGTCAGTGCTGGAGTTGTATTCGACCGGCGCGAAGCCCTGACCCGCTCCTATTCGTCCCAGCGCAGCCCGGCGACGCGCGCGGCTTCCTCTTCGGTCGGGAAGCGTGACAGCGGCAGGGTCTGGCGCCAGACGCCCGCCGGGTCTGCGATTTCGACGCGGAACGCACCTTCCGGCGTGACCCTGACGACACGGCAGACCGGCTGCTCGCCCAGATGCTCTTCCAGAAGGGGCACGATGTCTCGCGGTGTGCAGGCCAGATCATGCCTGCGCAGGAAGTCACCGTCGCTGGTCAGGATTGCGTCGATGCCCGCCCGATCACCCGCAGCCGCGACCTGCGCATCCTCGAAGGACAGGCTTTCATAGCCCAGGGCGTCGGTGAGCACCTCCAGCGTCAGCGGCAAGACCTCCAGAAGCCGCATGAGATCGGCGGCCAGGAGGCGTTCGTTCCGGCCTCTTCCGGCGCCCCGTTCCGCTCCACGGTGGCAGATCACCCCGAAGGCGGAAGCGCAGACATGGCCTCTGACGGCGCCGGCTTCGGCGAAGGTCAGAGCGCGCGCCGCCGGCACCGCGTTCTTTCTCTGGAGCAGGACGTCGAGCAGGACATTCGCGTCAAACAGCACGCGGGGGGGTTCGCCGCGCTGAAGACGTGCCTTGACGTCAGGCGGCACCGGGCCGCGTGGGGCTTTGAGCTTCCGGCTCCGGCGCAGGCTGCGCCTCGGCAGTGTCCTGGTCTTTGACCAGAGCGCCGAACAATCTCTCCACGGTCGGGGACAGGCCGATCCCTATGCCCCGCCTTGCCGGAGCCTGCGGCTTTGCGTCCCGCGCCGCACCGCGCTTTTCCGAAACAGCCATGGCTCTCTCCGAACAGGCAGCAGACCGTGCCACAGGCGGCCCGACTTGGCAATTCGCCCGCGCCGCGGGCGCCGGAGCCGGCCTAACGCTGCGCATCCTCCGCATAGGGGTTGGCGCCGGCGCGCAGCAGGACGCGGATCGGCACGCCCGGCAGGCCGAAGTCGCGGCGCAGGCCGTTGGCCAGATAGCGCAGATAAGAGTCCGGCATCGCGGAGGGGCGCGACCCGAACAGCGCCACGGTCGGAGGGCGGCGCTTGATCTGGGACGCATAGCGCAGCTTCAACCGCCGCCCCTTGACGATCGGGGGCGGATGCGCCTCCACCGCCTCGCGGAGCCAACGGTTGAGCTCGCCGGTCGGAATGCGCCGGCTCCAGACTTCGCGGCTCTCGAACGCCGCCGCGATCAGCCGGTCGATGCCGCGGCCGGTTTTGGCGGAGATGGTCAACAGCGGAACGTCGCGCACCTGCGGCAGGGATAGTTCCACCCGGTCGCGCACCTTCCGGAGCACGCCTGCGGAATCCGCCACCACATCCCATTTGTTGGCCGCCAGAACCAGCGCCCGGCCTTCCTCGACCGCCCGGGCCGCAATGGCGAGGTCCTGGCGCTCCAGGCCGTGCACGGCGTCAAGGACCAGCACGACCACTTCGGCGAAACGGATGGCGCGGTCGGTATCCGCCGCCGAAAGCCGCTCGATACGGTCCTGCACGCGGGCGCGCCGGCGGAGGCCGGCCGTATCCACCAGACGCACCGCCTGCCCGCGCCAGGTCCAGTCCACGGCGATGGCGTCGCGCGTAACGCCCGGCTCCGGCCCGGTCAGCAGGCGTTCCTCGCCGAGCAGCCGGTTGGCCAGTGTCGATTTGCCGACATTGGGCCGCCCGACAATGGCCAGCTTGAGCGGCCCTGCCAACGCATCCTCATCCGCCTCCGGCGGCGGCGCTTCGATAAACGGCGCCAGGGCTTCATAGAGGTCGGACAGCCCCTCCCCGTGCTCCGCCGATATGGCGACCGGGGCTCCGAACCCCAGCTCATAGGCTTCCAGCGCGCCTTCCATGCCGCGCCTGGCCTCGGCCTTGTTCGCCGCGAGCACGACCGGCGCCGGCCCCCGCCGCAATTGCGCGGCGAAATGCCGGTCGAGCGCCGTCACCCCGGCGCGCGCGTCGATCAGGAACAGGGCGGCGTCCGCGCCCGCCAGCGCGGCTTCGGTCTGCCGGAGCATCCCGGCTTCGAGCGCCCCGGCGGGCATGTCCGCCAGACCGGCGGTATCCACGACCGTGAATTCGGTGCCGCCAAGCGAAGCGGCGCCCTCGCGCCGGTCCCGGGTTGCGCCCGGCCGGTCATCGACGATCGCATCGCGCCGCCCGACAAGGCGGTTGAAGAGCGTTGACTTCCCGACATTGGGCCGCCCGACAATGGCGATAACGGCGCCGGCCATGACGGGTCAGCGATAGGCGGTCAACACGCCGTCATCGTCCAGCAGCAACAGCGTTTCCGCTGCGACCACGGGCGCCAGGCGGTGGGGCCGCCCGACATCGAGCGCGCCCGCCCTCTCCCCGGTTTCCGGATTGAGGAAGACGATCTGTCCGCTGGAGCCCGCAACCGCCAGTCTTCCGCCGGCAAGCACGGGTCCGGCCCAGTCGATCCGGCCCGTCCGGTCTTCCTCGTCCTCGAAACGGGGCAGCGGCACGACCCATCGAACCGCTCCGGTCGCCGCCTCTGCGGCCACGACCTCCCCGCGCTCCGTCACGGCGAACAGATGGCTGCCGGCGACCCACGGCATGTGCAGCCCGCCGAATTCCTGATTCCAGACCCGGCCGCCGCTCCGCATGTCGATGGCGCCGGCGCGCCCGGAATTGCTCAACGCATAGAGTCTGCCGTCCTGCACGACCGGCGCGGCCTGGACGTCGGCCAGCGCGGCGATGAAGTCGGCGCGGCGGGCGACGGTCAGGTTGTCGGACCACAGCTCGCGTCCGTTCTCGACCTTGAGCGCGACGATCTCGCCGGAGGAATAGGCCGAGACGACAGCGCCCTGCGCAACGGCCGGGCTCGCCCCGCCAAGCAGCGCCGTTTGTTCCTCGATCGAGTCGTGGGTCCAGAGAATGCTTCCGTCCGCAATGTCGAGCGCATAGGTCTTGTTGTCGAGTGTGATGCAGTAGAGCCGGCCGCCATCGACTGTCGGCGCGCCGCGCACCGGAGCGGAAAGCGGCTGGCGCCATACAATCACTCCCGACGCGGCGTCGATTGCCACCGCCTCGGCATAGCCTGTCGCCGCGAACACGCGGCCGCCGGCAAAGGCGATACCGCCGCCGGAGCTGGCCTCCTCGTCTTCCGGTCTGGTGGCCACGGACCACGCCGCCTGGCCGTCCTGCAATGCGAACGCGGAGACCGCGCCTTCCGCGTCCATGGCATAGACACGGCCTCCTGCGGCGACGGGCTGCGCCAGCACCCGCCGGCCTGTGCCGGAACCGGCGCCGGCGGATTGCGACCATGCCGCCGCGACCGCCTGGCCCAGTGCGGGATGTCCGGCCGCATGGCCCGGGCCGCCGCCGGCCTGCGGCCAGTCCGAATTGACGGCGGGAGCAGGCAGTTGCATCGGCCGCTCCGCCGCCCCGGGATCGCTCTTCAGCACCCGTTCCAGCCCGAGCACGGCGATGCGCTCGCCCGGCAGCGGCGGATCCTCCGCTTCGCCGAACCAGCCGTCGGAACCGCAGCCGGCGAGCACGAACGCGCCGCCGGCAAGAAGCAACAGGGCATGTCTCATGACGGATCTTCCAGGGCGGCGAGCATTTCGGTTGCGCGCCGGCGGATGCCGGCCGGCGCGTCGGGGTCGTCGGCCAGCGCCCTGAACCCCGCCGTCGCCGCCTCGCTGTCGCCAAGCGCGGCCCGGGCCGCCGCCATCGTCTCCGCCGCCGAATGCCGCAGCGCGCCGTCGAGTCCTTCCAGCGTTGCGATCGCCGCTTCGGCGCGTCCGGTATCCAGCTCGGTCATTCCCTGAAACAGGCGGGCCAGATCGCGATAGACCGGGGCCGCATCCTCATTTGCCGAGATGGCCTTGTAGCGCGCCAGCGCCCCTTCGGCGTCGCCCTGCTGCGCGAGCGCCGCCGCTTCGCCGAACCGCGCCAGCAAACCGGCGCCGCCGCCTTCTCCGGCAAGCGCGGCAAAGGCCGCCGCAGCGTCGGCGTGCTTGTCGTCCTGTGCGAACGCCGCCGCCGCCGCCAGACGCATCCCGGCTTCGGCGGCTGCCTCGGCCTGCATATGCTTCCATAGCTGGAACCCGGCGACCGCCAGCACGACCGCCGCCATCGCCCCGATGACGAACACGCCATACCGCCGCCAGAGCGCCCGCGCACGCTCTGCGCGAACCTCCTCGCTCACCTCGCGAAAAATATCGGCCACATCGCCTCTCCCGGACCGCCGACGCCTTATAGCTTTCACCGGCCCCTGCGCGCAAACGCCGTTCGCTGCCGCAGCCCTGACACATTTCGTCTGGACGGCGGCCGGCCTTTCGGGGCAGCATGGCCGACGCCTGCCAGCAGAGAGGACTATGGAGCCGATGGGGGATGTCGTCGCGCTAGAATGCCAGCACCGCCCGGCGAAGCCGGTCGTCTTCGACAGAAGAGAGCTTCGCCACTTGATGAATGTTTACAGCCGGCGCGTGTCGGCAGGCGACTGGCGGGATTACGCGATTGACTACCAGGGCGGCCAGGCCGTGTTTTCCATCTTTCGGCATAGTTCGGAGGCGCCGCTCTACAGGGTGGCGAAAACCGGACGCATGGGAAGGTCCGCGACGGAATATTCCGTCACCAAGGGCCCCCGGCTGTTGAAGCGCGGGCCGAATATCCGCGATGTGCTGACGGTCATCGAACGCCGGCTCGAGCTGGTCACCTGATACCGGCGGTTACCGGCTGAAAGCTGTTCCTGCCGGCGGCGGTTGCGGAGCGCGGTCTGGAATGCGCGCCTCCGGGCTGTCCCGGTTCACCCTTCCGGGTCGGCGTGGATGGCGAATTGCTCGAGGCCGGCTTCCTGCGGCTTGATGGAGCGGAAGCTCTCCCGGACGCCGGCTTCGGTGAGTTCGCGGGCGACGGTGAGCAGGGTATTGGGATCGTGGTCCTCGCAGAGCTCGGCCATATGCGCCATTTCCTCGCGGGCGACGGGAAGCGCCGCCTCGACAGAGGGCGCGCCATAGACCTGGACGAAATGCTCGGCCAGCCGTCCGGCCAGGGCCTCGAACTCGTCCTCGCGAATCGCCGTGACGGCCACGAAAGTGACGCGGCCGAAGGTCTCCACGCCAAGCCAGCCATTGGCGAAGGCCTGGCGCGCCTTGCCGGCCAGGTCCGCCTCGGACCAGTTGGAGAACTCGAAACCGCCCGGAATGCACCATTCGCCCGTGCGCGCCGGGCTGTGGAAGATACGCAGGTCGCTCTCGTCGAAATGGATTGCGCGCGCCAGGTTCACGGCCGGCCTCCCCGTTCAAGCAGGCCGCTGAGCGGCAGCAGCCCGGTGGTCCCGCCTTCGCGGAGCAACATGCCGAACCGTTCGTCGATGCCAACGAAAAGGCCGGTCCGTCCGCCGATCGAAACCTCCCCGCCGAGGCCGTGCGCGAGCCCGCGCCATTCGCCGTGCAGCGGCCCCGGGCCGTCGTCGGACCAGCGGTTGATCCACACCAGCGTGTGGCGCGACCAGCTTTCGAGCAAAGCGCCGGGAGCGACCTCGACACAGCCTTCCTCATAGAGCGACGTCCGGTCGGGCGCGGCGCCCGGCGCATCCGGGTCCTCCGCAATCAGCGGCACTTCGAGGCCGACGACCAGCCATTCCGGCACATCTTCCGGCGCGCAGTCGGAAGCCGCCGCGCGCAACCTTCCGCAGGAAGCGCCGTTCACCAGAATGCCGCCCTGCCAGGTCAGATGCACCGCGACCTCCGGCGGGGCCAGCGCGCCCAGGGCGTTCTGGAAGCCGACCCCGCAGGCCGGCAGCATCGCCATCGCATCCTCCAGCGGCACTTCCGGCGCAAACACGATGGCCGCCGCCAGCCTGTCGGCGCTGACATTATGGACAATCAGCCCGCCATCGCAGCCGAGCGCCGCCGAGGCGCAGGCCTTGGCGAACGGATCGGTGCGGCCCTCGACCGCCCGGCCCGCGAAAAGCGGCGGAAACACCGGATCGGTCATGCGGGGCCGATTCCGAGCAGGGTTTGCGCAACCCGGCGGAAGGCGAGCGCCTCCGGCGATGCCGGGTGCGACGCCACGACAGGCGCGCCGCCGTCCGAGGCCAGACGGATGCCGAGCGCGAGCGGGATTTCGGCCAGCAGCGGAATGCCGAGCCTCTCGGCCTCGGCGCGCACGCCGCCATGGCCGAACAAATGCTCCTCATGCCCGCAATTGCTGCAGATATGCGTGGACATGTTCTCGATCATGCCAAGGATCGGCACGGACATCTTGCGGAACATGTCCACGCCCTTGCGGGCGTCGAGCAGCGCCACATCCTGCGGCGTGGAGACGACGATGGCGCCGGCGACCTCTGCGGTTTGTGACAGCGTCATCGGCACATCGCCAGTGCCGGGGGGCAGATCGACCAGCAGCATGTCGAGCGCGCCCCACTGCACCTGGCTCATCATTTGCTGCAGCGCGCCCATCAGCATCGGGCCGCGCCAGACCACGGCCTCGTCCTCGCGCGTCATCAGGCCGATGGACATCATCGTCACGCCGTGATTGCGCAGCGGCAGGATGGTCTTGCCGTCGGGCGAGGCGGGGCGTCCGGAAACGCCGAGCATCCTGGGCTGCGACGGCCCGTAAACATCGGCGTCGAGCAGACCGACCCGGCAGCCCTCGGCCGCCAGCGCCACTGCGAGATTGGCCGCGACGGTGGATTTGCCGACGCCGCCCTTGCCGGAAGCAATCGCCACAATCCGGTCCACGCCGGGAAGCCGCCGCGGTCCGCCGGGCTCGGACCGGCGGCCGAGATTGAGTTCCGGCCCCGGCGCGGCTTCGCGGTGGGCGGTCAACACGGCCGACACCCGCTCGACGCCGGGCAGGGCGCTGACGGCGGCTTCCGCCTCGACGCGCACGCCTTCCATGAGTTCGGCGCGGGCCGGGTCGATCTCCAGCACGAAACGCACCGTGCCGGCATCCACCGTCAGCGCCCGCACCGGCCCGGCGGAGACGAGGTCCTGCCCGCTGATCGGGTCTGTAACCCCTTTCAGCGCCGCCAGGACATCCTCGCGCGTTACGGCCATCACGCTTTCCCGTCTATGCGCCCCTCGACGCAATGAGACAAATCAAGCTCGTCGATGGTCAACACCATTCGCACGGCGTAGCTGCGGCCCGCCGTCTGCTCCGGCCCGGCATGGCGCATCGCCTCCTCGATCGCCTGCTGCGAGGTCACGCCGACCTGCTTCAGGAATTTGCGCATCGACATGTTGAAATCGCCGCTCATCGGCAGTCCTCCGGTTTTGCGGTCCGAGTGTATCCGAGACTCCCCGCAAAGTCCGCGCGGGCTGCAAAGCGCGCCGCCGCTATGCGCTGCCGTCCGCCAGCCGGTGTCCGCCGCCCGGCTGCCGGTGGAAAAGGGGGAGCATTTCCGGCTTGCACGGCGTAGGCTCGGCTTTCTCCGGCGCGGGAGGGTGAGGCGATGTCGATCTGGCGGGCGTTCGGGCTGGCTGCCCTGGTCATGCTGACCGCCGCGCCTGCGGCGGAGGCGGAGGAGCGCCGGATAACCGTCGCCGCCAGCCCGGAACTGGCGGAGAACGGATTTCTGAAGCACCTGCTGCCGCGCTTTTCGCTGAAGACCGGCATTCGCAGCTCCGCGGTCGATCTGGCGCCCGGCGTCGAGGCGGATGTGCTGCTCGGGCCGCAAGGGGCGGTAACGGCGGGCAGGCCGGTTTTCCGAGATGGTGATGCGCTGTATGCGGCCCGTATTGAGGAGGGCGGGCGAACCGGCCTGGCGGAACGCTTCCTCGACTGGCTCATGTCGGACATCGGCCAGCGCACCGTGGCCGCCTTCGCGCCCGGCGGAACGCCGCTCTATGCGCCTGCCGCCGGGGCAAGGGCCGAGGCCGAGGCGCCGGCCGTTACCGGCGATGCGCTGGCGGGGGAGCGTCTGGCGCTGGTCCATTGCGGGCGCTGCCATGTCATCGGGCCGCAGAACCGCATGGCGGGAATCGGCTCCACGCCGTCCTTCGCCATGCTGCGCGCGCTTGGCGATTGGGACCGGCGCTTCCGGGCCTTCTTCACCCTCAATCCGCATCCGTCCTTCACGCAGATCGCCGGCGTTACCCCGGCCTTCGACAAGGCCCGCCCGCCGCCGATAGCGCCGCTGGAGATGACCCTTGCCGATCTGGACGCGATTCTGGCCTATGCCGCGTCGATCCAGCCGGCCGACCTGGCCGCGCCGCTCAAATTTCAGTGATCCCTGCTGCGGTCGCGCAGATAGTCCTCGGTCGTGCGCACACGGGGCCGTTCGCCCATCGCGAACGGATTGCCGGCGGAATGGAACTGGGCGTTGACGCGGCAGTCGTCGCACATGCGGATCAGGCGCGACGCGCCCTCGCCGGCGAACATCGAATGCCGGCCGGCCAGTTGCGCGACGATTCTCTCCACCGTGGATTTCACGCCGAAGGGCTTGCCGCACTCGACGCACTCATAAGGCTCCTCTTCCTTGAGGACGCGCTGCTGCAGCGCGGCGTCTGAAAGGTCCAGGCGCGGCTCCAGCGCCACCGCGTTCTCCGGGCATACCTGCACGCACAGCCCGCATTGCAGGCAGGCGTCCTCCTGGAAGCGAAGCTGCGGCAGGTCCGGATTGTCGCCAAGCGCCCCGGAAGGGCAGAGCGACGCGCAGGCCAGGCAGAGCGTACAGGCTTCGACGTCCACCTGCACCGAGCCGTATGGCGCCGCCTCGGGCAGCGGCAGCACCGCGCCGGCAGGGTTCAGCGCCCGGGCGGCAAGCCGCGCCACCTGGCGGCGCGAGCCAAGCGCCAGCACCGGCTCGACAGGCGCAGGCGCCGCCTCGCGGCCATACAGCGCATCCGCGAGCGCATCGGGGTCGCCGGCCTCCAGCAGGCGGAGCCGCCCCGCCCCGCCCATCGCCTCCGCCAGGGCGTGTTCGCGCCTGGGGGCCTCATCCTCGGCGCGCGGCGGCAGCAGAATATCGACTGCTGCGAACCCGCCCGCCAGCGCCGCCAGCATCTCGGCATGTCCGAAACCCGCCAGGGCCTCCACCTCGAACGGGATGACATCGGCCGGCAGGCCGCGCCCGAAACGCGCCGACAGCGCCACCATCTCCGCCCCGAAGCCGCGGTCCGTGACCAGCAGGCGCGGCGCCGCACCGCCCGCCTTGCGGTAGGCCCCGGCCAGCGCCTCCATGCGCCGGAACAGCGACGCCGGCGGCGGCGCGTCGAAGGACACCGCGCCTGAAGGACAGACCGCCGAGCAGGCCCCGCAGCCGGCGCAGACCATCGGATCGACAGCCACATGGTCTCCCGCCGGCGACAGGGCGCCGGTCGGGCAGATGTCGAGGCATTTGGAGCAGCCCGGCTGCCCGGCGCGGGAATGCGCGCAAAGGCCTTCCTCCAGCCGGACATAGAGGGGCTTCTCGAAAGTGCCGACCGCCTGCCCGGCCTCGAAGACGGCGGCCGCAACGGCGTTGGGGTCGCCGGGGTCGGCGCGGAAATAGCCCTCGCGCTTCTCATGGGCGGAAAACAGCGGCGCGCCGCCGGAAAGATCGAGAATCGCGTCGCACGCGCTTTCCGCCCCGTCGCGCGGCTCCGAGAAACCGAACTGGCCGCGTCCGCCCGGCTCCATTTGCCGGAGGCCGTCGATGCGCAGCCGGAAACCGCCAAGCGCGCCGGCGGCGCCGCGCAGCCTGCCGACGACCACATCGAAACGGCGGTCGACGGGCAGGTCCTCCGGCGGGTCCGCCAGCAGCACGGTCACCGACAGCGGCTCCGCCAGCCGTTCGGCCGCCGCCAGCGCGGCCGGCGCCCGGCCCAGAATGAGGCACCGCCCCTCGGAAACCACATCCACGGTCCGGGCGGGAGGTGCGGCGGTCAGGGCCTGGGCCACCAGCGCCGCCTGTTTGGGGCCGGCCTCCGCCGCTTCGTCCGACCATCCCGCGCGGTCCCGGATATCGACCAGCGCCGGGGCCGGCGCCTCCAGCTCTTCGGCGATCTCCTCGAACCGCGCCCATTCCTGCTGACAGGCGATGAAGGCGCCGCCGGCTGCGATCGCCCGGGCAGCCGCGTCGGACTCCGTTGTGCAGAGCGCGCTGTGAATGCGCGAGCAGGCGATGCCGGCGCCGGCCTCGATACTGCCGGTATCAATTTTCTGGCTGTGCGCGCAGTCGCACACGAGCAAGGTCCTGGCCATTCCCTGTCCTCCGCACAAGCCGCTGCGGGCCGGCCGCAGGCCTGCCACCCTATGGGCCGTTCGGACCCGGCTGTCCAGAACGAAAGCCCGTTATTGCTCCGGATGCGGCGCGTTTTGCGATTGCGAGTTATTTGCAAACATTGGACCCGCTAATGCTGCTGTCCGCCCAATGCGCAATGCGCCGCAAACCATGGCTGTGTCTCAGTTAAACATTTGAACTCGTTGCCGCACTCATTCGTCTCCCCCGCCTTCGCGGGGGCGACAGGCCAGGCGTGGAGGTTCGTGCCGGCAGGGTCCTTGCCCGAAGCCGGCGGCGCGCTTGCGCCGACCGACTGCAGACGAGAGACCGAATGGGAAACTGAGACACGATTCAAACCCTTGCGCGGGTTCGGCATCGGACAGCACAGAAGTGAGAACGGTTTGCAAAAAGAAACGGGTTTACGTGATAGTGAATTGCACGGGATGGAATTGCGAAACATTCGCAAAATAAAGTCTGTTTCATCCGTCGCCGCATGGATTTTTCTCCTTGTCGTGTTGCGCAAGGAGGTGCATCCTTCATACGGGCTTTTCCGGCCTGCAGACTGGCGCAAATGTCTCTGGGGAAAGGATCGGGTTTGCCTGTACCGTCGAGCGCGTTGTCCCTGCCGCTGGGTGTTGTCATTCGGCGGAGTCCGGCGGTGAGCCGCTGGGCGCGCTGGAGCTGGACCGTGGCGGATGTCCTGCCCGGCGCCGGGCCGGCGGAATGGCGCGAGTTGCGGCGCGACGGCGAGACGGTGGAATATCACGCCGCCACGGTGCCCCTGGAGTTCTGGCCCTCCGATGTCGAGGCGTATCTGACCGGGCTCTCCGCGCGCGTTCCGGCGGTCTATGTGGTGATGCGTCAGACGGCGGAGCCGGATGCGGCGCATGAGCTCGAAGTCGTGCTGGCAACGGCGTCGCCCTATGAGGCGCAGGATTATATGGACAGCGGCGAGGAGATCGTCGAGCAGGCGCCGATGTCGGAGGGGCTGATCGCGGTCGTGCGCGATTTCGTCGAACAGCACCGCGAGGATGAAGCCTTCGTCAAGCGCCGGCGCGACAAGCGCCGGGCCGGGCCGGCGCAGGACGGCAAGGGCGATCCGCGTATCCGGCAGATGTCCGATGTCTATCGGGCGCCGGGGCGCGCCGGGGCGGAGGTGCTGCATTGAGCGCGCGGCCGGATTTCTGGTCGCGCCGCAAGGCGGCGGTGGCCGAGGAAGCGCGCGCCGGCGCGGAAGCCGAGCGGCAGGCCCGGGCGGCCGAGGAGCGCAAGGCGCTGGAGGAACGGCCGGACGAGGACGTGCTGGCCGAACTGGACCTGCCCGACCCGGACAGCATGAAGCAAGGCGACGATTTCTCCGCCTTCATGTCCGAAGCGGTGCCGGAAAGGCTGCGCCGCCGGGCGCTGCGCCGGCTCTGGCGGTCCAACCCGCTGCTGGCCAATCTCGACAATCTGGTGGACTACGGCGAGGACTACACCGACGCGGCGCTGGTGGTGGAGAACCTGCAAACCGCATATCAGGTCGGCAAGGGAATGCTCAAGCATCTCGAGGCGCTGGCCGAGGCGGCGGAGCGCGCAGCCAATCCAGACAGCGTGGCGGCCGAAAGCGAAGAACCGGCGGCCGCAGAAACGGAAGCGGCGCAGACCGAAGAACCGGCGGGTGCTCCTGCAGCAATCGAGTCTGCCGCCGATGGGCCGGACCTTCTGCCCGGCAGAGCCGAGCCGGCGGTTGCGCGCGCGAAGCCGCGCATGCGCTTCGCCTTTGCAGAAGCGGAGCCGGGGCAGGCGGCATGAGGAGCATAAGGAGACAAAGGGCGGGATGACGGCGGAAGCGGCCCATAACGCGGAGATTGCCGAGGAGGACCGCCTGAGAGCGGACCTCTACGGCTTTCTCGGCGCGCTGCTGGCCCGGCCGCCGGATCGGGCGCTGTTGGACAAGTCGGCGGCGCTGTCGGGCGACAGCGGCCCGCTGGGCCGGGCCGTCCATGCGCTGGCGCGGGTCGCCTCGGCGACGACGGAACGGGCGGTCGAAAGCGAATTCAACGCCTTGTTCATCGGGATCGGGCGCGGCGAATTGCTGCCCTATGCCAGCTACTACCTGACCGGCTTCCTGAATGAGAAACCGCTGGCGACGCTGCGCAACGACATGGCCGGACTCGGAATGCAGCGGGCGTTCGCCGTGTATGAGCCCGAAGACCATATCGCAAGCCTGATGGAGATGATGGCGGGGATGATTTCCGGGCGCTTCGGAGACCCGGCCTCTCTGAACGACACCAAGCGGTTCTTCAACAGGCATATCGCTCCCTGGGCGGAGCATTTTTTCACGGATCTGGAAAATGCGCGGAACTCGGTCTTCTACGCCCCGGTCGGCTCTGTCGGGCGGGCGTTCATGGAGATCGAAAGGGGAGCGTACCGGATGACGGCGGGCTAGCCCGCAGCAGATCGGCCCGCCTTGCGGGCCGGAACGAGGAGGAGGAGCAGACGCATGAGCACCGGAACGGACGGCGAAAAGACGAACCGCCGGGACTTTCTGAAGCTCGCATCGGTGTCGGTGCCCGTTGCCGCGGTGGCGGCAGTCGCGGGGCGGGCGGCCGAAGCGGCGGTCCCGCACGACTCGGACGGGCGGATGCAGGATACCCGGCATACGCGCGCCTATTACGAAAGCGCCCGCTTCTAGCGAAGGGGGCACCGCCGACACACGGCCAATGGTTGCGAGACGCCCGGCGGCCTGTCGGCATGGCGAACCCGGCGGACCGGCCCGCGGCCGGAACGCCTGACGGAGGAAAAGAATGCTCAGGAAAAAGACCAACGGGGTTGCGAGACGCCCCCAGCGGACTTCGATCCTGCCCGATATTTCGGACGCATCGATCGACCGCCGGACATTCCTGCGGGGGTCCGGCCTTGCAATCGGCGGCCTCGCGGCGGTCGGCGCCGCCGGCGGCATGGTCTCGAAGGCCGAAGCGCGGGCCGCGCAGGGCGCGATCTCGACCGCCAAGTCCGTTTGCACGCATTGCTCGGTCGGCTGCTCCGTAATCGCCGAGGTGGACAACGGCGTCTGGGTCGGCCAGGAGCCCGGCTGGGACAGCCCGTTCAATCTCGGCGCCCATTGCGCCAAGGGCGCCGCGGTGCGCGAGCACGCGAACGGCGAACGCCGCCTCAAATACCCCATGAAGAAAGAGGGCGGCGAGTGGAAGCGCATCAGCTGGGAGCAGGCGATCGACGAGATCGGCGACGGCATGATGCAGATCCGCGAGCAAAGCGGCCCGGACAGCGTCTATTGGCTGGGTTCGGCGAAGTTCAGCAATGAGCAGGCCTATCTGTTCCGCAAATTCGCGGCCTATTGGGGCACGAACAATGTGGACCACCAGGCCCGCATCTGCCATTCGACCACCGTTGCCGGCGTTGCGAATACATGGGGCTACGGCGCCATGACCAACTCCTACAACGACATCCACAACAGCCGCGCCATCTTCATCATCGGCGGTAACCCGGCCGAGGCGCATCCGGTATCGCTGCTGCATGTGCTGCGGGCCAAGGAGCAGAACAACGCGCCGTTGATCGTGTGCGACCCGCGCTTCACGCGCACCGCCGCCCATGCCGACGAATATGTCCGCTTCCGCCCCGGCACCGATGTGGCGCTTATCTGGGGCATTCTCTGGCATATCTTCGAGAATGGCTGGGAGGACAAGGAGTTCATCCGCACCCGCGTCTGGGGCATGGACCAGATTCGCGAGGAAGTCGCCAAGTGGACGCCGGAGGAAGTCGAGCGCGTCACCGGAACGCCCGGTTCGCAGCTTCGCCGCGTCGCCCGCACCATGGCGAACAACCGCCCCGGCACCGTGATCTGGTGCATGGGCGGCACCCAGCACACCCAAGGCAACAACAATACGCGCGCCTACTGCGTGCTGCAGCTTGCGCTCGGCAATATGGGCACCAGCGGCGGCGGCACCAACATCTTCCGCGGCCACGACAATGTGCAGGGCGCCACCGATCTCGGCATCCTGTCCCATACGCTGCCGGGCTATTACGGCCTCTCCGGGGGCGCCTGGGCGCATTGGGCGCGTGTCTGGGAGGAGGATCTCGACTGGCTGAAGGGGCAGTTCGGGATGCTCGAAGGCGCTGACGGCAAGAAGAAAGCGCTGATGAACCTGAAGGGCATCCCGGTGTCCCGCTGGATCGACGGCGTTCTCGAGGACAAGGCCAATATGGACCAGCCGGACAATGTCCGGGCGATGGTGCTGTGGGGCCATGCGCCGAATTCGCAGACGCGCGGCAAGGAAATGAAGACCGCGATGGAGAAGCTGGACATGCTGGTCGTGATCGACCCGTATCCCACCGTCTCCGCCGTGCTTCACGACCGCACCGACGGCGTGTATCTGCTGCCAGCCTCGACGCAGTTCGAGACCTACGGGTCCGTCACGGCGTCGAACCGCTCGATCCAGTGGCGCGAGCGGGTGGTCGAGCCGGTGTTCGAGAGCCTCCCCGACCAGATCATCATGGCGAAATTCGCCAAGAAGTTCGGCTGGGCGGACCGCTTCTTCCGCAATATCAAGATGGAAGCGGATGACACGCCGCTGGTCGAGGACATCACCGGCGAGATCAACCGGGGCATGTGGACGATCGGCTATACCGGCCAGTCGCCGGAGCGGCTCAAGCTGCACATGGCCAACCAGCACACCTTCGACCGCACGACCCTGCAGGCGGTGGGCGGCCCCGCCGACGGCGACTATTACGGTATGCCCTGGCCATCCTGGGGTCCGCCGGAAATGGGCCATCCCGGCACGCCCAACCTCTACGACATGTCCAAGCCGGTGGCCGAGGGCGGCCTGACCTTCCGCGCCCGGTTCGGCGTGGAGCGCGACGGCGAAAACCTGCTGGCGGAAGGCGTCTATTCGGTCGGGTCGGAGATTCAGGACGGCTATCCCGAGTTCACCATGCAGATGCTGATGGACCTGGGATGGGACGGCGACCTCACCGACGCCGAGCGGGCGTCGATCGAGGCCGTGGCCGGACCGAAGACCAACTGGAAGACCGACCTTTCGGGCGGCATCCAGCGGGTTGCGATCAAGCATGGCTGCGCGCCCTTCGGCAATGCCAAGGCGCGGGCGGTGGTGTGGACCTTCCCGGATCCGATACCGTTGCACCGTGAGCCTCTCTACACGCCGAGGCGCGACCTGGTGGCGGATTATCCGACCTATGAGGACCGGAAGTTCTACCGTCTGCCCACCATGTATGCCTCGATCCAGAAGCAGGATTTCTCGAAAGACTATCCGATGATCCTGACTTCCGGGCGCCTCGTGGAATATGAGGGCGGCGGCGACGAATCGCGGTCGAACCGGTGGCTCGCCGAGCTTCAGCAGGACATGTTCGTCGAAATCCATCCGAAGGACGCCAACGATCTCGGGCTGCGCAACGGCGCGCAGGTCTGGGTCGAGGGCGCGGAAGGGGCCAGGGTCAAGGTCATGGCCATGGTCACCCGGCGGGTCGGCGTCGGGGTTGCATTCATGCCCTTCCACTTCGGCGGGCATTTCGAGGGCGCGGATCTGAGGCACAAATATCCCGAGGGAGCCGATCCCTACGTGCTGGGCGAGAGCTCCAACACGGCGCAGACCTACGGCTATGACTCGGTCACGCAGATGCAGGAGACGAAGACCACTCTCTGCAAGATCTACGCGGCCTGAGGGAGGAGAAGGAGATGGCAAGAGCTAAATTTCTCTGTGACGCCGAACGTTGCATCGAGTGCAACGCCTGCGTCACCGCGTGCAAGAACGAGCACGAGGTGCCGTGGGGGATCAATCGGCGCCGGGTTGTGACGATCAATGACGGCGACCCCGGCGAACGGTCGATCTCGGTCGCCTGCATGCACTGTTCGGACGCGCCCTGCATGGCCGTGTGCCCGGTGGATTGCTTCTACCAGAACGAGGAAGGCGTGGTCCTGCACTCCAAGGACCTCTGCATCGGATGCGGCTACTGCTTCTATGCGTGCCCGTTCGGTGCGCCGCAGTTCCCGCAGGCGGGCAATTTCGGCTCCCGTGGCAAGATGGACAAGTGCACCTTCTGCGCCGGCGGGCCGGAAGAGACGCACTCCACCGCCGAGTTCGCCAAATACGGGCGCAACCGGATCGCGGAAGGCAAACTGCCGATCTGCGCCGAGATGTGCGCGACCAAGGCGCTGCTGGCGGGCGACGGCGACGTCGTTTCGGGCATCTACCGCGAGCGCGTGGTGGCCCGGGGCTTCGGCTCCGGCGCCTGGGGCTGGGGCACTGCCTACGGCCAGAAGGGCGCCTGAGCGCGTATGGAGCAAGGCCGGCCCCGCCTGCGCGGGGCCGGCCGCTCACACAGTTTCTTGCGGGAGCTGAGGGCCCCCGGCCCTTTCTCCTGCCGGTTTTGGCCGATTTCAGCGGGAGGCCCGGGGATGACGACGGCACCGCGCTTGCCCATGCTCCTGGCGTTGGTGGCGCTGCTGCTGGCGGCCGCGCCGGCCGTTGCGCAGCAGGGCGCAGGCGATAATCCGCGGGCTGCGACCGGCGGGGCGCAGACGCTCCAGGATATCCTTGCCCGGCAGCGGGGTATGACGATCGACGACAGCTTCCGCCGGGACGCCATTGGCGATCCCGCGCGCGCCGCGGGGATAGAGGCGCATCTCGGCACGAGGGGCGGAGCATCGGATGCGGAACTCTTCCGCGCCCTGCGCTATGGCGGCGCCGATGTCACGGTCTCGGCCAGAGGGCCGGCGTCGGAGGTGGTGATCCAGGACGGCGGTATGCGCTGGCTGCTGTGGCGGCAGGGGCCGTTGCAGGAATGGGGCGCCTGGCTGCTGGCCGGCATGCTCGGCATACTGGTGCTGTTCCTGCTGCTGCGCGGGCCGATCCGCATCGAGGGCGGGCGGACCGGGCGGACCATCCTGCGCTTCAACGCGCTGGAGCGGTTCGGGCACTGGCTGCTTGCCGGCTCGTTCATCCTGCTGGCGGTGAGCGGCCTCATCACCCTTTTCGGGCGTCCGCTGTTGATTCCGATGCTCGGCAAGGAGGCCTTCGCCCCGCTCGCGCTGGCGTCGAAATGGGTCCACAACAACGTCGCCTGGGCGTTCATGCTGGCCGTGGTGTGGGTGTTCGTGTCGTGGATTGTCCACAATATCCCCAACCGGGTCGATCTGGTCTGGCTGGCGAAGGGCGGCGGCCTGTTCACGCGCGGCAGCCACCCGCCGGCGCGCAAGTTCAATGCCGGCCAGAAGATCGTGTTCTGGGCGGTGATCGTCCTCGGAGTCTCGATCTCGGCTTCGGGCCTGTCGCTGCTGTTCCCGTTCGAGCTGCCGATGTTCGCCAAGACATTCGACATGCTCAATGCGATGGGCCTGCCGCAGGCGCTCGGACTTGGAGAACTGCCGGTCGCGCTTGCGCCGCATGAGGAGATGCAATACGCGCAGCTCTGGCATTCCATCGTCGCCTTCGTGTTCATCGCGATTGTCATCGCGCATATCTATCTGGGCTCGATCGGGATGGAAGGCGCCTTCGACGCCATGGGCACCGGCCAGGTGGACCGGCAATGGGCCAGGGAGCACCATTCGCTCTGGTATGAGGAAGCGACCGGCGAGCCGGCCCATGGCGCCCGCGGGGCGCCGCCGGCGGAATGACGCCGGACGGCTGACCATGCGGCTCCGGGCGTTGCTGACGGCCCTGGCCCTGCTGTTGCCCTGCGCTGCCGCGCCGGCGGGGGAGTTTTTCACGCTCGACGGGCATGGCGGCCCGGTCCGGGACATCGACGTTTCACCGGACGGACAGCGCGTGCTCACGGCGAGCTTCGACTATTCCGTGGGCCTCTGGCAGGCCGGCGCGCCGGTCTGGCTGGAAGCGCACCGGGCGGCGGTGAATGCGGTGCGTTTCATCGACGACTCACGGGCGGTTTCAGGGGGCGACGACAACGAGGTTCGACTCTGGGACCTGTCCAGCGGCCATGCGCGGCATCTCGGCAGCCATAAGGCGAAGGTGGTGGCGCTGGCGCTCTCGCCGGACCGGCGCGCGGCGGCATCGGCAAGCTGGGACGGGCGGATCGGCCTGTGGCCGCTGGAGGGCGGCCCGGCGCGGTTTCTCGAGGGCCACAGCGCCGGCGTCAACGATGTCGCCTATTCCGCCGACGGCGCCCGGCTCTATTCGGCCTCCACCGACGGGACGGTCCGGGTCTGGGACCTTGCGCAGGGCGTGCAGACGCGGCTCATCCTGAAGGGGCGTTTCGGGATCAATACGCTGGCGCTCAACGAGGCGGCCGGCTGGCTCGCCTATGGCGGCGTGGACGGCGCGACCCGCGTTCTCGACCTCGAGACCGGCCGCGAGATTGCGGATTTCACCCTGCAGCGCCGTCCGATCCTGGCCATGGCTTTCGACGCGCGAAGCGGAAGGCTGGCGGTCGGCGACGGCGAGGGCTTCATCAAGGTGATCGACAGCCGGCGCTGGACGGTGTTGCGCGATTTTCGCGCGGCGCTGCGCGGGCCGGTCTGGGCTCTGGCCTTCTCCGCCGACGGGGAGGACATCCTCGCCGGCGGCATAGACGATGCGGCCTATAGCTGGCCGATAGCGGCGCTCGGCGCCGGCGGCCTGATGGCTTCCGGCGAGCGCAGCTTCCTGCGCGACCCGGCCGGCATGGACAATGGCGAGCGCCAGTTCCAGCGCAAATGCTCGATCTGCCACACGCTCGGCCCCGACGGTCTGCGGCGCGCCGGGCCGACGCTGTTCGGCCTTTTCGGGCGCCCCGCGGGCGGCCTTTCGGGGTATAACTATTCGCGCGTGCTGCGCGAGGCGGCCTTTGTCTGGAATGAGGACACCATTGATGCGCTGTTCGACGAAGGCCCCGACCGGTTCATCCCCGGCTCGAAGATGCCGATGCAGCGCATTACCGGGCCGGCCGACCGCAACGACCTGATTGCGTTTCTGAGACACGCGACAGCGGAGGGAGAACGCCGCAGATGAGAGCCATGCTGATTGCCTTCCTGGCCATGGCGGTCATTGCCGTGGTTGCCGATGTGGCGCTCGACCACGCCGGATTCTCCATCGCCGAAACCACTGCCGGCCCCGCAACGCGGAATTAGTCCAGCGGCTGCCGCGCTTCTTCCAAGCCGGCCGGCGCCGCCGGAAATTCGGCCTTGTCGAAGATCAGCTTGAAGATCCCCTTCACCGGGCCTTCCCGCACAGTCATCGACCCGCAGTCGACGGCGGTGGTGCTGTGTGGCGGCGGCAAGGACAGCCAGCAACGCGACATCGAACGCGCCGGACGGTTGGCGCGAGACTGGAGGCACGGATGAGCGAGACATTTACCCGGTGGGATGCTGCAGAATACCTGCGGACGCCGGAAGACGCGCAGCTCTATCTGGAGGCGTGCGCGGAAGAGGACCCGGGCGACGGAAGCCTGATCCGCGCCGCGCTGAACGACATTGCCCGGTCGGGGAACATGAGCCGGCTGGCGCGCGAGACCGGAATGAGCCGCGAAGGGCTCTATAAGGCATTGTCGGAGAGCGGTAACCCCAGCTTCGCCACGGTGATGCGGATCACCCGGGCGTTGGACATGCGCGTGCGGATTACTGCATGAGGTAGTGCATCGCGGAGAGTGGCGCTGGCAAACTGTGACCGGCGGATGAGTGTGGTCGCCGGCGCCTTGGAATGCGCCCCGGTGCGAGATTGACAAAACCCCGCGCATCATCGCTTGACTGCCAGGCTCTCGATTGTATATACAATAGAGGCCATGCTGGGTTCCAGAATGCTGCGCGGATCTGGAGCCGAAGCTGGAGAACATCATTTGCAGAACGAGAGGACGAACAATGTCAAACCATGAACAAACCATAAGGCCACATCAATCACGCCGACATATCCGGAAGCCCCATCCGAATTCGAATGGGACGACAACAAGCGCCTGAGCAACTTCAGGAAACATAGGATCGACTTTTGGGATGCCGTCAGGATATTCGACGAACCGTTCCTCGAAACGCCGTCGGTCAAGGCAAGCGAATACCGCTGGAAAGCCGTCGGCCGCTGCAATGGCGTCCTGATTGCCGTCGTTTACACATACAGGAGCGGTCGATGCCGGATCATCTCGGCGCGACCGGCAAACAGGAATGAGCGAGCACACTATCACGCAAACGACCCTCCATGAGGCTCTGCTCCGAAGGGGTGAGACCGACTGGGACCGCCTGCGGCAGGATCAGGCTGCCGGCGTCGAGCCCGAGATTGACCCGGACGAGGGAGAGTTCGACGATTCCAGGGTCCGCGCCGTTACACCGCGCCGCAAGCGGGCAATCTCGGTTCGTCTGGACCCCGACATCCTCGAGTTCTTCAAGGCCGGCGGGCGCGGCTACCAGACCCGCATCAACGCGGCCCTGCGGCTCTATATGGAAAGCTGCCGATAATAACCGCATCTCGGCTGCCGCCGCTGCTCCCGCCGCGGCAGGCCCTTTACCCCGCCGGCCGGTGGCGCGCCTGCTGGTCGAAAAAGGAGGCGGTGGTGGGCAATTGCGGCAGTTCGAGTTCGAAAGCGGTCGCTCTTATGCGGCCGCTGCGCCGGCCCCGGACCGTCAGCCCTTCATAACGGCTGGGCACGGGATTCGGCGAGCTCGGCACGGCGTCGTCCGCGCTATAGACCGAGATATGCAGCGTCCGCGGCCGGTCGGAGCGGTTGGGCGCCGAGCCGTGCAGCAGTCTTGTGTGCATGAGGCACACGGAGCCGGCAGGCCCCGTGCAGAGGCGCGCCTCCCGCTCGCACTCGGCCGCAATGCCGTCGGCAATCGCACCGGTAAACACGCCGCCGTGCCAGAGGCTGTGGATCGGGCCGCGATGGGAGCCGGACAGCACCTTGAGCGGCCCGTTCTCCTCCGTCACCTCATCCACCATCAGCAGCGCGGTCACGATGTCGTCATTGCTGTGCGGGGTGAACGGAAAGTCCTGGTGCCACTTCACCTCCGTGTGCCCGCCCGGCAGTTTCGAGTTGATCTTGGTGTGGTGGAGCTTGACATCCGGCCCGATCAGGTCGGCCACGCAATCGGTCATCCGGCTGTCCGCCGTCGCGCGGAAATAGGCGTCGGACACCTCGATCGGGGCGTTGACGCGCCGAAGGCCCGGCCGGGCCTCCGAATGCCCCGGCTCCAGGTCGAAGCGGGGCCGCCCGTCGGCCGTGTCGCCGTAAGGGGCCAGGCGCTGGCGGCTCTCCTCCACCCAGCCGTCGAAATCGCGCCTGAGTTCGGCAAGCAGCGCGGCGTCCACCGCGTCTTCCACCACCACATAGCCATGTTCGGAGAAAAACGCCCGTTGCTCGTCTGTCAGCTCGGCCATGCCCGTCCTCCCGCGATTGCTCCGGCGCCTGCCTCTTGCGACTGTAAGGCGTTCGCGTTGCGGCTGGAACGGCTTTCGTCTATCCGGAGGCCGGCAAAGCCGGGAAGGCGGAGGCGATCATGGAATTCGGACTGTCTGTCCTGTGCCTGTGCGCGCTCGCCGGCGCGGCGCTGGTCTGGTTCTTCTTCGCCGCCCCTGCGCGCCGCCGGGCGGACAGGGCGGAGATGGAGCTGGAAGCGGAGCGCAAGGCCCATAATGCGCGCCTGGAAGAGGCGGACAGGATGCGCGGCGAAGCCGAGACCCGGTTCGCCGCCCTCGCCGCCGATGCGCTCGGCAAGAACAGCGACTCCTTCCTGCGTCTCGTCAGCGAACGGTTCCAGTCGCACAAGGTGGAGGCGGACAAGGATCTGCAAACGCGGCAGGAAGCCATTGCGGCGCTCGTCAGGCCGCTGGGCGACAAGCTGGAGAAGTTCGACGCCCAGGTGCAGCGGTTCGAGAAGGAACGCGCCGGCGATCACAAATCGATCTCCGAACAGGTCAAGCAGCTTCAGTCCGAGACCGGGCGGCTGGTTCAGGCGCTGCGCCAGCCGCAGACGCGCGGCAGATGGGGCGAGCATCAGCTCCGCAATGTGCTCGAGATGGCGGGCATGACGAAGCATGTTGATTTCGTCGAACAGGACACGGTGCGGGACAGGGACGGCGGGGCACAGCGGCCGGATGTGGTTGTTCGCCTGCCGGGCGGAAAGTCGATCGTCATCGATGCCAAAACGCCGCTGCAGGCCTATCTCGATGCCGTCGAGGCGGAAGACGAGGAAGCGCGCGCCACCCATATCCAGGCGCATGTGCGCCATGTGCGCAACCATGTCCGGATGCTCTCCTCGAAGGAATACTGGAACGCCCTGCCCGGCGCGCCGGATTTCGTCGTCATGTTCATTCCGGGCGAATCGTTTTTCGCCGCCGCGCTGGAGAACGATCCGCGGCTCTTCGACGAAGCCGTTGCGATGAAAGTGCTCATCAGCACGCCCACCTCCCTCATCGCGCTCGTCAAGGCGATCGCCTATGGCTGGCAGCAGGAGCGAATCGCGGAGAACGCCCAGGCGATTTCGGCGTCGGGGCGGGAGCTCTATGAGCGCATCCGGGTGTTCGGCGAGCATATGGCGGATGTCGGCAAGTCGCTGCGCCAGGCGGTGGAACGCTACAATAAGGGCGTCGGCTCGCTGGAAAACCGGGTGCTGCCTTCCGCCAGGCGCTTCGAGCAGCTTGGAGCAGCGCCCGCCGGATCAGCGCTGCCCGCGCCGGAGCCGATCGACGCCGAACCTCGAAACCTGCAATCCGCCGAACTGACGGCCCGGATCAACGGATCCGGCTGACAGGGCCGGAACTGCCGTTCACACCATGGGCACCCGGCCGGCGGCGATGTCGGCGGGAGACAGCACATCGGGGTCGAGCGCCGCCTGCCAGCGCTCCGTGAAACGCACCCTGGGCGGCGCTGCGGCGGGCGCGTCGAGGACGAACCCGTCGAAACCGGCCGCCAGCACCTCGTTGCACTTCTGCACATAAACCGGGAACCCGCCGATATAGGGCATGAAGACGCGCGGCCGGCCGGGAATGTTGGCGCCGACATACCAGCTCGAACAGGTCGAGCGCAGCGAGACCGACGCCACCTCCGCCACATGCGCAACCCAGGCGTCCTCGTCGTCTTCCAGCGCCTCTATGGTCCGCGCGCCGATATCGCGCATATGCGCCATGCAGTCCGCGATCCAGTCCACATGCTGTTCGATGGACGGAATCATGTTCGCCAGCACGGACGGGCTGCCCGGCCCGGTGACGGTGAAGAAGTTGGGGAAGCCGGCAATGGCGAGGCCGAGATAGTTGCACGGGCCGGCGCGCCACTTCTCCGCCAGCGTCAGCCCGCCCCGCCCGGTAATGCGGATACGGTCGAAGGAGCCGGTCATCGCCGCGAAGCCCGTGGCGAACACCGCCATGTCCGCCGGGTATTCGACGCCGTTCGCGACGATGCCGCCGGGCGTGAAGCGCTCGATCGGCTGTTTCGACACATCGACCAGCGCCACATGGTCCAGATTGTAGGTCTCGTAATAGCCGGTATCGACGCAGAGCCGCTTGCAGCCGAACACATTGTCGGGGCAAAGCAGGTCTGCGGTTTGCGGGTCGCGGACCGCCGCGCGAATCTTCGCGCGTGCGAACTCGGCGGCCGTGTCGTTCGCCGCCTTGTCGTAAAGGAGGTCGCCGAAGGCGCCGAGAAAAGGCAGGCCGCCGCGCGCCCAGAACGTCTCATATTGCCGTTGCCGCTCCTCCGGCGTCGCGGCAAGCGCCGGGGCGGTGTTATAGGGGAAGTAGAACCCCGTCGGCCGCGAGCGGGCCTTCGCGCGGAATTCAGGATAATCGGCCTTGACCGCGCGCACATGCCCGGCCTCGAGCGGCGCGTTCCATGCCGGCACGGCATAATTGGGCGTGCGCTGGAACACCGTGACCGCTGCGGCCTGCCGGGCGATGACCGGTATCGACTGGATCGCCGAGGAGCCGGTGCCGATGACCGCGACCCGCCTGCCGGAGAAATCCACCGGCTCATGCGGCCACTCGCCGGTATGCAGCACCTCACCCTCGAAGCTGTCGAGACCGTCAAAATGCGGTCGGTTCGCCGCCGAGAGGCAGCCCACCGCCATGACGCAGAAGCGCGCCGAGCAGCGCTCCCCCCGGTCCGTCGCGACGGTCCAGCACTTCGCGGCTTCGTCGAAGCGGAGCGCCGTCACCCTGGTGTCGAAGCAGATGTCGCGCCGGAGGTCGAACCGGTCCGCGACATGTCTGGCATAGGCCAGGATTTCCGGCTGCGGCGCGTATTTCTCGGACCACTCCCACTCCTGGTCGAGTGCCTCGGAGAAGGAATAGGAGTATTGCAGGCTCTCTATGTCGCAGCGCGCGCCGGGATAGCGGTTCCAGTACCAGGTTCCGCCCACATCCGAGCCTGCCTCGAAAACGCGCGCGGAGAAGCCCAGCCTGCGCAGGCAATGCAGCATATACATGCCGGCGAAACCGGCCCCGATGACGACGGCGTCAAAATGCTCCGCCGGGGCATTGGCGGCGGGATCGGTTGCTGTCATGGGATGCGCGGCGTCCAGGTGCAGCGGTAGATGCGTCTGTCTATTCCAATTCGCGCCGCCTGCGCAACGGCGCGCCGCCCAAGGTCATGTCTCCGTTTGACATTCGCGTTCCTCTGGCAGATTGAGCCAGGGGCTTGAGAGGCCCGGCCCCCCGCTCCGAACGCCCCGGCGCCGCCCCGGCCCCCCTGTTGTCGCCCCGGACGCCCCCACTGTCGGGGCCCAGCCTCCGATCCTTCCGCAGGGCCGAAACGGCGGAGGATGGACCCCGGCTCTCCGCTGCGCTCCGGCCGGGGTGACAAGAGAGGGCACACGCTCCATCCGGGGTGACGACAAGGGAGGCGATGCAAGCGGCGCGGCACGGAGGCGCGTTCCGAAAAACCTGCCAGAACGGGCCTTCATTGCAAACTGAGACACGCCCCCGCCGAACGGCGTCTTGACGGGCGCGGCCGGTTGGCGCACAGAAAGGGGGCCGCGCCGCCGGGTTGCGGGCGGCATCGCCGAACTGTTGGGGCAGGCTCGACCGATGATCGCAATCGACGCGATGCAGGACTGCGACTGGCCCGAGGTCCGGGCCATTTACCGCGCGGGCCTGAAGACAGGCGTCGCCGCCTTCATGAAGAATCCGCCGAGCTGGAAGGCATGGAACGCCGGCCATCTGGCCGTCGGCCGGCTCGTCGCCCGCAATGGCAGCGGCCGGACGGTCGGCTGGGCGGCGCTCACACCGGCGCCGGACACCTGAGGCGCGCCCGGCGTCGCTGAGGTCAGCGTCTATGTCAGCGAAGATGCACGGCGGCTGGGCGCCGGAACCGCCCTGCTGGGCGGCCTGATCGCAGCCTCCGAAGCGGAAGGCTACTGGACCCTGCAGGCGCAGATTCTGGCGGCCAACCGGCCCAGCATCGCCCTTCACGAGAAAAGCGGTTTCCGCCGGGTCGGCTATCGGGAGCGCTACGGCCAGATCGACGGCGTCTGGCACGATGTCTTCCTGTTCGAGCGCCGAAGCGGGCGCGCCGGCGGGCCGGGGCTGCCGACGAGAGAGTGCAGCGACGCCGGGTGATGCGGGCCGGGAGCGCGGCGGCCCTACCCGCCGTTCAGCGCGCGCCAGACCTTCTCGGAGGTAATCGGCATGTCGATATGGTCGATGCCGAGCGCATCCGCGACAGCAGCGGTGATCGCCGGCGGCGCGCCGCAGGCCCCGCCTTCGCCGATGCCCTTGACGCCAAGCTCATTGGAGGGGTTCGGCACCGGGTTGAAGCCCACATCGATCTCGGGGAAGTCGTCGGCGCGCGGCATACAGTAATCCATGAAGGAGCCGGCGAGGAACTGGCCGCTGCCGGGGTCGTAGGCCGTGTGCTCCAGCAGCGCCTGCCCCAGCCCCTGGCCGACGCCGCCATGCACCTGGCCCGCCGCCAGCAGCGGGTTGATGACGGTGCCGCAATCGTCCACCGCAGTGTATTTCACCACCCGGACCTGCCCGGTGTCGGGGTCCACCTCCACCTCGCAGATATGGCAGCCATTCGGGAAGTTGCATTCGGTCGGGCGCTGATAGCGGCAGGTTTCGTCGAGGCCGGGCTCCTCGCCGTCGGGCAGCGCGGCGGGGTCGCGCGCGAGCCGTGCAATCTCAGTCAGCGCGACAGCCAGATCGGTGCCGGCGACCCGGAAAACGCCGTCGGCGAACTCGATGTCGCCGGGTGCGGCCTCAAGCCGGTGCGCGGCGATGCGCGAGGCCTTTTCCACCACCTGCGCACAGGCGCGCGCCACGGAGACACCGCCCATCTGCGATGAGCGCGAACCGCCGGTGCCGTTGCCATAGGCGACGAATGCCGTGTCGCCCTGGAGGAGGCGGATATCCTCGATGGCGATGCCGAGTTTCTGGTGCACGATCTGCGCGAAGGCGGTCTCATGCCCCTGGCCGTGGCTGAAAGTGCCCATGACAAGGGAAACGCCCCCGTCCTCCTCGAAACGGAGCTGCGCCTGCTCCGTCGGCGCGCCGCCCGACGCCTCCACATAATATCCCATTCCGAGGCCGCGGCGTTTGCCGGCGGCGGCGGAAGCCGCCCGGCGCGCGGCGAAGCCTTCCGTGTCCGCGCGCTCCAGCGCCCTCGCCTGCGTCTCCGCGAAAGCGCCGGAATCAATCGTCATGCCGACCCTGTTGGTGTAGGGCAGCGCTTCGGGCCGGATGAAATTGCGCCGGCGGATTTCGGCCGGCGGGAGGCCGAATGCCTGGGCGCCGGCGTCCAGCAAGCGCTCCATCTGGTAGCAGATCTCCGGCCGTCCGGCGCCGCGATAGGCGTCCGTCGGCACCGTGTTGGTGAACATGCAGCGCACCGAGAGCTGCATCGCCGGCACATGATAGACAGACCCGGCAATGCGCGCGCCCGCCACAGTCGGGATCCTCGGCCCCATATCGGACAGATAGGCGCCGAGATTGGCGCGCGTCGCCGCCTTCATGCCGAGGATGCGCCCCTCCTCGTCGAACGCCATTTCCGCGGTCGTCAGATGGTCGCGGCCGTGCGGGTCGGCGACCATGGTCTCCTGGCGGTCGGCGCACCACTTGACCGGCCGCCCGAGACGCCGGGCCGCCCACAGCACCATCACCGTTTCCGGAAACAGCTTGCCGCGCAGGCCGAAACCGCCGCCGACATCGGGCGAGACGACGCGCACCCGGTCCTTCGGCACCTCGAAAGCAATGTCGGCCAGCCCGTTGCGCACCCGCACGGCGCCCTGGGTCGGCGAATGGAGGAGATACTGCCCCGCCTCGCCGTCCCACTGGCCGACCGCGACGCGCGGCTCCATCGGGTTCCCGACGATGCGGTTGTTGACCAGGTCCACACGCACGGTCCGCGCCGCCCGCGCAAAGGCCGCCTCGACCTCGGCGCCGTCATGGGAGAGCCAGTGCACGCAGAGATTGGAGCCGACCGCCTCATGCAGCAGCGGCGCATCCGGCCGGTCCGCCTCGGCAGCGCCGGAAACGGACGGCAGCGGCTCATAGTCGATCTCGACACGCTCGGCGGCATCGCGCGCCTGTTCCGGGGTCTCCGCCACCGCGAAAGCGACCGGATCACCCGCATAGCGCACCCGCTCGGCCTGCAGCACCGCGCGGCCGGGATTGGCCATGCGCGCCCCGCCTGCGCCCGGCACATCGACCTGGCAGGGCAGCGCCGGCAGGCCGTCGGCCGCGGCGTCGCGCCCGGTCAACACCGCCAGCACGCCGGGGAGCGCCTCCGCCGCGCGGGTGTCGATGGCCCGGATGCGGGCATGGGCATGGGGGCTGCGCAGCACGACCGCATGGGCCTGGCCGGCAATGTCGATATCGTCGGTATAGCGCCCGGCGCCGGTGACAAAGCGCACATCTTCCTTGCGCCGCACCGGCTGGCCGATGCCGAACTGTTCCATGGAGGACCTTTCCTGAAAGACGCGGCGGCCGCGCCTACTCGATATGCTTTGCCATCACCTCGCTGACGGATTTCTGGATGATGGGAATGACGTGGAGGCTGATATCGGCCATGTAGCCGGGCAATTTCTTCTCTATCGACCGCCCCTCGGGTGAACCGTAAAACGCCGTCATGGCGTCGATCTCCGCCGCGTTGAAGTGTTTCGCGACGATCTTCACCATGATGTCCTCGAAATTCGCCCGGACCAGCCCCTCCGCAATGCCCTGACGGAAAAGCCCGCGTTTCTCCTCCGGAATCCGCAGCAGCAGATTACGCACCACATTGTCGGTCATGCGTTCGACCGGCACCAGGCGCAGATAGGTCTCTGCCGCCGCAATGCGGTCTTCGGGCGCGTCCGGCCGGTCCGCCGCCGCGGCGGCGGAACACATGGCGAGCAGCAGCGCCAGGGCGGGAACCGGGAGGCCCCGCCGGCGGGCGGCCCTGCGCGGCCGGCTGCCGCGTTCTGGCGTTGCGAACAGAGGGCGCTTGCGGGGAAACAACACCTCAGCCCTTGAGTTTGAAGAACGGCGCGGCTTCCAGAATGCGGTTCTCCTGCTTTATCAGATAGCCGGCTTCGCCGGTCCGGGCGATGAAGGCCTGCCATTCCGGATCGGCCTGCATGGCGGCCCGCCGCCTGGCGCGGTCGGCGGCGTCTTCATAGGCCCAGACATGGATATAGGTGTTGATCGGCCCCGTCTCGGTAATGCCGTAGAGCACAGGTTCGCCCAGATGGCGGGTCTGCACGGCGTAGCCATGTTCGGCGTAAAGCGCCAATTGCTTCGCTATCGTGCCGGGCCGGCAGGTATAGGTTCGGTGGTCGAAGATCATGGGTGCGGTTCCTTCCTCGCGAATCTCCCTGCAGACGCTATGATGAGCGCGCCTACCGCCGCAAGGGGAGCCTTCCCGACATGAGCGAAGAAACCGCCGCCGGGGCCGCCGAGCTCCGTATGCTCGCCGTGAAGCTGCAGGATCTTCTCAAGATCCGCACTCTGCCGATCGGCATGAAGCAATATGAGAGCCTGGAGGAGATGGAGACAGTGCCCGGCCTGCGCCGGCCGCGGCCGGGGCGCTTCCACACGACTTGTCAGCTGGTGACGCAGAGCCGTATCGCCGGCTTTACGCTCGGCATCACGGCCGAGAATGTGCGCCCGCAATCCAATTGCGGCGGCGTCATGGGCATCGACCTTCCGGACGAGGGCACGCTCTCGGGCGAGCACATGGACGGTGTGTGGTTCGGCAACCGCGAGGCGGCGCGCGAGCATCAGGCGCATATGCCGCGCCAGACCTTCGGCAAATATATCGGCACGGTGGTCTCGCCGCTGCGCTCCGGCCGCCTCGATCCGCCGGACATCGTGCTGTTCTACGGCACGCCCGGCCAGATCATCCTGTTCGTGAACGGCCTGCAATGGAAGCGTTACAAGCGCTACGACATGTCGATTACCGGCGAGAGCGCCTGCGCCGACAGTTGGGGCAAGGCGCTGCTGACCCGTGAAACCTCCATCTCGATCCCCTGCTATGCCGAGCGCCGCTATGGCGGCGTGGCAGACGACGAAATGCTGATCGCCATGCCGCCGGAGGAGTTCGTGCGCGGCGTCGAGGGCATGGAGAAGCTCTCCCGAGTCGGCCTCCGCTATCCGATTCCGCCCTATGGCGCGCATATGGATCCTTCCGAAGGCATGTCTGCAAGCTATGGCTGAGGGCGCGCGCCCGGATACGGTGCGGCTGCAGCGCCTCGCCCGGGCCTATCGGGAGAGCGGGGCGCTGCTCGCGGCGGTGGAGCTCGGCCTGTTCACCGAGATCGCGCGCGGCGCCGACACCGAAGAGGCGCTCATCGACGCGCTCGGCCTGGAGCCGCCCAATGGCGAACGGATTGTCATTGCGTGCCTTGGCCTCGGCCTGATCCGGCGCGAGGGCGGACGCCTCGTCAACGCGCCGGACGTCGCCCGGTTTCTGGTCTCGGACTCGCGCCACTACGCCGCGCCCTGGATGTTCTTCACCAAACCCGACTGGGACGAATGGGGCCGGCTTGCGGACCATCTGCGCCGGCCCGGCCCGCCGCTGGAAGAGAATGCGTCTGTCGCCAACATCACCGTGTCGCAGGCGCGCCGCTACCATGAGGCGACCCGGGCGGTCGGCGCGGGGGCGGGCCGGCTGTTCGCCCGCACGACCGATCTCTCCGGCAAGACCCGCATGATGGACATCGGCGGCGGCTCCGGGGCGTGGTGCATCGCGGCGTGCGAGGCCTATCCGGAACTGCGGGCGGTGGTGCTCGACCTGCCCGCCGTTTGCGAGGTCGCGCGCGGCTTCATCGCCGAGGCCGGCCTTTCGGACCGCATCGAAACCAGGTTCTGCGACTTCAACAAGGATGACTTCCCGACCGATTGCGATGTCGCCGTCATGGCGTCGAACCTGCCCATGTACGGGCGCTGGCAGATCGCATGGGCGGTCAGGAAAACCCATGACGCGCTGTTGCCGGGCGGCGCGTTTCACCTGATCGGCGAGGCCCTGGCGCCGGACCGGTCCGGCCCGGCCGACCCGGCGCTCTGGGGCCTTGCGCAGACCCTCCATGCGTCCACCGGCCTGGCGCATTCCAGCGCCGAGGTCGCGGGCTATCTCGAGGCGGCGGGCTTCCGCGATATTGCGGTCGAGGACTTCCTGCCCGGCATTCTGGTGCGGGTCTCCGGCCGCAAGGGCTGAGCCTCAGCGGCGCGCATACTGGACGGCGGCCCGGCCGACGGTTTCGCGCGCGATGACCATCTTGGAAATCTGCGCAGTGCCGTCGCCAATCTCCAGCCCCATCACATCGCGCAGGCGCTGCTGGTGCGGCAGGTCCCTGCTGTAGCCGAGATGGCCGTGGGTCAGCAGGCACTGGTGGATGGTATCCACCGAGAGCTTCGGCGCCCACCATTTGCACATGGCGGCTTCCTTGGTGTGCGCCATGCCCTGGTCGCGCAGCCACAGCGTGCGGTAGCACAGCAGCCGGCAGCCTTCGACCTGGGTGTCGTATTCGGCGAGCGGGAAGGTGACGCCCTGGAACTCCGCGATCGGGCGGCCGAAGGCCTCGCGCTCCAGTGTGTAGGGCCAGGTCTCGTCGAGCGAGGCGCGGGCGGGGCCCAGGCATTGCAGGCCAATCAGGGTGCGGGAGTAGTCGAAGCCCTGCATCGTCTGGGTGAAGCCGGCGCCTTCCCGGCCGACGCGCTGGCGGTCCGGCACACGCACGCCGTCGAACCAGATCGAGCCGCGCCCGACCGCCAGCGAGCCCAGATCGTCATAGGCGGAGCGGGAGACGCCGGGCGCATCGAGGTCGATCAGGAATGCGGTGACCCCGCGTGCGCCGGGCCGGTCGGGATCGGTGCGCGCCATGGCGAGAACGCTGTCGGCATGGGCCGCCATCGAGATCGAGGCCTTCTCGCCGTCAATGACCCAGTCGCCGCCGTCGCGCCGGGCGCGCAGTTGCAGATTGGCCGCATCGGACCCGCCGCGCGGCTCGGTCAGGCCGAGCGCGATCGTCTTGCGGCCCTCGGCGATGTCCGGCAGCCTTTCCGCCGCCAGCGCCTCGTCGCCATGGCGGGCGAGGATGTCGGCGCTCAGCGACGAGAGCAGCGGCACATAGCTCACATTGAAGTCGCCATAAGCGATCTCCTCGACCAGCAGGCCGGCGGTCACGCCGTCAATGCCCATGCCGCCATACCGCTCCGGCAGCGACGGCGCGACGAGGCCGAGGCGGCCCATCTCGCGAATGAGCTCGCCGCCGATTGCGCGCGCATCCTCGCGCTTGCGGTAGCCCGGCAGCAACACGTCGCGGGCGAAGCGCCCGGCGGCTTCCTTGAGGGCGGTTTGGTCTTCGGTCAGTCCGAACTGCATGGCGCGTTCCGCTCCCGGTGCCGGATATAGAGGCCGCTGGCAATGATGACCGCCGCGGCGGCCAGCGTCCAGCCGTCCGGCAGATAGCCGAACAGCGCGAGGCCGAGCGCGACCGACCAGACGAACTCGACATACATGAACGGCGCCACCAGCCCCGCCGGCGCGGCTTCATAGGCGCGGATCAGCACATATTGCCCGAGGGCGCCGAACAGCGCAGGCAGCGCCAGCAGGCCCCAGCCGGCAAGGTCCGGCGTCCGCCAGAAGAACGGCGCGACCGCCGAACTCGCAGCCGCCCCGGCGAGCGCGGCGTAGAACAGGGCCGTCGGCGCCGGCGCGGCATGGCGCAGCGCACGGGTCGCGACCTGGTAGAGCGCGTAGAACAGCGCCATGCCGAGCGCGAGAGCCACGCCTGCATTGGCGGTCAGGCCGTCCGGCCCGGCAGCCGCTGCAACGGCCGCGAAGCCGATCCCGGCCGCCGCCCAGCGTCTGGGGCCGACGCGCTCGCCGAGCCACACCGCCGCGAGCGCCATGGCAAGCAGCGGCGCGACGAAGGTAATCACGGTCATCTCGGGCAAGGCCAGCCGCTCGAGCGCAGCGAAGGAGCACGCCGTCGAGGCGATGAGGAAGCTGCTGCGCAACAGTTGCAGGCCGGGCCGCCGGGTGCGGATCAGCGCGCCGAGGCGGTGCGGCATCAGCGCTGCGAGGCCGGCCAGATGCAGGGTGAACCGGGCCCAGACGACCTGCACCGCCGGGTAGCCGGCCTCCGTGCCCGCCTTGGCGGCCGCCTGCATACACACGAAGCAGGCCCCGGCCAGCACCGCGAAACCGATGCCCCGCAGCGCCGGATAGCCGCCCGCCGGTTTCACCGGTGCGGCTCCCGCCCGTCAGGCCGCGCCGGCGAGGCGGGCGACTTCGTCGGCGATGGCGGGAGAGGCGGTGAGGCCCGGCGACTCGATGCCGAACAGGTTGACGAGGCCCGGCAGCCCATGCGTTTCCGGCCCCTGCACCAGGAAATCCGGCTGCGGCTCTCCGGGGCCGTGAATCTTCGGCCGGATGCCCGAATAGGCGGGCTGCAGCGCGCCGTCCGCAAGCGCGGGATAGTAGCGCCGCACAGCATCGTAGAAGCGGTCGGCGCGGGCCGGGTCCACATCGTATTCCGGGGTCTCCAGCCATTCGAGGTCCGGCCCGAATTTGCACTGCCCCGCAAGGTCGAGCGTGACATGCACGCCCAGAACGGACGCTTCCGGCATTGGATAGACCAGCCGCCGGAAGGGTTGGCGGCCGGCGACGGAGAAGTAGTTGCCCTTGGCGAAATACGCCCTGGGGATATGTCTGTCATGCAGGCCGGCGATCCGGCGGGCGACCGCCGGCGCCTCCAGCCCGGCGCTGTTGACCACTATGTCCGCAATCAGTGTCGCCGGCTCTGCGCCGCCGACCTCGATCTCGATGCCGGCGTCCAGCGCGCGGCCGCCGAGCACCGGCGCGTGAAAGGCGATCATCGCGCCATGCGCTTCCGCGTCGCCCTGATAGGCGAGCATCAGGGCATGGCTGTCGATGATGCCGGTGGAGGGCGAGAGCAGGCCCGCTGCGGCGCGCACCGCCGGCTCGAGCGCCTGCACCTCGGCGCCCGCAAGCAGCTCCAGGTCCGGCACGCCATTGGCCGCAGCGCGCGCCTGCAACGCCTCGAGCTCCGGAATGCGGCTCTCGTCGCCGGCGACGATCAGCTTGCCGATCCGCTTGTGCGGCACGCCGTGTTCGGCGCAATAGTCATAGAGGAAGTGCTTTCCGGCAACGCACGCCCTGGCCTTGAAGCTGCCGGCCGGGTAGTAGATGCCGGCGTGGATGACCTCGCTGTTGCGCGAACTGGTGCCCGTGCCGATGGCCTCGGCGGCGTCCAGCACGATCACCTCGCGTCCGGCCATGGCGAGCCGCCGGGCGCAGGCGAGGCCGACCGCGCCCGCGCCGATAATGACGCATTCCACCTTGTCCGCCATGTCCGCCGGCTCCTTCCGCTTTCCTGCGGCGCGGTTGCGCTGCCGGTTCTAGTCTTGGCGGGCGGGAGAGGAAACGCCATAGTTCGCCGCAGTCCGCTCGCCGAGGAGGCCGTTCCCTTGCGTATCGCCGCCGGTCTTGTGCTGTTGTTCCTTGCGTCTGCGCATGCCGCCGCCGGCCCCGTGGAGGCCTGGCGCAGCGCCTGGCCGAACACCGATTTCAGCCGCCATTCCGTGCCGTTCGAGGAAATCCGGTCGGGCGGCGTGGCGCGCGACCAGATTCCGCCGATCGACGACCCGGTTTTCGTGCCGGTCGCCGAGGCGGAGAAGCTGATCGCGCCGACCGAGCCGGTGATTGCGCTAGAGGTCGGCGGCGTGCGGCGGGCCTATCCGCTGGCGGTGCTCATCTGGCACGAGATCGTCAACGACACCATCGCCGGCAGGCCGGTGGCGGTGACCTATTGCCCGCTCTGCGACGCGGCGCTGGTCTTCGACCGGCGGGTTGCAGGGCGGGTGCTCGATTTCGGCACCACCGGCCTGCTGCGCTTCTCGGACCTGGTGATGTGGGACCGGCAGACGGAAAGCTGGTGGCAGCAATTTCTGGGCGAGGCGCTGGTCGGGGCGTTGACCGGCGAGCGCCTGGAAATGCTGCCCTCGCGCGTCGAGAGCTTCGAGCGCTTCGCCGCCGGGGGGCCGGGCGGAGAGGTGCTGATGCCGAACGACATCGCCTTCCGGAGCTACGGCTCCAACCCCTATCCCGGCTATGACGGCGCGTATTGGCCGTTTCTCTTCGGGGGGGAATACCCGCTGGCGGCGGTGCCGCCGCTTGCGCGTGTGGCGCGGGTCGGCAAGCGGGCCTGGTCTGTGGAGCTGCTGCGCAAGAAAGGGCGGGTCGAGGCCGGCGACCTGATTCTGGAATGGACGCCCGGCCAGAACTCGGCACTCGACAAGGCGGTGATCCGGGAGGGCCGCGACATCGGCAATGTCACCGTGCAGCGGCGCACGGAGGGCGGGCTGGTCCACGCCATCCACGACGTGACCTTCGCCTTCGCCTTCCTCGCCTTCACCCCCGACGGCGTCATCCACACCCTCTGCGGCCCCCATGTGGACGAGGCCACCCTGCCGAAAGGCCTGGCCTGCGGGTAGAGCGGGCGCCTGACGCGGCGTCCCGCCGCCAGCCGGCAGGAAGGCGGCAAGGGCTTTTCGTGCACACACAAAAGGCGGGCCGCATGGAGGCGGCCCGCCCGGTGGTCCGAAACGGAGATTGGATCAGAAGCCGATGGTGAGGCCGGTTACGAAGGCGGTGCCTTCAACCATGCCGTCGTCGGCCTGGACGATCGAGGTCTTCGAATTGACGCCCGGCGCCAGCGTGTAGCGGAACGAGAACATCACCGCGCTTGCATCCATGCCGTTGTCGCGGCTCTCGGTCGAATAGCCGAGGCTGGCCGCCATCGGACCGGCCGAATACATCACGCCGACACTCACCACCTCGGAGTCTGTCGAAGGGGCTTCAACGACCTTGGACGACATGGGCTTGTCGTTAGCGGGATCGTCATACATCGCGGATTCATTGACAGGTCCGGTCATGGCGGGCATGTCATCGCTCATGTCATCAGGCGTGTCGGCTCCCATGGCTGGCATGTCCATGTCGGCACCATCGCGATCGTGGTCCCACATATGATCGGGATCGATGACCACGCCGTTGTCCGCCATAAGCATGTAGGACATGCCGTTGTCATACATCGCATAGGCCGTATTGAAGCTGAACGCCCCGAAACCGACACGCAAGCCCACATTGGTGACAGACTTGTCGTCCACCCCCATCGAAACGGTTTTCATCAGCGCGTCATAGTCCCCAAGCCTGTCCTTGGCAGCGCGGGCGAACCTTTGAACAAGGCCCCGGGAAGTAAGCCTTGTACCTTCTATGCCCAGGACACCCATTTCTTGGTTCTGGTTACCGGCCGGCCGGCCTGTAAGCGTCAGAAGACCGTAAGGAAGCATCAGATTCTTGGCGGCAATTTCGCTGTTGAGGTACTGGCCGTCATTTACCCCCGCCTCATAGGCGGCCCAGATGTCCTTCAGTCCGTCATACTGCTTCTTGGTCAGCCCGCCCTCTTCTACAGCGGTCATGGGCATGGTGTCGAAATCCATCATCTCACTGCTGCTGACACTATAGTGCCCCAGTGAGAAGGCGACGCTGGCGCCGGCGAGGTCCTGCTTGAAGTTCACCGAAGCTGACCAGGCGGTGTCGTCATTGTGCATGGCGCCTGAGCCGTTGCTGGCCTCGCTGCCGGTGTTCGGTGTGTAGGCCATGCCCAACTGGACGCCGCCGATGCGCGGCGAGTAGTAGATGATCTTCTTGGCGTCGGCCCTCCAGCCCGAGGTGGAGAAATTGCTGCCGGTGCCGAGCCACTTCTTCACATCGCCGTCATTGAGGCCGATGCCGACATCCTGCTGGCCGTAATGCATGATGGAGTGCACATCGTCCTCCGCGCCGATATGCACGGTACCGAACTCGCCGCTGACCGAGGCGACGGACTCGTCAATCTGACTGCCCTCGGCATTGCCCTCGACCTCGATCTTGACGCTGAATTTGAGGCCGTTATCGGCTTCGAGCGAGCCTTTCACGTTGAACTCGCTGTCGGACACGACCTGCATCGCGCCGTCATTGCCCGGCTTGCCGTCGATATTGGAAAAGCCGACCCACTGCTCCATGTAGCCGCTGAGGCCGACGCTCAGCTTGTCGGCGGCTCCTGCCTGTCCGGCGGCCAGTGCGCCCGCGAAGGCGAGCGCGCTGGTCGCGAGAAGCGTTTTCTTCATGTTGGTAGTCCCCCTGGTTGCCGTTGGGGGCGGATGCCGGAAGGGCCGGCAAACGCCCGTCTCGCGTCTGCGGCGGAAGGGCCACCGAAGGCGCAAGGGCAGCAGTATGAGAGACGGTCCGGCCTGTCAACGAAACTGTGGCATTTCCGTTGCATTTCCCCGCTTCTGTTGCATTAGTGCCACATAAACGGGGAATTCTCCCCGCCGGGTCGTGTTTCAGTGTTGCAGCCGGAATGAAAAGCTCCTCCCGTCACCCCGGCCGGAGCACAGCGGAGAGCCGGGGTCCAGCCTCCGCCGTTTCGGCCCTGCGGAAGAATCGGAGGCTGGGCCCCGGCTCAGGGCCGGGGCGTGTTTCAGTGTTGCGGCCGGAATGAAACGCCCTTCCCGTCACCCCGGCCGGAGCGTAGCGGAGAGCCGGGGTCCAGCCTCCGCCGTTTCAGCCCTGCGGAAGAATCGGGAGCTGGCCCCCGGATCAAGTCCGGGGTGACAACTGGGGAGTCCGGGGCAACGAGTGGAGACCTGGGCGACGAGTGGAGACCAGGGCGGCGAGCGGGGGCCGGGGCGGCGAGCGGCAGCTGCCTTTCAGGCGCGCGCCTCGCGGAAGCGGGAGAGGGAGCCGCCATGCATGACCGAGCCGGGCAAGGGGTGGCCGACAATGTCTTCGGCGAGCCGGGCGCACTCGATCAGCGCGTCGAGGTCCACCCCGGTGTCGATGCCCATCTCCTCGCAGAGAAACACCAGGTCTTCGGTGCAGACATTGCCCGCCGCGCCCTTATGCGCCGCGAACGGGCAGCCGCCGAGCCCAGCCACGGAACTGTCAAATCTGGAGACGCCCATTTCCAGGCCGGCATAGGCATTGACGACGCCCATGCCGCGCGTGTCGTGCAGATGCAGCGACAGCTCCTGGTCCGGCCAGGCTTCGCGCACCGCCCCGCAGACCGCCTTGATCGACGCCGGCTGGGCCCAGCCCATCGTGTCGGCGAGCGAGAGCACGCCGATCTCCACGCCCTTCTCCGCCGCGATCTCCATCAGGCCGCGAATCGCATCCAGCACTTGCGAAACCGGAATTTCGCCCTCGAAATTGCATCCGAAAGCCGCCATCACCGACGCCTTGCGCACCGGCATGCCGCAAGCGAGATACGTGTCGATCTGGTTCGACTGCACCTCGCGGTTGCGCGCATGGCCGCGATTGGTATTGGCCCGCATGAAGGTCTCGGAGGCGGAAGTGGAGATCGACCCCCGCATCTCGATGCCGGACTTGTTCAGCGCCCGGTCGAGCCCCCGCTCGTTCAGCCACAGCACGGAATAGGCGACGCCTTCCCGGCGCCGGAAGCCATCGACCACCGCATCCGCATCCGCCCATCCGGGCACATGCTTCGGGCTGACGAAGGAGGCGACCTGGATGCGCTTCAGGCCGGTCTCCGAGAGGGCGTCGATCAGTTCGATCTTGCGTGCGGTCGGAATCGGGCCGGGCTCGATCTGGAAGCCCTCGCGCGGGCCTTCCTCGGAGATCGAGACGGAGTTGGGCAGATCGGACATGAGGGCGGTCCTTCCGGAATGGAAACGCGGGGACGGTCAGGCGCGGGCCAGCCGCCAGGCGCGGAATTGTATCAGGATAATCGCAAGCGTGCTCAGGGCGCGCGACAGCCGGCCGGTCGGCTTCAGCCCGACCGCCTTGAAGATCATCGTCATGGCCCGCCGGGCGTGGTGCGGCCGGTAGAGCGCATAGTTCTCGCGCATACAGTCCCTGTTGCACCGCTTCAGGGCGTAGTCGCGCCCGCCTGCATCATTGGCGGCGAACCAGGCATAGGCGAGTTCGTCATCCTCGGTTTCCATCACGCGCATGAAGGCGATGCGGACGCGCGCAGCCCGGCTCAGGCGCTCCTTCACCACATAACGCTTGAGGGTCCGGTAGAACAGGGCGTAGTGGCGCAGTTCGTCCGCGGCGATGCGCCGGCAGATCGCCTTCAGCAGCGGTTCCCCCGTCTTTTCGGCGAGCGCCGAATAGAAGGACGACGTGCCGACCTCGACCATGCAGCGCGCGATCATCTCGCCGGTCCTGGAGCCGCGGATCGAGGCGTCGACGTCGATCTGGATCGAATAGCCGGCGCGGAAACGCGCCAGCGCCGCATCATAATCAAAACCCGGATCGGCCAGCTTCGCCCAGCGCCCCAGCACTTCGCCATGCTGGACTTCCTCATGCGCCCAGCCGTTCATCATCTCCCCGACCGCCGGATCGTCGGCGAAGACGCGGTTCAGATAGACGGCATAATCGCGCCCGTTGGATTCCACCATGCTCGCCGCCTTGACAAGCGGGACGAGGCCCGGATCGACCCGCGCGGGATCGAACGCCTCCCAGGGCAGCTCTTCCGGAGACCAATGGCCCGACATGACCCTCGAAGCTCCATCATCGCCTGACGGCGTATGGCTTCCGCCCGTCCGCCGCCGAATCTGTTTGCGCAGTGTAGCAGCATGACGACCGAAAAGCGAAACATTCGCGCGCAGGGCGCTCTGGTTCGAGAACGGCGCGTGCCGCATCATTTCGTATGAATGCTTGCGCAGTGCCGCAGCATATAGTATGCTCCGCAAGTATGACAACTGAGCGCAGAATCGGGGCGGGAGCGATGACCTGGACGGTGGAACGGGTTTCGGAGTTGCGCAAGCTCTGGGCGGTGGGTGTGAGCACCGCCGAGATCGGCCGGCGGCTCGGCGTGTCCAAGAATGCGGTGGTGGGCAAGGCGCACCGCACCGGCCTGGCGCCGCGCCCCTCGCCGATCCGCCGCCCGCCGGCGGCGCAGCCGCCGCGCCCCGTACGCCTGGCGCCTGTCGGCAGCGCGGCCTGCAACTGGCCCTTCGGCGACCCGCAGCATGACGATTTTCACTTTTGCGGGGCCGAGGCGCTGCCGGGCAAGCCCTATTGCGCCGAGCATTGCGCCAGGGCCTATACCCGCTCCTCGCGCAGCGACGACGCGGACGAGGCCGCCTGAGCGCCCCGTCCGCCGGGGGACCGGTTTCGCATATGGGCGTGATCGAGAGCAGGGTTCGCCCGCGCGGGCAGGCGTTCCGCGCCAATGCGGAGGTCATGCAGGCGCTTGCCTCGGACCTCCGCCGGACCGTCGCGAAGGTGCAGGAGGGCGGCGGCGAGCGCGCGCGCAGACGCCATCTCGCGCGCGGCAAGCTGCTGCCGCGCGACCGGGTGCGCGGCCTGTTCGACCCCGGCTCGCCCTTTCTGGAGCTTTCCCAGCTCGCCGCCTGGGGCGTCTATGAAGACGACATTCCCTCGGCGGGCATCGTCACCGGCATCGGCAGGGTGCATGGCCGCGAATGCGTCGTCGTCGCCAATGACGCCACCGTCAAGGGCGGCACCTATTACCCGCTGACGGTCAAGAAGCATCTCCGCGCCCAGCAGGTCGCCCGGGAGAACCGCCTGCCCTGCGTCTATCTGGTCGATTCCGGCGGCGCCAACCTGCCCCAGCAGGACGAGGTGTTCCCCGACGCCGCCCATTTCGGGCGCATCTTCTACAACCAGGCCACCATGTCGGCGGAGGGCATCCCGCAGATCGCCGTGGTGATGGGCTCCTGCACCGCCGGCGGGGCCTATGTGCCGGCGATGTCGGACGAGGCGGTGATCGTGCGCGGCCAGGGCACGATCTTCCTCGGCGGACCGCCGCTGGTGAAGGCCGCCACGGGCGAAATCGTCAGCGCGGAGGCGCTGGGCGGGGCGGATGTGCATTCCCGCATCTCCGGCGTCACCGACCATTACGCGGTTGACGACAACCATGCGCTGGCGCTGGCGCGCACCGCGCTCAGCTACGCGAATTCGACCAAGCGGCCCGAGCTGGACCTGCGCACGCCCGAGGAGCCGCGCTACGACCCGGCCGAAATCTACGGCATCGTCCCGCCGGACTGGAAGACGCCCTATGATGTGCGGGAAGTCATTGCGCGCATGGTGGACGGCAGCCGGCTGGACGAGTTCAAGGCGCTTTACGGCGAAACGCTGGTCACCGGCTTCGCCCATATCGGGGGATATCCGGTCGGCATCGTCGCCAATAACGGCATCCTGTTCTCGGAGTCCTCGCAGAAAGGCGCGCATTTCATCGAGTTATGCGCGCAGCGCGGCATTCCGCTGGTCTTCCTGCAGAACATCACCGGCTTCATGGTCGGGCGCAAATATGAGGCGGGCGGCATTGCGCGCGACGGCGCCAAGATGGTCCATGCCGTCGCCTGCGCGCGGGTGCCGAAATTCACCGTCGTCATCGGCAACAGCTTCGGCGCCGGCAACTACGCCATGTGCGGGCGCGCCTACGGGCCGCGCTTCCTGTTCACCTGGCCGAATGCCCGCGTCTCGGTGATGGGCGCGGAGCAGGCGGCGACAGTGCTGGCGACGGTGCGCCGCGATGCGCTGGCGCGCGACGGGCGGGACTGGCCGGAGGCGGAAGAGGCGGCCTTCCGGCAGCCGATCCTCGACCAGTATGACACCCAGGGGCATCCCTATTACGGCTCGGCCAGGCTGTGGGACGACGGGGTGATCGACCCGGCCCAGACCCGCACCGTGCTCGCGCTTGCCATCTCAGCCGCCCTCAACGCCCCCATAGAACGCGGCCGGTTCGGCGTGTTCCGCATGTAGCGCGGGCGTTCAGAAGCGCCGCGGCTCGGGAATGGTTACAGCCGACAAGGTGTCTCCACCGATATCCGCATGTCGCGGATGACGGGTTTGCCCCAGAAAACATCCGGGCGGGCCGTGATGCGCCGGAGCAGTGCGGCGCTTGCCGTCATGTCTTTCTCCCATGATCCCGCCGCCGCCGGCGGCATGGCGTCCGACATCCGCTTGCGAAACGCCGATCCTTCAGCTTCGCCGTCTGCGCCAGGCTCGAATGTGCTACAGCCCCAGAAACTGCGCAATGCGGGCAATAATCTGCTTGTGCAACGCCGGGCGGTCCGCTCCGGGCGGGTCGTCGCAGAGAGGGTCGTCGTTCTCGCTGGCCAGGATCGCCCTCCCGGCGGGTTTGCAGGGCAAGAGCGCAGAGAAATGCGCAGCCGGGGCCAGAATCTCGATTTCGGCACCGGGGAGCAAGGCGGCAAACCCGCTTCCTGTCTTGCTGAAATTGGTTGCCGGAAGCCGCGTTTCGGCGGTGCCGAGGCCGATCAGGAGCACCTTTTCGACAAGGTCGTGCACATGCGTCGTTCCGAGGCCGTAGGTCAGCGCCGGGTCGATCGCAGCCACGGCGCGGATACGGTCGTCCTTGCGGCTGGCATTCCAGTCTTCCGCCGCATAGGTCCGGAGATCGGCGCCGCGCCGCGCCAGACTGGCGCAATCCTGGGGCGACGGAGGCGCAGCCCGGCAATAGCCTTCGAGATCGGCGCGCAGGCCGCCCAGCGACAGCGCAGTCCAGCCGCCGAAAGAGAATCCGACCGCATAGACGCGGGAGAAGTCCGCGATACGGGAAAGGCCCGCCTCGCCGGCGAGCCAATCGAGCGCCGTGCGAAGATCCTGCGCCCGCGTCCAGTGCTTCACGCCTTCCCGGAGGTTGAAATCCAGCGTCGTGCTGCCGGGATGGTTGACCGAGAGGACGACCGCGCCCTTTCGGGCGAGGCCGGCGGAGAGCCAGCCAAGCGTGCCGGTGTTGCCGCCGAGGCCGTGGCTCACGAGCACGACGGGGAACGAGCCGTCGGCTGCCCCGGCGCCGTTCAGAACCTCGGCGCCGTGAAGCACCGCGTTGTCCCCGAACAGAAACGCCCGGCCGCCGCCAGCCGCCGGATAGAACACCGCACCCGCCAGATCACGCCCTCGATGTTCCGAGGGGATGGCGACCGCGCTAAAGCCCGCAGGATTGGCAATGGCGGCTTGGGCGGCCAGCAGAAATAATGCGGCCCCCAGCAGGCATTTCTTCATCTCTTGCCTTCCCGGCAAATATCTTCTGTTTCCTGCCGCCGGCCCAGGCTTGCTGCGCCCGCCCTACCCCGCAGCCCGCAATCGCGCGAAGCCGGCGTCGAGGTCGGCGAGCAGGTCTTCGGGGTCTTCCAGCCCGATATGCAGGCGGAGCAGCGGGCCGGCCGCCGCCCAGACCGTGGCCGTGCGGTTGGCGGAAGGGTCGCCCGGCAGAATCAGGCTTTCGAAACCGCCCCAGCTCGCGCCCATGCCGAACAGCTCCAGCCCGTCCAGCATCGCCGCCACGGCCTCCGGGCTTGCCGGCTGCAGCACCACGCCGAACAGCCCCGATGCGCCGGTGAAGTCGCGCTTCCAGATCGCATGGCCGGGATCGTCCGGCAGGGCCGGATAAAGCACGCGCTCGACCTCCGGGCGGCCCTGCAGCCAGGCCGCGACGCGAAGCGCGTTTTCCTGGTGGCGGGCGAGCCGGACGCTCAGCGTGCGGATGCCGCGCGTGCCGAGATAGACATCATCGGGGCCGGCGCAGAGGCCGGCCATGCCGGCCCAGCCGCGCACGATCTCATGGGTTTCCGCATCGCCGGAGGTGATGACCCCCAGCATCGCATCCGAATGGCCGACGATATATTTGGTGGCGGCGTGGATCGAGATGTCCGCGCCGTGCTCGAAGGGCTTGAAATAGAGCGGCGTCGCCCAGGTGTTGTCGATCGCGACGCGCGCGCCGCCGGCATGGGCCGCTTCGGCGATCGCCGGCACATCCTGCATCTCGAAGGTGTGCGAGCCGGGCGCTTCCAGATAGACCAGCTTGGTTTCCGGGCGCATCAGCTCCCGGATGCCGGCGCCGACCGCAGGGTCGAAGAAGGTTGCCGCGATGCCGTGGCGCGCCAGCGCCTCGGTGGCGTAGCGCCGCGCGGGGGCATAAACGCAGTCCGCCACCAGCACATGGTCGCCGCTGGAGAGCATGGACGAGAAGCCTGCCGCGACCGCCGCCAGGCCGGACGGGCAAATGACCGCGCCATGCGCCCCTTCCGCCTCCGCAACGGCGTCCTCGAAGGTGAACATGGTCGGCGTGCCGCGCCGCCCATAGGCCGGGTCGCGCGGACCCTTCGGCGCGGCGCGCTCGGCGACCGTGCGGTTCAGGATTGTTGAGGCATGGAAGACGGGCGTGTTGACCGCGCCGAAAAAGTCATGCGGGTGGCGCCCCGCATGGGTCAGGACCGTATCCGGTCGTCTCTTCTGTGTCATGGTTCGACCGGTGTGTCCTCTCTCGATCCCCATTCGCTCCAGGAGCCGTCATAGACCGCGGCATCGCTGCGCCCGAGTTCGTAAAGCCCGAGCGCCAGGACGGCGGCGGTGACGCCGGACCCGCAGGTCGCCGCCACCGGGCGCTCCAGGTCCAGCCCCGCCGCCTCGAACGCGGCCCGGAGCGCGGCGCGGTCCCGGAAGACCCGGGTCTGCGGGTCGAGCAGTTCCGTATAGGGCAGGTTGAGGCTGCCGGGGATATGGCCGCCGCGCATTCCGGCGCGCGGCTCCGGCTCCGTTGCGGCGAACCGCCCGGCGCTGCGCGCATCCAGCACCTGTTCGGCGCGGCTGTCGATATTGGCCAGCATCGCCTCCCGCGTCCGCACCAGTTCCGGGCGCAGCCGGGCGGCGTAGCCCGCCTCGACGGGGCGGCCTTCGGCGCGCCATTTCGGCAGGCCGCCGTCCAGCACGCTTACCCGCTCATGGCCGAAGGCGCGGAAGGTCCACCAGACCCGCGCCGCGCCGGTGGTGCCGATCGTGTCATAGACGACGACATGGTCGTCCCGCGCGATTCCCATGGCCCCCATGGCGAGCGCGAAGCTTCCGGCGTCGGGCAGCATATGCGGCAGGTCGGTTGTCTTGTCGGCCACGCCGTCGATATCGAAGAAGCGCGCGCCCGGGATATGCGCCTCAAGGAACTCGACGCCGGCGTTCCGGCCTGCGGTCGGCAGGTGGTGGCTGCCGTCCAGCACGACGACCTCGCCGAGACAGGCGGCCAGCGCGTCGGTGGAAATCAGCGCGCTCATGCGCCGTCCTCCTCCAGATGGACATTGATGCGCCGGTTGCGCCGGCCCTTCTTCTCGATCTTGCCGATCCGGACGCGGCCGATCTCGCCGGTGCGCGCGACATGGGTGCCGCCGCAGGGCTGCAGGTCCACAGTGTCGCCGATCTGCAGCACGCGCACCCGCCCCGCGCCGCGCGGCGGCTGCACCGACATGGTGCGCACCAGGTCGGGATTGGCGTCGAGCTCGTCCTCGTCGATCCAGCGCGCGGTGACCGCATGGTCGGCTTCGATGAGGGCGTTCAGAGCGGCGTCGAGCGCCTCGCGGTCGAGCACCGGGTCCGGCAGGTCGAAATCGAGCCGGCTTTTCCATTCGCCGACCGACCCGCCGGTGACGCCGCCCTTCACGACCGCGGAGAGCAGGTGCAGGCAGGTGTGCATCCGCATATGGCGGTAGCGCCGCTCCCAGTCGATCTCGGCGCGCAGTTTCGTGCCGACCGGGGGCGCCGCGGCACCCTCGGCGAGCGGATGCAGCACCGCCTCCGCCTCGCCCTTGACCGCCGGCAGCACCGCGAACGACGCGCCGCTGCTGTCCACCAGACGGCCGGTATCGCCCGGCTGGCCGCCGCCGGTGGGATAGAACACGGAACGGTCGAGCGCTATGCCGGCCGGCGTCACGGCGGTCACGACCGCATCGCAGGCCCTCGCATAGGCATCGTTCCGGAAGACGGGCTCCATGACATTGCGCTCCAGTCGGGAAGAATTCGGCGCGGGACTATACGCCGCCCGGCCGGGCCGGACTATCCCGCCTGCCGTCTCGGCAGCGGCTAGGACCGCGGGCGTCCGGGAATGTGGGTGTAGAGGGATTCCGAGAGGCCGCCATCGGCCAGGACGACCTGCCCGGTGACATAGCGCGAGTCCGGGCCGAGCAGGAAGGCGATGACCCCGGCAATGTCCTCGGCCGGATCGGCCACCCGGCCCATCGGCACCAGCGCCTCGCGCCCGGCCCTGATTTCCGGGTCTTCATACATCGCGGCCGTCATGGAGGTATGCACCAGGCCGGGCGAGACGCAATTCACGCGGATGCCGTCCGCCGCCCATTCCTGGGCCATCTGCCTTGCGAGGATGATGACGCCGGCCTTGCTGGCGGAATAGGCGCCCATGCCGCTATGCGCATTCATGCCGGACATCGAAGCCGTCACCGCAATCGCGCCCCGGCTCTCCTTCAAATGCGGGTGCGCCGCCTTGCCGAGCAGCCAGGTTGCGCGGGTATTCACATTCATCGTGCTGTCCCACGCCTCGAGGCCAAGCTCGACAAGCGGGGCGGGCGCGGCGATTCCCGCATTGGAGACCAGCGCGTCGATGCCGCCCATCGCTTCGGCGGCCGCGGCGACGATGCGCGCCGGCTCCTCCGCATCGCCGAGATCGCCCATGACGGCCGCCGCCTCGGCGCCTTCGCCGCGGAGTTCCGCAAGCAGGCTGTCCAGCTCCGCCTCATGCGCCCGGTCCACCGCCGCGATTTGCGCCGGGCGGTTGCTGCGCTGCGCATCGCGGGCGAGCCGCAAGCACACCGCCCGCCCGATGCCGCGCGCCGCCCCCGTAACGATCACCCTCATGGGCCGTGCCTCCCGTTTTCGGCCATGCTACATGAGCCGGCGGGCTGCGCTAGCCCGGCAGCCCCGCAACGAGGTGAGACGACATGGCCGACCCCATTCACCACAGGGTCCTGATTCTCGGCTCCGGCCCGGCCGGCTATACGGCGGCCATATACGCCGCCCGCGCCGCGCTCGCGCCGGGGCTTGTGCAAGGCATGGCGCCGGGCGGGCAACTCACGATCACCACCGATGTGGAGAACTATCCGGGCTTCGCCGACGTGGTCCAGGGGCCGTGGCTGATGGAGCAGATGGAGGCCCAGGCGAAGCATGTCGGCGCCAAGACCTATTTCGACTTGATCGTCGAATGCGATTTCGACGCCCGGCCGATGGTCTGCAAGGGCGACGGCGGCGCCGTCTATACCGCCGATGCGGTCATCATCGCGACCGGGGCGGAGGCCAAATGGCTGGGACTGCCGAGCGAGGAGCGGTTCCGGGGCTTCGGCGTATCGGCCTGCGCCACCTGCGACGGGTTCTTCTTTCGCGGCCGCGAGGTGCTGGTGGTCGGCGGCGGCAATACGGCGGTCGAGGAGGCGCTCTACCTCACCAACCATGCCAGCAAGGTGTCGCTGGTCCACCGGCGCGACAGCCTGCGGGCCGAGAAGATTCTCCAGGCCCGCCTGTTCCGCAACGAGAAGATAGAAGTGGTCTGGGACACGGTGCTGGAAGAAGTGCTGGGCGGGGGCGCGCCGCCCGGCGTGACCGGCGCGCGGCTGCGCCATATCGGCACCGGCGCCGAGACGGAGCGGGCCGTGGACGGCGTGTTCATCGCCATCGGCCACCGGCCCAATACGGACATCTTCCGGGGCCTGCTGGACATGGACGAGGAAGGCTATCTCATCACCCGCCCGGACAGCACGGTCACCTCCGCGCCGGGCGTCTTCGCCGCCGGGGATGTCAAGGACAAGGTGTTCCGCCAGGCCGTCACCGCCGCCGGCCTCGGCTGCATGGCCGCCCTCGAAGCCGAGAAATACCTGGCCGCGCTGGAGTAGCGGCGCCGGGCGAACGATAATGATAAAGTGAGCGTGGATCTGCACCGGTAACCGGCGGCAATGGCGGCGGTCGTTCGATCGAGGCCTGCCGCTGGTATGGAAGGAGGTGCCGCATGTTCAAAGAGGGGGTAAGGCGCATTGTTGAATCCGGACCCTTTGTTTGGCCGTGGGCGGCATCGCAGGGTCTGCTGATTATCAACGGGGCGGCTGGCGGCGGCGGCGGCGGCGGTGCATTCTGTCTTGAGGGCCCAAATCTTTATGTTGCAGGCGGCGGCGGCGGTCGCGGCGGTGAAGTCACCATTGTGATACGCAGCAATACACCACCATATGCAGCGGCAGGCGGCAACGGCGGCGGACTCCGCGAGGGCAAGCCTGTCGAAGGCAAGTCCGGCAGGGGATGCCACTATGACGGCGGCGGCGGCAATGGAGGGAACGGGGCAGTTGCGCCCAAGGCGGACGGGAGACTTGCTTCAAGCGGCGGTGCCGGTGGCAAGGGCTTTCCGGGACAAACCCGGATAGTTGAGCTCGCCAACTTGTCTGTCGGTGAGCGGTTTGCTGTTGAAATCGGTAAGGGCGGTGATGGCGGCGACAGCGGTGAGGGCTTCAAGACAGGCAGCGCAGGAGACGCTGGAGCAAATGGATTTGTGTTGTTCATTCCGATATTTGCGAACAAGGAAGACGCATAATGCAGTCTGACCAGGCGCTCCCCGGATCCGCAGGCCAGACCGGCGTGCAGACGATATCGATACTAGACAATCCAGGAGACGGGGATTTTCGTCCGAAAACTACGGTAATCGGATTAAAAAGATCAGCTTCTTGGAACGCTAAATGTGGAAGCATTTCGCAGCGGTGCAATGGGCGGGACTGGCCACGGCACTTTCAACGCGGCCACCAATAAAGTGGTGCACAGTGCACAGGCCAAGTATGACGCCTATATGTCGCGCCTACGATTCCTTCAGGATGCAGCGAAAGATGATGGCTATGCGTTGAATCCGGCTTCCGAAGTCGATTTCAAATGGTTCATTCAGTTCTACTCCGATATTCGCAGAGGCAATCTTGTATTGATCGACAACGGAAATCTGAGGACGGTCTGGAAGGATGAACAGGGAGCGCATCTCGGCCTGCAATTTCTCGGCGGCGGGATGGTCCAGTATGTGATATTCAAGCGCCGCAGGCGGGAACAGCCGGTTTCCAGGGCCTCCGGACGCGATTCTCTGGAAGGCCTGGAACGGCAGATTGATGCCTTTGAACTGCATTCGTTGCTCCGCGAATGAAACGAGGCGCTCTACGCTGATCCGTCACATGCGGAGATCAGGGGCCTGCCGCCGGGCGCCTCTGATCATGCGGCGCAGCCGCGCGCTCCTTCCCCCGCAAGAGAGCGATAGGACCAATTTCGGTGTAATTCGAACAGGGGCCTCGCCCCGGGACACCTGTTCGCAACGGCTCATGGCCGGGCTGCGCCTTCCGCCTCGGTTGCGCGGGTGGTGAGGGCGGCGCGGTCCACCTTGTTGGTGCTGGCGAGCGGCAGGGCCGGCAGGAAATGCACCCGGCGGGGGTGCATATAGGCGGGCGCAAGCGCAAGCGCGTGGGCCTTGACGGCCTCCGCATCCAGCCGCGCGCCCGGCCGGGGCGCCACGAAGGCGACCGGCATATTGCCGCGCACCGGGTCGGGCACCGGCACAAGGCAGGCCTGGGCGACATCGGGATGCGTCTCCAGCACTTTCTCCACCTCGGAGGGCCAGACATTTTCGCCGTTGACGGTGAACATGTCGTCCACCCGGCCGACGAAATAGTAGAAGCCTTCGGCGTCGCGGCGCATGACATCGCCGGTGCGGTAGAAGCCGTCTGCGGTCACGGCCTCGGCGGTCTTTTCCGGCAGGTTGAGATAGCCGGGCATATTGGCCGGGCAGCGCATCTGGAGTTCGCCTTCTTCCGCATCCGCATCCTCCCCGGCCACGAGGCGCAGCGCCACGCCCTCGAGGCGGGCGCCGAGCGCCAGGTCCGGCACGGGCAGGCCGTCGGGATGCGGGCCGAACACGCAGGGCCCCGCTTCCGTCGTGCCGTAGCCATAGGCGATGCGGGCATTCCGAAAGACGCGGCGGGTCTCGGCGAACAGCCCTGCCGTGGCCGGCGCCGAGCCCATCGTCACCACTTCCACCGTGGAAAGGTCGAGCCGGGGGATGAGCGCGCGCTCCTGCAGGGCGAGCGCGATCATGGTCGGCACGGAGGTAAGCCAGGTGCAGCCGAAGCGCGGAATCGCCTCCAGATAGCGCGGGCCGGTGAACTGCGCCAGCAGCGCCATGCTCGCATGGGACGCCAGCAGGAACTTCGAGCTCGCCAGGGCGTTCATATGGTAGAAGGGCGCGGCGACCAGAAAGCGGTGGCGGTCGATTGAGGGCGTGAGGCGCAGCCGCTGCTCAACCACCCAGAGATGGCCTGCATGGGTGAGCGGCACACCCTTGGGCAGCCCGGTCGAGCCGGAGGTATAGAGGATCTGCGCGACCTCGCCGGCTTCCGGGACAACGGTTTCAAAGTCGCCCGGATCGAGGAACGCCTCGAACGCGGCGCCGAAGTCAACTGTCGGCAAGCCGTCCGGCGCGCGCATGCGCCGGGCGTGGTCCACGAACAACAGTTTGGCGCCGCTGTCCCGGAGCACATGGCGCACGGTTTCGTCCGGGAAGCGCCAATTGACCGGCACGGGCACGAGCCCGGCGCGCATGGCGCCGAAATAGACGGCGAGCCAGTCTGCGCTGTTGGCGGCGAAAATCGCGATGCGCGCGCCGCGCCGAAGCCCCCGGCCGAGAAGCGCGCGCGCGGCGGCGCGGGCGCGGTCGTCGAGCCAGCGGTGCGAACGCGCCGGCGCGCGCTCCCAGTCCGCCGCGTCGATGACCGCCGTCCGGTCCGGATCCTTGCTCCGGTCCACCAGGTCGCCGAGATTGTTGCGCATGGGCGCTGACCCCCTTAGCCGCCGGCGGGCGAGGATAGCCTCTGCCGGCGGGCCTGTCCCGGCTCCTGGCGGCGGCTTGCGGCAGAGGGTCGTGTCTCCGTTTGCAACGCAGGCCCGTGCCGGCGGGTTTTTCGGAACGCGCCTCCGTGCCGCGCCGCTTCTATCGCCTCCCTTGTCGTCACACCGGCCGGAGCAAAGCGGAGTGCCGGGGTCCATCCTCCGCCGTTTCGGCCCTGCGGCAAGATCGGAGGCGACAACAGGGGGGCCGGGGCGGGGCCGGGGCGTTCGGGGCGGCGGGCTGGGCCTCTCAAGCTCCTGGCTCAATCTGCCAGAGGAACGCGAATGTCAAACGGAGACACGACCCGGCAGAGCCTCCGCTGGCGCGGGCGCCTGCGCCGTGCTATTCGCCCTTGTCCATGACCGAGACATTGCCGCTTTCCGTCGCCGGGCTCCAGGCCCGGATCGACGCCTCGCCCTTCAATGCCGGCATGGGCATTGCCGTAACCCATGCCGACGCCGAGGCCGAAGAGGTCTCCATGCGCCTGGAAATGCGGCCGGAATTCGAGCGCGCCAAAGGCACGGGCCAGTATCACGGCGGCGTCATTTCCGCCTTTATCGACACGGTCGGCGACTATGCGCTGGTCATCAACCGCGGCGGCGGCGTGCCGACGATCAACTACCGCACGGACTTCCTGCGCCCGGCGTCGAACACGGCGCTGATCGGCAAGGCGAAGGTGCGCCGGGCGGGGCGAACAGTCGCGGTTGTCGATATCGACATTTTCGACGAACGGGGCAGGCTGGTCGCGGTCGGACGCGGCACTTACGGCACCCAGGTCGGATGAGGAGGCCTTTTATGCTGAGACGTGTCCTTGCTTTTCTCGCTGTTCTTGGAGGACTCGCCGTGGCGGACGCCCAGGCAAAAAACCCGCAGGTCTATTTCGACATCGCGATCGACGGCCAACCGGCTGGGCGCATCGTGCTGGAGCTGCGCAGCGACATTACGCCGAAAACGGCGGAGAACTTCCGCCAGCTCGCGACCGGCGAGCCCGGTTTCGGCTATGCCGGGTCGCGCTTCCACCGCGTGATCCCCGATTTCATGATCCAGGGTGGGGACTTCACGCGCGGCGACGGGCGCGGCGGCAAGTCGATCTACGGCGCGCGGTTCGAGGACGAGAACTTCACGCTGATCCACGACCGCCCCGGCCTGCTCTCCATGGCCAATGCCGGGCCGCACACCAACGGGTCGCAATTCTTCATCACCACCGTGCCGACGCCCTGGCTGGACGGCAAGCATGTCGTTTTCGGCCATGTGGCGGAAGGCATGGATGTCGTCCGCAAGATCGAGCAGTCCCCCAACAACGCCGCCGAAATCGCCGCGTCGGGGCAGGTGCAGTAGGAATTTTTCAGGACTTATGCGCCTGGTCGTGCCTTAGTTTCACAGTCGGCCTTTTGCCTGCAGTCGGGTGATGCAACCGCGTCGCCGGCATCGGGCAAGGATACGGTCTGCACGGGCTCCGCGCGCCCTGTCACCTCCGCGCCTCCGCGGGGGGTGACAGATGAACGCGGTAACGAACCCAGATGCTAAACTGAGGCACTGCCATCGATCTGCATTTCGTAGGCCTGACGCACGAGCCCCATGACATATGGTAATTTGTCCAGCGTGCTCCAGTCGACTTCCGCGTCGCCATTGCCCCACCGGCCTCTACCCGTTACGTCCCTGGCCATACCATCAGGATCGTGTAATTCATGAAACCGTAGATTGAGAGTCAGTCGCAGGAGGCTTTTTAACGGCACCACATCAACGAAGTTCGTCTCAGCCTTATAGGCGATATACAGCTTCAAAATCTCTTCACGAATTCCTGGGTCGAGAGCCAGCACCTCCTTCCGGAATGGATCGAATAACGCCCGCATGGGACTGCCGGAGGACAGATGATGGTGGCCGCGAAGTGTATAACCGGCAGATGGTTCTGGCCTGGCGCGGAAAGCCTCAAGTGCCTCCGCCGACAACATCGGCAGTGCCCAGACTTGCGCGGCCAGTGCGGAAAGCCGACCGGCGCGCTGCCGGATGGTGCCCTCATTCCAGGTTTCGAGGGCGCCGAGTCCCGCATTCAGCCGCACCGGGCTCTCTCTGAAGCCGCCCGGCATGTCGCGTTTCCGGGTGAAGGGGTGGTCGCTATATTCGGCATTGTAGCCAGTCAGAGACAAATTGCCCAAGGTATGCAGCCACCTCTGTTGCACCTTCTGCCAATCCGAACCGAGCGCCTCGCGCCACTCTGAAGAGAGGTTCTTGTTCTGAGGCATGATGTGCTCGATCGTGTATTCATCTACCAGGACGCGCTCCTTGCGATCATGGTTTTCCAGACGACGCAGCCAATAGCTGCGGCGCGGAAAATTGTATAGGTCGCGCGCAGCCAGTTCGCGCTTGAATTCTTCGTCTCCGGGGAATCGCCTGTATGATGGCAGGTTCAGGAGATACGCTTGCATGCTTTGGATATAGCGGTCCTTTTGTAATGCTCGTCCGAAAGTCGCGAAAGTCTTGTTGAGTGAATTGGTAGGAATGGCGCATACTGCTCTGCGGAACACGTAAGACTCCACCAGCCGGACTGCCTGAATGAAATCTTCTTTCGGAAGCCGGCCGCAGGCATAGTCATTGTAGAGTTCCAACAAGAACGGAAATGCCACATCTACCTTCAAATCCCGAAGATCCCGGAACGCTTGCGCCAGTGTGTTGTCCTTTTCCTTGTCGAGCGCCATAGCGCAGAAGTAGCGTGCATGGGTATGAATGTCGGCAACGAGAGAATCCACTCCTGCAGAGGCTACCTTAGGGGAGCGCGCATGGCTCTTGAAAGCTTCGTAGACAGCCCGTAGTTTGGGTATTTCACTGGTCTTATATGTCAAGTAATGCCGCATGAAACTGTCGAAACGCATGCTGTAAGCCTCCTGACCGAAGGCAATTTCCATTGGCCGCCAATGCTTCTCGTAAAGATCTGTCTGTTTATTGGGTTCCAGGCCCATCAGGATGAAGTTACGGATTAGATCAGCCTGGCTGAGCTCACGGCCGGTCGAATTCATGCTCTCGAAGATTAACTGAGGATTATCATGATCGCGATTGAGGGCGATGTCAACAACAGTAAGTCTGGTCAAACCCTTACACAATTGCTTGATCTTGTCGGCTTCAAGATTTTGGATCGCTTTCTCGAAGAAGCAGAAATTCTCCTTGATGCGGAGAGAGGGCTCGTGCGGCATGGGATGTTGCTGCACAAGTGCGAGCAAGGTCTGCTTGTCTGCCTGTGTCAACAAGAGCTTGAATCTTCGTTCTCCATCCTCCAGTGGATTGAGAAGATAATAGCTGCGCAATTTCGTGGCCGAGAATCCATTCACTGGCTCACTGTCGTTAACTCGTCTCGCCAGGGCTTCAAGGAGCAACATGACGGTTGTAAGGCGCTGTTGACCGTCGATGACGAGCAGTGAGGACTGGCTGGATACCTGGTAAAGCCCCTTTTCGATGTAGACGATGGAACCGGTGAAATGAGCGGCATTGTCGTGGTCATCGTCGCCGGTCCGCAGGATATCCGTCCAGAGCTGCTGGCACTCCCGTTCCGTCCAGCTATAGGTCCGTTGGTAGATCGGGATCATGAACTGAGGCGATTTCTTCAGAAATTCAAGAAAGCTGGCCTCACTGGCCTTCATCGCGTGCACTCCTTCGTCCTTGTCCGGTCGATGCAATTCATGGCCGCCTTGGCCAATCCGCGCCCCCGGTAGCACCACCCCTCGAACGGCTGCAAGCGGCCGGTCGTCTTGGCAATGCCCTAGTTTAACATTTGGACTCGTTGTCGCGGTCATTCGTCCCCTCCGGCGGGAGCGGGGGGCCAGCTCCGGTTCTCTCCGCAGCCTCGGACGGTCTGTCCATTCTCCGCCGTCTGCGGCAGCATTGCCTGTCCGGGGAGGACCGCGGTGCGCCGGCTCGCCGGGACGGCCTGTGACCGGAATCGCGGCCTCCCGGCCGCCGGCCTGAAGACTGCGGCATTGACGCCTTCGGGAATCTGCCGCGTCATGGCGGCGGGCAGGCAAGGAGGAGCAGGCTGCCATGAGTGCAAACCGATGAGCGCCGCCCTGAACGGCGTCAGAATCGTCGATATGACCCATAACCAGGCGGGCCCTGCCAGCACCCAGATTCTGGCCTGGCTTGGCGCCGAGGTCATCAAGCTGGAAGAGCCGGGCAAGGGCGAGGCCGCCCGCCGGGCGATGCCGGATCTCCCGGGCCAGGACGGGCTGTTCTTCCTTGTGCTGAACGCCAACAAGAAGAGTCTGACGCTGAACCTCAAGACCGGGGACGGCAAGGCGCTGTTCAAGAAGCTCATCGCCGAAGTCGATATGCTGGTCGAGAACTTTTCGCCGGGCGCGCTCGACCGGCTCGGCCTCGGCTATGATGTGCTGGCCGGGATCAATCCGCGCCTGATCTACGGCACCATCAAAGGCTTCGGCAGCACCGGGCCGAATTCGGGCTACAAGGCCTTCGAACCCATCGCGCAGGCCATGGGCGGGGCGATGAGCGTCACCGGCTTTCCCGAAAACCCGCCGACCTATACATGGCCGGCCATCGGCGATTCCGGCACCGGGATGCACCTTGCCATCGGCCTGCTGGCCGCGCTGGAGCAGCGCCACCGGACCGGCCGGGGCCAGAAGGTCGAGGTCTCCATGCAGGAGGCGGTGGTCAATATCCTGCGGGTCAGCCTGCGCGACCACCAGCGCCAGGGGATGGTGCAGCCCCGGCGCGGCAACCAGCTCGGCCAGACAGTGCCCGGCAGCACTTTCGCCTGCGCGCCGGGCGGGCCGAACGATTATGTCTATATCTTCTGCCAGCCGCAGATGTATGCCGGCTTCCGGCGCGTGCTCGACATGCCGGCGCTCGACGACCCGCGTTTCGAGACGCCGGCGGGCCGCTGGGAGCATCGCGAGGCATTCAATGCGGTGGTCGAAAGCTGGACCCGCCAGAGAAACAAGTTCGAGGTGATGAAGCTGCTGGGCGCTGCCGGGGTTCCCTGCGGCGCCTGCCAGGACACCGGCGAGGTGCTGGCCGACCCGCATCTGCGCGAGCGGGACATGATCGTGGATGTCGATTACCCCGGCCGCGGCAGCTATCAGACGGTCGGCTGCCCGATCAAGCTCTCCGACTCGCCGGCCGAAATCCACCGCCCGCCAACCCTGGGCGAGCACACGGACGAGGTTCTGGCGGAGTATTGCGGCGTCGATGCCGAAACCGCGGCGCGTCTTAAGGAGGAGGGCGTCGTCTGAAGGCTGGCGCCGCGCCCGGCCGGCGCCGGATCAGGCGCGCTGGGCGATGGCCCAGCCTGTCTCGGCCAATTGCCGCGCCTTGGCGCCGCGCTGGACGGCGTCGGGAGAGCTGGCATTGCCGTCGAGGCCGCGCTTGTAAACCCCCTGGCTGATCGCGGCGAGCCGGAACAGCGAGAAGGCGAGATAGAAGGTCCAGTCCGGAATGCCGCTGCGCCCGGTGCGCTCGCAATAGGCGGCGACATAGTCCTCCTCGCTCGGGATGCCGGTTGCGGCGTGGTCCATATCGCCCAGGAAACCGCGCACGTCATCGCCGGAGTGGTAGGGCAGACAGTTATAGGCGAGGTCGGAGAGCGGATTGCCGAGCGTGCCCAGCTCCCAATCCACCACCGCTAGAACGCGCGGTTCGGTCGGGTGGAGGATCATGTTCTCCAGCCGGTAATCGCCATGCACGACAACGGTTTCGTCGTCGGCCGGCATGTTGCCGCCGAGCCAGGCCATGAGGCGGTCCATCTCCGGAACCTCATCCGTCTTGCTCATCTCGTATTGGCCGGCCCAGCGGCGCACCTGGCGCGCCATGTAACCGCCTTCCCGGCCGTAGCCGGTCAGCCCCACGGCGCGGAAATCGACCGTGTGGAGGGCGGCGAGCGCGGCGTTCATGGCGTCATAGACGGCGCGGCGCTCATTCGGCGGCAGGTCGGGCAGCGTGAGGTTCCGCGCCACCCGCCCCTCGACATGCTCCATGATGTAGAAGGCGCGGCCGATCACGCTTTCGTCCTCGCAAAGCGCCCATGTCCGTGCGACCGGCACCGCCGTGCCGGCAAGCGCCGAGATCACGCGGTATTCGCGGTCCACCGCATGGGCCGACGGCAGCAGCGCGCCGGGCGGTTTCTTGCGCAGCACATAGCGCCGCCCATTGCCGTCCTCCAGCAGGAAGGTCGGGTTCGACATCCCGCCCCGGAATTGCGATATCGAAAGCGGACGCGCGAAGCCGGCGACCTCGCGCTCCATGAAATCCGTCAGCCGGTCCTCCGGAAAACGGTGCCAGTCGAGCACCGGCGCGGCTTCGGCGGTGGTGGTGATGGCGGGCTCGGCGGTCGTTGCGGCGGGCGCGTGGGCGGTCATTGGCGGCATGGCTCCTTCACGCCGCGGAGAGTAGCGCCCGGAGCGCCCGGCCGGCAAGCTGACAGCACGGCCGCCGGCGACCCATAACGAAGGAAAATTCCGTATACGAAAGCGCCGCGCGGCTGCGGCCCGCATAGGCCGAAGCCAAGCTCGTTACCTTGGCGGCAGCAGGTCAGGCGAGGACAGGCGGACCTCCACGCCGCAGGCGCGAAGCCGCGCCGCCGACACGTTCACGGCCAGATGATCCGGCGGGCCGGGACAGAGAACCGCCGACGGCGACCCGTCAAACAGCACCGGCTCCGACACGCCGTCCATCGCCTTGACATGGCCGGAAAACACGCAGCCAGCGTTGCCGCAATCGCGGCCCGCCAGTGCGAGATGGCTGCGCGACTCCTCGTCCAACGGCGTTTCCGACGCCAGGCTTTCGTCCAGCAGCACCGGAATCCAGCCGTCCGGCAGGTCGGGGTTGGCATAAAGCTGACGCCAGACATCCGCCGCCACCGGCAGCCAGAGCTTCAGATGGACCTCTCCCCGTCCGTCATGCAGCAGAACGAGGCCGATATCTGTTACCGAGACAAGAACCGCGTCCGGCTGTCTGAGGCTCGCCAGCACCTTGCCCTGTCCGCCCGTAACGTAATGAAGCGTGCCGGTGTCGGCTGCGGGCTCTCGCGCGAGGGCCAGCGACGCGCCCGGGCCCAGCCTTTGCGAGAGGTCGATCTCCCAGACAGCGTCCGCGGCCGCCGGCGCCAAAGGCCACGCATCACGGTCAAGCGACCCGAATACGGGTCTTCGGCCATCGGGAACAAGCTTCAGGGAGCCGGCCGGCATGGTCCAGTCAACCCCGTCCAGGCGCAGGCCCACGGCGCGGCCGCCGGAGACCAGCAGCAGAGAACGCCAGGCAGTGACCGACAGGATCTCCTTCCATCCTCCGCCGTCAAAGGCAAGCACGCCGAACAGGCAGGCGGCGCCCAGACCGCCGCCGATCGGCGCACAGTGATCGCCGCGCCGCGCGACGATCTCGCCCACTCCGTCGCCGTTCAGGTCGACTGCGCGCGCCTCGATGAACTCGTCAGGCCAGACGCTCTCCAAGGCTTCCTGAACCGCCTCTGGCAGGCCCTGGGCCTTGATCAGGCTGGCAAACGCCGGTTCCCGTCCGCTTTCCTGCGCATGAAGCGGAGCGGCCAGAAGGAACGCGGCGGCCAGGAGAGCGGCGGCGGCAAGCACGGCCAGCGGCTTAGCCCGGAAAACGGCGTCCGCCATCTTGTCACCTCTCCTGGATCTCAGGTCGTGTCTCCGTTTGCAAGGAAGGCCCGTGCCGGCGGGTTTTTTGAACGCGCCTCGGTGCCGCGCCGCTTCTATCGCCTCCCTTGTCGTCACCCCGGCCGGAGCAGAGCGGGGCGCCGGGGGCCGTCCTCCGCCGTTTCGGCCCTGCGGAAGGATCGGAGGCGACAGTAGGGGCGTCCGGGGCGGCAACAGGGGGTCCGAGGCGGCGCCGGGGCGTTCGGGGCGGAGGGCCGGGCCTCTCAAGCCCCTGGCTCAATCTGCCAGAGGAACGCGAATGTCAAACGGAGACACGACCGGATCTCACCGGTATGAGGCGCTCCGGCGCAAGATCCGGGGCTGAGCCGGCCGCCTTTTTTCGCTGGCCGGTTACGCCCGGTTACGCGGCGGCCGGCTTGGACCGCTGCCACTCGTCGAGCGCGTCGCGGGCGGTGCGGCCCCGGCTGTCCGCGCCCGACGCCGCATCCTCCTTCCGGGCAGACAGTTCCACGACATACCCGTTCGGGTCGCGGAAATAGATGGACCGGATGAACCCGTGGTCCGCGATGCCGCGCGTCTCGACTCCGAGCGCCCTGCCGTGTTCGAACCGGGCCTCGAGCTCGGCCGGCTCCACCTCGAGCGCGATGTGCAGATCGAAATCGTGCTGGGTCTTGAATTCGAACGGCCGGCCGGGCGCCTCGAAGAACGCCAGGCACGACCCGTCGGCCATCTCGAAGAAAGTGTGGAGAACGCTGGTCGCTCGGCCCGTCTGGGTTTGCCGGATCTCGAACGCCTCCACAAGCGGAAGGCCGAGGAAGTCCTCGTAGAACCGCCGGGTCTCCTCGGAATCGCGGCAACGAAAGGCCGCGTGATGCAGCCCCTTGATGGACGGCCGGGATACGGCGCCGGGCGCCGCCGCTTCTGCTGCTTGCTCAACGGACACGGCTTCCCCCCTCTGTCCGAAACTGGTCGGCATGATGCGTCCCCTGCGCCTGCAAAGCAAGGCCAGCCCCGGTTCGGCAGCGTCTCAGTGTGCAATGACGGCACATGCAGCGGGTCTTTCGGAGCCCGCCTGGCCGTTCGGCAAACGCAGGCCGCCTTATCCGGCCAGTGCGTCGGCGATGGCGGCCAGCGCTTCCGGGGCGCGGGCGCCGTCGGGGCCGCCGGCCTGGGCCATGTCGGGACGGCCGCCGCCGCCCTTGCCGCCGAGCGCGGCCGCGCCGAGGCGCACCAGGTCCACCGCGCTCAGCGACGGCGCCAGGTCGTCCGTGACGCCGACCACGAGCGACGCCTTGCCGCCATTGACGGCCGCCAACGCCACCACGCCGCTGCCGATCTGCTGCTTCAGGTCGTCGGCAATCGCCTTCAACTCCCTGGCGGGAACATCCTCCAGCACCGCGCGGCTCAGGCGCTTGCCGCCGATCTCCTCGAAAGCCGCGCCGCCGCCGCCCGTGGCCGCCTTGCGGCGCAGCTCGGCGATCTCGCGCTCCATGCGGCGGCGCTCTTCCAGAAGTTGCGCGACCCGCGCCGGCACTGCCGCAGGCGCGGTCCGCAAGGCGGCCGCCGCCGCATCGAGCAATTCCAGCCGCTCTGCGACATGGGCCTCTGCGCTCTCGCCGGTCAGCGCCTCGATGCGGCGCACGCCGGCCGCCAGCGCGGTTTCCTCCACGATGACGAATTGGCCGATATCGCCCGTCTGCGCCACATGCGTGCCGCCGCAGAGTTCGACCGACCAGGGCCGCCCCCCGCCGTCCTCGCCGCCCATCGTCACCACCCGCACCTCGTCGCCGTATTTCTCGCCGAACAGCGCGAGCGCGCCGGCCTCGATGGCGTTGTCGGTCGCCATCAGCCGGGTCGAAACCGGCGCGTTGCGGCGCACCCGGTCATTGACCGCCGCACTGACCGCCGCAAGCTCCTCCGACGCCATCGGTTTCGGGTGCGAGATGTCGAAACGCAGCCGCTCCGGCGCCACCAGTGAGCCTTTCTGCGCCACATGGGCGCCCAGCGTGTCGCGCAGCGCGCGGTGCAGCAGATGGGTCGCCGAGTGATTGCGCCGCAGCGCCGCACGCCGCATGCCGTCCACCCGCAGCCCGACCGCCTCGCCGACCTCGAGCGCGCCTTTTTCAAGACGCGCCAGATGAACATGCAGGCCGCCGGCCGTCTTCTGCGTGTCGAGCACCTGCAGCACGGCGCCGCCGACGGCGGTCATACCGCCGCGGTCCCCCGCCTGGCCGCCGGACTCGCCGTAAAACGGCGTCTGGTTGACGATGACCTGAACCTCGCCGCCTGCCTCGTCGAAATGCGCGGTTTCCGATCCGCCGGCGATCAGCGCCAGCACTTCGGCTTCGGCGGCCAGCGTTTCGTAGCCCAGGAATTCCGTTGCGCCCAGACGTTCGCGGAGATCGAACCAGAGCGTCTCGGCGGCTGCCTCCCCTGAGCCGGCCCAGGCCTTGCGGGCCTCGGCGCGCACCCGCGCCATTTCGGTCTCGAAACCGGCTTCGTCCACGCCGCGCCCGCGACCGCGCAGCACGTCCCGGGTCAGGTCGAGCGGGAAGCCGTAGGTATCGTAGAGGCGGAACGCGATGCCGCCCGGCAGCGCTTCGCCGGGGTCGAGGTCCGCCTCCGCCTCGTCAAGCAGCCGGAGGCCGCGCCCGAGCGTCTGCTTGAACCGCTCTTCCTCCAGCCGCAGCGTCTCCGCGATCAGCGCGCTTGCCTGCCCGAGCTCCGGGAAGGCGCCGCCCATCTCGCGAACCAGCGCCGGCGCCAGACGGTGCAACAGCGGCTCGCGGCAGCCGATGATATGCGCATGGCGCATGGCGCGGCGCATGATCCGGCGCAGCACATAGCCCCGGCCCTCATTGGCCGGCAGCACCCCGTCGGCAATCAGGAAGCCGGATGCGCGCAGATGGTCGGCGATGACCCGGTGCGAAACGGCGTGCGGCCCGGCCGCATCCACGCCCGACGCCTCGGCCGAGGCGTGAATCAGCGCCTGCATCAGGTCGATCTCGTAATTGTCATGCTTGCCCTGCAGCACGGCGGCCAGCCGCTCCAGCCCCATGCCTGTGTCGATCGACGGGCGCGGCAGCGAAATGCGCTCCTCCGGCGTCACCTGCTCGAACTGCATGAAGACCAGGTTCCAGATTTCGATGAACCGGTCGCCGTCCTCATCCGGGCTGCCCGGCGGGCCGCCGGGGATATGCGCGCCGTGATCGTAGAAGATTTCCGAACACGGGCCGCAGGGGCCGGTATCGCCCATCGCCCAGAAATTGTCCGAAGTCGGGATGCGCAGGATCCGCCCCTCGGGCAGGCCGGCGATTTTCTTCCAGAGCGCCGCTGCTTCGTCATCCTCCGCATACACCGTCACCAGCAGCCGGTCTTCCGGCAGTCCGTATTCGCGGGTGATCAGCTTCCAGGCGAGCTCGATTGCGAGGTCCTTGAAATAGTCGCCGAAGGAGAAATTGCCCAGCATCTCGAAGAAGGTGTGATGCCGCGCGGTATAGCCAACATTCTCCAGATCATTGTGCTTACCGCCGGCGCGCACGCATTTCTGCGAGGTGACGGCGCGGTTGTATGCGCGCCGCTCGCTGCCGGTGAACACATTCTTGAACTGCACCATGCCCGCATTGGTGAACATGAGCGTCGGATCGTTGCGCGGCACCAGCGGCCCGGACGCGACGATCTCGTGCCCGTGCCGGGCGAAATAGTCCAGAAAGGCCGTGCGAATGTCGCTCGCGCTCGCCATGCGTGGCACTCCTCCGGGCAGATGCAGGGGAGCCGGGTTTGTATCGGCAGCCCCGCCGGCTGTCCACCGGCGCCCGCCTTCCGCCCGCTGCGCGCTCCGTCAGCGGGAGCGGAGCATGTGCAGGATTTGCTGCTGATTGGCGATCAACTGCTTCTGGTTCGCCATCAACTGCTGTTGATTGACCATCAACTGCTTCTGGTTCGCCTCCAGCACCGCCAGCCGCTCCCGGTTCTGCTGGACCGCCTCGCGGACGTCGCGAAGCTCGACTGTCATCCAGGCAAGAATGGCGCTCACAATGGCGAAGAGCAGCAACGCAACCCAGCGCGGCGTTCCCTCCTTCGCGGCAGGAGACCGCGCAATGGCCCGTTCGATGGCGGCCGCCTGCCGCTCATCAAAGCCCGCATTCCGCAAATCGCTCGCAATCGTCATAACGCCAGCATATTACAACCGGAGTCCGGCGTCACGGACTCTGGCCTGTCGAAACGGAGACACTCCTGGCCTGTCAGGCCATGCGGGCATTGCCGCCGGGAGCGCCCTCGATGCGGAACTCGGAGCGGCCGTAGCCGGCTTCCGCCGGGATGCGCATGATTCGCCCGCCCTCGACGAACTCCACCTGCGGCAGCACCGGCACCACGGGCGCGGCGGCGGCGGCTGCGCGCGCCTCCGCCACGGTCCGCGATCGGGCGAGCTTCTCCATGTTGAGCCGCGTCGGGAAGAGCACCGTATAGCGCCCCGCCTCCTGACCCTTGAGCAGGGCGTCCCGGCTGATCCAGACGGAATCGACCGATTCGCGTCCGTCATGCGCCGCAGCCTGGGCAGGCGGCGCCTCGGCCAGGTAGAAATGCGTGTCGAAGCGCTTCGGCATATGTTCGGGCGTCACCCAGTGGGCGAAGCGGGTGAGCGCGTCGGTGGCGAATTCCAGGTCCTCGGCCTCGGCCATTTCGGCCATGGCGGCGCGGTCCTGCTCCAGGGCGAGGCGCCAGCGCTCCGCAATGGCCGCCAGCCGGTCCGGCGCCACATAGTCTCCGCCGCCCCGTTCGCGGGCGAGCAGCACGCCGGCTTCCTCGAACGCCTCGCGCACGCAGGCCACCCGGATCGCCAGCGCGGCGTCGGAAAGCGCCTCGCCGCCGGCGCAGCGGTCCCGAAGGCGGGGGTCGCGGTCCGCATCCTCGACCTTGCCGCCGGGGAATACCAGCGCGCCGGTGGCGAAGTCGATGCGGTGGTGGCGCACCACCATGAATACCTCGATGCCGTCCGGCCCGTCGCGGCCCAGCATCAGGGTCGCGGCAAGCCGGGCCGCGGCGGTTTCGCGGCTCAATTCTCCCGCCCCTTCATCATCCGCACGGCCCGGTAGGTCACCACGGTCTCGCCGCGCTGGTTCACGACGTCATTTCTCGTCGTCACGATGCCGCGGTTGCCCTTGCTTGTGGCGCGCACATTCAGCACCTCCACCTCGACATGGATGGTGTCGCCGACATTGGTGGGGCCCAGCACCTTGAGCTCGGTCTCCAGCATGGCGAGGCCGGTATGCTGCATGGTCGATTGCACCAGCAGCCCTTCGGCGAAGCTGTAGCAAAGCGCCCCCGGCACCGGCCGTGCTCCGGCGATCGCGCCCTGGCCGGCATAGGTGGTGTCGGTGAAGATCATTTCCACCATGCCGCAGGCATTGATGAAGTTCACCAGATCCGCCTCGGTCACGGTGCGGTTGATGGTGCGGAACCGCTCTCCGATCTCGAGTTCGTCCCAGTGCAGGCCAAGGCCGACAATGCGCATGATTTGGGTGTTCCTTTCGTTCGGACGGGAAAGGGCGGACGCTTACCCGGGGATTCCACGGATTGTGCAGGCTTTGAGTTCGTCTCGCGCCGGCAGTGCTTCTCGGATTTTCTGTTTAAGGTCCGGGAGGTGACACGGGCGGCAAAGTTCGCGTAGTGCGTTCAGTCCAATACTTTGAGTCTTTTTGTCCTGCTTAACCGCCGGCAATTTGCGTTCTGAAATCACGAAAAAGCACCATTGTTCTGGATCACGTTGATCGGCGCATCCATATCCTTGTTCCTCATGCCACGCAAAAACATATATGTCTGACAGACGCGATTTTCTCCCCTCAGAAAAGGGAATCCAGCGAGACCATAATGGAGGAAGCCAATATCCTGTTCTTCCCGCAATATCGAAAGTGGGATTACGACGTCTTGCAGGCCCTACTCCGTCAACAGGTTGCCTGGCAGCGGACTGCTTTATCTCGACTCGCGCCCCGGATTCATGCTCGCAATCCCATGACGCCCAATCCTCATGCAACCGCCATTCATCACCAAGCGCGAATTTCACCAGGCATTCCACATAATCTGCACGGTAGGTGTTGCTCATAACGGGCGTGTCATATCGGGACACCAATTCGTTCAGGATATGCTTGTGCAGATTCGCGGCCGCTGCGCGGTTCATGGCATTCCTCTGTTCTTCGGCAGGGATTAATCTGGCGGGCGGGCCTCACTCTACCCGGTCGCCGGCCCACGGATCATCGGCCCCGGGTTCGCGGGCCAGAGTCAGTTCGAGCAGAAGGCGGGCATCATGTTCGGTCCTCAGGTGCTCGCCCGCGCCTTCAAGCACGAAGTTTCCTGCCCTGTCGAACATGGTTCGGACGGCCTCTGCGACCAGGAAGGTGCGGAAGCTGGGGATTGGGCAGGCCAGCCTGTCGTCCTCGCCCTCCTGCAACGCGCCCCTGTGAATGAGATGTTCGAGGAAGTTTTCGGGCGACATGCCGGCCGGAAGATGCCGGGCGCTGCTGCCCTCTGGCCTCTCGCTGCTGCGGGCCCGGATGGTATCGACGATCCGATGCCTGTGACTTCCACCGTTGCGGACCTCGGCCATGACATGGCCGACGAAGAACCATGCCGCGTTGCGGTCCTGCTCGGCGACGAACTCCCGAAGTCTGTCGAGATCGGGCCCCTGGTCCTTTCCGATGTCTGCTGTCATCTTCGCGCAGCCCGGCGCCCGGCCCGCCATGGCGCGGCCGGCCAAGCTGTCGGCTGGCGGGCGCTGCGCAAGCCGGGCGCTCAAATGGCTGCGCCCGAAGAGAGCAGCGCGTCGATCTCCGCCCTGGCGTAGCCGGCTTCGGCCAGCAGTTCGGCGCTGTGCTCGCCGAGGCGCGGCGCGTGGCGGGCATAAACGTGGCCGCTCTTCTCGAAGCGCACGGGAAAGTCGGGCTGGACGATCGGCCCCTCGCTCGGATGCTCCATGCGCCGGAAGAAGCCGACCTCCCTGAGATGCGGGTCGTCTGGCAGGTCTTCCAGCGCATTCACACGCATATAGGGGATCTCCAGCCGCTCCAGCAGGGCCACCCATGCCTCCGTGGTCCGCGTCGACAGGATTTCGCCGACGACGGCGTAGAGCGACTCGACATTCTCGGTGCGCGCGCCGAGATCGGCATAGAGAGGGTCGTCGGCGAGTTCGGGCCGGCCCGCCGCCTCGACGAAGCGCCGCCACTGGCCGTCATTATAGGCGAGCACATTCAGATGCCCGTCTGCCGTCGGATAGGGTTTCCGCCAGCGGGCGAGCACGCGCGGATAGCCCATCGGCGCGAGCGGCGGGTCGAACACATGGCCGTAGAGATGCTCCATCATGTTGAAATGCGCCATCGCCTCGAACATCGGCACTTCGACCACCTGGCCCTCGCCGGTGCGCTCGCGGTGCAGCAGCGCCGCCGCGACGGACCAGGCCGCCATCAGCCCGCAGGTCTTGTCGGCGGCGACCATCGGCGTGAAACGCGGCTCACCGGCAAGCGGGGCCATCAGCGCCGCCAGCCCGGAGCCGCCCTGGATGATGTCGTCATAGGCCGGCCGCCCGGCATAGGGCCCCGCCTCGGAGAAGCCGTGCAGGCCGGCATAGATGATCCGCGGATTGCGCGCCCGCACGGCCTCCGGCCCGAAGCCGAGCCGCGCAACGGCCTGCGGGCGGATCGAATGGATGAACACATCGGCCGTGTCCACCAGACGCCAGAGCGCCTCGCGCGCCGCCTCCTGTTTCAGGTCCAGGCAGAGGCTGCGCTTGTTGCGGTTGCAGATCAGGAAGAACGCCGCCATGCCGGGGTTGCGCGCCGGCCCGGTCTTGCGCGTCGTGTCGCCGGCGGGCGCCTCGATCTTCACGACATCGGCGCCCATATCGCCGAGCAGCATGGTGCAATAGGGGCCGAACAGCACCGAGGTGAGGTCGAGAACCCGTATGCCGTCCATCGGCGCGCTCATTGCCCGTCCTCCCGATGCGCGTCCGTATAGTCGAGTTCGAACCAGGAGGGCCGGCCGAATGCCCAGGGGTCGCCCCAGAGCTGCTGGCCGCCGTCCACCGTGAGGACCTCGCCGGTGATGAACTTGCCCGACGGGGCCGAAAGATAGACGATCGCCTCGGCCACATCCCATTCGTCGCCCGCGCGGAGCATGGGGTTCGACTGCGCGAAGGTCGCGGCGCCCGCAGGCGGATAGCGGCCGAACGCGGTCGTCTCGCAGCAGCCCGGCGCCACGCAATTGATGCGGATGCCGAGCGGCGCCCACTCGACGGCGACTGTCTTGGAGAGATAGACGACGCCCGCCCGCGCCGCCGTGGTATGCGCCACGCCCGGTATGCCGCGCCATATATCGGCCACCACATTGACGATGGAGCCGCGCTCGCCGCGCTCGCGCCACAGCCGGGCGGCGGTCTGCATCATCCACCAGGTGCCGTTCAGATTGGTGTCGATGACGGCCCGCCAGCCCTTGACCGAGAAGTCGATGGCGTCCTGCGCGAACTGGCCGCCGGCATTGTTGACCAGATGGTCGAGCCGGCCGTGTTCGTCGAAGACGCGGCCGAGCAGCGCCCCGACCGCATCCGGGTCGCGGATATTGCACACCGCCGCATCGAGCGCGAGCCCGTGTTCGCGGAACAGCGCCTCCAGCGCCTCGATCTTGGCCCGGTCGCGCCCGATGACGACAACCGTTGCGCCCAGCCGGGCGAACAGGATCGCCGCCGCCTTGCCAAGTCCGCTGCCGCCGCCGGAGACGAGCGCGGTCTGGCCCTTGAACAAGTCCGCGCAATAGACCGTCGGCCAGTCGAACATGCGCGCGTCATGGCCGTATGCCGTCTGGCCGCCGGTCATGCGCTCAGGCGGCCTCGAGGCCGAGTGCGGTGCGCAGCTGGGCGTGGAAATGGGCCAGCGCCGGCTCGTTGCGTCCGAAGGTGATGTGGCTCTGCGCCGGGGAGCGGAAACCCCGCTGCATGTCCTCGCCGACGGGGAAGTCCTCCTGCTCGACCGTGCGCATCAGCAGGTCGAAATTATTGTCCCAGTGGCGCCGCGCGCTGTCGGTCAGCGCCGGCTCCGGCGTGTAGAGCGAAATCCGCATGACGCAGCGGTCCGGCTCGCCCGGCACCGGGAACACATGCCAGGTCTCGATATGGTCGCCCTGCACGATGAACACCGTATTGGGGAACAGCACATAGACGATCACCGTGTGGCGGATCACGTCCCAGTCGCTTTCCGGCTGCCCGCGCATTGCCTCGATCGTGCGCCGGGCGCCGACCATGCGCAAATGCCGGCCCAGCGGGTCGAAGGCGCAGAGATTGGTGAAGAAGATCGGGTGGATCGTTTCGTAATGCAGCGTGGAGAGGTGGTAGGTCTCCAGGAAGGTATCGACCAGGATCTTCCAGTTGAACGACTGCTGGCGCTCGCGGGTCTCGTAATGGTGGTAGTCGGCAAGGCCGTAGGCGGCGAGGTCGCGGCCGACCGGGCCCAGATGGGCGTCGAGGTCGAAGCCTTCGCCCGGCGTTGCGGAAGCCCAGATAAGGCCGTCGCGCTCGACGCAGGGGATCTCGACAAGCCCGCTTGAGGCCTTTTCGACGCCGGCGAAGGACGGCTCGTCCGGCCGGGCCAGCAGCGTCCCGTCCAGCCCGTAGGTCCAGGCGTGGTAGGGGCAGGTGAAGGCGGAGGCCGCCCCGCAGCCCCGGACGAGCTTGGCGCCCCGGTGGCGGCAGACATTCAGGAAGGCGCGCAGGCCGCCGCCGCGCTGGCGGACGAACAGCATCGGATCGCCGGAATGGTCATGCGCGAGAAAATCCCCCGGCTCCGGCAACAGGCAGGAGAGGCCGATGGCGAGCGGCGTCCGGCGGAAGAAGGCGGCTTCCTCGGAGGCCAGCCGGTCCCTGCAGGTATAGTCCCCGACCGCCAGGCGGAAGACCGCATCGGTCCGGTCGGTGGACTTCGCCTCGATATGTGCGAGCAGCCTTCGCCCGATCCCGATCTGCTCGGCCCGCTCCATGCCCTTGCCTCCCGCTTGTGCCAACCCGTCCCGAATGTGGCAGCCGCCGCGCTGCGGCGCAACCGGCGCGGGAAGCTCTTTGCCCTGCCTTGCCTGTTGCAGGAATGCAACAGGCGTCAGTTTTCTACACCCATAACGCTGTTTTTCGTTGACCCCCCTCCCCCCCCGTCTATGGTCCGCTCGTGCTCCAACGCAAATCCACCGCACCGGCGCACGAAACCAACAGGAGGAATACGAGGACCATGAAAAAAACACTCCTCGCGACCAGCGCACTCGCTTTCGCGGGCGCCATGGCTGCCGGGTCCGCCGGCGCCGCCGACAAGCTGAGCGTCGGCGTCGGCGGATTCATGGAACAGTGGGTCGGCATGGCCAATCTCGACGACGGCAGCAACGGCTTCGCCGTGCATTCGGACAGCGAGTTCAATGTCAAAGGTGCACTCGAAGCCGATAACGGCCTCAAATTCAGCGTTAAGATCGAGGTCGAGGGCAACGGCCCGGGCAATATCGACGAGTCGCAGGCGACGGTCAGCGGCAGCTTCGGCCAGATCGTGCTCGGAGCCGAGGACAGCGTGTTCCCGCTCATGCACGCCGGCCATCAGGATGTCGGCATCGGCATGAACCACGGCGATATCAGCAGTTGGATCCCGGGTGTTTCGACCTTCAGCACCTCTCATTGGACGGCCGACGCCAAGGCGGTCTCATACTACTCGCCGCGCCTGTCCGGTGTGCAGTTCGGCATGTCCTACATTCCGGACGTGGGCAGCGAGGCCTGCAACTGCGCTCCGGAGCACAATGACAACGACGCCTGGGCGGTCGGCCTGAATGCCGAGCACAATTTGGGCGACGCCAGTGTCAAGTTCTCCGTCGGCCACCGCACCATCAACAGCGGAGCCATGCAGGAGTTCACGTTTGAAGACGGCGCCCAGGGCAAGCTGCACTCGCTCACCAGGGCGGACTTCACCGCGGCCAATGGCATCTGGGACGACTATGTGGGCCGGGTCAACAGCGTGAACCCCCTGTCCTCGGACAGCACGGTCCAGGTCACGAGCGTGGACGAGGTCGCAATCAACATCAATTCCCGCGACCTGGCTGCACAAGCGCGCGCCTATCTGGACAGCACGCCGAAGCAGATGGTCATGAAGGGGACGGATAGTTCCACGACGACCAATATGGGCCTGCAGGTCGGGTTCGGGGCGTTCGGCATCAATGTCGCCTATGCGGACTATGACAGGCCCGCAAGCTACATGGTCATGGATGACGATGTTGTCGTGCTTGGCGCCGCCTGGGACCATGACGGCGACGCCTCCACCGATCCCGTCCCCCAGACGACCGTCAACAACCCGGGTGACGACATCGTGCGCCAGAAGGTGGTCGAGAAGGCTTCGGCAGACTCCGAGATCATCACCGTGGGCGCAATCTATACGGAAGGCCCGATGGCGGCGAGCATCGGCTATGCGATGGAAGACCGCGCCAACGGCACGGATTCGAGCGCGGTCATGCTTTCGTTCCGCTACACGCTGGCGCCCGGCATCAACTCGAAAACCTCGCTCTTCCAGGCCGAGGACTCCTCGACCGGGGCCGACGGCACCGCCTTTGTGACCGGCATCACTCTCGGCTTCTGAGCGGTCCTGAAATCCACTTCCACGAAAACCAGCACTCTCAAGGAGAGCCAAGTTAATGAACCCGAAATATCGAGCCTCAAGCGCGATTGCAGCGGCAGTCCTTGCGCTTGGCGTGTTTGGCAGCGGGGCTGCCAACGCTGCGGAAGTCATGCTTCCGGAAGGCGCAGACACCACGGCCTTCACGCCGGAAAACAGCCTGCTTATCAGTCCCGGCGGGGAGGCCACCATCGGCGGTGTGGTCTTCAGTTGCGCCGCTGGACTGTTCAGCTGCAACCTGGTCTTCACGATGGATAACCGCGCGCTTTACAGCGGCGGCACCGTGACAGCCGCTCTGGAAGAAGTGGCTCCGCCGCCGCCGCCGCCGCCGCCGCCGCCGACCGACCGGGAGAACGCCGAGGCAGAAGCCGAGACGCTGAAGGACGAGGCCATGACGGCGAGTGAAAACGCCGGCACAGCGGCCACAGATGCGGAAGGGGAACTGGAGAACCGGGCGAGCGTCCAGTCCAGCGACCTTGCGGAAGAAAACGCAGACGGCATTCAGATGAATGCCGCCGGATATGCCGCGGCAGCCAACAGCCATGCCGAGGCAGCGAAAACAGCAGCCGACAACGCGGCGGAGGAATACGCAACGATAACAGACCCGGACACCAGCGACGTCATGGCCGGGGAGGCCATGGCCCGGCTTAAGGACGCCCATGCGGACGCCATGGACCATGCGATGAAGGCCGCCGCGAAGAAGGAGGCCGCCATGGAGGCCGCCGCCATGGAGGTCAAGGTCACCACCGATGACGACGACATGATGGTGGTGTCTGTCGGCGAGACGTCCATCACCATCGACGGTGTGATGCACACACAGACCGTCGGCGGCAAAATGATGACCACCGGCATGATCGACAAGATCATGGTCATGTCAGACGAAATCTTGGGGGAAGCCCAGGACAGCTCGGTTACGCCGACGATCCCCGCAAAGCCAGGTGCAGAGGCACGCGACCTAACTATCGGTGCCGTTTACGATTCTGATGATGACGCTACCCGGCTCGTACTGGTCTCGAAATATACCGGCAAGAAGCTGGTCAACATATTCAGGCCCGGCCCCGGAAATACGCCCGTCAGTAGGCTTGGTATGGGAAATACAATCGACGATGACGGCGACGGTGCTACTGCGAACCCTACTCCCGAAAAGTCGTTGACGTTGGCGCACGGGGATTATTATAGAGTCCTTGGCTTTGCTTCGGTACACATGATCGGGACAGGTCAAAAACCTGAGGGTAACATTTACCGTTGCCTAAGGTGTAGCGACAGCGACCAATACTGGCAGCGCGTAAACACCTCGTATGACTCCACGACAGGAAAGCAGACACACACATATAACCGCATCCAGGTCCACGTCAGACAAGCCAACATCCCCGCAGCAAAGGGCTACGACCACATCAGCTTTGGCATATGGTACGCTATAGATAAAGATATGCCTTCCGGTCTTGGCAGTGCTTTCGTGGACGCAAAGGAAGGCAGTGCCATGACCGGTGACGATATGCCCAATTTCGGCGCCGCCGAATACAAGGGAAGCTATGTCGCAGTCGTTCAGAATCCGGACGAGAGCTTTGTCTCGCTCAATGACAAGGCGATGCTATCAGCAAACTTTGAAAAGGGCACAGTCGGGCTCGATCTTGCTAAACTAGTCATGGGCCTGAAGGGCAAGATTGACGGGGATATGTTTATGGGCTCCTCCGACAAGGAGATGACCGCAGACGCCAACGGAATGCACGGGATCCCCACCGATACTGAAGTTGCGGGCTCGTTCACCGGAGCGTTCTTCGGCGCTCGCGCGAAGGAAGCCGGCGGCGTGTTCGACTATATGAGCACGGACGATGAGATGGTCAGCAACTTCCGCGGGGCCTTCGGCGCCAGGAGATAGGTGCAACTGTCCTGAGCTGATCCCTCAGATGGCGTGAAGCCACCTGCAAGCGCCCGGTCCATCCGTGGATCGGGCGCCTCTTTTTTTGGATTTTCCGGTGAAGCCTCAAATGCGTTCACACATCACGCTTTTCAGCGCCATGCTGGCGGTTCTGTTCACGGCCGTCTCCGTGCCCGGCCCGGCTCAGGGGCGGACACCCCCGGTTCCGGTCCCGGCCCCGGCCCCGACGATATCCGCCGAGCGGTTGCTGGAGGCCGCCCGCGGGGCGCTCGCCGCAGGAAAACCGGACGAGGCCGCCTTCATCCTCAAGGCTGTCAAGCCCGACGAAGCCCATATCGACGCGCTCCAGTTCCTCCACGGCTCCGTCGGCATGGCGAAGGCGGACTGGCCGACCGCCATCGACAATTTCCGCGCCGTGCTGGCCCGCGACCCGACCCTGCTTCGCGTCCGCCTGGACCTCGCGCTCGCCTATTTCCACGCCGGCGAGGACGGCAGCGCCGCATATCATTTCCGCCAGGCCCTCGGCGCGGACGACCTGCCCCCCGGAGCGCGCGCAAGGGCGCTCGCCTTTCTCGACGAAATCAGGCGGCGCAAGGCCTGGTGGATCACCGGCTCCGCCGCCCTTGCCCCCGACAGCAATATCAACGCCGCCACCGATGCGCGCCTGGTCGAACTGTTCGGCCTGCCCGCGCAACTCTCCGAGGATGCAAGGCGGACCAGCGGCATCGGCTTCAACGCCAGCGTCAGCGGCGGCTATGAGATGCGCCTCTCCCCGGACCTCCGGCTGCGCACAGACGCCGGCCTCTACACACGCACCTACGGCAAGAGCCAGTTCAACGAGCAGGTTCTGTCCGTCGGCGCCGGCCCCCGGCTGCTGTTCGACGCTCTCGACCTCCGCCCGCGGCTGACCGCGCGGCTGCGCAGGCTGGGCGGCGAACCCTATAGCCGCGCCGCCGGGGCGGAGCTTGCCGGCGACTGGCTGATCGAGCCGACATGGCGGCTGAGCGCCTCGGCCGGGGCGGAGCGCGTCCGCTATGAGGGCTTTCTCGGCGAAGGCAGGCTCTACAGCGCCGGTCTCGGCCTCACCCATGCGCTCGGGCAGACGACGCTGCTGCGGGCCGATACCAGCTTCCGCCGCGAGGATGTGGACAGCCGGGCCAACTCCTGGCGCGAACGCGCCGTCGGCTTCTCCGTCTCGCAGGAACTGCCGGGGGGCTTCGTGGTGACAACCGGGCCGGTCTGGCGGCAGCGCACATACGGGGCGCCGCAGCCAATCCTCGGCCCCGATGCGCGCCGGGACCGCACGCTGGGCGGGCGGATCACCGTGTCCAGCCGCCGCCTCGACCTGTTCGGCTTCATGCCGGAGGTCACGCTCCGGCATGAGCGCCGGACCAGCAATCTCAGCCTCCACGACTACACCCGCACCGCCGCCGAAATCGGCCTGGCGCGCAGCTTCTGACCCGGGCGTCCGCTATCCCGCCGCGCCCCGGCGGCAGCGACGCGGTTGCGTTGACCGAGTGCCGACGACAGGTCGAATGTGAAACTGAGACGCTGCCGACCGCGCCGCTGCGAATGGTGACGCAGTTTCGAGGCAGACCCTATGGCTGCGCTGCGCCGGCCAGACGAGTTTCGAATTCGCGGAGCACCTTCCCGGCGCCCTGGTCGTTTGCCTTCAGGGCGCGCATGATCGCAACCAGATTGTCGTCGCGGATCACTTCCAGGTCATGCACCGGCAGGCCGCCCGACTGGGCTTCGGACTGCGCCGTGATCCGCTCCACCAGCTCGCCGGTCAACTCCGGCACGTCCGTGAGCCGGGACCAGGGCTGCAACAGGCACGGCCCGAACTGCAGCAGGAAATGGCGCATTCCCGCCTCGCCGCCGGCGATGCGGTAGTTCTCGAACAGCCCCATCTGCGCCCAGCGCAATCCGAAACCGAGCCGGATGGCGTCGTCGATCTCCGCTGTCGTCGCCACGCCGTCCCTGACCAGCCAGAGCGCCTCGCGCCAGACGGCCTCGAGCAGCCGGTCCGCGATATGGGCGTCGATCTCCTTGCGCAGCCGCAGCACGGACATGCCGAGCCCCTCCAGAAAGGCGGCCGCCCGGTCCACGATATCCGGGTCGTTCCGGGGGCCGGCCGCCAGTTCGACAAGCGGCAGCAGATAGACCGGAACAAAGGGATGCGCGACCAGCACACGCTCCGGATGCCGCAGCCCCTGCTGGAGGTCGGAGGGCTTGAAGCCGGACGCGGAGGAGGCGACCGGCGTCTCCGGCGCTGCGGCCGCGTCGATCTCGCGAAGCACCCGGCGCTTGATCTCCAGCCGCTCCGGCACGCTTTCCTGGATATAGTCCGCCTCCGCAGCGGCTTCCTCCAGGGAGCCGGCCAGACAGAGTGCGCCCTCCGTCGGCAGCGGCGCATCCAGCAATGCGCCGACAGCGCGCCGGGCGGCGGCCAGGGTGCGGCGGACCGTGCGCTCCGCATCGGGCGACGGGTCCCAAACCGCAATATCGACGCCGTTGAGCAGCAGCCGGGCGGCCCATCCGGCGCCGACGACACCGCCGCCGACAATCGCGGCCTTCGCTACCATCGCTTGCGGAGCCGCAGCCGGCTGCGCATCTCCTCCGGGCCGAGCACGGCCACATTCATCGCCGAGAGGATCGTCACCGCGCGGTCGACCAGCGCGCCGTTGGAGGCGGGCACGCCGCGCTCCAGCCAGATATTGTCCTCCAGCCCCACGCGCACATTGCCGCCCGCCAGCACCGCCTGCGCCACATAGGGAAGCTGCATCCGGCCCAGCGAAAACGCAGACCAGGTCCAGCCGTCGGGCACCGCGCTGGTCATGGCCAGCAGCGACGCCGGGTCGTCCGGCGCGCCGTAAGGCACGCCCATGCACAGCTGGATCAGCACCGGGTCGTCGATCAGCCCCTCCGCATGGAGCTGCTTCGCCAGCCACAGATGGCCGAGATCGAAGACCTCCAGTTCCGGCCGCACGCCCAAAGCCTGGATGCGCCGGGCCATCGCCCGCAGCATTCCGGGCGTGTTGGTCATCACATAATCGGCTTCGGCGAAGTTCATCGTGCCGCAGTCGAGGGTGCAGATTTCCGGCAGCAGTTCCTCGACATGCGCCACGCGCTCGGCTGCACCCGCCATGTCGGTGCCGTTCGCGTCGAGCGGCAGCGGCGCCTCTGGCGGCCCCAGCACAAGGTCGCCGCCCATGCCGGTGGTCAGGTTCAGCACGACATCGACGCCGCTGTCGCGCACCCGGGCCACCAGTTCGCGGTAGAGCGCCGGGTCGCGCGCCGGGGCGCCGCTGTCGGGGTCGCGCACATGGCAATGCACCGCCGCCGCGCCCGCCTTCGCGGCCTCGACACAGGCCGCGGCGATGCGCGCAGGCGAGGTCGGCACGAGGTCCGATTTGAGGTGGCTTTGCCCCGACCCCGTAACGGCGCAGGTGATGAAGGTTTCCCACTGCATGTCCGCCTCCTTCCGCGCGGCGCGGCTTCCCTGCCCGCCCGCGCCCTACAACCCCACCGCTTCGAGGGCCGACTGCTGCCGCGCAGCAAGGGCGTCCAGGTCAAAGCCGTCAATGAGGCCGTGAAACATCCGGTGCCAGTTCACCTCTGCCCGGAGCCGCATGAAAACCGAGCCGAGGCCGATTGCGGCGCGGTCCATCAGCACGAATTCGCGCGGCGGGCGGACGCCGCCGACGCGCCGCAGCTCCCGGTGGACCCGGGCGGCGACCGTGGCGCCGTAAAGGCCGCTCTCGCTTTCCTGTATGCGCTGGACACGGTCCTGCAACAACGGCGCATAGAGGAACTCCGCCCAGATATTCAGCACCTGGATGAGCGCGCGCGACGGCTTCTCGAAGCCCCAGGTCTCATAGGCCGAAACGGCGAGCGCCTCGTCGCCGTCCCGGAGCGCCCGGTAGAGGTCGATGACGCCTCTGACGAAAGACGGCGGGAAGACCCGGATGCAGCCGAAATCCAGCAGGTTGACGCCGTAATCCGCCCGCATCGAATAATTGCCGAGATGCGGGTCTCCGTGAATGACGCCATAGCCGTAAAAGGGCACATACCAGGCGCGGAACATGTTTTGCGCCAGCCGGTTGCGCGCCTCGACAGGCAGGTCCACGGCCTCCAGCAGCGGGCGGCCGTCGATCCAGGTCATCGTCAGCAACCGGTCGGTCGAGAGCGGGTCCACCGGCTCCGGCACTGTCACGCCCGGCTCTTCGGCCAGCATCGCGCCGTAGAGCCGCATCTGCTTCGCTTCGCGGCGGTAGTCGAGTTCCTCGCGCAGCCTTTCCGACAACTCCTTGAAAATGCCGTCCGTGCGGATCGACCGGTCGCGGCGCTCATACACCGCCAGCACCAGGCGCAACTGCTTCAGGTCCGCCTCCACGGCCGCCGCCATGCCGGGATATTGCAGCTTGCAGGCCAGCCGCACGCCGTCGGGCGCGCTCGCCGGATGCACCTGGCCGAGCGAGGCGGCATGGGCGGCGCGGCGCTCGAAACTGCCGAACAGGTCCTGCCATCCTCGTCCAAGCTCACCCGCCATGCGCCGGCGCACAAACGGCCAGCCCATGGACGGCGCATCGGCCTGCAATTGGCGCAATTCCTCGGCATAGGCAGGCGGCAAGGCGTCCGGCACGGTGGCGAGAATCTGCGCCACCTTCATCAGCGGCCCCTTCAGCCCGCCGATCGCCGCGGCCAGTTCGCGCGCATGGGCATCGTGCTCCACGGTGCGGCCGAGCAGCCGCCGGCCCGCATAGCCCGCTGCGAGGCCGCCGACCGCGCCGCCGACCCGCGCATAGCGGCGCAACTGCCCCGCAATGCCGGCTGCATCGTCGCTCATGCGGCCTCCAACTCGTCCACAAAGCCGGAGAGGCGGGCGAGGCCCCGGTCCCAAAATGCCGGGTCGCGGGCGTCGAGGCCGAACGGGGAAAGCAGTTCGCCGTGATGTTTCGACCCGCCGGCTGCGAGCATGTCGAGATAGTTCGCCTCGAAATCCTCGGCCCCGCGCTCATGCACCGCATAAAGCGCATTCACCAGGCAGTCGCCGAAGGCATAGGCATAGACATAGAAGGGGACATGGATGAAATGGCCGATATAGACCCACATCACCCGGTAGGAATCGTCGTAAATGAAGGCGTCGCCCAGGCTCTCGCGCTGCGTGTCCATCCAGATATCGCCGATATCGTCCACGGAGAGCTCCGCATCGGCGCGCGCCTCGTGCAGCCGGCGTTCGAATTCATAGAAGGCGATCTGGCGCACGACCGTGTTCAGCATGTCCTCCACCTTGGCGGCGAGCAGCGCGCGCCGGCTCTCCGGCGGGGCCGCCTTCAGCATCGCCTGGAAGGTCAGCATCTCGCCGAAGACGGACGCCGTTTCGGCGAGCGTGAGCGGCGTGTCGGCGAGGAACAGCCCCTGCTTGCCCGCCAGCACCTGATGCACCCCGTGGCCGAGTTCATGCGCCAGCGTCGCCACGTCGCGCGCCCGGCCCTGATAGTTGAGCAGCACATAGGGATGCGCGCCCGGCACGGTCGGATGAGAGAAGGCGCCCGGCGCCTTGCCGGGTCTCGGCGGGGCATCGATCCAGGCATTGTCGAAGAATCGCCGCGCCACGTCTTCCATGCGGGGCGAGAAGCCGCCATAGGCGTCCAGGACAAGGCGCCTGGCTTCCGCCCATGAAAACTGCCGCGTATCCGTTTCGGGCAGCGGCGCATTGCGGTCCCACCAGGCGAGCTTGCCGCCGCCCAGCCATTCGGCCTTCAGCCGGTAATAGCGGTGGGAAAGGCCGGGATAGGCGCGCTTGACCGAGGAGACCAGCGCATCGACCACCTCGTCCTCGACCCGGTTGTGGAGATTGCGGAAGGAGACCGAACGCCCGAAGCCGCGCCAGCGGTCGTCGATCTCCTTGTCCTTGATGAGCGTGTTGAAGATATGCGCGAACAGCCGCGCATTCTCCCCGAACACGGTGGAGAGCGACGCCGCCGCGGCCTTGCGCACGCCGCCTTCAGGGTCGGAGAGCTTGTCGAGCGCCTCCGCGCTGGTCAGCCGCCGGTCGCGAAACGGGAAACGCAAGGCCGCCAGCGTCTCGTCGAACAGGCGCGTCCAGGCTGAACTGCCCGCGACATCGCGGTCGAGCAGCAGACGCTCCATGTCTTCCGCAAGCTGGTGGGGGCGGAACGCACGGCTGCGTTCAAGCCAGGGGCGGTAGCGGGCGAGGCGCGCGCTTTGCTCCAACTGCTGCGCAAAGACCGCGTCGTCGACCGCATTCAGTTCGATCTGGAAGAACACCACATGCGACGCAATCGCCGTCGTCCGTTCCTGAACCGTCTGGAGGAAGCGCCCCGTCTCCGGGTCGCTCATATCGCCGGCGCGCAGCAGGCCGGCATAGCTCATCAGCCGCGAGAGCCGCTCCTGAAGCCGCTCATAGGCCTCGACCGCCTCGGCCAGCGCGTCGCCGTCGATCCCGGCCAGCCTGCCCTTCCAGCGCTCGGCGATGGCGCGGGCTTCGGCATCGGCGGCTTCCAGGTCGTGCGCGACATCGGGGCCGTCGGGCGCGCTGTAGAGGTCCTCTAAATCCCAGAGCGGCAGCAAGTCCTTCTCGCGCTCGGCAACCGCCATTGCTACATCCTTTCCCGCCAGGTGGGTCATCATATAGGGGGATGCGATGAATCTGCACAGCCGCGGCGCTGATCCGGCAGATTATGGCGGGGTACCGGCCGCGCCTTGCACGTTTCGCCGGTGACGCGGGCGCAGCGCGGATATCTGTTTGCGGTCGCGTCCTCGCTGGGCCTCGGGCTGGCGATCGCTGCCGCGCGCGCGAGTTATGAGGGCGGGGCCACGCCGCTCGCCATCGCGCCCGTTCGCGCCGTTGCGCTGGCGCTGCTGCTCTGGTGCCTCTGCCTGGCCGGCCGCCGCAGCCTCCGCCTGCCGCGGCGCGACATGCTCTCCTGCCTCGGCCTGGGTGTGCTCTCGTCGCATATGTTCTATGGCAATATCGCGGCGGTGGAGACCATCCCGGTCGGCCTCGCGGCGCTCTGCTTCTTCGTCTATCCGCCGCTGGTGGGCGCGTTCTCGGCCATTTTCGACCGGCGCCGGCCCGAAGCCGCGGTCATGGGCGCGCTTGCGCTGGCCTTTGCGGGCGTCGGCCTCGCGCTTGGCGTCGATTTCGATGCGCTTGACCCGACCGGCGTGTTCCTCGGCGTGACGGCGGGCATGGCCTGCGCCGCCAGCGTGCTCTGGCTCGGGCGCGGCATGGCACATGCCGACCCGCTCCCTGTCATGTTCTGGTTCGCTGCGGTGGCTGCGGCGATCCTGGTGCCGGCCTCGCTGCTCTCCGGCCATGTGCGGCTGCCGCACACGGCGGGCGGATGGGCGGGCAGCTTCGCTGTGGTCGTGCTGCAGGTGTCGTCGATCCCGCTTTACTTCGCCGCCGTGCGCCTCATCGGCGGCGAGAACACCTCGATGCTGAACAATCTGCAGCCGCTGACCAGCATCTTCGCCGCCTGGGCGCTCTATGCGGAGCGGCTGGGCCCCTGGCAATGGTGCGGCGCCGTCATGGTGCTGGGCGGCATCGTCTGGATGCAGACGAGCCTCCGCCGGCGCAGGCCCCGCGCGTCGAACCGGGAATGAAGGCCGCGGCGCCGGCGTCTCGACCCGAAGCGGAAAGGCTGTATCCTGACGCCGCGTCCGCTCCGAAAGGGAGGATATGAGGAACTCATGCGCGCGGTGATTACAGGCGGGGCCGGCTTTATCGGCCGGCGGCTTGCCTTTCGGCTGCTGGAACTCAATGCGCTCACAGACTCATCGGGCGCGGAACGGCCCATCGACAAGATCGTGCTGTTCGACCGGGCGGCGCCGGACCCGCGCCTGCTTCACGACCCGCGCGTCGAGGCGGTCATCGGCGATATCGGCGACTCCGGCCAGGTGGCCGCCGTCATCGCGCCGGACACGGGCGCTGTTTTCCATCTGGCCGCGGTGGTCAGCGCCGGCGCAGAGGAGGATTTCGACCTCGGCATGACGGTCAACCTCCAGGGCACAATGAACGTGTTGGCCGCCGCCCGGCGCCTGCCGGCGCCGGCGCGGCTGGTGTTCGCAAGCTCGGTCGCCGTCTATGGCGGCGCCATGCCGGACGTCATTCCCGACGGGCTGATGCTGAACTCGCAAACCTCCTACGGCGCGCAGAAGGCGGTCGGCGAACTGCTGGTGCAGGACTATGCGCGCAAGGGCTATGTGGACGGGCGCGCGCTGCGTTTCCCGACGATTGTGGTGCGGCCCGGCAAGCCCAACAAAGCCGCTTCCACCTGGGCAAGCTCGATCATCCGCGAGCCGCTGCAAGGCGAGGAAGCCGTCTGCCCGGTGGATGCCGGCCAGGCGATGTATGTGCTTTCGCCGCGCAAGGTGGTGGATGCGGTGGTGAAGGCTGCCGGACTGCCGCCGGAAGCCTGGGGGCCGGCGCGGATGCTGGCCTTGCCCGGCCTCACCGTCACTGTCCGCGAAATGCTGGCGGCGCTTGCAGCCGTCGCCGGCGAGCGGGTGGCGAAGCGGGTGCGTTTTGAGCCTGACCCGTTCATCCAGCAGATCGTGAATGGCTGGGCGGCGCATTTCGACCCGGCCCGGGGCCGGGAGCTCGGCTTCGAAACAGACGCCGACTTCGAGGAGATCGTGCGCATCTTCATCGACGACGAACTGGGCGGCAGCTTCGTCCAATGAGCCGGACGCAGCGACAGGAAGCGCAGCCGATGGCGCAATGCGAGCAGTATGACGCCATTATTGTCGGCGCCGGAATCTCCGGCCTTTATCAGCTTTACCGGCTCCGGGAACTCGGGTTGAAGGTGCGCGTTCTGGAAGCCGGCGGCGATGTCGGGGGCACCTGGTACTGGAACCGCTACCCCGGCGCCCGGTTCGATTCCGAGAGCTACAGCTACGGCTTCTCCTTTTCAAAGGAGCTGTTGCAGGAATGGGAATGGAGCGAGCATTTCTCCGCCCAGCCCGAGACCCTGCGTTATGTCAATTTCGTCGCCGACAAATTCGATCTGCGCCGCGACATTCGGTTCCATACCCGGGTTGTCCGTGCGGCGTGGAACGAGGAAAGTCTCGGCTGGGAAATCGAGGCGGAAGACGGCTACCGCGCCCAGGCCGGCTGGTTCATTACCGCGCTCGGGCCGTTGTCGGTGCCGCAAATGCCCCGGATCGACGGCATGGAGACATTCCGCGGCCGGTCCTTCCACACGGCGGAGTGGCCGCGTGAGCCGCTGGAGCTTTCCGGCAAGCGGGTCGGCGTCATCGGCACCGGCGCGACCGCCGTGCAACTGATCCAGGAGATCGCCGGAACGGTCGGCCATCTGACCGTCTTTCAGCGCAGTCCGAATTGGTGCGCGCCGTTGCACAACAGCCCGATCGACGGGGAAACGCAGGCCCGTATCAAGGCCGGCTATGGCGAGATGTTCGCCCGCTGCCGCGCCACGCATGGCGGATTCATCCATGATGCAGACCGGCGCAAGGCGATGGAGGTTTCGCCGGAGGAGCGCGAAGCCTTTTACGAGAAGCTTTACGGGGAACCCGGCTTCGGCATCTGGATGGGTAATTTCCGGGATACTTTCGTGGATGAGGCCGCCAACCGGACATTGTCCGAGTTTGTCGCCCGCAAGATTCGGGAGCGCGTCCACGACCCCGAGATTGCGGAGAAGCTGATCCCGAAGGACCACGGTTTCGGCACCCGCCGCGTGCCGATGGAAAGCGGCTATTACGAGGTGTTCAACCGGGCCAATGTGCGCCTTGTCGATATCAGCGAGGCGCCCATAGAGCGCATCACGCCGGCCGGCGTCGCTGCAGGCGGCGAGGAACATCCCCTCGATATTCTGGTTTACGCAACCGGATTCGACGCCGTGACCGGCGGCTTCGATCTCATCGACATTCGCGGCCGGGAGGGGCTTGCGCTTCGGGACAAGTGGGCGGACGGACCGAAGACCTTTCTTGGCATCCAGATCGCCGGTTTCCCCAATATGTTCACCCTGGTCGGGCCGCATAACGCGGCGTCCTTCTGCAATATCCCGCGCTGCAGCGAGCAGAATGTCGAGTGGGTGGCGGACTGCATCCGTTACATGCGCGAGCACGGCGTCAGGCGGGTCGAGGCGAGCGAGGCGGCGGAGACTGAATGGACGGAACATGTCCATGAGAGCGCCTCGCGGATGCTCTACACCAAGGTGGATAGCTGGTTCATGGGCGTCAACAGCAACCGGGCGGACAAGAACCGGCGCGTCTTCCTGCTTTACGGCGCCGGCGCGCCGCTCTACCGGGAAAGATGCGAGGCCTCGGCGGCGAACGGCTATGCGGGGTTCGAACTGGCGTAGGCGGTTCCGCCGGGCGGGGCGCCCGCTTATGCTTCAGCGCAGGACAAGATGCGACTCGACGACAGGAGACAGACTCCCATGAGCGAACTGACGGGTTCGGCGATCCTCGCCAAAGCGCTGCGCAGGCAGGGCTGCGACGAGATGTTTTTCCTGATGGGCGGCCCCATGCTGCTGGCGGAAACCGAATGCGCCAATGAAGGCATCCGCATGATCGACGTGCGCCATGAGCAGGCGGCGGCGATGATGGCCCATGCCTATGCGCGGCTGCGCACCAAACCGGCGGCGTGCATGGCCGCCTCCGGGCCGGGCGTCACCAACCTTGTCACCGGCCTCTGCAACGCGCTGGTCGATTGCACGCCGGTGGTTGCGGTCGGCGGCTGTTCGCCGGTTGGTCAGTTCGGCAAGGATGTCTTTCAGGAAATCGACCAGATGCGGATCATGGAGGGCTGCGTGAAGTGGTCCGCCCGTGTTTACGACCCGCGCCGCATCCCCGAAATCGTCGATATCGCCTTCCAGCAGGCGATGACCGGCAAGCCGGGGCCGGTCTATATCGATATGCCGGGCGATGTCCTCTACACGAAGGTCCCGGAGGACGAGATCAACTGGACGACCTCGGGCCGCCCGCTGCTCAAGAGCCGCCCTGCCGGCCAGCAGGACCTGATCGAGGAAACCGCCGCCCTGCTTGCGGCCTCCGAGCGCCCGGTGATGGTGTCCGGCTCCGGTATTCTGTGGTCGGAGGCTTCCGAAGCGATGCAGCGCTTCGTCGATGCGTCCGGCATTCCCTTCTATACCACGCCGCAGGGGCGTGGCGTCGTGCCGGAAGACCATCCCTGGCATTACGCCACCATGCGCTCGACCGCCTTCCGCGAGGCGGACTGCATCCTGATCCTTGGCACCCGGCTCAACTATATTGTCGGCCATGCCGCGCCGCCGCGCTTCAACGCGAATGCCCGGATTGTGCGCATCGACATCGACCAGATCGAGATCGCCCAGAGTCCGCGGCCCATCGACATCGGCATTGTTGCGGATGCGCGCACCGCGCTGGAACAGCTCATGGCCGCCATTGACGGCAGGTTTGACGCCGACCGCTTCAAGGGCTGGCGCGACCGCCTGGCGGAAGGCGAGGCGGCGAAGCGCGCCCGGCCGGGCGGCAACGCCCAGTCGGACGACACGCCGATCCATCCGCTCCGGCTCTGCGAGGAAGTAAAGAACTTCATGAACCGGGATGCGGTGCTGGTGGTGGACGGCCAGGAGATCCTGAATTACGGCCGCCAGTCCATGCCGACCTACACGCCGGGCCACCGGCTGAATTCCGGCCCGTTCGGCACCATGGGCGTGGGCCTGCCCTATGCCATCGGCGCCAAGGTCGCCAAGCCCGACAAGCAGGTGATCTGCGTGCATGGCGACGGCTCGATGGGCCTGAACGCCATGGAACTCGAGGCCGCCCAGCGGCAGGGCATCCCCATCCTGGTGGTCATTAGCTGCAATGGCGGCTGGACCGCCGACCCCAACCGCGAGAAAATTGGCCGCGATCTCGGCTATGTGCGCTTCGACAAGATCGCCGAGGCGCTCGGCTGCTATGGCGAGCAGGTCGAGGAGCCGGGCGAGATCCGCGCGGCGCTGGAGCGCGGACAGGCGGAAGTGGACCAGGGCCGGGTCGCGGTCATCAATATCGTCACCGATTACCGCGCCCGCGCCGGCACGGTGGCTTTCGCGCAATATTCAACCTGATGCAGCGCGCGGGGCGCGGCGCGGTCCGGGCGGTCTGCGCGGCGCTGGCGGCATTCTGCCTCGCCGGCGCCGCGCCGCCAGCTACGCCGCCGCCGCCGCTGGAAGGACTGTTCGGCGGGCCCTTCGCGCTGACCGACCACAACGGCCGCGCGGTTACCGAGGCGACCTTCCAGGGCCGCTTCATGCTGGTCTATTTCGGCTACACCTTCTGCCCGGACCTGTGCCCGACCAATCTGCTGACGATGGCGGCCGCCCTGGAGGCGCTCGGGCCGGAGGCCGCCAAGCGGGTGCAGCCGCTGTTCGTCACGGTCGATCCCGAGCGCGACGACCTACCTGCGCTCAAGGACTATATGGGGCATTTCGGCCCGCGCTTTCTCGCCCTGCGCGGCACGGCCAGCGAGACGCGCGCGGTTCTGAAAGCCTGGCGGGTTCACCGCCGCAAGGTGCTGCCCCGGGGGGAAACCGACGCCGGCGACTATCTGGTGGACCACGCCACGCTCACCTTCCTGATGGGGCCGGACGGGCGCTTCCGGACGCTGTTCCCGCATGACACGCCGGCGGACAGAATGACCGCGACAGTCGGCCGCTATCTCGCGGCGGAACCATAGGACGCTTCCGCCCGCGGTTCAGAGGGGCTCGCCCCGAACCAGCCGGGGCGGCCCGCCGGCAACGCCCATGGCATGGCGCATGAAGGCCCGCTTGAGGCCCGGAAGGCGTCCGACTGCGGCGAGGCCCAGTCTCCGGGCGGCCCGGACGGGTGGGATGTCGTTCGAGAACAGGCGGTTCAACCCGTCCGTGATGCCGGCGAGCAACAGGCTGTTCGCGCGCTGCCGGCGCTGATAGTCCTCCAGCACGCCGGCGCCGCCGATATCCAGACCGAGCCGGAACGCATCGACGACGCATTCGGCCAGCACCGCAACGCCGCGAATGCCGAGATTGAAACCCTGCCCGGCGATCGGGTGGATGCCGCAAGCCGCATCGCCGATGAGGGCCAGGCGGTCTGCCGTGAAGCGTTCGGCCATTGCCAGGCCCACCGGCCAGCAATAGCGCGGACCGACAATGCGGATACCGCCCAGAAAATCGCCGAACCGCCAGGCCAGTTCCTGCAGGAAGCGCGCATCGTCGAGCCGGAGCAAGGCGTCGGCGAGGCCGCTGCGCTCCGACCAGACGATCGACGAGCGGTGTTCGCCGCCGGGGCCGTCGGTCATCGGCAGGATGGCGAACGGACCGCCCGGCAGAAACCGCTCATGCGCGACATTGCCATGCGGCGCCTCATGGCAGACCGTCACCACCAGCGCCTTCTGCCCGTAGCTTCGCTCCAATACCTTGATCCCGGCCTCGCGGCGCAATGGAGAGCCGCGCCCGTCTGCAGCGGCGATCAGCGGCGCTTCCAGCACGCGGCCGTCGGCGAGGGCCAGCCGGGCGAGGCCGCCGCCGCGTTCGCTGTTCCCGGCCGCCGCCGGCGCCAGCACGGCGACATTCGGCGCACATGCGAGCCTCTCCGCGGCAGCCGCACGGATCAGCCGGTTTTCGACGATATAGCCGAACGGGTCGTCACCGACCTCGCAATGGTCGTAATGCAGGAAAACCGGCGCATCGCCGTCGGTGATGCGGATGTCGGTCATCGGTTCGGCATGGGGCGCAACGGCCTCCCAGAGGCCGATGCCCTGCAGGACCCGCACCGAGGCGTGGGAAATGGCGGTCGTGCGCCCGTCGAAGCGCCCGCCGGTTTCAATCGGGGCGCGGTCCACCAGCGCCGCGGCCAGCCCGGCCGAGGCGAAAGCGCCCGCCGCCACAGCGCCCACCAGCCCGCCGCCGACAATGATGACATCGAACCGGTTCATGGGGCAGCTACTCCAGTGCATCAACCGAATTTGAGAATGGCGACGGCCAGCGCAATCATGCCCAGGATTGCGAGTATTAAGCGAGTCTCTCGCCGCGCTGCCTCAGCGTCGCGCCGGGCCATGTCCTCGGCAAGCCGTGCAATGTCCGTCTTGTATTCGGCCTGCATGGTCTTCATGCGCTCCTCCAGCCGGACTGTTTGCGTTTCGAGGCGGCAATCCGATTATCCATCACGCAGCGGCGCACTCGCCGGCAATGATGATATCGAACCGGCTCTCGGAACAGCTACTCCACAGCCTCGCGCCACCGCTCATCCACAAGACGAACCAATTCGTCTATGCGGTCTCGATAGTCCTTCCACCGGGCCTCGTCCAACTCGCAGCGCCATTGTTCGATCCCTTTTTCCCGTGGGATGCTGATTGCGAAGTCGTTCGGGAGTGAACGGAATTTCCTCCTTCAATTTCTCGAATTCGTCTAAACAATAATGGATTGCCGGTGGGAAGAAGATAGTGCAAATCTTTACGTTTCGCTAGGTTCACAGACGCTTCGTGATTCCTCTTGTTCGAATGTAATGCCCGATATTCTGCGAACGGAATTTCCTCGTTTAGGGTCTTTCATATCGTTGCGGTATGCTCGATCCTCTCCAGTCGATCCGCGGACCTCGCCTCCCGGTCGTGTCTCCGTTTGACATTCGCGTTCCTCTGGCAGAGTCAGCCAGGGGCTTGAGAGGCCCAGCCCTCCGCTCCGAACGACCCGGCGCCGCCTCGGCCTCCCTGTTGTCGCCCCGGCCCTGAGCCGGGGCCCAGCCTCCGATCCTTCCGCTGGGCGGAAACGGCGGAGGATGGACCCCGGCTCTCCGCTTTGCTCCGGCCGGGGTGACGACAAGGGAGGCGATCTAAGCGGCGCGGCACGAAGGTGCCTCCCGAAGCGCGCCGACTCTGGCTGTCTCTGCAGCCGGCGGCCGGTCGCCTGCAGATTTGAAGGCGGTTCGCTGATGATTGCGGTAATTTGCATATAATTTCATCAATTTAGTCCGGCTGCCGAATTCATGCCTGAATTTTCTGCATGCAGACGCTGCAGATCTCCTCACAGTCTTGAAATTACCTATGAAACCAACTGATTAGGGATTTTGGCCCGGTTCTTGTTTCTGACCCTTTCAGTCCGACTGACGGACAACCCAAGCGAAGGGGCAGCAGATGAAACTGATTGCGGCAATCATCAAGCCGTTCAAGCTGGACACTGTCCGGGAAGCATTGACCGAACTCGGCCTGCAGGGGCTCACCGCGACCGAGGTCAAGGGCTTCGGCCGCCAGAAGGGCCAGACCGAGATCTACCGCGGCGCCGAATACACGGTGAATTTCCTGCCGAAGGTGAAGATCGAAGTCGCGGTGGACGACGCCCGCTGCGAGGCGGCCGTCGAAGCGATCCGCAAGGCCGCCCATACCGGCCGGATCGGCGACGGCAAGATCTTTGTCAGCGACATCGGCCAGGCGGTGCGCATCCGCACCGGCGAAGCCGACGCCGACGCGCTCTGATGAGGAGACCGGACATGCTTCGCGCCATTCCGGGCCTGACGGCCCTGTTCGCTCTGGCGGCATGGCCCGCCCAGGCGGCGGTTGAAGGCGAAATCGCTTTCATCTTCAACACCTTTTCCTTCCTCGTGCACGGCTTTCTGGTGATGCTGATGGCGGCCGGTTTCGCCATGCTGGAAGCCGGCCTCGTGCGGACCAAGAACACCGCGGCGATCTGCCTGAAGAATATCGCGCTCTATTCCGTCGCCGGGATCATGTTCTACATTGTCGGCTATGCCGTGTTGTACACCGATGTGAACGGCGGCTGGATCGGATCGTTCGACTTCCTCCATAACCCGCCCGACGTCGAACTCGCCCTGCTCAATGCCGAGGAAGCCGCGCCCGAACAGGTGGCGGCTGTCGTCGAGGGCGGCTATGCGGCCATGTCGGACTGGTTCTTCCAGATGGTGTTCGTCGCAACGGCCGCCTCCATCGTTTCGGGCACGCTCGCCGAGCGCATCCGGATCGCGCCTTTCCTGGTCTTCACCGTCCTGCTCTCGGCCCTGATCTATCCGATCCAGGCTTCCTGGGTGTGGGGCGGCGGCTGGCTCGCGGAGATGGGCTTCAGCGACTTCGCCGGCTCCACCTTGGTGCACGCCACCGGCGGCTGGGCCGCGCTCGCCGGCGCTATCGTGCTCGGCGCGCGCAAGGGCAAATACGGCCCCGACGGCTCCGTCAACCCGATGCCGGGGGCCAATCTGCCTCTGGCCACGCTTGGCACGTTCATCCTCTGGTTCGGCTGGTTCGGCTTCAATGGCGGTTCGCAACTGGCGCTCGGCTCTGCGCTCGACGCGGTCGCCATCGCCATCGTCTATGTGAACACCAATCTGGCGGCGGCCGCCGGCGTCACGGCCGCCATGGCGGCCAGCTACGCTATGTATCGGAAAGTTGACCTGACGCTGGCGCTGAACGGCGCGATTGCCGGCTTGGTATCGATCACCGCCGGCCCTGACCTCCAGAACCATGCGCTGGCGCTCATCATCGGCGGCATTGGCGGTGTGCTGGTGGTGTTCGCAGTGCCGGCCCTCGACAGGCTGAAGATCGACGATGTGGTCGGCGCCATTTCGGCCCATCTCGTTGCCGGCGTCTGGGGCACACTCGCCGTCGGCATTTTCGGCGGCGGCGACTTCGGGGTCCAGCTCATCGGCGTGCTCGCGATCGGCGTCTTCGTATTCGCGGTGTCGCTGGCCGCATGGTTCGTGCTCAAGGCCGCCATGGGCATCCGCCTCTCCGGCGAAGCGGAAGACGACGGCCTCGACAAGACCGAGCTCGGCATGGAAGCCTATCCCGAGTTCGGGCGGGGCTCCTCGCCGCTGTTCTAGAGTCAATCGACAGACGGGCTTTCGACGCGTTCGATCTGTCTTGCGGCTGGAGGCCCTGGCTGGTGCGGCGTCCTGCGTCGAAGGGCGCACAGCGGGTTCGGATTGAAGGCCTGCTCATGGACAAGCCGGGCGATCCGGGGCGTTGCGACGCCGCCGGACAGCCCGGCGCCCCCCGGCCTCCTGCCATATCGCCGCGGCAACAATAAGGATGCGCCGATCGTCGAATCTACCTAGAGTGGCCTCATCGGAGACGAGAGGGAGAGGCGTTCATGCCGGTCGCCATCGTTACCGGCGCCGGGACCGGCGTCGGGCAAGCTGCAGCACAGGCGCTTCTGGGCGCGGGCTATGATGCGGTGCTCGCCGGGCGGCGCACGGCGCCGCTGGAGGAACTCGCCGCAGGCTGGCCGGAACGCACGCTTGTGCAGGCCACCGATGTCGGCGACGAGGCGCAGGTGAAGGCGCTGTTCGAGGCGGCGGTCGCGCGGTTCGGGCGCGTGGACCTGTTGTTCAACAATGCCGGGACGGGCGCACCGCCAGTGCCGCTGGAGGAGTTGACCCTGGACCAGTGGCAGGCGGTGGTGGACGCGAACCTCACCGGCAGCTTCCTGTGCACGAGGGAAGCCTTTCGGGTGATGAAATCGCAGGATCCCTCCGGCGGGCGGATCATCAATAACGGGTCGATTTCGGCCCATGTCCCGCGCCCCAACTCGGCGCCCTACACGGCGACCAAGCACGGCGTGACCGGGCTTACCCGCTCCACCATCCTGGACGGGCGGAGTTGCGGCATCACCTGCGGCCAGATCGATATCGGCAATGCCGAAACGCCGATGACGCAGCGCATGAAACAGGGCGTGCTCCAGCCCGACGGCGCCACCAGGGTGGAGCCGGTGATGGATGTCCGCCATGTCGCCGACGCCGTGCTCTACATGGCCCGCCTGCCGCCGGACGCCAATGTGCCGTTCCTGACCGTCATGGCCAACGGTATGCCGTTCATCGGCCGCGGATAGGGCAAACCCGCGCGCCGTCGGCGCACCCGCCCCTTCGGGCGCCCCGGCTGCAAGGCTTCCAGGCCCCGGCCGCCGGCGTTACGGCGGCTCCGCGGGCGTGAAGGGCCGGCGCTGGCCGGCGGCTTCCATCAGCGGCATCACCTCCTCGATCCACTGGCGGCACTCGCCCAGATAGTCCACCCAGGAGAGCAGCAGCCCGTCCACGCCCATGTCCGACAGGCGCTCCAACTCCTCGACGATATCCTCCGGCGCGCCAACCAGCGGATAACCGCCGTGGCCGGCCTTGAAATGGAACCGGAAGGCGTCCAGCACCGCCGGCTCCAGCGTGCCGGACTGCACCCCGAAGATCTCCAGCATGTTGGCAGCCGCACGATCGTCGCCGCGCTCGACGACATAGTAGCGCAGATACTCCTCGGCCTCGCGCCGGGTCGGGCGGCAGACGACATAGCCGTGGATCCAGCATTGCGAGGCGCGCCCGAGATCGACCGCCATCGCCTTGAGGCGGGCGATCTGGGCCCGGTCGCTCGCTTCGTCCTTCTGGCGCAGCATGACGAAATTCATGTCTGCATGGGCCGCCGAGAACGCCTGCCCGGCGGGCGAACTGCCGGCGTTCATGACCGCCGGCCGCGGTTTCTGGAGCGGTTTCGGCTCGCTCCAGAGCGCCCTGCAGCTGAAGAACCGGCCGTCGAGATCGAATGGCTCTGTTGCGCACCAAAGGCGCTTCACCAGAGAGAGCCATTCCGCCGCATAGGCATAGCGTTCGTCATGCGGCTGCATTTCCAGCCCGAACATGTCGAATTCGTTCTTGAACCAGCCGGCCACGAGGTTGAGCGCAAAGCGCCCGCCGGAGATATGGTCCACGGTCGCGGCCATCTTCGCGGCGGCGACCGGATGGATCAGCGGCGCGTGCACGGTGGAGAAAACAGTCGCATGGGACGTGACGGCGGCAATACCCGCCGCCCAGGTCAGGCTTTCAAAGGTCCGGTTGTTGAAATTGGTCTCGCCGCCATAGCCCTTCCAGCGGCCGACGGGCAGCAGCGCCTCGAAGCCCGCCGCATCCGCCATGCGCGCAAGCGCCCGGTTGCCTTCCCATGTCATCGGCCAGGCGCCCTCCGCGGTTGTCACCGTGGAGCCGTGCGAACAGTTGAACGCCATGACCCCGAGCTTGATGCGGTTGGCGTTGAACAGCGGGCTGTCGGGGGCGTCGTTCATTGCGGCGCGGCCGTGACGCCCGCTTCCATCAGCGCGCGGATTTCGTCCGGGTCCAGACCGGCCTCGCGCAGCACTTCCTCGCTGTGCTGCCCGGCCTGCGGGGCCTGTCTGCGGATAGACCCCGGCGTCTTCGAAAACGATACCGGCGGGCGCATATGGACAAGGCGGCCTTCGGACGGGTGCTCGAAGGTCTGGAAGAATTCCACCGCCTGCAGATGCGGGTCCTCGAACAGCGATTCGGGCGAGTGCATCGGCATACAGGGAATATCGGCGGCTTCGAGATCGGCCAGCCAGGCGGCCGTCGTCCGGCTCCGCATGATCTCCGCGAGCATGCGGTAGAGCGCGTCGATATTGCGGGTCCGCGCGGCCATGTCGGCGAAGCGCGGGTCGTCCGCGAGTTCCGGCTGCCCGGCGACGGCGAAGAAACGGCGCCAGTGGCGGTCGCTGTAGGGCAGCACGCACAGATAGCCGTCCCCGGTCTGGTGCGGCCGCCGCCAGGGCGTCAGCAGCCGCTCATAACCCGCGGGTCCGAGCGGCGGGTCGAAGCTGCGCCCCTGCTGGTGCTCGTTCATCACGAAGGAGGCGAAACACTCGAACATGCCGCAATGGACTTCCTGGCCCTCCCCGGTCCGGGCGCGGTGGTGGAGCGCCATCAGCACCGCGAAGAGCGCGAACAGCCCGCTGGTCTTGTCGGCCAGCACCGAAGGGGCGTAACGCGGCGCACCGCCGCTCTGCCGCCCCTCCAGCCAGGCGAGGCCCGACACGCCCTGGATCAGGTCGTCATAGGCCGGCTTGTCGGCATAGGGGCCGTCCTTCCCGAAGCCGACCGCGCTGCAATAGACGATATCCGGCCGGTGCTCCGCGATCGCCGCATAGTCGATGCCGAGACGGGCGGCCGGCCTGGGGCGCATATTGTGGATGAAGACATCGGCCGTCCGCGCGAGCCGATAGAGCGCGGCGCGCCCGGCGGGCTGTTTCAGGTCCAGCACCAGGCTGCGCTTGTTGCGCGCCTTGGTGAGAATGCCGGCCGACATGCCCCGGTTGCGGCCGGGCCCCACCTGGCGGCTGATATCGCCGCCCGGCGGCTCGACCTTCACCACATCCGCCCCGTAGTCGCCCATGATCTGGGTGCAATAGGGGCCGTACATAACGGTCGTCAGGTCGAGCACGCGCAATCCGGCAAGCGGTCCGGCCATTGTCATGCCTCCGGCTGTTTGGCGCATTCTGGCCCGCCGGCCGCAAGCGCGGAAGGGCCGCCCGTCAGCCGGTCTGCGCGCGGTGCCGCAGCAAGTGGTCGGCGAGCACCAGCGCCATCATCGCCTCGCCCACGGGCACGGCCCGGATGCCGACGCAGGGGTCGTGGCGCCCGGTGGTGACGACCTCCACGGGTTCGCCGGCCGTCGTGACGCTCCGGCGCGGAACCAGAATGGAGCTGGTCGGCTTGACCGCGAAACGCGCAACGACCGCCTGCCCGGTCGAAATGCCGCCCAGCACGCCGCCGGCGCGGTTGCCAAGAAATGTGACGCCGCCGCGTCCGTCCGCCGCCATCTCGTCATGGGCGTCCTCGCCCCGCATCGCCGCGGCTGCAAAGCCGTCGCCGATCTCGACCCCCTTGACGGCATTGATGCTCATCAGCGCCGCGGCCAGGTCGCTGTCGAGCTTGCCATAGACCGGCTCCCCGAGGCCGGGCGGCACGCCCTCGGCGGTAATCTCGATCACCGCGCCGACCGACGAACCGGCCTTGCGCACGGCGTCCAGATAGTCGGCCCATTCCCGGGCGGCGGCGGCGTCGGGGCAGAAGAAGGGGTTGTCTCCAACCGCGTCCCAGTTCCACCGGGCGCGGTCCAGGCGCTTCTCGCCGATCTGGACGAGCGCGCCGCGTATCGACACGCCCTCCCCCAGCACCTTGCGCGCAACGCCACCGGCCGCGACCCGCATGGCGGTTTCCCTGGCAGAGGACCGCCCGCCGCCGCGATAGTCGCGGACGCCGTATTTCTTCCAGTACGTGTAGTCGGCATGGCCGGGACGAAAGCGGTCGGCGATCTTGGAATAATCCCTGGACCGCTGATCGACATTCTCGATCTGGAGGCCGATGGGCGTGCCGGTGGTCCGCCCTTCAAAGACCCCGGAAAGGATGCGAACCCTGTCCGGCTCGCGGCGCTGGGTCGTGAAACGCGACTGCCCGGGACGGCGCCTGTCCAGCCAAACCTGCAAATCCGCTTCGCCAAGCGCGATCCCCGGCGGGCAGCCGTCCACGACGCAGCCAATGGCGGGTCCGTGGCTCTCGCCCCAAGTCGTGAAGCGAAAGGCCTGCCCGAACCCGTTGGACGCCATCAGCCGCCTTTCGGCCTGAAGCCCGTCAGCAGGGCCGCGATATCGTCTGCGCGCAGCGGATTCACCATGCCGACGGTGTGGTAGCCGCAATCGACATGGTGCACTTCGCCGGTGACGCCGGCGCTCATCGGGCTGAGGAGATAGAGCGCCGACTGGCCGACCTGCTCCAGCGTGACATTGGCCTGCAGCGGCGAATTATATTCGTTCCATTTCAGAATGAAGCGAAAATCACCGATTCCGGACGCCGCAAGCGTCCTGGCCGGGCCGGCCGAGATCGCGTTGACGCGAATGCCGTCCGCGCCGAAATCGGCGGCCATGTAGCGCACGCTCGCTTCCAGAGCGGCCTTGGCGACGCCCATGACATTGTAGTGCGGCATCACCTGCTCGGCGCCGTAATAGGTCAGCGTGAGCATCGCGCCGCCCGGCCCCATCAACGCAGCCGAGCGGCGCGCCAGATCCGTGAAGGAAAAACACGAAATGTCGAGCGTTGTGCGGAAATTCTCGCGCGTGGTATCGACGTAGCGGCCCTTGAGCTGGTCCTTGTCGGAAAAGGCGATGGCGTGGACGAGGAAGTCGAGCCGGCCCCATTCGGCCTTCAATGCGGCGAACAGGTCGTCCATACCGGCATCGTCGGTGACATCGGCCGGCAGCGTCAGCGCCGCGCCGAGCGATTCGGCAAGCGGGCGGACCCGTTTGGCCAAGGCCCCCGGCTGGTAGGTGACCGCGAGTTCCGCGCCGTTCCGGGCCAGCACCTGCGCAATGCCATAGGCGAGCGAACGGTCGTTCGCTATGCCCATGATAAGCCCACGCTTGCCGGTCATGGCGGCCGAATTTGCGGTCATGTCGTTCTCCGAAACCCGGGTGCGGTTCAGGCTTCGCCCCCGGTTGCGACCAGACGCCAATTGGGGTCCGGCGAACGCGTATCGCGGGCGAAGGTCCACACGTCGGTGATCTCCTCGATCGCATTGGTCGCGCCGGAGAGCGTCTGCCCTTCCGAATCGCGCAGCACGCCGACCTGCTCCGACACGAACCGGACCGTCACCCATGCCTCGTGGCGGTCGAGCCCGGCGCCCTGCAATTCGCTTTCGCCGATGCCGATCAGCGTCGATTCGAGGACATAGCCCTTCGCTTCGCGGTCGGCGATGGTGCGCTCGAAATTGCCGAACACCTCGGTGCTGGTCAGCGGCCGGAGCGTATCCCGGTCGCCGCTGGCGAAAGCGTTGACGATCATCTCGAAAGCGGCGCGTGCGCCTGCGACAAACCGGTCCGGGTCGAAGCTCTCATCCACGGCGCGGATGGCCCGCACGCCCTCTGCGAGCGGCGTGTCGCCGCCCTCCTCGTCCTCCGCCTTGTTGCGGTCAGGCAGCGCTATCACATTATCGTTGGAGCTCGCATCACCGGCGCCGTTCGGTTCCGCCTGCGGCGGCGCCTGGCGGTGCCCCTGCCGGCGGCCGAGAACGCTGCGCAGCCGAAATACGAGGAACGCCGCCACCATGGCGAAGAACAACAGGTCGAAAAACGGAATGCCGCCGTCCATGGCGCCCACTACCGGCCTTGACGGCCGATCCTTTCAGTTGATTGACCAGAGATAAGCCTAAGTCTAGGAAAGGGCAAGCATGGCCTTTGCAATACTTCTGGCGCTGGTCGGGGTTCCCCTGGTCGAGATCGCCGTCTTCATCGAGATCGGGGGCTGGATCGGGCTCTGGCCGACGCTGGCCGTCATCCTGCTCACCGCGTTTGCCGGCACATGGCTCATCCGGGCGCAGGGCGTCGGCGTGCTGATGCGCGCCCGACGGACAATTGCCCAGGGTGAAGCGCCCTTGCGCGAGATGTTCGACGGCGTGTGTCTGATTGTCGCCGGCGCTTTCCTGCTGACGCCGGGTTTCGTCACCGATGCGGCAGGGTTCCTGCTGCTGTTGCCGCCGTTCCGCGATGCCGCCGCCGGTTGGGCCTGGCGGCGCTGGGGCGGCGAAGTCCGTGTTCGGGACGGCGAACCGGGCGTCATCGAAGGCGACTATCGCGACGACACCCCCGGAGCAAAGAGATGATCCTGCTGCGTCACGGCCAGACGCTTTGGAATCTGCATTTCGGCCGGACCCGCATCGACCCCGGCCTGCCCGACCCGGGGCTGACGCTCGAAGGCCGCCGCCAGGCCGAAGCGGCAGCCGAAGCGCTGGCCGGCCGGGGCGTTTCGCTGATTCTCGCCAGCCCCTATCGACGCACGCTTGAAACGGCGGCGGTCGTCGCCGAACGGCTGGATGCGCCGGTGGCGGTGGAGCCGCTGCTGCGCGAAAGGGCGGGCTTTTCCTGCGATATCGGCACCCGCGCCGGCATGTTGGCCAAGGCCTGGCCGGCGCTCGATTTCTCTGCGCTCGACGAGCAATGGTGGTGCGAACTCGGCGAGACGCCCGAACAGGTGCTGGCCCGCGCCCGCGCCTTTCGCACGGCCGTCGCCGAGCGCCCCGACCGGAACACGCTTTGCGCCGTGACTCATTGGGGCGTCATTCGGGCGCTGACCGGCGAGACGGTGGAAAACGGCGCGATCCGCGAGCACGACCCGACCGGGCCGCTTCCGCCTGTTGCGGCCCCGTGCTAGAGGGAACGCCCTGACAGGAAGGCGGCGGCCATGAGCGAGAACGGCGCGAACGGGGCGGAAGCAGCGGCGGATACGCCGCGCCGCGTCACCGTCGCAGCGCAATATATCAAGGACCTCTCCTTCGAGAGCCCGAACGCGCCAATGAGTTTCGGCGAGCTGGATACCCGGCCCGAAATCGGCATCGACCTGAATGTCGAGGCGCGGCCGTTGCAGGAGGGCCAGTATGAAGTCGTGCTGCATGTGACGGCGCGGGCCAGACGCGGTGAGCGCGTGCTGTTCCTGATCGAGCTTTCCTACGGCGCGGTCGTGTCGGTGCCGCCCATGCCCGACCAGCTGCGCACAAGGGTGGTCGGCTCGGAGGTGCCGAAGCTGCTGTTCCCGTTCGCGCGGACCATCGTCGCCAATGCCGTGCGCGACGGCGGCTTTCCGCCTTTCCTGATCGACCCTATCGACTTCGATGCGCTGTTTGAGCGGGCTGCCGCGCAAGCGCGCGGAGCGGGCAAGGCAGACGAGGCAAGCGCGTGACGGCCCTCGGTCTCGCCGCCCGGATCGCGTCGGGCGCGTTGTCGGCGGCCGACGCGCTGGAGGACGCCATCGCGCAGGCCGAGGCCGTCGATGCACGCCTCAATGCGGTGACCCGCAGGCTCTATGACGAAGCCCGCGCGGAAGTCGCCGCCGGTTTGCCGGACGGCCCGTTCACCGGCGTGCCCTTGCCGCTCAAGGATCTTTCCATTGCCTATGGCGGCGTTCCGACCACGGGCGGCTGCCGGGCGCTGGCGGACATTCCGGCGCCGCGCGACAGCGAGCTCATGCGCCGCTACCGCGCCGCCGGGCTGGTGGCCTATTGCAAGACCAACACGCCGGAACTCGGCTCTCTCGGAACGACCGAGCCCTTGATGTTCGGGCCGTGCCGCAACCCCTGGAGCCTCGAGCACAGCAGCGGCGGCTCCAGCGGCGGCTCGGCCGCCCTGGTGGCGGCGCGCGCAGCACCCATCGCCCACGCGACCGACGGCGCCGGGTCGATCCGCATCCCCGCTTCCTGCTGCGGCATTTTCGGCCTGAAACCGACGCGGGCGCGCATCACCATGGGGCCGGATGTCGGCGAGTCGATCGGCGGCATCGCCAATGAACATGCGGTCTCGATTTCCGTGCTCGACAATGCCGCGCTGCTGGATGCCACCCATGGCGCGATGCCGGGCGACCCCTATGCCTGCCCGCCGCCGGAACGCCCGTTTGCAGAGGAAGTCGGCGCCAGCCCCGGCAGGCTGCGGATCGCCTTCACCGACCGGTCGATCACCGGCACCGCCCTGCATCCGGACTGCATCGCGGCCGTACGGGACACGGCAAAGCTGCTTGAAGACCTCGGGCATGATGTGGAGGAAGCCGCCCCGCCGCTCGACGCAGAGACCTTCCATGCGTTCTATATCCGCTTCTGGCCGTTCACCGTGGCGCGGCATGAGAAGCGGCTTTCGCGCGCGGCTGGCCGGCCGATAGACCGCACGCTGTTCGAGCCGTTCAACCGCTATCTACTGGAGATGACGGACAGCATCCTTGCAGCCGACTACCTGGCCGACCTGGCATGGTTCCACGGGATGAGCCGTGATTTCGCGGCTTTCATGGAGACCTATGCGGTGTGGCTGACACCGACGCTCGGCCACCCGCCGCCGCGGCTCGGTCATTTCGACTGCGACGCGCATGGCGGGCCGGAAGTGATGGCGCGCTTCATGCGTTTCCTGCCGTTCACGCCCTTCGCGAACCTGACCGGGCAGCCCTCGGCCACCCTGCCGCTGCATTGGAACGCCGAGGGCCTGCCGATCGGCAGCCTGCTGACCGGGCGCTATGGCGACGAGGCGACCCTGTTCCGTCTTTCCGCCCAGCTGGAAGCGGCGCGCCCCTGGGCCGGCCGGATGCCGCCCGGCTTCGGCGGCGGTTAGCGCCGGCCGGAAGCCCGCCCGCCGCCGGTCATGCGCGCGGCAGGAAAGCCAGGAGTTCCGCAAGCAGGTCTTCAGGCGCCTCTTCGGGAATGAAATGCCCGCAGTCGAGCGCACGGCCCCGCACATCGTCGGCGCGGGCGCGCCAGACCTCGAGCATGTCCAGTTTCGCCCCCGTCTGCCAGCCCGGCCGCTTCGGCATGGTCCCGGCCCAGAGCGCGAGCACGGGGCAGGCGAGCTTGCGGCCCCGGTCGGCCCGGTCATGCTCTATATCGAGCGCAACGGCGCGGTAGTCGGCGCACATCGCCCGCACCGTCTCCGGGTCGGAGAAGCAGCGCAGATATTCCGCATAGGCCTCGTCATCGAAAGCGCCGGGGTCGGCGCTCCACTGGTCGAGGAAGAAATCCAGAAACAGCTTCGGGTTACCCGAGAACAGGGTCTCCGGAAGAGGCGGCGGCTGGCGCATCAGGTTCCAGTGGAACCACGCGAAGGCAAGCGAGGCATCCATGTTCTCGAACGCTTCCAGGGACGGCATCACATCCAGATTGGTGAAGCTCAGCACCCGGTCCGGATGGTCGAGCGCCAGGCGCAGCCCGACCCGCACGCCGCGGTCATGCCCGACCACGTGGAAGGTCTCGAAACCCAGCGCGCGCATCACCGCCACCTGGTCCCTGGCGCTGGTGCGCTTGGCATATACCGAGTGGTCGTCCGGGGCGGCCGGCGGCTTGTCACTGTCGCCGTAACCCCGGAGGTCGGGACAGACAACGGCATAGCGCTCGGCAAGGCGCGGCGCCACCTTGTGCCATTCGACATGGGTCTGCGGGTAGCCGTGCAACAGCAGCACCGCAGGCCCCCCGCCGCCATGCACGACATGGATACCGCATTCCCCGGCGTCGATCCGTGTTGTCTGAAACCCCTCGAACATCCGCAGCCCCCAAACTCTGCCCGCTTCCGGGACTCAAGCCTCGAAACGCCCGGCATTGTCAATGGAGAGAGGCGGGCGGAAGCCGCTCAGACATCCAGCTCCCCCGCGAAGGCGGCGTTCTGCTGGATGAATGCGAGGCGGTGGCGGGGATTGCGGCCCATCAGCCGCTCGACCGTTTCAAGGGATTCCTCCGGTTCCAGCTCGACGCGCAACAGGCTTCGCCGCTCCGGGTCCATCGTGGTCTCGCGCAACTGCCCGGGCGGCATCTCGCCCAGGCCCTTGAAGCGCGATATCTCCACCTTGCGCCGGCCCTTGAACACCGACTCCATCAACTGGATGCGGTGGTTGTCGTCCCGGGCATAGGCGGTCGTCCCGCCCGCGCTCAGCCGGTATAGCGGCGGCCGGGCCAGATAGAGGCGTCCGTTTTCGATCAACGCCGGCATTTCACACAGGAAATAGGTCATCAGCAGCGAGGCGATATGCGCGCCGTCCACATCGGCGTCCGTCATGATGATGACGCGCTCGTAGCGCAGCGCCTCGTCGCGATAGTCCTTGCCGCCGCCGCAGCCGAGCGCCAGCTTCAGGTCCGCGATCTCCCGGTTGGCGCGCAGCTTGTCGCCGGTGGCGCTTGCGACATTCAGAATCTTGCCTCTGAGCGGCAGGATGGCCTGCGTCTCGCGCCGGCGCGCCTGCTTTGCGGACCCGCCCGCCGAATCGCCCTCGACCAGGAATATCTCCGTGCCGTCGCGCTCCCGTCTCGAGCAGTCGGTCAGCTTTCCGGGCAAGCGCGCGCGCCGGTTGCCGCCGGCCTTGCGCTTCATGTCCCGTTCGTCGCGCCGGCGCCGGCGTTCTTCGGCGCGCTCGACGGCGAAGGCCGTCACCGCATCCGCAGCCGACATGTCCGCCGCAAGCCAATGGTCGAAGCGGTCCTTCACCGTCTGCTCGACCAGGCGCTGGGTTTCCGGGCTTTCGAGCTTCTCCTTGGTCTGGCCCTGGAATTGCGGGTTGCGGATGAAGACGGAGAGCATGACGCCTGCTCCGCCCATGGCGTCGTCGGCGGCGATCCGTGCGGCCTTGCGGTTGCCGATGCGCTCGCCATGGGCGCGCAGCCCCCGCGTCAGCGCCTGGCGCAGGCCGGCCTCATGGCTGCCGCCGAGCGGCGTCGGAATCGTATTGCAATAGGTGTGCGCGAAACCGTCGCCGTCGGTGAGCCATGCAATGGCCCATTCCACCCGGCCGGCCTCCCCGGGAAACTCCGCCTCGCCGGTGAAGACCCTGTCGGCAATGCGCTCCCGGTCTTCGGTCGAAAGGTCCAGGAAGTCCGCGAGGCCGCCCGGGAAATGCAGTTCGGCCTCTTGCGGTATCCCGGCGTCCGCGTCCAGCCAGTGCGGATCGCAGCGCCAGAGGATGCGCACGCCGCCGAAGAGGCAGGCCTTGGAACGCGCCATCCGGAACAGCCGCTCCGGCCGGAAGCGCGCCTCCGCGCCGAATATCTCCGGGTCGGGCCGGAACCGCACCGCCGTGCCGCGCCGGTTGCGGGCGGCGCCGACCTTCTCCAGCGGCGAGGTCGGCTCGCCGCGCGCATAACTCTGCCGCCACAAGGTGCGGTCGCGCGCGACCTCCACGACGAGTTCGGCTGCAAGGGCATTGACCACGGAAACGCCGACGCCGTGCAGGCCGCCTGCCGCCATATAGGTCCTGTCGTCGAATTTGGCGCCGGAATGCAGGGTCGTGAAAATGACCTCCAGGGCCGACTGCCCGTCGAATCTCGGATGCGGCTCTACGGGAATACCGCGTCCGTTGTCCCGGACCTCGACCCAGCCCTCCCCGTCCAGCGCAAATTCGATCCGGTCCGCATGGCCGGCGACCGCCTCGTCCATGGCGTTGTCGAGCAGTTCCGTCGCAAGGTGGTGCAGCCCGGATTCATCGGTTGCGCCGATATACATGCCCGGCCGCCGCCGGACTGGCTCCAGCCCCTCCAGCACCTCGATATGTTCGGCCGTATAGCCGCCGGAATCGGCAGAGTGTTGAAAGAGGCTGGCCGTCTGCGGCGTTGGGGGCGACATGGCCCCCCCTTGCTACTCCCGATTCCGGCCCGGGTTCAACGCCGAATCCGGCCGGTTGACGCCTGGCGGGCGCGCATGGGCCGCAAACCGCACCGCTTCTTCCGCCGCGCGCATCAAGGCCCGCGCCTTGTCCCAGCTCTCGCGGTATTCCATTTCCGGGTCGCTGTCCGCAACCACGCCGACGCCGGCCTGCACATACAGCACCTCGTCCTTCACCAGCGCCGTGCGCAGCGCGATGCAGGTGTCCATGGACCCGTCGGCCGCGAAATAGCCGATGCAACCGGCATAGATGCCCCGCTTCTCCGGCTCCAGCTCGTCAATGATCTCCATGGCGCGCACCTTCGGCGCGCCGGAGACCGTCCCGGCGGGAAAGCCCGCCACCAGGGCGCCGATGGCGTCATAGCGCGGATCGAGATCGCCCTGCACCTCGGAGCCGATATGCATGACATGGGAGTAGTATTCGATCTCGAATTGCTCCGTGACCTCCACGCTGCCGATGCGGCTGACCCGCCCGACATCGTTGCGCGCGAGGTCCAGCAGCATCAGATGCTCTGCAATCTCCTTCGGGTCGGCCAGCAGTTCCGCCGCGAGCCGGCGGTCCTCGGCGGCGTCGCGGCCGCGCCGGCGCGTGCCCGCCAGCGGCCGGATCGTAACCCGCCCGTCCCGCACCCGGACCAGGATTTCCGGACTCGAGCCGACAATGGAGAAGCTGCCGAAATCAAGGTGGAACAGAAAGGGCGACGGATTGAGGCGGCGCAGCGCGCGATAGAGCGCAAAGGGCGGCAGGGCGAAGTCGATGGCGAAACGCTGCGCCGGCACGATCTGGAAGGCGTCGCCGGCGAGGATGTATTCGCGCGCCCTCTCGACGACTTCATGGAACCGCTCCCGGGTCATGTTGGGGCGCGGCGCCGTGTCGGCCGGTTCGGCCGGGGCGCTCTCGCGACGGTCTATGGCGGCGCCTTCGAGGTCGGCAAGCGCCTCGGCAAGGCGCTCTTCCGCGCGCAGCCAGGCCGTCTCCGCCGGCATTCCGGCCTGCGGCCATACCGGCGTCACCAGCGTGATGCGGTCCTCGATAAGGTCGAACACCGCCATGATCGTCGGGCGCAGAAAGAGACCGTCCGGGATGCCGACCGGATCGGGCGGCTCATCCGGCAAGTGCTCCATCAACCGCACCATGTCGTAGCCCATATAGCCGACCAGCGCGGCCGCCATCGGGGGCAGGTCTGCCGGCAGGTCGTCTATGCGGCACTCGGCGATCAGCGCGCGCAGCGAGTCGAGCGCGCCGGCGCTGCACGGGCGGAAGTCGTCCGGTTCGTCGAGGGCATTGCGGTTGATCTCCGCCTCATCGCCCCGGCAGCGCCAGACAAGGTCCGGATCGCGCCCGATAAAGGAGTAGCGCCCGCGAACGGCGCCGCCCTCGACCGATTCGAGCAGGAAACAATGCGTCCGCCCGACGGACAGTTTGAGCATCGCCGAAACCGGCGTTTCCAGATCGGCAACCAGCGTCGTCCAGACAAGTTGCGGACGCCCCGACCGGTAACGGGCCTGGAAGGCGGGGAAGTCGGCAGGCTCGAGCATGGCGTCCGGTATTCCGGTCAATTGAACTGCGCGAGCAGGCCGCGGTCGATCTCCACCCCGAACCGGCCCCGCAGCGCCGCATGGTACTGCTGGCGGATATCGTCGGTCATCCCGGCGGAGAGCTGGTCCCGCACCGCTTCGATCTCTTCCTCGGAATGGGCCGGCGGCTCGATGCTCCCGACAATGGCGACCACATACTCGCCGGCGCCAAGCGCCACGACGACCCCGTCCCGCCTCGCCTCGAAGACCGCCCGGACCACGCCCGCGGAAAGGCCTTTTCCGGGGTCTGTCTCGGTGCGCTTGAACGGCGCCGCTTCCTGCACGGCAAGACTGCCGGCGACGGCAGAGGGCGTCCGGCCCTCCCGAAGCTGGGCGGCCAGCGCATCCGCTCTCGCCTTGGCCGCCTCGTCGATCCGCTCGGACCGCCAGGATTCCAGCACTTGCGCCTGCGCCTCCTCGAACGGCCGCAAGGCTGCAGGCGTTTCACTCTCGACGCGCAGCACGAAATAGCCGCCGTCCCCGAGCTCGACCAGGAGACTGTCTTCCCCGACGGGAGTCGAGAAGGCGGTGCGAAGGAAATTCGGCTCCGCCGGCAGGCCTTCCGGCTGCAGGCCGGCCCGGTCGAGGCCGGAAGCATCCACGGACTCGATGGCGAGCACCGCAAGATCGAGCATCCCCGCCGCATCCTCGAAACTGGCCCCGCCGCCGAGCTGGTCGTCCAGATCGTTGGCGACCTCCGCCAGACGCTCCACGGCGATCTCGCGCGCAACCTCGCGCCTCAATCCCTCGGAAACGTCTTCAAAGGGTGTCACAACCTCCGGCTCGATCCGATCGACTGCGAGCACATGCCAGCCCAGCGCGGTGTCCACAGGGCCGGCCGCGCCCGCTTCGTTGAGCGAAAACACAGCCTCGGCAAGGGCAGGCTGGGGAAGCTGGCCGCGCGTGACAGCGCCCAGATCGCTGACCGTCTTGCCGGTATCCCCGGCCGCTGCGGCCATGTCGGCTCCGGTCTCGAGCCGGGAGATGAACTCCCGGGCTTCAGTCTCATCGTCAAACAGAACCTGCCGGACGCGCCGCGTCGCCGGAATGGTGAAATCCTCAAGGCGCGTTTCGTAGGCTGCGCGCACATCGGCCGGGTCGGTTTCGACGCGGTCGAGCCATTGGTCCGGGTCGAGCACGATCGCCGTGACCGCGCGGTAGGCCGGCGCCATGAAACGGTCCTTGTGGGCCTCGTGATAGGCGCGCAGCTCCGCGTCATCGGGCTCATCTGCGATAACCGCGTCCCTGGGCACCCGAATCAGGGTCGCCGTGCGGGTTTCGTTGCGGTGTCGGTAAACCGCCTCGGCCATGCTCCGGAATGCGCGGACGCCGCGTCCGACCGCTTCGTCGATCTGCCGGCGCGCGATGTCGCCGCGCAGCAGGGACACGAATTCGCCCTCGCTCAACCCGTTGGCGAACAGCACGCGCTCGAATGTGGCGCGGTCGAACACGCCGGTGCGGGCGCTGAAACTGGGGTCTGTCTCGATGGATCGGCGCACCTGGTCGTCGCCGATCGCAAGGCCAAGCCGCGCCGCTTCCAGATCGACCAGCCGCCGGTCTATCGCCGCCTGCAGCACCTGCTCCGGCAGTCCGAGCTGTGCTGCGAATTCGGGCGTGACACTGTTGCCCAGCCGTCTGCGCAGGTCGTTGAACTGGCGGGAGTATTCGCGCTGGAACGCCACCGAGCCGATCTCGGACTCGCCGACCTTGGCAACGGCGTCGTCCACTTCCGGCGACAGATAATCCCCGATACCCCAGGCGGCGAAGCTCAGGATCAGCAGGGCGAACAGGATTTTGGCGAGCCAGGAGGCGGCGCCTTTTCGGAGCGAGGTCAACATGAGAGGCCGGGCCGGTAGCAGCGAGCCGCGCATCATAGGCAGCCGCCAACATCCCTGCAACGCGGCGCTTCGGCCTGCAGCGCCCCGCGGCGGGCGGGTGCGGGGGCGGACTTCCGGCTTGCTCCCTCTCCTTGCCGGCGGAGGCTCCCGCCATTCTCCCGAAGACTTGTTCGGGAAAGACCCGGCATTCGGGGATGGAAGGATTTTTCTGGCGCATGATTTGTGATTCATATTTCATGCGGACAGGAGAGACGCGGGGCCATGGGCCGCCTCTCGATGTCTCCGCAGCTGTGAGTCATGCCGTAAAGGGACTGATGCCTCGAAGAATCACGCATTGAAGCAACCGGGTTGAACGGATTCTTGGAAACCGAGAAGGGGGAGACGACGTTATGGCAGGGAACAGACCAGAGGCGCTCGTTGCGGAACAGGGGCTGATGAAAGGCCTCCATTCCGGGATGGGATTCGCGGCAAAGGGCATGGTGGCTGCGTTCGTTGTCTTCACTGTGCTGAATGTCGAGTTCGCAAACAGCATCTATCAGGCGGTGCGCGGCTGGATCGAGGCGTCGCTCGCCTGGTACTACATCCTGATCGTCGTGGTTCTGGTGTTCGTCTGCCTTTACCTGATGTGCTCCAGGCACGGATCCGTCCGGCTCGGTGATGACGACTCACGGCCCGAGTTCAGCAATTTCTCGTGGTTCGCGATGCTGTTCTCGGCCGGCGTCGGCATAGGCATCCTGTTCTTCGGCGTGGCGGAGCCGGTGTTCTATTTCGACAATTCCGGGGCCTTCGGCTACCCGAACAATCCTCATGCGGATGCGGTCGGCGTGACGGACATGGATGTGAACCGCGCCGTTCACGCCATGCGCGTCACCTATTTCCACTGGGGCTTCCACGGCTGGGCGGTCTATGTGCTGATCGGCCTGTGCCTTGCCTATTTCGGCTTCCGCAAGAAGCTGCCGCTGACCCTGCGTTCGGCGCTCTACCCGATTATCGGCGACCGCATCTACGGGCCCATCGGGCATGGCGTGGACCTGCTGGCGGTGTTCGGCACCGTGTTCGGCGTCGCCACCTCGCTCGGTCTCGGCGTGACCCAGATGGCGACCGGCCTGAATGTGCTGTTCGGCATCGACCCCGGCATCGCGACGCAGCTGGTGCTGATCGTGGTCATCTCGATCGTCGCGACGCTGTCAGCGGTTTCGGGCGTCGGCAACGGCATTCGCATCATCTCGGAGTGGAATATCTGGTTCTCGGTGCTGCTGCTGGCCTTCTTCCTGTTCTTCGGGCCGTTCAAATGGCTGATGGGGTTCTTCGTCACCTCCATCGGCGACTATCTCTGGAACGTGATTCCGATGGGCTTCTGGACCGCCGGGACGGAGAAGGAGATCGCCTGGCAGGGCGGCTGGACCATCTTCTACTGGGGCTGGTGGATTTCCTGGGCGCCTTTCGTCGGCATGTTCATCGCCCGCATCAGCCGCGGGCGGACGATCCGGCAGTTCATGGTCGGCGTGTTGTTCGTGCCCACCACCATCGCCTTCTTCTGGCTGTGCATGTTCGGCGGCAACGCCATATACATGGAGCTGATGGCCGAAGGCGGCGTCGGCACGGCCGGCATTGTCGATCTGGTGCGCGCCTGGAACCTGCCGTCGGCCCTTTACGGCACCATCGACCGGTTGACCGACATTTCGATGCTGCAATGGCTGATGTCGGCCTTGGCGACGCTGCTGCTGGCGACGTGGTTCATCACCTCGTCGGACTCCGGCACGCTGGTCATCACCACCATGCTGTCCATGGGCGACGACAACCCGCCGCAGCGTTTCCGGATCGTCTGGGGGCTGGGCGAAGGCTTCGTGGCGGGCGTGCTGCTGCTTGCCGGCGGCCTCAAGGCGCTTCAGACCGCGTCCATTGCCGCGGCGCTGCCGATCTCGGTCATCATGCTGTTCATGACCTACGGCCTGTTGAAGTCGCTGTCGGAAGACAGCTCGGCCGTGCCGGCCGGGGCAAAGGCGGCACCGGCCTGACCGGCATCCGAACCCGGAGCGCTGCCGCCCGCATGAAGCGGCAGCGCTCCGGCGCGCTTCATGCGCCCAGCGTGCGCTTCAGATTGCGGTCCACGGCGTCGAGGAAGCCCGTTGTGCTGAGCCAGCCCTGGTCGGGGCCGACGAGCAGGGCCAGATCCTTGGTCATCTCGCCGCCTTCCACCGTCTCGATGCATACCCGCTCCAGCGTGCGGGCGAATTCGGACACATCCGGCGTGTTGTCGAACTGGCCGCGGTAATCAAGGCCGCGCGTCCAGGCGAAGATCGAGGCGATGGAGTTGGTCGAGGTCTCCCTGCCCTGCTGGTGCTGGCGGTAGTGCCGGGTGACGGTGCCGTGCGCGGCCTCGGCCTCGATGGTCTTGCCGTCCGGCGTCATCAGCACGGAAGTCATCAGGCCGAGCGAGCCGAAGCCCTGGGCCACCGTGTCGGACTGCACATCGCCGTCATAATTCTTGCAGGCCCAGACATAGCCGCCTTCCAGCTTCATCGCCTGCGCCACCATGTCGTCGATCAGCCGGTGCTCATACCACAGGCCCGCCGTCTCGAAGCGGTCCTTGAACTCGGCCTCGAACACCTCCGCGAAAAGGTCGCGGAAACGCCCGTCATAGGCCTTCAGGATCGTGTTCTTGGTGGACATGAAACAGGGAAAGCTGCGCATCAGCGCATAGTTGAAGCAGGAACGCGCAAAACCCCGGATCGAGTCGTCGAGATTGTACATGGACATCGCAACGCCGCCGCCGGGAAAGTCGAACACTTCGCGTTCCACGGCTTCGCCGCCGTCCTCCGGCTCGAAGCGCAGCGTGAGCTTGCCCTTGCCGGGCACGACGAAATCGGTGGCCCGATACTGGTCGCCATAGGCGTGGCGGCCGATGACGATCGGCTTGGTCCAGCCCGGCACCAGGCGCGGGACATTGCCGCAGATGATCGGCTCGCGGAACACCGTGCCATTGATGATGTTGCGGATGGTGCCGTTGGGCGAGCGCCACATGGCCTTCAGGCCGAACTCCTCGACCCGGTCTTCGTCCGGCGTGATCGTGGCGCATTTGACGCCCACGCCGTATTTCTTGATGGCATTGGCGGAGTCGATGGTGATCTGGTCGTCGGTCTCGTCGCGTTTCTGGACCGAGAGGTCGTAATATTTCAGATCGACATCGAGATAGGGCAGGATCAATTTTTCCTTGATGAACTCCCAGATGATCCGCGTCATCTCATCGCCGTCGAGCTCGACGACTGGGGTTGCAACCTTGATCTTGCTCATGGACGTGCCGCTCCCGGCGTGCATATCGGCCGCCGGCGAGGGCCTGGCAGTGCCGTGTTGAAAGGAAGAAGCGCACCATAGGCGGCTGCCGAAAGGCGCGCAAGCCGAGGTTCTACTCGGCGATCCGGCCCGGCGAACACAATCGACGAGGCGCTGCGGCAGCGCGCCGCTGCGCCACGAACACCGACCAGATCATAAGCGTTTGGCCTGCTTCGCATTACGGCTCGCCCAAGCTCGCCCAGTGCATTGCCACCGTCATGCTGTGAGGTCAACGATATCAAGCCCCGCTGCACTGGCTGCCTTCCGCTGGCGGTGGTCGAGGGATACCAGACCCGATGCCGACCGATCGAGCGCGGCAGCAACATGGAGCAGATCGATGGCGCGCAACCCGATGCCGGTAGTGACCGCTTCTGACAGTCGCTCCGCTTGCGAGCATACCGCTTGCCAGTTAAGTTCACGGCGAATCAATAAGCCGCGCGCAAAGTGATCCCTGATCATGCCCAACGAAGCTATGAGCTGATCTTCATTAATCTCCTTGCGAAACCGCTTGAGACGCAACGCATTCCTTATCTCTATTTCATGCAAACCGTTCACAATAACTGCTTCACTTCTCGTATCCAAAAACCGAAGAACAGCATGGCTTGACTCTTCTCGCACGTAAACCTTCACCAGCACACTGGAGTCATAGTAAAGACTCACAGCACGCCGCGGCCGTCTGCTATTATTGCGGCTGCAGTGATACCTCTCGCGGGGTTCTGGTATATCTCTCTCAGGCGCTGCTCCGCGTAGCTCCAGTCAGCAGGCGGCACCATAGTATTGTGCGAATCGAAATGCTTGTCCAATAAGTCAGCCACTTGGCCAACTGTCATCCCACCAGTTAGCTGGAAAGACTGCGTTCCACCCGGCACATATACCATCGGCGTACTACCCGTCGAATCTACCGCGACTAACTCGGTGCGAAGCTTATGTGTTGTTGTTCCCTGATTGCCCGAAGATATCCATACGGTCTGCCAGTCCAGGGTTTCGGGAAGATGGAATCCTAATGCTGAGGTTTGATTGATATTTTCTCCAGATATTGTCTCTTGTTTCATGTGTTTTCCACCCAGCCTTCAAAGTTTCTATGCTCTTGCAGCGCTGCTTGACTTCCGTCCATAATTGTTGTCACAGTACCTTTGGAAACAAAGTGATATGCAGAATGAAGTACACTCTCTATAATTGCCCGCGTATATTCGTAATTGATAGGTTTACCTGCCGTCCGCTCATGTATCTGTTGTGCGTGCGGAAAAAGTAGCCCGCTTAAACTATATGGGCTGCGAAACTCCATCTGATGCGAGTAGCTATTGCTGATGTCTTTTACAGTGCGATAGAGGTCGGCTGAGCATTTCTCGACATTCAAACCGAGGGATACTGCTTCCCGGCGATTTATCGTGTAGTCATGACTCCCGGTTTCGGAGCAAAGGAAATCAACGATTTTGTTGATATTGTCCCCGTCCAAGGACTGCCGGTTAAGGAGGCGCCTTGCCAGATCACGGATCTGTTGCCTAGACCGGAACACCTGGCCAAGAACAAGAGGATGGATTTTTTCTGCAAGACTCGCAAGAGCTTGCGCTCTAGTGTCGGCATTGTCTGCATAACGACTTACCGCATCGAGATATCCATTGACCGCCTCGACACTGACATCAGCACGAGCATCCCCGCTTGCACCTGGAATAGCAGGGCCAAGAGGATGTTGAATCGTTGGGTCTATGGGCCCAAGAATTGCTTGCCTGGTCATGACAATTCGATCCGCACCCAAACAAACAAGCGTTCCAGAGCTCGTACATCTGCTGGGTACAATCACTTCGAACTCATCGCAGAACATCCGGATGACATTTACCAGATTCCATGCGGCAGCAATATCTCCTCCACGGGTATAGAGGACGAGCGAAATCCTGGGCACCGGACCCATAGCATCTAAGTGATCCACCAATAGGTCGATGACATCCTGCCCAATCTTGGTCTCCAGACCCCGGCGGTCTCCGGTCACATAGAGGAGCACCTTCGAAGTTCTCTGTTCTTCGACCTGTTTCAGCAGTGACTGACGATGGGCAGCATTGGTCATGAATATGAGGCCCTGTCCGGATGTCCATTCAACTTAGGCAGCGCAAGTATAGACGTCAAGGCGATCACCGATGCGGCGGAGTTCTGGTTTGCAATTATGATCGACAGCGTCGGTCTTCGGCGCCGGCATCACCTTGCGATCTCGGACAACTTGCACGTCCTTCCGTCACCCCGACGCTCCGGACGGGGCGATGGGCGGGGTCGAGGCAGACAGCTGGGGGGTTCGGTAGACATAAGGGAACCGGAGGCGGCAGGCCGGAACTGTCGAGCGCCTGGCTTGGCCTGCCCGGGAGTCCGCGCTTCAAACCGGGCATGACCGCCCGCCGCCATTGCGCGCCAGGGGGTTCGCTCCTAGATAGGGGCGGGCGGCATGGGGGCGCCGCCGGGAGCGTGGGCAGGCCATGGGTATTCCGTTCGTCAAGATGCACGGGCTCGGCAACGACTTCGTCGTGCTGGACGCCCGCGCCCGGCCGGTTGATTGGTCCGAGGCCGGCTATCGAAGGGCGGCGGACCGGCGTACGGGTATTGGCTGCGACCAGTTCATGGTGCTGCGCCCGCCGGTGAACGGCGGCGATGTCTTCATGGAGATCCGCAATGCCGACGGCGGCGAGGTGGAAGCCTGCGGCAACGGCACGCGCTGCGTCGCCGCCCTGCTGTTCGACGAATATGCCCGCGGCGAGGTGTCCATCGAGACCACGGCGGGTGTGCTGCGGGCCGAACGGATGTCCGCAAAGGCCGTGCGGGTGGATATGGGGCTGCCGCGCCTTGCCTGGGATGAGATTCCGCTCTCCCGCCCGGCAGACACGGTCCGCCTCGACCTCGCGCACGGCCCCCTGGAAGCGCCGGCGGCGTCGAATATCGGCAATCCGCACGCGACGTTCTTCGTCAGTGATGCCGAGGCCGTGGCGTTGGAGGCCTGGGGTCCGCTGGTCGAACACGACCCGGCTTTTCCCGAGCGCGTCAATGTCGGCGTCGCCGGCATGGAAGGCCGGAGGGCGATGCGCCTGCGTGTCTGGGAGCGGGGCGTCGGCGTGACCCGCGCTTGCGGCACCGGGGCGTGCGCCGCGGTTACGGCCGCGGTGCGCCGCGGCCTTGGCGAGCGGCGCATGACGGTGCATCTCGACGGCGGCGCGCTGGATATCGAATGGCGCGGGGAGGACGGCCGCCTGCTGATGACCGGGCCGGCCGCGGTGAGCTTCCGGGGCGAACTCGAGGCGTGCGCAACCGCAGACGGGCCTGGTCCATGACCGCCGAGATCGTCACGTTCGGCTGCCGGCTCAACGCCTGGGAGTCCGAGGCGATGCGCCGGTTGACCGCCGGGGCCGGACGCCGGGAGATGGTTGTCTTCAACACCTGCGCGGTCACGGCGGAGGCCGAGCGGCAGGCGCGCCAGGCGATCCGGAAGGCCCGGCGGGAACGGCCGCAGGCGGAGATCGTGGTCACCGGCTGCGCGGCCCAGATTGCGCCCGAACGCTGGCTGGCCCTGGAAGGGGTGGACCGGGTCGTCGGCAATGCGGAAAAACTGACGGCCGAGGCTTGGCAGCCGGACACGCCGCCTGTGCTGGTGAACGACATCATGAGCGTTCGCGAGACAGCGGCGCACCTGCTCGACGGCTTCAGCGGCCGTGCGCGCGCCTTCGTCCAGGTGCAGCAGGGCTGCGACCATCGCTGCACCTTCTGCATCATCCCGTTCGGACGCGGCCCCAGCCGCAGCGTGCCGATGGGGCAGATTGCGGCGCAGGCCCGCCGCCTGCTGGAAGCCGGCGCCGCGGAGATCGTGCTGACCGGCGTGGATATCGCCTCCTGGGGCGCCGACCTGCCGGGCGCGCCCCGGCTCGGGCAGATGGTCCGCCGTCTGCTGGCGCAAGTGCCGGAGCTCGGCCGGCTTCGCCTGTCATCCGTCGATCCCGCCGCTATAGACAGCGAACTCTTCCGGCTGCTGGCGGAGGAGCGCCGGCTGATGCCCCATCTGCATCTTTCGGCCCAGGCCGGCGACGACATGGTGCTGAAACGGATGAAGCGGCGGCACCGGGCGGCCGATGTTGTCTCGCTGTGCGGCCGGCTCCGGGCGCTGCGTCCGGAGATCGTCTTCGGCGCCGATCTGATCGCCGGCTTTCCGACCGAAACCGATGCGATGTTCGCCAACAGCCTCGAACTGGTCGAGGCCTGCCCGCTTGCCTGGCTGCATGTGTTCCCCTATTCGCCGCGCCAGGGCACGCCGGCGGCGCGAATGCCGCAGATCCCGGCGCCGCTGCGCAAGGAGCGCGCCCGGCGGCTGCGGGCCGCCGGCGAAGCGGCTGCGGGCCGTTTTCTCGAGAGCCGGGTCGGCCGCACCGAGCGCGTTGTCGTGGAACGCGCGGGCGTCGGGCGGACCGAGCAATTCGCGCCTGTGCGGCTGGAAGGACAAGCGCATCCGGGCTCGGTTCGCAATGCGCGGGTCCGGCGTGTCGAGGCCGGGCGGCTGGTGGCGGAGGTGCTGGCGGCGTGAGCTGGCTTCGCAAACTCAGGCAGGGGCTGTCGCGGTCTTCGGACCGCCTGGCGCAGGGGATTGCCGGCATCTTCAACCGGCGGCGGCTTGACGACGACACGCTCGAGGAGCTGGAAGACCTGCTCATCATGGCCGATCTCGGCCCGGCGACGGCTGCGCGCCTTGCAGCCGGCCTCAAGCGCACGCGCTTCGGCAAGGAGATCTCCAGCGAGGAGGTGCGCGGCGTCCTGGCGGAGGAAGTCGCCGGGCTTCTGGAACCTGTCGCGCGCCCGCTGCTCGCCAATACGGCGCACAAGCCGCATGTCGTCCTGGTCGTCGGGGTGAACGGCACCGGCAAGACCACGACGATCGGCAAGCTGGCGCACAGTTTCCGCGCCGACGGCAAGACCGTGATGCTGGCGGCCGGCGATACCTTCCGCGCGGCGGCGGTGGAGCAGTTGCAGCTGTGGGGAGAGCGGGTCGGGGCGCCGGTGGTGGCGCGGCCGACCGGGGCGGATGCGGCCGGGCTGGTGTTCGACGCGCATGGACAGGCGATCCGGGAAGGAACGGATATCCTGCTGATCGACACCGCCGGGCGGCTGCACAACAAGGCCAATCTGATGGACGAATTGCGCAAGATCGTCCGTGTGATCGCCAAGCAGGACGCCGGCGCGCCGCATGACACCATCCTCACCCTCGACGCCACCACCGGACAGAACGCCCTGCAGCAGGTTCGGGCCTTCCGGGACATGGCGGATGTCACCGGCCTGGTGGTGACCAAGCTCGACGGGTCGGCAAGGGGCGGCGTGGTGGTGGCGCTGGCGGAGACTGTCGGCCTGCCGGTCCATGCGGTCGGCGTCGGCGAAAGCGAAGACGATTTGCGCCCCTTCGAGCCCCGGGACTTCGCGCGGAGTCTGATGGGGCTGGAGTAAGGCCGGGCTGCGGAGGCGGGAGCGCCCGCAGGCCCCATGCCGGCGCTTAGCGGCCTGCCGCGCCGCCTGCCGGTGTCGCCCTCAACCAGTCCAGCACCGCCATGCATTCCTCGGTCGGGAAGGCGTGGGCGAGGTTGGGGAGTTCGCGGTAGGTCACCGCCGCCCCCCGGGCCAGGAAGGCGTCGCGGGCTGCACGCGCGACGCCGACCGGGAACATCCAGTCAAGCGCGCCATGTGTCAGAAAGATCGGCAGGCCGCGCAGACGGTCGGCATCAACGAATTCCAGCAACATGGGATGGAAGGTGCCGGCGAAGGGCGCGAGATGCGTCCAGGGGCCGTCGGAAGGCAGGGCCGAGACATAGCTGAAGGTCGCGCCGTCGCTCATGCCGGTCAGCAGCAGCCGCGACGGGTCCACGGCCTGCCGCGCGCGGATTTCCGCCAGCATTTCCAGCAGGCGCGGCGTGTCTGGGTCGTCGCCCATCAGCGCCCAGGTCCGCCCGGTGGCGGTGGGCGCGGCAAGAACCGCGCCGGCCGTGCGCGCGGCCCTCAGCCAGCTCCAGAGGAACAGCCGCCCGTGGCCGCCGCCGCCATGCAGCGCCACAATCAGCGGCGCCGGCGTTTCCGGGGCCAAGTCTTCCGGCACGAACAGGGACCAGCCGCCGCGCTCGCCGCGGCCATTGCCAAAATGCGTCACCCCGGCATCGGGCCGCGCCGGTCGGGCGAGCCGCTCCAGCCGCGTTTCGTCCCCCCGCGCCGGCGCTTCCAGGAAAAAGCGGTTCACCGGCGGCAGCACCGGCGCCAGCGGATAGAGAAACGCCATCGCCGGGGCGCGGGCGCGCGTCCCGCGGAGCGCTTCCTGCATCGCGCCGGTCTCTCCGGCAAGCTGAAGCCGGGCGAGCGCATCGAGAGCGGTGTCGGCGCTTCCGGCGAGCGCCTGCACGGCGCCGGCGAGCCGTTCCGGCCACGGGGCCTCGTCAAGCGCCGGGCGTGTCTCGCGAAGCGCCGCGTCGAGGGGGGCCAGGATGGTCCACAGCCGCTCCAGCCCTTCCGGGTGAAGGTTGCGGGCGGCGAACTCCAAAGCGTCGAGCGCATTCAGCAGCGGCGGCAGGATGCCGGCAATCGCATCGACAAGGCGGCGGTCATCGTCTGTCATGGGTTCGCAGCGTAGCATGACGCGCAGCAACATCGCCGTCCTTGTCCGCGTGGGCGACTGTCTTGGTCGGCAGTGCCGGCGTTGCGTAGATTGGGCTGCCGGAAGAACGGAGGCTCTGACCGTGGCAGGCATCACGATCGGCAATCTCGTTGAAATCATGCGCGCGCGGATGGCGCCGCATGGCGGCATGGACCTGGAACTGCCGCCGCGCGAGCCCGCGCGCGAGCCGCCGTCCTTTGGTTGAGCCGCGGTTATGGCCGTGCTGCCGGCAGGCCTGCATCGCCGCCGGACCGCCCGATCGCGGCCATCGCCCGCTCGCGCGGCATGGCGGCGGCGGCGCGCAACATTCGCGACTTCCGGAACACCGGCATCGAGGCCCTCAATCCCCGGGCGGCTGCATGAGCGACAGGATGGAAGCCTTCGCGCGGGCGAAGATCGACGCCTTGCTCCGGGATACAGGCCGGAGCCCGACCGACGGCGCAAGCGTCTTGTGCGGCTCTACCGGAGCGCATCGGGAACTGTGGCGCAGGCTGGATTTTTTTGTTCGCGGGGATTTGTGATGCCACACCCCGCAGATTTTGGAGACGCACACCGCCGACACTGGGAAGATGCCGAACTGCTTCGCGACAAGAATCGCTGGGCCAACGCTGACCAGCTTTACGGCTTCAGCGCCGAGTGCGGGTTGAAGGCGGTGATGCAGGTGTTGGGAATGCATGTGGATGATGAAACCGGCGCGCCGGCAGAGCGTCAGCACCAAAAACATGTCCACGAACTCTGGCCGATATTCAAGAGCTTCGCACAGCGGCGAGACGGGGCGAGCTTCGCTGCCATGCTGCCCGACGGCGAGCCGTTCGAGGACTGGTCGCACCATGACCGTTATGCTACCCGCAAACATTTCAGGCCAGCCGGCGTGGAGGCGCACCGGGAGGCGGCTGCGCGGGTTTGCAAGATAGTCAGGCGAGCGATGCAGGACGGCAGGTTATGACCAGCAACTTCGTTGCCTTCGACAACATATGGCCTCGTGTCCGCGCCCTCCTCCAGGAGCCGGGCCTTCTTCCGGAAGCGGTCCGCCCCGTATATCTGGTGCGCGACCTGTTCGGGAAAGTCAGGATTTCGGTTCCGGAGGAGTTTGCAACGGAAGCGTGGCGTCAGGCGCTGCAGGCCTTTGCCGAACAGCTGCACGGGCAGTTGGGCGCGCATTGCCACCCTGCGCAGAACGCGGTGCTTTTCGTGGACGACGCCCTGCTCGACATATTGAAGCCGACCAGAACGGAATTCGACGGGTTCCCGAACATCTATCGAGTGGATCGGCTGATGACCGGGGGCGGATGGTGGACGGTCGATCAGCCGCCGCGAACCGCCAAGGCCACACGCTGCACGCTGTTTTCGGTCAAGGGCGGTGTCGGGCGGAGCACAACCGCTGCGGTTCTCGCATGGCACCTGGCCCGCAGCGGCGAACGTGTGCTCGCGGTCGATCTGGATATCGAGTCGCCCGGCCTGTCATCGGCGCTGCTCGAACCCGAACGTCAGCCGCAATTCGGCGTGGTCGACTGGTTCGTCGAAGATCTGGTCGGACAAGGCGACCATGCATTGGCCGAGATGCTCGCCGCGCCGGCATGGATGCAGAACCTCGAAGGGGATGTGCGGGTGGCGCCAGCTCACGGCGCCGATCCCGGCGACTATCTGGCGAAACTCGGCCGGGCCTATATGGACAAGGGAGATACCCCCTGGACGAGGCGGCTTGCGCATCTGCTGGACGGCCTGGAAGGCAGGTTCCAGCCGACGGTCGTGCTGCTGGAAAGCCGCAGCGGACTGCACGATATTGCCGCGGCGACGGTCACCGATCTCGACGCAGAGGTTCTTTTGTTCGCTTCCGATTCGGACAGCACATGGACCGATTACAACATCCTCTTCCGTCACTGGAACAGCCAGGGTCTGACGAGGCAGATCAGGGAGCGCCTGTCCATCGTGTCCGCGCTCACGCCTCCGCGGGAGCGGGACGCTTATGTGAACCGGTTCCGCTCGTCTGCATGGGATCTGTTCCGCGAGCATCTTTACGACGAGTTGCGCGGCGGGGAGGAATCGAGCGAAGACTTTTCCTTCGATCTGGACGAAACCGATGCACCTCATGCGCCGCTGGAAGTCGACTGGGTCGTCGAACTCGCGGCGGGTGCTTCACTGCGAAATTTGAATGACGCAACCGTGGAAGCGGCGTATGGAAGGTTCCTGAAGCCGTTCGGGGAACGGATACTCCGGGGCAGAAGAGCGGACACACCGTGACCGGCAAGATCGATATCGAGCTTGCGCGCAGAGCAATCGCTGGCCTTCCTGAAGGCACCGAGCATGGTGAGAGTCCTGTCCTTCCGGAGCGGGTGTATGTCCCGTCTTCTCATGCGAAGGCGATAGATCCCGATATCATGCTTGTCACGGGTATGCGCGGGGCCGGAAAGACCTTCTGGTGGTCGGCCCTTCAGGACGCCGCCGTCCGAGACCTTGTTTATCGGCCGGCAGGCCAGTTGCCATTGAGAGAGCCTGCCAAAGTTGCTGCGGGCTTCGGGATTACACCCAATTTGGAACGGTATCCCGACAAGGATGTGCTGAGATCTCTACTGCATGGCGGCTTCCAGCCCAGGATTATCTGGCGCACGATTCAGGCTTGGCAGATGGCGCCGAAGGATCATCCGCTTCGGAGAGAACCGAACTGGAAGGCGCGCGTCATCCATACGGCAGAGAATCCCGAAGCGATAGCCCGGCTGTTTCAGGAAGCGGATGACCGATTCGACGGACAAGGCGTCTTTCATGTCGTGCTTTTTGACGCTCTGGACCGTTGCACCGATGACTGGAGGGATATGTACAAGCTGATCGGCGGCCTGATGCAAACCGCGCTCGACATGCGGTCCTACCGCAGGCTTCGAAGCAAGATATTCCTGAGAACCGACCAGGTCGATGAGAGCCGCATCACCGATTTCCCGGATGCGTCGAAAGTCCTTTCCTCTTCGGTTGAATTGGGTTGGCCGCCTCGTGAACTGTATGGCTTGCTGTGGCACAATCTCATCAATGGTCCGGAAGGAGAATGCTTTAGAAGATTTCTCGAACCTTTCGATTGGAAGCCTGCAACAACAGAGAGCAAATCCCTATTTGTGGTCCCACGGAAACTGATTTCAAGCGAGGAGGCCCTGCGCGAAAAATTTCATATTGTCGCCGGCCCGTGGATGGGCCGCAACGCCAAACGCGGTTTCCCCTACACATGGATTCCGAACCATCTGGGGGATACAGAGGGCCGCGTGAGTCCGCGCTCGTTTCTCGAGGCCTTGCGTGAGGCCGCCAGGGACACAGCAGAGCGATATACGGACCACAACTACGCTCTGCATTTCGAGAGCATCAAGCGCGGCGTACAGAAGGCATCCGGGATTCGTGTGTCGGAAATTCGGGAAGACTACCCCTGGATGCACCGCGCCCTTAAACCGCTTGCCGGAATAACGGTCCCCTGCGCGTTCGGCGATATCGAGGCGCGTTGGCGGGATGAGGCGGTTCTCGAAAGGCTGACCGAGGATATCGGACAGAATGACGTCAAACTCCCGCCCCGCCATATCAATGACGGAGCGAGCGGGATTCGTCAGGATCTGGAGTCCCTTGGCGTATTCCTGCGCCTGCGTGACGGCCGGGTCAACATACCCGACGTCTTCAGAGTGGGCTATGGACTGGGCCGCAGAGGCGGCGTCAGGCCTGCTCAATAGATCGTGTTGGATGTGGCCTGGCAGTGGAACCGACAAAACGCGCCGGAACAGGCGGTATCACCGCAGATAATGCTGCTGTTCCGATTCAGTTTGTACCTTGACCGCGTCCCGGCGTGTCCCTTCCCTATGATTGCAGCAGTTCGGATACGCGCTGCAGGGCGGGATACGGAGTCCGCGGTCTTATGAAGAATGAGTCCGATCGGCAGGAAGGCGGCCCGGAAGCGGCTGCCTTTCCATAATGCCGCAAAGCCCGGCTCGCGGCGAGCGCGCGTGGTTGCGCGGTGTGCTCGCGCCCTTCGCCGTTCGGAGCTTCCGGTTCCAATGGCCGGGCGATCTGTTGACATCGCTCGCCTTCGAGATGGAGACGCTGATCCTCAACTGGTTCGTGCTGGTCGCGACCGGATCGGTGATGCTGCAGACCGCCTTTGCCGCGCTGCAGTTCCTCGGCACATTGCTGGCCCCGGCGATGGGGACGCTTGGCGACCGGCTCGGGCGCCGCACCATGATCGCGGCGATGCGCTGCTTCTATCTGGCTCTGGCGGCCGCGCTCGCCGGCCTCGGCCTGGCGGACCTGCTGGATCCGGTTGCGATCTTCGCCATTGCCGCGCTTGCCGGCCTTGTCCGGCCTTCCGACCTGGTGATGCGCAATGCGCTGGTCGGCGACACCATGGCCGACCGCCTGCTGGTCAACGCCATGGGCTTTTCCCGCACAACGCAGGACCTGGCCCGCATCGCCGGTGCGCTGCTCGGCGCGAGCCTGCTTGAGTCTGTCGGTATCGGCCCCGCCTATCTGGTCGTCGCCGCCTTCTATGCGGCGGCCTTCGTGCTGAGCCTCGGCGTCGGCGGCAGGCGCGCCCGGTCGGGCAGGCGCGGCCTGTCGATGCGGGTGGAGCTGCGGGCGGGCTTCCGGCATATCCGGCGCACGCCCGCGCTTGTGGCGGCGATGTGGCTGGCCTTCCTGGTCAACCTGACCGCGTTTCCTGTCTCCAGCGGCCTGATGCCCTATGCCGCGCGCGAGGTTTACGGGCTGGATGCCGTCGGCCTCTCGCATCTGCTCGCGAGCTATGCCGCCGGCGCTTTCACCGGTTCGTTCGCCATGGCGGTGGGGGGCGGGCCGCGCCGGTCGCCGGTCGGCGCCGTGTTCGCCGGCGTGGCGCTCTGGTATCTGCTGCTGCTGGCTTTCGCGCATGTGACCGACAAGTGGACCGGCATGGCCGTCATGGCGGCCGTCGGCGCGGTCCAGGGCGGCGCGATGATCGGCCTTGCCGTGATGCTGCTGCGCCGGAGCAATGCACGGCTGCGGGGCATGGTGATGGGCGTGCGTATGCTGGCGGTTTACGGCATGGCGGTCGGGCTGCCGCTGGGCGGGGTGCTGATCGCGGCGGTCGGCTATCGGGCGACGGTCGCGGGCTATGCGCTCGCGGGCCTGGCCGGGACGGCGCTGATTGCGTTCGCCTGGCGCCGCGCCCTCTTCGCAGACGGGGCGGCTGGACGGCGCCCGTGAAAGCCGGCAGGCTGAGCAGGCCATACCGGAGACGGAAACCGCAGAGATGAGCCGGAAACCCGACCGCCAGATCGCCCTGGTCGCCTTTCTTCAGGCGCAGAACTGTTCGACGCTGCCCGCCGCCTGGCGCCACCCGGACGCAAGGCTGGACTTCATGTCGGCAGACTATTACCGCGACCTCGCCCGCCTGCTGGAGCACGGCAAATTCGACATCGGTTTCTTCGATGACCGCCTCGCCATGCCGGACATGTTCGGCAAGGACCACGCGCACACCGTCGAGCACGGCATACGCTGCGTGAAGATGGACCCCATCGTCACGCTCATGGCGATGGGCATGGCGACCGAGCGCCTGGGCCTCGGCGCCACCTGCTCGACGACCTATTACGACCCGTTCCATGTGGCGCGCATGTTCTCGACCCTGGACCTCATGTCCAGCGGCCGCGCGGCCTGGAATGTGGTGACCTCGGTGAACGAGAACGAGGCGCTCAATATGGGCCGCGACGGGGTGACCGAGCACGACCTGCGCTACGACCGCGCCGACGAGTTCATGGAAGTGGTGCACGGCCACTGGGATGCCTGGGACGACGATGCGCTGGTGCTCGACCAGGAGAACAATTGCTTCGCGGACCCGGACAAGGTGCACCGGCTGGACCATGAGGGCCGCTTCTTCAAGTCGCGCGGGCCGTTCACCGTGCCGCGCTCGGCGCAGGGCCATCCGGTGGTCATCCAGGCGGGCCAGTCCGGGCGCGGGCGGCGTTTCGCGGCGCGCTGGGGCGAGCTCATCTTCGTCGCCTATCCGAGCCTCAAAGCGGCGAAGCCCGCCTACAAGGCCCTGAAGGACGACTGCGCCGCTCATGGGCGGGACCCGGACGGCATGAAGATCGCCAGCCTGTTCTACCCGATGGTCGGCGAGAGCCTGATGGAGGCCGAGGACAAGCGCGCGCTCTATGACACGCTCCCGAACGAGACGGACCAGCTCTCGCTGCTTTCCGAAGCACTCAACTACGACTTCGCGAAGAAAGGCATGGACGAGCCGTTCAGCGACGAGGAGATGGAGGGCCTGACCGGTATGCAGTCCATGCGCGACCGCGCCGTGCAGGTCACCGGCAATCCCAACCCCACGGTGCGCGACTTCATGACCGCCACCGGGCGCGGCCTGCTGAAAGACCCGTGGGTCGGCGGCCCGAAGGAAGTCGCCGACAGGATGGAGGAGTTCTTCATCGAGCGCGGCTCGGACGGCTTCGTCATCGGCGCAACGCATTTCCACGGCAGCTTTGAAGACATGATCCGGCATGTGGTGCCGGAGCTGCAACGGCGCGGCCTCTACCGCAAGGACTACACCGGCCCCACGCTCCGCGACCATCTCGGCCTGGACCGCCCCGCGACAGGGGCGTGGCGGCGCTGACCCGGACAGTCTGCCGCCCGCCCCCTTGCCGCGGCCGCCTCGACCCGGCCCCGCCAAGACGCTATACCCCGGCGCCTTCCGATGCGGCCGAGGGCTCTGCCATGAGCGACAACCGCCTCTATCTGTTCGACACCACGCTGCGCGACGGCGCGCAGACGCAAGGGGTCGATTTCAACATCGCCGACAAGACGGCCATCGCCCGCGACCTGGATGCGCTTGGCATCGACTATGTCGAAGGCGGCTGGCCGGGGGCGAACCCGACCGACGACGGTTTCTTCGAGGCGCCGCCGGCGCTGTCCCGCGCGCGCCTCACGGCCTTCGGCATGACGCGGCGGGCGGGCCGGTCAGCCTCGAACGATCCGGGCCTCGCGGTCACGCTGCGCTCCCGCGTCGATACCGTCTGCCTGGTCGGCAAGGCCCATGCCCGCCATGCCGAGGCGGCGCTCGGCGTCTCGCTGGGCGAGAACCTTGCCATGATCCGCGACTCCATCGCCGAAATCGTCCGGCGCGGCAAGGAGGCGCTGTTCGATGCGGAGCATTTCTTCGACGGCTACGCAGCCGACCCGGATTATGCGCTCAAGGCGCTCGAAACGGCGCTGGAAGCGGGCGCGCGCTGGGTGGTGCTCTGCGATACGAATGGCGGCGCGCTTCCCCATGAAGTCGAAACCGCCGTCGCCCGCGCGGCGCAAACGGTGCCGGGCGCCCGCCTCGGCATCCACACCCATAACGACACCGGCAATGCCGTCGCCAACACGCTGGCGGCGGTGCGCGCGGGCGCGCGCCAGGTGCAGGGCACGCTGAACGGCCTGGGAGAACGCTGCGGCAATGCCGACCTGGTGGCGCTGCTGCCGACGCTCACCTTGAAGATGGGCTTCGAGACCGGCGTCTCGGCCAACGGGCTTGCACGCCTCACGCAGATTTCGCGGGCGTTCGACGAACGGCTCAACCGGCCCTCCAACCGCCATGCTCCCTATGTCGGCGCTTCGGCCTTCGCCCACAAGGCGGGGCTGCATGTCTCTGCGGTGGAGAAAGACCCGGCCTTCTATGAGCATGTCGAGCCGGAAGTCGTCGGCAACAAGCGCCAGATTCTGGTTTCGGACCAGTCGGGCCGCGCCAATATCCTCTCGCGCTTTCGGGAGATCGGGATCGTGGTGGACCGGGACGACCCCCGCGTCGCACGCCTTGTCGATGTGGTGAAGGAGCGCGAGTTTCAGGGCTATGCCTATGACGGCGCGGTGGCGAGTTTCGAGCTGCTCGCCCGGCGGATGCTGGAGACCGTGCCGGAATACTGGGCGCTCGACAGCTTTCGCGTCACCGACGAGCGGCGCTTCAACGCCCGGCGGGAACTGGTCACGATGTCGGAAGCGGTGGTGAAGCTGACGGTCGAGGGCAGGCAGACCATGCAGGTGGCGGAGGGCAACGGGCCGGTGAACGCGCTGGACGCCGCGCTCCGCCTCGCATTGCAGCCGGACTATGCCTGCCTCGAAGGCGTGCGGCTCACCGACTATCGGGTGCGCATCCTGACGCCGGGCGACGGCACGGCCGCCGTCACCCGCGTGCTGATCGAGAGCGCCGACGAGGACGGCGCACGCTGGACGACGGTCGGCGTTTCGGGAAACATCATCAACGCTTCCTATGAGGCGCTGAACGACAGCCTGACCTACAAGCTGCTCAACGCGGGCCGGTGAGCACCGCGCCCGCCATCGTGCTGGTGCGTCCGCAACTGGGCGAGAATATCGGCATGGCGGCGCGCGCGATGCTGAATTGCGGCTTGGGCGAGTTGCGCCTGGTTGCGCCGCGCGACGGTTGGCCGAACCCGGCGGCGCAGGCCGCCGCGGCCGGGGCGGACGCGGTCATCAACAGTGCCCGCGTCTTCGATACGGTCAGGGGAGCGGTCGCAGACCTGCAACTGGTTCTGGCGGCGACGGCGCGGCGGCGCGATGTGGAAAAGCCGGTCCATGCGCCGCGCCAGGCGGCCTGCCTGCTGCGGCGCTCGGGCGCGCGGGCCGGGGTGCTGTTCGGTCCGGAGCGCAGCGGCCTCGACAATAACGAGGTCGGTCAGGCCGGCGCCGTTATCGAAGCGCCGCTCAACCCGGCTTTCCCGTCGCTCAATCTGGCCCAGGCGGTGCTTCTGGTGGCCTGGGAGTGGCGCATGGCCGGCCCGCCGCCGGCTCCGCCGCCGCCGAGCGAGCGTGCGCCGGCGGAAGCCTTCGAAGGGTTCTGGCGCCATCTCGACGGCGCGCTGGAGGCCGCAGGCTATTACCGGGAGCCGAAGCTGCGCCCCGCCGTCCAGCGCAATCTGCGCGCCGTCTTCGCCCGCGCCGGCCTCACCGACCAGGAAGTCCGCACCCTGCGCGGCGTCATCGCCCGCCTGGCTTCCGGGGGGCGGGCAAGAGAGTGACGGACCGGTTTCGCTTTCAGGCGCCTGTCTTCTCGACCAGGTGATAGGGTTCTTTCAGATCGTTCATCTCGTTGAACGCAAGCAGCTTCTCATGCTGAAGGCGGCCAACAACAATTCCGGGATGGATTCCGTTCTCTTTCGCAAACGCAATGATCGAGCGCCGGCCTGCCAGACTGCGAAGCGCGGCAACCCGGGATTGGGGTATGAGCATATCGCTTGCCCAAGCGTCCGCTTCCGACTCCGCCATATCGGTTTCGCCGCGCCCTGAATCATCCAGCCACACCAGATCTGCATTCTCTGCGTGCAACAGAATATGGGCGGCCTCGTGAAAGAAGGTGAACCAGAATCGGTCGTTGGTCTTTCCATACAGGGAAAGCTGGATGAGCGGGCGTCCTTGCTTCAGCCAGCGGGCTGCGCCGCTGACGCGCGCGCGCGGGATCGCTGGCACGAGGACAAAGCCGACGCCGGCCCGGTCGAGAAGGGTTTGAATGCGCGGTTCGAACTCCTCAGCCGGCTTTGTCGTAAGGCGGCGAATTTCGTGTAGCGCCCTTTCAAACTCGGACGAATCGTAGGGTCGGCGGCCAAGCTTTTCTGCTTCTTTCTCCCCCAGGCGCAACCATGCGGAAACAGCCCCGGGGTCGCATTGCTGCACGCGGCTCTTCCGGAACGCAGCATCCATACGAAGCCAGCGCGTTGCCCATTCTTCCGGCGAAGCAACTGCGAAAAAGCGGAGACACTCTTCCACCAAACCGGGTCTCGTTCGGGCGTCAATACGACGTTTTTCGATGGCTCCCGCCTTCATCAGCTCTTTGACGGGCAGCTTATCCAGCCACGGAATCCATTCCCGATTGCGGTTCTGAGCGCTTATGCGAGCGCGATATTGGGCCTCCCGCACCAGCCAGAAATCGACGCTGGAGCCCAATACACGTGTCAACCGGACAGCGGCCTCCGTTGTCAGACCTGCCTTGCCGTTGACAAGCTGGCTGACATGTTTGGGGCTATAGCCCAGCCGATCCGCGAGTTCCGCCTGTGTCCAGCCGCGTTCCTCGATCAAATCGAGAATGGTGTCTCCGGGCGGAGAGACCCAGTCCGGTGAGAACGGTGCGCTCGTGTCAGTCATGATAATCTACTATGTCGTCAATGCAGACTGCTGTTACCCTCGACCAGTCGATACCCCCATCGTCACGGCGTGGCCCAGAAGCACCGGCAGGTGAAAACACCAGACGATGCCCGCGCGCCAAATCCAGCGCGAATTGGTCCTCCCTGTCGCCGGTCAATGGATGAGGACGCCCGGCCCGCAAATCGGACACGCAAGCAGCAGCGACCATGTCGCTCAAACGCGCCCGCAGCTTTCTTGAACAATCCCGTCCCAGACGGCGTGTCGCCTCCCGTTCCCGCTCGCACAGCCTCCGCAGTTGCGGGCTTCGGAAGCAGATTTCCATGGAGATCGTGAGGTATATCAATTTACCTATCTGGTAAACTCATATTTCGGCCTGCAGCCCTTCGGTTTCCAATGACGGGCAGGGCCGTCCGCGTTCATCTCCTGGTTATTCCGCCAGGCGGCAACGGCGGAGGACAGGCCCTGGATCGAGTTCGGGGTGACAGGTTGGGGCTGTTCAGCGTCTGTCCGGTTCTGCCGGGGGCGTGAAATCGGGACCCGGGTGCGACATGGTGTGGACCCGGCTTCTGCGGCGGCGGCCGCGCCTGTATCATTGCCGGTGAGCACCCATTCAGCAGGAGGCGCCGGCCGCCAGGGCGGGCCGTGCAACGCGACGGAGGAACGAGACTGTGATCAAACGCTTCGGAAGCCTGTTCGCCGGGCATATCGACCTGGGCGACATGGGCCAGGATGCCACGCCGGCGAATGACCGGCGCTACAGCAATGAAGAACTGGCCTCGGTGTTCGCGAAGACCGAAGCCATGGCGGTCCGCATGGACGAGCTTGGCTATGACGCCTTCTGGCTGGCCGAGCACCACTTCCAGCATGAAGGCTATGAGTGCATCCCCAACCTGCCGCTGTTCTTCGTGCATCTGGCCCATCTGACAAAGCGCCTGCGGTTCGGCTGCGGCTTCAATGTCACCACCATGTGGCATCCGCTCCGCCTGGCCGAGGATTTCGCCACCGCCGACATCCTGACCGGGGGCCGGGTGATTTTCGGAGTCGGCCGCGGCTACCACACCCGCGAGGTCGAGACGCTGGGCGGCGTGCTGATGGACGCCGACGCCAACCGGGACCTGTTCGAGGAGCAGGTGGACATCGTGCTCCGCTCCTTCCGCGAAGAGAGTTTCTCGCACCGTGGCAAGAACTACACGCTGCCGCCGCGCGTGCCCTATCGCGGCTACGACCTGGAGGAGATCACGCTCGTCCCGCGCCCGGTCAACCAGCCGGTGGAGTGCTGGCAGCCAATTGTGAGCGCGCAGCCGCGCGGGCTCGACTTCATGGCGAAACAGGGCATCAAGGGCATTGTCGGCGGCGGCTCGGCCTTGATGGCCGAGAGGCCGATCGTGGCCTTCAAGGAGGCCTGGGAAAGGGCCGGCCACAGCGTGCAGCTCGGTGAGAACCTCTGCATCGGCCTCAACTTCCATATCGCCGAGACGAAGGAGAAGGCGATCCGGGAAGCGACGCCCTTCTTCGAGGAGCATGTCAAGATGTTCGCGCCGCTCGGCATGGTGCCGATGAAGGCTGATCAATTGCAGCGGGTCAGCGAGCGCGGCGACTGGGCCGAGATGAACATTCCGACCCTGGAGCGCGCGGTGGAGGCCGGCTCCTGGTATTGCGGCCCGCCCGAGGGCTTCATCGACTATCTCGAGGCGCTCCAGGCCAAATATCCGGGCCTCGAGGATGTGAATGTCCAGTCCAGCATGGGCACGCCGCTTGCGGTGATGATCGAGCAGCTCGAACTGTTCGGCACGGAGGTCATGGCGCCGTTCCGCAAGATCTCCGCCAGGGCGGCCTGACGCGCGGCAGGCGCCGGGTGTCAGCCGCGCTCCGACAGCGCCGCGCCTGAAGCCAGCAGCGCCTCGACCTCCTGGGCGTCGAGGCCGGCTTCGGCCAGCACATCCGCGCTGTGCTCCCCCAGCAGCGGCGTCGGGCGGACAGGCGCGGGCGCGGTGCTGCGGAAGTGGATATAGTTGCACGCGATTCGCATCCGGCCGGCCGTCGGGTGGCGGGTTTCGGTGACCATGCCGTTGGCGTGCGCCGACTTATCGTCAAGGAAGAGGTCGCTCGCGCCTGGCCGGGCCTCCGCTGCGGGCACGCCCGCCTGCGCCAGCACCGCCAGGGTTTCGCCAAGCCGCCGGCCGGACAATGCCGCCGCCGCCGCTCCTGCAAGCGGCGATTCGGCCGGGTGCCCGCCGCCTGCCGGCTCCAGGGAGCCGAGCCCGAGCCAGCCGGTGAACGCCGCCTGCGCCGCCGCCGTGTCGGCCGCGACATAGATCCAGCCGTCCATCACCCGGTAGAGGCGGTGGAAGGCGTTGATGCCGTGCTGGCCTGAATCCGCGATCGGGCGTTCCGCCTTGCCCCGCCATGTCCCGAACCAGGGCGAACTCAGCACCGCGGCGGCATTCAGCAGATTGCTGTCCACCCGGCGCGCGGCCCCGCCCCGGCGGCGCGAATAGAGCGCCAGGATCGAGCCGAGCGTCGCCATGGCGCCGGCGGTGAAATCGGTCGGGGCGAGCTGGGCGGCGAAGGAAGGCGGATTGCCGCTGCCGCCCTGCGCCCGCGACAGGCCCATCAGCGCCTGCGCCAACGGGTCGATGCCCGGCCGCTTGGAATAGGGGCCGGTGAGGCCGTAGCCGGTGACATGGGCCTCGATGAGGTTCGGGTCGGCGTGCGCGCCGATGCCCATGCGCTGCGTCGCGCCCGGGCGGAGATTGGCGAGCAGGATGTCGCAACCCGCCGCAACGCGCTGAATCGCCTCCCTGCCCCCCGGCTTGCGCGCGTCGATGCAGAGCGAACGCTTGTTGAAGTTCAGATTGTAGAAATAGTTGCGCCCGATCGGCCGCGAGATGTCTCCGCCCGGCGGCTCCAGCTTGATGACATCGGCGCCGAGATCCGCGAGCAGGCGCCCGCCGGTGGGGCCGGCGATGAGATTGGTGATCTCCAGCACCCGCACGCCGGAAAGCGGCGGCGGATCCTCCGCCCCGCTCATGTCCGGGGCCGGCGATCCCGCGGGCGGTGGAAGGTCGGGAACGGCGCCGGCGGCGGCAGCGCGCGGCGTCGGCGCCGCCGGCGTCTCGGCGAAGCGGATCGGCGCCCCCATCTGCACCGTCTCGCCGACGGCAGGGTCGTTCAGCCTCAGGGCCATGGCATTGTGCCGGATCTGCGGGTCTTCGGGGCCGGCCGCGCCCTCGCGAACCGGGGCGAAGGGGACATCCGCGGCCTCGAAATCGGCCGCCCAGTCGGCGGCGGGCCGGGTCTTCATCGACCGGGCGATGGCGTCGCGCAGTTTCTGCTCGTCTTCCGGCCGGTAGTTGCCGTCTCCCTGCCGGAAGCGCGGCTCGGCGACAAACTCCGCAATGCCCATCAGCTCGGCGGCGCGAACGATGAAGCGCTCATGCACGCAGCCGAGCTGGATATAGTCGCCGCCCTTGCAGGCATACAGGCTGTAAAAGGGCGCGCTGCCAGAGGGATGGGTCTGGAACACCAGCGGCGGCACGCCCTCGGCAACCACCTTCGGGTGATAGAGCAACGCCCCGGCAAGCAGCGAGGTCTCGACGATGCGGCCGCGGCCCGTGGTCTCGCGGGCGAGCAGGCCGGCGGCGGTGCCGATACAGGCGAACAGCGCCGCCCCCGTGCTTGGCAGCGGATGCGGCACATGCACAGGCGCCGGCCTGAAGCCCGGCATTCCGGCGAGAATGCCTGCGCGCGCCATCACCAGATCGTCCACCGGCGGGTCGTCCCGCCAGGCGCCCTGCAGGCCGTAGGCGGTGATCGAGCAGGCGACGAGACGCGGATTCGCGGCATGGAGCCGGGACGGCGCAAACAACGACTGCTGCGGCGCAGACGGGGCGAAATCCTGCAACAGCGCATCGGCGCCCGGCAGCAGGCGCGCAAGCGCGTCGTCCGCATCCGCTGCGCCGGGGTCCCAGTGGAAGGCCTCCTTGCCCCGGTCCCACACGGTGAAGCCGCCGCCGCGGTGCAGCGGCGCCGCCGCATGGACGGCGCGCAGCACCCGCGCGCCGGAGTCGCCCAGCAGCATTCCGGCAAAGGCGCCGGCGGGTCCGGAGGTAAGGTCAAGAACGGTAATGCCGTCGAGGGGAAGCGTCATCTGGGAGCGCGCCTTTCTCTTTGCACATCCACAAGGCCCTGCCGCCCGGACGGTCGCCGGGTTGACGACCAAGGTCAACAGGGACGGAATCCGGACAGCATCTCATACCATCGGCGGCGGGCCGGAACCCATGGGCTCATTTTCTGCTTCCCGTTAAGGCGCCGCGGCCGGGCTGTAAGACGTAAGGTGTTCCAAGCCTGGCAGCAGTGATGGAAGATGCGGGCTGGCGAGGGAGGGCAGCCTGCAGGACATGCCCTCCTTCTGATGATCTGCGCCGCCGGGTGGTGATGGCGGTGGTAGAAAATAGCTTGTCCCTTCGCAGCGCGGCCAGGCGTTTCAGGCGCGCGCCGTCGACAGCGATCAAGTGAGTCGATGCCAAGCGTGTCAGCCTCCCGCTGAGCATAGCAGTGCCATTTCAAGGGCAGCTTTTGCCAGCTCTACTGCAATTGGATGAATGTCGATTCCCTATACAAGGCAAATTATGACTCTCCTCACATCCCGACATCCTGCATCAGGACAAGATTATGCCATTCTCTTCCCAATTCTTCTTGCGGCATGAAAAGGGAATGTTCCCGACCCCCAAGCAGGATACAATACGACACCACTCTCAATGAATTATCCATTAATTGCTGCGCTGATTGCGGAATCCATCCAGCCATCATCCAATGTCGTTCAATGTATTGTGTGTAACCTCCTTGGCAAGTTAACTCGGTGTATAGTATTCGCCAAATTCCTTCCGGTATGCTCTATAGACAAGCGAATGGAATGCGTCCCGAAGATGACCCTTCCTGCCGCTTCGTCCATGCCCGGGGAAGTCGCAGCGCGGTGCCGTGATTCGGCCCGCACCCGCTCGGGCCGGCGGCAATGAACGGTGTCGGTGCCGCAGGGAAAGCCCGCTACTCCGCGGCGGGGGCGGGCTCGTTGCGGCGCATGATGTAGTCCCGCAAGATATCAACCTTGCCTTCGAGCCGGCTCAGCCGGTCCCGCACCTCTCGCAATTCTGCCTGCATACCGTCAATGCGCGCGCCCAGGCTGTTCTCCATGCGCACCATATCCGCCTGCATACCGTCAATGCGCGCAGTCAACTCACTCCTTACACTGCCGATACGCCCCTCCAGATCGCTCTTCACGCCGTCAATGCGCCCCTCCAGGTCGCTCTTCACGCCGTCAATACGCCCCTCCAGGTCGCTCTTCACGCCGTCAATACGCCCCTCCAGATCGCTCTTTACGCCGTCAATGCGCTCCTCCAGATCGCTCTTTACGCCGTCAATGCGCTCCTCCAGATCGCTCTTCACGCCGTCAATGCGCTCCTCCAGGTCGCTCTTTACGCCGTCAATGCGTCCCCCCAGGTCGCTCTTTACGCTGTCAATGCGCCCCTCCAGGTCGTTCTTTACGCTGTCAATGCGTGCGTTCAGACGGAGGATCATGCCGGCAAGCGCGATGCCGATACCCAGGATTGCAATCAGTTCGGGACTCAAGGGCCGTGCCTCCCCGGCGCCGTGCCGCCGGCTTCCGCAAGGACGATGCGCCATTTGCGGCCGGGAGACAAGGACCTTGCGCCGCCCGGCGCCGCACGCGCCGCGGCCAACAGGCGAACGGCCTCGACAGCCTCCTCCCCTTACCCCGGGAAGTCGCAGCGCAGCGCCGTGACCAGCACGAAGGAGCGGGGGCCGGTTCGGGCGGTGAAGCGGTATTCGTTGCCGTGCAGCACGACCGCATGATCGAGCGGCAGTTTGCCGGCGGCTTCCGTTGCCTCCCCGCCAATGGCCGTGAAGCGCAGCGTCACCGGGCCGGCCGGGTCGAACCAGGCTTCCGCCAGGCCCGCAGCGGAGAGCGCCGCCTGTCCCTCGCCCGTCACCGTAATCGTGCCTTCGGCGAACTGCACCGAGGCATTGGCGCCGTCATGCAGCGGCGTCGGCAGGACGAAGCGCCGGGTGACAGGCTCCGGATCGCAGCGCGGCTCCGGCTCCGCCGCCCGCAGCAGAAAGGCGATCCGGGCCGGGTCGATGCCGGCCTCCAGCCGGTCAAGAACCAGATCGTAAAGCGCCTTGGGCTCGCCGCTCGGCACCTCCCGTTCGTAACGGTCCTGAACCGTCTGTTCGCGCTGGACCGCCGCGAGCCGCCGCCTGTCCAGTTCGGCATGGCCGGTCTCCAGCCGCGCAATGTCGGCGTCCCGGGCGGCCAGCCTCTGCTCCAGGCGCTCGATCCGGAACTGCGTGCGGGTGGCGCCGGTCTCATAGGCGAACACGCCCACTGCAACGAACGCCGCGAGCAGCAGCAGCCGCTTCGCCAGCGTCCAGCGGCGCGCCCGGGCGGCCAGCCGCCGGCCCTCCCTCAATCCGATCGCCATGCCTTCGCTCCTGCACCGGCGACTCCGCAACGCCCGGAAACTATCTCAAACCCGCGCCGGTTTTGACAGGCCGGCCGCGCCCTGCAATGGTCGCCGGCGGCGGCGGACCCCGGCGAAGCAGCGTGACCCTGAGCACCGGCGATTTCGATTTCGACCTGCCTTCCGGGCTGATCGCGCAGCGGCCGGCCGAGCCGCGCGACTCGGCGCGGCTGCTGCATGTCGGCGCCTCCCTCCAGGACCGCCGCATCACCGACCTGCCGGACTTGCTGCGGCCCGGCGACCTGCTGGTCGTCAACGATACGCGCGTGATCCCGGCGCGGCTCTTCGGGCGGCGCGGCGCGGCCAGGGTCGAAGCCCTGCTGCACAAGCGCCTCGACGGGCGCCGCTGGCTGGCCTTCGCGCGCCCGGGGCGGCGTTTGCGCGAGGGCGACCGGCTGGATTTTCCGGGCGGCATGCAGGCAGTGCTGGAGGAGCGCCGGGCGGGCGGCGAGGCGCTGCTGGCGTTCTCGCCCGAAGGCGCCGAACTGGATGCGGCGCTCGAGGCGCATGGCGCCATGCCGCTGCCGCCCTATATCAAGCGCCCCCAGGGCGGCGACCCGGCGGACCGGGGCGCCTACCAGACCGTCTTCGCCCGCGAGCCCGGCTCGGTCGCCGCGCCCACGGCGAGCCTGCATTTCACCCCCCGGCTGCTGGCCGCGCTGGAAGCGCGCGGCGTCGAGCGCGTCGCCGTCACCCTGCATGTCGGCGCCGGCACCTTCCTGCCGGTGCGCACGGAGAACCCGGCAGACCACGCCATGCACAGCGAGTGGGGGCGCATCACCGAAGAGGCGGCGGAGCGCATCCGGAACCGGCGGGGGCGGCTGGCCGCGGCCGGCACAACCGCGCTGCGCCTGCTGGAAACGGCGGCCGGCCCCTCCGGCGAGATCGCGCCCTGGGAGGGGGAAACCCGGATATTCCTGCGCCCGGGCGGCAGGCCGGTCCGCACGGCAGACCTGCTGCTGACCAATTTCCACCTGCCGCGCTCGACGCTCTTCATGCTGACCGCGGCATTCGCCGGCCTGGAGCGGATGCGCGCGGCCTACGCCCATGCGGTCCGGGAGCGTTACCGCTTCTTCTCCTATGGCGACGCCTGCCTGCTGGAGCGCGGAGACTGAGCGCGGGGCCGGCCCGCCTCAGCGGATGCGCGGCAAGGCGTGGCCGGCAAAGCCCTCCACCATCTGCACGATCGTGGTCAGGTCCTCGCCGCCCTTGCCCTGCATGTGCCAGTGCCGGAAGAACTGGCGCACCGTCCCCGAGACCCAGCTCGGCACCTGCAGGCGCTCGGCCTCGGCCAGCGCCAGGTCGATGTCCTTCATGATGATGTCCATGGTGGCGCCATAAGCGAAGGACCGGTCCAGCACGGAGGCCGGGAACTTGCCGAGCGTGGCGCTGTTGCGCCCGGAGCCGGCATTGACCGCCTCCAGCATGACATCGAGCTCGAGGCCGGCCTTGGAGCCCATCACCATGGCCTCGGCGGTGACGGCCAGCGCGGCGGCCGAGAGAATGTTGTTGACGAGCTTGAGCGTCTGCGCCGCGCCCGGCTCTTCGCCCGCATACACCACCGTCCGCCCCCAGCAGGCGAGCGCCGGCTGCAATTCGTCGAACAGCGCGCGGCGGCCGGAGGCCATGACAGACAACGCACCCGCCTCCGCCCCGGGCGGCCCGCCGCTGATCGGGCAATCGAGTATCTCGATGCCGGAGCCGCCCAGCGCCTCCGCCATCTCGCGGATGAAGGAAGACCCGACGGTGCAGGTGTTGACGATGCGTCCGATTCGCGAGCCCTGGACCAGCCCCTCCGCGCCGAGCCCGACCTCCCGCCAGGCCGCCAGCGTCGGCAGCGAGACGATCACCGTCTCCGTCAGGTCGGCGACCGCTTTCGGGCTTGCGGTCTCCCGCGCCTGTCGGGCCGCAAACGGCGCCGCCGCCTCGGCGCGCTTGTCATGCACGACAAGGCTGTGGCCCCCGTCGAGCAGCCGCCCCGCCATCGGGCCGCCCATGGCGCCCAGGCCCACAAATCCCAGTTCCATTCCCTTCGGCCCTCCCGCCGCACGCTGCCGCAGAGTATGCGCCCGCCCGCGCCGTCAGGCCAGCAGCCAGCCGAGCAAGGTGCGGTCGCCCGTTATGACTCCTGTCCAGAATTGCCACGGCCAGAGACCGAGCCGCATGAGGCCCCACAAGGCGGCATCGCCCAACGCAGGGCCGTATTCGCCGGGCTCGAGGCCGTGGACGATATGGACAAACATGCGCGAAAACCCCGCCACCAGCCCGAGCAGGAACCCGATCCCGAGATAGAGTGACAGGATGCGGCGGAACAGACGCCAAACGACCACCAACTGCTTCCTTCGGCTGCTACTGCTTGCACCCTTGAGCTTCTTCCCAAAGCCGGTCGACTTCCTGCACTGCCCCAACGGCCTCCTGACGAGGGATATGCGGTTTTAACGAGATCATCTGTTGCACAGTATCTTCGAGAGACACTTGGTCCATAAGGTCTTTTTCGGCAGCATGAGAGAACGGCAGACGCCCGATGTCGTGACAAAGAGCAGCCATTCTGATGATCCGGCGCCAATAGGCTCGCGGGTCCGGCAGCGAAATCGGCCCCAGGCGCTTTTTGACCGACTCCGTAACATTGTCTGGATTGGTGACAATATCGAATACTCGGCCGGCTAGATCCATGACACCGAGGGAATGTTCAAATCGGCGATGGGTCGCACCTGGGTAGACAAGATAGGTCATCGCAAGCTGATGAATATGTCGCAGCCTCTGGAACGGTCGCGAATCCAAGACTCTGCGTTCGTCCCCGTCCATGCGGATGAACACATGAATCGGGTCCCTGATTTCATGGATGTGCTGCATCGAGAGGCTTAACCCGGATTTCTCACAATGTTGAGTGCATCGGGGTTCTGCATATGAGAAAGTTCTTTTGCGACAAAGGCTTGATCATATGCAGAGGGGTTCCCCGATGCCGGCAGAGTGTAGTCTGGGAGCGATGCGTTTTGCACGCCTTAAAGGGCGCGAGGTTGTAGCTGATTTTGGCGGTGGTGTGCTGACGTCGAACACCGGCGCGTTGCTGCTGGGGGCGACGGACCGGGCGATCGGTCTGGTGGACCGGTTTGCGGCGTGCTTTTCGGATGGCCGCACTGCGGATCGTGTTGTGCACGATGTTGCGACCCTGGTGGGCCAGCGCGTGTTTGCCATTGCGCTGGGCTACGAGGACCTGCTGGATCACGACGAGTTGCGCCACGATCCGGCGCTGGGTGTGGCGCTTGGCCGGCTTGAGGGGCGTCGTCGGGACTGTGCGCCGCTGGCCGGCAAATCGACGCTGAACCGTCTGGAGCACGCGCCCGAGGGCGCGCATCGCTATCGCCGCATCGGCCACGACGCCGGCGCGATTGAGGCGTTGTTCGTCGATCAGTTTCTCGACGCCCATGAGCAGGCGCCGGCGCGTCTGGTGCTTGATCTGGACGCCACTGACGACCCGCTGCACGGGCGTCAGGAGGGGCGGTTCTTCCACGGTTACTACGATTGCTACTGCTATCTGCCGCTCTACATTTTCTGCGGCGACCATCTCCTGGCGGCAAAGCTGCGGCGGGCGAATAGTGACGCCAGCGCCGGCGCGCTGGAGGAGGTGGCGCGTATTGTCGGGCAGATCCGCGCCCGCTGGCCGGCAGTGGAGATCGTGCTGCGCGCAGATTCGGGCTTCGCCCGCGAGGCCCTGATGGCGTGGTGCGAGGACAATGGCGTCGATTATGTCTTCGGTCTGGCACGCAATGCGCGCCTGACGGCCCGCCTGCACCCGGCCCTGGAGCGGGCCGGGGCGCGCTGGCGCAAGAGCGGCCAGCCGGCCCGCCTGTTCACCGAGTTCCGCTATCGCACCCTGAAGACATGGTCGCGCCAGCGCCGTGTCGTCGGCAAAGCCGAGTGGCTCCCGGGTGGTGCCAACCCGCGCTTCCTCGTCACCTCGCTGAACCCGACCACCATCGACCGGCGGACCCTCTACGAAAAACTCTACTGCGCCAGAGGCGACATGGAGAACCGCATCAAGGAATGCCAGCTCGACCTCTTCGCCGACCGCAGCTCGGCCCACACCATGCGCGCCAACCAACTCCGCCTCTGGTTCGCCTCCATGGCCTATGTGCTGCTCTCGGCACTCAGACGCATCGCCCTCGCCGGAACCCGCCTCGCCAAAGCCACATGCCGATCCATACGCCTCAAGCTCCTCAAGATCGGCGCACAGATGCGCCTCAGTACACGCCGCATCCGCTTCGCCATGGCCGCCGCCTGCCCCCACGCCGACGTCTTCACCCTCGCACACCAGCGATTATCCACCTGACCCCAGAGCAAGGGGACCAACCGAACCCGCCCGACAACAACACAGACACAAGACCCCAAATCACACCGCGCCAACAGCGCAAGCACCCCCCCTGCGCGCCCCAACACGGACAACACCGCTATGCCAGACAAAACCCCCAACTCACTACACAAATGCAGCCCGTGAGAAATCCGGGCTTAAAGCGCATCCTCCAAGATCATGGCGGCGGCTTTTTCGCCGATCATGATGGTGGGGGCGTTGGTGTTGCCGGCTATGATGGCGGGCATGACGGACGCATCGGCGACCCGCAGGCCGGAGATGCCGTGCACGCGCAATCTGGCGTCGGTTGCGGAGTCCGCCTTTCGCCCCATGCGGCAAGTGCCGACCGGGTGGTAGTTGGCGACGGCGCGCGCGCGGACATCGGCGAGGAGGTCGTCGTCGCTTTCGCAGGCCGGGCCGGGCTGCACTTCCTCCGCCACATAGGGCGCCAGCGCCGGCTGTCGGGCGATTTTCCGGCACATCCGCATGCCGTGCAGGATCGCCTGTCGGTCATACGCGCTGCGCAGGAATTCGTAGCGGATCACCGGGGCCGCCAGCGGGTCCGGGCTTTTGAGCCGCACCGACCCGTCGCAATCCGGGCGCAGATGCACCGGGCTGAGCGCAAAGGCGGAGAACGGGTGCGGCTCAATGCCGTCGGGAGTCCGCCTGGCCGCGCTCCAACTCAGCATGTTGATCTGCAGGTCGGGGCCTTCCAGGCGCGGGTCGCTGCGGATGAAAGCCCCGGCGCAGATCCCGGTGCTGCTCAGCGGGCCGCCGCCCGTCAGCGCGTAGCGCATCCCGGCGGCCAGACGGCGCGGCAGGCTTCGCGCAAGGTCGTTCATCGTGACCGGCCGGGTGCAGCGGAAGCCGATATAGGTGTTGAAATGGTCCCGAAGATGCGCGCCGACCCCCGGCAGGTCGCATATCGGCTCGATGCCCATTTCGTGCAAATGTTCTGCAGGGCCGATGCCCGAAAGCTGCAGGAGATGCGGCGATCCGAACGCGCCGCCGGACACGACGATCTCGCGCCTGGCGCGGGCGCGCCGCAGCCCCGCCGGAGAGCGGTATTCGACGCCCGCCGCGCGGCCCTCGCCGATCAGCAGCCGGCAGGCCTGGGCGTTGGTCTCGACATGCAGGTTGGGCCGCCGCCGCGCCGGTGCGAGATAGGCCCGCGCGGAACTCCAGCGCCGCTTCCGCGAGGCGGTGAACTGGTAGAAGCCCGCGCCTTCCTGCTCGGGTCCGTTGAAGTCCGGATTGGCCGGAATGCCCGCCTCGACAGCGGCGGCGACCATGGCCCGCGGCAGGCTCCACCGCTCCGGCACGTCGGAGACGCGGAGCGGCCCGCCCGCGCCGTGCAGCGCATCGCCGCCGCGCTCATTGTCCTCCGCCTTCCTGAAATAGGGCAGTACCGAGTCCCAGTCCCAGCCTTCCAGGCCGCGCTGGCGCCAGTCGTCATAGTCGCGGGGCTGCCCGCGCATGTAAATCGTGCCGTTGATCGAACTGCTGCCGCCAAGGACCCGGCCGCGCGGCTGGAAGAGCCGGCGGCCGTCCAGCGCCTCCACGGGCTCGGTCTCGAACTTCCAGTTGACCCGCGCGTCGGTGAACAGCTTGGTGAAGCCGAGCGGAATGTGAATCCAGGGATAGGTGTCGCGCGGCCCGGCCTCCAGCAGCAACACGCTGTAGCGGCCCGACTCGCTCAGCCGCGCAGCAACAGCGCATCCGGCCGAACCCGCGCCGGAGACGATGAAATCGAACTCCGCATTATCCGCCAGCATCCCGCCCGCCCCGCTGCTCCGGCTTCCAGGCAGCCTGTTGACGCCGCCCCCCCTTGTCAATCCGCCCCGTGCGGCAGCACCGCTGCGGCTGTCAGTCCCTCGGGATTCCTCTGCGAAATGTTGGTTTGCGGATTTGGTTATCTGTGATTCATTGCGGTGAGGCAGGGGAGGTTGTGTCGATGCGCGCGACGGGTCAGTTGGGGTTTGCGGACGCCTTTGTGTCTTCGGGTCTTGGTTCGAACCGGAAGCTGGAACGTCTGGAGGCGTTGATTGACTGGGCGCCTCTGGAGCGCCTTGTGTGTGGTGTGCGCGAGGGTCGTCGGGGTCGTCCTCCCTATGCGCCGCTGTCGATGCTGAAGGCGCTGTATCTTCAGGCGCTTTATGATCTTTCTGACCCTGGCCTTGAGGAGGCGCTTCTTGACCGCCTTTCGTTCCGGCGTTTTTGCGGTTTTGCGCTGGACGGGGGCACGCCGGACGAGACGACGTTGTGCCGGTTTCGGTCGGATGCGGGGCCTGTGTTGAAGGCGGCGTTTGAGGAGATCACCCGCCAGCTTGATGCTGCCGGTCTGATCCTGCGCAAGGGCACGCTAATGGACGCCACGCTGGTATCTGCGGCTTCCCGGGCGCCGTCTTACAAGGCGGGAGCGGGGGCCAGGAGTGCGCGCGAGCCGGGTGCGGACTGGACGAAGAAGAAGGGCAAGGCGTTTTTCGGCTACAAGGTGCATATCGGTGTGGATGCGGGTTCGGGTCTGATCCGGCGCGTGGTGCTGACGTCAGCCAAGATCTGGGAGAGCACGGTCGCGGAGCAGTTGATCTGCGGCGACGAGGCGGCGGTCTATGGCGACCGTGCGTATGAGCACAAGGCCAGACGGGCCAGGCTCAAGGCCGCCGGCATCAAGGACCGCATCATGCACCGGCGGCACAAGCACATAGAGTCGCTGCCGGCCTGGCGGAAGCGCCGCAACGATCTGATTGCCAGACGCCGGGCGCCGGTCGAGGCCGTCTTCTCGGCCTTGAAGCGCCTCTACGGTCTGAGGCGGGCCAAGAGCCGGTCTCTGGAGCGCAACACCGCCCGCCTCTATGTCACCGCCGCCGCCTACAATCTGCGCCGGGCCTGCCTGATCGCGGGCGCCTGACACCCTATTCCGCTGCCAAACGGTCGACGCCGACACGCCATCGCCCAACAACACCGGCGCGCGCCCCTCAATCGGCCCCGCCCGACCCCCAATAGCCCCCCAATACACCGCCATAAGCCAAAACATCCCTTTCGCAGAAGAATCCTCGGGGCGTGATCCATCCTCCTGGCCGAGCCTGCCGGAAGGGCGCAAACTCCAAACTGGCCCGCTGCCCGCGGATGGCTGGGGATGGTGTTTTGCGCCGCATTTGCGATGATGTCTCCGGCTTTCCTCGCTGCTGCGGATGACGGAAAGGAGGCGTTGTGGTGGGGCGTCGGCATGAGAATCATCGGGAGGATGTTGCCGGCAGGGCGAATGTTGCGGATACGCCGGAATTGCTGGCCTATTACGACGAGCTGCACAGGCTCCACGCCGGCGCCTTGTGGACGGTCGCCAACAGGATCGAGCCGTGGGAGCCGGCCTCGCGGTCCGTTCCCGTCGTCTGGCGCTACCGCGACCTCCGGCGCCATGTCCTGCGGGCCGTCGAACTGGTGACGCCCGACAAGGCGGGCCGGCGGGTGGTCTATCTCAACAATCCCGGCCGCACCGATGCCGCGGCGGCGGCGGTCGGCTGGATCTATGCCGGGCTGCAGGTCATGAATCCGGGCGAGGCGGCAAGCGCGCACCGCCACTCGGCTTCCGCGATCCGCTTCATCATGGAAGGCGACGGCGCCTGGACGGTCGTGGACGGGCACAAGATCACGCTGGACCCGAACGACTTCGTGCTGACGCCGAACGGCACCTGGCATGAGCACGGGGTCGATGCGGCGGGCAGCCTCTGCATCTGGCAGGACGGGCTGGACATTCCGTTCGTCAACGCCATGGAGGCGAATTTCTACGAGGTGCATCCTGACCTGAGCCAGGCAGTGGCCTTCGAGGTCAATGACATGAGCAGGACCTGGGGCCATGCCGGGCTGACCCCCGGCGGCGGCGCCTGGAACCGGGGCTATTCGCCCCTGTTCAAATATGAATGGCAGGCCACCTATGAGGCGCTCCGCAATTACGCGGACTGCACCGACGGCTCGCCCTATGACGGCGTGTTGATGGAGTATGTCAACCCGGCCACCAACGGGCCTGTCATGCCGACCTTGGGCGCGAGTATGCAAATGCTGCGGCCGGGCGAGCGCACGCAGGCGCACCGCCACACAGGCAGCTTCCTCTATCATGCCGCGAAGGGGCACGGCCATTCGGTGATCGACGGCAAGCGGTATGACTGGTCCGCGCGCGACATCTTCTGCGTGCCGTCCTGGGCATGGCACGAGCATGTCAACGGCTCCGACACCGACGATGCCTGCCTGTTCTGCCTGTCCGACCTGCCGGTCATGCGGGCGCTGGGCCTCTATCGCGAACAGGCGTTCGGCGACAATGGCGGCAGGCAGCCGCTGGTCCGGTAAGGGCTGCGGCGCTACTCCGCCGCGGTTTCCTCCTGCACCAGGTCTCCGGCCCCGAGAGTGCGTTGCTCGAAACCGGCGGGGACTTCGCGGCCGGCGTCGGTGAAGGCGCGCTTGACCGCCTCGACATTGCCTTCCAGCACCCGCAGCCGGTTTTCGCGCACGAAGGCGTTGGACCTGTAAAGCGTCTCCGTCGAGCCCTGGAACCGGGGCGCCACATAGCGTGCGAACAGCTCGTAGCTCTTCATGGTGTCTTCCCGGTTCGCCCATTCATTGGCCCGGAACAAGATGCCGCCGAAACCGCCTTTCGAGAGTTCAAGCAGATATTCGATGCCCCGGATCGCGGTTTCCGGAGAGCCGATCAGGGTCGTGCCCATTTTCACGCCTTCGCGCACCGGGTCATCCGCCCGGCCGGGCGGGCGGCCCAGCGTCTCCTCGAAATAGGTCACCGTCTCCAGCCGCTCGCCCTTGCCCACCTGGCGCAGCGCCTCCTCGTCGTCCTCCGCCAGATGCATGTTGACGACCACGCGCCAGTCCCTGCGGTCCATGGTCTTGCCGTGCTTCGCGGCTTCGTCCTCCGCGATCTGCCACTGCTTCGCCAGCATTTCCGGGCCGCCCGGAATGCCTGCGCCGATGGACAGCACGCCGATGCCGTGGCGCCCGGCCGCCATCATGCCGAACGGCGTGATCGTCGAGGCGACCGCAATCGGGAAGCGCCCCTCCGTCCAGGGCGCCAGATGCAGGCGCGCATCCCGCAGCGTGAACCAGTCGGTCTCCATCGTCACCGGCTCCCGGCATTCCAGCAGCGCGATGACGGCCTCCAGCGCCTCCATCATCCGCCGGCGCTGGTCTGTCGGCTTGATGCCCATCATATAGGCGTCCGTCACCAGCGCGCCCGGCCCGCAGCCGAGCATGGTGCGCCCGCGGCTCATATGGTCGAGCTGCACGAAGCGCTGCGCCACCAGCAGCGGGTGGTGATAGGGCAGGGAGGTCACGCCCGAGCCGAGCCGGATATGCCGGGTGCGTTGCAAGGCGGCGCCGATGAAGATCTCCGGGGCGGCCACGATCTCCCAGCCGGCGGAGTGATGCTCGCCGATCCAGGCCTCGTCATAGCCCAGATGGTCGAGCCATTCGATCAGTTCCAGATCCCGGTCCATGGCCAGCGTCGGGTTTTCGCCGAGCGCGTGGAACGGGGCCAAAAAGATGCCGAAACTCATGCCGCGCCGGGCCATGCGCCGACCTCCGGTCGAAGTTGAAAACAGCCGGATGATGCCGCGAATGCCGGCAAGGCGCCAGAATGCTGTTTTCCTTGCGCTGCAAGCGGGCGCATCCGCGCCGCCGGTCAGCCGGTCACATAAGCCCGCATGGCCGCTTCGCAGCCATGTGACCAGATCCTGTCGAGCCAGCGCTCGAACGCCTCCGCAAAACGCGCCGCCTCCGCCAGACCGCCATAGAACCGGCGCTGCTCCAGCCAGGCGCGCGGCCGGCCCCGCGCCGCCTGCGCGGCAATTGTGAGCGTATCCCACAACGGGTCGTTCGGCTCTATGGCCGAGCCGTCCTCGCGTGCGCCGCTGCACATGCGCGCCCAGAGCGCCTCGACCAAGGCCAGCCCCTCCACCGGCGCGCCGGCCGCAAGGCCGTCGCGGAGGCTCGGCAGGACAAAGCCCGCATGGCGGGCCGATCCCTCGAAGACGACCCGCCGGGTCGTGTCCTCGACAGCGGGGTTGGAGAAGCGGCGCTCGACCAGGTCGATATAGGCCTCCGGCGTGAAATCCGGCACCGGCCTGACATGCGGCGCGATTTCCTCGCGCTGCACCTTGCGGAACAGGGCGCGGATCAGAGGCTGCGCCATGCAGCCCGATATGGTTTTGACGGCCAGGATCTCGCCGGGTGTCGCGACGATCTGGTGTCCCCCGTTGAGGATGCGGATCTTCATGGCCTCATAATCGCCGACCCTGTCCGAGAAGGTCGCGCCGACGCGGCCCCAGTCCGGACGCCCGGCGCAGAAGGCGTCCTCGATGACCCATTGGCGGAAGTTCTCATGCGTGACGGGCACCGCGTCGTCGATGCCGAATGCCCGCGCCCGTGCGTGTTCGCGGGGGCCGGTCGCGGGCACGATGCAATCGACCATCGAGTTCGGGAAGGTGCAATTCGCATCGATCCACGCCGCAAGGCCGGGGTCGGACGCGTGCGCGAGCGCGGCGACCGTCTGGCGCAGCACATCGCCATTGCCCTGGAGGTTGTCGCAGCTCTGCGCGGTGAACGGGCCGATGCCCTGGTCGCGCCTCAGGCGAAGTGCCGCAATCATGGCGCCGAATGCGGTGCGCGGGCGGTCCGGGCGGGCGGCGTCGTGCAGGATATCGGGATGCGCCGCGTCGAAGCCCTTTGACGCAGGGTCGATGTAATAGCCGCCCTCGGTCACTGTCAGCGTGACAATCCGGACCGCCGGGTCGGCCATCCGGCGGATGAGCGCGGCGTTGTGCTGCTCTACCGGCGCATAGCCGGTCATTGAGCCGACCACCTCGGCCGAGGCGCCGGAGGGGTTGAGCTCGATCAGCGTGGAGAGGCAATCCTGCCGCAGGAGCTTTTCGCGCCGCACCGCGTCGTCGGGGCGGACGCCGGCGCCGATAACGGCCCAGTCGTGGTCGAGGCCCAATTGGAACAGGCGGTGCAGATACCAGGCCTGGTGCGCGCGGTGAAAATTGCCGAGCCCGATATGCACGATACCCGGCGTCAGGGCCGCGCGGTTATAGGTTGGCCGCGCAATCGTTTCCGGCAGGTCGTCCAGCGCGGCGTTTGAAAGCCGGATCATCGGCGGAACTCCGGCAAGGGCCTCCTGTGCGGGCCGGCGGCGCGGTTTGCTCCGGTCCCGCTCACGCGATGCGCAGGCCCTGGCTGTCGAACCGGTAGATGCGCCCGGGATCGGGAGTCAGATAGATCGTGTCGCCGTGGTGCATGTCCACCTCGCCGCCGGCCCGCACGGTGATCGGCCTGGCGGCCCCTTCCATGTGAACATGGAAAAACGTGTCCGAGCCGAGATGCTCCGAGACGCCCACCCGGCCCTTCCACAGGCCTTCGCCCGGAGACGGCGCGATATGCTCGGGCCGGATGCCGATGGTCTGCGCGCCGTGCTTCGCCGCCTCGGGGCCTTCGAGGAAGTTCATCCTGGGAGAGCCGATAAAACCGGCGACGAACAGGTTTCGGGGGGCGCGGTAGAGTTCCAGGGGCGAGCCGACCTGTTCGATCCTCCCGGCCTGCAGGACGACAATCTTGTCGGCCATGGTCATCGCCTCGACCTGGTCATGGGTGACATAGATCATCGTCGTCTTCAGCCGCTCATGCAGTTCGCTGATTTCCAGGCGCATCCCGACGCGGAGCGCCGCATCGAGATTCGACAGCGGTTCATCGAAGAGGAAGGCCTCGGGTTCGCGGACAATCGCGCGGCCGATGGCCACGCGCTGGCGCTGGCCGCCCGAAAGCTGGCCGGGCCGCCGATCGAGATAGTCGGTGAGATTCAGGACCGCCGCCGCCTGTTCGACGCGCCGGTTCTGCTCCGCCCGGTCCAGGCCCGCCATCCGGAGGGGGAAAGCGATATTCTTGCGCACTGTCATATGCGGATACAGCGCGTAGGACTGGAAGACCATCGCGAGGCCGCGTTTGGCGGGCGGCACATCGGTTGCATCCTGTCCGTCGATGCGGATCGTGCCGCCGGTGACGTCCTCCAGGCCTGCTATCAGCCGCAAGAGCGTGGACTTGCCGCATCCCGACGGCCCGACAAAGACGACGAACTTGCCGTCCTCTATCTCGAGGTCCAGGGGCGGGATGACGGTGACATCACCGAAGCTCTTTTCCACCTTGTCGAGTACGATGCGTCCCATTCGCTTGTTCTCACTTTACCGCACCGAAGGTCAGGCCGCGGACGAGTTGTTTCTGGCTGAACCAGCCAAGGACCAGGATCGGCGCGATCGCCATGGTCGAGGCCGCGCTCAGCTTGGCGTAGAACAGGCCTTCGGGGCTCGAATAGCTGGCGATAAAGGCTGTCAGCGGCCCGGCCTTCGCCGCGGTCAGGTTCAGCGTCCAGAATGCCTCGTTCCAGGCCAGAATGAAGTTCAGAAGGATGGTCGAAGCGATGCCCGGCACGGCCATGGGCGTCAGCACATAGACGATTTCCCCTCTCAGAGACGCGCCGTCCATCCGCGCGGCTTCCAGAATCTCGCCGGGGATTTCCCGGAAATATGTGTAGAGCATCCACACGATGATGGGCAGATTGATGAGCATCATCACCAGGATGAGGCCGGCGCGCGTATCGAGGAGTTCGAGCTCGATGAAGATCAGATAGATGGGGTAGAGAGCGCCCACCGCGGGCAGCATCTTGGTCGAGAGCATCCAGAGGAGGACGTCCTTGGTCCGCCTTGACGGCACGAAAGCCATGGACCAGGCGGCGGGAATTGCAATGACGATGCCGACAAGCGTGGAGACGCCGGCGATGATGACCGAGTTCCACAGGAAACGCATATAGTCCGAGCGCTCCTGCACAACCGCATAGTTCTCCAGCGTCCAGTCGAAGAACAGGAACAGCGGCGGGTCGGCAATGGCCTCGGCCTCGGTCTTGAAACTTGTCAGGATCGTCCAGAGGACCGGAAAGAAGATCAGCAGGCCGACGCCCCAGGCGATGCCGGTATTGATGATCTTGCGCCGGTTCGTGACGGAGCGGGCCATGCCGGTTCTCCCTCACCTGTCCAGATTCTTGCCGACGATGCGCATCAGGAAAAGCGCAACGATGTTGGCGAGGATGATGGCATAAACGCCGCCCGCAGAGCCGAGGCCCACATTCTGGCTCTCCAGCACGCGCTGGAAAATCAGATAGGTCAGCGTCCGGGTTCCGAACGAGCCCTGCGTGGTCACGAAGATTTCAGCAAAAATCGACAGCAGGAAAATCGTTTGAATCAGAATGACGATCGTGACGGCCTGGCTGAGATGCGGGAGGACGATATGGCGGAAACGCGCCAGCGGCGGGGCGCCGTCCATCTCGCCGGCTTCCAGCTGCTCGCTGTCGAGCGACTGGAGCGCCGTCAGCAGGATGAGCGTCGCAAAGGGCAGCCATTGCCAGGAGACAATCAGAACGATGGACAGCAGCGACGCCTGGCTCAACCATTCCAGCGGCGCCAGCCCGAAGAACTTCCAGAGATGCGCGAACAGCCCGTTCACGGGGTCCATGAACATGTTTTTCCAGACCAGGGCCGAAACGGTCGGCATCACGAAGAACGGCGCGATGACCAGTATCCGGACTATCCCCCGCCCCCACATCGGCTGATCCAGCAGCAGCGCCAGCAGCACGCCCAGGACGATTGTGACCAGGAGCACGCCGCCAACGATGACGAGCGTTGTCTGCACACTCGGCCAGAACGAGCTCGAGGAGACGAAACGGGCATAGTTCTCGAACCCGACCCACCCCAAGTCGCCGCCGCGCAGCGGGAGATAGCGTTTGAACGAGAAATAGAGCGTCATGGTCAGCGGCACGAGCATCCAGACGAGCAGCAGGAAAACCGCAGGCGCCATCATCAGGCGGGCGGCGGATCTGGATTGCCGGGTGGCCACGACGCATCTCCTTCCGGGTGGGCCGGGATTGATATCAGAGGCGGTTGCTGCCGCGACCGGAGGCGCCTGCGCCGCCCTCGGCGCCGGGAGGGCGCCCCGGGGCTTCGATCAGAAGGATCGGCAGCCCCTTAATCGAAGAGAGAATGTCTCCTTTCTGCGGGGCGGTGGTTTGCGGGCCGCTCCCTCAGTAGCCCGCGGCTTCCATTTCTTCGGCTGTCAGGGCCTGCGCCTTCTCCAGCGCTTGTGCCGCGGTCTGCTGACCGGCCAGTGCCGCCGAGAATTCCTGGCCCACCTGCGTGGCGATGCCCGCGAATTCCGGGATGGCGACGAACTGCACGCCCGTATAGGGAACCGGATCGACGGTCGGCTCCTTCGGATTGGCGGCGTTGATCGAGTTCAGCGTCATCGCGGCGAAGGGCGCCGCCTCCAGATAGGCCGGGTTCTCGTAAAGCGAGGTCCGGGTGCCCGGCGGGACATTGGCCCAGCCTTCTTTCGACGCCACAAGCTCGGTGTATTCCTTGCTGGTCGCCCAGGCGACGAATTTCTTTGCTGCATCCGTGGCGTCCGAACCCGCCGGAACGGCCAGCGACCAGGCCCAGAGCCAGTTGCCGCGCCGGCCCAGCCCGTTATCCGGCGCCAGGGCAAACCCGACGCTGTCTGCCACGGTCGAATCCTTCGGGTTGGTCACGAAGGAGGCGGCCACGGTCGCGTCGATCCACATGCCGCATTTGCCCTGCTGGAACAGCGACAGGTTCTCGTTGAACCCGTTGGTCGAGGCCCCCGGAGGGCCGTATTCGGTCATCAGACCGATATAGAAGTTGAGCGTGTTGGCCCAGGCCTCGCTGTCGAATTGGGGCTTCCAGTTCTCATCGAACCAGCGTGCGCCGAAGGAGTTGGCGGTGGCGGTCAGGAACGCCATGTTCTCGCCCCAGCCGGCCTTGCCGCGCAGGCAGACGCCGTAAATCTCGTTGTCCCGGTCGGTCATCGCCGCTGCTGCCTGCTTGATGAAGTCCCAGGTCGGCGCCTCGGGCATCTCGAGGCCGGCCTTCTCCATCAGGTCGGTCCGATACATCACCATGGAGCTTTCGCCGTAGAACGGCGCGGCGTAGAGCTCGCCGTCAACGGTCAGGCCGGAGCGGATCGCAGGCAGGAGATCGTCCACATCCCATTCGGCGGACATGTCGTTCAGCGATACCAGCCAGCCGTTCTTGCCCCAGATCGGAACCTCGTAGGTGCCGATGGTCAGAACGTCGAACTGCCCGCCCTTCGTCGCGATGTCCTGGGTTACGCGCTGGCGCAGCACGTTTTCTTCCAGCGTCACCCATTCCAGAGTGATGTCGGGATTCCGGGACGTAAAGTCTTCCGTCAGCCCCTGCATCCGGATCATGTCGCCGTTATTGACGGTCGCGATGGTGACGGTTGTGGCGTGCGAATCGGCATGGGCGCCGGTCGCCGCAAAGAGCGCAAGCACACTTGCCGCGCAGAACATGGTCTTCAAGCGCATTCGATACCCCTCCTCAAGGTATTTCGCGAATTACCCAACATGATTGATTTAATATCCCGTGCTTTTCCGAGTCAAGGACTTATCGGAACCGGCGGCCTGATGAGTTCTGTTCCGATACGACCTCGAAACGGCAGCTCACACGGCTGTGTTCCCGCCATTCGGAGCGAGGGCGGCGGGCGGCGCTGCGACCATGCGCGGCTCGGCGGCGGGCGGCCGCTCGACCGGCCTCGGCGTCCTTGCCGTTTTCACCAGCAGGTCCGTATCCGGCGAAAACCTCCCGATCAGGGGCAGTAATGCCGCACCCAGGACGCGGGCCTGCGGCCCGATAGACCCGGTCGCGATCTCGATCGGCGAGAGGCCCGTGCAATTGAACCGGCCATAGGCGCGGGTTACGCCATCGACGATGCGGCGGCGCCAGTCGGGAGGGAGCTGTCCGTCGATGACCACCTCCTCGAAATCGACCACGCTCATTGCCGATACCGCCGCGCGGGCCAGCGCGTCGACCGCGCGCCGCGACCAGGCCTCGAAAACGCGGTCCGCTTCCGGCGCGCTATGGAGGCCGAACATCTCTGACATGTCGAGCCCGGCTGCGGCCAGCGCCCGTTCCAGATCAATGACCGACGCCTGATGAATGAGCTGGTGCGGGCGCCCGTCGGCGCCGGTTCCGTCCACCGGCATCGAGCCCAGGGCGCCCGCATTGCGCTGGTCGCCCCGATAGAGGCGGCCATTGATGACCACGCCGCCGCCGACAAAGGTGCCGAGATAGATATACAGCGCGCTGTTCCGGTGGATGCGGTCGCCGGCGATCATCTCTGCGGCGCAGGCGGCGGTGGCGTCGTTATAGAGCGACACGGGCAGGCCGGTCGCCGCCTCGAGCTCCGCGGCGACATCGATCTGGCGCCATGCCGCGATCGCCTCGCGTTCCAGCCCCAGCACGTCCGACCATTCGTGCATGACCCAGGGAATGGCGACTCCGAGGCCGACGATGCGGCTGCGCAGGCCGGGCTTCAGGGAAGCAACGAGCTCCCGCGCGGCGCCCGCCGCCAGCGACATCGTCCGGGCCGGCAGCGGGGCGGGATAGGGCGTGGACCGCGAGGCGACGACGGCGCCGCGGAAATCGACCAGCAGGGCCTCGATACTGCGGCGCCCGATCTTGACGCCAAGGGAAAAGGCGCCCTCGGGATTGAGCGCGACCGGCGTGATCGGTTTGCCGACCCGCCCGCGCACCTTCTCGCGCTTGACGAGCAGCCCTTCGTCGAGCAGCGAATTGACGATTACAGTTGCGGCCTGGCCGCTGAGCCCGGTGGTGCGTGCGATCTCCGCCTTCGACAGCGCGCCTGCCTGTCTTATGGCGGCAATCATCAAGCGCTCGTTATAGGCCCTGAGCCCGGTAGAATCGCCCGCCCGCATCTCGTGTCCGTTTCCTCGAACGATATACAGCCGCGTGGATGCACCGGCAAATCGGAACCGGCCCCTGCATCCCGCGGCGAACGGCGCCCGGCGTCAGCCGGACCGGGCCGTCAACCGGCCTGCCGCGCCAGCGCGGTCCTGCCGGCCCAGGCGGCCATGTCGTCGAGTTCTTCCTCAATGCGCAGCAACCGGTTGTATTTGGCGAGCCGGTCGGAGCGGGCGAGCGAGCCGGTCTTGATCTGCCCGCAATTGACGGCGACGGCGAGGTCGGCGATGGTGGTGTCCTCGGTCTCTCCGGACCGGTGCGACATCACCGCCCGCCAGCCGGCGCGCCCGGCAAGCGCGACGACATCGAGCGTTTCGGAGAGCGTGCCGATCTGGTTGGTCTTGACCAGCACGGCGTTTCCGGCGCCTTCGTTCATGCCCCGGGCCAGACGGTCGGGGTTGGTTGCAAACAAATCGTCGCCCACCAGCTGCACCCGCCCCCCGAGACGGTCGGTCAGCTCCTTCCAGCCTTCCCAGTCGTCCTCGGCCATGCCGTCCTCGACCGAAACGACGGGATACCGCCCGCACAGGTCTTCCAGATAGCCGGCCATGCCGCCCGCATCCAGCGTTCTGCCCTCGCCTTCGAGGCGGTAGCGGCCATCGCGCCAGAACTCCGTGGCGGCGGCGTCAAGCGCCAGGGCGACATCCTCGCCCGGCCGGTAGCCGGCCTTCTCAATGCCGCGCATGACGAAGCCGAGCGCCTCATCGGCTCCCGAAAGGGCCGGCGCGAACCCGCCTTCATCGCCGACATTGACACTGTGGCCCGCCTCCAGCAGCAGCGCCCGGAGCGCGTGAAACACCTCCGCCCCGGCGCGCACCGCCTCCGCCAGACTGTCCGCGCCGAGCGGCACGATCATGAACTCCTGGATATCAATCGGATTGTCGGCATGGGCGCCGCCGTTCAGCACGTTCATCATCGGCATTGGCAGGACCCGCGCCTGGATGCCGCCGACATAGCGGTAGAGCGGCTGTTCGGCGGCGGCGGCGGCGGCCTTCGCAGCGGCGAGGCTGACGCCGAGAATGGCGTTGGCGCCAAGCCGGCTCTTGTTCGGGGTGCCGTCGAGGTCGATCAGCATCTGGTCGAGGCGGCGCTGGTCTTCCGCTTCCATGCCGCCCAGCGCATCGAAAATCTCGCCGTCCACCGCAGCGCAAGCGTCGAGCACGCCCTTGCCGCCATAGCGGGCGGGGTCGCCGTCGCGGCGCTCATGCGCCTCATGCGCGCCGGTGGAGGCGCCGGAGGGCACGGCCGCGCGGCCCGTCGAGCCGTCTTCCAGATGCACCTCGACCTCCACGGTCGGGTTGCCGCGGCTGTCCAGCACTTCGCGGGCATGGATGTCGGTAATGGCGGTCATGCAGTCCTCCCGGGAACCTTCTTGGCGATCGCGTCATGGGCCAGCAGAGTTTCCAGAATGCCGGCAAGCGCGCCCATGGGCACCATATTGGGGCCGTCGCTGATCGCCTTGTCCGGGTCCGGATGGGTCTCCATGAACACGCCGGCCACGCCAACCGCCGCGGCGGCGCGCGCCAGCACCGGGGCGAACTCGCGCTGCCCGCCGCTGGCCCCGCCAAGGCCGCCCGGCTGCTGCACCGAATGGGTGGCGTCGAAGACCACCGGCCAGCCGGTCCGCGCCATTTCCGGCAGCGCGCGCATGTCCGAGACAAGCGTGTTGTAGCCGAAGGAAGCGCCCCGCTCCGTCAGCAGGATGCGCTCATTGCCGGCGCCCGATACCTTGTCTGCGACATGCGCCATGTCCCAGGGGGCGAGAAACTGGCCCTTTTTCACATTGACCGCCGCGCCGGTCTTCGCGGCCGCGACCAGCAGATCGGTCTGGCGGCAGAGGAACGCCGGAATCTGGAGCACATCCACAGCCCGGGCCGCCGGCGCGCACTGCGCCGGCTCATGCACATCGGTCAACACCGGACAGCCGAAACGCTCGCGAAGCTCCGCCAGGATTTCCAGCCCCGGCCCCATGCCGACGCCGCGCGGACTGCCGCCGCCGGTGCGGTTTGCCTTGTCGTAGGAAGATTTATAAATGAAAGGCAGGCCCAGCCGGGCGGTCATGCCGGTCAGCGCTTCGGCCGTCTCCAGCGCATGGGCGCGGCTTTCGATGGCGCAGGGGCCGGCAATCAGGGCAAGCGGCAGATGGTTGCCGAACCGCGCCGGGCCGATTGCGACCTCGCGCATCAGACCAGCCGGGACTGCACGACGGCGGCCGTCACGAACGACTTGAACAGCGGGTGGGGGTCAAACGGCCGCGAGCGCAGCTCGGGGTGAAATTGTACGCCGATGAACCAGGGGTGGTCCTCGATCTCGACGATTTCCGGCAGGCTGCCGTCCGGCGAAAGGCCAGAGAAGCGCATACCCTTCGCTTCCAGCCGGCTGCGGTAGCGGATATTCACCTCATAGCGGTGCCGGTGCCGTTCCTCCACCCGGCGCGTGCGGTAAATTCGGGCGGCGCGGCTGCCCGCGGCAAGCTCCGCAACATGGTTGCCGAGCCGCATGGTGCCGCCCTTGCCGTCGCTGGCGGAGCGGTGTTCGACGCGCCCGTCGGCGGTCCACTCTTCCAGCAGGCCGACGACCGGCTCCGGGGTCGGCCCGAATTCGCTCGTCCCGGCCTCTGCAAGCCCGGCCAGCGAGCGCGCCGCCTCGATCACCGCCATCTGCATCCCGAAACAGATGCCGAAATAGGGCACCTTGCGCTGGCGGGCAAAGCGCGCGGCGCTGATCTTGCCGGCGCTGCCCCGCTCGCCGAATCCGCCCGGCACCAGAATGCCGTCCACGCCGCTCAGGCGGCCGACAATATCCTCCCGGTCGAACCGCTCCGCCTCGACCCAGTCCTCCTCGACATGGACATTATTGGCGATGCCGCCATGGCGAAGCGCCTCCGACAACGACCTGTAGGCGTCGCGCAGCTCGGTGTATTTGCCCACAATAGCGATCCGCACCCGGCTTTCCGGCGAGCGGACCCGGCGGGTTATCTCGTGCCAGCGCCCGAGGTCCGGCTCCGGGCTGGCGGGAAGGCCGAACCCCTCCAGCACCTGGCCGTCGAAACCCTGTTTGCAATAGGCCTCCGGAACCGCATAGATCGGGTCCACATCATGGGCCGAGATAACCCGGCTCATGCGGATATTGCAGAACAGCGCGATCTTGCGGCGCGCCTCGTCGGGCAGCGGGTTCTCCGACCGGCAGAGCAGCAGGTCCGGCTGGATGCCCAGACCGAGCAGCTCCTTGACCGAATGCTGGGTCGGCTTGGTCTTGATCTCGCCGGCGGAGCGGATGAAGGGCACCAGGGTGAGATGCACGAACATCGTGCGCTCCGGCCCAAGTTCCTGCCGTAATTGCCGGATCGCCTCCAGAAATGGCAGCCCCTCGATATCGCCGACCGTGCCGCCGATCTCGACCAGCACGAAATCCTCGCCGTCGAGCCCGACCTGAATGTAGTGCTTGATCGTGTCGGTCACATGCGGAATGACCTGCACCGTCGCGCCCAGATAGTCGCCGGCGCGTTCGCGGTCGAGCACCTGCTTGTAAACCTTGCCGGTGGTTACGCTGTCGTCCCGGGTCGCATGATTGCCGGTAAAGCGTTCGTAATGCCCAAGGTCCAGGTCGGTTTCCGCGCCGTCGTCGGTCACGAAGACCTCGCCGTGCTGATATGGACTCATCGTGCCGGGATCGACATTGAGATAGGGATCGAGCTTGCGCATCCGCACCCTGTAGCCGCGCGCCTGCAAGAGAGCGCCAAGCGCCGCAGCGGCCAGGCCCTTGCCGAGCGACGAAGAGACGCCGCCCGTTACGAAGATGAAGCGCGGAGCGGCCTCCCGACTCACTGGCCGAGCGGAGCCGCAGGCCCGGACGGGGCCTCGGATGCCGGGCGGTCCAGGATCGAGGACGGTTCGCGCGTGGTTGACATCGCAATCGCCAGGAAGAGGCTCACCCCGAAGAAGGCGGCCGCCAGCCACATCGTGATCGTCGAGAGCATATTGCCGGCGCCGCGCCCGGTCATCAGCCCCCCGCCCGCGCCGCCGCCGCCGCCAATACCGAGACCCCCGCCCTCGCTGCGCTGAAGCAGCACCACGGCGACGAGGGCGATGCAGATGAGCACATGAACGACAAGGGCCACATTAATCACGGGGCAACGGACCTCAACAGGGCGGGCCGGGGGAACCGGCGCAGGACGGACGGAATGTGGAACGAGAGCTGCAATCTACATCCTGTCTGCCTCGGCCGCCAGCCCAAAACGCGGGAGAGCGCTGTCGGATGCGCGGCAGGGGCAGGCAGGCGAGTGGACGGCCCTTCAGGGGAGATTCTCAAGGCGCTGCGCCAGCATGTCGAAATCTTCGCGGCATTTCCGCCGGATCGCCGGGATGCTGCGCGCTGCTTCTTCCCCCAGCGCCTTGCGGCCCTTGCCTGGACCGTCGGAGACACCGCGCATCCGAGCCAGCGGTTCGAAATACCGTTCCTTGACGTGGATCTCTGCGCGGATATCCGCCCAAGCCCAGCCGCCCGGAATGTCCAGGCCCGCCAGCGCCCATGTTTCGATTTCCTCCCAAGCGTTCTCCGCAAGGAATACCTGGTCCTCGTTGAACTCCGTTTCAATATTGCGCAACCTGGCGCGCCGCTCCAGATCACCGTCCCGATCTACACAAAGGATAAAGATATCTGTCATTCCCCTGTGCTGCTCCACGACTTCCGCGATCCGTTCAGAATTCAACGCTGCGGCAACACCACCCAGTAATGGATCCTGGCAAACCCTGACCCTCGCCTGCCTCCTGCCAATAACAGAAAAGAGCCTTTCGAACAGCGGCTTCAGCAGATATTGATCATTTCGAAAGTCTTCCAGTATAATGAGAACATTCACCCTGCTGTCTCCTCGCCGCTCGTGCCTCCTTCCGTGAAAGCAAGCGCCGTCTCCATCCACCCCCCGGCCAGCAAACGGCCTAAACCTTGTGATCTTCGCAATTCCCCGGCATTGGTAATTCCGGACACGGGTCGAATTATAGCACTACCTGTTCCATCCTGACGGCAAACAACCGATGTATTCTCAAAGGTATTGTCATTTACAATTGATAGCAAATCTGGAGAATGTGTAGTGGCAACTACCTGTATATGACCTTTCTCTGTTTGTGACTCTATAAGATCAACCAAAAGGCGAAGTCGAGACGGGTGAATTCCATTGTCGATTTCCTCAAAACAATAGAGACCACCCGTATTCTTGTTCAAGAGCGCGGCAAGCATTGCCAGGAAGCGCAACGTTCCGTCGGATACGCTATATGCCGACAATTTGACGTCATCAGACTCACAGATAACAAGATTTACCAAGCCGGTTATGGGATCTATTGGAAATTCAAAATCAACGACATCCATCGGAGTCAGCTCCCTGATCCAGTCGATCAGGTCCTTCTTCCGATCCGGATCAGTGCATATATCCCGCAGCACAGTTGGTAAATTTTCACCTCCATCTCCCAGAATGACTTGGCCGGGGAAGGCGGGCCGCCTCATTCTCTCGAGGGCTAGGTCTAAAAACCGCATATTCCCAAGATTACTGGCAACATATTCCGAAATTTCCTTGTGCACTCGTCTTACTTCTCGATGTTCTCGAATCTGTGTCAATGCCGGTTGATCCGGTCTTACTGAAATGCGGGCGCCATGTTTTTTCTGGCTTCCGGTTTTTCCCATACGCAACAACAAATGTGTATCATTGCGCTGCGAATGCACGGGGTCTCCCTCTCCAGGATGACTTGTATATACCACGGAAGAGAATTGATAAAGTTCCTCCCGAAAAATTCGAAATCCCTGGAGACTTTGCTTGTCACTTTCGACTCCAATTGAATACTCGAATAACTGATTGTCCTTTTTGACTCCAATTGACAGGAGAAAGCGAAAGTAAGCAGAATTCTGCCACAAGCTGCCGACCTCAGACGGGGCGCCTCGAATCGGTTCCCATTCAACATTACCGCCGGCGCCATATTTGCCGCCAATAATGTCCGCCAGAGTGTAACCGCGGCCGACGCCGTGCAGAAACCGAAACGCATCACGAATATTGCTCTTGCCGCTGGCATTGGCGCCGACAATCACTGTAAACGGACCGAGTTGAAGCACCTCGTTGGCGAAATTCTTGAAATCGACAAGTTGTAATGACGTAATCATGCAGCGACCTCTGGCCGAGCGGTTGCCGCACATCGGATTGCGCGGGCGGTAGTTGCACCGGAACCGTTCACGGGCCGTTGCTTAGGCTGAAGCAGGCCGCGACGCAAGCGGTTGGCTACTTCCCGATACAGAACTCGCGGAACACCGCGTCCAGCAGGTCCTCGACATCGACGCGGCCGGTGACGCGGCCGAGGGCGCGGACGGCGAGGCGGAGGTCTTCGGCGGCGAGGTCGGTCTGCGGGGCGGCGGAGAAGCGGTCCAGCGCCTCCACCGCCTCGTCGAGAGCCCGGACATGCCGGGCGCGGAGGGCCCCGGGCGGTCCGGCGACGCGCTCGCGCACCCTGTCGGCGATGGCTTCGCGCAGCACATCCAGTCCGTGGCCGGTCCGGGCCGACACGGCAAGCCCGGTTCCGGACGCCGCGCCGAGATCGCTTTTTGTGCGCAAGGCGAGGCCCGGCATGTCGGGCGGCGGCGGCGCGTCGGGGGCCGTCAACAACAGGCAGAGATCCGCCGCCGCCGCCTCGGCGCGCGCCCGGCGCATTCCCTCCCGCTCCACCGGGTCGCGGCTCTCATGCAGGCCGGCCATGTCCAGGAGCCGCACAAGATGGCCTTCCATGACCAGGCGGACTTCCAGCACATCGCGCGTCGTGCCGGCGGCGGGCGAGGTGATCGCGACATCGCGGGCGGCCAGTGCGTTGAGAAGGCTCGACTTGCCGGCATTCGGCGCGCCGACCAGCGCCACCCGAAAGCCGTCGCGGACGACCTCTCCCCGCGGCCCCGCGGCGAGCGCTTCGCCCATCTCCGTGCGCGCGCCGTCCACCACCTGCGCGACCTGCGCCTCCAGCCCCTCCGGCAGTTCCTCGTCGCTGAAGTCGATTGCGGCCTCGATATGGGCGAGCGCCTGCACCAGCCGTTCGCGCCAGCCGTCGAATTGCCGCGCCAGCCCGCCGCCAAGCGCATACAGCGCCTGGCGGCGCTGCCCCCCGGTTTGCGCATTGACCAACTCGGCCAGCCCCTCCACCGCCGTCAGGTCCATGCGCCCGGCCTCGAAGGCGCGCCGGGTGAACTCGCCCGGCTCCGCAGGCCGTAGGCCCTCGATTCGCATCAGTGCGGCCTGCACCGCATCCAGCACCGCCGGCGCGCCGTGCAGATGCAGTTCGGCCGCATCCTCTCCGGTGAAACTGGCCGGCCCCGGAAACCAGAGCGCCAGGCCCCGGTCCAGCAATTCGCCGCTGCCGGGGTCGCGGACGGCGCGCAACACGGCGCGGCGCGGCGCGGGCAGCGGCCCCGCAAGCGCCTCCAGCGCCCGAGCCGACGCCGGACCGGACAGGCGCAGCACCGCAATGCCCGCGCGTCCGGGCGCCGTCGCCTCGGCGAAGATGGTGTCCGGCGGTCCCGTCAGTCGGCGGGGTCGAGCATAAGCCGGGAGACCCGGCGGCCGCCCTTCAGATGGGTCTCGAGAATCTCATCGATATCCGCCTCGTTTTCATAGCGGTACCAGACGCCTTCGGGATAGACGACCATGGTCGGCCCCAGTTCGCACCTGTCCAGGCAGCCGGCAGTGTTGATCCGCGCTTTCGGCAACACCATGGACTTGGCGCGGGCCTTCATATAGGCGCGCAGCTTCTCCGAGCCCTTCTCGCTGCAGCAGCCGCGCGGGTGGCCCGGCGGACGGGTGTTGGTGCAGCAGAACACATGCGCGTCGTAGAACAGCGCGTCCGCCATGATTTCATTCCTCGCATCCGGATGCGCGCCAGTTTACCCTCCCGGCCCATGAGCGAAAACCTGCTTCACCGCGAGACCAGCCCCTATCTGCTGCAACATGCCGACAATCCCGTGCATTGGCGGCCCTGGGGAGAGGAAGCGTTCGAGGAAGCGCGCCGCACCGGCAGGCCCGTGCTGCTGTCGGTCGGCTATGCCGCCTGCCACTGGTGCCATGTCATGGCGCATGAGAGCTTCGAGAACGAAGACATTGCCGGGCTGATGAATGCGCTGTTCATCAATGTGAAGGTGGACCGCGAGGAACGCCCGGATGTGGACGCCGTTTATCAACATGCCCTGCAAGGCATGAGCGAACAGGGCGGCTGGCCGCTCACCATGTTTCTCAACGCCGATGGCGAGCCGTTCTGGGGCGGGACCTATTTCCCGCCCGAGCCGCGCTGGGGCCGCGCCGGCTTTCCGCAAGTGCTGCGCTCGCTGGCGGAGGCATGGCGCAAGCAGCCGGACGCGATTGCCGAGAATATCGGGCGGCTGACGAAGGCCGCCGCGCGGCTGGCGCAGCCGGCTGCCGGTGCCGGCATCGGCGCCGAGACCGACGCGCGCATCGCCATGCGCCTCGCCCGCGCCGTGGACCCGTTCTTCGGCGGGATCGACGGCGCGCCCAAGTTTCCGCAGACCGGCATCTTCACCCATCTGTGGCGCGTGCGATGGCGCGACGGCGGCCGCGTCTATCGCAACCAGGTGCTGAACACGCTCGCCCATATGTGCGAGGGCGGCATCTACGACCATTTGCGCGGCGGTTTCGCCCGCTACGCCACCGATGAGCGCTGGCTGGTGCCGCATTTCGAGAAGATGCTCTACGACAATGCGCAGCTTCTCGACCTGCTGACCCTGGTCTGGCAGGAGACCCGCTCGGCCCTGTTCGAGCAGCGCGTGCGCGAAACCATCGGCTGGCTGGAGGCGGAGATGACGGCCGCTCCGGCGGCGGACGGCAGCGCCGGCTTCGCCGCCGCGCTCGACGCCGACAGCGAGGGCGAGGAAGGCCGCTTCTATGTCTGGACGCGCGCCGAGATCGAAGAGGTGCTCGGCCCGGCGGCGGCGCGCTTCTGCGAGGTTTATGACGTCACGGAGGCGGGCAATTGGGAAGGCCGCACGATCCTCAACCGGCTTGGGTCGATGAACGCGGCGGACGACCCGGCGCTCGCCGCCGCCCGCGCCGCCCTGCTTGCCGTGCGCGCCGCGCGCGAGCGGCCGCTGCGCGATGACAAGGTGTTGGCGGACTGGAACGGTCTTGTAATCGGCGCTCTCGCCCGCGCGGGCGCCGCTTTCGGCGAGCCGGGGTGGACCGCGCTTGCCGAACGGGCCTTCGCCTTTGTCGAGACGCATATGACCGGGCCGGACGGGCGGCTGCGGCATAGCTGGCGGCTCGGCCGCGCCCGCCACCCGGCAAGCCTGGACGACTATGCCGCGATGATGCGCGCCGCGCTGCTTCTGGAGGAAGCGACGGGGCGGCGCAGATACCGCGAACGGGCGCTTGGCTGGCTGGAAATCGTTGAGCGCCGCCATGCCGACGACGCCGGCGGCTGGTTCTTTGCCGCCGACGATACCGAACGCCTGATCGTGCGGGCCAAGACCGCCGCCGACAGCCCGACGCCTTCCGGCAACGGCCTCATGGTGGAGTCTCTGGCGCGGCTCTACTGGCTGACAGGGGAAGACCGCTACCGGCAGCGCGCCGAAGCGGCGGTGGCCGCTTTCGCCGGAGAGACGGCGCGCAACATCTTTCCGCTCTCTACATTGCTGAACGCCAATGCGCTGCTGCAGGAGGCGGTGCAGGTGGTGCTGGCGGGCGATGACGGGCGGTTGCGCCGGGCGGTCGAGCGGGTTTCCCTGCCCAACCGCGTCCTCCTTCTGCTCGATGCCTCGGAAACCCTGCCGGACGGCCATTCCGCAGCCGGCAAGACGGCCATCGAGGGCCGTCCGACAGCCTATGTCTGCCGGGGGCCTGTCTGCTCCCTGCCCGTTACGGACCCCGATGCGCTTGAGGCGCTGCTTCTCGAGGGGTGAGGCCCGGCGCCGGCCCGCTCCGGCAGGCGGCGTCCCGGTTTGAAACGACGGCAAGCGCTGTGAGTCCGTCAGGGCGTGCCGGGAGAACACGAGTGGCAAGCCGGGGTATGGTCAGATGTTGACCATGATCTGTGACCATAGTATGTTCAGAACAATGGAACGGCGCCGGAGGGAAGGCCATGCGCCAGCGCAAGGAACGCTACACCGTGAAAGACATGGCTGCCGCGCTGGGCGCAACGCCGGCGGCGGTCCGGCGGCATCTGAGGTCCAGCGGCGTCTATGGCGGCTCCGGCAGGCGCCATGAGTGGGACGCCGCCCAATACCGCCATTTGCTGCAGATCGTCGAGCAGCGCATTGCCGGCGGCGTTCCGGCAGCCCGCCGCGACTTCCATGCGGCGCAAGCCGAACCGGGAATGGACCAGGGACTCCAGGACGCGCAGCCGCCCTGCACGATGCCGGCGGGAATGAAGGAAATGCAGATTTCCACCTTCAAGGCGACCTGCCTGTCGGTGCTCGAAGGGGTGCGGAAGACGGGCCAGCCTGTGCTGGTGACCCGGTATGGACAGCCGGTCGCGCAGATTGTGCCACCGCCTTCCGGCGACTGGCTCGGCGCGATGCAAGGCTCGGGACAGATCCTCGGCGACCTGACAGCCCCCATATCCGACGCCTCGGAATGGGAGGTTCTCGAATAGGTGCCGCTCCTGCTCGACACCCATATCTGGTTATGGGCTCTGCTCGAGCCCGACCGGCTTTCAGGCCATGTCCGGCGCGCGCTGTCGTCCGCGCCGGACACGCCGCGGCTTTCGCCGGTGAGCGTGTGGGAAGCCGCGATTCTGGCCGAACGGGGCCGGGTCAGGCTCGAACCGGATACAGAGCGCTGGCTGAACAAGGCGCTGTCGGCCGCTCCCGTCACCGAGGTTCCGCTGACTTTCGAAACGGTCCTGGCGAGCCGCAGCATCGCCCTTGAACATCAAGACCCTGCCGACCGCTTTATCGCCGCCAGCGCCCTGATTTTCGGGTTGACGCTGGTGACGGCGGACCGGCGGCTGCTCCGCTGCCCCGATATCGACGTGCTGCCGAATCTCTGACGATGCGCCCTAACCGCCGCCCTTCGCGCCTGCGCCCAACAGGCGCGCGACAGCGGCCGCCAGCGCGGCGCCGACAAACTGGGCCGCGATGAAGGCGGGCGCATCTTCCGGGCGGATGCCGGAGAAGGTGTCCGTGAACGACCGGGCGACCGTCACAGCCGGATTGGCGAAGGAGGTGGAGGCGGTGAACCAGTAGCCCGCAACGATATAGAGCCCGACCGCCCAGGCCACGGCTTCCGCGCGGGCCTTGAGGCACATCAGGATTGTCAGCACCAGCCCGAAGGCCGCAATTCCCTCGGAAAAGACCTGCGCGAAGCCCGAGCGCACCTTGCCGGACGCCGTGAACAGCTCCGGCTGCTCGAACATGACATGCGCCAGCGCGACGCCCAGCAGCCCCCCGGCCAGCTGTGCGGCGACATAAAACGCCGCATCGCCGGGCGCGATTTCGCGCCGCATCAGGAAGGCGGCCGTCACCGCCGGGTTGAAATGCGCGCCCGACACCGGGCCGAAAATCAGGATCAGCACCACCAGGATCGCGCCGGTGGCCAGCGTGTTGCCGAGCAGCGCGATGGCGGTATTCCCGCCGGCGAGCGTCTCGCCCATGATGCCGGAGCCGACCACTGCGGCAAGCAGCATGGCGGTGCCGACAAACTCCGCACCGAGGCGCCGGGGAAGGGTCATGCTGCGCTCTCCAGAACCGCGACGCCCGGCAGCGTCCGGCCCTCCAGCCATTCGAGGAAGGCGCCGCCTGCGGTTGAGACATAATCGAATTGTTCGACGACGCCGGCCCGGGTCAGTGCCGCGACGGTGTCGCCGCCGCCGGCAACCGTCAGCAGCCCGTCCATACGCGCCGCCGCCTGCGCCGCCTCGTTGGTGCCCCGGTCGAAAGGCGGCGTTTCGAATGCGCCGAGCGGGCCGTTCCAGACCAGGGTGCGCAATGCCGGCAGCCGGCCGACAAGATCCGCGACGCTTGCCGGGCCGATGTCCAGGATCATCGAGTCGGGCGGCACGGCATCGACCGCCGCGACTTCCGTCGGCGCGCCCGGTTCCAGCGCCGGGGCCACGACGGCGTCCACCGGCAGCAGCACCTCGCAGCCGGCGGCGGCGGCCGCATCGAGAATGCCGCGCGCCGTCTCCGCCATGCCGCGCTCGCAGAGGCTGCGGCCGACCTCGAGTCCCTTTGCGTGAAGAAAGGTGTTGGCCATGCCGCCGCCGATGACGAGCAGATCGACCCTGGAGGCGAGATTGCCGAGCAGGTCGAGCTTGGTCGAAACCTTGGCGCCGCCCACAAGCGCTGCGGCGGGGCGGGCGGGCGAGCCGAGCGCGGCTTCCAGCGCGTCGAGTTCGCGCTGCATGAGCCGCCCGGCCGCGGCCGGCAGCAGGCGCGCCAGCGCCTCCGTCGAGGCATGGGCGCGGTGCGCCGCCGAGAAGGCGTCGTTGACATAGACATCGCCGAGCGCCGCCAGCCGGGCCGCAAAAGCCGGATCATTGGCCTCCTCGCCCGGGTCGAAGCGCAGATTCTCCAGCAGCGCCACGCCGCCCGCCGGCAGGCCGGCCAGGACCGCGGCCGGGTCTGCCGCTGCAAAGGCCACCGGCATCTCCAGCGCGTCCGCCAGCGCTTCGGCGACGGGGCGCAGGGAAAGGCCGGGCGCAGGCCCGCCGTTCGGCCGGCCGAGATGCGACAGCACGGCGATGCGCGCGCCCTTGGCCGCGAGTTCCCGGATCGTCGGCGCCGTCCGCTCGATGCGTGTGCGGTCGCCCACCCGGCCGTCCCGCATCGGCACATTGAGGTCGGCGCGCAGCAGCACCGTCAACCCGGCTGTGTCGAGTTCGTCCAGAGTCCGGACAGTCATCAATTATTGCCGACCGCGCCGCCCAGCGCGTCCCCGATCTCGTCATGCACAATCAGGTCCGCAAACCGGTCGAGTTCCGTGGGCTCGCGGTTGACAATGGCCAGGAAGGCGCCGTTGCGCTTTGCCGTAATCGGAAACCCCGCCGCCGGATAGACCACCAGGGACGAGCCGCAGACGATGAACAGGTCTGCCGCCAGCGTCTCGATCTCGGCGCGGCGCATGGCCGCTTCCGGCATCGCCTGGCCGAAGGAGATTGTCGCTGTCTTCACCATGCCGCCGCAGGCCGCGCAGACCGGCAGGGTTTCGTCCTGGCGGAATGCGGCGAGAATATCCTCGATCTCGTGCCGCAGCCCGCAATCCAGGCAGGCGGCATAGGTGGAATTGCCGTGCAGCTCGATCACCTTGTCGTCCGGCACGCCGGAGGCCTGGTGCAGCCCGTCGATATTCTGGGTGATGACCGCCGACACGATGCCGCGCTCGACCAGCGCCGCCACCGCCCGGTGGCCGCGGTTGGGCCGGGCGTTCACCATCGTCTTGTCGGTCTCGATCTTGCGCCGCCAGGTTTCGCGGCGCATCTCCTCCGACGCCATGAAGTCGTCGAACATGATCGGCTTGTAGCGGTCCCAGACGCCGCCGGGGCTGCGGAAGTCCGGAATACCGGATTCGGTGCTGATGCCGGCGCCGGTGAACACCACCGCCCGCCGCGCCCGGCCGATGGCCGCCCTCAGCCGTTCGATGCCGTCGGTCATCGTCTCTCCCCGGAAGCGCCGGATCTGTTCATATCACACGCGGAGGAAGCGCGACTCCGGCCCCGGCGGATCGTCGCCGCAGGCGGCGCGCCCGTCCTCGACCATATGCAGCAGATGCGAAAGCACCGAACGTCCGGCGGCGCGGTGCAGGGCGGGATCGACATCGGCATAGATGCGCCGGACCATATCCGGGATGGTGGCCACGCCGTCTTCCAGGCAGGCGGCGATTGCCCGCTCGCGCGCCTTGCGATGCGCGATGAACGCATCCACGAACGGCCCGGGTTCGGCAATTGGCGGCCCGTGCCCGGGCCACCACGGGCGTTCCGTGCGCGCCCGCACCTTGCGCAGGCTGGCCATGTAATGGGCCATGTCGCCGTCGGGCGGCGAGACGATGGACGTGGACCAGCCCATCACATGGTCGCCGCTGAACAGCGATCCCTCCTCCGGCAGCGCGAAGCAGAGATGGTTGGAGATATGGCCCGGCGTGAACACGCCCTCCAGCGTCCAGCCCCTGCCCTCGACGCGCCCGCCGTCGGCAATGCGGATGTCGGGGTCGAAGGCCATGTCGCCGCCTTCCGGCGAGTCGAAGGGCCAATTGCGCCGTGCGCCGATGCCGTGCGGCCCGAAACCGCATGTCGGCGCGCCGGTGGCCGCCTTGAGCATGGCGCAGCCGGGCGAATGGTCCCGATGGGTGTGCGTTGCAACGATATGGGTCACGCGCTCGCCCTTCACCGCATCCAGGATCGCCTGTGTGTGGGCGGCGTCCTCCGGGCCGGGGTCGATCACCGCCACCTCGCCGCGGCCGACGATGTAGCTGTTGGTGCCCTTGAAGGTGAACAGGCTCGGATTGGCGCTGGTGATGCGGCGCACCAGGGGCGTCAGCTCATAGACCCGTTCCGGTTCGATATCGAAATCCCGGTAAAAGGGGATCGGTTCGGTCATTCCCGCCTCGATTCGGATTGCGGCCCGCAGCGGATTGATGGTCCGCCAGCACGCTGGTATCAAGTGCTCATGCGCCGGTCAACGCGGATTGCCCCCTCGATACTGTCCGCCGACTTCGCGGAGCTCGGGGCTGCCGTGGAGTGCATTGCCGCGGCCGGGGCGGATTATATCCATATTGATGTCATGGACGGGCATTTCGTGCCCAATCTCACCATCGGGCCGGCGGTCATCCGGGCGCTGCGCAAGCGGACCCGCGCGGTGTTCGACACGCATTTGATGATTGCCCCGCTCGACCCGCTGCTGCCGGAGTTCCTCGAAGCCGGCGCGGATATCGTGACTGTCCATGCCGAAGCGGGGCCGCATCTGCACCGCAGCGTGCAGCGCATCAAGCAGGCCGGACGCCGGGCGGGTGTGGCGTTGAACCCCGGCACGCCGGCCGGAGCCGTGGACGCCGTGCTGGGCGATATCGACCTGGTGCTCGCGATGACGGTGGACCCGGGTTTCGGCGGCCAGAGTTTCCTGCGCGCGCAATGCGCCAAGATCGCCGCGCTCCGCGCCCGCATTGACGGCATCGGCCGCGAAATCGACCTGGAGGTGGACGGCGGCATCACCGACGAGACCGCCGCCGAGGTCCGCGAGGCAGGCGCCGATGTGCTGGTCGCCGGCAGTTTCGTGTTTGCGGAGGGGCTGCCCGGCTGCGCCGGGCGCATTCGGCGGCTGCGCGAGGCGGCGCCGTGACCGGCGTGCTCGGTCCCGCACGGCGGCGCTTGCTGCCGGCAGGGCTTTCCAGACTGGTGGGCGGCGGCGCAAGCGCACGCAATCTGGTCGTCACGCCGCGCGATCTCTGGCCCGGCGTGTCGAGGCGGGGCGAGACGCTGCTCAATGACGGCGGAGAGTTGGCGGCAACGCTGCGGGCGGAGCCGGACAGTCCGGCCGCGCTCGCCTGGCACCGGTTCGCCTGGCTGCGCCATATGCGGGCCATTGGCGGCGATCAGGGCCGGCGCGAGGCGCGGCGCCTGGTCATGCTATGGCTGGAGGCGCATGGCGCGGGCCGCGGCGCCGCCTGGGGCGCCGATATCGCAGGCGCGCGCCTGTTTTCCTGGCTCGGCAGTTTCGAGTTCTTCGCCGGCAGCGCGGACGACCGCTTTCGCAACCGGGTCGCGGCGAGCCTGGAGATGCATGCCCGGTTGCTGACTCGCAAGGCCGACAGCGCGCCGCAGGGCGCGCCGCGCCTTGCCGCGCTGACCGGCGCGCTCGCCGCCGCCGTTGCGTTCGGCAAGCCGACGGCGGCCGTGCTGCGCCGCATCGACCGCGCGCTTGAAGAGCAGTTCTTTACCGACGGGTTTCATCGCTCGCGCAATCCCGCAGCGCATCTTTCGGCGCTGCGCCGGACGATCGAGATGCGGGGTTTGCTGCGCGCGGCCCGGATCGACCCGCCGGAGCATCTTGCGCGCGTCATCCGGGACGCCGGCTCTCCCCTTGCCTTTTTCCGCCATGGCGACAAGCGGCTGGCCTGCTTTCACGGCGGGCATGAGTCCGAGGGCGTGCTGGTGGATCTGGCGCTGGCGCGCGCGGATCAACATGCCCGGCCGCCGACGCGCAGTGTCGAGGCGGGCTTCGACCGCCTTCAGGCGGGCCGCACGCTGGTGATCGTCGATACCGGTCTGCCCGTGGCGAATGGCTTCGACCGGGGCGCCCATTCCAGCCCGCTTGCCATGGAGTTCAGCGACGGGGCGCGGCGCATTGTCGTCAATTGCGGCGCGCCGGCGGACGGCGCCGCGCCCTGGAACGAGCTGGCACGCGCCACGGCGGCGCATTCGGTGCTGACGGTGAACGACGTCCATGCGGTCGAGATCGATTCCGGCGGCGGCGTGCGCGCCGGCGGGCTGGAGGTGCAGGCGCGCCGGGCGGAGAGCGACGCCGGCATCTGGCTCGACCTCACCCATGACGGCTATGCGGCGCCCTTCGGCCTGATCCACCGGCGGCGGCTCTATCTGACGCGGCAGGGCGGCGATCTGCGCGGCGAGGATCTGCTGGAGGGCGGCGCCGGGTGGCCGTTCTGCCTGCGTTTTCATCTTCACCCGGATGTGAAGGTGCGCCTTGATGCCGGTGCGGTGCAATTGGCGCTTCCGGGCGGGCAGTCCTGGCGGTTCAGCGCCTCGGGCGGTCGGCTGGCCCTCGGCGCCAGCGTCTATCTCGGCGGCGGCGAGACCCGCCGCACCGAAGCCATCCTGCTGGAAGGCCGCACCGGCCCCAACGGCGCCGCGGTGAAATGGGCCTTCAAGGCGGCGTCCCGGCGCCGTTGACGCAAGAAGAAGCAAGGGTCCCCCGCCTCTTCTGAGGAAGGCAGAGCCGCGCTGGCTTGCCGGGCCGGCGACGGAGTTCAGCCTGCTGCCGGTGCTGCGGCTCCATGCCGGCCTCGGCTATGACTGGAGCCGTGCGGAGGTGGAGTCATGGCGCAATCAGGGGCGGAGCGCGCGCATCGGGGCGTCTGTGGAGCTGCCGCTGGGCTTCTCGCTTGGCGCGCGGGCGCGGCTGCGCCGGACCGGCTATGAGGGCAGCGGCGCGGCCCATCTGACGCTGGACGGCCAGCCACGCGCGGACCGCACCCGCACGCTCAGCCTCTCGGCCCATAACCGCGCCGTGACCGTATTCGGCTTCAGCCCCCGCCTCACCATCACCAATGAAGTCCACAACACCAACGCCCAGGCGCTCGACTACGAACGAAACTTCGCCGAACTCAGCTTCGTCAAACAGTTCTGATCTTGCTGGGGCGCGGCCGCTGCCGGCCATGCTTTGGCTTGCGCGGCGGCATGGGGTAAACCCTGCGGGCGCAGCGTTTGGGGAGAAGGGCGGCTCATGGGCAGGACCATTGCGATCATCGGCGGCACGGGCGCGCTCGGCACGGGCTTCGCCCGGCGCTGGGCGGCCGCCGGGCACAGGGTTGTGATCGGGTCGCGCACGCCGGAACGCGCCGAAGCCGCTGCGGGCGAAGCGGGCGCGGGGGCCGTCGGCCTTGTCAACGAGGCGGCCGCCGCCGCTGCGGAAATCGTTGTGCTGACCGTTCCCTACGCCCACCACAAGAGCACCATAGAAAGCATTGCCGGCGGGCTGGAGGGCAAGATCGTGGTCGATGCCACCGTGCCGCTGATGCCGCCGCGCGTCGGCACGGTGCAGCTTCCCGCCGCGGGCTCGGCGGCGGTCGAGGCGCAGGCCTATCTGGGCGACCGCGCAACCGTGGTTTCCGCCTTCCAGAATGTCGCCGCTGCGCATCTGCAGGCGGCCCACGCGATCGACTGCGATGTGCTGGTGGCCGGCGACAAGCGCGCCGCGCGCGAGACCGTGATCGGCCTTGCCGAAGATCTGGGCCTGCGCGGCTGGCACGCCGGGCCGCTGGCCAACTCCGCCGCTGCCGAAGCCTTGACCTCGGTCATCATCCAGATCAACCGGCGCTACGGCATAGAGGGCGCCGGCATCCGCATCACCGGGCTGCCGGCCGCGAAGCCGGACGGCGCGTGAGCCGCCGGCTGGAGCTGACCGCGCTGCCCGGCCTGCCGCTGGTGGAGCCGGGCGACGACCTTGCCGCGCTGGTTTCCGAGGCGCTGGAACGGGCCGGGACCGGGCTCGAGCCGGGCGACATCCTGGTCGTTGCGCAGAAGATCGTGTCGAAGGCGGAGGGGCGCTATGCCTTCCCGGCCGAAACAGCGCCCTCGCCAGAGGCGGAAAGGCTGGCGGCGCTGACGCTCAAGGACCCGGCGCATGTCGAGATCATGCTCGGCGAAACGGCGCATGTCGTCCGTCACCGTCCGGGGGTTGTCATCGTCGAGCACAGGCTCGGCCATGTCATGGCCAATGCCGGCATCGACCATTCCAATATCGAGGCCGGGCGCCTGCTGCTGCTGCCGCGCGACCCGGATGCTTCGGCGCGGGCGCTGCGCGCGGCGCTGGCGGAGCGCTGGGGCGTTGCGCCCGGCGTCATCGTCTCGGACAGTTTCGGGCGGGCCTGGCGCGTCGGGACATGCGGCGTGGCGATCGGCGTGGCCGGTTTGCCGGCGGTGGCGGACCGGCGCGGCGACCCGGACCTGTTCGGCCAGCCGCTGGAAGTCACCATTGTCGGCCAGGCGGACGAGATCGCGGCGGCCGCCTCCATCCTTCAGGGACAGGCCGATGAAGCATCGCCGGTGGTGCTGGTCCGCGGCCTTCGCCTGCCCGAAGACGACGGCGGCGCCGCGCCGCTGCTTCGCGACCGGGCGACGGACCTGTTCCGGTGAAAGTCGCGGCGCTCTCCGGCGGCGTCGGCGGCGCGAAGCTGGCGGAGGGCCTGGCGCGCACCTGCGCCGACCTCACGATCATCGCCAATACCGGCGATGACTTCGAGCATATGGGCCTGTCGATCTCGCCGGATATCGACTCGCTGGTCTATGCGCTGGCGGGCCTTGCCGACCGGCAGCGCGGCTGGGGCCGTGCGGGCGAGACCTGGGCTTTCATGGAGGCTGCCGGCGCGCTTGGCGGCGAGACCTGGTTCAATCTGGGCGACCGCGACCTCGCAATGCATGTGCTGCGCAGCGCCCGCCTGGCCGCCGGGGAGCCGCTTTCCGCCGTCACGGCCGACATTGCGCGGCGGCTCGGCATTGCGGCCAAGATCCTGCCGGCGACCGACCGGCGGCTGCGCACGCTGGTCGATACCGAGGCCGGGCGGCTGGCGTTCCAGCATTACTTCGTGCGCGAGCGCGCCGGTCCGCGGGTGACGGGCTTCGTCTTTGACGGCGCGGAGACCGCCCGCTCGGCACCCGGCGCGCTGGAAGCGCTGCGCGGGGCGGACCGCATCGTCATCTGTCCGTCCAATCCCTATATCAGCATCGACCCGATCCTGGCGGTGCCCGGCTACCGGGAGGCGGTGCGCGGCGCCGTGTGCGTGTCGCCGATTATCGCCGGCCAGGCGGTGAAGGGGCCGGCGGCCAAGATGATGGCCGAACTCGGCCTCACGCCGTCGGCGGTCGAGATCGCCCGGCATTATCGCGGGCTGGCCCGGGCGCTGGTTATCGACGAGGCGGACGCGCATGAGGCGGCGGCGGTCGAGGCGGAGGGCATGGGCGCGGTGGTGGCGCCGACCCTGATGACGGGGCCGGAGGACGCCGAGCGCCTCGCCCGGATTGTGCTGGAGGCGTGACATGCCGGACCCGCTTGGCGATTTCTCCTATACTTGGCCGCTCTATGCGGCCTTTCTGGCCGCCTATCTGCTCGGCGGCATTCCCTTCGGCCTGTTGCTGACGCGCCTTGCCGGCGCGGGCGATCTGCGCAGCATCGGCTCGGGCAATATCGGCGCCACCAATGTGCTGCGCACCGGGCGCAAGGGGCTGGCGGCGCTCACGCTGCTGCTCGATATGGCCAAGGGCGCCGCGGCCGTCATCATCGCCGGGCACTGGTTCGGCCCGAGCATGGCGGCGTTTGCCGCGCTCGGCGTGGTGGCCGGCCATATCGCGCCGGTCTGGCTGGGTTTTCGCGGCGGCAAGGGCGTGGCGACCGCCTTCGGCGCGCTGTTCGTCCTTGCATGGCCGGCGGGGCTGGCGTCCGCCATTGTCTGGCTCGCGGTGGCCGGCATTTTCCGCTACTCGTCGCTGGCCTCCATCCTGGCCGTCGGCGCGGCGCCGGCATGGGCATGGGCCTTTGTCGGCATCGCCGAGGCGGAAATCGCCGGCCTCATCGCGCTCGCCGTCATCGCCCGCCATGCGGGTAATCTGCGCCGGCTGTTCAAGGGCGAGGAATCGCGGATCAAATTCGGATGACCGCAAGACTGCGCCTTGCGCGGACGCCGGGAATCGGGCCGATCCGGTATTTCGAACTGGTCGAGCGGCTGGGTTCGGCGGAGGCGGCGCTGGAGGCGCTGCCGGGTTTCGGCTACCGGCCCTTTCCCCTCGCGCGCGCGGAAGAGGAACTGGAAGCTCTGGACCGGCTTGGCGCAACACCCCTCTGGTTCGGCGACGACGCCTACCCGGCCGCGCTGGCGCGCATCGCCGACCCGCCGCCGTTCCTGGCGGCGCTGGGCGGCCTTGGGCTGGCGGCGGCGCCTGTCGTGGCGATGGTGGGCGCGCGCAACGCCTCGGCTGCCGGCCAGCGCATCGCGGAGCGTCTGGCGCGCGCGCTCTGCGACGCCGGCTTCACGATAGCGTCCGGCCTTGCGCGCGGCATAGATACCGCCGCACATCGGGGCGCGCTGGCCGGCGGCACCATTGCCGTGCTGCCCGGCGGCATCGACCGGCCCTATCCGCCGCAAAACCGTGCATTGTTCGACGCCATCGCCGCCGACGGTCTCGTGCTGGCCGAGAACCCGCCCGGCTTCCAGGCGCGGGCGCAGGACTTTCCGCGCCGCAACCGCATCGTGGCCGGCCTCGCGGCCGGTGTCGTGGTGATCGAGGCGGCGGCGCGGTCGGGGTCTCTGATTACGGCCCGGCTTGCCGCCGACGAAGGCCGCCAGGTCTTCGCCGTGCCCGGCTCGCCGCTCGACCCGCGCAATGCCGGCGCCCATGACCTGATCCGCAACGGCGCGACCCTGGTGACCCGGGTCGAGGACATCGTGGAGGCGCTGTCCGACAGTATCGCGGGGCCGGCCCGCCCGCGGCCGGCGGTGAAGCGGGGCCGGCGCCTTCCCCGGTCTGCGCCTCCGGCCGCCCCGCCTGCGGCCGGCGAGGGCGCGGCGCCGGGCGACCGGCTGCTCTCGGCGCTCGGGCCGGTGCCGGTCACGGTTGACGAACTGGCCCGGCGGTGCCACTTGTCGAGCGGTGCCGTGGCCGCCATGTTGCTGGATCTTGAACTGGCGGGTCGCGTCGAACGGCATCCCGGACAACGAGTTTCATTGATATCGAGATGACTGCAGAAAATATTGTTGTTGTTGAATCGCCGGCCAAGGCAAAGACGATCAACAAATATCTCGGAAAAGACTTCCGGGTGTTGGCCAGTTACGGGCATGTCCGGGACCTTCCGCCGAAGGACGGCTCGGTTCTGCCGGACAAGGGCTTCGCCATGTCCTGGCAGTTGGACGAGCGGGGCAAGAAGCGGATCGGGGAGATCGCCCGGGCGGTCCAGGGCGCTTCCCGCCTCTATCTCGCCACCGACCCGGACCGCGAGGGCGAAGCGATCTCCTGGCATGTCCGGGAAGCGCTGCAGGGCCGCAAGGCGCTGAACGGCGTCGAGGTCGGGCGGGTCGTCTTCCATGAAGTCACCCGCAATGCGGTCCTGGAGGCGGTTGCGAACCCGCGCAGCATCAACCAGGAACTGGTCGATGCCTATCTGGCGCGCCGCGCGCTCGACTATCTGGTCGGTTTCACGCTGTCGCCAGTGCTTTGGCGCAAGCTGCCCGGCGCGCGCTCGGCGGGGCGGGTGCAGTCCGTGGCGCTCCGGCTTGTCTGCGAGCGGGAGGCGGAGATCGAGGTCTTCCGCCCGCGCGAATACTGGACGGTCGAGGCGGATTTCGAAACCGCCGCCGGCGAGGTCTTCCGCGCCCGGCTCACGCATCTCGACGGGAAGAAACTCGGCGCCTATGCGATTCCCGATGAGGCCCGGGCGGCTGCGGTCAAGGCGCAGCTGGAAGAAGCGGCCTACCGGATTGCCGCTGTCGAGAAGAAACAGGCGCGCCGCAACCCGGCGCCGCCGTTCACCACCTCGACCCTGCAGCAAGATGCGTCGCGCCGGCTCGGTTTCGGGGCCGCCCGCACCATGCGCGTCGCGCAGCAGCTCTATGAAGGCGTCGAACTCGACGGCGAGACGGTCGGCATGATCAGTTATATGCGGACCGACAGCGTGGTGCTGAGCAGCGAGGCGCTCTCCGGAGCGCGCCGGCTGATCAGCCGGGATTTCGGCGAGGCCTATCTGCCGAGCAAACCCCGGCGCCACCGCTCCTCGGCGCGCAACGCCCAGGAAGCGCATGAGGCGATTCGGCCAACCGACATGATGCGCCGGCCGCAGGATATCCGGGGCCGATTGGCCCCCGACCTCGTCCGGCTCTACGAGTTGATCTGGAAGCGTGCTGTCGCCAGCCAGATGGCGGCCGCCGTCTTCGACCGCGCCGCCGTGGATGTGGCGGCGACCGACGGCCGTGCGACCCTGCGGGCGACAGGCTCCGTGCTGCGCTTCGACGGCTTCCTGAAACTTTACCGCGAGGGGCGCGACGAGCCGGCGGACGGCGCGCCGCGCGACGACGAAGAGGGCCGCATCCTGCCGCCTGTCGCCGAGGGCGAGCCGGCCCGGCGCAAGGCGGTGGAGACTGCGCAGCATTTTACCCAGCCGCCGCCGCGCTATACCGAAGCGAGCCTTGTCAAACGGCTGGAGGAGCTCGGCATCGGCCGCCCGTCCACCTATGCGGCGATCATTCAGGTGCTTCAGGACCGCGACTATGTCCGGCTGGAGAACCGCCGTTTTCTGCCGGAGGACCGCGGGCGCATCGTGACGGTGTTTCTGCAGAATTTCTTCGAGCGCTATGTCGAATACGAGTTCACCGCCGATCTGGAAGAGAAGCTCGACGCCGTATCGAACGGGCGCATAGACTGGCGCGCGCTGCTGCAGGAGTTCTGGGACGGCTTTGCGGCCAAGGTCGAGGAGACGCAGGAGCTGCGGATCTCCCACGTCATCGACGCGCTCGACAGGGAGCTCGACGCCCATTTCTTTCCCGAAACCGCGGATGGCAGCGACCCGCGCGCCTGCCCTGTATGCGGGGCGGGCAGGCTTGGCCTGCGCCTCGGACGGCACGGCGCCTTCTTCGGCTGCTCGCGCTATCCCGAATGCCGCCATATCCGCCCGCTGACGGCGTCGGAAGGCGAGGCGGCCGCGGGACCGCGGGTTCTGGGCGAACAGCCGGGAACCGGCCTTGAGGTCTCCGTGCGCAAGGGGCCTTACGGCTTCTACATCCAGCGTGCGGGGGCGGACAAGGACAAGCCGAAGCGCGCCTCGATTCCGCGCGGCCTCGACCCGGCTGCGATTGGTCTCGAACAGGCGCTCGGCCTGCTGGCGCTGCCGCGCGAGGTCGGGCTGCATCCGGAAACAGGCAAGCCGATAACCGCCGGCCTCGGGCGTTTCGGCCCCTATTTGCGCCATGACGGCGCCTATGTCTCGATTCCGCGCGGCGATGATGTGCTGGAAATTGGGCTGAACCGGGCTGTGGTCCTGATCGCCGACAAGAAGGGCGGACGGGCCGCCGGGCCGCTGAAGACCCTGGGCGCGCATCCCGGTGACGAGAAGCCTGTCACTGTCCATAACGGCCGCTACGGGCCTTATGTGAAACATGGCCGCGTCATGGCCTCGCTGCCATCCGGCACTGCGCCCGAAGCCATGACGCTTGAGGCCGCCCTGCCTCTGCTGGAGGAGAAAGCAGCGAAGCGCAAGGCGCCGGCGCGCAAGACCGCCGCGAAGCCGAAAGCCGCCCCCAGGGCGCGCACGCGCAAGACCTCCGGCAAGGCCGCCGCCGGGAAAGCCTGATCTGCGTGGCGCTGCCCGACCGCGAACGCTTGCTCGCCTTCGTTGCGGAGCGCGGCGGACCGGTGGACCGCAAGGAGATCGCGCGCGCCTTCCGGCTCAAGGGAGCCGAACGGGCGGCCTTGCGCGGCCTGTTGCGAACGCTCGAGGCGGAGGGGGCGATCGACCGGCGCCGAGGCCGCCGCGTCGCCCGGGGCCTGCCGGAAGTGACGGTGGTGGAGGTGGTCGGGCGCACGGTTGACGGCGACCTGCTGGCGCGTCCGGCGGGGAGGCCGGACACGGCTGCGCCCCCAGTTATCGTATCCGAGACCGGCTCCGGGCCGGCGCCCGCGCCCGGCGCGAAACTGCTGGTGCGCCTGCGCCCGGCCGGCGACGGCGGCTATCTGGCCCGGGTGATGCGGGTGCTGACGCCCCCGGCGGCGGCCGTGCTCGGCGTGATCGCCGAAGAGGGCGGCGCCCTGGTGCTGCGGCCGGCGGGCAAGGGCAGGGCGCAACGCTTTACCGTGGCGGATGCCGCCGGCGCCGCACCGGGCGACATCGCGCGGGCCGCCGTGCTGCCCGGACGGCAGGGGCCGGCGCGGTCCGTCCGGGTGGTCGAGCGTCTCGGCCGTCTTGACGGGCAGGGGGGGCTTTCGACGCTGACCCTGTTGGAACATGAGATCGGGGAAGAATTTCCGCCCAAGGCGCTGGCCGAAGCCGAGGCCGCGCGGCTGCCGGACCGCGCCGGGCGCATCGACCTTACCGGTCTGGCGCTGGTGACGATAGACGATGACGACGCGCGCGATTTCGACGATGCCGTATTCGCGGCGCCCGACGGAACCGGCGGCTGGCGCGTCACGGTCGCGATCGCCGACGTCGCCGCTTATGTCTGCCCCGGCAGCGCTCTCGACCGCGAGGCGGCGCGGCGCGGCAATTCGGTTTATCTGCCCGACCGCGCCGTGCCGATGCTGCCGGAGCGGCTGTCGAGCGGGCTCGGCAGCCTGCTGCCGGGAGAGGACCGGCCCTGCCTCGCCGTTGAACTCCATATCGGCCCCGCCGGCGCGCTGCGCAGCCATCGCTTTCAGCGTGCGTGGATGCGCTCCTCGGCCCGGCTTACCTATCGCGCTCTTCAGGATGCGCTGGACGGGCCGGAGACGCCCGCGCATCTCGCTCATCTGGAAGGCGCGTTCCGGGCCCTGGACCGCGCCCGCCGCCGGCGCGGCGCGCTCGAGCTCGACCTGCCCGAACGCCGGGTGATCTTTGACGCCGCCGGCCGCGCCGCGGCGCTGCGTCCGCGCGCGCGGCTGACGGCGCACCGGATTGTCGAGGAGTTCATGATTGCGGCGAATGTCGCAGCCGCCGAGACGCTGGAACAGAAAGGCCAGATCTGTATGCGGCGGGTCCACGACCGGCCCGACCCGGCGCGTATCGAGGCGTTGCGCAGCCTGCTGCGCGACCTGGGGCATCCGGTTTCCTTTGGCGAGCTGCAGCGCCCGAAGCAATTCAATGCGTTGCTGGCGCAGCTTGCGGACAGCCCGTTCGCGGCGCTGACGAGCGAGCTGGTGCTGCGCGCTCAGGCCCAGGCGGTCTATACACCGGAACTGCGCGGGCATTTCGGCCTGGGGCTGGCGCGCTATGCGCATTTCACATCGCCGATCCGCCGTTACGCCGACCTCCTGGTCCACCGTGCATTGATTGCGGCGCTCGGGCTCGGGACCGGCGGGCTGGAGGATGAGTCGGGCTTCCACGACATCGCGGCGCATCTCTCGACGATGGAGCGGCGCGCTGCGGCCGCGGAGCGCCGGGCGCTGGACCGCTACGCCGCTTTGGTGCTGGAAGGCCAGGCGGGCGAGGCATTCGAGGGGCGCGTTGTCGGCGTGCAGCGCTTCGGCCTGTTCCTGCGCCTCGCCGGTGAGGGCGCCGACGGAATTCTGCCCGCCGGCGTGCTTGGCGGCGAATATTTCCGCCATGATGCGCGCCGCCATACGCTTACCGGCCAGACCACCGGCAGGACCTTCCGCCTCGGCGATACCGTCCCCGTCCGGATTACCGCCGCCGATGCGGTCAGCGGCTCCGTTGTGCTGGCTCTGGAAGGCAGCGGCTGACGGCTGCCGGGGGAAGGCGGCGTGCAGACCGGGGCGCTGCCCGGCGGTTTGCATCCCTGCATTGTCGCGGTAGAAACGACTTTGTCCCGTCAAAGCATCGACGGCAAGCCAAGAGGAGGCGACATGCGAAGCAAATTACTTTCCGTGCTGGCAATGCTGTCGGTATTTGCGGCCGGTGGGGCGCTTGCCGAGGAGTTTAAGCCTGCCGTCGTTTACGATATCGGCAGCAAATTCGACAAGAGTTTCAACGAAAGCGTCTGGAACGGCGTCCAGAAATTCACCAAAGAGACTGGCGTCGAGGTCAAGGAGTTCCAGATCACCAACGAAACCCAGCGGGAGCAGGCAATGCGCCGCCTGGTCGAGCGCGGCGCGACCATGGTGATCGCCGTCGGCTTCTCGCAAGCGGATGCCATCGATGCGGTCGCGGCCGACCATCCCGACCAGCAGTTCGCCATCATCGATGTGTCGTGGCTGGACCGGCCCAATCTGCGCCAATATGTCTTCAAGGAGCATGAGGGCAGCTATCTGGTCGGCGTCGCGGCGGCTCTGGCCAGCCAGACCGGAAAAGTCGGCTTCGTCGGCGGCATGGACATTCCGCTGATCCGCAAGTTCCACTGCGGTTATCTGCAGGGCGTGAAGGCCGCCAATGCCGGGGCGGAGGTGTTTCAGGCGATGACCGGCACGACGCCCGCCGCGTGGAACGACCCGACCAGGGCGGCGGAGCTGGCCCAGGGCCAGATCGACCGCGGCGCAGACGTCGTTTACCACGCCGCCGGCAGGAGCGGGATCGGCGTGATTCAGGCCGCCGCTGACGCCGGCAAGCTCGCCATCGGCGTCGATTCGAACCAGAACGGCCTGGCGCCCGGGTCGGTGCTGACCTCGATGCTCAAGCGCGTCGATGTCGCGACCCACCAGACGCTGAGCGACGGGCTGGCCGGCAAGTTCACCGCCGGCGTCATCAGCCTCGGCCTCGCGGAAGAGGGCGTCGGCTGGGCGCTGGATGAACACAATGCCGACCTCGTTTCGGACGAGTTGAAGGCAGCGGTCGAAGCTGCGAAGGCGGACATCGTTGCAGGCAAGATCGTTGTTCACGACTATATGAGCGACTCGGCCTGCCCTGGTTGAGGGCCCGTTGGCCGATAACGACACCGGCGCACCGGCCGTCCCTGCGCTTCGGCTGCGCGGCATCTCGAAGCGTTTCGGGGCGGTCCGGGCGAATGACGGCGTGGACCTGGATGTCATGCCGGGCGCCGTTCACGGCATCATCGGCGAGAACGGCGCCGGCAAATCGACGCTGGCCTCCATCGCTTACGGTCTCTATGCGCCGGACCGGGGCACGATCGAGGTCAACGGCGCGCCGGCGGTGCTGCGCGGCCCGGCGGACGCCATCGCGCTCGGGATCGGCATGGTGCATCAGCATTTCATGCTGGTGCCGACCTTTACCGTGCTGGAAAACATCATGCTCGGCGTGGAGGGCGGTTTCCGGCTGAAGCGCCGGGCGGCTGACATCCGCGCCCGGCTTGAGGCCCTGAGCCGGGAGCACGGCCTGGAGATCGACCCGGATGCGAGGATCGACGATTTGCCGGTCGGCGTCCGGCAGCGGGCGGAGATTCTGAAGGCGCTGTTTCGAGGCGCCCGGATCCTGATCCTTGACGAGCCGACCGGCGTGCTGACCCCCGACGAGACGGACCGGCTGTTCGTCATCCTCCGGCGGCTCCGCGATTCGGGCGGCACCGTCATCCTGATTACGCACAAGCTGCGGGAAATCATGGAGGTGTGCGATACGGTCTCCGTCTTGCGGCTCGGCCGGCCGGTCGGCGACCGCAGCACTGCCGCCACGACCCCCGAGGAACTCGCCCAATTGATGGTCGGCCGCAAGGTCGGCCCGGCGGCGCAGCCTGCGGGAGGCGCTGTCGGCGCTCCGGTTCTGCGGGCATCGGATTTGCGCTGGCGGTCGCCCGGCGGGGCCATGCGCTTGCGGGGCGTCGATCTCGAGTTGCGGGCCGGCGAGATCCTGGCCGTGGCGGGCGTTTCGGGCAACGGCCAGACGGAGCTTCTCGATATTCTCTCCGGCATGTCGGCCGTTCAGGGCGGCTATGTCGAACTGGCCGGGCGCCGTATCGACGCGGCGCATCCGGCGGCGCCCGCGGAGATGCGCGCCCTGGGCCTCGCTCATGTCCCGGAGGACCGCCACGGGCGCGGCCTCGTCCTGCCTTTCGAGGCCCGCGAGAACGCTGTTCTGGGCCGGCCGTCCAGGGCCGGGCGCGGGCCCTGGACCAGCGGCGCGCTGATGCAGGCGCATACCGAGCCGCTGATGTCGGGCTTCGACATTCGCCCGCCGGAGACGCGGCGGGCGGCGGCAAGGTTTTCCGGCGGCAATCAGCAGAAGATCGTGCTCGCCCGCGAATTCGACCCGGTTCCCGCTGTCCTCCTCCTCGGCCAGCCGACGCGCGGCGTCGATATCGGCACGATCGAGACCGTCCATGCGAAGATCCTGGCGTTGAAGAAGCAGGGCTGCGCCATCCTGCTGGTTTCCGTGGAACTCGATGAAATCCTCGCGCTGGCGGACCGGATCATGGTGATGAATGCGGGGCGGGTTGTGGGCGTCGTCCCGGCTGCCGGGGCCAGCCTTCGGGAGCTGGGCATGATGATGACCGGCGTTGGCGGCGGGGCGGCGGCTTGACGACGCTCCCGCGCTGGATCGACATCGGCCTCCTCCCGATTGTCAATCTGTCGCTTGCACTGGTTGCGGCGGGGACGGTTGTCGCGCTGATCGGCGAGAATCCGTTTCAGGTGCTTGCGGTGCTGCTGCAAGGGGCCTTCGCGCCGGAGGCGCTCGGCTACACGCTCTACTACGCCACGAACTTCATCTTCACGGGGCTTGCCGCCGCCTTCGCCTTCCAGGCCCGGTTGTTCAATATCGGCGCCGAGGGCCAGGCGATGCTGGGCGGCCTCGGCGTGGCGCTGGTCTGTCTTTCGCTCGAACCGTTTCTGCCCCATATCCTCGTGGTCGTCCTCGCGGTTGCAGCCGCAGCGCTCTTCGGCGCCGCATGGGCGCTGCTGCCGGGGTGGCTGCAGGCCTATCGGGGCAGCCACATCGTCATCACCACGATCATGTTCAACTTTCTCGCTTCCGGCCTGATGGTCTGGCTGCTGTCCGGGCCGATGATCCGGCCGGGGCAAGGCTCGCCGCAAACGCGCCTGTTCGTCGAGACCGTCCGGTTGCCGGCATTGCATGATCTGGCCGGCTGGCTGGGCTTCGAGGCGGCCCGTTCGCCGTTGAACCTGTCCTTTGTCATGGCGCTGGCCGCCTGCGCGGCTGTTTGGGTGCTGATCTGGCGGACCAAATTCGGATACGCGCTGCGTGCAATGGGCCATAGTGAGGAAGCGGCGCGCTATGCGGGTATTCCGGTCCGGCGCATGATCGTCGCCGCGATGGCGGTCTCCGGCGCGCTGGCGGGCTGCATGGCGGTCAACGAGGTCCTCGGCGTTCAGCATAAGCTGGTGCTCAACTTCTCCGCCGGCTACGGATTTACCGGCATTGCGGTAGCCTTGCTGGGCCGCAATCATCCGGCCGGCATTCTGGCCGCCAGCCTGCTCTTCGGCGCATTGTTCCAGGGCGGCGCCGAGTTGAACTTCGAATTCGAGGCCGTCACCCACGAGCTGGTGCTGGTCATCCAGGGGCTGGTCATCCTGTTCTCGGGCGCGCTTGCCTATATGTTCACGCCCTGGCTGGCGCGCTTCTTCCTGTCGCGGAATACCGGCGGTGATTGAGGTCTGGATCGACATCCTCCGTGTTCTGGACGGGGCCGTCCGCCTCGCCACGCCGCTGATTCTGTGCGCGATGGCGGGGCTGGTGTCCGAGCGCTCCGGCATCGTCGATATCGGGCTTGAGGGCAAACTTCTGGCCGCCGCCTTCGCGGCTGCGGCGGCCGCCACGCTGACGGGGTCTCCCTGGCCCGGCCTCGCGGCGGCCCTTGCGGTCTCCTCGGCTCTGGCGCTGGTGCACGGCTTCGCCTGCATCACCCATCGCGGCGAACAGATTGTTTCCGGCGTTGCTGTGAATATCCTTGCGCTCGGCATGACGGTTGTGGTGGCCACGGCGCTGTTTCGCCATGGCGGCCACACGCCGGCGCTGGGGGCGGGCGAGCGTTTCCCGCCGCTGACGCTGCCTCTGGCCGCGGCCATGCGCGATGTCCCGGTTGTCGGCCCGTTCTATGAAGAATTGTTTTCCGGCCACAACCTGCTGGTCTATGCGGCGTTGCTGTCGGTCGCCCTGGTCTGGTGGCTGCTCTACCGGACCCGTTTCGGGCTGCGGTTGCGGGCCGCGGGAGAGATGCCCGAGGCGGTGGACAGCGCGGGCGTCCCGGTATCGTCCCTGCGGTATCGCGCCGTGCTCATTGCCGGCCTGCTGTGCGGTGTGGCGGGCGCCTATCTGTCGATAGCCCACGGGGCCGGCTTTGTCCGCGAGATGAGCGCGGGGAAGGGCTTTGTCGCCCTTGCGGCGCTGATTTTCGGCCGCTGGCGGCCGATTCCCGTCCTGTGCGCCTGCCTGCTGTTCGGCTTGCTGGACACGGTTGCGCCCCGGCTTCAGGGAGTCGATGCGCCTCTGATCGGCCCGGTGCCGGTAGCGCTGGTTTCCGTGCTGCCCTATGCGATGACCGTCGTGCTCCTTGCCGGGTTCTTCGGCCGCGCGGTGCCGCCGCGCGCCCTGGGCAAGCCTTTCGTCAAGGAGCGCTGAGCGCGGCGGCCCGCCGGCGCGCGGCGCTTCCGGAGCGCCGGTGCGGGCGGTATGGTTGCAGGACCGAAGAGAGAGACGGCCCATGCCCGCCAACAAGAAACTGCTCATCCTCGCCGGCGACGGCATTGGCCCCGAGGTCGTGCGGCAGGTGCGCCGCGCGGTGGATTGGCTGGACCGGCGCCGCCATGTCTCCTTTGAGATCGCCGAGGGGCTGGTGGGCGGCGCGGCCATCGACGCGCACGGCCTGCCGCTGACGGATGAGACGCTCGCCGACGCCATCGGCTCGGATGCGGTGCTGTTCGGTTCGGTCGGCGGCCCGAAATGGGAGACCCTGCCCTTTGAAGTCCAGCCCGAACGCGGCCTGCTGCGCCTGCGCAAGGAGATGGACCTGTTCGCCAATCTCAGGCCGGCGATCGTGTTCGACGCACTCGCCGACGCATCCTCGCTGAAGCGCGAGATCGTATCCGGCCTCGACATCATGATCCTGCGCGAGCTGACCGGGGGCATCTATTTCGGCGAACCGCGCGGCATTGAGGACCTGGGTGGCGGCGTCCGGCGCGGCATCAACACGCAGGTCTATACGACGCCCGAGGTCGAGCGCGTCGCCAGGGTCGGCTTCGAGCTCGCCCGCAAGCGTTCGAACCGCGTCATGTCGGTGGAGAAGGCGAATGTCATGGAGAGCGGCAAGATGTGGCGCGAGGACGTCCAGCGCATTCGCGACAACGAGTTTCCCGATGTCGAGCTCTCGCATATGTATGCCGACAACTGCGCCATGCAGCTTGTCCGCAACCCGAAGCAGTTCGATGTCATCGTCACCGACAATCTGTTCGGCGATGTGCTGTCGGACTGCGCCGCGATGCTGACCGGCTCGCTCGGCATGTTGCCTTCCGCCTCTCTTGGCGCGGAAGATCCGACAACCGGCCGGCGCCTCGCCTTGTATGAGCCGGTGCATGGCAGCGCCCCGGACATTGCAGGCCAGGATCGGGCGAACCCGCTGGCGGAACTGCTCTCCTTCTCGATGATGCTGCGCTACAGCTTCGACATGGGCGAGGATGCGGACCTGGTCGATAGCGCCGTGGAGAATGTGCTGGCCGCCGGCGTGCGCACGGCCGACATTGCCGAGGAAGGACAGCAGCCGGTCTCCTGCTCCGCCATGGGCGACGCCGTGCTGGCCGAACTGGACCGGCTCGCGGCTTGAGAAGCAATCGCGGCGGCGTCTAATTGCTGGCGGGATGTAGTCGATATTGCTCATTATTACTGCATTCTTGGGCAGGATACCGAGCCATGCGGCGCACGATGACGATAACGGTTCGCCTCGAGCGGTCCGCTCGGCGAATTCATTTCAGCCAATGTCGGCGAAACCGGGGATTACGAGAATGTCAGTGAATACATCCGCGACCTGATACGGCGCGACAAGGCGCGGTCGGAGCAAGAGGCCTTCGAACGTCTCAAGGCGGAACTGGAGCGCGCCTTCAGGGCGCCAGACGATACCTACCATGCGCTGTCCGCTGCGGATGTGATTGCCAGAAGCCGACCGCTTTCTGGAAGACCACGAACCGTAAGAAGGGTCGCTCCGGCGGAGATGCTTCGGAACGGTCGGTCCGCCGGGCCGGCGGGGGATTGAAATGTGGGCGGGCGCGCCGTAAGTCTCCCGCGTCATTGACGAGGGACATGCGGTCATGGGCTACAGGGTCGCCATTGCCGGCGCGACCGGAGCCGTCGGCTATCAGCTTCTGGAAGGGTTGCACGAGACATCCTTTCCTGTGGACGACATTGCGGCGCTGGCGTCGCGCAAGTCCCAGGGCCGCAAGGTCTCCTTCGATGATGATGAGTTGACCGTGCAGGTCCTCGACGATTTCGACTTCTCGGGATGGGATATCGCGCTCTTCTCGCCGGGCGGCGCGGTCTCGCGGGTCCATGCGCCGCGCGCCGCCGCAGCGGGCTGCGTCGTCATCGACAACACCTCCACCTTCCGCATGGAAACGGATGTGCCGTTGATCGTGCCGGAGGTGAACCGGGAGGCGCTGGCGGGCTTCTCGCTGCGCAATATCGTCTCCAATCCCAACTGCTCCACCATCCAGATGGTGATGGCGTTGAAGCCGTTGCACGATGCGCAGCCGATCCGGCGCGTCGTCGTCTCCACCTACCAGTCGGTTTCGGGCGCCGGCCGGAAGGGCATGGACGAGCTCTGGGGCCAGACCCGGGGCGTCTATCAGCTCGAGGACGCGAAGCCGGCCGAGTTCACCAAGGAAATCGCCTTCAATGTCGTGCCGCATATCGATGTCTTCATGGAGGACGGCTCGACGAAAGAAGAGTGGAAGATGGTCAACGAGACCCGGAAGATTCTCGATGCGGATATCGCCGTCACCGCAACCTGCGTCCGGGTGCCGGTGTTTGTCGGCCATGCCGAGGCCGTGAATGTCGAGTTCGACGGGCCGATGGACGAGGACGAGGCCTATGAGCTGCTGAGCGCCGCCCCCGGTATCGAGGTGGTGGACCGGCGCGAGGACGCCGGCTACATCACGCCCAAGGAAGCCGCCGGCGACGACACGGTATTCGTCTCGCGCATCCGCCGCGACCCGACGGTGGAGCACGGCCTCAATCTCTGGATCGTGTCGGACAATCTGCGCAAGGGCGCGGCGACCAACGCTGTCCAGATCGCCCACGAACTCGCCGGCACCTATCTTTGAGCATCTGGCCCGAAGGGTTTGCGCCGGAGATTCCGGCCGCCTGGGCGGAACCCGGCGGCTTCATGGCGCGGGTGCGCTATCTGGAGTTGTTCGAAGCTGTGCTTGCCCCGTTCGGCCAGGCGCTCGGGCTGCCGCCGGACTATCTCGCCCGGACCAATTGCAGCACCTTTGCGCTGGAGAGCCATGTCGTCTATCTGGACGATGCCCGGCCCGGCGAGCGGCTTCTTTGCCGGTTCCATTTCGCCGATGCGGACGCGAAGCGCGTCCACTATCTCCAAACGCTGCACCGCACGGGCGACGGCCCGGCGCTGGCGGCGTATGAGTGCCTGTGCATCCATGTGGACCTGGGGAAGCGCCGGGGCACGCCGTTTCCCGAAACGGCAGCCGCGCGGGCGCGCAAACTGGTTGAGGTCCACCGCCGGCACGCCTGGCCCATCGGCCCGCGCCTCGCTATTCGCTTTCGCGCGGAGCAGGCTGCGGAGTAGGCCGTCCTATCCCCGAACGGCCCGGCGCAGGCGGTCGTTGATCGCCCGGCCGAGGCCATGTTCCGGAATCGGCGCAACGGCGATACCGTCCCGCCCGTCCAGACGGCGCAGCATCGCGAACAGATTGGCGGCCGCCTCGGCGAGATCGGCGGAGGGGCTGAGATTGAGATCGCCCGCAACAGCGCCGAAACCGAGCATGGCCTCGCCCGGCCGGGCGGCAACCGCATCCATCCGCAACGGCGTGTCGGGCGCATAGTGGCGCAGCAACATGCCGGGTGAAGGGCGCGGCGCCGCGCCCTCGGGCCTGACCGGATCGGCAAGGGGTCCGATTTCGGCCTCGACCGCCTCGGCGTCAAGCGCGCCTGGCCGCAGCAGCGCCGCCATATCGGGGGCGAGCGCAATGACGGTCGATTCGAGGCCGAGCCGGCACGGACCGCCGTCCAGCACCATCGACGCCCGTTTCCCCAGCTCGGCCGCTGCGTGCGCCGCCATGGTGGGGCTGAGCCGTCCGGACCGGTTGGCGCTCGGGCCGACAAGCGGCCGACCGGCGGTGCGGATCAGGGCTTCCGCCATTCCATGGGCCGGCCAGCGCAGCGCCACCGTGTCGAGGCCTGCGGAGGCCAGCTGCGAAACCGGCGAGTCCGGCGCGCGCGGCAGCACCAGCGTCAGCGGCCCCGGCCAGAATCTCAGCGCGAGGCGGTGCGCGCGGCCGTCGAACACCGCCAGCATTTTCGCCATGCCCAAATCTGCGACATGCACAATGAGCGGGTTGAAGCGCGGCCGGCCCTTGGCCTCGAACACAGCGGCCACCGCGCGGTCGTTGGTTGCATCAGCGCCCAGGCCGTAAACGGTCTCCGTCGGGAAAGCCACCAGCCTGCCTGCATTGAGCAGCCGGGCTGCTTCGTCGATCTCCGACTGGCCTGCCGCCGCTGCGGTCACGGCCCGCCCCAGGCGATGAACCAGGGGTTGGAGAAGCGCGCCTTGCCGTAGAGCAGTTCCGGGCCGTCATTGATCTCGCGCACTGAGCCTCCGGCCGCCGCCAGCACGGCATGGCCGGCAGCCGTGTCCCACTCATTGCTGCCGCCGTAGCGCGGATAGACATCGGCCTCGCCGCGCGCGATCAGGCAGAATTTCAGCGAGCTGCCGGCGTCGATCTGCCTGGCGACATCATAGCGGGCGAGGAAACGGTCGATATCGGCGCCGGCGCCGTAGGTGCGGCTGACCGTGACGGTAATGCCGGCCTCGGGAAACGGCCGGATGCGGATCGGACGCCGCCCTCTGTCGTCTTCCATGAACGCCCCGCTGTCCCTGCTGCCGGCATAGAGTTCGCCCGAGGCCGGCAGATAGACGACGCCCAGCACCGGCCGGCGTTCCTCGATCAGGGCGACATTCACGGTGAATTCGGGCGTCTTGCGGATGAATTCCTTGGTTCCGTCGAGCGGATCGACCAGCCAGAATGGCCGGTCGCCGACTTCCGGAGTCCGCCCCGCCGCGACGCTCTCCTCTGCGACGACAGGGATGTCGGGCGTCAACACGGCAAGGCGCTCCAGTATGAGGCGCTCGGCCGCCTCATCGGCCTCCGTCACCTGGCTGCGGTCCGACTTGCGGCGCGTCGCGAGGTCCGGCGCCCGGAAATAGGGCATGATGACCGCGCCCGCCTCGCGCGCGACCCGGCAGACGGATTCGAGCAGGTCCTCCCGCATCGGGCGCTCCGTATCTCGTCTGGCTTCAGCCGGTTCGCGCGTTGAGATAGTGCAGCGGCAGGCCGGCCGTCGGCCAGGAACACGCCAGCAGCTTGCCCTCGCGGGACTGGGTGATGAACGCCGTGCGAAGGTCCGCGCCGCCAAAGCAGATATTGGTCGTATAGGGGTCGGGCATGGGCACATGCTCCAGGCCCGCGCCGTCGGCCCGGAAGATGGAGATACCGGGGTCCATCAGCGTCGCAACGCAGATATTGCCCTCCGCATCGAGCGCAAGACTGTCCAGGGTGCGGTAGCCGTGCGTCTGGTTCACCAGCCGCCCGCCATGCGGGCTGGGCCAGGGCTGCTTCTGCACGATCCCCGGCGCCTCAATGTCGAAGGCCCAGAGACGCCCGGTCTGGGTCTCGGCGACATAGACCACGCTGTCATCGGGCGAGAGGCCGATGCCGTTGGGCGTAATCAGCGGAAAGGCGGCTTCGGTAATGAACGACCCGTCGGCGCGGGCGTAGTGGATGCCCGTCCTGTCCCAATTGCGCTCGTCGTCGCGGACCTTGCCGAGATCGGTGAACCAGAACCCGCCTTCTCCGTCGAAGACGACATCGTTGGGCCCCTTGAGCGGCCGGCCCTCGCATTCGGTGTAGAGAGTCTCGACCGCGCCGGTCTTCAGGTCCACCGCCTCGATGCGGCCGCCGCTATAGTCCCGCGCCTGGCCGACGGGGCGCGTCAGCCCGCCCGGTTCGTCGAGCCATTCGAAGCCGCCATTGTTGCAGATATAGACGCGGCCGTCGGGCCCGAGCGCGGCTCCGTTCGGCCCGCCGCCGGTCTCGGCCACGATCTCCGTGCGTCCGTCCGGATGCACGCGCGTCAGTGTGCCGCGGCGGATTTCCACCAGGAGGACCGAGCCGTCCGGCATGGCGATCGGCCCCTCGGGAAACATCAATCCATCGGCAATGGTCCGCAGTTCAGCCATATCCACTCCGTTGGCCGCGGTTTGGGAGACGGCGCGTCAGGCGCCTTTGAAGACGGGGCGGCGCTTTTCCAGAAAAGCAGTGACGCCCTCGGCATGGTCGTCGGTGGTCATCGACACCGCCATATGCTCGCCCTCGAACTGCAATTGCTGCTCCATGGGCGTGTGAAAGGCGGTGTTGAAGAGCGACTTGGCCTGGGCATAGGCGACAGTCGGGCCGGCGGCCAGGCGCTCGGCCAGCGCCCGCGTCTCGGCCTCCAGATCGGCGGCGGGCACGACGCGGTTGAGGATGCCGAGTTCGAGTGCGCGCTCGGCGCCGAACCGGTCGCCCAGCAGCGCAAGCTCCATCGCCTGTTTCATGCCCAGCGTGCGGGCGAGGAAATAGGACGAACCGCCGTCCGGACTCGCGCCGATATGGCAATAGGCGAGCGTGAAGAAGGCGTCATCGGCGGCAATCGCCAGATCGCAGGCCGCAACCAGCCCGAGGCCGAAGCCGGCCGCCGCGCCCTGCACGCTGGCGATGACCGGCTTGCGCATCCGGCGGATCGCGAACACCGGCAGATGGATCGCGTGAATGCCCTCGATCACCGTGCGCCGGCGCTCCGGCTTGTCGATTGCGAGCCGGTCCTTCATGGCGCGGATGTCTCCGCCCGCCATGAAATGGTCGCCGGCGCCGCGCAGCACCACGCAGCGCACGGAATCGTCATGCTCCAGGTCCCCGATAACATCGCGCATGTCGATGCGCATCTGGGCGCTCAGCGCGTTGCGCGCCTTTGGATTGTTGAGTGTGACCCAGGCGATCCCTTTGTCGATTTCGCAAAGCACCGTGTCGCCCATACCGGCTTCTCCTTGTCTGGCGGCGGCCCAGATTGTAAGCGACACCGACCGCTTCGGGAAATCAACGATGATCCGTCACGGCATCTTCGTCGTCATCGCCGGCGGCCTTGTGCTCGGCCTTACCTTCGGGTCGCGCCAGTCCTTCGGCATGTATCTGAATCCGATCAGCACGGATCTCGGCTGGTCGGTGGCCGTCATATCGCTGGCGCTGGCGATCCAGAGCATCTGCTGGGGCATCGGCCAGCCGTTCTTCGGCTGGATTGCAGACCGTTTCGGCACCGGGCGCACGCTGGTCTCCGGCTGCCTGATCTATGCCCTGGGCCTCTTCTGGGCGAGCCGCATCGAGACGCCCGAAGGCGCCTATCTCTCCCTGGGCCTGCTGGTCGGCCTCGGCGCCGCAGGCTGCGGTATGCCGATCGTGATGACTGCCGTGGTGCGCGCATTCCCGAAAGAGCGCCACCCCCTGGTCATGGCGTTGACGACGACCGGGGTTTCGCTCGGGCAGTTCTTCGTCACACCGGCCGCGCCCCCGATCATCGAGGCATTCGGCTGGCGCACAGGGCTGCTGTGCCTGCTGGGGTTGATAAGCATCGTGGCGCTGCTGGCGGCGGTGCTGCGCAGCAGGCCGGTTTCACGGGCGCGCGCCCTTGAAGCCGAGCAGAGTCTGGGCGAGGCGCTGTCGGAAGCCTGGGGGCATTCCGGCTTCCTGTTGTTGACCGCGGGCTTCTTCGTCTGCGGCTTCCATGTGCAGTTTATCGTGACGCATCTGCCGAATTTCATTGCCGAATGCGGCCTGCCGGCCTCGACCGGAGGCTGGGCGATCGCGGTCATTGGCCTTTGCAACCTGATCGGCACGACGGCGGCGGGCTTTCTCGGCAGCCGCTACCGCAAGAAATATCTGTTGAGCGGTCTTTATACGATTCGCGCGCTCATGTTCGCCGTCTATGCCTTTACCCCGGTCACGACGACGACGACGCTCCTCTTCGCCGCCGGGGCCGGGCTGGCCTGGCTCAGCACGGTTCCGCTGACCTCGGCGCTGCTCGGACAGATTTTCGGCACCCGCTATTTCGGCACGCTGTTCGGCATCGTGTTCCTGGGCCACCAGGCGGGGGCGTTTCTGGGCGCCTGGCTCGGCGGCTACATCTTCGACCTGACAGCCAGCTACGACATGATCTGGCTCATCAATATCGCACTCGGCCTGTTCGCTGCGCTGATCCACCTGCCGATCGCCGACAAACCGCTCATACGCCCGTCGATCCAGCCCGCCTGACGGCGGGCGGGAGAGGCGGCGCAGCCTGCATAACGAGAAAGTGATTGGCGGCGAAGCCGTTTCCTGCGCACTTGTCTCGGCAAGGTTGCAAGTAAAGGAGTGCGGATCATGCCGATCCTGAAGAGACGGGGCTGGGAGTTGCCGGAGCGCGAGGCGACTCCGGAGGCGGTATTCCGGGACCGGCGGCGGTTCATCCAGGCGGCGGCGCTGGGGAGCATCGCAGCGGCGGCAGGCCCGCTTGCAGCGCCCGCGGCCGCGGCGGACGACCCGACCGCCGACCTCTATCCCGCGGCGCGCAACCCGGCCTATTCGCTCGACCGGCCGATGACGCCGGAGGACGTCGCGACCACCTACAACAATTTCTACGAGTTCGGCTCCAGCAAGGGCATCTGGAAGCGGGCGCGCGACAATCTGCGCATCCGCCCCTGGACGGTCCATATAGACGGCGATGTCGAAAAGCCCTTCGAGATCGGGTTCGACGATCTGGTGCGCAAGATGGGCGTCGAGGAGCGCCTCTACCGCCACCGCTGCGTCGAGGCCTGGGCGATGGCCGTGCCCTGGTCCGGCTTTCCGATGGCGAAGCTGGTCGAGTTCGCGAAGCCGCTCGCCAAGGCGAAATATGTGCGCCTGGAAACCTTCCATGATCCCGACATGGCCTCCGGCCAGAAAGAGTTCTGGTATCCGTGGCCCTATGTCGAGGGGGTGACGATCGAGGAGGCCACCAACGAGCTGGCGTTCATCGTCACAGGCCTTTACGGCAAGCCCGTGCCGGCCCAGAACGGCGCGCCGCTGCGCCTTGCCTTGCCGTGGAAATACGGCTTCAAGTCGATCAAGTCGATCGTGCGCTTCACCTTTACCGACAAGCGGCCAAAGAGCTTCTGGGAAGTGGTGCAGGGCAGCGAATACGGCTTCTGGGCGAATGTGAACCCGGAGGTGCCGCACCGGCGCTGGAGCCAGGCCAGCGAACGCATGATCGGCACCGATGAGCGCCGGGAAACGCTGCTATATAACGGCTATGGCGAGTTCGTGGCGCATCTGTATGAGGGGATGGACCCGAAGAAGCTGTTCTACTAGGGCTGCTATGCGCGGTAACGCCGCCGCAGCATGGCCATTGCGCCGCGGATGAACTGGGCCTCGCCGCCGCGCGGGCGGCCGGGCCGGTTCTCGCGGTTCCAGGCCATCATGTCGATATGCGCCCAGGGCGTGCCGGGCTCGACAAAGCGTTCGAGGAAGAGCGCAGCAGTCACGGCGCCGGCGAGCCCGGTCTCGGAGACATTGTTGAAGTCGGCGATGTCGCTTGAGAACATGCTGCGATAAGGCTGGTAGAGCGGCATCCGCCATACCGGGTCCCGCTCCGCCTCGCCGGCCTCCAGCAGCGCCGCGGCCACGGCGTCGTCATTGCAGAACAGGGCCGGCAGGTCCGCCCCCAGCGCCGTCCGGGCGGCGCCGGTCAGGGTTGCGCAGTCGAGGATGAGGTCGGGCGACTCGCTGGAGGCTTCGGCCAGCGCGTCGCAGAGGATAAGCCGGCCCTCGGCGTCAGTATTGCCGATCTCGACGGTCAACCCCTTGCGCGTGCGCACAATGTCCATGGGCCGCATGGCGTTGCCCGCAACACTGTTTTCGACCGCCGGCACCAGCAGCCGGAGCCGCACCGGCAATTCCGCCGACATCACCATATGGGCGAGGCCCAGCATGTTGGCGGCCCCGCCCATATCCTTTTTCATCAGCTTCATGCCGGCGGGCGGCTTGAGGTCGAGGCCGCCTGTGTCGAAACACACGCCCTTGCCGACCAGGGTGAGTTTCGGCCGATCTTCGCTTCCCCAGACGAGGTCGATCAGCCTCGGCGCAACGGCGGCGGCGCGGCCGACAGCATGAATCGTCGGGTAGTTGCGGGCCAGGAGATCGTCTCCGACAATCGACGAAACGCGGGCGCCGTGTTGCTGTGAGAGCTTGCGGACGGCGGCCTCGAGCGCTTCGGGGCCCATATCGTTTGCAGGTGTGTTGATGAGGTCGCGCACCATCGTTTGCGCCTCAACCGCTGCAAACGCCGCCTTGCGGTCTGCGTTTGCGGGCCAGGCGAGGCTCGCGCAGCCCCGGCGGTGCTGGTCGGAATAGGCGTCGAAGGCATAGCACCCAAGCCCCCAGGCAACCGCCGCCCGCGTGGCCTCGGCGCGGTCGAGTTTGTTCTCCAGGCGAAAGGCGCCGCGCCGCAGCCGGCGGGGCAGGCCTCCATAGGCCCACATGTCGCCCGGCCCCTCCGCGCCGGCCAGCACGCGAGCCGCCTTGCCGTCCGGGGCCGGCATCACCAGCACGCTGCCGGGCGCCGCCTCGAAGGCATTTGCCGCGACCCAGTTGCGGTCAGCGGCCCCGGCGCTCTCGAGCCAGCCCTGCAAGCCTGCCCTGTTCAGCAACAGCACGGGCACGGCATCGGGCGCATCCGCCAGAAAAATGTCGATCACGGGTCGGGAGCCTCCTGTTGCAGCGGCGAGCCGTCTGTGTCCGGAGTATAGGGCCGTGTCTCCGTTTCACATCCGGCTTTTTGTCCGCAATCGGTTGCTGCAACCGTGCCGCGGGCGGCAGGCAAGGACAGTACCTGCACGGGGGCCCGCTCTCCCCTGTCACCCCCGCGGGGGCGACGGACGAACGCCGCAACGAGCCCGAATGTCAAACTGAGACACGACCGAGTATAGCGTTTACGGCCACACGGGAGCAGAAGAGGACGGGAGTGAAGGCGGCAATCCGCCTTGATTGCATCTATGTTATCGGTATTCCGGAAGTAAGGTGCAATCATGACGTGCAGAATTTACTTCTTCGTTGAATTCTCTGTGAATCAATGAATGCACTTGTGCCCAGAATACGGGCGTTCGAAGAACCGACAGGAAACTTCAAGAGCCGATTCAAGAAACTGCCGCCGTTGATGAAACAAGAATTCGGGACTGTTGTAGACGAGTCATTGCGCGGCGGTCTTCAGCCGGGCCGTCGATGTGAGAAGTTGGGATTCGGCAAGACTGAACGCCAAATTTCGTTTTGTTTTTCGGGTCCTGGAAAACGGAAATGCAAGACCGGTGGCTGTCGGACCGCATGACGAGGCCTATCGGCTCCGATAGCCGTTCCGGGTCAGAATTCGAAGCAGTCTTCCGTCAATAATGCGTCGAGGTTCGGGTCATCCTCGCCGGGCACGTGAACGACGGTATAGGTGAAGTCGTCGCGGTCGAGCGGCATGGTCGCGTCGAGGCCGAGCTTGTCGGAAACGCCGTCATCCGCCGAGGGGTCGAGTTTCGACCCCTGCGCACGGGGAATGACGATCAGGTCGCGGCCAGCCTGGAACCGCGTCGCCACCGCCCATTCCACCGCTGTCGGGTCGTGGACATCGACATCATCGTCCACGACCGTCACCTGCTTCACATCGGCATGGGCGGCGAAGGCGGCGAGAATCACATTGCGCGCCTGGCCTTCCTGCGTTTTCCGCAGCTTCACATAGAGATGGTAGCGGCAGACGCCGCCGCGCGAGAGATGCACGTCGAGCACCGTCGGGCAGGTGCGCTGCAGATGCGCAACGATGGTCGCTTCGCGCGGAATGGCGCCGAGCAGCAGATGCTCCATCGCGGCCGGCACGATCGTGTGGAAGATCGGCTTCGCGCGCGTCGTCACGGCCTGCACTTCGATGGCCGGGTTTTCGCCGGCCGGCCCGTAATATTGCGGGAACTCGCCAAACGGCCCCTCGGTTTCCCGCACGCCGGGCAGCAGGCGCCCTTCTATGACGATCTCCGCGCCGGCGGGAACGCGCACGTCGCCGGTCACGCATTTCACCACTTCCAGCGGGCTGCCATGCAGCGCGCCCGCCACCTCCAGCTCGTCATGGTCGATAGGCAATATCGCCTGGCTGGCAAGCAGCGTCAGCGGATCGACGCCGACCGCAACCGCCACCTCGAGCGGCTCCCCGGCAGCCTCGGCGGCGGCGAAAAAATGGTGCAAGTCGCGGGGCAGAATCAGGATGCCCATGCGCCTCGGCCCGGTGATCTGCAGGCGGTTGATCGAGACATTCTGGATGCCGGTCTTCGGGTTGCGCGCGATGACCAGCCCGGCGGAGATATAGGCGCCGGCGTCGAGCGCATTGTGCTTGGGAATCGGCAGCGCGCGGGTGAGGTCCGGGGAGCGGTCGATGCGTTCCTGGCAGGCGCCGTCGGCGGTCTCGCGCCAGGGCAGCGGCCGCTCGGCGGCAGCGCGGAAACGGTCGAGCACGGCGCCGGCCTCCACGCCCATCGCTTCCGCTATCCAGCCGCGGTCGGAAACGATGCCCGACACCACCGGGATTTCGTGGCGGCGGCCGTCCTGACCGAGCGGAGCGGGAAACAGGACCGCCTTGCGCGCGTCCCACCGTTTGGCGAGCGCGGCGAGAGTGAAATCGAGCGGGACGCCGGGTTGCGCCACGGCAAGCCGCCCGGTGGACTGCAGCCGGTCGAGCCAGGAACGAAGGGTGCGGAAGGTCATGGCGGCAAGCGTCCGTCTGCGGGGAGGCGCATGGTAGCGGACATTGCAGGCGTTTTGGCCCGTCTCCGGCGGCCCGGCCGGACTGGCGCTTCAATCCCCGCGCGCCGCAACGGCCTCGGCGAGCGCCACCGTGCGTTCTGCCATCTCGACATGCAGGTTCTCGACCAGGCGCCCGTCCACGACCACGACGCCGCTGCCTGCCGCCTCGGCTTCGGCGTGGGCGGCGACGATGCGCCGTGCTTCCGCGACAGCTTGCCGGGTCGGGGAGAAGGCGTCATTGCAGGGCGCGACCTGTTTCGGGTGAATCAGGGTCTTGCCGTCGAAGCCGAGTTCGACTCCCTGGCGGCAGGCTGCGGCGAAGCCCGCATCGTCGGCGAGATCGAGATAGACGCCGTCGAGAGCGGCCAGGCCCCGGGCGCGGGCCGCCAGCAGGCAGAGGCCGATGCCGGTGATGAAGGGCAGCCTGCCCGGCGTGTGCGCGGCGCCCAGCTCGTTGGCGAGATCGGAAGTGCCCATCACCAGAGCCGCCAGGCGGTGCCCCGCCGCCGCGATGGCGTCGGCGCGCAGCATCGCCAGCGGCGTTTCCATCATCGCCCAGACGGCCATGCCGGCATCTGCGCCATGCCGGTCCAGCAGGGCGGCGGACTGGCGGATCGTGGCGTCGCTTTCCACTTTGGGCAGCAGGACGGCATCCGCCCCGGAGCCGGCGATCGCCGCCAGGTCGTCATGCCCCCAGGGGGTGTCGAGCGCGTTTGCGCGAATGACGATTTCACGCGGCCCATAGGCGCCCGAGCCGGCAGCCGCCACTGCCTGGGCGCGGGCGGCCTCCTTGGCGTCGGGGCTGACGGCGTCCTCCAGGTCGAAAATGAGCACATCGGCCGGCAGCGTCTTCGCCTTCTCCAGCGCGCCGGCGCGCGAGGCGGGCATGTAGAGCGCGCTGCGGCGCAGCTTGACGGGCTGGGGCATGACGGCGGATTCCTTGATGCGGACGATTCAGCGGCGGCGAGGCGGTCATCATGCACATTCTCTCGATTCAATCCTCCGTGGCGCGCGGCTTTGTCGGCAACCGAACGGCCGTCTTCGTGCTTCAGCGCCTCGGCCATGATGTCACCTGCATCGACACTGTCGCCTATTCCAACCATCCGGCGCATGGCGGCTTCCGGGGCGGGGTGCATCCGGCCCGGAGCATTGACGACATTGTGAGCGGCCTCGCCGAGCGCGGCTTTCTGGAGCGCATCGACCTGGTGGTGTCCGGCTATCTGGGCTCGGCTGCGAATGCCGGCGCCGTGGCCCGTGCGGTGGACCAGGTGGACGCGCCATATCTGCTGGACCCGGTGATGGGCGACGACCCGGGCGGGCTGTTCGTGGCGCCCGACCTGCCGGACGCCATCCGGCGGGAGCTGCTTCCGAGGGCTGCGGCGGCGACGCCCAACCGCTTCGAGCTTGCTTTGCTTGCGGGCTGTGAGGTGAGCGGACCGCGAGATGCGGCCAGGGCTGCAGCGGTGCTCGGGCCGGCGCTGGTTGTGGCGACAGGGGTTCCGGCGGCCAATAGCCGGATCGCCTGTGTCGGGGTTTCGGGCGGCGAGGCGCTGCAGGCGGCAGTGCCGCGCGTGCCGCATCCAAGCTACGGCGCCGGCGACCTGTTCGCGTCCCTGTTTGCAGCGCGGTGGCAGGGCGGATGGCCTTCCGCCATGGCGCTCGCCGCCGGCACCGTCCACGCCACAATCGCCCGGTCTTCCGGCCGAGACCTCGACATTGTGGGCGCGCAGGACCTGTTCCCGAACCCGCCGCCGCCGCCGCCGCTGGAGGCCGTTTAGCCGATCGGCCGATTTTCGGTGTCGAAGCGCTCCGGCGCGGGATCGACGATGCGGGGGCCTTCCGGCGCGATCTCGAACACGGCGAGCGCGCGCTGGACCCCGCCGTCCGGCCGAAAACGGAAGAAGCCGCCCGCGCCGAAGAACCCTTCAGCGCCCGTCAAGCCGGCCATATCGACCCTGCCGGCGCCCCCGTCTTCTGCCAGCATGGCCGCCAGCGCCGTCGCGTCATAGGCCAGCCCGGCCAGATGCGGCGGCGGCGCGCCATAGACGGCCTCGTAACGACGGGCGAAGAGGTCGAAGGCTTCCGGAGGCGGCCCGGCATACCACGCGCCCGCCAGGCTCTGCTCGTCGAGCGGCAGCGCATCAGGGCGAATGCCAGCCACCAGATAGCGCACCCTCTGGGGGTCGATGCCGTGAAAGGCAAGCAGCGCCGCCGTCGAGCGCTGCTTGTGCTGCCCGGCGATCAGCACGGCGTCGAAAGGCGGCGGCAGTTCGTCCGTCTCTTTCGTGCGCGTGACCGGGGCGCCGGCGAAAACACGCACCTGCTCGGAATGCTCCCTGGGTTGCAGGTCGCCGGTCAGCAGACCATGCCGCACTATGGCGACCCCGTGCCTGCGGGCCGCGCGCTGCGCAGCTTCCAGGACATGCCGGCCGAATTTTGTGTCAAGGGCCAGAAGACCCAGCCTGTGAAGGCCGTTCGCCGCCGCATGGCCGACCAGCCGCTCCACCTCGTCTTCCGGCGGCGGGCCAAACAACCATACGCCCGGCCCGAGCGCCGCGCGGTCGTTGGAGAAAGCGAAAACAGGCACGCCACGGGTCTCGGCCGCCGCGCCCGCTGTCTGGACATTGGCGCTGAGAAGCGGCCCGAGCAGTACATCGGAGCCTCTCTGAAGCGACAATTGCACCGCTTCCGCCGCGCTGCCCTCGGCGCCGGCGGTATCCATCGGCATGAGCACGAAGTGCTCGCCTGCCGCGTCATAGAGTGCGAGCTGCGCGGCGTTCAGCATCGCCGTTCCCAGCTCCCGGTGGTCGCCTGTGAACGGCGCAAGCAAGGCTGCCCGAAACACGGGTTCCGGCGCCGGAGCCGCGGCCTGCAGCGGCGCCGGCGCGGCGGGGGGCGCCGCAGCGGCCAGTGCTTTCACGGGCGGGCCTGGCGGGGTAGGCTCCCCGGATCCCGAGTGCTGGCAGGCGGCCAACACCATGCCGAGCAGCGCACAAGAGGCGTAACGCCAAGATGCCGTGTTCACGACCCGTCTCCGGCGGTGCAATCACGGGCGAAGCTAATGCCAGAGGCCCGTCGCGTAAAGCGCCCGGAGCGGGGGGCGGGCGATTGCCGCCCGGCCTCTATCTGGTCGCGACGCCGATCGGCAATGCGCGCGACATCACGCTGCGCGCCCTCGACATTCTGTCGGCAGCGGATCTGATCGCCTGCGAGGATACGCGCGTGACCCGCCGGCTGCTGCAGATTCATGGCCTGCAGGGCCGTTTGACGGCCTATCACGACCATAATGCCGAGCGCGTGCGGCCGAAACTGCTCGCCGCAATCCGGGCCGGAAAGTCGGTGGCGCTGGCGAGTGACGCCGGGATGCCGCTGGTGTCGGACCCCGGCTTCGGCCTGGTGCGCGCGGTGTATGCGGAGGGCCTTCCGGTTACTTCGGCGCCGGGGGCGAACGCGGCATTGACGGCGTTGCAGCTCTCCGGCCTTGCGCCGGACCGGTTCGTCTTTCTCGGTTTTCTTCCGGCGCGGCAGGCGGCGCGGCGGCGCGCGCTGGCGGCCTGGGCCGATGCGCCGGCTACCTTGCTGGTCCATGAGGCCGGGGCGCGGCTCGCTGCGTGCCTCGCGGATATGGCGGCGGTTCTGGGCGCGCGCGAAGCTGCGGTGGCGCGGGAGCTGACGAAACGGCATGAGGAGATCGTCCGCGGCGGGCTTGCCGAACTCGCGGCGCGCTACACCCGATCCGGGCCGCCGAAAGGCGAGATCGTCATCGCGGCCGGGCCGCCGGCCGCCGCCGGGCCTGCCGAGGTTTCCGACGCGCTGCTCGCAGAACGGATCGCCGCGCTCGGCCTCTCGCGGGCCGCCGGCGGGCTGGCGGATGAATCGGGACAACCCCGCCGCGACCTCTACAGACGCGGGCTCGAGCTGCTTGCCCGCGACCGGTGATACCCGCGGCCGCCGTGCCGAGTGGATCGCGGCGTGGCGGCTGCGCCTGACGGGCTGTCGGATACTGGCGCGCCGCTACCGGACTCCTGTGGGCGAAATCGACCTGATCGCCCGCCGCGGGCGCCGGCTGCTGCTCATGGTCGAAGTCAAGGCGCGGCCGACGGAGGCGCTGGCGCGGCAAGCGGTGCCCCACCGTCAACGCCGCCGCATCGCGATGGCCGCGCGGCGTTTTCTCGCGGCCAATCCGCGCTACCGGGACTGCGTCGTTCGTTTTGATGTCGTCGCTGTCGTGCCCCGGCGGCTGCCCGTGGTGATCCGGGACGCCTGGAGGGACGAAGAAAGCGTTGGAGGGCGGACCGCATGACCGACGCCGAGACGCGCCTGCGCGAAATAGGAGCGGCGGGCGGTGCGCCGTTCGACATCGGCGAGGCCGCCTTGCTGCTTGGGTCGCTGGACCGGCCGGGCGTGCCGCTGGGCCGCTACCGCGCGCATATCGAGGAGCTGGCCGGCGCCGCCGGAAGCCCGGACCGGCTGGCGTCGGCGCTCGGCGAAGCATTCGGCTATGCGGGCGACCGGGCGACCTATGACGATTTGCAGAACGCCAACCTGCTGCGCGTGATCGACCGGCGAAAGGGCCTGCCGGTCGCGCTCGGCATCCTCTATATGGCGGTCGGCCGCCGATTGGGCGCAGAGGTCGAGGGTCTCGACTTTCCGGGCCATTTCCTCATCCGGGTGAACGGCCAGGCGATTCTGGACCCGTTCGAGCGCGGCGTCCGGCGCGAGGCGCCCGCATTGCGGCAAATGCTGAAAGCCGCCCGCGGGCCGTCGGCGGAGTTGGAGGCCGCGTATTTTTCCGCCGCAGCGGACCGCAATGTCCTGTTGCGGCTGCAGAACAATATCCGGCTGCGCCTGGCGCAACGGCGGCAATTCGAACCGGCGCTCGGCGTGCTGGACCGCATGGCCTGGATTGCGCCCGACCTGCCGGAGCTGTGGCGCGAGCGCGCAATGCTGGAAGCCGCGCTCGGCCGCTTCAAGGGCGCGATCGCAAGTCTGGAGCGCTATATCGCCCTGGAGCGCGCCGACGCCCCCCGGCTCGAGGCCGCCGCCCTGCTGCAACGCTTCCGCACGCGCCTCAACTAGGCCCGCCGCCGTGCGCAGCGGCAGAGGGAGCGGTATGATGCGCCGCTATTGGCTTTCCCCGACCGGACCGCCCGCTCCATGACCCTCGCAGTCGCCGTTCAGATGGACCCGATCGAGAGCGTCGATATCGACGCCGACAGCACGTTTGCGCTTTGCCTGGAAGCCCAGGCGCGCGGCTATTCGCTGTTCCACTACCTGCCGGACGCCCTCGTCTTCCGCGACGGCCGGCTGACGGCGCGCGGACGGCCGATGACGCTCCGGCGCGAAAGGGGGCGGCATGTCTCGCTTGGCGCGCCGGAGACGGTCGATCTCGCCGGCGTCGATGTCGTGATGATGCGCCAGGACCCGCCGTTCGATATGGCCTATATCACCGCGACGCACCTGCTGGAGCATGTCCACCCGGAAACGCTGGTGGTGAACGATCCGGTCTCGGTGCGCAACGCGCCGGAAAAACTGTTCGTCACCCATTTCCCCGGCGTGATGCCGCCGACGCTGATAACCCGCGACAGCGCGGAGATCGCCGCGTTCCGGGCGGAACACCGCGACATCATCCTCAAGCCGCTCTTCGGCAATGGGGGCGCGGGCGTGTTCCATCTGCGCGAGGACGACGAGAACCTGAATGCGCTTCTGGAAATGTTTCTGGAAAACGCGCGTGACCCCGTCATCGCGCAGCGTTACCTGCCCGAGGTGCGCGCCGGCGACAAGCGCATCATCCTGGTCGAGGGCGAGGCGGTCGGCGCGATCAACCGGATTCCGGCGGCCGGCGAGTCCCGCGCCAACATGCATGTCGGCGGCAAGGCGGTGAAGAGCGCGCTGACGGCGCGGGAGCGCGAACTCTGCGAGACGATCGGCCCGGCGCTGCGCGAGCGCGGGCTGACTTTCGTCGGCATCGATGTGATCGGCGATTACCTGACGGAGATCAATGTCACCTCTCCCACGGGCATCCAGGAGATCGAGCGCTTCGACGGCGTGCGGATTGCCGCCCTCATCTGGGATGCGGTGGAGCAGCGCCTTGCCGCCCGGCGGGGCGCGGAGCCGGCGCGGTGAGCGGACGTCCGGCGGTCTCGCATGTCGCGACGGTCGCCTTTGACGGCATCGAGGTGCGCGAGGTCGATGTCCAGGTGCATCTCGGCAGCGGCCTCGCCGCCTTCAATGTCGTCGGATTGCCGGACAAGGCGATAGCCGAAAGCCGGGAGCGTGTGCGGGCGGCGCTTGCCGCAATCGGCCTCGGCCTGCCGGCGGAGCGCATCACCGTCAATCTGGCGCCGGCCGATCTGCAGAAGGAGGGCAGTCATTTCGACCTGCCGATTGCACTCGGCCTGCTGGCGGCGATGGGCGCGGTGCGGGTGGATGACATAGACGGCCATGTGGTGCTCGGCGAACTCGGCCTCGACGGCGCGCTCACCGCGGTTGCCGGCGTGCTGTCGGCCGCCATGTCGGCCGTCGAGACGCATCGGGGCCTGATTTGCCCGGCGGATAACGGCCCCGAAGCGGCCTGGGCCGGCGATCTCGAGGTGCTGGCGCCGAAGACCCTGCTGGCGCTGCTCAACCATTTCCGGGGCCGCCAATTGTTGACGCCGCCGGTGCCGGGCGAAGTCGCCGCCGAGGCCGGCGGCCCGGACCTGCATGACATCAAGGGGCAGGAAACCGCCAAGCGGGCGCTGGAGATTGCCGCATCCGGCGGCCATAACCTGCTGATGTCCGGGCCTCCCGGCGCCGGCAAGTCCATGCTGGCCGCCCGCCTGACCGGCCTGTTGCCCGATCTCCAGCCGTCCGAGGCGCTGGAGGTCTCGAGAATCCACAGCGCGGCCGGGGCGCTAGAGGGCGGGCGCATCCTGCGCCGGCGCCCATATCGGGACCCGCACCACTCCTCGTCCATGACAGCGATTGTCGGCGGCGGCCAGCGTGCTTCGCCCGGCGAGGTGTCGCTGGCGCATAACGGGGTGCTTTTCCTCGACGAACTGCCGGAATTCGCGCGGCCTGCGCTGGAGGCGCTGCGCCAGCCCCTGGAGGCGGGCAGGGTGGCGATCGCGCGCGCCAACCGCCATGTCTCCTATCCGGCCAGGTTTCAGTTGATTGCAGCGATGAATCCCTGCCGCTGCGGCCATATCGACGAGCCGGACCGCGCCTGCAACCGCGCGCCGCGTTGCGCTGCGGACTATCGCCGCCGCCTTTCCGGCCCCTTGCTGGACCGCTTCGACCTGTTCGTGGATGTGCCGCGCGTCGCGGCCGCAGACCTCGCCCTGCCGCCGCCGGCGGAAAGCACCAGGCATGTCGCCGCCCGGGTCGCGGAGGCGCGTGGCAGGCAGGCGGCGCGGTATGGCGAAGCGGTCTCGAACGCCGCTGTCGATGCGGCGCGCCTGGCCGAAGCGGCCGCCCCGAACGAGGCCGGCGCGTCGCTGCTGCAGAGCGCGGCGGAACGGCTGCGCCTCTCGGCGCGCGGCTATCACCGCGTGCTCCGGGTCGCGCGCACGCTGGCGGATATGGACGCCGACGACCGGGTGGGCCGCCTGCATATCGCCGAAGCTCTGAGCTATCGTCAGGGCCTCTCGGGGTGAGCATTCTGCAATGGAGGGCAAGGACATGAACAAGATGAGGGCGGCATTGACCGCCATCGCAGCGTTGGCGGCATTGGCCGCGATGGAGCCGGCGGCGGCCTGCACGCCACAGCAGGATGATCAGGACGGATGCGCGTGCCTCAATGGGGCGCTATGCCCTTGGGGACCGGGGGAAGGTGCAGTCTGGAAGGACGCAGTTTGGAACCGCCATATGGCGGCGGTGGTGGAGAACTGGCCCGGAAGTGAACCGCGGCTCTGACCGGGGCGCTACCGGGCCAGTCGTTCCAGATAGAGCGGGTCGGCGAGTTCGATGCCGGGTCCGTTGCTGTAATGCACCCAGCCGCGCACCCGCACCCGCTGCCCCTCAAGCCATTCCGGCGGGAAGGCGCGCGCGATACGGCCGCGCCGGAGGAACACCGTGAAATCCGTGCGCCAGTCCTCGCCGAAATTGACAAAGCTGTGGCGGAAGCCCCTGTGCATCGAGAGCACGCGGCCCTCGATAATGGCGAAGCGGTCAAGAACGGACTCCGCACGGTCCGCCGCGACGATTCCTGCACCCCGGCGCATCCAGAGGCCGGGTTCCGAAAGACGCGCCAGGCGCTCCACGCCGAGCAGCGTGCTGGCGTGTTCGCGGGAGACCAGCGGGGGCGCCACCACGGCAAGGCCGCGCGCCACCAGCTCCCGCTGCAGCCAGAGCGTGCCCGAAAAGACATGCGCGAGCCGCCGCCCGTGCCGGTCCAGGCGGGCCGGCTCGGGTTCGTAGCGCAGGCCCGGCCGGGAGAGGAAGGCCGCGGCAAAGGACGCAGACCCTTCCAGCAGGCGCACATCCGCCAGTTGAACGCCGCCGGCCGGCGGCGCCCCGGCAAACAGCGCAAACAGCGCGGTGAGAAAGTAACGCATCATGGGCGTCTGGAACCCTCGCACGCTGGCGGCTAATGTTCGAGCGATGAGCGGACGGACGGATCTTTTTCCGGCAATCGAGGCGGCGTGCAGCGGCAGGCTGGCGCTCGACGGCGGACACACACTGTATTGGGAGGAAGCAGGCAATCCCCGCGGTTTGCCGGTGGTCTTCCTGCATGGCGGACCGGGCGCGGGCTGCACGCCGGCCTATCGGCGTTTCTTCGACCCCGCGGCCTACCGCATCCTGTTGTTCGACCAGCGCGGCGCTGGACGCTCGACCCCCGCCGCCGAGACGCAGGCCAATACCACACAGCATCTGATCCGTGACATGGAGACGCTTCGCCGGCATCTGAAGGTGGACCGCTGGCTGGTTTTCGGCGGTTCCTGGGGCAGCACGCTTGCGCTCGCCTATGGCGAGGCGCATCCGGAACGCTGCCTCGGCTTCATCCTGCGCGGGGTGTTTCTGGGCCGGCCTGCGGAAGTGGACTGGTTCCTGCACGGAATGGGCATGTTCTTCCCGGAAGCGCATCGCAGTTTTCTTGCGCCGATCCCGCCGGAGGAGCGCGGCTCCGGCCTGCTGGCGGCGTATCACCGCCGGCTCATGGACCCGGACCCGCGCGTTCACCTGCCCGCCGCGCGCGCCTGGTCGCGTTACGAAAGCGCCTGTTCCGCGCTCAGGCCGGGTCCGGTCGATGCGGCCGCCGCCGTCGGCGACCGCACGGCGCTGGCGCTTGCCCGTCTGGAGGCGCATTACTTCGTGAACAGCCTGTTCCTGCGGAGCGGCCAATTGCTCGACGATTTGCACCGGATCAACGGCTTGCCGGCATCCATCGTGCAGGGCCGCTATGATGTCGTGTGCCCGATCGCAACGGCCGATGAGCTTGCCCGCGCCTGGCCCGGAGCGCAGTACACGCCCGTGCCGGACGCCGGACATTCCGCCATGGAAGTCGGCGTCCGGGCCGCTCTTGTCGGCGCGACCGAGCGGATGAAATACCGGCTCGCCGCCATGGCGTGACGGAAACGCGGCGGCGCTTCGGCGAAGCCGGGCAGTGTCATTCGGCCTTCGGTGACGGGGTGTCGCCGCAGCAGGGGAGAGCCGGCCTTGGCAGCATTGAACTGGGGGTTGATCGGCGGCGGCGAAGGCAGCCAGATCGGTCCTGCGCACCGTATGGCCGCCCGGCTCGACGGTGATTTTGTCTTCGCAGCCGGCGCTCTTGACGCCGACCCGGCCGCCGGCCGGTCCTACGGGCAGAAATTGGGCCTCGCCGCCGACCGCGCCTATGGCGACTGGAAAGAAATGCTCGCCGGCGAAGCGGCAAGATCCGGCGGCGAGCGGCTCGATCTCGTCACCGTTGCGACACCCAACGCATCCCATTTCGAGATCACGCGGGCGTTTCTCGAAAGCGGTTTCCATGTGCTCTGCGAGAAACCGTTGACCGTATCCGTCGAGGAGGCGCAGGAAATCGTGGCCGTTGCACGCCGGACAGGTCAGATCTGCGCCGTCAATTACGGCTATTCCGGCTATCCGCTCGTTCGGCAGATGCGATCCATGATTCGGGCCGGCGAGCTCGGAGCGGTCCGGCTCGTCGTGGCCGAGTTCGCGCATGGCCACCATGCCATTGGCGACGACGCCCGGAACCCGAAGGTCCGCTGGCGCTACGATCCGGCGCAGGCGGGCGTTTCCGCCCAGTTTGCGGATTGCGGCATTCACGCCCTGCATATGGCGAGTTTCGTCACCGGCTGCGAGGTCGCGCGGCTTTCGGCGGATTTCGCGTCCTGTGTTCCGGGACGGGTGCTGGAAGATGACGCAATGGTCAATTTCCGTATGCAGGGCGGCATTGTCGGCAGGCTGTGGACCTCTTCGGTTGCGATCGGACGCCAGCATGGCTTGACCTTGCAGGTGTTCGGGGAAGGCGGCGGGTTGAGATGGGCGCAGGAGCAGCCGAACCAGCTGGGCTGGACGCCCGCGGGGCGCCGCACGGAAATCATCGAGCGCGGCGAAGCCGGCTTGTCCAGGGACGCTGGCATGGCGTCGAGAATTGCCCTCGGCCATGTCGAAGGCATGACTCTTGCCTTCGCCAACATCTATGCCGATCTGGCGGCGGCAATCCGGCCCGGCGGCGGGACGGCGGATTTCGACCGCCGGCTGTTTCCAACCGCCGAGGATGGGCTGCAGTCGATGATCGCAATCGCCGCCGCCGTCCGCTCCGCCGAAAGGGATGGAGCGTGGGTGGAGGCCGCCGCCTCCGCCACTGCTTCGGGGGGGTAGTGTCTCAGTTTGCAATGAAGGCCCGCACTGGCGGGTTTTTCGAAAGGCGCCTCTGTGCCGCGGCGCTTATATCGCCTCCCTTGTCGTCACCCCGGCCGGAGCAGAGCGCAGAGCCGGGGCGACAGTAGGGGCGTCCGGGGCGACAACAGGGGGGCAGGGGCGGCGCCGGGGCGTCCGGGGCGGCGGGCAGGGCCTCTCAAACCCCTGGCTGAATCCGCCAGAGGAACGCGAATGTCAAACGGAGACACTGCCCTTCGGGGAACGATATTGCAGGGCGGTGAGAATTGTGCCAATTGGCGCCGGCCTAGCAGTCGGAGGGGATAGTCAAGGCGATTTTCGCATCTGCAGCGGCCCGCCCGCCGGGAGCCGGCGGCGCTGCCCGGTTTGAACGGACGCCTCGGCGCACTGACGCAAAACCGCTCCGGCGAGCTGTGACCCGGAACTGAACAAGGGAGATTGCCGAATGAAAAAACTTGTTGGCTGCGCTGTCGGCCTTCTGATGCTCGCAGGAACCGCATCGGCCGAACGCTACGTGGTGGTGACCCACACCCAGGGGACCGATCCGTTCTGGCCGGTCGTCGAAAAGGGCGCGAAGGACGCCGCCGCCGCCCTCGGCGTGGACCTGGAATACAACTTTGCGCCGAGCGGCGACATGGCCGACATGGCGAAGCTGATCGAGGCCGCAACCGCCACGAACCCGGACGGGCTGGTCGTCTCCCTCCCGGATGCGGCCGCTCTCGGCAACGCCATCCGCGCGGCGTCGGACGCCGGTATCCCGGTCGTCACGATCAATTCCGGTCTGGAATCCTCTGCTGATGTCGGCGCGCTCATGCATGTCGGCCAGCCGGAAAGCCTCGCCGGATTCAAGGCCGGCCAGCGGGCGAAGGCCGAAGGCGCAACCAACCCGATCTGCCTGAACCAGGAAGCGTTCAACACGGCGCTGGTCGATCGCTGCAACGGCTATTTCGAGGCGATGGGCAAAGAGCTGAACATGATCGACGTCTCCAATGACGTCTCGCAGATCAAGACCCGGACGGCTGCAGCCCTGCAGGCGGATGCGTCGCTTGACGCCGTGCTTGCCGTCGGCCCGCATGTCTGCGAAGCGGCGGCGGAAGCCGTTGAGGAAGTCGGCGCCGCCGTCCACCTGTCATGCTTCGATCTCACCCCGGGCGTGATCGCGCTTATCAAGGATGGAAAGGTCAAATACTCCATCGACCAGCAGCAGCGGCTGCAGGGATATATGCCGGTCGTGGTGCTGCATCTCTACAACACCAATGCCGGTATGCTTCCGGGCGCCAACATCCCGTCGGGGCCGGGATTTGTCGATGCAGGCAACGCCGCGGCCGTCGAGGCCCAGGCAGGCGTCAACCGCTAACGCCTCTCCCGAAAGCGCCGCCCCGGCCGCAGAACGGCCGGGGCGGCAGATAATCCAGGCGCGGAACCGACCCTGCATTGTCCGTGCTTGCAGGGTATCGGACACGGACCGCGCGACCGGGAATCTGAAGTGATGCAGCAGGCAGCCGGGCAGAGAAAAGAGGCGGACCGCCGGGCAAAGGAAGGGCGGCTTGCCCGCCTGATCCGCCGGCCCGAAATCGGGTCGTTCTCCGGAATGATTTTCATTCTGGTCTTCCTGGCGATCGTTGCCGGCGACGTCGTCTATAATCCGCTGGGAATCAAGAACAACCTTTCCATTATCTCCCAGCTCGGAATCATCGCCATCGGCGCTTGCCTGCTGATGATCGCCGGAGAATTCGATCTCTCGATTGGCTCGATGATCGGCTTTGCCGGCATGTCGATGGCGATGATGATGAAATGGGGCCTGCCTTTCGGCCTCGGTGAAGCAACGCCTCTTGCTGCGTTCCTGCTTACCCTGGTCATGACGCTTGCAATCGGCTGCCTCATCGGAAATATCGTCGTCCGGTCCGGACTTTCATCCTTCATTGTGACGCTCGCTTTCCTGTTCATCCTGCGCGGACTTACCGAGGTCAGCTTCCGGGAATTCAACGAAGGCTCGACACAGATTTCCGGCCTGCCGGACTTCAAGCAGGACGACTTCTTCGCCTATATCTTCGGCGGCGAAACCTTCAAATGGCTGTTCTCGCTGTTCTACGAGCTTGGCTGGAACATCAACCGCCGCGGCGAGCAATGGGTGAGCGGCCTTGACGCCCGAGTGGCCTGGTGGATGGTCCTCGCCATTGTGACCTATGTGGTGCTGGCGAAAACCCAGTTGGGAAACTGGATTTATGCCACCGGCGACAACAAGGAAAGCGCCCGCGCGAACGGCGTTCCGGTCCGTCAGGTCAAGATCGGGCTGTTCATGTTCACGGCGTTCTGCGCAACGCTCTTCGCCGCCTGTCAGGTTTTTGACACCAACACGGCCGATGCCGCCAAGGGCAATCTCAAGGAGCTCGAGGCCATTGCCGCAGCCGTGGTCGGCGGGACGGTGATGACCGGCGGTTTCGGCTCGATCGTGGGCGTCATTTTCGGCGCCGTCATCTTCGGCCTTGTGCAGAATTCGGTGTTCTATATTTCCTGGATCGACGGCTCCTATTACCGCGTCTTCCTCGGCACCGTGCTGCTCATTGCGGCGTTCGGGAACGAGAATATTCGCAAGCGGATAACAGGGGGAATATGACATGGCGCCTTCCGGAACGCCCCTCGTCCGGCTTGAGAAGGTCGTCAAGCGCTTCGGCCCCTTTACAGCGCTGAACGGCGTGACGATGGATGTGTATCCCGGCGAGGTGCACGCGCTTCTCGGAGATAACGGAGCCGGGAAGTCCACCCTCATCAAGGTTCTTGCCGGCGTGCATCAACCGACCTCGGGCCAGATTTATGTCGAGGGCCAGCCGGTCGTCTTTCGCTCGCCCCGCGACGCGACCCAGGCGGGGATCGGCACCGTTTATCAGGATCTTGCCCTGAACCAGTTGATGTCCGTGACCCGCAACTTCTTCATGGGGCGCGAACTGTTCAAGGGGCCGGGGCCGTTCGGCGTCATGCAGATGCGGGAGATGAACCGGATCACCCATGACGAGATGCACCGGATCGGCATAGACATTTCGGATCCGGGCCAGGCCGTGGGCACGATGTCCGGGGGCCAGAGGCAGACATTGGCGATTGCCCGCGCCATCTATTTCGGCGCCAAGGTGCTGATTCTCGACGAGCCGACCTCGGCGCTCGGGCAGCGGCAGCAGATGGAGGTCCTCAAGACCATCAAGCGGGTTCGGGCGCTGGGCACCATCGCGATAATTTTCATCACGCATAACGAGATTCATTCGAAGCTGGTTGCGGACCGCTTCACCTTCCTGTCGCTCGGCGAGGTGATCGGAGCGGGGTCCCGCGAGGACTTGGCCGGCGACGACATTCGCAGGCTGATGGCCGGCGGCGCGGAAATGGCGGATCTCGAGCAGGAACTCGCGGCGATCTGAGAGCCGGAGGGCAGGGCGGCCCTCAGCCCGGCCGCGCGCCGGAGGCGAGCACGGCCGGCAGGGAGAGGTCCAGCACGCCGTCGGCTTCGGCCGCGGCCCTGGCCTGGTCCAGCATGTCGGCCTCTATCGCGGCGCGGGCCTCGGGCGTCTGGGCGTCCAGCAAGGCGCGGGAGCGCACGGTGGCGTGGCGCAACCCCCGCACCAGCGCCTCGGGTGCGACTCTCCGGCGGATTGCGATTTCGCTGACCCGCACTTTCCGGAAGCCGGCCGCGGCCAGCACCCGCCTGCATTCCGCCGGGTCCGAGAAGCGGAACATCTCCGGCCCTTCCGGAATACCGCCCGCATTCGGGTCGCCATGCGCTGCGACCGCGCGGCGGAACATGCCGAAATGCGCCACCCGGTCCGGCGTGCACCAGGCCGAGAACGCATAACGCCCGCCTGGCCGCAACACACGGAACGCCTCCGCAACGGCGCGGTCGGGCCGGGCGAAATGCAGTATGCCGAAGGAACATATGACGGCGCCGAAACTGCTATCGGCAAAGGGCAGGGCTTCGGCGTCCCCCTCGCGGAATTCGGCTTGCGGGAAATTGCCGCGCGCCTCCTCGACCATGGCGGCGGCGAAATCGACCCCGATTGCCCGGGCGCCGCGTCCGGCCGCCAGTGCTGCGCCGTAGCCGGGGCCTGTCGCCACATCGAGCACATCCATGCCCGCGGCCACGCCGGCGGCGTCCAGAACGGGGCCGAGGCCAAGGCGGGTCGAGTCCCAGGAAACGGCGCGGTAGCCGGGCGCCTGCCGGTTCCAGCCGGCCTGCTCGAACGCCTTGAATGCGTCGGGATCGAAAGTCACGCCGCCGCCTCGGCGAGGATATGGCCCGCTTCCTCGCAGTCCGCCCGGCTGACATCCAGATGGGTGACGGCGCGCATCCGCGTCGGCCCCATTGCGCCGATGCGCAGGCCGGCCGCCCCGGCGCGGGCGGCAATGTCGGCGGCGCTCCGCCCCGTGCCGCCGACATCGAAGAACAGAATGTTGGTCTCGCAGGGCTCGACGGTGAAGCCCTCGATGCCGCGAAGCGCATCGGCCAGCAGCGCCGCATGGGCGTGGTCTTCCGCCAGCCGCTCCCAATGCCGGTCGAGCGCATGAAGACCCGCCGCCGCCAGGATGCCGGCCTGCCGCATGGCGCCGCCCATGCGCTGCTTCCAGCGCCATACCTCGTCGATGAAGGCGGCCGAGCCGGCAAGCACGGCGCCCACCGGGCAGCCCAGCCCTTTACTGAGGTCGATCCATGCGCTGTCGAAACAGGCCGCGTAGTCGGCCGCAGAGACGCCGGAGGCGATAACGGCGTTCGGCAACCGCGCGCCGTCGAGATGGGTTGCGAGGCCGTGCGCTCTGGCGACTGCGGTCACCGCCTGCACGGCCTGCAGCGGCCAGACGCTGCCGCCGCCCATATTGGCTGTGTTCTCGACCTCCAGCAGCGAGGAGCGCGGCGCATAGCGGTGGTCTTCGCGGATCGCAGCCTCGGCCTGCTCGGCGGTGTAGAGGCCGCGTTCGCCGGCCACCGGGGCGATTTGCACGCCGGAGAGCGCCGCCGGGCCGCCGCCCTCGAAATTCAGGATGTGAGAGGACGCCTCGGCGATCACCTCGTCGCCGGGCCGGCAATGGACCCGGATGGCGATCTCGTTGCACATCGTGCCGGAGGGCAGGAACACTGCCGCTTCCTTGCCCATCAGCGCCGCCGTTTGCTCGCACAACGCATTGACGCTCGGGTCGGCGAAGGACTGTTCGTCGCCCACCGGCGCTTCCGCCATTGCCTGGCGCATTTCCGGCGTCGGCAGGGTCTGCGTGTCGCTGTAGAGATTGATGCGGGGCGCGTTCGCCCGTTCATGCGTTGTGATGGCCATGGATGTCGCTCGCCGGTTCAGGATGAGGTCGTTTCGTGGTTCAGGAGCCGACGGCATAGGCCATGCGGCGGGGGTCGGCGCCGCCGGTCATCAGGCCGCGCTCCTGGTCGGCGTCGATCATGCACACTGAGCCGGCGAGCCAGACGCGCTCCGGCCACCATTCGATCCTGTGGCCGCGGGCCGCCAGGTCATCGCCGACTTCCGCCCCCACAGCGCCTTCCAGCTTCAGCAGGCCCGGATAGTAGGCATGAGGCTCGAAGGAGGACGGGAAGCTGTAGCTGGCGTAACGCGGCGCCGAGACCGCCTGCTGGGCCGACATGCCGTGGACCGTGAGATTGATGAGGCATTGCGCCATGGCCTGGGTCTGAACATCGCCGCCGGGCGTGCCGAAGGGCACGAAACGCCGTCCGCCGTCGAGGACGGCAATCGCCGGGTTCGGCGTCAGGCGCGGGCGCTTGCCGGGCGCCAGCGCCGAGACATGCGCCGGATCGGTCCAGGACTGGCACCCGCGCGAGGAAATCGCGAGGCCGACGCCCGGGGCGACCGTGCCGCCATAGGACCCGTCGGACGGCGTGGCCGAGAAGACATTGCCGGCTTCGTCCACGACGCAGATATAGGAGGTGTCGAGCGGCGCAGCGGCCGGCTCCAGTGTCGGCGAGGGCGGTATCGGCGGAGCCAGGCCCGTCCCGGCGTCGCCCGGCGGCGGCATCTCGGGCATGGCGCAGCGCATGTCGATGTCCGCCCGGCGCGCCGCGGCGTATGCCTTGGAGACCAGCGTGTCGATCGGCACGTCCACAAAGCGCGGATCGCCCAGATAGGCGTCCCGATCCGCCATGGCGAGCTTCACCGCTTCAACGGCGACATGCACGGCATCGGCGCTGTTATGGCCAAGCGCGCCAAGATCGTATCCCTGCAGGATATTCAGCACCTCGATCAGCGCCGGCCCCTGGCACCAGGGGCCGCAGGCATGAACCTCCGCGCCGCCGAACCGCCCCCTTACGGGCTCCTCGATACCGACCCTGAAGGAGGCGAGGTCCTCCCGCGTCATCCAGCCGCCTTCGGCAGCCTGCCACTCGGCGATGCGCCGGGCGATGTCGCCCTTGTAGAAGGCGTCGCGGGCGGCGGCGAGCCCTGCCTTGCGCCCGCCGCGGCGCGCGGCGGCGGCTTCCTCATCGGCCATGTATTGCAGCGCGGCGGCGCCTTCCCTCTGGAAAAACAGCTCGCCGGTCCTGGGCGGCCGTCCGCCCGGCAGGAAGACTGCCGCCGTATCCGGCGCCGCCCGGAACTCGGCCTCATGCTCCGCAATGATGCGCTCCATCAGCGGATATATCGGGAAGCCGTCCCGCGCATAGCGGATCGCGGCCTGCGCGACCTCGCCAAAGGACATCCGGCCCCAAAGCTCCAGCGCCGTGATCCAGGCATCGGGAGCCGCCGGCACCACTGTTCTCAACACGCCGTTCGGTATCCCGCCGGCATGCTCGCGGCGGAAATACTCGATATCGGCCGCCTTTGGCCACCAGCCCAGTCCGGAGATCGTCACGATTTTCTGCGCCTCGGCGCTATAGACGATAATCGGCGCGACGCCGGCGACGCTCACCAGGTCGCTTTCCAGAATGCCCAGCGCCAGGCCGCCGGCGACGCCGGCGTCGATCGCATTGCCGCCGGCCTCCAGCACAGAGAAAGCGGCGCTCGCCGCAAGCTGGTGTCCGGCGACGGCCATGTGTCTGGTGGCGACCACTTCGGCCCGTTCACTCGCCATCGGCATTCTGCTCCCCTGCTGCTCCGCCCTGTCATCCGGGCGGCTTCCGGTGCCATGATGCGTTAGGGTGCATCGGAAAGCGAGGGATGCGGCATGGCCATTCACTTCAGCAGGGAAGAATTCGCCGCGCGCCAGGGCGCGGCGGCCAGGGCGGCGGCAGAGGCCGGGTTCGATTGTCTCCTGCTCTTCAAGCAGGAGAGCATGTTCTACCTCACCGGCTATGACAGCTTCGGCTTTTGCTTCTTCCAGTGCCTCGTGCTCGGCGCCGACGGACGGCTTGCCCTGCTGACCCGGGCGCCCGACCGCCGCCAGGCCGAGTTTACCTCGGTCCTCGACGATATCCGGGTGTGGGAGGATGCTGCCGACTCGCGCCCGGAAGATGATTTGAAGGCGATGCTGGCGGAATTCGGCTTCAAGGGCGGGCGCATCGGCGTGGAGTGGCAGGCATATGGACTGCCGGCAGCGCTCGGCTTCCGCTTGCGCGATGCGCTTGACGGCTTCGGCAGCCCGGGGGACGCCTCGGGGCTGGTGGACCGGCTGCGCATGGTCAAGAGCCCGGCGGAGCTCGAACATGTCCGCATGGCGGGCCAATTGGCCGACCGCGCCTATGACGAGGCGGTCCGGCTCGCCCGGCCCGGCGCCTTCGAGGGCGACATTCTGGCGGCGATGCAGGGCGCGGTCTGGCGGGCGGGCGGCGACGACCCGGCCAATGAGTTCATCATCGGCTCCGGCCCGGGCGCGCTGATGTGCCGATATTTCAGCGGGCGCCGGCATCTGGATGCGGATGACCAGTTGACCCTGGAGTTCGCCGGAACCTGGCGGCATTACCATGCCTGCCTGATGCGCACGATCCGCATCGGCCCGCCGCCGGAGCGGCAGCGCTTTCTCCACAATGCGGCGGTGGAGGCGCTTGCCGCCTGCCGGGAGGCACTGCGCCCGGGCCGGCCGGTGGGCGAGGTGTTCGACGCCCATGCCCGCGTGCTCGATGCGCATGGGCTGGCGGAGCATCGGATGAATGCCTGCGGCTACTCGCTCGGCGCCACCTTTGCGCCGGTCTGGATGGACAGCCCGATGTTCTACAAGGGCAACCCGGTGCTGGCGGAACCCGGCATGGTGTTCTTCATTCATATCATCGTGTTCGACAGCCAGGCGGGTCTGGCGGCGACCACGGGCGCGACAGCGGTCGTTACCCAGGCCGGCAATGAGCTGGTTACACACGCCGCCACCGAACTCGTCGTCAACTAGCGGCCGGGACGGGATTGTTTCGCCGATGGATTTTCTCAGCCCCGAACAGGAGATGTGGCGCGAGACCGTCTTCCGCTTCATGGAGGAGGAGATCGGCCGCGACTATGTCCGCGAGAAGGACCGCAACCGCGAATATCCCTATGAGGGATATGCAAAGATCGTCTCCGAGGGGTGGATCGGCCTGCTGGTCCCGGAAGAACGGGGCGGGCAGGGCGGAGACATATTCTCCTACGCGCTGATGTGCGAGGGGCTGGCGCGCTACGGCCCGGATTTCGCCACCGCATTGATGGTGCCGATGTTCACCGCCCAGAATATCGTCCGGCACGGGTCTGCGGAGCAGAGCGCCCGCTATATCGAGCCGTTTCTGGCCGGCGAGATGCGCTTCGTCATCTCGCTTTCGGAGCCGCAGGCAGGCTCCGACGCCGCCAACGCCCGCACCCGCGCCCGGCGGGACGGCGTGGACTGGGTGGTGAACGGGCAGAAGCTCTGGAACTCCGGCGGCGGGGCCAGGGGCGCCGTGCTTTGCGCGCTGGTCCGAACCGGAGCCGGAACGGCCCGGCATGACGGGCTTTCCGTGTTGCTGATACCGAACGATGCGCCGGGCGTGACGATCCACAAGATCGAGGCGCTGGCCCGCCGGGCTACGGGGTCGAACACGATCTTTCTCGACGATGTGCGCCTGCCGGCCCACGCCCTGCTCGGCGCGGAGGGCCAGGGCTGGCAGATCATGACCGAGCATCTGGAGCTGGAGCGCATCTCCATTGCCGCCGGATATGTCGGCTGCGCGCAGCAGGCGGTGGACGATGCCTGCGACTATGCGCGCGCCCGCGAGCAGTTCGGCCAGCCCATCTTCGACTTCCAGGTGATCCGGCATATGCTGGCCGACATGCAGACTAGGGTGGATGCGGCGCGGCTTCTGACCTACCGCGCCGCCGCAGCCGCCAATGGCGGGGCGTCTTGTCCGAAAGAAGCCGCTATGGCAAAACTCTTCGCTTCCGAGACCCTTCAGGAGGTCTCGCGCCAGGGCGTGCAGATCATGGGCGGTATCGGGACAACGCCGGAGGCCGATATGGAACGCTATTTCCGGGAAGGAATGCAGGCAACCATCGGCGGCGGCACCAGCCAGATCCAGCGCACCATCATTGCGAGGCATATGCGTCATGGCCGGTAGGGCAGGAATTGTTCTTTTCGTGCTGTTGTCCGCGGGGCAGGCGCTTGCAGCCGACTCCTGGGACAAGCTGCTTTGCATGGCGGGCGGCGGCTCGCCGGCGGTGAATGTCGTCCACTGCACCAAGGCGCTGAACAGCGATCTGTTCAAGACCGCCGATGAACGCGCGCGCGCCCTGTTCAAGCGCGGCACGGCGCGGATCGAAGCCGGATCCTACCCGGAAGCCGTCGCCGACTTCAGCCAGGCGATCGGGTTGCGGCCGGAATATGGCGAGGCATTCCACAATCGCGGCGTGGCGAAATGGCGCCAGAAGGATTTGGAAGGCGCGCTCGCCGATTTTGACGAGAGCATCACGCTCGGCCAGGTCGAGCTCTGGCGGGCATACAAGGTGCGGGGCGATCTGAAGACGGAGCTGGGCCAAATTGACGGGGCAATAGCGGACTACCAGCGCTCGCTGGCCATACGGCCGGACTGGGGTTACACGCTGAAGGCGCTCCGGCGCGCCGCGATCAGGAAACAGGGGAACTGACCGCCGGCAGCCGGAGGCCGCGTCACCGATTGGCGCCGGGGACCCACAAGATGTCGGCGGCGCCCTTGTCGTTGGCCAGCCGGCCGGCGACGAAGAGATGATCGGAGAGGCGGTTGATATAGTGCCGCGCGGCCTCGCCAAGCGGCTGCTCCCGCGCCATCGTCGTCATTGCGCGTTCCGCGCGCCGGGCCGTTGTCCGCGCAAGGTGCAATGCCGCCGCCGCCGCCGAGCCGCCGGGCAGCACGAAGGAGTTCAGCGGCGCAAGCTCGGCATTCATGGCGTCGATTTCGGCTTCCAGCCGCTGAACCTGCTCCGGCGCGATCCGCAGGGCGCCGGAACGGCGCTCGCCGCCCTCCGGCGTGCACAGATCCGCGCCCAGGTCGAACAGGTCGTTCTGGATGCGGGCCAGCATGGCGTCGAGTTCGCCGGATGTATGCTGTCGGGCAAGGCCGATGCAGGCATTGGTTTCATCCACGGCGCCGAACGCCTCGACGCGGGCGCAGTCCTTGGCGACGCGCGCGCCATTGCCCAGCGAGGTCTCGCCCTTGTCTCCGCCCCTCGTATAGATCCGGGTAAGCCGGACCATCAGGACCCCGCCAGCAGCGCGGCGACGGCGATCAGCAGGATGGCGAGGAATTGCAGCCCGACCCGCAGCCGCATCAGCTTGTTGCCGTATTGGCGGTTGAAATTGCCGCCGCGCATCATCCCGAAGATTCCGATGAACAGCACCAGCGCCACAGCGGCCATGACAATCGGAATCAGGAAGGACAACAGACCGCCTCGCCAGTGCATCGGTGCAGCAGGGCCGGTGCGGTTGCAGCCGCACCCGGCCGCCGCCACTTTATGAAGCCCCGCGAATGCCGTCAAACGGCGGCCTCCGACAGCGCAGCTTCCGCATCATAGCCGTAGAGCCAGATCTGCCCCGGCGGGAAACCGCCGCGATAGCCCGCGCGGTCCCGCGCCAGCTTGGCATTGCGGGCGGCGACCTCGGCCGGGTCGGCCAGCAGGCAGTTATGCTCGATAGCCCGGGACCAGGCCTGCACCCGGTTGGCGCGTTCGCGGCGCAGCGCCTCGTAGCGGGCAAGCCCGGCCTCGCCCATGTCCCCGGCCAGGCAGCCGGCCAGCACCCAGGCGTCCTCCAGGCTCATCGCAGCGCCCTGGGCATGGTAGGGCATCATGGCGTGCGCGGCGTCGCCCAGCAGCGTCGTTTGCCCGCTCGTCCAGGCCGGAAGGCCGTCGCGGTCGAACAGCGCCCATTCATGCACCGTTTCGCTGCGCGCCACCATGCGGGTCACCGTTGGCGGGAAGGGCGTCATGGCCGCCGCGGCATCTTCCACGCGGCCGAGCTGCGACCAGGATTCCGGCGTCTCGCGGTCGGTGCGCGCAATCGCAATCCAGTTCATCAGCCGCCCGGCTGAAACCCAGTAGCGCACCATGCAGGCGTCCGGCCCCCACCACACACCCGATTCGCGCGGAATGTCGAGATCGGCCAGCCGCTCCGCCGGCACCAGCGCCCGCCAGGCTACCGAGCCGGAGTCGCGCGCCTTGCCGGTGCCGAACAGATGCTGCCGCACGGGGCTGTGAATCCCGTCTGCGCCGATAATGATGTCGGCCTCGACTGTTTCGCCGCCGGCCAGCATCAGCCGGCCTTCCCGCACCGCGACAAGCTGCGCTCCGAGCCGCAGCCGGCCCGGCGGCTGCCGGCGCAGCAGGCTGTCCAGAAGGTCGGCGCGATGGGCGTGATAATAGGGAAAGCCGAAGGTCTCCCGCGCTTCCCGGCCCAGCGGGGCCTCGACAAGCATCTCGCCTTCATGGCTGCGGATGGCAAGCCCTTCCGGCTCGACGCCCCATGCGGCCATATCGTCCTCGAGGCCGAGCCAGTGCAGGATGCGCGTCGCGTTGGGGCTGAGCTGGATACCGGCGCCGACCGCCTCGATACGCGGCGCCTGCTCCAGAACCAGGGCGTCGATCCCCCGCTTCGCCAGTGCAAGAGAGGCCGCGAGACCGCCTATGCCGGCGCCGATGATAACGATCCGTGCCATGCGAATGATCTCCGGGCAACCGGGCGGTCAGTTGCGGCGTTCCAGAAGGCCGCGCGCGATGACATGCGCCTGTATTTCCGCCGCGCCCTCGAAAATGTTGAGAATGCGCGCATCGCAGAGGATGCGCCCGACCTCATATTCCTGCGCATAGCCGTTGCCGCCATGTATCTGGACAGCGTTGTCGGCATTCGCCCATGCAGCGCGCGCGGCGAGCAGCTTGGCCATGCCGGCCTCGATATCGCAGCGCCGGCCGTCATCCTTCTCCCGTGCGGCGAAATAGGCGAGTTGGCGGGCGATCTGCGTCTCGACGGCCATCCAGGCGATCTTGCCGGCGACGCGCGGGAAGCCGAGGATCGCCTTGCCGAATTGCTTGCGCCCGGCGGCGTAGTCCAGTGCCAATTCCATCGCGCGCTCGGCCACGCCCACCGAGCGCGCCGCCGTCTGGATGCGGGCGCTCTCGAATGTGGCCATCAACTGCTTGAAACCCTGGCCTTCCCTGTGCCCGAGCAGATTGCCGGCCTCCACTTCAAAGCCGTCGAAACCGATTTCATATTCCTTCATGCCGCGATAGCCGAGCACCGGTATCTCGCCGCCGTCTATGCCGGGGTCGGGGAACGGGTTGCTGTCGCTGCCGCGGGTCTTCGGGGCGAGAAACATGGAAAGGCCGCGATAGCCGGGCGTGTCCGGGTCGGTGCGGACCAGCAGGGTCATCAGGTCGGCGCGGGCGGCGTGGGTAATCCAGGTCTTCGCGCCCGAAATCCGGTAGGCGCCGCCATTCCGGACCGCGCGGGTGCGCACGCCGCCGAGGTCCGAGCCGACATCGGGTTCGGTGAACACGGCGGTCGGCAGCACCGCGCCGCTGGCGATACCGGGCAGCCAGCGCTCCTGCTGCTCCGGCGCGCCGCCGAGCCGGATCAGTTCGGCCGCAATCTCGGAACGGGTGCCGAGCGAGCCGACACCGATATAGCCGCGCGACAACTCCTCGGTGACCACGCACATGGCCACCTTGCCCATGCCGAGTCCGCCCCGGTCTTCCGGCACTGTAAGCCCGAACACGCCCATATCGGCCATGTCCTGCACCACCGCCATGGGTATGAGCTCGTCGCGGCTGTGCCAGCCATGGGCCGGCCCGATAATGCGGTCGTCCGTGAAGCGGCGGAACTGGTCGCGCACCAGGGCGAGCGACTCGTCCTCCAGCCCGTCTGACGGCCGCTGGCCGTCGGCGAGCAGGGCGGCGATTTCCATGCGCACCGCATTCGAGTTGCCTTCGGCCGCGACCCGGGCGGCCGCGGGGCTGCGAAGCGCCGCGCCGTCGAGACCGAGATCGGCGGGCCGAACCGTCTCTCCCTGCGAGACGGCGATGCCGCCGGCGAGTTGGGCGAGATACTCCCCGAAAGCCGACTGGAGAACGAGTCGGTCGAGCGCGGACAGACGGTCAGACGCTTCGAGCCGCCGCGCCCAGCCGAGCATTTCCCTGAGGCCGGCCACATACGTCGCGATCCAGGCGAATCCGTGGGCGGCGAATTGCTCCCGCTCCAGCGCGGCCGGGTCGGTTCTGCCGCCGGCCTGCACACGCGCCGCCACGCTGCTGCGCGCCTCTTCAAGAAATGTCTCGGCCGCGGCCAGCGCCTCGCCGAGAAGGGAAATCGGAAGTGTCATGGGAGCGGGCGGAGCCTGTTTCGATAGGGCGGTTATAGCAGACCGCGCCTTCGACTGTGCTGTGCTGTGCTGGCCTTCAGGCACACCCTCGACTGTGCTATGCTGGCCTGCAGGCAGACGCGGCAGGTGCCAAGTGACAGATATCGAGAATCCGGCTTTGGTCGCCCATCTGACTGACAAGGCCCGCAGGAATACCCGGCAGACTGCTCCGCAGCCGGCGCTGGTCTGAAACCGTGCCGGCCGCCTTCGACACCATCGCCGCTGTTCGTCGTCTGGAGGATGCGGGGCTGCCCAGAGAAGCGGCCGAAGCAATCACTGCCGGAAACCTTGAGGCAGTTCATGCAGCCCGCGAGGCTGCCTTTGCGGATCGTGATGCGCTGGCAACCAGAGCTGATCTTGCACCGCTGGCGACCAAGGCCGAGCTATCCGCACTCGAGGCTCGCATGACTTGGCGGATCATCGGACTGGTCATCGCGGCGAATCCGCTTCTTGTCGCGGCCGTGAAGCTGATTCCGTAGCCTTGGATGGCCCCTTGCCGTGCCCCTGCTTGACCCCAGCCCGACATACAAGCCCTTCCGCTATCCGTGGGCCTATGACGCCTGGCTGACGCAGCAGCGCATTCACTGGCTGCCGGAGGAGGTGCCGCTCTCCGACGATGTGGCCGACTGGCGGCGTATCCTGACGCCCGCCGAGCGGAACCTGCTCACCCAGATTTTCCGCTTCTTCACCCAGGCCGATGTCGAGGTTAACAACTGCTACATGAAGCATTACGCCCGCGTCTTCGAGCCGACCGAGGTGCAGATGATGCTGGCCGCCTTCTCGAATATCGAGACGGTGCATATCGCCGCCTACAGCCATTTACTGGATACGGTCGGGATGCCGGAAGCGGAGTATTCGGCCTTCCTGCACTACAAGGCCATGCGCGACAAATACGATTATATGCGGCGGTTCGGCTCCGACTCGAAAGATGACATAGCCCGCACGCTGGCGGTGTTCGGCGCATTCACCGAGGGGGTCCAGCTGTTCGCGAGCTTCGCGATCCTGCTGAACTTCCCGCGCTTCGGCAAGATGAAGGGGATGGGGCAGATCGTGGCCTGGTCGGCGCGGGACGAGACCCTGCATACGGAAAACACCATCCGCCTGTTCCGCACCTTCGTGCAGGAATATCCCGAAGTGGAGACCGATGCGCTTAACCGGGACCTGGACGAAGCCTGCCGGACCGTCGTCCACCATGAGGACGCCTTCATCGACCTCGCCTTCGAGATGGGCGGCGTGGAAGGGCTGCGGGCGGACGAGGTGAAGGCGTATATCCGCTATATCGCAGACCGGCGGATGGAGCAGCTTGGCCGGGAGGCCGTCTTCGGCGCGGCGGAAAACCCGCTACCCTGGATGGACGAGATGCTGAACGGTGTGGAGCACGCCAATTTCTTCGAGAACCGCGCCACCGAATACACCAAGGCCGCCACCCGCGGAACCTGGGAGGAGGCGTTCGCCTGAGCCTTTACTCCGCCGCGTTCTTGCGGGCTTCCTCGCGGGCGATTTCGGCAGCGATGGCTTCAGCGGCGCTGCCGACGAACAGCTCGCGATTGGTGTGGCTGTAATCGTAGGATTCCCGCCGGAGCGCGGTTGAGCCGTGGAAATGCGGCATCACATAGCGCTGCACCAGTTCGAAATGGCGCTTGGTCGCGGGAAAATCCGCCCAGTTATGCGCCAGCTCCAGGAATGCGCCGAAACCGCCGGAGCCTTCCTGCAGGCGCTCGATATGCGCGATCATGTCGTCCGGCGTGCCGATGACCGCCATGCGGTTTTCCGTCAGGTAGGACACCGCATCGTCGATTTCCGGCGGCACGATCGGGAAGGTGGCGATTTCGCGGAAATATCTGGCCCAGTCCTCGAGTCCGAAAGCCACATTGCGGAGAGCCTGCTCGCGGGTCTCGGCGATATGGGCAAGGGTGACGACGCGCCAGTTCGACCGGTGCACCGTCTTGCCGTTCTCGGACGCCGCCCGCTCGCAGAGCTTCCAGTTGTTGGCGTGGGCGGCCAGCGCCTCGGGCGAGGTGCCGCCGATGGAGAGCATCCCGAGCCCGTGCCGCCCTGCCGCCAGCGCCCCGGCCGGCGACCGCGCGCAGGCGACCGCCACCTCCATATGCGGCCAGGTGTAGCCCGCCAGTTGAAGCTGCGCCTCGCGCAGCTCGAACCAGTCGGTCTTCATCGACAGGCGCTCGCCCTTCAGCAGCGGCATGAGCGCGTCGATGGCCTCGTTCATCATGCGGCGCTGGTCGCGCGGGTTGATGCCCATGCGGAAGGCGTCTCCCGCCAGTGCCCCCGGGCCCACGCCGAACATGCAGCGCCCGCGGGTCATGTGGTCGAGCTGCACCATCCGGTCCGCAAGCGGGAAGGGGTGGTGATAGGGCAGCGAGACGACGCCGGTGCCGAGCCGGATATGCCGGGTCCGCTCAGCGGCTGCGGCAATGAACATTTCCGGGCAGGCGATGATCTCGAAACCGCCGGAGTGATGCTCGCCGATCCAGGCTTCGTGGTAGCCGAGCCGATCGAGATGCTCGATCAGCGCCATATCCCGGTCGAGGCAGGCGGTCGGGTTCTCGTTCACCGGATGGAACGGGGCGAGGAAGATGCCGAAGCGAAGCGGGGCGGCGGACATTGAGGGAGCGGATCCTTCTGGCGGGGCGCCGGCCATAATGCGCGTGCGGCCCTTGCAAGGAAAGACGCCGGCCCGGCCGCTGTCTAGCGCACCGCAGGCGGGCGCCAGGGCCGGAGAGCGGGAATGGCGAGCAGGATCAGGGCCATGCAGGCCAGGCCCTTGGCGGCCATGATGCCGACGGCGGCCTGGGCGCCAAACGCCTCCGCCAGGAAGCCGACATGCAGCGTGCCGACCGGCCCGCCGCCGCCGATGGCGAACGCCATCACGCCCATGACCCGCGCGCGCATTGCCGGCGCCGCGCTGTGCAGGATGAGCGCGCCCTGCATGGCCGCGAAACCCGCAAAGCCGATGCCGCTGACCAGCAGCACGGCCACGGCCTCCGCATAGCCGGGCGCAAGGGAGAACACGACGACGCTGGCCAGAAACAAGGCGCCGCCGCAGACATAAAGACGCAGGAAATGCTGCGGCCGGATGAAGGCGGCGATCGCAAGCGCGGTCAGGAAAGCTGCCGCCGCCTCCGCCGACATCAGCGAGCCGGTCGCGATCGCGTCGAGCCGCAATGTCTCGCGGCCGATAACCGGGAGCATGTTGAGGTATGGGAAGCCGAAGACATTCATCAGCACGGTCAGCAGCACTGTGCCCAGCACGACCGGCGCATGGGGCAGATAGGCGAAGACGTCGCGGATATCGGCAAGCAATCCCTTGCCGGTGGGCAGGGCCGGCGGGCGCCGGTATGCGGTGAACAGCAGCAGCAGCGCGCCGCAGCCGAAACAGACCACGCCGGCGAGATAGGCGCCGCCTATGCCGATCGTGAACATCAGCCCGCCGCCGGTCAGCGGCCCCAATATGCGGGTGAAATTACTGGTGGAGCTGTCGAGCGCCATGGCGGCGCCGAGCCGGCGCCGCCCGGCGAGATCGCCCAGCATGGTCCGCCGCACCGGGAAATCGAGCGCCCAGAAGAAGCCGCTGCAAAAGACGCCGAGCGCCGCATGATAGACGGTCAGCGCACCCGAGAACGCCAGAAGGGCGAGTATGCCCATGACGACGGTCATGGCGGAAAAGGCGCTAAGCAGTATCAGGCGCCGGTCGCCGCGCTCCGACACGCCGCCGGCGACGGCGCCCAGCAGGAACATCGGCGCCTGCCGGAGAAACAGCGCGAGGGCGACCGCCATTGGCGAGCCGGTCTGCTCCTGCACGAACCAGCCGACGGCCAGCACTTCCAGCCAGCGCATGGCGCCCGCCAGCGCTCCGGCCGCCCATGCCCGGCGGAACGGCTTGCGGGCCAGCAGCCGCAGCGGAGCGGCGGTTGTCGTGCGGCGGGCCATTACGGGTGTGCCCGGGTTCGGTTTGCTGCACGCATCAAGAAAAGGCCCGGCGTTCGGCCGGGCCTTTCGGGCGAAGTGGTGGAGCCAAGGGGATTTGAACCCCTGACCTCTTGAATGCCATTCAAGCGCTCTCCCAGCTGAGCTATGGCCCCCCAGGGAATCGGCAGCATACCCAAAGCAGGCGCCCGCGGGCAAGTGGGGCGCTACCCGGAATTTGCCGGTGCGGCGTTCGCATTTGCGGCGGCGGGGCGGGGAACGGCAAGGCCCTCTTCCCGGAAGGAAAGGCGCAGGCCGTTTCCGATGTCATCGCTCCGGCGTATCAGGCGTCGTCCTCCGCTTCCTGCTTTGCGCCCGGAGTGACGACGTCGCCGAGGGCCGCCGTATCGTCATCCATGGCGATCGCATCCTCCTCATCCTCTTCCTCATCATCGAGATTGATGTCGCTTTCGGCTTCGGCCTGCGGCAACGGTTTCTTCGGCGCCGCGCGCGGCGCGGGCTGCCTGGCGCGGCGCGGCTTGCGGAAATCCGCCTGCGGGTGCGCCGCCCCGCATTCCGGGCAAACGGCGGGGTCTTTGCCGAGATCGTAGAATTTGGCGCTGCATGATCGACATGCACGCTTGCTGCCGAGATTCGGACGGGCCACGGGCAGTCTCCGGAGCGTGGATAGAGACGAAAGCCGCGAGCGTTTGCCAGAAGGCCGGCGGAGTGTCAAAACGAAATCCGCTCACCGAACGGACAGCCTTGGAGGACGGACCGATGAACGGAACGGGCGGCGCGGTTTCGCACCCGTGCGGCAGCCTCGAAGGCAGGGTGCGCGCGCCGGGAGACAAGTCCGTCTCGCACCGGGCGCTCATGCTCGCCGGGGTCGCGGTTGGCGAAACGAAGATCGACGGACTGCTCGAAAGCGAGGACATCAGTGCGACCGCCGGCGCGCTTCGCGCGCTTGGCGTGGAGGTGGAGCGGGTCGAGCCGGGCCGCTGGCATGTGCACGGGCGGGGCGTCGGCGGCCTGGCGGAACCGGACGACGTTCTGGACATGGGCAATTCCGGCACTTCGGCGCGGCTCTTGCTCGGCTTGCTGGCGACCCATCCGCTGACGGCGGTGCTGACCGGCGACGCCTCTTTGCGCTCCCGCCCGATGCGCCGGGTGAGCGAGCCGCTGGCCCGCTTCGGCGCCGCCTTTCACGGGCGCGCCAACGGCCGGCTGCCGGTGACGGTGGTTGGCGCCGGCTGCCCGACCCCGGTGCGCTACGCGCTTCCGGTTGCGTCGGCCCAGGTCAAATCGGCGGTGCTTCTGGCAGGCCTCAACACGCCGGGCGAGACGGTGGTGGTGGAGCCGGTGCCGACGCGGGACCATACCGAACGAATGCTGCAGCATTTCGGAGCATGTGTGCGGCGGGAGGCCGGAGGCGTTGTCCGGCTGACCGGAGAGCCGGAACTGACCGGGCGCGCGGTTTCGGTGCCGGGCGATATTTCCTCCGCGGCGTTCCCGCTTGCGGCTGCGGCAATTTTGCCCGGCTCCTCCGTGACCGTAACCGATGTGGGCCTCAATCCGGGGCGCATCGGCCTGATCGACACCTTGCGCGAAATGGGCGCCGGCATTGCCATAGCCAATGAGCGGGTGGCGGGCGGCGAGCCGGTCGGCGACATAACGGCGGTCTGGCGCCCGCTCACCGCCGTCGATGTGCCTGCCGAGCGCGTGCCGAGCATGATTGACGAGATTCCGGTGCTGGCAGTGGCGGCGGCCTTCGCCGAAGGCGTCACGCGCATGGCGGGGCTGGCCGAATTGCGGGTCAAGGAAAGCGACCGCCTGGGCGCCATGGCGGCGGGGCTGGCGTCATGCGGCGTCGCCGTGCAGGAGAGTGCCGACATGCTGGAGGTGACGGGCGGGCGGCCAACCGGCGGAGCCCGAATTGCCAGCCGCCTGGACCATCGCATCGCCATGGCCTTCCTGGTGCTCGGCATGGGCGCGCGCGACCCTGTGCACATCGACGATATTGCGCCGGTGGCGACGTCCTTCCCCGGCTTTGTCGAACTGATGAACGGCCTCGGCGCGGCGATAGAAGTGTGATCGTCACCATTGACGGCCCGGCTGCCGCCGGCAAGGGCACCCTGGCGCGCCGTCTGGCGGCGGCGCTCGGCTATGTCTATCTGGATACCGGCGCGATTTACCGCGCCGTCGCGAAGGCGGTGCTGGATGCGGGCGGCGACCCGGACGCCGCCGCAGATGCCGTGCCGCATGCGGAAGCGCTGGACCCGGCCGCGCTCACAGACCCGGACCTGCGCAGGGAGGAGGTCGGCGATGCGGCCTCCCGCGTTGCGGCCCTGCCGCCGGTGCGGGCGGCGCTGCTGGCGTTCCAGCGCCGTCTGGCGGCGCCGCCGCCGGGCGCCGTGCTGGACGGGCGCGACACGGGCACGGTCGTCTGTCCGGACGCGGAACTCAAGCTGTTCGTGACGGCCAGCATCGAGGCGCGCAGCCGCCGTCGTCTGGGAGAGTTGCGGTCGCAGGGCGAAACGCCTACATTACCACAGGTTCTGGCCGAGGTCGCTGCGCGCGACTCGAGAGATCGCGCCCGGCGGGTCGCGCCGTTGCGGCCGGCAGAAGACGCCGTTGAGATCGACACCACGGGGATGACCCCGGATGCGGTGTTTCAGCGGGCGTTTTTGCTGGCGAAGGAGCGCCTCGCGGCATTGGATGGCGGGGCGGCTCCGGGCAAAAAATGAGGAACAGCCGGTCCGCCGCTCACCGGGTGAACAGGGCGGCGGTCCGGTTTGCAGTTGGAAAGGAACGCAACAGCCGAATGGCTACTTTTCTTGCCGAAACCGGCGCAGCAGGCGCCGAAAAGGAAAACTTCGCGGCTCTGCTGGAAGAATCGCTGCAAGCGACAAAGAGCTTCGAGGGAACGGTTGTCAAAGGCAGGGTCATCGCGGTCGAGAACGACATGGCGCTGATCGATGTCGGGCTCAAGGCGGAAGGACGGGTGCCTCTGAAGGAGTTTGGCACGCCCGGCAGGCCGCCGGAAATCGCAACCGGCGACGAGGTAGAGATCTACGTCGAACGCCTGGAAGACAAGAATGGCGAGGCGGTGCTCAGCCGCGACAAGGCAAAGCGCGAAGAGGCGTGGAGCTATCTGGAAAAGGCGTTCAAGGCCAGCGACAAGGTGTCCGGCGTCATCTTCGGAAAGGTCAAGGGCGGGTTCACCGTCGATCTTTCAGGCGCCGTGGCTTTCCTGCCCGGAAGCCAGGTCGATATCCGCCCCGTGCGCGACATCGGGCCGTTGATGGGCGCGCCGCAGCCCTTCCTGATCCTCAAGATGGACCGCTCGCGCGGCAATATCGTCGTGTCGCGCCGCGCGGTGCTGGAGGAAAGCCGCGCCGAGGCGCGCAATGAGCTCATCGCCAATCTGCGCGAGGGCCAGATCCTCAACGGCGTCGTCAAGAACATCACCGACTATGGCGCCTTCATCGACCTCGGCGGCGTGGACGGGCTGCTGCATGTCACCGACATCGCCTGGCACCGCATCAACCATCCGAGCGAAACGCTCCAGATCGGTCAGACGGTCGAGGTGCAGGTGATCCGCTTCAACCTCGACACCCAGCGAATCTCGCTGGGCATGAAACAGCTCCAGGTGGACCCGTGGGAAGGCGTGGCGCTCAAATATCCGGTCGGCGCGAACTATCGCGGCCGTGTCACCAACATCACCGACTACGGCGCCTTCGTCGAGCTTGAGCCCGGCGTTGAAGGGCTGGTCCATGTGTCGGAGATGAGCTGGACCAAGAAGAACGTCCATCCCGGCAAGATCGTGTCCACCAGCCAGGAAGTGGATGTGCGCATTCTCGACCTGGACCTGGAGAAGCGGCGCATCAGCCTCGGCATCAAGCAGACGCAGGCCAATCCCTGGGACAGCTTCCTGGAGCAGTTTCCGGTCGGCGCCACTGTGGAGGGCGAGGTCAAGAACATCACCGAATTCGGTTTGTTCATCGGCCTTCCGGGGGACATCGACGGCATGGTGCATCTCTCCGACCTCACCTGGGACCGGTCTGGCGACGATGCGGTGCAGGAGTTCTCCAGAGGCGACATGGTCAGCGCCAAGGTGCTGGATGTGGATGTCGAGAAGGAGCGCATCAGCCTCGGCATCAAGCAACTCAGGGAGGACCCGTTCGAGAGCGCCACACGCAGCGGCGCGCGGGGCGGCGGCGGTGTGCGCCGCGGTTCGGTGGTGACGGTGACAGTGGCCGCCGTGCTCGACAATGCCCTGGAGGTGACGCTGCCGGGCGACCTGACCGGCATCGTGCGCCGCAGCGAACTCGGGCGGGACCGGTCGGAGCAGCGCCCGGACCGCTTTGCCGTCGGCGAGCGTCTCGACGCCAAGGTGACGCAGATCGACAAGGCCGGCCGCCGGATCCAGCTTTCGATCAAGGCGCTGGAGATCGAGGAGGAGCGGACGGCCATGGCGCAGTTCGGTTCTTCCGACAGCGGCGCCAGCCTCGGCGATATCCTGGGCGCCGCGCTTCGCAATCGCGGTCAGCAGCAGGGAGGCAAGCGGGGCGGCGACAGATAGCCGCCCGCAGCGGGGCCGGCGGCGGTAACGGGTGCGAAGGCGCCCTCCGCCGCCTGTTCGCAAGCAGCATGTTTTCGGAAGGGGGCGTGTCTCAGTTTAACATTTGGCTTGTTGTCCGCAGTTGGGCGATGCAACCGTGTCGCGGGCGGCAGGCAAGGACATTGCCTGCACGGAGGCCCCGCTCTCCCCTGTCACCCCCGCCTCCGCGGGGGTGACGGATTAACGCCGCAACGAGCCCAAATGTGAAAATGAGGCACGACCGGAAGGGGTTGCGCTTGACGGCCTGGCGGCTGTTTGGCAGCCTGCGCCGCAGTTCTGTTCACAGGCTGGGGGCCGTATATGACGCGTTCGGAACTCATCAAGCGTATTGCCGAACGGTATCCGGAATCGGTGCATAGCGATGTCGTCAAACTGGTCGCGACCTTTTTCGACGAAATATCCGAGGCATTATCGCGTGGAGACCGCATCGAATTACGCGGTTTCGGCGCATTTTCGGTGAAATGGCGGGAAGCGCGTTCGGGTCGTAATCCGGCGACAGGCGCGCCGGTAGAGGTCGAGGGGAAATACCAGCCGGCCTTCAAGGCAGGAAAACGCCTCCGTGAACGGCTGAACGCCGAACCGGAATAGGAGCGGGCCGATTATGGCGTTTATCCGGGCAGCGCTTATACTTTTGATCGCCCTGATTGCGTCGCTTTTTGCAGTCGAAAACATGCAGGAAATTTCGATCGGTATTTTTCCGATCGAGTCCACTTTGTCGGCGCCGGTTTATCTCGTTGTGCTGGCGCCGCTTGCTGCCGGGCTGATTGTCGGTTGGGCGCTCGCCCGGGTCTCCGGCGGCAGGGCGCAGAGCCGCCGTATACGCAAGGAGGCGGCGCGGGTTCGCGAGCAATCCAGGCCGGCCCCGGCGCGCGGGACGCTGCCGGCGGCGTTCTGATGCCGGTGGAGGCCAAGATTTGCGGCGTCCGGGACCGGGCCGCCTTGGCGGCCGCGGTTGAAGGCGGTGCGGCGGCCGTGGGGTTCGTGTTCGTAGCAGGAAGTCCGCGCATGGTGTCGCCGGAAGCGGCGGCGGGGCTCGCGCCGCACGTGCCTCCAGGCATTCTCAAGGTCGGGCTGTTCGTGGACTCCGACGATGCCGCCATCCAAACAGCGGCCAATGCGGCCCGGCTTGATGTGCTGCAATTGCATGGCCGCGAAACGCCGAAGCGCGCCGCAGAGCTGCGCCGGCGTTTCGGCCTTCCGGTCTGGAAGGCGCTGCCCGTTGGAGAAAGAGCGGACCTTGCGGCGGCTTGCGCCTATGAAGGCGCTGCGGACCGGCTGCTGTTCGATTCCCGACCGCCGAAAGGCGCAACTCTGCCGGGAGGCAATGCCCGCAGCTTCGACTGGTCGCTCCTGGCCGGGCCGCTGCCCCGATTGCCGTGGCTGCTGTCCGGCGGCCTGTCGCCCGGTAATCTGGGGGAGGCCGTGCGCATTTCCGGTGCGCGCGCGGTTGATGTGTCGTCCGGCGTCGAGCGGAGCCGGGGCGTCAAGGACCCCGTGCTGATCCGGGCCTTTCTGGAGAAAGCGGCGGCGCTTTGATTCCGGCGTTCGGGCGCGTATTGTCCGGCCCGATTGCGCGACCCGGGGAGCGAGGGCGATGAGTCCCGATACCGCCGCCAACAGCTACCGCACCGGACCGGACGAGCGGGGGCATTTCGGCCTTTACGGTGGGCGCTATGTCGCCGAGACGCTGATGCCGCTTATCGAGGAAGTCGGCTCCGCCTATGCGTCGGCGAAGCGCGACCCGGCGTTCTGGGACGAGCTGGGCGGGTTCCACAAGCATTATTCGGGCCGGCCCAGCCCGCTCTATTTCGCCGAGCGGCTGACGGCCCATCTCGGCGGCGCCAGAATCTACTTCAAGCGCGACGAGTTGAACCATACCGGCTCGCACAAGATCAACAATTGTCTGGGGCAGATGCTGCTCGCCCGCCGCATGGGCAAGACGCGCATCATCGCCGAGACCGGGGCCGGACAGCACGGCGTGGCAGCGGCGACGGTGTGCGCCCGCTTCGACCTGCCCTGCACGGTCTATATGGGCGCTGTCGATATCGACAGGCAGGCGCCGAATGTCTTTCGGATGCGGCTGCTGGGCGCAGAGGTGCGCGCGGTCGAAAGCGGCTCGCGCACGCTCAAGGACGCCCTGAACGAGGCGCTTCGCGACTGGGTCGCCAATGTCAGCGACACCTTCTACATCATCGGCACGGCCGCCGGCCCGGCCCCCTATCCCGAGATGGTGCGGGACTTCCAGAGCGTCATTGGCGAGGAAGCGCGCGCCCAGATCATGGAGGCTGAAGGCCGCCTGCCGGATACCGTGGTCGCCTGTATCGGCGGCGGGTCGAATGCGATCGGCCTGTTTCATCCGTTTCTTGACGATCCGGACGTGCGCATTGTCGGGGTAGAGGCCGCCGGCCGCGGGCTGGAGAGCGGCGCCCATGCGGCGTCCCTGACCGGCGGGGCGCCGGGCGTTCTGCACGGCAACCGCACCTATCTGCTGCAGGACGGCGACGGCCAGATTACCGACGCGCATTCGATCTCGGCGGGCCTGGACTACCCCGGAATCGGGCCGGAGCACGCCTGGCTCAAGGATGTCGGGCGGGTCGAATACATGTCGGCGACGGATGAAGAGGCGCTTGCCGCGTTCCAGCTTTGCGCCCGGCTGGAGGGCATCATCCCGGCGCTGGAGCCGGCCCATGCGCTGGCATGGGTGATGCGCACCGCGCCCGGCCTGCCGCGGGACCACATTCTGGTGATGAACCTTTGCGGACGCGGCGACAAGGATGTCTTCAGCGTCGGCGAAGCCCTGGGGATTTCGCTGTGAGCCGCATCGAGGCGCGTTTCGCGGCGCTGCGCGAGGCGGGGCGGGCGGCGTTTGTGCCCTTTGTCAGCGGCGGCGACCCGGATTTCGATACGAGTCTGGCTGTTCTGCGCCGTCTGGCCGGCGCCGGCGCCGACATCCTTGAAATCGGCGTTCCGTTCACCGATCCGATGGCGGACGGGCCCGCCATACAGGCCGGCGGCGCGCGCTCCCTGGCGGCCGGCATGACCATGGGCCGCATCCTCGATCTCGTCCGCGCCTATCGGGCCGAGGACAATGAGCGCCCCATCGTGCTGATGGGCTATTTCAACCCGATTTACCGCTATGGCGCGGAGCGGTTCGCAGCGGATGCGCGGGATGCGGGCGCGGACGGATTGATTACCGTCGATCTGCCGCCTGAGGAGGAAGAGGAGCTGCGCGGGCCGGTAGAGCGGGCAGGCCTTGATATCGTCCGCCTGGTCGCGCCCACGACGGACGAAACCCGTTTGCCGATCGTCCTCGAACGCGCAAGCGGCTTTGTCTATTACGTTTCCATTGCGGGCATCACCGGCACGCGCTCGCCGACAATGGCCGATGTCGAACATGCGGTTGCCCGGCTGCGCCGGTTCACCGATCTGCCGGTTGCCGTGGGGTTCGGCATCAACACGCCGGAGCAGGCGGAAGCGGTCGCCCGGGTTGCCGACGGCGCCGTGGTCGGGTCCGCCATTGTGCGCGAGATCGGGGCGGGCGGCCCCGACATGCTTGACCGGGTCGAGGCCCTCGCCATGCAGCTTGCCCGGGGCGTCGCCGGCGCGCGTGCATGAGCTGGCTCACCGATTTCGTCCGGCCGCGCCTGCGCAGCCTGGTCCGCAAGGCGGAAACTCCGGAGAACCTCTGGCTGCAATGCGCCAATTGCGGCCAGATGATCTTCCACCGCGAACTGCGTGAGCGGATTCATGTTTGCCCGCATTGCGACCACCATATGCGCCTCGACGCGGCGGACCGCCTGGCGATGTTGTTCGACCACGGCATCTACGAAACCATCGAGTTGCCCGATGCGCCGGTCGATCCGCTCAGATTCCGCGACCGGCGGCGCTATACCGACCGGCTGAAGGACGCACAGGCGGCGCTCAAGACAAAGGATGCCATGCGCGTCGCCCATGGCGTCATCCACGATCAGCCGGTCGTCGCGGCGCTGCTCGACTTCGCGTTCATGGGCGGCTCGATGGGCATTGCCGTGGGCGAGGCATTTCTCGCGGCGGCGCGGCTCGCGGTTGTGCAGCGGGCCGCACTGATTGCGGTGACAGCCTCGGGCGGGGCGCGGATGCAGGAAGGCATCCTGTCGCTGATGCAGATGCCGCGCACGACGATTGCGGTGTCCGAAGTCAAGGAAGCCGGGCTGCCCTATATCGTGCTGCTGACGGACCCGACGACAGGCGGCGTCTCTGCGTCATTCGCCATGCTTGGCGATGTCGCCATTGCGGAGCCGGGGGCCGCCATCGGTTTTGCCGGACAGCGGGTCATCCAGCAGACGATCCGCGAGACCCTTCCGGAGAATTTCCAGAGGGCCGAATATCTCTACGATCACGGCATTATCGACATGGTCGTCCATCGCCGCGATCTGCACGACACGCTCGGCCGGCTGCTTTCCATGCTGATGCAGCCGAAACCGGCCCCGGCCGAGCCGGTTGAACCGGTCGAACCGGCTCCCCTGCTGCCTGGCCTGGAGGGTCCCGAACCGCCGGCGGCGCATGGACCGGGCGCGTCGGACCTGCAGCGGATCGAGGGTTGAGCGCGCTGGACCCGGTGCTGGCGCGGCTGACGGCGCTGCATCCGAAGCTGATTGACCTGAAGCTCGACCGGGTGCTGCGCTTGCTGGCCCGGCTCGGCAATCCCGAGCGCCGGCTGCCGCCGGTCATCCATGTCGCCGGAACCAATGGCAAAGGATCGACCGTCGCCTTCATGCGCGCCATGCTCGAGGCGGCGGGCAGGCGCGTGCATGTCTATACCTCGCCGCATCTTGTGCGCTTCAACGAGCGTATCGTTGTCGCCGGCGAGATGCTGCCGGACAGGGAGCTGCTGGCGCTGCTGGAAGCGTGCGAGCAGGCCAATGACGGTCAACCAATCACCTTCTTCGAGATCACGACGGCGGCGGCCTTTCTGGCCTTCTCGCGGGCGTCCGCCGATGTCCTTCTTCTGGAAGTCGGGCTGGGCGGCCGGCTCGATACCACCAATGTCATCGACCGGCCGGCGGTGGCCGCAATCTCGCCGGTCGCGCGCGATCACACGCAGTTTCTGGGCGAAACGCTGGCGGAGATCGCTGCGGAGAAGGCCGGAATCATCAAACCCGGCGCGCCGCTGGTGCTTGCGCCGCAGCAGCAGGAGGCGAGGACCGTGATCCTGGCGCGGGCCGCGGCCGCGGGTGCGCCGGTCTATGAAGACTGGCGGGTGTCGGGGCGCGTCTTCCGGGGGCGCCGGATGACGCTCGCCCTGCCCGCGCTCGGCCTGGCCGGCGCGCATCAGGACGGCAATGCCGGCCTGGCGCTGGCCTGTCTCGAAGGCTTCGGCCTTCCCGAAGCGGCGCTGCTGCGCGGCCTGCAAGACGCCCGCTGGCCGGCGCGTCTGCAGCGGCTCTCCGACTCGCCGGAAATCTGGCTCGACGGCGGCCACAACCCGGCTGCCGGCCGGGTTCTGGCGGAATGGCTGGCCGGCCGGGGGGAGCCGTTCGACCTTGTGGTCGGGATGCTGAACACCAAGGACCGGGACCGGTTCCTGGCGTTTCTGGCGCCGTATATCGGGCAGGCCGCCGCCGTGCCGGTTCCCGGCAGCGCCGCTTCCGTGCCGGCCGAGGCGCTGGCGGAAACGGCGCGCTCCGTCGGCATGAACGCCTCGTCCGCGCCCGATGTGGAAACGGCCCTCCGCCGCCAGGGCGGCGTCAGGCCGGTGCTGATCGCCGGCTCGCTCTACCTGGCCGGCGCGGTGCTCGCCGCGCGCCGGGAGTCTGTGTGAGCAGGGACAGGCACGATTCGCCGCCCCCAGACCCCCAATCGTCGCCCCGGACCTTCGCTTGTCACTCTGAACGCCTCGCCGTCGTCACCCCGGACGTCTTGCTGTCACCCCGGACCTGATCCGGGGTCCACCCTCTGATCTCTCCGCAGGGCTGCGGCGGCGGAGGCTGGGCCCCGGCTCTCCGCTGCGCTCCGGCCGGGGCGACAGAAGGGGCGCAACAACGAGATTTCGCCGGCTTTCAGACGACTGAATCGAGCCACTGCTTCAGCGCGCTTTTCGGCATGGCACCGACGCGCTGCGCGATCATTTCGCCGCCCCGGAACACCATAAGCGTCGGGATGCCGCGAACGCCGAGTTCGCCGGGGGTCTTCGGATTGTCGTCGATATTGACCTTCACGACGTCGAGCCGGTCTCCCATCTCGGTCGCGATATCCTCAAGCGCAGGCGCGATCTGCTTGCAGGGGCCGCACCATTCGGCCCAGAAATCGACCACGACGGGCTTGGCCGCCTGCTTCACATCTTCTTCAAAACTCGCATCCGTGGCGTGCCGGGTGGCCATCCGTATGTCTCCTGTTATGCGTCAGTTGATTGCCGGCATCATGCCTGCAAGTGCGGCGCAGCGGAAGACCGTCAGGGCATGTAGGGGGCCAGGCTTTGCTGCGGGACGGGCATCAGCAGCGGCGCTTCGGTCCACAGCAGGGCGGCCTGCACCGGGATGCCGGGGCGCATCTGTTGCAGCAGGGCGGTATAGCGCGCCAATTGCCGCAGATAGCCCGCAGGCGCCTGCGTGGAGCCGGCCGGCGGCGCGCGTCCGCTCTTGAAATCGACAATCAGGGTCTTTTCCGGCAGCAGCACCAGCCGGTCTATCCGGGCGCTCGCAATCTGGCCGCCAAGCCGGCCAACCAGCGGCGCCTCCGCGCGGCTGCCGGGGCCGAACACCGCGCCAAAGGCGGGATTGTCGAGCACGGCCATGACCTTTTGCGCAGCCGCCTCCGCGTCTTCGTCAAGACTGGCATCGGCCGCCAGGAACCGGCGCGCCGTTGCCAGCCGCCTTTCCGGCGCAACCGCCGGAAGCAGCTCCAGAAGCTTGTGAATCGCCTGGCCGCGCCGGAACCGGCCGGCCGATTTGCCGCGAAGCGGGGAGGAGACTGCGAATGCGTCCTCGCCGGCCGCGCTGGCGGCCGCTGCGCCCGAAAGCGGCGCGACCGGCCTCTGCGCCCAACCGGGCAGGGCGGGCGGCGCCTCCTGCGCCTCCGCCCGCTCCGCCTCGCCGGCGACAGCGGCGCGCCGCTCCATGACCAGCAGCGGTTCGTCGAAATCGGGGTCATCGACCTCGCTCATCAGCGGGGTCAGCTTGCCCCTGATGGTTGCATACCAGCAGTCTTCGGGCGGTTCCCCGCTGCTGCCGTGCCAGCCGCACACCACCAGCCGGTCCGCCGCGCGGGTCATCGCGACATAGAGCAGCCGGCGGCGTTCTTCCTCCTCTTCCTGCTTGACCCTGGCCAGCAGCGCCTTGGAGAAGCGGTCCATGCGCTCCTCGCTGCGCGACGGCGGCCAGAGCAGCAGGCCGCCGTCGCGGTAGAGGGCAGGGCGGTTGCTGGCATGGACCGGGGAGAAGGTCGTGTCCGGCAGGATGACCACCGGCGCTTCCAGCCCCTTCGCGCCATGCACCGTGCTGACGCGCACGCCGCTCGTCCCCGGCCCGTCGAGTTGGCGCTTCACTTCCGCATTGCCGCTCCGCAGCCAATGCAGGAAACCCTGCAGGCTCGGGACATGGCGCCGCTCGTAGTCGAGCGCCGCATTGAGGAACTCGTCGACAGGCTCATTGGCCTCCTCGCCCAGCCGGGCGGCGATGCGGCGCCGCAGGCCGCCCGCCGCCAGCAGATCCGCGAAAAACGCATGGACCCCGATATAGTCCGCCCGGCCGAGCAGGCGGCGCAGCGTCGCGATGCAGGCGTCGAAACGCGGCGTTCCCGTCCGGTCGAGCAGGGCGGCCCAGAGCGAGCCGGCGCGCCCATGGGCGAGCGCAAAGAGCGCGTCATCGTCGAAGCCGAACAGCGGGCCTTTCAACACGGTTGCAAGCGTCAGGTCGTCCTCGGGAAGCAGCACGAAATCGGCGACGGCCATCAGGTCCAGAACCGCCAGCTCCTCCAGCAACTGGATACGGTCTATGCCGCCCACCGGCACGCCGTGCTGCTTCAGCGCCGCAATGACGCGCGGCACGAAATCCCGGCCCGACCGGCGCGGCAGCAGGATCATGATGTCGCCGGCCTGCATGGGCCTGCCGCCCGGCGATACCGGCTCGCGCCGGGCGAGCCATGCGGCGATCCGCTCTGCAACCCGGTCGGCAAGCGCGGTCTCCGCCGTGCGCTGCCGGCGATAGGCGCGCGGGGGGTCGAACGGGTTGGGCTCGGCGAACTGCTCCTGCACATGGACGGTCGGCGGCGGGCTGTGGAGGCGTTCGACCCGGCTGCGCCCGCCTCCGGGTGATATGGTGGCCTGCCGCGCCAGCAGGGGAGCGTCCGGAGCGGGAGCCGGCTCCAGCGGCCAGATTTCCACCCGGCCGCCGGCGCCGGCGCGGCTGGGGGCATGGGGGGAAGACGGCGCTCCCGAGCCGAGATCGAGCGCATCGTCGAACACGGCGTTGACGGCCTCCAGCAGCACTGGCGCAGCGCGGAACGAGACTTCCAGGGGGACAGTGCGCCATGTCTGCCGGGCGTTCCCGGCCCGCTCCTCGAACAGGCGGCGCATTTCCTCGAACCGCGCCGGCCGGGCGCCCTGGAAGCGGTATATCGACTGCTTCGGATCCCCGACCGCGAACACGGTGCGGCTGGTTTCGCTCGCCCCGTCGCCGTCGAAGAATTCTGCCGTCAGCGCCTCGACGATATCCCACTGCGCCGGGCTGGTGTCCTGGGCCTCGTCGATCAGCACATGGTCGATACCCTGGTCCAGCTTGTAATGCACCCAGGCGGCGGCGCCTTTCAGCAGATCGCCGGTGTGCCGGACAAGGTCGTCGTAATCGAGGACGCCGGCGCGCCGCTTTTCGCGCTCATAGAAGCCGTCCAGCGCCGCGCCAAGCGTGAGCGCGGCCTTCGACGCCGCCAGAGTGGCTGCGATGAGCCGGCCCTCGCGCATCATCTCGATCCGCGCCCGTTCGGGTTCGAGCAGGCGGTGCAGATATTCCTTGTCGCTGACGCCGTTCGTCGCAAAATTGGCGCGTGGCGTTCCCTCTTTCGTCAGCCAGACCAGCCGCACCGCCTCGATGTCTTCGATGGCGGGGTCGTCGAGCACCAGCCAGTCCATCAGGCGGCGGCCGCTTGTCCTGTCGGTCTTCCTGTCGCTTGCCAGGAACAGGCGCGCCGCTTCCCTGACGGCGTGGTCCGACCGCGCCGGAATCTTCGGCTGGACCAGCGTTGCCTCGAGGGTGGCAAACGCCGCCGGCCCGAATGCGCCGCGCTCGCCCAACAGCTCCGCGATGAAGCGCTCCAGCCCTGTTTCGGGCAAGGTGTCGGCGAGATGCTCAGCGGCGTTGGCAACAGCCTGTTCGCTGCTGCGCAGCACCGAGTCGCGCGCCCGCGCCTGGAAACCGAGAGCGTCGCGTTCGTCGGCGACCTGGAACCAGGGCGAGACGCCCGCTTCGAGAGGGAAGCGCCCGAGCACGCTCTGGCAGAAGGCGTGAATGGTGTCGATCCTCAGGCCCACCGGCGCATCGACAACCTGGGCAAACAATTGCCGCGCATCGGCGCGTCTCTTGCCGTCCGGAGCTTCCACGCCGATGCGGGCCAGAGCCTGGCCGAGCGCCTTGTCGGAAGCGGCGGTCCATTCGGCGAGCGTCCGCTCGATGCGGATGCGCATTTCGGCGGCGGCCGCGCGGGTATAGGTGAGGCAGAGAATGCGCTCCGGCTCCGTGCCTTCCAGCAGCAGCGCCAGCACCCGGTCGGTCAACACCCTGGTCTTGCCGGAGCCGGCATTGGCGCCCACCCATGCGGACACGCCCGGCTCGGCGGCCAGGCGCTGCTGGGCCGTCGCCCGCTCGACGGCGGTCACAGCGTTCGCGACCATTCATCTTTCCTGGAGAGATGGCGGTAATCATTGAAGACGGAGGGAAATTCCGGGCGCGGCTCCGCCAGGTAAGGCATGCCGGCCTCGTAGAATGCCTCGGCGTAGCGCCGGATGCCCTCCCGCGTCGCTTCGATCAAAACAGCGGCATTGCGCGGGCCGCGGGCCGCGTTCGGCTTCGCGGCCATATTGGCGACGAGGATGCAGCGGTCATCTTTTCCGCCGCTGATGCGCCAGTATTCCAGCGCCTCGACTGTGCCTGCCCGGCATTCCGGGAAGCCGCCCGCTTCGGCGATGACCGCCTCAACGGGCAATTGCCGGGCTGCGCCCTGGGCCACCTTCGTATTGCTGGGCGGGGCGCCGGTCTTGTAATCGACGATGACAAGGCCGCCGCCCTGCCGTATCTCCAGCCGGTCGGCAAGCGCCGTCAGCGTGAACGGGCCGCCCGGACAGTCGAGCACCGCCTTGCCCTGTGTCTCGGTCAGGATGCGCTCCATGTCGCGGCGGCGCTTCTGCTCGGTCCCGATGACGACTTCCGCCGCGTGGTTGAACCGGCGGGTCCAGAACAGCGCTTCCAGCGGCCTGTTTCCGAATTGGGCAAGACTCGCCTGGCCGAGCGCCAGAAGCCGCGCCAGTGCTTCCTCCGGCAGGTCGGGGCCGGGATATTCCCTTGCGAAACGCTCCAGCGCCGCATGAATGGCGGAGCCGCGCTCGCGCGGGCCGGGGTCGGCGTCGATCGGGTCGAGCGGGCGCAGGCCGAGTATGTGGCGGGCATAGATGCTGTAGGGGTCCGTGAGCCAGGTCTCGATCTGGGTTGCGGAGAGCGTGCGCGGCCGCGCCGCGACCGGCGGGCAGGGCCAGGGCGGGCGGGCCGGCGCCGCCGGTTCCGGTTTGTCGAGCGCCGCCTGCCATGCAGCCCAGCGCCGGTCCTCAATGCCGCGCCCGAGCGCTTGCAGCACGGTTTCCAGCCGCTGCAGCCAGGGAGACGGCACTGTCGGGTCCGTCCCGACGCGCTCGGAGCGTGTCAGGATGACCTCGTCCGAATGCAGCGCCTGGGCGAAATCATGCGCCGCGAGTCCCTGCCTGGTCTCCGCCGGAGGCAGGCCGAACTGCTCGCGCATCTGCCGGCTCATCCACGGGTCCGGAGCCGGATCGGCCGGCCATGCGCCCTGGTTCAGCCCGGCCAGGATGAGCCGGTCGGCGCGCTGCAGCCGCGCCTCCAGCGGGCCCAGAATGGCAAGGCCGGGATGGTGCGGGCGAACCGGCCGCACCGTCAGCCCGCCGATCGTTTCGTCGAACAAGGCGGCGTAGCCGGAAGGGGCGATGTCCGGATGGACCGGCGCGGCGGCGTCGAACTCGGCGAGCAGGGCTGCCGCCTGTTGCCCTTCCTCGCCGCGCCAGAGCCGATCGATACCGGATCGTTCATTGTCGTGCGCGAGCCTCTCGGCTGTCTCGACATGCGCTGCGAGCAGGTCTGCAAGCGCCGCCCTTTGCCGCCGCTGCGCTGCCGCCAGCGGCTCGAAGCACCGGACGATCCGGTCCGTTGTCGCCGCGATTCGCGCGTCCTTCCGGTCCCTTGCCGCCTTCAGCAGCCCGTCCAGACCGTTGCCGGGCCGGGGGCCGCGCAACAGGCTGCGCTCCAGTTGGCGGACGGCACTGCGAAAGCGCGCCCGCTCCATACCGCAGGCCGCAAGGGGGTGCTTGAGCGCGGCGAGCAATAGGGCAGGGGCGAAGTCCTCCGCCGCCGCATGGGCGACGAGGCGCAGGAAGGCCCCGACGGGCGTCCTTCCGAGCGGGACGCCGGCGCTGTCATCTGCCGTCAGGTTCCAGCGCCCGAGCTCCACCGATACCCGGCGGGCGAGGTCGCGGTCCGGCGTCACCAGAGCCGCGCTTTTGCCGTGCTCCGCCGATTCGCGCAGCATGAGCGCAATGGCTCCCGCCTCGGCGGCGGGATTGGCGAAGCGGGCAGTGGCCAGCCCCTGGGCTCCCTCGACGAGTGCGGGCGGCAATGCGCACCAGGCTTCGGTGGTCGCCGCCGGCCGCATGGCCTCCGCGACCAGCCGGCTCCGGGGCGAGGGGCGCGCCTCGGGCCAGTCCGGAACCGAGTCGCGTGTTGCCCCGAGGCGCTCCAGCAGCTGCTTCAACGCCCATTGCGGATGTCCTTTCCCAAGCGCATCCCAGGCATGGTCGTTGAGATGGCGGTCGATCCCGGGCAGCACCACGCGCCCCCCGGGCATGGCCGCGATGCAGGCGAGCAGATCCGCGGTTGCCGGCATGATGCCCGTGGACCCGGCGGCGGTGATGCGCCCCGCGGGCGGATGTTTCCGCCAGAGCGTGATCTGCGCCGCATAGAGGCGGTTGCGCCGGTCGATGGGGTCCAGCCGCCCTTCGTCCTCCAGGATCGCGGGCCAGGCTTCCGTGACGATGGAGAGGAAATCCAGCGTCTGCTGCCAGTGTGCCGCGAATTCTTCCCTGACAAGCGTATCGAGGCGGTCGAAATCGAGGCGGTTGAACTGGACTTCGTCGATCAATCGGGCGAGCGCCCCGGCGAGCTGCATGGCGCGGTCCGGGGGAATCTCCGGGTCGCGTTTCATCACCAGGGTCGCCAGCAGCAAGCGCCGGCGCAGGGGAGACATCCCGGGCTTGAGGCCGGGGTCGTCCGCCAGCCCGGGCTCGGCCTCCGTCAGCACGGCGATTTCGTCCGGGTCGAGCTCGCCGAGGGAAAGGATGCGCGGCAGCAACAGCGTTCTGCCGCCCGCAACCGCCGCGAATGCCTCGACCAGCGCGCGCCCGGCGCGGTGGGTCGGCACGAGGACCGTGTCGTCCTGCAGGGTTTCGCTGTCGATCAGCGCGCCGGCCAGCGTTTCCAGAAACGGCGCGCCGGCCGGGATGGAGACGATGGTCATGAAGCGGAAGCCACGGCCTCGGCGCGGGCGAGGCGCTCGGGCGTGCCCGCGTCGATCCAGACGCCTTCGAACACGAGCCCGAAGAGCCGCCCGTCTGCTTCCGCCCGGTCATAGGCCCGCGTCAGCCGCCAGGCGCCGGAAGGCGGGTTGTCGAAGAGGCGCGGCGCCAGAATCTGAGCGCCGGTGAAGACGAAGGGCGCGGTTTCCTGTTCCCGCTCCCGGCGCAGCCGCCCGTCCGGCGCGAGGTGAAAGTCGCCGGGGCCGTCATGGCGGACGGCCCGGCCGGTCGGGTAGAGCAGCAGCCGTGCGTCCATCCGGTCCGGATCGAAACCGGCTGCGAGCATCCGCAGACATGCGCTGCTGCCCGGCCCCCATATCAGGTCCGAGTTGAGGACGAGGAAAGGTTCCCGGCCCAGGAGCGGCAGCGCATTGGCGACGCCGCCGCCCGTCTCCAGGCGCTCGCTCTCGCGGGAAATCAGGATTTCGGGCTGCATCCGTTCGGTGAGCCAGGCTTCGATTTCATCGGCGCGGTGATGAACATTGACCACCACCCGGGCGATTCCCGTCTCGATGAGCAGGTCGAGCGCGTGGTCGATCAGCGCCTTGCCGCCGACCTGCCGCAGCGGTTTCGGCGGGCCGCCGCCGAGGCGCGAGCCGAGGCCTGCGGCGAGCACCATCGCGGTATGCGGCGGCGCGACTGTCATTCGGCGACCGGCGGGATGCTGAGATCGGCGGCGACATTGCAGCGGAACCACGCCGCCAGCGGGTTCAGCGCCGGATGCGCCAGATTGCGCGCCAACATGCGCCGAAGCCGGGGAAGATGACGCATATAGCCGGGTTTGCTGTCGCGCCGGGCGAGGCGCATGAAGGTCCCGAGCACGCGAATATGGCGTTGTGCGCCGAGCACCGCCAGGTCGCGCTCCAGGTCCGTTGCGCCCGGGAAGGCGGCGCGGTAACGCGCGAGCACCGCTGCGCGCACACTCTCTTCCACATCCCGCCGGGCGTCCTCGATCAGCGAGGCGAGGTCATAGGCCGGCGGTCCGCCGGCGGCGTCCTGGAAGTCGAGCAGGCCGCAGGCCGCCGGGCCGGGCCGCCCGTCCAGCCGGATCAGATTGTCCACATGGAAGTCGCGCAGCATCAGTGTTTGCGGGCCAGCGAGGACCGGCGCCAGCACCTCCTGCATGGCGGCGCGGAAACCCTGCCGGTCGGGCGCCGCCTTGCCGGCCGCCGGCAGATACCAGTCCAGAAAGAGTTCGGCGCCGGCCAGGAAATTGTCGAGGCCGAATGACGGGAAGCCGGCCGCGGCGCCCGGATGGCGCTGCAATGCCGCCAGAGCGTCGGTGGCGAGCGCATAGAGGCCGTGTTCGCTCTCGCCCCGCGCAAGCAGCCGGGTGAAGGTATCGTCGCCGAAATCTTCCAGCAGCAGCAGCCCGTGCGCCGGGTCCGCCTGTTCAACGCGCGGCGCGGAGAGGCCGAGCCCCGCGAGATGCGCCGCCACGGCCATGAACGGCCGCACATCCTCCTCGGGCGGCGGCGCATCCATCAGCATGGCGGTTTCACCGTTCCGCCGGAGCCGGACATAGCGGCGAAACGAAGCGTCGCCCTGTAGGGCCTCGTGCCGAGCATCGCCCCAGCCGGCCTTTGCGAGAAAGGCCGAGATGATACAGCGGCGGCTCATCGGCGGTCCTCGATTCGGGCCCGCCGCGCTTCACCCGAGACGATCTCGAAGGCGATGTCGAGCCGCCGCGCCGGCAGGAAACCGCCCAGCCGCTCCGGCCATTCGACCAGCGCAACGCCCTCTCCAAGCGCCTGTTCCAGCCCGATCTCCACCGCCTCTTCCGGAGCGCCAAGGCGGTAGCAGTCGAAATGCCAGATGGCCGGCGCCGGACATTCATAGACCTGGACAAGGGTGAAAGTCGGGCTCGGCACTGTCTCGGGCGCGAGGCCGGCGTCCCGCTGCCGGCCCTGGACAAGGGCGCGGGCAAAGGCTGTCTTGCCTGCGCCGATGCCGCCGATCAGCCCCACCGCATCGCCCGCCCGCAGCGAAGCCGCGACCCGCCGGGCGAGCCGGCCGGTCGCGGCAAGGTCGGGCAGATCGACAGTGTCGGGGAGCATGGGTGCTGGGGCTTGATCGGAAAGGAGGCTGCTTCCATGATACCGGCAGCGGCGGCGCCCTCCAATCCCGAGGCATCCATGGAACATGAGACCGATGTCGCGATCGTCGGAGCGGGGCCTGTCGGGCTGTTCGCCGTGTTCGAGCTGGGTATGCTCAGGATACGGGCGCATGTCGTGGATTCGCTGGAGGCGATCGGCGGCCAGTGCACGGCGCTTTACCCCGAAAAGCCGATTTACGACATTCCCGGTTTCCCGCGCGTGGATGCAGGCGATCTGATTGCCCGGCTGGAGGAGCAGGCGGCGCCCTTTTCGCCCGTCTATCATCTCGACCAGCGCGTCGAGGCGTTGACGGCGCTGGATGACGGCTGGCGGGTCGAGACCTCGAGGGGCGCGTCGATTCGCTGCAAGGCGGTCGTCATCGCCGCCGGGGCCGGCGCCTTCGGCCCCAACCGGCCGCCGCTTGAAGGTCTGGCCGGGTATGAAGGCCGCAGCGTCTTCTATGCCGTGCGGCGGCGGGAGGACTTCCGGGGCAAGCGCGTGGTCATCGGCGGCGGCGGCGACAGCGCGGTGGACTGGGCCCTGTCTCTTGCGGAAGTCGCGGCTTCGGTTGCGGTCGTGCACCGGCGGCCCCGGTTTCGCGCTGCGCCGGAAAGCGTTGCGCGCATGAAGGCGCTGGAGGCGGAAGGGAAGCTGGAATGTGTGATCCCCTATCACCTGGACGGGCTGGAAGGCGAGGACGGCCGGTTGAACGCAGTCCGGGTCAAGACGCTCAAGGGTGAGACTCGCCGGCTCGAAGCCGATGTGCTGTTGCCGTTCTACGGGCTTGCCATGAATCTCGGCCCCATCGCCAATTGGGGGCTGGGCCTCGACCGCAATCATATCGCCGTCGATCCGGCGACTTCGATGACCGACCGCGACGGCATCTACGCCATCGGCGACATCGCCACCTACAAGGGCAAGCTGAAGCTGATCCTGACCGGCTTTGCGGAAGCGGCGGCAGCGGCCCATGCGATTCACCCGCGCGTCTTCCCGGACGAAGTGCTGCACTGGGAATACTCGACGACGAAAGGCTTGCCCGGATCATGATCTGTTCGCCTGCGCTTCGACGCACCCAACCCGGCCGGTGATCCCGACCTGCACGCTGCCCGGGGTGTTGACCGTGCTCGGGCCGACCGGTCCCGTGCGGCCGCTGCTGCTCGACTCGCCCCATAGCGGCACGACCTATCCCGCCGATTTCGGCGCAGCAGTCGGCAAGGATGTGCTGCTCGACGCTGTAGACACCGCCGTGGATGCGTTGTTCGGCGCCGGCCCGAGCCTCGGCGCGGCGCTGCTGCGGGCGCATTTCCCCCGCACCTATATCGACCCGAACCGCGCCGCCGACGATATCGACGCCCGCCTTCTTGACGGACCCTGGCCCGGCCCGCTCTCGCCCACCGAAAAGACCCGGCGCGGCAACGGCTTGATCCGGCGGACCATCGGCGAGGACGATGCGCTGCTCTACGATCGCAGTCTCGGCGTCGAGGAGGTGCAGGCGCGCATCCGCCGATACCACGCGCCCTATCACCGCGCGCTTGGCGACGCGCAACACCGGCTTCTGGGGCGCTTCGGCGCTGTCTATCATCTGAACTGCCATTCCATGGGGTCGCTCAGCAGGGAAGACGGAACGCGGCGGCCAGACTTCGTGCTCGGCGACCGTGACGGCACAACCTGCGAAGCGGACTTCACCGCGATTGCCGCCGAAACGCTGCGCGCCCTCGGATATGGCGTCCGGGTCAACCACATCTTCAAGGGCGTCGAGCTGATCCGCGCCTTTTCGGCCCCGGATGCGGGCCGTCACAGCCTTCAGATCGAGGTCAACAAGGACCTGTATATCGACGAGGCGACGCGCCGCCTGCGGCCGGATTTCGCCGCATTGCGCCGCGACCTCGCGCAACTCATCGACCGGTTGGCCGGTTTCGCCGCCGAACGCGCCGATGCAGCAGGGGAGGGCAAGAGATGAAGTCCCATGCCGAGGTCGTCGTTATCGGCGGCGGGGTGGTCGGCGCTTCGGTGCTTTACCACCTGACGAAACGCGGCTGGCGCGATGTCGTGCTGCTGGAGCGCGACGAGCTCACCTCCGGGTCAAGCTGGCACGCTGCCGGCGGCATGCACACCATCAACGGCGACCCGAATGTCGCCAAGCTGCAGAAATACACCATCGACCTCTATCCGGAGATCGAGGCCGCATCGGGCCAGAATATCGGGCTGCACATGTCGGGCGGCTACATGCTGGCCGGCACGCAGGAGCGCATGGAGTGGCTGAAGACGGCCCATGCGCGCGGGCGCTATCTCGGCTTGGACACCGAGCTTGTCACGCCGCAGGAAGCCCATGCGCATATGCCGCTGCTCGACCCCCGCCACTTTGTGGGCGCGCTCTGGAACTCCGGGGACGGCCATGTGGATCCTGCCGGCGTCACCCATGCCTATGCCGGCGCGGCCCGCAAGCAGGGCGCCGAAATCCACCGCTTCACCAAGGTCGAGGCGCTGGCGCCGATGCCCGGCGGCGGCTGGCTGGTGACGACCAGCAAAGGGGAAATCCGGGCCGAACATGTCATCAATGCCGGCGGCCTCTGGGCGCGCGAGGTCGGCCGGATGGTCGGCCTGGAACTGCCGATTCTGGCGATGGAGCACATGTATCTCATCACCGACGACATGCCGGAGGTCCAGGCCTACAACCGCGAGGCGGGCCGCGAGATGCCGCATGTCGTCGATTTCGAGGGCGAGCTCTATCTGCGCCAGGAGGGGCGCGGGATGCTCATGGGCACCTATGAGCAGGCGTGCAAGCCCTGGTCTCTGACAAACACGCCCTGGGATTTTGGCCACGAACTGCTGCCCCCGGACCTGGACCGCATTGCGCCCTCGCTGGAGGTTGGGTTCGAGCATTTCCCGGCCTTCAAGGAGGCCGGTATCAAGCGGGTCATCAACGGGCCGTTCTGTTTTGCGCCGGACGGAAACCCGCTGGTGGGGCCGGTGCGCGGCCTGCCGGGTTTCTGGTGCGCCTGCGCCGTCATGGCGGGCTTCAGCCAGGGCGGCGGCGTGGGGCTTGCGCTTGCCAACTGGATCGTCGACGGCGACCCGGGTTTCGACATTCATGCAATGGACGTGGCCCGTTACGGCGCCTGGGCGACCCCGGCCTATACGCGCGCCAAGGTGCGCGAGAACTATGCGCGCCGCTTCTCGATCCGGTTCCCGAACGAGGAACTGCCGGCCGCGCGCCCGCTCCGCACGACGCCGGTCCATGACAGGCTGGCGGGTCTGGGCGCCGTATTCGGCGATGCCTGGGGGCTGGAACAGCCGCTCTGGTTTGCGCCCCCGGGCGTCGAGGACCGGTTTTCCTTCCACCGCTCGACCGACTTTGTCCATGTCGGCCAGGAGTGCCGCGCCGTGCGGGAAGGTGTCGGGTTCGCGGATATTGGCGGTTTCGCCAAATATGATGTGGCCGGGCCGGGAGCGGAAGCCTGGCTCGACCGGCTGCTGGCCGGCCGGCTGCCGCGTCCGGGACGGATGGGCATGGCGCCGATGCTGAACGAGGCCGGCCGGTTGATCGGCGACTTCACGCTGGCGAATCCGGGCGGCGGGTCGTGGCGGCTGATCGGCTCCGGCCCGGCGGAGGAATATCATATGCGCTGGTTCGCCCGGCATCTGCCGGCGGACGGATCGGTCTCGGTCGCGCCGCTCGGACCGGGCCTTGCCGGCCTCGCGCTCGCCGGGCCCAAGGCGCGCGCCGTGCTGGCGGCGCTGACCGACGAGGACGTTTCGGCCAAGGCGTTCCGGTTTATGGATGTGCGCCGCATGACGGTCGGCGCCGCGCCGGCGCTGGTCTGCCGGGTCAGCTATACGGGCGGCCCCGGCTACGAGATCTGGGTCGCGCCGGACTTTCAGCGCCTGTTGCTGGACCTGTTGCTGGAGGCGGGGGTCGGGCACGGCATCCGCCCCTTCGGCAGCCGGGCGCTGAACGGCCTGCGGGTGGAAAAGCAATACGGTTCCTGGGCCAGGGAATACCGCCCGCTTTACGGCCCCGTGGAGGCGCGGCTGGACCGCTTTGTCGCCTATGACAAGCCGGCGGACTTCATCGGCAAGGCGGCGGCGCTGGCGGAACGCGAATCCGGGGGCGCCGTCCGGCTCTGCTTCTTCTCGGTCGAGGCGGAGGATGCCGACGCCATCGGCGACGAGCCGATCTGGCGCGGCGGCGACCTGGTCGGCGCCGTCACCTCGGGCGGCTACGCCCACTGGTCCGGCGTTTCCGTGGCCTGCGGCTATGTGCCGAAGGCGCTGGCGGCGGAAGAGCACGGCTGGGAGATCGAGATTCTGGGCGAACGGTGCGGCGCCGTGCTGCAGCGCCGCCCGCTGTTCGACCCCGAGGGAACCGTGATGCGCGGATAACCGCGCGCCGCCCGGACTACCGCCGCTTCAGCCGCACCCGGAGTCCTGCCGGCATCATGGTGAAGGCCAGGTGTTCCCGGACATCGGCTTGCGGCCCGGCCGGCTCCAGGTCGAAATTGCGGCAGAGCATGGCAAGGACGACGCGAATTTCGAGCAGGGCGAGCGCCCGTCCCGGGCAGAGGCGCGGCCCGCCGCCGAAGGGAAAGAAGGCGCGGCGGTCATGCGGCCGGTCGCCCCGCTTCGCCGGGTCGAGCCAGCGCTCGGGATCGAGGCGCGCGCCGTCGCCGAAATGCGCCTCGCGCGTCGCGATATGCCGGACGAGCATCATCAGCGGCGTTCCCTTCGGGATCAGGCAGCCGAGCATCTCGGTATCGGCCAGCGGTTCCGCCACATGCAGCGGCGCCACGGGCTTGAGCCGCATCACCTCATTGCAGAACGCATCGAGATAGGGGAGCTTGTTCGCCTGTTCCGGGTCTTCGATCGATGATGCCGGCGCGATCAGCGCATCGGCCTCGCTGCGGGCGCGCTCGAACATCTCTGGATGCTGCATGAAGTAATGGATCGCCCAGGCGATCGTATTCGCCGTGGTGTCTTCGCCGGCAAGCAGCAAGGTGCCGGCATTGGCGAATATCTCCGCGGTGGTGAAGCCTGAGTCCTCGCTCTCCACCGCCGCCAGTATGGCCTCCAGGAAGTCGGCGGGTTCGCGGTCCGGGTCTGCCGCCATGCGTTCCCTGGCGTCGCGGACCATGGTTTCCACCTCCTCTTCCAGGGCGGCCAGCGCGCGGTCGAGCGTCCGGTCCGACGGAAGGCGGAAATAGCGCCAATATGTGAAGGGCGCATTCGTGCGGCGATGCAGCACGGGGAACACCTTGTCGAGATGCTGCTGGATCGCCGGGCCCGGGGTCTCCAGCGTGTTGGCATCGACGCCGAAGGCGAGCTGCATGGTGACATCGACGGTAAAGCGCATGAGGTCGCGGCAGGGGTCCACCGGCTCGCCCCGGTCCGCTGCGCCCTCCCAGCGCCGCTGCAAGCGCGCGGCCGTCACCGCGAGCTTCGGAAAGAAACCCGAGAGTTTGGTGCGGTTGAGGGCGGCGGTGACGATCCGGCGTTGCCGGCGCCAGTCCTCTCCCTCGGCGGCGAACACGCCCTTCAACCGCATCTCCGCCGCCACCGATTCGAGCCTGCGGGTGCGCCGAAAGCCCTGCGGACGCTGCACCAGAATGCGCTGAATGACTGCGCTGTCCGAGATCACGGCAATGCGGTGCGGGCCCATCCGGATCTGGAACAGGGGGCCGTAACGCTCGGCCCACTCCTCCAGCTTGAGGTGCAGCCTGTCGAAGCGGACCTGGTGCAGATGGCCGAGCACAGGCAGGCCTCTTGGTCCGGGAAGGTCGTGAAGTTGCTTCATGGCCGTATTCTACACCGTCTGGTCCGCGAAGGGCCGGAATCGCTTCGCCGCCCCGCGGGCAGGGCAAGAGCGCGATGGCCGGCGCCTGCGGCGCGCAGTCAGGAGGCGTTCCGCTCCACGACATAATCGCGCACATGCTTCGGGACCGCCGTTGCGGGGGCCTGGCGTTCGTCCGGAATCGGGGTTCCCGGCAGTCGGGGGGTGAACGGGATGACCCCGGCCCAGACCGGGTGTCCGTAGTCTTCTTCGTCGTCGATCGGGCCGCCCGTGCGGATCTTGGCCGCCGCTTCGTCTATCGGCATACCGAGAATGGTGGTCGCCCTGACCTCCTGCTCGTTGATCTCGCGCAACTGCTCCCAGCGGCCCGGGAACATCTGCTCGACGAAGACCCGCATATGCTCGATCTTGTCTTCGCGGCGCGTCACCTTCTGCGCCGTGCCGAACAGCATCGCCGAGCGGTAATTCACCGAATGGTGCATACCGGACCGGGCCAGCACCAGGCCGTCCAGCTCCGAAACCGTCAGGCAAACCTCATAACCCGCGGATTTGCGCAGCATCCGGCTCGCCGAAGACCCGTGCCAGTAAATCCGGTCTCCTTCGCGCCAGTAGAGCGTCGGCGTGACAACCGGTGCGCCGTCCAGCACATAGCCCACATGCGCCAGCAGGCACGCATCGAGAATCTCGTAAAGGCTCTCCTTGTCATAGCGCCCGCGTTCATATTTGCGGCGGAGGCGAGAGCGGTTGCTGGGAGCGGTCTGGCGCATGGCAGCCCATTGTCCTTTCTGCAATTTTCCGGCCGTCAGCGTGTCAATCGGCGGTGCGGCCGAACCTGTCAAGGACTATCCCGGCTTGCGCTCGCCCTTCGTGAAGCCGTCAAACAGACCTTCGAGCCCGGCCATGCGCTCGCACAGGGCGGCAATGTCCCGCCGCACGTCGTTGAGGCCGCGCGCCAGATAGAGATTGAGGCCGGCAAGCATTGTTGCCGCGCCGGCTATGGCAATTATCTCTTGCGTCATGCTACCTCCCGCCACCACCGTCCGCGCTTCAGATTCATGCGTAGCGGGCATCGATTGATTGTCGTGCTGTATCCCATCAACTTTTCTATTCGTCGACAGAGCTTATTTGCACCATGAGCAACTCTTTCAGCAGATCGATAATATGAGATAGATCTGTCATACCGTTCTTTGTTGTTTCATCAGCACGCTGTAAAGCCTTCACGTATCTGCTCCGATTGTTGTTCTGACGAAGAAGTTCGGGAATAATGATTGTTCCGGGAAGCCACATCTTTACCTTGAGACAAAGCACAAAGTAGCATGCCGCCCGTGCTGTTCTTCCATTACCATTGATGAACGGGTGAATATGGTTTAGTCTCCATAACACATAAGCTGAAAGGTCCAGAATGTCCCATTCATCCCAATACCGGTTCACCCTGTTGACGAAATCATCCATCAGGGCACCGACACGATAATGTTCTGGCGGTCTATAGCTTCCGACTATTACCGGGCATGGCCGGTATTCTCCCGCATAAGGGTGCAAGCAAGCTATGGCATGATAATTGATAGATTTCAGGACTGTCTGGGACAGAAACAGCGCATCGATTTCAACAGCGGTTTCTACAACAGACCTGAGAAAACTATAGTGCCGCTTGGCATTTTCGACTTCCATGTGTTGATAGGCAGGGTGGCGCTCGCTCTCTCCAGCTAGTTCATACAGGATCATCACTGATCCTGATCTGCAAGAATCTTCTCTACCATCTCACGGGTGATTCCACTGTCGTCCCCTATCGTGCCCATGATGAAGGATATTTCTTGTTTGCGCCTCTCATTCGGTGTCATTGGCCGCGATGTTACTCTTTCGAGCTCTGCGCGAAGCTGAGGATCGCTCGTTACTCTGTCGAGGTTTGTCTTCACGACTTTCTCCTCCACTTCTGCATGACTTTACGCACTCTCGCCCGTCGAACCCACGCAGCATAGCCGCTTCTTGACAGACTAGCGAGCGAGACAGCGCGCTGCTTGCCGCGCCGGTGCTCTGCTGGCGCAGCGGTCCGTCAATTGCCGGCGGGCTGGGCGGGAGGTCGGTTCGGCAAGCGCACGCGGCATTCGGGCAGTGCGAGGCCCGGTGTTTCCACAGGGGTGCGGAATACCGTGCCGCAATTCTCATGCGGTCCGCCGCGGGAGCCCGTGACGATATAGAGATCACGGAGGTCTTTGCCGCCGAAGCAGACGCTGGTGACCATCGGCAGCGGAACGGGGATGGAGCGGATTTCCTCGCCTTCGGGAGAGAAAACCGCCACGCGGCCGCCATGCGCGAGCGCAACCCAGACCGTGCCGTCGGCGGCGACCGCCAAGCCGTCCGGCACATCCTGCGGCGTCCGGGCGAAGACGCGCCAAGGCGAGACGCCGCCCGCACTGTCCACATCATAGACGCGAATGAGCTCGGCGCGCGCATCCGAGTGATACAGCCTGCCGCCGTCCGGCGAGAAGCCCATGCCGTTGGTCAGCATCACGCCGCCGGAAAGTGTGTGCGCCTGCCCGTCGGGATCGACGCGGTGCAGATGGCCCGGCCGCGGCTCTTCCCCGCCAAAGACCCGAAAGGCCAGCGAACCGGCCCAGAGCCGGCCTGCGGCGTCTGTCGTAAAGTCGTTGAACCCGATTGCGTGCTCGGTCACATCGCTGTCGAGCAGCACCTGGCTGGCGCCGCCTGCAAAGCTCTTGAAGGCGAGATTGCGCCCGCCGACCACCAGCCCGCCCGCCTCATGCAGAACCATGCCGCCAATGCCCCGGCGATGCGGAAACTGCACCGAGACGCCGCCGGCCTCGTCGAGCCGGAACACACCGCCATTCGGCACATCGGAGAAGTAAAGGCAGCGCCGGGCCGCGTCCCAGACCGGCCCTTCGATCAACCCGTAGCCTGTCGCGAGTTCTTCCATTTCCGTGTCCTTCCCGCCGGGCGCTATCCGGCCCGCTCCCTGATCGGCACGCCGTCGTCCCAGGGGAAGATGATCCAGGTGTCCTGGCTCACCTGCGTTACCGTGGTATCGACCATCGGACGCCCGGCAGGCTTGGCATAGACGGTTGCGAAATGCGCCCTGGGCAGCATGGCGCGCACGATCCTGGCGGTCACGCCGGTATCCACCAGGTCGTCCACGATCAGCATGTCCTCGCCGTCGCTGCCCTCCAGCGCCTTCAGCACCACAGGCTCGCGCTGCGAGCGGTCGTCATAGGAGGAAATGCAGACGGTTTCGACGAAGCGCAGCTCCAGTTCGCGCGCGACGATGGCTGCAGGAACCAGCCCGCCCCGCGCAATGCCGATCACGCCGCGAAACGGCCCGATCGCGCTCAGCCGCCACGCCAGCGCCCGGGTGTCGCGGTGCAGCTCCTCCCAGGTAACAGGAAACGATCTTTGGGCCATCAAAGCCCCAATTGGTGCTTGGCGACGATATTGCGCTGGATTTCGTTGGACCCGGAATAGATCGACGCGGCCCGCAGGAAGAGATAGCCGGGCAGCAGGCCGTTGAACGCCTCGTCGCCGACCGGCGCCTCGTTCCAGCCATGGCGAAGCGCATTCACATCCATCGGCAGGGCGTAATATCCGGCCGCCTCGACCCCGAGTTCGGAAATCGCCTGCTGCACTTCGCTGCGCCGGACCTTTATCATTGAGGTCAGCGCGCCCAGCTCCCGGTCTGCCGAATAGGCCGCCAGCGCCCGCAATATCACCTGCTCGACGGACAGAAGCTGGATTTCGATATCCGCACAGCGCCGCCGGAAGCCGTCATCGTCGATCAGCCGGCCGCCATCGACCGCCTCTCCGGCGGCGATGTCCTTAACGCGCTTCAACGCCGTCTTGAGTTCGCCCACGCCGCCGCCGCTCATCCGTTCGTGTTGCAGCAGATATTTGGCGATCGTCCAGCCGCGGCCTTCTTCGCCGACCAGGCTGGAGGCCGGCACGCGCACATCGGTGAAGAAGGTTTCGTTGACATGGCGCAGGCCGTTCATCGTGATGATCGGCCGTATCTCGATGCCGGGCGTCGTCATCGGAAAGATCAGGAAGGAGATGCCGTCCTGCCTCTTCGGCTCGTCGCTGGTCCGCACCAGGCAAAAGATCCAGTCCGCATGATGCGCCAGCGAGGTCCAGATCTTCTGGCCGTTGATGACATAGTCGCCGCCGTCGCGCACTGCGCGGGTCTTGAGCGATGCGAGGTCGGAGCCGGAGCCCGGCTCGGAATAGCCCTGGCACCAGACCCGTTCGCCGGAGAGAATCTTCGGCAGATGCTCGGCCTTTTGCGCCTCGGAGCCGAACGCCATGAGCACCGGCCCGACCATGCCAAGGCCGAAGCCGGAAAGGCGCGGCGCGCCGGCCAGACCGGCTTCTTCGTCGAAGATATAGCGCTGCACCGTTGTCCAGCCGGCCCCGCCATGCTCCTCCGGCCAGGTCGGCGCCACCCAGCCGCGCTCATAGAGCGCGCGGTGCCAGCGCATATAGTCGTCTTTGGCGACCTCCATGCCGGAGACGACCTTGTGCTGCACATCCGGGGGCAGGGCGGTGCGGATAAAGGCGCGCACTTCCTCGCGGAAGGCTTCGTCGGCTTCACTGAACTGCATCGGCGTTCCCCGTTTCTGCGTCCGCCAGAGCCTAGGCACGCGCCAGAACGCCGACAAGATCAAGCGCGGCCTTCATTTCGCCGTGCAGGTCGCGGGCCTCGTCCACGGGGTCCTCGGCGATGCCCGGCAGGATTGGCCGGCGGGTGTGCAGCTTGACCAGCGCGACGGTTCCGTTCAGGCCGATTTCGGCCGAGTCGGCATTCGCCGCCTTGCAAAGGGCCGTCAGCGCGCCCGCCAGGGCCGGCGGCGCCAGCCGGTCGGCGTCCTGCGCATCGACGGCCCAGACTTCCAGCGCGCCTGATTTCTGTCGGCGCAGGCCGGGTATTTCGGCGGTAAGGTCGGCCAGCCATGCCATCGCCTTGTCGCGGCGGGTTACTGCGAAAGCCAGGCCGCTGGCCGGCGCAAGCCCTTCCACGGCCAGCAGCGCGCCCCGGAACACCTCTTGCACCTTGCCGGAGGTCACCAGGGACTCCAGCTTCGCCGGCCCGCCGCGGGTGAGCGCAGCGCGGGCATAGCCGAACACCAGCCCCTCATGCTCGCCGCGCACAAGGTCGCCGCCGCTGTAATCCGACCAGCGGCCGAACAGCCGCGAGCGGGCCAGAAAATCCTCGGCAAGACGCCCGGCGGGCAGGTAATCGAAGTCTCCGAGCGTTTCCAGCACCAGGGGCGCCAGCGCGCTCTTGCCGCTCAGCATCTGCCGCCGGGAAGGCGCCAGCGCCCAGACCAGCATGGCCGTAAAGCAGGAGGCGCCGACGACCACCAGAAGCTGGAACCGGCTTTCCGCCATCCGCCAGCCGCCGAACCAGGCGAGTCCGAGCGCAAGCCCGAAGGACAGCCCGACGGCCAGAACCACAAACCCCCGCCGCCGCAGCACACGGTCCGCCGCCGCCCGGTGCTCCCGGACGAGCGCCGCCGTTTCGCGCACTTTCCTGGCGGAAAGCGTCGTCATGATCGGGAGAGCCGCCGGTCGCCTGCCATGCCTGCAGGATAGCGGCTTCCCCGGCCGGACTCGACTCCGGCCCTGCCTCCCGCCCTTCCATGCCGCGAAACGGCGCATTCGGGTCGAAAATCCGCGCGACGGGCTGCGAATTCGTGTCACGCTCGGCTGGTGCAGATATTTGGAGGACGACGATGCCCGGATCGCTTGTGGAACGGCTCGCCGCCGGAGAGGCGGTTATTCACGGCAGCGGCTACCTTTTCGAGATGGAGCGCCGCGGCTACCTGCAGGCCGGCGCCTATGTTCCCGAAGTGGTCATCGACCATCCGGAGGTCGTCGAGCAGTTGCATGAAGAGCTGGTGCGCTGCGGCTCGGATGTGGTGCTTGCCTTCACCTATTACGGCCACCGCGAGCGGCTGCGCCTGATCGGCAAGGAGCATCTGCTGGAGCGGCTCAACCGGGATGCCATCGCCATTGCCCGCAAGGTCGCGGACCGGCATCCGGGCGCGTTGCTGGCGGGCGGAACCTGCAACACCAACATGTTCGACCCCGCCGACCCGGCGACCCATGCAACGGCGCGCGCCATGTTCGAGGAGCAGGTCGGCTGGGCCGCCGAAGAGGGCGTTGATTACATTGTCTGCGAGACCGTGGCGCATCTGGGCGAGGCCAGGATCGCCATTGAGGTCTGCCGCCAGGCGGGCCTGCCCCTGGTGCTCGGTTTCGCGATACACCGCTCGGGGAAGCTCCGGGACTTCGACGGTTCGCTGGCCGACGCCTGCCGCATCGCGCTCGACGACGGCGCGCTGCTCGTCGGCCTCAACTGCCACCGCGGCCCGGCGACTATGTGGCCGCTCATCCGGGAGATCGCGGAGGAGGTGGACCCGGCGCGCCTGTGCAGCTGGGCGGTCGCCTACCGCACAACGGCGCTGCAGCCGGCCTTCGGCGCGCTGGTGGACGACGCCATGCCGCTCCCGGAGGCGCTTCCGGGCGGCCTCAGCTTCCCCGTCGGCCTCGACCCCTTCCAGTGCACGCGCTACGAGATGGGCGGCTTCGCCCGCAAGTGCCGGGACCTCGGATTGCGTTATTTCGGCGGCTGCTGCGGCACCGGCCCGCATCACATCCGGGCCATGGCGGAGGCGATCGGCCGCGAGCCGGCCGCCAGCCGCTACAGCCCCGACATGTCGAAGCACTATGCGCTCGGAAATGACAGCAGGCTTCTCAAGCACAATCGGGATTACGTGCCCCAGTTGAAGGGAGACGCCGGACAAGCGTAAACCTTCCTGCAGGGCAGGGAGGGGCCATGCGAGTTGCGGTTTACGGGGCAGGCGCGATAGGCGGCCATCTGGCGGTGTCGCTGGTGGGCGCCGGCGCGCCTGTTTCGGTGGTGGCGCGCGGTCCGCATCTCGATGCGGTCCGCAGCCGCGGGCTGCGCATGGGCGGGCGCGTCGTGCACCCCCGCGCCAGCGCCGATGCCGCGGAACTGGGGCCGCAGGACGCTGTGTTCATCACGCTCAAGAGCCATCAGCTGCCCGCGGCGCTGGCGGGCGTCCGCGCCTTGCTGGGGCCGGAAACGGTTGTGGTAACGGCGATGAACGGGCTGCCGTTCTGGTATTTCCACGGCCGGGGAGGGCGGCGCATCGAGAGTGTGGACCCCGGCGGCCGCATCTGGTCGGCGATCGGGCCGGAGCGCGCTGTCGGCTGTATCACCTTCGTCGCCGCAGAGGTCGCGGCCCCCGGCGTGGTGCACCATACCGGCGGCGCGGAATACCGGATCGGCGAGCCGGACGGCAGCATGTCGTCCCGTGTGGCGGCATTGGCGGCGCTGTTGCGCGGGGCCGGCATCGGCGTGCAGATCAGCGCCGACATCCGCACCGACATCTGGCTCAAGCTGCTCGGCAATGTCTCGGTAAGCCCTGTTTCGGCGCTAACCGGGGCGTCGGTCGGCGAGGCGGCGCAGGATGCCGGCGCGCGCGAGGTGCTGCGCCGCGCCATGTATGAGTGCAAGGCGGTTGCACGGGCGTTCGGTGTGGAGATTCCGATCCCGGTCGAGGACCGGATCGACAAGACCGCCGGTTTCACCGGCCACCGGCCTTCCATGCTGCAGGATATCGAACTCGGACGCAGCCCGGAGATCGACCCGATTCTGGGCTCGGTGCGAGAACTGGGCTGCGTCGCCGGCATTGCAACCCCCGTTATCGATGCGCTCTACGCGCTGGTGCGCCTGCGCGCGGCGTCCGGGTGACCGCGCCGCGGCAGTGTCTCATTTTGAAACAAAGGCAAGAGCAGTCGGTCATCGGGGGCGTGTCTGGCGTTGCCGCTCCGGCCAGGATGCGCCCCTTCTGTCGCCCCGGCCTCCGCCGCCGCGGCTCTGCGGAGAGTTCAGGGAGTGGACCCCGGATCAGGTCCGGGGTGACAAGGAGGCGTTCGGGGCAACTGGTCGAGCCCGTTATGCGCCGGCCCGAGCGTGACGCGAAACGCGGACTTCAAAATGAGACACCACCCGCGCCGGGGCCGGCTTGACGGGGTCGGAGCCTCGCGGGTAGAGGGGTTGGCGAACGCGGTTTCGCAAACGGGCAGGCGCGCATTTCCGGCGCGATGCGTTTCGCGGAGGCGGCGTTCGGTCGGGCGGCACGGGATTCGGGGGCAACAGGCAGATATGCACAGACCGCTTGAGGGTCTTCTTGTGGTGAGCCTGGAGCAGGCCGTGGCGGCGCCGTTTTTGACCGCGCGGCTGGCGGACGCCGGCGCGCGGGTCATCAAGCTGGAGCGCCGGGAGGGCGATTTTGCGCGCGGTTACGACAACTATGTGCGCGGATCTTCCACCTATTTCGTCTATCTGAACCGGGGCAAGCAGTCGCTCGTCATCGACATCAAGGACGAGGCTGACCGGGCGCTGCTCCACCGCATCCTCGCCCGCGCCGATGTGTGGGTGCAGAATCTGGCGCCCGGCGCCGCCGAGCGCGCCGGCTTCGGCTCGGCCGAACTGCGCGCCCGCTATCCGCGCCTGATTACGGTGGATATTTCCGGCTATGGCGAGGCCGGCCCGCCATATGACCGGATGAAAGCCTATGACATGCTGGTGCAGGCCGAGAGCGGCGTGGCGTCGGTGACGGGTTCGGAGGCCGAGCCGGGGCGGATCGGCGTTTCCGCCTGCGATATCGCGACGGGCATGTTCTCTCATGCGGCGGTGCTGGAGGCGCTGTTGAAGCGCGGCATCGACGGCAGGGGGTCGGCTGTGAAGGCGTCGCTTTTCGCATCCATGGCGGACTGGATGTCGGCCCCGCTGATGTGGCACGACTATGCCGGCCGAACCTGGCCGCGCATGGCGCTGCGCCACCCGGCGCTGGTGCCTTACGGCGCTTTCGGCACCTCGGACGGCCACCGGGTGATGATCGCCTGTCAGAACGACCGCGAGTGGCGCCGCTTTGCGGAGACGGTGCTGGAGCGCCCGGACCTCGCGACGGCGCCGAAATACGCAACCCAGGTCGCACGGGTGGAGAACCGCGCCGAGGTCGAGGCTGTGCTGGAGCGCATATTGGGTGCGCTCGACCGCCAGACGCTGCGCGCCCGGCTGGCGGCGGCGGATGTCGCGTTCGGCAGCGTCAACACGGTCGCCGACCTCTCCGAGCATCCGGCGCTGCGGCGGGTGGAAATCGGCACGCCCGGCGGCGCCGTCAGCCATGTGGCGCCGGCTGTCTATTTTGAAGGAGAGCCCCGGGAATACGGGCCGATCCCGGAGGTCGATGAACACGGCGCCCTGATTCGGGAGGAATTCTCACCATGATCGATACCGCCGCGAGCCTGGACTATCTGCGCGAGTCGATCGGCAATACGGAGGAAAGCCGCGATTTCGCCTCGCCGATGCAGATCCACGGCCTCGCCGCGCTGCTGGACAAGCCCGATGTGCCGCAAATGGGCGACCCGATCGGGCCGATGGGCCATTGGTGCTATTTCTATCCCCGCGTGCCGGCGTCGGGCATCGGCGCGGACGGCCATCCCGAGCGCGGCGGTTTCCTGCCGCCGACGCCCTTGCCGCGGCGCATGTTCGGCGGCTGCCGGACGACCTACCGGCAGGATGTGCTGATCGGCGAAGAGATCGTGCGCCGCGGCCGGATCAAGGATGTGGCGATCAAGGACGGGCGCACCGGCATTCTGGTCATCGTCACCATCGCCTATGAGATCGAGAGCCCGCGCGGCCTGTGCATCGAGGAGGAGCACGACGTCGTCTATCGGGACAACCCGCCGGCCAATGCCGGCGACAGCCGCGGCAATAGCGGCAAGACAGGCAATGCGCCGGTTGACCATGCCTTCATCCGGGAGATCGTGCCGGACCCGGTGATGCTGTTTCGCTATTCCGCGATCACCTTCAACGGCCACCGCATTCACTATGACCGCAAATATGTCACCGAAGTGGAAGGCTATCCGGGCCTGATCGTCCACGGCCCGCTGACCACGACGCATATGCTGGAGCTCGGCATGGCGCAGATGCCGGGCCGCCGGGTGGCGCGCTATGATTTCCAGGCCCGCGCCCCGCTGTTCGACAACGCGCCCTTCCGGGTCGCCGGCAAGCCCGGCGCGGACGCCGACAGCCAGACGCTCTGGTCGGTGACGCCGGAGGGCAATCTCGGCACTGTCGCGACCGCCGTTTACGACTGAGCATTCGCCGTTTCCGGGGCCGCAGCAGCGGCGCGCGGCGGCGGGCCGGATATGGACGGGGCCGGAGCGGGCGGCTATATGCCCGGCCCCATGCTCGCGGTTGTGATACCGACGCTGAATGCCGCCGACAGCCTGCCCGCAACGCTCGCTTCCCTGGCGCCGGGGCGCCGGCTGATCGAAGAGATCGTCGTCGCCGACGGCGGGTCCGCCGACACAACGGCGGCCATTGCCGAGGCCGCCGGCGCGCGGGTCATTCAGGCGCCGATAGGGCGGGGCAGCCAGTTGCGCGCCGGCGCGGCGGCCACCGCCGCGCCGTGGCTGCTGGCGCTTCATGCCGATTCCCGCCTGGGCCCGGACTGGCCGGGCGCGCTGCCGGAAGACGGGCGCGCCGGCTGGTTCCGCCTGCGCCTTGACGATCCGGCTCCGGCGGCCCGGCGCGTCGAGCGGCTGGCGAACTGGCGCGCCCGGCGGCTGGGCCTGCCCTATGGCGACCAGGGCCTCCTGCTGCCGCGCACGCTTTACGATGCTCTCGGCGGCTATCGGGACATGCCGTTGATGGAGGATGTTGATCTGGTGCGCCGTATCGGCAGGCGCCGTCTTGCGGCGCTTGACGCCGAGGCGGCGACATCCGCCGTCCGCTACCGCCGGGACGGCTACTGGCTGCGGCCGCTGCGCAATCTTGCCTGCCTCTCCCTGTTCCTTGCCGGCATGTCGCCGGAGCGCATTCGGAGGCTTTACGGGTGAGGTCCTGCGGGATGCGGCGCGGCACGGTGGTGGTGATGCTGCGCCTGCCGAGGCTCGGCGCCGTCAAGACCCGGCTTGGGAAGGCCATCGGACAGGCGCGCGCCACGGCCTTCTACCGGCGCATGGCGGCTGAGGAGGTGCGGCGGCTCGCAGCGGACCGGCGCTGGCGCGTGGTGCTGGCGGTGACCCCGGACGGCGCGCGCGGCCCCTGGCCCCGCAAGCTGCAGCGCTTCGGGCAGGGAAGCGGCGATATCGGGGTGCGCATGGACCGCGCGCTGGCGCGCGTTCCGCTGCCGGCAGTGCTGGTCGGCAGCGATATTCCGGGTCTTCGCCCGCAGCATGTCGCCCGCGCCTTCCGGCGGCTCTGCGGGGCGCAGGCGGTGTTCGGCCCGGCGGAGGACGGCGGTTTCTGGCTCGTCGGGGTCAGGCGCCGCGCCCGCCTCTTCGCCGGCCCGGTGCGCTGGTCGCATCCGGCAACGCTGGCCGATGTGCTGGCCCAACTCCCCTTCCCGGCCGCGCTCGCCGACCGGCTGGCCGATGTCGATGACGGCCCGGCATTCGCCGCCCTGACAACCGGACAGCGTTCCGGCCAGGCAGGCAGATTGCCGTAACAGGGGGTCTTCCCCTCCACAGACACCGCCCGCGCCAGCCGCACCGCCGACCCCCTCATCCCCCAAAGGGGGGCGAAGGTTTCTTGCACTGCTTCCGCCGAAGGAGGCAGTGCCTGGCGCCGCATCGGTTGGAGGGCGGCCGGCAGCCGGGCGTGAATGGCTGTCCATTCGCGGCCCGCCGCCTATACTTGCGCGCCATGCTCTCCTCGATCCTCTCGATAGGCGACCATTACCCGGGCCGCGCCCGCTCGGTCGCCGGCCTCTATGATGAAGTCATCGGGCAATGCGTCCTCGCCGAGCGCCTCGGCTATGAGGCGTTTTTTACGGCGGAACACCATTTCCACGAATATGGCGCCGTGCCCGACCCGGCGGTGCTGCTGACCGCCATGGCCGCCCGCACGGCCCGCATCCGCCTCGGCACCGCGATTTCCGTGCTGCCCTTCCGCAACCCGCTGACGGTCGCCGAGAGCTACGCCATGGTGGACCTGCTGTCCGGAGGGCGGCTGGTGCTGGGCGTGGGCTCCGGCTATCTGGCGCATGAGTTCACGGGCTTCGGCGTCCCCCCGGAGGAAAAGCGCGACCGCTTCGACGAGGCGCTGCAGGTGCTGCGCCTGGCGCTTTCGGGCGGGCGGGTCGATTTCCAGGGGCGCTTCCACGACATCGCCGGCGTGACGCTGAATGTCCAGCCGGTGCAGCGCCCGGTGCCGATCCATGTCGCCGTGCTGCGCCCGGAGGCCGCCTGGCATGTCGGCAAGGCCGGCAACGCCATTTTCTGCGTGCCCTACGCCTCGGTGCCGGACCTGGAGGGCGTGGCCGCCCTGCTGCGCTCCTTTGCCGAGGGACGGGCGGCGGCCGGGCTGGATGCGGCGGGAGACGCCGCGGCATTCGCGTTCCACACCTTCGTTGCGGACACCGACGCAGAAGCGCGCGAGACCGCGGCGGAGGCCTTCGAGCGCTATGTGGACACAAGGCTCTATGCGCGCAAGCAAAGCTGGGGCGATATCATGGACTCCGGGCTGTCGCTGATGGGGTCGGTCGAAACGGTCGCGGAGAAGCTCCGCCTGCTCGCCGGCTGGGGGCTTGGCCATGTCTTGACCCTGCATAATTTCGGCGGTCTGGCGCCGGAAGCCGTCGAGCGGTCCATGCGCCTGTTTGCGGCGGAGGCGCTGCCCCGCGCTCTCGCGGCCGGCCCTTCCGGCTGAAGGGCGCAATCCTTCCGGGCAGCGCCCGGCCCGCGCTTGCCGCAGGCCGTCTTTCCCGCCTATCCTGCGGCGGAGATGAAGACCTCCGATCCAGCCTCCAGTCTTTGGCGGGCGACGGCTCCGCCCGCTCCGCCGACGCCGGCGCTGCAAGGGGAGCGCGAGGCGGATATCTGCATTGTCGGCGGCGGCTTTACCGGGCTTTCCACCGCGCTGCATCTGGCCGAGGCGGGCGTGCGCCCCGTGGTGCTGGAGGCCGAGGACCCCGGTTTCGGCGCTTCCGGGCGCAATCACGGCCAGGTTGTGCCGATGCTCTCCCGCTACGGACCGGAGGAGATCGCCGCCCGCTACGGGCCGGAACAGGGCGAGCGGTTCAACCGCTTCACCGCCGAGGCCGCCCGGCTCGTCTTCCAACTGATCGAGCGCTTCGACATGGATTGCGACGCGCAGCCGATTGGCTGGCTGCTGCCGGTGGACAGCCCGGCCCGCGAGGACATGGTGCGGGCGCGCACCGATGCCTGGGCCGCGCGCGATATGCCGGTGCGCTATCTCGAGCGCGCCGAGGCCGAGGCGATGATCGGCAGCAGCCACTGGCGGGGCGCGCTCTACCATGCCTGGGGCGGCAATATCCAGCCTTTGGCCTATGCGCGCGGCCTGGCGAAAGCGGCTATCGGCGCCGGCGCAGCCGTGCACGGCGGATCGCCGGCGACGGCGCTTGCGCGGACCGGCGGGCGCTGGCGCGTGGAAACGCCCGAAGGCGCGGTCACCGCCGACAAGGTTGTGCTGGCCACCAACGGCTATACCGGCGGGCTTTGGCCGGCATTGCAGCGCACGATGGTGCCGTTCCGGCTGTTTCTCGCCGCGACGGCCCCGCAGGGCGGCAATGTGCGCCGACGCATTCTGCCCGACGGGCACAGCGTTTCCGACAGCCGCACGATCCTCTGGGCGTTTCGCTGGGACCGCGAGGGGCGCATGGTGATGGGCGGCGACATCCTGCTTCCCTGGCGTGCGCGCGGGCGGACGGAGGCGGTCGCGCGCCGGCGGCTGGAGGCCGCCTTTCCGGAGCTCGGCGCAGCCGAATTCGAATTCGTGTGGGACGGCAAGGTTGCGATGACCATGGACCGCCTGCCGCGCGCCATGGAACTCGGGCCCGGCCTCTGGGCGGCGCTCGGCTATAACGGGCGCGGCATCGCGCTCGCCACAGCGATGGGGCGCCTGCTCGCGCAGCGCTGCCGGACCGGCGCGGGCGAGGACGACCCCCTGCCGGCGGCGCTGCGCCGGCCGCACCGTGTGCCAGCGCACCGCCTCGCCGCGCCCTTCGCCCGCGCCATGCTGTTGCACTACCGCCGGCTGGACGCCCGGGCCGCCCGAAGCCGCGCCTGAGACTGTTTCCGTTTCGGTGGAAACCCTCTATTGAACCGGCAGGGTATCGGGGAGGCGCGGTCACGATGCGAAACGCGGCACGCATACCGGCAAGGGCCGGCGCCCGCCCGCCCGCATCCGCCGGGTAGCCGCAGGCGCGAGCGCGGCCGGGAGCCTTCCGGACAGCCGGCATGACAGGCCCGAGTTCCCTATATCTGCTGGCCCGGGCAGGGGCCGCGTTGGCCATCATGGTCATTGGCGGGGCGGGCATGTATGCCGCTATCGTCTCGCTCAAGCCGATAGAGGCGGCGTTCGAGGTTTCCCGCGCCTCGGCGACCTTGCCCTATATGGCCATCATGGTCGGTTTCGGCCTCGGCGGCGTCTGCATGGGGCGTTTCGCCGACCGGCTGGGCGCCATGCGGGTCGCCTTCGCCGGCGGGCTTACCTACGGCCTCGGATTCTGGCTTGCAGGACATGCGGTCGAGCTCTGGCAGTCGGTGCTTGCCCACGGCCTGCTCATCGGGCTGTTGGGCGCCTCCACCACCATGGCGCCGATGGTGGCCGATGTCTCGCTCTGGTTCGAGCGCCGGCGCGGGCTTGCCGTGGGCGTGGTCATCAGCGGCTCCTATGTCGCCGGCATGGTGTGGCCGCCGGTGTTGCAGGCGCTGGTGGACCTGGTGGGCTGGCGCGACATGTATCTCGCGCTCGGCGCCTTCACTTTCGTCACGCTGCCGCTATTGGCGCTTGTGCTGCACCGCCCGGCGCCGCGCCACATCGTGACGGGGCCTCTGGGAGCCGGGCTCTTCGCCCGGCCGCTGGGGCTGCGGCCGAACGCCCTGCAGGGCCTGCTCTGCTGCGCCGGCGTCGGCTGCTGCGTGGCGATGGCGGCGCCCCAGGTTCATGCGGTTGCGCTGGCGGGCGATCTGGGCCTGCGGCCGGCCGACGGCGCGCTGATGCTGTCGCTGATGTTCGGGTTCGGCATTGTGAGCCGCCTCGGCTCCGGCTGGATATCGGACCGGATCGGCGGCCTGCGCACGCTGGCGCTCGGCTCTGCGGGGCAAGCATTGGCGCTGGCGCTGTTTCTGCCGGCGGACGGGCGCGTCATGCTGCTGGTGGTTTCGGCCTTGTTCGGCCTGTCGCAGGGCGGCATCGTGCCGTCCTATGCCATCATCGTGCGGGAGTATTTCCCGGCGCGCCAGGCCGGCGGCCGCATCGGCCTTGCGTTCCTGTTCACCATGCTCGGCATGGCGTTGGGGGCCTGGCTTGCGGGCGGCATCCACGATCTGACCGGCAGCTACCGGCTTGCCTTTGTCAACGCCGTCGCGTTCAACATCGCGCATCTGGGCATTGCCGCATTCCTGCTGCGCCGCGCTGCAACCATGCGCAGGGCGCGCGGCGCAGCGGCGGAACCCGAAGGGGCGGGCCAGCCGGCCTGAACCGGAACAGAACCCGATGGAGGAGTTGTTCATGGCGGAGAAGATCGCGCTGGTGGCAGGGGTCGGCCGGGGGACGGGCGCATCCGTGGTTCGGCGTTTTGCGGCCGGGGGCTACCGGGTGGCGATGCTGGCGCGCTCGCAATCGCGCTTGCAGGAATATGAAACCGCGATTCCCGGCACACTGGCGCTGCCCGCCGACATTACCGACCCGGAGGCGCTGGCCGCGGCGCTCGAGAGGATCCGCGCGGAGCTCGGCGGCGACCCGCATGTCGTCGTCCACAATGCCGCGCGGGGAAGCTGGGGCAGTTTCCTCGACATTGATCCCGCCGATGTCGAAGCCAATTTCCGGGTCAACACCATGAGTCTGCTGCATCTCGCCCGGTTGACCGCGCCGGCGATGACGGCGCGCGGCAGCGGGGCCATCATGGTCACCGGCAATACCTCGGCCTGGCGCGGCATTCCGCGCTTCTCGGGCTTCGCGCCCACCAAGGCGGCGCAGCGCATCCTGGCCGAATCGATCGCCCGCGAACTCGGGCCGAAAGGCGTGCATGTGGCCTATATCGTCATTGACGCGGTGATCGATCTGCGCTGGACCCGCCGCCGCTATCCCGGCAGGCCGGACGATTTCTTCATCCAGCCGGATGCTATCGGCGAGGAAGTATTCCGTATCGCGCATCAGGACCGCTCGGCCTGGTCCTTCAATGTCGAGCTGCGGCCGTTCGGAGAAACCTGGTGAGCGCGGACAAGCCGGGAGACGCCGGCGCCAAGAGCGGGCAGCCCATTCACGACGTCCCCATTCACGACGCCCCCATTCACGACGCCATTGTGCATGGGCCGTTCGGGCTCCATATCGGCACGGAATTGGCGTTTCTGGAGCCGGACCGGGCCGTCATCCGCCTGCCCTGGCGGCCCGAGCTCGGCAATGGCGCCGGCGTGGTGCATGGCGGCGCGACGGCGATGCTGATCGACACCGCCGCCACCGCCGCCGCATGGACCGACCCGTCTGTGACCCCGGCCACCAGGGGCGCCACGGTCGCCTTCACGGTCAACTATCTCTCGCCGGGGCTGCAGGGGCGCGATCTGGCGGCGGAGGCGGTCGTGCTGCGCCGGGGCGGGTCGCTTGTCGTGGTGGATGTGCTGGTGACGGACGACGACAAGCGCAAGATCGCCCGCGGCGTCGTGACCTACAAGCTCAGCCGGCGCGCCCCCTCCGGCGCGGCCTCCGAATAGCGGCGCCGCGCGCCGGTTACGCCAGCCGCCGCAGGAAGTCCGCGCGCGCTTTTGCAGCGCCCATGAGCAGCGGCAGGTCATTGCCGCCCAGCACCAGCCGCGCGCCCATGCCGATATAGCGCCCGGCGAGTTCCTCGTCATACACGCCGCCCATGCCGGCATGCTTGCCGTTATTGCGCGCGGCGGAAACCACCCGGTCATAGGCCTGGACGACGCGCTCGTCTCCGAACCGGCCCGGAATCCCCATGGAAGCGCAGAGATCGTTGGTGCCGATCAGCAGCGCATCGATGCCCTCCACTGCCGCAATCGCGTCGGCCGCCGCCACGGCTTCCGGCGTTTCGATCATCACGACAGTCAGCGTCGCGGCGTTGATGAGCCGGGTGGTGTCGCCCACCGGCAGCGCCTCATATTCCAGTTGCGCCAGAACGCCGCCCACGGACCGCTTGCCGACAGGCGGGTAAAGGCAGTTGTCCCGCACCGCCTCGGCCTGGGCCGCGCTGTCCACATGCGGCACCACGACGCCCTGCGCGCCGGAGTCGAGCAGCCTTGTGGCATGGAAATGCTCATGGGCCGCCGCTCGCGGGATGGGCGAAATGCCGGCATCCAGCGCAGCGGCGCAAATCTGCGCGGCGGTATCCACGGAGAACGCCCCGTGCTCCATGTCGACGAACAACCAGTCATATCCGCATACAGCGGCAATCTTGGCGGTCTCGGGCGTGCGGGCCAGACGCAGGCCAAGGCCGAGCGCCAGCTCGCCGGCCGCGAGTTTGTCCTTGGTGCGGTTGGCGATGAGGGGCATGTATCACGTCTCCTTCCGGTCTGCGCCTCTCATGGCACGAACCGCCGGCCGCATTCAATCCCGCCCGCGCCTGTGCATGCGGTCGAAAATGGTCCGGACGCCCCGGTTCGGCAGTGTCCCGGTTCGCACCGAAGGCAAGCGCAGCAGGTCTTTCGAAGCGCGCTCCCGCGCTGCGCCGTTTTCGTCGCCCCGGCCGGAGCGCAGCGCAGAGCCGGGGCCCAGCCTCCGCCGTCGCAGCCCTGCGGAGGGAGCGGAGGCCGGCCCCCGGATCGAGTCCGGGATGACCATAGGGGAGCCGGAGTGACCATAGGGGGCCGGGATGACCACGAGGGTTCGGGGCGATACCGGGGAGGCCGAGCCAATAACAGGGGAGTTCGCGGCCCTTCCATCACCGCCCCCTGTCACCCCGGCCGGAGCGCAGCGGAGAGCCGGGGTCCAGCCTCCGCCGTCGCAGCCCTGCGGAGGGAGCGGAGGCTGGCCCCCGGATCAAGTCCGGGATGACTACAGGGGGTCCGGGATGACCATAGAGGGTCCGAGATGACCACGGGGGGCCGGGGCGATACCGGGGAGATCGAGCCGGCAACAGGGGAGTTCGTGGTCCTTCCGTCGCCGCCCCTTGTCACCCCGGCCGGAGCGCAGCGGAGAGCCGGGGTCCATCCTCCGCCGTCGCAGTCCTGCGGAGGGATCGGAGGCTGGCCCCCGGATCGAGTCCGGGATGACCACGGGGGGTCCGGGATGACCATAGGGGGGCCGGGGCGACGCCGGGGAGGCCGAGGGCGGCGCCAGGGGGCCAATGGCGGCAACGGGAGGTCACGGGCCGCAGGCAGGGCCTCTTGAGATACTGGCCGAGCCTGCCGGGAAATGCGGCGTTCAAGCCAGGATAGGACGGCCCGCGCTCCGCCGCTTGCGCTCCAGGCAGCGGGGCCGTTATGTTGGCGGGGTCGGAGCGTAGCGCAGTCTGGTAGCGCATCACACTGGGGGTGTGGGGGTCGCAGGTTCGAATCCTGCCGCTCCGACCAGATGCCGGGCCGTGCTTCCGGGGGTGCCTATCGCGCCGCCCGCTGTCGCTGCGGCAATTACCGGCTTTTTCCTGGCTGACGGCTCATGCTGGGCATTGCCAATCTGCATGGCCTCGTGACATGAAGGGGCCATGTCCCGCCCCTGCCTGCTCTACATGACGGCCGGCAACCGCGAAGAGGCGCTTGCGCTCGCCCGTATGCTGGTCGGCGAACGGCTCGCCGCCTGCGCCAATGTGCTGGGCGGGGCGACCTCCGTCTATCGCTGGCAGGGGGAAGTGCAGGAAGAAGGGGAGGTCGTGCTGGTCGCGAAAACGGTCGAGCGCCAGGTTGATGCGGTTGTCCGCCGGGTGCGCGGCATGCACAGCTATGACAGTCCCTGCATCGTGGCGCTGCCGATCTCCGGCGGTGACCCGGACTTCCTCGCCTGGGTGCGGGAGGAAGTGTCGGACGCGGAAGGGCGGGAGGGATGATGCGGACCGGCCCATACCTGTTTCTCTGCTTCGGGCACAGCATCGACCATATCTTCATGCTGCTGTTCATGGCCGTCATCGGCTTTACGGTCACACCCTTCTGGGGCCTTTCCTATGGCGAGCTGGCGGTGCTGTTCACACCGGCGACCGTGATGTTCGGATTGGGCGGGCCGCTGGCGGGCTGGCTCGCCGACCGCTGGTCGGGCACCGGCATGATGACGGTGTTCTTCATCGGCATCGGCGCGTCTTCGGTCTTCACCGGTTTTGCGGAAAGCCCGGCAATGCTGGGGGTCGGGCTGTTCCTGATCGGCACCTTCGCCTCGATCTACCATCCTGTCGGCATCCCGTTGATCGTGCGCGGCGCGGGCAGCCGGCGCGGCCGGCTGCTCGGAATCAACGGCGTGTTCGGCAGCGCCGGCATGGCGGTCACGCCCGTGATCGTGGGCGGCCTGTTCGCCGTCGGCGGCTGGCGGCCGGTGTTCATCGTGCCGGGCCTGGCGGCCATTGCGCTTGGCGTCGCCTTCCATGTCTGTTTCCGCGAGAGCCTTCCGCTGCGCCGGTCGCGCATGAGGACGCCGTCCGCCGCTCCGGGGCGCCCGGCCTTGCTTGAAGTCTGGAAGTCCCGGCCCCAGGCGGAACGCCGGGAGTTCCTGCGCGCCATGGTCATCCTCGGCATCATCACGGTTGCGACCGGGCTGATCTTCCAGGCGCTCACCAATGGTGTGCCGAAGATCGTCAACCATCGTGTTTCCACCTTCGGCGAAAACGCCTTCCTCCTGTCGGCGACCGCTTCCGGCATTCTTGTGGTCAGCGGTCTGGCGCAGTTGCTCGGCGGCGAGATGGCGGACAAATTCCCGCTGCGGCGGCTGTTCATCGCCGTCTATGCCGGCCTGCCGCCGGCCCTGGCCGCCGCCGCCTTTGCCTTCGACCTGCCCCTGGTGGCCGTGTTCACGATCGCCATGGCGATTGTCGTCGGCAATCAGCCGATTTCGGATCTGCTGTTCGCCCGTTACATGCCGGAGCAGTGGCTCTCGACCGCATACGGCGTGCGCTTTGCGTTATCGCTCGGCAGCGGCATTGTCGCATTGCCCTTGCTGGGCCTGGGCTTCGACTATACCGGCGATTTCGCCCTGCTGTTCTATGTGCTGGCGGCAATCGCGCTGGTGGTGGTGCTGGCGGCGCTGTGGCTGCCGGCCGAGGCGCGGTCGGACGCCGCCGAGACCGTTCGAACGGCTCCGGGCGAATAGGAATCGTGGAACGCACACAAGTCGGGATCGTGGGCGCCGGCCCCGCCGGCTTGATGCTGTCCCACCTGCTGGCCCGCGCCGGCATTGCGAGCGTCATTCTGGAGCGCCGCTCGCGCGCCTGGATCGAGGCGCGGGTGCGCGCCGGCCTGCTGGAGCAGGGCAGCGTGGACCTGCTCGACCGCACGGGTCTCGGCGCGCGCATGGCGCAGCAGGGGCTCCGGCATCGCGGCATCGAGATCACGACCGGCGGTAAGCGCTCTCATATCGACTTTCTGGAAGCAACCGGCGGCAAGGGCGTCACGGTGTATGCCCAGCACGAGGTGGTGAAGGACCTGGCGGCGGCGCGGCTGGAAGCCGGAGGCGACCTGCGTTTCGAGGTGGAAGGCGTCCGGGTGGAGGGTATCGACGGCCCGCAGCCGCGCCTCGTCTGGCCGGGCGGGGCGCTTGCCTGCGATTTCATCGCCGGCTGCGACGGCTATCACGGTGTGTCGCGGGCCTCGATTCCGCCGTCGGCGCTGACACTCTTCCACAGGGAATTCCCTTATGCCTGGCTCGGTCTGCTGGCCGAGGCGCCGCCGTTTCAGGACGAGTTGGTCTATGCCCGCCATGAGGCCGGCTTCGCCCTGTTCAGTATGCGCTCGCCGGAGCTTACGCGCGCCTATGTGCAATGCGCGGCGGACGAGGATGCGGAGCGCTGGGACGCCGATGCGCTCTGGGATGAGCTCGACCGGCGCCTCGGTGTCCGGCTCAACCGGGGTCCGCTGCTGTTGAAATCGGTGACGCCGATGCGCGCCTTCGTGGCGGAGCCGATGCGGTATGGCCGGCTGTTCCTGGCGGGCGACGCCGCGCATATCGTGCCGCCGACCGGCGCGAAGGGCATGAATCTGGCGTTTGCCGATGTGGTGGCGCTCGCGCGTGCGTTCGGCGGCTATTACCGCAACGGCGACGAGGCGGGCCTGGACAGCTATTCCGAAACCTGCCTGGCGCGCGTCTGGAAGGTGCAGCGCTTTTCCATGTGGATGACGCGGATGCTGCACCGGGACCCGGCGCATGATGATTTCGAACGCCGCCTGCAGGCCGCCGAACTGGACTATGTGCTCACCTCCGACGCCGCCCGCCGCACCCTCGCCGAGAACTATACCGGCCTGCCCCTGGACCTGGAGGGGGTATAGGCCGCCCGGCCTCCCCCGTTGAATTACAGCGGCGGCGGACCGGCCGGGGTCAAGTCCGGGGGGAGGCCGAGCCAATAACAGGGGAGTTCGCGCCCCTTCCATCACCGCCCCCGTCACCCCGGCCGGAGCACAGCGCAGAGCCGGGGTCCAGCCTCCGCCGTTTCGGCCCTGCGGAAGGAGCGGAGGCTGGATTCCGGATGAAGTCCGGGACGACCACAGGGGGTCCGGGATGACCACGGGGGTCCGGGGCGGCACCGGGGAGGCCGAGCCAGCAACAGGGGAGTTCGCGGCCCTTCCATCGCCGCCCCCTGTCACCCCGGCCGGAGCGCAGCGGAGAGCCGGGGTCCATCCTCCGCCGTTTCGGCCCTGCGGAGGGATCGGAGGTTGGATCCCGGATCAAGTCCGGGATGACTACAGGGGGGCCAGGATGACCACGGGGGTCCGGGGCAGCACCGGGGAGGCCGAGCCAGCAACAGGGGAGTTCGCGCCCCTTGCATCACCGCCCCCTGTCACCCCGGCCGGAGCGCAGCGCAGAGCCGGGGTCCAGCCTCCGCCGTTTCAGCCCTGCGGAGGGATCGGAGGTTGGATCCCGGATCAAGTCCGGGATGACTACAGGGGGTCCAGGATGACCACAGGGGGTCCGGGGCGATGCCGGGGAGGCCGAGCCAGCAACAGGGGAGTTCGCGCCCCTTGCATCACCGCCCCCTGTCACCCCGGCCGGAGCGCAGCGCAGAGCCGGGGTCCATCCTCCGCCGTATCGGCCCTGCGGAGGGAGCGGAGGCTGGATCCCGGATCAAGTCCGGGATGACCGCGGGGGGCTGGGATAACCATGGGGGTCTAGGGCGACGCTGAGGAGGCCGAACCAGCAACTTAGGAGTTCGCGACCTTTCCATCGCCGCCCCCTGTCACCCCGGCCGGAGCGCAGCGGAGAGCCGGGGTCCATCCTCCGCCGTTTCAGCCCTGCGGAGGGGGCGGAGGCTGGCCCCCGGATCGGGTCCGGGGTGACCACAGGGGCCCCCGGGATGACCACGGGGGGCCGGGCCTGCCAGGGGAACGCGGATTTCAAACCGGGGCACTGCCGACAGGATCGCCAATTGTGCCGCTGTTCGATTATGATTGTCTGTGCCTCGATGCCGCTTGAGGGCCAGGGAGCCGGTCGCAATGGTCTTTACGGAAGCGCAGCGGCTCTATGAGGCGCGTCTTCTTCGTGAGGCAAGCTCCCTGGGCGGGCTTCTGGAGCGCTTGCCGAGCCGTTTGTCACCGGTGCTTACCGGCGTCCGCGAGTGGCAGCAGCTTCTGGAGCGGGCGCGTGGTCTGCCTGTGACCATGGCGGTGTTTCCGTTCGGGTTCGAGTTGCCGTTGCACATTCTCCGGCCCGGCGTGGATCTGGGCGGCATGATTATGGGCGGCAGCCGGTCGGGCGCCTTCTTCGAGGAGGCCGGCTGCGCGGAAGGCGCGGATATATCCACCAGGGCCGTTGCCCGACTGCTCGCGGAGACCGGCAGGGAAGATTCCGCGCTTCGTCCTATTGTCGGCAGGTCGATTGTGCTGGAATACGATGTCGCTTCGGCGCCCGGCGGGTCCGCGGCCATCTTCCTCGGCCCCGGCTCACACACTCAGGGGGGTGATCGCTCCGGCAAGCGAAGCCGCGATCTCCGCACCGTGGCCGCCGCGATTGCAGCCGCCGCCGGAGGGGGGCTGAGCGATCGCGAGGGCCGCGAGATCGAGCGCGTCTATGAGGCGATGATACCGGATACGCGGGTGACCTCGGTGGGCAGGTTCCCGTCGCGCGGAGGCGGCACCCGGCTTGCCGTGACCGGGTTTCGGCAAGCGGGTGATGTCCTGGCATTCCTGGCGTCCACCGGCTGGGCGGGGAAACGATCGGTCGCCGGCGATGTCACGGCGCGTCTGCAGGAGGACGGCGCTTTCGCATATATGGCGCTTCACCTCCACATGGAGGCCGACGGCGTGGGGCCGGCCTTGGGGCTGAGCTTCTTCGCGCGGGATCGGCCGTGGACGCCGGGCCTTGCGGCCTGGGCACCAATACTCGACACATTAGGCGAGCTGGGCCTGGGCAATGCCGGGAAACTGTCGGCCTTGGCTGCCTCGCTGTCGGAAGCGAAGTTGATGCTCGGCAAGTCCGGCGCATATGCTTGCCACGGCATTCACCACATCAAGCTGGTATTACAGGAAAACCGGATCGAGCAGGTCAAGGCCTACTATTTCTTCATCGTCGTGCCGCGTTTATAGCTGGCGGCAACAAAGGCAAACAGCGCCAGTCTTTCGCAGCGCACGCACATATTGCGGCCCTGATGAGACGCCGCCCCGGCCGCCTGCCGGACATCCTCGTCCGGAACCTGACACCAGGGCGGGCGTCCTGAAGGCAGCAGCGCCGTTTACTCCCAGAAGCCGCCGGAAATACGCTGCAGTTCCTCCTCGTCGACCCGGGGACTGGGCGGCAGCACCAGATGCACATTGTTCATGTTGGTCTCATGCACCTGAATGTTAATGCTGTCGGGAATCGTAATCCCGAATTCCTGGAGAACGATCGCTTTAGGGTCCTCCATGAGCTGTGCTCGAAACCCTGCATCCTCGGATGCCTTCTCCATGAGTTGCCGCTGCATGTCCTCTAGCGATTGTGCTGATGACATATCCTTACCTCCTTGCTCGCACGATTGATACAATGGGTGACAAGATAACGAGACGTCCGCATTAATCAACTCGACTTGATGAGTCAGATCGCGTCATGTTCCGAATCCCTCACCGCGGTTGACGGTTCATAAGGCAGATACCCGGTGACCGAGTAGGCTTTTGCCTGAAGCACGGGTGTGCTGCTTCCTTGAATCGTATCGAACACAAACTTAAAGTGGCTGAAGCCGGAATGCAACCGAATGCAGTGTGAATCCCAGAAAAGAGTATCCCAGCCGGGCCAGCCCAGCAGCCCCTGCGCTTTCCCGGGGAGGCAAATCCCGTCTGACGCCAGCTTGGCAATCATGGGCTCCCAGCCCCTGCTGCCAGGCCCCCATAAGCGGAGACGGAGTTCATCGATCAGACTGATTTCGACTCCAAGCCGCCGCATGACGCCCTGCGCCGTCGCGTTCAGCCCAACACGGAAACGATACCGGTCCGCATCCAGGCCGTCCAGCGTTTCGACAACCTGGCCGACAGGGCCGCACCAGCCAAGCCGCTCGAGGATGGCGGGGACCGCTGCCGGAGACAACAACTGGGAGACAAGGGCGAATGCCCGCGGGCTGCGGCTCGCCATGACACCGATGCTGACCTGCTCATCCGGCGCCGCCTGGAAGGCATCGAAAACTCTTTGAACATTGGCGAGTTCCTGTTCGGTTGCTTCCCGGTCGCCGGTCAGCGCGAACAATCTCGCAGCCGCCTCTGTTGCTTCCGCGCATGACGCCGGCATGAACACGCCGGGAAGCGAAGGCCTGGCCGGCGGGAGTTGATCCCGGTCGAATTCCAGGTCCATGAACATTGCAGCGCCGCCCGCGCAATCGCCCGAGCCCAGACAGGCGCTGATGACGTTCTTCAGCCAAGCGGGGGTGCGGGCCGCCTCCTCTCCGCCGAAATATCTCGTGAGCAAAGCCCCGGGCCTCAGCGAGATATTGGGTTCGGCGAACGGCTCGGGATTCCGGAGATGCAGTTCGAGGCCGAACAGCGCGCCGGGATCAAGCGGCACGCCGCTGGTCAACTCCTGAAGCGAATTCCAGCATGATTCTGCGACGAGTTCGCCGGAAACGCGCTTCCTCAATGTCTGAAGAACGATCTCGAACGCTTCCGCCGCGCGCTGCATGTTCATGTCAGACATCATGGTCTTTCGAAGGTAACGCCCCGAATGCCGGTTGGTGCCGCCGGGCGCCGCAAGGGCCAGTGACGGTCTTCTTGCCCCCTGCCCCCCCTCCTTGCGAGCCGGAGAGGGGGCGCCTTGCGCATTTCAGGCTGGACGGCGCCGCCGCCGCGCCGGGATGACGGGCGAGGGCCTCACTGGGTCCATGACGGGCACCATTCGCCCGGCTCCAGCTCGTAAATCACCCCGTTGCAATTACGCAGCTTGTGCACGTGCCCCAGCGGGAAACTGGCCGCGAACTGCAAGTTCAGCCCGCCATCATTCTTCCAACAGGTGACGTTGATCTCGCAATAGCCGCCGCCGCTTACCGCAGATGACTCGCTCCACTCCGTGTGGTCCCATGCGCAGGACACGCTCGCGTCGCTCTTCACCCACTCGGTCAAGCAGGCCGCTTCCTCCGTGGGAGGATCGTCACCCTCCTCGACACAGGGCGCAATTTGCAATGTCCCGTTACAATTCTGCAGGTCCGGCACATCCGCCAGCATGGCGACCGTCGATGCGGGGATCTGCGTGCCCGAATTGTCCGCGCATGACAGCAGGAGCCCGCATATGTGGTTGAGGGTCGACTCGATATACTCGCCGGTGCATTCCTCGCTCGTCGGGTTCGCCGCCCAGGCTTCCTGACACTGCTGGGTCATCGGCAAGGGTGCCTCATCGCCTTCCCCGCACTGTCCGGGCCCGACCGTCAGCAGGCCGTTGCAGAGCGTGAGGTCCGCAATGACCTCAACAGGCCGGGTGATGCCCGCATAGCCGTATCCCGCAGTCGCGGCTTCACAGCTCCCCTGAATCCCGCACTCGGTGTCGCCATTCTCGGTCTCTACGAAGAGGTTCGGACAGTCCTGATAAGCAGCACTCTCCTGCCAGGCATCCGTGCACTGCTCAAGGAGCGACACCGGCTCTTCTTCATCCTCATCGCACGGGCCCACGGTCAGCGTGGCGAGGCAGTTCCTCAACTCGGAAATGTCTTCCAGCGGCCGCGTGATGGACGCGGGGGTCGGGAACCCTTCCTTGTCGCAGGTGGTTTCGATGCCGCACTCCGTGTCCTCGAACTCCGCCGTGACGGTTGTGTCCGTGCAGGTGGCGCTTGCCTCGCTCTCCTCCCAGGCGTCCGCGCACTGGTCCGCCATGGGCGGCTCTTCTCCCGGACACAGACCCGGAGACAACATGCCCGAACCGCAGTAGCGCAGCTTGGCGACATCCTCCAGCGACCGGTGGAGAATCGCGCGGTTGACTTGCCCATTTGCCTCTGTGCAGTCAACATCGACCTTGCAATAGTCCGCATTTTGCGGCGTTATTTCCCGCACTTCGCAGACGCTGGATGCGGGGCTTGACGCGAAGGCCTCTTCGCACTGCTCTTGCGGCGTCGGCTCCGGGGGGTCTTCCGGCGGAGGCTCGTCGCACGGGCCCACCGTCAGCGTGGCGAGGCAGTTCCGCAACTCGGAGATATCCTCCAGCGGCCGTGTGATGGAGGCAGGCGTTGGATAGCCTTCCTTGTCACAGGTGGTTTCGATCGAGCATTCGTTTCCGAAGGCCACCTCGGCGGTTGTATCCGTGCAGGTAGCGCTCGCTTCGCTTTCCGCCCAGGCGTCTGCGCATTGTTGGTCTGTTATGTCTGCCCGAAGGTCGGATGCGCCGAAGGCCATGAGCGCAGCGACCGCGACGGCGCCCGCCCGCGCGGCAAAGCGTCCTGTTGACATTTCTTCCTCCCGATTCTCGATGATGAGGCCGACCATGTCGGAAGCGGGGATGTTCGTCAATCGAAAAAGCGACGTCCTGTCGCAGTTTTCAACAAGATGAACACTGTCGACGCCTCGAGCCCGCGGCCCCTCCCGGCGGCGGCGAGCTTGGCTCCGCCCCTTCCGGCAGCAGAGGAAACCCTCAGCCCTTCGGGAGAGAGGGAGGAGGCAGCGGCTCGGCTCCAGCCCCCTCGGGCAGCAGAGGAAACCCTCGCCCCCTTCGGGGGAGAGGGCTGGGGGAGGGGACCGGTATCAGAACAATGCGCCGTATGTGTCCAGAATGTCCTCGAAGGCGGCGGTGAGTGCGTCGAATTCGGCGGGGCCCATGGGCAGGGACAACACCATCATGCCGCGCCGTGAGACATAATGGGCCCGGGCCATCATCTCCAGGTGGAACAGCGCCCGCGCCTCGGGCGGGGCGGCGTTCGTGTCCGTGGGCGCCGTCAGGTCGGCGTCGGTCGGATGGAACATCATCATCGACCCGCAGCCGGTCACCTGCACCGGCAGGTTGCGGGTCTCGGCCGCGTTGTTCAGCCGGTGGCGCAGCAGGTCGCCCTGCGCATTGATCTCCTCCGCCGCCTTCTCGGTGAACACCTCCGTCAGCCCTGCGATCGCCGCCTGCATGGTCAGCACATTGTTGTTGAAGGTGCCCGCATGACCCAGATGGCCGGCCTCGCGCGGATCGAAGCGCGACATGACCTCCGCCTTGCCGCCGAATGCGCCGAAAGTCAGGCCGCCGCCCAGATATTTGCCGAAAGAGGTCATGTCCGGGGTGATGCCATGCACCTTCTGCAGGCCGCCGGGGCCGAGCCGCGAGGTCATCACCTCGTCGAAATGCAGCAGGATGCCGTGCTCGTCGGCCGCATCGCGCAGCATCTGCAGGAACGCCGGCTCGGCCGGGATGCAGCCGCCGCTGCCGGTCATCGGCTCGATGATGATTGCCGCCAGGTCGTCCCTGTTGGCCTCGATGACCTCGCGGGTCCCTTCCATGTCGTTATAGCGGGCCATGACCCAGTCGAACGGAATATTCAGCGTGTTGCCATAGGCACCGAAAGACAGCACGCTGCCGTGATAGCTGCCGTCAAAGGCAAGCACCTTCGCCCGCCCGGTGACCGCGCGGGCGGCGCTCAGCGCCAGCAGGTTCGCCTCGGTGCCGGAATTGGTGAACCGCACCATGTCGAGCGACGGGAAGCGGTCGCAGATCAACTCCGCCAGCCGGCCCTCCCGCGCCGTGGGGCCGCCCAGCGTGATGCCCTGCGCGAGCGCGGAAGAAATCGCCCGCTGGATCGCCGCCTCCGAATGCCCGTAGAGCCCCGCCGTCTGCTCGACGACGAAATCCGCATAGCGGTGCCCGTCGGCGTCCTCGACATAGCAGCCGTCGCCGCGCGCCAGCGAAAGCGGGAAGGGCGGGTAGTAGAGCACTGTGCGCGTATTGCCGCCCGGCATGGCGCGGCAGGCCTGCTCGTAAAGCCCGGCGCTGGTGGGGTTGGCATCGGCGAACCGGCTTTCGGCGTCTTCAAGTGCTGCGGCCAGGTCGAAATTGGTGCGTTCGCTCGTCATTGCGCAGAACCTCCGGGGGACGGCCGCCTCCGGGGGCAATCAAGGGGGCGGCGCATATATTCAACATCGTTCCCCGGCTCAGGACAAATCGCGCAGGAAACGGATGACGGCGGTGTTGAAGGCGTCATTCCGGTCCCCGGCGACCATATGGCCTGCGCCCGAGACATCGACGAAGCGGGCATGGGGGACAAGGTCGAGAAAGGCCCGCGCCTCCGCCTCGGTCACCAGGTCGCTGCTGCCGCCGCGCACCAGCAGGGTCGGCACCCGCCGCCTGGCGAGCACGCGCGCGCAGGCTTCCAGCCGCGCCGGGTCCCGGTCCTCCTGCCGCGCCTCTGCGTCAGTAATGAAGGCGGGGTCCCAGTGCCAATACCAGCGGCCGTCCCCGCCGGCGCGCAGATTCTTGCCCAGGCCCGAAAGGTCGCGCGGCCGCCTGCGGTTCGGCAGATAGGCGGCGACCGCATCGGCCGCCTCGTCCAGCGAGCCGAAGCCGGTTTCGGCATGGGCCTGCATGAAGGAAACGATGCGCTCGACGCCCTCCGGACGCACGCGCGGCGTTATGTCCACCAGCACAAGGGCGCACAGCACGGGCTCCGGCGACTCGCCCTCGGCCACCAGCGAGGCGATGCCGCCGAGCGAGGCGCCGACCGCGACCGGCCTGCCGAGGCTTCCGGCGACGGCGCGCAAATCGGCTCCGAAATGGCCCATGAGATAATGCGCTTGCACAGAGCGGTCGCTGTCGCCGTGGCCGCGCTGATCGAGGCTCACGGCCCGCCAGCCGCGAAGCGCCAGCGCCAGCGCGGCGCCGCCCCAGGCATGGCGCGTCTGCCCGCCGCCATGCGCCAGCAGCATGGTCGGGCGGTCGTCGTCGCCGTGAATGTCGGCGGCGAGCGAGAGCCCTTCGCTGCCCTGAAAGCGGACGGTGCGCGGCGGAATCGGTCCGGGATCGGTCATTGCCTTGCGTCCTGCCGCGGCTCTTCGGCGGTCATCCGGCCCGGAGCGGGGCCAGTGCCCGGCGCAGCGCGGCGGCGATCTCCACACGCTCCCAGGGAGCCAGGAAGGCGCCGACGCGCACGCGCCGGCCATGGGTCGCGAGCGTCAGTGGCCCTGCCGGCTCCTCGTTCTCGTCGATCTCGACCCGAAGCCACCACGGCGGCAAACGCACCCGCTCGACGGCGCCGCTGGGTCCGGTCCGCTCCAGGGTCAGCGCATCGGGTGTGAGCCGGAGCCGCTCCCGCAGCCGGCCCCGGCGGTAGGTCAGGTGGAAGCACCAGGCCAGCAGGGCCAGGTCAAGGCCGAAAAAGCCCAGCACCGGCCAGGCGCCGAGCGCCAGAAATGCCGCGCCCGCCGCCGCGCCGATGACCGCAAGCCCGCCAAACAGCAGCCGGCAGCCCGCGGGCGGCAGCGAGCAATGCGGCGCGAGCACCGCATCGAACAGGACGGGGCCTGTTCCGGGCAGCGGTTCGGAGCCGGTCAAAAACTGTCCTTGCGGCGGCGGATTTCGGCGAACACGGCCTCCGGCGCCGCACCTTCCATGCCGACCAGGCGCTGCATGGCCGGGTCGTCGGCGCGCAGGAAGGGATTGGCCAGCTTTTCCTCGCCGAGTTCGGAAGGGATGGTGCGCTCGCCCCGGGCGCGCAGGGCGTCGATTCGCCGGGAGGCCGTCTTGAGCGCCTCGTTATCCGGGTCCACGGAAAGGGCAAAGCGCGCATTCGACTGGGTGTATTCGTGGCCGCAATAGACGCGCGTGTCGTCCGGCAGGGCGCGGAGCTTGCTGAGCGAGGACCAGAACTGCTCCGCCGTGCCCTCGAACATCCGCCCGCAACCGAGCGCGAACAGCGTATCGCCGCAGAACAGCGCCCGGCTCTCCCCGAACCAGAAGGCGATATGGCCGCTGGTGTGGCCCGGCACATCGAAGACGTGCGCCGTCTGCGTGCCGACCGTATAGCTGTCGCCCTCGCCGACCTCGACATCGAGGCCGGGAATGCGCGCCGCATCCGCTCTCGGGCCGATCACCGGCGCGCCGTAGCGCGCGACAAGCTCGGCATTGCCACCGATATGGTCGAAATGGTGGTGGGTGTTGAGGATATGGGTGAGCCGGAGCCCGCGCCGCTCCAGCGCCTCGACCACCGGTGCGGCCTCGGCCGGGTCCACCACGGCGGTTGCGCCGGCCGCGGCGTCATGGGCGAGATAGACATAGTTGTCGGAGAGCGCGGGGACGATCTCGATCTCGAACATGGGGCATGGAATCCTTTGGCGGAAATCTGCCCGATGCTAGAGCGAATCTCTCTTTGGCGGAAGGACCCCGGCGCGTGGGTCGTGTCTCCGTTTGACATTCGGCTTCTTGTCCGCCGTCGGTTGCTGCAACCGTGCCGCGGGCGGCAGGCAAGGACAGTGCCTGCACGGGGGCCCCGCTCTCCCCTGTCACCCCCGCCTCCGGGGGCGACGGATGAACGCAGTAACGAGGCCGAATGCCAAACGGAGACACTACCGGCGCTTGCCGGACCGCTTTGCCGCAGGAAGCGTGACTGCCGCGCCGGGCTGCGATATGGAGGCCGGGCCATGACGCTCCGTTCTCTCCTGCTGGCCGCCGCATTGCTGGCTGCGCTGCCGCTCCGGGCGGAGCCGCTGGCGCTCGGCCGGTTCTCCGCCGGGGAAACGGCAGGGTGGCAGCTTCGCCATTTCGAGGGCGAGACACGCTACCGGATCGTGGAGACAGGCGGGCGGAAGGCGCTGGAGGCGGAAAGCGAGGCGGGCGCATCGAGCTTCTATCTGGAACGGGAGTTCGACCTGGCGGCGCGCCCGGTTCTGGAATGGCGCTGGCGCATCGAGGCGCCGCTTGCGGTGGCGGATGAGCGCGTCAAGGCGGGCGACGATTTCACCGCCAGGGTCTATGTCGTTGCGCCGGGCAGGGGGTGGTTCGGCCAGCCGTTGGCGATTTGCTATGTGTGGGCGGGAAAGGCGCCTGTCGGCGCGGACTGGCCCAACCCGTTCACCTCGAATGTGCGCATGGTGGCGGTCGAATCCGGCCCGGCCCATGCCGGCCAGTGGCGCAGCTACCGCCGCAATGTCCGCGAGGACTTTCGCCGGCTGTTCGGCCGCGAGGTGGACCGGCTGGAGGGCGTCGCCGTCATGACCGACGCCGACAACAGCCGCCAGCGCGCCCGCGCCTGGTACGGCGACATCGTGCTGCGGAGCGGGGACGGCGGCTGACGGAAACGCCTAAGCCGCGCACCGCGCCTATCGCCCCATCAGGCCCTCGAGGCGGAGGCGGAGGGCGTTGAGCTTGATGAAGCCTTCGGCGTCGCGCTGGTCGTAAACCGTGTCTTCCTCGAAGGTGGCGAAGCCCTCGTGATAGATGGAGTTGGGGGAGCGGCGGCCGACGGCCCAGCAGGCGCCCTTGAACAGCTTCATGCGCACCTGGCCGGCCACGCGGTCCTGGCTCGCATCGATGGCCGCCTGCAGCATCCGGCGCTCGGGCGCGAACCAGAAGCCGTTATAGATCAGCTCCGCATAGCGCGGCATGAGTTCGTCCTTGAGATGGGCCGCGCCGCGGTCCAGCACGATGCTCTCCAGCGCGCGCCGGGCGGCTAGCAGCAGCGTGCCGCCGGGCGTCTCGTAAACGCCGCGCGACTTCATGCCGACAAAGCGGTTTTCCACCAGATCGAGCCGCCCGACGCCGTGGCGCCCGGCGGTCTCGTTGAGCCGCTCCAGAAGCGCCGCCGGGGAAAGGCGGACGCCGTCCACCGCCACCGGGTCGCCGCGCTCGAAGTCGATCTCGACATAATGCGGTTCGTCGGGCGCCGCAGCCGGCGAGACAGTGCGGGTGAACATCTCCTCGTCCGGCTCGATCCACGGATCTTCCAGCGCCCGGCCCTCATAGGAGATATGCAGCAGATTGGCGTCGGTCGAATAGGGCGGCTCGCCGCGCTTGCCGCGCGCGATCGGAATCTGGTGCGCCTCGGCATAGGCGATGAGGCGGTTGCGCGAGCCGAGGTCCCATTCCCGCCAGGGCGCAATGACCCGTATGCGCGGCTCCAGCGCGTAATAGGCGAGTTCGAAGCGGACCTGGTCGTTGCCCTTGCCTGTCGCGCCATGCGACACGGCGTCGGCGCCCGTCTCGCGCGCAATCTCGATCTGGCGCTTGGCGATCAGCGGGCGCGCGATGGAGGTGCCGAGCAGATATTGCCCCTCATAGAGCGCGTTGGCGCGGAACATGGGGAAGACGAAGTCCCGCACGAATTCCTCGCGCAAATCGTCGATATAGATCTGGCGCACGCCCATGGTTTCGGCCTTGGCGCGGGCCGGCTCCACCTCCTCGCCCTGGCCGAGATCGGCCGTGAAGGTGACGACTTCGCAGCGATAGGTTTCCTGCAGCCAGCGCAGGATAACGGAGGTGTCGAGCCCGCCCGAATAGGCGAGCACCACCCGCTTCGCGCCGTCATTCATCGCGCTTCCTCCAGGGCTGCCTGTTCCCGCGTCTTTCCGGCTTCGCGGCGTTCCCGCGCTGTGGCGCGCCGGCTTTCGGATTTCAACTGCCCGCAGGCGGCGAGGATGTCGCGTCCGCGCGGCGTGCGCACCGGGCTGGTATAGCCGGCGGCCGCCAGAATGTCCGAGAAGCGCTCGACCGCCTCGGGCGTCGAGCACGCATAGGGCGAGCCGGGCCAGGGATTGAACGGAATCAGATTGACCTTGGCCGGGATGCCGGCGATCAGCCGCGCCAGCGCCCGCGCCTCGGCCGGGCTGTCATTGACGCCTGCCAGCATCACATATTCAAAGGTGATCCGCCGCACATTGCTGGCGGTCGGATAGCGCCGGCACGCCGCCATCAGCGCCTCGAGCGGGTATTTGCGGTTGAGCGGCACCAATTCGTTGCGCAACTCGTTCGTGACCGCGTGGAGCGACACCGCCAGATTGACGCCGATCTCCGTGCCGCAGCGGTCCATCATCGGCACGACGCCGGCGGTGGAAAGCGTGATCCGGCGCCTGGAGATCGCCAGGCCGGCCCCGTCGGTCGCCAGCGCCATCGCCGCCTTCACATTGTCGAAATTGTAGAGCGGCTCGCCCATGCCCATCAGCACGATATTGGAGACATGGCGGCCGCGGTCGGTCAGCGGCGCGCCGGGCCCGGACCATTCGCCGAATATGTCGCGCGCGTGCAGGATCTGGCCGACGATCTCGTCCGCGCCGAGATTGCGCACCAGGCGCTGCGTGCCGGTATGGCAGAAGCGGCAGGTGAGCGTGCAGCCGATCTGCGAGGAGACGCACAGCGTGCCCCGGTCGGCCTCGGGGATATACACGGTTTCGATCTCGCCGCCGTCGGCGAGCCGGAGCAGCCATTTGCGCGAGCCGTCGGCGGAGACCCGTTCCTCGGACACCGCAGGCCGTGCAAGCGAGAAACGCTCCGCCAGCGCCGCCCGGTCGCGCTTCGAGAGGTTGGTCATCGCCGCGAAATCGCGGGCGCCGCGCACATAGATCCAGCGATAGACCTGCCCGACGCGGTAGCCGGAAAGCCCCGCTTCGCCAAGCGCCTCGGCGAGATCGGGCTTGGGCAGGCCGACAAGCGTCGGCTTCGGCGTCAGGACTGGCACGCCTTGGTGATTGCCTTGTAGGCGGCCGTGAAGCCCCGCAGCGAATAGCTGTCGGAAACCACGGTGCCGCGCGCCGAGGTGGCGGTGAAGGTCATGGTGCTGCCGGCCTGCATCGCCTTCACCACGGGTTCGTTCTTCTGGTCCACCACCCAGGCGGAACTGTCCTTCACGAAGAAGCGGAAACTCTGCGTTTCCTTCCGCACCTTGATCCTGGCGCGCGGCTTGTCGCCCGGCTTCAGCGGATAGCCGACCTGGACATTAATCTCGCCCTTCAGCGAGCGCCCCGGGAAATGCGCGACCTGGAAAAAGGCAGGGTCTCGATTGATGCCCTTGGGCTTCCAGCCCGTAGGGCTGGAAGCGATGTAACAGATCTTGTCCTTGCCCGAACCGTAAACATAGGCCTCCCAGTCTTGGTGACGGGAAATACGTTCCGCCTCCTGCGCCATGGCAGGAAGGGCCAACAGCATCGACAAAACGATCAGCAGGCGCGCCAGCATTCTCCACATCCCGGACTTCGACAGTCATACCTTTTCAGACGCTGGAAACCATAGCGCCGTTCTCCGCTGCGGCCAAGCCGGCGGCCGCCTCATTCCTCCGGCCCTTTCACCACGCCCGCATCGTGCAGGCGCCCGATCTCGCTGCCGGACAGCCCCAATATGCCGGCGAGAATCTCGTCAGTATGCTCGCCGAGACGCGGCGCCGGGCGCGGCCGCCCGCGGGGCAGGCCGTCGAAATCCAGCGGCGAACCCGGGACGGGCCACGCCCCCATGCCCGGCTGCTCGACATGCGCGAACAGGGGGTTTTCCCCGACCAGACCGGGATCGGCGGCAAGCTCCCGGAAGGTGCGGTAAGGCCCCCAGAGCACGCCGTTGGCGTCGAACGCCTCGGCGACCCCGGCGAACGGGCGCGCCGAGACCCAGGGCTCGATCGCTGCTGCGATCTCCTCCCGCAGCCGCCAGCGGTCCGCCTCGTCGTTCAGGTCCGCGCCGTTCTCCGCCTCGACCCTGCTGAAGGCGAGGCCGAGGTCGGCCGCTTCGGCGATGCCCCTCAGATTCCGGGGGGTCAGCAGGCAGACCATGATGTCGCGGCCGTCGGCGGTGCGGAAGTCCCGCCCGAAGGTGCCGAAGATATGATTGCCTGCCCGCGGCCGGTCGACGCCATTGACCGCCGCTTCGCCGACATAGCCAAGCGTTGCCGTCGCCCAGAGCGCGACATCGAGAAGGGGCAGGCGGATCAGCCGGCCTGCGCCGGTGCGCGACCGGTGGCGCTCGGCCGCCAGCAGCCCCGCCGCGGCGGTCATGCCGGTCGCGATATCCCAGGCGGGGAGCACATTGTTGACCGGCCCCCGGCAGTCCTCCGGCCCGGTGACATAGGGAAAGCCGACCGAGGCATTGACGGTGTAGTCCACCTGCGGCGCGCCCGTGCGCGCGCCCGTCACGTTCAGCAGGATCAGGTCCGGGCGCAGCGCCGAGAGCGCCTCATAGCCGGTCCAGCCGCGCGCCGGCAGGTTGGTGAGGAAGATGCCGCCGCCCGGCCCCGGCGCGGTAATGAGCGCCTGCACCAATTCGCGGCCGCGCGGGCTGCGGATATCCACGCGGAAGGACCGTTTGCCCTTGTTGAGTCCGGCCCAATAGATGGAGCCGCCATTTTCCGTTACCGGCCAGCGCCGGTAGTCGAGGCCGCCCTCCAGCGCATCGAATCGGATCACATCGGCGCCGAGCTGGCCGAGCGCCATGCCGCCCAGCGGCGCCGCGACAAAGGCCGAGCCTTCCACGATGCGCAGGCCTTCCAGCAGGTCATACATGCCTCTCCCCTCCGGGCAACGGGCGCGGCGGCTGCACCGATAGCCCGGCAGCGGCGGAAAGGGAAGCCGCCGGCACTCGCCTTCATGGCAAACCGGGACACCGCCATACGCCGCGCTTCTGGTCTTGGCGGGGGAATGCGCGCGTGCCATAAGCTGGCGCGTCGGAAGACAATGCCCCCGCGCGCAGCGCCAGACGGAGACCCGCTTCCATGCTGTCAGTCGCCGCCATTCTCGAAACCAGCGCCCGCGACTGGCCCGACCAGACCGCCATCGTGTTCGGTCCGGCCCGGCTGAGCTATCGGGAACTCGACGCCCGCGCGCAGGCGGTCGCCGCCGACCTCGCCGGGCGGGGAATCGGGCCGGGCGATATCGTGGCGCTCGCCTGCCCTAATGTGCCGGCGTTTCCGGCCTTCTATTTCGGCGTGCTGAAGACCGGCGCAACCGTGCTGCCGGTATCCATTCTGCTGAAACCCGACGAACTGGCCTATCTGCTGAATGACAGCGGCGCGAAGGCCCTGGTCTGCCACAAGGGGTCGCCGGAATTGCCGCTGGGCGAGGTGGGCCGGGCCGCATTCGGGCGGGCCGCCGCCTGCGAGCATCTCATAGATGCAGACGCCGCCATGCCCGAGGCCGCCTTCGACACCGTGCAGCGCGAGCCGGACGACACCGCCGTGGTGCTCTACACCTCCGGCACCACCGGCCGCCCGAAGGGCGCGATGCTGACCCATGCCAATATCGTCATGAACGCGCAACTCTGCGTCGATCTGGGCGAGGTGCGCATGGCGGATGTGGTGCTGATCGCCCTGCCGCTGTTCCATGTCTTCGGGCAGGTGGTGCAGATGCTGGCGGCGTTCCGCAAGGCGGCGACCGTGGTGCTGACGCCGCGTTTCGATCCGGGCGTCTGCCTGCAATTGATGGAGCAGGAGAAGGTGACGCTGTTCTCCGGCGTGCCGACCATGCTCTGGGCGCTGCTGACATATCCCGGCGCCGACAAGCACGACCTTGCCGCCATCGCCGGCAGGCTGCGCCAGGTCACGGTCGGCGGCGCCTCGACGCCGGTCGAGATTCTGCGCGGCTTCGAGGCCAAATTCGACGTCGCCGTGCTGGAAGGCTACGGCCTTTCGGAGACCTCGCCCGGGGTGACCTTCAACCAGATCGGCCGCGAGCGGAAGGTCGGCTCCGTCGGCCTGCCGATCTGGGGCGTCGAGGTCCGCGTGGTGGACCCCGAAGACAATCCCGTGCCCATGGGCGAACCGGGCGAGGTGGTCGTGCGCGGCCATTGCGTGATGAAGGGCTATCTGGGCAGGCCGGAGGAAACCGCCGAGGCGCTTCGCGGCGGCTGGTTCCACACCGGCGATATCGGGCGCTTCGACGAGGACGGCTACCTGTATATCGTGGACCGGCTGAAGGAGATGATCATCCGGGGCGGCTTCAACGTCTATCCGCGGGAAGTCGAGGAGCTGCTGGTGACGCATCCGGAGATTTCGCTCGCTGCCGTGGTCGGTGTGCCGGACGAGCGGTATGGAGAGGAGATCAAGGCCTTCATTGTGCCGGCGGCCGGCGCCAGCCCCGACCCCGGCGCCATCATTGCCTGGGTGAAGGAGCGGCTTGCCGGCTACAAATATCCCCGCATTGTGGAACTGCGCGACAGCCTACCCCTGAACGCCACCGGCAAGATCATGAAACGCGAACTGCGTTGAGGAGGACCGGAAACATGCATCTCGCACCCGAACAGATTTCCCGCTTCAACCGGGACGGCTACCTCTTTCTGGAAGGCGTGTTCAGCGCCGAGGAAGCCGCAATGCTGCGCCGCGAGGCCGATATCGTGTTCGCCAGCGGGCGCGAGGAAGTCTGGCGCGAGGACAACGGCGCGCCGCGCACAGCGTTCGCCGCCCACCGCTACAACCACCTGCACGGTCGCCTGGGCGCGCATCCCCGCCTGATCCGCCCGGTCGAGCAATTGCTCGGCGAGCAGGTCTATATGCACCAGTACAAGATCAACGCCAAAGCCGCCTTCGACGGCGCTGTCTGGCAGTGGCACCAGGATTTCGGCACCTGGCACCGCGATGACGGTATGCCCGAGCCGCGGGCCATGAATATCGCCGTGTTCCTGGACCCCGTCACCGCGGCCAACGGGCCGCTGATGTTCTTGCCGGGCAGCCACCGGGAGGGCGTTTTCGAGGCGGGCCACGATCTGGAGACCACCAGCTATCCGCTCTGGACGCTGGACCGCGAAACGGTTGCCCGGCTCGCGAATGAGGGCGGCATCGCAGCGCCCACGGGCGAACCGGGCTCGGTGCTGCTGTTCCACGGCAATCTCGTCCATGCGAGCCCGCCCAATATCAGCCCGTGGGACCGGGTGATCGTCTATCTCAGCCTCTGCGCGGTTTCCAACCATATCCGCCGCTTCAAGCGCGCCGAATGGATCGCGCACCGCGATTTCGACCCCATCCTGCCGCTCCCCGACGACTGCCTCACCCCGCACGCCGCCGCGGCGGAATAGCCGCGCATCCTGCCGTGACCGGCAGCCTCCGCGTCCGCAAGCGCGCTGCGCCGGCATGACCCTGCGTCTGGTGCTCGCCTTCGAGGATGGCGTGGAGCGCGAGATCGTCGGCGCGCCGTGGCAGACGGTGTTCCAGTCCGCCCAGGCGCAGGGCGTTGAGCTGGCTACCGATTGCCGCGAAGGCGCCTGCGGCACCTGCAAGGCGCTCTGCACCGGGGGCGATTACGATGTAGGCGACGCCAGCCCCGAGGCGCTGACCGAAGACGAGGAGGCCGCCGGGCTGGTGCTGGCCTGCCAGATGCGCCCGCTTGGCGATTGCACGCTTCGCTTCCCCTATCCTTTCGCATTGACGGGCGGCCCCGCGCATACGCAGGCGACGGTGACGGCTGTGGAGCGCGTGGCGGAAGACACTGTCCGGCTTGACCTCGCGCCGGACCAGCCGTTCGCCTTCCTGCCGGGTCAATATGCCAGGATCGGCGTGCCCGGCACCGGGGCGGAGCGCGCCTTCTCCTTTTCCCGCCGGCGGGGCGGTGAATTCTTCGTTCGGCTGCTGCCGGACGGCCTGATGTCCGGCTATCTGGCCGGGCGGGCGCGGCCGGGCGACCGGCTCGATATGTCCGGCCCCTATGGCGGGTTTTTTCTGCGGGAGCCAACGCGCCCGGTACTGATGGTGGCGGGCGGGACCGGGCTGGCGCCGATTCTCGCCATGCTGGAGGCGCTGGACGGGCGGCAGCCGGCGACGGTGCTGTTCGGCGCGGCCGCACCCGACCGGCTGTTTGCGCTGGACCGCCTCGCCGCAAGCGGCGCGCGGGTCTGCATCGCCGTGGAAGCGCCGGGCAATGACCCCTCCCACCGCACAGGCCGCGTGACCGAGCTGATCGACCTGCCCGGAACCGATATTGACGCCTATCTCTGCGGCCCGCCGGCGATGATCGACGCGGCGCGGGAACGGCTCCGCGCCGCCGGCGTTGCGGAGGAGCGCATTTATTGCGAGCGCTTCCTGCCCAGTTGAGGAAAATCCGGGCGTTGCGGGCCGCGGCGACGCTTGCCTGCATCTGGCTGGCGTTGCAGGCGGGCGCTGTGCTTGCGAAGGCTGCGGGCGGCCCTCCGCCTCCGGCCGAGGAACTCATTGCCTCGGCCGGCCTTGACGGCGCGCGCGTCGGCTATCTCGCGATCGATCTGAACCGGGATGTCGTTCTGGCCGCGCGCCGCGCGGATGAAGCCTTCCTTCCGGCCTCCACCGCGAAAATCGCCACTGCCATTGCCGCGCTCGAAATATTGGGCGGCGGGCACCGGTTTGAAACCGTGCTGCGGCTCTCCGGCGACCGCCTCTACCTGGTCGGCGGCGGCGACCCGCTGCTTGCCGTTGAGGACCTGATGTCGCTTGCGCGCGCCGGCGTCGAGGCGGGGCTCGCACAGGCGCGGTTCTTCTACGACGACAGCCTGCTTGCGCGCGCAACCGCCATCAATGACGGGCAGAGCGGGCGGGCCGTCTATAATCCCGGTGTCGCGGCGCTTTCGCTGTCCTTCAACCGACGCCGGCTCATCTGGCGCGGGCGCATGGGCGGCGGGCTGGAGGCGTTTGCCTTGCCGGGCGGCGATCTGGCACCGTTGACGACAGCCCTGGCCCGCGGCCAGCCCGTGGTGCGGCGCGTCGAGACGCCGGGGGGCCCGGCCTGGCATGTATCCGGGCGCGGGGAGGGCCGGACATGGGTGCCGGTAGCGCGGCCCGCCCGATTCGCCGCTGCCCTGTTCCGCGATCTCGCGGCCATGCAGGGGCTTGCGCTCGGCGAACCGAAAGCCGGAACGGCGCCCGCCAATGCCCGCACCGTCGCCCGGCACCGGGGGCAAAGGCTGGTCGATATCGTCGGCCTGGCCCTCCACTACAGCAACAATATGGTCGCCGAACTGGTCGGCCTCGGCGCAGCCCGGAAGCTCGCCGGCAAGCCGGAGGCGCTGGCGGCCTCGGCCGCCCGGCTGCAGGCCGATCTGGACCGGCGCCTCGGCGGCGATGCCGGTCCGGCCTGGCGGCTTGACCGCCATTCCGGCCTCAGCAGCCATGCGCGCGCCGCGCCGCGCCGCATGGTTGCCCTGCTCCGCTATGCCGCCGGGCGGCGCTATGCAGGCCGCAGCTTCGAGTCGCTGCTGCCGATTTCCGGCTGGAAGGGCGGGCTTGCGGCCTGGGAGGACGAACCGGCGCTCGCCTTCCGCGTCTGGGCCAAGACGGGCAGCATGTATTACGGCCGCGGCCTCGCCGGTTATCTGCATACCGCCTCGGGGCGGCGGGTCGCCTTCGCGCTCTTCACAAGCGATCTCGACGCGCGCCGCCGCCATGACCTGCTTGGCCCGGAGCCGGGAGCCGAGGACCGGGCGCGGGCGGATGCCTGGCTCGACCGGGCAAGGGAACTGGAGCGGCGTTTGCTCAAGCGCTGGGCGCTGGCATTCTAGCGGCGGCCTGTATTTCGCCAGGCCGGGGGAGAAAGACCGATGGATCCAATCCGGACCGACTATGTGATGACTGTCTCGCTGGAGGTGACCGACCCGATCGCCGACTTGGGCGAAGTGCCCTGGGGCCGGCGGCGCATCGCCAAGGTGGCCGGCGGGCGCTTTCGCGGGCCTTCGATTGAGGGCATCGTGCATGGCGGCGGGGGCGACTGGCTGATGCTGCGCCGCGACGGCGTGCTGCAACTCGATGTCCGCGTGACGCTGGAAACCAATGACGGCGCGCTGATCTTCATGAGCTATCGCGGCCTCCGCCACGGCTCGCCCGAGGCCATGGAGCGGATGAACCGGGGCGAGCCGGTGGACCCGTCGGAGGTGTATTTCCGCACCGCGCCCGTATTTGAAACGGCGTCCGACAGCTATGGCTGGATGAACCGGTCGCTGTTCGTCGGCAGCGGCCGGCGTTTGCCGGAAGGCCCCGTCTATGACATCCACCGGGTGCTCTGATGACCTTCACCTGCATGGCCCGCGATGCGGCGACCGGTGAGCTTGGCATCGCGACAGCAACACGCTCGCTCGCCGTCGGCTCCCGTGTGACGCATGTCTCGCGCCGGGGCGCTGTCGCGATCATGGCGATCGCCGACAGCCGCCTCGGCCGGCTTGCCCAGAACCTGCTGGCCAATGAATGCCCGGCGCCGGCCGTGATCGCCGCGCTTGCGGCCGCCGACTCCTATCCCGAATACCGGCAGTTGGGCGTTATCGACGCGGCAGGCGGCGCAGCGGCGCGCACCGGCGCAGAAAACCGCGATTTCGCCGGCCATCATGTGCGCGGCGGGCTGATTGCGCTGGGCAATGTCCTGGTGGGCGAGCATGTGCTGGATGCCATCGAGCGGGGCTTTGCCGGCGAGACCCTGGCCGAGCGCCTGCTTGCCGCGCTTGAAGCCGGGCGCGACGCCGGCGGCCAGCATGGCGGGCAGAACTCCGCCGCGCTCGTCGTGTGGGGAGAGCATGATTTCGCCCAGGTCGATCTGCGCGTCGATGTCCATGCAGAGCCGGTGGGCGAACTCCGGCGCGTGTTCGACGCCTGGAAGCCGGCCGCCGGCTACTATACCGACCGTCAACTCGACCCTCGGGTGCGCCCCCTTCACGAGGCGCTGCCGGGCAAGGGCTATTGAGCGGAACGGCCCGGCGGCGCCGCATGGGCGGCGAAGACGGCCATATTGACGACCTCGGAGACCCTGGCGCCCATCTGGACGATCTGGACCGGTTTTGACAGGCCGAGCAGCACGGGGCCGATCACCGCTCCGCCGCCCAGCATCTGCAGCATCTTGGCGGAGATGTTGGCGGCATGGAGACCTGGCATGACGAGCACATTGGCTGGCCCGGAAAGGCGCGCGAACGGATAGAGCTGGCGCATCAGATCGCCGTCGAGCGCCGCGTCGGCCGACATTTCGCCCTCATATTCGAAATCGGCGCCCCGGCGGTCGAGCACCGCCACCGCGTCGCGGACATGGGCGGCGTCCTCGAAGGGCGGATTGCCGAAATTGGAGAAGGACAGGAACGCCACGCGGGGTTCGGCGCCCATATTGCGCGCCATGCCGGCCGCCGCTGCGGCGATGTCGGCCAGCTCTTCCGGTCCCGGCCGTTCATTGACCGTGGTATCGGCCAGAAAGACCGTCTGATTGCGGCCCACATGGAGGGTCACGCCGCAGGGCGTGGAATTCTCGACCGGCGGCAACACATGGCGGACGGCCGAGAAGCTGACCTGGAAGGAGCGCGTCAGCCCGGTGACCATGGCGTCTGCTTCGCCGGCCGCCAGCATACAGGCGGCGAAGTAGTTGCGGTCCTGATGCACCATGCGCTGCACATCGCGCTGCAGATAACCCTGGCGCTGCAGGCGCTCATAGAGCATGGCGATATGGCGGGCATTGTGTTCGGAGAGGGCCGCGTTGTGAATCTCCAGCGGCTCGCCGGGGGCAATGCCCAGCCGCTCTATCTGCTCCCGGATGATGTTTTCGCGGCCGACCAGCACCGGCTTGCCGAAGCCCTGGGCGCGGAAGGCAAGCGCGGCGCGGATGGCGCGCTCTTCCTCGCCTTCGGCGAACACCACGCGGCGGGGCGCGGACTGCACCTCGGCATAGATGCGCTGAAGGCTGCTGGAGGTCCGGTCGAGGCGGGCGGCGAGCGCCGCGCGGTAGGCGGGCCAGTCCTCGATCGGCTTTTGCGCAACCCCGCTGTCTATGGCGGCGCGCGCCACGGCCTCCGGAATCTTGACCACCAGGCGCGGGTCAAAAGGCACCGGAATGATGTAGTCGGGGCCGTATTGCAGACGCTTGCCGGGATAGGCGGCGGCGGCCTCATCCGGCACATCCTCGCGCGCGAGCTCGGCCAAAGCCTGGGCCGCGGCGATCTTCATCGCGTCGTTCACGGTTGTCGCACGGACATCCAGCGCGCCCCGGAAGATATAGGGGAACCCCAGCACATTGTTGACCTGGTTGGGATAATCCGACCGGCCGGTGCAGATGATCGCATCGCTGCGCGCCTCGCGCGCTTCTTCCGGCGTGATCTCGGGGTCGGGATTGGCAAGCGCGAAGACGATCGGCTTGTCCGCCATCGACGCCACCATCTCGCGGGTGAAGGCGCCCTTCGCCGACAGGCCGAAGGCGATGTCCGCGCCCGCCATCGCCTCTTCCAGCGTGCGCGCCTCGGTCTCCACCGCATGGGCTGATTTCCACTGGTTCATGCCCTCAGTGCGGCCCCGGTAGATGACGCCGCGCGTATCGCAGAGCACGACATTCTCCGCCGGCAGGCCGAGCGTCTTGAACAGCTCGACGCAGGCGATGCCGGAGGCGCCCGCGCCGTTCACCACCATGCGGCAGTCCTGGATGCGCCGCCCGGTCAGATGCAGGGCGTTGATGAGTCCCGCGGCCGAGATGATCGCGGTGCCGTGCTGGTCGTCGTGGAACACCGGGATATCCAGCAATTCGCGCAGCCGGTCCTCCACGATGAAGCATTCCGGCGCCTTGATGTCTTCCAGATTGATGCCGCCGAAGCTCTTGCCGAGAAAGCGGACGCACTGGATGAACTCGTCCACATCCTCGGTATCGACCTCGAGATCGATGCCATCGACATCGGCGAAACGCTTGAAGAGCACCGCCTTGCCTTCCATGACCGGCTTGGAGGCAAGCGCGCCGATATTGCCGAGACCAAGCACGGCGGTGCCGTTGGAGATGACCGCCACCATATTGCCCTTGGCGGTGTAGTCATAAGCCAGCGCCGGATCCTTCTCGATCTCCAGGCACGGCGCCGCGACGCCGGGCGAATAGGCGAGGGAAAGCTGATACTGGGTGGTGAGCGGTTTGGTCGGCGTCACTTCCACCTTGCCGGGCCGTCCGGCGGCGTGCATCCGCAGCGCCTCGCGCCCCAGCGTGTCGTTGTCAACCATCGCCCGTTCCCCCGCCTTCCGGCTCTCCATCTTTGCAGGAATCTAGGCCAGCCGCAGTTGGTTTGCCAATGCCGGCTGCACGCACCGGCGGGCGGGCCTACCCGTCCAGGGCCGCGCAGTGCTGCGAGAAGGCGGGCATGATGTCCTCCGCGAGGCGGCGCATGGAGGCGCGGCAGAGATCGGGGTCCTCCCAGTCGTGCATCCCGATCAGCAGCGTGCCGAACGGGCCGATCTCCTCACGCAGCGCGACCAGGCGGTCGAGCACTGTCTTCGCTGTCCCGCAAATCGGAATCTCGGCGACCGCCTCCTCGACATCGAGCAGGGTGTTCAAGGCGCCGGCGGATGCGTCGGCGACCGCCTTCACCTCCGGCAGCCGGCGCAGGCTGCGCAGATAGCGGAAGTAGAAGTGGAACAGCCCGTCCGGGTTGGCGAGGATATCATCCGCCTGGCTGTCGCTCTCGACCACCAGCAGGTTGCGCGCCACCCGCCAGATCGAGGGGTCCGCCGGCTGGCCCGCGGCCTCCGCCGCCGCCGCATAGAGCGGCCAGTGGGTCGCCACATCGCGCGACGGGATGAAGTTCGCCGAAATCGGGATCCAGCCGCGCCCGCCGCAAAGGCCGGCCGAACCCGAATTGGCCGAGACCATCGCCATGGCGACCGGCGGGTGCGGGTCCTGATAGGGCTTGGCGATGAGGCCGACGCCGTGGCGCGGGAACACCGCCTCGTCGATAGCGACATTCCACCACGGGTTCTCGAAGCGGTAGGGCGGCTCGCCCCGCCAGAGGTCGAGCACGATGTCGATGGCGGCCAGCATCATCTCCTGCCGCTCCGCCGGGTCGTGATGGCCATACATTTCGGCGTCGCTGACAAGGCCGCCCGGCCCGATGCCGAACAGAAAGCGGCCCTCCGCCAATTGGTCGAACAGCGCCGCATGGCTGGCAATGGTGACCGGATGGTGATGCGGGAGATTGACGACGCCGGTGCCGAAGCGGATCGACCGCGTTTCGTGGATCAGCGTGGCGAGAAAGATGAGCGGCGAGGTGATCTGTTCGACCTTGGAGGTGAAATGTTCGCCGATCCAGGCTTCGGAATAGCCGAGCCGGTCCGCCAGCAGAATCGCTTCGCGGTCCTCCTGCAGCGTTTGCAGAAACGGCTTCTCCGGACGATGCAAGGGCATCGAAAACAGGCCGAGATTCATTCCGCGCATCCTCTCCGGCGTCGGGCGGCGGTCAGGCTAAAGCGTTTCGGCTTCCGGGGAAACGAAGGCGGCGGCGGCGCTGCGCGCCTCGCGCCCGAGCGCGGCCAGGCGGGCGGCGTGGACACGGGCGGCAACGCTCTCCGAGGCCTTCATGTCGGCAATCAACGCCTCCCGCATCGGGTCGCCGGGCAGCTCAAGCGCCTCGAACGCGGCAAGGAAGTCGCGCTGCTGCTGCTTCGCCGCCAGCAGGCGCGCGCCGTCCTGTCCGGCGAACGCCGCCAGCGCCTCGAAGGAAACCAGCCGCGCCGCGAGTTCGCCGAGCGGCTCGTCATCCAGTCCCGCTTCCGCTGCGTCGTCCAGCAGCGCCTCCAGCGCGCCCTGCTTCGAGCCGAGCCCGAGCAGGTCCTCGACCATGCGCAGCGGTCTGGCGAACGCTGCCCAGATGTCGGTATCGGGGGCGAGCCGGGCGGCATCAGGCAGGCGGACGTTCCGGAGGGTCAGGCCGCAATGGCCGGTCGGGCGCAGAAACGCGACGGAGCCGGCCTCCGTGCGCGTGAGGCCCGGCGTGTCTTCCGGCGCCAGGAAGGCGCCGAACTGCTTGCGGCCGCCGCTCTCGCCGGTAATCGCGACAACAATGAACAAGCCGGCGGCCGGGCCGTTGGTGATCCAGGCCTTTTCCCCCTCCAGCCGCCAGCCGCCACCGGCGGTTTTCTCCGCCCGCGCGCTCAGGAATTTCGGGTGCGCGCCGGCGCCCGGCTCGGAGATGGCCGCTGCAAGCGTGGTTTCCCCCGCCGCGAGCCGCGGCAGCCATGCCTGCTTCTGCGCCTCGTCGCCAAGCCGCGCCAGCGCGAACAGGCTGAGCGTGCAGTGCACCTTCCAGGCGAGCATGGCGCCCAGGCTGCGGCCGTGGCGCACCATGCCGCGGCAGGCGCCGGCCAGGCGTTCAAGATCCCAGCCCCTGCCGCCATAGGCTTCCGGCACGGTGAGGCCGAGCAGACCGGCTTCGGCAAGGCCCCGCCAGAGTTCCGGCGGGTAGTCCCGACGGCCGCGCAGGTCGTTTCGGCTGCGGATCAGCCGCGCCGCCGCCGCGGCGACATCGGTCACCGGCGGTGGATCGGGTAGCCGCGTGCGTCGGACCGGCCGTCGCGGTATTCCACGATTCGCTTCGGGCTCAAATGAATGCCCATGAGGCGCATCGGCTTGTCTCCGACCGCGGCGAAATTATGCCGGCGGTGGGCGGGCAAGGCCACGGTGTCGCCGGCATCGAGGCGCGTCCGTTCCGCTTCCTCTCCCTCCAGCCATACCTCCGCACTGCCTTCCAGGATGTGCAGGATCTCGACATAGGGGTGCGCGTGCGGCCCCGGTTCGTAGCCGGGTTCGGCCGTCTGGATGCCGACCCGGATGGGGAACCCGGCTTCCTCGCCAAGCAGAATGGGGTTGTAGAAGGAGTCCGGCGCGAAGGGCACGGTCTCCGTCTCCGCAAGGCGGACGATTTTCGGTGTTGTCATGGATTCGGACATGGGCGCTGCCTCCTCGGCCCGCATTCTCGCAAATGCCGCGCATGGCGTCGAGCCGCCGCCGTTCCGGGCAGTGTCTCGGTTCAACATTTGGGCTTGTTGCCGCATTAGTCCGTCACCCCCGGAGGCGGGGGGGGGGGGGGGGCACAGGGGAGGCAGGGTTGTTGCACGACGCCGGCGACGCGGTTGCGCTGACCGGCTGCAGACGAAAGACCGAATGTGAAATGGAGACACGACCCGGCTCCGCGCCCGCCGGGCGACCGGCCGGCCACCGAGGCGGATTGGCCCAAAGCTGTCGGGGACCGCGCATCGCGGAAATGCGCTAACCTGCTTTTGCGCGGCGCGGCGCGCCCGCGGTGGACGATCATCAGGAGAGCAGGAGAACCTTATGGCGCTCAACAGATTCATCATCGAACGCGACATTCCCGAAGTCGGGACGCTGGAACGCCAGCAGCTGGCCGAGGCGGCCGCCAAGTCGAACGAGGCTTTGGCCGAACTCGGGCCCGACATCCAGTGGGTGGAGAGCTTCGTCGCGGCCAACAAGACCTTCTGCGTCTATCTGGCCAAGGACGAGGCCATCATTCACCGGCACGCCGAGATCAGCGGGTTTCCGGCAACCAAGGTGACAGCCATCGGCAAGACGATCGATCCGACCACCGAAAAGACCGGCTGACGGTTTCCGGGCGCGGGGCGAAAGAGGGGGCACTTGCATGGACTATGGAAGGTTCGGTTTCTGGTACCCGACGGACCGGCTCGACGCGGCGGGCTTGGCGGCACTGGTGCAGGGTGCGGAGGCGCTCGGCTGCTCGCATTTCTGGTATCCGAAATCAACCGGCTATGAGAGTTTCTCTCTGGCGGGCTTCCTGCTGGCGCAGTCCTCGCGCATTGCGGTCGGCAGCTCCATCGCCAACATCTACGCCCGCGACCCGGTGACGGCGCGCAACGGCCGGCGCACGCTTGCCGACTTTTCCGAGGGGCGCTTCGTGCTCGGGCTCGGGGTCAGCCACCCGCCGCTGGTCGAGACCCTGCGGGGACACCGTTATACCGGCCCGGTGGCCGCCATGCGCCGTTATCTGGACGGTATAGCCGCCGCCGGACCGCCGCTCGACGACGCAGACCGGCCTGTCGTCATCGCGGCGCTCGGCCCGCGAATGCTGGAACTGGCGGCGGCGCGCTGCCGGGGCGCGATTCCTTATAATGTCACGCCCGAACATACCGAACGCGCCCGCCGCATACTCGGCCCCGAGCGCTGGCTCGCGGTCGAGCAGAAAATCTGCCTGCTGGAAGATGCCGAAGCGGCAAGGTCGGCCGCGCGCAACGAACTGGCGCGTTACATGACGCTCGACAACTACCGCAACAACTGGCTGCGGACCGGCTTTTCCGGCGAGGACATGGAAAACGGCGGCTCCGACCGGCTGATGGACGCGATGGTGGCCTGGGGCTCGGCCGCCGCCGTTGCCGACCGGCTGCAAGCGCATTTCGACGCCGGGGCAGACCAGGTCTGCATCCAGCCTGTGGCTGCGCCCGATAGAGCGCATGGCAGCGCCGCCGGCCTGCCGGACTGGCAGGCGCTTGGCGCGGTGCTGGCGGCTGCCGGAGGGCCGTGACCGGGTCCTCCGGCTTCCTCGCTTTCCCGCAGCGGCGGGCGCTTGCGGCTACAGGTGCGCGGCGAAGAAGGCGACCGTGCGCCGGAGTGCGTCGGCAGTGGCTGCGCTGTTGCCGCCGACCATGCCGCGCGGCTTGATGCAGCCGGCCAGTTGTCTGGTATCGCCAATGTTTCTTGTCACGAGGCCGTTTGCCTTGTCGATCGTGTGGGTTCCACAGGCGGTATAGACCGGAGTGTTGACCATTCGCGGCGGCACGGACGCAAGGAAGCCGTGATGGGCGCCGGGATAGATCACGAGCTGGACCCGAGCGCCCGCTTGCCGGAGTTCGGCCACCCGATCCTCGCAACGGCCGGCATCGTTGTAGTCTTTCTCGCCGATGAGGATCAGCATTGGCGCGCCGGTCGATTGGTAATCCTTGATGATCACCGAGCAGGGCGGATAGATCGGCACATGGGCGGCGTAGCGCAGGCCGCCCGGAAGAATCTGGTCCATATAGGCCTCCCACTGGAGCCGCATGGCGACATTCGCTCCGAAGCTGGCGCCGCTGATACCGATGCGTTGCGGATCGACTTTCGGATGCGCCGCCAGCGCCACAAGAGCGCGCACCCCGTCCACATAGCGGCTGGATGAATTCAGCTTGCTGGCGGTGGCGCGCTTCCCCAGGCCTCGGCCCGTGTAGGAATCAGCGAAGAAGATGCCGATGCCTTCCGCGGCAAGCGCCGTCCGAAGATCGGTCCGCCATTGCGCCAGGTCGCGGCTTCCCCTGGTGGTCGGGTGCCCCCACAGGACGACCGGGAATGGCCCGTCGCCTTCGGGCAGCCACAGCTTGCCGGAGAGCGTTACGGGGAAGGGCGACGGCGTTTTGTTGCGGATAACAAAATTTCCCGGCACGTTCGTCGTTGTGTAGGAGAGGGTTTCCGCCGGTTTCCCGGTCTGGCAGGCGGCAAGCACCAGGGCAGACAGCGCCGAAACGGCGATGACAGCAAGTAAACGCATAAAGGCTCTCCGGTTATCTGCGGGATGCACCGTTGCACGGGCCGGGATGACGGGCCAGATAGCCGCTCTCTCCTGTCCCGACGAACGAAGATGCGCGCCCGGGCGGGCGCTACGCGGCTGAAACGCGGCCAAAACGGTTCCGGCAGCCTTGAACGGCAGTGCCGGTGCGCCTAAACACTCCGGGCGCTTCCCGGAGAAAACGGGCATGGACGAAAGACAGCCGCCGTCCTGGCACGGCACCACCATCCTTTCCGTGCGCAAGGGCGGCCGGGTGGTGATCGCCGGCGACGGGCAGGTCACGCTCGGCCCCACGGTGCTGAAGGCGAATGCGCGCAAGGTGCGCCTGCTGGGCGACGGCAAGGTGATTGCGGGCTTCGCCGGCGCCACGGCCGACGCCTTCGCGCTGTTCGAGCGCCTCGAAGGCAAGCTGGAGCAGTATAAGGGGCAGTTGGCGCGGGCTTGCGTCGAGATGGCCAAGGATTGGCGCACGGACCGTTATCTGCGCCGGTTGGAAGCGATGATGGCGGTCGCGGACCGGGATGTGTCGCTGGTGCTGACCGGCAATGGCGATGTGCTGGAGCCGGAGGACGGGTTGATCGGCATTGGCTCCGGCGGCGCCTATGCGCTGGCGGCAGCGCGCGCCCTGTATCCCGTCGAAGGCGTCGATGCGGAGGCCGTGGCCCGGCGCGCCATGGAAATCGCCGCCGGCATCTGCATCTACACCAATGAGACCCTCACTATCGAGAGCCTGGAGACGTCGTGACATCGTTCAGCCCGCGGGAGATCGTTTCGGAGCTCGACCGCTTCATTGTCGGTCAGGATGACGCCAAGCGCGCCGTGGCCATCGCGCTGCGCAACCGCTGGCGCCGGCAGCAGCTTCCGGAGGCGCTGCGCGACGAGGTCCTGCCCAAGAACATCCTGATGATCGGGCCGACCGGCGTCGGCAAGACCGAGATCGCGCGGCGGCTCGCGCGGCTCGCCCAGGCGCCGTTCCTGAAGGTCGAAGCGACCAAATTCACCGAGGTCGGCTATGTCGGCCGCGATGTCGAGAGCATTGTGCGCGATCTGGTCGAGATCGCCATCCACCTGACCCGGGAGCGCCGCCGCAAGGAAGTGCAGGCGCAGGCCCACGGCGCAGCCGAGGAGCGCGTCATCGACGCCCTGGTCGGCAAGACGGCCGCCCGCGACACGCGCGAGAAGTTCCGCCGTATGCTGCGCGACGGCAAGCTCGACAACCGCGAGATCGAGCTGGAGCTGGAGGATCAGAGCGGCCTCTCGCTGCCGACCATGGACATTCCCGGTATGCCGGGCGCCCAGATGGGCATGATCAATCTGGGCGATATTTTCGGCAAGGCGCTGGGCGGCGGGCGCACCAAGAACCGCAAGATGTCGGTTGCGGAGAGTTATGAGGCGCTGATCGCGGAGGAGAGCGACAAGCTGCTCGACGATGATGCGCTGACGCGCGATGCGGTCCACACCGTGGAACAGGACGGCATCGTGTTCATCGACGAGGTGGACAAGATCTGCGCGCGGTCGGACCGTGTCGGCGCCGATGTCAGCCGCGAGGGCGTGCAGCGCGACCTGCTGCCGCTGATCGAGGGCACAACCGTCGCGACCAAGCACGGGGCGGTGAAGACCGACCACATCCTGTTCATCGCCTCAGGCGCCTTCCATCTCGCCAAACCGGCGGACCTGCTGCCCGAACTCCAGGGGCGGCTGCCGATCCGGGTCGAGCTTGCCGCGCTGACGCGCGAGGACTTCCGGCGCATCCTGACCGAGCCGGAAGCCAGCCTCATCACGCAATACAAGGCGCTGATGGGCACGGAGGAACTCACGCTGGACTTCACCGACGAAGCGGTGGACGCGCTGGCGGAACTGGCCGCCGATATCAATGCGCAGGTGGAGAATATCGGCGCGCGCCGCCTGCATACCGTGCTGGAGAAGCTGCTGGAAGACATCAGCTTCACCGCCTCTGACCGCAGCGGCGAAACCGTGGTCATCGACGCCGGAGAAGTCCGAGAGCGCGTCGGCGAACTCGCCAAAAGCGCCGACCTGTCGCGGTTTATTCTTTGAAGGGGCAGGCTCCCCGCTAGCATTCGCTCGGCAGGAGAGCGGCGATCTGGTCGAGTACCTCGACGACTTCCGGGTGAACTTCCTCCGGCTCCATGACCTCGGCTATACGGTAGTAGTCGGCCTTTCCCAAGCGGAATGTAGTCCGCGCGAATAGCGCGGGCAGTATGTCCTTCGATGCTGGAATTGCCTGCAAGGCCGGGTGATCGTCGAGTGGATTGTCAATGACGGGACTCGGCAGCAATCTCGCCAATTCGTCACGGATCGTGCGTATATCGCGCTCGATCGAGCGGCCGCCCGTGTTCAAACTGCGGACCAAGCGTTCAATCGCCGCAGGCACCAGCAGGTAATTCTCAATTTCATAACGCTTCCAGACGAAGATACTCATACCCTCTGCGCTGATGTCGTGTTCATCAATGTTTCGGTTGTCGCTATCAAGAAGCAATAGGCCTCGAATATCCTTCTGGACGGCGCGCAGACCGAAGAGGTGATGACGAGCTTCACGAGGCTGGCGTCCGCCCAACGTGTGGACGAAAGGATTTTTGAAGAACGCTGCAGCTGGATGACCCAGCCGCTTCGCCCATGCTTCAAGGATACTTTTGTCGGTCCTGTCTTCACAATAGAGAACCGCCCGTCCCTGTTCCGCAAGCAGCAGATCAAGCGGCGACACATGCCGCACTGCCGTAAGCAGGGCGGCTCGGTCCGTCTTGCTGCCCAGACGATGTGGCGGCCCGACAAAAGACAGAATCTCAACGGGGTTTGCGTTGCCGAGAATGGTCTCCGCGTGCGTCGCGAGGATGAGTTGGCGGCTACGATCCTGGGCCAATGCGCGCAGGCGGTCGAAAACACGAGTCTGAAGCCATACGTGCAAATGCGCATCGGGTTCGTCAACCAAGAGGACGGCGCCTTGGCGGCCATAAACGAACGCGAATAGCAGCAGAGTCTGATGCAAGCCGCTGCCGGCTGAGGCAAGATCGTACGATGCGCCATTCTCCTCGTATTCGCAGAGGATGAATGGCTTGGCGGAATCGTATTCGGGTTTCTTCAGCCGGATTGAGAACAACTCCTCAATATCGCAGGCCAGAGCATTCCAGGTTTCCTTGTCCCCCGCGATGTCGAGTAGTAGGTTGCGCAGCACGTCGCCCGGTTTTCCTTCGCCGATCCGCAGGTTGCGGTACCCAGGGTCGAAACGCGGCTCTTCTGCGCCGATGCCTGAAAAGGCCGGGCAGTAAGTGATGCCGAGATCGAGTGCTTCCTGTGGCAAATTTTCAATATCGACAGGATTGGCATAAATCTGTTCCGGCCCCTGATAACGGAACTCCATGACCAGATTCCAGGTTCCGCTGTCAACCGAATTTCCTTCGACTCCGATACGAATCGGACGGGGCCGGCCGACCTCTCCGCCTCTGCCCGCATCCTTGTTGCGCCAATTGGTGGCGCGCTCCGTCCAGAGCAGGTTGAAGTGGCCCAGTGGCAAGGCGGTGAAGTCTCTGCGTGTAATCGGCTGCCCTATGCGCCGCCCAGCACTGGCTTGTCCACTGGCAATGGCTGCACCCCGGCCGGTGCGCCAACGCTCCAACGCAAAAGCCCAGGCGGAAAGCGCCTGGATGAGTGTCGTCTTGCCGGAATTGTTCGGACCGGCAAGCACTGTCACCGGGTCAAGCTCGAAGGTTTGCCGACCAAAGCGCTTGAAGTTCTCGATGGTGACACGGATGATCACTCGCCCTCTCCGCCAAGCTCCGCTACGCTTGGAACATATATGTGTAGCGGGGAGAGGGCGATGGCGGAAGCTGTGATGGTTGCGGTTGAGGGCGGGGTGGGGGTGTTGACGCTCAACCGGCCCGACAAGTTCAACTGCATCTCGACCGAATTGCTGGACGGGCTGCGGGGCGGCATGGACCGCTTCGAGGCCGACCCCTCGGTGCGCGCCGTATTGCTCAATGCGCGCGGCAAGCAGTTCTGCACCGGCGCCGATCTCGACGAAGTGCTGGACCGGCGCAAATCGGCCGAGACGCTCGCGCCCTTCATCGGCGCCATTCATGCGGTCACGCGCCGCTTCGAAGCCTCGCCGCTGCCGGTGGTGGCCGCGGTGCAGGGGCTGGCGCTGGCGGGCGGCATGGAGCTGGTCGTCGCCTGCGACACCGTCTTCGCGGCCGAAGGCGCGCGTATCGGCTGCCAGCACGCCCGCTACGGCCTGCCGCCCGGCGGCGGCGGCACGCAGCGCCTGGCGCGCCTTGTGGGCCTGCGCCGGGCGCTCGATCTGATGTTCACCGCCCGCTGGCTCGATTCCGCCGAGGCGGAGCGCTGGGGCCTGTTCAACCATGTTGTGCCCGAGGATGAGCTCGACAGCCGCGCGCGCGCCTATTGCGCCGATCTGGCGGCCAAGAGCCGCCACGGCCTTGCCTTTATGAAGAGCATGGCGCGGCGGGGCCTGGAGGGGCCGCTCGAGGTCGGCCTCGCGCTGGAGCAGGGCGCGGTCGTGGCCGCCCTGCAGCACAGCGATGTGGCTGAGGGGCTCGACGCCTTCCAGGGGCGGCGCGAGCCGGTCTTTCCGTAACGGGAGCTTTCTTTCCATGCAGCTCGAATTCACCGCCGGGGAACGCGCCTTCGCCGAGGAGGTCGATGCCTTCTTCAAGGCCAGCCTGCCGCCCCGGCTCTCGGAGCAGGTCCGCCACAATCCCTCCTATGTCTCCAAGGAGGACATGCGGAGCTGGCAGAAGGCGCTCTACCGGCGAGGCTGGGTCGCGCCGAACTGGCCGGAGGAGCATGGCGGCACCGGCTGGACGCCGACGCAGAAGTTCATCTTCGAGGAAGCCTATCAGCGCCACTATGCGCCCCGGCTTTCGCCGTTTGGGCTGATGATGGTCGGGCCGGTGATCTACACGTTCGGCACCGAGGCGCAGAAGGCGCAGCACCTGCCGGCGATCCTGCAGAGCGATGTCTTCTGGTGCCAGGGCTATTCGGAACCCGGCTCCGGCTCCGACCTCGCCTCGCTGCGGACGCGCGCCGTGCGCGACGGCGGCGACTATGTGGTCAACGGCTCCAAGATCTGGACCAGCAGCGCCCATCATGCCGACTGGATCTTCGCGCTGGTGCGCACCGATCCGGGCGCCGCAAGGCAGCAGCAGGGCATCTCCTTCCTGCTGATCGACATGAAAACGCCGGGCATCGAGGTCCGCCCCATCGTGTCCATGGACGGCGGGCATTATCTCAACCAGGTATTCTTCACCGATGTGCGCGTGCCGGTCTCGAACCGCATCGGCGAGGAGAACAAGGGCTGGACCTACGCCAAATTCCTGCTCGGCAATGAGCGCACCGGCATTGCCGGCGTATCGAAATCCCGCATGAAAGTGCAGCGGCTGAAGGAGATCGCCGCCGTCGAAACCGGCACAGGAGAGGGCAGGCTCGGCGAGGACCCGGCCTTTCGCGCCCGGCTCGGCGAGATCGAGGCGCGCCTCGGCGCGCTGGAGATCGTCAATCTGCGCACGCTGGCGGCCGAGGAGAAGGGCGGGGCGGTCGGGCCGGAAGCCTCGATCCTGAAGATTTGCGGCACCGAGATCGAGCAGGCGCTGAACGAGATGCTGATCGAGGCGGTCGGCGTCGATGCGATTCCCTATTCGCTGGAATGGACCCGCCTCGACACCAATGAGGAGCCGCCGGTCGCCGACCGGGCCGTCGGTTTGATGAGCGAGCATCTGTTGCGGCGCGCGGCGTCGATTTATGGCGGGTCGAACGAGATCCAGCGCAATATCGTCGCCAAGCATGTGTTGGGGTTGTAGGTGATGGCGGTCCTGCATCACGGCTCCCACTGGGGCGCTTTCCGGGCCGAGACGGCGGGCGGCCGGGTGGTCGGCGCGCTGCCCTTCGCGAAGGACCCCGAACCCTCGCCGATTATTGCCTCGATCCCGGATGCGGTGCATCACCGGGCGCGCATCGACGGGCCGATGGCGCGGCGCGGCTGGCTCGACGGCGACGGCGGCACAGGCCGCGGGCGCGATTCTTTCGTGCCCCTCGACTGGGACCGGGTCGTCGATCTCGCCGCGGACGAAGTGGCCCGCGTGGGGCGCGAGTTCGGCAATGCCTCGATATTCGGCGGTTCCTACGGCTGGGCGAGCGCCGGGCGCTTTCACCATGCCAAGAGCCAATTGCAGCGCTTTCTCGGCATGGCGGGCGGCTTCACCAACCAGTTGCACAACTACAGCTATGCCGCCGGCCTTGCGGTCCTGCCGCATATTCTGGGCGGCGTCGAGGCGGCGGCCGGGCCCGTCACCGACTGGCCGTCGATCGTGGAGAACACGGGGCTGATGGTGGCGTTCGGCGGCCTGCCGGTGAAGAACGCCCAGGTCGATTCCGGCGGCAATGGAGAGCATTCGGCGGTGGGCTATATCCGCGAGGCGCAGGCGCGCGGCGTGCGCTTCGTTGCGGTGTCGCCGATCGGCGACGACCTGCCGCCCGGCCTGGACGGGGAATGGATCCCCATCCGCCCCGGCGCCGACACCGCGATGATGCTTGCGCTCTGCCAGACCCTGCTGTCTGAGGGGTTGGCCGACCGGGCCTTTCTGGAGCGCTATTGCACGGGCGCGGCCGCCTTCGAGGCTTCGCTGGAAGGCAGGACGCCGGAATGGGCCGAGGGGATTACCGGCGTGCCGGCCAGGCGCATCCGCGCGCTTGCCCGCGAGATGGCGGCCGCGCGCACCATGATCTCCACCGCCTGGGCCTTGCAGCGGGGCGACCACGGGGAACAGCCCTTCTGGGCGACGGTGGCGCTTGCGGCCTGCCTCGGGCAGATCGGCCTGCCGGGCGGCGGCTTCGGCTTCGGCTATGGGTGCGTCTCGGGCATCGGCGCGCCGCGCCCCGGCCTCTCCGGGCCGACCTTCCCGATCGGGGCCAATCCCATCCGCGAGTTCATCCCGGTCGCGCGCATCGCGGACATGCTGCTCGATCCGGGCGGGGCCTATGATTTCAACGGCGAGCGGCGGCGGTATCCGGATGCGCGGCTGGTCTATTGGGCGGGCGGCAATCCGTTCCACCACCATCAGGACATCAACCGGCTCATCCGGGCCTTTCGCCGCCCGGAGACGGTGATCGTGCACGATCCGTGGTGGACGGCGACCGCCCGCCATGCCGATATCGTCATGCCGGCGACGACGACCCTGGAGCGCAACGACATTGCCGCCGGCAGGCGGGACCGCTTCTGGCTCGCCATGCACCGCGCCGTCGCCCCGGTGGGCCGGGCGCGCAACGACCACGACATCTTCGCCGATATTGCTGACCGCCTCGGCTTCCGCGAGCGTTTCACCGAAGGGCTGGGCGAGATGGAATGGCTGCGGCGCATCTATGACGAGGCCTGCGGGCGGGCGGCGGAGCGCGGGCTGAACCTGCCGGATTTCGACGCTTTCTGGGCCGAGGGCTATGTGGAGCTGCCGCGCCCCGCCCGTCCGCGCGTCCTGTTTGAAGGCTTCCGCAAGGGCCGGGAGCGGCTGGCGACGCCGTCCGGCAAGATCGAGCTGTATTCGGAGCGGGTGGCGGGCTTCGGCTATGAGGACTGCCCCGGTTACCCTGCCTGGCTGCCGCCCAGGGAGTGGCTGGGTGCGGAGGCCGCGCGGCAATGGCCGTTGCATCTGATCTCGAACCAGCCGGAGACGCGGCTCCACGCCCAGCTCGACCAGGGCCGGGTCTCGCAGGCGAGCAAGGTGCAGGGGCGCGAGCCGATCCGGCTCAACCCGGCGGATGCGGCCACGCGCGGCATTGCGGAAGGCGATGTGGTGCGCGTGTTCAATGCGCGCGGCGCGCTGCTTGCCGGCGCGGTGTTGAGCGCGCAGGTGACGCCGGGCGTCGCGGTGCTGGCGACCGGGGCGTGGTATGACCCCGCCGATCCGGCCTCGCCGGGCAGCCTCGACAAGCACGGCAACCCCAATGTGCTGACCGCCGACCGCGGCACGTCGAGGCTTGGCCAGGGGCCGAGCGCGATGAGCGCGCTGGTGGAGGTGGCGCGTTTTGAGGGGCCGCTGCCGCCCGTCACCGCCTTCGACCCGCCATCGACCGCCGCTGCATGAGTGCGTCCGGGCCGCTTGCCGGCCTGCGGGTGCTGGAGATTGCAGGCGTCGGGCCGGGGCCGCATTGCGCCATGCTGCTGGCCGATATGGGCGCGGAGGTGCTGCGCATCGATCGGGCGCACCCGCGTTACCGCGTCCATGCGCGCACCGATCTGCTGAACCGGAGCCGCCGCTCGGCCGCCCTCGACCTGAAGCATCCTTATGCGGCGGAGGCGGTCCTGGAGCTCGCCGAGCGCGCGGATGTGCTGCTGGAGGGCTTCCGTCCCGGCGTCATGGAACGGCTGGGGCTTGGGCCGGAGCCGGTCCTCGCGCGCAATCCCCGGCTGGTCTATGCGCGCCTGACCGGCTGGGGGCAGACCGGGCCGCTCGCCGGAGCGGCCGGCCACGACCTGAATTATCTTGCCCTGACCGGCGCGCTTCACGCCATCGGCCCGGCGGCCGGGCCACCGGCACCGCCGCTCAATCTCGCCGGCGATTTCGGCGGCGGGGCGCTTTACGGCGCGGTCGGCATCCTGGCGGCGCTGTTCGAGCGCGGCGTCTCGGGAAAAGGCCAGGTGGTTGACGCCGCCATGGTCGATGGCGCCGCCTCGCTGATGACCTTTGTGCAGGGCCTCGCCGCCGCCGGCTGGTGGCGCGGTGCGCGCGAGGCCAATCTGATCGACGGCGGCGCCCCGTTCTACCGCTGTTACGAAACCGCTGACGGCAAATGGATCGCGCTCGGCGCAATCGAGCCGGAATTCTATGACGAATTCCTCCGCCTGACCGGCCTCGACAGCGAAGCATTGCCGAGGCGCATGGACCGGTCCCGCTGGCCGGAACTGACGGAGCGCTTTCGGCAGCTGTTCCTGACGAAGACGTGCGAGGCATGGTGCGCGCTGCTGGAGGGAACCGACGCCTGCTTCGCCCCTGTCCTGTCATTGGAGGAGGCGCCGGCGCACCCCCATATGGCGGCGCGCGGCGCGCTCGCCCGGCATGACGGCATCATGCAGTCCGGCCCGGCGCCGCGCTTCTCACGCACGCCCGGCGCGATCTCGCGCCCGCCCCCGGCGCCCGGCGAGCACACGCGGGAGGCGCTCGCCGACTGGGGGCTGGAGGACAGGACAATCGACGTCCTCTTCACACTCGGCGCGGCGCTGCAAGCGGACCCGCCGGACGAATAAGCCATGCCGCCCGCGACCAGATCCGAAGCCCGGCCTTTGGTCCGGGTTGTCGTTTGCATATCGGGGGAAGGGAGCCTACGCTGCTGTGATGGCAGCAGTGGCTGCCCGTTGATGCCCCTGTTTCCGGAACCGAGGAGAAATTCGCATGAAGAAGACGGACCAGCAGCAGCCTGTCCAATCGCCTTCCGGCGTGACGCGCCGCGATTTCGTCAAGAAGACCGCCGTCGCCGGCGCAGCGGTTGCTGCGGGCGCGTATCTCGGCGGCAGGGCGCCCGCTTATGCCCAGAGCCGCAAGCTGCACTACCTGCAGTGGAGCAGCTTCATCCCCGACGCGGACACCGAGATCCGCCGCCAGGCCGAAGAGTTCACCAAGGCCACCGGCGTCGAAGTCACCGTCGAGATGATCAACCAGAACGACATGACCCCGCGCATCACCGCCGCCATTGAAAGCGGCAAGGGCGCGGACGTGATGCTGATGATCAACAACCAGCCGCATCTGTTCGCCAACGGCATGGCCGACCACAGCGACCTGATGGCGGAACTCGCCGGCGAGGGTCTGTATGACTGGGCCAACGGCGCGGTGATCGTTGACGGTGTGCCGCGCGCGGTGCCGCTGTTCAATATCGGCAACGCCATTGTGTACCGCCAGGATGTCTTCGACGAGCTCGGCCTTTCCGCTCCCAACACCTGGGACGAATATCTGGCTGTCGGCACGGCGCTCAAGAACAACAATCTGCCGGTCGGGCAGACCCTGGGCCACACCTTCGGCGACGCCCCGTCCTTCGCCTATCCGCTGCTCTGGAGCTTCGGCGGCATGGAAGTGGACGAGTCCGGCAAGGTCGTTGTGGACTCCGCCGAAACGCATCAGGCGCTGGCTTTCGCCAAGGAGTTCTGGGATGCGGCCTGCGATCCGGGCGGACTTGCCTGGGACGACACCAGCAACAACCGCGCCTTCCTCGGCCAGACCATCGGCGCAACGCTGAACGGAGCCAGCATTTATTTCGTCGCGCGGCGCAAATTCCCGGACCTCGCGGACAAGCTGGGCCATGTCAACAATCCGGAAGGCCCGGCCGGGCGCTTCCATGTCATCGGCCCGCGCAGCCCGGCGATCATGAGCTACTCCGAGGAGAAGGACGCCGCCGCCGACTTCATCCGCTTCATGTTCCAGGATGACAATTTCAGCCAGTTCATCTCGGTCAACAGCGGCTATGTGCAGGGCCTGGTGCCGAAATGGGAGGCCCATCCTGTCTGGGATTCGGACCCGGCGCTGAAGATTTTCAGCACCAACGCCAAATACGGGCGCAGCTACGGCCATGCCGGCCCGTGGAACCGGGCGTCCGGCGAGGTGGCGGAAAAATACATCGTCGTGGACATGTTCGCACGCGCCGTCCGGGGCGAGGATCCCAAGGAGATCGCCGCCTGGGGGCAGAAGGAAATGGAGAACGTTTACGGCGGCTAAGGCCACCGTTGACATGATCGGCTTGCGGCGGCTTCACGCCGCCGCAAGCTTTTCTCCGGCACCCGAGTTCGTTTCCGCCACGGTCTGCTTATTCCGCGATGCAAACACAGCAATCGAGGCCTGCGCCCTCTCTCAAGGACAGAATCACCACCAGCCTGGAAGACCAGCGGGTGCTCGGCTATGTCCTGATGACGCCGGCCCTGCTGCTGATCCTGATCTTCATCGCCTACCCGTTTGTACTCGGCGTGTGGATGTCGCTGACCGACAAGATCGTCGGCACTTCGGGCACGTTCATCGGGCTGGGCAATTACGAAAAGCTGTTCGCCAGCGATATTTTCCACACCGCCGCCTGGAACACCGTATTCTTCACCGTCACCGCCACGATCTTCAAGGCCGTGCTGGGCATGTGGCTGGCGGTTCTGCTCAACCGCAAATTCCGCTTTGCAAATATCACCCGCGCCACCGTGCTGCTGCCCTTTATCGTGCCCACCGTGCTGAGCACTCTTGCCTGGCTGTGGATGTTCGATGCCACATTCAGTGTTTTCAACTGGACCCTGCGCTGGTTGTGGCAACTCGATATCAGCATTTTGGGGCTGGTTCTGAAGGAGAATTGGGGGTTCTTCCGCGGTCCGCTCTGGCTGGGCGATCCCGGTCTGGCAATGGCCTCGGTTATTCTTGTCAATGTCTGGCGCGGCCTGCCGTTTTTTGCGATTTCCTTCCTTGCGGCCCTGCAGACCATTCCTCCGGACCTTTACGATGCCGCCGATATTGACGGCGCAACCGGGTGGAAGAAATTCTGGCATGTGACGCTGCCGCTGATCAAGCCGGTTGCGATCGTGGTGATTGTCTTTTCCATTGTCGTCACTTTCGCCGACTTCCAGCTTGTCTATATCCTCACGCGCGGCGGCCCCAACAATGAGACCCATCTGCTCGCCACGCTGGCGTATCAGCTTGGCATGGGGTCCGGAAATATCGGCCAGGGCGCCGCGGTTGCGCTGTTCATGCTGCCCTTGCTGGCGGTCGTCATTGTGTTCCAGCTTTGGTATCTGCGGCGCGAGGGAGTGCGGTAGCCATGAACGCCATGGTCGGTGAAACCTATTTCCGGCGTTTGCTGGTCTTCTACATACCGCTGTTCCTGTTCGTCTTCGTGATGCTGTTTCCGTTTTTCTGGATGTTGATCACGTCCTTGAAGCCGGATGCTGAGCTGTATAATCCGCGCCTCTCGCCGTTTATCGTGCGCGAACCCACGCTGGAGCATTGGGAGAATCTCTTCGGCACCACCCTGTTTGTCGAATGGGCAATCAACACCCTTTGGGTGGCGCTGGCTTCAACCGCTGTATCCCTGTTCGCCGGCGTCCTTGCCGGCTATGCCATGTCGCGCCTGGTGTTCCGCGGTTCGACGATGTTCGGCATCATGATTTTCATCACCTATCTGGTGCCGCCAACCCTGTTGTTCATCCCGCTCACCGGCGTGGTCACATGGATGGGATTGCAGGACACCACCTGGTCTCTGGTGTTCACTTATCCCACTTTCCTGGTGCCGTTCTGCACCTGGCTGCTGATGGGTTATTTCCAGACCATCCCGAAGGAGCTGGAGGAGTGCGCCCGTATCGACGGGGCGACGCGCCTGCAAGCGATGTTCAAGATCGTCATCCCGCTGGCGGTTCCCGGCATCCTGTCGGCCGGCATTTTCGCCTTTACCTTATCCTGGAACGAGTTTCTGTATGCGCTCGTCTTCATTCACTCGCCGGAGACCAAGACGATCCCGGTTGGCGTCACCAGCGAACTGATCAAGGGCGATGTGTTCTTCTGGGGTTCCCTGATGGCCGGCGCGCTGCTCGGATCCGTGCCCGTCGCCATTGTCTATTCGTTCTTCGTTGAACACTACGTGTCCGGCATGACCGGCGCCGTGAAGGGGTAGGGACAATGGCCCGGATCATCCTGAAGAACCTGCGCAAGAGCTATGACGACACGGAGGCCGTCCGGGGCATAGACCTGAATATCGAGCATAATGAGTTTGTTGTTCTCGTCGGACCTTCCGGCTGTGGCAAGACCACCACCTTGCGCATGATCGCAGGTCTGGAGGAGATCACCGGCGGCGAAATCTATATCGGGGAACGGCTGATTAACAATGTTCCGCCCAAGGACCGCGATATTGCGATGGTCTTCCAGAATTATGCGTTATATCCGCATATGACGGTCGAACAGAACATGTCGTTCGGATTGCGGCTGCGCAAGGTTGCGGCTGCGGAAATCGGGCGGCGCGTGAGTCATGCCGCCGATATTCTCAGCATCGGCGAATTGCAGGCCCGGCGGCCTAAGCAGCTTTCCGGCGGTCAGCGGCAGCGGGTGGCGATGGGCCGCGCCATTGTGCGCAATCCGGAGGCCTTTCTGTTCGACGAGCCGCTGTCCAACCTGGATGCCAAGCTGCGCGTGCAGATGCGCACGGAAATCAAGAAGATCCACCAGAGGGTGCAGACTACCGTGGTCTATGTGACGCATGACCAGGTGGAGGCCATGACGCTGGCGGATCGTATCGTGGTGATGAACCATGGCATTATCGAACAGGTCGGCTCGCCCCAGGAGATGTATGAATCTCCCAAAACCCGCTTCGTGGCCGGCTTTATCGGCTCTCCGGCCATGAACTTCATCCCCTGCAAGGTTGTGCAGAGCGGTTCCGGGCTGGGGGTGCGGCTGTCGGAGGACATTACGCTGAGCCTGCCCGCCGAGCAGGCGAAACGCTATGCCGAGTATCTCGACAAGGACATGGTGTTCGGCATCCGGCCCGAACACATGACCGAGCAGCGCCAGCACACCAACGCCCAGCAACTGGATTTCGGCTGCATCGTCGAGGTGCTGGAGCCGATGGGTATCGACACCATGGTGTTCGTCAATATCGGCGGGGTGGATGTGACCGCCCGCGCCGCGCCCAGATCGGTGAGCAATCTGGGGGAAGAAATGATGTTCACCATCGACATGAACAACATGCACCTGATCGACCCCGCTACCGACAGGGTCGTGTAGGGCCTGTCCCCACTTTGGCCGGCGGCCCTGCAGCGCAGGCCGGCCCCGCGTAAGGCGAAGCCGGCGCCCCGGGGGCGCTTCAGACGGCGACCGGGGGTTCGGTTTCGCTCGTCGCCAGCATTTCCTCATCCGTCATGGCCAGGATCTTCTCATACCGGCCCGGCGGATAGTTGTTCATATGCGGCCCCGGCGCGTCGGGGCCCGGCTGCGGCACGGCGCCGGCGCTGTCCCGGAAATCCGACGACTTCTTGTAACGGGCGAGTTCGCTGTCGTCGATGCCGGCCAGCGCCACGACTTCCGGGTCGATCCATGCCTCGGCATTGATCGGACCGTCGGAATAGGAAAGCTCCAGGGCCAGATTTTCCGGGCCGGCAAAATAGATCGACTTGCAAAAGCCGTGGTCCCGCGGCCCGACGACCGGCACGCCCTTGGCGCGCAAACGGTCCTTCAGCGCCATCAGTTCTTCCTCGCCCCGGACGCGGAGCGCGACATGCTGCATGGTGCCGGCGGCGCAATTGGCGCCCGGATTGCCGGCATGGGTTTGCCCCAGCGCGGTCGGGATATCCTTGATGGCATCGTTCTGCACGAACGCGATGGCGCTCTCGTCATTGAGCCGCAGGAAACCGTGGAAGGTGCTTTCCACCCCGTGCATCCAGTAGAGCGCCACCAGTTCCATGCCGAGCTTGTCGGTAAAGAAATCGATCTGGCTCTTGATGTCGGCGGTGGTGACAGCGAGATGGTGGAGGCCCTCGATCCTGTTCATGGCGTTACTCCGGATGTGCCTGCCGGCGCTTGCCGGGAGGCTTTTCTGCAGAAGGGCGGCCGCTCTTGCAAGCCGGTTGCTGCAATCGTGGCGGTTGGCGGGCGTCTTGTCACGACAGGCCGGGCGGGACGGCCCTTGCCGCCGCTTCGAGGTCGAAGGCATCGTAGCTGTAAAGCCACTCCAGCGTCCGGCTGCGGGAGGCGGCGACCGTCCGGTTGCGCTCCGCCGCCTCGGCGCCCCGCATATGGAACAGCTCGGCATTGCGGCGCGAGCCGATCTGGATCTGCGCCGTTCTGGCGCGGCGCAGGCCCTCATAGCGCAGGAGGCTCGCAGGGATGTCGTCCCCGGCGGCGAGGCATTCCGCCAGAACGGCGCCGTCCTCGATCGCCATGGCGGCGCCTTGGGCCATGAAAGGCAGGGTCGGGTGGCAGGCATCGCCGAGCAGCGTGACCCGGCCTTCGGTCCATCGCGGCATGGGCGGCCGGTCAAACAACGCCCATTTGAAGCAGGCGTCCGGGTCCATGGCGTCGATGAGCCGCTGCACGCCGTCATGCCAGCCGGCGAAATCGTGCCTGAGTTCGTCGCGGTCGCCGCGCTCGATCCAGGATTCGCGCTCCCAGCCTTGCTTTTCGACCACGCAAACGCAGTTCACCATGCCGCCCCGGCGGACATAGTAATGCACGAAATGGCCGCCCGGCCCCCACCAATTAGTCGAGACCGGGCGCACGAAACCCTCCGGCAGCCGCGCCGACGGCACCAGGCTGCGCCAGGCGACAGTGCCGGTGAAGGCCGGCGCCTCCGGGCCGAACAGGAAGGAGCGGACCGTCGAATGGATGCCGTCCGCGCCAATCAGCGCCCGGCCCTGGTAGCGGCTGGCGCCGGCGGACACCGAGACGCCGCCGCCCCGCTGCTCGATCTCGCCGACCGCGGCGCTGGTATGCAGGGCGATGCGTGGCTCCGACGCCGCGGCCTGCGCCAGCGCGCCCACCAGGTCGGCGCGGTGGATGTGGTAGTAGGGGTAGCCGTAGCGGCGGCGCGCCGTTTCGCCCAAGGGGCTCTTGAAGATGGTGTCGCCGGTCGACCAGTCGCGTATCTCGCCGCCGGCAGGCAGGAATGCGACCGCCTGCAAGGCGTCAGCCATGCCGACGCGGTGCAGGATGCGCGTGCTGTTCGGGCTCAGCTGGATGCCCGCGCCGACATCGCCGAACTCCGGAGACTGCTCAAAGACGCGCACCTCGAAGCCCCTGGCGGCCAGGCGGAGCGCCGCCGCCAGGCCGCCAATGCCGCCGCCGGCGACCAGTATTTCGCTGTCGGTTATTGCCGGCGCTCCCGGTCCGCTGCGGCGGCCGGGCGGGAAAGCGTGCGCGCCACGGCGTCGGCCCAGCGCGCCCGGGCGGGCGCAGGATCGCCCCGGGGCTCGAACCGCGTGCCGGGTCGGTGCGGGGCATCGGCCGGATCGGAGAACACGCCCGCGCCGAGGCCGGCCAGTATCGCCGCGCCCCAAGCCGTCGTCTCCGTGACTGCCGGGCGCTCTACGGGAAGCCCCGTGATGTCGGCCAATGTCCGGGCGAACCAGTCATTGGCGCTCATCGCGCCGTCGATGCGCAGCAGCGCAGGATCGAGCCCGTCGGCCGCGGCCGCGTCCAACAGGTCGGCGGTCTGGTGTGCGGACGCTGCGAGCGCCGCGCGGGCGAAGTCGGCGGGGCCCGTGTCGCGGGTGAGGCCGAAAATGGCGCCGCGCGCATCAGCATCCCACCAAGGCGCGCCCAGGCCGACAAAAGCAGGCACCATGACGACGCCGCTCTCGCCCGCGCCCTCCGCCAACGCTTCCGTCTCGGCTGCGTCCGAGATAACGCCCAGCCCGTCGCGCAGCCATTGCACTGCCGCCCCGGCAATGAACACAGCGCCTTCGAGCGCGTAGGTCGTCCGGCCCTCGAGGCGCGCGGCGACCGTGGTGAGCAGCCGGTGGCGGGAGGCGACGGGCGCGCTGCCCGTATGGGCCAGCAGGAAGCAGCCGGTGCCGTAGGTGCTCTTGATGTCGCCCGCATTCAGACAGGCCTGGCCGAGCGCCGCCGCCTGCTGGTCTCCCGCCATGCCCGCGATCGGCACCGGCGCGCCCAGGATGTCGGTTGTGCCGAATTCGGCAACATTGTCGCGCACTTCCGGAAGCACCGAGTCCGGAATGCGGAACAGGTCGAGCAGTTCGGGACTCCACGCGCTGCGGCGAATGTCGAAGAGGCCGGTCCGCGAGGCATTGGCGGCGTCGGTGGCATGGGTGCGGCCGCCGGTAAGGCGCCAGAGCAGAAAGCTGTCCACCGTGCCGAAGGCGAGATCGCGCCGGCCGCGCGCGCCGGTCAGCGAATCGAGCAGCCATGCGAGCTTGGTCGCAGAGAAATAGGGGTCGATGAGCAGGCCGCTGCGTTCGGAGACGAAGGGTTCCAGCCCGTCTGCGCGCAGCCGGTCGCAAAGCGGAGCGGTGCGGCGGTCCTGCCAGACGATGGCATTGTGCAAGCAGGCGCCGCTCGCCCGGTCCCACAGCAGCGTCGTTTCGCGCTGGTTGGCGATGCCGATGGCAGTCGGGCGGTCGCTTCCGGCTGCCTCGCGCAACACGGAGACGCTGGCCGCCCAGATTTCTTCCGGATCATGCTCGACCCAGCCGTCGGCCGGGTAGATCTGGCGGAGCTCGCGTTGGGCTGTCCTGAGCGGCGTGCCGGCGGCGTCGAACAGGATCGCGCGGGTCGAGGTCGTGCCCTGGTCGAGGGCAAGCAGCAACGGGGTGGAAGCCATGTCGGGTATGCTAAGGAATCGTGCCTGTGTTCCGCAACCGCAAGGAAGACCGCCAATGCCGCGTTTTGCCGCCAATCTCTCGATGCTGTTCACCGAACACGGCTTTCTGGACCGCTTCGATGCCGCCGCCAGGGCAGGCTTCAGGGCGGTTGAGTTTCTGTTCCCCTATGACTTCGCGCAGGAGGAGGTCGTGAAGGCCAAGGCCGATGCGGGTGTCGAGATTGTGCTGTTTAACATGCCGCCGGGCGATTGGCAGGCCGGCGACCGCGGCCTGGCGGCCGTGCCCGGGCGCGAGGCGCAGTTTGCAGAGGCGCTTGACGAAGCGGCCGCCTGGGCCGGGGCGCTGAACAGCCCGCGCGTGCATGTCATGGCGGGCATTCCGGGGGCGGAAGCCGAGGCGGAGGTGGAAGCGGTTTATATCGCCAATCTGAAGCGCGCCGCCGCCCGTCTCGCGCCCCGCCAGGCGACAATGGAGCCGATCAACCGGCGCGATATTCCGGGCTTCTTCCTCAACCGGCAGCACGATGCGCACCGTATCCGGGCCGCGGTCGGTGCGGAGAACCTCAAGGTGCAGATGGACCTCTATCATTGCCAGATCGTTGAGGGCGACGTCGCCATGCGCTTGCGCCGGTGGCTGCCCGGCGGCGGGGTCGGCCATATGCAGATCGCCGGCGTTCCCGAGCGCCATGAGCCTTCGGTCGGCGAGATGCACTATCCCTATCTCTTCAAGCTCATCGACGAGCTTGGCTATGACGGCTGGATCGGCTGTGAATACCGCCCGCAGGCCGGGACTGCAGAGGGCCTCGCCTGGGCGAAGGCCTACGGCATAGGGTGACCCCGGCCTGTCCGCTTGCCGTCGGCTGTCCGGTGCGGCTTCGTCAATCCGGAGCTGTGGGCGGCGCGGTGCGCTCAATAAGGGCCTCCAGAGCGCGGCTCTGTGCCGTCAGCACCGCCATGACCTCTTCATGCCGCTGCCTGTCCGCCTCCGCTGCAGCCTCGCGCTGCTGCTTGTCGGCCTCATAGCGCTGCTTGTTGGCTTCCGCTGTAGCTTTCCGGTCGCGCGCGCGTTCGTCGGAGGACCGGCGCATTTCCCTTATGCCATACCAGACCAGAATACAGGTCGTCACGCCGACGCTCCCGGTGAAGGCGGCGATGGCGACGGTCGCCCAAGCGGTCAGTTCGGCAGGGGTCACAGGCGGCTTCCGACAGTGTATTCCTGTCAATATAGGCCGTGCGTATGCAGGCGTCGAGCATTCCAAGGCACAGGACGAAATCTGTTGATCCGGCCTGTCTACTTCCCGCCGCTTGCCGTCGGCTGCCCGGCGCAGCCTGTCAATCCGGAGTTGTGGGCGGCGCGGTGCGCTCGATAAGGGCCTCCAGAGCGCGGCTCTGCGCCGTCAGCGCCGCCATGACCTCTTCATGCCGCTGCCTGTCCGCCTCCGCCGCGGCTTCGCGCTGCTGCCTGTCCGCTTCCGCCGCCGCTTCGCGCTGCTGCCTATCCGTCTCTGCAGCGGTTTCATAGCGCTGCCTGTCGGCCTCATAGCGTTGCTTGTCGGCTTCATAGCGCTGCTTGTCGGCCTCATAGCGTTGCTTGTCGGCTTCATAGCGCTGCTTGTTGGCTTCCGCTGTGGCTTTCCGGTCACGCGCGCGTTCGTCGGAGGACCGGCTCATTTCCCTTATGCCATACCAGACCAGAATACAGGTGGTCACGCCGACGCTCCCGGTGAAGGCGGCGATGGCGACGGTCGCCCAGGCGGTCAGTTCGGCAGGGGTCACAGGCGGCTTCCGACAGTGTGTTCCTGTCAATATAGATCGCCCGCACACAGGCGTCGAGCACTCCAAGACAGCACCGCCTGTCTCCTGCCGCCTCGAGGCGGCAGCGCGCATTTCCCTTCCGGCGGGAATCCGGGGGCGTTTTCCCGGACTTCCCGCCGGCGCGCTGTATCAGTCCAGCATTACTCGCGGCAGCCAGAGCGCTATGTCGGGCCAGGCGAGCACAAAGCCGAGGCCGATCAATTGCAGGCAGACGAAGGGGATGATGCCCCGATAGATCGACGACAGCCGCACTTCAGGCGGCGCCACGCCCTTCATGTAGAACAGCGCAAAGCCGAAGGGCGGCGTCAGGAAGGAGGTTTGCAGGTTCACCGCAACCAGCAATGCGAACCAATAGATCTTTTCCGCCTGGATGACATGCGTCCCGAAATCGAGCTCCTGCACGATGGGTGTGAACACCGGAAGCACGATGAGCGTGATCTCCAGGAAGTCGAAGAAGAAGCCGAGGAAGAAGACTGTCGCCATCAGAAGGATGAGCAGCCCCCAATTGCCCAGGCCGAGCGAGAAGATCAGCTCCTCGATGACATCATCGCCACCAAGCGAACGGAATACATAGGAGAAGGCCGTTGCGCCGATGAAGACGAAGAAGATCATCGCCACGGTCAGCGAAGTGCGGTTCAGCACATCGCTCACTGCCTCGAAGGTGAGGTTGCGGTTGATAAGCGCGAGCAAGGTTGCACCGAACGCGCCCACTGCCGCAGCCTCTGAAGGCGTGGCCCAGCCAGCGACGATCGACCCCAGCACCAGCACGATCAGGAAGACCGGCGGGATGAAACCGCGCAGCACCATGCCCCACAGTTCGGCCGAACTGCCCGGCCCGCGTTCGTCGGGCAGCGGCGGCCCGAGCTGCGGCCAGATAGTCGTGAGCAGCATGATATAGACGAAGTAGAGGCCTGACAGCAGCAGGCCCGGGAACACCGCCGCAACGAACAGATTGCCAACCGAGATCGACAGCAGGTCCGCCATGATGACCAGCATGATGCTCGGTGGAATGAGGATGCCGAGCGTGCTGGCGGCGGCAATCGTGCCGGTCGCGAGTTCGGGATTGTAGTTGCGCTCCAGCATGATCGGCAGCGCCATGAGGGTAATCATCACAACCGAGGCGCCGATAATGCCGGTGCTGGCCGCCATGATCGTTCCCATGATGGTGACGCCGAGCGCAAGCCCGCCCGGCACCCGGCGCAGCAGCACCTGGAGGCAGTGCAGCAGGGCGTTGGCGACGCCGGAACGCTCCAGCATGGTGCCCATGAAGACGAACAGCGGCACCGCGACCAGCACCAGGTTTTCCGCCGCCCCGCCCCAGACGCGCGGCAGGATGTTGAAAAACTCGATGGGCGCGAAGACGTCCAGGAAAGTGCCGATGATGCCGAAACCAAGCGCGGCGCCGCCAAGCGCAAAGGCGACCGGGAAGCCGGTGAACAGCAGGCACCCCAAGCCGATGAACATGTAGATCGCGATATATTCCTGAAGGTGCCAGTAGATTTCCTGCCACATGGTTCAGCGATCCTCCGCCTGCGCGCCGCCCGAAGCGAGCACGACCCGGTCGCTCCGCTGGGCCAACGGGTCCTGGACAGTCAACAACGGCACATTGAGGCCGGGCGGCCCGAACAGATAGGCGGTCTTGCGCAACCACACACTGATGCCCGCAAGCAACGCGAAGACGAAGCCGAGGAACAGGATGCCCTTGATGATCCAGCGGTTGCTGAGGCCCACGAGGGAGTAGGAAATCTCATTCTGGATAAAGGACTTGTATGCAAAGTCCCAGGAGAAATAGATCAGCACGCAGCAATAGGGGATCATGGCGATAGTGACGCCGATCCACTCGATCCAGGCCTGTTTGCGGACCGGCAGGCGCTCGCGAATCACATCCACGCGGACATGGCTGTTGGCCACATAGCCGTAGCCGAGCGCGGAGGCGAACAGCGCCGTGTGGAAGTGCCACTCCCATTCCTGCAGCACAGTCGACTCCAACTGGTCGCCCAGCGTCTCGATGATCCATATCTGAAATGTGGTGAACTTGCGTGTCACCACATCCCAGATCGTCACGACGATCAAAGGAATGATGGCAATCGAGCCCAATCTACCGATGAAGGACACGATCTTGTTCAGCTGGTCGCTGATCTGCACGAGCTTTTCCATCGGATTCGCCCGCAACCTCCCTGGAAATCCCCGAATGCCAAAACCGGCTATCGGACAACCTGCCGGAACGACGCCCGGCAAGCAAGAGAAACCGCCGGGGCGGGTTCAGCCCCTCCCCGGCGGCACGTCAGCCCCTTGCAGGGCCGATTGATTGGCTAGTCGGCTCGACGGTCAGTCGAGATAGCCGTGTTCCTTCCAGATCGCGTATTTGTCGCGGAAGGCTTGGTAGGAAGCATGGAACTTGGCGAAGATCGGGTCGGCTGCGTTCTCCTCAGCCACGACCTCATCCCAGGCATTGGAGAGCTTGGCGAGATCGTCATCGCTCCAGCGCACGCTCTCGACGCCCTTTTCCTGCAGCTTCAGCATCGCCTCGAACTGGAACGCCTCGGAACGGACGAAAGACCATGTGATCGAGGCATCGCAAGCATGGCGGATGATCGCTTGGTGCTGATCGGACAGGCCTTCAAACGCCGACTTCTTCATCAGCAGTTCGCCGATTGACGACTGCTGGTGCCAGCCCGGGAAGTAGTTGAACTTCGCGATCTGATAGAAGCCGAGGTCGAGGTCGATCGACGGCATGGAGAACTCGGTCGCGTCGATGACGCCGCGTTCGAGCGCGGGGTAGATGTCCGCGCCGGCCAGAAGCTGGGTGGAGACGCCGAGCTTGGTCATCACCTTCGCGCCCAGGCCGAAGAAACGCATCTTCTTGCCCTTGAGATCGTCGATCGAGTTCAGCTTGGAACGGAACCAGCCGGAGGTCTCCGGGGCGATCGCGGCGCAATGCAGGCCGAGCAGGTCGTGCTTGGCATACAGCTCGTTATAGAGCTCGTCGCCGCCGCCATAGCCCATCCAGGCAAGCAGCTCACCAGCGCGCGGCCCGAAAGGCACGGCGGTAAAGAAGGAGAGCGCGGGATATTTGCCGGTGTGGTAGCCGGCGGTGCCCCACATGGCGTCGATCGAACCCGCTTCCACGGCGTCGAAACCCTGGAGCGTCGGCACCAGCGCGCCGGGCTCATAAAACTTGATGGTCAGGTCGCCAGCGGTCATGTCCTTGACGATGTCTTCGTAGCGCGCCGCGACCTCGCCGATGATCGAGAGCTTGGAGCCGAAGGCGCTCTGCATTTTCCAGCGAACCTTCTGCGCTTCAGCGTCGCCGGCGGCTCCGAGCGCCACCGCGCCCACGAGGCCGGCAATGGCTGCAGTCAATAACTTTCGGGACAACGGTTTCCCTCCCCTGATTCCACTTGAAGAGACGCCCCCGCAGTCTTCAGGACGAGTGCGCCGCGCGCATTGCATAACAGAAAATTTTTCTGCGCGCGAGCCTCCATTCGGAATCTTCTGCCGCGGGGCGCGCTCGACTGCCGGAGGTGCGATTGCTTCAGATACGGGGCGTGCGCGGGCCGACGGCGTCAGGCGGCGCGGCGGCCTGCAATGGCCTCGCGCAAGCCTTCCAGAAGACCCTCAGGCTTCGCCTGTCCGTGCTCCACCGATTGCATCCGCGTTTCGAGGCGTGCCTGGCCTTCCTTCGCTTCCCGCAACCCGGCCTGGATTTCGTCGCGCAGCGCTGCTTCGAGGCGTGTGCGGTCTTCCTTTGCTTCTCGCAGCCCGGTCTGGATTTCGCCGCGTAGTCCTGCTTCGAGACGTGCGCGGTCTTCCTTTGCCTCTCGCAATCCGGTCTGGATTTCGCTGCGCAGCGCCGTTTCGAGACGGAGTCTATCTTCTCTGGCCACGCGCTGCCCTTGCCAGATCAACACGGCCAGACTCGCCCCGACGGCCAGGATTGCAATCATTTCAGGCGTCATCCGCCTGTCTCTCCACCGCTCGCGCCGTTGCGCCACCGCGCCAGTATATCGGCGGCAAGTGTCCCGGCAAGCGGTATCCCGGCGGTGCGGTTGCTCAGGCCCGCTCCGCGACATAGGTTCCGGGAGCATCGCAGAGCGCCGGCAACGGGCCTTCGCCGGGGATGCGCGCAGCCGCCTGGCCGCCGGCCGAACGCGCCACCCAGGCCCCCCAGTCCGGCCACCAGGAGCCCGGCTTCTCCGCTGCGCGTTCCAGCCAGGTCTCGCTGTCCTTCAGCATTTGCCGATAGGTCCAGTGACTGTATTTGCCGGCCGCCGGCGGGTTGACGATGCCGGCGATGTGGCCGGACGCAGCCAGCACGAAGCGCACCGGCCCGCCATAGCACCGCGCGCCGCGATAGACGCTCGGCCAGGGCGCGATATGGTCGTCGCGTGTGCCCACGACATAGCTGCGGGTCTTCACCGCCGAAAGGTCGAGCCGCTCGCCCGCGATTTCCAGCGCGCCCGGCTCGGCCAGTGCGTTGTCCATATACATGCGGCGCAGATAGAAGCTGTGCATCCGCTTCGGCATCCGGGTCGAATCGGCGTTCCAGAACAGCAGATCGAACGGCACCGGATCGCGGCCGAGCAGGTAGTTGTTGATGACAAAGGACCAGATCAGGTCGTTGGCGCGAAGCATGTTGAACGCAGCCGCCATGTCGGCGCCTTCCAGATAGCCGCCGGCCCGGTCCATGCGCGCTTCCAGCGCCGTCACCTGCGCTTCATCGATGAATACGCCAAGCTCGCCCACTTCGCTGAAATCGACGAGCGAGGCGAAATAGGTGGCGCTCTGGATGGGGGCCTCGCCGCGCGCCGCCAGCCAGGCAAGCGTGACCGCCAGCAGCGTGCCGCCGAGACAATAGCCGATGGCGTTGGCGCGGCGGGCCCCGGTAATCTGTTCGATGGCGTCCAGAGCCGCGAGCGGCCCCTCGGTCATGTAGTCCTCGAACGACTTCTCCGAAAGCCGGGAATCCGGATTGACCCAGGAGATCGCAAAGACAGTATGGCCCTGCTCCACCGCCCAGCGTATGAAGGAGTTTCCCGGCGCGAGGTCCAGGATGTAGAATTTGTTGATCCAGGGCGGAACGATCAGCAGCGGCGTCTCGTGAACGGTATCCGTGGCCGGGGAATACTGGATGAGCTCCATCAGGTCGTTGCGCAGCACCACCTTGCCCGGCGTCGCGGCGACATTGCGGCCCACCTCGAAAGCCGACATGTCGGTTTGTGCAATACGCAACTGCCCCTTGCCAGCCTCAAGATCGCGCAGCAGGTTCTCGAAACCGCGCAGCAGGTTTTCGCCATTGCTGTCAATCGTTTCGCGCAACACCTTGGGGTTGGTCGCGGCGAAATTGGTCGGTGCCATCGCATCGATAAACTGGCGTGTGTAGAACGCAACCTTGTCGGCGTCGCGCCGGTCGGCGCCTTCGGCCTCCGGCAGGTTGCCGAGCAGGAAGCGCGACGAAAGCAGATAGGACTGCTTGATGAAGTCGAAGACGAAATTCTCCTGCCAGGCGGCGTCCTTGAAGCGGCGGTCGCCCGGCTCCGGCTGGGCGGTCGGCGCCGGCGCTTCGCCGCCCATCATGCGGCGCGCCGTATCCTGCCAGAGCTTAGCATATTGCTGGGCAAGCTCCGCCTGGGCCGTCGCCAGGCGCGCCGGATCGGCCATCATCTGCGCCGTCATTTCGAGGAAAGCCCTGCCGATGCCGAGCGGGTCGGGGTCCGTCGATCCCGCGCCGGTGCTCTGCCGCGCGGCGAATTCCGCCGCCACCCGGCGGCTCCGTTCGGTAATCTCCCTGAAGCGTTCGACGAGCGCGTCCTGGTCGAATGTGCCGGTCATGGGGCAGCCTCCAGCCATCGTCTGCCGCAAGTATAACCTGAGGGCATTGCTGCGATGCAGCAATAAATTGTCGCAGCGCGGTATCCTCCTGCTCCTGCTGCCGATGCTGGCCGGCTGCGCGGTGCTCGGCGACCCGCCGCCGGTCGGCCCGCTGGCGGGTGAAGACCGTATCATGCGCGAACGGCCCTGGCCCAATCTCGCCGATGTGCCCGCTGCGCCGCGCCCCGGCTCGACACCCGATGAGATCGCCGCGCTTCGGGCGGAGCTGGAATCGGAGCGGCAGGTTCCCGGCCCGCCGCCTGCCTGTCCGCCGGGGCAGGCCGGCGGGGACGGGATTTGCGTGGAATAGCGCCGCGGTATTGCTATAAACGCGCCCTTCCTTTCCGGAGACCGGAGGCCATGGACCGCGATTTCCACCGTATTCGACGTCTGCCGCCTTATCTGTTCGCGGAGGTGAACGAGATGAAGGCCCGGGCGCGCGCCGCGGGCGAGGACATTATCGATTTCGGCATGGGCAATCCCGACAGGCCGACGCCGCAGCATATCGTCGAGAAAATGATCGAGACGGCGCGCGACCCCCGCGCCCACCGCTATTCCACGTCGCGCGGCATACCCGGTCTGCGCCGGGCCGTTTCGGCCTATTATTCCCGGCGTTTCGGCGTGGAGATCGATCCGGAGCGCGAAGCGGTGGTCACGCTCGGCTCCAAGGAGGGGCTCGCCAATCTCGCCCAGGCGATTTCCTCGCCCGGCGACATTGTGCTGGTGCCCAATCCGTCCTATCCGATCCACCCATACGGTTTCATCATCGCGGGCGCATCGGCGCGGCATATTCCGGTGGGGCCGCAATACGACTTCATGGCCGAGCTGGAGCGCGCCGCGCGCCATTCGGTGCCGCCGCCGACGGCGCTGTTGCTGAGCTATCCGTCCAATCCGACGGCGGTGACGGTGGATCTCGACTTCTATGGCGAGGTCGTGGACTTCTGCCGCCGCCGCGGCATCTGGATCATCTCCGACCTGGCTTATGCCGAGATTTATTTCGACGCGCGGCCGCCGCCGTCGGTGCTGCAGGTGCCCGGCGCCCGCGACATTGCGGTTGAGTTCACCTCGCTCTCCAAGACCTATTCCATGCCGGGCTGGCGGGTCGGCTTTTGCGTCGGCAATGCCAGGCTCGTCAGCGCGCTTACGCGGGTGAAATCCTATCTCGACTATGGCGCCTTCACGCCGATCCAGGTCGCGGCGGTGGCGGCGCTGAACGGGCCGCAGGACTGCGTCGCGGAGATCCGCTCGCTCTACCAGGAACGCCGCGACACCCTGGTGGAGACCTTCGGCCAGGCCGGCTGGCGGGTTCCGCCGCCGCCAGCCACCATGTTCGCCTGGGCGCCGCTGCCGCCGGCGCTGGCCGGCATGGGTTCGCTGGAGTTCTCCAAACTGCTGTTGCGCGAGGCGAAGATCGCGGTTTCGCCGGGTGTCGGCTTTGGTGAATATGGGGAGGGGTTCGTGCGTCTTGCACTCGTGGAAAACCGGCAGCGCATCCGTCAGGCGGCGCGCGGCGTGAGGCACTTCCTCGCCGCCGCCGAAACCTTTGCCGGGGAGGCGGACCGTCGGTTCGCCGTTGCCCGATGACGGCGCTCAGGCTCGCAGTCGCCGGGCTCGGCACAGTTGGCGCCGGCCTGGTCCGCCTGGTGGAGCGCGACGCGGAGTTGCTGGCGCTGCGCGCCGGGCGCCGGATCGAGATCGTGGATGTATCGGCGCGCGAGCGCCGCCGCGACCGGGGCGTGGCGCTGGACCGGTACCGCTGGCATGACGATGCCGTCGCCATGGCGCGCAATACGGATGCCGATGTTGTCGTCGAGTTGATCGGCGGCTCCGACGGACCCGCCAAGGCGGTCTGCGAGGCCGCGCTCGCCGCCGGCCGCCATGTCGTGACCGCCAACAAGGCGCTGCTCGCCCATCACGGCGCCGGCCTGGCCCGCGCGGCCGAGGCGGCCGGCGCGGCGCTCTGTTACGAGGCCGCCGTCGCCGGCGGCATTCCGGCGATAAAGGCGGTGCGCGAGGGCTTCGCCGGCAATGAGATCCGGCGCGTGATGGGCATATTGAACGGCACGTGCAACTACATGCTCTCGGATATGCGCCGGACCGGACGGGATTTCGCGTCCGTGCTCAAGGAAGCGCAGGATCTGGGCTATGCCGAGGCCGACCCCGGCTTCGACATCGACGGCGTCGATGCGGCGCACAAGCTCGCCATACTTGCCAGCCTCGCCTTCGGCGTCGAGGTGGATCTGGCGGCCGTGCATGTCGAAGGCATCCGCAGCGTCACGGCGCTCGACATCGCCTTTGCCGAGGAGCTGGGCTACCGGATCAAGCTGCTGGGTATCGCGCGGCAGTCGGAGGCCGGGCTGGAGCAGCGCGTCCATCCCTGCATGGTGCCGGTCGAGGCGCCGATAGCGCATGTGGACGGTGTTCTGAACGCGGTTGTGGTCGAGGGCAGCGCGGTTGGCAGGGCCGTGCTCGAAGGCCCCGGCGCCGGGGCGGGGCCGACAGCTTCGGCCGTCGCCGCCGATCTTGTCGATATCGCCCGCGGCAGCCGCGCGCCGGCTTTCGGTGTGCCTGCCGCGGCGCTCCAGCCGCTGCAGGCGGCGCCGATGGATGCGCATCGCGGCGCCTACTATATTCGCCTGATGGTGCTGGACCAGCCGCGGGTGCTGGCTTCGGTCGCTTCCAGCCTGGGCGCTTACGGCATTTCCATCGAGTCCGTGCTGCAGCGGGGCCGCTCGCCGGAGGACCGGGTGCCGGTGGTGATTGTCACGCATGAAACGCAGGAGCGCGACCTGAACGCGGCGCTCGCCGAGATTGCGGGCCACGAAGCGGTGGTCGAGCCGCCGCTGTCGATTCGCATCGACGCCCTGTAGCAGGACCGGGAGGAGGCTGTCCCATGCCAGACACATCGTCCGCGTCCGAGGACGGCAGGGCCGTCATGGACCGCAATCTTGCGCTCGAAGCGGTGCGCGTCACCGAGGCGGCGGCGCTGGCCGCGTCGCGGCTGATGGGCCGGGGCGACGAGAAGGCGGCCGATCAGGCGGCGGTGGACGCCATGCGCCGGGCGCTCAACGATCTGCCGATCGACGGCACTGTGGTGATCGGCGAGGGCGAGCGCGACGAGGCGCCGATGCTGTATATCGGCGAGCGGGTCGGCGGCGGCGGCCCGAGGATAGACATTGCGCTCGACCCGCTCGAAGGCACGACGATCACCGCCAAGGGCGGTTCGAATGCGCTGGCGGTCATCGCTATGGCGGAAGAGGGCGGGTTCCTCCACGCGCCGGATGTTTACATGGACAAGATCGCTGTCGGCGCCGGTCTGCCCGAAGGGGTGGTCGATCTCGACCGGACGCCGGCGGACAATCTGTCGGCGCTGGCCGAAGCCAAGGGGGTGGCGGTTGCGGACCTGGTCGTCTGCATCCTCGACCGGCCCCGCCACGAGGTCCTGATCGGCGCGGTGCGCGACGCAGGCTCCCGCATCCTGCTCATCCAGGACGGTGACGTCTCCGGGGTCATCGCCACCTCGCGGCCTGAAAGCGGCATCGACATTTATATGGGTTCGGGCGGGGCGCCCGAAGGCGTGCTTGCGGCGGCGGCGCTGCGCTGCATCGGCGGCCTGTTCCAGGGCCGGCTGCTGTTCCGCAACGAGGATGAGCGCATCCGCGCCCGGCGCATCGGCATCCAGGACCTGCACCGCAAATACGACCTGTTGGACCTTGCCGGCGGCAATGTGATGTTCGCTGCAACGGGGGTCACTTCCGGCACCATGCTGCGCGGCGTGCGGCGCTTCGCCGGCGGCGGTTATACCCATTCCATGGTCATGCGCTCCAAGAGCGGCACGGTGCGCACCGTGGAGGCATGGCACAATTTCGACCGCAAAACCGGCTTCGACGCCGTGGATGGCTGATCCCTTTCTCGGCGTCGCGCGGTCCCTGACGGGCCGGGCCTGGCGCGGGCGGCGGGGCGATGCGCGGATGGCCGCGGCAATCAGCCAGAGGGAAGGGCTGCCGGATATCGCTGCGCAGCTGCTGGCGAATCGGGGCGTGACGCTGGAGACGGCGGCTGGTTTCCTTCGACCGCGCCTCAGGACAACCCTGCCGGACCCGTCCTGCCTCAAGGATATGGACCTCGCCGCCGGGCGGCTTGCTGATGCCGTCGAGGCGGGCGAGACCGTTGCGGTATTCGCCGACTACGATGTGGACGGCGCGACCTCGGCTGCGCTGCTGGCGCGCTTTCTCGAGGCGGCGGGCGGCAGCGCAAGCGTCCGCGTGGCCCGTCGGGAGGACGGCTTCGGCCCCACGGAGGCGGCCTTTGACGGCTTTGCCCATGCGGGCCGGCGGCTGGCGGTATGCGTGGATTGCGGGACAAGCGCCTTCGCCCCGCTGGCCCATGCGGCCGCCATCGGCCTCGATTGCATCGTCGTGGACCATCACCTGCCCGACATGCGCCTGCCGGAGGCGCTGGCGGTGGTTAACCCCAACCGCATGGACGAAACCGGCGCGCTGGGCGGGCTGGCGGCGGTCGGCATCACTTTCCTGCTGGTCGTGGCGGCAAACCGCGCGCTGCGGCAGCGGGGGCATTACCGTTTCCGTCCGGAGCCTGACCTGCGCGAATGGCTCGACCTGGTGGCGCTTGGCACGGTTGCGGATGTCATGGCGCTCACCGGCCTCAACCGCACTTTCGTCGCAACGGGCCTCGCCGTGCTGGCCCGCAGGGGCAATCCGGGCCTCGCCGCCCTGCTGGACAGCGCCGGCGTCCGGCGCCGCCCCAATGCCGGCCATCTGGGTTATGCGCTCGGCCCCCGCATCAATGCCGGCGGGCGGGTCGGCGAGGCCGGGCTCGGCGCGCGCCTGCTTATGTCGAACGACGCTGACGAAGCCCGGAGCATCGCCGAGATACTGGAGCGGCTCAATCGCGAACGCCGGCAGATCGAGGCGGATGTGCTGGCGGCCGCGCTGGCGGCGATGCCGGCGGAGGATGCGCCCTTCGTTTTCGCCGTCGGGGAAGACTGGCATCCGGGCGTTGTCGGCATTGTCGCGAGCCGGCTGGTGGAGCGGGCCGGCCGCCCGGCGCTGGTGGGCGTGCGGGAGGGCGATGCGGTGCGCGGTTCGGCGCGCTCGATTCCGGGCGCACCCATCGGTCCGGCGATGCTGGCCGCGCGGGATGCGGGCCTGCTGGAGGCAGGCGGCGGCCACGACATGGCGGCCGGCTTCACTCTCGATGCCGGCAAGCGCGCCGCCTTCGAGTCATTCCTTGCCGAGCGTCTGGGGCCGCTGGTGCCGCCGGGAGGCCGGGTCGCACCGGTCGAGGTTGATGCGGGCGTTTCCGTCGCCGGGGCGAACAGCGGTTTGCTGGAAGCACTGGTCCGGCTTGCGCCCTTCGGCCGCGGCAATCCGGAGCCGGTGCTCGCGATTCCGGCGGCCCGTGTGCGCTATGCCCGCATTGTCGGCAAGGACCATGTCCGCGCAGACCTGACAGACGCCGGCGGCGGACGCCTGGCGGCCATCGCCTTTCGTTCCGCGAACACCCCGCTGGGCCGGGCATTGCTGGAAACGAGCGGACAGGCGCTGCATGTCGCCGGCGCATTGCAGGCCGACGACTGGCGGGGAGAGGGCGCCGTTCAGTTCGTCATTTCGGATGCGGCGGCGGCTCAGGACGCTGCGTAAGGCGCATCATTGCGGCTCCGGCGGCCCGGACCGTGCGGAACCGGAGGAGGAGAGGACATGAAATTCGGACTGGTGATGCCGCAGCTTGGCGCCTTCGCGTCCGGGGCGAGCCTGGAGAAGATGGCCCGAACGGCGGAGGACGCGGGCTTCGAGTCGATATGGGCGATCGACCATGTCGTGATTCCGCGCCAGTTCGTCGAGCGGTTCTCCGAGCGGGTTTACGGGCTGTTTGCCACGCTCGGCTTCCTCGCCGGCATTACGAGCCGAGTGAAGCTCGGAACGACGGTTATCGTGCTGCCCTACCGCCACCCGGTCACGCTGGCCAAGGAGATGGCGAGCGTTGACGATCTGTCGGGCGGGCGCACGATTTTCGGCGTTGCTTTCGGGTGGATCGAGGAGGAATACAAGGCGCTCGGCGTTCCGTTCTCCCGGCGCGGCGCGCGGGCGGACGAGATGTTGCGCGTTCTGGATCACCTGTGGTCCGAGGGTCCGAATGACTTCCGGGGCGAGTTCTACAGTTTCGACGATTTCGCTTTCGCCCCGCCGCCCGCACAGAAGCCGCGTCCGCCGATATGGATCGGCGGCAATGATGAGCGCGCGCTCGGGCGGGTCGTGCGATATGGCGACGGCTGGCACCCGATCACTTCCGCCCGCCGGCCCGGCTCCGTGCAGTGGAACGCGCAAGACCTGCAGCGCCGGCTGAAGACTCTGGATGTCATGGCCGAAGAAGCGGGCCGCGACCCGGCGGGCATCGCCCGCTCGCTTCATGCGCCGCTTGCCTTCGATATCGACCCGGCGGATTTCCTGGGCGAGAGCTACGCCTTTGTCGGAAGCCGGGACGACATACGCCGCAATCTGGACCTGGCGCGGGATATGGGCCTGCAGCACATCGCCCTCAATCCCTGGTACACCATCCCCGGCCGCATACACGAGCCGACCATGAACACGGCGCTGGCGACCGTCGATCGCTTTGCAGCGGAGATCATGGAGGACTACGCGGACTGACGCGCGGATATTTGCAGGGTGGAGCGTGACCTATGTCGCGCCCCTTCCGCCACCCCGGCCGGAGCGCGTGCCCTCCTGTCGCCCTGGTGGAGCGCACGCCCTCCCGTCACCCCGGCCGGAGCGGAGCGGAGAGCCGGGGTCCATCCTCCGCCGTTTCGGCCCTGCGGAAGGATCGGAGGCTGGGCCCCGGCTCAAGGCCGGGGCGACAATAGAGGCGTCCGGGGCGACAGCAGGGCAGGCCGGCGCGGCAAATGGGGGTTCCGGGTGACGGGGGCCGGGTGCGGCGGGCAGGGTTATTCGGGGCACAGCCCGTATTGCGGCCCGAATGAAGCACCCCGGCCGCCACCCCGGCCGGAGAGCGCACGTCCTCCGTTCACCCCGCCGGAGCGCCCGCCCTCTCGTCACCCCGGTCGGCGCGCGTGCCCTCCTGTCACCCTGGTGGAGCGCCCGTCCTCTTGTGACCCCGGATGGAGCGTGTGCCCCCTCTTGTCACCCCGGCCGGAGCGCAGCGGAGAGCCGGGGTCCATCCTCTGCCGTTTCGGCCCCGCGGAAGGATCGGAGGCTGGGCCCCGGCTCAAGGCCGGGGCGGTGCCGGGGCGTTCGGGGCGGCGGGCTGGGCCTCTCAAGCCTCTGGCTGGCTCTGCCGGAGGAACGCGGATGTCAAACTGATACACTCCCCGGCGCCCCGGTTTGGAGCGGCGGCAGGGCGGGCGCTCCGGGGCGCGGCGCTATCCGCCATTGCGCGCGCAGGCGGGGCCTGTATCGTCCCCTCGCCATGCGGGTTCTCGGCATCGAAACGAGTTGCGACGAAACGGCGGCGGCCGTGGTGGACGCCGACCGGCGCATCCTCGCCGAGCGCCTGCTCTCGCAGAACCGGGAGCACGCGCCCCATGGCGGCGTCGTGCCCGAAATCGCCGCGCGCGCCCATCTCGACCATCTTGACCGGCTGGTCGAAGAGACCATGACAGAAGCCGGACTCGCCTTCGCCGATCTCGACGGCATTGCCGCGGCGGCCGGCCCCGGCCTGATCGGCGGCCTGCTGGTCGGCGCGACGGCCGCCAAGGCGCTGGCGCTGGCGAGCGGGCGGCCGTTTCTGGCGGTCAATCATCTGGAGGCCCATGCGCTCACCGCGCGCCTCACGGACGGCCTCGACTTTCCCTATCTGCTGCTGCTGGTCTCCGGCGGACATACGCAATTGCTGGCCGTCGAGGGCGTCGGGCGCTACCGGCTCTACGGCGAAACCGAGGACGATGCGCTCGGCGAAGCCTTCGACAAGGCGGCCCGGTTGCTCGGGCTCGGCTATCCGGGCGGCCCCGAGGTCGAGAAAGCGGCCGGAACGGGCGATGCGGCGCGGTTTCGCCTGCCCCGGCCGCTCGCGGGGCGGCCCGGCGCAGGTTTCTCATTTTCCGGTCTCAAGACCGCATTGCGCCGCGCCGTCGAGGCGCTGCCGGCGCCAACCGGGCAGGACATTGCGAACCTGGCGGCTTCCTTCCAGGCCGCCGCAGCCGATGTGCTGGCCGAGCGCACCGCCAATGCGGCTGTCATGTTCAAGGCCGACTGCCCGGCCGGCCGTGTGCTTGTGGCGGCCGGCGGTGTGGCGGCCAATCGCAGCCTGCGCGCGCGCCTCCAATGCGTCGCCGAAGCGCATGGCCTCGACTTCGCCGCGCCGCCGCCGCGGCTTTGCACCGACAATGCCGCGATGATTGCCTGGGCCGGGCTGGAGCGGCTGCGCCTCGGCGGGTGCGACGGCCTCGATTTCCGGCCCCGCCCCCGCTGGCCGCTGGCGTCATTGACCAGGCCGGCATGAAGGTCGGCGTTCTGGGCGCGGGCGCCTGGGGGCGCGCGCTGGCCGCCACGGCTGCGCGCGCCGGCCATGACGTGTTGCTCTGGGGCCGAAGGGACCCGCCGGGCCGGTTCCAGGCGGCCGCCGCGGCCGATGTCGTCGTGCTGGCCGTGCCGGCCCAGGCGATGGCCGACATCGCCGCCCGGCTGGACCCGCAAACGGTGCGGGGCAGGCTGGTGATTGCCGCCAAAGGGCTGGAGCGGGGCACGGGCCGGCTGATGAGCGAGGTCGTCGGCCCCGGCTTTGCCGCCGGCGCGCTCTCCGGCCCCAATTTCGCGGCCGAGGTCGCAGCAGGCCTGCCGGCCGCCGCCGTGCTGGCCGGGGCACCGCGGGTCGCTTTCGCCACCGGCAGCTTCCGCGTCTATGAAAGCCGCGATGTCGTCGGGGTGCAGCTTTGCGGGGCGTTGAAGAATGTCATCGCCATCGCCGCCGGGATAACAGAGGGGCTCCGGCTCGGCGAGAATGCCCGCGCGGCGCTGATCGCGCGCGGGCTGGCGGAGATCCGGCGCCTGGTCATCGCGGAGGGCGGCGCGGCGGAAACCGTCGCCGGGCTTGCCGGCCTGGGAGACTTGATGCTGAGCGCGACCAGCCCGACCTCGCGCAATTACGCCTTCGGCGCGGATCTCGCTGCGGGCGCGCTGCCGTCGGATGTGCTTGCCGAGGGCGTGCACACCGCAGAACCCGCACTGCTGCGCGCCGCCCGGGCCGGCGTGGAGTTGCCGATTGTGCAGGCGGTCGCCGATATAGTGGCCGAACGCGCCGATATAAACACGGCGATGGACCGGCTGCGCGCCCGCCCGGCCGGCTGGGAATGAAGGAAAGGACACTCAGCATGAACTACTGGCTGTTCAAGAGCGAACCCGGCGCGTGGTCGTGGCAGGACCAGGTGGAGGCCGGCACGGCGGAATGGGACGGCGTGCGTAACTACCAGGCCGCCAACAACATGAAGGCGATGCGCATCGGCGACCGCGGTTTCTTCTATCACTCGATCGGCGAGCGGGCGATTGTCGGCGTGGTGGAGGTCGTCCGGGAATACTACCCCGATCCGACCGACGCTTCGGGCCGCTTCGGCATGGTGGATGTGCGCGCCGTGGAGGGCGCCGCCCGCCCGGTGACGCTGGCCGAGATCAAGGCCGACCCCGATTTTGCCGAGCTTCCGCTTGTCCGCCAGTCGCGTCTCTCGGTTTCGCCCGTGCCGGCGCCGCTCTGGGCCAAGCTCTGCGCCATGGCCGGCGTCGCGGGCTGAGCCGCCGGCGTGGGCTATCTCGACCGCATCGCGGAGTGCAACCGCCACGACCTCGCCGGGTTCCTGCCGTTCGAGGTGGATAACCGGCGGATCGGCTGGGTGCGCCGCGCTCTGGCCGACCGGCTTGCCCGCCACAGCCGGGTCTTTGCCGTCGGGACGGAGTCGGTCGGCTTCGCCCCCGGCCTCGACAGCCCGGAGCGCCGCAGCCGCGCCTTGGCCGATGTCGCCGCCGACTGGCGCCGCCGCGGGTTCCTGCCGCGCCTCAGCGGCGAACTGTTCGCCGTTGGCGCCGGGCCGGGCGAGGCGCCGCTGTTCCTGCTGGACCGGTCGGCCCTGCAGGCTTTCGGCTTCGCGGCGGTCGGCGTGCATCTCAACGGCTATGTGCGCCGGGCGGACGGGCTGCATGTCTGGGTGGCGGAGCGCGCGGCGGACCGCCACAGCTATCCGGGCCGGCTCGACAATATGGTCGCCGGAGGGCAGCCGGCCGGCCTCTCGCTCCGGGAGAATCTGGTCAAGGAGGCCGGCGAGGAAGCCGGCATTCCCCGGGCGCTGGCGGAGCAGGCCCGGCCCGCGGGCTTCGTCACCTATTGTCTGGAGACCGAAGCCGGCCTGCGCCCCGACATCCTCTATGTCTGGGACCTGGAACTCCCCGCCGGCTTCCAGCCGCGCAACAGCGACGGCGAGGTCGCGCGCTTTGCGCTCTGGCCGGTGGAACGGCTGGCCGAAACGGTTTGCGAAACCACCCGCTTCAAATTCAACTGCAATCTTGTCATCGCCGATTTTCTGATCCGGCGCGGCGTCCTTCAGCCGGAGGAGCCGGACTATGCGGCCATTCTCTCCGGCTTGCGGCCCGCCCTGCCCATCGACCCTTGGCGAATGTGGTAGGTTTCGCCGGTTCGGTGAAGCGGGAGGCTCCGATGGTCCATGACATCCGCAGCGACGGTTTCCGGGAAGTCATCGACCCCGCCGCGGCGCCGGAGAAGATCGGCGGCGGCTTCGACTTCACCGAAGGGCCGGTCTGGCACCCCCGCGACCGGACCGTGGTCTTCAGCGACATGCCCGGGAACCATATGCGCGTCTGGAGCGAGGACGGCGGTGTGCGCACCTTCCGCCGCCCGAGCGACATGGCGAACGGCAACGCCTACGACCCCGAAGGCCGCCTGGTCACTTGCGAGCACGCGACCAGCCGGGTCACGCGCACCGGGCATGACGGCCGGATCGAGGTGCTGGCCAGCCATTACGACGGCAAGGAACTCAACAGCCCGAACGACATTATCGCCGGCAGAGACGGCGCGCTGCTGTTCACCGACCCCGGTTTCGGCCGCATGGCCTATTACGGCGTGGAGCGGGAAGCCGAGCTCGACTTTCGCGGCGTCTATCGCCTGGACGGCGGAGGCTTGCGCCTGCTGGCGGCCGATTTCGACCAGCCGAACGGCCTCTGCTTCTCGCTGGACGAGCGCCGCCTCTGGATCAACGACACCATGCGCGGCCATATCCGGGTGTTCGATGCGGCGGCCGACGGCTCGCTCGGCCCCGGCCGCGTCTGGGCGGAGGTCGCGGGCGAAGGGCCGGGGGCGCCCGACGGCATGAAGATCGACGCCGAAGAGCGGCTGTATTGCACCGGCCCGGGGCCGGGCATTCACGTGTTCGACAGCGAGGCCCGGCTTCTGGGCGTCATCCGCATCCCGGAGCCGGTCGCCAATTTCTGTTTCGGCGGAGACGACATGCGCACGCTCTTCGTCACCGCCTCGACATCGCTCTACCGCGTCCCGATGCGCGCCGCCGGGCCGGCGGCGCAGTTCTGAACCGGGCGCGGCGGGGCCGGCTATTCCGCCGCTTCGAGCTTGTCCTGCGTGCGCAGGTCGAAGTCCGATGCATCATGGCGTTCGCGAAGCTGGTCTTCGAGCGGCCCGGCAAGCCGGTTGACCTTCCGCCCCCGGACCACCGCATCGCGCGCGGCGATCTCCTGGTGCCAGCGCACCACATGCGCATAGTCCTGCGCGGCCAGAAACTCGGCCGCGCCGTAAAGCGCGCCGGTCGTCAACACGCCGTACCAGGGCCAGACCGCCATGTCGGCGACGGTGTAGGCGTCGCCCGCCAGATAGCGGGTTTCCGCCAGGCGCCTGTCGAGCACATCGAGCTGGCGCTTCACTTCCATGGTGTAGCGGTCGATGGGATATGCCATCTTGCTGGGCGCATAGGCGTAGAAATGCCCGAAGCCGCCGCCGAGATAGGGGGCGGACCCCATCTGCCAGAACAGCCAGGACAGGCATTCGGCGCGGTCTGTCGGGTCTTCCGGGATGAACGCGCCGAACTTCTCCGCCAGATAGAGCAGGATGGCGCCCGACTCGAAGACGCGCGTCGGCTTCGGCAGCGAGTAGTCCACCAGAGCCGGAATTTTCGAGTTGGGATTGATCGCGACGAACCCGGAGCCGAACTGGTCTCCATTGCGAATGTTGACGACATAAGCGTCATATTCCGCGCCGTCATGCCCCGCCGCCAGCAGCTCCTCAAGCATGACGGTGACCTTCACGCCATTGGGCGTTGCGAGCGAGTAGAGCTGCAGCGGATGCCGGCCGCGCGGCAGCTCCGCGTCATGGGTCGCGCCGGCGACAGGGCGGTTGATCGACGCGAAACGGCCGCCGCTCTCCTGTTCCCATTTCCAGACTCTGGGCGGTTCGTAGGCGGGGGCGTCGGTCATGGCGTGGTCCTTCAGGGGGCGTCAGTGCAGCCGGAAGAGGGAGGAATCGAGGCGCACGGCTTACCACTCCCGAACCCGGATTGCACGCCCTGGCGCTGCGGGGCAGTGTTCCAGTTTGACATTCGCGTTCCTCTGGCAGAGTCAGCCAAGGGCTTGAGAGGCCCCGCCCGCCGCCTCGAACGCCCCGGCGCCGCCCCGAATGACCCTGCCCGCCGCACCCGGCCCCCCGTCGCCCCGAACCCTCACTTGCCGCCCCGGACCCCCTGTTGTCGCCCCGGCCCCCCACCTGTCGCCCCGGCCTTGAGCCGGGGCCCAGCCTCTGATCCTTCCGCGGGGCCGAAACGGCAGAGGATGGACCCCGGCTCTCCGCTGCGCTCCGGCCGGGGTGACAAGAGGACAGGCGCTCCACCAGGGTGACAGGAGGGCGCACGCTCCATGCGGGGTGACAAGAGGGCGGGCGCTCCGGCGGGGTGACGGGAGGGCGTGCGCTCTACCAAGGTGACAAGAAGGCGTGCGCTCTCTGGCCGGGGTGACGAAAGGGAGGCGATATATGCGCCGCGGCGCGGAGGCGCGTTTCGAAAAACCCGCCGGCACGGGCCTTCGTTGCAAACCGGGACATGACCGGGCGCTGCCGCGGATTGCGCTTTGCGGCCCGAACGGGTAGTTCCGGGCGCATGTCGAAAATCCGTCTGGGCACGCGCGGCAGCCGCCTCGCCCTCTGGCAGGCCGAGCGGGCCGCAGCCGCGCTTCGGGCGCGCGAACCGGACCTCGAGACCGAGATCGTCGTTATCCGCACAACCGGCGACCGGGTGCGCGACCGCCGCCTTGCCGACATCGGCGGCAAGGGCCTGTTCGCCCGGGAGATCGAGGCCGCGCTGGCCGAGGGGCGCATCGACGCCGCGGTCCATTCCGTCAAGGACCTGGAAACGGCGCTGCCGGAAGGGTTCGCGCTGGCCGCCATGCTGGAGCGCGCCGACCCCCGCGACGGACTGGCCGGCGGCGCGAAAACGCTGGCCGAGCTGCCGCCGGGCGCGCGGGTCGGCACGGCTTCGCTCCGCCGGCAGGCGCAAATGCTGGCGCAGCGCCCGGACCTGTCGCCCGCGCTGATTCGCGGCAATGTCGAAACGCGGCTGGAGCGGGTGCGCAGCGGCGCGTTCGATGCGACCTTCCTGGCCATGGCCGGGCTGGTCCGGCTCGGCCTGGCGGAGCGCGCCGTCCCGATCCCGGTCGAGGAGATGCTGCCGGCGGCGGGGCAGGGCGCCGTGGGCGTGGAATGCCGGGCCGGCGACGCGGCCATGCTGGCGCGGTTGCGCGCCATCGACCACGGCCCGACTTCCTGCTGCGTCGCGGCGGAGCGCGCCCTGCTCGGGGCGCTCGACGGCTCCTGCCGAACACCGATTGCCGCCTATGCCCGCCTTCAGGGCAGCAGGCTTGTGCTTCAGGGCCGTCTCTTGACGCCCGACGGTCGGGCGGCGCGCGCGGTTTCCCGGTCGGGCGCTGCCGAGGACGCCGCCGCTATCGGCCGCGATGCGGGAGAAGAGCTCCGGGCAAACGCTCCCGCCGGCGCGCTGGACGGGTGATCCGCGCTCTCGTCACCAGGCCGCAACCGGGCGCCGCGCAGACGGCGGCGGCGCTGACGGCGCGGGGCGTGGCCGTTCTGGTCGAGCCTATGCTGACCATCGAGCTCTTGCCGCCAGACATTCTCGACCTTGGGGATGTTCAGGCGCTGTTGTTCACCAGTGCCAACGGCGCGCGCGCATTTGCGGTCGCATCGCCGGAACGCCGCCTGCCGGTGCTGGCTGTAGGGAACGCGACGGCCCGTGCGGCGCGCGCCGCCGGCTTCGAGCAGGTGCGGAGCGCGGCGGGCGATGCCGGCGCGCTTGCCGGGCTGGCGGCGCGCTGCTGCGACCCGTCGGCGGGGGCCTTGCTCCATGCCTGCAGTGCGGATGTTGCGGCCGATCTCGCCGGCAGCCTGGCCGGGTCGGGCTTCGCCGTCCGGCGGGAGGTGCTGTACCGCGCCCGCGCCGCCGAGGCGCTCAGCCCGGAACTGATCGGGGCGTTGCGCGGAGGACAGCTGCAGATCGCGCTGTTTTTCTCTCCCCGGACGGCGGCCGTCTTTGCTAGATTGGCGGAGCGGAACGGCGTCGGCAGCGCCTGCCGCCTCGTGCGCGCCTGCGTGCTCAGCGAGGCGGTAGCCGGGGCGCTGGCCGGCCTTGCCTGGCGCGGTATCCGCGTCGCCCGACGGCCGGATCGCGAGGCGATGATGGCGGAGGTGGACACTATCGTGAAGCGGCTGAACCCTTCCGGCGCAGAGCGCTGCAGGGGACCGGAAGGACGATGACGACGAAACCATCCGCGAACGAAGCGGCCACCGAAGCGGAACCGCGCGAGATCGAGGCGGTTCCGGAAGGTCCGCCGGCCGAAGAGGCTGTTGCCGGATCGGAGGAAACTGCCGCGCCGCGCCCCGGCCGCCGGCGGCGGTTGCTGGTGACATTCTGGCTTCTGCCTGTCGTCCTGATCGCCGCTATCGGCTATCTGGTCGCTGCGCAGCCGGAGCGCGTCGCAGCATTCCTGGTCGGCGCGCCGCCGGATATGGCGACTGCGGGCGATATCGAGCGCCTTGCCGGCCGGCTGTCGAAAATCGAGGAGGAGGCGGCCGGCGCAGCGCAGGTGGACGCCAACGCGGCGGCCATATCGGCCGCCGTCGAAAGAATCGACAGCGCGGCAGCGGAACTGGACGCGCTGCATGGCGGCCTGGAGGCGCTGGAGAAACGCCTGGGCGTGCGTCTGGAAGCCCTCGAAACCCGTATCTCGGCGCTGGAACAGGCGGAACCGGCGGTCGATCCGGCGCTCGCTGCGCAAATGCGGGGCCTCGAAACGCGGCTTGCAGGGCTGGAAAGACCGCCTGCGGGCGGCGGCACAGAGGCCGGGACGCCGTCCGCCGCCCCTGCTCTGGCCGCGCTGGAAGCGGCGCTGGCCGCGCTCGAAACCCGTGTGGACGGGCTTTCGGACGATGCGCGCGCCGCCGGTCTGGAGGCGCAGGCGGCGGCGGACCGTGCCGCGGCTGACGCCGGAGCGGCGGCCGACAAGGCGCTTGCCGAACTCACAGCGCTGCGCAGCGCCGTGGACGAACTGGAGCGGGGCGTTGAGCCTGGCGCAACGGCGAAGCTGGCCGCGGTGCGTCTCAAATTCGCGGTCGATGCCGGGGTTCCGTTCGCGGACGAACTGGCGGCGCTGCAGGCGGCCGGCGACCCCGGTTTCGGGCCCTGGACCGCGCGCGCCGAACAGGGCCTGCCGACGCGCGCTCTGCTGATACGGGAATTCGAGCGGCTGGCGCGCGCCCGCGTCATCCGGCCTGACGGGCCGACGGGAACGCCCTGGCTCGACGACGCCATCGGGCGGCTTTCCGATGTCGTGAGTGTGCGCCGGGTCAGCAAGGACTTGCCCGGCAGCGGCCCCGATGCGGCGCTGGGCCGGGCGGAGGCGCATATCGAAGAGGGCGGCCTTGCCGCCGCCGCCGCCGAGCTTTCCGGCGGCGCGCCGCCGGCCTTCGAGGACTGGCTCGCAGCGGTCCGGGACCGGCTGGCCGCCGACACTGAATTGCAGGCATTCGCCGACAAGGCGGCCAGATGATCGGCTTGCTGTGGACGCTGGCCAAAATCGGCCTCGTCGTTGCGGCCGCCGTCTGGCTGGCGCAGATGCCGGGCGATGTCGAATTGCGCCTTGGCACTATGGTGATCGAAGCTCCGGCGGGCGCGCCGCTGGTGGTGCTGCTGTTTGTCGGGCTTCTGGCGGCCTTCGCCTATCGTTTCTGGCTGGCCCTGCGCCGGACGCCGCAGGTGATGCGGTTCGGACGCGCCGGGCGGCGGCGGGAACGCGGCTACCGGGCGCTGAGTCTCGGCATGGTGGCGGTGGCGGCCGGAGCCGCCGACGAGGCCCGGCGCCGCGCCCGCGAGGCCGACAGGCTGCTCGACGGCGCGCCGCTGACCCTGCTGCTGGCGGCCCAGGCGGCGCAGCTTGACGGGGACGACAGCGCCGCGCGCCGGTTCTTCGAGGCGATGGTGGAGGAGCCGGAGACCAGCCTGCTCGGTCTGCGCGGCCTGATGGCCCAGGCCGACCGCGCCGGCGACCGGGACGAGGCGCTGGCGATAGCGTCGCGCGCGCAGGAGGCGCGGCCGGGGACGCCCTGGGTGCTGGAAGCCCTGTTCGAACTCCGCACCGCCGCCGGCGACTGGGACGGCGCATCCGGCGCCCTGGAAGCGCTGGCGGGCAGGCGTCTGGTGGCGGGCGAAGACCTTCGCCGGCGGCGCGCCGTCATTGCCGTCGAGCGGTCCCGCTCAGCCGAGCAACGCGGCGACAACGCGGCGGCCTTGACCCATGCCCGCGCGGCGTGGAAGCTGGACCCGGCCTTGCCCGCGGCGGCGTCCTGCCTCGCGCGCCTCGAGGGCGCGGGCGGCCGCGGGGGCCGGGCCGAAAAGGTCGTGCGCGACAGTTGGGCGAAGGCGCCGCATCCGATGCTGGCTGAAACGCTGGAGGTCTTATGGAGCCGCCTGACGCCGGCCGTGCGGTTTTCCCACGGGCGGCGGCTGTTCAAGGCGGAGGCCGAGCGGCCTGAAACACGCGCCCTGCTTGCCGACATGGCGCTGGCGGCGGGGCTTCGGGAGGAGGCGCGCGCGCTGGTTGAGCCATTGGCCGGGGATGGGGCGCCGGCGCGCATCTGCCGGCAGATGGCGAGCATCGCGCTTGCAGGCAACGATACCGAGGGCGCGCGAAGCTGGCTGGCGCGGGCGCGGGAAGCGCCGGGGGACCCTGTCTGGTCCTGCCAAGCGTGCAGCGCCATGACCACGGAGTGGAGCGGCGTCTGCCCTCATTGTAAAGTCTTCGACAGCTTGGAATGGCGCCTGCCGGCCCCGCCGGCGCCGGGACAGGCGGCGGCCATTGCCGCTATCGAGCAGGAAATCGAGACAGAAAGCGGTGCGGCCGTTGCCGCGCCGCCCCGAACGGAAGCTGCCAGGGAGGCCTGAAACCCATGCCGATCGTCAACTCAATAGCCGCAGACCATGACCTGCTTACCGAATGGCGGCGCGACATCCACATGCACCCCGAGCTCGGCTATGAGGAGCACCGGACCTCGGACCTGGTCGCCGAGCGCCTGCAAAGCTGGGGTGTGGAAGTCACCCGGAATATCGCCGGAACCGGCCTGGTCGGCGTCATCCGCGGGAACGGGTCGTCCACGCGCTCCATCGGCCTGCGCGCCGATATGGACTGCCTGCCGATGGAGGAGGAGAACGACACGCCGTGGAAGTCGTGCCATCCCGGGCGGATGCACGCCTGCGGCCATGACGGCCACACCACGATGCTGCTCGGCGCCGCCAAATACCTGGCCGAGACCCGCAATTTCGACGGCACGGTGCATGTCATCTTCCAGCCGGCAGAGGAGGGCGGCGCCGGCGGGCTCAAGATGGTCGAGGAGGGCCTGTTCGAGCGCTTCCCCTGCGACGAGGTATATGGCCTGCACAATGCGCCAATGCTGCCGGCCGGCACGATCGGCATCGTGCCGGGGCCGATGATGGCGGCGGCCGACCGCTTCTCGCTGACCGTGCAGGGCAAGGGCGGACACGCCGCCATGCCGCATCACTCGGTGGACCCCGTCGCGATCGGTGCGCAGATCGTCACCACATGGCAGACGCTGGTCTCGCGCACGGCGGACCCCGTCAAGTCCGCCGTCGTCAGCACCACCATGTTCCATGCCGGCACGGCCTTCAATGTCATTCCCGACACCGCCACTCTCGGCGGCACGGTGCGGACCTTCGACCCGGCGACGCGCGACGCCATGGAAGCCGGAATGACCCGCATCGCCGATGCCGTCGCAACAGCCATGGGCGGCCAGGCGGATTTCTACTATGAGCGCGGCTATCCGCCGACCGTCAATCACGACCGCGAGACCGGCTTTGCTGCTGCTGCTGCTGCTGCAACAGTCGGTGAAGCCAGGGTGGACGACACCGTGGCGCCGGTGATGGGCGGCGAGGACTTCTCCTATATGCTGCTGGAGCGGCCCGGCGCCTATATCTGGCTCGGCGGCGGCGTCACCGGCGACGACCCCGGCCTGCACCACCCGCGCTACGACTTCAACGATGATGTCCTGCCGATCGGGTCGAGCTATTTCGCCAATCTCGTCGAGATGCGCCTCGCCCGGTAAGCCTTCGCAGCAAGAGGAGGGAGACGCCATGAAACGCTCGGGCAGGATCGCCCTGGTGATGATGGGGACTTCAGCGCTGGTGTTGACCGCGTGCGAAGAACCCAGAACCGACGCTGCAATCTTCGAGACCGTCGAGCAATGCGTGGCCGAACAGGGACTCACGGCCGAGCAATGCTATGGCGAGTTCGATGCGGCGCGGGCGCAACATGCCGAGGTGGCGCCCAAATACACCTCGCGCGCCGATTGCGAAGCCGATTTCGGCCCCCAGGGGTGCGAGACCGCGCCCTACCAGAGCAGTTCGGGCGGCGGCATCTTCATGCCCCTGATGGCGGGTTTCATGATGGGGCAGATGATGGGCGGGCGGGCGCATACGCAGCCGCTCTACCGATCGCAGGATGACCGCAAGGCGTTCCGGACGGCCGATAACCGCTCCGTCGGCGGCCAGATCGGCCGCACGCAGGTGTCGGAGCGCGCCGCCTCCCGCCCGGCGAAAAAACTCTACACCCAGCAGCGGGGCGGCTTCGGCGCGCGCGCCCGCGCAACGGGCTTCGGCGCCGGCGCCTGATGGAGCGCCGCACGCTCAGGCCGCGCGAAAACTGGCAGGAGGTTGCAGCCGAGCACGGCTTCACCTTCCACACACCCGACGGCGAGCGGTATTGGGATGAGACCCATGCCTACCGCTTCTCGCTGCGCCAGATCGAGGAGGATCTGGAAGAGCCTGCGGAAGAGCTGGAGCAGATGTGCTTCGATGTCGTCGAGCGGGCCGTTGCCGACGAGGAAGTGCTGAGGCGCCTGGCCGTCCCGGAGCCGTTCTGGGGGTATGTCGCCGAGACTTGGCGCAACCGTGAGCGCAATCTCTATGGCCGCATGGACTTTCGCTATGACGGCAACGGCCCGGCGAAGCTCTACGAATACAATGCCGACACGCCGACCGCGCTTTACGAAAGCGCGGTCTTCCAGTGGGTATGGCTGGAGCAGGCCATGGCGCAGGGCATCCTCCCGGAGGGGGCGGACCAGTTCAACTCCCTGCATGAACGGCTCATCGACGCCTTCGGGCGCTTCGGCATCGACGGCCTGCTGCATCTCGCCTGCGCGCGCGATTCGGACGAGGACCTGGGCACGGTCGAATATCTTGAGGACTGCGCCCGGCAGGCCGGCCTCGAAACGCAGCGGATGTTCATCGAGGATATCGGCCTCGCCGAGACCGGCCGCTTCACCGACCTCGACGACCAGCCGATGCGCTGGTTGTTCAAGCTCTATCCCTGGGAATGGCTGATGACGGAGGAGTTCGGCCGCCATATCCCGGGGTCGGGTACGCATTTCATCGAGCCTGGCTGGAAGACGGTCTTGTCGAACAAGGGCCTGCTCGCGCTGCTCTGGGAGACGTTCGAGGGCCATCCCAACCTGTTGCCGACCTTCTTCGACGACGACCCGAAGGCCGCCGCTGTCGGGGCGAGCTATGTCCGCAAGCCGCTGCTCTCCAGGGAGGGCGCGAATATCGCTTTCGTGGAAAACGACCGCACAGTGATGGACTTCCAGGGCCCCTACGGCGCGGAGGGCTTCGTCCGCCAGGCGCCGGCGCCGCTGCCTTCTTTCGGCGGGCGGCGGCCGATGTGCGGCGTCTGGCTGGTCGCCAGCGAAGCCGCCGGCATGTGCATCCGGGAAGACGAAGGCGCCGTCACCACCGACGACGCCTGTTTCATCCCCCACTTCATTCTGGACTGAGGCGGCGGGGCCCGTCAGCCCAGATCGGCGAGCACCTCGTCGGGATGGTCCGCCGGCGTCACGGCGTCATAGCGCTTTATGACCGTGCCGTCCGGGCCGATCAGCACCGAGATGCGCTTCGGCCGTGCGGCATTGACGTCCGCCGCGGCGCCATAGGCGGCCGACATGGCCCTGTCGGAGTCGCTCAACAGGTCGAACGGAAACGCGAATTTGTCCCGGAAGGCCCGGTTGTCTTCCGGCGTGTCGAAGCTGCAGCCGACGATCGCCGTGTTCTTCGCCTCGAAGTTGTGGATTCGGTCACGGAACCCTTTGCCTTCGATGGTTCAACCGCGGGTATCGGCCTTCGGATACCACCAGATGAGCACGTTCCGCCCGGCGAAGTCCTCCAGGCTGACGGGCGCGCCGTCCTGATTGACAACCTGGAACGCCGGGGCGGGTTTGCCGGTCTCTGCCATGAGCACAGCTCTCCTTCTGTTTCTGCCTTGGAAAATGAACGGGAAGCCGGCGCGCGTCAGGTCAGCGGGGGCTTGCCGGCTGCGGACGCCTTTTGCGCCAGAACTTCATAGTGGTCCCATTTGAGCGGATGCTCTTCCAGCGTTTCCGGATCCCACATGCTGCGCTCGACGCCCAGCACATCGCCGCCATAGACATGCAGCCCGATCGCCGGCTCCTCGCCCAGGCACTCCGCCACATGGGCGGCGTCGGCCGGCATGGCCAGGATCGCGCCCGGCGTGAGCAAGGCCTCGTTGGCATATTCGAGGCCGTCATCGCCGCGCTTGTAGATCGTGTTCTTTTCCGAGCCCGAAAGCACCAGGATCGCCGCCCAGGAGCCGTGGTCGTGCGGCGGCGTCCGCCGCCCGGCGGGAAAGGCCACCTTGAGAACGCTGAGTTCCGGCGTGCGGTAGAAGGCCTGGTTGGCGTTGCCGTCGGTCCCGGGAATGTAATCGAGCGCTGCGGCAATCTCGTCGATGCTCTCCCGCCATCCGTTCAGCACGCGGCGGACATTCTGAAGCGCGTGCGGCCCCTCCGCGGCCTCCTTGAGAGCGAAGACGATATCCGAGGCGTGCATGGGGCGCTTCTCCCGTCCTTATGGTTCCGGAAAAATGGTGGCGCATTTCCCCGCCCCTGTATAGTGCGGCGGTTCGGGAGAAGCGGGGATGCCATGATCGAGACCATTGTCGATATCGAAACGCGCGCCGGCGCGATGGAAACCTTCATTTGCCGGCCGGAGCGCAACGGGCCGTTTCCGCCGGTGCTGATGCTGATGGATGCGCCCGGCATCCGCGAGGAGCTTTACCGGATGGCCCGCAGGCTGGCTTCGGTCGGCTATTTCGTGGTGCTGCCGAACCTCTATTACCGCGCCGGGCGGGACACGAAATACGGCCCGGACGTGTTCAAGGCGGGCAGCCCGGACCATGCCGCCATGCGGGCGGTGCGCACGCGCATGACAATCCCTCCGGTCATGGAGGATGTTGGCGACATGCTGGCCTGGCTCGACGGGCAGGCCGACGCCGCGCCCGGCCCGGCAGGCGCGCACGGCTATTGCATGAGCGGCCCTTACGCCCTTGCCGCCGCGGCCCGCTACCCGGACCGGATCGCCGCAGCGGCCTCCTTCTACGGCACCTGGCTGGTTTCGGACGCCGAGGAAAGCCCCCATCTGTCGCTGGGCCGGGCCGGGGGCGAACTCTATATCGCCTGCGCCGAACATGACGATCTCGCGCCGCCGGACATGGTGGCGGAGCTTCGCACGCTGTTCGACGCATCGGGCAATGCGGGCGAGATGGAAATCTATCCGGGCGTGCATCACGGCTTCGCCTTCCCGGAGCGCTGGTGCTACGACATCGCGGCGGCGGAGCGCCACTGGGAGCGCCTGTTCGCCCTTTACAGGCGCCGGCTGGGATGACGTCGGGCCTCTGCGGCGAATGTCTGCAATTTTGGGCTTCCGGTTTGCCTCGGAACTGTCTAGCGTTTGCAGGATAGTTGTGTCATGCGGCGAAGGGGGGAGGATGCCCGATAGCACGCGTGCAGGGCCGGAGGACGGCCTTGCCCTGTCGGTGGAAGGGGTGAGCAAGAATTTCGGCGGCGTGCGCGCCGTCGCCGGCGTCACCACCGCCGTCAGGAAGGGCGATGTCTTCGCCATCATCGGCCCGAACGGCGCGGGCAAGACAACCCTGTTGAACATGGTCTCCGGCTTCTACAAGCCGGATGAAGGCGCAATCCTGTTCGGCGGCAGCGACATCGGGCGGATGAAGCCGAACGAGATCGCGGAACTCGGCATTGCGCGGACATTCCAGAACATCGCCCTGTTTCGCGGCCTGACGGTGCTCGACAATCTGATGCTCGGGCGCCATGTGCGGCTGAAGTCCGGCGTCTTTTCGTCCCTGCTGTATTGGGGGCCGGCGCAGAGGGAGGAAATTCGCCACCGCCGCCGCTGCGAAGAGATCATCGATTTCCTGAAGCTCAGCGATCTGCGCAAGACGCCTGCCGGCTCTCTGGCCTACGGCCTCCAGAAGCGCGTCGAGCTCGGGCGCGCGCTTGCCTCGGACCCCACCTTGCTGCTGCTCGACGAACCCATGGCGGGCATGAATCAGGAGGAGAAGGAGGACATGGTGCGCTATGTCCTCGACGTCTCCGCCGAATGGGGCACCACCATCGTGCTCATCGAGCATGACATGGGCGTGGTGATGGACATCTCGACCCGCGTTGCGGTGCTGGACATGGGCGAGAAGATCGCCGAGGGCACGCCCGACGAGGTGCGCGCCAACCCCAAGGTCATCCAGGCCTATCTCGGCACTGCACACTAGGGAGAGCGAGCCAATGGCGGATGCAAGGACGGTTCCGGCGCTGCTGCTCGGCAATATCGAAACGCGGCCGAGCAAGCCCGCGATCCGCGAAAAGCTCTATGGCATCTGGGAAACCTGGGACTGGCAGGGCTATGCGGACAATGTCCGCGACCTGGCTCTCGGCCTCAAGGCGCGCGGTTTCGGCAAGGGCGACAAGCTCGCGGTGATCGGCGACAACCGGCCCCATCTCTACTGGGCGCAGATGGCCGCGATGTGCCTCGGCGGCGCCGCCGTGCCGGTTTACCAGGACTCGATCGCGCGCGAACTCGCTTTCGTGCTCAACCATGCCGAGGTCAAGGTCGTCGTGGCGGAGGACCAGGAGCAGGCGGACAAGATCCTCTCGATCCGCGAAGAGCTGCCGGCGCTCGAGCTGCTCGCCTATTCCGACCCTCGAGGCATGATGGAGTATGACGACGCGATCCTGATCGCATTGTCGACCCTGCAGGAAGAGGGCCGCGCCGCAGGCGGCGATTTCGCGGCGCTGTGCCGGGCGGTGGCCGCGGAGGATATCGGCCTCGTCTGCTACACCTCGGGCACGACCGGCAGGCCGAAAGGCGTGATGCTCAGCCACGACAATCTCGTCCGGACGGCGGAGATCTACTGCAACAGCGAGGATGTGCGCGAGGGCGACGATTTCCTGGCCTATCTGCCGATGGCGTGGGTCGGTGATTCGCTTTACGGGCTGGTGGCCGCGCTGATGGTGGGCGCGGCGATCAACTGCCCGGAAAGCCCCGAAACCCTGCGCCGGGATTTTCGCGAGCTCGGGCCGACGGGCATCATCGCGCCGCCGCGCCTGTGGGAGACGATGCTCTCCGATATCCAGGTGCGGGCGAACGATTCCTCGGCCATCAAGCGCCGGGTGTTCGACTATTTCCGCGATGTCGCGGACCGGGTGGAGACATGCCGAATCGAGGGGCGGCCGGTGCCGGCAGGATTGGGCTGGCGCTACCGGCTCGGCGAGTTCCTGGTCTATGGGCCGGTGCGCGACCAGTTCGGCCTGCGCCGCACGCGCTGGGCGTTGACGGGCGGCGCGCCGCTCGGGCCCGACACGTTCCGGTTCTTCCGCTCCTTCGGTATCAATCTCAAGCAGGTTTACGGTTCGACCGAAGTGACGGGCGTGATCTCGGTGCAGCCGGACGGGCAGGCCAATCCGGATACGGTCGGGCCGGTCTGCGACGGGGTGAAGGTGCGTATCGCCGACACCGGAGAGATCATGGTCAAGAGCCCCGGCGTGTTCGCCGGCTACTACAAGGCCGAGGAAGCGACGCGGGAGGCGTTTGACGGGGAGGGCTGGTTCCACACCGGCGATGCCGGCCTTCTGGACGACCGCGGCCATATCGTGGTGATCGACCGCGCCAAGGATGTCGGCCAGCTTTCCGACGGCTCCGCCTATGCGCCGCAGTTCATCGAGAACAAGCTGAAATTCTCGCCCTATATCAGCGAGGTGGTTTCCTTCGGGGACAAGCGCCCCTTCATCTGCGCAATGGTGGCGATAGACCTGAACACGGTCGGCAACTGGGCCGAGCGGCAGGCTCTCGCATACACCAACTACATGGACCTGAGCCAGAAGCCGGAGACCTACGAGCTGATCCGCCGGGAGATCGACCGCATCAACCGCGGCTTGCCGGACGCCAGCCGGGTGAAACGCTTTCTGCTGCTCGGCAAGGACCTCGATGCGGACGACGCGGAGATCACGCGCACGCGCAAGCTGCGCCGGTCGTTCATCGCCGACAAATACGCCGATGTGATCGAGGCCTTCTATTCCGGCGGAACCTCTGTCGAATTGCGCACCGCGGTGACCTTCGAGGACGGCCGCGAAGCCTTTATCGACAATCGTATGCAGATCCAAGACGCGGCCTGAGAGGAGCGCATCTCTTATGGAAGACTTCGCCTGGGGCTTTTTCCTGGAGCTGCTGGTATCCGGCGTGCTGATCGGGCTGATGTATTCGCTGATCGCGCTCGGCTTCGTGCTGATCTACAAATCGACGGACGCGATCAATTTCGCCCAGGGCGAATTCGTCATGATCGCCGGCATCATCGTCGGGGCCTGCGCGGCCTCCTATGGCCTGCCGCTGTGGCTGGCGATCGCGCTCTCGGTCGGTTTCATGGTGGTGTTCAATGTCGGGCTGGAGCGCACCGTGCTGCGCCCGATGATCGGGCGGCCGATCGTCGCCATCATCATGGCCACAATCGGCCTCGCGGCGCTGCTGCGCGGCGCCGGGCCGTTCTTCTTCGGCGCCGAGACGCGCCCGCTCAACCTGCCGATCGACGATGCGCCCATCATCATCGGCGACCATTTCATCTACCTGAACCCGATCCATCTGCTCGGCGGCGGCGCTGCGGTGCTCTTCCTGCTGGGTTTCGGCTGGTTCTTCCTCAAGAGCCGCAAGGGCGTCGCCATGCGCGCGGTCGCCGACAGCCACCAGGTGTCGATGGCCATGGGCATCAATGTGCAGCGTTACTTCGCGCTTGCCTGGGTCATGGCGGGCGTGGTGGCGGCGCTCGGCGGGGTCATCTGGGGCAGCCTGCTCGGCGTCGATACGCAGCTTGCGATCATCGGCCTCAAGGTGTTTCCGGTGGTGATTCTGGGAGGGCTGGACTCGATTGTCGGCGTCATCATCGGCGGCATTATCGTGGGCGTCGTCGAAAATATGGCCGCCGGCTATCTCGATCCGCTGGTCGGCGGCGGCACCAAGGACTTCACGCCCTATGTGCTCATGATCCTGATGCTGATGTTCAAGCCCTACGGCCTCTTCGGCAAGCCGATCATCGAGAGGATCTGATCTCCCATGTTCCATCGCGAGAGCGGCTACTACAAGACGACCTACAAGGGGGACATGGCCTTCTATACGCTGCCCGTCGGGCGGTGGTCGGTCGTCCTGCTGGGCTTCATCTTCCTGGTCGCGGTGCCGTTGTTCCTCGACCCCTATTACCTCTCGATCCTGTGCCTGATCGCCATCGCCATTGTCGGCGCGCTGGGGCTGAACATCCTGCTCGGCTATACGGGCCAGATCTCCATCGGCCATGCGGCGTTCATGTCGGTCGGCGCCTATACCGCCGCCAACCTCATCACCAAGCTGGACTGGCCGTTCTGGCTGGCGGTGCCGTCGGGCGGCCTCATGGCGGCGGCGGTCGGCGTGCTGGTCGGCATCCCGTCGCTGCGCATCAAGGGCCTCTACCTCGCCATCGCCACGCTCGCCGCGCAGTTCATCATCGAATGGGTCATCAACCACACGCCCGCCATTTCGGGCGGCGTGCAGGCGTCCATCGAAGTGCCGCGCCCCACCGTGTTCGGCGAGAAAATGGACACGGAGATCGAGCTCTATTACTTCCTCATGGCGTTTGCCGTCATCGCCATCGTGGCGACGATGAACCTGGTGCGCTCGCGCATCGGGCGCGCCTTCATCGCCATTCGCGACCAGGACATCGCAGCCGAAATCATCGGCATCAACGTCTTCCGCTACAAGCTCTACGCCTTCGCCATCTCCTCGTTCTACGCCGGCGTGGCGGGCGTGCTCTACACCTACTATCTTAGCATCGCCAATTACGAGCAGTTCCTGATCGTCGTCTCCATCGATTATCTGGCGATGGTCATCATCGGCGGGCTCGGTTCGGTGCTCGGCTCGATCTTCGGTGCGATATTCGTCACCCTGCTGCCGATCGTGATCCGCATCCTGATGGATACGTTCGGCGCGTTTTTCTTCGACCCGGTGATCCTCGCCCAGGTGACGGCGCAATTCCGCCTCATCCTGTTCGGCCTGCTGATCATTCTCTTCCTGGTGGTGGAGCCCGAGGGCCTCAACCGCCTGTGGCTCAATATCCGGAACTACTTCCGGATATGGCCTTTCTCCTACTAGCCCTCGAAACACCAAGGGAGACCGTGGAATGAGACATGTTGAGAAACTGCTTTTCGGCGCTGCCCTCGCAGTCGCCGCGGCGGGAGCTGCGACGACGGCCGGGGCGGCCGAAATCGTCATCGGTATGCAATGCGACCGCACCGGGCCGACACAGACCGTCGGCACCTTCCTCTGCCCCGGCTACCATGACTATGTGAGCCTTGTGAACTCCAGGGGCGGCGTCGAGGGGCACACGGTTCGCGTCATCGAGATCGACCATGAATACAAGGTTCCCGCCGGTGTGGAAGCCTATGCGCTGCACAAGAAGGAAGGCGCGGTTCTGATCGCGCTCTACGGCACGCCGCACACCCAGGCGCTGACCCAGAAGCTGACCGAGGACAAGATCCCCGGCACCTCCCCGGGCTTCGGCACCGCAGCGGCGGCCAATGGCGAGAACTTCCCCTATATCTTCCCGATAGCGGCCTCCTATTGGAGCCAGGCCGCGGCGGCGCTCGAATATGTGCGCGGGAAGCTCGACGGCGGTCTCGAGGGCAAGAAGATCGCCTATATCTATTATGACAACCCTGCCGGGCGCGAGCCGCTGCCTGTGCTCCACAAGCTGCGCGACGAGATCGGCTTTGAGCTCAAGGAGTTCGCCGTGCCGCCTCCCGGCATCGAGATGTCGGCCCAGGTGCTCGACATCACGCGCCGCTACCGGGCGGACTTCGTGCTTTCCCATCTCTTCGGGCGGGCGCCGTCCGTGTCGATGAAGGAGTTCAAGCGCGGCGGCTATCCGCTCGAACAGGTGCTCGGCTTCGTGTGGGCCGGCGGCGAGGCGGACATCGCCGCGGCGGGCGGCTTCGACCGCGTGGAAGGGTATTCGGCGCTGCAGTTTGCGGGCGTTGGCGCCGACTATCCGGTGCATGACGAAATCCGCGCCATGTATCAGGCCGAAGGCAAGGAGCCGCCGAAGGAGATGGAGTCCACGGTCTATTACAACCGCGGCGTGTTCCAGGCGGCGGTGCATCTGGCGGCAATCGCGAATGCCGTCAAGGCCAAGGGGTCCGGCGACATCACCGGCGAGGACGTGAAAAACGGCTTCGAGCAGATCAAGGGTATCGCGCTTGACGGTCTGGCGCCCCCGCTGGAGATCACCAGCTTCGACCATGAAGGCGGCGGCTGGGTGCGTGTCTTCCAGGTCCAGGGCAGCAAATTCGTGCCGACCACGGACTGGTTCCAGGGCTATCGCGACGCGGTTGTCGAACTGCTGAAAGAGGATGCGAGCCGGCAATAGGGTTCGCACGCAAGACTTTGGCGGGGCCTCGGGGCCCCGCCGTTTCGCCCCGTATTATCCGGACGGCCTCAGGACCGAGCGATGCTGAATCTCAACAATATCGAGGTCGTTTACGACAATGTGATCCTGGTGCTGAAGGGCTGCTCGATCGAGGTGCCCGAAGGCAGGATCACCACTGTGCTCGGCGCCAACGGCGCCGGCAAGACCACCACGCTCAAGGCCATTTCGGGCCTGTTGAAGCCGGAGCGCGGCGCGGTCACGCGCGGCTCCATAGACCTCGACGGCGAGCGCATCGACCAGCTCGAGGCCCATCATATCGTCAGGAAGGGGATCGTTCAGGTCTTTGAGGGCCGGCGCGTCTTCGTCAACCTTTCCACCGACGAGAACCTGATCGCCGGCGGCCATATCCAGTCCAGCGCCGTCATGAAGCAGCGCATGGACCTGGTTTACGGCTATTTCCCGCGCATTGCGGAACGCCGCTATGTCCAGTCCGGCTATCTCTCCGGAGGCGAGCAGCAAATGCTGGCGATCGGCCGGGCGCTGATGTCCGATCCCAAGATCATCCTGCTCGACGAGCCGTCCCTGGGCCTCGCCCCGATGATCGTCGAGGAGATTTTCGGCATTATCGGCAAGCTCAACAAGGAGCAGGGCGTGACCGTGCTGCTGGTGGAGCAGAATGCGGCGCTGGCGCTCGCCATCGCCGATTACGGCTATGTCATGGAGAACGGCGCCATCGTCATGGACGGCCCGGCTTCCGAACTCGGCGAGAACGCCGACATCAAGGAATTCTATCTCGGCATCAGCGAGCATGGCGAGAAGCGGTCCTACCGCGATGTCAAGCACTACCGCCGCCGCAAGCGCTGGCTCAACTGACCTCCGGCAGCCGGCGCGGGAGAGCAACATGCCCAGCACCCCGGACTATTTCAGGGGCAGGACGATCCTGATTACCGGCGCGGGCAGCGGCATCGGCCGCGCAACGGCGCTGGTGTTCGCGCGCGAAGGAGCGAATGCGGTTTGCACCGACATAGACCCGGAGGCCGCGGAGCGCACGGCGAATCAGGTTATCCAGCTTGGCGCGCGGGCGAGTTTCGCCGCCTGTGATGTGACTGTCCGCGCCGAGGTCGATGCGGCTGTCGCCCAGGCAATCGCCGATTTCGGGCAGGTGGATTTCGAACTCAACGCCGCGGGCGCGGCGCTGGCCCGCAAGCCCTTCCTCGAAATCACCGAGGCGTTGTGGGAACGAACCTATGCCCTCAATGTCCGCGGGACCTTCAACGCCGCGCAGGCCATCCTGCCCCACATGCTGGAGCGGGGCAGCGGCGTCATCGTCAACATCGCCAGCGTCGCCGCCAGGATCGGCGGCGCCGGCAATTCGGTGCATTACGCCTCGTCCAAGGGCGCGGTTGACACCATGACCCAGGGCATCGGCCGGGAGTTTGCCGGCCGCGGCGTGCGCTGCCTGTCGATTTCGCCGGGTCTCGTGGACACGCCCTTCCACGACAACACCCCGGAGGAGGTGCTCAAGGCCTATGCGGCGCAGATGCCGATCGGCCGCATGGCGCAGCCCGGCGAAATCGCCGAAACCGTGCTCTTCGCCTGCTCCGAAGGCGCAAGCTACCTGACCGCCGACACCATCTATGTGACCGGGGGGCTGCGGTAGCCACCCGCCCCCGGCGCCTCACTCATCGTGGAAGGACACCCAGTCCTCGAGCGGCGCGCGCTCGGTGCGCAGGTTGTTCTCTATAGCGCCTTCATCCTCGTAGCCGAGCGCCATGCCGCAGACGACCACTTCCTCTTCCGGCATGCCGAGCACTTCGCGGATGACCGTGTGGTAGGGCGTCCAGGCCACCTGGGGGCAGCTATGCAGGCCGAAGGCCCGCGCCGCGACCATGACATTCTCGATGAACATGCCGTAATCGAGCCAACTGCCGATCTCCAGAACCCGGTCCACGCTGAAGATGATGCCGACCGGGGCGTTGAAGAACATCTGGTTGCGGGCGTGCTGGGCGCGCATCTTTTCGGTTTCGCCGCGCTGGATGCCGAGCAGGCCGTAAAGGTCCCAGCCGACCTTGCGCCGGCGTGCGAGATACGGCTCCGGGAAGCGGTCCGGATAGTATTTGTATTCGGCCTTCAGCTCGGCGCCGTTCCCGGCTGCGGCGAGCGCGGCCCGGGTCAGCCGCTCGCGGGCCTCCCCGGTCACGACCCGCGCCTTCCAGGGCTGCATATTGGTGCCGGAAGGGGCGCGCGCCGAGACTTCCAGGATTTTGCGGACGATTTCCGGCGGCACCGGGTCCGGCTTGAAGGCGCGGACGGAGCGGCGCGAGGCTATGGCTTCGAGGGCGTGCACGCGGGGGCCTCCATGGCGGTCAGGCTGTCGATCAGGATTCGGTTGACGACTTCCGGCGCTTCATAGGCGGCCCAATGGCCGGCGCCGGGCACGATGTGGAACGCGCAGCCCGGCTGCACTTCCCGGAACAGGTCGCGCCGCAAATGCAGCAGATCGCCGGCCGAAGCGTCGCGCTCGCCCCAGATGCCCTGCAGGGGCAGGCCGGCGGCGGCCATGTCGCGAAGCCGCCGGGCGAGGCTGTCTCCGGCCGGGATCTTGCCCGACCGGATGCGCGCGCGGCGTGTGTTGGCGTTCTGGAGCGCCAGCGTCGCGGCGTCGATCCTGGCGGCGTCGCCGAACATCTGGGCTGCGAGATTGTGGCGGTGGACCTCAAGGATTTCCGCTTTGCTCATGTCCCTGCTGGGCTTGCGCAACGGCGTCTTCGCGGCCAAGGGCAGCCCGAGCGCGTTGGAGCCGACCGCGGTGTAGCTGAGCACGCGCGGCAATATGCGCACGGCGACATGGCCGCCGACAATGCCGCCAAAGGAGAAGCCGACCAGATGGAACGGCTCCGGCGCCAGGCGCTCCAGGCCTTCCGCTAGAATGTCGGCGAGGCTGCCGGCGTCGAACGGCATTGGCGGCAGGCTGCTTTCCCCCATGCCCGGCAAGTCGCAGGCGAGCACCCTGAAATGCGCGGAAAGCGCCTCGATATTGTGCAGCCAGTGCGTCCAGGAGCCGAAGGAGCCGTGCAGCAGTAACACGGTGCGCCCGGCGCCCCACTCGCGCCAGACCGCATGGCCTTCGCCGCAGGGCGTCTCATGGCGCCGGGCCGCCCGGTCGAGGCGGCCGTGAAGTTCGGGCATCGTCATGTTTGGTTGTCGATGGAACGATGGGGTAAGGTATCGACCATGCAATTAGGGGAGGCGCGTTGTGAAGTCCAATCGTATCGTTGTGGAGCCCGTGGCGGGCGCGCTCGGCGCGGAGGTTAGCGGCATCGACCTGGCGGAACCGCTCTCGGAGACGGATTTCGACGCGCTGCATCGGGCTTTCCTCGAGCACCAGGTCATCTTCTTCCGTGACCAGGCGCTTGACCCGGACAGCCACAAGGAGCTTGGCCAGCGGTTCGGCGATCTCAATGTCCACCCCTATTACGAGGCGCTGCCGGGGCATCCGGAGATCCTGCCGGTGCTCAAGGAGCCCGAGGCGGCCGAAAATATCGGGGGCACGTGGCATTCCGATGTCACTTTCCTGCCGGAGCCGGCGCTGGGCTCGATCCTCTACGCGCTGGAAGTGCCGCCGGCCGGCGGCGACACCATGTTCTCCAGCCAGTATCACGCCTATGACTCCCTGTCGGACGGCATGAAGGAGATGCTGGACGGTTTGCGCGCGATCCACAGCTCCGACCTGTTCACGGACAAGGCCCGCCGCGCCGCCGCCAACGCGAACCGCTCCAGCAAGCTGATCGAGATCGACGAGACCGTCGAGAGCAGCCATCCGGTGGTGCGCACGCATCCGGAAACCGGCCGCAAATGCCTGTTCGTCAATCGGGTCTTTACACGGCGGATCGACGGCTGGACGGCGGAGGAGAGCCGGCCGCTGCTGCACTATCTCTACAAGCATTCGGCCCGTCCGGAATTCACCTGCCGGTTCCGGTGGCGGCAGGGTTCGATCGCGTTCTGGGACAATCGCTGCACGCAGCACTATGCGCTCAACGATTATCCCGGCTACAGGCGGACCATGCACCGGGTCACGGTGGAGGGGGACAGGCCAGTCTGATGGAACTCATCGACCTCTCCCGGGAACTGCATCACCGCACGGCGGTCCATCCGGCCCATCCGCCGGTCATCGTGACGGTGTGGAACGACCATTCGGAGCCCAAGACGGCGGGCGGCTTCACCTTCTCGTCGAAAGCAATGGCGCTCTCGCTGTCGGACCATTCGGGCACGCATGTGGATGCGTTCTGCCATTTCGATCCCGACCCGGAGGCCGAGTCGATCGACCGTATGGCGCTTGAGCGGTTCTACACCTCCGCCATCTGCCTCGATCTCGGCGAACCGCCGCCCCGCCACGCGGTGACTCCGGCGGAGATGGAGGCCGCGCTTGCCGCCTCGGGAGAGGAAATCCGCGCGGGCGACACGGTGCTGCTGGCCATGGGGGTCAACCGGCGCATGTTCGGCACGCCGGACTATGCGCATGAGTTTCCGGGGCTTGCGCCCGAATCGGTTCACTGGCTGGCGGACAAGGGCATCGGCATGTTCGGTGTCGAGGCGGTCAGTCCGGCCCCGGAAGGCGAGCTCAACTATCGCGCGCACCGCATTTGCGGCGAACGCGGCATCACGCATATGGAGTGTCTCGCCAATCTGGAGGCGGTGATCGGCCGCGGGCGGTTCCGTTTCATCGGCTTTCCGCTCAAGATTCGCGGCGGCACCGGCAGTCCGATCCGGGCTGTTGCGGTCTTCGAATGACGGCGGCGCTCGCCAGGGCGGTCCTCGCCGCAGCTTGCCTGCTTGCTGCGGCCGGCGCATGGGCCGGCGCCTCGAAGCCGGTCGTGGTGGAATTATATACCTCGCAAGGCTGCTCGTCCTGCCCGCCGGCGGACCGGATTCTCGGCCAGCTTGCAGAGCGGGACGGTGTGATCGCGCTCGGCTTTCATGTCACCTACTGGGACCGTCTGGGCTGGCCGGACCCCTTCGCGACCCGGGCCGGAACCGACCGGCAATATGACTATGCGCAGGCGTTTGCCCGCCACAATGTCTATACCCCGCAGATGGTGATCGACGGCCGCCACGATGTCGTCGGCTTCAACATATCCCGGATCGAGGCGGCGTTGTCCGAGGCCGGCGCGGCGTCGCAGGCGCGCCTCGAGGTCGGGCTGGAATGGCTGGCGCAGGGGCGTCTCGGCTATGCGCTGCCCGAAAGCCGGGGCGATGCGCGCGTCCGCCTGGTGCGCTACGCCCGCAGTCTCGATCAGGATATCCGGCGCGGCGAAAACGCCGGCCGGCATCTTCGTTACAGCAATGTCGTGCGCGAGATCGTGGAGGTGGCGCACTGGACCGGCGCGGCGATGGACGGCGAGATCGCAGTCCGGACGCCGCCGGACGAGCCGGGCGGCTATGCGCTGCTGGTCCAGGACAGCCGCACGCTGCAAATGCTGGGCGCCGCAAACCTCGCCTTCTGACGAGGCGAGAACGGCAGGGGTCCGTTCGCCGCCCGTCGAATGCGGTTCAGATGCCGGAGCGGACCTGCGGGATCACCTCTTCGGCCAGCATCGCCATTTCGTCGAGCACCATGCTTTGCGGCATACCGGGATACTGGATGCCGAACACGAAGTGATTGATGCCGAACCGGCGAATGTAACCAATGATCTGCTCCGCCACTTCGTCGGGCGAGCCGAACAGGAACCGGTCCTTCAGCAGGTCGCGGTAATCCTGGCCGAAATCGCCGTCGCCTTCGGGCATGACCTTGTCCTGGCCCCACTCCTTGTAGGCGCGGTATTTCGCCATCAGATACGGCTCGGCGGTGCGTATGGCTTCCTCGCGCGACCGGCCGACCACGACCTCGCGCATCATCGGCAGTTCCGCCGGCATCGGTTTGCCGGCCTTGTCGAGGGCGCGCTTGTACACCTCCATCTGCCGGGCCGTTGTCGCAACGGTGTTGTGCGGGTTGATGAACCAGGCGTCTGTCAGCCGGGCAGCGCGTTCTATCGCCCGGTCGGCATTGGCGCCCACCCATATCGGCGGCGTCGGTTTCTGAACGGGCTTTACCGTGCAGGCGGCGTCTATGAGCTCGAAATGCGAGCCTTTCATCGTCACCCGCTCCTCGGTCCACAACCGCCGGATCGCCTCGAGATTCTCGACGAAGCGCGGCACGGCCTCCTTCTGCGTGGTGCCGAACGCACGAAACTCGACTTCCCGATAGCCCAGCCCGATGCCGAAGATGAGCTTGCCGCCGCTCATCACATCGAGATTGGCGAATGTCTCCGCGACATCCAGAGGCTTGTGCAGCGGCAGCAGGCAGATGCCGCAGAGCAGGCGCAGGGAAGGGCACTCGCCGCTCATGCGCGCCAGGAACGGCACTTGCTGGAAGTCCATCAACGGCCAGGAACTGTAATGCGAGCCCTTCATGATGGAGTCGAAACGGAGCCGCTCGGCGGCCCGCCCCTGTTCGACCAACTCGTCCCAATGCAGTTTCGGGTCGTCTCCGATGGGGAATTGGCCCCGGTTCATGATCCCGAACTGAAGCGCCGTCATCAATCTGTCTCCTCACCGGCAAGACGCGCCGGTATGTCCGTGCCGTTCAGCCAGGCGAGCGCATGCGAGGCGCCGCCGCGAGCCAGCAGCATGCGCAAATCCTCCGGCTTGTCCACATCGAGGGCGATGCCGGGCAGGCCCTCGAGAATACGCGGCGCGATGCCGAGCGCGCGCGCCTCGGCCTTGTGCGGCCCGAAACTGTCGTGACCGAAATGGAACGGGATCGCGTCGGGCGGCGAACAGACCAGGCAATTGGTGCCGCGGCCGTCATGGGCGGGCGTCATGGTTACCGCCGGGGCCGGCCCGTGGGCGGCCACAACCCGGTCGATTTCCTCCGGTGAGACAAGGGGAATGTCGCCCGGCAGCGCCAGGGCTGTGCCGGCGCCGGCGTCTGCAAGCGCCCGGACGGCGTCGGAAACGGCGGGGCTCTGGCCGCGATTGGCGCATTCCTCCAGCACGGCGGCGCCGTAACGCGCCGCCAGCGCCTGCGCCCAAGCGTCGCGGGTGACGACCGCGACGCCTTCCAGCCCCCGGGCGCCCGCCAGGGCCGCCAGAACATCCTCCGCCATCTTGCGAAACAGGTAACGGCGCTCGTCCGGCGTCAAGGCCGGCGCCAGACGGGTCTTCGCTTGATCCGGGTTCTTGAGCGGCAGGACGCCCCAGGCCGATCCCTCCGTAACATTCCTTAACAAAGTGTGATTTGTGGAGCGCCGAGACACTTCTCTATGATTCCCTCATGGATTCGCTAGCTGGCAAAGAGTTATATAACAACGCGATGAGTGCACGAGTGGACAAAGCCGTTGAACATCTTTCGGAATGGATGAATTACGGCCAGCGCACTTTGCGGAAAACCGTTGCTTGCCGGGGTATCGGTGTTCACAGCGGTCGCGAGGTGTGTTTGGCGGTGAAACCCGCGCCTGCCGGACACGGGATTGTTTTCCGGCGCCTCGATATTGCGGATGCTTCCGCCTTGGTGCCGGCGCGCTGGGACATGGTGGTTGATACAACGCTGTGCACCGTATTGGCCAATCCTTCCGACATCCGTATCCGGACGCCGGAGCACCTTCTGGCGGCATTGGCCGGCGCCGGAGTGGACAATGCGCTGATCGAGATCGATGCGCCGGAAGTGCCGATCATGGACGGCAGTGCGGCGCATTTCTGCGCCCTGATCGATGACGCAGGCCTCTGTTTGCAGCCCTCACGGCGGCGGTCTTGGATCGAGGTCCTGAGGCCGGTGGAGGTCCGGGACGGAGACAGCTGGGTGCGATTGTCGCCGGCAGACCGGTTCACGGCTTCCTGTGTGATTGACTACGACCATCGCCATGTCGGCAAGCAGCGTTTCGAGTTTGATTCGACCCGTCATTCGTTTCCGGAAGCGGTCGGCCGGGCGCGCACCTTCGGCTTCCTGCACGAATTGGAAGGGTTGCGCGCGCTCGGCTACGCCAAAGGCGCCTCGCTGGAAAACACGGTCGCGATTGCGTCAGACGGCGTGGTGAACGAGGGCGGGCTGCGCTACCCCGATGAGCTGGCGCGCCACAAGGTGCTGGATGCTATTGGCGACCTCGCATTGGCGGGCGCCCCGATTCTCGGCGCGTTTCGGGGCTACAGGTCCGGGCACCGCCTCAACACCTTGCTGCTTGACGCGCTGTTTGCCGATGATTCGGCGTGGCGATGGGAAGGAGTCGGGATGGAGGCGGAACGGGTCGTCGCCTGATGCTATGCTTTGACGCGCGCATGGCCTAGACTCCCGCCGACTTTTCCTGTTGCCGTGAGGATGCCATGACCCGGGCATACGGTCGTCGTTGGCGGAACTTTCTCACAGCCCTGCTTGTCGCAGGGGCGCTTGCCGGGTGCAGTTCCGACGGCGGTGAGGAATATGTGGAGCGGTCGGTGGAGGAGCTTTACAACAGCTCCATGGACGCTCTGCTGGAGGGCGATTTCGGGGTCGCCGCGGAGCGCTTCGATGAGGTCGAGCGCCAGCATCCCTATTCGGTCTGGGCGACCAAGGCGCAGCTCATGGCCGCCTATGCCCGCTACCAGGGGAATGAATACGATGCGGCGGTCGCTGCCGTCGAACGCTATATCGACCTCCATCCGGGCAATCCGGACATTGCCTACGCCTATTATCTGAGGGCCATAGCCTATTACGAGCAGATCTCGGATGTCGGGCGCGACCAGAGCATCACGCAGCAGGCGCAGGCGGCGCTGGACGCGGTCGTGCGCCGTTTTCCGGACAGCGACTATGCGGACGATGCGCGCCTGAAGCTCGACCTCACACGGGATCATCTCGCCGGCAAGGAGATGATTGTCGGACGCTTCTATCTGCGCCAGGGCCATTTGCTGGCGGCGATCAACCGGTTTCGCATCGTGGTCGAGGACTACCAGACCACCACCCATGTGCCGGAGGCGCTGCACCGCCTCGCGGAGGCCTATATGGCTGTGGGGCTGAAAGAGGAGGCGGTCCGGGTCGCCGCGGTGCTGCAGCACAACTATCCGGGCGACGAATGGTATGTGGACAGCTACAGCCTGATCGAGGCCGGCGAAACCCGGCCGCAAGATGAGGGGAAGGACTGGTTCTCCCGGAATTGGGGTACGCTGTTCGGCCCGGTCGGGACCATTGGCGGCGGCGGCGAACGCGCCGAGGAACTGGCCAGGGCGTTGGCCGAAAAGCGGGCTGCCGAGGATGCGGCGCTCAAGGAACGCGCACGCCGGCTGGAACAGGAACGCACCGGAGCAAGCAGCGAAGCGCCTCCGCCTCCGTCAGGCGCGCCTCCGGCTGCGTCCGGGGGATAATGCCCGGCCGCCATGCTGTGCGGGCTTGCAATCCGCAATGTGGTGCTGATCGAGCGGCTGGACCTGTCCTTCGGTCCCGGGCTCTCCGTGCTGACCGGCGAGACCGGCGCCGGCAAGTCCATCCTGCTCGACGCGCTTGGCCTGTCGCTGGGTGCGCGGGCGGACAGCGGCCTTGTCAGGGCCGGGGCGGCCCGTGCCGACGTGGCGGCCAGCTTCGACCCCCCGGAGGAAACAGCGGCGGCGCTTGACGAGCTGGGCATTGACGCGGCAGACGGGCTGATCCTGCGCCGGACGCTCGGACGGGACGGACGGTCCCGCGCCTTCGTGAACGATATGCCCGTTGCAGTCGGCCTGTTGCGCCGGCTCGGCCGGGAGCTGGTGGAAGTCCACGGCCAGTTCGAACAGCGGGGTCTGCTGGATGAGGCCGCGCATCGCGGCCTGCTCGACCGGTTCGCCGGCCATGATGCCGTCGTCGCGGCGGCCGCCGACAAATGGCGGGCGCGGCAGCAGGCGGAAGAGGCGGCGGCGGCGGCGCGCGAGGCCCTGGAGCACGACCGGGCGGCGCGCGAGCATCTGGAAGCGGAACTGGAAACGTTGGAGCTTCTGGCTCCGCGCGCCGGCGAAGAGGCGTGCCTGGCCGCGCGCCGGCGTCGGATACTCGCCCGCCGGCGAATGCTGGAGGCGGTTGCCGAAGCCTGCTCGCTGCTTGGGGAGGATGCCGCGTCGGCCCTGCGCGGCGCCGCCCGCGCCCTGGCCCGGGCAGGCCCGGAGGCGGCCAGCCTGTTCGACGAGGCGGTCTCGGCGCTGGACCGGGCCACCATCGAGGCGGAGGAAGCGGAGCGCCTGGTGCAGGGCCTCGGCGGCCGGATCGAGGAAGACGAGGCTTCGGCGGATGCTGTGGAGGCCCGGCTGTTTGCTCTTCGCGACGCGGCGCGCAGATACCGGGTCGAAGTGGAAGCCCTGCCGGGGCTGCTCGACGATATGCGCCTGCGCGTCGAAGCGCTCGATCAGCAGGGCGGCCATATAGCGGGGCTGGAGGCGGAAGCGGGGCGCGCGCGGGCGGCATTCGACGAAGCTGCGGCGGCGCTGACCACCAGCCGGCGCAAGGCTGCCTCCGCGCTTGCGCTCGCGGTTCGGGGCGAATTGACGCCCTTGAAACTGGACCGCGCGGCGTTTCGGGTGGCGGTCGAACCCGTCCCGCCGGGGGCGGCGGGCGCGGACCGCGTGCGGTTCGAGGTTCGCACCAATGCGGCTATGCCTTTCGGGGCGCTCGCCCGCATCGCCTCCGGCGGCGAGCTGGCGCGGTTTGCGCTGGCGCTGAAGGCGGCGCTTGCGGCGGAAGGCGGGCCGTCGATGATCTTCGACGAGGTGGACGCCGGGATTGGCGGCGCGACGGCGGCCGCGGTAGGCGCGCGTCTGGCGGCGCTCGGAGCCGGGGGGCAGGTTCTTGTCGTCACCCATGCGCCGCAGGTGGCGGCGCGCGCTTGCCGGCATTTCCGGGTATCCAAGCATGGCGCGCATACTTCGGTGGTTGATCTCGACGAAAACGAGCGCGAGGAGGAGATCGCGCGTATGCTCGCCGGCGCCGAAATAACCGGCGCGGCCAGGCGGGCCGCCCGTGCGCTGATACGCGGCGAGGGCGGATGACAAACAGTTCCGACATGATGGACGGGGATGCGGCGGCGGCGGAATTGGCCCGCCTCGCCGCCGAAATCGCGGAGCATGACCGGCGCTATCACGGCGAGGATGCGCCGGTGGTTTCGGACGCCGATTTCGATGCGCTGATGCGCCGTTATGCCGCGCTCGAGGCGCGTTTCCCGGATCGTGCGCCGGCCGACGGCCCGGGCTCGCGCGTCGGCTCCCGGCCGGCCCAGGGCTTTGAAAAAGTGGTGCATAGCCGCCCGATGCTGTCTTTGCGCAACGCCTTCGACGAGAATGATGTCGGCGAATTCGTCCAGGGCGTGCGCCGGTTTCTCAATCTCGCTCCTGAAACGCGGCTTGCGATGACGGCCGAAGCGAAGATCGACGGCCTCTCGATTGCGCTGCGCTACGAGGGCGGGCGGCTGGCGCGGGCGGCGACGCGCGGCGATGGACGCGAAGGCGAGAATGTGACGGCGAATATCGCGACCGTTGAAAATGTGCCGCGCTGCCTTTCGGGCACCGCGCCCGACATTCTGGAAGTGCGCGGCGAGATCTACATGACTCACGACGAATTCCGGCGGCTGAACGCGGAGCGGCAAGAGGAGGGCCTCCCGCTCTACGCCAATCCGCGCAATTCGGCGGCCGGGTCGGTGCGCCAGATCGATCCCTCGGTAACGGCGGGCCGGCGGCTGCGCTTCTTCGCCTATGCGTGGGGCGAGGTCAGCGCGCTTCCGGTGAACACGCACAGCGCCTGGCTCGAACGGCTCCGGGGGTGGGGCTTCGAGGTCGAACCGAACGGTGCGTGCGTCGAGAATGCGGCGGCGCTGATCGCTGCCCATCGCCGCATCGGGGAGCTGCGTCCGTCACTCGACTACGACATAGACGGCGTCGTCTATAAGGTGGACCGCATCGACTGGCAGGAGCGGCTGGGGGTTGCCGGGCGCGCCCCGCGATGGGCAATTGCCCACAAGTTCCCGGCCGAACGCGCCGAGACCGTTCTGGAGGATATTCTGGTCCAGGTCGGCCGGACCGGCGCCCTGACGCCGGTTGCCGCTCTCCGGCCCGTCACGGTCGGCGGCGTCGTGGTTTCGCGCGCAACCTTGCACAATGAAGACGAGATTGCGCGCAAGGATATTCGCGCCGGCGATGTCGTCGTCATCCAACGCGCGGGCGACGTCATTCCGCAGGTCCTGGAAGTGCGGCTGGACAGACGCCCGGAAGGGACCGAGCCGTTCCGGCCGCCGGAAACCTGCCCTGTCTGCGGCTCCGAGGCGCGGCGCGGCGGCAGCGATGTCGTGCGGCGCTGCACCGGCGGCATGGTGTGCAAGGCGCAGGCGGTGGAGCGGCTCCGGCATTTCGTGTCGCGCGGCGGTTTCGATATCGAGGGGCTGGGGCGCAAGCATATCGAGACCTTCCATGCCGACGGGTTGATCGCATCGCCGGCGGACATCTTCCGGCTGCATGAGCGGCGCGCCGAATTGCTGGCGCGCGAAGGCTGGGGCGAACAATCCGCGGACAATCTCCTGGCCGCTGTCGAGAGCCGGCGGAGAGTGCCGCTCCACCGGTTTCTTTACGCTCTCGGCATCCGCCATATCGGGGAGGGCAATGCGCGGTTGCTCGCCAGATATTACGGCAGCTTCGCTGCGCTGCAGGAGGCGCTGGACCTGGCTTCTGCGCGCGAGGGCGAAGCCTGGGATGCGCTGACCGGCATCGACGGCGTGGGCGCTGCGCGTGCGGAGGATCTGCTGGCATTCTTTTCGGATTCGGGAAACCGCGAAATCGTTGACGACCTGGTCGGGGAAGTGACGGTTGAAGACGCGGCCAGCGCATCTTCTCCGGTGAACGGCCCGGCGGAGGCCGGCGGGCTTGCCGGAAAGACCGTGGTGTTCACCGGCACGCTGGTCGCGTTCAGCAGGCGTGAAGCCAAGACGCGGGCCGAGCAGATCGGGATGCGGGTCGTGGGGAGCGTGTCGGCGAAGACCGACTATGTCGTGGCCGGCGAGGCGGCCGGCTCCAAGAAGCGCAAGGCGGAGGCGCTGGGCGTCCCGGTTCTGACGGAGGATGAATGGCTGGAGTTGACAGGCCGATGACGACGGGTTCGACACAGGCGCCGGTGTCTCTGGAGACTGTCCGCGCCGCCGCCGCCCGCATTGCCGGCGGCGTTCGGCGCACGCCGGTTCTGGCGGCCTCCGCCCTGCGGGAGCCGCCGTTTCCCGGCCCGTTGTTCCTGAAGCTCGAATGTCTCCAGGTCACCGGGTCCTTCAAGCCGCGCGGCGCGCTCAACAAGGCGCTCGGGCTGGAGGCGCCGCGCAGCCTGACCGCGGCATCGGGCGGCAATCACGGCTTGGGCGTCGCTTATGCCGCATCCGTGCTCGGCGTGCCGGCGACAGTCTTCGTGCCGGCATCCACGCCTGCGGCCAAGCTGCGCAAGCTGCGCGACTGGGGCGCGCAGGTGGAGGTCGCGGGCTCGGTGTTCGACGAAGCCAATGAGGCCGCGCTTGCCCATGCCGCGGCCCGCGACTCGGCCTATGTGCATCCTTTCGCGGATCCGGATGTCGTCTCCGGCCAGGGCACGGTGGGCCTCGAACTGCTTGAGGATGTGCCCGAGGTGGATACGGTTCTCGTCGCCATTGGCGGCGGCGGGCTGATCGCCGGCATCGCAACGGCGCTCAAGGCTGCAAGACCTGCGGTCCGGGTGATCGGAGTGGAGCCGGTCGGCGCGCCGACGCTCCACGACAGTCTGGCGGCGGGCGCGCTTGTGACCCTGGAGCGCATCGCAACCGAAGCCGGAACTCTGGCGCCGCGTCGTTCGGAGCAGTTGAATCTCGAGCGCATCGCTGCGGGCGTGGACCGCATCCTGCTGGTCGATGACGACGCCATGCGCCGGGCGGCGCGCTGGCTGTGGTTCGAGGCGGGCGTTGCGGCGGAGCTTTCCGGCGCGGCGGCGCTGGCCGCACTGCTGGAGGGCGCCTATCGGCCGGCGCCGGAAGAGCGGGTTGCGGCGGTGGTGTGCGGGGCGGGCGCGGACGGCATTGGCGGCAGCGCCCCTGTTTGACATGGATGGCAAGGGCGCTGCCGGTCTTTCGGGGAATGGAGGTTGCGGGCGGCGGATTGGGCCTGTTGCGCGCTTGTCCGGGCCTGCCGTGGAGCGCGGACTTCAAACCGGAACGCTGCCGTCTCGGTTGACGAGTCCGGCTTCTATCCGGAATAAAGGGCCCACAACCGAAAAAGAGGAGGGTGTCTGCTTTTGTCGAAAGAGGAAATGATGGTCTTCGGCGGGACCGTAACCGAAAAACTGCCGAATGCGATGTTTCGCGTCAGATTGGAAAATGAGCACGAAATCATAGCGCACACGGCCGGCAAGATGCGCAAATTCCGTATCCGCGTCATGGTCGGCGACCGGGTGGACGTCGAGATGACGCCCTATGACCTGACCAAGGGGCGCATCACCTTCCGTCACAAGTAAGCCCGAGTGCAGCCGCGACCGCGCATTCGAGCGCCGGCCAGTCCTCCGGACGTCCGTCTGCTTCCGGCGGCTTCTCGACCATCTTCGCGAGGCGCTGATTCGCGACGAAATGCAGGCATGTCACGCCGGGCGCCGCCTGCTTGACCGAAACATGGTTGTTCGGTCCGTCGTCAATGAAGGCGGCGGGGCCTCCGGCGCGCGCTGCAAGCCATGCGGCCGCCGGCCCCTTCTCCCCCGTATTGGTCACGACGGGATAAGGCATACGATTCCGCGCCAGCGCCGTCCGCCGCGCGTCGCGCTGGGCGGTCGGGATGTTCGTCAGCACCACGATCTGCGCGCCGGCGCGCGCGAGTCTGCCCAGCGCCTCCGCGGCGCCGGCGACAGTCGGAATATCCTCGGCGCGCTCGGCAAAGAAGTCCCGCAGCAGGGCGAAAACCTGCGCCTGGTCCAGAATCTCGCCGTCGGCCGTCCTGCGCACATTCCCGGTCAAGCGGAACGAGGACCAATCGAAGGAATAGCCGCGCTCCTCGATATGATCGACAAAGGTATCGACGAAGCGAAACAGCACTTCGTCCGCATCGCAAATCAGCAGCGGGCGTCCGAATTCGACACCGGCCGCCTCCAGTTGCGCCAGCGTCGCGGCCGGCAGTCCACTCATATCCGTTTGCCTTTCAGACGTTCAGCAAGATCGGCCACCAGACTGCGGACCCCGTGAAGATAAGGGTTGAGCGTCAATGCGCGGCGCAGCCAGGGCAGCGCTTCCTGTTCCCGGCCGAGCGCCAGCAAGATCATCCCGAGGCCGGACAGCGCGCCGTAATGACGCGGCTCAAGATTGAGCACATGCTGCACATCGGCCACGGAGTCGCTGTGGCGGCCCATCATGTAGAGAACCGTGGCCCGTTTGTTCCAGCCCTCCGCATAGTCGGGCGCCAGGCTGACGATTTCATCGAAGCGGTCCAGAGCCCGCTCCAGCGCGCCCCGCTGCATGGCGATGATGCCCCGGGACATGAGCCTGTTGACGGCCTCGTCTTCGCTGTGCAGCCAGAGCAGCCAGATGCGCTGGTCCACCTCCGCCGCTTCCTGCGGCGTCAAGGGCTCCTGAAGGCGTTCGAACAGGGCGGGCAGATCGGGGTCGTTCTGGTCGGCGGCCGCAATGCCGCCCAGGAGCGCGAGGCAAACGGCGAACGCCAGCGCGCGCAGCGGTTCAGCCCTGCCGCGCCTTGAACCGGCGGTTGGTCTTGTTGATGACATAAACGCGCCCGCGCCGCCTGACGACCTGCGAGTCCTTGTGGCGCTTCTTCAACGTCTTCAGCGAACGGACGACCTTCATCACTTTACATCCCGGCCCGAATATGCGGGCTTCTACCCGACCCGCCCGGTTGCTGTCAATGCCGCGGGCAACGCCGCCGCCCCGTCGGCAGTGTCTCAGTTTGACAGTCGCGCTCTTCTGGCAGAGTCAGCCAGGGGCTTGAGAGGCCCAGCCCTCCGCTCCGGCCTCCCCGGCGCCGCCCCAAACTCCCCGGCGCCGCCCCGAACCCCCCGGCGCCGCCCCGAACCCCCCGGCGCCGCCCCGGACGCCCCTATTGTCGCCCCGGCCTTGAGCCGGGGCCCAGCCTCCGATCCTTCCGCAGGGCCGAAACGGCGGAGGATGGACCCCGGCTCTCCGCTCCGCTCCGGCCGGGGTGACGACAAGGGAGGCGATAGAAGCGGCGCGGCACGGAGGCGCGTTCCGACAAACCCGCCAGCTCGGGCCTTCGTTGCAAACGGAGACACGACTCAGGAGAGCGCGGGGGTGACAGGGGAGAATGGGCCCCCGTGCAGGCAATGTTTTGCCTGCCGCCCGCGGCACGGTTGCATCAACCGACTGCGGACAGGAAGCCGAATGTGAAACGGAGACGCGACCGCCCCGTCAGCTTCCGAACCAGACCGTCGCCCGGGCGGTCACCAGGCGCAACGCCAGGTCCAGCAGAACGATGCCGACCGCCGGGAGATTGGCGATTTCGAGGCCGTGCCGGGCGAGGCGCCATTTGAACAGCAGGATCCAGAACCAGACGGCCATGAACAGCATCGCCGCGACGGGTTCCGGCACCGCGCCCGACGCATTCAGCAAGACAACGGCGGCGAAGACGGCGCCTTGCAGCAGGTTGGCCCAATTTGTGGCAATGATGAAGCGCCAGTAATGCGAAAAGACCTGCATCCGCTCCGCCAGATAAACCATGACGAGCGGGAAGGCGGTCCAGGTCACGACATAGCCGAGAATATCGGCCGCAAGCAGCTTCGCCGTGATATCCATGCCGTGCGGTGCCAGCGCAAGCATCAGCAGCGACAACGGGAAGGCGACGGCAGCCGCAAGGAAGGAACGCCAGAAATCCGTCAAGGCGGAAACCGGGCCGGTTCTTCCGGCCGCCAATGCCAGCGCAGCAGCGCAGCCCTTCCGGATTTCCTCGAGCATGTGTCGCGGTTCTCCGCAGGAAGCTCAGGAGAGGAAATAGCCCGTCAGCATCTTCCCGTAAACGCGCGTGAGCATCTCCAGTTCGTCGATTTCCAGATATTCGTCCACCTTGTGGGCGGTTTCGCTCACCAGACCGAGTTCGACGACCGGGCAATAGTCCTTGATGAAGCGCGCATCCGACGTGCCGCCCGATGTCGAAAGCTCGGGCGTGCGGCCTGTGACCGACCGGACCGCATCCGCCGCCAGGTCCACCAGCGGCCCCGGCGGCGTCAGGAAGGACTCGCCGCTGACCGAGACTTCCAGCGCATAGCCGTGGCCCTGCCGGTCCAGCATCCGGCGCATCCAGGCCTCCAGCCCGGCGCCGCTGTGGCGGTCGTTGAAACGGATATTGAAGCGCGCCTCCGCGCGCGCCGGTATCAGATTGGTCGTCGGGTTGCCGACATCGACGCTGGTGACCTGAAGCGAAGACGGCTGGAAATGCTCCGTGCCGTCGTCGAGTTTCGCGGATGCGAGCCCATGCGCCATCGCAAGCAACGGATGCACCGGATTGTCCGCGAGGTCGGGATAGGCGGCGTGGCCCTGCACGCCGTTCACCGTGAGCCGCCCGTTCAGCGAGCCGCGCCGCCCGATCTTTATCATGTCGCCGAAGCGGGCGGGATTTGTCGGCTCGCCCACAATGCAGGCGTCGAGGCGTTCGCCGCGCGCCGCCAGCCGCTCCAGCATCCGTTTGGTGCCGTTGATGGCCGGGCCTTCCTCGTCCCCGGTGATGAGCAGCGCAATCGTACCCGGCACCGGGCCGAGCCCGGCGACAGCGGCAATGAAGGCCGCGATCGCGCCTTTCATGTCAACCGCGCCGCGCCCGGTCAGCCGTCCGCCGGACACAGCCGCGGAAAAGGGCGGCGCGCTCCAGTCCGCCGGGTCGCCTGCCGGCACCACATCGGTGTGGCCCGCAAAGCAGAACAGCGGCCCCGCATCGCCGCGCCGGGCGTAGAGATTGTCCACATCCGGCGTGCCGGGCGTGCTGAACGGCATTCGCTCGCAGACAAAACCGAGCGGCGTCAGCGCCGCTTCAAGCACACCCAGCGCGCCGGCGTCCGCCGGGGTGACGCTCGGGCAGCGGATCAGGGCGCGGGCGAGTTCGAGTGCCCCCTCGGGCATCAGTCGCGCAACAGCTCGTTGATGGCCGTCTTGGCGCGGGTCTGCGCGTCCACGGTCTTGACGATCACGGCGCAGGACAGGTTCGGCCCCGGGCTGCCGTCCGGCAGCACCCGGCCCGGCAGACTGCCCGGCACGACCACGGCATAGGGCGGCACCCGGCCCGTATGCGTTTCGCCGGTGTTGCGATCGACGATTTTCGTGGTGGCCGAGATGAAGGTGCCCATGGCGAGCACCGCGCCCTCGCCCACGATGACGCCCTCGACGACTTCGCTGCGGGCGCCGATGAAACAGTTGTCCTCGACGATCACCGGCTCGGCCTGGAGCGGCTCCAGAACGCCGCCAAGGCCCACACCGCCGGAGATGTGGCAATTGGCGCCGACCTGCGCGCAGGAGCCGACGGTGGACCAGGTGTCGATCATCGTGTTTTCGCCGACCCGCGCGCCGACATTGACGAAACAGGGCATCAGCACGGCGCCGGGTGCAATATAGGCAGAGCGCCGGACCGCGCAATTGGGCACCGCGCGAAAACCGGCTTCGGCGAAGCGCGCCGCATCCCAGCCCTCGAATTTGGACGGCACCTTGTCGAACCAGGGCGCGCCGTCCGGCCCGCCGGTCACCGGGGCCGAATCGGCAAGACGGAAGGAGAGCAGCACGGCCTTCTTGCACCATTGATGGACATGCCAGCCGTCGTCCGTCTTCTCGGCGACCCGCGCCGCGCCGCAGTCGAGCGCATCCAGCGCCGCCTCGATGGCCTCGCGCGCTTCGCCCCTGGTGTCCGGACCGATCGACGCACGGTCTTCCCAAGCCCGGTCGATCGCCGCCTGCATCGCCAGATCCGTCATTCTCTTCCCTCTCCAGAACGCCCTGAAACGATTGCCGAGCGCCGCGCCGCTGTCAATGCAGCGGTCCGGCGGGCCGTGTCTCAGTTTGCAACGAAGGCCCGTGCCGGCGGGTTTTTCGGAACGCGCCTCCGTGCCGCGCCGCTTCTATCGCCTCCCTTGTCGTCGCCCCGGCCGGAGAGCGCACGTCCTCTTGTCACCCCGGATGGAGCGTGTGCCCTCTCTTGTCACCCCGGCCGGAGCGCAGCGGAGAGCCGGGGGCCATCCTCCGCCGCTTCGGCCCCGCGGAAAGATCCGAGGCTGGGCCCCGATGGTGTGGACGCCTCCTTCCGCCGGCATCGCAGTGTGCCAAGGTAGCGGTGTCGAACAACAACCCTACGGGAAGGAGACATCCACATGAGTGAAGTTAGCATGATCGGGATCGATCTGGCGAAGAACAGTTTTCACCTGCACGGGGCGGGTTCGGACGGTTCGGTGGCCTTCCGGCGCAAGCTGTCGCGGGGTCAGGTTTTGAAGTTTCTGGCCTCCCGTCCCCGCTGCACGGTGGCGATGGAGGCGTGCGGGAGCGCCCATTACTGGGGCCGTGAGATTGGCAAGCTGGGTCATGTGGTGAAGCTGATCCCGCCGGTTTATGTGAAGCCCTTTGTGAAGCGCCAGAAGAACGATGCGGCGGATGCGGAGGCGATCTGCGAGGCGGCGCAGCGTCCGACCATGCGTTTTGTTGCGGTGAAGAGCGCGGAGCAGCAGGTGGGGATGATGCAGTTCGGGGTTCGCGATCTTCTTGTGCGCCAGCGCACGCAGACGATCAACGCGCTGCGGGGCCATCTGGCGGAGTTTGGTGTGATTGCGCCGAAGGGCCCGGTTCATGTTCGCCGTCTTGCGGGGGCGGTTTCGGACCCCGAGACGGAGCTTCCGTTGCGGGCGCGCGAGTTGGGTGGTGTGCTCCTGGAGCAGATTGCCGAGTTGGACCGGAAGATCGCGGAGCAGGAGAAGGCGTTGCGCGCGGCGGCGCGAGAGGATGAGGAGGCGCGGCGGTTGATGAGTGTGCCGGGTGTGGGTCCGGTAACGGCGGTGGCGCTGCAGGCTCTGGCGCCGCCGCTTACGAGCTTCCGCCGGGGCCGGGATTTTTCGGCCTGGCTGGGTCTTGTGCCGCGCCAGCACACGAGCGGGGGCAAGCCTCGGCTTGGCAAGATATCGAAGATGGGCCATCGGGACCTGAGGCGTCTTCTGGTGGTCGGGGCGATGTCGGTGATCCGGAACACGGTGTGCTCCGGCCGTGCGCCCGAGCCATGGCTTGCGCGGTTGCTTACGCGCAAGCCGAGGAAGCTGGCCGCGGTGGCGCTTGCCAATCGCATGGCGCGCATTCTGTGGGCGCTGGCGGTGAAGAAGGACAGTTACCGGGTTCCCGCAACCGGCTGAACAGGGAGCCCGGCGCGCTGTCCCCGGAGCGGACCGGCAGGACCGGAATGCAGGCAGGCCAAGGCAGGGGGTAAGGGTAAACGGTCAATGAGACGGGATCGGGAAAACCAGCTTGATCCGGGGTGCTTTCAAGCACGTGGCCCCGTATTGGACCCGGTCCGCGTATCTCCATACAGGCCCGCGGCGCTCACAAGGCCGCACAAAGAGGCCGGACACACGACTGCGCCTGACCGCAGCTCCCCAAACCATGCCAAAAATCTGCTTGCATCCAGGGAGGCGTCCACACACGGCTCAAGGCCGGGGCGACAGTAGGGGGGCCAGGGCGGTGCCCGGGCATTCGGAGCGGAGGGCAGGGCCTCTCAAGCCCCTGGCTCAGTCTGCCAGAGCAACGCGACTGTCAAACGGAGACACGACCGTCCGGCGTTATCCTGCGCCACGCGGCAGGTTCGCGAGCTTCCGCACGCCGTCGCAAAACACCCGGAAACTCGCCGAGCGGTTTCTTGCCAGCTCCATATGCGGGCCGATCCTCCGCGCCCAGCCGGCCTTCGCAGCGCCAGCCGCCGGATAACCTTGCCGCTTGAGCGCCGCTGCGCCGCCCGGGTGCACAGCGTCCGCAAGCAGCTCCCAGGTGCCGCATATGCTGTCCTGCTCGTAGCGGTTCAGAACCGTCTCCTTTGCGAACGGATAGGCGGTCTTCACGGCATTCCGGTCGCCCAGCAGCCATGCCTCGCTTTCCTCTATGGCTATTCGGAACAATGTCTGCGGCGCGGGATCGCACGCGCCCAATATGTCGAGCAACTCACGCTTGAACGCAATGCAATCCCTGTCGTCCAGATCCACCACGACGATGACGGCGCCGGGCGAACGCTGAAAGCTCTTGCCATATCCGCGCAACAATCGGGGCAAATTATTCAGCAACAGCCGTTTGGCAGGGTCCGCGCTTGCATTCAGGTTCCGTGGAACGTGGCCAACGCCCTTATAAGGGTGGATGCGCCAAGAATGATCCGAGCCGTTCGGCCCGAGAATTTTCTCCAGAATAATGTCCAGCGCCGGTGATCCCGAGCGGTCCTCGGACAGCACCTCGAAGTGCATTACCTATCTCGGGTCCAGATAGTCGCTGTACCAGAGGCCGCCGAGCGGCAACCCTTCCTCCGTCATGGCCTGAACGGTAGCGTTGTCGCTGGCTCTGCTGATCGTCGAAAATCCGTCTGCGCCCTTCTCCAGAATCCAGGTTTCTTCCGGTCGAAGCGCATCGATAAAGTAAGGTTGATGAGTCGTGACAAAGACTTGCGGAGAATTCCGTGTTGCCCCAGCATGTTCACGAAGCTCCTCTGCGAGTATTTCCAACAGTTTATGATAAAGGCCATTCTCTGGTTCCTCGATACCGATAAATGGCGGCGAATCGGGATCCTCCAGCAGGAGGAGATAAGCAAAAATCTTCAAGGTGCCATCGGAAACCTGTTGCGCGTAGAAAGGAGCATGGAATCCACGATCATGGAAACGCAGAAGCAGTCTGCCATCCGAAGTTCTTTCCGTATCAATCTTGTTTATTCCGGGAATTTTTTGCGAGATTTTTCCCAAAATACCTTTCAACCTGTCAGGATGGCTCCTTTCCAAGAATTGGACCACATTTCCAAGATTGTCTCCGTGTATATTCAGATTTCTCTGCGGACCTGCCAGCGGCAGGCTGCGTGCGGCGTTCGGTGTGAAGTAGCTCAGATACCAGCCTTCTATGAATTGTCTGAAAGCCGATATGCGTGGATGCTGGACCAGAGCGCCAAGCGTCGATATACCCAAATGACGCTTATCGACAAGCTCGATGAATTCTCTTGCAGGACTTTCTTTTCTCCCATCCTTATCTTCCGTCATGGATTCAAGAAGATAGCGTAAATATTCATGCGCATCCATTTTCCTTTCTTCATCCCCGGCTTGTGCATCACCCTTCCACACAAAACCCTTCCCCTGATCCATCATCAGAAACGAAAAGGGCCATCCTCTCGATTGTCCCCTGCGGCGTTGCCTCAAACGTTCCCGGAACACATAAGGGCGCCCTGAATCGTCACAGCTGAATTCGACTTCATAGGTAATGGGGCGGCTGCGCGGGGCCTCTCGGTAGTAGATGTCGAAGGTAATCGGTTCGTTGCTGCCTTGGGTGAGAATGCGATCGAAACCGCCCCGGCCTTTCGCATCGCAAGCCTCCTCGACGCCCATTTTCAGACAGTCCGCGAGAAAGCCGAACGCATCGAACAATGCAGTCTTGCCCACGCCGTTCTTGCCGATCACGGCGGTCAGCGGCGTCAGAGGGGCGACATGCTGCGTGTTCCACAGCTTTCCGAGTGTGATGTCCTTCAACACCCGAAAGTTTTGGACCCGGAATCCCTCAATCCTTGCCACGGGGCGGCGGTTCTCCGGCTGCGGTGCGCTCGCCGAACATAGGAGGGGCGCGGCAGACTCGCAATGTCGCTGCGAGCCGCCTTACGCCGCCGCTGTTACAGCCTCCAGCCAGTCTTCCAGAGTTTCGGCAATGTGGTGGACGGCGGCGGGGTCGAAGCCTCGGGCGCCCTGGGGGCGGCCGGTGCGCACCCAGACGGTGGTCATGCCGGCCGCGGCGGCGGGCGCGAGGTTGCGGGCCATGTCCTCCACCATGACCGCGCGGCGGGGATCGACAGCATGGCGGGTGCGGAGACGGCGGTAGCCTTCAGGATCGGGCTTGGGACGGAAACCGGCTGCCTCTATATCGAAAACCGCCTCGAAATGGGCGCGCAGTCCGAGCCGGCCAAGCACCCGCTCGGCGTGCGAGACGGGCGCGTTGGTGTGGATGATCCGCCGGCCCGGCAGCCGCGCCAGAAGCCGGCGGAGGCGCCTGGCGGGCCGAAGCGTCGAGAGGTCCAGGCGGTGCGTCTCTTCGAGGTAGAGATGCGGGTCCACGCCTTGCTCCGCCATGAGGCCGCCGAGAGTCATGCCGTAGCGCCCGGCATAAGCGGCGCGCATCCGGTCCGCCTCCGCCGCCGACACGTGCAGGTGGCGCTGGATGAAATTGTCGATCGCCCTTTCCATCTGTTGGGAAAGGTCGCACGCCGACGGGCTGTAAAGCGTGTTGTCGAGGTCGAAAACCCAACAGGAAACGCGGTCGGGGTCCGGAAGCGCCGCCGTCATTGCCGCCGGATCAGCGTGCCTGCGCCCGAATGGGTCAGGATTTCCAGCAGCACGGCGTGATTCAGGCGTCCGTCGAGAATGACCGCCGCCTCGACTCCGCCCGCAACGGCTTCCAGGCAGGTCTCGACCTTCGGTATCATGCCGCCCTGGATGGCGCCGTCCGCGATCATCCGCCGGGCGCGCTCGCGGTCCATTTCGGGAATGAGCGCGCCGCTTTCGTCCAGCACGCCCGCGACATCGGTGAGCAGCAGCAGGCGGCGCGCGCGGCAGGCTGCGGCGATGGCGCCGGCGGCGGTGTCTGCGTTGATATTGTAGGTCGCGCCGTCCTCGCCCAGGCCGATGGGCGCAACCACCGGAATGAAGCCCGCCTGGGCGAGCGCCTCGATGACTGTCGTGTCGATTGCGGCCGGCTCGCCGACAAAGCCCAGGTCGAGCGCTTTTTCGATATTCGACTCCGGGTCGCGCCGTGTGCGCTTCAGCCGTTTCGCCGTTATCAGGCCCGCATCCTTGCCGGAAAGCCCGACCGCGCGGCCGCCGGCAGCCCCGATGGCCGCCGCCACCGATTTGTTGATCCGGCCCGCCAGCACCATCTCGGCGATCTCGACCGTAGCGGCGCTCGTCACCCGCAGCCCGTCCACGAAATCGCTGCCTATGCCCAGCCGCTCCAGCATCCGGCCGATCTGCGGGCCGCCGCCATGCACGACGACCGGATGGATGCCGATCTGTTTCATCAGCACCACGTCGCGGGCGAATCTGGCAAGCGCATCCGCGTCGCCCATGGCGTGGCCGCCATATTTCACCACCACGGATGCGCCGGCATAGCGGGCGATATGCGGCACGGCCTCGGAAAGCACGGCCGCCTTCGCAATGCCCTCGGCAAACGGGCTCAGGGCGGGGTCTGCTGCGGCGGGCTCGGTCATGGGGCTGTGTCCTCTGCAAGGGCGGCGAGTTCGGCGCGCAGCCGAGGAATGCCGTCGCCGGTGCGGGCGCTGGTGGCGATAACGGTCGGATGAGCGGCGGCGCGGCGCGCGATGCGGGCCTCGATCTCGGCGGCGGCCTGCTCGCGCCGCTGGGGAGCGAGCTTGTCGATCTTGGTCAGCACCACCTGGTAGACGACGGCGGCGCGGTCGAGCAGGTCCGCCAGTTCACTGTCACTGTCCTTCAGCCCGTGCCGGGCATCGACCAGCAGGCAGAGCCGCCGCAGCGTTGCGCGGCCGGCGAGATAGTCCCGCGTCAACGCCGCCCAGGCCGCTGATCTGGTCCGCGACACCTTGGCGTAGCCATAGCCGGGCAGGTCCACGATCCCGAGGCGCCCGGCGAGGTCGAAGAAGACCAGCGTCTGGGTGCGGCCCGGCGTGTTGGAGGTGCGTGCGAGGCTCTTCCGGCCGGTCAGGGCGTTCACGAGGCTCGACTTGCCGACATTGGACCGCCCGGCGAAGGCGATTTCCGGCAGGCCTGCCGGCGGAAGCTGCGCGCGCTCGGCAGCGGCGGCGGCAAAGCGGCACTCGCCGGCGAACAGGCGCCGGCCCCGCTCCAGGGCATCCTCCGGGGGGCCGGCCGCGCGCATTGGGGCGGCGCTCAGGTCTTTCGGGCCGCCGAGCGGGTTACCCCCGCGCGGCGCATGATGACCCATTGCTGCGCCATGGAAAGCAGGTTGTTCCAGGTCCAGTAGATCACCAGGCCGGCCGGGAAGGTGGCCAGCAGGAATGTGAACACCAGCGGCATGAACTGGAAGATCTTGGCCTGAATCGGGTCGGCGGGCGTCGGGTTGAGGCGCATCTGCGCCCACATCGAGAAGCCCATCAGGATCGGCCAGATGCCGAGATGCAGGAAGGAGGGCGGCCCCCAGTCGATCAGGCCGAACAAGGTGAACAGATTGGTCGGATCGACCGCTGAGAGATCCTCGATCCAGCCGTAGAACGGCGCATGGCGCATTTCGATCGCCACGAACAACACCTTGTAAAGCGCGAAGAACACCGGGATCTGGATCAGGATCGGCAGACAGCCGGCCGCCGGATTGACCTTCTCGCGCTTGTAGAGCGCCATGATCTCCTGGTTCAGCTTCTGCTTGTCGTCGCCCAGGCGCTCGCGAATTTTCATCATCTCCGGCTGGAGCGCTTTCATCTGGCTCATCGAGCGGTAGGACTTGTTCGCCAGCGGGAAGAAGACGAGCTTCACCCCCACGGTCAGGGCGAGAATGGCCAGACCGAAATTGCCGAGCACGCCCTGCAGCCAGGACAGTGCATAGAAAAACGGCTTGGTCAGGAAGTAGAACCAGCCGAAGTCGATGGCGAGGTCGAATTTGGCGAAGCCGCGGTCGTCGCGGTAGCGGTCCAGCAGATGGGCCTTCTTGGCGCCGACGAAAACATGGTTGCGCACCTGCGCCCGCCCGCCCGGCGGCACTGTGATGACGCTGCGCAGGTAATCGGTCTGGTATTTGTCGATGCCGGCTTCCAGGCGGTGCAGGAAGCGCGCCGTGAACGCCTGCCCGGGTTCCGGAATCAGCGCCGCCAGCCAGTATTTGTCGGTGATCCCGAGCCAGCCCTTGGCATTTTCGGCCTTGATCTCGCCGTCGTCCACCAGGTCGTCATAGTCGTGTTCCTCCAGCGCTTCGTCGAGAACGCCGAGCGGCCCTTCATGCAGGATGAAGAAGCCCGAGGTTTCGGGCGTGCCCGAACGCGACACAAGGCCGTAGGGATAGAGCACAACCGGGACGCCGCTGTCATTGGCGACGGTCTGTTCCACCGTCACCAGATAGTCGTCCGTCAGCTCGAAACTGCGGGTGAACCGCAAGCCCGCGCCATTGTCCCATGCCAGCGACAGCGGCCGCGCGCGGGTAAGCGAGCGGTCGGCGGTGGACCAGACGGTGTCCTTGTTCGGCATCGGCGTTGCGGGGTCGGCCGAGACCCAGCCGACCTCGGCATAATAGGCGCCGGGTCTCCCCGGCGGCGAGAACAGGGTGATGCGCGGGCTGTCCGGGTCGGGCGTCTGCTTGTAGTCCTTGAGTGTGACATCATCGAGGCGCGCGCCGGCGAGCGAGATCGAGCCGGAAATGCGCTCGTCTTCGATCCGGATGCGCGATGCGTCTGCTGCGCCTGTCTGGTGTCCAACGGGCGTTGCAGCGCCCGCAGCGGGGCGGGGGGACGCCAGCCCGCCCGGGGTCGGGATGGCGTCCGTCTCCTCGCCCGGAGCGGGCGGCGCGCCGGCCGTGCCCGCCCCTTCGGTCTGGCGGGGCGGCTCCGGCGGCGGCATCATCATGTTGAAGCCGACCAGAATGGCGATCGAGATAACGATCGCGAGGATGAGATTGCGGTTGTCGGGCACGGGGCGGGGGCGTCCGTTCAGCGGCGGGGGGCGCGGTCGTCGAGCGGAACCGGGTCATAGCCGGAACCGCCCCACGGGTGGCAGCGCGCGAGGCGTTTCGCCGCAAGCCAGGCGCCGCGCACAACGCCATGCGTATCGAGGGCTTCCAGTGCAAAGGCCGAGCAGGTCGGCCGATAGCGGCAATTGGCCGGCAACCAGGGCGAGATCAGAAAGCGATAGGCGTAGATCGGGGCCTTGAGCAGCAGCTTCATCGGCGTTCAACGCGCGAGACGGCGGTTTGCAGGTCGCCCAGCAGCGCTGGCCAGCGCCGTGTCAAGGCGGCGCGCCGGCCGATCACCACATAATCCCTTCCGGGACGGCGCTCCAGCGCCTCGAACACAGCCGCTCTGAGACGCCGACGCACCCGGTTCCGTTCGACGGCATTGCCGACCTTCTTCGAGACGGTGTAGCCAATGCGCACGGGATTGTCGTCGCCGCGTCTGCACATCTGCAGCACGAGCCCCGGCGCCGCCCAGCGGCGGCCGGCGGCTCTGACACGGAGAAAGTCGGCGCGTTTCTTGAGCGTCCGGGGGGCGTCCATGCGCGTCCGCCCGGGCTGTCAGGCCGAGAGGACCTTACGCCCCTTGGCGCGGCGCCTCTGCAGCACGCGCCGGCCGCCGACAGTTGCCTTGCGGGCGCGAAAACCATGGCGCCGCTTGCGCACCAGGCGACTCGGCTGGAATGTTCGTTTCACGGAAAGAGCTCCATCGCGGATGAAATGCAGGGCCGCTAGCGGCATCCGGACACTGGAATAATGGGCATACCGGCTCTCCCTGTCAACGCTATGATGTCCGGAACCAACAAGGTGGAGTGCGAGCGATGGACGCAACCGGAGGAAGCTCCCGGAGCGGGATGGTGAAACGGGTGCTTATCCCGGTTGTGCTGGCGGCCGGTCTCGCCGCCTTTTTCGCCGCCGGGCTCGATGAGCATCTGAGTTTCGACACGCTGCGCGACAATCGGGAGTTGTTGACCGACTGGGTGGCCGAGAACCGGGTTGCGGCCTTGCTTGTCTATGTTGCGGCCTATGCCGTCGCCATCGCCTTCTCCGTTCCGGTCGGCGCGTTGGCGACCATCTCCGGCGGCTTCCTCTTCGGCCTCTGGTTCGGCTCCGTCGCGACCGTTGTCGGCGCCACTCTCGGCGCCACCGGCTTGTTCATCGCAGCCCGAACCGTTCTGGGAGACCGTTTGCGCGCCAAGGTGGGCGCGGCGCTCGAACGCATGGACAGCGGCTTTCGCGACAATGCCTTCAACTATCTGCTCGTGCTCAGGCTCGTGCCGCTGTTCCCCTTCTTCCTGGTGAATATCGCCCCGGCCTTCGCCAATGTGCGGCTCCCGACCTATGTCGCCGCAACCTTTCTCGGCATCATTCCCGGCACTTTCGTCTACACCAGCGTGGGCAACGGGCTGGGCGCCGTGTTCGACAGCGGCGGCGAGCCGAACCTCGGCATCATTCTGGAACCGGAAATCCTGCTGCCCATCCTCGGCATCTCCGTGCTGGCCCTGGTGCCGGTGATCTACCGGCGCCTTCGGCGCGGCAAGCCGGCGGCGTGACCGGGTTGCCCATGCCGTATCTTCCCGCTCTGCGGCCCTGAAGGGGGCGCGGTCTTGCGGCTGCCGCGCTCGCTTCGTTCGCTTTCGGCGCGCCTGCTCGTGCTCACGGTGTTCTTCGTCATGCTGGCGGAACTGCTGATCTATGCGCCGTCCATCGCGCGGTTCCGCGTCATGTATCTGGCGGACCGTCTGGCGGACGCCCATATCGCCGCTCTCGCGCTGGAGGCGGCGCCGACGCGCATGGTGGATGAAGCCCTGGAAAGACGCCTCCTGCGCCATGTATCGGCCTACAGCGTCGAATTGCAGGTCGGCGACCACACGACCTACATGCTCGGCGGCGCGATGCCGCCGGCAGTGGACGCCGCCTTCGATCTGGACGAGATGACGCCGTTCTCCTCGATCTGGGAAGCCGCCGCGAGCCTGGCCCAGCAGCAAAACAGGGTGTTGCGCGTCAACGGCCGGTCGCCCCGCGAGCAGGGCGCCCGGGTCGGGATCACGATGGACGAATGGCCGATGCGAGAGGCGATGATCGCCTATTCCGGGCGCGTCCTGCTGCTTTCCCTGGTCATTTCGGCGCTGACCGCGGCGGCGGTCTTCCTGGCGCTGCATTGGCTTATGGTCCGCCCGATGGGCCGGTTGACGGAGGCAATCGTGCGGTTCGGGGCCGATCCCGAAAACCAGAGCGGTATCCATGCGCCGTCAAACCGCAGCGACGAGATCGGCACGGCAGAACGCCAGCTTGCCGGGATGCAGCGCCGGCTCCATGCCGCGCTCAGCCACCGCGCCCATCTGGCGGCGGTCGGCGAGGGCGTCGCGAAAATCAACCACGACCTGCGCAATGTGCTGGCCTCGGCCCAGCTTGTTTCGGACAGTCTCGGCGAGAGCAGGGACCCTCGCGTGCGCAGGGCGGTCCCGACCCTGGTCGGCGCCCTCGACCGGGCTGTCGGCCTCTGCACCCGCGTGGTGGACTTCGCCCGCGCCGGCGGGCCCCGGCTGCTGCTGGAGCCGGTGCCGCTTGCGGAGCTTATCGACGATGCCGCCGGCGTGGCGGGCAAGGGTGCTGTCTGGACCAACAGCGTTGCCCCCGAGCTGACGGTGGAAGGCGACCGCGAGCAGTTGTTTCGCGTTTTCGCCAATCTTGCCCGCAATGCGGCAGAGGCGGGCGCCGGCGCTGTTTCCGCAACCGCCAGGCTGCGCCGGGGCCGTGTGCAGGTCACGATTGCCGATGACGGCCCCGGCTTGCCGGAGCGGGCGCGCGCAAATCTGTTCCGGCCCTTCCAGGGCTCGACCAGGCCGGACGGCTCCGGGCTCGGCCTCCCCATCGCACGCGAGATCATGCGCGCCCATGGCGGCGCGATCCGGTTGATTTCCTCCGACGCTGAGGGAACGATCTTCCGGCTGGAATTTACCGCGTGCAGGGAGCAGCGATGAGCGAACGGCCTGGCGGAACCTGGGATCCGGGGCAGTATTTGCGGTTCGGCGGCCACCGCTTGCGGCCGGCGCTCGAACTGTTCCGGCGCGTCGAGCATGACGCGGTGCGGATCGCTGTCGATATGGGCTGCGGAACCGGCGACATCGCCCGCGCCATGGCCGCGCGCTGGCCGGCGGCCGAGGTGCGGGGGCACGATCTCTCCACCGCGATGCTGTCGGCGGCGGCCGCGGTGGATCCGGCTGCGCGTGTTGCATGGTCGCAGGCCGATCTCTGGGACTGGCGGCCCGACCGGCCGGTGGACGTGCTGTATGCCAATGCCGTCTATCAGTGGGCGGACGACCATGAAGCGCTGTTCCCCCGGCTGCTTGGCGCCCTGGCTCCGGGCGGCGTGTTTGCGGCGCAGATGCCGATGAGCTGGCCGGAGCCGAGCCACAGGGCGTTGCGCGCGGTTCTGGAAGAGCACGGATTCGGCACGCCCGAACTCCGCAAGCGGCTGGCGCGCAAATGGGTTGCCGAGGCCGACTGGTATTACGATCTGCTGCGCCCGCTGGTGTCGGAACTGGATATCTGGGAAACCCGCTATCTCCAGGTGCTTGAAGGCGCGGACCCGGTGCTGGAATGGGTCAAGGGAACGGGGCTGCGCCCGGTTCTGGAGGCGCTGGACGGCGAGGAGAAGGCGCGCTTCCTGGCTGTTTATGGAGCACGCCTCCGGGACCTCTATCCCCGGCGGGCCGGCGGCGAGACGCTGTTTCCCTTCCCGCGCCTCTTCATCGTCGTCAGGGTGTAGGCGGCCGAGGCCGCTGCACCTCCGAGGGAAGTGTCGGTTCGAGGTGATCACCGTCCAAAAGGAGGGGCGGGGCGGTGCCGGGGAGTTCGGAGCGGAGGGCTGAGCCTCTCAAGCCCCTGGCTGAATCCGCCAGAGGAACGCGAATGCCAAACTGAGACACGACCCAGCATATGCAGGAGTTGACAAGCAATCCGGCTGGCCGTCTCATTGCGTCGGGAATAGACGTCTCGGGATGGAACGTCGTGGACAAGTTGAAGGAATGGGCCGGGGTGCTGACGAGCTTCGGAACACTCATCGGCGTCCTGATAACGCTTGGGGTTCTGGTTCTTCATACCAACGACAAGATTGAGGCGGTTGATCAGCGCCTAAGCGCAAAGCTCGAGACGGTTGATCAGCGCCTAAGCGCAGAGCTCGAGGCGGTTGATCAGCGCCTAGGCGCAAAGCTCGAGACGGTTGATCAGCGCCTAAGCGCAGAGCTCGAGGCGGTTGATCAGCGCCTAAGCGCAAAGCTCGAATTGGCCGAACGGCGCCTCATGGAGGAGCTGGCCGTCATAGGGTCTATCTTGGCGAGGATCGACGAGCGCACAGCGCGAACGGATGATCGACTGGCCGGAATTGAAACCCGTCTGGTCGCAGTCGAGAAAACTACTGCTCAGCTTGGTGGTAAGGTTGAGTCACTGGAGGGATCCCGTTTCCAGGCCGTCCCGATTTCTGATTGGTCCAAGATCAAGGATCTAAAGGACCTTCCGGCGGGGATTGTATGGGTGCCAGCACCCATTCCGGCTGCTGCCAAGACGGAGAAGTCCGAATAGCGATAGTCCTTACGGCCATCGCTTCCTCACGACGTCCGAGACAGGACAGGCGTTTTCTCTGCTTTCCTGACCAGTCGAAGCAACAAGACCCTGATCATGGTCGGGCTTTCTTAGCACGCCACCTCAGCCTGTTCTTCTAGTTCCGCACCCTCCGCCCCGATACAGATCGATGTCCGACTCTGGCGTTCGGCGCCTATCAATGCGAATGGCGCGGCGGTTCGGCGGCCACGCGGCGGTAGCGGGTGGCGAACTCCAGACAGCCGCCTTCGGCCAGCTGACCGACATGGCTGCGGTAAAGCTCTTCCCAGGGGGTGTGGTGCTCCAGCGGCGGCGGGTTGTGAGCGGCCCGCCGGGCGGCGAGCGTCTCCTCCGGCTGCAGGATATCGACGCGGCGGCGGCGCAGATCGACCCTGAGCCGGTCGCCTGTCTCCAGAATAGCGAGATTGCCGCCAACCGCGCTCTCGGGGCTGGCGTTCAGGATCGAGGGGCTGCCCGAAGTGCCGGATTGCCGGCCGTCGCCGATGGTCGGCAGTTCGCGCACGCCGGCGCGGATGAGCGCTGCCGGCGGCTGCATGTTCACAACCTCGGCCGAACCCGGATAGCCGACCGGGCCTGCGCCGCGCATCACCAGGATACTGGTCTCGTCGATTCCAAGCGCCGGGTCGTCGAGGCGCGCATGGTAGTCCTCCGGCCCGTCGAAGACGATGGCGCGGCCCTCGAAAGCGTCCGGATCCTCCGGGTTCGATAGAAACCGGGTACGGAAGTCTTCGGAAATCACGCTTGTCTTCATCACCGCGGCGTCGAACAGATTGCCGCCCATGACGACGAAGCCGGCGCGTTCCTTCAGCGGTTGGCCGTAGGGGCGGATCACATCCTCGTCGACGGGCGCGGCGCCGGCGATATTGGCGGCGGCGGACTTGCCGGTAACGGTCAGCGCATCGCCGTTCAGCTTGCCGGCGCGCAACAATTCGCCCATGACAGCCGGCACGCCGCCGGCGCGGTGATAGTCCTCGGCCAGATAGTCGCCGGCCGGCTGGCAGTTGACCAGCAGGGGAATGTCGTAACCGCATTCCTGCCAGTCTTCCAGCGCCAGGCTGACCCCCACATGCCGTGCGATGGCGTTGATGTGGATCGGCGCGTTGGTGGACCCGCCGATGGCGCTGTTGACGGCGATGGCGTTCTCGAAAGCGGCGCGGGTCAGGATACGGTCGGGCGTCAGGTCTTCATGGATCATGGCGACGATGCGCCGCCCGGTCTCATAGGCGTATTGCGCGCGCTCCTTGTGCGGCGCGGGCGGCGCCGCCGAGCCCGGCAGCGACATGCCGAGTGCCTCGGCGAGCGAGTTCATCGTCGAGGCCGTGCCCATGGTATTGCAATGGCCGGGACTCGGCGCCGAGGAAGCCACCATCTCGATGAATTCCTCATAGCTGATCTCGCCGGCCGCCTGCAGCTTGCGCGCCTCCCAGACAATGGTGCCGGAACCCGCGCGCCGGCCCTTCCACCAGCCGTTCAGCATCGGGCCGCCGTTCAGCGAGATCGCCGGCAGGTTGGCGGTTGCGGCCGCCATAATCATGGCGGGCGTTGTCTTGTCGCAGCCGGTCGTCAGGATCACCCCGTCAATGGGATAGCCGTGCAGCACCTCGACCAGGCCCAGATAAGCCAGGTTGCGGTCGATGGCCGCGGTCGGCCGGCGGCTGCTCTCCTGGATCGGGTGGACGGGGAATTCAATGGCGACGCCGCCCGCCTCGCGGATGCCGGCGCGCATTCTCTCGGCCAGGCTCTGATGTATGCGGTTGCAGGGCGAAAGGTCGGAACCCGTTTGCGCAATGCCGACAATAGGCTTGCCGGACTGAAGCTCCTCCCGGGTGATGCCGTAGTTCATGTAGCGTTCGATATACATCGCTGTCATGCCGGGGTCGTGCGGATCGTTGAACCAGTTCCGGCTGCGCAATTGTTTCCCGGCCATGGGGCGGCCTCCCTCTCGGTCCTGTTCGGCCAGCCTAGCGAACCGTTTTGCCGCGCGAAAGGCGTGCGCTACACTGCCGGTCAGCGGCGGGCAGCAATCCGGGAATGGCCATGCAGGGAATGCGGGTAACGGTATTCGGCGGCGCCGGCTTTGTCGGGCGTTACATTGTCAAGCGTCTCGCGGCGGCAGGGGCCGGGGTGAGAGTCGCGAGCCGCGACCCGGAACGCGCGAAATTCCTGAAACCCGCCGGGTCCGTCGGCCAGATCGTGCCGGTGCAGGCCAATCTGCGCCATCCGGAGAGTGTGTGCGCAGCGGTGGACGGCGTGGATGCGGTGGTCAATTGCGTGGGCGTGCTGACAGGGCGCGGGGCGCAGTCCTTCGCCGCTGTCCATGTCGCCGGGGCTGCCGCCGTCGCCTCGGCAGCGGCGGAGACCGGCGCCGAGAGGCTGGTGCATGTTTCCGCTCTGGGGGCGGATGCAGCCGCCGCAGCGGAATACGCCCGCTCCAAGGCTGCGGGCGAGGCCGCGGTGCGCGAGGCCTTTCCGGATGCCGTCATCCTGCGGCCGAGCATCATCATCGGACCGGAAGACAGCTTCTTCAACCGTTTCGCCCCGTTGGCGCGCCTTGTCCCGGCGCTGCCGCTGATCGGCGGCGGGCTGACGCGGTTTCAGCCGGCTTATGTGGGCGATGTGGCGGAAGCGGCGGTCGCCGCGCTTGACTGGCAGGGCGGCGTTTTCGAGCTTGGCGGACCGAAAATCTACAGCTTCAAGCAGTTGATGGAACTGCTGCTTGCGGAGACCGGCCGCAAGCGCCTGCTCGCGCCGGTGCCCTTCGAATTCATGAAGGTCAAAGCCGCTTTCCTGCAATTTCTGCCGGGAGCGCCGATCACGCCGGACCAGGTGGAGCTGCTGAAAAGCGACAGCGTGGTCTCCGAAGGTGCGGCCGGCTTTGCGAAGCTGGGCATCCAGCCGACGGATATCGAGACGGTCATCCCGGCATATCTCGCGCGCTTCCGCAGCCGCGCATACCGGCGCAGCCCCGCCTGACATCGCGGCCCGCACCCGCTCCGGCTGCAGCGCGCGAGGCGCGCGCCATTGCAGCGGCGCTCGCGGCGATGGCGTTGTGGGGCGCCTGGTTTCCGCTGTCCCGCCTCTCGGTCACCGAATCGATCTCGCCTGCGGATCTCGCCATTCTGCGGGTCGGCGTGCCGGCGGCGGTGTTGCTGCCGGTTGCGCTGCGGCGGGGCTTCAAGGCCGGCAAGGCGGGCTGGTGGGGCACGCTCGCCATGGCCGGCACCATCGGAATTCCCTTCGCGCTGGTGCTGGGCTGGGGGTTGACGCGCGCGCCGGCGGCCCATGCCGCCATCTTCATCCCCGGCACGTTCCCGGCGCTCACCGTGCTGCTCGGTATGCTCGTGCTGGGCGAGCGCGCCGGCGGGCTGCGGCTGGCCGGCGTCGGACTGACGGCGGCAGGGGTCGGCGCCGCCGCGCTGTCCGCGTTGGGGAATGCGGCCCCGGGCGGCCCGGCCGGCTACGCACTGTTTCATCTCGGCGCGTGGATGTGGGCGGTCTATACGATTACGGCGCGCCGGGCCGAGATTGCGCCGCTCCACGCGGCTGCGATTCTGAGCACCGTTTCGACAGCGGCGTTCCTGCCGTTTTTCTTCCTGTTCGCCGAGAGCCGGCTGCTGGAGATTGCGCCGGCGGCGCTCGCCTGGCAGGCCTTCGTCCACGGCATTCTGGGCGGCATTCTCTCGCTCTGGCTCTACAGCTATGCGATCGGCGTGTTGGGCGCGGGCCGCGCCGGCATCTTTGCGGGGCTGGTGCCTGGCCTCGGCGCGCTGTTCTCCGCATTGCTGCTTGGCGAGAGCCTGGCCTGGCCGGAGCTTGCGGGCCTTGCCATCGTCACGGCCGGCATTGTGCTGGTGCAGGCGGGCCGGTAGGGCGGTTCGACGACAATCCGGATCAGTAGTGCCTCAGTTTCACATTCGATCTCTCGTCTGCAGACGGATAAACGCCGCAACGAGTCCAAATGTTGAACTCGGACACTGCCTCCGGATCGATTCGAGCGACGCCATGCGCTATGTTTGCGGGGCGTGCCCGGAACCTTTGGAAGGGGAACCGATGGTGAAGAAATTGGCCAAGGTCTCGGGCCTTCTTGCTGCGGGCGGTGTCCTGGGGGCCGGATTGGCGGCTTTGACCGCAGCGCTGGGTTCCCCGGCCTCCTGGATGCCTCTCAACACGCTGATGATATGTCACTAGGTCCCGATGGTATGCGGGTAATCCAGGCGGGAAATTCCCGCCGGGCCGGTGGTTTCTTCCCTTAGCGCCCCCGGGCGATCCGGCTTTCGGCGGCGATATTCCACCACGCGCCGGCGACGATCAGGCCGGCTCCGGCCAGCACCATGGGCTCCGGCACCTCGAGGAAGAAGACGAAGCCGACCAGCCCCAGCAGCGGCAGCTGGATATAGGTCACGGGCACGACGACGGAAATGTCGCCGAGCCGGATTGCCTGGTTCATGGTGAGATGCGCCAGCACGCCCGCTAGGCCGACCACGGTGATCCAGCCGGCATCCGCCCACGCCACCGGCGTCCAGCCGCCCCAGTTCGCCGCCGCAGCGATCGGGAGCTGGATGAGCATCATGTAGAACACGATCTGCAGCGGCGTGTCGGCGCGCATGAGTTCCTTGGAGAGCACATTGGCGCCGGCATAGCCGGCCGCCCCGGCAAGGCAGACAAGCGCCGGCCAGCCGACCGGCAGCGTATGCGGGCGCAGGATGACCAGCACGCCCGCAAAGCCGAGCGCGATAACAGCGGCGCGCCGGAACCCCGCCCGCTCGCCCAGAAACGCAATGGCGAACAGCGTGGCCCAGATCGGCGTGGTCGCCATCAGCGCGCTCACATCGACGAAGCTCAGCGTCGCGATGCCGTAGAACCAGGCATATTGTCCGACGAAATGGACGCCGTTGCGGGCCAGGTGCAGCAGCGGCCGGCGGGTCGCGATACGCCCGGCAGCGAGAGCGAGCGGGGCCACTGCGGCCAGGCCGACAAGGCTGCGGAGCACCATGATCTGCGCGGTGGACATGGTGTCCGAGAGTTGCCGCCCGGCGACCGCCATGGCCATGAAACAAAGCACGGTGGCGCACATCCAGAGCGCGCCGACGACATTGTTCCGGGCGGCGGCGCGGCTGCTCGCCGTCATGCGCGCGGCGCGCGGCCGGCGAGCAGCCGGTCCACCATCTGCGCCGCCTCGCCGGTATAGTTGGCGGGTTCGCAAAGCCGGGCGAGCGCCTCCCGGTCCAGCTTCTCCGTCACCGCCGGCATGTCGAGCAGCACGTCCAGCAGGGGCCGCCGCTGCTCGGTGGCGGCGCGGCAGGCGTCATAGACGAGATCGTGCGCCGCCTGCCGGCCGAGCGCCGGCGCCAGGCCCATCATCACCGCCTCGGAAACGATCAACCCTTGCGTCAGGTCCATATTGGCGCGCATCGCATCCGGGTCGACGCGCAGGCCCTCCACCAGGAAACGCGCCTGCGCGAGCGCGCCGGCGGCCAGCACGAAAGCCTCCGGCAGCGCCGCCCATTCGACATGCCAGGGGCCGGTGGAGCGCTCGAGATCGGCCGCCATGGCGTCCATGACCAGGGCGGTTCGGCTCTGGACCTGTTTGGCGCAAGCGAGGATCAGCTCGCTGGAAACCGGGTTGCGCTTCTGCGGCATGGTGGAGGAGCCGCCGCGGCCGGGCGAGAAGGGCTCAAACACCTCGCCGGTCTCGGTGGCGGTCAGCAGCACGACATCCGTGGCGATCTTGGCGAGCGAGCCGGAGACCAGGGCCAGGAAAGCCATCGTCTCGGCAATGGTGTCGCGCGCGACATGCCAGGCGATAGCGGGGCGGCCGAGGCCGAGTTCGTCCATCAGCGCGTCGGACACCTCCAGCCCGCGGCCGTGCAGCGAAGCCAGCGTGCCAGCCGCCCCGGCGAACTGGCCCGCCAGCACGCGCGGGCGCAGTTGGTCGAGGCGCTCCAGATGGCGCTGGACCGGGGCCAGCCACACCGCGGCCTTGTAGCCGAAGGTGATCGGCAGGGCGTGCTGAAGATGCGAACGCCCGGCCATTACCGTGTCCCGGTGCTCGCGGGCCAAGCGGGCGAGGCCGTCCCGAATGGCGGTGAGGTCCGCCTCCACCAGGTCCAGCGCGTCCCGGATCTGAAGGACGACGCCGGTATCCTTGATGTCCTGCGTGGTGGCGCCCCAATGGACATAGCGCCCGGCGCCGCCCTCGCACAGCGCGGCGAGGCGGTGGACCAGCGGCAGGATGGCGTAGCCGATGCGGTCCACCTCGTCGCGCATCAGCTCCATGTCGATCAGCGCCGCATCGGCCCTGGCCGAAATCTCCGCCGCCGCCGAAGCGGGCACGATGCCAAGCCGCGCCTGCACCCGCGCCAGCGCCGCCTCGACATCCAGCCATTTCTGTATCTGGCCGCGCTCCGAAAACACGGCGCGCATCGCCTCCGTGCCGAACAGGTTGCCGTAGATCCCGCTGTCGATGATGGAGACTGGCATGTGCTCAGCTTTCCCCCGCTGCCGGTGCGTCCAAAGGGCCAGTATATCCGCTCCGCCGACATCGGCGCGCGGGTCTTGCGGCGTGCGGCGGCGCAGCGTTGCGCCCAGGGCGCGCATTACACCACCGAGAAGAACATCCTAAAGGTCATCGAGCCGTTGTTCATGGACGATCTGCGGGCCGAGTTCCGGCAGCTGAAGTCTCGAAGGGGCAGCCGCCGCCGCGTCGATCTGCTGAAGTTTCAGGAACGGCTCGGCCGGATGAAATTCCTTGATCCGGCCTGCGGCTGCGGCAATTTTCTCTTTATCGCTTACCGGGAACTGCGCCCTGTGCATCTATGGGAAATTTCTTTTCCTGTTGCTCAGCAGTGCTCATTTTGCTAGGATAAATGCGATGTCAAGAGAAAGGAGGGGCGCAATGGTCTTCAAAGGAACGGTGTGCAGACGAAGCTCGGCCAGCCCTCCCAAGAATCCTAAAGTTGCGGGAGAGAGCGAGATCTTCCGGCATAATCCGCAGCGCGTGTGTCGAATAAAGGAAGAAACCGGTTGGGAGAGTGTCTTCTGTGGCACTCTCAACCTTAGGGTATGCGACGGGGTATTTGAGGGCCTGTGCGCCATACGCAAGTTGTTCTTCGAGCCCCCGGAGGACATTACGCATCCGACGTGCCAGTGTATCCCCAAGAAACGTGGCGGATACCACTACTACAAGGCGACGGCATCAGCGGGAGGCAAGACCCAGGAGGTTCTTGTCAGACGGGCAGACAAGCCGTTCAATCAGAAAGGTGTGGAGTTGGTCTCTTCCGTCAAGTTGATGGATTGTCTTCAGATAGACGAGGGCTGCAAGGTCGAGGTCAAGATCATCGCTTCTTCCGCCGACCGGTGATCGACACTTCCGGACCGCCGAGCTGAATACCGCCTTCTTGCTGGCCAGTCGTCCGTTCGGCACTCTGTCGGCGTCTACTGGCTCACGAGCTTCGCCTCCGAACCGGGGGGGGGGGGGCATCCATTCATGCTCTATGAGAAGATGCGCGCGCCTCTGGAGGCGATGGCCAGGGCAAAGCGCGGCGGCGGAGAAGCAAGACCGGACAAATGGCAGAAGCTTCTCGCAGAAGCAGGCGGCGCTTTATCGCCGGCGGGCTTTTCCGTAGCTCCCTGGTCGAGAACGAGAATTATTTCAGCATCGCCCTTCCAGGGCAGTGCTCCCGACTTTCTCTCCGGCACCCGCAGCCGACCCCGCCAAAGGAATGCGGGGTCAGGCTCATTTCTTTTTGGGCGGCGGCGGCGGCGGCGGTGGTTTGACAAGTGTAGGAGATTTGGATGAAACGCCGTTCTGAATTTGCCGCTCTATCGGTGAAGGGGTCGGTATCTTCGCCATGACGTCACCTACTCTCCGGATAAGTCCACAGACAGGAATTCCACCATAGTAACTTCAGATGCCGGAATCAACATCGCCGAGACTCCCGTTTTCGACCGCTCATTATTCTCGCCCAGCCATTCAGGTTCGATGACGCAGAAATGACCATCCTTCGGATTGCTTGGCCATTCCCGCGCATGTCCATACAACCGGCGCTCGCCCGGTAGATGAAGAACGATATAGCTATTGTCGTTCAGCCGCGCGAAGGTGGAGTACCACTCGGAAGGATAGGATGTCTCCCTGGTGATGCGAAGACAGCGGCAAAGCCCATGCACGGCGTCGGTGTTCGACGAGACAGCGGCGCCAAGACCCAATACTGCCGCAACGGGAATGGATGACAGCAGTCTCCATTGGCTGCCAGCCTCGGCAGCCCCGCCGGCCTCGACAAAAACCGAAAGGCCGTATTCCGTGATTGCCTGGCTGATGGCGGTGAAGATGAGCGCTAAGACGACACGCTCGAAAGCATCGGGTCGGGGAAAGGAGGTCAAGGAATAGAAGATCGCCGCCGCGACAAAGCCCGGCAGCAGGAACGCAAGGATGGCGACTGCTTCGCTGGACGCCCAATTCATGACGATTACCTGCGGTCAAGGCACGAAATATGTTTCGTAAACGATAGCAGCGCGGTTCATGCCGTCAACGCATGGCCACCCCGGCAGGGACGGTGGTTCAGGCGGCTATGGTGCCGCCCGCTTGCCCGTCCGCCGCTCGTCCTGCACTCTGTCGGCTGCTATGGGAATGGAGGTTGGCGGGGATGGTGAAGGCGCTGGTGTTCGATGTGTTCGGCACGGTGGTGGACTGGCGGGGGTCGATCGCGCGGGAGGCGCGGCGGCTGCTTGCGCCCAAGGGCTGCGACCTCGACTGGCACGCCTTTGCGCGCCGCTGGCGGGACCGCTACCAGCCGGCGATGGAAGCGGTGCGCAGCGGCGCGCGGGGCTACACCATCCTCGACGTGCTGCACCGCGAGAACCTGGAGGCGCTGCTGGAGGAATTCGCCGTCGCCGGCCTCAGCGAGGCGGAGAAGGACCATCTGAACCGGGCCTGGCACCGCCTCGACCCCTGGCCGGACGCCGTGCTGGGGCTTGGGCGGCTCCGGCGCAAATACATCATCGGCACCTGCTCCAACGGCAATATCGCGCTCATGGTGAACATGGCCCGCCATGCCCGCCTGCCCTGGGATGCGATACTGGGCGCGGAGATCGCCCGGGCCTACAAGCCGCAGCCGGACGCCTACCGGCTGAGTTGCGCGGCGCTGGGCCTCGCCCCGGAAGAGGTGATGATGACCGCCGCGCATAACGGAGACCTGCACGCAGCCGCGGCGCAAGGCATGGCCACGGCCTTCGTGCCGCGCCCGCTGGAATACGGCCCCGGCCAGACGACCGACCTGGAAGCCGACCCCGGCTTCACAATCGTGGCGGCGGACTTCATCGACCTGGCCGACAGGCTCGGCTGCCCGTGACGGACGACGACCGCGCGCCGGGGCGCCGCATCGCCGGCATCCGCCTGTTTGCGCTCGATGTGCCGCTCGCCCGGCCCTATAAGCGCGCCTATGTGACCGACAGGGCGTGGCGGCCCCTGCTGGCCGAAATCCGCGACCGGGACGGCCGCACCGGCCTCGGCGAGGCGGTGGTCTCCACCGGCTATACCAATGAAACCCCGGAAGGCGCCTGGGACTTCCTGCGCGCGCTGGCGCCGGAGCTGATCGGCCTCGACCCCGGCGCGGCGCTGGCTCTGGTTCTCTCGCGGTCTGCGGGCAATGAGAACGGCGCATCCGTCGCCGCGACGGCGCTCGAAATGCTGGGCGGCGGTCCGCATCCGGCGCTCGCCCTGCCGCTGCTGGCGCCGGTGCAGGCGGACAGCCCGGAAGCGGCGCGCGGCGAGGCCGAACGGCTGCTTGCGGAAGGATACAGCACGCTCAAGGTCAAGGTCGGGTTCGAGACGGAACGGGATCTGGCGTTTGTCTCCGCGGTCCGGGAGGCAGCGGCAGGGCGGGCCGACATTCGCATCGACGCCAATCAGGGCTACAGCCGCGAACAGGCTTTCGCCTTCGCCGCCGGCCTCGACCCGGACGGCATCACCTTGTTCGAACAGCCTTGCGGCAAGGAGGACTGGGCGGCGAACCTGGCCGTCGCGCGCGTCTCGCCGGTGCCGGTGATGCTGGACGAGAGCGTGGTGCGCCCGGCCGATATCGAGCGCGCCGGCGCGGCCGAAGGCGTCGGCTTCGTCAAGCTGAAGCTGAAGAAAACCGTCACCCGCCAGAGGCTGGCAGAGGGGCTGGCGCGCATCCATGCGCTTGGCATGACGCCGGTGATGGGCGACGGCGTCGCCTGCGCCACCGCTTGCTGGCATGAGGCGCTGGTTGGCCGCACGGCCCTCGACAATGCCGGCGAAATGAACGGCTATCTGAAGCCGGCCGCATGCTTCCTGGCGGAGCCGCTCGGTTTCCGGGAAGGCCGGTTGACGGCGCCGGCCGGCTGGCGGCCAGTTCTGGACGAGGCCGCTGTGCGGCGCATGGCAGCGGCCGTCGAAAGCTGTTAGTCAGCCGGCCAGCGCCTCCTCGACGAAATCGAGCCGGTCCTGCCCGAAGAACATTTCCTCGCCGACAAAGAAGGTCGGCGCGCCGAACACGCCCCGCGCGACCGCCTCCTCCGTGTTCGCGATCAGCTGTTGCTTGATCTCCGGCTCCTGTGTTGCCGCAAACAGGGCGTCGGCGTCGAGGCCGGCGGCGGTCAGCACCTCGCGCAGCACTTCGGGGTCGCCGGTGTTCTTGCTCTCGACCCACATTGCGGTGAACACGGCGTCGGCATAGGCCCGGAAACAACCGGCGTGCTGGGCGGCCAGGCAGCCGCGCATGAGGCCCAGCGTCATGATCGGGAAAAACGGGTTGCGTTGATACGGCACGCCGTAGCGCCTGGCGAAGCGGGGCAGGTCGACGCCGTAATAGGCCGATTTGGCCGGCACAGTGCCCGGCGGGCTGTTGCCCGTGGCCTTGAAGACGCCGCCAAGCAGCATGGGCTTCCACACGATTTCCGCGCCGGTCCGCCCGGCGATGCCCGCCATTTGCGTATGGGCGAGATAGGCGGTCGGCGAGCCGACATCGAACCAGAATTCGAGACGTTTCAGCATGGGGAATTCCTGACCTTTCCAGAATTACAGGACTATGGCGTTTCCGGCCCGGCCGGAACCGCCGCCGGCTGTTCGCGGCGGTTCGACCGGCCGCTACGGCACGACGACGATCTTGCCGAAGACCTCGCGGTCCTCCAGCATCCGCACGCCCCGGGCGGCGTCTTCCAGCGGCAATTCCACATCGATCACCGGGTCGAGGCGGCCGGCGGCAATATCCGCCATCATGGTTTCCAGGCCCGATACGGTCCAACTGTTCGAGCCGAGAATCTTGAGTTCGAAGGTCCAGATATATCGAATGTCGGTCTGCGGATCGAAGCCCGCGGTCGCGCCGCAGGTGAGCATCCGCCCGCCGCGCTTCAGTGCCTTCATCGAGGGAACCCAGGTGTCGCCGCCGGTGAAGTTGACAACAACATCCACGCCGCCGTCATAGGAGCGCCGGAACGGCTTGCCGTAACGCTTCCAGATTTCCCGCTCGAAAGCGGTCTCGGCGTAGTTCAGCCCCTCATCCGCGCCGAGCGCCGCCAGCCGGTCGAGTTTCTCCTGGCTGCTTGCCGCCGCGATGACATGGGCGCCGACGGCCTTGGCGAGCAGCACGCAGGCATTGCCGACCCCGCCCGAGGCGCCGAGGATTAGCACCTTCTCGCCGGCCTTCACGCCCCCGTTCTCAAACATCATGCGGTGCGCGGTGCCGTAGGCGACCGGCAGCGCGGCCGCCTGCGCATAGCTGACTCCGTCCGGGATCGGGATGAGCTGGCCGGCAGAGCAGAGGGTCTTCTCCGCAAGCCCGCCGTCGAGCATCTCGCCCATCAGCCCCTTTCCGGGCCAGACGGGGTCGATGAGCACCCGCGCGCCGGGCGGCCAGCCCGCGACGCCTTCGCCCACCGCCTCGATCTCGCCGGCAATGTCCAGGCCAGGCACCACCGGTATCGGCACCTTGATGCCCGGCATGCCGCGCCGGGTGAAGACATCGTGGTAGTTCAGCGAGCAGGCCCCGACCCGGACGACGGCCTCGCCCGGCCCCGGCTCCGGCTCCTGCCAGTCGCGGCGGAAGGCAAAGCGGTCCTGTCCGCCGTGACCCTCAAGCACAAGCGCGCGCATGGGCTTCATCCCCCCTATTCGGCGGCTGCGGCCGCTGCTTCCTTCGCGGCCATCTTCGCCTTCAACTGCTCCGGCGTGAGCCGCACGATGTCCTCATTCTGGTGCGCATAGCGCCGGGCGCCTTCCACGGAAAGCTCTTCAAGCTCGATGCCGCCCGCCAGCACGCCCGCCTTCCACGCCTGGTGCGCCTCCTCCATGTCGTGGAACTCCGGCATGACCTCGCGGGCGAACAATTCCAGGGAGGCGCAGATGTCGGCATGGGTGTTGCGCCCGGCCTGGTTCAGCAGAATCACCTGATCGACATTGGCGGCGGCGAAGGCGCGAAGTTTCTCCCGGATGGTCGCGGGAGAGCCGATCAGCCCGGCCGTCAATGCCTGCTGCGCCTTCTCGGTGTGGCGCCAGTCCTGATACAGCGCCCACAGATCGGTCTCGCCGGGAGCGGAGATGCCATGCTTGCCGTAATGGCTCAGACAGAAGATGAAGAAGGTCCAGCCCGACGCCTTCTCGATCGCTTCCTCGTCCGTCTCGCAACACATGAAGCCGGAGACCATGGCGATGTTCGGATTGGCCGGATAGTCGCAGATCTTGTCGAGATTGCGCGTGAGATTGAGATAGTAGCGGTTGACCCAGGCTTTGGCGGCCTCCGGGGAGACGAACTGGAAGCCGAGCGCGCCCATGCCCCAGCGCCCTGCATCCTCGATGGTGTCGATATTGGAGCAGGCGACCCAGAGCGGCGGATGCGGCTTCTGCAGCGGCTTCGGCACGACATTGCGTTTCGGGTAACGGTAGAACGCGCCGTCGAACTCGAAAGCCGTTTCGGTGAACAGCGGCACGGTCGCCTTGACGCCCTCGATCCAGCGGTCGCGCTTGGAGCGCACCTGGACGCCGAAGGGATGCAATTCGACCGGCCCCTGCGCCTCGCCCAGGCCAAGCTCGACGCGCCCGCCGGAAAGCAGGTCCAGCGTCGCCACCCTTTCGGCAACGCGGACCGGGTGGTTGGTGGTAAGCTGGATGACGCCGTGGCCGAGGCGGATATTGCGCGTGCGCTGGCTGGCCGCGCCCAGGAAGACTTCCGGCGCGGAGGAATGCGAATACTCCTCCAGGAAGTGATGCTCGACCTCCCATGCGTAGTCATAGCCCAATTCGTCGGCAAGCTCGATCTGCGCCAGCGATTCCTCAAGCAGCCGCCGTTCGCTGTCCTCGGCCCAGGGGCGCGGCAATTGGTGTTCGTAAAAGATACCGAACTTCATGCGGGCAGCCTCTCCGAAATCGATCCCGGCCGCTTCATAGCACGCCCGCAGGTGATTCCGGCAAACCTCGCTATTCCGCTGCGGCGGCAGCGGCTGCGGCAGCGGCGAGGCGGCCCCGGCGGCGTTCTTCCATCGGCGCGAGAATGAGGCCCAGCAGGGGCGGGACGATGGTCAGCGTCAGCACCGCCGACAGCATCAACCCGCCAAGCACCACCGAGCCGAGGCCGCGGTAAAGCTCCGAGCCTGCGCCGGGGAACAGCACGAGGGGGAACATGCCGAACACGCTGGTCAGCGTGGACATGTAGATCGGCCGCAGCCGGTCTCGGGTCGCTTGCCGTATCGCTTCGGCTGCCGCCATACCCGCATCGCGGATATGGAACAGCGTCTGGTGAACCAGCAGGATGGCGTTGTTGACGACGATGCCGACCAGAATGATGAAGCCGAGCAGGGTGAGCATGTCGAGCGGCTGGAAGACAAACAGGTTCAGCACCGCCAGACCGAGCACGCCGCCGGCGGTCGCCAGCGGCACCGAGACCAGGATGATGAGCGGATAGATGAAACTCTCGAACAGCACCGCCATCACCAGGAAAACGATGGCGACGGCGATCAGCAGATCGACGACGATATGATTCCATGTGACCGTCAACTCGTCTGCGGCGCCGGACAGCCGGAGCTTGACCCCGTCCGGCAGGCCGTCCGCGGCAAGCGGGCCGATGACCTCCGCACGCACCAGGTCCATGGCCTCCTCGAGCGGCATCTCCGCCCGCGGCCGGATCTGGAGCGTGACCGTCCGGACCCGCTCCTTGTGCCGGATCTCTGTCGGTCCGTTGGTCACTTCGATGCGGGCGAGCGACGAGGCGGGCAGAATGACGCCGCCCCGCGTCACCACGGGCAGCGAGTCGATACCCTGCGTGGAAGCGATATTATCCGGCGGCCCCTTGAGCACCAGGCCGGTGCGCTTGCCGTCGATCGTCACGCGCGCAACGCGCAGCCCGTCATTGAAGGCGTCTATGGTGTCGGCGAATTCCCTGGCCGACACGCCGTTATCCGCGAGCCGCAGCCGGTCGGGCCGCACCCGGACTTCCGGAGCGCCCAGTTCGAGGCCGGGAATCGGGCGCAACTGGTTGCCCTCGCTGCGCGGCAGCACCGCGCCGGTCAGGCCCGTGGCCTTGCCCGCAATGGCCATGACGGTTTCCAGATCGGGGCCGGAGATGTCGAGATCAATCGCCCGCTTGCCGCCGATGCCGCGCCCGAAGATGGAGGCGACGGTAAAGAAGCCGAATGTGCCGGGTTCGCGCAGCGAGGCGCGCTGCAGGATCGGCACCAGTTCCTCCGGCCGCGAAGGATCAACCGCCGATGCGCCCACAAAGGTGAAGGACGGCAGTGCGACGAAGAAGAAATTTTCAATCTTGGGCGGCCCGCCGGGTTCCGCCTCCCTGCCGGTTTCGCTTGCCCAGAGCGCCCGGGTGGCGTCTTCGATCTCGCGCGCGATCTCGCCATTGGTCTTGAGGTTGTAGCCCGGCGGCGGCAACACCCGGCCGAGCACGAAATTGCGGCTGCCGTCGGGCAGATAATCGAGTTTGGGCGTCAACCACCAGGCGACCGCCACGGCGGCCAGGGTAATGGCCGCCACGGACAGCATGGCGAAACCGCGGTTGCGCACCACCATTTCGGCATAGCCGAGCGTCGCCCGGGCATAGCGGCGCGCGAGACCGTCCAGAACCGGCACCTCGATGCGGCCGCCGGCCCAGATGCGGGTGGCGAGCAGGTTTCGCGACAGCGCCGGTATCAGTGTGACGGCCACCAGCAGGGACAGGATCACCGAGACCGAGATTGCAACGGCGATGTCTCGGAACAACTGGCCGACTTCCAGGTCCATCGCCAGGATCGGCACGAACACCAGAACCGTTGTCAGGGCGGACACCAGGATGGCGCCCCAGACCTGGCCGGCGCCGCGCAGCGCCGCCTCGCGCGGCGTCAGGCCGCGCTCGCGCAGGCGGTAGATGTTCTCCAGCACGACGATAGCGGCATCCACAACCATGCCCACCGCGAAGGCAATGCCTGCAAGCGACACCACATTGATCGACCGCCCGAGCGCCGCCATGGCGACGAAAGACCCGACGACCGAAACCGGAATCGCCAGCGAGACAATCAGCGTCGGGCGCCAGGAGCGCAGGAACACCAGCAGCATGATCGCCGCCAGCGCGCCGCCGACGACAATGTTCTGCCGCACCAGACTGATGGCTGACAGGATGTAGTCGGTTTCGTCATAGACCTGTTCCAGGCGGAGGCCTTCCGCAGGCAGCACCGTCTCGTTCAGCTCGGCGACCGCCTCGCGCACCCCCTCCATGGTCTCGATGACATTGGCGCCGGCCTCGCGCTTGGCGTTCAATACGACGGCGTTCTCACCCAGCCGGCGGATGCGCGCGCGCGGTTCGGAGTAGCCATAGGCGACATCGGCAATGTCGCCCACCGTCACCCGTCCGACCCTGCCGGTCGCGCTGTCGGCCTGGGTGCGCAGCACGACCGCGCGCACCGCTTCCGGCGAGTCCAGTTCGCCTTCGGCGCGGACCAGATAGCGCCGCTTGCCCTCCTCGACATCGCCGGCGGAAACGGACGCATTGGCGGCCCGAAGCCTTGCGGCGATCTCGGTCACGGTCAGGCCGAATTGCGCCATGCGCTCGGGCGATACCGTGATGTGCAACTCGCGCTGGACTTCCCCGAAGACATCCGTGCGGGATACGCCCTGGACCCGCTCTATCCGGTCCTGGATCACGTCTTCCACAAAGTCGCCATAGGTGTGGATCGGCCGCGGATTGTCCTTCGCTGTCTGGAGCGCGAACCAGGCGATGGCGTTGTCTTCCGCCCCGGCCGTTCTGAGCGTCGGGCGGTCGGCTTCGTTCGGATAGTTGTCCACGCGGTCGAGCCGGTTGGCGACCAGCAGCAGCGCGCGGTCCATATTGGTGCCGATGGCGAAAGTGAGCGTGACGGATGCGCGCCCGTTTTCAGACCGGCTTTCGACCTCCTCCAGGCCCTCGACGCCCTTCAGCATCTCTTCCTGGCGGTTGACGATCTCGCGCTCGACCTCGGCCGGCGCCGCGCCGGGCCAGAGCGTCTGCACGGTGATGACCGGCTTGCGGACATCCGGCGTGAGCTGGACCGGGATCGTTTCCAGCGCCACCAGCCCGAAGAGCACGACCATCAGCACGGCCGCCGCCACAGCGATCGGACGGTCGATGGCGAAACGCACGGGGTTCATCCCGTTTTGGCTCCGGCGCCAGTTTTGCCGGCCTTCGCGTCGGGCACGACGACGGCCTGGCCGGGGCGCAGCCGCTCATTGCCGCGCACGATGGCGAGGTCGCCTGCGGCGAGGCCGTCCAGAACCTCGAAGCGCGCACCGGAGGCGCGGCCGAGGCGCACCGGGCGCATCTCCGCCTTGTTCTCCTGCGCGACATAGACAAGGGCCTGCTGCCCGCGGCGCACCACGGCGTCTTTGTGGACGGTAAGCGCGGGGGCCGATGTGCCGACGGGCAGGATGACGGTTGCGGCGGCATTCGCGGCCAGCGGCGTCGTTGTCGGGCCGAAAACCGGGGTGAAGCGCACGATGCGCGTCCGCGTCATCGCATTTTCGTCCGGCACGACGGCCCTGACGCTGGCGGTATGCATCGTGCCGTCCGGCAGCGCCACGGCAACCCGGATGCCCCTGGACAGGCCGACTATGCGGGCCGCCGGGACATCCGCCTCAATCTCCAGATCGCGGTCATTCACCAGCCCGACGACCGCGCCGCCCTCTTTCAGATAGGAGCCGACTTCGGTATGGCGGGCGGTCACCACGCCGTCATAGGGCGCGCGGACGGTGCCCCGGTCGAGATTGAGCTCGGCCAATGCCTGGCTGGCCCTGGCCTGCACGAGTTGCGCGCGCGCCGCATCGACCTCCGAGCGCAGCCATGCCCGCTCCTGCTCCTTGTCCTGCAGGCGCGCCTTGCTGAAGGCGGCCGAACGGCGCAGTTTCTCGTAGCGCGCGATTTCCTGCTCGACCCGCTCCAGGCGGGCTTCTGCGGCGACGGCGCGTGCGGCCACGGCCGCTGCGGTGGCGGCGCGGGCGTCACGCTCCGAAGTCAGCCTCTCGATATCGAGCACCGCCAGCACATCGCCGCGCGCCACCCTGTCGCCCGTCTGGACACGGATTTCAGTAACGGCGCCGACGGTCTGCGCCGCAACGGCGCCGCGCATCCGGGAGACCAGCCTGCCAAGCACGGGCGCCGTTTCAACCAGCGGCTCGACGACCACGGCGTCCACGCGCACCGGGGCGGGGCGCTGGGCCTCCGCGGCATCCGGGGCGGCCAGAAGGAGAAGCGCGGGGCCAAGGGCACACAAGGCAAGCAGCGCCCGAAAGAACCGCGCCGCAATCGCTGTCATGGGCTGCACTCTTGCCGCCGCGTTGCCGGCGGACTGGCTGCATATTGGGCTTGGCGGGCGGAATGTCAACGGGACACGGGTTTTGGCGGCGCCCCGGCCGGAGCGCGGTGAAGATCCGGGCCGGACTGTCGTCCTCTCCTCAGGATTCCTCTTCGGAATGGTGTTTTGTGGATTTTGTTGTCTGTGATTCATTGTGGCGGGGCAGGGGAGGCAGAAGCCCTGCCCCGCCCTTTCCGGCAGCAGAAGAAACCCTCGCCCCCTCCGGGCGAGAGGGCAGGGTGAGGGGGCCGGCGTTTCAGCTGGCGCGGGCGGTGCCTGTGGCGAGCAAGACCCCTCACCCCGGCCCTCTCCCTGCAGCATCCCGCTGCCAAACGGTCGACGCCGACACGCCATCGCCCAACAACACCGGCGCGCGACCCTCAATCGCCCCCGCCCAACCCCCAAACGCCCCCCCAATACACCGCCATAACCCAAAACACCCCTTTCGCAGAAGAATCCTGCAGGGAGAGGGAGAAGAACGAGGCCCCCTGCATGGGGAGGGAGGAGGTAGCGGCCTGCTTCGCTCCTTCCGGCGGCAGATGACCCCTCGTTCCCTCGGGGAGGAGAGGGTGCTTCCGGGCGACGGATGCGGCGCGCTATGCTGCGCCCTGCGATATGCGCAACGGAGAGAGGACGGCATGGGCGGAATGCTGGAAGGCAAGGCGGCGCTGATTACCGGGGGCGCGAACGGCATCGGGCGGGCGGCGGCGCTGCTCTTTGCCAGGGAAGGCGCGCGGGTTGCGGCGGCCGACCTCAATCTCGAAGGCGCGGAAGAGACCGCCGCCATGATCCGCGAGGCGGGCGGCGAGGCCGTCGCGCTCGCGGTCGAGGTCAGCGACGCCGAACAGGTCGAGGCGATGCTGGATGCCGCCGCCGCGGCGTTCGGCCGGATCGACTGCGCCTTCAACAATGCCGGCATCGCGCCCGCGAATGTGGGCAATTTCGCCAACCGCACGCATCAGTGGTCCGAAGAGGGCTTCGACCGGATGATCGCCGTCAATCTCAAGGGCGTGTGGCTGTGCATGAGGGGCGAGCTCGAGCGCATGGCGGCCGACGGCGGCGGCGGGGCGATCGTCAACACCTCCTCGATCGCCGGCCTGCTGGGCCTGCCCGGCGGCTGCGGCTATGTCGCCGCCAAACACGCCGTCTCCGGCATGACGCGCACGGCCGGCCTCGAATACGCCACCGAGAATATCCGCGTGAACGCGGTGTGCCCCGGCTATATCGCCACCGACATGACGCGGGCCGTGCGGGAGCGGCGCGGCAACGAGCTTATGGCCCGCGTGCCGGCCCGGCGGATGGGCGAGGCGGAGGAGGTCGCCGAACTGGTCTGCTGGCTCTGCTCGGACCGGGCCGGCTTCGTCACCGGCGCGACCTACAATGTGGACGGCGGCTACCTGGCGGCGTAGCGCATCGGCGGAGCGGAGCCGGGAGAGGAGGCCGCCATGGAGCCGCAGCCGCTGATCGTCGTCGCGGATGTCGAGGCAAGCAGCCGCTGGTACCAGGCGCTTCTCGGCTGCGAAAGCGGCCATGGCGGGCGCGATTATGAGCGGCTGGTGCTGGACGGGCGCATCATCCTCCAGCTCCACCGCCCGGACGCCCATGACCACCCGCATATGGGCGGCGCCGGGCCGCCGCCGCGCGGAGACGGCGTGCTGCTCTGGTTCCGCACCGACGGGTTCGACAACGCCGTGGCCCGCGCCGGCGAACTCGGGGCCGAAATCCTCGAGCCGCCCCATGTCAACCCGAACGCCAACCACCGCGAATGCTGGCTGCGCGACCCCGACGGCTATGCCGTCGTGCTGGCCGGCCCTTACGGCGATGTCTGACCCGCTATCGCCGCGCGTTTCCGGGCGGCGCCGGCCGGCCTTGGTCGCTTTTACCGCGCTTCCGGGTCGTATCCGGGCAAGCCGGCCGGATGCAGGACGCCGCAGACTCGGTGCTCCCGAGCCTGCCGGAGCGCCCTGTGATGAACGACCTTGCACCCGTCCTCCAGCCCATCGAGGCCGCGAGCGGCCTGCCGGGCCGGTATTACACCGAGGCGGCGGCGTTCGAGGAGGAACGGCGGCGGCTCTTCGCACAGGGCTGGTTCTGCATCGCCTTCGCCGGCGACATCGCCGGCCCCGGCGACCTGCTGCCGGTCGAGGCCATGGGGACGCCGCTGCTGCTCGTCCGGACCGCCGGCGGCGGGATTCGCTGTTTCCACAATATCTGCCGCCATCGCGGCGTCCGCCTGCTGGAGGAGCCGGCGCAGGGGATGGCCTTCCTGCGCTGCCCCTATCACAGCTGGACCTACGACCTCGAGGGGCGCCTGCGCGCCACGCCGCATATCGGCGGCGTTGACCGCCATCGGGCGCCGGGCTTCTGCAAGAGCGGCCGCGGCCTGATCCCGGTGCGCTGCAGCGTCTGGCTGGATATGGTGTTCGTCGATCTCTCCGGTGCGGCCCCCGCCCTGGAAGACTGGCTCGCGCCGCTTCTGCGCCGGTGGCGGGGCTTCCCGCTGGCGCGCTACCGGCCGGCGGAGACGGAGCCGATCCGTTTCCGGCTCGACGCCAATTGGAAACTCGCGGTCGAGAACTATTGCGAGGCCTACCATCTGCCCTGGGTGCATCCGGGCCTCAACCGCATCTCCCCGCTGGCGGACCACTATCCGGTCGTGGAGGCGGCGTTCTCCGGCCAGGGGTCGCACCGCTACACGGCCCGCGGCGAACTGCCCTGCGCCGATGACGGCACGCTTGCGGAATATGTCGCCCTCTACCCCAATGTGCTGCTGGGCGCGCATACGGACCATTTCTTCGCCATGCGCATCGACCCGGTGGCGCCGGGCCGGACGGTCGAGGATGCGCGGCTGTGGTGCCTGGAAGAGGCGGCCGCCGGCCCTGCCTATGCCGATGCGCGGCGCCGGCTGCGCACGCGCTGGGAAGAGGTGTTCGAGGAAGATGTCGGCGTTGTCGAGCGAATGCAGCAGGGGCGCCGCTCGCCCGCCTTTGACGGCGGCTGTTTCTCGCCGGTCATGGACACGCCGAGCCACGCCTTCCACCAATGGGTCGCCCGGCGCCTCGGCGCGGCGGGGTAGTGTCTCCGTTTGGCAGTCGCGTTCCTCTGGCAGATTGAGCCAGGGGCTCGAGAGGCCCGGCCCTCCGCTCCGAACTTCCCGGCGCCGCCCCGGACCCCCTGTTGTCGCCTCCGATCCTTCCGCGTGGCCGGAACGGCGGAGGATGGACCTCGGCGCGCCGCTCTGCTGCGGCCGGGGTGATGACAAGGGAGGCGATAGAAGCGGCGCGGCGCGGAGACGCGTTGCGAAAAACCCGCCGGCACCGGCCTTCGTTGCAAACTGAGACACGACCCGCGGCGAACACGGCTTGACGCCTGCCGGACGACAGTCCTATAAGCCGCCCAATTCCAGACCGGAACGGAAGCCGACCGACATCATGGCCCATTCGCTGCAAGCCAAGAAACGCGTTCGCCAGAACCTGCGCCGAGCGGCTCACAACCGCTCCAGAGCCAGCCGCGTGCGGACATTCATCAAGAAGGTGGAAACCGCGATCGCCGGCGGCGACAGGGAGTCCGCGCGCGCCGCGTTGCGCGCCGCCGAGCCGGAGATGGCGCGGGGCGCACAGAAAGGAAAATTTCACCGCAACACGATGCAGCGCAAGCTCTCGAGATTGTCCAGAAGAATCAAGGAGATGCAGGCCTGACGCAGAACCTGCCCCCCCCCCCCCCCCCCCCCCGCCGCCGCTGTGCGGCGGTTTTTTTTTCCGACGAAAATTCATTGCCGAGCTAACGCATTAGAACGCTTCCAGGTTGGGTTCACTGCCTGCTCCCCTTACACGGAAGCCAAAGACGGCTACTCTGTCTCTTGTCTCGCAAGCCGGTTGTCCTGCCGGGCCGGATGCGGTTGTCGGGAGTAACCGCATTCCCGCCCCGGCCATGATGGATGCGCAGGCGCGCGGGCATCGGGAGAAGGAAACTCATTTATGGCCTATGCGGGAGACATCTCGCCGCGTGAAGCTTGGGAGGTGCTTGCGGCGAAGGATAACGCAACACTGTTCGATGTGCGCACCCTGCCCGAGTGGCAATATGTGGGCTTGCCTGATCTGGCGCCGCTTGGCCGCAAGACGCAGCTTGTGTCCTGGCAGGTCTGGCCCGGCATGGCGGTCAATCCGGGCTTCATCGACGCCGTGGCGGAAGCTGCGGGCACCGGCCCGCTGCTGTTCATCTGCCGCTCCGGCGTGCGGTCCGCCGCCGCTGCCGCCGCCGCGACGGCGCACGGCCTCGGCCCCTGTTACAATGTGTCGGAGGGATTCGAGGGCGACCGCGACGGCGAAGGCCATCGCGGGCGCATCGGCGGCTGGAAGGCCGCCGGCCTGCCATGGATGCAGGAGTAGCCCGCATGGCATTCGGCAATTCCGACCGCCAGGTCGAGTGGAGCCGGATCCGCGGGCTTCTTCAGGCGGAATTCGGCGACGGGATCTTCAAGAGCTGGTTGAAACCGATGACCCTGGTGGACCGCGGAAGCCGGGGGATCGCGATACAGCTGCCGACCCGCTTCATGTGCGACCGGGTGCTCGGCAATTATGGCGAGCGGATCCGCAGGCTGTGGCGCGAGGCCGAGCCGGGCCTGGCCGAAATCAGTTTCGAGGTCAATCCGGTGCTGCAGGACGGGCCTGTGCCGATGCAGCAGCACCCGGCTCCGGCCGTTGACGCCGCGCAGGACGACTTCGCCACGCCGGTTCAGTCCGGCCACAGCTTCGACACCTTCATCGTGGGCGAATCGAACGCACTGGCGCACGGCCTTTGCCGTAATGCGGCGGAAGGAAATGCGCCGCCTTCCGGCCTGCTGTATCTGTTCGGCGGCGTCGGCCTCGGCAAGACCCATCTCATGCAGGCGCTGGCGCTCCGGCTCTCCGGAAAACAGCTCGATCAGCCGGTCATCTATCTGGGCGCCGATGACTTCCGCCAGCATTTCTTCGATGCTGTCGGATCGAAGACCATTGCCGCCTTGCGGCAGAAAGTCCGTTCCGCCGCCGCGCTGATGCTGGACGACGTGCATCTGCTGGAGCGCAGCCCCGGCACGCAGGAGGAGCTCCTCCATACCATCGTTGCGCTGACGAACCGGCAGCGCCTGATCGCGGTTTCCGGCAACCGCTCGCCGATCGATCTTGAGGGAATCGACGAACGGATCCGCTCGCGGCTCAGCACAGGCGTGTCGGCGTCCGTCCTGCCGCTCGAAACCGACTATCCGCTGCGGCGGCGCTTTCTGGAGCGCAGGGCCGCCGAGACCTCGGTGCCGATGCCGGAGGACGTCGTGGTCTTCCTGGCGGAGCGGATCACCTCCAACATGCGCGTGTTGCAGGGGGCCGTGAACCGCCTGAACTCGCATGTCCACCATTTCGGCGGCGCACTTTCCGTGGACCGGGCGGAAAAAGTGTTGTCTGACCTGTTGCCGGCGAGCGACCGGACTCCCACTGTCGAAGCGATCAAGAAGTTCGTCTGCGAGCGCTACAATATCCGCCCGGCCGAAATGGATTCGTCGCGACGGGCGCGGTCCGTCGCGCGGCCGCGCCAGATAGCGATGTATCTGGCCAAGCAGCTCACCACCCTGTCGCTGCCGGATATCGGCCGGCAGTTCGACCGCGACCATTCCACGGTGCTCTACGGCGTCCGCCGGATCGACAAGCTCATGGAGGACGACAAGGCGCTGGCCGAGGAAGTCGCCGCGCTCCGCCGTATGCTGGAGTCCTGACGGCGGCTTGCCAGCACCCGGCGCGCAGCCTATTTTGCGCGCCCGTGCCGCAGTAGCTCAGCCGGTAGAGCAGCGCATTCGTAATGCGCGGGTCGGGAGTTCAAGTCTCTCCTGCGGCACCACCCGCCTCCGGCCAGGTTCCGGCCCTGCGCCTTGCCCCCTCCGGCGGCAGAAAGAGGCTGCGGGCGGCATCGGCCCGGAGAGGCGCCGCTTACACCACCCGATAGGTGGCGATCTTGCTTGCGGCTTCCCGCAGCACCGGCAGATACCGGCGGAGCATGGCCGCCCGGTTCACGCGCGCTGCATGGCCGCTGACATTGAGCGCCGCGAATGCCGGTCCGGCATCCGAGTGGATCGGCACCGCGATGGAGTGCAGTCCTTCCTCCAGCTCCTGGTCCACGAAGGCGTATCCGCGCGCGCGCACCGCCTTCAGGCGCGCCCGCAGCCCGTCCGGCGTGGTGATGGTGCGGTGCGTGTGGCGCCTGAGCTCGGCGGCCTGCAGATATGCGTCCAGGCAGGACGGCTCCAGCTCCGCCAGCAGCACCTGGCCCATTGAGGTGGCATGGGCGGGAAGCCGGCTGCCGACATTCAGCGCCACGGACATGATCCGGTGCTTCGCCGCGGAGCGGGCCACATAAACCACCGACGCTTCATCCAGCACCGCTGCGGAGCAGGATTCGTCGAGCCGCTCGGTCACCTCCTCGATGAACGGGCGGGCGGCCTCCCAGAAGTCCAGCGACGCGAGATAAGCGTAGCCGAGACTCAGGATCTTCGGCGTGAGTTCGAACCGTTTGCCGTCGGTGCGGGCGAAGCCCAGCTTCACCAGCGTCAGCAGCAGGCGCCGCGCCGCGGCCCGGTTGAGGCCGGCGCGGTCCGCCACCTCCGAGATCGTCATGGCCCGGCGGCTGGGCCCGAATGTCTGGATCACGGCAAGGCCGCGACTCAGGGAGGCTACGAAATCCCTGTTTTTTTCATCGTCTTCGGGTAACTCTGACAAGCGGCCTCCTGTGCGCATATCGAACAAGCATACGATATATGAACGAATCGCTTGACTCAACGAAAACTGCATGCTATCGGAGCGGAACTATCGCACGAATGTGCGGACAGCGCACAACATCAAGAGAGCTCAGGCATGACCGGCACGACACAGGCGACAGGCGGTGTGGTCCCCCCGAAGGCCACGGTGTTCGGAACCCTCGACGACTATGAGAAGGGCGGGGTCCAGATCATCGACGACGATCCGAAGAACTATGTTTTCTCCAACATCTTCGAGGTGGCTGCGCAGAGCGCGCCCTATGAGCGGGTCGCGGTGGCGAAGAATTTCGAATATGTCGTCGAGACGGCCCGTGCGGAGGGCGTCTCGCCGTGGTTCACCTGCGCCCATGACGAGTTCGCCCTGTGCATGGACGGCGAGATCAAGGTGGAGTTCATCAAGCTCGACGACCCCGCATCCGCGGCAGACCCGGAGAGCGCCGGCGCCCGCCTGCTGGACAGCGGCCCGGCGGGGACCCCCATGGGCTATGTCGTGATTCGCCGCGGGCACATGACCATGCTGCCGGTGAACGCCGCCTACCGCTTCAGCGCTGCCCGTCCCTCGGTGCTGATGATCCAGACCATCGAAGGCCCCGTTACAGTGACCAAATGGGCAGAGATCTGCCAGCAGGCATGAAGCCCTGCATCACCGACCACCCGAACCCGGGAGAGCAAGCATTATGGCCATGAGCGACAGCGCCTCCGCGGCGCCGGCGATTTCCAACCCCCGCGGCCTGCCCGTCACCGCCGGCACCAGGGTCCATCCGCCCACGAACGAGGACGGCTACCGGCGCTTCGAGGCCGGCGACTTCAGCTTCCGCCGCGACGCCTATTTCGTGCATATCGAGTGGCCCGGCGGCCGCCATCAGATGCCGATCGACGCCTTCCTGCGCGCCCTCATGCGCGACGTGGCGTGGGGCTTCTTCTACGGCACCGTGAATTTCGACGACGTGTTCGGCACCACCAATTATTACGGCGAGGTGGAGCTGTTCGCCGGCGCCATGAACGACGCTTATGTCTCCAGCGGCCGCGACTTCGTCCAGCGCTTCAAGTCCGACGAGTTGATGGGGCTCATGCGCCGGATGATCTCCGACTGGACCAATGCCGGATACGACCCCTTCGCGGCGCCCATGGAGACCGGCGCCCCCTGGGGGGCGAAGAACGGCGCCAATGACGCGGCCGTGACGCGCGAGCGCGTGACGGCCAGTCGCATGGTCGGGCTGCCCGGCGACACGCCCGTCCGCACCGACGAGACCCATCCGGTGAACCGCATGTTCGCCGATGTGAACCAGGATCAGCCGGAGGTCCATGCCGCGCCCGGCTTCGAGCATGAGGTGTCCGCCTTCAGCCTGTTCGGATATCTGTCGCGCTCCGATGTCACTTGGAATCCGTCGGTGTGCTCGGTGGTCAAGGACAGCCTCTTCTGCCCCACCACAGAGGAGTTCACCCTGCCTGTGGAGCACGGCAATGACCGCTGCGAATGGTTCATCCAGCTTTCCGACGAGATCATCTGGGATGTCAAGGACGGCAAGACCGGCAGCCCGCGGGCGGTGGTCACCATGAAGGCCGGCGATGTGGCCTGTATGCCGGCGGACATTCGCCATCAGGGATACTCCGCCAAGCGCTCCATGCTGCTGGTCTGGGAGAACGGCTCGCCGGCGATCCCGGACCTGGTGCGCTCCGGCAAGGCCCCGGTCGTCCCTGTGACCTGGTAGCGCCGAAGCCTGCTCCGGCACGCGGATCTCATCGAAAGGCCCGGCGCGCGCGATGCGCCGACCCGTTGAACCACACGAGAAACAGGAGAGCACGACCATGACCAGAAACACCATCAGCCGGCGCAAATTCCTGCGCGCGACCTCCGGCACGCTGGGGGCCGCGGCGCTGGGGGCCGCGCTGCCCATGCCCGCCATTGCAGCCTCGAAGACGATCAAGCTCGGCTATGTCACGCCGCAGACCGGCCCGCTCGCGCCTTTCGGCGAGGCCGACAAGTTCGTGGTGGACGCCATGCGCAAGGTCTTCGCCGGGGGGCTGGAAGCCGGCGGCAAGTCCTACCCGGTGGAGATCGTGGTCAAGGACAGCCAGTCAAACCCCAACCGCGCAGCCGAGGTGGCCAATGAGCTGATCCTCTCCGACGAGATCGACATGATGCTGGTGGCGTCCACGCCCGAGACCACCAATCCGGTCTCCGACCAGTGCGAGGTCAATGAGATCCCCTGCGTCTCCAGCATCGCGCCCTGGCAGCCCTGGTTCTTCACCCGCGGCGGCAACCCGGCCGAGGGTTTCCAGTACACCTACCACTTCTTCTGGGGGCTGGAGGACATTATCGCGGTGTTCACCAATATGTGGGGCAAGGTCGAGACCAACGGGAAGGTGGGCGGCCTGTTCCCCAATGACGGCGACGGCAATGCCTGGGGCGACAAGGAGCTGGGCTTTCCGAAGCCGCTTGCGGCGAAGGGATATGCGCTGACCGATCCGGGCCGCTACCAGAACAACAATGACGATTTCTCCTCCTACATTTCCAGATTCAAGAGCGAGGGCTGCGAGATCGTCACCGGGGTGATGATCCCGCCCGACTTCACCACCTTCTGGACCCAGGCGCGGCAGCAGGGCTTCCTGCCCAAGGTCGCCTCCATGGGCAAGGCGATCCTGTTCCCGGTTGCGGTGGAGGCGTTGGGCGACCAGGGCCACAACCTGTCGTCGGAGATCTGGTGGTCGCCGCAGCATCCGTTCGCCTCGTCGCTTACCCAGCAGTCCGCCGCCGATCTGGCGGCGGCCTATGAGCAGTCCACCGGCAAGCAGTGGACCCAGCCCATCGGCTTCGTGCACGCGCTGTTCGAGGTCGCCGCGAGCGCCTTTGAGGCCGCCGGCGGCCCCGGCGATGCGGACGCGCTGGCGGAGGCGCTGGCGGGGCTGAAGGCCGACACGATCGTCGGCCCCGTGGACTGGACCGGCGGCCCTGTAAGGAACGTCGCGAAGACCCCGCTGGTGGGCGGACAATGGCGGCTGGGCGCCGGCGGCGGCAATCAATACGACATCGTGATTACCTCCAACGAGACGGCGCCGGCGATTCCGCAGGGCGGCGACATGGAAGCCATCGGCTGACGGCGCCGGAGCGTCATCATGCTCCTCGAGCTCGACGGCGTGTGCCGGCGTTTCGGCGCGCTCACGGTGACCAACAATCTGAGCTTCGCCCTCGCCGAGGGCGAAGCGCTCGGCGTGCTTGGCCCGAACGGCGCCGGGAAGAGCACGATGTTCAATCTGATCACGGGGGATTTGCGCCCCGACGCCGGCGCGATACGCTTCGACGGCTCGGACATCACCGGCGACGCGGTTCACGCCCGATGCCGGCGGGGCATCGGCCGCAGCTACCAGATCCCGCATCCGTTCGCGAAGATGACGGTGTTCGAGAACCTGCTGGTGGGGGCGGCCTTCGGCACCGGCGAGCGCGAGCAGGCGCTCTACACGCATTGCGCGACGGTGCTCGAACGCACCGGCCTCATCGACAAGGCCAACGAGCTCGCCGGACGGCTGACATTGCTGGAGCGCAAACGCCTCGAGCTGGCGCGGGCGCTGGCCACCAGGCCCCGCCTGCTGCTGCTGGACGAGATCGCCGGCGGCCTGACCGAAGGCGAGTGCCGCTCGCTGGTGGACACCATCCGGCAGGTGCGCGCTGAAGGGGTCTCCATCATCTGGATCGAGCATGTGGTGCACGCGCTGCTGTCTGTTGTGGACCGGCTCATCGTCATCAATTTCGGCGCGCTGCTGGCCGAAGGCGCCCCGGACGCGGTGATGAACGACCCGCAGGTGCGGGAGGTCTATATGGGAATCCCGGCGGAATGACGCCGCTGCTCGAAACCCGCGGGCTGGAGGCCTTCTACGGCGACTTCCAGGCCCTGTTCGGCGTCGATGTGTGCGTCGCCGAGGGGGAGACCATCGCCATCATCGGCGCCAATGGCGCGGGAAAGAGCACCTTCCTGTGCGCTGTCGCCGGCCTGCTGGACGCCGCCCGCGACGCCGTGCTGTTCGAGGGCCGCGCCGTCGGCGGATTGCCGGCCGATGTCATCGCCCGGCAGGGGATCGCCATGGTGCCGGAGGGGCGGCAGTTGTTCCCCTCCCTCAGCGTGGAGGAGAACCTGCTGATGGGCGCCTGCGTGGACCGGCCCGGATATTGGAGCCTCGAGCGCGTCTACGCCCTGTTCCCGGTGCTGAAGGAGCGGCGCCGCTCTCCCGGCACCGCCCTTTCGGGAGGCCAGCAGCAGATGGTGGCCATCGGCCGCGGGCTGATGTCCAACCCCCGGCTGCTGCTGTGCGACGAGATCAGCCTGGGTCTCGCGCCCATCGTGGTCAGGGACATCTACAGCGCGCTGCCGTCAATCCTCGAGCAGGGCGCCAGCCTGATCATCGTGGAGCAGGACATTCAGCAGGCGCTGGCCGTGGCGGCGCGGGTCTATTGCTTCCAGGAGGGCCGCGTCTCGCTCACCGGCGCGCCGGAGGAACTGACCCGCGACCGGATCACCCAGGCCTATTTCGGGATGTGACAGCCATGGAGTGGTTGAACGCCGTCATCCAGGGGCTGCTGCTGGGCGGCATGTTCGCCCTGTTCGCCACCGGATTGTCGCTGATCTTCGGCGTCATGCGGCTCGTCAACCTGGCGCATGGCGACCTCATCATCCTCGCCGCCTTTTTCGGCATCGCGGTGGTGGAAACGACAGGCATACACCCGCTGGCGACCCTTGCGGTGGTCATGCCCCTCATGTTCGTCCTGGGCTACGCGCTCCAGCGCGGGCTGCTGAATTTTACCCTGGGCGACGACATTCTGCCGCCGCTGCTGGTGACCTTCGGGCTGTCCATCATCATCCAGAACGGGTTGCTGGAGGCCTTCTCCGCCGACACGCGCCGGCTGCAGGCCGGCAGTCTGGAAACCGCGAGCATCGAGCTTGCAGGCGGGCTTGCGGTGGGGATTTACCCGTTGCTGGTGTTTGTCGTCGCGGTCGGCGTGATCGCCGGGCTGCAGGTCCTGTTCTACCGCACGCGCATCGGCCGCGTGTTCCGCGCCGCCTCCGACAACCAGCGCATCGTGCGCCTGATGGGCGTGGACAACCGCAAGGTGTTCGCCCTGGCGATGGGCATCGCGCTGGCGGTATGCGCCCTGGCGGGAGTCCTGATGGCGATCCGCACCAATGTCACCCCCACTGTCGGCCCGGCGCGGCTGCTGTTCGCCTTTGAAGCGGTGATCATCGGCGGCCTGGGCAGCCTCTGGGGCACGCTTGCGGGCGGCGTCATCCTTGGCGTGGCCCAGGCGGTCGGCGCCAAGATTCATCCCGGATTCCAGATATTGGCCGGCCATATCGCCTTTCTGGTCCTGCTGGTGATCCGCCCGAACGGCTTGTTCCCGAAGATCAGGGACTGAGACCGGAGCCCGCCCGATGTCCGACCGGTACCGAGTCGTCACCACCTCTCCCGCCAGCCGCGCCGCGCTGCTGGCCTTCGTGCTGCTCGTCATCGTTCTCGCCGCCGGGCCGTGGTGGCTCGGTCGGGCGGAGATGCGTCTGGGCGTGGAGATCTGCACCTATCTGACGCTCGCGATGATGTGGAACCTGCTGGCCGGCTATGCGGGGCTGGTGTCCGTGGGGCAGCAGGCATTTGTGGGCGTGGGCGGCTACGCCCTGTTCACGCTGGCCGCGTTCGCCGGCATCCACCCGTTGGCCGCCCTGGTGCTGTCGGGCGTTGTCGCGGCGATCCTGGCCGTGCCCACCGCGGCCATCGCCTTCCGGCTGAAGGGCGCCTATTTCGCCATCGGCACCTGGGTCATCGCCGAGGTCTATATGCTGTCCATCGCCCAGGTGCAGGGACTGGGGGGCGGCTCCGGCATGAGTCTGCCGGTCAAGGTGGTGAAGGAAATCGCAGCGAAGAAGGTGATGCGCGAATCCATCACCTTCTGGATTGCGCTCGCCCTGGCGGTGGGGTCCATCGCCCTGGTGTACGGGCTGCTGCGCTCGCGGCACGGCCTGGCCCTGACCGCCATTCGCGATTCGGAGCCGGCGGCGGAGAGTGCAGGCGTGGACAATGCCCGGACGAAATATCTGGTCTATGTGGTGGCCGCCTTCGTCACCGGACTCACCGGGGCGCTCATCTTTCTCGCCAAACTTCGCATCTCGCCGGAAGCGGCCTTCAACGTGGTTGACTGGACCGCCTATGTGATCTTCATCGTGGTCATCGGCGGCGTCGGCCGCATCGAAGGGCCGATTGTCGGCACGGCGGTGTTCTTCGCGTTGCGGGGCTTTCTCTCGGACCTGGGCTCCATCTATCTGATCATTCTCGGCGTGCTCGCCGTGGCGGTGATGCTGAAGGCGCCGGGGGGTCTGTGGGGCCTCGCCGTGGAGCGTTTCGGCTTTGAGCTGTTTCCCGTCCAGCGCCGCCTCATCCGGGCCGGACGCTCCCCCGGCGGCCCGTGAAGCCGCCCGCCCGTCCAATCCAGGAGATCGACATGAATCGATTGTTCACCGAAGCTGACTCCGCAGACATCGTGATCGAGCGGTTGGCCGGGTGCGAAAGTCCCCGGTTCCGCGAGGTCATGGAGTCCGCCATCCGGCACCTGCACGCCTTCGTCAAGGATGTGGAGCCCACCGTCGAGGAGTGGGCCAGGGCCATCGAGTTTCTGACCGCCACCGGGCAAATGTGCGACGAGCGGCGCCAGGAATGGGTGCTGGCCTCCGACGTGCTGGGGGTTTCCATGCTGGTGGAAACCCTGAACAACCGCGCCGAGGGCGGCTGCACGGAAGCGACGGTGCTCGGACCGTTTCACGTGGACAACGCGCCGCAGCGCGCGTTCGGCGGCGACATCTGCGCGGACGGCAAGGGGATGCCCTGCCATGTCTCGGGCCGCGTGACGGATGCGGACGGCAACCCGCTGGCCGGAGCGGTCCTGGACATATGGCAGACAAATGCCGACGGCTATTATGATGTGCAGCAGCCCGGCGTGCAGCCGGAGATGAATCTTCGCGGGCGTTTCGTCACGGAGTCGGACGGGCGCTACGCCTTTCGCACGATCAAGCCGGTGTCCTATCCCGTGCCCACCGACGGCCCGGTCGGAGACATTCTCGAGCGCATGGGCCGCCATGCCTGGAGGCCGGCGCATATCCACTTCATCGTGAGCAAGCCGGGCTACCGGCGGCTCGTGACCCACATCTTCGCCCATGACGATCCCTATATCGACTCGGACGCCGTATTCGGAGTCAAGGACTCGCTGCTGGTCGAGTTCCGCGAGCAGGACGACGCCGGGCGCGCGCGCGGTCTCGGGGTGGGGTCTCCCTTCTGCACCGCCGAGTTCGACATCCGGCTGGCCCGGGAAGACTGAGGCGCGGCCCCTGGCCGCCGGCTCACGCCGCAGGCAGGGCGCGGTCGAGAACGGCTCCGGTGTCGAGGCCGGGCGGCAGGGCGCCATAGGCGCCGGTCCAGCGCCCGCCCAGCCGCGAAGCGCAGAACGCATCCGCAACCGCCGGGGGCGCAAAGCGGACGAGCAGCGAGGCCTGCAGCGCCAGCGCCATGCGTTCGGCAAGCGCGCGGGCGCCGGCCTCGAAATCCTCCGGCTTCGAGAGATCGTCCCGCAGCGCATCCACCGCCCTGTCGAGCGCCCGGTGGCCGCCCCGCGCGGCGTCGAGCTCCGCCAGGACCGCCGGCACAGCCTCCTCCTCCTGCGCCATCGCGCGCAGCACATCGAGGCACAGCACATTGCCCGAGCCTTCCCAGATGCTGTTCAGCGGCGCCTCGCGATAGAGGCGGGGCATCGGGCTGTCCTCGATATATCCGGGGCCGCCATGGCACTCCATCGCCTCGAAGACGTGGCCCGGCGCGCGCTTGCAAACCCAGTATTTCGCAATCGCCGTGCCGATGCGGGCGAAAGCCCGCGCCCCGGAACAACCGCCGGCTTCATCCACCGCCCGCGCCACCCGGAGCCCGAGCGCCAGCGCGGCCTCCGCCTCAAGCGCGAGGTCGGCAAGCACCGTGCGCATCAGCGGCTGGTCGGCAAGCCGGCGCTGGAAGGCGCTGCGGTTGCGGGTGTGATGCACCGCCTGCACGACCGCCTGGCGCATCAGCGCCGCAGAACTCACCGCGCAATAGAGCCGGTTGCCCTGCACCATGTCGATGATGGTGCGTATGCCGCGCCCGTCCTCTCCGACCATGACGGCCCAGGCGTTCTCGAACTCGATCTCCACCGATGCGTTGGAGCGGTTGCCGAGCTTGTCCTTGAGATGCTGGATCGCAATGCCGTTGCGCTCGCCGTCCGGAGTCCAGCGCGGCAGCAGGAAGCAGGAAATCCCGGCATCGGTGCGGGCGAGCGTCAGGAACGCGTCCGACATCGGCGCGGAGCAGAAATATTTGTGGCCGACAAGGCGGTAGGAGCCGTCCGCCGCTTCGAGCGCCGGCCGCGCCCGCGTCGCATTGCTGCGGACATCGGAGCCGCCCTGCTTCTCGGTCATGAACATGCCGACCGTTGCACCGGCCTTGGCTTCGACCGGCAGATCGCGCCCGTCATAGCGGTTCGACAGCAATCGGGGAATCCAGCTTTCGGCAAGCGCCGGCGATGCGCGCAGCGCGGGAATCGCCGCATAGGTCATCGCCATCGGGCACATCACCCCGCCTTCCATCTGGCTGAACAGATAGGTGAGCGCCATATGGCCGACATGCCCGCCCGGCCCCTCATGGTTCCAGGCGAAACTCGCCACCTCGTTCTCGACGGCGAGCGCCAGCAGGTCGTGATAGGCGGGGTGGTATGCGACGCGGTCGATGCGCATCCCGTACCGGTCGAACGGCTGCAGCTCGGGGCCGCGGCGATTGGCCTCGGCGGCCTTTTCCGCGATTTCTGCGCGGCCTGCGGCGCGCGCGAACCGGGCGATGCGCGCTTCGGCCCAGGCTGCCCCTTCGCGCCGCACGCCTTCCCGCAACGCGATATCCTGCGCCCAGAGGTCCTGGTCGCCCAGATGCGGCGGCATGTTGAACACGTCATGCGTCGGCAGCACCGCGCGCGGTCTGAGCGGGGCGTTCACCGCGCTGCGGCCCGTGTATTGCGCGCCGGACGGCGGCGGCTCTCCTCGTCGAAGAGGCCGGCAAGCTGCTCCATCATCGCGCCGCCAAGCTGGTCAGCGTCGAAGATCGTGACGGCATGGCGGTAGTAGCGCGTCACATCATGGCCGATGCCGATGGCGATCAGCTCCACCGGGGAGCGCGTCTCGATCCACTCGATGACCTCGCGCAGGTGACGCTCGAGATAGTTGCCGGGATTGACCGACAGCGTGGAATCATCCACCGGAGCGCCGTCCGAGATGACCATCAGGATACGGCGGTCCTCTGGCCGGCCGAGCAGCCGGTGATGCGCCCAGAGCAGCGCTTCCCCGTCGATATTCTCCTTCAATATGCCCTCGCGCAGCATCAATCCGAGATTCTTGCGCGCCCGCCGCAGCGGCGAATCGGCTTCCTTGTAGATGATATGGCGCAGATCGTTCAGCCGGCCCGGATTGGCGGGCTTGCCGGCGGCGAGCCATTTCTCGCGCGACTGGCCGCCCTTCCAGGCGCGGGTGGTGAAGCCCAGCACCTCCGTCTTGACGCCGCAGCGCTCCAGCGTGCGCGCGAGAATATCCGCGCTCATGGCCGCGACCGAAATCGGCCGGCCGCGCATCGACCCCGAATTATCGATCAGCAGCGACACCACGGTGTCGCGAAAATCGGTCTGCTTCTCCATCTTGTAGGAGAGCGAGCGAAGCGGGTCGGCCACGATGCGGGCAAGGCGCGCGGCGTCCAGCAGGCCCTCTTCTAGATCGAACTCCCAGGCCCGCACCTGCTGGGCCATCAGGCGGCGCTGCAAGCGGTTGGCGAGCCGGCTGACCACGCCTTGCAGGCTGGCGAGCTGCTGATCGAGATGGTGGCGCAGGCGGGCGAGCTCGTCGGCGTCGCAAAGCTCGTCGGCATGAACAATCTCGTCGAACTCGCCGGTCCAGGGCAGATAGCCCGGCCCGTCAATGTCATTGCGGCCGTCCATCGGGTGTTCCAGCGGCGAGGACCGGCCGGGCTCCTCGTCGCCCATGCCGGGCATGATCTCCGCATCGGCGTCGTCCGGCCCCGATTCTCCGGTATCTTCGCCGTCAATGTCGGACATCTCGGAGGCGTCGGACATCAGCGTGCCGGTGCTCTCGCCTTCCGCCCCGTCGCCTTCGCCGTCCTCGGACTGGTCGTCCGCGTCGTCCTCGGATCCTTCCTCCTCGCCCGAAGCCGAATCGTCGAGCAGTTGCAGATCCTCCATCAGCCGGCCGGCGAGGGCGGCGAACGCCTCCTGGTCGTGGATATGGTCGGCCAGGCGGGTGAAGGAGGCCGCAGCGCGCTCGTCAAACCAGTCGCGCCAGAGGTCCAGCACCTGAACCGCCAGGGGCGAGGCGCGCCCGGTCAGCGTCTCGCGGGCATACAGGCCGACGGCCTCCGCCAGCGGCACCTCGTCGGCGGAGGCGGCGCGCGAAAAACCCCGGCGCCGGCAGCGCTCATCGACGGCCGCCGACAGGTTACGCGCCGCGCCGGTCATGTTGCGCGCGCCCCAGGCCTCGACCCGAGCCTGCTCCAGCGCATCGAACACGGCCCGCGCCTGGGGGCCGCCGCGCGTGAGCCGGGCATGGACCGCTGCGTCGTGATGGCGCTCGCGCAAGGCGAGGGAGTCGGCTTCGCCGCGCACGAAGGCGGCTTCAGCGGCCGGCAGGTCCCGCCCCGGCATCGGCAGCTTGGCGTGGCCGCCCTCCAGCGACGACCTGTCCGGGCCGAAGGAGACTTCCAGTTCCGGAATGTCGCCCACCGCCCGCATCGTTGCGGCCGTGACCCGCTTGAACAGGTCGAGCGGCGTTTCCTTGTTGCCGGTCAGGCTCATGGCGTGCGGCCGATACCCGACGCCACGACGGATTCGGGCAATTCGCGGTCAAAGCAGCGCTGGAAATATTCCGCCACGATCGACCGCTCCGCCTCGTCACACTTGTTGAGGAAAGTGACCCGGAACGCGAAGCCGAGATCGTTGAAGATGCGCGTGTTCTCCGCCCAGGTGATGACCGTCCGCGGTGACATGACAGTCGAGATGTCGCCGTTCACGAAGCCCCGGCGGGTGAGTTCGGCGAGCTGGATCATCTGTTCGCCGCGCTTGCGCCCCTCTGCGCTGGAGAGTTCCGGCACCTTGGCGAGGATGATTTTCAACTCCTCGTCCTCGGGCAGATAGTTGAGCGTCGCCACCACATTCCAGCGGTCCATCTGGCCCTGATTGATCTGCTGGGTGCCGTGATAGAGGCCGGTCGTGTCGCCGAGGCCGACGGTATTGGACGTCGCAAACAGCCGGAAGGCCGGATGCGGGCGGATCACGCGGTTCTGGTCGAGCAGCGTCATCTTGCCCTCGACTTCGAGCACACGCTGGATGACGAACATCACATCCGGGCGGCCGGCGTCATATTCGTCGAAGACGATGGCGGTCGCGTGCTGCAGCGCCCAGGGCAACATGCCCTCGCGGAATTCGGTGACCTGCTTGCCGTCCCGGACCACGATGGCGTCGCGCCCGACCAGGTCGATGCGGCTGACATGGCTGTCGAGATTGATGCGGATGCACGGCCAGTTCAGCCGGGCCGCGACCTGCTCGATATGGGTCGATTTGCCGGTGCCGTGATAGCCCTGGATCATCACCCGGCGGTTATGCGCAAAGCCGGCCAGGATGACGAGCGTGGTCTGCTCGTCGAAATGATAGGCGGTGTCGATCTCAGGCACATAGGCGTTCGGCTCCGAATAGGCCGGCACGATCATATCCGTGTCGATCCCGAAGACCTCGCGCACGGAAATCGTCTTGTCGGGCTCGCGGGTATGCGCGTCGCTCTGGATGCCGTGCATCGTGCTCATGCGTTCTTCCAGTCGGCTGGGTAACGGGTTATTGGGCGGGCGCCGCCGCCAGGGCCTGATGCAGGACCCGGTAGGCGCGGGTTATGGATTTCATGCGCTCCTCCGACGCGGGGCTGCCGCCATTGGCGTCGGGATGATGGTGCTTGACCAGTTCCTTATAGCGCGATTTCAGCGCCGGGAGTGTTATGTCGTCGGAAAGCGCCATGGCGGCTGCCGCTTCGGCCTCCGGGCTTCCGGGCGGCCAGCGCCTGCAAGGCGGGGCGCCCCCCTCCAGGCCCGGGACGATGCCGTAGGGGTCTTCCAGGAAGGGCCGGGCGCGGAAACGCCCGTCGGGCCGGCGCCGCCGGGTTCCCCCGCCGCGCGGCGGGGCGGCAGTCTCCGCCTGGTCCGCGCCGGGGAGCCAGGACCATTCACGGTTATAAATGCGGACATGGTCCAGGCAGAACCAGACATACTCATGCAGCCGGTCGGGCGCACGCGGCGCCGGATAGGCGGGCGCCGCGCTGCAGCCCGGCCATGCGCAGCGGGTGTCGGGGGCGGGCGCCTGCCGGGTGTGGTAGATCATGGCCGCCTGAGTATGGAAATACCGGACCGAAGGAACAAGGGGGCTGGAGCCATGCCTGTCCGCGACGATATCGCCCGAAAACTGCGCGAGGCCTTCGAGCCGAGCCGGCTGGAAGTCATCGACGAATCGCATCTCCATGCCGGCCATGTCGGCGCCCGGCCCGGAGGGGAAACGCATTTTCGGGTCGAGATCACCGCCGGCGCATTCCAGGGCATGAGCCGCGTCGCCAGCCAGAAGGCCGTCTATGGCGTGCTCGCGGAGGAGTTGGCCGGTCCGGTCCATGCGCTTTCGATCCGGGCGACCGGCGGCTAGGCCGGCTCCGCCTCGCGGTAGTTTTCCGGCCAGAGCTTCTTGACCACCGGGCTCGACCGGGAGAACGCCATACAGGAATCGAGGCCTGGCCCGCCCTTCATGCTCTCCGCCTCGCTCATGCCCGCCTGGCGGCGCTGGTGCTCGCGCCAGGGGCCGGCGGTCTGATAGGCGGTCGTGCCGAGCGGGTAGAGCAATTCCAGGATGTGGGTGCAGCCCGCGGCCCTGCCGTAGCGCTGTTTGACCCGGCGCATCCAGCCGGGGCCGATGCGTAGCCCGACAAGGCGGGAGACATTGCCGGCGGCGTCCCGGCAGACGGCATAGGGGCTTTCAAGCGTTTCCGCTTCGGCGGCGACAATCGTCAGGCGTTGGTCAAGGGTCAGCCTGAGGCGCATCCGATGCACGGGAATGCCCGGTTCGACGCGGCCGCGCCAGTGGTTCTCGAAAGCGTAGGTCTTGGTATCGACCAGTTCCGCCTCCAGGTCCCAGAGGCCGTCCTCGCGCAGGAAACCGCGGCACCGGACACCGCGGTCGTGTAATTGGCGCCGGGGCGCAGGCGGGGACAGGGGCAAGGGACTGCCTTTCCTTCTCCGATGGGGGGCGCGCGAAGAACGAAAACGGCTTCAGCCGAGCCGGCCGTGGCAATGCTTGTATTTCTTGCCGGAGCCGCAGGGACAGGGCGCATTGCGCGCCACCTTGCCCCAGCTTGACGGGTCGCCCGGATCGACGGCCCGGTTCGCCCGGCGCACCAGCGGGACGCTCCGCGCCGCGCCGTTGCCGCCGTTGCCGCCGGCCAGGGCGGGCTCGGGCTCTTCATGAACCTGGCGCTGGTCACGGCTCTCTTCGGAGCGCGGCATCAAGTCGCCCGCCGGCGCCTCTATCTGCACTTCGAGATGGGCGAGCGTTCCGGTGACTGTCTCGCGCAACCTGCCCAGCATGGTGTCGAACAGCGCGAAGGCTTCCTGCTTGTATTCGTTCAGCGGGTCCTTCTGGGCATAGGCGCGCAGCCCGATGCCCTGGCGCAGATGATCCAGCTGCAGCAGATGCTCCTTCCAGATCTGGTCGAGGAGCTGCAGGAGGACGCTCTTCTCCGCCTGCCGCATGATGTCAGCGCCCCAATTCGCCGCCTTCTCGGCCATGCGCCGGTCGAGCGCGGTCAGGATGCGCCGGCTGATCTCCTCGTCCGCAATGCCTTCCTCCGCCGCCCATTCGCGGGTCGGGAAGTCGATCGACAAGACGCGGCGCAGCTCGATCTGCAGGCCTTGCGCATCCCACTGCTCCGGCAGCGCCTTCTCCGGTATGAAGCGCTGCACCGTGTCTTCGACGACCTGGTGGCGCATGTCCACGATTTCGGCATGGACATTGTCAGCCTGCATCAGGTCGCGCCGCTGCTCGTAAACGACCTTGCGCTGGTCGTTCATCACATCGTCGAATTTCAGCAGGTTCTTGCGAATGTCGAAATTGCGCGCCTCGACCTTCTGCTGCGCTTTCTCCAGCGCCTTGTTGATCCAGGAATGGACGATCGCCTCGCCCTGCTCCAGCCCCAGCCGGCGAAGCATTCCGTCCATGCGCTCGGAGCCGAAAATGCGCATCAGATCGTCTTCAAGCGAGACGAAGAATTTGGAGGCGCCGGGGTCGCCCTGCCGGCCGGACCGCCCGCGAAGCTGGTTGTCGATGCGCCGGCTCTCATGGCGTTCGGTGGCCAGCACATACAGGCCGCCGGCCCCGATCACCACTTGCTTGTCCTGCGCCACCTGCTGCGTGATCGCGGCTTCCCGCTCCGCGCCTTCGGCCTGGATCAGCATTTCGGCATTGCCGCCAAGCTGGATGTCGGTGCCGCGTCCGGCCATGTTGGTGGCGATCGTCACCGCGCCCGGCTTGCCCGCCTGCGCGATGATCGCGGCTTCCTGCTCGTGATAGCGGGCGTTCAGGATCTGGTGGGTGATCTTCTCGCGCTTCAGCAGCTTGCCGAGTTCCTCCGATTTCTCGATCGAAACCGTGCCGACCAGCACCGGCTGGCGCCGCGCGACGCAGTCGCGGATCTGCGCCAGGATGGCGTCGTTCTTCTCGCCCGCCGTGCGATAGACCTCGTCGTCATGGTCGGTCCGCACGGTCGGCAGGTTGGTCGGGATTTCGACCGCTTCCAGCCCGTAGATCTCGGCGAATTCGCCGGCTTCGGTGAGCGCCGTGCCCGTCATGCCGGCGAGCTTGTCATAGAGGCGGAAATAGTTCTGGAAGGTGATCTGGGCGAGCGTCTGGTTCTCCAGTTGAACGGCGACCCCTTCCTTCGCCTCCAGGGCCTGATGCAGCCCCTCGGAATAGCGCCGCCCCTCCATCGCGCGGCCGGTGAACTCGTCGATAATGACGACCTGGCCGTTGCGGACCATGTAATCGACATCCCGCTCGAAGAGCGTGTGGGCGCGCACCGACTGGTTGAGATGGTGCAGCAGCGAGATATTGTGAATGTCGTAGAGGCTGCCCTCGGTGAGGAGGCCGTGCTGGCGCAGCAGCGCCTCGCTGTGCTCCTGGCCGGCTTCGTTGAGGGTGACTGTGCGCTGCTTCTCGTCCTTTTCGTAATGCTCCGGCCGGATGTCCGACATGAGCCGGTTGCAGCGCTCATACAGCTCCGAAGACTGCTCGGCGGCGCCCGAGATAATCAGCGGCGTGCGCGCCTCGTCGATCAGGATCGAGTCCACCTCGTCCACGATGGCATAGGCGAAGCCGCGCTGGACCATCTCGTCCAGCGCGAATTTCATATTGTCGCGCAGATAGTCGAAGCCGAGCTCGTTGTTGGTGCCGTAGGTGACATCGGCGGCGTATTGCTGGCGCCGTTCGCGGTCCGGCAATCCATGCGTGATGCAGCCGACGGTCAGACCGAGAAATTCGTAGATGCGGCCCATCCATTGCGCGTCGCGCCGGGCGAGATAGTCGTTGACGGTGACCACATGCACGCCCTGGCCGGCAAGGGCGTTGAGATAGACCGGCAGGGTCGCCGCGAGCGTCTTGCCCTCGCCGGTCTTCATCTCCGCGATCATGCCCTGGTGCAGCACCATGCCGCCCAGGAGCTGGACATCGAAATGGCGCTGGCCGAGCGTGCGCTTGGCCGCCTCGCGCACTGTGGCGAAAGCCTCGACCAGCAGGTCGTCGAGCTCGGCGCCGTTTGCAACGCGCTCGCGGAACGCATCTGTGCGCGCCCGGAGCGCGTCGTCGGAAAGCGCTTCCAGTTCCGGTTCAAGCGCGTTGATCGCCGCGACATCTGGCCGCAAGCGTTTCAGAAGGCGGTCGTTATGAGTGCCGAACAGGCGCTTGGCGATGGCGCCGAGCATAGAGCGTTCCCCAATTGAGCACAGGCCCGCCCGCAGGCGCCCCGTCTTCCCGTCGATATCTGGGAACGCGACCCCCTGCTGTCAACGGGACCGGTTGCCGGCCGCCCTTCAGGAGGGCGGCCGGACCGAGTCAGACAAACTGGATGTTGTCGGCGGCGTATTTGCCCTTTCGCGGATCGCGGCGCAGCTCATAGCTGATCCGTTGGCCCTCGGCCGGTGCATTGAGGCCGGCACGCTGCACCGCCGAAATATGCACGAAGACATCGCTGCCGCCTTCATCGGGCTCAATGAACCCGTATCCCTTGGTCGTGTTGAACCACTTTACAGTGCCAGTAGCCATTCGAATCTGTGCTCCCCAGTCGCGACACGTCGTCTGTATTCCAGGCATTGAAGCAACGTCACGCGACGTGATCGCGACGTAGTCTGCATATTCCCGAGTTGCGCCTTATACCATGTTTGCATCCAAGAGCGCGCGAATCTCGCGGAGTTCGTCCAGAATGTCGCGCAGTTCCGAGGGCGGCGGAGCCTGGCCCGCAAGCGCCCGGCGCGCGCCTTCGATGGTATAGCGGCGCTCATGCAGCAATTCCCGGATGGCGGTAATCGTCTCGACATCCTCGGGCCGGTAGTAGCGCCGCCCGCCGGCCCGTTTCAGAGGCTGCAATTGGGGAAACTTGCTCTCCCAGAAACGCAGCACATGCGGCTCGAGGCCGACCTCGCGCGCAACCTCCGAGATCGTGCGATAGGCGGTGGGGTGCTTCGCCATTATGCGGGCGCCGCCCTAGTCCGCCGCGCGGTCGGGGTTGACGCGCTGCTTCAACAGATGCGAGGCGCGAAAGGAGACCACCCTGCGCGGCGGAATCGCCACCTGCCCGCCGGTGCGCGGGTTGCGCCCCATGCGCTGGCCCTTGGACCGCAAGGCGAAGGTGCCGAAGGATGAAATCTTGACCGAGCCGTCAGCTTCCAGCGCCGCGGCGATCTCCTCCAGCACCGTCTCCACCAGCATGGCGGAATCGCTCCGCGAGAGGCCGATATTGCGATAGACCGCCTCGCAGAGGTCGGCGCGGGTGAGCGTCCTGCCAGTCATGGCCGGGACGCTAGCCCGGACACGCGGCTCCGGTCAACGCAAATGCGAACCGAATGCCGGCTCACCATCGGGCAAGCGCCGCACCCCAGGTGAAGCCGCCGCCCATGGCTTCGAGCAGCAGCATGTCGCCGGGGGTGATGCGTCCGTCCTCGACGCCCGCCGCAAGCGCCAGGGGCACTGAGGCGGCCGAGGTGTTGGCGTGGCGGTCCACCGTCACGATCACCCGCTCGGCGTCGATGCCGAGCTTGCGCCCGGTGGCGCTCAGAATGCGCTGATTGGCCTGGTGCGGAACGATCCAGTCGATCGCCTCCGTCCCGAGGCCGTTCGCCGTCAGCGCTTCCTCCACCACCTGCGTCAGGTTGGTGACGGCATGTTTGAACACTTCCCGCCCCTTCATCCGGAGATGGCCGACGGTGCGGGTCGAGGACGGCCCGCCATCGACATAGAGCAGGTCGCCGTGGCGTCCGTCGGAATGCAGATGGGTGGAGAGCAGGTGGCGCGGGTCTCCCTCGCAGGCGTCGAGCACCACCGCGCCCGCGCCGTCGCCGAACAGCACGCAGGTCTCGCGCTCGGTCCAGTCGAGAATGCGCGAGAAGGTCTCTGCGCCGACCACCAGCGCGCAGCGGGCCTGGCCGGCGCGGATGAAATTGTCCGCCACCGCCAGCGCATAGATGAAGCCGGAGCAGACCGCCTGGACATCGAACGCCGCGCCCCGCGTCATGCCGAGGCCGGCCTGGACGGCGGTGGCGGTGGACGGGAAGGTGCGGTCCGGCGTCGCAGTGGCCAGCACGATCAGGTCCAGCTCGCCGGCTTCCTTGCCCGCCGCGGCAAGCGCGCGCCGGGAGGCCGCAAGCGCGAGATCCGAGGTCTTCTCGCCCGGTGCGGCGATGCGCCGCTCGCGAATGCCGGTGCGGGCCTGGATCCAGGCGTCGGAGGTGTCCACCTGGGCCGCGAGCTCGTCATTGGTGACGATGCGGTCCGGCAGATAGGCGCCGACGCCCCGGAATTGCGCGCGCAGGCCGGTCAAGAGGCTGTCGCCGCAGCCGGGGCCGCCATGCGGTCGAAGGCGCCGCGCACCTCGTCGAGAAAGCCGTGGCGCGCCATATCGACCGCAAAGCCCACCGCATTGGCGAATGCCACGGCGTCCGACCCGCCGTGAGCCTTGACGACCACGCCGTTCAAGCCGACGAACACCGCGCCGTTATAGCGGCGCGGGTCGAAGCGGTCCCGGACCTTGTCGAGCGCGCGCCGCGCAAACCAGAAGCCTGCCATGCCGGCCACCGAGCTTCGGATCGCGCGCCGCAGCGCCGTTCCGTAGAGGCGCGCCGACCCTTCAAGCGCCTTGAGCGCGACATTGCCGGTGAAGCCGTCCGTGACCACCACATCGACGGCCCCGCCGGTAATGCCGTCGCCTTCGATGAAGCCGTGAAAGTCGAAGCCCGGATCGGCGACCGCCCGCAATCTGGCGGCGGCATGCTGCAGCGCCGCGCCGCCCTTCAACTCCTCCTGGCCGACATTCAGCAGCCCGACAGTGGGCCGCCGGCCCAGCACCGCCGATGCGAAGGCCGCGCCCATGACCGCGAACTCGAACAGATTGTCGCCGTCGCATTCGATATTCGCGCCCAAGTCGAGCATGGCGATCTCGGCGCGCAGGGTCGGCATGATGGAGCAGATCGCCGGGCGGCCGACGCCCGGCGTTGTTCGCAGCAGAAACTTGGAAACAGCCATCAACGCGCCGGTATTGCCGGCCGAGACAACCCCCGAGGCGGCCCCGTCGCGAACCTTCTGGACAGCGTTCCACATGGAGGAGCCGCTGCCGCCGCGCAAGGCGGAGGAAGGCCGGGCATTGTTGTCGATGACCTTCTCCGCGGGATGCACCTCGATCCGGTCGCCCAGCGCCTTCAGCGCCGTGAGGCCGCGCTCCATACGCGCGGGATCGCCGTGGATCAGGAAGCGCACTTCCGGGTATCGCTCGCCGGCTATCGCGGCTCCCCGGAGCACGATATCGGGCGCCTGGTCGCCGCCCATGCCGTCAAGCGCGATGACGATGGGGTCGGCCACAGGAAGCTAGGCGGCTTCGTCTCTGTCCAGAACGACCTCGCGGCCGCGGTAATAGCCGCATTCCGCGCACACATGATGCGGCCGCGTCCGTTCGCCGCAATTCGGGCACTCGACATGCGTCTCCGCGCCGAGCCGGTGGTGGGAACGGCGTTTGTCGCGGCGCGACCGGCTCACCTTCTTCTTCGGAACGGCCATCGGGCACCCTCTTGCAGAACTCCGGCAAAGGCGGTGTCTATACCATAGCGGCGCAAGCGGCAACCGCCGCCGGCAGCGGGCCGGCCGGGGTTGCGAAGGCATTCGCATCTGCGGGTCTTGGGTCCAACCGGACGCTGGAACGCTTGGAGGCGTTTGAGGCAATCACCAGCCAGCTTGATGCGGCCAGGCTGATCCTGCGCATGGCGCCGAGTTCGGCCAAGACCTGGGAAAGCGATGTCACTGGGCGCTTGATCTGCGGCGATGAGACGGTGCTCCATGGCGGCCGCGCTCACGAGTACAACGCGCGACGGGCCGCGCCGCGCAGCAGATCTGCATCCGTCTCCGGAAGCCCGCAATGTGATTCGGCGCAGGCAGATGGCAGCAGAGAGGCCGGGGGAATGCGGACTTCAGACCGGAGCCCGCCCGGCAAGGGTGCTTACTGGAAGCGAGGCGCAATCTCTTCCATGAAGCGCGTCATCTGGTCCTTTACCTCGCCATGCGCTTTCAACCCGTAATTGAAATACAGGACGACCTCATCAATACCGGCCGCCTCGACCTGCTTCAGGTCGTCGATGATCTGCGCCGGCGGGCCGATCAGCACCGAGCGGTTTGTCAGTTTGTCAGGCGACATGTCGCGCAGCAAACGGCAGATTTCGACGAAATAGCGGTAGCTTGGAGGAGCGGTCGCCGGGTCGCCGGGAAAGGCCGCCACAAGCGCATCCTGGAAGTAGCGCACCAGCGCCTTCCTGCCGCGCAAATCCTCCCCGGGCGTGTCGGCGATATGGACGAAATAGGAGCACACCGCCCGGCGCGGCGGGCGGGCGTAGTCATCCTCACAGGTCCGGCGGTAGATCGCGGCCGCCTCGGCCAGCGAGCCGTAAACCATGGCGGCGGCGAACGGTGCATAGACGACATGCCAGTCGTTCCGCGCCGCCAGTTCCATGCTCGGGCGGGAAAAGCAGGCGACATGCGGGCGCAAGGGCCGTTGCGCCGGCTTCGGGCGGACATCCACGGAATCGAAGCGCCAGAACCGTCCGTTATGGGAAATCGGACTGGTCTCGTTCCAGGCGCGCCAGACGATCTGCAATCCTTCCGCGAAGGCTTCGGCCGAGTCTTCGAACGGGGCGCCGAAAGGGCCGTATTCCAGCCGGTCATAGCCGCGCCCGGCCGCAAAATCGACCCGGCCCCCGGAGAGCAGGTCGAGCGTCGCCCAGTCCTCCGCGACCTGGAGCGGATGGTGGACCGGCAGCAGAACAACCGCCGGAGCCAGCCGGATGCGGGAGGTGGCCCCGGCAAGCTGGGCGAGCAGCATATGCGGCGACGCATTGACGCCCAGCAGGTTGAAATGATGCTCGCCGATCCAGGCGGAATTCATGCCGATACCTTCGGCGTGAAGAGCCTGCTCGTAAATCTCCCGGATCAGTGTCTCGGCCGAGCGCGTATTGCCGGGATAGCGGTTGTCGGAAAGGGTGAAGTAACCGAACTTCACGGGGCGGTCACGATGTTCCGGCGCGGGCGCGAATGAACGCCGCCGCCTCGTCTATGCCCTCCTGCGCCCGGTCGAGCAGGCGGTCGAACCAGTGCCAGACATGGATCATCTCCTCGGCAACGGAAAGCTGCACCTGGACACCCGCGCGCCGGGCCGCCGCCGCCAGCGACACCGAGTCGTCCAGCAGCACTTCCTCGCTGCCAACCTGCACCAGCAGCGGCGGCAGGCCCCCGAGATCGGCGAACAGCGGCGAGGCCCAGGGGTGGCGCGGGTCGGCGTCCGGGCCGAGATAGACACCCGCCCAGCGGGCGATCTGCGGCTTCTTCACCATCGGGTCCGCATCGGCTTTGGACGTATAGGAGCCGGCCTCCAGCGTCATATCCGTCCAGGGCGAGATGCAGAGGCCGCCGGCCGGCATCGGCAGTCCGTCGTCCCGCGCCTTGACGAGTGCGGCGACAACAAGGCCGCCGCCGGCCGAATCGCCGCCGATGACGGCCTGCGCCGGGTCGATACCGCTTTCCAGCAGGCCCCGCCAGGCCGCCGCGCCGTCCTCGACAGCGGCCGGAAACGGGTGCTCGGGCGCCAGCCGATAGTCTGCAGAGAAGGCATGGACGCCTGCGCCCGCTGCGAGCGCGGCGACCATGTGGCGGTGCGAGCGCGTGGACCCGAGCACATAGCCGCCTCCGTGAAAATAGAGCAGCGCCCGGCCCGCATCGGTGCCCTCGGGGCGCAGCCATTCTCCCGGAACGCCGCCAAGCGCGCCCGGCTCGCAGGCAACGCCCTCCGGCAGCGGAAATATCTCGACTGCACGGTCATATTCGGCCCGGAGGTCGGCAATGGCGGCCGTTGCACCGTCGGGCCGTTCGGCAAGCCGCTGCCGGAGCGCCGCAATCGAACGGTCTTTCATCGGATGATTCCTTTGGGGGGAGGGGGCATGTAGGAAAGTGTCAGGTGAGGCATCGCGCGGGTTCCACGGGCGGGATCAAGCCGAAGCGGTGGTCCGGTCGTTCCGGGTAGAAGCGGTCTTCATCGCATCCATATGATAGCAGATGCGATGTGCATGAAGACCGGGGAGTCTGGTGCTTTTCGATGGCATCAAGTTGCGATTCGCCCCAACTGCTTGACGCTGTTGAAGTAATGCTCGATGCGGCTTCGGTATGTGCAGATTGCGGCGTCATGGCTGACGGGGTGCTTCCCCCGGATTGCAGGGGATAACGGCTTCGGCCCCGATGGGCCCGCAGCGCGGTGTCTTTGCGGATCCAGCGATCACGGCCGCGCTGCCGTCGGTATGAAGGGCTGCGTTCAGCGGATTTCGACCAGGGTTTCACCTGCTGTAAGCGCGGAGGCCACGGTTTCCAGATGCGGCGCCAGCCGTTGCCGGAGCGCTGTATTGGTCGTATTGCCGAACCTGATCCAGACGACCTGGAGCCCCGGCCTCAACCGTGCGCGCTCGGCGAAATCCACGTCCTTGGACCATATGACAGCCCCGAGGCGGCGCGCCTCGGCTTCGATCCGGGAGTCGCTGGCCGGACCGAGGCCGAGGTCGTTCACGTGGTCTGAGGGATAGCCCTCGGAAGCCAGCCAGCGGGCGAGCCCCGGCGGCAATTGCGCATCGACAAGAAAACGCAAGGGTCAGACGGCGTGCACGATGCGGTGTTCGCTGGCGGCTGCCCCCCAGGCAAGCGCCGCCCGCAGGTCGGCTTCCTCCAGATAGGGGTAATCAGCGAGGATTTCCGGGATGGAGACGCCGGCCGCCATGAGTTGCAGGATGTCGGATACACGCATCCTGGTCCCCCGCACATGCGGACGCCCCCCGCAGATCTCGGGATCCACCCTGACACGGCCCTGAGTCTCCGGCGCCGCGTCCAGATCTTCGAGGACCTCCCTCAATACGCTGATGCGCGCGTTCCGTTTCGGGCCCGAATGCCCATGCGCCTCCATGAAGCGTTGCAACGCCGCTGTCAGTTCACTGCCCAAGCGGCTTTCGGCCTGCACGACATGGAACCAGCCTGAAAGGACACGCTCGGTTTCCCCGCCGTCCCTCTTGTTCGACCCCGACAGATAGACGGCTGCGGTGTTTTGCGAATAGCCGACATATGTGGAGGGGGCGAACAACCACGACCCGTCCTCGGAGCGCACCGCATACCAGGCATTGACCCGTTTCATGCGCCTCTTCAGTTCCATCCCGAAGAGAGCATCCTGGATTTCGGCCTGGTAACGCGCAATGTTCTCGGCTGCCTGCTCCGGGTCGCCGACCAGCCGGGTCCGGGAGGAGCCGCGCCTGGCTGAATAGAAGGAAATGCTCTCCTGAAGACTGTAAGGATCTGATGGCGTTTCACTGGGCATCAGTTTCTCCCTATTGGCATCTTCCCCTATTTACCTAAAATAAAAGCCGTGGTCAAACCCCGCCGCAAAAAACATCCAGCCGGGGGCGACGCGCTCAGGCGACCACCTTGCCGGGGTTCATCAGCCCGTCGGGATCGAGGGCGCGCTTGACGGCGCGCATCATGTCCATCTCCGGCCCCGGCTTGTAGTGGGTGATCTCATCGACCTTCAGCCGGCCGACGCCGTGCTCGGCGGAAACCGAACCATCGAACGCATGCACGATGTCATGGATGGCAGCGTTCAGTTCGTCCCAGCGCGCGAGATAGGCCTGCTTGTCCGCACCGACCGGCTGCGAGACATTGTAGTGGATATTGCCATCGCCGACATGGCCGAACGGGCAGGGCCGCGCGCCCGGTATGGTCCGGGCGACGGCCCGGTCGGCCGCCTCGATGAAGTCCGCGACCCGGCTGACCGGCACCGAAACATCATGCTTGATGGACCCGCCCTCCGGAATCTGCGCCTCGACAACCGCCTCGCGGATACGCCAGAGGCCGTTTGCCTGCGCTTCACTGTCGGCCAGGACCGCATCCAGCACCATGCCGTCGTCAAACGCCCGGCCGAGGGCTTCCTCGACGATGTCGCGCAGGCCCGAGCTTTCGCGGCCCGCATCTGCGCGCAGCAATGCGTAATGGGCATAGATCCGGCCGAACGGATCGCGCACGCCCGGCACATGCTTCAGGGCGAGATCGATGCCGAAACGCCCGATATATTCAAAGGCGGAGACTTGGTCTCCGGTGGCGGCGCGCAGGCGCGACAGCAATTCGATCACTTGCTCGATCGAAGGAAGCGCAGCAAAGGCTGTCACCGCCTCGCGCGGCCGGGGAAACAGTTTGACGCAGGCCGCGGTCACAATGCCGAGCGTGCCTTCGCCGCCGATGAACAATTGCTTCAGGTCGTAGCCGGTATTGTCCTTGCGCAGGCGGCGCAAACCGTTCCAGATACGCCCGTCCGGCAGCACGGCTTCCAGCCCCAGCACCAGATCGCGGGTATTTCCGTAGCGCAGGGTGTTGATGCCGCCTGCATTGGTGGAGATATTGCCGCCAATGGTGCAGCTTCCCTCGGCTCCGAGGCTGAGCGGGAACAGGCGGTCGGCCTCCGCCGCCGCCGCCTGGACATGCTGGAGGATGCAGCCGGCCTCTGCGGTCAGGGTGTAGTTGAGCGCGTCGAGTTCGCGGATCCGGTTCATTCGGGAGAGGCTGAGCAGAAGCTGCCCCCCTTCCTCGGCGGGCACGGCGCCCCCGCAGAGGCCGGTATTGCCGCCCTGCGGCACGATCGGAACGCCGGCCTTGCGGCAAAGCCGGACGACAGCGGCGACTTCCTCCACCGTCGCAGGACGGGCGGCGAAGGGCGTGCTGCCGCGATACAGGCCCCTCGGTTCGACCAGCAGGGGTGCAAGTTCGCCCGGATCGGTCTGGAGTCCGCGGTCGCCCAGCAGCCCCCTCAGCGGCTCCGCCAATAGATCGGCCCTCGCCATCTCCCGGCTCTCCCTCGCGCGAATCGAACGCACTCAAATATGCACCGCCCCCGGCTGCGGCAAGGGCGGACCCTGAACGGCGCCGCACCGCCGCTTATCCCGAAGCCTGTGCAAGCTCCCAGGCCCGCTCGGCCATCAGCAGGCCGAGGCGGCCGACCTCCTCGGCATTGTCGGAGGCCGCATTGCCCGCAAGGCCGCGCGCACGCACGCCGTCCAGGATCGAGGCGAAGCGGAACATGGCGTGGACCGAATGGACCGGCGTGAGGCCGTCGGCGCGGCCGGCGGCCAGACGGTAGGCCTCCACGAATTCCTCCGGCTCCGGGATGCCGAGCGCCTGCCGGTCGAGATCGCGCACACCCCAATACTCGCCGGAAGTCGTGTTGAAGAGGATGCAGAGATAGGCAAGGTCGGACAACGGGTGGCCGAGCGTGGCGAGTTCCCAGTCGAACACCGCGACAATACGCGGCTCGGTCGGATGGAACATGACATTGCCGACCCGGAAATCACCATGCGCCACGCGCGTCTCATTGCCCTCCGGCATACGCGGCGGCAGCCATTCCATCAGCCGGTACATGGCCGGTATCTCGCGCGTGCGGGTTTCGCGGTAGTTGCGCGCCCAGCGATTGTATTGGCGCTCGAAATAATTGCCCGGCCGCCCGAAATCGCCGAGTCCGACGGCTTCGTGATCGACGGAATGCAGCGCCGCCAGCGTTTCGGCAAGCGCCCGATACATGAGGCGGCGCTCCTCTGGCTCGACGCCGGGGAGTGCGCTGTCGGTATAGACCCGGCCTGCCATCCGCTCCATGACATAGAACGGCGTGCCGATGACCCGCGCGTCGCTGCAATAGAGATATTGCCTTGCAACCGGCACCGGCGTTTCGGCCAGCGCCTTCTGCACCCGGTATTCCCGGTCCACGGCGTGGGCCGAAGGCAGCAATGCGCCAGGCGGCTTCTTGCGCAGCACATAGTCGGCATTGGCATAACTCAGCACGAAGGTCGGGTTCGACTGGCCGTAGCCGAACTGGCGCACCCGGAGCCTGCCTTCTGTATCGGGCAGCCGGTCCTTGAGCCAGGCGTCCAGCGCCGCTTCGTCGAAGCGGTGCGCCTCGCGCACGCCGCCCAGGCGGGTGCCTTCTCCCGGATCAATAGCCATCGCCCGCCGCTCCGTGCTGCTGCGCTGCATTCGAGGGACGATATGCAGCCCTGCTCCGGTCTGCAATGCTGCCCCTGTGGTCGCGCAGCCTGTCCGAATCCGGCAAGATGGCGGCCTTGGAACCGGCGCCGCTTCTGTCGGCGGGGCGGCAAGCAGGCATGGAGGCGAAGACATGAAGATTGCGGCGGCGCGCGACTTTCACGACCAGGTAGCCGAGGCGGCGGCGGCTATCCGCCCCGATATCGAATGGGCCCTCACGGACGAGAGCGGGGCGTGGACCGTGCCGCCCGAAGGATCGGACGCCATCATCTATGCCGGCACGGGGTACACGGCCGCTTTCGTGAACGACATGATATCGATCACGCCGCCCGCATGGGCGCATACGGAGGACGCCGGCATAGACGGGCTGTTCTACGACGACATGCGCGCCAAGGGCGTGCCCGTGACCCACAGCCCGGGCGCCAATGCGCCCGAAGTGGCCGAGCTTGCCTTTACCGGCCTGATATGGGGCGCCAAACGCCTGCGCGAATTTCGCGCGGCCCAGCGCGCCCACAGATGGGAAAAGCTCATGCTGCCCGGCCTGAGCGCAACGACAGTGCTGGTCGTCGGGCTCGGCGCCATCGGCAGCCGGGTTGCGCAATATGCAAGGGCGTTCGGCATGACGGTTCACGGCATCCGGCGCTCTCCCGAACCCGTGCCGGGCGTCGATCGGCAGGGAACGCTGGCGGACCTTGCCGATTTCCTTCCCGACGCCGATTTCGTGGTTCTCGCCGTGCCGAATACCGACGAAACCTCCGGCATCGTTGACCGCGAGGCGCTGGCGCGCATGAAGAACACGGCGACGCTGGTCAATGTCGGCCGCGGCGCTCTGGTGGACATCGACGCCCTCCGCGAGGCGCTCGCCTCGGGAGAAATCGCCCAGGCGTTTCTGGATGTGCTGCCCGTCGAGCCGTGGCCTGCCGACAGCGACCTCTGGGACATTCCGAACCTGTTTATCACGCCGCATAACGGGTCGCGCAGCCCGCTCTACGCCGTCCGGGTGGCGGAGATCTGGCTGGAGAACCTGAAGCGCTTTACGGAAGGCAAGCCCCTGTTGCACAGGGCGTTCTGAAAGCCGCCGACCTTTCCTGTCCGCACTACCAGAGGGGCGTTTCGTTCATCGTGGAGACATGCGCCGCCACGACCTTCCAGCCGGCATCCGGAAAGCGCGCCCAGGTCTGGCTCTGCCGCCCGATGATGTTCTTGCCCCGGAGCTTGAATTCCAGGTTCACCGCGGCGTAGTCCCGGCCGAGCGTCAGGATTTCCAGCCGCAGGTGCTCTTCCTTGATACCCGGCCCCGGAGGGCGGGCGACCCGGTGCGCATGGATGGCATCGAAGCCGTAGCCGTTCTCGTGCATGGCGTAGCGGATGGTGTGCGGGCTGTTCCAGAAGGTCGCATCGAGAACCTCGATATCCTTCGCCTCCAGAGCCGCTTCATATGCCTCGAAACGGGCGCGGACTTCCGCGACGACTTCCGGGATATTGGGCGTCATGTCGGTCATTGGCTGCGCTCCATCGCTCGCGCCAGCGCAACAAGGCCGGCATCGGTTCCATGGCCGCCGACGATGGACAGCCCGACAGGCAGCCCCTCGACCGCCGCGCCCGGCAGGTTGACCTGCGGCACGCCGGTCAGGCCCCCGTGGCTCGCGAGCACGGCGATCCGGGTTCTGAGAACCTCCTGTTCCGAAACCGGCAGGTCCTTCGGCGGGGCGGGGAACGGCGTTGTCGGCAGGCAGAGAACGGTTCCCGGCGGTAACAGGCCGGCAAGGCGGGCGCGCGCCTCGGCCCGCACCATGGACGCCCACAGGCGGTCCGATTCCGGGATCGACGAACCGCGCAGGAGATTGCGGGCGACCTGGAAGGCCATGCGCGGATTGCACCGGTCGATCCAGTCCCGGAATGTGAGCCAGGCCTCCCAGGGCTGAAGCGTGCGCTGGGCCTGCGCCCAGGCGGACAAGCCGGGCGGCGCCATCGTAACCTCCGCAACAGCGCCGGTGATCCTGCCGAGCCGTTCCACCATCGGGCCGAGCGCGCTGGCGACGGCTTCGTCGGCGAAGCCGAAAGCGTCCGCCGCCACCAGGAGCCGGCGGGGCGGTTCCTCCGGAAGCGGCTCCTGCAGCAGCACGGCGGAGACGCGGGCGAATGTTTCCGCATCCCGCGCGAACCAGCCCGCCGTATCCGAACTCGGCGCCTGGGACATCATGCCCCGCAGGTCGAGCCGGCCCCAGCTGGGGCGGATCCCGTAAAGGCCGCAAAAGCTCGACGGTACGCGGACCGAGCCGCCCGTGTCCGTGCCGAGCGCGGCGTCGCAGAGGCCCGAAGCCACCGCGGAGGCCGAACCGGATGATGATCCCCCTGGAACCCGGTCCGGCGCAGCCGGATTGACCGGCGTGCCGTAGAAGGCGTTTTCCCCGAAAATGCCCAGAGAGACCTCGTCGGTGACCGTCTTGCCGACCAGCGTTGCGCCGGCGTCCAGAAGCGTCCCGACGGCCCAGGCGTGGCGGTCGGCAACGGCGCCCGCGCCGGGCCAGTCGGGATTGCCGCCGCCCGTCGGCAGACCGGCCACATCGAACAGGTCCTTGGCGGCGAAAGTAAGCCCGGCGAGCGGGCCGCCGGCGCGCCCCTCTATCCGGACCTTGCCGCCCGGAACGAACGCCCCCTCCCGGCTCACAGCCTATTTCCGCTCGATCAACTGGTAGAGAACGCCGTGTCCGTCGGTCGGATGGATGAAGATCATGCCGCCCGAATCGATCAGGCGCGCGCCGTTCGACTCCATCTCCTGCCGCGCGGTTTCAAGGTCTTCCACGGCGAGCGCGACCAGATGAAGGCCCTCGCCATATTTTTCGAGGCTCCGCGCAATGGGCCCGTCGCCCAGAGGCTCCGCCAGTTCGATGAAGCGGCCGGAATCTCCAAGCGGCAGGATCGCGCGCCGCATCCCCAGCTCCGGCGCGTCTTCCGGCACCGCCTTGGCTTTCAACCGCAGCTTGCTTGCGTAGTCCTCAAGGCTCTGGTCCAGGTTCGCAACCCGGACGACGATATGGTCGATCCACTTGTGCATGGCAGTTTCCTCTTCGGTTTCGCGGCTACCCCGGCGCAGCGCCGCGCAGCAGGCACTTTTCGTAAAACGGATTGGCGCGGTTCGCCAGCAATTCCAGACGCACGGTGGCGCGGGTCATGCCGCAATAGAGCATTCGCTGTTCTTCCAGGCGCTCCGGGTCCGGATCGACATCGCACAGAATGACCGCCGGAGCCTGCAAGCCCTTGAATCGCCGGACGCTGTCGAAATGAAGCTGGCCGTCGGTCATCATCTGATTGCCATAGTCATCATAGCCGGCAAAGTGACGGACGGTGAAGGGGCCGAGGCGGTCGCAGCCGCTCAGCGGCGAACTGTTCTGCCCGCGCATGGTCACCAGCGCAATGTCGTCCGCCTTGAACCCCTGCCGTATCAGGCCGTCCGCCAGTTTTGCCGCCAGCCGGGGCTGGTCGCCGGCATCGTCATAGCCGGTTATGCCGACGCCAAGGCCCGGAATGTCGCTCGCCGGCTCGAAGTCGAACGGCAGGGCGGCGCGCACGAAGCGCGCAATGCTCTCCGGCGAGCGGTAGTTGCCGCGTGCGCGGTAGGTGACAAAGCCGCCGGCGGCGAATGGATCGGCTCCCCGGACATTCTGATCCGCATCCTCCAGCCAGAGAATGTCGTGATCATCTCGCAGGAAGAGCCGGAACCTTTCCAGGGCGTCGTCGTCGAAATCCTGGCCCTCATCGACCACCAGGGTGTCGAACTTCCACTCCTCGGGAATGCCAAACTCCAGCAGCCGGTCTTCCATTTCGGCCCAGAAGCCGGGATTGCCGCGCCTCTCCTCGAATCTCAGATCATAGCCGCGGTCTTCGAGGAATTTGGCGGTAAGGCCGTAGCGCGTCTGCACAACGCCGGTATCCGGCAGGACAGCATTCAGCCTGTCCCGCAGCGGCCGGTTGTAGCAAAGCAGCAGCGGACGCTTGCCGGCCGCAGCCGCGCGCTGGAAGAAATCAACGGCCAGGCTCGTCTTGCCGCACCCCGCCGCGCCTTTGACGCGGAGCCGCATGGGCGCCATCTCGATATTCCGGAGTATGTCCGCCAGCGCGCCGGTGAGCCGGCTGAAGCTGCGCTGCTGCGCGTCGATATGCGCGTGAATATCCGGAACCACCTCGAAACTGTCGCGAAAGAAACAATGCACGTCCTCCGCAGGTCCTGTCCCATCGCCGCACGCCTCGCCCAGAATCGCATGGACGATGCGGCAGAGCTTCTGCGCGCGGCTGGCGTCGACGATCCGTTCGGCGTCGAGACCGGCGGCATTCAGACGCACAATCCTGTAGTCGGGGCAATAGAGCAGGTAGTCGGCGTCCAATCTGTTGCCGGCGCGGCTGCACTCCCGGAACTTTCCCCGGATCTCATCAAGATTGCGGCGCAATTGCCGGTTGACGCTTTTCTCGCCGTCGGGATACCGCTTCAGCAATTCGTTCTCGGCTTCGATCAGCGCGCCGTTCTTCTGCTCCACGACCAGCACCCGGCCGGACCGGTTGACGATGGCGAAGTCGATCTCGCCGAAAGCCGTTCGGTTCTCATAGGCGCGAGTCCAGTGAACACCGTGATAAATGGTGAATCCCGGTCCAAGACCGGTCTTGAGCCGTTGCAGTGTCTCGATCTCGCCCCGATGCGCGCCGGCAAGCGCAAGGCGGGCGAGATCGTCGGGAACGATGTAGGCCACCCGGCAAACCCTTTTCGTCTTCGCCCTCCGCTCAATATCCGGGCGGCGGCTGGAAGCCGCCGAAATGGCGTTCGATCAGCCGGGCGGTGTGGATGCAGGTCTTGTCGCCGAGATAGGGGCCGACGATTTGGACGCCGCCGGGCAGGCCGTCGCGCGCAATGCCTGCCGGCGCGACGCTTCCCGGCAGCCAGCAGACGCCGTTCATCCCCGCCCAGAACAACTGGTCGGTTGTCGGCGCATCGCGCCCGTTGACGGTGATCATGCGTTCGTGGCGCTGTCCTTCCCGGTCATGCGGAAAGGCGGTGGAGGCGGCCACCGGACAGAGCAGCACATCCCAGTCCCGGAAAAAGCGGTGCCAAGCCCAGCGGAAATGCTCGCGCTTTTCGCGCAGCGCCAGCCATTCGCGATGCGTCATGGTGTTGCCCCGCGCCATTCGGGCGTAGTAGCCGGAATCCTGCGAACCAAGGCGGCGCGCGGCCGCCTCATGCTCGCGCAGCAGCGCTTCCGGCTGGCGGGCGCTGGTCGCGGCGCGCAGCAGCAGGATGTAGGTCTCGTTCAGCGCATCCATGTCGATTTCAGGCCGGGCGGTGTCGCTCACGATCGCGCCGGCGGCCGCGACGCGGTCCACCAGTTCCTGCAACAGGTCTCCATAGACGCTGTCGACCTCGGACGGCCCGGCTTCCAGCATGACCGCGACGCGCAAGCCCTCGAAGCCGGGGGCGCGTGGGCCGGGCAGGTCGAGCCGATAGCCGGCGGCCTCTATCTCGTCCGGGCCGGCCATGGCGTCGAGCGCCGCCTCCAGATCGTCCGCCGACCGCGCCAGAGGCCCCACGACGGAAATATCGGTCTGCGCCAGCACCCCCGGCAAGGCGTGTCCGCGCGGCGGGCAGAGTCCCCAGCTCGGCTTGTGGCCGAAAACGCCGCAATAATGCGCGGGATTGCGGATCGAGGCGCCAATGTCGCTGCCGGCCTCGAGGCCCGTCATGCCCGCGGCGAGGGCCGCAGCCGAGCCGCCCGATGACCCGCCGGGCGTGCGGGCCTTGTCCCACGGGTTGCAGGTGGCTCCGTAAATGTCGTTATAGCTTTGCCAGTCGGCCAGCATCAGCGGCACATTGGTCTTGCCGAACAGGTTGACGCCGGCGGCCTTCAGCCGCTGGACGGGCACGCAGTCCGCCGCCGCGATATTGTCGCGGAACTCGGGGTCGCCCCAGGTCGTCGGCGCGCCGGCCACATCGTAGCTTTCCTTGATTGTCATCGGCACGCCGTGCAGCGGCGGCAGGTCTTCGCCCCGTGCGGTCCGGCTGTCGGCGGCGCGCGCGGTTTCCCTCGCCCCGTCCCGGTCCTGCCAGATGACGGCGTTCAGGGCCGGATCATGCTCGTCGATGCGGGCCAGATAGAGATCGAGCAGTTCCTCGGCGCCGATTTCGCGGCGGCGGATCATGGCGGCGAGTTCGGTTGCGGATTTGAAAGCGGTTCCGGTCATTGCGGCTCTCCCCCTCTTGTCTCAACCCGTTATAGTGCACACGGAACGGCGGAGGCGGGATAATGGAGTTCAAACAGATTTCGGGCGCCTGCGGGGCGGAGGTGCTCGGCATCGACCTGGCGCGGGACCTGACCGGCGGGTGCGTCGGGGCGTTGAAGGCTGCGCTCGGCGAATACGGCGTGCTGGTGTTTCGCGGGCAGGCGCTGTCGCCGGAAGGCCATCTCGCGATGGGCGAGGCGTTCGGCGGCGTCAATGTTAACCGCTTCTTCAAGGCCGTGGACGGGTATCCGGCCATTGCCGAGGTGCGCAAGGAGCCCGATCAGGCTTCGAATATCGGCGGCAACTGGCACACCGACCACAGTTATGACACGGAGCCGGCGCTCGGCTCGATTCTGGTCGCGCGAGAGCTGCCGCCCGTCGGCGGCGACACGCAATTCTCCAGCATGTATGCGGCCTGGGAAGCCTTGTCGGACGGGCTGAAGTCCCTGTTGCTCGGTCTCAGGGCGGTGCATTCCAGCCGCCATGTTTTCGGGGCGAAGGCCTCCTACATCAAGGAAAACAAGGATCTTGTCGGACGCCTTGGCAACAACGCCGCCGCCCTGCAGGACGCCGTCCATCCTGTCGTTATCCGCCACCCGGTCAGCGGCCGGCCGGCGCTTTATGTCAATCGCGGCTTTACCGTCCGATTCGACGGCTGGACGGCGGAGGAGAGCCGCCCGCTGCTGGAGATGCTCTACCAGCACGGTTCGCGGCCGGAATTCACCTGCCGGGTGCGCTTCGAGCCGGGCACGGTGGTCTTGTGGGACAACCGCTGCTCCTGGCATTGCGCGCTCAACGACTATGCCGGCTACCGCCGGCTGATGCACCGCGTCACCGTGGAAGGCGATGCGCTGCAGGCCTGGCGGCCCGACGCTTCGCAGGAGAGCAGACAAGCCGCCGCCTGAGCGGCGTGCGCCGCCGCGCCCTGGTCAGTCCCAGGCGGCGAGCGGCGGCAGCGACATCAGCACGGCGTCGATATTGCCGCCGGTCATCAGCCCGAACCGGGTTCCCCGGTCGTGGAGCAGGTTGAACTCGACATAGCGCCCCCGGCGGCGGAGCTGCTGCATCCGGTCCACCTCGGTCCACGGGTCGTTCATACGGGCGCGGACGATCTCCGGATAGACCGCAAGCACCGCCCGCCCGACATCCTGCACGAAGGCGAAATCCGCCTCCCAGTCGCCGCTCGCCAGATTGTCGAAAAAGATGCCGCCGAGACCGCGCGGCTCGTTCCGGTGGGGCAGCTGGAAATAATCGTCGCACCATGCCTTGAAACGCGGATAGTCGCCCGAGGCATGGCGGTTGCAGGCGTCTTCGAGGGCGCGGTGGAAGGTGCGCGCCTCGGCTTCCGCCCGCTCCGGGAACATCGGCGTGAGGTCCGCGCCGCCGCCGAACCAGGCTTCGGTCGTCACGATATGGCGCGTGTTCATATGGACCGCCGGCACGAAAGGCGACGCCATATGCGCGACCAGGGAAATACCGGAGGCCCAGAAGCGCGGATCGTCCGCAGCGCCGGGTATCTGCGCGCGAAAGGCGTCCGAGAAGGTGCCGTGCACGGTGGAGACGTTGACGCCGACCTTCTCGAAAACATCGCCCTTCATGATGGCCATCACGCCGCCGCCGCCGCCCTCGCGCTCCCAGCTCCGGCGCTCGAAACACGCACCGGCCGGTTCCAGCGCCTCGAAGGCAGCGCAAAACGCATCACGCAACGCCTCGAACCAGAGTCGCGCCCGTGTCTGGCGTGTTTCATCATCGTTCGTCACCACAAGGCCTCCGACGGTGTGTGAATCTCTTGCAATTTGCGGTATATCCGCATGTATTAAGGCGCGGTTGCGCGCGTGGACCGTATTTTACGCGGCATCGGGTCGCATAGCGACGCGGGGGCCGCAAGACATACTCGAACAGGCTATGCGGCGAGCGCCCGGTGTTCTGAGGCGCAAGGAGTTTTCCGGACATGGCGGCAACGGCTGACGGGGCGGGCGGCGACAGCGTCACGCGCCGCGATTTCCTCGAATATGCGGCGGGCGGCATGGGCGCCGTCGGAGCGGCTGCGGCCGGCTGGACGCTGATCGAGAACATGAACCCGGCGGCGGACACGCTGGCGCTTTCGACAACCGAGGTCGATCTGGAGCCTATCGAACCAGGCCAGTCGATCACCGTTGTGTGGCAGAAGAAGCCGGTGTTCGTGCGCCGGCGCACGGAAGCCGAAATCGCGGCGGCGCAGGAAACGCCGCTCGACGCCCTGCCCGATCCTGCGGCGGACGGGGAGCGGGTCCATAAGGACGAATGGCTGGTCCTGGTGGGCGTATGCACCCATCTCGGCTGCATTCCGCTGGGGCAGAAGGGCGGGGACGAGAAGGGCGAATATGGCGGGTGGTTCTGCCCGTGCCATGGCTCGCACTACGATACGTCGGGGCGCATCCGGAAAGGGCCTGCGCCGGAGAATCTCGCCGTGCCGCCATACCGTTTTGTCGACGATACCCGAATCCTGATCGGTTGATCTGCTATGGCTGCGCCCAAATTCGACAATCCCATAATCCGCTGGATCGACTACCGGCTGCCGGTATTCAGCTTCATGCATCACGAGATGCATGAGTATCCGACGCCGAAGAATCTGAACTACTGGTGGAATTTCGGGTCTCTGGCCGGCTTCATGCTGGTGGTGATGATCGTCACCGGCATCGTGCTGGCGATGAACTACACGCCGCATGTGGACCATGCTTTCGACAGCGTGGAGCGCATTCGCCGGGATGTGCCCTTCGGGTGGCTGGTGCAGTTCATCCACATGAACGGCGCGTCGTTCTTCTTCGTGGTCGTCTATATCCACATTTTCCGCGGACTCTATTACGGCTCCTACAAGTCGCCGCGCGAGCTTCTGTGGATCCTCGGCGTCGTCATCCTGCTGCTGATGATGGCCACGGCCTTCATGGGCTATGTGCTGCCCTGGGGCCAGATGAGCTTCTGGGGCGCCACCGTCATCACCAATCTGTTCTCGGCGCTGCCCTGGGTCGGGGAGCATATCGTGAGCTGGCTCTGGGGCGGTTTTGCGGTCGATAACCCCACCCTCAACCGGTTCTACTCGCTGCATTACCTCCTGCCCTTCGTGATCGTCGGCGTGGTGGCGCTGCATGTGGTGGCGTTGCACATGCACGGCTCGAGCAATCCGCTCGGCATCGACATCCGCGGCAAGCAGGACAGCATCCCCTTCCACCCCTACTACACGGTCAAGGATTTCTTCGGGCTCGGACTGTTCCTGACCATCTTCTGCGTGTTCGTGTTCTTTATGCCGGACTATCTGGGCCACGCGGACAACTATGTTCCCGCGAACCCGCTGGTGACGCCGCCGCATATCGTTCCGGAATGGTATTTCCTGCCCTTCTATGCGATTCTCCGGGCGATCCCGGACAAGTTGCTGGGCGTCGTCGCCATGTTCGCGGCGATCGCGGTGCTGTTCGTGCTGCCCTGGCTGGACCGTTCGCCGGTGCGCAGCGCGCGCTTCCGCCCGATCTACAAGCAGTTCTTCTGGCTGCTGGCGATCGATTGTCTGGTGCTCGGCTATATCGGGTCCAAGCCGGCAGAAGGCTGGTATATCCATATCGGGCGGCTTGCGACGGTCTATTACTTCGCCCACTTCCTAATCATCCTGCCGCTGCTGTCCGTCTTTGAGCGGCCGCGGCCATTGCCGCTCAGTATCGGCGAGCCGGTCCTTGGCGGCTCGTCTGCACGGGCGGGTGAAACAGGCGCCGCCGCGATGGAGAGGGCGTGATGCGCAAGAGGCTGATTGGAGCCGTTTTCGCCGTCGCCGCCGGACTCTCTGTCCTGTCGGGCGGTTCCGTTCTCGCCGCCGGCGGCGTGGCTGTGCCGGAACGCGAATGGAGCTTCGAGGGCGTGTTCGGCGCTTTCGACCGCCCGGCCCTCCAGCGCGGTTACCAGGTCTATCGCGAGGTCTGCGCCGCCTGCCATTCGATGCGGCTGATGCATTACCGCAATCTGGTGCAGATGGGCCTTTCCGAGGCAGCGGCCAAGGAGGAAGCGGCAAACGCTTTCGTTATTGACGGGCCGGACGAGGAAGGCGAGATGTTCGAGCGCCCCGGCAAGCTGTCGGACCGCTTCGTCTCGCCATTCCCCAATGATAACGCTGCCATGGCCGCCAATGGCGGCGCGCTGCCGCCCGATCTCAGCCTGATCGCCAAGAACCAGGCCGCGGGACCGGACTATGTCGCAGCTGTGTTGACGGGATATGCCGACCCGCCGGAAGGCATGGAGCTGGGCGACAACCAGAGTTACAACAAGTATTTCGCCGGCCATCGGATCTCCATGCCGCCGCCCCTGTTCGACGACCTGGTCGAATATGAGGACGGGACACCGGCAACCGTCGAGCAGATGGCCGTCGATGTGTCGCATTTCTTCATGTTCGCCGCCGAGCCGCAGCTTGAGGACCGCCATCGGCTGGGCGTCAAGGTCGTCATTTTCCTGCTGGTGCTGACCGGCCTGCTTTACGCCCTGAAGCGCAAGATATGGAGGGACGTGCATTGAGCCTTGAGCCGGTCATCGGCATTGTCGGAGGCAGCGGCCTTTACGATATTGACGGGCTGGACGACAAACGCTGGATTGCGGTGGAAAGCCCGTGGGGCCGGCCGTCGGACGAGATTCTCCACGCCCGGCTGGGCGGCGCCGAGTTTCGCTTTCTGCCGCGGCATGGGCGCGGGCACCGGATCAGCCCGACGGACCTCAACAACCGCGCCAATATCGATGCACTTAAGCGGTCGGGCGCGACGGAAATCATTTCGCTGTCTGCGGTCGGCTCGCTCAGGGAAGAGCACGCCCCCGGCGATTTTGTGCTCGTGGACCAGTTTATCGACCGCACGGTGGCGCGCGCGAAGAGCTTTTTCGGCGAGGGATGCACGGCCCATGTGTCCATGGCGGACCCTGTATGTCCGCGTCTCGCCGGCCTGCTCGCGGAGGCTGCCGGGCAGGCCGGCGTCTCGCTGCATCGAGGCGGGACCTATCTCGCCATGGAGGGGCCGCAATTTTCCACCCGCGCCGAGAGCACGCTGTATCGGACATGGGGCTGCGCCGTCATCGGCATGACGGCCATGCCGGAAGCCAAGCTCGCGCGCGAAGCGGAGCTTTGCTATATGACCGTCGCCATGGTCACCGACTATGACTGCTGGCACGAAGAACATGAGGATGTGTCCGTCGAAGCCGTAATCCGCGTGCTTCTCGACAATGCCGAGAAGGGCAGGGCGCTGGTGCGCCATGCGGCGCCTGCATTGGCCGAGCAGCGCGGCCTGTGCACTGCCGGCTGCCACACGGCGCTGGATTATGCGCTGATTACCGCGCCGGAGTCCCGCGATCCGGCGCTGCTGTCGAAGCTGGACGCGGTCGCCGGGAGGGTGCTGGGCGGCGCTGCATGAAGGTTGACGGCGTTGCCTATCGAAGCATCTGGCCGGAACCGGACGGCCAGGCGGTTCGTGTCATTGACCAGACATGGCTGCCGCACCGTTTCGTCACCGCACGGCTTGTTTCGCTCGAGGATGCCGCCCATGCGATTCGGGCGATGCTGGTGCGCGGGGCGCCCCTGATCGGCGCAACTGCCGCTTACGGGCTGGCGCTGGCGCTGCGCCGCGACCCTTCTGACACAGGCCTGGAGCACGCCCGGGAAGTCCTGCTCGCCACCCGCCCGACCGGGGCCAATCTGGCCTGGGCGTTGGCGGAGGTTGCGGCGAAGGTGCGCCCGCTGCCGCCGTCGGAGCGCGCGGCGGCGGCCTTCGACCGCGCGGCGGCGATCTGCGACGAGGACGTTGCGATCAACCGCGCCATCGGCGCCGCCGGCCTTGATCTGATATGCGCGGCGGCCGAACGGAAGGGCGGGCGGGTCGAAATCCTGACGCATTGCAATGCCGGCTGGCTGGCGACGGTCGATTGGGGCACGGCGCTTGCGCCGATCTACCGCGCCCATGACGCCGGCATCGAGGTTCATGTCTGGGTGGACGAGACCCGGCCGCGCAACCAGGGCGCCGGCATCACCGCTTGGGAACTCGGCAGCCACGGCGTGCCGCACACGGTGATCGTGGACAATGCTGCCGGCCATCTGATGCAGCGCGGCGCAGTCGATCTCTGCATCGTCGGCACGGACCGGACCACGGCAACCGGCGATGTCTGCAACAAGATCGGCACCTATACCAAGGCGCTGGCGGCGTTCGACAACGGGGTGCCGTTCCATGTCGCGCTGCCGGGCCCGACGATCGACTGGACGGTTTCGGACGGCCTCGCTTCGATCCCGATCGAGGAGCGCGATGCGTCCGAGGTGCAGACCGTCTGGGGGCGCACCGAGCAGGGCGGTCTTGCGGCGGTGGCGGTGACACCTTCGGGGTCGCCGGCGGCCAACTACGCCTTTGACGTCACGCCGGCGCGCCTTGTGACCGGCTTCATCACCGAACGCGGCCTGTCCGCTCCCGACGATCTGGCGCGGCTTTTCCCGGAGCGGGCAGCGGCCGCCGAATAGCGAACGGACCACTCTTCATGCCGACCGTCCAACACGAGAATCTGCGCGCGGTGGTGCGCGCCATCTGCTCTGCTGCCGGCAGCGCCGGCGGCGAACCGGCCGATGTGGCCGACAATCTCGTTTACGCGAACCTGACCGGCCATGACAGCCACGGCGTTGGCATGTTGCCGCGCTATATCGAGGCCGTGCATTCGGGCGAGCTCCGGCCCAATGTGCAGATCGACCTGCTGGTGGACTTGGGCGCCATGGTGGTGGTGGACGGCAAGGCGGGCTACGGCTAGTCGGTCGGCAAGCAGGCCATGGCGCTCGCGGTCGAGCGCGCGCAGCGCCACGGCGTATGCGTCATGGGCATTCGCCGGTCGTTTCATCTCTGCCGCATTGGCGCCTGGGGCGAGCAATGCGCGGAGGCGGGGCTGGTATCGATTCATTATGTCAATGTCGTCGGCCATCCGGGCCTGGTGGCGCCCTGGCGCGGTTCGGACGCCCGCTACGCCACCAACCCCTATTGCATCACCATGCCGGCCACCGATGCCAATCCTGTCACGCAGCTCGATATGGCGACCAGCATCGTTGCGCATGGCAAGGTGCGCGTCGCTCGCAACAAGGGCGAGCAAATGGCGCCGGGCGTGCTGATCGACAGCGAGGGCCGCCCGACCACGGACCCGAATGTCATGTTCGAGCATCCGATGGGTGCGATCATGCCGTTTGCCGAGCACAAGGGCTACGGCATGGCGCTGATGAGCGAAATGATGGCCGGCGTGCTTTCCGGCGGCCACACCCGCCGGCCTGAAACCGACAGCGAGCGGGACACGGTGCTGAACAACATGCTGTCGATTGTCTTTGATCCGGCCCGGCTGGTGGCGCCGGATTTCTACAACAGCGAGATGGACGCCACGATCGCCCATGTGAAGGGGTCGCCGCCGGCTGATCCCGAGCTCCCGGTTCTGATGCCGGGCGATCCGGAGCGCGCCACCCATGCAGAGCGCAGCGCCAACGGCATTCCGGTGGACGACGAAACCTGGCGCCAATTGGAGGCCGCTGCCGCCTCTGTCGGCATGGATGCTGCAGAATTCCGGCGGACAGCGGGCGTGAACTGAATGGGCCGGGCATAACCCCTTTTCACGCCGCGCCCCGCCCGCAACGAGCCCAGATGTTGAACTGAGGCACGACCGACGGGACGGCATCTCTGCTCGCCGATCCTGCTTGGTTTTGCGCTATCCTTCCACGGTGCCATTGCAGCGGCTCCAGCGGCGATGGCCTGCCATACGCTGTCGAACGCCCCCCGGAGTCAGTCGAGGATCGAGTCATGACCAGAATTGCGGTGCTTGGATGCGGACGGATCGGTGTCATGCACGCCGCGAATATCGCGGCGCATCCGCGCACTGAACTGGCCGGCGTCTATGATGTCGCGGCCGCAGCCGCCGAAGGTCTCGGCAATGCGCTCGGAGCCAGGATCTTCCGGGCGGCTGAGGATGTCTTTGCAAGCGCGGAAGTCGATGCCGTTCTGATCGCATCGGCGACGGCCACCCATTGCGACTATATCGAAGCCGCTGTCGAGGCTGGAAAACCCGTGCTGTGCGAGAAGCCGCTGGACCTTTCTCTCGAGCGGATCGAACGGTGCAGAAGGCGGATCGGCGACACCGGCCTGCCGATCATGCTGGGCTTTGTCCGCCGTTTCGATCCCGGCCACCGCGCTGCGCGTCAGGCGTATCTGGACGGGGAGATCGGCGATCTCCACCAGGTCATCATCACCTCGCGCGATCCGGCCATGTCGCCGGACGCCTATATCGAGGTGTCGGGCGGCATCTTCCGTGACATGGCGATTCACGATTTTGATCTCGCCCGCTTCCTGCTGGGCGAAGCGGTCGTCTCCGTCTCGGCCACCGGCTCGCGCCTTGTTGATCCGCCTCTGATGGAACGATGCGGCGACTACGACACGACCGTCGCTGTTCTCACGACGGAGAGCGGCAAGCAGGCGGTCATTACCAATTCACGCGCTGCGGCTTATGGCTACGATCAGCGGGTGGAACTCTTCGGCAGCAAGGGCATGGTGCTCTCGGACAACCGCCGCCAGAACCAGGTCACGAAGCACGTCCGGGACGCCACGAATGTCTCGGCGCCTCTGCTGCATTTCTTCATCGAGCGCTATGAGGCCGCATTCAACGCGGAGATCGCCAGTTTCGTCCAGGCCGTGGAAACCGGCGCGGCGGTCGAGGTCGGCTTCGAGGATGGGCGGCTGGCGTCGGTCCTGGCGGACGCCGCATTCAAGTCGATCGCCGAGCGCCGGACCGTCCAGGTCTCCGAAATCGCCTGAGCAGCGCCTTGCCGGCTGTCGCCGGTTCGCCATTAAACGACACGGCCCCCGGCGGCTGCCGGGGGCCGGGCGCTTTTTCCAGGCCGCCGCTACTGGGCCAGGCAGCTCGCATGGTTGTCATTGTTGCAGACATCGAGGCCGGTATAGATCGGGTCATCGACCTGCTTGCCCTCGGCGATATCCTTCAGGATATACATGGACTTGTAACCCATCTCGAAGGGCCGCTGGCCGACATTGCCGTTCGCCAGGCCCTCGGCCAGTTGCGCCATCTGCATCGGCAGCGTGTCGGCGACAACGATGGTGAGCGATCCGTCAGCCATGCGGGCCTTGTAGGGGTCCACGGCCTGGCGGTAGGCGTTGTCGAACCACTGGGTGAAGGCGCCGGTGGAGATAAAGGCCGTCAGGTCGGGATTGGCGGCCAGGATGTCGGTCATGCCCTGCACGGCGACGCCGCCGTCGTCATTCGTGATGAGCGGGCAGCCGGAAATCTCGGTCCAGCCGTTCTCGCCGGCCAGCGCCGCGCCCGGAGGCGTGCCGGTATCCTGGCCGGCCAGCGTGTCGCGAATGCCTTTCAGGCGTTCATTGTGATTGGCTGCCGCCGCGCCGCCGGTCTGCAGGCAGACGGTGCCGCCGTCGGCATGGCGCGCCATGGTGAGTTTGGCGAGATTGACGCCGATGTCATAGTTGTAGGTGCCCACATAGGTCGTGCGCAGGCCGGCATCTTCGGGCAGAAGGTCGGAATCCCAGGTCATCACCGGGATACCGGCGTCCTGCGCTGCCCTCAGCGCTTTCGCCATAGCCGGCGCGTTGGAGGGCGCCACCGCGATGCCGTCCACGCCCTTGGAGATCAGATCCTGGACGATCTGGATCTGCTCCATCTCGGTATGCTCGCCGGGACCGATATATTCGCAGGTCACGTCCGCGAGTTCCTCCTGCGCCTTGTAGCAACCGTCCCGCGCCAGGTCGAAGAACGGGTTGTTCATCGCCTTGGGCACCAGGGCGAAGGTGTAATCCGCCGCCGAGGCAATGCCCGGCGCAGCGAATGCCGCAGCCGCGGCCGCAATGAGAAGTTTCTTCACAGTATCTCTCCCTGTTGATTGAAGTGTGCAGGCGCCTTCAATTGCGCCTTCGGTTCCGGATCTGCTCCAGAAGCACGGCGAGAATCAGGAACAGGCCAACGAAGAATTGCTGCCACAGGGCATCAATGCCCGCAAGCAGCAGCGAGTTTCGAATCAGCTCCATCAGGCCGGCCCCGATCGGCGCGCCAATGGCATAGACCACGCCGCCCATGAGATTGGCCCCGCCGATCACCGAAGCGGCGATGACATTCAACTCATAGGTCAGGCCGAGCGCGTTCGTCACCGAGCCGAACCAGCCCACCATCAGGAAGGCCGCAAGGCCCGCGCAGAGCGAGCTGATGACATAGACGGAAACCGTGATGCGCTCCACGGGAATGCCCGACAGCTTCGCGGCCTGGGCATTGCCGCCGATGGCGACCACCCAGCGGCCCCATGTCGAATAGCGCCAGACCAGCCAGAAAACGGCAGTCAGGAAGATCAGCACCCAGACAGGATTCGGCACGCCGAGGACGCTCTCGCCGCCGATCCACTCGAACAGATCCTGGTCGGGGCCGAAATTGTAGATCATCTTGTTGTTGGAGACGACCATGGCGATGGACCGCGCCATCGCCAGCATCCCCAGGGTCACCACAAAGGGCGCCATGCGCAGATAGGCGATCAGCACGCCGTTGACGAGGCCCACCAGCGCCGCCGCGGTCATGCACGCCGCGAAGCCCCAGACGATCCCGTAGCCCGCCTGCATCACCAGCCCTGCAATAATGCCCGTCAGCCCCATGAGGGAGCCAACCGACAGGTCGATGCCCGCCGTGCAGATGACCGCAGACATACCGAGCGCCATGATCCCGAAAAAGGCGAAATTGCGGGTAATGTTGAAGAGATTGCGCTCGGTCAGGAACACGTCCGAGACAAAGGACATGATGATGCCGATCGCGACGATCGAGAGGAACACCCAGAAAGGCTGCGTGCGGATAGCGGCCTGAAAGCCGGACAGCTCCTGCTTCTGCGTGATGTTCTCGTCTATTTCGGCATGGAACGTCCGGCCCGTATCGGTCATGCCTGTTCGATCGCTCCCGTTATCAGCCCCGTCACTTCCTCGGGGCTCGTTTCTCCGATCGCCTTGTCCGAGACCTTTCTGCCGCGCCGCAACACTGCGACCCGGTCGCAGACGGCGAACACGTCGGGCATTCGGTGCGATACGAGAACAACGGCGTGGTTGGTGTCCTTCAGGCGCTGGATCAACGCCAGCACTTCCGCGACCTGGCGCACCGAGATTGCCGCCGTCGGCTCATCCATCAGCACCAGTTTCGGGTCCGAGAGCCGGGTGCGCGCGATCGCCACAGCCTGGCGTTGGCCGCCCGACATCTGGCGCACAAGGTCTCGCGGCCGGGTTTCGGACTTGAGCTCGGTAAACAGTTCGCCAGCGCGCCGGAACATAGCCTTGTGGTCAAGATAACGGATCGGCCCGAAGCGCTTCTTCCGTTCGCGGCCCAGAAACACATTCGCAGCAGCCGTCAGGTTATCGCAGAGCGCGAGGTCCTGATAGACGATCTCGATGCCGTTCTCGCGCGCGTCGATCGGCTGGCTGAAATGCACTTCCTTGCCTTCAATCCGGATCGAACCCGCCGACGGCGGGAAATTGCCGGCGACAATCTTCATCAGCGTGGACTTGCCGGCGCCATTATCGCCCATCAGCCCGACCGCTTCTCCTGCGGAAACGGCCAGATCGACGCCCTGCAGGGCCTGAATGGCGCCGAAATTCTTCGAGATGCTCTGAAGTTCGAGCAGGCCCAACCCGGTTTCCCTCCTGCAGCGCACCGGGAGCGGCAGTGCAGCCCACGCCCCTCCCGACACAACTAAAGCCCGTTACGCCGCCCGTTGCAACTCCCGGTGGTGCCTCAGTTTGACATTCGCGTTCCTCTGGCAGATTGAGCCAACGGCTTGAGAGGCCCAGCCCTCCGCTCCGAACTCCCCGGCGCCGCCCCGACTTCCCCGGCGCCGCCCCGGACCCCCTGTTGTCGCCGCGGCCCCCCTACTGTCGCCCCGGCCTTGAGCCGGGGCCGGGCCCAGCCTCCGATCCTTCCGCAGGGCCGAAACGGCGGAGGATGGACCCCGGCTCTCCGCTCTGCTCCGGCCGGGGTGACGAAAGGGAGGCGATACAAGCAGCGCGGCATGGAGGCGCGTTCCGAAAAACCCGCCAGCACGGGCCTTCGTTGCAAACTGAGACACGACCCACCCGGAGGGCGTGTCTCAGTTTCACATTCGCGTTCCTCTGGCAGATTGAGCCAGGGGCTTGAGAGGCCCGGCCCTCCGCCCCGAACTCCCCGACGTCGCCCCGAATTCCCCGGCGCCGCCCCGGACCCCCTGTTGTCGCCCCGGACGCCCCTACTGTCGCCGCGGCTCCCCTGTTGTCGCCCCGGCCTTGAGCCAGGGCCCAGCCTCCGATCCTTCCGCAGGGCCGAAACGGCCGAGGATGGACCCCGGCTCTCCGCTCCGCTCCGGCCGGGGTGACGACAAGGGAGGCGATACAAGCAGCGCGGCATGGAGGCGCGTTCCGAAAAACCCGCCAGCACGGCGCTCTCCTGTCGTCATGCCTCGAGGCGCACCGCCGGGCCCGGAGCCTGGCCGTCATATCCGCCCCATACCGACTGGTCGAAATGAATCACGGCGCCGGTCATCATCCCGCTGTCCCCCGAAGCCAGCCAGAGCACCGCCCGCGCCACTTCATCGGGGTCGAGAAGGCGGCCAAAAGGTTGCTCGGCCATTGCCTTCTTCAGCCAGTCCGGATCGCCGGTTTCCTCCGCCTGCAGCTTCTTTTCGTTGTCCGAAGCCATCCACCCGATATCGAGCTGATTAACGCGGATGCCGTTTCGCATCAACGCAAAGCCGGAGTTCCGGGTCAGCGTGGCGAGTGCTCCCTTCGACACGCTGTAGGCAGACAGGAACGGCTGCCCGGCCCGCGACGATGCGGACCCGATATTGACAATCGCGCCGCCTGCGCCCCCGCGGTCCATCAGCTTCGCCGCATCCTGCATCAGGAAGAACGGCGCCCGCAGGTTGACAGCCATCATGCGGTCGAAGAAGTCGGGCGTCGAGTTGAGCAGATTGCCCCGGTCGGTCAGGGCGGCGGCGTTCACCAGAATATCGACCCGCCCGAATCGGGCGTCCGCCTCTGCCGTCACCCTGCGCAGATCCTCGACGACAGCGAGGTCAGCCTGCACAAAATGCACCGGCGTCCCGGTCCTATCCTCGATTTCGTGCGCAACGGCCTGGCCGTTGCCGGCATTGCGCCCGCAAGTGACGATCCCGGCGGCGCCTGCCCTGGCGAAGAGCCGCGCGACCGCGGCGCCGAGACCCTGGGTGCCGCCTGTCACGACCGCGACCTTGCCGTCGATCCTGTTCATCTCTTCACCTCATATCCGGCAAAGGCCTGTCATGTGGCGAGGCTTTACCGGCCCTTCCCGCCGGGCGGGATATCCAGTCCGAACACTTCGACCACTTCCGCCGTCATCGCCTCGACTGCCGCTTCGAGCGCCAGGCGTCCCTTCTCGGCGGTCGCGCGGCTGGGCCGGCCGACAGTGCCGGAGCGGCTGTAGGCGGCCAGGCCCCGGACGGCAAGCAAGGGCCGTTCGGCCAATTCGTCCGCTGCCGCCTCCAGCCGCACAAGATGCGGGCAGCAATGGAGCAGCACCGAGGTTTCATATTCGCCCGCATGCATGTCGTCATGCACGCCGGTTTCGATGCCGGCGGCGGCAAAGACGGCTTCCTGTATGTGGCGGCCAGGGCCGAGCCAGACGCTCGGGCCGTCGAGATTGGCCTCCCGCACGAGATGCGCCAGCACAAGATTGCCGCCATGCGCGTTGACGATAGCGAGCCGGTCGATGCCGGAATGGGCAAGGCTCGCGCGGATATCTCCAATAACAGCCGCCAGGGTGGCAGAAGCAATCCAGATCGAGCCAGCGAAGCCGGCATGTTCCTGCGAGCAGGAAACCGGCAGCACCGGCAGCAGCAGCCCGCCGACCCTCTCCGCCAGCCCTGCTGCGAGCGCGCCGGCGATCAGGCTGTCGGTCGCAAGCGGCAGATGGGCCCCGTGCTGCTCGAACGCCCCGACCGGCAAAACGCCCAGGGCGGGGCGGCCGACATCGGCGGCGGTGCGGGAGAAGAACGCTTCCGGCAGCATGAGCGTCATCCTATCAGGAGGCGGGATGCGGTGGCGCGAAACCCTCCCTTACAGAACCGTCACCGACCAGCCCGCGTCCGAGCGGTCAAAGCGGAGGGGGAGGGCGTTCGGCGCGAATTCGTCCCGGAATTCCATGCCGAGGGCGGCCACAAGGACGCGGAGATTGCCGCCATGCGCCACAATGCAGGGGGTGTCCGTGCCCCGGAGGGCCGAGGCGGCGGCCGATTTGGTGCGCGCGACGAAGGCCGGCAGGGTTTCGCCGCCGGCCGGCCGCGCGCGCCAGTCAAGGTCGAGCGCGCTCTGGCCGACCAGTTCGCCGAACAGACGCTCGCCGAGCCGGGGCGTGGCGTTCATCGGCACAGCGAGCCGGCGGGCGGCGGCCTGGGCGGTTTCGTAGGCGCGCGGATAGCTGCTCACCTCGATACGGGTGATCTCCCCGGCCTCCGCCAGCTTCCGCGCCGCCCGCGCCGCCTGCGCCCGTCCGGTTTCGTTCAGCGGGATCACCGGGCTTTGCACGACGAATGTCGCGTTGCCGGCGGTCTCGCCATGGCGAAGAAAGTAGAACCGCCGCATTCCGGGCCGAAGCTCCGGAGGCGCAGCGGAGAGAGCGCGCAGCTCCTTGGCGCCGTGGATCATCGCAGCCGGATCAAAGCGCGCCGGCCTGTTTCAGTTCCGCCACCTCCTCGGACGGCATCCCCAGCAGTTCGTTCAGCACCGTTTCGCTGTCCTCGCCCAGCAGCGGCGCGCGCACGACATCCAGCGTCTCGCCGCCGAAGCGCACCGGCCAGGCCGGCACCACCACGGCGCCCCGGTCCGGATGCTCGACGGTCTGCATGATGCGCCGGCGGTGCATGTCGTCGTTCGAGATCAGGTCCTTGATGTCGAACACGGCGCCGGCGGGCACCCCGGCGCCGCCGATGATCTCCATCACCTCCTGCTTGCTGCGCTCGCGGGTCCAGGCGGAGACGTTCTCCTCGATCTCGGCCTTGTGCTCGATGCGCTTGAACCCGTCGCAGAAACGCGGATCGGCCAGCATGTCCTCGCGGCCTATGGCCTTGCACACCCGCTCCCAATGCGCTGTCAGGTCGCGGGCGACGAAGATGAAGCAATAGTCGTTCGGGCCGCCGCCCTTGCAGGGGAAAAGCCCGCCGGGCGCGCCGGAGGCGACCGAATTGCCGAGCCGCGGCGCCGGCTCCTCCATCATCGGCTGGCGCGAGAATGTGACGCGGCAATAATTGGTCATGGCGTCCTGCATCGCGACCTGGAGATGCCGGCCGCGGCCGGTGCGCTCGCGCTCGAACAGGGCCGAGAGGATCGAGACGCACATATGCAGGCCGGTGCCGGTGTCGCCAATGGTGGCGCCGGGCCGGATCGGCACACCGTCCGGATGCCCGGTGATGCTCATCACGCCGCCGGTCGCCTGGGCGATCATGTCGAAGGAAAGAAACTTCGCGTAGGGCCCGTCGGTCGCAAAGCCCTTGACCTGCGCGAAGATGAGGCGCGGATTGAGCTTCTGCAGTTCTTCCCAGCCGAAGCCCAGACGCTCGATAGCGCCGGGCGCAAAGTTTTCGATCAGCACATCTGCCTTCTCGACCAGGCGGCGCAGCAATTGCTTGCCGCTTTCCTCCTTGAGGTTGCAGGTGATCGAACGCTTGTTGCAGTTGAGCAGGATGAAATAGAGTGAATCCATATCCTGCCGCTCGGATATCGCGAGCCGGCCCTGGTCGCCGCGCCGGGGCTCCTCGACCTTGATGACATTGGCGCCGTGCCAGGCCAATGCCTCGGTGCAGGACGGACCGGCTTCGAACTGGGTGAGGTCCAGCACCGTAATGCCCGACAGCGGCGCATCGCCCATCTGCTTTCTCCTTGTTATGCTCCCCGGATGATACACGAAGCCATCCGCGATGTTCATCTCGCCGGGGCCGATCCGATTTTTCCGACGCCCTACCGCATCGGGGAAGCCGGCGCCGCCGCCATCGCCGCCGCCGCGCAGGCGGCAGCCGATTTCTGGGAACTGCGCAGCGGCGAAAGCCAGACCATAACGGTGGACCGGCGCCACGCAGCGGCGGCCATGCGCTCCGCGACCTATCTCAGGATCGACGGCGCCGACCCGCCCTCGACCTGGGACGCCTTCACCGGCCTCTACCCGACCGGCGACGGCCGCCATGTGTTCCTGCATTGCAATTTCGCCCATCACCGGGACGGCATACTGCGCCTGCTCGACGCGCAACCGGAAAGGGATGCGCTGGCCAGGGCGGTGGCGGCGCGCGGCGGGCAGGAGCTGGAAGACGCCGTGGCGGCCGCCGCGCTTTGCGGCGCGTTGACGCGCAGTCCGGAAGAGTGGTCCAGACACCCACAGGGCCGCGCGCTGGCGGCGCTGGCGCCGGTGACGATCGAACGCATCGGGGATGGGCCGCCGATGCCTCCGCGCGGCGGCAGCCGGCCGCTGGCCGGCATCCGCGTGCTTGATCTGACGCGCGTGCTGGCCGGGCCGACCTGCGGGCGCACGCTCGCCGAGCATGGCGCCGAGGTGATGCGCATAGCAGGCCCGCATCTGCCTTTCTCGCCCGTGCTGGTCATGGACACCGGGCACGGCAAGCGCTCCGCCTTTGTCGATCTGCGCGGCGAACGCGGCCGGGCGCAGCTTCGCGCGCTCGCCGCGGAGGCGGATGTGTTCGTGCAGAGTTACCGGCCGGGCACGCTTGCCGGGCGCGGCTTCGGCCCGCGCGATATCGGCGCCGGCAAGGTCTATGTCTCGCTGTCGGCCTACGGCCATGAAGGGCCGTTCGCCTCGCGCAGGGGGTTCGACAGCATCGTGCAGAACGCCTCCGGCATGTCCACGGTGCAGGGCAGCCCGGAGGCGCCGCGCAACTTGCCGGCGCAGCCGCTCGACTATTGCGCCGGCTATCTGGCCGCCTGGGGGGCGGTCACGGCGCTGCTGCGCCGGGCGCAGGAAGGCGGAAGCTGGCATGTGCGCCTGTCGCTCGCCGGCATGGCCGAGTGGATCAAGAGCCTCGGCACGGTGGAGAGCTGGCGGGACGCGCCTGCGGAGCTTGCGCCGGAGGCGCTCGCATCGATTTCCATGGAGAGCGAGACCCCGCATGGCCGGTTGACGCATCTTGCGCCGGTCGCGCAAATGTCGCGCACGCCGCCCCGCTGGGCGCGGCCCTCGGCCCCGCTCGGTTCGCACGATCCCGTCTGGACGGAAGCCGCCGCCGCATGAGCCGCCTCTGCCGCGGCCCCGGCGCCGCCCTTCATTACGAAACCCGTGGGCAGGGGCCGGCCGTGCTGCTCACACACGGTTTCGGCCTGACCGCGCGAATGTGGGAAGGCCAGATCGAGGCGCTGACGGCGGCCAACCGGGTCGTCCTCTGGGATCTTCGCGGACACGGCCGCAGCGACTCGCCGGAAGATGCCGGTCTTTACGATCCGGAATCTTGCATTGCGGACATGGCTGCACTGCTCGACGCCGAGGGAATCGAGCAGGCGGTTATCGGCGGCCTGTCGCTCGGCGGTTATCTGTCTCTCGCCTTCCATCTCCGCCATCCGGACCGCGTGCGCGCGCTGATGCTGTTCGACTGCGGCCCCGGCTTCCGCCGCGGCGAACCCCGCCGGGCCTGGAACGAGCGGGCGCACAAGCTGGGCGAACGGATTGCCGCCGGCGAACCCCGTGCGCTTCTGGGCCTTGAGCCGGACGGCCATCGCGACCTCGCCGGCGTCGCCCGTGCGGCGCGTCATATGATGCGCCACCGCGACGGCAGCGTGCTCGAATCGCTGCCCTCGATCCGGGTGCCTGTGCTCATACTTGCGGGCGAGCGGGACACCCCGTTCCATGCCGGCATCGACTATATGGCCGCGAAGATCCCGAATGCGGTGAGGGTCATCCTGCCCGATGCCGGCCATACGGCCAATCTCGACAATCCCGGAGCGTTCAACGCCGTCATTGGGGATTTCCTGGCGGGCCTGCCGGCATGACCGCGCCTGCCGACAGTTTCGCCCGGGATGCGCGCGTCATCGGCCTGATCGGCGCCGCGCATATGATGAGCCATATGTTCATGTTCCTGCTGCCGCCGCTCTTCGTGCGGATGCAGGCGGAGCACGGGGTCGGCTATTTCGAGCTCGGGGTGCTGGCGGCCGCATTTCCGGTCGGGACGGCGATCTGCCAGACGGGTATCGGCTTCGTTGTGGACCGCACCGGCGGCCGGGCGCCGCTGATCGCGGGCGTTGCGGTGCTGTCCGCCGCCGTTGCGAGCTTCGGGCTGGTGTCTTCCTTCTGGGCGATGCTGCCTCTCGCGATCATCGGCGGCATCGCCAATTCGGTGTTTCATCCCGCCGATTACGCGATCCTCTCCGCCTCGGTGGCGGAGCATCGCATGGGCCGGGCGTTTTCCGTCCACGCCGTCAGCGGCAATGCCGGCTGGGGGCTGGCGCTGCTCGGCCCCGATCTTGCCAATGTCGTCGGTCTGGACGGCGTCTTCCTCGTGGCCGGCGGCATCGGGCTTGCGATTGCATTCGCGCTGCTGCTGCAGGCCCGGCATCTCGAAAGCACCGAGGGCAAGGCGCGGCGCAAACAGCAGGTCGGCTCCACCTCGGACGGCATCGCGCTGCTGCTCACCGTTCCGGTGATCCTGCTGTTCCTGTTCCAGATGTTCCACGCCATGTCGCTGGGCGGCATCCGCACATTCGGCATTCCGGCGCTGCATGAATTGCGCGGCTTCGACGACACGGTGCTCGCGAAGGCGTTGATCGCCTATCTCATTGCGGCGTCCGCGGGCAATCTCGCCGGCGGCTGGCTGGTGGACCGCACCGGCCGTCCGCAACTGGTGTTCTTCGGCGCGATCGGCACTGTCTTCGTGGCGGTCAACATCATTGGAGCCGTGCCGCTGTCCTTCTTCGGCATCACCGCGCTGTTGACGCTGGCAGGCCTGATGCACGGCGCGATCCTGCCGACGCGCGATCTTCTGGTGCGCCGCATCTCGCCGCCGGGGCAGATGGGCAAGGTGTTCGGTTTCACTTCTACCGGCCTCTCGATCGGCGGCTTTGTCACGCCGGTCCTGTGCGGCTGGATCATGGATATGGGCGACCCGCGCTGGGTGTTCTTCGGCAGTGCGGCGGTCATGCTGCTCGCCGCCGCCACCTTCACGGAGACAAGCCGCAGCGCCGGGCGGGCGAGGGCGACAGCATGAACAGGCTTCCCGAAGGCGGCCAACTCTTCCTGGATCATGTCGGCTTCTTTCTCGCCGATCTCGAAGGAGCCGGGGCGCGTTTCGAGCGCCTTGGCTTCACCGTCTCGCCGGTCAATATCCACTACAACACCGTTGGCGGCGGGCTGGAGCGGTCGGGCACGGCCAACCGGCTGATCGTCTTTCGGGAGGGCTATATCGAGGCGCTGGCGCAGGCCGCCGATACGCCGCTCGGCGCGGAACTCGCTGCGGGTCTTGCGCGTTACGAGGGGCTGCATCTGCTGGCGCTGGCGCGTGAACGGGTCGAGGAGCACGATGTCGGCGGCACGGCGATGCGGCCCACGGTTTTCCTGCGCCGTCCGCTGGACGACGGGCGCATCGTCCGCGCCACCGTGCGGCGGGCCTCTGCCGAGGCGATGCCGGAAGGTCGGGTGCAGTTGCTGACCCATGAGACGCCGGAGCTGATCTGGCTGCCGGGGATGGACCGCCATGCCAATGCCGCGCGGGCGTTGACCGGCTTTCTTCAGCTTGTCGCCGATCCGGCCGAGGCGGCGGCCCGCTATGAACGCTTCACCGGCCGACCCGCACGCCGCCGGGGCGCGGTGTTCGAGATCGCGTTTGACCGGGGGTGCATCGCGCTGGCGGGCCCGGATGCGCCCGGTTTCCCGCCCGACGCCGCGCACCCGTCGCCGCCCTTCGGCGCCGCTGTCGGCGTGGAAAGCGCCGATCCGGACCAGACCCGCTCTGTGCTTGAGAAAGCCGGCGCCGCCTTCCATGAACGGCGAGACCGCTTGCTGGTCCCCCCTTCGGAAGGTCTGGGCGCCTGGATCGACTTTCACCACCCCGGTGCGCCGCCGTTCTGGGCCGGCGGCTGAGATACAGGCCGGGGCGGCTGCGCCCGCGCGCGCCGGCGCAAGGGATGGACCGCCCGCCTGCGCGCGGTTCGGGCGGGTAAAGGCCGGGATTGGCGCGGCGGCCCTGCCTTCAGGGCCGCAGCCGCAGCATCGGGAAACGGTCGCCGGGCGCGATGGCGGCGACATCCTCGGGGACATCGAGCAGGCCATCGGCTTCGGCCATGATGCGCAGCAGGGCGGAGCCGTCCGGCCCGGCCTTCCGGGCCGCGCCGTCTTCGTCCAGGCGCACCCGCAGCCATTCCCGCCGTCCGGTCTTCTTGGTCATGGCAAAGCCGGCGGCAACGGGCGTTGCCGCCGGCGCTTCCCAGCCGGCGCCGCCCAGAAGGCCGAGCATGGGGCGCACCAGCATGAGCAGGCAGGCGGCCGCGGCCACCGGATTGCCCGGCAGGCCGACAAAGGCCGCGCCGCCCAGACGCCCCAATGCGAGCGGGCGGCCGGGCTTGACCGCGAGCCGCCAGAAATACAGGTCCTGCACGGCTGCAGCCACATGGTCCTCGTCTCCGGTCGAAACGCCCGCAGAGGTCATCACCACATCATGCCTGTCCGCCGCGCCGCTGAGCGCCGCCTGCACCGCGGCTGCGTCGTCCGGCAGAATGCCGAGATCGGTCACGGCGATCCCGTCCGCTTCCAGGAAGGCGCGCAGCATCGTCCGGTTCGAGTCGTAAAGCTGCCCCGGCGCCAGCGTTTCGCCCGGCGCGGCGAGTTCGTCCCCGGTGGAGAACAGCGCCGCGCGCAGGGGCCGGAAGACCTCGAGCGTGGTCTTGCCCAGGGAGGCGGCGACCCCCAATTGCAGGGGCCCGAGGCGTTGTCCGGGCTGGAAGACCGTCTCGCCCCGGCGAATATTCTCGCCGGCCCTGCGGTAGTTCGCACCCGGCCGGAGCCCCGCCGGCACCAGAACCGCGCCGTCTTCGCGGACGCAGTCTTCCTGCATCGCCACGGTGTCGGCGCCTTCCGGCGCCGGCGCGCCGGTGAAGATGCGGACCGCTTCGCCGGGTTCGAGCGGGTGCGGAAACGGCCGCCCCGCCGCCGCCCGCCCGGCAATCCGGTAGCGCTCGAGCCCATGGGCGAAGGCATAGCCGTCCACGGCGGCATTGTCGTAGCCGGGGACATCGAGGCTGCTTGTCAGCGGCGCCGCGAGGATACGCCCCCGCGCGTCCGCCAGCGCGGCCCGCTCGCGCCCGGCCACAGGCCCGAGACGGGTCCGCAGCCGCGCGACCGCTTCGCCCACGGTCATCAGCCGGTCGCCTGCCGCGAAACAGTCGTTGAGCCTCTCCATGCGCCGAAGCATAGTAGAGAACATGGAAGAGTTCCTAGTTGCGCCGGATCCCGACGACCCGAGGCTGACCGAGGCCGTCACCGGCATTGACCATGAAGGGCGGCAGCGCAGCACGCGCGTCGTCGTGGAGCGTCCGCTCACCATCTATCTGAACAGCCAGGAGATCGTGACGGCGATGACCGTCGGCGACCATGCGGACTGGCTCGCCGTCGGCTTCCTCGCCAACCAGAACATGCTGCGCCCGGACGATGAGATCGTCGGCATCGATGTGGACGACGAGCTCGATGTCGCCATTGTGCGCACGGCGCGGGCCACCGATTATGAAGCCCGGCTGGAGCGCCGGGTCCGGACTTCGGGCTGCGCCGTCGGCACGGTGTTCGCCGATGTGATGGACAGTTTCGAGGCGGCGGAATTGCCGCCGGACCCGCTGTTCACCTCCTGGATCTATACGCTGTCGGCCAAGATTGCGCGCCGCCCCAGCCTTTATCTGGCGGCCGGGGCCATTCACGGCTGCGTTCTGTGCGAGCGCGACCGGCCGCTGCTCTATCTGGAGGATGTCGGGCGGCACAATGCGGTCGACATGATCGCGGGCTATATGCGGCTCAACACTGTTTCGCCGGCGGGCAAGCTGTTCTTCACCACCGGCCGCCTCACCAGCGAGATGGTCATCAAGACCGTGCAGATGGGCGTGCCGATTCTTATTTCGCGCTCCGGCTTTACGGCGTCGGGCGTATCGCTGGCCCGGCAGGCGGGGCTGACCCTGGTCGGGCGCGCAAAGGGCAAGCGATTCATTGCGCTCTCCGGCGCGGAACGGCTGGTGTTTGACGCCAGCCCGGCCGCGGCCGCAGACGGCGACGCCTGACCCATGCCGGCGGTCGACCCCCGGCGGGACTGCGCCGGCCTGTTGCTTGCCGGCGGCCTCGGGCGGCGCATGGGCGGTGGGGTGAAGGGGCTTGCCAGGCTGGGCGGGCGGCCGCTGCTGGCCCATGCCGCGGCGCGCGCCGGCCCCCAGACGGCCTGCCTTGCCGTCAATGCCAATGCGCCGGCGGAGGCGTTCGCCGAGCTGGGCCTGCCGGTATTGCCGGACCCCGTGGCGGGCTTTGCCGGGCCGCTGGCGGGCGTGCTCGCCGGCATGGTCTGGGCGCGGGAAGCGGGCTATGGATGGGTGGCGAGCTTCCCCTGCGATGCGCCCTTCTTTCCGGAGGGGCTGGTCCGGGCGCTGGCGGCCGAGGCGGACCGGGCGGATATCGTGACGGCCGCGTCCGGCGGCCGCCGCCACCCGGTGTTCGCACTGTGGCCGGTGCGGCTGGCCGCAGACCTGCACCGGGCGCTGGCGGAGGAAGGGCTGCGCAAGGTGGACCGCTGGACCGCGCGCTACCGGACGGTGGATGTGGAGTTCCCGGCCGCGCCCGAGGACGACCCGTTCTTCAACATCAACACCCCCGAGGACCTTGCGGCGGCAGAGGGGCGGCTGGCCGGCGCCCTCCGCAAGGCGCGTTCGGGAACGAACGGTTGACAGCCGCCCCGCCTTCGCTCTCCCCCGAAGGATTCCTCTGCGGAATGTTGGTTTGCGGATTTGGTTATCTGTGATTCATTGCGGTGAGGCAGGGGAGGTTGTGTTGATGCGCGCGACGGGTCAGTTGGGGTTTGCGGACGCCTTTGTGTCTTCGGGTCTTGGTTCGAACCGGAAGCTGGAACGTCTGGAGGCGTTGATTGACTGGGCGCCTTTGGAGCGCCTTGTGTCCGGTGTGCGCGAGGGTCGCCGGGGTCGTCCTCCCTATGCGCCGCTGTCGATGCTGAAGGCGCTGTATCTTCAGGCGCTTTATGATCTTTCTGACCCTGGCCTTGAGGAGGCGCTTCTTGACCGTCTTTCGTTCCGGCGTTTTTGCGGCTTTGCGCTGGACGGGGGCACGCCGGACGAGACGACATTGTGCCGGTTTCGGGCGGATGCGGGGCCTGTGTTGAAGGCGGCGTTTGAGGAGATCACCCGCCAGCTTGATGCTGCCGGTCTGATCCTGCGCAAGGGCACGCTGATGGACGCCACGCTGGTGTCTGCGGCTTCCCGGGCGCCGTCTTACAAGGCGGGAGCGGGGGCCAGCAGCGCGCGCGAGCCGGGTGCGGACTGGACGAAGAAGAAGGGCAAGGCGTTCTTCGGCTACAAGGTGCATATCGGTGTGGATGCGGGTTCGGGTCTGATCCGGCGCGTGGTGCTGACGTCAGCCAAGATCTGGGAGAGCACGGTCGCGGAGCAGTTGATCTGCGGCGACGAGGCGGCGGTCTATGGCGACCGCGCGTATGAGCACAAGGCCAGACGGGCCAGGCTCAAGGCCGCCGGCATCAAGGACCGCATCATGCACCGGCGGCACAAGCACATAGAGTCGCTGCCGGCCTGGCGGAAGCGCCGCAACGATCTGATTGCCAGACGCCGGGCGCCGGTGGAAGCCGTTTTCTCGGCCTTGAAGCGCCTCTACGGTCTGAGGCGGGCCAAGAGCCGGTCTCTGGAGCGCAACACCGCCCGCCTTTATGTCACCGCCGCCGCCTACAATCTGCGCCGAGCCTGCCTGATCGCGGGCGCCTGACACCCTATCCCGCTGCCAAACGGTCGACGCCGACACGCCATCGCCCAACAACACCGGCGCGCGACCCTCAATCGGTCCCGCCCAACCCCCAAAAGCCCCCCCAATACACCGCCATAACCCAAAACATCCCTTTCGCAGAAGAATCCCGAAGGGGGCGAGGGTATTTGTCTGCTGCCAGGAGGGCAGGGGCAGGGCCGCAGCCACCTCCCTCCCCCTGCAGGGGGAGGGTTGGGGAGAGGGGTCTTTCCCTCCCCAGGCACCGCCCGCGCCAGCCGAACCGCTGGCCCCCTCACCCTTCCCTCTCCCCCGAAGGGGGCGAGGGTATTTTCTGTTGCCGAGAGGGCGGGGGCAGGGCCGCAGCCACCTCCCTCCCCCTGCAGGGGGAGGGTCGGGGAGAGGGGTCTTTCCCTCCATGCGCACCGCCTGCGCCAACTGCACTGCCGTCCCAGCCTCCCCCGTTGTCTCCCCGGACTCCCCTACTGTCGCCCCGGCCTTGAGCCGGGGCCCAGCCTCCGATCTTTCCGCGGGGCCGAAAGGGCGGAGGATGGACCCCGGATTTCCGCTTCGCTCCATCCGGGGTGACAAGAGAGGGCACGCGCTCCATCCGGGGTGGCAGGAGGGGGCGCGCCGGCCGGGGTGGGGGGCGGGGTGCTTTATTTGGGGGCAATGCGGGTTGTGCCTTGTATGGCCTTGCTTGCTGTGCTGCTTGGGTCAGAAGAGGCGGATGAAGCTCAACTCCCCGTAGGTGCGTTCATAGTCGTGCAGTTGGGCGTTGGAAGTGCGGTTCTCGCGCACCAGCGACAGGCGCGGGCTGAAGCCCCAGAGCGTGAACGCCCGGTGATGCGCGCTCAACCGCACGCTCCGGGTCTGGTCCTTGCGCGGGCGGCCCTCGGTCGTGAACGGATACCAGTTGCCCTTGTAGTCGGTCCAGTTCAGCGCCGCGCTGCCGCCCAGGGTGAAGCCCCAGGGCAGCGCCGCCGTCAGCCCCGCCTCCGCCCGGCGCCCGGTATTGCGCTGGTTCAGCCGCTCCGGGCGCGCCCGCGAGCCGCCCAGCGAGAGCTCGGCCCTGAGCGTCGGCGTCAACAGATAGCTCGCGCCCAGGGACAGGTCCGCCGCCGGGCCGTCCAGATCGCTGCTGTCGTCATAGCGCCGGTGCAGCCAGGAGGCCCGCAGGCTGGCCGTCAGCCGCGGCCCCAGGCGGCGGTCGGCCTCCAGCCTGAGGCCGAGATCGCGGTATTGGGGCGCGCCGGCGAGCCAGTGCTGCGCGGCCGTGGCCAGCAGGCTCGCCTCGGTGTTGCGGTCGATCAGCCGGCGCGGCCCGGCATGGGCGGCGAGTGTCGTGCGGTCGAAGGCGCTGCCCTTGTGTTCGCGCTGCGAGAGGTCGGCCCCGGTGCGCAGCCGCCAGCGCTCGCCGAGCGGATGCTCGTAGTCTCCGCCGGACCAGACCGAGACGCCGACGCCGGACTCTGGCGTGTCTTCATAGGTGAAGGGCAGGCGGCCGAAGGGCGTGTCGAGCCAGATGGTGCGGTTTTCGGAAGCGGCGGCGATGTTGCCTGTCCGGAGCGAGTGCGAAGCCGGCGCGGAGGGACCAGCGTTTGCGGGCACGGATTTCGGCGAGGAAGCGGGCGATATTGGCGGCGACGGCTGGCGGCGGCTTGCCGGCCAGCACGCGCTCGAAATGTTCCCTGGCGAGCGTGTCCTCCTCCTTGAGGAAGAAGGCGCGGGCGAGTTCGAGGCGCACTCTGAGCGCTTCGGGCTGGTGGATGAGGATGGTGTGAAAGGCGGTGACGGCCTCGTCCAGCAGGGCCGTGCGTTGCGGTTCCGGCAGGCCGGGCTGCTGGGCCGCGTTGACGGCGGCGAGGCCGCTCAGGAAGCGCAGGGCGGTCTGCCCGGGGCCGCTGCGTTCCGCCAGCGGCCGCAGGATTGCCAGCGCCTCGCCGAAGCGGCCCTGCCTGATGAGGGCGCGGGCCTCGGCCGGGCCTGCCGGCCCTGCTGCGGCGGGCGAAGGAGACGGCGGCGGCGGCGCTTCCCGGCCTGCGGCCGGCATTGCGGTGAGCAGGCAGGCGGCGAGCGCGAGTGTGAGGCTGCAACGGAGCATGGCGGTCTTCCTTGCGAAAGCCGGAAATGGATCGGGCAAGAAAAGAACCCGGCGCCAGAGGCAGCGCCGGGTGAACAGGGCGGGCGGGGCAAGCAAAGCCGCCCCGCCCCATGCGCAGATCAGTTGTCGTTCATCGCGCCGAACGAGCCATAAACGCCTCGAACGTTACCGTCACCGGCATCCCCGGACCAGGCCCGGAATCTTCCGGCTACACCGGTCGGCGCCATCACCGTCGTCGCCCGGTGACCAGGCCCGTAAAGCTGAGCAGACCATCTGCCATCGGCCCACGTTACGCCGTCCGCAGACCCTCCGATCTTACCGCCGGTTACACTGCTAGCGTCAGGCAGCATCATTGCGTCGTCCATGGACATCATGGAGATCATTTCGGGTCTCAGCAGGACCACCCAGTCATTTTCTCCGCCCGCTTGCGGGTCATTGGGGTCGGCAGCCGTGTCCGTGCCCAGATAGATGCCGGCCGTGTTCATGAAGTTGTCGATCCGGCCGGAAAGTTTATCCGTCCCGAAATTGGCCTCCAGCATCGCCCGGGCAGTGAACAACCCGGATTCCCCGTCAACCCCGGCGGTTTGGTCAACGTAAGCGCCGGCTGCGCTGCCGCTATAGGTCGCCTTGCCTTTCAGATCAGCTTTCGCATCCCCATAGTCATATTTCTCCATGCCGCCGAAGAATGCGCCGACCCGGTGCACTCCATTCACGTTCGGCGTGGTCGCCCAGCCACCGAACACAATCCAGTCCTGATCCGGCACCGAGACCATCGCATCATCATCAGGCGTGAACACCCAATTGCCCTGCTGAACTCCTTGCCCACTTCCTTGGAAACCTGGTGTATTAGAATCCATGTCTGCAACTGTGAACGAGGTGCCGCCCGCTGTTGCCCTTTCGAGCACGCAGTTGTCCGCACCTATGCAGGCCAGGGTGCCTGATGCTCCGAAATAGGTTCCTTCAAAGGTGTTGGCAGCATTCGCAGTGCTTTGTCCAGGCACGTTGATTCGGATCTGCTCCAATTGGGGTGCTGCGACCGAAGCGACGATGTTCTGAGCCGGAACTGCCCAACCAGGCTGTGCCGCATGGATGGTCACCGCTTCACCATCCACATCCATGGTGAACCACTGTGCTGCGCCTCTGTTTGCGAACTTGTCCGCCAACTTGTCGTCGAATGGCTGCATGGTGGGCGCTTCCATATTCGCGTAGATCAGCGCGCCCGTCTCGAAGCCGCCATCGCCAGTCCCGGCGGTGTCGCCCCAGTCCCGGAACAGAACCTTGTGCGACCAGCCGGCCTGCGCGACGGTTTCCGCGTTGAGCATGACGTTGTCCGTGTCCATGTCCACCATGGCGGCTGTCACTGTAGAGCCGCCTGTGCCCGGCATAGCGGCAGTTGGCCCCCCCGTCACGCGCGTACCGGGCCTATGGTTCGACTGATTGGGGTCGAGATTGCTGGTCAAGCTGACCATGTCGATATTGTCAGCGCCAATATCTTCCAGCCCAACACCGCCGACTGTCGTGCGGTCGTTGGCAGTTCTGACAGGTCCGCTGCCTGGGGGGCTGGTGTTGTTCAGGATTGCAGCGACCATTGCCGGATTGCCCCGGTTCATCTCGGCGAGCGGGTCGGTGACGGGCGGGAAATACGCCGCCACCCTGACGGTCGGCATGTCGGCGTCAGGCATTTTCTCGGACTCGAACTCGGCGATGATCTCGCCGGCCTCGTTGCTGAGGATCACCTTGCAGTCGAAAGCGCTCTCGCAGGTGAAGTCCACCCTGGCCCTGCGCTTGGTTTCCCCGGCCATGATTTCGATCGTCTCGACATCTTCGATGTCCTGCATCAGGGCCAGGAGCCTCTCCTGCACATCATCATCCGATATGTCGATTTCGGCCATATAGGCCTCCGGCATGGGCGCGGGCGGCGTCGGCGGCACTACCTGCGCCGGAGCCGGCCGCTGAGACACGCTTGTCGTGCCGCCGCTGCCGCCGCTGCTGCAGCCGGCCAGCAGCAGCGCCGCAGCCATGGCAGCCGTTGTTGCGGCCAAATGTTTCGTGCTTCTCACGAAATTGTCTCCTCTTCAGGTCCCGCTCGGTGCGGGATCCGTTGTCTGTTGTGCTGTTCTCGGGGATCCGGCTCAGAAGCCGATCTTGATTCCGGTCACGAAGCCGGTGCCTGCATCCATGCCGTTGTCGGCGCTGAAGATTGAGGTGCGGGACTCGACGCCCGGCGCCAGCATGTAGCTGAAGGAGGCCATGACCGCCTCGGTCTCCGAGCCGTCGCCGCCCTCGTTGAGCAGGTAGCCGACGCTCGCCGCCATCGGGCCGTCCGAATATTGCGCGCCGATGGTCATGACATCGCTGTCGGCCGAATCGTCCGCAACCACCATCTGGCGCACGATGTCGTCGTCCGGATTGTTGGCGACTGTCTGGGCCACGTCTGCAGTATCGGCATTGTCGTCATGGTCCCAGGCGTCGCCGATCACGACGATGTCATCGTCCATGACACCGTAGGTTCTGGGCTTGTCATAGGTTGCGTAGGCGACATTGACGCCGAACGCCCCGAAACCGACCCGCAGGCCTGCATTGGTCATGGTGGAGTCGTCCGTGCCGACTGTGACCATGGCCTTCGGTGTGGCCGCCAGCATGCTCTTGGCCATTGCGGCGTCGGACTGGCTCACAGCTACCCCGGTCGTGTGCTGGGTTTCGAAGTCGCCCCAGGTCTTGGTGTACATGTCGAAAGCGGCCCTGGTGAGCGAGCCCGCCATGTCCATGCTGCCCATTTCGATCTCGTGGCTCTCGGTCGCGCCGCTGGTCTGGTTGTAGTGGCCAACGGAGAACTCGACACTGGCGTCGCCCAGGGATTGCTGGACATTCACAGCGACCGCCCAGGCGTTCATGTCATTGTTCTCGGGCGAGATGTTGCTGTTTTCGCTGCTCGTGTCCGGGGTGTAGGACATACCGAACTGCACGCCGGAGATGCGCGGCGTCTGGTAGCTGATCTTCTTGCTGTCGCCGAACCAGCCATTGGTGCCGCCGGTGGAGATGCCGGAGAGCCAGCCGACGTCGCCGTGGTTGAGGCCGATGCCGACATCCTGGTGGCCGGCATGCATGGTTGCGCTCACTTCGTTATCAGCGCCGAGCGTGACCTTGCCGAACGAGCCGCTGACCGTCGCCGATGACTCGTCGATCATGTTGGCCGAGGAGTTGCCCTCGACCTGGATCTTGACGCTGAAGGTGAGGCCGTTATCGGCTGCGAGCGCGCCCGAGACGTAGAACTCGCTGTCCGACCGGATGCCGACGCCGCCGTCGCCATTGTCGAGATTGGTCATGCCGATCCACTGTTCCATGTAGCCGCTGAGGCCGACGCTTACCTTGTCGGCTGCGGCAGCCGATCCGGCGGCCATTGCGCCAGCGAAGGCAAGCGCGCTTGTCGCGAGGAGTGTTTTCTTCATGGTCCCCGTATTCCTCCTGTTGGTTTTGTGCACCGGTGCGGCGAATTCGCGTTGGGGCACGAGCGGACCATAGACGGGGGGGGGGGGGGTCAATAAAAAACCGCGCTTTGTGTGTAGAAAACCGGTCTCTGTTGCATTCCTGCAACAGATGCAAAGCAAGGCCGGCGAAGGGATGGACCCCTCTCTCCTGCCGGGAGACGGAAAGGCACCCGGCAGTCTGGCTGTCTGTATGTCGTGTCCCGGTTTGCAACGGGGCCGGCCCCGGCGGTTTTTCGGAGCGCGGCCTGTATTGCGCCCCCTCCATAGCCGCCCTTGTCATCACCCCGGCCGGCGCGCGTCTCCTCCCGTCGCCCCGGAGGGAGCGCGTGTCCTCTCTTGTCACCCCGGATGGAGCGAAGCGGAAATCCGGGGTCCATCCTCCGCCGCTTCGGCCCCGCGGAAGGATCGGAGGCTGGGCCCCGGCTCAAAGCCGGGGCGACAACGGGGGGCAAGCCGGGGCGACAACGGGGGAGGCCGGGACGGCGGGGCAGCTGGCGCAGGCGGTGCGCACGGAAAGAAAGACCCCTCTCCCCGGCCCTCTCCCTGCAGGGCGAGGGAGAATATAGCGGTCCTGCCCGTCACCCCAACCGGAGCGCACACCCCCGCCGGCTCGCCCCCTCCTGCCACCCCGCCGGCGCGTGTGCCCTCTCTTGTCACCCCGGCCGGAGCGCAGCGGAGAGCCGGGGTCCATCCTCCGCCCTTTCGGCCCTGCGGAAGGATCGGAGGCTGGGCCCCGGCTCAGGGCCGGGGCGACAGTAGGGGCGTCCGGGGCGACGTCAGGGGGGCTGAGGGTGAGATTGGAGAGGCCAGGGACGAGAGGCGGGGCCTCTTGGGGGTCCGGCCGGGTCTGCCTTGGAAACGCGGATTTCAAACCGGGAAGCGGCCGCCGCATGGCGGGCTTACGGCTGCCGCCAACCCGCGCTACTCTTGCGCCCATGGCAAGCGAACAGATCGTGCTTTACGAGAATCTGCGGGCGTGCAGCTATACGCCGTTCTATCTGGCGCAGCTGGCCGGGCTGTTCGAGGCGGAGGGGCTGGCGGTGGACCTGCGGCTCTCGCCGTCGCCGGCGGAGACGGCCGAGGGGCTGATCGAGGGGCGCGCCGATGTTTCCTTCGGCGGCCCGATGCGGGTCGCGCTGCACCATGACGCCGCCCGCGCCCGCGGCCAGACCAGCCCGCTGGTCTGTTTCGCGCAGGTGGTGGCGCGCGACCCGTTCATACTGGTCGGCCGCGAGCCGAATCCGCGCTTCCGTTTCGAGGACCTGGTCGGCCCGCGCATCGGCGTCGCCACTGACGTCCCGACGCCGTGGATGACGCTATATGACGATCTCGACCGCGCCGGCATCGACCCTGCCGCGCTGACGCGGGCGCCCGACGCCTCAATGGCCGAGAACGCCCGGGCGCTGGAGCACGGCGAGATCGATGTGGTGCAGCTGTTCGAGCCCTATGCCGAACGCCTGGTTTCCGGCGGGCGCGGGCATGTCTGGCACCGCTTCTCGGTGCGCGGCGACATGGCGTTCACCAGCTTCTATACAACCCGGCGCTTCGCCGCCGAACGGCGGGCCGCCTGCCGGGCGCTGACGCGCGCCATCGCGGCGGCGCTGCAGCGCCTGCACAGCAGGGAGCCTGCCGAGACCGCGGCCCTGGTCGGCCCGGCCTTCTTCCCGGATGTCGCCCCGGAGAGCTTCGCCCGCATCGTCGCGCAATACCGCGAGGCCGGGCTCTGGCCAGACACGCCCGCGCTGCCGGCCGCCGCCTATGCCCGCCTCAAGGCGGCCCTGCTGGCAGGCGGGCTGATCTCCTCCGATGTGCCCTATGACGACGTCGTCGATGCCGGATTGTCGGACCCGGAAGCGGCCTCACCGTGAGCAGCCCCGTTCCGGTGATCGACATTGCGCCGTTTCTCGACGGCGCCGGCAAGGCTTCGGTGGCGGAGGCCGCAGCCGATGCGTGCGAACGGCTCGGCTTTCTCATCGTTTCCGGCCACGGCATCGCCCCCGGGATTATCGAGCGCGCCTTCGAGCGGTCGCGGGTATTCTTCGACCAGCCGCGCGCCGAAAAGGACCGCTGGCGCCCGACCGGCCCGTCGCGCCAGCGGGGCTTTCACGGCTTCGCCACCAGGGGCCTCGCCTACACGCTGGGCGAGGACGCGCCGCCGGACCTGCGCGAGACCTATTTCCTGGGCCCTGTGGACGACCACCGCGCCCATTTCGCCGGCCTGCCAGCGGCAGCAAACGCCTATGCGCCCAATATCTATCCCGATGCGCCGTCGGGCGCCGCCGAGGCGCTGATCGCGATCTACCGCGCCTTTGAACGCCTTTCCGCCGACCTGCTGCGCATCTTCGCAGCAGCGCTCGCCCAGCCGGAAGACTATTTCGCGCCGTTCATCGCGCGCCATTTCAGCATCCTGTCGAGCCATCACTATCCGCCGCTGACCGAGGCGCCGAAACCGGGGCAGCTCCGCACCGGCGCGCATACCGACTTCGGGGCGCTGACAATCCTGGCGATGACCGAGGCCGAGGGCGGGCTCGAGGTCCGCACGCCCGACGGCGGCTGGCATCCGGTCCGGCCGCCGCCTGGCGCACTGGTGGTCAATCTCGGCGACATGATGGCGCGCTGGACCAACGGATGCTGGGCCTCGACCCTGCACCGCGTGGCCAATCCGCGCGGCCTGAACAGTGCGCGGTCCCGACGGCAAACCATCGGCTATTTCATGCACCCGGATTACGACGCGCCGATCCGCGCCATCCCCTCCTGCGTGCCGCCGGGCGAAGAGCCGCGTTTTCCGGAAATCTCGGCCGGCGGGCACATTGCAGCAAAAATCGCCGCAAGCCATGAGGGCGCGGCGGCCATGCCGGACGCGCAGCGGATAGAGCCGGCGCGATAGCCCCGCCCGGCGGCGGGGCTGCCGCGCGGGGCCCGGTCAGGCGGAGGTCGGGCGCGCCTTCATGCGCTCGAACCAGGCGGTGACGTTTTCGTTTTCCGGCGCGATGTCCTGCCCGACCTGCTTGCCGAAGGCGAGGAAGCAATAAAGCAGGATGTCGGCGAGGCTGATGCGGTCGCCGCAGAGGAACTGCTTGCCCTCCATCAACCCGTTCAGCCAGGCGGTCTTGTCCTGCGCGATGGCCTTCAGGCCCGCCGAGGCTTCCGGCAGGCAGCGCATCCGGTTCTGAAACATTTTTAGCCCTTCGCCGTAGCGGAAGCCGTTGGCGAGCGGCTCGCAGATATTGAGATCGACCCGGCGCGTCCACATGCGCGTCTCGGCGCGCTCCTCCGGCGTCGAGCCGATCAGCGGCGAGCCGCCCTGCCGGTCCGCCAGATATTCGCAGATGGCGGTGATCTCCGCGATATGGCTGCCGTCGTCCAGCTCCAGGCAGGGGCTTTGGCCGGAGGGGTTCTTCGAGAGATAGTCGCCCTCCCGGTTCACGCCCTTGCGGATGTCGACGGTTTCCTGCGGCACGTCGATGCCGGCTTCGGCCATGAACATGCGCACGACATGAGGGTTCGGGCCGATGGAGGTGTAGAGCTTCATGGGGGGATGCCTTCCCTTTCGAATTGGCGTCGTTCAGATGTGGATCGGGCGGTCCGCCACGGCGAGCGCCGCTTCCTTGACCGCTTCGCTGAGAGTTGGATGGGCGTGGCAGGTGCGCGCGATATCCTCGGCGGACGCGCCGAATTCCATCGCCAGGGCCGCCTCGGCGATCATCGTGCCGGCTTCCGCGCCCAGGATATGCACGCCAAGCACCCGGTCGGTGCGCTTGTCCGCCAGAATCTTGACGAAACCCTCGGTTTCGCCGCTGCACCGCGCCCGGCTGTTGGCCTGGAACGGGAACCGCCCGACGGCGTATTCGACGCCGGCCTCCTTCAGCGCCTCCTCGGTCTGGCCAACCGCTGCCGCCTCCGGCCATGTATAGACCACGCCCGGTATCGCGTCGTAATCGATATGGCCGGACTGGCCGGCGATGATTTCAGCACAGACCGCGCCCTCATCCTCCGCCTTGTGCGCCAGCATCGGCCCGCGCACCACATCGCCGATGGCATAGACGCCCGCAGCACTGGTGCGAAAGCCCGCATCGACCTCGATCCGTCCCTGGGCGTCCGTCGCGATACCGGCGTCTTCCAGCCCCAGACCCGCGGTGTAGGGCCGCCGCCCGACGGCGACCAGCACGGCATCGGCTTCCACGACCTCCGCCTTGCCCGACGCAACGCCTTCCACCGACAAGGTCACACCCGCCTCGCCGGCCTCCGCCTTCACCACCTTGCGGCCGAGCTTGAAGGCAAAACCCTTCTTCGCCAGCACACGGCGCATCCCCTTGGCGACATCGCTGTCCATATTGGGAAGGATGCGGTCCAGAAACTCGATCACGGTGACCTTGGCGCCAAGACGGTTCCAGACGACCGCCATTTCAAGGCCGATATAGCCGCCTCCGATGACGGCCAGGCGTTCCGGAACCGTCTCCAGCGCCAGCGCGCCGGTGGAGGAAAGGATGCGCCGCTCGTCGATCTCGATTCCGGGCAGGGTCGCCGGCTCCGACCCGGTTGCGATGATGATGTTACGGGCTTCGAGAACGCGGCTTTGCCCGTCTGCCGAGGCGACCTCGACCCGGCCGGGCCCGGCGACGCGCCCAGCGCCCGAAACATGCTCCACCTTGTTCTTGCGGAACAGGAAGGCGATGCCGCGCGTCAGATCCCGCACCACCCGGTCCTTGCCGGCCATCATGGCGGGAAGGTCGGCCTCGACGCCGCCGGGCGTCCGGATGCCCCGGGCGCTGAAGCCGCGCTGCGCCTGCTCCAGCAGATGCGTGCTGTGCAGCAGCTCCTTGGAAGGGATGCAGCCGACATTCAGGCAGGTGCCGCCGAGCGTGGCCCGCTTCTCCACACAAGCGGTGCGCAAGCCCAATTGCGCCGCCCGGATCGCCGCCACATAACCGCCCGGCCCGCCGCCGATGACGACGACATCGAAACTGTCGCTCATAGGAGTTTCCTGTCCCTCAGACGTCGAGCAGCAGGCGCTCGGGATTTTCGATCGCTTCCTTGACGCGAACCAGGAAGGTCACCGACTCCGAGCCGTCGATGATCCGGTGGTCGTAGGACAGCGCCAGATACATCATCGGCCGGATTTCAACCTTGCCGTCCACCGCCACCGGGCGGTCCTCGATCTTGTGCATACCGAGAATGCCGGACTGCGGCGGGTTGAGAATCGGCGCCGACATCAGCGAGCCGTAAACGCCGCCATTGGAGATCGTGAATGTGCCGCCGGTCAGGTCCGCCATGGAGAGTTTGCCGTCGCGCGCCCTGGCGCCGAGATCGGCGATGCTGCGCTCGACCTCCGCGAAGCTCATCGCATCGGCGTCCCGCAACACCGGCACCACCAGGCCTTGCGCGGTGCCGACCGCGACGCCGATGTCGTAATGGTTCTTGTAGATGATGTCGCCGCCGTCGATCTCGGCATTGACCGCCGGGATTTCCTTCAACGCGCCGATACAGGCTTTCACGAAGAAGGACATGAAACCGAGGCGCACGCCGTGGCGCTTCTCGAACGCCTCGCGGTAACGCCGGCGCAGCGCCACCACGCCGCTCATATCCGCCTCGTTGAAGGTGGTAAGCATGGCGGCGGTGTTCTGTGCGTCCTTGAGCCGCTCCGCAACGCGCCGGCGCAGGCGCGACATGCGCACCCGTTCCTCGCGGGGGTGCTCCAGGCGGGGCGCGCGGGGCGCTTCGGCAGGCGGCGGGGCAGGGGCAGCGGGCGGCGCCGGCTGCGCCGCGGGAGGCGTTTCCAGATGGTCGAGAATGTCGGCCTTGGTGATCCGGCCGCCCTTTCCGGTCCCGGCAATGGCGTCGGGCGCAAGCGCGTTGTCGGCGAGCATCTTGCGAACCGCCGGAGACTGCTGCGGCGCGTCGCCGGGAGGCGGCGCATCGGAGGCGGACGCCGCAGGCGCTGCCCTTGCCGCAGCGGCGCCTTCAGCCAGGCGGCCGAGCACCGCCCCGACTTCCACCTCCTCGCCCTCGGCGGCCAGGATCGCTTCCAGCACCCCGCTCCGGGGGGCCGGCACCTCGACCGTAACCTTGTCGGTTTCGAGTTCGACCAGCGGTTCGTCTGCGGCCACTGCCTCGCCCGGCTGCTTCATCCAGCGCGCGACCGTCGCCTCGCTGATGCTCTCGCCGAGTTGCGGCACCTGGATTTCAATCGCCATCGCCCTGCGTTCCCCCGTATCAGTCCGCGGCAAGCGCCCTGGCGACCAGTGTCTTCTGCTCGAACACATGCCTTCTCAGCAGGCCGGTCGCCGGCGACGCGGCCGCCGGGCGGCCGACATAGCGGGGCCGGCGCGCCTGCATACCGACCTCCTCCAGAACCGCCTCGATGCGCCGGTCCATGAAGGTCCAGGCGCCCATGTTCTCCGGCTCTTCCTGGCACCAGACGACCTCGGCCTGCGGATATTTCGCGAGCTCGCCGGCAAGCGTCTTGTGCGGGAAAGGATAGAGCTGTTCGACGCGCAGCAATGCGACATCCTTGATGCCGTCCTCCCGGCGCTGCTGCAACAGGTCATAATAGACCTTGCCGCAGCAGAGCACGACGCGGCGGACCGAGCCGCCGTCGGCAATCTCGTCGATTTCCGGCATGACGCGGTGGAAGGAGCTGCCTTCCGAAAGCTCGTCGAGACCGGAGACGCAGAGCCTGTGGCGCAACAGCGATTTCGGCGTCATCACGATCAGCGGCTTGCGAATTTCCCGTTTCACCTGGCGGCGCAGCGCATGGAAGTAGTTTGCGGGCGTGGTCGGGTTCACGACCTGCATGTTGTCTTCCGCGCAAAGCTGGAGATAACGCTCCAGCCGCGCCGAGGAATGCTCCGGCCCCTGCCCTTCATATCCGTGCGGCAGCAGCATGACGAGGCCCGACATGCGCAGCCATTTGGACTCGCCGGAGGAGATGAACTGGTCCATCACCACCTGCGCGCCATTGGCGAAATCGCCGAACTGCGCTTCCCACATCACCAGGGCGTGGGGCTCGGTCTGCGAATATCCATATTCGAAGCCGAGCACCGACGCCTCTGCGAGCGGGCTGTCGATGATCTCCACCCGCCCCTGCCCGGGGCCGACATGCTGCAGCGGGACATATTTGCTCTCGTCCACCTGGTCGCGCAGCACGGCGTGGCGCTGCGAGAAGGTGCCGCGCCCGCAGTCCTGGCCGGAGAGGCGCACCGGAATGCCCTCCGCAGCAAGCGTGCCGAAGGCCAGCGCCTCGGCATTCGCCCAGTCCAGCCCTTCGCCGGTCTCAAAGACGCGGGCACGCTGGCGAAACTGGCGGGCGATCTTGGAGTTGAGATTGAACCCGTCGGGAACGGCCGCCAGACGGTTGCCAATCTCCTTCAACCGTTCAAGAGGCACGGCGGTCGAGCCGCGCCGGTCGCCTTCGCCCGCAACCTCGATGCCGGTCCATGCGCCTTCCAGCCAGTCCGCCTTGTTGGGCTTGTAGCTCTTCGCCGCGTCGAAATCATGCTCCAGCTTCACCCGGAAACTCTCGACAATGCCGTCCGCTTCCTCCCGGGCAAGCAGCCCTTCGCCGACCAGCCGGTCGGCATAGACAGCCCGGGTGGTCGCGTGCTTGTCGATGGCGTCATACATCAGCGGCTGGGTGAAGGCCGGCTCATCCGCCTCGTTATGGCCCTGGCGGCGATAGCAATACATGTCGATCACGACATCGCGCTTGAAGCGGAAGCGGAATTCGGTGGCGATCCGCGCCACATGAACCACTGCTTCGGGGTCGTCGCCGTTCACATGAAACACCGGCGCCTGGACCATCTGGGCCACGCTCGAGCAATAGGGGCTGGAGCGCGAATCGGTCGGCGAGGTCGTGAAGCCGATCTGATTGTTGATGACGACATGCACCGTGCCGCCGATCTCGTAGCCGCGCAGTTCGGAAAGCTCGAACGTCTCCGCAACGAGACCCTGGCCGATAAACGCCGCATCGCCGTGCAGCAGGATCGTCATCACCTTGTCGCGCGTGTCGTCGCCCCGCTGCTCCTGCTTGGCGCGCGCCCGCCCGATGACGACCGGGTTCACCACTTCGAGATGGCTCGGATTGGGGCACAGCGACAGGTGGATGACATTGCCGTCGAACTCGCGGTCCGACGAGGTGCCGAGATGGTATTTCACATCGCCCGAACCCTGCACATCCTCGGGATTGGCGGGCTGGCCCTGGAACTCGGAGAAAATCGCCTGAAACGGCTTGCCCATGAAATTGGCGAGCACATTCAGGCGGCCGCGATGGGCCATGCCGAGCACGGCTTCCTCCAGGCCCATTTCACCGCCGCGCTTGATGATCTGCTCCAGCGCCGGGATGAGCGACTCGCCGCCTTCGAGGCCGAAGCGCTTGGTGCCGATATATTTGCGGTCCAGGAAATGCTCGAACACCTCGGCTTCCGTCAGCCGCTCCAGAATGGCGCGGCGGCCGCGCTCGGTGAATTCGGTCCGGTTCAGCGGCCGCTCGATACGCTGCTGGATCCACGCCTTCTGGTCGGGGTCCTGGATGTGCATGAACTCGACGCCGATGCTCGAGCAATAGATGTCATGCACGGCCGCCATGATTTCGCGCATGGTGGCCCGTTCGCGGCCGAGAACGCCGTCAATGAAGATCGGACGGTCCCAGTCATGCTCGCCGAAGCCGTAGGTGGCGGGGTCGAGCTCGGGATGGTATTCCGGCTCGTGCAGACTCAGCGGGTCGAGCCTGGCATAGAGATGGCCGCGCACCCGATAGGCCCGGATCAGCATCAACGCCCGGATCGAGTCGAGCGTCGTCTGGCGCCCCCCTTCCGCCTGCGCGGCGGCGGCGCCGTCTGGCGCCCCGGACACCGCATCATGGCCGTTGACGATCACGCGCGGGCGCATCCGCCCCCAGGCGGCGGCGCCGGACAGGCCGTCCGCATGGCCGTTCGATTTCAGTTCCGCGAAAAAGCCGTTCCAGCTCGCATCGACCGAATTCGGATCCTGCAGATATTGCTCATACAGTTCCGCGATGAAGACGGCGTTGCCGCCATGCAGGAAATCGTCAATTCCGGCAGATACAGACATTGCTCCGCTATCTCCTTCCCGCCTCCTGCCGGCGCGCTAACGGCCCATGGCCTCGAGCATGGTCTCGCCAAGCGCGGCCGGCGACCGGCTGACCAGAATCCCGGCCTCGGCAAAGGCTCCGATCTTGTTCTCCGCCGTGCCCTTGCCGCCGGAAACGATCGCCCCGGCATGGCCCATCCGCTTGCCCGGCGGCGCCGATGCGCCGGCGATGAAGCCTATGGCGGGCTTGCGGTTCGGCAGCGAGGCATAGAACGCCGCCGCATCCTCCTCGGCGCTGCCGCCGATCTCTCCGATGATGACGATGCCTTCCGTCTCCGGGTCGTCGTGGAAGAGCTCGAGGCAGTCGATGAAGCTGGTTCCGTTGACCGGGTCGCCGCCAATGCCGATGCAGGTGGACTGGCCAAGCCCGGCGGCAGTGGTCTGGGCGACTGCTTCATAAGTCAGCGTCCCGGAACGCGACACGATGCCGATCCGGCCGCGGCGGTGTATGTGGCCCGGCATGATGCCGATCTTGCAGGCGCCGGGGGTAATGGCGCCCGGGCAGTTCGGCCCGATCAATCGGGAGGCCGAGCCGGCGACGGCCCGCTTGACGCGCACCATGTCGAGCACCGGCACGCCCTCGGTGATGCAGACGACAAGCGGAATCTCCGCCGCAACCGCCTCCAGCATCGCATCGGCCGCGAATGGCGGCGGCACATAGATGACGGTCGCATCGGCCCCGGTTTCGGCCTTCGCCTCCGCCACGGTATCGAACACAGGCAGACCGAGATGGCGGCGGCCGCCCTTGCCGGGCGCGACCCCGCCGACCATGCGCGTGCCGTAGGCGATCGCCTGCTCCGAATGGAAGGTGCCCTGCCTGCCGGTGAAGCCCTGGCAGATCACGCGGGTGTTCTCGTCGATCAGCACCGCCACGGCGTCATCCCTCCCCGAGTGCCGACACAACTTTTGCGGCCGCCTCGCCAAGATCGTCGGCGGCGGTAATCGCCAGCCCGGACCGGGCAAGAATACGCTTGCCCTGCTCCACATTGGTGCCTTCGAGGCGCACCACCAGCGGCACGTCGAGGCTGACTTCGCGGGCAGCCTCCACCACGCCGGCTGCAATGACGTCGCATTGCATGATGCCGCCGAAGATATTGACCAGAATCGCCTCCACATTGGGGTCGGAGAGGATGATCTTGAAGGCGCTGATCACGCGCTCCTTGTCGGCCCCGCCGCCCACATCGAGGAAGTTCGCCGGCTCGGCGCCCTGGAGCTTGATGATATCCATCGTCGCCATGGCCAGGCCCGCGCCGTTCACCATGCAGCCGATATTGCCGTCGAGCTTGACATAGCTGAAGCCGAGCGCCTCCGCCTGGCGTTCGACCGGCGTCTCCTCGTCCTCGTCGCGCAGTTCCTCGACGCCGGGCTGGCGGAACAGCGCGTTGTCGTCAAAGCTCATTTTCGCGTCCAGGGCGATGAAGGCGCCGCTGCCGGTGACCACAAGCGGATTGACCTCGACCAGGCTGGCGTCAAGCTCCGTGAAGGCGCGGTAGAGATCGGCGAGCAGCTTCGCCGCAGCGCCTGCCGCAGCCCCCTCAATGCCGAGGCCGGAAGCGAGGCGGCGGCCGTGATGCGGCTGCACCCCGGTGGCGGGATCGACCGAGAAGGTCACGATCTTCTCGGGAGACCGGGCCGCCACCTCCTCGATATTCGTCCCGCCTTCGGTGGACGCGACCACGCAAATGCGCCCGACATTCCGGTCAACCAATACGGACAGGTAAAGCTCGCGGGCGATGTCGCAGCCTTCCTCGACATAGATCCGCTTGACTGTCTGCCCCTCGGAACCGGTCTGGAGGGTGACCAGCGTGCTGCCCAGTAATTGGGACGCCGCTTCGCGCACCTCGGCGATCGAGCGGACCAGCTTGACGCCGCCGGCCTTGCCGCGCCCGCCGGCGTGGATCTGCGCCTTGACGACCCAGACGGGGCCGCCGAGCTTCTCCGCGCCCTCGACGGCTTCGTCAACGGTATAGGCGACATGGCCGCGGGGCACCGGCACGCCAAAACGCCCCAGGATTGTTTTCGCCTGATATTCGTGAATGTTCATGCGAGGCCCTGCCGCGTTTCCGGATGCACCCTTGCCATGCGAAACGCGCGCCCGCTTTCTAGCGCCGCCGGGGCAGTTGGGCGATCGTCCTCGTCAGAGAAACCGGCCCCGATCATCTCCACTAGTCCGCCGCCTGCGCGCGCATCCGCTCCGCCACCTCGACCAGTTCCCGCACCGCCGCCACCGAGCCGTCGAACGCGGCGCGGTCGGCTTCGGACAGGCGAATCTCGACGATGCGCTCCACGCCGCCCGCGCCGATCACCACCGGCACGCCGACATACAGACCCGTCACGCCATATTCCCCGTCCAGCCAGGCCGCGCAGGGCAGCACGCGCTTCTTGTCCTTCAGATAGCTCTCCGCCATCTGGATCGCCGCCGAAGCGGGGGCGTAGAAGGCCGAACCCGTCTTGAGCAGGTTGACGATCTCGGCGCCGCCGTCCCTGGTGCGCTGCACGATGTCGGCGATCCGCTGCTCCGTCGTCCAGCCCATCTCGACCAGGTCCGGCACCGGAATGCCGGCAACCGCCGAATAGTTGACCAGGGGGACCATGCTGTCGCCGTGCCCGCCAAGCACGAACGCTGTGACATCCTCCACCGAAACGCCGAATTCCTCGGCCAGGAAATAGCGGAAACGCGCCGTGTCGAGCACGCCCGCCATGCCGACGACCTTGTTCGGCGCGAAGCCGGTGACGCTGCGCAGCACCGCCACCATCGCATCGAGCGGGTTGGTGATGCAGATCACGAACGCATCCGGGCAATAGCGCTTCAGGCCGTCGCCGACCGCGCCCATCACCCTGGTGTTGATGCCGACCAGATCGTCGCGGCTCATGCCCGGTTTGCGCGGCACCCCGGCGGTGACGATGACGACATCGCAGCCTTCCAGCGCCTCATAACTGCTGGCGCCGGCGAGCCGGCTGTCGAAGCCCTCGATCGGCGCGCTTTCCGCCAGGTCGAGCGCCTTGCCCTGCGGCATACCGTCCACAATATCGAAGAGCACAATGTCGCCGAGTTCTTTCAACCCGGCCAGGTGGGCGAGCGTTCCCCCGATATTGCCCGCACCGACCAGCCCGATCCTGTTACGCGCCATTCATCTCACCCCGCCTCGCCGCGACGCCGCTGCCAAGTGGCACCCTAATGGCTTTCATCCTGTCCGACAAGCGAGTCGCCCGCCGCCTCGCCGCCGGACCAGGGGTCCATCTCATAGGCGGCGGGAGAGGTGCGCGGCAACACCACGAACATGCCCTTTTCCGCCTCGTCCACATCCGGCCGGCGGGAGCGCCGGTAGAGGGCGAAGACGCCGAGCCCGGCGGCCATCCCGGCCACGCTGTCGAACAGGGCCCCGGGGCCGGCAATATCCATGGCGAATGCGGCAAGCAGCGGCCCGACGACCGCGCCGGACCCGAACGCGATCAGCAGCCCCGCCGCCGCCGGCACGCAATCTTCGGGCGGCAGATGGTCGTTGGTATGGGCGGCCGCGAGCGGATAGGCGGAGAAGATGAGGCCGCCGAACACGGCTCCGAAGACCATCAGCACTTCCAGCGAGCCGTCGCCGACAAGCCGGAACACAAGCGCGGCCGCCAGCGATGCAAAACAGACGCCGGCCAGCACCAGCCGCCGCTCAAAGCGGTCCGACAGCCGGCCTATCGGGAAGGAAAGCGCGAAGCCGCCGCCGATCAGCGCCAGCCAGAACGCCGCCGCGCCCGAAACGCCGTGACCGGTCGAAACCGCATACACTGCTGTCAGGCCGACCAAAGGCCCGATCATGGCGCCGGCCAGAACAGCACTCGTGATTCCCAGCGGCGAAATGCGCACCAGGTCGCGGAAACGGAGCCGCGACGGTTGGGCGACACCGGGCTGCGCGCGGCTGGAGAGCGACATCGGCAGCAGCGACACCCCCAGCAGCATGGAGGCGATGCTGAAGAGCACGAACCCGCCCGGATCCTCGAGCGTCATCAGCAGCGGGCCGAGCCCCAGCGCCGCGTAGCACACCGCCATATAGACCGACAGCGCCGCCCCCCGGCGGGCATTGCCGGACACATGGTTCAGCCAGCTTTCCATCGCCAGCAGCACGCCGGCCATGGCGAAGCCGTTGACGAACCGCAAGGCCGACCAGGCGACCGGGCCGGCCATGATTGCATAGACCAGTGCCGCTGCGGAAAGCACCGCCGCAAAGCTGGCGAAGGCGCGAATATGGCCGACGCGGTTGACGACGCGGCCGGACAGGCTGGACCCGACAAGCTGGCCGGCGAAATAGGCGGTCGTCACCAGGCCGGCGACCGAGGCGGCGAACCCGGCGCTTTCCAGCCGCACGCCGATGAGCGTGGAGAGCAGGCCGTTCCCGAGATGCAGCAATGCCGCCCCGGCCAGAATCGGCAGGATAGGCCCCAGATAAGCGGGCATGGGCGGCACCTCGCGCGGAGGACAACAACAGGGAGCGGGAGTCTAGGCGGCCAGATGGCGGCGCGCGATATAGTCCTCCGCCTGCATCTCGATCAAGCGCGATGTTGTGCGGCGAAATATATCCGCGCCGAGGCCCCGCGGATAGAGGTCTCCGGGGCTGACGGCGGCGGACAGCACCAGGTTGCAGCGCGCCTCGTAAAGGGCGTCGATCAGGTTGACGAAGCGGCGCGCTTCATTGCGGTCCTCCGGACGCAGCGCCGGCACTTCTGCGAGAATGAAGGTGTGGAAGCGGGCGGCCAGCGCCAGATAGTCCGCCGCGCCCAGCGGTTTCCGGCACAGGTCGTCGAAGTGGAAACGCGCGACGCCGCGCGACGCTTCCGGCACGGTGATTTCGCGCCCATGCACCAGCACGGCGTCCGGCGCGCCCCGGTCCCGGTCGGTCAGGTCGCGAAAGGCCCGGTCAAGCTCCGCTGCGGCGGCGGCGTCGAGCGGCGCATGATACACCTGCCGGCCCTTCAGCCGGGCGAGCCGGTGGTCGCCGTCGCCGGACAGCTCCTGCACGCGCAGCCGCTGCTGCAGGATTTCGACGAAGGGCAGGAAACGCTCCCGCTGCAGGCCGTTGCGGTAGAGGTCCGCCGGCGCCGTGTTGGAGGTGGCCACCACGATGACCCCCTCGGCCAGCAGCGCCTCGAACAGCCGGCCGAGGATCATCGCATCGGCGATATTGTCCACCTGGAACTCGTCGAAACAGAGCAGCGCGGCTTCCTCGGCAACCGCGGAGGCGATCCCGGGGATCGGGTCGCCCGACCGTTTCCGCAGCCGGTGGGCGCGGGCGTGGATCTCGGCCATGAATGCGTGGAAGTGAACGCGGCGCTTGCGCGCGACCGGCGCGGTTTCAAAGAACAGGTCCATCAGCAGGGACTTGCCGCGCCCGACCGACCCGTGGATGTAAAGCCCCTGCGGCGCTTCCGGCGCCGGGTCGGGCCGGCGGCGCAGGCCAAGCCGGTCCAGCAGCCCCCTGCCGCGCCCGGCGGACGGGCGGCGCCTGAGCGCGTCATGCAGCTCCTGCAGGGCTTCGGCGCAGACTTCCTGGTCCGGGTCGGCGTTCAGCGCCGTCGCGGCCACCTGCGCGCGCCAGGCCGGCAGCGGCCCTTCAGCGGCCTCCGATCCGGCGCGCCCCGTCAAGCGAAGGCCCGCTCCATGTCCCGCCGGAAGGCCACCGTCGCATCGTTCAGGTCGATCTCCACATCGTCCCAGGTGACGGCGCGGCCGGCGGGGATTGCGTTGCGCAGCCGCACGCCATGCGCGAGGCCGATGGGCAGCCCGCCGAGCGCCAGCGAGTCCGCGGCAGGCATCAGCCGGCCCCAGACGCAGTAGCCGCCCTCCCCGTCCAGCATCTCTCCGGCCCGCAGGCCGCGTTTCGCCGTGGCGACGACATCGCCGGCCCAGCTTTCTGCGCAGCCGGTGGCCTCGCCCCGGAGCGCGGCGGTCGCGACGGACACGCCGAGTTCGAGCCCGATCAGATGCGAGGGCCGCCACAGGGCCGCATACTCGCCGCTGTCGTCGGTTGAGACATGATATTCGGCGAAACAGCGCCGCACATACTCATCCGCGCCCGCAAAGGTGACATAGACCCCCTGGCGCAGATGGTTCGGCACTTCCTGCCCGTTGGCGCCGAAGCAGGAGATGACCTCGACATAGCCGCCGCGCCCCTCGAGCGTGCCGCCGTCGGCTTCCGGCTTCAGCAGCCCGGCAAGCTCGTAAACGGAGGCCGGGCGGAAGGACAGGCCCTTGCGGGGCACGTTCAGCCCGGTGGCATTGGCCACGGCCGCCATCTCGATGCCGGATTTGGTGCCGTCAATGAAGGAGTTGAACATCTGCGGATTCATGCCGCCCGCCGCCGCCCGTTCGGGGTCGATGCCGTAATACTCCCAGACAGTCTCCGGGGTGGACTGGTGGAAATGCGCCATATGCTTGGTGCCCTTGCCGGCCGCCACCACGTCCAGGCCGCAGGTGCGCGCCCAGTCCACCATCTCGTAGATCAGCGCCGGCTGGTCGCCATAGGCCATGGCGCACACCACGCCCGCTTCCGCCGCCTTCCGCGCCAGCAGCGGCCCGGCCAGCACATCCGCCTCGACATTGACCATCACGATATGCCGGCCGGCCGCGAAACAGGCGAGCGCATGGCGAATGCCGGCGGCCGGGTTGCCGGTGGCTTCCACGATCACCTCGATCCCGCCGGCGCGGATCAACGCATCGGCGTCTTCCATGAGGAAGGTCGTGCCGTCGCGCACGGCCTCGGCGATCGAGCCGGCGCTGCAGCGCTCGGCGGGCCAGGCGATGCGCGCCAGCTGGCTGCGCGCCCGCTCCAGGTCGAGGTCGGCCACCCCGGCCACATGCAGTCCGGGGGTCCGCCCCGCCTGGGAGAGGAACATGGCCCCGAACTTGCCGCAGCCGATCACGCCCACACGCACCGGCCGCCCTTCCGCCGCCCGCGCCGCCAGCATTCTGGACAGATTCATCCTCGTCTCCCGCTTCGCCCTGCACGGCCGCGCCGCCGCCCGAAACCGCACCCTGTAGCTAAACGAGCAGAGGCATACCATCAAGACGGCCGCCGCGCCCCGGACTCCCCGGCACCACCCAGGCCTCCCCACTGCCGCCCCGGCCCCCTACCGCCGCCCCGGCCCCTACTGTCGCCCCGGTCTGCCCTGTTGTCGCTCCGGACCCCCATTTGTCGCCCCGGCTCTCCGGGGCCCAGCCTCCGATCCTTCCGCAGGGCCGAAACGGCAGAGGATGGACCCCGGCTCTCCGCTGCGCTCCGGCCGGGGGTGACGGGCAGGGCCGCTATATTCTCCCTCGCCCTGCAGGGAGAGGGCCGGGGTGAGGGGTCTTTCTCTCCATGCGCACCGCCTGCGCCAGCTGCCCCGCCGCCCCGGACCCCCTACTGTCGCCCTGGCCCTGAGCCGGGGCCCAGCCTCCGATCCTTCCGCGGGGCCAAAACGGCGGGGGATGGACCCCGGCTCTCCGCTGCGCTCCGGGGCCCAGCCTCCGATCCTTCCGCGGGGCCAAAACGGCGGGGGATGGACCCCGGCTCTCCGCTGCGCTCCGGCCGGGGTGACAAGAGGGGGCACACGCGCCACCCGGGGTGACATGGGGACGGGCGCTCCCGCTGGGGTGACAGGAGGGCGGGCACGCCACCAGGGTGACGGGCGGGGTGCTTCATTCGGGCCGCAATACGGGGTATGCGCCGTATGGCCCCTGCCCACCGTACCCGGCCCCGTCACCCCGAACCCCCACTTGCCGCCCCGGCCCCCCTACTGTCGCCCCGGCCTTGAGCCGGGGCCCAACCTCCGATCCTTCCGCAGGGCCGAAAGGGCGGAGGATGGACCCCGGATTTCCGCTTCGCTCCATCCGGGGTGACAAGAGAGGGCACGCGCGCCACCCGGGGTAGCAAGAAGGCGCGCGCGCCGGACGGGGTGACGGGAGGGCGTGCGCGCCACCAGGGTGACAAAAGGGTGGGCGCGCCGGCCGGGGTGACGGGCAGGGCGGCGGCGGCTACGCTTGGCGCCTGGGCGCTTCGCCCTCCGAGGAGTCCCGCTTCGATGCCGCTGTCCGATGGCGCGCTTGCCGGCACCCGTGTGATCGACTGCACGCGCGTGCTCGGCGGGCCCTACTGCACCATGATCCTCTCCGACCACGGCGCCGAGGTCATCAAGGTCGAGCCTCCGCAGGGCGACGAGACGCGCGATTGGGGCCCGCCTTTCCGCGCCGACGGCGAGGCCGCGTATTTCCAGGGCGTCAACCGCAACAAGCGCTCCATCGGCCTGGACCTGTCTGCAGAGGCCGGCAAGGCGGTGCTGATGCGCCTCCTCGAAGGCGCCGATGTCTTCGCCGAGAACTTCAAGCCCGGCACGCTGGAGAAATGGGGCCTCGGCTATGACGAGGTGTTGAGCCGGCGCTTCCCCCGCCTGGTGCATTGCCGCATCACCGGCTTCGGCGCCGACGGACCGCTCGGCGGCTTTCCCGGATATGACGCCGTGATCCAGGCGATGTCCGGCATGATGAGCATCAACGGCTCGCCGGAAAGCGGCCCGGTGCGCGTCGGCACGCCGATGGTCGATATGGGCACCGGGCTGAATGCCGTCATCGCCATATTGATGGCGCTGCTCGAACGCGGGCGCTCCGGCCGCGGCCAGTTCCTGGACCTGACGCTCTATGATTGCGCCGTCGCGCTGCTGCACCCCCAGGCGCCGAACTGGCTCATGTCGGGCAAGCCGCCGGCGATTACCGGCAATGCGCACCCCAACATCTATCCCTATGACGCCTTCCGGACGCGGGACAAGCAGGCCTTCCTCGCCATCGGCAATAACGGCCAGTGGGCGCGCTTCTGCCATGCCATCGGAGCCGGCGGCCTCGTCAAGGATGCGCGCTTCGCCGACAACGCCGCACGCTCGCGCAACCGCGCCGAACTGAAACCGCTGCTGGAAGCGAAACTGGCCGGCTTCGACTGCGACGCGCTTTGCGAGGCGCTGCTGCGGCAGGGCGTGCCGGCCGGCCCGGTCAACGCCATTCCCGAGGTCTTCACGCATCCGCACACCCTGCACCGCGGTATGCGCGCCTCGGTTGCAGGCGACGAATGGGAAGCGCCCGGCATCGCCGCCAAGCTCTCGCGCACGCCGGGGGCCGTGCGCGCCGCGCCGCCCTCCTTCGGCAACGCCACCCGCGACATACTCGCCGAAGCGGGCTACGCCGCAGCCGAGATCGACCAGTTGATCGAAACCGGCGCCGCGCTGACGGAACGGCGGCGGGGTTAGCGCGGCCGGGTCGTGACCCAGGTCATGCGGGCGTCGTAGTCGCGCTCGAACGCCTCGATGTCGCCGAGGAACTGCATGGTGAAGTCGATGTCGTCCAGCCCCTTCAGGACCTTGTTCTTCTGGAACGGGTCGATCTCGAAGCTGTAAACGGACTGGTCCGGCGCGGTGACTGTCTGGCTTTCCAGATCGACGGTGATCTCGCCGCCCGGCCCCTCATGCAGCATCTCGCGCAGCCGCCGGCAGGCTTCCTCCGGCAGACGGACCGGCAGAAAGCCGTTCTTCAGCGAGTTGCTGTAGAAGATGTCGCCGAAAGACGGCGCGATCACGGCGCGAAAGCCGGCCGCGGCAAGGGCCGTGACCGCATTTTCGCGCGATGAGCCGCAGCCGAAATTCTTGTCTGCGACCAGCACTTCGGCCTCCCGGAAGCGCCCGCGGTTCAGCACGAAATCCGGCTTCTCGGCGCCGTCGGCGTCGAAGCGAAGATCGTGGAAGAGATAGCTGCCATAGCGCTCGTCCAGCGGCCGGCTGAGGAAGCGCGCGGGGATCACCTGGTCCGTATCGACATTGAGCATGTCCAGCGGCGCGGCGACGGCGGAGAAGGTCTTGAAAGGCTCCATCGGTCCATCCCTCCGTTCAGCCGAATTCGCGCACATCGGCGAAACGGCCGCTGACCGCGGCCGCGGCGGCCATCGCCGGGCTGACCAGATGGGTGCGCACGCCGGGGCCTTGCCGGCCGCGGAAATTGCGGTTGGAGGTCGAGGCCGTGCGCTCGCCGGGGCGAGCGATATCGCCGTTCATGCCGACGCACATTGAGCAGGCGCTCTCGCGCCATTCGAACCCGGCCTCGACAAAGATGCGGTCGAGGCCCTCCGTTTCCGCCTGGCGCTTGATGAGGCCGGAGCCGGGCGACACGAACGCATGTCCGACCTTGACCCTGCGGCCTTCCACTACCCTGGCGGCCGCGCGCAGATCCTCGATGCGGCTGTTGGTGCAGGAGCCGATGAACACCCGGTCCACGGCTATATCGGTGATCGCCTGCCCGGCTTCGAGGCCCATATAGTCGATGGCGCCCTCAAGCGCGGCGCGGCGTTCGCCGTCGGCTTCCTCCGCCGGGTTCGGCACCCGGCCCGTCACCGCCACCGCGTTTTCCGGGCTGGTGCCCCAGGTGACCATGGGCGCGAGCGCCGCGCCGTCGAGCCGCTCTTCCCGGTCAAACGCGGCGCCGGGGTCCGACGGCAGGCTCTGCCAGAAGGCCGCCGCCTTGTCCCATTCAGCCCCGGCAGGCGCAAACGGCCGGCCCCGGAGATAGTCGAGCGTCTTGTCATCGGGCGCGATCATGCCGCAGCGCGCGCCCGCTTCGATCGACATGTTGCAGACGGTGAACCGCTCCTCCATCGAAAAGGCGCGGATGAGCGAGCCCGCATATTCGACCGCATAGCCGGTGCCGCCGACCGCGCCGATATGCGCAATGACGGCCAGGATCGCATCCTTGCCGGTGACGCCGAAGGGGCGGTCGCCGTCCAGGGTCACGCGCATCGTCTTCGGCCGCTTCTGCCACAGCGCCTGCGTCGCCATGACATGCGAGACTTCCGAGGAGCCGATGCCGAAGGCGATTGCGCCCACCGCGCCATGCGTCGAGGTATGGCTGTCGCCGCAGACGATGACCAGACCCGGCTGCGTGAACCCCTGCTCCGGGCCGACGACATGGATGATGCCCTGGCGCACATCCTCCACCGGGAAATGCGTGATGCCGTTGGCCGCGAAGTTCTCGTTGAAGGCGCGGAAGATGCGCTTCATGTCGTCGGTTGCGAGGTCCGCGATATTCCGGCTGGTTGTCGGCACATAGTGGTCCGGCGAGCCGGCCATGCGGTCCGGCCGGCGCACCGCGAGGCCGCGCTCCCGCAGCCGGGCGAAACCGGCGGACGAGCCGTCATGGCAGAGGTGAAAGTCGATATGCAGGAGCGTATTGCCCTCCCGCTCCAGGATCGCATGAGCGTCCCAGATCTTGTCGAACATCGTGGCAGGCATGGCGGGTGTCCTCAGTAGCCGACGCGGGTCGAGTCATCGACCGCATAGCGGGCTTCGAGCGCCTGGACCTCGGCCATCCCCATCAGGTCGAAATACTCCCGGAAGGGGGTGAGATCGTTGCGCAGCGGGCGGATGTCGCCGGTCTCCTTCAGCATGTCGAGCGCGCGCGTCATCGCGGGAATGGCCGCCGAGATGGTCACGCCGGGGAAGATCGCGATGCCGAAGCCGAGGGCCTGCATCTCGGCCGCCGACAGGTCCGGCGTCTTGCCGCTGGACGCCATGTTGAACAGGCAGGGCACGCCGAAATGCTTCGGCGCAAAGGCGAGCTGCTCCATCGTGGTCATCGCCTCGATGAAGAGGATGTCGGCGCCGGCCTCCTCATAGGCGGCGGCCCGGTCGAGCGCGGCCTCCCAGCCTTCCACCGCAATGGCGTCGCAGCGCGCAATGACCTGAAAATCGGGATCGATGCGCGCGTCGCAGGCCGCCATGATCTTGGCCGCCATCTCGGCCTTCGGGATCAGCGTCTTGCCGGCGAGATGCCCGCACCGCTTCGGCCAGGACTGGTCCTCTATGTGAAGCCCGGCCACACCCGCCCGCTCATAGGCCTGGACGGTGCGGCGCACATTCACCGGCCCGCCATAGCCCGTGTCCGCATCGGCAACCAGCGGCAGGCCGGAAGCGTCGGCGATGCGGCCCGCATTATCGGCCATCTCGGTCATGGTCAGCAGGCCGACATCCGGCATACCGAGCCGGCTGGCGGTCGAACCGGCGCCGGTCATATAGACCGCCTCGAAGCCGGCCTTCGCCACCAGGCGCGCGCCGATGCCGTCCACAACACCCGGCGCGACCAGGATCTCGGGCGCCTGCACTAGACGCTTCAGGCGGGTGGTGCGGCGCTCGGACATCGGCTTTCCTCCTCAAAAATCGGCGCGGCGCGCAGTCTTGCACAGTCTGTTCGGGGCGCATAGCCGCCGCTATGCTTGCCTGCCATGACAACCGGGCATGACACGGACGCGGCGGCGGAGTTGCGCCGGCCGACGCTTTATGAACAGCGGGTGGAGGCGCTGCTGTCGCTGCTCGCGGACAGCGGCGATTCAGTGCTCGTCGAAGCGCACCGCCGGACAATGGAAGCGCTGCGCGACGACGCCTCGGAAGGCGGCGCCTGGTATGACCGCCGGCTGGCGGCGCTGCGGCGCGAACTGGAGGCCCTGGACATTCTGGACCGCGCAGACATCGAGGCCCGGCTTGCGGGCGGGGAGAGCGAGGCATCGTGATCGCGAACGGAACCCGGGTGCGGGTGGACGACCGTTTCCATGCCGGCCATCATCGTGTGCCGGGTTATCTCAAGGGCCGCGAGGGCGTGGTCACGGCCTGTCTCGGCCGGTTCCCGAACCCCGAATTGCTGGCTTACTTCCGGCCGGGCGACCCCCCGCTTGCGCTGTATCAGGTGCGGTTTCGACAGGCCGACCTCTGGACCGGATATGCCGGCGGCCCGGCGGACACGCTCGACGCCGACATCTACGAACACTGGCTTCAGCCGCTGGAGGACACCGCATGAGCGACGCCCACACCCACGAAGCCCACGCCCGCGCCGCCGACGACCCGGCGAGCGGCTATGAGCCACTGGAGCGCGCAATTCGCGAATTGCTGATCGAGAAAGGCGTCTTCACCGCCGAAGCGATCCAGCGCCGGATCGACGACATGGACAGCCTGACGCCGGCGAACGGCGCCCGCCTGGTAGCCCGGGCCTGGACCGACCCGGCATTCAAGGCCCGGCTGATCGGTGACGCAGCGGACGTGCTGGCGGAGGAAGGCTACGAACTGGAGCACAGCCCCACAGTGCGCGTGGTGGAGAACACCGCGGGCGTGCACAATGTCATCGTTTGCACGCTCTGCTCCTGCTATCCGCGCATGGTGCTGGGCCTGCCGCCGGCCTGGTACAAGAAGAAGGCCTACCGGGCCCGCGTCGTCCGGGAGCCGCGCGCCGTGCTGGCCGAATTCGGCACGGAACTGCCGGAGGCTGTCGAGGTGCGGGTGCACGACAGCACGGCAGACCTGCGCTACATCGTGCTCCCGCGCCGCCCCGAAGGAACGGAAGACATGGACGAAGACGCGCTCGCCGCCCTCGTCACCCGAGACGCCCTCATCGGCACAGCGCCTGCAAGGGCGCCGGGGGGTTGTTGAACCGGGCGGCGGCATGAAGCCATTGACCTTCGCCTCGGTCGGCGACCAGCTACCATTGATGCTTGAACGCACGGCATCGGAGTGGTCATCCGCCTTTGCGGCGGACCTGCGTGTATTCCATTACCAGAGGCGCCGAACCGAGGTCTCAGAGCGCCGCGGCATCCCCTATTTCATCAACGAGTTCTGGACTTCGGGGCAGAGACAGGCAAGCCGGCTGCACGAGATCAGCTATCGCGCCTGTTTCAAGCCGCAATTGCCGGCATTCTTCATCGAACGCCTGACCCGGCCGGGCGACACGGTCTATGACCCTTTCATGGGGCGCGGCACCACGCCTTTGCAGGCCGCGTTGATGGGCCGCCGGCCCGTTGGCAGTGATGCAAACCCGCTTTCCGTCATGCTGCTGCGCCCCAGGCTTGCACCGCCAACCCTTGAGGAGGCCGCTGCGCGTCTGGCGGAAATTCCGCGCGCCGCTCCTGTGTCGGAGGGGCCGCTTCTGGACGACCTGCGGGTCTTCTTCCACGAAGCAGTGCTCACGCGCCTCGCAGCCCTGCGTGCGCGGTTCGTCGAGAAGGAGCAGTCCGGGACGCTCGACCCGGTGGACGACTGGCTGCGCATGGTCTGCCTCAACCGGCTGACCGGCCATTCCCCCGGCTTCTTCTCTGTCTATACCATGCCGCCGAACCAGGCGGTCGGGGCGGACCGGCAGCGCCGGATCAATGCAAGGCGCGGGCAGGTGCCGCCCATGCGCGATGTGAACGCGCTCATCCTGCGCAAGAGCCGGGCTCTTCTCTCCACCGGGCGCCCGCCGCCGCACCCGCCGGCGCTGCTCGGCGCGGCCGCCGCGGAGAATGCCGGTTTTGTGCCCAGCGGCTCGGTCGATCTGGTCGTCACCTCGCCGCCCTTCCTGGATGTGGTGGATTACCGGGCAGACAATTGGCTGCGCTGCTGGTTTGCGGGAATAGACCAGGGAACATTGCCCATTGCAGCCCACGAGACTCCGGCGGCATGGCAGTCCTTCATCCATGCAAGTCTCCGGGACATCGCACGGGTCTTGCGCCCTGGCGGGTTCCTTGCATTCGAGGTCGGAGAGGTTCGCGGCGGCAGGGTGTTGTTGGAGCATCAGGTATTCGCCGCTGTGCAAGGGCTTCCTTTGGTGGTCATGGGCGTCATGGTGAACGAACAGAATTTCACCAAGACTGCGAATTGCTGGGGTATAAATAACAACCGCAAAGGCACCAACACAAATAGAATTGTTCTGATGCAGAAAGACAGATGATATGTCTAGGGAACTATATACTTGACGATCCCAAAATCCATGTGGACGCGTTTTATCTGTTGTTGGGATTTGCAATGGAGAATTCGGAGAATAAATATTGGCCCGCTTCATTCAAGATTGTTGACTTACTCGGATTGGAATGCAGACTTAAATCTGAATACAACTCTGATAATCAGAGCTTGTGCGAGAAACACCGTGTGCTGAAGACGGGACGCCTTCGAGGCCGCAGCATGAAACGGAGCGGGAGGAAACGAGCATGAAGGTTCTTGTAGTCGGCGGGACCGGGTTTATCGGGCGGCGGCTGGTGCCGTTGCTGGCGGCGCGCGGGGCGGAGGTGGTCGCGATGGACATCGCGCCCGAAGCCGCGGATTTCGGCGGCGCGGCCGAGACACGGCGCGGGGATGTGACCCAGTTCGACCAGGTGATGGCGCTGACGCTCGAGACCAGGCCGGACAGGCTCGTCAATCTCGCCTATTTCATCGGCGACCTGCCGCCGCGCACCGCCCTCAAGCTCGATATTCTCGGCATGAGCAACTGTTTCGAGGCCGCCCGGCTCGCCGGCGTGGCGCATACCGTCTATGCGAGTTCGCTCGCCGTCAGCGGCCTGCAAAGCCATTTCGGCGAGCGCGCGGTCGATGAGGACGACCACCGCTACGGCGACAATCAATACGCCATGCACAAGATTTTCAACGAGTGGCAGGCGCGCGACTATTCGGAAAAATACGGCATGGCGGTCACCGGCATCCGGCCGGCGAATGTCACCGGGCCGGACAAGATTTACGGCTCCATAGACCATGTGCGCTGCGTCACCTTGCCGGCCCGCGGCCTGCCGGTCCGCTTCGCCCATGCCGACGCCATGCGCGCGCCGGTGCATGTGGACGATGTGGCCGAGGCGTTTGCGCGCGTCACCATGGCCGAGGCGCCGCGCCACCGGCTTTACAACACCGGCGGCCAGGCGATTTCCATGGGCGATCTGGCGGCGCTGGTGCGGGAGTTCCTGCCGGACTCCGACATCTCGTTCGAGAACGAAACCGGCGGGCGGGCCGGCTCCGGCAATTTCCTGATCGACAACCGCCGCCTGGTGGAGGAGTTCGGCCTGCAATATGCGCCGTTCCGGGACCGCGTCCGCCAGATTGTCGAGGCGGTGCAGGCCGGGGCCTGACGCCCCTGGCCGCCGACGGTTCAGATTGCGCCGGCGGCGCGCATCCCGGCGATCTCCGCCTCGGAATAGCCGAGCTCGGCCAGAATCTCGTCATTATGCTCGCCGAGCTCGGCGGTGGCCGTGCGGACCGACGACGGCGTGCGCGAGAGCTTCGCCGCCTGCCCCACGATCTCGAACCGCCCGAGGCGCGGATGGTCCACCGGCACCGCCATTTCAACATGGCGCACTTGCGGGTCGGCGAACATCTCGTCCATGCGGTGGATCGGCCCGCAGGGCACGCCGGCGGCATTGAGCGCGTCGATCCACTCGGCGGAGGTCTTCTGCCGGGTGACAACGGCGATCGCCTCATGCAATGCGGCGCGGTTGTCGGAGCGCGCCTTGCCGGTGGCGTAGTCCGGGTTCTCCAGCCAGTGTCCGGCGTCCAGCGCCAGGGCGAAGCGCCGCCAGATCACATCCCCGGCGGCGGCGATATTCACATAGCCGTCGGCGGTTTCGAACACGCCGGTCGGAATCGAGGTCGGATGGTCGTTGCCGGCCTGCTGCGGCACCTCGCCGTCCTTCAGGTAGCGGGCGGCCTGAAAGTCGAGCATCTGGACCATCGCCTCCAGCAGCGAGGTCTTCACCCATTGCCCGCGCCCGGAGGTCTCGCGCTCCAGCAGGGCCAGCAGAATGCCCTGGGCGCAGAACACGCCGGCGCAAAGGTCCGCCACCGGAATGCCGACGCGCACCGGCCCGCCGCCCCGGTGGCCGGTGATCCACATCAACCCGCCCATGCCCTGGGCAATCTGATCGAAGCCGGGCCGGGCCGCCGTCGGCCCGTCCTGCCCGAAGCCGGAGATCGACCCCAGGATGATGCGCGGATTGACCTTCTGCAGCGCTTCATAGTCGATGCCGAGCCGGTGCTTGACGTCGGGGCGGTAGTTTTCAACCACGACATCGGAGCGCGCGACCAGCCGGAAGAATGCCTCCCGGCCGGCATCGGCCTTGAGGTCCAGCGTCATGCAGCGCTTGTTGCGGTGCAGGTTCTGGAAGTCGAAACCGTCGCGCGGGCCGCCCAGCCCCTCCCCTGCAGCGGGGTCCGGCGGCGCTTCGATCTTGATGACATCCGCGCCCCAGTCGGCAAGCTGGCGCACGCAGGTCGGCCCGGCGCGCACGCGGGTGAGGTCGAGGACGCTGAAGCGCGAAAGCGGCATACCGGTCGTCGCGGCCATGTGAGCGGTCTCCGGAGTTGCGGGCGACGGCTCCTGAATAACAGCCGCGCCGCCGCCCGTCACGCCGGAGCGCGCGCGCCCTCCCCGCAGGTCCGGGTCCAGCGAGCATCCGGCCATGAAGCGCATCATCTCGGCGCCGTCGCCGCTGTCGTAGAACCGGATCATGGCGGCGTCGAAGGCCTGCTTTGCGGCGGCCGGCACGGAAACCGCATCATGCCCGGCAGACAGCAGAATGCCGTTCATCAGCAGCCGCCCGGTGCGCCTGTTGCCGTCCCAGAAGAACTGGTTGAAGGCGCAGAACAGGAAGGCGGCCACCGCGCGTTCCTGGACAGCCGGGATAGACTCCAGCGCCTCCCGTCCGCGCTCGAAAATCGCGTCCAGCCGTTCCGCGTCCGGCGGCCTGTGCCGGGTGCCGGCGATCGCGACGGAACCGCTGCGGAAAACGCCCCATCCGAGCGCCTCCTCGCGCGCCACCAGGGCGTGCAGCGCACATGCGGTGTCTCGCGACAGGGTGAAGCGGCCGGACTCCACCCGCTGGAGCAGGCTCCGCCAGCTCGCCGCCTGGTTCAGCACCTGCAGCGCATCCTCGACACGGCGCCCGCCGACGGTAATGCCCTCGATCAGCGTCTTCACCTCGGGCAGCGTGAACGGGTTGCCCTCCAGCGCCACCGTGTCGTGGACCACGCCCTCCAGCACCTTGCGCACCCGAAAACAGGCCCGGCGGATGTCGGGCGACCGGACGGGCGGGGCCGGAGCGGGGGTGTAGGTGAATCCCAACGGGCTTTCGGCCGGCCAATGCATCCGAGCGCCTCCTTGCCGCCGTCCTCCGGATTGAAGACCTGTGCGCCCGCGCCTGTCCCGACCGGGCGCGTTCGACCCGCCGCTGTTATCGCCGCGGCGCCCGCCGCAGGCAAATGCAAATCCGGGCGCTGGATATGCGGCGCCCCGGCTCGGGGCAGCGGCAAGGGCTGTCGGTCATGCGCGATAGATCGCGCCTCGGTTTCACATTCGGCCTCTTGTCTGCAATCAGTCGATGCAACCGCGTCGCCGGCATCGGGCAGGGACAATGCCCGCATGGGCCCCCAGCCTCTCCTGTCATCCCCGCGCCTCCCCCCGCCTCCGCGGGGATGACGGATGCACGGGGTGACGACTCCAGATGCTGAACTGGGGCGCTGCCCCGCAATGGCGGGGCTGGAGCCGCGGGCGTCGATATGGCAGGGTCGCGCCGTCTGTCCTTTTCCTTCTCTCCGGAGCACCGCGGATGAAACTTCTCGGTTCCACCCTTTCACCCTATGTCCGCCGCGTTGCGGTTTCCCTGAACCTCATGGGTTTCGACTGGGAGCTGGCGGCGACCTCTCCTTTCAACGACCCCGATGCGATTCGCCGCCACAATCCGCTGGTGCGCATCCCCTCCCTGCTCCTCGATGACGGCGAGGTGCTGATCGAGAGCTACGCCATGCTGGACACGCTCGACGAAATGGCCGGCGGCAAGCGCCTGACCCCGGCGGCCGGCAAGCCGCGGCGCGCCGTCATGCAGGCGACCGCCATGGCTGTCGGCGCCATGGACCGGACCATCTGGGCCGTCTATGAGCAGCGTTTCCACCCGCCGGAAAAGGTCGAGGAAAGCTGGGTCGCCCACAACCGCGAGCGCGCGCTCGGCGGGATGCAATATCTGGACGGCCTTGCCGCCGAGGCGGGCGACGGCTGGCTGGTCGGCGGCGCGATGAGCCAGGCGGATGTCTCGGCTGTCTGCGGCTTCACCTTTGCGCGTATCGCGCATCCGCCGATGAATGTCGCGGAGGCCTGCCCCGCGCTCGCCGCTTTCGCCGAGCGCTGCGAGGCGATGGAGGCGTTCCGTTCGACCCATCCGAACCCATAAGCGCGCAGCGGTGATGGATATGGAGGATGCCGGGGCGCTCGGCCTCGACCCTGCGCCGCTGGCGCGGCTCGTCGAAACCGTCGAGGCGCATATCGCGGAGGGGCGCTATCCGGGCGCGGAAATCGCGGTCGCCCGGCATGGCCGGCTGGCGCTCTGCCGGCGCTTCGGCCAGGCGCGGCTGCAGCCGGACCGGCCGGCAGAGGAAGGCACGCTCTGGCTGCTGTTCTCCAACACCAAGGTGATTACGGCGGCGGCGGTCTGGAAGCTGGCGGCGGAGGGCCGGCTGCGCTTCACCGATCCGGTCGCCATGCACCTGCCGGGCTTCGAGGCGCATGGCAAGGGCCAATTGTCCATCCTCCAATTGCTCACGCATCAGGGCGGCTTTCCCGACTCGCAGCTGCCGCCGGAAGCCTGGGAGGACCGCGCGGCCAGGCGGCGGGCGGTCATCGGGTTTGAGGCGGCATGGGCGCCCGGCAGCCGCGTCCACTACCATGCCGAGGCCGCGCATTGGGCGGCCGCGGCGCTGATCGAGGCGGTGTCCGGCCAGGACTTCCGCGCCTTCATCCGCGACGAAATCATCGCGCCGCTGGGGCTGGAGCGGGAGGTGTTTGTCGGCCTGCCGGACTCCGAGCATAGCCGTGCGGCCGATATGCACCTGCCGGCCGAGGGCGGCGGGTTCGAGCCGCTGGCGGAGCGCAACACGCCCGCAATCCGCCGCGCCGGCCCGCCCGGGGCCGGCGGCTATGCAACCGCGAGAGGCATGGCGGCCTTCTATCAGATGCTCGTGCAGGGCGGGCGGCTGGGGGATGTGCGCCTGTTTCCGCCGCGCCTCATTGCCTATTGCACCCGCAACTGGACGGGCGGCCGGGTGGATGAGCGCTTTGAAATGCCGATGCACCGCGGCATCGGCCCGCATATGCGGGGCCGCACGCCGACCATTCGCGGCCTGGGTTCGTTCGGCCATGAAAGCGTGTTCGGCCATGGCGGCGTCGGCTCCTCCTATTGCTGGGCAGACCCCGCCTCCGGCGTCTCCTTCGCCTATCTCACCAACTGCCTCTACCCCGAACCCTGGCACAGCGAGCGCCTGGATATCGTCTCCAACTTCGTCCACATGGCGATCACGGACCAGCCGGCGGCTTAGACCGCCCGCGGCCATGCAACCGCGAAGGGCATAACGGCCCTTTAACAGATGCTCGTGCAGGGCAGCCGGTCATGCGCCGGCGCGGCGGCTGCCGGCCCTTCAGGCCGCCTCCCCCGCCCCGGTCCAGCGGGGCGCCGCCATTGAGGCGAAAGACCCCTCTCTCCCAGGGCGTCCTCCGGCCGGCGCTGCCCGCGCCAGGCTGAAGCCCCGCCTCCTCATCTCGCCCTCTTCCTTCAAGGGGGCGAGAGTTTCTTCTGTTGTTCTTTTCCTCTCCCTGCAGGAAGACGATCGGGGAGAGGGGTCATCCTCGCCGCCAGCGCTGGCTTGCATCTGTTGCACGGATGCAACAGAGACCGGTTTTCTACACCCAAAACGCGGTTTTTCATTGACCCCCCCCCCCCCCGTCTATGGTCGCTTTGCTCGCCAACGCGGAACCGTCGCACCGGTGCGCAAAACCAACATGGAGGAATACCGGGACAATGAAGAAAACACTCCTCGCAACCAGCGCCCTCGCCTTCGCAGGCGCATTGGCCGCTGGACAGGCTGCGGCTGCCGACAGGCTGAGCGTCGGCCTCGGCGGCTACATGGAACAGTGGGTCGGCATCACTAATCTCGACAATGGCGACGGCGGCATTGCCCAGTGGTCCGACAGCGAGTTCAACGTCAGGGGTTCGCTCGAAGCCGATAACGGTCTCAAGTTCAGCGTTAAGATCGAAGTCGAAGGCAATACCAGTAGCGATCAGATCGACGAGTCGCAAGCCACGGTCAGCGGTTCCTTCGGTCAGATCGTGCTCGGTTCCGAAGACCAGGCCCCCTCGCTCATGCACGCCGGCCACCAGGATGTCGGCATCGGCCTCAACCACGGCGATGTTGGCTGGCTCTCCGGCATTTCCACCGGCGGCACGCATGGTCACTTCAGTGACGAACAGAGGATTTCCTACTACTCGCCGGTCATCTCCGGCGTCCAGTTGGGTGCTTCCTATACTCCGGACATGGGATCCGAAGATACGAACAGAAGCCCGACCGACAATGACATGTCTGCCTGGGCGGCATCGGTGAATGTCACGCAACAACTTGGCGATGCCAGTGTCAGGTTTTCCCTCGGCCATTACGTCCAGAGTCGGGCGCAGACTGCGTTCATGACGATGACCGGCATGGATGCCAATGGCAACATGTTGGTGGGTGATGCCGATCTGCATCCGGCGGCATTCGACAACCGGAAAGCCGACCTTATGGCGTTCGACGGTGCGCTCGAGATGGACGATAACGGGCACTACATGGGAGCCGAAAACCTGACTCAGCTCGCCATGGAAGCGGACCGGGCAAGGACACTTCTCGGGAATGCTATGGCAACGAAGGTCATGGCCGGCGGCGACTACACCTTCACCAATGCCGGATTACAAGTCGGACTTGGGGCGTTCGGCTTTAATGTTGCCTATGCCACGAAGGAAGGTGGTGCATACACGACCATGATGTATGTCGATCCTGGCATGGATGGGCAATTGGGCATGCATCCGAGAGGACGCTATTTGGCAACGAATGCGGATGGCATGTATGTTGACGGAGAGGGTGAAGTTCTTCCTGCTTCTGAATTGAATAGCGCCGGCGTACCCGCCTCAAATGACAACAAGCAGCGGTCGATGGTCGTGAAGGATACGACCAAGGACGCCGACATAACGACCATTGGCGTGATCTACACAGACGGGCCGATGGCGGCCAGCGCCGGCTACCTGCTCAACGAGCGCGGCGACGGTATGGAAACAGAGGCAGTCATGGTCTCTTTCCGCTACACGCTGGCGCCGGGCATCGATTCGAAGACCTCGATCTTCAGCGCCGATAACGGCACGGATGCAGGCACAGGCTTCGTCACCGGCATCACCCTCGGCTTCTGATCGATCGAGTCCAGAAGTTCCGCCCGGACAGGGCGAGGATATCCCTCAAGGAGACCAGAAAATGAAATACCATTCCACCAGCGTGGCTGCACTTGCAGTCCTCGCACTTGCGGTGGCAGGATGCGGAAGTAGCGGTAGCAGCAGCACCCCACAAGGTGCATCGTCAGCTGCGGCGCCGCCATCGTCACCTGCTACGCCTGTGCAGCCGCAGCCGACCCCGATAATTCACACGGCCGAAATCATCATATCGAATGATGATGATGTGCAGGAGAGGCTCCTGGCCCTGATGCAGGACATCGAAGATGTCGAGACGATCGAAATCGTGGCCGGGGGAACGAAGCGCAGGGCCGATGTGGACTTCACCTGCGAGAGCGCTTTCGACTGCAAGGTGACCCTCAGCAACGATCTCGGCGAGATCATCGCCGAGTTCGAGTCCAAGAAAATGCCTGGCACCACCGACCCGACCGTCATGGTGGCGGCGTATTTCCCGCCCGTCACCGACCCGCTCGCCGAGATGAACCCAGGCAGTCCGTCTGCAGTCGCGCTCCTGCAAAGCGGGGGATTAGTCCCTCCCGCCATGAATGGCAACATGGAGACGACAATCGGTGGTCTGAGGCTGGAAGATATTGGCGCTGACAATATCGACATGGTCAGCCTCACCAGCAATCTGGACCCCAATCAGTCGAACCATGCGCCGCGTGGCACGCGTGTGATGCCGAATGCTAATTCTAATTACGGAGTAATCCCCGCCAGGCCGGGCAAGGGCGGCTCCACCGTGACAGCCGCAATGGATAACGTCACGCTCAACGCGGAAACCGTCGCGCAGGCCGGCTGGTCGCACAAGGTTCTGTTCCGGGACTGGGGCGACACCGCCGGCACTGGCGATGGCGGCTTCGAGACGGGCGCGCTGATCTACGCCAACATGGAAGCGCCCACCATGCAGCCATTCGACGACAAGTTGGCGATGAAGTTCGCAAACAGAGGCGTTGAAAGGTGGTTCACCATCCGCAATGTGGACGGCAATGCTGGAGACGACGGGGTGCTTGTCAATGTGCCGAATCCTGGCTGGGCAGTTCCCGCAGTGAATGCCGTCTTTGAAGTCGAGGGACCCCAAGCGGCTCAGGTGCAAATCAGAGTAGAGCCAGTGACTCATGCCAATCTGGCTTTCGCCAGCCGGTTTGAGGGAACCTATTTCGGGGCGCCAGGTGTCTTCTCGTGCGTCAGTAACGAAATGGGGAGGCTTTGCGTGATCAGCAGGGAGACGACCGGAAGCACCTCGTTCAAAATTACAGATATGGATCCTGGAACACCGGGTTTCCAGGCGAGGAATGGCGCCAACGTTCAGGGCCAGTGGGTGTTCACGCCTGATGATAATGCGATGGTCTCGGTGCCGGATCAGGACTGGATTGTGTTCGGTGGCTGGGCGACCACGCCGAACGTGAATGGAGTGCACCGGGTCGGCGCATTCTTCGGCGGCATGGAGAAATATGACTATGGGGATGCGAAAGCTGATCTGAAAGGCAAGGCGACCTATAGCGGCAGCGCAGCCGGCGCTTACGTTGACCAAACCGCCGGGGTTGACGGGGAATCCGGGTTGTTCACTGCCCGGGCGATGCTGGAGGCCAATTTCGGGACGGATAAACTTTCCGGCCGGATCGACAACTTCATGAACACGGCCGGCATCTATCTGGGCACGGACACGGCTGCCGACCCCAATGACCCGCAAGCGGGCGGAGAAAATGACTGGGTGGTCCTGCTGAGACCCGAAATGATCTCCATGATGTCCATGGACGACGCAATGATGCTGCCTGACGCTAGCAGTGTAACCGGCGGTAAGATCGGAGGGTCTGCGGACGGCGTAACGTGGGCCGATGGCAGATGGTCTGCTCAGCTTTACGGGCCTGGTCACCGGGCGACGACGGTGATGGCGCCGACCGGTGTAGCCGGAAGATTCCGGGCCTGGTCCGGGGATGCCGGTGACGGTAACGTTCGAGGCGTTTATGGCTCGTTCGGCGCGATGAACGACAACTGATCTGCGCATGGGGCGGGGCGGCTTTGCTTGCCCCGCCCGCCCTGTTCACCCGGCGCTGCCTCTGGCGCCGGGTTCTTTTCTTGCCCGATCCATTTCCGGCTTTCGCAAGGAAGACCGCCATGCTCCGTTGCAGCCTCACACTCGCGCTCGCCGCCTGCCTGCTCACCGCAATGCCGGCCGCAGGCCGGGAAGCGCCGCCGCCGCCGTCTCCTTCGCCCGCCGCAGCAGGGCCGGCAGGCCCGGCCGAGGCCCGCGCCCTCATCAGGCAGGGCCGCTTCGGCGAGGCGCTGGCAATCCTGCGGCCGCTGGCGGAACGCAGCGGCCCCGGGCAGACCGCCCTGCGCTTCCTGAGCGGCCTCGCCGCCGTCAACGCGGCCCAGCAGCCCGGCCTGCCGGAACCGCAACGCACGGCCCTGCTGGACGAGGCCGTCACCGCCTTTCACACCATCCTCATCCACCAGCCCGAAGCGCTCAGAGTGCGCCTCGAACTCGCCCGCGCCTTCTTCCTCAAGGAGGAGGACACGCTCGCCAGGGAACATTTCGAGCGCGTGCTGGCCGGCAAGCCGCCGCCAGCCGTCGCCGCCAATATCGCCCGCTTCCTCGCCGAAATCCGTGCCCGCAAACGCTGGTCCCTCCGCGCCGGCTTCGCACTCGCTCCGGACAGCAACATCGCCGCCGCATCCGAAAACCGCACCATCTGGCTCGACACGCCCTTCGGCCGCCTGCCCTTCACCTATGAAGACACGCCAGAGTCCGGCGTCGGCGTCTCGGTCTGGTCCGGCGGAGACTACGAGCATCCGCTCGGCGAGCGCTGGCGGCTGCGCACCGGGGCCGACCTCTCGCAGCGCGAACACAAGGGCAGCGCCTTCGACCGCACGACACTCGCCGCCCATGCCGGGCCGCGCCGGCTGATCGACCGCAACACCGAGGCGAGCCTGCTGGCCACGGCCGCGCAGCACTGGCTCGCCGGCGCGCCCCAATACCGCGATCTCGGCCTCAGGCTGGAGGCCGACCGCCGCCTGGGGCCGCGGCTGACGGCCAGCCTGCGGGCCTCCTGGCTGCACCGGCGCTATGACGACAGCAGCGATCTGGACGGCCCGGCGGCGGACCTGTCCCTGGGCGCGAGCTATCTGCTGACGCCGACGCTCAGGGCCGAGCTTTCGCTGGGCGGCTCGCGGGCACGCCCGGAGCGGCTGAACCAGCGCAATACCGGGCGCCGGGCGGAGGCGGGACTGACGGCGGCGCTGCCCTGGGGCTTCACCCTGGGCGGCAGCGCGGCGCTGAACTGGACCGACTACAAGGGCAACTGGTATCCGTTCACGACCGAGGGCCGCCCGCGCAAGGACCAGACCCGGAGCGTGCGGTTGAGCGCGCATCACCGGGCGTTCACGCTCTGGGGCTTCAGCCCGCGCCTGTCACTGGTGCGCGAGGACCGCACTTCCAACGCCCAACTGCACGACTACGAACGCACCTACGGCGAACTCAGCTTCATCCGCCTGTTCTGACCCAAGCAGCACAACAGCCAAGGCCACACAAGGCACAGCCCGCATTACCCCCGATTAAAGCACCCCGGCCCCACCCCGCCCGGCGCGCACGTCCCTTCTTGTCGCCTTGGTGGAGCGCACGCCCTCCCGTCACCCCGCCCGGAGTGCGCGCCCCTCTCTTGTCACCCCGGATGGAGCGAAGCGGAAATCCGGGGTCCATCCACCGCCCTTTCGACCCCGCGGAAAGATCGGAGCGAGGCTGGGCCCCGGCTCAGGGCCGGGGCGACAGCGGGGATCCAGGGCGACAAGCGGGGGAGGCTGGGGGCCTTTGCTGTTATCCCCGCAGTGCCCCGCCGGTGGCTTTGGCGACGGCGGTGACGATGCGGGCGGAGGCGGCTTCGAGGTCGGCGTCCGTCAGGGTGGCTTGCTGGGGCTGCAGGGTGACGGCGATGGCGAGCGACTTGCTGCCCGGCTCGACGCCCTTGCCGCGATAGACATCGAAGACCGCCGCATCGGCAATCAGCGCCTTGTCGGCGTTGCGGACGGCGCGCAGCACGCTCTCCGCCGCCACGCCCTCCGCGACCACGAAAGCGAAATCGCGCTCGACCGGCTGGAAGGCGGAGCGGCGCAGCGCCGGGCGCAATTTGCCGCCGGCCCTGGCTTTCGGCACCGGCGCGGCATCCGGGAAGGCCTCGAATACCGCTATCGGCGCGGCGGCATCGAAAGCCTCCAGCACGCGCGGGTGCAGTTCACCGAAATGGGCCAATGCGACGGCCCCGAGCCGGAGCGCCCCGGAGCGCCCCGGATGGAACCAGGCCGGGGCATCGGCCGTCACGCGCAGCTTGTCCAGGGGGGCTGCCAGAGCCGCCAGCGCCGCAAGCGCATCGGCCTTGGCGTCGAGCGCGTCCACCGGCCGGGCCGGCGCGCTCCAGTGGCGGGGGGTCGCGCCCCACCGCACGCCGCCGGCAACCTGACGCTGCCCGTCTGGCTCGATCGCCGCCGCGCCCGGAAGGAACACTGGCCCCACCTCGAACAGCGCGCCCGCCATGCGCCCGCCATCGGCATTGCGCCGCGCGGCGTCCAGCAGGTTGGGCAGAACGGAGGGCCTCATGCAATCGAGATCGCTGCTGATCGGGTTGTCGAGCCGGAGCGCCGCATCGCCGCCGCCGAACAGCGCCGCCCAGCGCGCCGGCATGAAGGAGAATGTCACCGCCTCGGCCATGCCATGCGCCGCCAGCGCGCGGCGGAGCTTCGCAGCCCGCGCCGCGCCGCGCGTCAAGGCCGGCGCCGGCAACACCTCAGGCGCCGGGAAATCAGCCGCCGGGATATGCTCAAAGCCGTGGACCCGCAGCACTTCCTCCACCAGGTCGGCTTCCCCGAGAATGTCGGGGCGCCAGGGCGGCGGCGCGGCGGTCAACGCGCCGCCGCCGCCGCTTTCGACCTTGAAGCTGAGCGCCTGCAAAATCTCGACACTGCGCGCGGCCGGCACGGCGACGCCGCCCAGGCTTTCGGTCCTTTCCGTGCGGAAACGGTAGTGCCGGCGCCATTCCGGCTCCTGGCCGGCGACCGCCGGCCGGCTCGCCTCGCCGCCGCAGAGTTCCAGGATCATGCGCGTCGCGGCTTCCATGCCCGCCACTGCGGAAGTCGGATCGACGCCGCGCTCGAACCGGTAGCGGGCATCGCTCAGCACGCCCAGCTTGCGGCCGGTGGCGGCGGTGCGCACGGGGTCGAACAGCGCGCTTTCCAGGAAGACATTGACCGTCTCGCCGGTGCAGCCTGTCGCCTCGCCGCCGATAATGCCGCCGAAGGCGTTCGCCTTTTCCTCGTCGCAGATCAGCGTCATCGTGCTGTCGGCCGTGTAGCGCCGCCCGTCCAGCGCGTCGATTTCCTCGCCTGCCCGGCCCAGGCGCACCACGACATCGCCGCTGAGCTTGTCCGCGTCGAACACATGCAGCGGGCGGGCCATGTCCATGGTGAAATAGTTGGTGATATCGACGAGCGCGGAGATCGGACGCAGGCCGACCGCGCGCAGCCGGTCCTGCAGCCATTTCGGCGACGGCCCGTTGCGAATGCCCCGGATATAGCGCCCGGCAAAGAGCGGGCAGGCGTCGGCGGCCCCGCCCAGCTCGAGGCGCACCTGCACAGGGCTGTCGAAGGCGCCCGGCACGGCCTCGCCCCAGCCGGGCACGCCCTTCAGCCGGCCGAGCCCGCGCGCGGCGAGGTCGCGGGCGATGCCGCGAATGCCGGCGCAGTCGCTCCGGTTGGGTGTCAGCCCGATCTCGATCACCGGGTCGTCCAGCCCCGCGATTCTGGCATAGGGCGCGCCCAGCGGCGCATTGTCCGGCAGCTCGACAATGCCCTCATGCTCGTCCGAGACGCCGAGCTCGCGCTCGGAGAGCAACATGCCGTTGCTTTCGACGCCGCGAATGGCGGCCTTCTTCAGCCGCAGCGCGCTGCCCGGTATCCAGCTTCCCGAAGGCGCGAACACGCCCATCATGCCGGCCCGCGCGTTCGGCGCGCCGCACACCACCTGCACCTCTTCCCGGCCCGTATCCACAAGGCAGACGCGCAGACGGTCTGCCCGGGGGTGCGGCTCGGCGGCGAGCACGCGGGCGGCGACGAAGGGCGCAAAGTCGCTGGCGCGGTCCTCGACGCCCTCCACCTCCAGCCCGAGCATGGAGAGCGCCTCGCAGACCTCGTCGAGCGTCGCTTCGGTGTCGAGATGGTCTTTCAGCCAGGAGAAGGTGAACTTCACCGCGCCGCCTCCGCAATCAGGCTCGGAATATCCAGCGGCCGGAAGCCGTAATGCCGAAGCCAGCGCAGGTCCGACTCATACATCGTGCGCAGGTCCGGGATGCCGTATTTCAGCATGGCGATGCGCTCGATGCCCATGCCGAAGGCGAAGCCCTGCCAGACTTCCGGGTCCAGGCCGCAATTGGCGATCACCTTGGGATGCACCATGCCGGAGCCGAGGATTTCCAGCCAGTCGCCCCCGGCGCCGATGCGCAACTGCCCGCCTTCGCGCGTGCAGCCGATATCGACCTCCGCCGAGGGCTCGGTGAACGGGAAATGGCTCGGCCGGAAGCGGACCGGCAAGTCGGCCACGCCGAAGAACGCCCGGCAAAAGGCAATCAGGCAGCCCTTGAGATGACCCATATGGATGGCCTTGCCGATGGCCAGACCCTCGACCTGGTGGAACATCGGCGAGTGGGTGGCGTCATGGTCGGAGCGGTAGGTCCGCCCCGGAACGATAACGCGCAGCGGCGGCGGCTCCGACAGCATGGTGCGAATCTGCACCGGGCTGGTGTGCGTGCGCAGCACCGGCCGGGCGGCGCTGCCCTCCGCGGCCAGATAGAAGGTGTCCATTTCCTGGCGCGCGGGATGCTCGGGGGGAATGTTGAGGGCGGTGAAATTATACCAGTCGTCCTCGACATCCGGCCCCTCGGCCCAGCGGAACCCCATCTCGCCGAAAATCTGCGTGACCTCGTCAATGGTCTGCGAGATGGGATGCAGGCTGCCCTCCGCCGCGGGGCGGACGGGCAGGGTTATGTCAATGCGCTCCGATGCGAGGCGCCGTTCGAGCTCGACATCCGCCAAGGCGGCCTTGCGCGCATCGATGGCCTCCGAAACCGCCTGTTTCAGCCGGTTGAGCGCCTGGCCGCGCGCGCGCCGCTCTTCGGGCGCTGTCCGGCCCAGGCCCTTCAGCAGTTCGGTTACGGCGCCCCGGCGGCCGAGCGCGCGCACGCGCACATCCTCCAGCGCATCCAGACTTTCGGCCGCCTGAACGGCGCCCTCCAGCTCGCTCCGGAGCGCCGTCAATTCGTCCGGCATGGAAGGCCCTCTTCCCTGAAAAACATCCCCCCGGCGCAGCGCCGGCCTCGCAGCAAGCGCCGTCAGGCGCGCGCCTGCCGCGCCTGCTCCACCAACGCCTTGAAGGACTCCGGCTCGCGCACGGCGATATCGGCCAGCATCTTGCGGTCCACCTCGATGCCCGCCTTGGCCATGCCGTCCATGAAAGCGGAATAGGTCAGGCCGTGCTCGCGGGCGGCGGCGTTGATGCGCTGGATCCAGAGCGACCGGAAGGTGCGCTTGCGCGCCCGGCGGTCTCTATAGGCGTATTGCAGCCCGCGCTCGACCCGCTCTATGGCGATGCGGAAATTGTTCTTGGCCCGGCCCCGATAGCCCTTCGCCTGGGCCAGAACCTTCTTGTGGCGGCGGCGATTGCCGGGACCGCCCTTGATACGCGACATGACGATCGACCTCCCGGCTCAGGCGTAGGGCATGAAGCGGAGCACGATCCTCGCGTCCGGCTTCGACATGGCCGTGGTGCCCCGCGTCTGGCGTTTCATCCGCTTCGACTTGTTGGCGAGGCAATGGCGCTTATAGGCGTGGTTCATCAGCACCTTGCCGGAGCCGGTCTTCTTGAACCGGCCCTTGGTGCTGCTCTTCGTCTTGAGCTTGGGCATTTTCCTGTCCCTTGAGCAGAGGCGGATCTGAAACGGCCGGGCATGCCCTCAATCGCGCCGGGCCGTTCATTCTTCAAGTCGCGCGGTATAGTCGGCGCCGGGGCAGGGCGCAAGAGCGGTGCGGCGGCAATGCGCCGGCGTCCGCGGCCGATTGAAGGCGCCGTCGCCGGCGGATCAGCGCGGCGACATCACCATGACCATCTGCCGCCCTTCCATCTTGGGGAACTGCTCCACCTTGACGGCCTCGCCGAGCTCCGTTTGCACCCGCTGCAGCACGGCGCGGCCGACTTCCTGGTGCGCCAGTTCCCGGCCTCGGAAGCGCAGCGTCACCTTCACCTTGTCGCCGTCTCCCAGGAACCGGCGAACAGAGCGCATCTTGGTGTCGTAATCGTGCTGTTCGATTCCGGGGCGCATCTTGATTTCCTTGACCTCGATGGTCTTCTGTTTCTTGCGCGCCTCGTTCTTTTTCTTCTGCGCTTCGTATTTGAAGCGTCCGTAATCGAGAACCTTGCAAACCGGCGGCACCGCATTCGGTGAAACTTCGACCAGATCGAGTCCGGCTGCCCGCGCCGCACTCATGGCATCGTGGATTCCCACCACACCGATCATAACGCCGTCTGCGCCGACCAGGCGGACCGACCGCGCTTCAATGTCCTCGTTCACGCGCGGCCCTTCTTTCTTGGGCGGCACTGTGGACGTGTATCGAGCTATGGATTGTCTCCTTCTTGCTTGCTAACGGCCCCGACCTGGAGCCGCCGCTTCTTCCGACAGGGTATGAATCGAGTCGCAGACTGCAAGTATTTCTTGCCGGGACGACCCCAGCCGGCGCAGCGCAACCGTTCCCTGCTCCGCCTCGCGCCGCCCGACGACCAGAAGAACCGGCACCTTGGCGACGGAATGTTCGCGAACCTTGAAGCCGATCTTTTCGTTGCGCCGGTCGAGTTCGGCGCGCAGCCCCGCCGCCCGCAGCCGCTCGAACACCTCTAGCGCATAGTCGTCGGCGTCGCTGGTAATCGTGGCGACCACCGCCTGCACCGGGGCCAGCCAGAGCGGAAACCGCCCGGCGAAATGCTCGATGAGCACACCGATGAAACGCTCGAACGAGCCGAGAATCGCCCGGTGCAGCATCACCGGCCGCTGCTTCTCGCCATTCTCGTCCACATAGCTGGCGTTCAGCCGCTCGGGCAGCACGAAATCGACCTGGAAGGTGCCGCATTGCCAGTCCCGGCCAATGGCGTCGCGCAGCACGAATTCGAGCTTCGGGCCGTAGAACGCGCCTTCGCCGGGGTTCAGTTCCACCTCCAGCCCGGTTGCGCGCACGGCGTCCATCAGCGCGGTTTCGGCCTTGTCCCAGACGGCGTCCTCACCGGCGCGCGTCTCGGGCCGGTCTGAAAATTTGACCAGTATGTCGTCAAAGCCGAAATCCGCATAAACGCTCTGCAACAGGGTGCAGAACCGCTCCGTTTCCGCCGTCACCTGGTCTTCGGTGGCGAAAATATGGGCGTCGTCCTGCGTGAAGGCGCGCACGCGCATGATGCCGTGCAGCGCGCCGGACGGCTCGTTGCGGTGGCAGGCGCCGAACTCGGCCATGCGCAGCGGCAGGTCGCGGTAGCTCTTGATGCCCTGCTTGAAGATCTGCACATGGCCGGGGCAATTCATCGGCTTCAGGGCGAACAGCCGGTCTTCGGCCGCCTCGGCGACAAACATGTGCTCGCGGAACTTCTCCCAATGGCCGGACGCCTCCCACAGCGCCCGGTCCAGAAGCTGCGGCGTCTTCACCTCGACATAGCCGTTCGCGTCCAGGCGCGCGCGCATATAGTCCTCGCAGGCGCGAAACAGCGCCCAGCCCTTGGGCAGCCAGAAGACCGAGCCGGCGGCCTCCTCCTGCAGGTGGAACAGCCCCATCTCGCGCCCGAGGCGGCGGTGGTCGCGCCGCTCGGCTTCCGCGAGGCGCTCCAGATGGGTCTTGAGTTCCTTTTCGTCGCGCCACGCCGTGCCGTAAATGCGCTGCAGCATCTCGTTGCGGTGGTCGCCGCGCCAATAGGCCCCCGCCACGCTCATCAGCTTGAACGCCTTGCCGAGCTTGCCGGTGGAGGGCAGATGCGGCCCCCGGCACAAATCGACGAAATCGCCCTGGCGGTAGAGCGTGATGGGTTCGGCCGACGGAATCGAACGGATGATCTCCGCCTTGTAGTGCTCGCCCTCGCCCTCGAAGAAGCGCGCCGCCTCGTCCCGGTCCCAGACCTCGCGGGCGATGGGTTCGTCGCGGTCCACGATGGCGCGCATCCGCTCCTCGAGCTTCGCCAGGTCGTCGGGCGTGAACGGCTCGGCGCGCGAGAAATCGTAATAGAAGCCGTTTTCGATCACCGGGCCGATGGTGATCTGGATTTCCGGATAGAGTTCCTTGGCGGCCTCGGCGAGCGCGTGGGCGGCGTCGTGGCGTATGAGATCGAGGCCGTCGGGGTGGGCGCGCGTCACCACCTCCACGGCGGCGTCGGCGGCAAGCGGCTCCGAGAGATCGCGTAAGACGCCGTCCACCCTTACGGCGACCGCCGCCCTGGCGAGGCTCCTGGAAATGGCCGCCGCCAGGTCGGCGCCGGTGCTGCCGCGCGGGAACCCGCGCACGGAGCCGTCGGGCAGGGTCAGGGCGATCTCGCTCATCGGATTACGCAAACGTCCCGGGATTTCGGAAAGGGTGCAATCTAGGAAGCCCCGCCGCCGCGTCAAGCACCCGACGCGTCCGGGGCCCCGGCCGCCGCCTTACGGCATCACCCGGACATCCGCATTGCGCTCCACCGTGCGCATCAGTTCCGTCATGTCGGCTTCCGGACTCAAATGGGCAATGGCGGCCTGGTGCAGCTCGCGGACGACATTCGCGACAAACATCGGCGCGGCGCTGTCATTGCCGAGCTGGGTCGCGAGGCGGACATCCTTGTGCATCAGCCCGATCGCGAAGTCGAACGGGTGCGGCCCTTCGGTCTGCGCGGCCAGCACGCGCTCCGACATGAAACTCCGGCCCGAGCCCTTGTTCAGTACTTCGACCGCCTTGGCGAAGTCGAGCCCGTTCTTGACGCCCATCGCGATCGCCTCGCAGGACGCGGCCAGCGCGGAAGCCGCGATCACATTGTTCACCAGCTTCATCACATGGCCCGCGCCGGCGCCGCCGCAATGGAACACATTGGGGCTGATGGCCCGGAGCAGCGGCAGCACTTCGGCATAATCGGCGTCGGCGGCCCCGACCATGATGGCGATGGTGCCCGCATCTGCGCCCTGCTTGCCGCCCGAGACCGGCGCGTCGATCAGCCGGATGCCGCGTTCCGCAAGCTCTTCCGCCATGGCGCGGGTCGCGTTGGGGTCTCCGGTGGTCTGGTCGAGCACGATGCCGCCGGCACCCATGCCTTCGGCCACGCCGCCCGGCCCCAGCACCGCGCGGCGCACATCGGCGGAGGTGGGCAGGCAGGTCAGCACCATGCCGCATTCCGCCCCGAGCGCCGCGGCTGACTGAACCGGGGTGCAATTGCGCCCGGACAGCGCCTGCATCGCCTCCGGGCGCAGGTCGAAGACGCGCAGCGGGTGCGTGAGCGCAAGCCGGCGGGCCAGCGCCCCGCCCATATTGCCGAGGCCGATATAGCCGATGCTCATGGGGGCGGTTCCTTTGTTTGCGGTTTCGGGGCTATTCTATGTGCGAATTCACGCGCCCGGAAAACGCGCCGGCACGCAGGACGCCCGACAGGGGCGTCGAAAGGAGTCCAGTTCATGCCCGATGCCCACGCCGCCGTCTATTCGATGCAGGACCGCGTCAGCCCGGAAGAATGGGCCATTCGCGTTGATCTGGCCGCGCTCTACCGCCTCGCCGCCAGACACGGCATGACCGACCTCACCTATACGCATCTTTCCGCGCGGGTGCCGGGAGAGGAGGATGCGTTTCTCCTCAATCCCTGGGGCCTGCTCTTCGAGCAGGTGACGGCGTCCAACTTGGTCAAGGTCGATACGGAAGGCAATCTGCTGGGCGAGAACCGCTACGGGGTTAATGCCGCGGGCTTCACCATCCACTCGGCGGTCCACATGGCGCGGCATGATCTCGTCTGCGTGGCGCATACGCACACGCGGACCGGCATCGCCATCTCGGCGCTGCCGCAGGGATTGCTGCCGCTGAACCAGAAGGCGATGCAGTTTCACGGCCGCCTCGCCTATCACGACTACGAGGGCCTCGCCTTCGACCTCGACGAGCGCGACCGTCTGATCGCCGATCTGGGCGATGCCGATGTCATGGTGCTGCGGAACCACGGCTTCCTGGTCGGCGGGCGCAGCGTCCGGGAGGCCTGGGCGCGCCTCTACGACCTCGAAAAGGCCGCGAAGACCCAGATGCTCGCCGAGGCTGCCGGCGCGCCGCTTGCCGCGCTTTCCGACGCTTTCCTCGACGAACAGAAGAACCGCCCGAGGGCGAATCGCAGCTACAATCCCTATGACGGCTGGGAATCGCAGCTTCGCCTGCTCGACCGGGCCGATCCCTCCTACCGCCATTGACAGGGGAGCGCCGCAACTGATGTCCGATATCCGTTCCCGCGTTTCCGAGGCCGAATGGCAGGCGCGCACCGATCTTGCAGCCGTCTTCCGGCTGGCGGCCAGGCATGATCTCTCCGACCTCGCGCTGACGCATTTCTCGGCGCGCGTGCCGGACGAGCCGGAGCGCTTTCTCCTCAATCCCTACGGGCTCATGTTCGAGGAGATCACGGCCTCCTCGCTGGTCAAGACGGACCGGGACGGCGGCGACCCGCTGGAGACCGGAAGCCCGCTGAACGCGGTCGGGATCATGCTGCATTCCGCCGTGCTCGACGCCCGCCCGGATGTCGCCTGCACCGCGCATACCCACACCGTGCCGGGGATGGCGCTTGCCTCTCTGGACACCGAATTGCTGCCGGCCTCGCAGACCGCCCTGGTCTTCCACGGGCGTGTCGGCTACCACGACTGGGAGAGCGAAGAGGCCGGGATGGACGAGCGCGGGCGGCTCGCGCGAGACCTCGGCCCGAACGGCCGGGCGCTGGTGCTGAAAAATCACGGCCTGCTGGCCGCCGGCCCGACGATCCCGTCAACCTGGATGCTGCTCCACACGCTGGAGCGGGCCTGCGCCTCGCAACTGGACGCCATGGCGGCGGCCCGCAGCTCCGGAACCGGCTTGCAAATGCCGCCGCCCGAAGTGTGCGAGAAGGCCGCTGCGCAATTCGACGACTTCCTCGCAGCACCTGGCCGGGACGACGACTGGCCGGCGTTTCTCGACCTGCTCGACCGGGAGGATCCGAGCTACCGGGATTAGGCGCGCGCCTTGTCTGCCGCGCCAACTCTTTGCTTCAGAAAGGAGCCGACGGGCCGCGTTACGGAACCATGAACATGACCGAATCGAAAATCGCGCTGGACTATGCCCGAGACGGCTTCGTCTTTCCGCTCGATATTCTTTCCGAAACGGAAGCCGGGGAACTGCGCGCCGATCTGGAGCGGGGCGAGGCGGAACTGGCCGATGACCGGGCGCGTCTCGGCCTGCTGCGCGGGTTCCCGGCGCGGTTCCTGCCTTCCTTCGACCGCCTTGTCCGCCACCCGAAAATGGTCGCCGCGGCCGCGGCCGTGCTGGGGCCGGATGTGATGGTCTGGGGCTCCGGGCTGTTCATCAAGGAGGCGCACACGCCAAGCTTCGTCTCCTGGCACCAGGACCTCACCTATTGGGGCCTTGACCGGGCGGATGAGACGACGCTCTGGGTCGCCCTCTCGCCGACGACGCAGCAAAGCGGCTGTATGCGCTTCATCCCCGGCAGCCACCGCGAGCGCATCGTGCCCCATGCCGACAGTTTCGCAGCCGACAACCTGCTGACGCGGGGCCAGGAAATCCAGGTCGAGGTGGACGAGGATGCGGCTGTCGATGTCGTGCTCAGGCCGGGCCAGGCCTCGCTGCATCACGGGCATCTGTTCCACGCTTCCGGCCCGAACCGCACCGGAGACCGGCGTATCGGCGCCGCCATCCGCTATATCGCGCCGTCCATGAGCGCCCGGTCGGGGCCGGAAACGGAGGTGGCGCTGGTGGCGGGCGAAGACCGTTTCGGCCATTTCGCCATCCATCCGCCGCCCGCCCGGCGAATGGACGAGGCGATGTTCGAGACGGTTGCCGCCGACAGCGCCCGGCGCGAGCGGATTCTGTTCGAGGGCACGGGCGGCCGGCGCAGGCCGCGTTAGCCGGCCCGGCCGGTTCCCCGATATCCGGGAAACCCGGCCTTGGCCCTCCACACAAGCCGCCTGCGCCAGACAGAAACGCCGGGCCTCGATGAGACCCGGCGTCCGGTTTCGGGAAGATAAGGGGTTCGCTTGCGCTCAGGCCGCTTCGACCATCTGCGGCGCTGCGGCGGTGATCTCGATCCTGCGCGGCTTCAGCGCCTCCGGCACTTCGCGGACCAGCTCGACGACCAGCAGGCCGTTTTCCAGCCTCGCGCCGGCGACCTTCACATGCTCGGCGAGGCGGAAGATGCGCCGGAACTGCCGGGCGGCGATGCCGCGATGCAGAAACACGCGCTCGGCGCCCGCATTCCCGACCTTGCCGGCGATCGTCAGCGCATCGCCCTTGGCCTCGACCGCAAGGTCGCTCTCGGCAAAGCCGGCCACCGCCATCTCGATGCGGTAGGTATGCTCGCCGGTCTTGACGATGTTGCAGGGCGGGTAGTGTTCGCCGGCGTCTTCGGCGCGCATGGTGCGGTCGAAGCTCTTCATCAGCCGCTCGAAGCCGACAGTGGAGCGCAGGAGAGGGGAGAAATCGAATGCCGTCATCGGTCATCCTCCTTGAGAAGCGATTGTCGATGTGTTCAGGCCCGCCGACCATCGGCCGGACCCGCCGTCCGCCGCTCCCGTTTCCCGGCAAGCCTCGGACACCCCCCCAGATGGGGATGCGCGGCGGAGATTCAAGAGGGTAGAGCCGATTTCCAAACCGCTCCTAATCGATGGACCAGATGTTGCTTCGCCATGCGGCTCAGAAGAGCAGGTCTGCTTATGGTCAAGTATTGGGGACTTAAATGTCCATGGCTGCACGTTGCTGATTGAGTAGCCTTGGATGACCCCAATCATGCTGGCATGGACACCGAGCGCCTGGACAAGCTACATTGTAGCCCAAAACTGAGAGGAACGAGTCATGAGGACTGTCGTTCGGGCCCGTATCGACGAGAAGACCAAGGCAGAGGCTGCCGCCGTGCTGGGCATGATCGGTCTTACCGTGTCCGACGCCTTCCGTCTGATGATGGTGCGGATCGCCGCCGAGAAGCGCCTTCCCTTCGAGCCGCTGGTGCCGAACGCGGAAACGGTCGCAGCTATGGAAGCGGCGCGGCGCGGGGAACTGGTTACGGTCGGTGACGTCGAAGGACTGATGACCGATCTCAATGCGGATAATTAGGCGGACCACGGCATTCCGGCGGGACTACAGGCGCGAGAGGAAAGGACGCCACGCCAAGACACTCGAAGCGGATCTTGTGCCTGTCGTGGCCGAACTGGCGAGCGACCGGCCGCTCGCACCGCGTTATCGCGACCACGCACTTGCCGGGCAATGGGAGGACCACCGGGACTGCCATCTCCGGCCAGACCTTGTGCTCATTTATCGCAAACCCGACAGCCGACATCTCGATCTCGTGCGCCTCGGTTCGCACAGCACACTTGGTCTCTGACTGACCTCATCGCCGCAGGGCCCGGAACAAGGATATGGTCCCGTGATGTTTTGAACGGGTCTGTCGTGTCGTCCAGCGGTGAGGGTTCGATCGGTTGCAAGTCCCGGTCGGCCTGGGGGACCCCGGGCCGGGGTGTGCGTGCTAGGGCCGGCCTCAACCGAGCGACCCTCGCCACCCGGCCGGGCTGCACTCGGACAGATACTGGACGACAAGGAGGATGGGTGCTTGCGCTTGCCCTGCCAGAAGGCGCTTGCAGTCTGTCTTTCAGTGTGCGCGGCCTGCGGCCATGCGGAGACTGTCGACCTGAATGCGGCAGACAATATCAGACGTTGAGGACTGGCACTGCTGTGCAGGGAGGCTGTTGGATCACCGGGCTCGCCGCCCGTCAAAACATGCTAACCGGCTGCTCAGTAAGGTGTAGCCATGGATATGTCCTTAAGAAAATTTAGGTGGCAGTGTCTCAGTTTGCAACGAAGGCCCGTGCTGGCGGGTTTTTCGGAATGCGCCTTGGTGCCGCGCCGCTTATATCGCCTCCCTTGTCGTCGCCCCGGCCGGAGCAGAGCGGAGAGCCGGGGTCCATCCTCCGCCGTTTCGGCCCTGCGGAAGGATCGGAGGCGACAGCAGGGGCGTCCGGGGCGGCAACAGGGGGGCCGAGGCGGCGCCGGGGAGTTCGGAGCGGAGGGTTGAGCCTCTCAAGCCCCTGGCTGACTCTGCCAGAGGAACGCGAATGTCAAACAGAGACACGACCATTTAGGTTGATGACTAGATATGGATGAGCATGTTTATTGATTCAGCCCGCTTTTTGTTCATCACTAAATCGAGAGCGTTTCAAATATTTCAGCAATTCCCTTGTGTCCACCCCCTCGTGATTTTTATCATTAAATAACGCATGTATTCGGCACCGACTAATGAAGTTAAGGGGGAACGGGCATGAGCCGGCGGCTTGAAGGCAAGACGGCGCTGGTAACCGGCGCAGGCTCCGGCATCGGCCGGGCCACCGCGCAGTTGCTGGCGCGGCAAGGGGCGAATGTCGTCGCGACCGATATCGACAGGGACGCGGTGGAGAACACGGCGGCGGAGGCGGGCGGCGCCGTCACGCCGCTTGCCCATGATGTGACCGACCCCGGCGGCTGGGACCGCGCCGTCGCCGCTGCGGTGGAAGCGCATGGCGGGCTTTCCGTGCTGGTCAACAATGCCGGCATCGCGCCCAAGGCGACGATCGAGCAGGAGACGCTCGAAGGCTGGCGGCGGGTGCATGAGGTCTGCCTCGACAGTGTCTATCTCGGCTGCCATGCCGCGCTGCCCGTCATGGCGGAGGGCGGCGGCGGGTCCATCGTCAATATCTCTTCGGTCGCCGCGCTCCGGGGTGTTGCGGTCTATGCCGCCTACTGCTCCGCCAAGGCGGGCGTCCATATGGTGACCAAGACAATCGCGCTGCATTGCGGCCGGCGCGGCTACAATATCCGGGCGAATTCGGTGCATCCGGGGCCGATCGACACGCCGATCCTGGACCCCGACCGCGAGCGCTTCGGCCAGCGCGCCATCGACGCCCGCGCCGAGGCGATCCCGCTCGGCCGCATCGGCCGGCCGGAGGAGGTGGCGCAATGCGTGCTGTTCCTCGCTTCGGACGAGTCGAGCTTCGTCAACGGCACCGAGCTCGTCGTGGATGGCGGCTTCTGCGCCAAATAGGAGAGGGAAGACTCATGACCGGACGGATCGAGGGCAAGATTGCATTGATTACCGGCGGCGCGTCGGGGCTGGGCGCGGCGACGGCGCGGATGTTCATCCGCGAGGGCGCGCGCGTTGCGATCACCGACATTGACGATACCGGGGGCCGGGCGCTCGCGGCGGAGCTGGGGCCGGGCGCGGCCTTCATCCGCCATGATGTGACCGACGAAGCGGCCTGGGCGGCCGCCGTGGCGGAGACTGTCGAACATTTCGGCGGGTTGAACATTCTGGTGCAAAGCGCCGGCATCGGCCTCACCAAGCCTGTGACCGAGATCGAACTGGAGGAATGGCGCCTGGTTCATGCCATAGACCTGGACGGCGTGTTTCTCGGCTGCAAACACGCCATTCCCGCCATTGCGGCCCATTGCCAGGAGACGGGCGGCGCCGGCTCGATCGTCAATATCTCGTCGATTGCCGGCGTCATCGCCGGGCACAACATGGCCGCCTACAACTCCGCCAAGGCGGGCGTGCGCCATCTCAGCAAGTCGGTCGCACTGCACTGCGCCCGGCAAAGCCTGCCGATCCGCTGCAACTCCGTGCATCCGACCTTTATCGATACCCCGATTCTGGACCGCTACAAGGAGCATTTCGGAACCGCGGAGGCCTTGCGGAAGCTCGGCCGCCAGGTGCCTGTCGGACGGGTCGGGCGGGCGGAGGAAGTCGCCTATGCCATTCTCTATCTGGCCTCCGACGAAAGCAGTTTCACCACCGGTTCGGAACTGTTCGTGGACGGCGGCATCGCCGCGATGTGACGCCGGCGGATGAGCATCTGGCGCCTCTGGGCGGCTGTCGTCGCGCCCTTCGGCCTCGGCTATTTCATGTCCTATCTGCTCCGCGCGGTGAACGCCGTGGTGGTAGAGGACCTGGAGCGCGATATCGGCGTGTCGGCCGAGGGGCTGGGGCTGATTGCGGCCGCCTATCTGTTCGCGTTCGGCGCCTTTCAGCTTCCGCTGGGCGCGCTGCTGGACCGGTTCGGGCCGCGCCGGGTGCAGGCTTGTCTGCTGACCGTTTCCGCGGCCGGCTCCCTGCTGTTCTCCGTGGGCGGATCCGCCGAGATGCTGGTCGCGGCGCGGCTGCTGATCGGCCTCGGCTTCGCCGGCGGGTTGATGGCGTCGTTCAAGGCCGTCGTACTCTGGGCGCCGCCGCAGCGTGTGCCGCTGTTCAACTCGCTGGTCATGGTGTTCGGCGGTTTCGGGGTGCTGGCTGCGACCGAGCCGGCGCATGTCGCCGTGGCCGCCTTCGGCTGGCGGAGCGTGTTTGCGGGGCTCGCCGGCGCGATTGCGCTGGCCGCCGCCGCCATCTTCCTGCTGGCGCCGCGCGAGCGCCCGGACATGCTGAGCGCCGGCGGCTTCCGGGCGCAGCTTGCCGGTATCGCGCTGGTGTATCGCGACCGCCTGTTCTGGAGTCTCGCGCCCATGCTGGCCGGCGTGGCGGGCGGGCATATCGCGCTGCAGACGCTCTGGGCGGCGCCGTGGCTGCGCGATGTGGGCGGCCTCGACCCGCAGCAGACCGCCTCGGTCCTGTTCCTCATGGCGGCCGCCTTCACGGCCGGCATATTGCTCTCCGGCGTGCTGGGCGACTGGGCGGGCCGCCGCGGCCTTGCGCTGATGACGGTCGTCGAGGCCATCGTCGCGGTGTTTCTGGCGGCTTTCCTCGCCATCGTGCTGGGCTTCTGGCCGCCGGCGACCGGCTTCTGGCTGCTGTTCGCCATGACCGGGCAGATGACCATTCTCGCCTATGCGCATCTTTCGGCGCATTTCGGCGCGGCGCTGGCGGGGCGTGCGAACACCGCACTCAACCTGCTGGTCTTCCTGGGCGCCTTCGCCGTGCAATACGCCATTGGCGGCGTGCTCGACCTCTGGACGGCTGTTGACGGCATCTATCCGGAGGAGGCCTACAGGATTGCGTTTGGCGGCCTGTTCGTGCTGCAGGTCTTCGCCTGGGGGTGGTACCGGCTGTGCAAGCGGCGGGAAAGCGCTGCCGGCTGACCCCGCCGCCCGCCCGGCCCGCGCCCGCGTCAGGCCTTTCCGCCGCCTCCGGCCCAGCGTATTGCGATATAGGCCCCTGTTGCGAAGACCGCGAAAGCGGCGATCAGCGGCGACACCGTGCCGTCGAAGCCGAGCGCCACGACGCCTCCGAGCGGCAGCGAGATGAAGGTGGCGAGCGAAGAGATCACCGCCGACCCCACGCCGGCTATATGGCCGAGAGGCGCCATTGCGAGCGCATTCAGATTGCCGAAGAGCAGCCCGATGCAAAGGAAGGCGGCCAGCAGCCAGCTGGTGAACAGCCACAAGGGCGGAAGCCCCTCGAAAGCGAAGGCCAGCACCCACATGACCGCCGAGAGCAGCGCCATCGCCGTCGTCGCCTTCCGGGTGAGTTTCTCCATGCCGTGCCGCATTACCAGCCGGCCGTTCGCCAGGGAGGCCCCGCCGATGGCCAGCGCCAGCGCCCCGAAATAGGCCGGGAAGAGCGCGCCGGTGTCGTAGGCCTCCTGGAAGACCTGCTGGGCGGAACTCAGATAGGCGACGAACAGCGAGAAGACGAAGCCCGTAGCCAGCGTATATCCAAGCGCGGTGCGGATTCTGAGCACTTCCATGACGGCCCCGCCAATGGCGCGCGGAGAGAAAGGCCGGCGGCGGGCGGGGGCCAGGGTTTCCGGCTGGCGAAGCCCGAACCACAGGAAGGCGGCCGCGGCCACGGCGAGGAAGAAGGCGAATATCGCACGCCAGCCGCCGAGCCACTGGATGCCCTGCCCGAGCGCCGGCGCGGCAGCCGGCACGAGGATGAAGACGGCCATCGCGAAGGACATGATGCGCGCCATTTGGCGGCCCTCATAGCGGTCTCGCACCAGGGCCATGGTGACCACGCGCGGCCCCGCGGCCCCGAAGCCCTGCAGCACCCGCCCCGCGATCATCGCCTCGAAGCTGGGCGCGAAGAGGCTGAGCAGGCAGCCGACCATGAACAACAGGAGGCCGGCATGGATGGCGGGCCTGCGTCCGATGCTGTCGGAGAGCGGCCCGAAGACCATCTGCCCGAGGCCGAGCCCCAGGAACATGGCGGTGACGACGAACTGGACATCGTTCCGGCCAGCCGCCTCGAGATCGCGCCCGATGGCGGGCAGCGCCGGCAGCATCGCATCGGTCGCAAGCGCCACCAGCGACACCAGCAGCGCAACGATCGGAATGAACTCGCCGGCCCCGGGCGCCGCCCGATCGGCAAACCGCCTCATGCCCCGCTCCGACCCGTCATTGCCGGCTGCCCCCGCTGCATCGACCCCCGGCCCCTTGCGGCCGAAAGCACTTGCCCTGGCCGCAAACCGGGATACCGTCAGCCAATAGGTGGAGATCGAGCGTGTGGATAGTGCCGGCCACTCGTTCGTTGGCGAACCTGCCTGCGCTTCAGGGCAGGTAAGCGCCGCCGTTTATGTGGATGGTGGCGCCGGTGATATAGGCGCTGGTGGGCAGGCAGAGATGCACCACCGTCTCCGCCACTTCCTCCGGGCGGCCCTGGCGGCCGACGGCGATCGGCACGGCGCTGGCCTGTTCCGGGCGCAGGCCGTGCGCATCCCGCACCGTGTCGATCAGGCCCGGCACGACGCAATTGACGGTGATGCCCGCAGGGCCGAATTCCTTGGCGAGGCCCTTGGTGAAGCCGACCAGCCCGGCCTTCGCGGCGGTGACATGGGCGCGTTCCGCCATGCCCATATGGGCCGAGACGCCGCCCATATTGACGATCCGCCCCCAGCCCCTGGCCTGCATCGACCCGAGCACGGCGCGGGCGCAAAGGAAGGCGCCCTCGAGAATGACGGCCTGCGCCTCGCGCCAGTCGGCCAGGGTCGAGTCCAGAAACGGGACATGGCGGCGGATGGCGGCGTTGTTGACCAGGATATCGACCGGGCCGACCGCCTCCGCCAGCGCCGCGACGGCGGCTTCATCGGTGACATCGCCCATATGCAGCGATGCGCTGCCGCCCGACGCCTCGATTTCCGCCGCGACGGCGCGCGCGGCGTCTTCCGAGCGGCGCGTATTCACGGCGACATGCGCGCCCTCGCGCGCCAGGCGCAGGCAGATTTCGCGGCCGATATTGCGGCTGGCGCCGGTGACGAGCGCCGTCCGGCCGGCAAGCGCGCCCTCGCTCATTGACATGCGAGGCACTCCTCGTAATCGACCCGCAGCGGGGCCTCCGCCTGCTGCGCCACCTGTCTGCCGCCGACCGCCTCGGCGCGCTGCAGCGACTTCGAGCGGCAGTAATAGAGGCTCTTCACCCCGCGTTTCCAGGCCATGATGTGCAGGCCGTGGAGATCGCGCTTGTGGATGTCGGCCGGCAGGAAGAGATTGACGGACTGGGACTGGTCGATCATCGGCGCGCGCTCGGCGGCGAGGTCCACGATCCAGCGCTGGTCCAGCTCGAAGGCCGTCTTGAACACGGCCTTCACGTCGTCGCTCAGGAAGTCGAGATGCTGCACGGAGCCTTCGTTCACGGTGATCGAGGACCAGGTTTCCTCGTCATTGCGGCCCGCCTCCTCCAGCACGGCCTCGAGATAGCGGTTGCGGACCGCGAAGGAGCCGGACAGCGTCTTGTGGGTATAGGCGTTGGCCGCCATCGGCTCGATGCCGGGCGAGGCGCCGCCGCAGATGATCGAGATGGAGGCGGTGGGCGCGATCGCCGTCTTGTTGGAGAAGCGCTCGCGCAGGCCGAAATCCGCCGCGTCCGGGCAAGGGCCGCGCTCATCCGCCAGCGTCTTCGAGGCGGCGTCCGCATCGGCCCGGATACGGGAGAACATGCGCCGGTTCCATACCGAAGCCATGACCGACTCGAAGGGCACATTCACGCTTTGCAGGAAGCTGTGGAAGCCCATGACGCCGAGCCCGACCGACCGCTCGCGCATGGCGGCATAGGCGGCAGAGCGCATGGATTCCGGCGCGCTGTGGACGAAATCCTGCAGCACATTGTCGAGGAAGCGCATCACGTCCTCGATGAAGCCGGGCGCCGCCTCCCATTCGAGATAGCGCTCCAGGTTCAGCGAGGAGAGGCAGCACACCGCCGTCCGCTTGCCGCCCCGGTGGTCCGGGCCGGTCGGCAGCACCACTTCGGCGCACAGGTTCGAGGTCTTCACCTCCAGGCCCGCGAGCTTGTGGTGTTCCGGCCGCGCGCGGTTCACATGGTCGATGAAAATCAGGTAAGGCTCGCCCGTTTCGATGCGCGCGGTGAGGATGCGAATCCAGAGGTCGCGGGCGCGCAGGCGGCGCTGCACGCTGTGGTCGCGCGGGCTGATGAGCGGCCATTCCTCGTCCGCCTCGACAGCGCGCATGAAGGCGTCCGGCACCAGCACGCCGTGATGCAGGTTGAGCGCCTTGCGGTTGGGATCGCCGCCGGTGAGACGGCGCAACTCCACGAACTCCTCGATCTCGGGATGGCTCGCCTGCATATAGACCGCCGCCGAGCCGCGCCGCAGGCTGCCCTGGCTGATGGCGAGGGTCAGCGAATCCATGACGCGCACAAACGGGATCACGCCCGAAGTCCGCCCGTTCTGGCCGACCTTCTCGCCGATCGAGCGCAGATTACCCCAATAGCTGCCGATGCCGCCGCCGCGCGCCGCCAGCCAGACATTCTCGGTCCACAGGCCGACGATTCCCTCCAGGCTGTCATCGGCCTCGTTCAGGAAGCAGGAGATCGGCAGGCCGCGCTTCGTGCCGCCATTGGAGAGCACCGGCGTTGCCGGCATGAACCAGAGCTTCGAGATGTAATCATAGAGGCGTTGGGCATGTGCGCTGTCATCGGCGAAATGGCCTGCGACGCGGGCGAACAGGTCCTGCCAGGATTCGCCGGGCATCAGATAGCGGTCTTCCAGCGTCTCCTTGCCGAAGCGGGTCAGCAAGGCGTCCCGGCCGCGGTCAAGCACAACGCGGATGCCGCGCTCGTTCTGATAGACCTCATCGGCCTGCAGGCCGCGCAAAAGCGGCGCCGCACCACCCGCTGCGCGGTCTCTGAGTGCCAGCCCGCCAGAACCGTCCATACCTGCTCCAAACACAAGCGATACGCAGTCGCCAAGTAACGCACACTGCATCTTGCGGCACAAGGCCGGCGTCGTGTCTCAGTTTCATATTCGCGTTCCTCTTGCAGATTGAGCCAGGGGCTTGAGAGCCCCCCCCCCCGCTCCGAACGCCCCGGCGCCTCCCCGGACTCCCTGTTGTCGCCCCGGCCTGCCCTGCTATCGCCCCGGACCCCCACTTGCCGCCCCGGCCCCCCTGTTGTCGCCCCGGACGCCCTACTGTCGCCCCGGCCCTGAGCCGGGGCCCAGCCTCCGATCTTTCCGCGGGACCGAAAGGGCGGAGGCTGGCCCCCGGATTTCCGCTTCGCTCCATCCGGGGTGACAAGAGAGGGCCCGCGCTCCGGGCGGGGTGGCAGGAGGGGGCGCACCAGCGGGAGTGCGCTCTCCGGTTGGGGTGACGGGCGGGGCCGCTATATCCTCCCTCTCCCTGCAGGATTCCTCTGCGAAATGTTGGTTTGCGGATTTGGTTATCTGTGATTCATTGAGGTGAGGCAGGGGAGGTTGTGTCGATGCGCGCGACGGGTCAGTTGGGGTTTGCGGACGCCTTTGTGTCTTCGGGTCTTGGTTCGAACCGGAAGCTGGAACGTCTGGAGGCGTTGATTGACTGGGCGCCTCTGGAGCGCCTTGTGTGTGGTGTGCGCGAGGGTCGTCGGGGCCGTCCTCCCTATGCGCCGCTGTCGATGCTGAAGGCGCTGTATCTTCAGGCGCTTTATGATCTTTCTGACCCTGGGCTTGAGGAGGCGCTTCTTGACCGTCTTTCGTTCCGGCGTTTTTGCGGTTTTGCGCTGGACGGGGGCACGCCGGACGAGACGACATTGTGCCGGTTTCGGGCGGATGCGGGGCCTGTGTTGAAGGCAGCATTTGAGGAGATCACCCGCCAGCTTGATGCTGCCGGTCTGATCCTGCGCAAGGGCACGCTGATGGACGCCACGCTGGTGTCTGCGGCTTCCCGGGCGCCGTCTTACAAGGCGGGAGCAGGGGCCAGGAGCGCGCGCGAGCCGGGTGCGGACTGGACGAAGAAGAAGGGCAAGGCGTTCTTCGGCTACAAGGTGCATATCGGTGTGGATGCGGGTTCGGGTCTGATCCGGCACGTGGTGCTGACGTCAGCCAAGATCTGGGAGAGCACGGTCGCGGAGCAGTTGATCTGCGGCGACGAGGCGGCGGTCTATGGCGACCGCGCGTATGAGCACAAGGCCAGACGGGCCAGGCTCAAGGCCGCCGGCATCAAGGACCGCATCATGCACCGTCGGCACAAGCACATAGAGGCGCTGCCGGCCTGGCGGAAGCGCCGCAACGATCTGATTGCCAGACGCCGGGCGCCGGTTGAAGCCGTCTTCTCGGCCTTGAAGCGCCTCTACGGTCTGAGGCGGGCCAAGAGCCGGTCCCTGGAGCGCAACACCGCCCGCCTCTATGTCACCGCCGCCGCCTACAATCTGCGCCGGGCCTGCCTGATCGCGGGCGCCTGACACCCCATCCCGCCGCCAAACGGTCGACGCCGACACGCCATCGCCCAACAACACCGGCGCGCGACCCTCAATCGATCCCGCCCAACCCCCAAAAGCCCCCCCAATACACCGCCATAACCCAAAACACCCCTTTCGCAGAAGAATCCTGCAGGGAGAGGGCCGGGGAGAGGGGTCTTTCTCTCCATGCGCACCGCCTGCGCCAGCTGCCCCGCCGTCCCAGCCTCCCCCGTTGCCGCCCCGGCCTGCCCTGCTATCGCCCCGGACCCCCCATTTGTCACCCCGGCCTTGAGCCGGGGCCCAGCCTCCGATCTTTCCGCGGGGCCGAAAGGGCGGAGGATGGACCCCGGATTTCCGCTTCGCTCCATCCGGGGTGACAGGAGAGGGCACGCGCTCCGGGCGGGGTGGCAGGAGGGGGCGCGCCGGGCTTCCCTGCTGTCGCCCCGGCCTGTAGTGGATTACCGAAAATCCCGCGACCTCGGAATTATGCGCAAGTTGCGCGGATGGCGTGCGAGGGACGCGGCAGGATTCGACGGCGTTTGCCTGGCCCCGCTTTCCGGCGTCAGCAGGTCGAGCCAGCCGGTCCGGTCTTCCAGGCGGTCGGCGACGAGGTGGACGATATCGGCAGTGCGCTGGACGCGGCCTGTAACCGCCGCTAGGCGCGCGCCGAACACTTCCTTGCGGAACGTCTCCAGCACTCTCGGCCAGATGACGACATTCACAACGCCGGTTTCGTCTTCCAGTGTCATGAAGATGACGCCGCTGGCGCTGCCGGGGCGCTGGCGGACCAGAACGAGGCCGGCGACGGATGCGCGCTTCCCGTCCCGGGCGCGGGCGACCGCCTCCGCCGCCAGCATGCCCCGCGCCGCCAGCCGCGCGCGAAGGAAGCAGAGCGGATGCGCCCTGAGCGACAGGCGGAGCGTCCGGTAGTCCTCGATGACCTGTTCGCCGGGCGCCATGGGAGGCAGTGCGGCCGGCGGTTCCGCCTTCCCGGCGGATCGGGCCGCGGCCTCGAAGAGCGGCAGCGGCGCCGTTTTCTCCAATGCGCGCGCCTGCCAGAGCGCCTGGCGCCGGTCGAGCCCCATGGAACGGAAGGCGTCGGCGGCGGCCAGGGTCTCGATGGCGGCTGCGCTTATGCCGGCCCCGCGCCGGAGCGCGGCGATATCGGGCCAGGGAGCGCCGCGTGCAGCGAGGATGCGCCCGGCGTCTTCCTCGCGCATACCGCCTACCTGCCGCATACCAAGGCGCAGCGCATACCGCCCGTCCGCCATGCGTTCCAGCCCGTTATCCCAGCCGCTTGCATGAACATCGACCGGGCGGACCTCCACGCCGTGCTCGCGGGCGTCGCGCACAATCTGGGCGGGGGCGTAGAAGCCCATGGGCTGGGCGTTCAGCAGCGCGCAGGCGAACACTTCGGGATGGCGGCATTTGAGCCAGGATGAGACATAGGCCAGCAGGGCGAAGCTGGCGGCATGGGACTCCGGGAAGCCGTAATCTCCGAAGCCCTCGATCTGGCGGAAGCAGCGCGCTGCAAGTTCCGGGTCGTAGCCGCGCTCGGTCATGCGGTCCACCATGCGGTCCCTGAGCAGGCCGAGCGTGCCGCGCTTGCGGAAAGTGGCCATGGCGTGGCGCATCGCATCGGCCTCGTCCGGTGTGAACTGGGCAGCCTCAATGGCGACGCGCATCGCCTGTTCCTGGAAGAGCGGCACGCCCAGGGTCTTCTCCAGCACCTTGCGCAGCTCATCCGGCGGCCCGTGCTCCGGCGCCGGTTTCGGATAAACCACCTCTTCCAGGCCGTCGCGCCGGCGCAGATACGGGTGCACCATGTCGCCCTGGATCGGGCCGGGGCGCACGATCGCCACCTCGATCACCAGGTCGTAGAAACAGCGGGGTTTCAGGCGCGGCAGCATGTTCATTTGCGCCCGGCTCTCAATCTGGAAGACGCCGATGGTGTCCGCCCGGCCCAGCATGTCATAGACTTCCGGATCCTCCGCCGGCACCGAGGCCAGCGTCAGGGGCGCATCCTTGTGCTCGGCCAGCAACGCGAAGGCCTTGCGGATGCAGGTCAGCATCCCGAGTCCCAGCACATCGACCTTCATCAGGCCGAGCGCCTCGAGATCGTCCTTGTCCCATTCGATGAAAGTGCGCTCCGCCATCGCCGCATTGCCGATCGGCACGGTCTCGGTGAGCGGGCCGCGGGTCAGCACGAAGCCGCCCACATGCTGGGAGAGGTGGCGGGGAAAGCCCAGCAATTCGCTCGCGAGGCCGACGGTGCGGCGCAGCAGCGGGTCGGCGGGGTCGAGGCCGGCTTCGCGGAGGCGCTTTTCGGGAACCCCCTCGCGGCGCATGTCCCGAACGGCGCCGGCGAGGGCCGCGGCGGTATCCTCGGAAAGCCCCATGGCCTTGCCGACATCGCGCACCGCGCTGCGTGCGCGGTAGGAAATGACGGTGGCCGCGAGCCCGGCGCGCTCGCGGCCATAGCGCCCGTAGATATACTGGATGACCTCCTCGCGCCGCTCATGCTCGAAATCGACGTCGATATCGGGAGGCTCGCGGCGCTCGCGGGAGACAAAGCGCTCGAACAACAGATCGATCCGGGACGGATCGACAGCGGTGATGCCGAGGCAGTAGCAAACCGCCGAATTCGCCGCGGAGCCGCGCCCCTGGCAGAGAATGTCCTGGCTCTCGGCGAAGCGCACAATGTCGTGGACGGTGAGGAAATAGGGGGCGTAGCCGAGCTCGCCGATCAGCCCGAGCTCGTGCCGGAGCGCGGCGGAGACTTTCGCCGGTATGCCGCCCGGATAGCGCCGCCCGGCGCCCTCCCAGGTCAGCGTTTCCAGATGACGTTGCGGGGTGCTGCCGGGGGGCACGGGTTCGTCGGGATATTCATAGGCAAGTTCGTCCAGGCTGAAGCCGCAGAGGCCGGCCACTTCGAGGCTGCGGGCGACGGCGTCTTCATGGCCGCGGAACAGGCGCGCGATTTCGGCCCCGGTCTTGAGATGGCGTTCGGCATTGGCGGCCAGGCGCAGGCCGGCCTCCGCCACGGTTACATGCTCGCGGACAGCCGTCAGCACATCCTGCAGGGGCCGGCGTTCAGGGCGGTGATAATGCACATCATTCGTGGCGACCAGCGGCGCCCCGCAGCGGCGGGCGAGCGCCGCCAGGCGGTTGAGGCGGGCGCGGTCGCCGCCCCGGTAGAGCATGTGGGCGGCAAGGTAGAACGGGCCGTCATGCGCCCGGCGCAGCCCCGCAAGCGCCGCCTCGAATCCCCCGCGCCAGGGATCTGGCGGAAGCGCGATGAGCACCTGGCCCTCGGCATGGGCAAGGACATCCTCGGGATGCAGCACGCATTTGCCCTTGCCGGCGCGCCGCTGGCCGAGGGTGAGCAACCGGCAGAGGCGGCCATAGGCGGCGCGGTCGCGGGGATAACAGAGCAGCGAAAGACCGTCGGCGAGATCGAGCCTCGCGCCGGTCAGGAGCCGGATGCCGGCCCGCTTCGCCGCAATATGGGCGCGCACCGCGCCGGCCAGCGTGTTGCGGTCGGCGATGCCGATGGCCGAGAGGCCGAGCCGGGCGGCCTCTTCCACGAGTTCCTCCGCATGGGAGGCGCCGCGCAGGAAGCTGAAATTGCTTACCGCCTGCAGCTCCGCATAGGCGTTCTCGTCCGGGGTCCGGTTCATCCATAAAGCCCGTGCACATACCAGCGGGGCGGCTCCGCGCGCCCGGCGTCCCGGTAAAGCCCGGCGCGGTAGAGCCAGTAGCGGCGGCCCTGCGTGTCCTCGACGCGGTAGTAGTCGCGCGGCTCGCCGCCGCCGGCCCACCATTCCGGCTCGATGCGCTCCGGGCCTTCGGCGCGGGCCGTGCGGCGGCGCACGCGGCGCCAGACGAACAGGGCCGGCGGTCCGTCCGGCAGCTCGGCCACGGCTTCCACCGGCTCGGGCCGGTCGAACAGGCGGAAGGGGCGCTGGGGCAGGCCCGGCCGGCCGGGCCAGGCCGCGGCCTTCCGGCCGGGCGCTGTCCGGCGCTCCGCCTGCTCCGGCAGATGGCTCTCGACCGGCGCGAGGCGGCAGACCGCCCCCTCGCCGAGCCGGGCCTGCAAGCGGTCGATCAGAAGGCCTACCGCGCCGCTGGCGCGCCCGCCGCCCGCCAGCGAGAGCTGCTCATGCGGCAGCGGCTCGGCGCGGGCGGCGTGGAGCGTCATGGCATCGATCCCGAAGCCGGGGTCCACGGTCTCGAGCCGGCCGGCGAACAGGCGCAGCAGATGCGCGCTGTCGCGCGTTGCGCGCGCAGTCGAGATACGGCGCTCCGCCGTGCCGCCATCGACCCGGTAGCAGCGCAGCAAAACGTCCCGCGCGCCCAGGGCGTCCCGCTCCAGGGCAATGCAAAGCCCTTCCGCCAGCCGGGCCAGCGCCGTCTGCAGCCCGTCGAGGGCGATCAGGGGTTCCGGGAAGGCCATGCGCTCCAGGCATATGGGCGGCGCCGGCATGGACGCCACCGGGTCCGCAGACCGGCCCAGCGCGCGGTCGAGACGTTCCGGCACGGAGACGCCCCGTTCCCGGCGGTCGAACCGGCGCGCGAGCGACGGGCGCGGCATGGCGTTCACTGCGCCGATTGTCGTCAGGCCCAGCCGGCGCAACAGATGCGCGTCCTCGGGCGCGATTCGCAAGGCCTCGACCGGAAGGGTTTCAAGCGCCGCCGGCGCGCCGCCGGGCGCGGCGATGCGGCGGCCTTGCCCGCCGAAGCGGGCGAGCGCCCAGGCGGCGCCCGGTGTGTCGGCCAGGCCCGTCCGCGCCTCGAAGCCCAGCCCCGCCAGACGCGCCTCGACCTCCGCCGCCATCGCCGCCTCGCCGCCGAAAAGATGGTCCGCGCCGGTAATGTCGAGCAGCAGGCCGTCATCGCCGTCGACCGCGCAGCAGGGTGTGAAGCGGTTGCACCAGAGCGCCAGGAGAGCGAGCCCGCGCCGGTCCGCCGCCGGTTCCGCCGCGGCAGCGGCGAGGCGGGGCAGCAGGGCGCGGGCATCGGCGAGGCGTATGCCGGCTCTCAGCCCCCCGGCTTCGGCCTGCCTGTTGACCGCCGAAAGCACCGGCCCGTGGCGGCCTGGCGCAATCAGCGCAAACGGGACCGGCTTAGCCGGCGACTCGCCCGGGGACAGGCTCCGAATGCCGCTCCGGGGCAAGGCGTCCGACCGCGCCCGGCGCAGCCGGTCTATCGGCCAGCGCGGCAGCCATATCGAAATCACCCGTTTCACGGTTCCACTCCACAATGCAGGTCACAGGGCGTCCGCCTCGACAGCGCAGCAATTCCAGCCGCCAGCGCGGCAGGCCGGGGGCATTGCCGTCGAACGGGGCGGCGCGCCCCGGCGCCGCCGCAACGCACCAGCGCGTGCGCGCGGCGCTCGCCGGCTCCAGGCTGTCATGGCGCAGCAGAAGGGCCGGGGTCAGGCTCTCGCGGGCAGCCAGCGAAAGCCGGCGGGCGGCGGTGAAATCGAGAGTCGCGACCTCGCCCAGCACTGCGGCAAGACCGGCGCTGCGCAGGCCCTCCTCCATGGCCCAGGAAACATCCCGATCGCGGCGGGCGCAGAGCAGCAGCAGGTCTGCCGGATCGAGGCCAAGGCCGCGCCAGCCCGGCCCGTAAAGGCGTCCGAGAGGACTTGCCCGGTTCTGGCAGACCAGGACCGCGCCGCGCCCGTCGCGGCGTTTCAGCCGGGCGAGGAGGGCGGCGAGAAAGGCGGCTGCTGCCGGCCCGTCCCCGGTTTCCCTGCCGCCCGCCTCGTGGAGGCCGTCCGGCGCCAGGCCCCGTTCCGGCAAGGCCGCGTCCAGGGCATCGAGGCCGAACCGCCATGCGGCTGCAGCGCTGTCCGCCGGCTTCGCCGCGGCCGTCCGTTGTTCCAGCCGGGCGACATGACGGCGCAACGCGGCAAGGCCCGCACTATCCTTTCGAGGGGGGGCAGACAGCATATGTTCATTATTTGTTCGAAAAAATGTCCTGTCAAGCGCCGGTGCCGCCGGGCCGTGTCTCAGTTTGCAACGATGGCCCGTGCCGGCGGGTTTTTCGGAGCGCGCCTCCGTGCCGCGCCGCTTCTATCGCCTCCCTTGTCGTCACCCCGGCCGGAGCAGAGCGGAGCGCCGGGGGCCGTCCTCCGCCGTTTCGGCCCTGCGGAAGGATCGGAGGCTGGGCCCCGGCTCAGGGCCGGGGCGGCAGTAGGGGCGTCCGGGGCGACAACAGGGGGGCCGAGGCGGCGCCGGGGGCGCGAAAGAAGCGGGCAGGGGACACACGAATGTGAAAGCTGCGCAGACCGGGTGTCTGGCGTCCCTGTTCTTCCATCTGTAGATTTGCACAGCTTGCCAGCAAATGAGGGGGCTTCGGGTTATGCGAATTCGAGCACTGGCCGCGGCGGCGGCGCTTGCTGCCGGTATGGCGGCGCCAGCGGCGGCCGATATAGACGGCGCGCAGCTCTTCAAGAAGAAGTGCACGACATGCCACCGCCTCGACGAAACCGGCAAGAAGAAGGTGGGGCCGAACCTTTGGGGCGTGGTCGGCCGCCCCATCGCTTCGGCGCCCGGCTTCAAATATTCCAAGGGGCTCAGCAAACATGCGGGCAAGACCTGGACCGAAGAAAATCTCGACGCCTGGCTCACCAAGCCGCGGGCGTTCGCAAAGGGCACGCGCATGGCTTTCCCCGGCTTCAAGAAGGCCGAGGAACGCGCGGCGGTGATCGCGTATCTGAGGAGTGCGGTTCAATGAAGGCATTGCTGGCGGGCATCCTGGCCCTGGCCTGCATTTCCGGGGCGCAGGCGGCGGCGCCGGAGCGCGTGCGCGTCGCGGGCGAGGTCATCGACACCTGGTGCTATCTCACGGAGATCATGTTCGCGGAGGGCACGGCGCATCACCAATGCGCGGTATGGTGCGCGGTCGGCGGCATCCCGGTGAGCATCAAGGGCGATGACGGGCAGATCTACATGGTGCTGCGCATAGAGGACGAAGACCCGGTCGATAATCCCCGGATGATCGACATCCAGTCCCACCGGGTTTCGGTGGACGGCGACCTCTACAAGCGCGACGGCGTGAACTATCTGATCGTCACCCAGGTCGCCGAGGACGGCGGCGTCGTCAACCTGACCCATGACGAATACGGCATCATGCCGTTTGGAGAATAGCAGCCATGCGCTTTCTGACCGCCCTGGCCGGTCTGGTCCTGCTGGCAGGGCCTGCCGCCGCCGCCGAAGAGTGGGGCATCGAGCATGAACAGACGGCGCGCATGACCGTGACCGTCGTCGATATCGTCTGCGAGCTGACGGGCGATTGCCCGGCCGATTGCGGCGGCGGCAAACGCCAGCTCGGATTGCTGACCGGGGAGGGCCGCCTGATTCCGGCGGTCAAGAATTTCGATCCCTTCGCCGGCGCTGTGGTCGATCTCCTGCCGTTCTGCGGCAAGGAGACCATTGTGGACGGGCTGCTGATCGAGAACCCGCACATGCCGATGTTCACCGTCCAGTTCAAGAAATCCGCCGAACCGGACGGCGAGTGGGCGCGCGGCAACTGGTTCGTCAAGGAGTGGGCCAAGGCCAACCCGGACAAGCCGCAGGGCGAGTGGTTCCGTCACGATTCGCGCATTGCGGCCAAGATCGAGCGCACCGGCAAGCTCGGCATCGCGGGCCTCGAACTCAAGGAGTGAACGCGGCGCCGTCGCCGACAAAGGGGTTTCCGGCCCGTTCGGCGGCGAAGGTGGACATCGGCCCGTGCCCCGGCAGGAAGGCAATGTCGTCGCCGAGCGGCCACAGCTTGGTGCGGATCGAGTGGATTAGCGCCGCATGGTCGCCGCCGGGCAGGTCGGTGCGGCCGACCGACCCCTGAAACAGCACATCGCCGACCACGGCAAGGTTTGACGGGCGGTGGAAGAAGATCACATGCCCCGGCGTGTGGCCGGGGCAGTGGCGCACCTCCAGCGTGAGATCGGAGAGCGCCACCTCGTCGCCCTCGTCGAGCCAGCGGGCGGGTTCGAAGGCGATGGCAGGCCCGAAGCCGAACCGCGCCGCCTGCGCGGGCAGCTCTTCGATCAGGAAGCGGTCGGCCTCGTGCGGGCCTTCGATCGGCACGCCCAGCAGATCCGCAAGCACCCCCGCCCCCGCAGCGTGATCGACATGGCCATGGGTCAGCAGGATCTTTTCGATCGCCACGCCCTGCTGTTCGATCACGGCCTGGATGCGCGGCAGGTCGCCGCCGGGGTCGATAACGGCGCCTGCCATGGTCGCTTCCGACCAGACGACAGAGCAGTTCTGCTGGAACGGTGTAACGGGAACAATCTGCCCCTTGAGCCCCATGCGGCGCCCCTCCCTGTATGACGACCTGACAACAACACTATACCGCCACCCGCCTCTCTGTTCCCGGTATTGCGCCGGCATCTCCGAGAGAGGAGGCCGCGCCGCAGAAGGCGCTATCGTCGGCCCTGCACTTCCGGGGGCGGGTATTCCCTGAGTGCGTATTCGAGGCTGCCTTGGCCGCAATCCATCCGCTTCAGGTTGAAGCGCAGGTGGCCCGCCTTGCGGCCGCGCCAGAAGCCGCCGAACGCCACCACGATCCACGGAAAGGACGGCGCCGGCGGGTGGAAATGGATGAAGAGCTCGTTGCGGCTCAGCAGCGCCTGCAGGCGGATCGTGCGGATGCCGGACCAGTCCCTGTGGGCGATGCCGAAGATCGGGAAGGCGATCCCGCTGCGGTCGAACACCACGGCCGGCAGATGCGCATGGCGGGCGATCCAGGCCGCATAGCACGCAATGCCGGCCAGCAGAGCCGCCAGCAACGCCGCCAGGGCCAGAGGCGGCCCCGGTTTGCCGGCCAGCAGGCCGTTGACGAACAGCGCCGCCAGCGCCAGCGCCACAAGGGCCGCCGCCGCCGACAGCATGATGTAGGTGGGCCGGTAATAGTAGATGGTCATAATCCTGCGCCTATAGCGGCGCGGGCGCCCGGGGACAAGCCGGAGGCCGGGGGCGGCCTGCTCTCGCGTCGGCGCGTCCGCTACCGCTCCGGGCGCAGCATCCGGCGCAGCACATCGGTCTTCGCCGCGAAATGCTGGTAGAGGGCGCCGGCGACATGCAGCACCACCAGAATGATAATCGCCGGCTTGGCGGCGCCATGCAGTTCGGCCGCCGTCTCTACGCCGCCGAACCAGGCCATGCCGCCGGTGACCGGCATGAGCAGGATGATGGCATAGAGCGCGAAATGGACTGCCCGGGCGGTGACTCTGAGCACCGGATGCCCGCTCTCGGGCGGCTCCGGAACGCCCCGCCGGAGGCGAAGGAAGACGCGCAGCAGCGCCAGCAGGAAAACCGCAATGCCGCACGCTATATGCAGGTCCGCCAGAAAGAGTTCCGACCCGGCGGGTGTCAGGCCCTCCCGTTCGGCCCCGCGGACGGCCACGATACCGTCATGCAGCGCCATCTGGAGGACGATCAGAACGGCGATGACCCAGTGCAGAATGATCTGCGGCCTCGAGTAACCCGTTCTGACGGTCGCCACCTGTCAGCCTCCCGACACGGAGCTTCACCGGCACAGTAGGACAGGCGCGGCGTGTGTCAACGCATTACCCTTTGCGGCACCGCTGCGCTTGATCTCTACCTTGAACCAATATAGAACAATTGTGACCAGCTACGGTTCGTATACAGAACATCGCGGGGAAGGCGGCGGCATGTTGACCAGGAAACAGAATGAACTGCTGCTCTATATATCGCAGCGCGTTGCAAAGGATGGTGTTTCACCTTCCTTCGACGAGATGAAGGACGCGCTTGGCCTCAAGTCGAAATCGGGCATTCATCGGCTGGTGACGGCGCTGGAGGAACGGGGATTCATCCGGCGCTTCCCGAACCGCGCGCGCGCGCTGGAAATCGTCCGCCTGCCGGAAGCCGACGCCTATGGGGAACGGGGCAGGCCGGCGCGAAACCTCTTTCGCGCCTTCCGCCGGCGCCTCGACCCGGCCGATGCGGTTCAGCACGAATTGCCGCTCTACGGGCGCATCGCCGCCGGCACGCCGATCGAGGCCCTCAGCAATCCGGACAGCACGGTGGCCGTTCCGCAAGGCATGATCGGCGGCGGCGGGAGCCACTATGCGCTGGAGATTGCCGGCGACTCGATGATCGGCGTCGGCATCATGGACGGCGACACGGTCATCATCCAGGAATGCGAGCAGGCCGAGAGCGGCGCCATCGTGGTGGCTCTGGTCGATTCCGAGGAAGCGACGCTCAAGATCTGGCGCCCGGCGGACGGCGAGGTTGTGCTGGAAGCCGCCAATGACGCCTATCCGGCGCAGCATTACGAGCCGGACAAGGTGCAGATTCAGGGCCGGCTGGTGGGCTTGCTGCGCAATTATTGAGGACCGTCAAGGCGCACCCAGGGCCGCCGGCCGCGGTGGCCCCAGTCGGTTTCGACAACCGGCCCGGCGGGGTCGAGACGGATGGTGTGGGCGCCAAGCCGCCGCAGCCTTGCGCGGTCCACGATGAGCGCGTCCTCCGGGCAATACCGCCGCCGCGCCTGGCGCGAGACGGTCACGGCCGACAGCACGATCTTCGCCCGGCGGCAGTCTTCCTCCAGCGCGGCATAGCGCAGGATGATAGCGACCCCTTCCGCGGCGCAGCCGAGCCGGTCGCAGGAAAGGCCGGGGCCGCCGGGAGCCGTTGAGCCGCGCTCGGTCGCGCCGACCGCTTCCATCCACACCCTGCCGAGGAAGCCGGCGCGCGGCTTCGACAGATACAGCCGGCCTTCCGCATGGCGGGCGAACAGGCGGGCGTCGCCGTCGGCCAGCAGGTCCGGAGGAGGTGCGCCCGCCAGAAGGGCGAGCGCGGCGGCGATGCCGGCCAGACCGAGCAGCCGCCACGGGGTCTGCCAGAGGCACAGCCAGAGGCCGCCGGCTGCGGCGGCGACGGCCCCGGCCGTCGGCATGGGAACGAAGCGGCGCACGGCTCCGGGCCAGCCGGATACCGTCTCCGCCGTCCAGAGGACGGTGTCGATGCCGGCGCCCATGACCGCCAGCGGCCATGCCTCAAGGCCGAGCGGCATGACGAGCACAGCGCATATCGCCGCCGGCATGATCCAGAACGCCGCCGCCGGCACGGCCAGCAGGTTGGCTGCGAGCCCGTATGCCGCAATGCGCCCGAAGTGATGCGCGGCGAAAGGCGCCGTCGCGAGCGTCGCCACGACGGTGGTGAGCAGGGTTGCGGCCAGGAATAACGGCGCGCGCCCCAGCCGCTCGCGCGCGGCGGAGAAAGCCGGAGCAAGCCGCTCATAAACCGCCACCAGCGCCATGACGGCTGCAAAGGAAAGCTGGAAGCTCGCCGTGGTGAGCGCATAGGGTTCCAGCACCAGGACCGCAAACGCCGCCAGCGCCACCAGCCGCATCCCGATTTCCAGCCGATCCACAATCACCGCCGACAATGCCAGCGCGACCATCACAAAGGCGCGTTGGGTGGGGACGGTCGCGCCGGCGAGCAGCATGTAGAGGAAGGCGGTGGCAATGGCGGCCGCGGCGGCCCATTTCTTGATCGGATAGCGGAGCGCCGCGCCCGGCCACAATGCCAGCCCCGCCCGGATCGCCGCGAAGACGAGGCCGGCCACGAGGCCCAGATGCAGGCCGGATATCGCGAGCAGATGCGCCAGGCCCGCATCCCGGATCGCGTCATGCGCCTGCCGGGGCAGGTCGCCGCGCAAGCCTGTCGTGAGCGCGATCGCGATGCCGGCCGTCGCCGGGTCCGCGATCGCGTTGCGGATGGCCGCTGCAATGCTGTGGCGCAGCCGCTCGATTCCGGGGCGGTCCGCAGGCGCCAGCAGGCGCGCCTTGCCCAGCGCAAAGCCGGTTGCGCCGATCTTCTGGAAGAAGGCCCGTCTCGCCGGGTCGTAGCCGCCCGGCAGGGCAGGCTGCGGCAGCGGCTCCAGCCGCGCGAGCACCGCGATGCGCGCGCCGGGTCCGGCGCCAGACGGCAGCGACGACAGGCGCAGCCGCAGCCGCTCGGGCGTCCGTTCCGGGGTCAGCCGGGCGGCCGAGACATCCTGCAGCACGACCCTGAACGGGGCTTTGTTCCGGTCCTGGCTGCGGATCGTGCCGATCACCTCGACCGGACCCAGGGACCGGTCCAGAATCGGCGCGCGCGCAAGCTGGGTGTGAAACCCCGCCCAGAACAGCCCGGCGGCGGAGACGGCTATGGCAAGGCCCGCCGGGAAGGCTGCGGACCGGCGCAGCCAGCCGGCAAGCAGGGCCGCAACGCCTGCGGCCCCGGCGGTGATCCGAATCGGCGGCTCGAAATCGACCGAGAAATAGCCGCCGATGCCAAGCGCAAAAAACACCGGCAGCCAGAGCGCCCAGCGGTCCCGCTCGCGCTCCGACGCTGCGGCAAGGCCGTCGATTCTCCGGCCCAGCCTTTCGGTCCATATCGGCCTGGCGGCGGGATAATTCCGGATCGCGCCGGCTCCCTGGCCCGGCGTCTTCAACGGGGAAACGCCGTGCCGGTCCGGCGCTTCCGGCTGTTACAATGCGGGCTGCGCCGCCTTGCTGTAAACACCCGGCCGTCTCTCGTTCCGAAGTCTGCCTTGCCGCGGCCGGCCCGCCTCCCTGTTCCCGGATTGCCGCTGCGCGCCGGCCCCTTGACGCAACGGCGCGGCCTTTCGATAAAGGCGCCGCCGCTCGCGGAAGTTCTGCCGCCCATGACTGTTGTTACCCGGTTTGCCCCGTCGCCCACCGGCCTCCTGCATATCGGGGGGGCGCGCACGGCGCTTTTCAACTGGCTGTTCGCGCGCCGTCACGGCGGGCGGTTCCTGTTGCGCATCGAGGACACCGACCGCCGGCGTTCTACGGACGAGGCGGTGGCCGCGATCCTTGACGGGCTGGCCTGGCTCGGTCTCGACCCCGACGAGCCGCCGAGTTACCAGTTCGCGCGGCGGGAGCGCCATGCGGACGTCGCGCAGGCGATGCTGGCGGCCGGGGCGGCCTATCGCTGCTATGCAACGCCTGAGGAGCTGCAGGCGATGCGCGCCGCAGCCGCCGCGCGCGGCGAACGCTTCCGCTATGACGGGCGCTGGCGGGACCGGGACCCGAAAGAGGCGCCGGAGGGCGCGCCCTTCGCAATCCGCCTGCGGGCGCCTCGCGAAGGCGAGACGGCCATTCGCGACCTGGTGCAGGGCGAGGTGCGCGTCGCCAATGCCGAACTGGACGATATGGTGCTGCTGCGCGCCGACGGCACGCCGACCTATATGCTGTCCGTGGTCGTGGACGACCGCGATATGGGCGTCACCCATGTCATTCGCGGCGACGACCATCTGAACAACGCCTTCCGCCAGGCCCAGGTGTTCGCGGCGATGGGCTGGCCGCTGCCGGCCTTCGCGCATATCCCGCTGATCCACGGCCCCGACGGCGCCAAGCTGTCCAAGCGCCACGGCGCGCTCGGCGTGGACGCCTACCGCGCCATGGGGCTGTTGCCGGAAGCCGTGCGGAACTACCTGCTGCGGCTTGGCTGGAGCCATGGCGATGCGGAGATCGTTTCCACGGAGGAAGCAGTCGCCTGGTTCGGGCTGGAGGCGGTCGGCCGCTCGCCGGCCCGCTTCGATCGGGAGAAGCTGGAAAGCGTGAACGCCCATTATCTGCGCGCGGCGGACGCGGACCGGCTGCTCGGGCTTGTCGAGCCGTTCCTTGCCGCGCCGCCCGACGAGGAGGGGCGGGCGCGCCTGCGGGCGGGCCTGCCGGCGCTTCGGCCGCGCGCGAAGACCCTGGTCGAACTGGCCGAGGCGGGCGCGTTCTACACGGCGAAGCGGCCGCTGAAGCCCGACGCCAGGGCGGCGCGCCTGTTGGCGGACGAGGCTGCCCGCGCAGTGCTGGGGCGCTATGCGGCGGCGCTGGACGGCGTCGCGTGGACGGAGGCGGCGCTGGAGGCCGCAACGCGGGCCTTTGCCGAGGCGGAAGGGGCGAAACTCGGGCGGATCGCCCAGCCGGCGCGCGCCGCGCTCACCGGGCGTGCGGCGTCGCCGGGGCTCTTCGAGGTCATGGCGGCGCTCGGCCGCACGGAAGCGCTGGGCCGCATCCGCGACGCCGCCGGCCGCGCCCCGGCCTGAGCGGCCGAAGCGCCGCCGGTCCCTCACATACCGCCCCGGCCTTGAGCTGTGGCCGATCTCCCGCTCGTTCCTCAAGGCCGCAATGGCGGCGGATGGCCTCCGTCCACACACGGGTCTGCGCTGCGCTCCGGCCGGGGTGATGCGGAGGCGACGCGGGCGATGACGGAGACGAAACACGCCGCGCCAGGATGAAACACCCCGGTTTATTCGCGCTGCCATATGTTGCACGGATGCAACAGACACCGGTTTTCTACACCAAACATCCTGTTTTTCATTGACCCCCCCCCCCCCGTTTATGGTCACCTCGTGCCCCAACGCGGATACGCCGCACTGGCGCACAAAACCAACAACGGGATTCCGGGAACAATGAAAAAAACTCTCCTCGCAACCAGCGCCCTCGCCTTCGCAGGTGCAATGGCCGCCGGACAGGCTGTCGCGGCCGACAAGCTGAGCGTCAGCCTTGGCGGCTACATGGAACAGTGGGTCGGCATGACCAATCTCGACAATGGCGACGGCGGCATCGGCGTGTGGTCGGACACCGAGTTCAACGTCAGAGGCTCGCTCGAAGCCGATAACGGCCTCAAGTTCAGCGTCAAGATCGAGGTCGAGGGCAACGGCGGCGGCGATATCGACGAGTCGCAGGCAACCGTCAGCGGCAGCTTCGGCCAGATCGTGATCGGGGCAGAGGACGATGTCGTCCCGCTCATGCACAAGGGCCATCAGGATGTCGGTATTGGCCTCAACCACGGCGATGTCGGCTGGATCTCCGGCATCTCCACCGGCGGCACCAATGGTTGGGTTGCCGACGCCAAGAGGATTTCCTACTACACGCCGCGCATGGCAGGCGTGCAGCTTGGCATGTCCTACGCCCCGGACATGAATAGCGAGAGTAAGAATATCGGCCCTGTGAACAACGATATGTCCGCCTGGGGCATCGCGGCGAATGTCACGCAGTCCGTGGGCGACGCCAATGTCGCTTTCTCCGTCGGCCACCACGCCGCAAACGGAGGCGCCGAGGAGCACACCCTCTTCGACGGGAGAATGAAAGGCGATCGCGGCACCGTGGCTTGGCACAAGGCTCATGCCATGAACGTGATGAACTGGGCAAAGATCATGGCCGGGACCCATGTGCTGCAGAATGGCGCCACTGGCATGAATCCCGTGAATACTCCAAACATCCTGCCGATCACGAGAATCAAACCTGGCGAGGACGCCACGAACGTGCCGACCGCTGTGGTCGGCACTGTCGCGAACGCCAAGCTTGCTGCTGAGACGTCCATGAAGCTGCTGAAAGAAAACAAGATGATGGCGATGTCCAACAAGGACTTCACCTTCACGAATATCGGCCTTCAGGTTGGGTTCGGAGCGGTCAGCCTCAATGTCGCTTATGCGGAAAAGGACAGCAGCATCATGAAGTCCATGACGAGCTATATGGACGTGATGGGCACGCCGACTGACATGACGGACGATGTCGAATATATGACGCTGGTGGATGATCCGTCCGCGGATTCCGAGGTGACGACTGTCGGCGTGAAATATTCGGACGGCCCGATGGCCGCCAGTCTCGGCTATCTGCTCAACGAAAATGGCGCCGGCATGGAGACCGAGGCGGTGATGGCGTCGTTCCAGTACACGCTGGCGCCGGGCGTCAACTCGAAGACCTCGATCTTCCAGGCCGATGACGGCATGGACTCAGGCACGGGCTTCGTGACCGGCATCACCATCGGCTTCTGATCTGTCTTCACTTTATGCGGGCCGCCTCCGGGGCGGTCCGCGCTCCTCTTCCGGCCTGTCCGGAAGGCGCGGTTCCAGTCCCCCTGGCGCCGTTCCGGGGCGGGGCTTGGCGCCAAATCGGTTGAAGGGCAACCGGGTGCCGGCCCCGCCCTGCTCGTCTTCTGCCCCCCGTTCCGTATCCGGGGCGGCGGCGGGGGAGCCCGCCCCGACAGGCCGACAGTCCCTGATGCCGCTCGAACCGGCCCGCGACGCCGCTGCGTGATTTGCCAAGTCCGGCTGGCGGCCATATGGTGCGGCGGGCCGAGCGAGAGGATGAAAGCCGATATGACCAGCCGCAGTGTTTCCATAGTGGACCGGGCAAGCAACAGGTCGGTAGAGCTGCCGATCATGAGCGGGACCATGGGTGCGGACGTCATCGACATCCGCGCCCTGCACAAGGAACTCGGCTACTTCACTTTCGACCCGGGCTACACCGCCACGGGCAGTTGCCAGTCGAAAGTGACCTATATCGACGGCGACGAGGGCGTGCTGCTCTACCGCGGATATCCCATCGAGCAGCTGGCAGAGCATTCCGACTACATGGAGACCTGCTATCTGATCCTGTTCGGCGAACTGCCGACGCCGGACCAAAAGGCGAAATTCGTCTATGACATCAGCCACCACACGATGCTGCACGACCAGATCACCAATTTCTTTCGGGGCTTTCGGCGCGATGCCCACCCGATGGCGATCATGTGCGGCGTGGTCGGGGCGCTGTCGGCCTTCTATCACGACAGCACCGATATCGAGGACCCTTGGCACCGGACGGTCGCTTCCTACCGCATGATCGCGAAGCTGCCGACCATCGCAGCCTGGGCCTACAAATATTCCCTGGGCCAGCCCTTCATCTATCCGCGGAACGATCTCGACTACGCATCCAACTTCCTGCGGCTCTGCTTCGCCGTGCCGACGGAGGACTATGAGATCAACCCGGTGGTCGCCAGGGCGATGGACCTGATTTTCATCCTCCATGCCGACCATGAGCAGAATGCGTCGGCCTCGACGGTGCGGCTGGCGGGCTCCACCGGCGCCAATCCGTTCGCCTGTATCGCCGCCGGCTGCGCGGCGCTCTGGGGGCCGAGCCATGGCGGGGCCAATGAGGAAGTGCTCAAGATGCTGGCCGAGATCGGGTCGGCCGACAAGGTGGGCGACTGGGTGCTGAAGGCGAAGGACCCGGACGACCCGTTCCGCCTGTTCGGCTTCGGGCACCGGGTTTACAAGAACCACGACCCTCGTGCGCGCGTGATCCAGAAAGCCTGCCATGACGTGCTGGACGAACTGGGCCTGCACGACCCGCTGCTGGAGGTTGCGCTCGCGCTGGAGAAGGTGGCCCTGGAGGACGACTATTTCGTCCAGCGCCGCCTGTATCCGAATGTCGATTTCTACTCGGGCATCATCCTGAAGGCGATGGGCTTCCCGGTCAGCATGTTCACCGCGCTGTTCGCCGTCGGCAGGACGGTCGGCTGGATTGCGCAGTGGAACGAGTTGATCGAAGACCCCTCGCAGAAGATCAACCGCCCCCGCCAGCTCTATACCGGCCCCAGCCAGCGCGACTATATCCCCCTCGCCGACCGGGGGTAGGGGCTGGCGCCGCGCTGCGGCCTATTGCCAGGCCAGCGTGGCGAAGCGCTCCAGACGGCGGATGCAGCTTTCCTCGTCGGGGCTTTCATAGCCGATGACCAGGGTGGTCATGCCGGCTTCGGCGAATGCGGCGATGTCGTCGCGAATGGCGGCGCTGCCGCCGGTAAACGGGCGGCGCCGGCCATCGTCGTCGAAAACGGTTTCGCCCGGCATCGTCCACATGGCGTAGAAGCTGCCGGCGGGCGGCGGCCTTCCGGCGGCGTCTGCCGTTTCGCGCACTTCGGCAAGGCCGGCGGCGTATCGTTCCGGGTTGTCGAACGGCCAGCACGGATGGTTGCCGAGCGGATACCAGGCGTCGCCGAGACGCCCCGCCCGCCGCCGCGCCGCCGGGCTTTCGCCGCCAACCCAGATCGGGGGGCAGGGCTTCTGCGCCGGCTTCGGCGCGAACAGCAGCCCGTCAAATGCCACATGCCGGCCCGCATAGGCCGGCGCCGGCTGCGTCCACAGGCTGCGAAAGGCCTGGAGCGTCTCATTGGCGGCCGCGCCCCGGTGCGCGAAATCTGGAGCGTCCAGCAGCCGAAACTCATCCGCCATCCAGCCGACCCCGACGCCCAGCGTCAGCCGCCCGCCCGACAGCACGTCGGCGGTCGCCAGCATCTTCGCGGCGAGCAGGGGCGGCCGGTGGCCCAGCACCATGACGGAGGTCAGCAGCCGGATGCGCTCGGTTGCCGCCGCCAGGAAGCCGAGCGTCGTTATCTGCTCGAGGCACTCGCCGGTATCCTCCGCGAACCAGCGCCCGTCGCGGGTATAGGGATAGGCCGTGCCGGGTTCGCGGGCGATGACGACATGGTCGCTGATGCCGATATAGCCGTAGCCGGCGGCTTCTGCGCGCGCGGCGATCCTGCGCAGGGAGCCTGGCTCGCCGGCAGGGCCGCGCAGGCCGAGGTGAAGTCCGAATTGCATGGGGGCGCTCCCCTGGGCTGCGGGATTTGCGGGCGGCGCTCAAATGCTCCGGAGGACGCGCCAGGCGCGGAATGCGGCCTCGAATGCGGCGGCGCGAAAGGGGCGGAATCGGTCCCGCTCCTCCTTGTGAACCGGCAGCGGCGGAGGCGCGCCTCCGAGCGCGGCGTCGGCGAGCGCGCGCCCCATCACCGTCCCGGGCCCGATGCCGCGCCCGTTATAGCCGTGGACGGCCCACAAGCCGGGCTCCGGGTTGAGCAGGCGGGGCAGATGGTCGCGGGTGAGCGCGATGCGGCCATGCCATGCGCATTCCCATGCGATGTTTCCGAGCGCGGGAAACAGCCGGCGAACGGTCCGGGCCGCCCAGCGCTCGGACAATCGCCCGGCAAGGCGCCCCATGCTGCCGAGAATCAGCCGCCCGGCGCGGTCGCGCCGCACCGAGGTCATCACCGGCGCGGTGTCCCAGAGGCCCTGGCCGCCGGGCAGGATGTCCGCGCCGGCCCGGCCCAGCGGAACGCTGGCGATCTGGAAATAGTGGATCGGCGTCCAGGCCGCCTCCGCCGCCACGTCTTCGCCATAGGCGTTGGTCGCCAGCACGATCTTCCCGGCGCGGACCCGGCCCCGTTCCGTCGTCAGCGTCCAGCCGCCGGCGGTGCTCGACAGGCCGGAGACGCGGGTGCCGGCATGAATGCCGGCGCCTGCCCTGACGGCGGCCGCGGCGAGGCCGCGCGCATAGCCGAGAGGGTTGATCGTGCCGGCCCGCCGGTCGAGCAGGCCTGCGGGAAAGGCGCTGCTGCCGACGGCCCTGGCGGTTGCATCGCGGTCGAGCAGCTCGACAGGCGCGCCCAATGCCGACCAGGCGGCGCGGCGTTGCTCCAGTTCGCGCCGGCCCGCTGCGTTGTGGGCGGCGTGGATCGTGCCCTGGCGCTCGGCTTCGCACTCGATGCCGTGTCGGTCGATCAACTCGAACACCCGTGCCGGCGCCTCGGAAAGCACGGCCACCAGGCGTTGTCCGGTCTCCTTGCCGAGCGCGGCCTCGATCTGGTCGGGCGGCAGCCAGAGGCCCGCATTCACCAGGCCCACATTGCGCCCGGAGCCGCCATAGCCGATCTCGTTGGCCTCCAGAACGCAGCAGGACGCGCCGCGCTCGGCGAGCCGCAAGGCGGCGGACAAGCCGGTAAAGCCTGCCCCGACAACCGCCGCATCGACGTCGATATCGCCATCCAGAGGCGGACAGTCCGGGCCGCGCGGCGCCGTCCGGCTCCACAGCGAGTCGAGCCTAGACAACGGACATGTCCGCCGGGCGGCCCATGAGAAAGGCGCCCACTGCCTGAAAATGGGATTTGCGGCCCTGAAGCTGCTGGGTGACGGAATGGATGTCGCGAAAACGGCGCTCAAACGGCGCTTCGGCGAAGATTGCGCTGGCTCCGGCTGCGTCATAGAGCTGGTCCGCGGCCGTTTTCGCCTCGTGGATGGCGAAGGTGGAGGCCAGGCGGATGCGCACCCTGTCTGCGATCTCCAGCCGGTCCGCGCCCTGGGCGGCTGCCCAGATATCCTCGACTTCCGAGAGCAGGAACGCGCGCGCCGAGCGCAGGCGTGCGGCTGCCTGCGCGGTCTCATATTGGGCCAGCGGGTTGTCCGCCAGCCTGGACTTGTAGAGGCGCGGCGTCTTGTCCTGCGCCAGCGCCAGGAAGGCGTCCAGCACGCCGTCTGCAATGCCGAGGGCGGTGCCGGCGAAACCGATGGCGTAAAGGTTCATGCTTGCGAAAAGGTAGAGCGGCGCATGGTATTGCCGGTAGTCCGCATCGTCGCGGACGGTGGTATAGGCGTCGGCGACGAAGCGGTCCTTCAGCGTGTAGCCGTCGCTCGCCGTGCCGCGCAGGCCGATCGTGTTCCAGATGTCTTCGAGGTCGATGCTGGAGGCCGGCATCAGCAAGGTGCGGACAAGCGGCGCGCCGTCCGGCATTCGCTGCCGGTCGCCATTGCCGTCGACAACCGGCATATGCGCGCCGAGCCAGGTCGCATGGCGGGCGCCGCTGGCGAAGGCGATCCGCGCTGACGCCCGGTATCCGCCTTCCACCATGCGGGCCTCAGCAGGGCCCGGCCCCCAGGCCAGCACGGCCGCCGGGTCGCCGCCCCACATCTCCTCCGCGATTTCGGGGGCGAGATAGGCGGCGGCCATGGCGCAGCCATTCGCCTGGCACAGGCACCAGGCGGTGCTGCCGTCATGGCGCGCGATTTCGGAGATGGTGCGGAAGAACAGCGCCGGCGGCGTTTCCAGCCCGCCATAAGGCTTCGGCAGCAGCATCCGGAACAATTGCCGTTCGTGCAGCGCATCGAGCAGGCTGTCCGGCAGCCGCCGCCGGCGGTCGATCTCCGGCGCGGCGGCCTCAATCCGGGGGCCGAGGCTGCGCGCCGCCTCCAGCACGCCTTCCGGATGCGGCATCAGAACATGATGACGCTGCGCGCCACACTGCCGGATTTCATGTCCTGGAAGGCCTCGTTGATGTCCTTGAGCTCGATTCGCTGCGAGATCATCTCGTCCAGATGCAGCTTGCCGTTGAGGTAGAAATCGACCAGGCGCGGCATGTCCACCCGGAACCGGTTGGAACCCATGGACGAACCCTGGATGCGCTTTTCGCGCAGGAATTCCGGCCCGTGCAGCTCGATCCTGGTGCCGACCGGCACCATGCCGACGACCGTCGCCGTGCCGCCCGGCCGGATCATGCGAAAGGCGTTCTCCACCGTCGGCTTGAGGCCGATGCACTCGATGGCGTGGTGCACGCCGCCGCCGGTCAGTTCGCGCACCTCTCCGACCATGTCCTGATTGGTGGCGTCGATGACATGGGTGGCGCCGAACTCCTTGGCGAGGTTGAGCTTGGAGCCGACGGTGTCGATGGCGATGATTCGCCCGGCTCCGGCTATGGCCGCGCCGTTGACGGCCGAGAGGCCGACGCCGCCGCAGCCGATGACCGCCACATCCATGCCGGGTTCCACCTTTGCGGTATGGAACACTGCGCCGACGCCGGTGATGACGCCGCAGCCGATCAGCGCCGCGCGGTCGAGCGGCATGTCCTCGCGCACCTTCACCAGCGCATGTTCATGCACCAGCATCATCTCGGCATAGGAGGAAAGGTTTGCGAACTGCGTCATGGCCGCCCCGGCCTTGGCCAGGCGCGGTTCCTCGTCCGGGCCGCGCCGCAAGTCCGGGTCGTCGCAGAGCGACATATGGCCGGTCAGGCAGTATTCGCATTCGCCGCAAAAGGCGGACAGGCAGGTGATGACATGGTCGCCCTTCTTCACATAGCGCACCTGCTCGCCGACTTCCTCGACGATGCCGGCGCTCTCATGCCCGAGGATGATGGGCAGCTTCGCCGGGTAGAGGCCCTCGACGAAGTGGAGGTCCGAATGGCAGACGCCGGCGGCGGCGGTGCGCACCAGCACCTCGCGCGGGCCGGGCTTGGATATTTCAACATCCTCGATTTCCAGCGGCTTGCCGACTTCGCGGAATACGGCGGCTTTCATGGGCGTCGTCCTCTCCCGGTGTTGTGCGATCTGCAGGGCGATGATGCCCCAAGCCTGGCGCCGGCGCGAGCGGCGGCTTCAATTCTTCGAGCGGTCCACCAGCGCGTTTTCGGCGATCCAGGGCATCATGCCGCGCAGCCGCGCGCCGACTTCCTCGACCGGATGCTCGGCCGCGCGCCGCCGCATGGCCTTGAAGCTCGCCTGGCCGGCGGCGTTCTCCAGCACCCATTCCCGTGCGAAGGCGCCGGACTGGATTTCGTCCAGAATGGTTTTCATGCGCGCCTTCACGCCCGCATCCACAACGCGCGGGCCGCGGCTGTAGTCGCCGTATTCCGCCGTGTTGGACACCGAATAGCGCATCTGCGCGAGACCGCCTTCATAGATCAGGTCCACGATCAGCTTCACTTCATGGACACATTCGAAATACGCCATCTCGGGCGCGTAGCCGGCCTCGCAAAGCGTCTCATAGCCGGCCTGGATGAGCGCCGTGATACCGCCGCAAAGCACGGTCTGCTCGCCGAACAGGTCGGTTTCGCACTCCTCCTGCATCGTCGTTTCGATGACGCCCGCCCGGCCCGCGCCGAGGCCGCAGGCATAGGAGAGGCCGAGTTCCTGGCAATTGCCGGAGGCGTCCGCATGAACCGCGAGCAGGCTCGGCACGCCGGCCCCGCGCACATATTCGGAGCGCACCAGGTGTCCCGGCCCCTTGGGCGCGACCATGAACACATCCAGGTCCGCGCGCGGCTCGACGAGATTGAAGTGGATCGAAAGCCCGTGCGCCACCGCAAGCGCCGCACCTTCCTTCATATTCCCCGCGAGATCGCCGGAATAGAGCGCCGCGTGGCCTTCATCGGGGGTGAGCATCATCACCACATCGGCCACCCGCGCCGCCTCGGCCGGCGTCATCACATTGAAGCCGGCGTTTTCGGCCTTGATCCGGCTTCCGGAGCCTTCGCGCAGCCCGATGATGACATTCTCCACGCCGCTTTCCCGCAGGTTGTTGGCATGGGCGTGGCCCTGGCTGCCATAGCCCAGTATGGCGACGGTCCGCGACTTGATGAGGTTGAGGTCGGCGTCGCGATCATAATAGACGCGCATGGGGCAGGCTTCCTTTCTGTGATCGGATTTCTTGCGGGCGCTCACATGCCCTCGGCGCCGCGGGCGATGGCCACGACGCCGGTTCGGGCCAGATCGGTCAGGCCCAGCGGACGCATCAGGTCGATGAAGGCGTCGATCTTCTCCGTCGATCCGGTCACCTCGAAAACAAAGGACCGGTGCGTGCTGTCCACCGCGCGGGCGCGGAAAATGTCTGCGATGCGCAAGGCCTCGATGCGCCGTGCGCCGCCGCCGGCCACCTTGACCAGCACCAGCTCGCGCTCGATATGCGGGCCTTCCTGGCTGAGGTCCGAGACGCGGTGGACCGGCACCAGCCTGGCAAGCTGGGCCTTGATCTGCTCAAGCACCATCACCGTGCCCGAAGTCACCACGGTGATCCGCGAGAGGTGCCCGGCCGGGTCAGTCTCCGCGACGGTGAGGCTCTCGATATTGTAGCCGCGGCCCGAGAACAGGCCGATAACGCGCGCCAGGACACCGGGTTCGTTGTCCACGACCACAGCGAAAATGCGCCGTTCCTGCGGTTGTTCCATGGCGGGCAAGCCGGTCTCTCCTCGCGCCGGGCGGCCGATGGGCGGGGCAGTCGATCCTAGACGAGGACCATGCCTTCTGCATCTATTTGCGCTTCCGGGTCCGCCATGCTGCCCAGAATCATTTCGTTATGCGCCTTGCCCGACGGGATCATCGGGAAGCAATTTTCCATCTGGGCCACGCGGACATCCGCAATCACCGGGCCGTCGGCGGCGATCATGGCGTCGATCAACCCGTCCATCTCTTCCGGACGCTCGGCGCGCAGGCCGGTCCAGCCAAACGCTTCGGCAAGCCGCACGAAATCCGGCAGGCTGTCGGTGTAGCTTTCGGAATACCGCTCGCCATGCAGCAGCTCCTGCCACTGGCGCACCATACCCATCCATTGGTTGTTGAGGATGAAGATCTTGACCGGCAGGCGGTATTGGGAAGCAGTCGAAAGCTCCTGGATATTCATCAGGATCGACGCCTCGCCGGCCACATCGATGACCAGGGCGTCCGGATGCGCGACCTGCACGCCGATGGCGGCCGGCAGTCCATAGCCCATCGTGCCGAGCCCGCCCGAGGTCATCCAGTGGTTCGGCTGTTCGAAGCGGAGGAACTGCGCAGCCCACATCTGGTGCTGGCCGACCTCCGTGGTCACAAACACATCCTTGCGCGCGCCGATTTTCGCCTGCAGGCGCTCCAGGGCGTATTGCGGCTTGATGACATCCGCGCCCTGCTCATATTTCAGGCAGTCGCGCCGGCGCCATCCGCCGATCCGGCTCCACCATTCCGCCAGGGCGTCGCCGTCGATATGTGCGCCGCGCGCGACCCACCGCCGCCGGATTGCCTCAATCGCCTTGCCGGCATCCGCAACGATGGGCACATCCACGACGACATTCTTGTTGATCGAGGACGGGTCGATATCGATATGCACCTTTTTGGCGTTCGGCGCGAAGCCGCTCAGCAGCCCCGTGACCCGGTCGTCGAACCGCGCGCCGATGGCAAGGATCAGATCGGCGCCGTGCATCGCGAGATTGGCCTCATAGAGGCCGTGCATACCCAGCATCCCGATGGACTGCCGATGCGAGGCCGGGAAGGCGCCCAGGCCCATCAGCGTCTGCGTGCAGGGAAAGCCCGTCGCCTCCACCAGGCGGCGCAGCGCCCGCGCCGCCGCCGGCCCGGAGTTGACGACGCCGCCGCCGATATAGATGACCGGCCGGCGCGCGGTTTCGATCAGCGCGACGGCCTCGTTCACCGCCTGCGGCTCCGGCCGCGTGCGGGGGCGGTAGCTCCGGTGTTTGATCTCTTCCGGCGGCCGATAGGTTCCGCTGCCGAATTGCACGTCCTTCGGAATGTCCACCACCACCGGCCCCGGCCGGCCGCTGCGCGCGACATAGAATGCCTCATGCATGACAGCGGCCACGTCATTGGCGTCTTTGACGAGGTAGTTGTGCTTGGTGCACGGTCGGGTGATGCCGGTCGTGTCCGCCTCCTGGAAGGCGTCATTGCCGATCAGATGCGTCGGCACCTGGCCGGTCAGGCAGACGACCGGAATGCTGTCCATCAGCGCGTCGGTGAGGCCGGTCACGGCATTGGTGGCGCCCGGCCCCGAGGTTACGAGCACCACGCCGACCTTGCCGGTGGAGCGGGCATAGCCTTCGGCGGCGTGCACTGCGCCGCCCTCCTGGCGCACGAGATAATGGCGCAGCTGGTTCTGCTTGAATATCTCGTCATAGATTGGCAGCACCGCGCCGCCCGGATAGCCGAAAACCGCCTCGACGCCCTGATCGACGAGGGATTTGACGACCATCTCGGCGCCGGTCATGGTCCTGGCAGTCATGGCTGCAATTCCATAGCATTTCAGGGAAGGAGCGCGAACCTAATCTCCGGCCAACCGCCGGTCAACAGGCACCATGCAGCGGGTCGTGTTTCAGTTTGACATTCGCGTTCCTCTGGCAGAGTGAGCCAGGGGCTTGAGAGGTCCAGCCCGCCGCCCCGAATTCCCCGGCGCCGCCCCGAACTCCTCGGCCTCGCCCCGGACGCCCCTACTGTCGCCCCGGCCCTGAGCCGGGGCCCAGCCTCCGATCCTTCCGCAGGGCCGAAACGGCAGAGGATGGACCCCGGCTCTCCGCTCTGCTCCGGCCGGGGTGACGGGGGTGACGACAAGGGAGGCGATACAAGCGCTGCGGCACCGAGGCGCCTTCCGAAAAACCCGCCGGCGCGGGCCTTCGTTGCAAACGGAGACACGACCGAGCAAGGACGCCTTACTTTTCGTCACGCTCCGTTTGCGGCGGCTCGCGAAAGCGTGCGCGGCAGGCCGGCCAGGGCGGCGGCAAGCAGGTCGGGGGAATAGTCCTGGCGGAATGCCGCATCGGCGCGGAACCGGTTGCGGAACCAGGTTTGCTGGCGCTTGGCGAAACGGCCGGTGGCGTGGACGGCCCGTCTCGCCGCCTCATCCAGCGTGATTTCGCCGGCAAGAAAGGCATGGAGTTCGCGCAGGCCGAGCGCCTTCATCGCCGGCAGGCCGGGATCGAGGCCGGCAAGCCGCTCCGCTTCCTCCAGCGCGCCATTTGCCAGCATGTCGTGGAAGCGCGCCTCTATGCGTGCGCGCAGCCGCTCGCGCGGCGGGTCGAGCAGGATGGTATATGCCGGCAGGGGGGCGGGGCGCGGCTGCCTTTGCCAGACGCTGAGCGCCGTGCCGGTCGCCTCGAAAACCGCCCAGGCGCGCAGCAGCCGCTGCCGGTCGCCGGGCGGCACGCGCCGGGCCAGTTCCGGGTCGCGCCGCGCGACCTCCCGATGGAAGTCTTCCGCGCCCAGCGCCTCGCGCCGCGCCCGGCCGGCGGCCTCGATTTCCGGCGCGGTCTCCGGCATGTCCGAAAGGCCGTGCAACAGCGCCTCGATATAGAAGCCCGTGCCGCCGCAGAAGACCGCCGGCCCCGCGCCGGTTTCCGAGACGACCTCCATGGCCATCTCCCGCCAGCGCGCCGCCGAGCAGCGCTCCCGTGCAGGCATTATGCCATACAGGCGGTGCGGCGCCCGTTCCTCGTCCTCCGGGCCGGGCCGGGCGGTCAGCACACTGAGTTCGCGATAGACCTGTATGCTGTCGGCATTGGCTACCCTGCCGCCCAGCGCGGCGCCGATCTCAAGCGCCAGCTTCGATTTGCCGCTCGCCGTCGGCCCCGCAATGACGATGATGGGCGGCGTGTCGCGAGAGGCGGGCATGGGCTGGACAGCGGTGGCGATCGCGCCCGAAGGCGCGATTCTGGAGGACGGGATTGTCGCGCGTATCGCCCGGCGGCTCAAGGCGGGTCCGATACGCCGGCTCGGCCCGGATGCCGTCGAAATGACGGTGGCCTCGCCCGACGTGCGGGCGGATGAGCCCGGGCTGGATTGGGCGGTGCTGGCGGCAGACGGGCGGCGCAAAGGCTTGCTGGTCGCCGATATGGACTCGACGATGGTGTCCGCCGAGACCCTCGACGAATTGGCGGCGGAAGCCGGGGTCGGGGAGAGGGTCGCCGCGATCACGGCGCGCGCCATGAACGGCGAACTGGATTTCGGGGCCGCGGTCCGGGAGCGGGTCGGCCTGCTGGCCGGGTTGCCGCTGGCGACCGTGGAGCGGGTGCTGGCCCGCATCCGGCCGATGGCGGGCGCACAGGCCCTGGTGGCCACGATGCGCGCGTCCGGCGCCCGCTGCATGATGATTTCCGGAGGCTTCACCCTGTTCGCCGAACCCGTCGGCGCCCGGCTCGGTTTCGACGAGGTGCGGGCCAACCGGCTGGAAGTCCGGGACGGCCGTCTGACGGGGCGCGTTGTGGAGCCCGTGCTTGGCCGGGAAGCGAAACGCGCGGCGCTGGAAGAACGCCGCGCCGCGCTTGGTCTGGCGCCGGAAGGGGTGCTCGCAGTCGGCGACGGCGCCAACGACCTCGCCATGCTGCGCGCCGCAGGGCTTGGCGTCGCATTCCGCGCCAAGCCGGCGGTGGCGGCCGAAGCGCCCGTCAGGGTGGACCGGGCCGACCTGACGGCCCTGCTCTATTTGCAGGGCTATGCGCGCTCCGAATTCGCCGTATGAGCGAACGCCGTCAGTTCGCCTGCTGCTTGAGGAACGCCGGAATGTTGAGCTGAGCATCGTCCTCGGGAGGCGCCGGCACCGCGCTGCCGCTTCCGATGCTCAAATCCAGAACGGAAGGCTCCTCCACAGCGGTTTCGGTCTCCTTGCGCAGCAGGCCGGGCAGCCCGAACCAGCGGCGGCGGGGCGCCGCCGGCTCCGTTTCCGGCTTCGGGGCGGCCGGGGGCTCGCTCAGCGGCCGGGTCTTGATGACCCTGACCGGCTTTTCCGGTGCGCCGGACTTGGCGCGGATGGTCTTGCGCGCCGGAATCGGCGCCGGGTCGGGCGCTTCGGCTGCAGCGGGTTTGATATCCGGCATCTCCGGCGCATCCGCCTGGACGGGCTTCATAGCCGCTGCAGCGGGCTTGGTTTCCTGAGGCGGCGCCTCGGGGCCGGCGGCTGCCGCGACCTCCTGGACCGGCTCCGGGGCCTCGACGACCGGCTCTTCCTCCACGGGTGCGTCCAGCGGTTCCTTGGCCGCGGGTTTCTCGCTGGCGGTTGCGGCGGCAGCAGAGGGATGCGTGACCCGTCTCAACTGCGAATCGATCCCGGTCGCAACCACCGAGACCCGCACTTTGCCGGCCATGCTTTCGTCGAATGTGGCGCCGAAGACGATGTTGGCGTCTTCGTCCACTTCCTTGCGGATCCGGTTGGCGGCCTCGTCCACCTCCAGCAGGCCCATATCGAAACCGCCGGTGATGTTGATGAGCAAGGCCTGGGCGCCGCGCATCGAGGTGTCGTCGAGAAGCGGATTGTCGATCGCGGCCTCCGCAGCTTCGAGCGCCTTGCCGTCGCCCTCCGCTTCGCCGGTGCCCATCATCGCCTTGCCCATCTCGCTCATGACCTTGCGGATGTCATTGAAGTCGAGATTCACAAGGCCGGGCTTGGTCATCAGGTCGGTGACGCCGCGAACGCCGGACCACAGCACGTCGTCAGCCATCTGGAACGCCTCGGCCAGCGTCGTGCGCGGGTCGGCGACCTGGAACAGGTTCTGGTTCGGGATGATGATCAGCGTATCGACGAATTTGGCCAGTTCGTCGATGCCGTCTTCGGCCACGCGCATCCGCTTCGTGCCCTCGAAATTGAAGGGCTTGGTGACGACGCCGACCGTCAGCATGCCGCGTTCCCGTGCGGCGCGCGCAATGACCGGGGCAGCGCCCGTTCCCGTGCCGCCGCCCATGCCCGCGGCGATGAAGATCATGTTGCAGCCGTCGATCTCCGCCATCAGATCGTCGAGCGCTTCTTCCGCCGCCGCCCGGCCGATATCCGGTTCGGCGCCGGCGCCGAGGCCGTTGGTCAGATTGGCGCCGAGCCGGATACGGTTGGGCGCGTCCGACAGTCCGAGCGCCTGGGCGTCGGTATTGGCGACCAGGAAGTCGACGCCCTGCAGGTCGGAGCGGATCATGTTGTTGACGGCGTTGCCGCCCGCACCGCCGACTCCGATGACCGTGATCCGAGGCCTCATGTCGGCGTAGTCTGGAGGAGAGTAGAAGGTGATATTGCTCATCGGGTTCTCCTGACGGGGCTTCTTGTTGGATGAGGTGTCGATGTCAGATGTGCTGGCGCATCCAGGCGCCGAGGCGGCCGAACAAGGGGGAGGGAGCCATGTCGGACGTCGGCAGGGATATGGCGGCGCTCCCGGCTGCGGCATGGACCAGCAGGCCGGCGCAGGCGGCGTAGGCGGGGCCGGCGCGCGAATCCGTGACCTGGAATGACGGTCCGAGCATCCCGATCTGGACCTGGCGTTCCAGGATGATTTCGCCGAGCCGTGCAGCACCCACGAGCTGACTGGCGCCGCCGGTCAGGATGACCCGGCGGCCGGCTTCCCGACCGGCATAGGTCTCGTCCAGCCGCGCCCGGATACGCTCGAATGTCTGCTCCGTCCTGGGCGTGACTATCTGCCTCAAGTAAGGCGGGCGAGCCCGTTTACGGCCGTCTTTTTCGAAATTTTCGCCAAGATCGGGGGCCGGCAGCGGATCGGCCCCGAAGGGCGATCCGCTCAGGCAGCTTGCGTCCCTGACCTTGATTTCCTCCGCGTCCCGGAAGCCGAACGAAAAGGCATAGGCGATATCCTCTGTCAGGCGCGCGCCGCCCTTCTTCAACACATCGACGAAGGTCACGCCGCGATTGCCGAAAACCGCAATTCCGGTCGTTCCGCCGCCCATGTCCACGACGACGATGCCGAGTTCGCGGTCTTCTTCGCTAAGCAGCGCCAGGCCGGCCGCGTAGGAGGACGGCAAGATTTCGGCGACCTCGACATGGGCCGCCCTGACGCAGGCTTCGAGATTGTTGATCGGCCCGGCTTCGGCAGTAACGGCGTGGACATCAATGCCGATGCGCTCGCCATACATGCCGAGCGGGTTCTCGATACCGCCGACGCTGTCCACCGAGTAGTTGAGCGGCCTGACCAGCAGCAGACGGCGGCCTGTGCTCTCAATGCGCTCGAAAGCCGCATCCTGCGCTGCGCGGATATCGGACAAGGCGATTTTCGGTCCGGGGATCGGCAGCTCGACCTGGATGCGCTGGCTTGCAGGACGCCCGCCGCTGGTGGCGACATGGATCTGCTGGATTTCGACCTTGGCCTCGTTCTCGGCTTTCGAGATCGCCATGGCGATTGCCTGTTGCGCTGCGTGAATGTCCACGACGGCGCCCTCGAGGATGCCGCGCGACTGCAGGTCGCCAATGCCCAGAACCTTGTAGGCGCCATTGCTGAGCGCCCTGGCGATAAAGCAGCAGACCTTGGTGCTGCCGACATCCAATGCTGCGACGATGTCTCGTGGCATGGGTTCAGCTCCGTTCCTCGGCGCGGTTTTTGGCCATGCGCAGGACCATTCGGTCGTCGAAGCGCATGTCGATATGGACGATGTCGCCTTCCAGAAGCCGCCGTTCGCGGTCTATCTGCGCGATGCGGGCCCAGGCGGCCGCGGGATTCTCCTCGGGCATCTTGATCTCGATCCGCCAATCCAGATGCACATTCCAGCGCCGGCCGGACACATGCGAGAGTCCGGTTATGCGCCAGGCGATGTCGGGCTCGTTCTCGAGAATGGCGAGAATGGCGGGCGCGTTTGCCGCTGCCTCCGCGCCGCGGACGACCGGCAAATGCGCATAGCTTCGGGGGTCAACGCCGGCGATCGGCCAGCCGGTCTTGTCGATCACCACGAAGTCCTCGCCCCGGTCCCACACCGCAAGCACTTCCCGCTCGACCAGACGAACGACCAGAGTATCCGGGAGCACCCGCTCGACCTCCGCCTCCGCCACCCAGGGCAGGGCCTCGACCCGCAGGCGGGCGGCCTGGACATCAACCGCCAGGATCGGAGCGCCGATAGCCGCGCCAATAGCGTTCCGGATATCCGCACGCGAGGTCCGCTTGCGGTTCACGTCAACCACCTGGCCGACCGCAAAGCCGGCGCGGGCGGAAAACAAGAGCGCCTGCTCGAGGCCGACATGGATGTGCTGCTCGGCCCATTCGCTCTGGGTTGCCGGGATCGCCGCCCCGGCTGCCGCCATTGCGGGCAGAAGCAACGCGCCCAAACGCCAGAGGCGCAACCTGCCCGACGCATCCGTCACGAGTCGCATTGCGCCGCCTCTGTCAACAGTCGAACCAGGCTCGGGAAGTCGATGCCGGCATGGGCGGCGATTTCCGGAACCAGGGAAAGCGGTGTGAGGCCCGGCTGGGTATTGACCTCCAGCAGGTAAAGGGCGCCGTTCCGGTCGTCGTAGCGGAAATCGGCGCGCGTGACCGAGCGGCAGCCGAGCGCGGCATGGGCGCGTTCGGCCATCGAGCGGGCCATGGCCGCGATGCCGTCATCGACCGGAGCCGGGATCAGATGGTCCGCGCGTGCTTCGGTGTATTTGGTGTCGTAGTCGTAGAAGCCCTGATAGGGGCGGATCTCCAGCACGCCCAGCGCATGGCCGTCGTTCACCGCCACGGTAAGCTCGCGCCCCGGAATGTAGCGCTCGACGAGCGCTGTCTCGCCGAACGGCCAGCTTGCGGCGTCGAGGGGCGCTGCATTGGAGCCTTCTTCGACGATGAGGACGCCGACGCTCGAGCCTTCCGCAACCGGCTTGACGACATAGGGCGCCGGCATGGCGCCGTGCGCCTTTTCGGGCGGCACAACCATTCCTTCGGGAACGGTGATACCGGCGGTCCGGAAGACGGCCTTTGCGGCGTCCTTGTGCATGGCGAGGGCCGAAGCGCGGATGCCGGAATGGGTGTAGGGAATCCGCATCAGTTCAAGCAGGCCCTGGACAGAGCCATCCTCGCCGAAGCGCCCGTGCAGGGCGTTGAACACGGCGTCCGGGGCCGGGGTCAGGCGCGCGGCCAGCGCGGCGATATCGGCGCCGACATCGATCGGATCAACCTGGTATCCGGTTGCCGCCAGCGCCTCGCACACCGCCCGGCCCGTGGTCAACGAGACCTCGCGCTCGACCGATACGCCGCCCATCAGCACTGCAATCCGTTTCATGCCGCGCGCCCTCCGCGCCGGCCGACGCGCTCGATCTCCCATTCCAGGCCGACGCCGGTTGTTGCGCGCACGCGCGCCCGCACATCCTCCGCCAGATCCTCGAGATCGGCTGCGCTCGCCGAGCCGGTGTTCACCAGGAAGTTGCAGTGCAGTTCCGAGACCATCGCGCCGCCGCGTTTCAGCCCCCGGCAACCCGCCCGGTCGATCAACTCCCAGGCCTTGGCGCCGGCGGGGTTGCGGAAGGTGGATCCGCCGGTGCGCGTGCGGATCGGCTGGCTCGCCTCCCGGGCGGCGGCGATGTCCGCCATCGCCGTGCGGATTTCCCCGCGCGGGCGACGGGCGCCCTGCAGGCGCGCCGAAAGGAAGATGTGCTTCTTCGCGAGCGTGTTGCCCCGATAGCGGAAGCCGAAATCGGCATTGCCGAGACGCGCCGCCGCGCCCTGGCGGTCCATCGCCTCGGCCTCGATCAGCACGTCCGCCGTTTCGCGGCCATAGGCCCCCGCATTCATGGCGAGCGCGCCGCCGACGGTGCCGGGAATCCCGGAGAGGAATTCCAGGCCCCCGAGCCCGGCCTCGGCAGCCGCGCGGGCGACATTTGCGCAAAGCGCGGCCGCGCCGGCGGCGACCGTGTCGCCCTCAATGCGAATGGCGGCGAAACCGCGGCCGAGCCGCAGTACGAGGCCGTCTATCCCGCCGTCCCGGACCAGCGTGTTCGAGGCCACGCCGAGCACTGTCAGCGGCACATCTTCGGGCAGCGCCTTCAGCAGCGCTTCGAGATCGGCGCGGTCTACGGGCCGGGCCATCGCTTCGGCAGGTCCGCCGACCCGGAACCAGGCGATCCGGTCCAGCGGCGCGTCGGCCGTGACGCGCCCCCGAATTGCGGGCAGGGGGAAGCGCGGGGTCATTTCCGGAGTCCCCGCATCGTCTCCGGCAAGGCATGGGCCCAGGCCGTGATGGAACCCGCGCCGAGGCAGACGATGGTGTCGCCGGGAACCGCCCACTCCCCGGCCCGTTTCGCAAGGTCGTCGAGGCCGTCTATGGCGGCGACATCCCGGTGTCCGCCGGCGCGCGCCGCGGCGACCAGCGCATCCCGGTTCGCGCCGGGTATCGGCGCTTCTCCCGCGGCATAAACCGGCGCGATCAGCACCTTGTCGGCCTCGGAGAAACAGTGCGCGAAGTCGTCCAGCAAGGCGTTCAAGCGGGTATAGCGGTGGGGCTGCATGACCGCCAGGATGCGGCCGTCGCCGGCCAGGCGGGCGGTGGCGAGCACGGCCGCGATCTCGGTGGGGTGGTGGGCGTAGTCGTCGATAATCCGCACCCCGTCCACCTTGCCTGCAAGCGTGAATCTGCGCTCGACGCCCCCGAATTCTCCAAGCGCCCGGCGGATTGCCGTTTCGGGAAGGCCCAGAAGGTGGCCGATCGAGACCGCCGCCAATGCGTTCTGCGCATTGTGGCGTCCGGGCACGCCGATCCGGAGGCCGTCGATCTGCACGCGGCCCGATATGTCGAGCGTGCTGCCGCCGGGCTCCAGAACCAGCGCCTCGCCGCGAATATCGGCGCCGGCCGCGAACCCGTAGCGGACGACCGGCCGTCTGCATTGTGCGGCCAGCCGACAGGACCCTTCGTCGTCCGCGCAGATGACGGCGCTGCCGAAAGGCGGCACCGACCCGGCGAACCGGGCGAAGCACGCCTCGATCTCGGCCAGATCGCGGTAGTGCTCCATATGCTCGGCTTCGATATTGGTGACGACCGCTATGGCAGCCGGCAGGTTGAGGAACGACTTGTCGCTTTCATCCGCCTCGAATACCGCCCAGGGGCCGCCGCCCAGCTTCGCATTCGAACCCAGCCCGCGCAGGATGCCGCCATTGACGACCGTGGGGTCCAGCCCGCCGGCTTCGAGCACTGCTGCGATCATCGCGGTGGTGGTGGTTTTCCCGTGCGTGCCCGAAACCGCGATCGGCCATGCGAGCGAGGCGATTGCGGCGAGCGCTTCCGACCGGTGCAGCACGGGAAGGCCGCGCCGGACGGCCTCGCGCAGCTCCGGGTTGTCTTCCGGAATGGCGGTCGACACCACCACAGCCGCCGCGCTGCCGAGATTGCCGGCGGCATGGCCGATTCGAACGGTCGCGCCCAGCGCCTCCAGCCGGCCGGTATTGGCGTTGGCCGCGGCGTCGCTGCCGCTGACTGTGCAGCCGAGACGGAGCAGCAGTTCGGCGGCCCCGCTCATGCCGATGCCGCCGACGCCGATGAAGTGAAGCGGCCCGAAAGGAAGCGGCAATGGTCTCATGCGCCGCCTCCCCCTGCTTCCGCGAGCACGAAGTCGGCCAGCGCGTCCGCCGCCTCCGGTCTGCCGCACTGGCGCGCGCCGGCCGCTGCGCGGGTGAGCCGTTCGGGGTTCACGAGGCAGTCTTCGATCAGCGAACTCACGCGGTCGGGCGTGAAGTCCCGGTCGGCGACCAGCCAGCCGCCCCCGGCGTCGGTAATGGCGCGGGCATTGGCGCTTTGGTGGTCGTCGGTTGCATGGGGATAGGGTGCGAAGATGGCCGGTCGGCCGGCGGCCGCGAGCTCTGCCACGGTGGAGGCGCCGGCCCTGGCGACCACCAGATGCGCCCGGTCGAGCGCGCCCGCCATGTCTTCGATGAACGGCTCGAGAAGCGCCTCGACGCCCTGCGCGTGATAGGCGCGCCGCGCAGGCTCCAGGTCTTCGGCGCGGCATTGCTGGCGCACGGTCACCCTGCCGGTCAGCGGACCGAGCGCCCGCGGCAGCACCTCGGAGAAGATGCGCGCGCCCTGGCTGCCGCCGAATACGAGCAATCGCAACGGCTCGCCCGGCGCGGGTGGCGTATAGGGCTGATGCGACAATGCCGCGATTTCCTGCCTCACCGGGTTGCCGACGACGCGGTCGCCCATGCCGGGAAAGCTGCCCGCCACCTTGGTCCGGCCGCGCGCCAGCAGCCGGTTGGCCCGGCCGAGCAAGGCGTTCTGTTCGTGCAGCACCGTGGCAAGGCCGAGCCAGCGGGCCGCGAGCACGGTCGGCGCGGAGGGGTAGCCGCCAAAGCCGACAACGGCCCGCGCGCGGGTGCTCCGGAGCACCTTGCAGGCGTCGAGCGCGCCGAGCGCGAGCTGGGCCAGGCCCCGCAGGCTGCGCGGCTGCGCGGCGCGGATGGTATAGACCGGCGCATCGCCGGCGAAAGTGGCGCCACGCCTGTCTGTCACCGCGATCGCCTCTTCGCCCCGCGCAGCAAGGCAGGCGGCGAAGGCGCGGGCCGGGAAGACATGCCCCCCTGTGCCGCCGGCGGCGATTGCGATGGGGCCGGCCATCACAACACCTCCGACTGCCCGTCCCGGCGCCGGTTGAGCGACAGGACGAAGCCGAGCGAAATCGAGGCCGCGAGCAGCGACGAGCCGCCATAGCTGAGGAACGGCAGGGTGGTGCCCTTGGTCGGGATGACCTCCAGCGCGGACGCCATGTTGATGAACGCCTGCAGCCCGAAACTTGCCAGCAACCCCGAGACCGCCAGGAAGGCGAACAGGTTTTTTTCCGTCATCAGCCGGAATGCGCCGTAGCAGACGATGAGTCCGTAGAGTGCGATGACCGCCAGGCAGACCAGCAAACCGAACTCCTCGCCAAGGACGGCGAAGATGAAGTCCGCATGCGCGTCGGGCAGCGTGTCCTTGACCGTGCCTTCGCCCGGACCCTGCCCGACCAGGCCGCCCCGCTCGAACGACTGCAGCGACTTTCCGATCTGATAGCGTTCGGAGCCGCCGCCGAAGACGAAGGCGTCCACGCGGTTCGAGACATGGCCGAAAGAGAAATAGGCGACAATCGCGACGATGATGGCGCCCAGAATAACGGCGCCAAGCGCCATCAGCGGCATACCGGCCAGGATGAACTGCCCGAACCAGACGGAGACGATCATGAAGGTCATGCCGATATCCGGCTGCAGCAGGAGCACGGCCGCGACCGTTGCCAGCAGGCCGCCCGCGATCCAGAGCGCGCGCGATCCGACAATGATGCGGTAATGCGCGAGCAGCCAGGCCGAGATGACCGCCATGGCGGGCTTGAGGAACTCCGAGGGCTGCACGCCCACGAAGCCCAGGGAAATCCAGCGCTGCGCGCCCTTGGCCTCGGTTCCGACCGCGACTGTCGCCAGCGTCAGCAGCAAGGCGCCGGCGAAGACCAGCAGGCTCGCCTGCAGCACCTGAAGCGGGCTGAGCAGCGAGCAGCCGGCCAGCACCGCAGCCGCCAATGGCAGGAACAGCAGATGCTTGAACAGGAAGTGGAAACGCGGGGCGCCGTTGAGTTCCGCGACAGCCGGGCCGGCCGTCGCAACCAGCACAACGCCAAAGGCGATCAGGGCCGTGACGGCGCCGAGCGTCACCCGGTCCACCGTCCAGACCCATTGCGCGATCCAGCTGCGGTCTGTGCGGGGCAGGACGCTCATCCGGCGCCTCCCGTCAGTCCGCGCACGCCCTCGCGGAAGGCGTCGCCGCGCGCCTCGAAACTCTCCCATTGATCGAAGGACGCTGCCGCCGGGGCCAGAAGCACGACCTCGCCGGGCCGGGCGTCGCGATGGGCGGCTGCCAGGGCGGCGTCGAGATCTCCGACGCATTCACAGGCGGCGCTGCCTTCCAGCGCCTGCGCGAACGGCGCCTGCGATGCGCCGACGAGATAGGCCTTGGCGACCCGGCCGAGCCAGGGCCGGAGCGCATCGAGATTGCTGGTCTTGGCCTGTCCGCCGGCAATCCAGCGCACACGCTCGAAGCTCGCCAGCGCACAGGCGGCCGATTCGGCGTTGGTCGCCTTGCTGTCGTTGATGTAGCGCACACCGGCGATCTCGCCGACCGTTTCCATCCGGTGCGGCAAGCCCCGGAACCCGGACATGGCGGCCAGGCTCGCCCGGCGTTCGACACCGAGGGCGTCCAGCACAGCCAGCGCCGCGGCCGCGTTGCGGCGGTTGTGGAGGCCGGGCAGGCAGGGAAGGGCGGGGCCGTCTTCGCCGGTAACGGCGACCGGGCGGCCTGCTGCGCGCAAGCGGTGTGCGAGCCGCAGGCACCACGGGTCGGCCGCGCCGATGATCGCGTGCGCGCCATTGTCGAAAATACGCGCCTTGTCGGCGACGTAACGGTGTATGCCGCCGTGGCGGTCCAGGTGGTCGGCGGCGATGTTGAGAAGCACCGCGATGTCGAAGACCGGGCGCGGCAGCAGCGCGAGCTGGTAGGATGACAGCTCGAGCACATAGACGCCGCCTGGTCCGAGCGCCGGCAGGCCGAGCGCGGCCGGACCCAGATTGCCGCCGACCGCATGAGGGACGCCGAGCGCGCCGAGCGCATGGCCGATCAGCGCCGTTACGGTCGATTTGCCGTTTGTGCCGGTGACCGCGACGAAGCGGCAATCGGGCAAGGCTTCGGCGAGCAGCGCGATGTCCGCAACAGGCGGGACGTTGGCGGCGTCGGCGCGGACCGCCAGGGGGTGCGGGCGCGGGTGAAGATGCGGAATGCCGGGGCTCCAGACAAGCCGGTCGAGGCCGGCCGGCTCGAAAGCCGGCGCATCCCCGAACTCCCTGCGCAGGTCTTCTCGGTCGTCCCACACATGGAGATGTGCGCCGGCCGCCGCGAGGGCCGCCGCCGCCGCCCGTCCGGAGCGGCCGAGACCCATGACGCCGACTTCTGCGCCGCGATATGCCGGCAGCGGGATCATCGGAGCTTCAGGGTCGCCAGCCCCGCGAGGGCCAGCACGACGGCGATGATCCAGAAGCGGATGACGATGGTGGGCTCCTTCCAGCCCTTCTGCTCGAAATGGTGGTGCAGGGGCGCCATGCGGAACACGCGCTTGCCGGTGAGCTTGAACGAAGCCACCTGAACGATCACCGAAACGGCCTCGAGCACGAACAGGCCGCCCACGATGGCGAGCACGAGCTCATGTTTGGTGATGACCGCGACCGAGCCGAGCGTGCCGCCGCAGGCAAGCGACCCGGTATCGCCCATGAACACCATGGCCGGCGGCGCGTTGTACCAGAGGAAACCGAGAGAGGCGCCGACCAGCGCCCCGCAGAGCACAGCCAACTCGCCGGCGCCGGGAACCGAATGGATTTGCAGATATTCCGCAAAGACGATGTGGCCGCAGAGATAGGCGATCAACCCGAAGCAGCCCGCGGCGATCATCACCGGAACGATCGCGAGGCCGTCGAGTCCGTCGGTAAGGTTGACCGCGTTCGAGGCGCCGGTCATCACCAGCACGGCGAAAGGCACTGCCAGCCAGCCGATGTCGAGCAGCAGGTCCTTGAACATCGGGACTGCAAGCCCGTAGCCCAGCGGCGCGCCGACAATTTCGGCGATAATGACAGCAGCGGCGGCGCTGACCGCTATCTGGACGGCAAGTTTCATTTTGCCGGAAAGCCCGCGGCTGCTCCTTCGGCCGAGCTTCAGGCAGTCGTCGGCGAAGCCGACAAGGCCGAAGCACAGCGTGACCGCCAATACGATCCAGACATAGGCGTTGGTGAGGTCAGCCCAGAGCAGGGTGCTGGCGACAAGCGCCGCCAGGATCAGGGTGCCGCCCATGGTCGGCGTGCCGCGCTTCGTCTCCAGATGCGATTTCGGCCCGTCTTCGCGAATCGGCTGGCCGCCGGCCTGGCGGGCGCGAAGCCAGGCGATCATGCCGGGAGCGAGCAGGAAGCTGAGCGCCAGCGCCGTCAGCGTCGCCGCGCCCGAACGGAACGTGATGTAGCGGAACAGGTTGAAGAACTGGAAATCTTCCGCCATCGGCGTCAGGAGGTTGTAAAGCATCGGGGCTCAACCTCCCTTGCCTGCAGGCTGTTCGAGCGCCGCGATGACGGCCTTCATGTTCATGCCGAGCGAACCCTTGACCAGCACGACATCGCCGGGTGCGGCGGCTTCGGCCACAAACGGGGCGAGAGCGGCGGTGTCCGGCATATGGGCGCCGCGCAGGGCAGGCGGCAGACGGTCGAACAGCTCGCGCATTCCGGGGCCGGCCGCGAACACCAGATCGACGCCGGCATCCGCCACCGGCGCGGCGAGGGCGGCATGGGCGGCGCCGGCGTCGGCCCCCAATTCCAGCATGTCGCCCAGCACGGCGATACGCCGCCCGCCAGCGCCCGGCATTGTCAGGCCGAGCACGTCCAGGGCGGCCCGGATCGCCGCCGGGCTGGCATTGTAGCTGTCGTCAATCAATGTCCAGCCGCCAACGCTTCTCCGCGCGCCCCGCCCTGCCAGGGGGCGGAATTCCGCCAGGACATCGGGATCGGGGGCGACATCGAGCGCCTGCAGCACCAGCAGCGCGCCAAGGGCGTTGCAGACCCAGTGCGCACCCGGCGCGCCGAGCCGGAATTGGATCTGCCGTCCGTCGATCTCGGCAGTGACGTCGCTGCCTTCGGCGTCAAGCGCGGCGGCCAGCAGAACGGCATCGCCCGCCTGCCGGGAAAAGCGCAGGACGCGGGCGCCGGCGCGTTCGGCCGCAGCCGCCAGACGGTCGGCATGCGGTGTGTCGGCATTGATGACCGCAGCGCCGCCTTCTTCCAGACCGCCGAATATCTCGGCCTTGGCATCGGCGATCGCAGCCAGGCTGTCGAAGAACGCCGTATGCGCCGGGGCGATCGCTGTCACCAGCGCTGCATGGGGGCGGACCAGCCGGGACAGAGGCGCAATCTCGCCGGCGTGATTCATGCCAAGCTCGAAAACGGCGAAGGCCGCATCGCGCGGCAAGCGGGCGAGAGAGAGCGGGACGCCCCAGTCATTGTTGAGATTGCCCCGGCTCGCCTCCGTGCGGCCTGCCCGCTCGAGCAGACGGGCCAGCAGCTCCTTGCAGCCCGTCTTGCCGACGCTGCCGGTGACTGCGGCGATGCGCGCCGTCGAGCGGGCGCGCGCGGCCCGGGCCAGCGCATAGAGGCCGGCGCGCGTATCCGGAACGCGCAGCGCCGGCACATCGGCGCCGCAATCGCGGCTGACCAGGGCCGCCGCCGCGCCGCTGGCCAGCGCCTGCCTGACGAAGCAGTGCCCGTCGCGATTGGCGCCGGCCACGGCGACAAACAGGTCGCCGGCCGAGACGGACCGGCTGTCAAGCGCCACGCCGGTCGCCTCCCAGAGGCCGCAGGGCGCGCCTCCGGTCGCGGCGGCGGCTTCGCTGGCGGTCCAGAGGGTCATGTCCGCCGCTCCGCCAGCCGCCGGGCAACGGCCCTGTCGTCAAACGGGCGAACCACGCCGCCCTCGATCTGGCTGGTCTCGTGCCCCTTCCCGGCGACAAGCAGGGCGTCGTCCGCGCCAAGGCTCTCCATGCCGGCCGCGATCGCTTGCTCGCGGTCGGGGATTTCCAGGGCGCCCGGACAGGCGGAGAGAACCGCGGCGCGGATGGCGGCGGGATCTTCGGTGCGCGGATTGTCATCCGTGACGATCGCCAGATCGGCCAGTCGGTCGGCGACGGCGCCCATTTGCCCGCGCTTGCCGGCGTCTCGGTCTCCGCCCGCGCCGAACACGACGACCAGGCGCCCGTGCACGGAAGGCCTGAGAGCCTCCAGCGCCGCCGCGAGCGCGCCCGGCTTGTGGGCGTAATCGACATAGACCGGCGCGCCGGACCGTGTGCGCGCTGCAAGTTCAAGCCGCCCCCGGACGCCGTGAAGACCTTCCAGACATGCGGCGGCCGTGTCCGGGTCGTGGTCTTCCGCAGCAATGGCTCCAAGCGCCGCAAGGGCGTTGAACGCCTGGAATTCGCCGGTGAAGGGAAGGCGGGTCCGATGCGGACGGCCGAACAGCCGGAACGACACGATTTGTCCATCCGCGGCGGGTTCGATGTCCTCGATCTCGATTTCCGACGCCTGCCCGCTCCGTCCGAAGCGCCACACCGTCTGGCCGGCGGCTCGGGCGGCGGCGCCCGCCTTCGCACCGGCCGGGTCGTCCGCATTGACGACGGCCAACCCTCCCGGCGCCATGACCCGGCGAAACAGGCCCAGCTTGGCGTCGAGATAGCGCTCGAGATCGGCGTGGTAGTCGAGATGATCGCGGGAGAAATTGGTGAAAACAGCGGTCGAGACCCGCACACCGTCCAGCCGATACTGATCCAGTCCGTGGCTCGACGCCTCCAGGGCGACGCGATCGATACCGGCTTCGGCCAGCTGGGCCAGGTCGCGGTGCAATTGCACCGGATCGGGCGTCGTCAGCGCACCGGCGCGGCGCATTCCGGGAGCGATGAGGCCAAGCGTGCCGAGGCTGGCCGCAGGAAAGCCGAGCAGATGCCAGAGCTGGCGAATGAAATCGACCACGGAGGTCTTGCCGCTGGTGCCGGTGACAGCCGTCGTCCGGGCTGGCTGGGCGCCGAAAAACCGGGCTGCGAGGCGGGCGAAGGCGCGGCGCGGCGTCTCGTCGAGAATGACCGCAACACCGGCCGGCAATGAGTCCAGCACCGTGCCGACCGGCGCGAGGATTGCTCTGGCGCCTCTTGCCGCCGCATCGCCGGCGAAGGCGCGCCCGTCAGCATGTGCGCCCGGCACGGCCATGAACAGATATCCGGGCCGGACCTCGCGCGAATCTGCCGCCAGGCCGGTAATGCCGAGCGCGCCGAGGTCGATCCGGCATCCGGCTGCCGACATCATGCGTCCTTCTCCTTGTCCTGTTCGTGGAAAAGGAGGGGAAGCCAGGTTTCCGGGACGACCCGTTCCATCCAGGCGTCGGAGTCCGGGCCGGCAACGGGCACGCCCAGAATCGGCCCGATGCGCGGGATCAGCCTGCCGGCCGCCGGGACCGCATTCCAGGCGGCAGTCGCGAAATTGAAGGTCTCCTTCAGCCCCTTCGGTTCGTCGAGCATGACGACAATCGCATAGCGGGGATTCTGGATCGGAAAGACGCCGACAAAGGAACAGAGCCGCCTCTGGCGGTGATAGCGGCCATTCACCACCTTTTCGGCCGTGCCGGTCTTGCCGCCAACCGGATAAAGGGCGTTGTCCGCCCGCCGCCCGCTGCCGCGCAGCACGACCTGGCGCATCATCCAGCGCATCTTGCTGGAGGTCTCGGAAGAGAAGACCCTCTTGCCCGGTGCTGCGGTCGAACGCCTCAACAGGGTGACAGGAGCAGCCAGCCCGTCATTGGCCAGCGCTCCAATTGCCGAAGCCGTCTGGAGCGGGCTGACGGAAAGCCCGTGTCCGAAGCCGACAGTCATCAGCGTCAGAGGGTGCCAGGTTCTGGGTATGATCGGATGGCCGACTTCCGGTAACTCGAACGCCGGCCGGCTGAGCAGACCCAGGCCGCCAAGATATTTCCTGAATGTCTCGGCGCCGATTTGCTGTGCGATCTTGGCCGCGCCGATATTCGACGAGTGGACGACGACCTCCGCTGCAGAAAGAACGCGGTTCTGGCCCCGATAGTCTCTGATCATGTGTCCGAATGCCCGGATCGGCTCACTTGCGTCGAAACGATGCGCCAGCCCTGTAATGCCCTCGTCAAGCGCCGTCGCCAGCGTCAGCAGCTTGAAAACCGATCCCATCTCGGCAACCAGGTGCGACGCTCGATTCGCCTGCTGCTCCTGCATCTTGTCTTTTTGGTTGGGATCGAAGTCCGGCAGTGAAACCATGGCAAGCACTTCACCGGTCCGGATGTCGAGCACGACGCCGGCGCCGCCGATGGCGGAAAAATGCCTGACCGTTCGCGCTAATTCCTCCCGGACCACATGTTGGACCCGGATATCGATCGAGAGCCGCACACGCTGTGCGGGATCAGCGAGGATGGCGTTGAAGCGCTGTTCGATGCCGGCATTGCCGATCGGCCCGTCATCGCTCGGCTGGGTGCGCCCGACGACATGGGCGGTCAACCTGCCGTGAGGATAAACGCGAAGATCTTCGGGTTGCAGGCCGATGCCGGGCAGGCCGAGTGAGAGCGCCGCTTTCTGATCTCGCGGCGTGAGTCGGCGGGCGACGAAAACGAAGCTCTGCTTCAGCGAAAGGCGTTGCCGGGCCTCTTCGAAGCTCAGCCACGGCAAGGCTTGCGAGAGCCTTCTGGCGGTGCCTTCGACATCGTCGATCTGCGGCGGCCAGGCGACCAGCGCCCGCGAGACCACGCTGCTGGCCAGCAGCCTGCCGTTCCGGTCCACGATATCGCCGCGTTTCACCGGATGCTGGCTGACCACCCGCTCGGTGGGCAGTGTCGAGTCTTGCCCGGCGGTGCCAAGAGCGACGATTCTGACTGACAGGAGCACGAGGCTGGCAAGGAATGCCATCACCCCGAACGCCAGGCGGCTGCGCGCCAGCGCGAGAACCGGCAGTGCTGGACGATGCGGACTCACCGCTCGTCTCCGCCGCCGGTATTGTAAGAGAGGCGGGACAGCGGCTCCGTCGGGAGGCCAGAGCTGCTGTCCCGCCCTGCGCGCGCGTGGGTCCGAGGAGATCCAAGAATACCGGCCGGTCGAGCCGGGAGGAAACTCGACCGGTGCAGCTGATCTGCCTCAATAGGAACAAGACCCAACGCGCGCGCGTTCTGGTATTGAAGGGTGCGAGGTCGAATTAAGAAGGCGAGCTCGCTTCGAAGAACTTGTATGCGCTCCTGTTCGGCCAGGACCTGGCGATTGAGCATCGCCAGCCTGTTCTCACGGGCTCGGACATGGTCCCCGACCGCAAAAAGCCCTGCGGCCATGACGGCCGCTCCGGCGCACCAGAATATCGTGGCCCGGGCGCTCATGCCGCCAGCCTCTCGGCAGCGCGCATCCGGGCCGACCGAGCGCGGGGGTTGGTTGCGATCTCGGCGGCGCCCGGACGGGCCGCGCGGCGGTGCAGCAGCTGGAAGGAAGCCCGTTGCGCCGCCGCCGGCGGCCGATGGCGCGAGTTTCCCGGAAGCGTGCCGCTGCGCTCGCGCAGGAAGACCTTTACGGCGCGGTCCTCCAGCGAGTGGAACGACACCACCGCAAGTCTTCCGCCCGGCGCAAGCAGGCGTTCAGCGGCGGCCAGGCCGCGGTCGAGTTCGCCGAGCTCGTCGTTCACCGCAATGCGCAGCGCCTGGAAGGTCCGCGTCGCCGGATGGAGGCGCCCGTCCGCCGGAACGACCCGCGCGACGATGGCGGCAAGCCGGTCCGTGGAGCGGATTGGCGCGACGGCGCGCGCCGATGTGATTGCCCGCGCGACCCGGCGGGCGCGCGGCTCCTCTCCGTATCGGCGGATGATGTCTGTGAGGCCGCGCTCATCGAGGCCGGCGACAAGGTCGGCTGCAGTCGGCCCTTCGCCGCTCATGCGCATGTCCAGGGGCCCGGCGGCGAAAGAGAAGCCGCGGGCCGGGTCGTCCAGCTGGGCCGAGGACACGCCGAGATCGAAGGCAATGCCGTCCGCCGGGGCGAACGCCTCTTCCGCCGCGATCCCGTCCATGTCGGAGAAGCGCGCGCGGCGGAAGCGGAACCGGGCGCCGCAGCTCTGTCCGAACGCTGCGGCCGCCTCTTCCGCTGCAGGGTCGCGGTCCAGCGCCAGCACCCGGCACGGCGCCGACGCCAGAAACGCCCGTGAATAGCCGCCGCGGCCGAAGGTGGCGTCGACATAGCGTCCGCCCGGGCGCGGGCGAATGGCAGCGACGACTTCCGCCGCCATGACCGGGATGTGAGCGCCGCCGGTCACGAGGCGAGCTCCGAAGCCGGCGGAGCGCCCAGATAGACCTTTGCGAGCGTTTCCTCGTCGAGACCCGCAAACACCTGGCTTACCCATTTGTCGTGCGTGGCCGGATTCCAGATCTCGATGACATAGGTATTGCCGACGAACCGCACATCGCTCTCAATGCCGAATTGCTCGCGCAGCGAGGGCGGCAGAAGCAGGCGGCCCTGACTGTCGATCTGCGTTTCCTTGGCCCGTCCGACGACGAGACTCGAGAGTTGCAGCGCCAGGACGGGCGTGTCCTTCATCGCCCTGCGCATGTCCTTGGCGAAGTTCTGCAGATATTCCTCCTCGCAGAGGATGATGGCTTGCCGCTCATCGATTGCGGTGGCCAGACGCAGCTCTGCGTCCGGCGAAATACGACGCCGGTGGGCCGCCGGCACGATGACCCGGCCCTTTCCGTCCAGCTTGGCGTCGTATTCGCCCGAGACCTGCACTGTGGACCTCGCTTGTCCTTCCGACGCTGGAAAGATACGACCCTTTCCAACCACTTTACCCCATTTCGATCTACTATACTCCCCAGCGGCTGCATGAGTCCAACGGATAGATTCCGGGAATTAGTCTCCTCGTAATGTGAATATAAATAGAACATTTAAGACAATTACAGGTTGGTCATGCGCAACCAGCGTTGAAATCAGCGCCCTTGCAAGTTGGCCAACGTGTCACGCTTGAGGAGAGAGCGGCGATGACAGGCAGGATTGGAGTGCCGCAAACTGCGACATTTTGGGCCAAAAGAGAGCGCTGCTATCCGCAATGGCGGGCCGATTGCTGCGCGATGTGCCAGCGTTTGCTGGTTTTCAGGGTATGTTCCCCTCATTGCCGCCCCGAAAAAGTGCATTCCACCCGACAAAAAAGGAAGACCCTCCCCTTCCTTGGAGGAAAGGGGAGGGTCAGGGGGCCGCAGCGGCAGAGGATCGGCCCGGATTGAGGGCCGGAACGACATATTGAAGACCGGGCGCTACCCCGGCTTCGCTGGCGTTATTCCCGGTTCAGGACTTCCGTGTTGATGACATTGTCGGGATCGAGTTTGCCGTCGAAGCAATCGACCACATTTTGTGCGGCCGCCGAGCCCATGCGGAACATGGATTCTTCCGTAACGCCCGCCGAGTGCGGCGAGACGATGATGTTGTCGAGCTCGAACAGGGGTTCGGCAGCCGTCGCCGGCTCGACGACGAACGGGTCGATGCCGGCGCCGGCGATGACCCGGTTCTTCAGCGCCTCGTAGAGCGCCTTTTCCTCGACGATGTTGCCCCGTGCGGTGTTCACGACGAAGGCTGTCGCTTTCATGGCGGCGAGTTCGGCAGCGCCGATCATGCCGTCCGTTTCCTCGTTCTTCGGGCAGTTGACGGAAAGAAAGTCGATAGCGGGCAGCGCCGCGCGCCAGTCTTCGACAGGGGTTGCCCCGGCGGTCACGATGGCGTCCTGGACAACATAGGGGTCGTGGACCAGCACATTCATGTCCATCGCGCGGCAGCGCGGCACGAGCCGGCGGCCAATGCGTCCGAAGCCCAGGATCAGCACGGTCCGGCCTGCGAGGTCGTAGGCCGGCGTGCCGAACCGGACATCCCAATTGCCCTTGCGCACCTCGCGGTCGTAGAGGATCGCGCGCTTGGCGAGCGCCATCATGAAGAACAGCGAGTGCTCGGCGACGGTCAGCGAATTGGCGGTGCCGACCACGGCGAGCGGCACGCCTGCTTCCGTCAGCGCCGGCACATCCACCGCATCATAGCCGACGCCGTGCCGCGCAACGATTTTCAGCTTGCCCGCATTCGCGACGATTCGGCGGGTGAACGGCGCGACGCCGAGAATGGCCGCATCGTAATTGCCGATATGCTGCAGAATGTTCTCTTCCGACAGTTCGGTGAAGCGCTCGACAACAATATCGTCGCGCGGCTCGAATACCGATTTGAGACCGTCCGTATAGGGCATTTGAAGCATCACGCGGTAGGCCATGCCGTTCTCCTGTGTCTTTGCGGTTCCAGCCGTCGAAACCTCGGGGCTGCGGCGGAACATGCGGCAGACAGCGTTCCCCGGCAACCGGGTGCGGCCCGCGCCCCGGACTTCCACACCGCTCCACCCTGGCCGGGGCGGTAATACGGATTTTCGCCGGCGGCGCCGATCCGCTACCGTTCTTCCGGCGCCTGACTTGGAGATATTCGCGATGACCGGCCATATTGCGGTTCTCGGCATTTTCGTAGCCGATGCGACCTTCCGCACCCGGCGCCTGCCGCGGATGGGCGAGACCGTTATCGGCGAGAGCGTCGCGCTCGGTCCCGGCGGCAAGGGCTCCAACCAGGCGGTGGCCGCCGCCCTGCTCGGCGGCAGGGTCCGTTTCATCTCCAGGATCGGGCGCGATCCCTTTGCCGACATGGCTCTGGCCGCCTGGGCCGGGGCGGGCGTGGAGCCGCTGGTCGCACGGTCCGACAGCATGGCGACGGGCGCGGCGGCGATTCTGGTGGATGAGGCCACCGGCGAGAACGCAATCATCGTCTGTCCGGGCGCCGCCTCGGAGATTTCCGGCGCGGATATCGACGCGGCGGCCGATGCAATCCGGTCCGCCGCGGTCTTCATGACCCAGTTCGAGCAGCCGCTGTCGGCGGCGGCGCGGGCGCTGGCGATCGCCAGGGAAGCCGGCGTGAGGACGATCCTCAACCCTGCGCCCGCCGCCGCCGCGCCGGCGGAGATGCTCCGGCTCTGCGACTATCTCACCCCCAACGAGACCGAGGCCGAGGCGCTGACCGGCATTGCGGTGGACGACGAGGACGGCGCGCGCCGCGCGGCGGCCGCGCTGCGCGGCCAGGGCGCCGGCGCTGTCGTGATAACGCTCGGCGCCAGAGGCGCGCTGTTCGACGGGCCGGAAGGCGTGGAGATGGTGCCCGCCTTCCAGGCCGGCCCCACAGTGGAAACCACCGGGGCGGGGGACGCCTTCAACGGCGCCTTCGCCGTTGCGCTCGCCGAGGGCAGAAACCCGGCCTGGGCCGTCCGGTTCGGCTGCGCCGCCGCCGGGCTGTCGGTCACGCGGCCAGGCACCGCCCAATCCATGCCCGGCCGCGCCGAGGTCGATGCGCTGCTGACAGCGGCAGGGCGTCAGGAACGCAGGGGCGAAGAGGCGGGGCCTTCCTCCGGGAAGTAACAGGCCGCCTGGTGGGGGCCGCCGGCGTCCAGGGCCGGGGCGTTTTCCGCGCAGATGTCCTGCGCCTTCCAGCAGCGGCTGCGAAACCGGCACCCCGAAGGCGGGTTTGCCGGGCTTGGGACCTCGCCCTTGAGCAGGATGCGCTGCCGTTTCCGCCGCCCGCCGGTGAAATCCAGGGACGGCTCCGCGGACAGTAGGGCCTTGGTATAGGGATGGCGCGGACGGGTATAGACCTCTTCGGCGGGTCCGGTCTCGACGATGCGGCCCAGATACATCACCGCGATCCGGTGCGAAATGTGGCGGACCACCGAGAGGTCATGCGCGATGAAGATGCAGGCGATGCCGTGCCGCTCCTGAATTTCCATCAGCAGATTGATGACCTGGGCCTGGACCGACACATCGAGGGCGGACACCGGCTCGTCGCAGACCAGCACTTCGGGGTCGAGCGCCATCGCCCGGGCGATGCCGATGCGCTGGCGCTGCCCGCCGGAGAATTCATGGGGATAACGGTCGGCGTGTTCGGCCCTGAGGCCCACATTCGCCAGCAGGCTGCGCACGCGCCGGGGCCGCTCCTCCACCGCGGGGGCCGCCTTCGGGTGGATGAGCCACGGCTCGCCGATGACCTCGGCGATCGTCATGCGGGGATTAAGCGACGCATAAGGGTCCTGAAAGACGATCTGCAGGCGCCGGCGGATCGCCGTCAGCCGACGCGCATCGGCGGCGAATATGTCCTCCCCGCGGAACAGGGCCTGGCCCGAACCGGGTTCCTCCAGGCGCAGCAGCGTCCGCGCCAGCGTCGATTTTCCGCATCCGCTTTCGCCCACCACGCCGAGCGTCTCCCCGGCGCGCAGCACGAAGCTCACCCCGTCCACGGCCCGGACGACCTCCTTCCGGCGTTTCAGGGAGAAGCCCCGCCCGACAGGAAAATGCTTTGTGAGGCCGCGGACTTCGAGAAGCGGGGGCGCGCCGTCATCCGTCATCGAACACACGCTCCGCATGATGGCATTCGGCGGTGCGCCCGGCCGCCACGGCAACCGGCGGCGGAGCCTGTCGGCGGCAGACCGCGGTTGCGAACCGGCAGCGGGGGTGGAAGGCGCAGCCGGGCGGAATGCGCGCAAGATCGGGCGGCGACCCCGCAATGGGCTGCAGCTTGCCGCCCCTCCTGCGGGCGCGCGGCACGGACCCCAGCAGCGCCCGGGTATAGGCGTGCCCCGGCCGCGCCAGCACTTCGGCGACAGGTCCCTGCTCCACGACCCGGCCCGAATACATCACCGAAACGGTGTCCGCGACATCCGCAACGACGCCGAGATCGTGGGTGATCAGGATCATCGCCATGTTCCGTTCCGAGCGCAGGTCTTCCAGCAGCTCCATGATTTGCGCCTGCACGGTGACGTCCAGCGCGGTTGTGGGCTCGTCGGCGATCAGCAGGTCCGGACTCAGCGCAATCGCCATGGCGATCATCGCCCGCTGGCGCATCCCTCCGGAGAATTGGTGGGGGTAGTCCCCGGCCCGGCGCGCGGGGTCGGGAATGCCGACGCGCTCCAGCAGCTCGACGGCGCGCCGCCGGGCTTCCCGCCCGGAGGCAAGGCCGTGCGCGCGGAAGAGTTCTGCAATCTGCCAGCCGACGCTGAAGACCGGGTTGAGCGACGCTAGCGCGTCTTGGAACACCATGGCGATGTCGCGCCCGCAGGTTCGCCGCCAGTCGGCGGCCGGCATGGCCAGGACATCGCGGCCCTTGAACCGGATGGCGCCCCCGGTGACGAAAGCCGGCGGGCTTTGCAGCAACCGCATGACGGCGGCGGCGGTGACGCTCTTGCCGGAGCCGCTTTCGCCGAGAATGGCGGCGGTCTCGCGCGGGCCGACCCGGAGCGAGGCGCCGTTGACGGCATGGACCGTCTCGCGGCCGGTGCGGAAGACGACCCGCAGGTCCTCCACTTCGAGCACGGCCCCGCTAGCCATCGCCGCGCCCCGGCGCTTCGAGCCGCCAGCGCTGTTCCGGATCGGCGGCGATGCGCAGCCAGTTGGACAGGATATTGGCGGACAGCGTGGCCAGCATGATGGCGGCGCCGGGAAAGAAGGCGAGCCACCATGCCTGGCTGAGATAGTTGCGGCCCTGGGCGACCATGAGGCCCCAGGTGATCTCCGGCGGCTGGATGCCGAGTCCGAGGAAACTCAGACCGGATTCGGCCAGCATGACGATCGAGAAATCGACGGTCAGGATGGTCAGCAGCGTCGGCGCGACCACCGGGGCGATATGCCGGCGCAGCACATGGACGCGGCCGCCGCCAAGCGCGCGCGCCGCATCGACGAAGACGCGCTCGCGGATTTCCAGCACTTCGGCGCGGGCGACGCGCAGATAGATCGGCAGCCTGGTAATCGCAAGCACGATCACCAGATTGGCGACGCTCGGCTCCAGCACATACAGCACGATGACCGCGAGCAGCAGCGAGGGGAAACTCTGGAGAATATCGGCGAACCGCATGATGACATGGCCGACTCCGCGGCCGACATAGCCTGCGATCATGCCCAGCAGGCCGCCGGCCGCCATCGCCAGAAAACAGGAGCACAGGGCGATGGCCATCGTGTTCTGCGCGGCCACGATCAGGCGGGCCAGCACGCTGCGGCCCAGCGCGTCGGCGCCCAGCACCATCAGCCAGCCATGTTCGAGCGACCCCGGCGGCAGGTTGCGGGCGCGCAGGTTCAGCGCCGTCGCCGCTTCGCCGAAGAGCGCCGGGCCGAACAGGAAACAGAAAGCGAGCAGCAGCAGCCAGAGTGCGGCGGCGGTTGCGAACCTGTCGCGCAACAGCAGGTCGCGCCAGGGAAGCCTGCGCCGGACAGTTGCGGTTTCGGCGGCGGCGGAAGGCGTGTCCGGGTGGTTCATCGGTGCCGGATCCGCGGATCGAGCGCGACATACAGCATGTCGATCAGGATATTCAGCAGGAAGATCGCCGTGGCGGTGACCATGACCGCCGCTTGCACGGTCGGGAAGTCTCGCTGGATGACGGAATCGATCATCAGCTTTCCGACGCCGGGCCACCCGAAGACCGTCTCGACAATGACCGCCCCGTTGATGAGGCCGACCGTGAGGTCGCCGGCGACCGTGACGATGGACAGACATGCATTGCGCAAGGCGTGCACGAAGATGACCGAGATTTCGCGGACTCCCTTGGCGCGGGCCGTCTTCACATAGGCCGAGGACAATGCGCCAAGCATGGATGCCCGCACGATCTGCACCAGCATGCCGAACGGCCGCAGCATCAGCACGCCGATCGGCAGGACCCAGTAGGGCAGGCCGCCGGTTCCCGAGGTCGGCAGCCATCCAAGGGATACGGCGAAGACCAGGATGCCGGTAATCGCAACCCAGAAATCGGGCGCGCTGGCGCCGGCGAGCGAGGCGGCGGTGGCGACCCGGTCGAAGACGCCGCCGGGGCGGCAGGCCGCAACCGCGCCCACCGCCACCGCCAGCGCAATGGACAGCGTCATCGCCACGCCGGCCAGCGCCAGCGTCGTCGGATAGGCCTCCAGGACCAGCTCCATCGCCGGGCGCTGCTTGCGCATCGAATAGCCGAGGTCGCCCTCGGATACGTCCTGCAGGAAGACCAGGAATTGCTCGGTCGAGGGCCGGTCGAATCCGTGCTTCTCCGCAAACGCCTTGCGGGTCTCCAGGGAAGCGTCGATCGGCAGGAAGAGCGCGGTCGGGTCGCCCGTCAGGCGCACGAGAAAGAAGACGGCCAGAACCAGGCCGATCAGGGCGATGCCGCTGTGCAGCGCCCGGCGGGCGAGATAGCTTGCCATGGACGTTCCGTCGCCGCGCGAGGGGCGGTGGTCGGGAGGCCGGCCCGCCGCGGGGCGGGCAGCCTCCTCACACCGTCTGGCGCGGGCGCCCTACTTGAACGAGATGTCCTCGAGATGCAGCTCGCTGTTGGTCGAGATGCTGGGCTGGAAGTCGATCCGGCTTCCCACCCGCGAATATCCGACCATGTGATACATCCACACGTCGGCGACCAAGTCTTCGTTGATGCGCCGGTTGATCTCCTGCCAGAGCGTGCGCCGTTCGTCGCCCGACAGCGTGGACGCCTTCGCGATCATCTCGTCGAGCTCCGGGTTGCAAACCGTCGATTGCGCGCCGTCGCAGGCATATTTGTTGAAGATCGAGAACACGGCGTCGCCATTATTGTTGTCGTGCTGGGCCTGGACCAGCTCAGGGCCGCGGTTCTCGTCATACGGCTTGGTCAGATGTGTGAGCCAGCTGCCGACTTCCATCATGCGCAGCTTGATATTGAATCCGACCGACTGGAACATGGCCATCATCGCTTCCATGGCTTCGGTGCCGTTCGGGTAGATGTTGGTCCGCCCGATAATCGTGATCTCCGTGTCCACGAGCACGCCGTCGGCCTTGGCTTCGGCGAGAAGCGCCTCTGACCTGGCCGGATCATAGGCGCGCATCTTGAGGGCCGGGTTGTGGCCGTTGATGCTCGGCACGATGATCTGCGTTGCGTGTTCGATATCCTTGGAAAGGATGGTGCCGCGCAGCGCCTCCCGGTCGAAGGCATGGGCCAGCGCCAGCCGAACCCGCCGGTCGTCGAGCGGCGCCCGGCTGAGGTCCATCCGCAGCCTCGTCGTCTCGGAATTCGGGTAGCTGAAATCCATCTCGGGCTCGGTTGCGTCCTGAACGGCGATATTCGGCGCGATATCGGCTTCGCCGACCTTCACCATTGCGGCGCGCACCGCCGATTCGGAGCGCCAGATATACCGTGCGCCCTCGACGGCCGGCATGTCGCCCCAATAGCCGTCAAACCGCTTCGTGATGATCTCCTGCCCCGGTGTCCACGAATCGAAGACATACGGCCCGGTGCCTACCGGGTCGAGCACCAGCTTGTCGGTCGGGGTGTTGGGCGAGGACAGGGTGACGACGCCCATCCGTGTCGGCAGGATCGGCACCGGCTTGTTGGCCGCGATCTCCAGCATGTAGTCGCCGACGGCCCTGGTGCTCAGCTTCAGGTCGCCGAAGGACTTGGTGCGCGTCTCGCAGTCGAGGTCGGTGTCCATGGTCCGCGAGATGGCTTTCGCCGCAGCCTCGGCGTTGAACGGGGCGCCGTCATGGAAGGTCACGCCCTGGCGCAGTTCGAAGCGCCATGTCATGTCGTCCACCTTGGTCCAGGACGTCGCGAGGCGCGGCGTGATGCTGCCGTCCTTCGGGTCGATTTCCGTCAATGTCTCGACGATGTTCTGCTTGGCGACGCGGCCGACCGTCGAACGGTTGGAATTGCAGCCGTCAAGGCCTTCGGGTTCCTCCGAAAGCACGACGGTGACCATCTTCGACGCGTCGGCGTTCGCAGCGCCCGGCGCAAGCAGCGCCGCGGCCGCGAGCGCAGCTGCGCCATGCGAGAGCAGGCGCAGGGGTGTTCCCGATAAGAATGCCGTCCGGGTCATGTGACTCCCTTTCCAGACAAGACGAGACAGTTGGTGCTGCCGGGCCGCCCTCCGGGCTTCCCGCACCGCCGCAAACCTCGCAGAGCACTCTGCCAGGCTGCAAACGGGCAGCAAAAGTCTAGCCGCGCCGCACCGCACACTCAACACAGCACCACCGGCAGCACCCGCTTGGACCCTGTGTCCCGGACTTCTACTGCCGCGAGCACCGGCCATGCGTCGAGTTGGACGGCGTTTCGGCAGCGAAAAAACCCTCGCCTCCTTCGGGGGAGAGGGTGGGGTGAGGGGGCCGGCGGTGCGGCTGGCGCGAGGCGGCGCCTGTGGAGGGGAAGACCCCTCTCCCCGGCCCTCTCCCTGCAGGGAGAGGGGGAAAGGAGAGGCCGCTGCGCGTTTCAGCGCAAGCGGCGGCCGCCGACGGGCGGGGTGTTGAACCGGGTCTTGCTTTCTAGTCGGCGTACAGCCACGGGCGGACGATGCGGTCCCGGGCCTCGAAGCTGTCGATGCTCTGCGCCCGCTCCATGGTGAGGCCGATGTCGTCCAGGCCGTTGAGCAGGCAGTGCTTGCGGAACGGGTCCACCTCGAAAGCGATCTCCTCGCCGTCCGGGCGGGTAATGACCTGGTTTTCCAGATCGACCGTAATGCGCGCGTTCTCCCCCCGCTGTGCGTCCTCCATCAGCTTGTCGCGCTGTTCCGCCGACAGCTTTATCGGCAACAGGCCGTTCTTGAAGCTGTTATTGTAGAAGATGTCGGCGAAGTCGGTGCCAAGAATGGCGCGAATGCCGTAATCGGCCAACGCCCAGGGCGCGTGCTCGCGCGACGACCCGCAACCGAAATTGTCGCCCACCACCAGGATGCTCGCCCCGCGCCAGGCTGCCTGGTTGAGCACGAAATCCGGGTTCTCGTTGCCCTCATTGTCATAGCGCATGTCGTTGAACAGATTGCGACCGAGGCCCGCGCGCTCGATCGTCTTGAGGAAACGCGCGGGGATGATCTTGTCGGTGTCGATATTGATCTGCGGCAACGGCGCGCCAACGCCGGTCACGGTCTCGTATTTGCGCATGGGAACGGTCCTTCCGTCTCTCAGTCCAGGTCGCGCAGGTCGGCGAGGCGGCCTGCGACGGCGGCGGCGGCGGCCATGGCCGGGCTGACCAGATGCGTGCGCCCGCCCGGACCCTGCCGGCCCTCGAAATTGCGGTTCGAGGTCGAGGCGCTGCGCTCGCCGGGGGCCAGCTTGTCGTCATTCATGGCAAGGCACATGGAGCAGCCTGCCTCGCGCCACTCGAAACCGGCCTCGACCAGGATGCGGTCGAGGCCTTCCTCCTCCGCTTGCGCCTTCACCAGCCCGGAGCCCGGCACCACCAGGGCGCGGACGCCTTCCGCCACCTTGCGGCCGGCGGCGACGGCGGCGGCGGCGCGGATGTCCTCGATGCGCCCATTGGTGCAGGAGCCGATAAATACCGTGTCGATGGCGATGTCCTGCAGGGGCTGGCCGGGCCGCAAACCCATATAGTCGATAGACCGCTGGACCGCCTTGCGCCGGTCCTCGTCCGCGATCTCCGCCGGGTCCGGCACGCGCGCCGTGATCGGCAACGCATCCTGAGGGCTGGTGCCCCAGGTGACATGAGGCACGATGTCCTCGGCGCGCAGCCGCACCTCCTTGTCATAGACCGCGCCCGGATCGGACGGCAGGCGCTTCCAGACCGCGACCGCGGCGTCCCAGGCGGCGCCCTTGGGCGCATGGGGGCGGCCCTTGAGATAGCCGAAAGTGGTGTCGTCGGGCGCGATCAACCCGGCCCGGGCGCCCGCCTCGATCGACATGTTGCAAACCGTCATCCGCCCTTCCATGGAAAGGTCGCGGATTGCCTGGCCGGTATATTCGATCACATGGCCGGTGCCGCCTGCGGTGCCGATATGGCCGATCACGGCGAGGATGAGGTCCTTGGCCGTGCAGCCGGCCGGCAGCGCGCCGTCAATATCGACGCGCATGTTGCGCGCCGGGCGCTGGATCAGCGTCTGCGTCGCGAGCACATGCTCGACTTCGGAGGTGCCGATGCCGAAAGCCAGCGCCCCGAACGCGCCGTGGGTGGAGGTGTGGCTGTCGCCGCAGACCACTGTCGTGCCGGGCTGGGTCATGCCCTGCTCCGGGCCGATGATATGCACGATGCCCTGGCGGACATCGTTCACCGGGTAATAGGGCACGCCGAACTCGGCGACATTGCGCTCCAGCGTCTCGACCTGGATGCGCGACTCCTCGTTCTCGATCACGCCGGCGCGGTCGGCCGGCACGGTCGGGATATTGTGATCGGCGACGGCAATGGTGGCGTCCGGCCGGCGCACGCCGCGCCCGGCGGCGCGAAGCCCGGCAAAGGCCTGCGGGCTCGTGACCTCATGCACCAGATGGCGGTCGATATAGATCAGGCAGGTGCCGTCTTCCTGCGTATCGACCAGATGGTTCGCCCAGATCTTGTCGAAAAGGGTGCGCGGTTCAGTCATCGCCGTCGGTCCCGTTCTTGCGTTTCGTCCGCCTCACGACGCCGCGGGTGCGCTCGGCGATGCGCGCCGACCGTCCGCGCCGCTCGCGCAGATAATAGAGTTTGGCCCGCCTGACGCGCCCGCGCCGGACCACCTCTATGCCGGCGATATTGGGCGAGTAGAGCGGAAAGATGCGCTCAACGCCCTCGCCGGAAGAGATTTTCCGTACCACGAAGGACGCGTTGAGATTCTTGCCGCCGCGCCTTGCGATCACCACGCCCTCATAGGCCTGGATGCGCTGCCGGGCGCCTTCGATCACCTTGTATTGCACCCGCACCGTATCTCCCGGGCGGAAGTCCGGGATCTCGCGCGACTCGGTGAGCCGCGCAATCTGTTCGCGCTCCAGCGTCTCGATGATGTTCATCGGCCTCGATCCTCGTTCCTCGCGCGGCGCGCCCACAGGTCCGGCCGCCTTGTCCGCGTTATCTCTTCCGCCCGCTCCTGCCTCCAGGCGCGGATATTGCAATGATGGCCCGAAAGCAGAACTTCCGGCGCCATGCGCCCGGCCCAGACCGCCGGGCGCGTATAGTGCGGGTATTCCAGCAGCCCGCCCTCGAAACTCTCTTCCCGGACCGACTCCGGCCTGCCCGCCACGCCCGGCAGCAGCCGCACACAAGCATCCAGCAGGGCGACCGCCGCCGGTTCGCCGCCGGACAGCACGAAGTCCCCCAGGCTCACCTCCTCCGGCGCCCAGGCGTCGAGGAGGCGTTGGTCGATCCCCTCGTAACGCCCGCAGAGCAGGGTCGGCCCTGCCCCCGCAGCCAGGGCCGCCGCCCGCTGCTGTGTGAGCGGCCGGCCGCGCGGCGAGAAGTGGATCAACGGCCCCCTCCGGTCCCAGACGGCGTCGATCGCTTCCGACACCACATCCGCCCGCATGACCATGCCCGCGCCGCCGCCGAACGGGGCATCGTCCACGGAGCGGTGCTTATCGCGCGCAAAGGTCCGAATGTCCACCGCTTTCAGCCGCCAGACGCCCGCCTCCAGCGCCCGCCCGGCAAGGGAATGGCCGAGCGGCCCCGGAAACATCTCCGGGAACAGGGTCAGCACTGTCGCGGCCCAGGTCACAACCCCTCCGGCGGATCGACGGTCACGGCGCCGGCGGCAAGATCGATGTCCGGCACAGCCTCGCGCGTGAACGGCAGGATGCGCGGCTGGCCGCCCCCGTCCGGCGCGATTTCGATAAGATTTCCTGCGCCAAAATCATGCAATGCGCGCACCGTGCCGAGGCGCTCGCCGCTCCTGTCGATGGCCGCAAGGCCGATCAGGTCCGCGTGATAGAATTCGTCCTCGCCTTCCGCTTCGGGAAGCGCCGCGCGGTCGAGGAACAGTTCGACCCCCTTGAGCGCTTCAGCTGCGTTCCGGTCCCCGACGCCTTCGATCTGCACGACCGCCGCGCCCTTCTCGATCCGGAGGAGGCGGAGGGCGAAACGCCGCGCGCCCGCCGCATCCTCCAGCGGGCCGTAGCCGGCGACCGCTTCCGGCGACTCGGTAAAGGTCTTGACCCGCACCGCGCCGCGCAGCCCGTGGGCCCCGGCGATCACGCCGAGGCAAAGGCGGGAAGCACCCATCTTCCGGGCCCGCCCCGCCTGTCCTAGCCCGCGGCGGCTTCGGCCTTGGCCTTCATGCGCTCCTGCGCCTTGGCCTTGGGCAGATGCTGCTTGGTCTGCTGCGGCGGTTCGGGCAGGGCGATGATGCCCGCGGCGCCGAGGAACCGAGCCACCCGATCCGACGGCGTTGCGCCCGCCGACAGCCAGTGCCGGATGCGGTCCTCCTTGAGGCGCAGCCGGTCTTCGCTGTGTTTCGGCACCATCGGGTTATAGAAGCCGACGATCTCGATGAAGCGGCCGTCGCGGGGCGCGGAGCCTTCGGCGACGACGATGCGGTAGAAGGGGCGGCGCTTGGCGCCGCCGCGGGTAAGGCGAATTCTGAGTGCCATGGATTTTCCGTGTCGATTGGAGAAGGGCGTGCGCGGACCTAGCGCCGGGCCATCAGGGCGTCGAGGCCCCGGCCCGCCATGCCGCGTTTCTCCAGCTTGCCGACGCGCTTCATCATCGTCTGCATCTGCTGGAATTGCTTGAGCATCCGGTTCACATCCTGGACCGTGGCGCCGGCCCCGGAGGCGATGCGCCGCTTGCGCGACGCCTTGACGATCTCGGGCCGGGTGCGCTCGCGGGGGGTCATCGAAAGGATGATCGCCTCCTGGCGCACGAGCCAGCGTTCGTCCAGCTTGGCCTTGGCCATCTCCGCCTTGAGACGCCCGACCTGGGGCAGCATCCCCATCAACCCGCCAAGCCCGCCCATTTTCTTCATCTGGCGAATCTGGGTCAGCAGGTCGTTCAGGTCCATGCGGCCGCGGCTGAGCTTGGCGGCGAGCTTCTCGGCCTCTTCCTGCTCGATGGTCTCGGCTGCGCGCTCCACAAGGCCGACGACATCGCCCATGCCGAGGATGCGCGAAGCGGTGCGGTCGGGATGGAAGGCCTCGATGCGGTCGAGCTGCTCGCCGGTGCCGACGAATTTGATCGGCCGGCCGGTGACATGGCGCATGGAAAGCGCCGCGCCGCCGCGGGCGTCGCCGTCGATGCGGGTCAGCACAATGCCGGTCACGCCGACATGGTCGTTGAAGGCGGCGGCGGTGTTGACGGCGTCCTGTCCGGTCATGGCATCGGCGACCAGCAGCGACTCGACCGGTTTCACCAGATCGCGCAACGCCGCCGCCTCGTCCATCATCTCCCGGTCCACGGAAAGCCGCCCGGCAGTGTCGATGAAGACGATATCGTAGCCCTCGCGCGCGGCGGTGCGCATGGCGCGCCGGGCTATGGCGGCAGGGCGCTCGCCGAAGACGATCGGCAGGGTGTCGATTCCCGCCTGCTGGCCGAGCTGGCCGAGCTGCTGCTGCGCCGCCGGGCGGTACACATCCACCGAGGCCATCAGCACCTTCTTGCCGTCGCGGTCGCGCAGGCGCCGCGCCAGCTTGGCGGTGGTGGTCGTCTTGCCGGACCCCTGCAGCCCCAGCATCAGCATGGCGAGCGGCGGATTGCCGCCGAGCTTGAGTTCCTCGGCCTCGCCGCCCAGCATCTCGACCATTTGGTCATGGACGATCTTGACAACCTGCTGGCCGGGCGTGACCGAGCGCAGCACCTCGCTGCCGACGGCGCGCTCCTTCACCGCGTCGAGAAGGGCGCGCACTGCGGGCAGTGCGGCGTCGGCTTCCAGAAGCGCCACACGCACCTCGCGCAGCGCCGCTTCGACATCGCCGGCCGAAAGCGACCCGCGGCGGGTGAGACGCCCGAATACCTCGCCGAGCCGCTCCGTCAGTCCTTCAAACATGGCTGCCGTTTCCTTCCGTCCGCCCACCACCAAACGCGCCGATGCGCGACAACTCGCGGACCGGCGGGCCTCCTCGGAGACGAAGCGTGCAACGCTGTGGCGAAGCGGAGCGCACCCTAGTCCCGCCCCCGCGCCGCGTCAACGGTCTGTCAGCGCCGGCTGCCGGCAGGGGCGGCTATGGCGAGGCCGGCAGGTTGCCCGCATGGCTGGCGAGGGAGATTCCGGTCATCCCGGCTATGTCTCTGGCGGCGGCCGTTGCCGCCGTGGTTTCCATGCCGCAATCGACGCTCATGGCGTTCAGGAAGCTGACGATATCCTCTGTCGGCAAATTGCCCACCGAGCCGTAGGCGCCGGGAAACGCAATGCCGCCGCCGATGCCGCAGATCGACCCTTCGACCATCGTGACCCCGGCATCGAGCGCCGCCATGACATTCGCGGGCGCCCAGCCGCGCTTCTCGTGGACATGGAAGCCGAACTCGCAATCGGCAAAGCGGTCATGCGCCATGCGGAACAGCACGCCGACCTGGCGCGGCTCCTCCATGCCCGTGCTGCCGGCCAGGTAGAATCGGCGCACGCCCAGATTGCGCAGCCGGGCGACGCAATCCAGCGTGCGCTCCGGCGCGATGACGCCCTCATACGGGCAGTAGAGCGCCATGCCGAGCGCCATGATGAAGTCCCGGCCGGCCTCGTCGGCGACGCGGAAACAGGCGCCTCCGGCCTCGATCGCCTCGTCCACGGTCATGTTCTGGTTCTTCGCCATATAGCTGCCGCTCACCGTCATCAGGCCGAGAATCTCGTCAATATCGGTCTCGACGGCGCGCAGCGCCCCGCGCTTGTTGGGCACCAGCGCGCGATACACGGTGCCGGGCCGGCGCCTTATGCGCGCAACGACTTCCTCGGCATCCGTCAGCATCGGCACATAGCGCGGGCTGGCGAAGCTGGTGATCTCGATGACGGGGAACCCCGCCTCGCTGAGGCGGTCGATCATCGCGACCTTGACATCGGTATCGATCCATCGATCGAGGGACTGCAGGCCGTCGCGCGGCCCCACCTCGACCACTGTCACCCGATCGGGCAGCGTCAGCATGTTCTCCGCCTCCTGTCGTGCCGGTCCGGGCTGCCCGGTCAGTCGAGCGGCAGCCCGGCCTCCAGTAATTCCGCTTCGTCGAAACCAAGCCGCTCCACGAGCACGGCCCGGTTGCCGGACCCGAGCCGAGGCCCCGCGTGACGAATTTCGCCCGGTGTGCGCGAGAGCTTGCCAACCACATTCTGCATCCGGATCGGACCGCCAAGCTCCCCGTCCTCGACCGCAATGATGTTTTCCCGGGCCTGGAAATGCGGATCCTCGAAAATCTCCGCGATGCTGTTGCACGGCGCCACGGCGGCGTCGAACTGGTCGAACAGGGCGATGAGAGCGTCGCGGTCATGCCGCATGATGGCCGCCTGCAGGGCGTCGTCGAGCGCCGGCGCATTGCGGATGCGCAGCCGGTTGTCCAGAAAACGCGGATCGTGGACAAGCTCCGGCACTTCAAGCGCCTCGCACATGCGCTCGAATGTGGACTGCGCGCTGCCCGAAATCGACACCCACTTGTTGTCCTTCGTGCGGTAGGTGTTGCGCGGCGCGGTGAACGGCAGCCGGCTGCCATTGCGTTCCTGAACAATGCCGAGCTGGTCGAAATCCACGACCTGCGGGCCGAGCAGGGTGAACAGGGCTTCGTAGATTGCCAGGTCCACCACCTGCCCCTTGCCGGACCGGCGCTTCTCCTGCAGCGCGACCATGGCCAGGAACGCGCCCATGAGGCCCGCACTGTCGTCGGCCAGGCCGAAACCGGGCAGGAGGGGCGGTCGGTCGGCATATCCGGTGATATAGGCATATCCCGAATACCCTTCGGCCAGGGTGCCGAAGCCGGGCCGGTGGCTGTTGGGGCCGGTCTGGCCGAAACCCGTCATGCGCACCAGGATCAGGCCCGGATTGAGGGCGCTCAGCACATCATAGCCAAGCCCCCAGCGCTCCAGCGTTCCCTTGCGGAAATTCTCGATGACGATATCGGCGTCCGCAACCAGGCGCTTGACAATTTCGACGCCCAGCGGCGTCCGCATATCCGCGGTGACCGACTGCTTGTTGCGGTTCACCATCTTGTACATCAGCCCGACGCCGTTCTTGTCGTTGCCCCAGAAACGCAGCTCATCGCCGGTATCCGGACGTTCGACCTTGACAATCTCGGCGCCGAAATCCGCCAGGAACATCGAGGAAACGGGGCCGGCGAGGAAGTTGGCGAGTTCGACAACCTTGACGCCGGCGAGCGGCTGGGCGGCTTCAGACATTGCAACGGTCCATCCGGGTCGGGAAGTCCGAAAGGCTGTTTCCGGACCGGCGAACCGTGACTCGAAACAACCGGGCCTGCAACCTTTGCGCTCGGGTTCGCCGGCGCCCCGGGGCGAAGCGGGGGCCGGACCCTATATCGTGCCGCGCTCTTTCAGGCGCGCCAGTGCGGCGGCGTCCAGGTTCAGCAGCCGGCTGTAGACGTCGCTGTTGTGGTGGCCGAGTTTCGCCGCCCCTTCCAGGTCCGGCAGGTCGCCGCCGGAAAACCGCACCGGAAATCCCGCGACGATGCCGCGTTCGACCGGCTCGTCCGAGTCCTGGCGAAGCATGGGCTTGAGCGTGCCGCGGTCGCGAAAATGGTCGTCCGCCGCGGCTTCCGACAGCGTGCGAACCCGCGCGACCGGCACGCCGGCTTCCCGAAGCAGGGCGATGCCGCTCTCGCAATCATGGCCGCCGAGGCGCGCCTGGATTTCCCCGCGCAGTGCAGCGACATTCGTTTCCCTGTCTTCCGCGCTGGCGAAACGCGGGTCGTCCAGAAGCTCGGCGGCGTCGAGCGCGCCGAGCATGGCGTTGAGACGCGCCGCTGTGCCGACGGTGACAATCACGTCGCCGTCGGTGAAGCGGTAGAGGCCGGTCACGCCGTTCCGGCTGTCATTGCCGGCCCGGACCGGCAGCCCTTCATGCAGGACATGCTCCATGGGCTCCATGAACATGAGCGTCGCGAGCGTATCCATCATCGAGGCGTCGAGATATTGCCCCTGGCCGGTGCTCTCCCTGTGCCGCAGCGCGCCCAGGATCGAACAGGCCGCATAGAGCGGCGTCACCAGATCGCCGACGAAGACGCCGATCCGCGTTGGCGGGCCATCGGGCGCGCCGTTCATGTCCATGATGCCGGACATCGCCTGGATCTGATGATCGTGGGCGGGAAGGTCCTTGTAGGGGCCGGTCTGGCCGTAGCCGGAGATCGAGCAATAGACGATGGCCGGATTGACGGCGGAAACCGCCTCATATCCAAGACCCAGCCGCTTCATCGAGCCGGGGGAAAGATTTTCGATGACGACATCGGACTGCTGCGCCATTTCGAGAAACATCCGGCGCCCTTCCGGGTCCTTCAGATTGAGCGTGACGCTCTTCACGCCCTCGGAGCGTTTCAGGAACCGGATCGAGAGGTCGTCATCCGTCTGCCGTTCGGCGTGGATTCCCTTCGGGCCGTGATAGGGGCCGACATTGCGGATGGGGTCGCCGACGCCCGGCGCCTCGACCTTGATGACCTCTGCGCCGAAACGGGCAAGCGTCATGCTGAGAAAGGGGCCGGCGAGGAAAACAGTAACCGACAGCACACGGATATTTTCGAGCGGTTTCATTGCAGAACTCCGGCGGGAGGCATGCCGCCGCCGAACCCGAAGGTCCTATACGGCTTGCGCGATCCGGGCCTGGTCGCCGGTATCGAGAGTGGTGACGCGGCGCATCTCCCGGCGGTGCACGGTGTCGTCGAACGGCCGGGCGCGGTGCATCGTGGCGCGGTTGTCCCAGATGATGAAATCCCTGCGCCGCCATGAATGCCGGTACACAAGCTCCGGCCGGGTTGCGTGCTCCATGAGGTCGCGGATGAGAAGCCGGCCCTCAGCGACGGGCATGTCGAGTATCCGGGAGGCGTGCGAGGCGAGATAGAGGGACTTCCGCCCGGTCCGCGGGTTGTTCAGCACCAGAGGGTGGACCGCCCCCTTGAGCCGTTCGCCTTCTTCCGCCGAGAACTCGAAGCCGAGCGTCATGCGCGAATAGGCGATCGAATGATGCACAAGCCGGCCTTCGAGGCTCGTCCTCGTTTCCTCCGGCAAGGTGTCATAGGCGGCCCGCATGTCCGCGAACTCGGTATCGGCCGGGACCGGCGGCACGGCGACGGCCAGGAGCATCGAGTAGCGGCCCCGCGGGTCCTGAAACGACGCATCGGTGTGCCACAGACGGTTGCCGAGACTGTAGAGGCGCCGCCGGCTGTTCGCTTCCAGGACCTCGCCGTCCGGACCGACATTCGAGACATCGGAGAGCGCCTCGTCGCCAAAGCGGTTCTTCTGCAGCACGCTGAAACCCGTCTTGCGGTGAAGCTCCCCGTCGAGCCGGGCGGCGAAGTCGAGCTGCTCCTCGTTGGAGAACGCCTGGTCGCGGAACACCAGCACCGCATGTTCGTCCATGCCCGCCCGGATGCGTTCAAGGGTTTCCTCATCGCGCACGCGGCGAAGATCGACCGGGCCCGCCTCGGCGGCGAAACGGGGGTGGAGCTTGTGGAACTGGAGCATCATGCCTGGGTCCGGACGCAGGGGCGACTGCCGGACAGCATAGCGCGGACGGCCGCATCGCGGCTATCCCGCCGGGCCGCGGGTCGTGTCTCCGTTTGCAACGAAGGCCCGTGCTGGCGGGCTTTTCGGAACGCGCCTCCGTGCCGCGCCGCTTCTATCGCCTCCCTTGTCGTCACTCCGGCCGGAGCAGAGCGGAGCGCCGGGGCGACAGTAGGGGCGTCCGGGGCGACAACAGGGGGTCCGAGGCGGCGCCGGGGCGTTCGGAGCGGAGGGCTGGGGCTCTCAAGCCCCTGGCTGCCTCTGCCAGAGGAACGCGAATGTCAAACTGAGACACGACCGGGCCGCGTCAGGCGGTTACACGCTCGGTGAAGACGGCGCGCACGTCCATTTCGAAGGCGAGGCCCTCGACAGGCGGATGGGCGTATGTCCAGGTGATGCCGTCCGGGGCCGCCCCCCTCGCGACGATTTCGGCGCCGAGCAGGCCGTGAATCTCGTGGACGGTATAGACCTGGCTCGCGGTCGCATCCGCCCAGCCGAAGCCGAGCGCGGCCATGCGGCTTTCCATCGCGCCGAGCACATAGCGCGCCTTCTCCCGCATCCCTTCCGGCGACACATCGCCGAGGCGGATGATCCGGTCCCGGTATGCCCCCGGGCCTTCGGGGGCCTCGCCGGACCCGGCGATGACGAAACTCCGGCCCCCCTGCGCATCGGCGGACTCAACAGGCGCCGTGTAACTGAAGGCGTGGAAGCTCGGTTCGGGCGGTGCGGCGATCTCCGGGCAGACATTCGACCGTGCGACCGGGTTTTCCTCGTCCCGAAAAATGCCCCAGCGCTCCAGCGTGCCCACATAGGCCCGGTTGAAGGCCACGAAGCCCTCTTCGGTGAACTGTCCGGGCGACCGCAGCTCGCAGGCGCAGAAGGCGGTCAGCGGTCGTCCTGCAGCCTGCAGCCAGGCTTCGACCCGGCGAAAGCCGGTCTCCAGCGGCACCGGCCGGGCGAAACGCACCCGCTCGATCCGGTAGCCAGGCTCTGCCGCGACGCCCCCCGAATACTGGAACCGCCCCCGGATATAGCGATACCCGCCGGGCTCGAATGTGCGGGTCTCGGTCATGTCCGTCCCTCCATGGCTGCCTGCTCGACAGCGGTTTCGCGTTCCGCCTGGCGGGCCGCGGCCGCCTCGCGGACGGCCGCCGCCACGGCGGCCCCCGCCCGTTCCGGGCTGCCGGCGTCGAACGGCGGACGCGGGTCGTATTCCATACCGAGCTGGATCCTCCGGGCGGCTTCGGCGCCCAGCAGTTCGCCTGCCACGGTCAAGGCGAAATCAATGCCGGCGGTGACGCCGCCGCCGGTGATGATGTTGCCGTCCACCACCACGCGCTCGGCCACCGGTTCGCAGCCGAAAGCGGCCAGCATCGGCAGCGACATCCAGTGCGTCGTGGCGCGCTTGCCGCGCAGCAGCCCTGCCGCTCCGAGCACCAGGGAGCCTGTGCATACCGAGGTGATATACCGTGCGCCGGATGCCTGCCGGCGCAGGAAGTCCAGCGTCTCCCGGTCGTTGAGCAGCGGGTTCATGCCCGCCCCGCCCGGAACGCAGATGAGGTCGAGCTGCGGGCTTTCGGCGAATGTCGCGCTCGGCAGAATCTGCATACCGCCGGCGGCCGCAACAGGGTCGCGGGTCTTCCACAGCAGGTGGACATCCGAATCCGGGAATTTGGTGAAAACCTCATAGGGACCCGTCATGTCGAGCTGGGTGAGGTTCGGGAAGAGAAGAAGGCCGATCTGGAAGCGCATGGCGATTTGGACCCGTCGTTCCCCGTTTGGAGCCGCTGGCGGCGATTATGGCGCGGCTGGCCGCTGCTGCAAGCCGGCGCGGGCGCGCGTTCCGGGCCGGACCGGACTCGCGCCGGGGCGTCCTTGTTGGTAGGCAGGGCGGCATCGGGCGAAACGGGGATCGGGATGCTGCGCCTGTTCGTGGATGCCGCACTCCGCGAAGAAGCGGTCGTCCGGCTGGACGAGGCGCAGACCGCCTGGCTTGCGCGCGTGATGCGCCGGCGCGTCGGCGACCGGCTGGCGCTGTTCAACGGCCGCCAGGGGGAGTGGGAGGCGGAGATCGCGTCGCTGGACCGCGGGGCGGGCAGGGCGCTGGCGCTGCGGCGCTTGCGCCCCCAGCGTGCATCGCCGGATGTCTGGCTTGCCTTCGCACCGGCCAAGCGGGGCATGGCGGATCTCGCCGTGCGCCAGGCGACCGAGCTCGGCGTTTCGCGCATTTTCCCCGTCGCCTCGGAGCGCGGCGTGGTGGACCGGCTGAATTCGCCGCGCCTCGGCCGCATTGCCGTTGAGGCGGCGGAGCAATGCGGGCGTCTCGACCTTCCGGAGATCGCGCCGCTCGCGACCTTGGGCGCCATGCTTGCCGCGTGGCCGCCCGCGCGGCCGCTCGCCGCCTGCCATCCGGGAGGCGGAGACATGCGTGCCGGCCCCGCCCCGGGCGGTGTTTTGCTTGGGCCGGAAGGCGGCTTTGCGCCGGGAGAGCTTGACGCCCTTGCTGAAACCGGTTTCGTTCGGCTGGTGAGCCTCGGGCCGCGCATCTTGCGGGCGGAGACGGCCATAGTGGCTGCGCTCTCCATGCGGCAGGCGATTTGGGGGAGCGGGGCATGAGACAGGGGAACGGTCGATGATGGCAGCGGTGGCGGAGGCCGGCGGCGCGATCGAAGACCGCCGCGAGCTTGTGGAATGGTTCGAGCAGGGGTGCACGCCGCCGGCGGACTGGCGCTGCGGCACCGAGCACGAGAAATTCGTCTTCAGGCGGTCCGACCTCTCGCGTCCGGGTTATGACGACCCGGACGGCATCGGAGAGTTGCTTGGCCGGCTGGAAGCCTTCGGGTGGTCGCCAAAGCGCGAGGCCGGCAAGACCATCGCGCTCGCCATGGACAATGCCAGCATCACGCTGGAGCCCGGCGGGCAGTTCGAACTGTCCGGCGCGCCGCTGGAAACGGTGCACGAGACCTGCGGCGAGGTGCATACGCATCTGGACCAGTGCCGGCAGGTGGGCGATGCGATGGGGCTCGGCTTTCTGGGCCTCGGCTTCGACCCGAAATGGCGGCGGGCGGATATTCCCTGGATGCCGAAGGGCCGCTATGCGGTGATGCGCCGCTACATGCCCACAGTCGGTTCGCTCGGCCTCGACATGATGCTGCGCACCTGCACCGTGCAGGTGAATCTCGACTACGCCGACGAAGCCGACATGGTGGACAAATTCCGCCTGTCGCTGGCTCTGCAGCCGCTGACGACGGTGCTCTTTGCAGACTCGCCCTTCAAGGAGGGCGCGCCAACAGGGTATCTCAGCCAGCGCTCCCATGTATGGACCGACACCGACCCGGACCGCTGCGGGATGCTGGGCTTCGTGTTCGAGGACGGCTTCGGCTTCGAGCGCTACACCGACTATTGCCTCGATGTGCCCATGTATTTCGTCTATCGCGGCGGCCGCTATATCGATGTGGCGGGCCGGTCCTTTCGCGATTTCCTGGAGGGGCGGCTGCCGGAACTGCCCGGCGAGCGGCCGCATATCGGCGACTGGTCGGACCATGTCACCACGGCGTTCCCCGAAGTGCGCATGAAGCGCTATCTGGAGCTGCGCGGCGCCGACGGCGGGCCGTGGGGCCGCCTCTGCGGCTTGCCGGCGCTCTGGATGGGGCTGCTGTATGACGGCGCGGCCCGTGCGGCCGGCTGGGAGCTGTGCAAGCACTGGACCGACGCCGAGCGCGAGACGCTGCGCATCGACGCACCAAGGCTCGGTTTCGCGGCCGAAGTCGGCGGACGCTCGCTGCGCGACATCGCGAAGGACATGGTCGCCATAGCCCGGCAGGGATTGAAGGCGCGCGCCCGTCTCGACGGCGCCGGCAATGACGAAACCGGCTTCCTGACCGACCTGGAGGAGATCGCCGAAAGCGGCGTGACCGCGGCCGAGCGCAAGCTGGCGCTGTTCCACGGGCGCTGGGCCGGCAGCGTCGATCCCGTTTACGAGGAGTTTGCATATTGACCGACGATCCCCGGGCAAGGGCCGCCGGCCTGGACCATCTGGAGGGCAGGCACCGGGCCGCTCTCGATGCAGGCACGGCGCTCGCCGACCGGCTTGCCGCCGAACTGCCGCGCGATCACCACATGTATGAGGAGCCGGCGCTGACCTCGCGTCCGGAACCGGGCCGGTGACGGCGCTCCACTGGCTGACGCTTGCCGAGGCGGCGAAGGCGCTGCGCCGGCGGGAGCTTTCGGCGCTCGAATATACGGAGGCGCTGCTGGCGCGGATCGAGGCGGTCAATCCCCGTCTCGATGCCTTCATCGCACTGCTGGCCGAGCGCGCCCGCGAGCGCGCCGCTGCGCTTGACAGCGGACCCGTGCGGGGCGTCCTGCACGGCGTGCCGTTCGGCCTCAAGGACATCATCGACGTGGCGGGCATCCCCACCACAGCGCATTCGGCGGTGCTGAGGGACAATGTCGCAGCGAAGGACGCCGCCGTGACCCGCCGTCTGGAAGGCGCCGCCGGCGTGTTGCTCGGCAAGCTCTCGACGCATGAGTTCGCCATTGGCGGCCCCAGTTTCGATCTGCCGTGGCCGCCGGCGCGCAATCCCTGGAACCCAGACTGTCATCCGGGCGGTTCGTCGTCCGGTTCCGGAGCCGGCGTGGCGGCGGGCCTATTCCCGCTGGCGCTCGGCACGGACACCGGCGGTTCGGTCCGCAATCCCGCCTCCTGCTGCGGCATTGTCGGCATGAAGGCGACCTATGGGCGGGTGAGCCGGGCGGGCGTGGTGCCGCTGTCCTGGTCGATGGACCATATCGGCCCGATGACGCGCACGGTTGGCGACAATGCGCTGGCGCTGGAAGTGCTGGCCGGCCATGACCCGGAAGACCCGGCAAGCGCGAACCAGCCGGTGCCGTCCTATACCGCCGGGCTGGAGCACGGCGTGAAGGGCCTGCGAATCGGCTATGTGCGCTGCTGGCATGAGGATGACATGCACGCCGCGCCGGAAATGCACGCCGCCATCGACGAGGCCATCCATCTGCTGGAAGGCGAAGGCGCGCAGATCGTCGAGGTTGATCCGGGTCCGCTGCAGGATTACACGCGCGTCAATCGCATCATTCTGTGGGCGGAGGCATGGTCCATCCACGAAGGCTGGCTGAAGGAGAAGCCGGAAGCCTATGGCAGGCTCGGCCGCGAACGGCTGATGGCCGGGGCGTATCTTTCCGCAGCAGATTACCTCCGGGCGCTTCGGGAGCGGGGGCGGTGCGTCAGACGGATGTGGGAGGCGCTCTCCGGCGTGGACGCCCTCGTCTGCGCGTCCAGCATGGAGCCGGCCTGCGCCATGGACGACGAGCCGGAGGTGCTGCGCACCTATTCGCGCCAGGCGCGCCAGCCTTTCAATGTTACAGGGCATCCGGCGCTTGCGGTGCCCGCCGGCTTTTCTTCCGCCGGTATGCCGTTGTCGTTCCAGATCGCCGGCCGGAATTTCGACGAGGCCATGATCTACCGCGTCGCCCGCGCCTATGAGCGCGTTACCGGGTGGACGGAACACCATCCGGAGCTCTGACCGGCAGGGCGGCGCTGCAAGGGAGGAAGAGCCGATGGAGGCGCTGCTGGTTGTGGATGTGCAGAACGATTTCTGCACCGGCGGGGCGCTGGCCGTGCCGGGAGGCGAAGCGGTGGTGCCCGGCGTCAACCGGCTCTGGGACCGCTATGCCTGCAAGCTGTTGACCCAGGACTGGCATCCGCCCGGCCATGCCTCCTTCGCGAGCAGCCATACGGGCAAGCACCCGTTCGACACCGCCATGCTGGACTATGGCGAGCAGGTCCTCTGGCCGGACCATTGTGTGCAGGGTACTTCCGGCGCGGCGTTTCACCCGGAGTTGCGCACCGACGGCGCTGACCTGGTGCTGCGCAAGGGTTTCCGGCCTTCGATCGACAGCTATTCGGCGTTCTTCGAGAACGACCGCACGACACCGACGGGGCTTGCGGGATATCTGCGCGAGCGCGGCGTCGAGCGAGTGGTGCTGGCCGGGCTTGCGACGGATTTCTGCGTCGGTTACTCGGCTATCGACGCCCTCGCGGCCGGGTTCGACACGGTGGTGCTGGAAGACCTGTGCCGGGGGTTGGACATCGCCGGCTCGGTCGCCCGGATGCTGGACGACGTTCGGTCCAGGGGCGGGCGGATCGAGAGCGGCCTTGCTTGATGCGCCGCCGCCGGTCCTTGCCGAATCGCTGCTGCATCCCGATTTGAGGGGGACCGGCGGCGGATGAGGCGGGGGAAACGATGCGGGCGCTAATCGAACGCGGGACGGGATGGCTGGCGACGGCGCGCGATCGCGTGCAGATGCGCGACTGGCGCGGTTCCCGGCCCTGGCTTCGCTGGACGCTCATCGCCATCGTGCTGTTTCTGGCGCTCTGGTATCCGGCCGGCATGGCGGTTTACACGCATATCGACGACGACCCGGGTTTCGAGCCCAGGCCTTCCTCCTATGATGCAGGCGGCTCGAAGGCCGTGGCGACAGCCGCCGCGCTGGTCGAACGCGAGATCGACCGCTGGGCGCCGAACAAGCCCTTCTGGCATCCGGCATCGGCGCTCGACAACATGCCGAACTACCAGCTCGGCTTGATGTATGCCGTTTCCCGCTTCGCCATCGAGATGGGCGATCAGTTGGGGCGCACGCGCGGTTCCAGCGCCATCGACGCCGACCTCGACCGCGCCGCGGGCCTGCTCAAATATGACGGCCGCATCTGGTATTGGGGCTCCGGCGGCCTGCTGCCGGTCGCGCCGGCGGAGCGGCAATACCGCAACGCCGTCCAGGCGCTGGCCCGCTACAATGCGCGCCTTGCAAACGGGGAAGCGACCTATGACCGGCGCGCCGACAATCTGATCGCCTTCCTGGACCGGGTGGGCGCCGATCTGGGCGCCTCCAGCGCCGCGCTCGACCGGCGCGCGCTGGAGACCAATGCCGGCTGGTTCGACACCATCGCCGACGACCTGCTGTTCAACGTCAAGGGGCGTCTTTACGCCTATTACCTGCTGTTGCGCGACATCGGCGCGGATTTCGACCAGGCCATCGCCGAGAAACAGGCCAGCAAGATCTGGCAGCAAATGCTGGCGAGCCTGCGCCAGGGTGCCGAGCTTTATCCGCCGGTCGTCTCCAACGGCTATGAAGACGGCCTCTTCATGCCCTCGCATCTTACCGCCCTGGGCTTCTACCTCCTCCGCGCCCGCACACAGCTGAAGGAAGTGGCGGATGCGCTGTCGAAATAGCCGGGCCCGCGGCACGGTTGCATCAACCGACTGCGGACAGGAAGCCGAATGTGAAGCCGAGGCACGACCATCGCCTGTGGCGCGATTGACAGGACCATTACCCCGGACTAGGGAGGGAAACGCATTTCGCCGCGCGTGAGACAGGCTTCCCCATGGCATCCGACAACCGGCCGCTTTCGCCGCATATCCAGATTTACCGCCCGCAGCTCACCTCCGTGCTTTCCATTGCCCATCGCGGCGCCGGGATCGCGCTCGGTGTGGGCGCCGCATTTTTCGCCTGGTGGCTGCTGGCCGCCGCGTCAGGGCCGGCAGCCTTCCGTTGCGCGCAGGCGTTCTTCGGCTCGATCTTCGGCATTGTCGTGCTGGCCGGCTTCTCCTTCGCGCTGTTCTACCATCTCTGCAACGGGATCAGGCATTTGTTCTGGGATGCAGGAATGGGTCTGGAACTCGACCAGGCATACCGGTCCGGCTGGGCGGTGGTTGCGGCTGCCGTGCTGTTGACGGCGATTGCCTGGGTCTGGGCGCTCGCAGGCTGAGACGGGAGGACAGAGGTGATGGCGTTCAGGACTTCCGCCAAAGCCGTGCGCGGCCTCGGCTCCGCACGCGAGGGCGCGGCGCACTGGTGGGCGCAGCGCATGACGGCGCTCGCACTCGTGCCGCTCTGCCTCTGGTTCGTCATGTCGCTGTGCCGGCTCGCCGGGGAGGGCCATGCCGGGTTCACGGCATGGATGGCCTCGCCCTTCAATGCCGTCGCGATGCTGTTGCTCACCGTAGCCGGCTTCCATCACGCCGCACTCGGCCTGCAGGTGGTGCTGGAGGACTATATCGGCCATGAAGGCTGGCGGACCGCCGGCATCGTGGCGGTCAAGGGCGTGTGCTGGGCGCTTGCCGCCGCTTGCGCCTTCGCCATTGTCAAGATCGCTCTCGGAGGCTGAGGCCCGATGACCGCGAAAGCCGCTCCCGCATACAGCGTTACCGAACACAGCTACGATGTCGTCGTTGTCGGCGGCGGCGGCTCCGGCTTGCGGGCGACGCTCGGCTGTGTCCAGGCGGGCTTGAAGACAGCCTGCGTCACCAAGGTGTTCCCCACCCGCAGCCACACGGTCGCCGCCCAGGGCGGCATCGCCGCCAGCCTCGCAAATATGAGCGAGGACGACTGGCGCTGGCATATGTATGACACGGTGAAAGGCGCGGACTGGCTGGGCGACCAGGACGCCATCGAATATATGTGCCGCAACGCCGTGCCGGCGGTGGTCGAGCTCGAGCATTTCGGTATGCCCTTCTCGCGCACGCCGGAAGGCACGATCTACCAGCGGCCCTTTGGCGGCCATATGAAGCATTACGGCGAAAGCCCGGCCCAACGCGCCTGCGCCGCCGCAGACCGCACCGGACACGCCCTGCTGCACACGCTTTACCAGCAGAGCCTGCGCCACTCGGCCGAGTTTTTCGTCGAGTATTTCGCGCTGGACCTGACGATGGGGCCGGACGGCGATTGCCGGGGCGTTGTCGCCTGGAATCTCGACGACGGCACGATCCACTGCTTCCGCGCCAAGCTGGTGATCCTTGCGACCGGGGGCTACGGGCGCTCCTATTTTTCATGCACGTCCGCCCACACCTGCACCGGAGACGGCAATGGCATGATCGCCCGCGCCGGCCTGCCGAACCAGGATATGGAGTTCGTGCAGTTCCACCCGACGGGCATTTACGGCGCCGGCTGCCTCATCACCGAGGGCGCGCGCGGCGAGGGCGGCTATCTCACGAATTCCGAAGGCGAGCGCTTCATGGAGCGCTATGCGCCGACGGCGCGCGACCTCGCTTCGCGCGATGTCGTTTCGCGCTCCATGACCGTTGAAATCCTCGAAGGGCGGGGCGTGGGCGCCGGCTCCGACCATATCTTCCTGCATCTGGAGCATCTGGGCGCCGATGTGCTGCAGCGCCGCTTGCCCGGCATCACCGAAACGGCGCGTATTTTCGCCGGCGTCGATGCGTCCCGGGAGCCGATCCCGGTGCTGCCGACGGTGCATTACAATATGGGCGGCATCCCGACGAATTATCACGGCGAGGTGCTGAACCCGGCCCCCGGCGACCCGGACCGTGTGGTGCCGGGGCTGATGGCGGTGGGCGAATGCGCATCGGTTTCTGTGCATGGCGCCAACCGGCTGGGCTGCAACTCGCTGCTCGATCTTGTGGTGTTCGGGCGTGCGGCGGGCCTGCGGGCCGCCGAAACGGTGAACCGGGCCGGCGCCGTGCCGCCGGCGCCGGCGGATGCAGCAGAACGGCCGCTCGCCCGTCTGGACCGCCTGCGGCACGCTTCCGGCTCGCTGATGACAGGCGAAATCCGCGACGGGATGCAACGTGTCATGCAGAACAACGCCGCCGTGTTCCGGGACCAGAAAGTGCTGGACGAGGGCTGCCGCCTGATGGACCAGTCCGCGGCCAGCATTGCCGATATCCGACTTTCCGACCGGTCGATGATCTGGAACTCGGACCTTGTCGAGGCGCTCGAACTCGAGAATTTGATGGTCTGCTCCATGTCCACCATGTTCTCCGCCGAGGCCCGCAAGGAAAGCCGCGGCGCCCATGCCCGCGAGGATCTGCCCGACCGCGACGACGAGAACTGGATGGTGCACACGCTTGCGCATTGCGACGAGGACTGCAAGGTCGCGCTCTCCTACCGTCCCGTGCATGACTTCACCCTGACCGACGAAGTGGCATACATCCCGCCGGTCGAGCGGGTTTACTAGGAAGAGGAACCGGAACGCCCATGGCCCAGCTCGCGCTGCCGAAGAATTCCAGGATCGGCGCCGGCAAGACTTGGCCCGCGCCCTCCGGCGCCGGCAGAACGCGGCGCTTCAAGGTTTATCGCTGGTCGCCGGACGACGGCCTCAATCCCCGGATCGACAGCTATGATGTCGATATGGACGATTGCGGGCCGATGGTCCTGGACGCGCTCATCAAGATCAAGAACGAGGTCGATTCGACGCTGACCTTCCGCCGCTCCTGCCGGGAAGGCATTTGCGGCTCCTGCGCGATGAACATCGACGGGACCAACACGCTTGCCTGCACCCAGTCGATAGATGACATCCGGGGCGAGGTGAAGATCTATCCGCTGCCGCATCTGCGGGTGGTCAAGGACCTGGTGCCGGACCTGAACCAGGCCTATGCCCAGCTCGCTTCCGTCGAGCCCTGGCTGAAGACGGTGAGCGCGCCGCCGGAGCGCGAGCGCCTCCAGTCCGAGGAGGACCGCGCCAGGCTCGATGGATTGTGGGAATGCATCCTCTGTTTCTGCTGCGCGACCAGCTGCCCGAGCTACTGGTGGAACGGGGAACGCTATCTGGGGCCGGCGGTTCTGCTCCAGGCCTATCGGTGGATCGCCGACAGCCGGGACGAGATGACGGGCGAGCGGCTGGACGACCTGCAGGACCCGTTCCGGCTCTACCGCTGCCACACGATCATGAACTGCACCAAGACCTGCCCCAAGGGCCTCAACCCGGCCAAGGCGATCGCCGAGATCAAGAAACTCATGGTCGCGCGGCGCTGACAGCCCGGCGGCACCGGACGCGGCAATAATGGACGGCGGTCTCGGTCCGCTTCTTGCTTTCGGGGCTATTGCCGCAGCGTTGGCGCTTTATGCCGCGCCGCGGGTGTCGCTGGAGCTTGCGTCCCTGACCGTCCTCTGCCTGCTGCTGCTGGCGTTTCACATCTTCCCCGCAACCGCGCCGGACGGCCGCAATCTGCTGCCGCCCTATGCGCTGCTCGCCGGTTTCTCGAACCCCGCCCTGCTGGCGCTGCTCGGGCTGATCGTGATGGGGCAGGGACTGGCGCAGACCGGGGCGCTCGACCAGGGCGCGCGGATACTGCTCCGGTTGGCGGGCGGGCGTCCGGACACGGCGCTCGTGGCTTCCCTGCTCGCGGTGCTGCTCATCAGCGGCGTGCTCAACAACACGCCGGTTGTCGTCATCTTCATCCCGATCCTTCAGACCTTCGCGAGCCGCGGCGGCGCGCCGCCCAGCCGGTCCATGATGATCCTAAGCTACGCCTCGATTCTGGGCGGCATGACGACCCTGATCGGCTCCAGCACGAATTTGCTGGTCTCCGGCATGTTGACCGATCTCGGAGAACCGGGCTTCGGGTTCTTCGACTTCACCCTGCCGGGCATGGCCATCGCGCTGCCGGGCCTGCTTTTCGCCTTGCTCGCGGTCCGGCGCCTGTTGCCGAGGCGCAGCGTTGCCGGAAGCCCGGGCCTTGCGACCGGCCGCCAGTTTCTCGCGCAGATCGACGTTGTCCGGGGGCGGGCTCTCGACGGCCTGCAGCCGGTCGGCGGGTTCTTCCCGAACCTGGTGGATGTGACGGTCCACGCCATCCAGCGCGGCGAGGCGCGTCTGTTGCCGCCTTTCGGCGGGGAGGCGGTGCTGCAGCACGGCGACATACTGATCGTGAGCGCCACGCGCCAGGCGCTGACCGAGGCCGTCCGGGGGGAGATGGATCTGTTGCATCCGTCTCTCGGCGATGCCTGGGCGGCGCGCGAGGACGAGACGCACGGCAAGCCGCCCTGGCTGCGCGGCCGCCAGCTTCTGGGCGAGGTGCTGGTGACGCCGGGCTCGGAACTGATCGGCCGCACGCTGGAGCAGATCGGCTTCCGCTACCGCTACAACTGCGTTGTCGTCGGCGTGCAGCGGCGCACCGCGCGCCGGCACGGACCGATCACCGATCTGCCGCTTGCCGCCGGCGATGTGCTGCTGGTGCAGGGCACGGCCGAGGCGAAAGCCGGGCTTCGCGGCCGCCCCGGCATCCTGCCGATAGAATGGTCGGCGAGCGAGGTGCCGTCGCCGCCGGAAGCGCGCCGGGCGCTGGCGATCTTTGCGGTTGTGGTCGGTCTTGCAGCGGTGGACCTGCTGCCGATCGTGATCGGCGCATTGGCCGGCGCGGCCGCCATGCTGGCCACCGGCGTGATGACCCTGCGCCAGGCGGGGCGCGCCATCGGCGCCGATCTGGTGTTGACCATCGCCGCCGCTCTGGCGCTGGGCAAGGCGCTGCAGGAGACGGGCGGGGCGGCGATCCTGTCCGATCTGCTGGCGGCTGCGCTTGCGGGCGCGCCTGTGCCGGTTGTGCTTTCGGCCTTTTTCCTGCTGGTGGCGGTTCTCGCGAACCTCGTCGGCACGAAGGCGGTTGCGGTTTTGTTCACACCGATTGCGGTGTCGCTGGCCCAGGGGCTGGGCGCGCCGGTGGAGCCGTTCGCGGTGGCTGTGGTCTTCGCCGCCAATTGCGCCTTCGCCACGCCGATGGGCTATCAGACCAATCTGCTTGTCATGGGCCCGGCCGGCTACCGTTTCCAGGACTATGCGCGCGCCGGCCTCCCCATGCTGGCCTTTGTCTGGGCCACCGCCAGCCTGGTGCTGCCGCTGTATTACGGGCTGTGAGGCGCGGTCATCCGTCTCCCGGCACGGTGCCGGACGGCAGACCCTCGATATGGCGGCAAATGTCGCCGGGGCGGGTGAGCCAGATGCGGTCGCGGTGTTTCGCGATGTGCTCAAAGACCCGGCGGAGCGCGCGGATGCGATAGGGCCGGCCGACGGCGAAGGGGTGCAGCGAGATCGGGCAGACCAGCGGCATGGCCGCCGATTGCTCCAGCATCTCGTCGAAACAGTCGATCAGCATGGCCGCGAAGTCGTCCGACGAATATCCGAACCAGACCAGCGCCCGGTTGTCGTTGGTTTCGACAGGGTAGGGCATGGACAGGATGCGTCCGCCGGACCGGGTGCGCATCCAGACCGGCTGGTCGTCATGGGTCCAGTCCATGACATAGCGGTAGCCCGCCTCCTGGAGCAGGTCGAGCGTCACCGGGCTGTTCGACAGCCAGGGACTCATCCAGCCGGTCGGCGGCGCGCCTTCATGCGCTTCGATAGCGCGTGTCACCGCCTGGATATGGGCGCGTTCGTCGGCCTCCGGAAGTCCGCCCTGTTCGTCGGAATTGGTGATGCCGTGGCCCAGTATTTCATCGCCGCGCGCCCGCAGCCGCGCCGGAATGTCGGGGCAGTGTTCATAGACGGCGGTGTTCACCTGCGCCTCGCAGGGAATGTCGAGCCCGTCGAACAACTCCATCAGGCGCCAGAAGCCGACGCGGTTGCCATAGTCGCGCCAGGAATAGATCGAGGCGCTCGCCGCCTGGTCCGGCGGCGCAATCGCCGCGCCCTTGCCGCGGCCCCAGGCGAACACCTCGATATTCAGCGCGACATAGACGGCGAGCCGGCTTCCGCCGGGCCAGTCATAGACCGGCCGCGAGACGATGCTCGAATAGTCGTAACGATCATGGGTCTCCAGCATGGGGACTACTCCGCAAGGAAGGCCGCGAGCCGGGCATTGTATGCCTCCGGCACCTCGGCATAGGCCGCATGGCCGGCGCCGTCGAACCGGGTGAGCCGGGCGTCGGGCAGCAGCCCGGCGATCTCCTCGGCGCGCTCCGGCGGCGCGATGCGGTCCGCCATGCCGCACAGCACCAGAGCCGGGATGCAAAGCGTCTGCAGGATGGCCCGATTGTCGGCCTGGCGGAGCACGGCGGTGCCGCCCAGGAAGCCTTCCCGCGTCACTTCGCCGGCTATGGCGGCCAGCCGGGCCAGCACCTCAGGGGCCGCGTCCGGAGCAGCCATGGCGGCGGCGCGCGCCCGGCCCCGGTCCTCCTGAGAGAGCGTGTCGAATTCATGCGCCCGGTCCTCGAACCCGCCGGCGTCCCCAAACCCCGCCCTCGTGGCGGACAGGATGATCCGGTCGATGCGCCCCGGATGGCGCGAGGCCACGCGCGGCGCAATCACGCCGCCCATGGAGTGGCCCAGCAGGGAGGCCGTCTCGACGCCAAGCCGGTCCAGCAGGCCCATTGCTTCATCGGCCCAGCGGTCCGCGTTCGGGTCCGGCGTGGCTTCCGAAGCGCCGAAACCCGGCGCGTCCCAACCGATCACGCGACGGCTGCCGGCGAATGCGCGGTATTGCTCCGCCCAGGTCTTGGAGCTGCCGCCAAGTCCGTGCAGCAACAGCAGCGCCGGCCCTTCGCCGGCTTCGCGGTAAGCGATCGCGCCGGACCGGCGCAGTTCGGGCAGGGTCACGGCAAGGCTCCTCTCATGCACATTCCGGCATCGTGGCTGTCCCGCTGGAAGCAATCAAGAGCGCCCCGGCCGCGTCGCCAGGAGTGCGGCGATGACGACGAGGACGCCGCCGCAGATCATCCAGAGATCGGGCAGGTCTCCCCAGAGCCACCAGCCGAAGGCGACCGCCCAGACGAGGCTGAGATAGCGAAGCGGCGACACAAGCGACGCCGGCGCCAGACGAAATGAGGCGATGATGAGATATTGCGCGATCCCGGCCAGCACGCCCGCAGCGGCGAACAACAGCCAGTCGAACGGGTCTGGCCAATGCGCCTGCCAGAACAGCGAGAGACCGCCGCCGGCAAGCGATATCGTCTGGCTGTAGATGAAAATCGTGGTCGAGGCCTCCAGCGGCCCGAGCTTGCGGGTGACAACATCGCGGCTTGCCGAGATGAAGGCGGCCGCGATGGGCACCGCAACCGCCCATTGAAACGCCGAGGTTCCGGGCCGCGTCATCACCAGCACGCCGAGAAAGCCGATCAGCACCGCCATCCAGCCGCGTCGGCCGACCCGCTCGCCCAGCACGGCCCAGGACAAGGCAGTCAGGATGACGGGGCTTACGAAGACGACAGCCATGGCGTCCGCGAGCGGCAGCACGGCCCAGGACATGACGATGGCAAGGCTGCAGAACAGGGCGAGCATACCGCGCAGCAAGGTGAGAGCCGGCGCGCGCGGCACGAGCAGCCGCCAGCCGCCGTCCCGCCGCATCAGCCACAGGACGACGCTCATGCCGAAGAGTGTCCGGTAGAACAGGATTTCGCCGGAATGGTAGTCGGCGGTAAGCCATTTGGTGATCGCGTCCTGGGTCGTCAGGATGACAGTGCTGAGCACCATATAGAGCGCGCCGAGCCGCGCATCGCTGTTCACTTGCCGCTTGTTCCCGCCGCCGGAGGGCGTAAGGTAGCGCCCATGCAAGCATTCGTCTCCACAGAATGGCTGGCGGCGCGTCTGGACGATCCGGCGCTCCGCATCCTCGACGCAACGGTCCACCTGCACCCGCTGCCGGGCGGCGGAATGCGGGCGGAGAGCGGGCGGAAAGACTATCTGGACGGCCATATCCCCGGCGCGGCCTTCGCCGACCTCATCGACGATCTTTCGGACCCGGAGAGCAGGCTGCGTTTCACCCTGCCCGATGCGGCGCGGTTCGGCGCCGCGATGGGGGCGCTCGGCGTTTCCAACGACAGCACGGTCGTGGTCTATTCCGGAGGAACGCCGCATTGGGCGCCGCGGCTCTGGTGGATGCTGAAGGCATTTGGCCATGACCGGGCGGCGGTGCTCGACGGGGGCTGGGCGAAATGGCTGGCGGAAGGCCGCCCGACTGCCGCCGGGGTCGGGGCGCCTGCGCCGGCTGTCTTCGAGGCGCATCGCCGGCCGGGCTATTTCGTCGGGCAGGCGGAGGTCGAGGCGGCGCTCGCGGACCCGGGCGCGGTGGTGCTGAACTCGCTGACGGCCGAACAACATGCCGGCGGCGGGCAGCATTACGGCCGGCCGGGGCGGATTGCCGGGACAGTCAATGTGCCGAGCCGCGATCTGGTCGATCCGGCGACCGGCGTCATACTGCCGATGTCCGCCATTCGTCAGAAATTCGACGAAGCCGGCGCGCTGGAGGCCGAGCGGGTGGTGACCTATTGCGGCGGCGGCATCGCGGCCAGCCTGGGCGCCATGGCCCTGCACTTGTTGGGGCAGGAGAATGTCACCGTGTATGACGATTCCCTGCAGGCCTGGGCGCGCGACCCGTCCTTGCCGATGGAAACCGGGTGAGCGCCAACCGTCATGCGGTCGGGCAGCCGACCACTGCCAGGGCTGACATGGCGGCCTATGACGCCTTGCCGCCGAGCCTGAGAGCGGCCCTGACCGACGCGCCGGACAACTATTCCGCCGAGGCGGTGCTGGTCGCCGTGGCCGAGGACGGGCTTGGTGAAGCGGAGGCATTGGCGCTGCTGGCGAGCAGGGAGAATCCGGCCCCACAACGCCGCGGCGAAGGGGAGAGGCAGCCATGATCCGCGCGGTAACCTTGACGGCGGCGCTGGCGGCGGCGGTTCTGGCATGGGTGCAGTCGGCGTCGGGCCAGGAGCCGGGGCAGCGCTTCAGGGACTGCCCGGAATGCCCGGAAATGACGGTGCTGCCGGCTGGCAGTTTCATCATGGGTTCGCCGGCTTGGGAGGCCGGGCACCGCGAGCACGAGACCCCTGCGCGGCGGATACAGATCGGCCACAGCCTGGCGGTCGGCGTTCATGAGGTGACCGCAGAGGAATGGGACGCCTGTGTCGCCGACGGCGGATGCAATGGCTATAGCCCGCCCGCGCCCTGGGGCCGGGGGCAGCTGCCCGCGGTCTTCCTGTCATGGCAGGATGCGCAGTCCTATGCCGCATGGCTGTCGCGCCGGACGGGCAGGAGTTACCGCTTGCCGACGGAGGCCGAATGGGAATATGCGGCGCGCGCGGGGACGGCCGGCGCCTGGCACACTGGCGGCCAGATCACGCCGGATGACGCGAATTACGGCAATGCGGTCGACGGGCCGGCCCCGGTCGGGTCATATCCGCCCAATATGTTCGGTCTGCACGACATGCACGGCAATGTATGGGAGTGGGTCGAGGACTGCTGGAACCCGAGCCACGCCGGCGCGCCTGCGGACGGCAGCGCGCGGCTGTCGGGCGACTGCAACTGGCGCGTGCTGCGCGGCGGCTCCTGGTTGAACGGCCCCGGATCGATCCGCTCCGCCAGCCGCTTCAGGACCAGCTCGGAGGAGCGCGCCTATCACATTAACGGCTTCCGCGTCGCCCGGACGATGACGCCGTAGCGGCGGCGGCGTTCCCTTCCCTTCCCTTCAGCCTACCTGGTTGCGCGGCACGTCGCGGAAGGGGCGGTCGGTGTCGCGGCGGGGCTCCTTGGGCATGGAGAGAATGCGCTCGGAGATGATGTTGCGCTGGATTTCGTCCGTGCCGCCGGCAATCGAGATGGCGGGCGTCGAGACCAGGATTTCCGCAACCACGCCGCCGGCGCCGTCATCCTCGCCGGTCAGCATGGCGTCCGGACCGGCGATCATGGTGTGCACCCTGGCGCAGGCTCTCGCGACGATGCTGGCCGCGAGCTTGCCGATCGACCCCTCGGGGCCTTGCGGGCGGCCCTGCTGCTGCGCCTCGCGGGCGCGGCGCGCCGTCCACTCGGCAGTCCGCGCCAGCGTCAGCGCTCTTGCGATTTCCTGCCGCACTGCCGGGTCTTCCCAGCGTCCGGTGGCCTTGGCCCGCTCGATCAGAAGGTCGGCGCGCCCGGTGCGCTGCCGGTACCAGATATAGGGCGCCATGACGGTCGCGATCTCGGCGCGCTCTTCTTCGTAGATACGCTCCGGCCGGTCCGAACCCTGGTCGTAGCGGCGTACGCCGTCCGCGCCGCGCCGCTCGTGCATCAGTGTGGTCGTCGCGACCCTCCAGCCTTCGCCGAGTTCGCCGATCTGATATTCCGGCTCCACAACGGCATCGGTGAGGAACACCTGGTTGAACGAGGCGTGGCCGTTCATTTGCCGGAGCCGGTGCACATCGACGCCCGGCTGGCGCATATCCAGCAGGAAGTAGCTGAGGCCCTGATGCTTGACGGCGTCCCAGTCGGTTCGCGCCAGCAGCAGCCCGAAATCGGCGTGGTGGGCGCTTGTCGTCCACACTTTCTGGCCGTTGATAATCCACTTGCCATTGCGGAAGTCGGCCCGCGTTGCGGCGCCGGCGAGGTCGGAGCCGCTCCCCGGTTCGCTGAATAACTGGCACCAGGTCTCCTCGCCGGTGAGGATGCCGCGCAGGAAACGGCTCTTGTGCAGGTCGGAACCATGTTCGAGGATCGTGGCGGCCGCCAGCACGCGAATGCCCATCTTGGCGACGCCGACTGCGCCGGCCTGCGCGAACTCTTCCTCGACCACGGGTGTCATGCCGACCGGCAAGCCGCGTCCGTGCCATTCCTTCGGCCAATGCGGCATCCCCCAGCCCGTGTCGGCCAGCATGGTGCGCCATTCGACCAGGCCCCGGTTCGGGTCCCAGTTCTCTGCCAGCCAGTCGCGGACCTCGGCGCGGACGCGGTCTTCCGTGATTTCGGTCATGTCAGGCGTTCCAGTGCTGCATCATGCGCTCGCGGTGCTCGGCCGCGCTGCCGAGAAAGACCTCGCTCGACTTAGCGCGTTTGAACCAGAGCTGCGTATCGTTGTCGTGGGTGAAGCCGATACCGCCGTGCATCTGCACGGCGTGAATCGCGGTTTGCATATAGGTGTCGGAGGCGGCCGCCTTGGCAAGCGACGCCAGCGCAGACAGGGTCTGTTCCGCTTCGCCGCCGTCATCGGCGGCAGCGGCGGCGTAATAGGCCGCCGCCTTGGCGAGCTCGACGTCCAGCAGCATGTCGGCCGCCTTGTGCTTGGTGACCTGGAAGGACGCAATGGACCGGCCGAACTGCATCCGCATGGAGACATATTCGAGCGCATCCTCGCGCAGCCGCTCCGCGCCGCCGACCATCTCGCTGGCCAGGCAGACGGTCGCGATGTCGAGAGTGCGCGACCAGGCGGGTTCTCCCGCCTCGGGCCCGCCAAGCAGGTCGGCGGCCGCGCCGTCGAAATCGAAGCGCGCCAGCCGGCGCGTCGGGTCCATGGACTGCAGCGGCCGGCGCGAAAGGCCGGCAGCGTCGGCGGGCAGGCTGAACAGGCCGAGCGTGCCGTCGGGCAGTTTCGCCGCCGCGACCACAAGATGCGCGGCCATGCCGTCCAGCACATGAGTCTTCCGCCCTGTCAGCCGCCAGCCGTCTCCGTCAGGGACAGCAGTTGCGGCGAAGGCGCCAGCGTTCCATCCGGCGCCGGGTTCGGCCGCGGCAAGCGCGGCAATCACCTGCCCGCTCGCGATGCCCGGCAGCAGGGCCTGCTTCTGCGCGCCGCTGCCCGCCTCGGAAATGGCGCTGGCGGCCAATACGGCCGAGCCGAAAAACGGAGAGGGAAGCAGCGCCCGGCCGGTTTCCTCGGCGGCGATGGCGAGTTCCGAAATACCGAGGCCGGCGCCGCCATAGGCCTCCGGAATGTGGATCGCGGTCACGCCGAGCTCCTCCGCCATCGCCCGCCAGATCTCGGGGTCGTAGCCGGCTTCGGTTTCCGCAACGCGGCGCACCTCGGTTGTCGGCGACCTGTCCTGCAGGAACCGGCGAAACATGGTGCGGAACTCGCCCTGTTCCTCGGAAAAACTGAACTTCATGCGGTATCGGTCCTCGTTTCCGTATCGGCGCCGGCGATGGCGGAGACCAGCGCATCGGCTTCCTTCCAGTCATAGGTGCGGAAGCTGTGGCCGCGCGTGACGAAGGGCGCGCCGGCATAGAACATCTCGTATTGTATCTGCCGGCCAGCGAATTCCGAACCCAGCGCATCCCAGGCGAGCTTCATCAGCCGGACGCGCTCAAGCGGCGGCGCGCCGTCCGCCGACTGCTGCACGCTTTGCAGAATCCGGGCGAGTTCGGGATCGGAGAAATCGCGTTCGGAGGATGGCAGCATGATGAGCGCGCCGCCGGCGAGCCCGCGCACCGCTTCGACCATGCGCGGATAGAGCATCTGGCAGAAGGTCTGGGCCGCATAGACCGAGTGTGCGTCCGGCACGAACCATTCGCCGCGCCGGGCGCCTTTCGCTTCCATGCCGTATAGCATGGTCTCGACCATGGCGGCCTGGGCGGCCAGCAGCCCCAGGCGTTCGGCGACCGGCGGCATCTTCGCGGTGCCGATGGTCTCGCAGATGCGCCGCGCGAGCCCGACCAGGAATTTCAGCTTCACGGCAAGGCGGATTTGCGCCTGGTAGTTCTGGTAGATATGGCCCGGCGTGGCGTGGAACTGGCGGGCGCACATTTCCGGGCTGCGATGCACGAAAACGCGGTCCCACGGCACCTTCACATCGTCGAACCAGACCAGCCCGTCATTCTCGTCAAAGCGTGAAGCGAGCGGATCGTCGAAGGCGGAAAGCGCCCGCCCTTCATACGATTTTCGCGCCAGCAGCCGGAGGCCCTTTGCAGCCATGGGAACGGCGAAGCTGACGGCGTGGTCCTCCTCGCCTGGCCGCAATGGCTGGAGATGGGCCACGAACAACTCATTGGCCATCACCGCCGCAGTGCCGAGCATCTTGGCGCCGTGCACCGTTATCCCGTCCGCATCCTCGTCCACGATACGGAGCATCGGGCTCTCATGCCCCTGGTCGCCGGTGCCTTTGGAACGGTCCAGTTGCGGGTTGACGATCACATAGGTGAGGTAGAGGTCGTTATCGCGGGCATAGGTGAAATAGTCGTAGAGAGCGCGGGCGCGCGCCGGGTCGTGGGCCTCGAACACCTCCAGCCCCATGACCTGGCCGGTGACGGCCGACGCCAGATGGTCGGGCGCGCGGCCCATGAAGCCGGCATGGCACTGCGCCCAGCCGGTGAGCGCCCGGCGCCGCTCGACCAGCTCGGCGAGCGAGGTCGGCATCTGCCACGCACGGTTGACGCGGCAGCCCGCGGTCGGGGAGACGAAAGTCATGGTCTCCAGATGCGCTGGGTCAGCCTGATAATCAAAAAGGCCGGCCGCGGAGCGCACGGCGTTGCGGAAAGCCGGGTGCTGCGCGGGGTTCCGGACGCGCACACCGTCCAGCCAGACAGCGCGCCCGTCATCGAGGCTCGCCAGATGCTCTGCGGCGTTCTTGACCGCGCGTGCCATCGTCCGGCTGTCCCTGTCTCCGGCGCGGTCAGGCCATCGCGGAATAGTCGGTCGGGTCCATGACCACGCTCTCGATGGAAGTGACGAGGCTGCCGCCGCGCTCGCTGTCGGCCTTAACCTGCTGCCATTCGGGGTCGTCCCGGAAGGCGGCCCAGGCGCTCTCCATCTGCGCGGCATCCCGGAAGGTGCAGATATAGATGAGCTGGTTCGGGTCCGCCCGGTTGATCCAGAAACCGGCAACGCCGATACCATGGCGGGCGAAGAGCGAGCATGTGTGGTCGCGGAACCGGGCGTTGAGCGCGTCAATCTTGCCTGGGGCGGCATTATAGGTGCGCAGTTCATAGAGCATGGGCGGCGCCTTTCCTGGGATTCAGGCGGAATGGGAGCGGCAGGTCGGGCTGTGTTAGCACAAGATCGGATGTTGCTGACATGTTTGAAGACAAAATTCGCAGTCGTTCAACAGGAACACATTGCTCGGCGCCTCTGGAAGACATGGATTGCGCAGCCGGGAGATCGCAGGGCCGAGGATCCTCGGCGCCATGCAGAAAATTGACGGGCCCTGTTCCCGGCGGTTAGGTTAGGCGCATATGCGTCTATGTGTGGAGGGCGCTTGATGCCCAGATGGAACCTGTCCATCCCCGAAGAAACGGACCGGGCGGTTCGTGCCTTTCTTGGACGCGCCGGCGGCAAGAAAGGCGACCTCTCCCGGTTCGTCAACGACGCTGTGCGGCGTCAGGTCTTCGATCTTACAGTTGATCAGGTCAAGGACCGGAACGCGGTGTTCGACCGGCAGGAAATTCTCGACACGATCGACGAGGAAGTGATGGCCGCGCCTGCGGGTCGTTCTTGATACCAACATTCTGATCAGTGCTCTCATCACCAGGGGCACGCCTCCGGATGAGCTGTATCAGGCATGACTGCGCGGCGCGCTCGACCCCGTGACTTCCACCGCGCAGCTCGGTGAATTGGCGGATGTGCTTGCCCGTCCGCGCTTAAGGGGATTCATCGACGCCGACGAAGCACGGGCGCTGGTCGGGAACATTGATACGCGGGCGATCGTTCTCGATGACCTGCCGGTCGTCCGTCTGTCCCCCGACGCTGCAGACAACCGGATTCTTGCAACCGCAATTGCCGGAAGGGCCGACCTGATCGTCTCCGGCGACAAGAGACATATGATAGCCCTTGGAAGAGTTGGGGACATTCCCATTGTAACCCCTCGCGAAGCTCTGGAGCGTCTGGGAAGCATGTGAAGACAGCCGGGGGACATGCTGAAGAACGCAAACCGGACCTTGGTATGACAGGAAGAACTGACAAGGAGACCAGGCAGGGGATAGCGGTCAGGGAACCCCGTTTCCGGGCGAGGCGCCGGCTTCCAGCGCTCTCATAGCCCTTCGCAGGGCTTAATCCTGATCCCTCGGCTCCAGCCGGAGGGCGGCTGAATTCATGCAGTAGCGCAGGCCCGTCGGAGGCGGTCCGTCCGGGAAGACATGGCCCAGATGCGCATCGCACCCGGCGCAGAGCACTTCCGTGCGCGTCATGAACCAGCTCCGGTCCACCTTCTCCGCAACCGCTTCCGCCGACACGGGCCGAATGAAGGACGGCCAGCCCGTGCCGCTGTCGAACTTGGTCTTGCTGTCGAACAGCGGAATATCGCAGCAGACGCAGCGATAGGTGCCGGGCGTCTTGGTCGCATGATACTCGTTGGCGAAGGGGCGTTCGGTGCCGTGCCGCCGCGCTACGCGATATTGCTCCGGGGTAAGCCGGCGGCGCCATTCGGCGTCGGTGCGAACGGTTCGGGGAGGCGCGCTGTCGAGAATGTCAGTCATGGGATATGCCGATGCCCGTGTCGAGGATGCCGATTTTCTTGAGAAAACGGTATGCCCAACCCGCGTTCCGCGCAAGCCCGCGCCGGCTGCCGCAAGCTCCCTGCTTCTCAAGCCGGAGGACAAGAGTATTCTTCGGGCGCAGCGGCCGGATGGAAGGACGGACGAAGAATGTTTATCGCGATGAACCGGTTTCGCATTGCGCGCGGGCGCGAGGCGGATTTCGAGAAGGTCTGGTCGGAACGCGACTCGCATCTCGACGGCGTGCCCGGTTTCGTGGAGTTCCGTCTGCTCAAGGGGCCGGAGGAGGAGGATCACACGCTCTATGCGTCCCACTCGACCTGGCGCGACCGCGAGGCCTTCGTCGCGTGGACGCGGTCCGAGGCCTTCCGGAAGGCCCATGCCGGCGCCGGCTCCCGGCGCGATCTCTATCTGGGCCATCCCCGCTTCGAGGGGTTCGACACCGTTCTGGGCGGTTGAACCCCGCGGCGCTGCAACGCTGCCTGGTCATGCGGCGGCCTTCCGGCGTTACAGCGCGCCGGCAGCCTCCGCCTTGGTCCTGCGTGCGGTCAGGCGCTCGCGCTGGCGCTCCTTGTCGATAACGAAACGGATATGCCGGGCGCGGCCGACCTGGCCCAGCGCATCGCAGATATCGGCCGCGAGTTCGATGCGCTGCCCGTCAAGCGCGACAACACGGGCGCAGACCTCGATCCACATGCCGGAGAGCGTTGGCCCGAGATGGTCGAGTTCAACCCGGGCGCCGACCGTATCCTCTCCCTCGTCGAGATGGGACAGCACCAGGTCGCGGCAGGTCTGCTCGACTCTTGCGAGCATGAACGGCGTGGCGAAGACGCGCAGATCCTCGCCCATGAAGTCGATCGTCTGGTCGATCGTGACATCGAAGCGGCGGGCGGTCTTCAGATCGGGCGCGAGCGAAGATTTCATGCCGTATCTCTGTTTTTTGTCTCCAGAACGGGCATGGTTGGATAGACCGCCCGTCCATGCAAGACTTTCTGGCCAAAAAATCGACAGTTTGAGGAAATGATGCCGACCGTCCTGATCGAACGCGAGGGTCCTGTGCGCACCGTGCGTCTGAATCGTCCGGAAAAGCGCAATGCGCTGAACCGCGAAATGCTCGATGCCCTGCACGCCGCCTTCCGGAGCGAGCCGGACAAAACCGAGCGTCTGACCGTGCTGCGCGCCGAAGGCCCCGTATTCTGCGCCGGGATGGACCTGCGGGAGCGGGCCGGGACGCTCGACACCGAAAGCCCCATAGAAGCCGTGCTCGACGCGGTGCAGCACTATCCGCTGCCGGTGGTGGCGGCGGTGCATGGCGACGCCATAGCAGGCGGCAACGAACTCGCGCTGCATTGCGATCTGGTCGTCGCCGCCGAGAGCGCGCGCTTCGGCATGTCCCTCGCCCAGATCGGGCTGGTCCCGACCTGGTTCCTCGCCAAGAAGATCGTCGAGACGGGAGGTCCGGTGGCCGCGCGCGAGATGCTGCTGCTCGGCGACCCGATGCCGGCGGCCCGGATGTATGCGCTCAACATGATCCACAAGGTCGTGCCGGACAACGAACTGGAGGCCGGAGTGGAGGCGGTGACGGCCCGCCTGGCGGCCAATGCGCCGCTCGCGATGCAGGCGATGAAAGCCGTGATGCTGCGGCAGATGGCGTTCCGGGATGCCACGCCGCATGACGATCTGCTGTCGATGCTGCGCGCCGCGCGCCTCTCGCGCGACGCCAGGGAAGGGATCGCCGCGCGCCTGGAGAAGCGACCGGCGAATTTCACGGGGGAATAGATGGCCGTCCGTCTCGACAAGCCGTGGCGGCGGCTGGACCTGGCCGCCGTTTCCACGCTGACCGGCCAGCTGGGCGTCTATCAGCTTTCCGACGACGGCATTGCGGTGCGGGCCATCGTCAAGGTCGATGCGCGGTCGCTGTTCGGCCTGCGCGGCGAACTCTCGCGCGAACTGGCCGAGCGCGGGGAGGGGCTGTTTTTCCGGCTCGAAATCAATCACCAGCCGCGCACCCGCTGGCTGGAACTGATGATGGCGCACCGCGCCGATCACGGACGCCTGCCCGACTGGAACCCGTCGGAGGACGGGCAGGGCCTCGGGCGCCTCAGCCCCGCCTGAACGGCGCGCCGCAATTCTTGGAATCCGGGAAATACACAGCAAATGAACCTCTCTCTCAGCGACGAACAGAAATTGATCGTGGACCAGGTGCGCCGGTTTGTGCGCGAGGAGATCGTCCCGCTCGAGGACAGCCTCGACCCCGACGCCGACGCCCTGCCGCCGGAGGAGCACGCCCGGCTGGCGGGGAAGGTCGAGGAAATGGGTCTCTACGGCCTGGATATCCCGCCGGAATATGGCGGCCCCGATGTCGATATCGTCACCCGCACCTTGCTTGCCATCGAGATGTCGCAGCATCGGGCCGGCCTTTATGCGCCCTGTTACAACACATTTGGCGGGGCGGGCCTCGCGCAGATGTTCGAGGCCAATGAGGACCAGAAGCAGCGCTTTCTCCATCCGATGCTGCGGGGCGAGAAGAAGGTGTTTTTCGGCCTGACGGAGCCTTCCGGCGGCTCGGACCCGGCCCGCGCCATCCAGACCCGCGCCGTGCGCGACGGCGACGACTGGGTTATCGACGGCGCCAAGATGTTCATCTCCGGAGCCGACCGCGCGGATTTCGGCCTTGTTTTCGCCCGCACCGACCCGGCCCGGGGGCGGGCCGGCGTCACTTGCTTCATTGTCGAAACGGACACGCCGGGCTTCCATGTGCGGCGCGTCGTCCACACGCTGCGCGCCGCCCGCTACGCCACCGAATTGCAATTCGAGACTATGCGGGTGCCGCATGCCAATGTCCTGGGCGAGGTGAATGGCGGCTTCGCCATTGCCAATGACCGCGTATCCCGCCAGCGCATCCCCTATGCCGCGACCTGCATCGGGGTGGCTATCAAGGCGCAGGAGCTTGCGATCGACTATGCCCAACTGCGCGAGACATTCGGCGACAAGCTGGCCCATCGGCAGGGCATCCAGTGGATGGTGGTCGAGAACGAGATCGACATTCGCCAGGCGCTGTGGATGACGCTTGCGGCAGCCGACAAGGCGCGGCGCGGCGAACCCTTCCGCACCGATTCCGCGCTTGCCAAGATTGTTGCGACGGAGGCGTCCGGCCGGGTCGTGGACCGGGCGATGCAGATCCACGGCGGCTACGGCGTCACCAAGGATCTGCCGTTTGAACGCTGGTACCGCGAAATGCGCATCCGCCGCATCGGCGAAGGTCCGAACGAGGTCCAGCGCCATATCGTCGCCCGGGACCTGTTCGGCAGCTCCCTGCGATAGGAGGCCGGATGACAGATTTCGGGAACCTGCCCGCCGGTCCGCTCGGCGGCTTCATCCGCGCCTTCTACGAAGCCCGCCGCGAGGCCGTGCTTGCGGGCGATCTGAGCCTGCTGGAGCGCTTCATCGCATCCGATGTGTGCTGGAGCGAGCCGGAGGTGGGCGGGCATATGGGCGTCCTCCGCGGCCGGGACGCTGTCATCGACATGATTCGGCGCGCGCTCGAGACCACCGGGGGCAGCTTCGCACTCTCGGTTGCAGCGACCGTCGAGAGCGCGACGCATGTGTCGGCGCTGATCGACTGGTCCGCAGTCTCGGGCGGTCAAAGAATCGAGGGCCGCGAACTGGCGGTTTATCAAATCCGCAACGGCCGCATTGCGGAGGCCTGGTTTCATCCGGAGAACATTGCCGACGACCGGGCGTTCTGGGGAGAAGGCCAGGAGCCGGCGGGGCGTCAGAGCGCGAAGTAACGGGCGAGGGCGGGCGGCATGGCGTCCGTATCGATCTGGAACAATTCCAGCAGAACGCCGTCCGGCGCCTCGCACATGATGTATCGCCAGGACCCGAACTCGCGAATGCCGGAACGAAAGGGCACGCCAAGCGCGGTCAGTTTGCTGTAGAGCGCCGACAGGTCGTCCGTCTGTATGCCGATATGGTGCCATGCCCCGCCGGACGCGCCGCGCAGCGGCTGGTCGTAAAAGTGAAGCCGGCCCCGCCCGACCTCCATGAACACATTGCGCGCCCCGCCGAACGCGCCGTCAAACGCGACAACGCCCCCGAGCTTCTCGCACCACCACGCAACCGTTGCATCGATATCCGCCGCAAACAGATGGACATGATGCACATGCGCGGCAGGCGCCGGGTTCCTGGGGGAAGGGTTGTCTTTCAACGTGTTGTCCATCGCGGAAAGGCTGCGGGCGTGTGGAGAGGCAGGGGGCGGCAGCAGAGACTCAACCGGGAAAGTCTATACGCCATATCGCTGCAGCACGCCTTGCCATGGCTTCCTGACGCGACTCGATCGTCTCCGGCGTCCAGTCTTCGTATTTGTCTGTGATCTCGCGGGTTGTCCGAAAGCTGCTCTTGTCGAAGGCGGCGCGCTTTACTTCGTAGGAGTCGTTGCCGGCGTCCCGGTTCGACCCGGCTTCCAGCAAAGCCATATTGCCGAGGCGCGAAGTAAGGGCGTCATGATCCGCTTCGGAAAACCGGGGCCAGCCGTCTCCGGGCTTCAGCGGGCAGACATGCTCCAGGGTGATCCGGCTATCCTCAAAGTCGAGCCTGTTGCCAGAGGCCTGCCGCTCCAGTTCAAAGAGAATGTAGCGGACAACCCGCCTGTTTCGCGCCTGCGTAACACTGATGGATTTTTCGCCGAAACTGAGCCGGAACTGCCTGTCGTCAGGATAGACCGGCTGCAAACCGGCCATGATCCGGTGGATCGAGGCGTATTCGCCTCTCGATATCTTCCGGGCCTCCGCATGGTACACCCGCTCCTGGTCGCTTCCGTGGAGGTTTCCGATGACATTGTAGCGAAAGGAAATCACCACCACGGCGCGCAGAAGCCTCCCGAAATCGGCGTCATCCAACCTGCTTTTTGCCGCGAGAAGCAAGGGCAGAGGCTGGCGGACGCTGAACATGCGAAGTGTCCGGGCATGGCGCTTCCACTCGGCGGGCCAGTCGGAGCCGTCCGGCTGTGTCAGCGCCAGATAAGCGTCGATGTCGGTTTCGAGTTGCTGCAAGAGCGCAAATGCACCGCCCCGGTCCCGAACCTGGCGGCGGACAGTCTTGAACAGGTCGGACAACCGGACGCTCGCTCTATGGGCGATCCAATAGACGCGAAGGAAGTCCGGAAAGCTTTCTTCCCCCAGCCGGCCCACGATTCCGTTCCAGCGGTCTTCCAGCGTCTTGATCTCGTGTTCATGCTCGTCTTGGCGGTGCAGAAGCGAGAACAGGTAGTTCTTCAGCAAGTCGGTCGCCGAGAGCCGGACTCCCCGAGCATTCAGCGTTTCAAATACCCGATAGGCGTTCAACTCGTCGCTGACTGTAATGACGGTAAACAGCAGCTTGTGGGTCATGCCGTCGATCAGCCGCACCACCGCCAGGCCGGGGTCGTCTTCGTCCTCCAGATATTCGCGAAAACGGCGGTCGAACCACTCGAACGCCTTGCGCATATCGTGTTCCGATCTTCTGAATCCACGCTTTGGCAACGGCCATGTCAACGGAATCAGATATGTCTGGAAATAGTGATCATTATTCCGGTTCAACCTCAGCTTTGGCTGTGAAACCAGCGTCACCGGGTCCAGATATCCGATATAGCTCTGGCGCAAACTCTCAAGTCTCTTGCGGGTGTTTTCGGTATCTTGCCCGCTGTCCAGCAAGACCTGCAATTGCCGCAGGGCGGCCAGCACCAGAATGCTCAGGGTCGTGAGGCGCTGCTGCCCGTCAATAATGTCGAAATGCCTGCCGTTATCAGACCGCAGGACCAGATAGCCCATATAATGCGCCGGCTCGCCCTCCGGGCGCATGACCTCTTGAATGTCGTGCCAGAGGTCGTCCCATTCCTCCTCGCCCCAGCTATAGTCCCGCTGAAACGGCGGCACCCGGTAGAGCAGGCCGTTCCCCATCAAGTCGCGGTAAGTGCTATTGCGGGTGTCGAAATTGGTCGCCATTCGTGCGCTGGCCCGCCGAGAAAGCCGCCTCGACCGGCCAAGCATCCGCCGCGCCGGACTGGGCGCTACTGTAAGCAGGCCGGTCGCCTATAGCAACTGCCGCCCGGCGGTATGGGCTTCCAGCCCCCATGCCGTCCAGCCAGGCGCTGGGGCCCGGGAGAACAATTCGATCTTCGACTGACTGGGGAACATGGCCTCGATGCGCCGCCGGACCTCCGCCGGCTTCTCCGAGTGCGGGCCGCGTTCGGCGCTCACGAGTTGCCGGATGTTCCTTGCGCCGCGCGGCCGGGGAATCCTGCCATGCTTGAACACCAGGCAAAGCTCGCACTGGCTCAGCGTATAAAAGCCGGGATTGGTCTTTCGCTTGTCCCACACGAAGGCGACGGTCGCCCATTTGAAGCCCCACGCCTTGCCAAGGTCGATAGCCTGGTCCAGATGCGGATTGGTGGCCCAGAGAAACAGCAGACAGTTCGGCGCCGTGATGCCGGCAACCGGCAGTGTCTTGAGGTCGTCCAGCGTGACTGTCGGGTAGTGCCGGACCGCGCCGCCGGAATCTCCGCTGCCCGGCCCGGCATGTTGCAATTGTCCTTTATAGTCCCAGGGGGGATCGGCATAGACGATATCGAAGGCCTGCCTCGGGAGTTCCGGAAAAACCCTTCGACCGATTTCCATCCGATGCTCGTATCGAATCAGGCGAAGAAGTCCTGGACGGCGGCGGCAATCTCTGCCGGCCTGTCGAGTTCGGCGAGGTGGCCGGCACCGCCCACGACCTGCAGCCGCGCCGGGCCGCCAAGAGCGTCCGCGATGCGCTCGCCGTAGGAACGCGGAAGAATGCGGTCCTCCGCGCCCCAGAGCAGCAGGGCGGGCGCGCGCACCCGGCCGAGGCGCTTCTCCAGCCCGGTATTGCCCAACGGCCAGAACGCCCGCGCCGACGCCTCCAGAGCGCGGGTCTGTTCTATCGGCCATTCGACCGAGTTTGCGCCCTCCGGCGGCGCCTTGAGCACGTTCCAGTTTTCCGGGTCGGCGCAGAGCATCCCCGGCAGTTCGGGCTGCCGCTGGGCCCAGGGGTCGGTCATCGGCTCCGCCTCGTCGAACAGGCCCCAGGGCGCAATCAAGGCAAGCCGGGAAACCTTGTGCGGCCAGAGCGCGGCGATCTCGAGCGCGAAGGAGGCGCCGGGGCCGGAGCCGGCGAGCAGCGTGTCGTCGCCTTCCAGGCCGCAACCGTTCAGCAGGTCGCGCACCGCCAGCACCCAGTCCAGATGGGTGTCGAGCTTCAGGTGCCCGAGACCGCCCGGATAGCCGGGTATCGACGGCGCGACCACCTCGTAATGCTCCGCGAGCCGGTCGAGGACAGCCGGCCATTTCGGCAGGCCGCCATGGCCGGCCAGGAAGGCGAGCGGCCGGCCCGCGCCCTTGCGCCAGACCCGGCAGGGCGCGCCATTGACATCCACATGGTCGATGGCAGGGGCCGGGGAAGCCATATCCATTGCCGCGCCCCCTTATTCGGCCGCCGCGGCCTGATACGGGAGGGGGTCGGGCGCGGCGCGGTCTGCGGCCGCCATGGGCGTCGGCCACCAGTGGTTTTCCCATTCGCTCCAGACATCCTGGAGTTGCGGCGCGACCTGCTCGGCGTAAAGCCGGGTGTTATAGTTGGCCAATTGCTTGTTCATATTGCCGAATTGCAGCAGCAGCATGAGCTGGCCGAAGCGCAGGTCCCGAATCACATGGCGCAGCTTGTCCGCCACCTGGTCCGGCGTACCGATGATGACATAGCCGTTGTCGAGAATGGCGTCGAACTCCCGCGCCGACTTGCTTACCTGGAGCGCCTTGCGGTTGCGTAGCGCGGCGCTGGCCACCTGCCCCTGGATGCCGGCGCGCTGGGTCGCCTCGGTCGCATAGCCCGGCGGGGCGGCGAAGCGGGGGTCGATATGCAGACAGCGGCCGTAGAAATACTCCGCCGGCTCGCGGTACAGTTCATAGGCTTCCGCTTCGGTCTCCGCGACGCCGACGAATTGCAGGAAGCCGGCGCGGTAGGGGTTGGGTTCCTTGCCGAGCCGTTTCATCTCGTCCCAGAAGCCCTGCATGGTCTGCAGGCCGGCCTTGTAGCCGAAATAGGAGAGATAACAGTACACATAGTCCATCTCGGCGCACCAGCGCCATGTTTCGACCGAGCCGCCGCCGGGAATCCAGACCGGCGGGTGCGGCTTCTGCACCGGCCGGGGCCAGATATTGATGTAGCGCTGCTGGTTGAAGCGTCCGTTGAACGCGAAGGTATCCGGCTCTGTCCAGGCGCGCATCACCAGATCGTGGGCTTCCAGATAGCGTTCGCGCAGCAGGCTCGGGTTCTGGCCGTAGGCGTAGCAGGTATCCATGGGAGAGCCGACCGGGAAGCCGGCGATCAGCCGCCCGCCCGAAATGCAGTCGATCATGGCGAATTCTTCGGCGACGCGGGTCGGCGGGTTGTAGAGCGCAAGGCTGTTGCCCATGACGCACAGCGCGGTATCGGGATTGGCGCGCCGCGCGAGCGAAGACGCAATCAGATTGGGCGAGGGCATCAGCCCGTAGCCATTGGAATGGTGCTCGTTGCAGCACACGGCGTCGAAGCCGACATCTGCCGCGAACTCCATCTCGTCCATGAAGTCGTTATACATATGGTGCGCGCGTTCGGGATCGAACAGGCGCGAGTGAATATCGACCCATACCGACGGGTTGTGCTCCCGGAAATCGTCCGGCAGCTCGGTATAGGGCATGAGGTGGAACCACAGATGCTTCATCGGCCTTCCTGTCTCCGTCTCGTCCGGCCGAGTATCGCCGCCGGCCCGCCCCGGCGCAAGGCGCGCCAGGGCGGCCGGTCGGAAGGTCAGCGGTCAAACAGGACGCTTGGCAGCCAGGTGGCGGTGCCCGGGAAGAAGAACACGATGAGCAGGCCGATCACCTGCAGCATCATGAACGCCGCCATGCCGCGGTAGATGTCGCCAAGCGACCAGTTGGGCGCCACAGCTCTCAGATAATAGGCCGCCATCGCAACGGGCGGCGACAGGAAAGCCGTTTGCAGGTTGACGGCCACCAGCGTGCTGAACCAGACGAGGTCGAAATTGAGCTTGACCACCACCGGCACGAAGACCGGCAGGAAAATGAACACCACCGCCGGCCATTCGAGCGGCCATCCGAGGATGAAGATGACCACCATCAGAATGGCGAGCAGGCCAAGCGGCTCCACCGGCAGCGACAGCATGAAGTCGGTCAGAAGATTGCCGGTGCCCAGCCGGGTGAACACCGCGCCGTAGATGTTGGAGGCGACGGCGAGGAACAGCACCAGGCTCGAAGTCGTCAGCGTGTGGCGGCAGGCTTCCAGCAGGATGCGCCAGGTCAGCCGGCGATAGGCGATGGTCAGCAGGGTTGCGCCCAGCGCCCCCATGCCGGCGGCCTCGGTCGGAGTCGCAATGCCGAAAATGATGCTGCCGAGCGCCGAGAACATGATGACGGCCAGCGGAACGATGCCCGAGAAGAACTCCCGGAAGATCTCGCCCATCGAACTCGCGCGGTCTTCCGGCGGCAGCGGCGGCCCGAGCTCCGGGTTCAGGAATGAGCGGATCATCGCGTAGCCCACATAAAGGCCGGCGAGGATCAGGCCCGGAATGAGCGCGGCGGCGAACAGGTCGATGACCGAGACGCCGATGACAGGACCCATGACCAGCAGCATGACGCTGGGCGGGATGAGAATGCCGAGGCAGCCGCCCGCGGCGATGACGCCGGCAGACATGCGCGGATCGTAGCCGGCGCGGCCCATCGCCGGCGCAGCCATCATGCCCATGACGGTAATCGAGGCGCCGATGATGCCGGTCGCCGTGGCGAACAGCGTTGCGGTGCCGAGCACGCCCAGATAGAGCGAGCCGCGCACCGGGGCCAATATGAACTGGAATGATCGGAATAATCGCTCCATCAGCCCGGCGCGTTCCAGGATATGACCCATGAAGATGAACAGCGGCGCCGCGGCCAGCGTGCCCTCTTTCATGATGCCCAGGGTCTGGAAATACATCTGATAGAACACCGACTCGCCGAAGACGGCATAGCCGAAACCTGTGGCGAGAATGATGAGCGTAAAGGCGATGGGGAAGCCGACGAAGATGCCGGCAATGAGCGAGCCCAGCAGAACCAGGCCGAGAATGTCCGGGCTCATACTTCGCTCCCGATCAGTTCCACATCCTCGATGAGCGGTCGGTTTTCCACCATCGCGTAAATGCTCTTGCAGAGCTCCGAGACGCCCTGGAACAACAGCAGCGCCGCCGCTGCCGGGATCGTCGCCTTGAACGGAACGATCGACGGCCCCCACGGGGTCACATCGGAACGCTCGGCGGTCTGATAGGCGTGGAGCATTTCCTCCCAGCCGACGATGAAAAAGAAGACCATGCCGGGGAAGAACGCGAGCACGTAAAGCACCGTATCGATGGTGCCGCGGCGCCGGAACGACCAGTTGTTGTAGAAGATGTCGGTGCGGACATGGCCGCCCTTGAGCAGGGTGTAGCCGCCGCCAAGCATGAAGAAGGCGCCGTAGAGCATGTAGGTCAGTTCGTAGGCCCAGTCGGTCGGCGCATTGAACACATAGCGCGAGATCACTTCATGGCACACGACATAAAGCAGCGGCATCGCCAGGAGTGCGAGGATCCAGCCGCCGAGCCAGTCGCTCACACTGTCGATGAATCCGACGACGCGCCGCATCCACTTCTCAACCGTTTGGTTCATTGCAGCCTCGTTCCCCCTCGAAGGTGTTCGCAGGGCCTGCGCCGCCGGCGCCGCTACATCAGGAATACGCCCTTGCCGGTGGTCTGGGTGTCGAAGAGCCGATAGGCCTCCACAGCCTGGTCGAGCGTGAACTCGTGCGTGAACAGCGCATCCACATCGATGCCGCGTTCGGCGACGAAGCGCGCGCATTCGGCCTGGCCGTTCTTGGAGAAGGTCCAGGAGCCGACCACCGTCACCTGCCGGCGCAGCATGTCGTTCGACACGTCGATGGTGACATCCCCGCCCTCGCCGACGAAACACGCCGTGCCCCAGCTTCGCACGCAGCGCACGGCGTCGCGCCGCGCCTCCGGGCTGGAGCTGCAATCGAGGGACTTCTGGGCGCCTTCGCCGTCGGTCAGATCGCGAATGGCCTGCACGACATCGTTCGAACGCGGATCGACGACCTCATCCGCTCCGAACCGGCGCGCGAGTTCCTGGCGCTCCGTGCCGATATCGAGCGCGATGACCCGCGCGCCCATCGCCTTGGCCAGTTGCGTGGCGCTGAGGCCGACGGGCCCCTGGCCGAAGATTGCGATGGTCTCGTCGCCCGCGAGCGCTAGGCGCTTGAGCGCCCCGAAAGCCGTTCCCGTGCCGCAGGAAATCGCGGCGCCGGTCTTGTAGGAAAGCGCGTCCGGCAGCTTCACCAGCGTGTGCGCCGGCACCTTCATATAGGCGGCATGGGCGCCATGGCCGGTTGCGCCGAAGACAGTGGTGCCGTCGAGGCACATTTGCGACCAGCCCTGCCGGCAGTGTTTGCACACACCGCACCCGTCATAGTGGTGATCCATCACGCGGTCGCCGACCTTGGCGAGCGCTTCCGGCACGCCTGTGCCCACGGCCGCCACCACGCCGCAAGGCTCGTGTCCGGCGATTACCGGGCCGCCGGGGCCGCCCAGGCCAAGCGCCGCTGCGCCGCCCTTGGCCCGATACATCTTGAGGTCGCTGCCGCACATGCCGGAGGCCTTGATCTCGATAACGGCCTCGCCGGGGCCGGGAGCGGGATCGGGAAATTCCGCAAGTTCAAGCTGGCGGTCGCCGAGAAACACCACGGCTTTCATGGGGCTGCCTCCATGCAAGCAGATTTGCACATCCGCGCCGGATCGAAAGGAACTGCCCGCTGCCGGCGCGAGAGGCAGGCAGCGGGCAGGCCGCCGCGGTTATTCCGGCCAGTAGTAATTCGCCAGCCAGTCGTAATCGACCTGGGCGAAGCGCCGCCCCGGCACCACTTCCGCTGCATATGCGCGCTGGGATTCCAGCACCCGCTTGAAGAAGGGGTTGTCCTTGACCGCCTGGTCGCGAATTTCCTCCCAGGCCTTCATCTGGCCGTCGAGGATGCTGTCCGGCGTGCGGTGGAACTGGACGCCGGCCTCGCGCAGCTTCTTGATCGCAATGGCGTTGAGCCTGTGCGTCTGGAGCTGTTGCCAGAGCGTTGCCTCCCAGCTCGCCGACTTGATGATCTCCTGAATGTCCTCAGGCAGCGAGCGCCACACATCGCCGTTGATGATGAGCTCAAGCAGGGTGGCCGGCTCATGCGCGGACGGCAGGTAGTAGTGCTTCAGGATCTGGTAGAAGCCCATGTCGATATCGGCGGCGGGACCGGCCCATTCGGCGCAGTCGATGATGCCGCGCTCGACCGCCGGCAGAATTTCGCCGCCGGACATGTTGACGGTCTTCATGCCTGACTTGGACATGACTTCGCCGGTGATGCCGGTCGCCCGGCACTTGATGGTGGCGAGGTCCTCCCAGTCCTTCAGCTCCCGGTTGAACCAGCCGAGCGGCTGATTGCCGACCGGGGAGATCGGGAACACGATGACATCGCGCCCCAGCACCTTCTGGAAGAACTCATTGTGCAGCTCCAGGCCGCCGCCGTCATAGACCCAGCCGAAATAGTCCACCCAGTCGAACCCGTAGGGGCCGCCCGGAGCCGGGCCGAAGAGCGCCGCCGCGCGGTTCTTGCCGACATAATAGGCCGCTGCGGAGAAACCGCCGTCCAGCACCTTGCGGGCCGTCGCATCGAGCAGCTCGAAGGAGGGCACGATGGCGCCGCCCGGCTGAACCGTGATCTCGACGCGCCCCGCCGACATCTTGTTCACCCGATCTGCGAAATGCAGAAAGCTGTTATGGGTATAGAACGACGACGGGAACGCCGTCTGGAACTGCAGCTTGATCACGTCCTGCGCCGCCGCGTCCCGCACCGGCGCAGCCAGCGCGCCGACCGCGAGGGCCAGGCACAAGACCGCAAGTCGTTTCAATCCACTCATCGATTGTCCTCCCTGTTTCGCCTGCCTCCGGAGTGCTCCGCAGGCCACAGCGCCCCCTACGTCAGAACGCCGCACAAGCGTCAGCCTGCGCCCCTTGGAAACCGGCGTCAACAATTTCAACCCTCGGGTCGTGTCTTAGTTTGCAATGAAGGCCCGTGCTGGCGGGTTTTCCGGAAGGCGCCTCCGTGCCGCGGCGCCTATATCGCTTCCCTTTCGTCACCCCGGCCGGAGCAGAGCGGAGCGCCGGGGTCCATCCTCCGCCGTTTCGGCCCTGCGGAAGGACCGGAGGCTGGGCCCCGGCTCAGGTTTCGGTCATCTCGGATGGAGCGGGGAGCCGGGATGCCGGCTACAGGGCCTCATTGCTCGACTGCCATATGGGCCGGAAGCGCCGGTATCAGCTTTGCGGCGGCCCCTCCGGAAACAGAGGCTTCTGCGCTGCGCTCGAGGCCTCAATCTTTGCCAAGCGCCGGTCGAACTTGCGCAACTGGCGGTCGATCATGTAGCCGGCAAAGCTGCGATTGCGGCGGGTCAGCCAGTGGAACCTGCGGTTTACCCAGCCTTCGATAATGACCAGCTTCCATTCTTGGCGGCCCAAATATACTGCCACGACGTTGTGCGGGCCGGTGTCGCGGGTCAGCAGCTGTTGCTCCCGCAGCCATCGCTTCAATTGGCCGATTGCCTCGATCAAGGGGGGCGTCAGACCCTGCTTCTTGACGAGCTCTCCCAGATTCCGGGATATTCCACCATTCGCGTCGCGGCACAGCCGGGACACGATGCCGACGCCCAGGTCAGTGTTGATAACGCCTTCCATCGCCGGAATTCGATCGAACGCTGCCTGCGGCCCGAATTTCTTCAGCCACGCATAGTCCGTGATTTCCTGCTTCTGTTCTGCGTGGCAATGCCGGTCGCCGGCCCGTGCAAGCACCTTGACACAAAGACCGTTGTTGTCGGGGTGCACATAGCAATGACGTTTGGAGCCTCTTGCGAATGGTTGAAGTCCGCCGAGGACAAGCGGGGATGCGCGTTCGAGAACTTGTTCGCGGGGCATGCCCTGTATGTCCCGCTCGCCTTGGTTGAGGTCATCTCCCGGCATGGGGTGCAAGAGCATCGGACTCATCGCGGTATCTGACGAGCCGGGGCGAAGAATACCGGGCCGATGCGCCGGCCTCGCCTGCAGGCGCAAGCTGGACCCGTGCGGTTATTCGCCTGTTTTGCTGTCTCTGCGCAGTCGTGTTTGCCAAGTGTCTCAAAGCAATTCCGCATAAACCGCCAGCGTCTTCTCACACATATGCGCGCGGGTAAAATTGGCCAGCACATGCGCGCGCGCCGTGGCGGCCAGTGCGGGGCCGGCGGCGGCGAGCGCTTGGCGGATGCCGTCAGCGAGGGCGGACGGATCGCCTGGCGGAACCAGCCAGCCGGTGTCGCCGCGCCGCAGAATTTCGGGCGCGCCGCCATGGTCGGTCGCCACACAGGGCAGCCCCATGGCGCCTGCCTCGGCGATGGTGCGGCCGAACGCCTCGGGCGCCGTCGATGCGGAGACGACGACATCGCTCGCCGCATAGGCGGTTGCAACATCGTCGATATGTCCGGCGAAGCGCACCGGAAGGCCCCGCGCCTGCGTTTCCAGTTCCTGCCGGTAGGCGTCCCGGCCCCGGTCCGAGCCGGCGAATACGCCCACGACCTTCGGGTCGCCCAGCAGACGCAACGCCTCGATCAGCACGCTATGGCCCTTGAGGCGGGTGAGTCTCCCCGGAAGCAGCACCACCCGCGCGTTTTCCGGGACGCCCCAGGCCGCGCGCAGGGCGGTCTTCGCGCGGGACGGAACGGCGGCAGGGTCGAAGGCTGCGGCGTCAATACCGCGATGCACGACCCGGATATGCACCGGAGAGCGGCGATAGACTTCCCCGATATGCGCCGCGATGAAATCCGAGACGGCGATGACCCGGTCGCCGCGAAGCATGATGCGGTTATAGGCGCGCTTTGCGGCAGTGCGTGCGCCATAGGCGCCGTGAAAGGTGGTCACGAAAGGAACTCCCGACCGCCGCGCCGCCGCCCAGGCGCTCCATGCCGGCGCCCGCGAGCGGGCATGAACGAGGTCCACCCCTTTCCGCTCGATCAGCGCCTTCAGACGTGCCGCATTGCGCCACATGCCAAGGGGGCTCTTCGTATGGACGGGCAAGGATATGTGATCTGCGCCCAGCCCGGCCGCCATCCGCCCGCCCGAGGAGACGACAAGCGCTTGTGCGCCGGCCTCGCGCAAGACCGCAGCGATCTCCAGCGCGCCCCGCTCGACTCCCCCGGCTTCCAGCGCGGGCAATACCTGCAGCACAGTCTTGCCTGCAAGGCGGGAACGGGTTGCGGAGGGCAGCATAGAGGCTGCCGCCATTCGATTGCCGAGCATATCCGATTGTTATAATTATCGGATTGCCTTGACAATCCGGCTTGGCCTTGACCTTGGGCAGGGGAGCATGGGAAAGTGGCGACTAGGAAACCGTTCCTGCATGTTACCAAAGTTGATGAAGAACTGGCGCGACTCCTGGAAGAAACCAGACATCGGGAGGTGACAGAGGAGGAATGGAAGGAACAGGCGATCAGTTTCGCCTATGGAAATGCGATGAGTGATTCCATAACCAAGGAGAGTGTCAGACAACGAGCCAAATATTGTCGTCTTTTGCCCAGGAAGTCGACTCCGATATAGGTACGTTTGACTTATGGTGGTAAGAGAAAAGGATAATCCGGAATTCTATAGCACAATTCAGGAGAAAAACCTTATTCGCCAATATGGTTTTCTGAATGATTCGATTGAAATTGACCTCGATAAGGGCATAGAAACCTTCGATAAATATACTCTATGGACCTTAAACCATATAGCGGTTGCAAATCTCGTCGAACATGCTGGCCGCTATCGAGAGGAACCAATTTATGTAGGAGATCATATACCCCCTCATTATCGCCAAGTCTCGGAACTTATGGACAGATTTTTTTCAATTATTCATGAAAACCGATCCCTGGCTAACTTCGATACCCATCCGACGATGCTCGCTGCTTATGCGCTTTGGCGTATCAATTGGATTCACCCCTTTATCGAAGGAAACAGGCGAACGGCGCGAGCAGCTTGCTACTACACCATTTGTCTGATGCAAGGGAGATTTTTGCCTGGAAGGAAAATAATACCAGAAAGAATTCGTGAAAATCGTGAACCTTATTACAGGGCGCTATCTGTAGCGGACAAGGCTTGGAATGAAGGCCATGACGGTTTGGATGACCTGGCCGATTATCTGCAGGATTTGTTGATAGATCAGTTGCGGGAGCTGTGAGGTCCGTGGGCGGGGGCGGATCTGATGCGTTGGCGTTTCTGACGCGCCCCGACGGGCCGTCATTGGCCTATCGGCGTGCGGCGGGGCGCGGGCCGGGGGTTGTGTTTCTCGGCGGCTTCATGTCCGACATGACGGGCGAAAAGGCGAGGGCGCTCGACGCCTTTTGCCGCCGGAGCGGCCGCGCCTTCCTGCGTTTCGACTATCGCGGCCACGGCGCCTCCGGCGGGCGGTTCGAGGACGCCGTGCTGTCGGATTGGCTCGCCGACACGTTGGCAGTGCTCGACCGGCTGACGGAAGGGCCGCAGATACTGGTCGGCTCCAGCATGGGCGGCTGGTTGATGCTGCTGGCGGCATTGGCGCGTCCGGAGCGCGTTCATGCGCTGGCCGCCGTCGCTCCTGCGACGGACTTCGTGCTGCGCATGGAGGCCGAACTGACCGCGGACGAACGGCGCGCACTGGCCGACAAGGGCGCCTTCCTGCGTCCGAGCGCCTATGGGGACGGCCCCTACACGATTACCCGAGCACTGATCGAGGACGGCAGGCGCCATTGTCTGATGCACCGCCCGATACCGATCGACCGGCCGGTGCGTATTCTTCACGGGATGCGCGACGACGCTGTTCCCTGGCGGGAATCGCTGCGCCTTGCAGAGCGGCTCAAGGGCCCAGACGTGCACACCATCTTCGTCAAGGACGGCGACCACCGCCTGAGCCGTCCGGCCGACCTGGCGCTGCTTGCGTCGGTTCTGGACGGCTTGCTGCGCCCGCCCGGCAAGGGTCAGTAGCGGTAGTAATCCGGCTTGAACGGACCGGCCTGGGAGACGCCGATATAGTCTGCCTGGGCGGCGTTGAGCTGCGTCAGCCGCGCGCCGAGCCTTGCCAGATGCAGCATGGCGACCTTCTCGTCCAGATGCCTGGGCAGCACATGCACGTCGCGGCCGTATTGCGCGCCATTGTTCCACAGCTCGATCTGCGCCAGCACCTGGTTGGAGAAGCTCGCCGACATCACGAAGCTCGGATGGCCGGTGGCGCAGCCGAGATTCACCAGCCGGCCCTCCGCCAGCAGAATGAGCCGCTTGCCGTCCGGGAACTCGACTTCGTCCACCTGCGGCTTGACATTGTGCCAGACCAAGTTGCGCAGCCCCTGCACCTGTATCTCATTGTCGAAATGGCCGATATTGCAAATGATTGCGCGGTCCTTCATCGCGCGCATGTGGTCCAGGGTCACGACATCGGTATTGCCGGTGGCTGTCACGACGATATCCACCCGGTCGGCGACATCCTCCAGACGGACGACCTCATGGCCGGCCATGCAGGCCTGGAGGGCGCAGATCGGGTCGATCTCGGTCACCATGACCCTGGCGCCCTGGCTGCGCAGGCTCTCCGCCGAGCCCTTGCCGACATCGCCATAGCCGCAGACCAGCGCCGTCTTGCCGGCGATCATCACGTCGGTCGCGCGCTTGATGCCGTCCACAAGGCTCTCGCGGCAGCCATAGAGATTGTCGAATTTGGATTTCGTCACCGAGTCGTTGACATTGAATGCCGGACAGGCGAGCGTGCCGGCCTTCGCCATTTCATACAGGCGGAGGACGCCGGTGGTGGTTTCCTCCGACACGCCGCGCACATCCGCCATCAGGTCGGGATAGTCGTCGTGCATGAGCCTGGTGAGATCGCCGCCGTCGTCGAGCAGCAGGTTCGGCCGCCAGCCGGCCGGCCCCTCGATGCTGCGTTTCACGCAATGCCAGTATTCGTCCTCCGTCTCGCCCTTCCAGGCGAACACCGGCACGCCGGCCGCGGCCATGGCTGCGGCGGCTTGGTCCTGGGTGGAGAAGATGTTGCAGGACGACCAGCGGACTTCCGCGCCGAGCGTCCTCAGCGTCTCGATCAGCACCGCCGTCTGGATGGTCATATGCAGACAACCGGCGATGCGCGCGCCCTGAAGCGGCCGGTCGGGGCCGTATTCCTCCCGGATGGCCATAAGGCCCGGCATCTCGGTTTCGGCGATGGCGATTTCCTTGCGGCCCCAATCGGCGAGCGCGATGTCGGCAACCTCATAATCGGGCATGGAGGGATATGTCCTTGTGCAGCGAAGGCCTCGAACAGGGCCGCCCGCATATAGCAATCCGCCGCCGCCGCTTCAACCTGGGCGCCCCGGTCAGGCGCCTTAGTCCTCGCTGAAGCCGTCCTCCACGAGGGACTGGAGGGCGGTCAGCGCCGCCGCCGCTTCGGCGCCCTCGCAGGCGATTTCGATATGGCATCCCTTGCCTGCGCCCAGCAGCAGCAGCCCCATGATCGACTCGCCGGGCACGCTCATCTCATGGTGGGTCACCACCACCTCGGCGTCGAAGCGCCCCGCAAGCTGAACGAACTTCGCCGCCGCCCGCGCGTGCAGGCCGCGTTCGTTGACGATCCGCGACCGCGCGGACGGCATGTCAGCCTGCCGCCTCGACGAGCAGTTTCGAGGCGACCTGGATGTATTTTCGTCCTGCCTCCTCCGCATTCGCCACGGCCTCGGCCAGGGGCTTGTGCTGGCGGCAGGTCGCGAGTTTGACCAGCATCGGCAGGTTGACCCCGGCGATCACCTCCACTTCGCCCCGGTTGGACGCGCCGAGCACGGAAATGGCGAGATTGGAAGGCGTGCCGCCGAACATGTCGGTCAGCAGCACGACCCCGTCGCCGGTATTGAGCGCCCTGGAGATGCGCGCGATCTCGGCGCGGCGGTCCTCCATGTCGTCATCGGGGCCGATACACACGGCAGAAACCTGTTCCTGCGGTCCGACAACATGCTCGAGCGCGGCCAGCAGTTCGGCCGCGAGGTTGCCATGCGTGACGAGTGCCAGACCGATCATGGGCTGTTCTCCGTTTCGGGCGCGGCGGGCAATTCGTCCGACGCCGCAGCCTGGCCCTTTGATCGTCCTGCGGATGCCGGTATTTCCTCAAGATCGCGGTGCGTGAGCGTGGCCCGCCAACCGCGTTCGCGCAACAGGCGGGCGAGTTCTTCGGCGGTGAATACCGAACGGTGGCGCCCGCCGGTGCAGCCGACCGCTATCGTGAGATAAGCGCGGCCTTCTCTCGTATAGCGGGGCAGCAGCCTCCAGAGCAGCGCGCCGACGCCTTCCAGAAAGGGCGCGAAATCCGGGTCCTTCGCAATATGGGCGCCGACCGCCGCGTCGCGGCCGGTCAACGGGCGGAGCGAATCGACATAGTGGGGGTTGGAAAGGAACCGCATATCGAACACCAGGTCGGCCTCGCGCGGCGCGCCAAGGCGAAAAGAGAACGATGTGACGAAAATCGACATGCCCTCCTGCGGGTCGGACGTGAAATGCGCGCGCAACAGGCGGCGTAAATCGTGGGCGTTCAACAGTGAGGTGTCGATGACGATATCGGCGGCGCGCAGCAGCGGCTCCAGCAGCCGGCGTTCCCGTTCGATGCCGGCGATCGGGCTGCCGTCCTGCGCCATCGGATGCCGTCTGCGCGTTTCGTGATAGCGGCGCGCCAATGTCTGCTCGTCAGCGTGCAGGAACAGGGGAACGATGTCGAAGCGCGCCTCATGCGCCGCAAGGCGGTCCAGCACGCCCGCAATGGCGAAATCGCGGGCGCGGGTGTCGATGCCGACTGCCAACGGACGCCCCGCCCGGTCCGTATCGAGAGTGTCCAGCACCGCCAGCGGCAGGTTGTCGATTGCTTCGAACCCGAGGTCCTCGAGTTCCTTCAACGCAGTGGACCGGCCGGCTCCGGACATGCCGGTCACCAGGACAAGGCGTCTGCGTATGGATTCGCTATCGACCGTCATCGCTGTCCGGCACTTGTGCGAGGCCTTTATCCTCCGATGCCATGCCGGCGGCAAGACGCAGTTTTATGGCGGCCGAATTTTCAAACGGGGCCAACCGGATGCGGCGCACCGGGTGGTTCAGGATGCTCTCGAAAACGGGGTCGGGCAGCCGTTCCGCCGCCGCCAGATCGACAAGCAGCACCAGAGGAGCGCCGTCCAGGGCGGGCAGCCGAACGATCCCGACCCCGCGCACCTCCAGCCTGCCGTCGGCATGAGGCAGTGGACTCGCCCAAATCCCGCCCGCCCGCCGGCTCAGCACAACCAGATCGTCCGCTACCAGCTTCGCCCCCGCTTCGATGGCCCGCAATGCAAGGTCGGACTTCCCCGATGCCGGGGGGCCGCGCAGCAGCACGCCCATGCCGTTAAAGGCGATGCAGCTTGCATGGATGTGCATTACGCCTCCGCCGCCGGCAGACGCAGCTCGATCCGCGCGCCGAGAACGGCGCCGCCGGCGTCCATCCGGTTGGAGGCCGCGATACTGCCGCCGTGGAAGCCGACAATGTCCCTGGACATCGACAGGCCGAGACCCGAATGGCTGGCCGTATCGCCGCTTTCCGCGCGGTCGGTATAGAAGCGGTCGAAAACGGTCTCTTCCTTGCCGGTCTGGAAGCCCGGGCCGTCGTCATCCACCCGCAGCACGATCTCCGCCCCTTGCCGCGAAAGGGACAGGCGGACGCTGCCATATACGGGAGAGAAGGACCGTGCATTGTCAATCAGATTAGCGACAACGCGCTCGAGTTGATCCTCGAAGCCGTGGACGACGAATGAGGCCCGCGACTCGATCGTCAATGCGGCAGGGGGCAGTTTTTCCGCATCGATGCAGGCCGAAAGCACATGCTGCATATCCACCACACGGGCTTCGCCGCGCGCGAAGCGGGCGGGGAGGCTGGATGCGTCGCCCACGACCTCGATGAGGCCGGTAAGGCGTTGCACATCGTCCAGAACGATCTGCATCAGTTGCTGTCGTTTTTCGGGATTCTGCTGGCGCTTGGCGGTCTCGGCGGCGCTATAGGCCGAAGCCAGCGGTTTCTTGAGTTCGTGGCTGACATCATCCACAAACTTTTCCGTCTCCTCCATCCCCGTCCAGAGTGCGCGGACCATCCGGCGCAGCGCCCCGGAGAGGTCGCCGATTTCGTCGTTGCGACCGCTGAGATCCTGGATGTCCACCCGTCCGAAGCCGGGGCGAATGCGCTCGGCAGTCGCCGCCAGATCCCGGAGTGGACGCGCTATGACGCGCCACATGTAAGCTGACAGAAGAACCGTTGCGACCAGAGTCACGCCGAAGGCGGACAGAATACTCAGCCGGACTTCGCGCATGACCTGATCGATGGCGCGCCCGTCCGCAGACACCATGGCGGCGCCCACCACACGCTTGAACTCCCGAATCGGCAGGGCGACGCTCAGCATCAAGCCGCCGCTGCCGAGCGAGCGGATGGCCTGGCCGGTTTCGCCGCGCAGCGCCGCCTGGACTTCGTCATAGTCCGCCGCCGTCTGCTGCTCCAGTTCCCGATAGGAGCCTCTGACTTCCAGCTCCCCGAAAATCTTGTCGAACAGTTCCTTCGCCCAGCGCCAAGCGGAATCAAGCGGATCGGACTTGCCGCCGGGAGGCAAGGGCTCACTCTCGACGGCGCCGCCGGAACCGGGGAGATCGCGGCTGTCCAGCCAAAGCACCCCGCTTGGATCGAACACCCGCACCCGCATCCGCACGCCGGGGGGCGAATCCTGGACGAGCCGCACGAGCAGGGCCGTGGCATTCGTCATGTCCAGGTTCGGTTCGCCGTCTGCCAGCAGCCGGACCGAGCTATAGCCAAGCGCAACCGCCACCGTGCGCGTCTCGGACTCGATCAGGCGCAGTTCAGTCTCGATCAGTTCCCGCTTGTAACCGCCGAGATAAAGCAGGCTTGAGGCCAGAACGATCAGCGCCAGCAGATTCACCGCCAGCAGGCGCCGCATCAGCGGGGAGCGGTGCCACCGCCGCGCCTTGAAACGGGCCGGCTCGGGACGGGCGCGCATTCCGTTCATGCGTTCGTTATGGCCGGAAGCGGTATCCGCCGCCATATACCGTTTCGATCGACGAAAAATTCGGGTCCACGGTCCGGAATTTGTTGCGCATCCGCTTGATGTGGCTGTCGATGGACCGGTCATTGGCGAAGGCATCGGGGCCATAGGCGTCGCCAATCAACTGGTACCGGGTCTTCTTGTAGCCTACCCGGTGCGCCAGCGAGCTCAGGATCAGGAGCTCCGTGACGGTCAGCTTGACCGGCATGCCCTTCCAGGTGCACTCATGTCGGTCGCAGTCGACGACGAGATCGCCGCGTATCAATATGTTTCGGGTTTTGCCGCCGTCGGCATCGGTTTCCTTGCGGCGCAGCAGCGCCTGGATGCGGGCGATCAGCAGCCGTTGCGAGAAGGGCTTCTTGATGTAGTCGTCAGCGCCGACGCCCAGTCCGAGTTCCTCGTCCTGTTCCTCGATCTTCGAGGTCAGGAAGATGACCGGAAACCCGGTTTCCTTGCGCAGTCGTTGCAACAGCTCGATACCGTCCATACGGGGCATCTTGATATCCAGAACCGCAAGATCGATGTCGCTGCGGCGAAGCGCATGCCATGCATGTTGGCTGTCCGTAAAGGTCTGGACCTCGAAACCCTTGTCCTCCAGCGCCATGGCGACAGAGATGAGAAGACCGCGATCGTCATCCACCAGGGCGATTTTGCGTTTCATGGAGTGCCTGTCCTCCCTGGCCTTCAGCCGGCGCGCCGAACAGGCGGCGACTGAGGCGTTCGGACGCACTATGCCCGAATTACGGCGGCGAACCGCATGAAATCCGTGCAAGCATGAAATCCGTGCAAGATTGTCCGCGGCGCGGCATGAAAGCGCATTGCAAGGCTTCTGTCGGATACCTAGAACGCCAAGGGAGACATCCTGCATCCCCGACTTCGCGATTCGAGGCTTTGTTGTCCGGCGACAAACGCTTGGCCGCTTACGGCATCCGAACCCCCGGCGTCCTCCATTGGAATCTCGGCCGCGAAGCGCTGATAGAGGCGGCGCTGCGGCGGGATGAGGGCATGTTGGCCGCCGGCGGCGCGCTGGTGTGCCAGACTGGCAAATTCACCGGCCGGTCGCCGAACGACAAGTTCTTTGTCCGCGATGCGCAGACGGACGGCAGCATCGACTGGGGTTCGGTCAACCGGCCCATGACGCCGGAAAGTTTCGACACCCTGCGCAATCGCATTGCCAACCACTGGCAAGGCCGCGACCTCTATGTTCAGGACTGCGATGCCGGCGCCGACCCCGCGCACCGGCTGGCGGTCCGCGTGGTGACGGAGCAGGCCTGGCACAGCCTTTTCGCCCGCAACATCTTCCGGCAGCCGGCCGATAACGCTGCCTTCGAGCCGGAGTGGACCATCCTCCATGCCCCGAGCTTTGCGGCTGATCCGGAAATCGACGGGTGCCGCACATCGACGGTCATTGCCATCGGCTTCTCCCAAAAGCAGATTCTGATTGCCGGCACTTCCTATGCCGGGGAAATCAAGAAATCCGTATTCACATTGCTGAACTATCTGCTGCCGGCGCAGGGCGTCATGCCGATGCACTGTTCGGCCAATATCGGCCCCGAAGGCGCGGCGATATTCTTCGGCCTGTCAGGCACGGGAAAGACGACCTTGTCCGCAGACCCCGGACGGTTGCTGATCGGCGATGATGAGCACGGCTGGTCGGATAACGGGGTCTTCAACTTTGAGGGCGGCTGCTACGCCAAGGTGATCGACCTGGACCGCGATGCCGAACCGGAGATTCATGCGGCAAGCCACCGCTTCGGCACCGTGCTGGAGAATGTCGCTATCGACCCCCGGAGCCGGGCGCTCGACCTTGCCAACCGCAAGGTGACGGAGAATACCCGGTCCTGCTATCCGCTGGACTTCATTCCCAATGCCTGCGCGGGAGGTCTCGGCCCGGCGCCCGGGAATATCGTCATGCTCACCGCGGACGCCTTCGGCGTGCTGCCGCCGATCTCCAGGCTGACGACGGCGCAGGCGATGTATCATTTCCTGTCTGGTTATACCGCCAAGGTCGCCGGCACAGAACAGGGGCTGGGCGAGGAGCCTGTCGCCACTTTCTCCACCTGTTTCGGCGCGCCGTTCATGGCCCGGCGTCCGTCTGTCTATGCCGAGTTGCTGGGGCGGCGCATAGCCGAGCGCAAGGTCGGGTGCTGGCTGGTCAACACCGGCTGGAACGGAAGGGGCGAGCGCATGTCGATCGCGCATACGCGCGCCATGGTCAATGCCGCTCTGGACGGCTCGCTCGACGGGGTCGAGACGGCCTGCCATCCTGTGTTTGGCCTGCGCTGGCCGGTCTCCTGCCCGAACGTGCCGCCCGAGGTGCTCGACCCGCGCACGAGTTGGTCCGACCCGGCCGCCTATGATGCGCAGGCCCGCGCCCTCGCGGAGGATTTCGAGACGAATTTCGAACGCTTCAAGGGCGACGTCCCGGACGAGGTCAACGCCGCCGCGATCCGCGTCCCAGGCTGATTCCTGCAAGACCGGCGCGGGTCGATGCGGTAATATCGCCGCGCCATGACGAAGCACCTCACTCTCATCGTAAAACGCGACTGTCCGACCTGCACCCTTCTCGAGCCGGTCTATGCGGCGCTCGCAAGGTCGGGGATTGCGCTTGACGTCTGGAGCCAGGACGACCCCTCATTCCCCGCAAGCGCGCCGGGACGCTTCGACGAGGATCTTGAGCGGTCGTTCCGACTCGGCGTCGAGATCGTGCCGACGCTGATCCTGCGCGAGGGCGGCGAGGAGACGGCGCGTATCTGGGGCTGGGACCGCGCCGAATGGGAGCGCATGACCGGTCTGGACGGTCTTGGCGCCGAATTGCCGCCTTTCCGGCCCGGCTGCGGGGCGAAGAATGTGGAGCCGGGAATGCCGGAGGCGCTGGCGGCGCGTTTCGGCTCGGCCCGCATCCGGTCCCGCAGAGTCCCGCTCGCGCCGCTGGAAGACGAGATCGAGGCTGCATTCGACCGGGGCTGGTCGGACGGCCTGCCCGTGGTGCCGCCGACAGAGGCGCGGGTGCTTGCGATGCTCGACGGCACGACCCGGGACCCGGCCGAGATGTTGGGCAAAATGCCGCCCAACCTTCAGCCCTGCACGGTGGAAAAGGTGGCGGTGAACGCCGTGATGGCCGGCTGTCGGCCGGAATATCTCCCGGTCGTGCTGGCAGCGGTAGAGGCGGCGCTGGACGATGTTTTCTGCCTGCATGGCGTGCTGGCGACAACCTACTATATCGGCCCGATTGTCATCGTGAACGGGCCGGTGCGCCGCGCGGTCGGCATGAATGCGAAGGGCAATGTTCTCGGCCAGGGCAACCGCGCCAACGCAACGATTGGCCGCGCGCTGCAATTGGTGGTGCGCAATGTCGGCGGCGGCAAGCCGCAGGGCGTGGACCGGGCCGCGCTCGGCAATCCCGGCAAATACACGTTCTGCTTTGCCGAGGACGAGGAAGGGTCTGCCTGGCCGCCGCTTTCCGAAAGCCGGGGCGCCGGCGCCGGACGCTCGGCGGTCACGCTGTTTGCAGGTTACGGCTTGATGGGCGTGGTGGACCAGGACTCGCGCATGCCGGAAGCCCTGGTTGAAACCTTTGCGGATGCATTTCGCGGCCTGGAAAACCGCAACCGGCGCAATATCGACGCGGTGGTCATTGTGTGCCCGGAGCATGACCGCGTCTTCCGCAACGCCGGCTGGTCGCGCGAGGATGTCGAGGCGGCGCTGCGGGCGGCTCTCCATGACTCCGTGTCCGGCCCGCCGAAGCTGCGCGAGGGCGGTCTGTTGATCATGCGCGCGGGCGGCGGCGCCGGTATGTTCTCCGCCATTCTTCCCGGCTGGGCCGCCACCGGCCCGGTCGGCAGCATTCCAGTAACGAAGGAGGTTGGAACGTGAGAAACACACCTGTGCTGGTGGACCCGACCGGCGAGGTCGAGCCGGCGCGACGGGAGCCGTTGGCGCGTCCGGTTTCGCTGGACGGCAAGACAGTGGCCCTGCTCGACATATCCAAGGCGCGGGGCGACGTCTTTCTCGACCGTCTCAACATGCGCCTTGGCGAGCGGGGCATCGCAGTCAAGCGCTATATGAAGCCGACATTCGCCCGAACCGCGCCGATTGCCGTCAAGCAACAGATTGCCGCCGAGGCGGCTGTCGTCGTCGAGGGGCTGGCCGACTGAGGCTCCTGCACATCGTGCTGTACGCATGATATTGCAGACCTCGAAGCACGCGGCATCGCGGGCGTCGGCGTGGCGACGACCGAATTCGTCGAAGCCTGGCGGGCGCAATCGGCGGCGCTCGGCTATGAGCCGCCCATGGTGTTTGTGCCGCATCCGATCCAGGACCGCACGGATGACGAGATCCGGGCGCTGGCCGATGCGGCGGTCGAGGAGATCGTGAGCCGGCTTACCGCTTGACGCCGGCGATCATCCGGGCGGCGAGGGCGCGCGCTTCGGCGCGGTTCGCGGGGATCGTGCCTTGCGGGCCCCGCGCCGCCCATCCGACTGCATGGAGGCCGGGCGCAATGTCCGGGCCGGTCGGCCAGACGCCGTCCACGGCGGCTTTTTCGTAGCCGATGCAGGAAACCGCGAGATCGGCAGGCAACACCCCGCTGTCGGTCTCGACAGCCTCCAGCCGCCCGCCGCCGAGGAAAGCTGTCGGCCTGGTGTGGAAATGGAAGCGAATCGGAATGCCTCGGCCGGGCGGCCGGGCGGCGAATTCCCGGAGCAGGGCGGCAGCTTCCCCTTCCGCGTCGTCGAAGCCCCCGACTTGCGGCCAGGCGGCGGCAAGCTCCCCGATTTCGAGGAGTTCGGGCGGGCTGAACCGCACATCCGCCGGGGCGCCCCGGATCAGCAGGTCGATGCGCTCCAGCGCCAACGGTTTCAGGCAGTCGATTTCGCGGTGCTTCGCCAGCAGACGGACCGCGTCCAGCGCCACATTGCCGGCGCCGATGACGACAGCGCGCCGGGCGCCGGCAAGATGGGGCGGCGGTTTCGCCTCGGGGTGGCCGTTGATCCAGCGGATAAAGCGTCCGGAAGGCTCGGCCAGGGCGTCGCCGGGGATGCCGAGCCGGCGGTCCACCGGCGCGCCGGTCGCCAGCGCCACCGCGTCATAATCGCGGCGAAGCGCATCCAGTTCGATATCCCGGCCGACCTCGACGCCGAGATGAAGCCGGGCCGCGCCCTTGTCGAAGGGCCGCCGCAGCACGCGCGCGATGGCGCGGGTCTGTTCATGGTCCGGCGCCACGCCGAAGCGCACCAGGCCCAGCGGCTCGTCGAGGCGCTCGAAGACATCGACAACCGCGCCCCGCATACCGCGGGACAGCGCATCCGCCAGATAGCATCCGGCAGGCCCCGACCCGACAATCGCGAACCGCGCCGTCAATGCAGCTTCACATATTCGTAATCGACCGGCTTGGCATTGATGCCGCGCGCCGGCGGCGCGATCCAGCCGGCCATCTTGCCCGGCTCTGTGACGGGCTGCATGAGGGAGTCGATATAGGCCCTGTCCTCCGGCGTCGGCAGCCAGCCGGGCAGGCGGCGGCGATAGAGCGCGTCGTCCATCCGCGTCCCGTCGGGCGCGACGGACATTCCGGCCCAGCGGCCGATCGTGCGCCGGAAACGGGTGGAGGGCAGGAAGAGTTCGGCGTCGAAGCCGGCGCGCCGGATCGCCCGGTTCCAGCGTGTCACGCCGATGGCGCAATCCTTCACATAGAGGCCGCGGGTGATTTCATTCATCGCGTTGCGGGTCGGCACCTCTTCCTCGCCGATGCCGCCGGCCTCGTCGGGCACCGCGATGCGCTCGATCGTGTCGAGGCACAGATGGTCCTCGAAGCTCGCTTCGTCGGGCCGCCCCTTCAGCCCGGCGGCGAAATAGGCGGCGGCGTTGGAGGAGGTTTCCGAGCCGAACAGGTCGAGAGACGACGAGAACCAGAAATTGATATAACGCTGGAGGGTCGGCAGGTCGATGGCGCCCTGGGAGCGCACGACCGCAGGATCGTCGGAGCCAAGCGCCCGCATCGTTTCGAGCGTGCGCTTGATAATCCGCGTAATGCCGGTTTCGCCCACGAACATGTGGTGGGCTTCCTCGGTCAGCATGAAAGAGCAGGTGCGGGCGAGCGGGTCGAAGGCCGATTCCGCAAATGACTTGAGCTGGTATTTGCCGTCCCGGTCGGTGAAATAGGTGAACATGAAGAAGGAGAGCCAGTCGTCGATCGGCTCGTTGAAAGTCGTCAGGATGCGAGGATTGTCCGGGTCTCCCGAATGGCGGTAGAGCAGTTCCTCGGCTTCCTCCCGGCCGTCGCGCCCGAAATGGGCGTGCAGGAGATAGACCATCGCCCAGAGATGGCGCCCCTCCTCGACATTGACCTGGAAGAGGTTGCGCAGGTCGTAAAGCGACGGGCAGGTGCGGCCGAGGCGGCGCTGCTGCTCGACGGAAGCGGGTTCTGTGTCGCCCTGGGTCACGATCAGCCGGCGCAGCGCCGCGCGAAACTCGCCCGGAACCTCGGGCCAGACCGGCTTGCCCAGCTCGTCGCCAAAGCCGATGCGGCGGTCCTGCTCCGGCTCGGCAAGGAAAATGCCCCAGCGGTAGTCCGGCATCCGCACATGGCCGAAGCTGGCCCAGCCCTTCGCATCCACGGCCGTTGCCGTGCGCAGATAGACATCCGCAGCCTGATAGCCCTCCGGCCCAAGCTCGCGCCACCAGTTCAGAAAGCGCGGCTGCCAGTGCTCCAGGGCGCGCTGCAGGCGCCGGTCGCCGGAAAGATCGACATTGTTGGGGATGCGCCCCCGGTAATCGACAGCCATCAGACACGCCTCCAGTCGAAGCCCGGCCGCACGCCGGAGCCGAAACGCTTGAGCGCCCCCTCGTCGCCGACGGCGTTGGGGCGGCTGAAAATCCAGTTTTGCCAGGCCGAGAGCCGGCCGAAGATCTTGGTGGCCAGCGTTTCCGCGCCTCCGAAACGCAGGCTCGCCTCCATGCCGGTGAGCGCATCGGGCGACAGCGCCGCGCGCTCCTCCAGCGTGATTCGCACCTCGTCTTCCCAGTCGAGTTCGTCCGGCGCGAAAGTCACCAGCCCGGCGGCGAGGGCCTCTTCCGGCCCGAAGCTCCCGGCGTGCAGTTCCGGAACCGCGCCGGAATAGCGGCAATCGAGCCGGGTGCGGCCGTTCGCCATTTCAAGCCCGGCCCTGTTCAGGGCGCCGAGCGCGATCCTCGGCGCCATGTCCGGCTCGTCGAGCGGCTGATACATGAAGCTGCGGTCGGCGGCGAACACAAGCTCCATCAACGGGCCGGCGAAGCAGGAGCCGGGTTCCACCAGCGCGATCAGGGAGCGCGAGGTGACATCCAGCCGCGCAAGCGCCCGCCGCCACCAGGCAACGGTTTCGCGCAGGAACCAGTCTGTCCCGGCGCCCTCGCTCAACAGCGCATCCACGGCGAGCAGCGCGTCCGGGTCTCCTTCGCTCCGCAACACCCAGGCGCCGATCTGCTCATGGTTGGTGCGCAGCATCAGCACGGCGTCTTCGAGTTCGCGCGCCGCGGCAAGCGGCCACCAATCGGCGGAACGTTCCAGCATGGCGGGTTCGGAAGGCCCGTACACTGTAATTTCGGCAAGCCGGCGTGCGTCGTCGATCCGCACCCGCACATTCGGATAGCGGTAGCCGTCCGGCTCGAGGCTGCGCGCCAGTGCGGCAAGCGCCACAGGGTCGCCCCCGTCAGGAGCGCCGTCCTGCCGGGCGAGTTCTTCCGCACGCGCCCGCACCGCCGCGTCGAAGCGCTGGGGCGGCGCGGTGCGGTCCACCAGGCCCCATTCCAGCGCCCGCCGTCCGCGCGCGCCGTCGGGGTCGGTGCAGAAGACATCCGCCAGGTCGCGCCGGACGCGGCGTTTGTCGGTGATGCGCGTCAGGCCGCCCGTGCCCGGCAACACCCCGAGCAGCGGCACTTCCGGCAGGCTCACCGCGCTCGACCGGTCATCGACCAGCCAGATTTCGTCGCAGGCGAGCGCAAGCTCATAGCCGCCGCCCGCCGCCGTGCCGTTGCAGGCCGCGATGAAGGCGGTGCCGGAGCGCTGGCTCATGTCTTCCATGAAATTGCGCGTCTCGTTCGTGAAACGGCAGAAGTTCACCTTCGCAGCGTGGCTCGACCGGCTGAGCATGTAGATGTTCGCTCCGGCGCAGAACATGCGCTCCAGGCCGCTGGCGATGATGACGGCGCGCACCTGCGGATGTTCGAAGCGCAGGCGGTTGAGCGCGTCGTTCAACTCGATATCGACGCCGAGATCGTAGGAGTTGCGCTTGAGCTGGTAGCCCGGCCGGATGCCGCCGTCTTCATCCACCGCGAGGGTGAGCGTCGCGACGGCCCCGTCCACGGCGAGCGACCAGTGCCGGTAGCTCTCCGGCTCGCGGTCATAGGTGATGAGCGTGTTGTCGATCATGGATGAATTATATTTCCTGTTGAGGCCCTGTCAAGCCTGTTCGCGCCGGTCCCGGCGCGGGTTGCGTCTCAGTTTCACATTCGGCCTCTTGTCTGCAGTCGGTCGGCGCAAGCGCGCCGCCGGCGTCGGGTCCGGACCCTGCCTGCTCGGGCCCCCGCGCTCCCCTGTCACCCCGGCGCCTCCGCGGCGGCGGCGGGGGAGGTGTTTCACGCGATGCCCGATTGCCGCCCGGTCATGCCGGGCCGCCATCGCCGCTGCCGGCGAGTAAATTCCGTACAATACGCTCCAGATCGTCCAGGCACGCCTCGACCCTGCGCCCCGAAGTATCGAGGCGCGCGTCGGCGCGGGCATAGTCGGGGCTGCGGGCGGCAAGGATCGCGCGCAGGTCGGTCATCGCTTCTGGGTTGTCCGCCATCGGGCGCTGATCGCCTTGCGCCGCCACGCGCGCCATGTGCTCCTCCGGCGAGGCGGTCAGCCAAACGGTATGGGTCCGGGCGAGCAGCAGGTTGAAGGTCGCCGTCTCGGCCACGATGCCGCCCGGGGCGGCGATTGTCATGCGCCGCCCGCCGTCCACGACCCGGGCGAGTGCTCGATGTTCCTGGCGCCGCAGGCCCAGCTGCCCGGAAAAGGCCAGAATCTCGGCGACAGCGGCGCCGTAACCGCTCTCGATCTCCCGCGTCAGCTCGACGAACGGACAGTCGATGCGCTCCGCCAGAAGACGCCCGAGCGTGGTCTTGCCGGCCCCGCGCAGGCCGATCAGGGCAACGCGCTCGGCCTTGTCGGCGGCATGGCCGAAATGGCGCTCCAGCAGCCTGCGCGCCGCCGCCCGGTCTTCCGGCCCGAGCCGCTCCAGCAGGGCGATTGCCGCTGCGGCGTCCCGGGACCGCGGCGGGAAAAGCGCCGCCATATCCACACCGATTGCGGCGCCGATGCGGGCCAGCACGCCGACAGAGGGGTTTGCCCGGCCGTTCTCCAGTTCCGCCAGGTAGCGCTCCGATACGGCGCTGTCCCGCGCCAGGACGCGCCGGCTCATGCCGCGCGCCGCGCGAAGCGTCCGCAACCGCGCGCCGAGCGGCTTGGCGAAGATTTCCTTGGCAGCATCCGACACAGGAACTATAATGCAGGATATGAGCAGTTCTGTCACCATCTATGTCGCGACGATGACCGGGACGGCCGATCTCGTCGCGGAGGAAATCCAGGCAACGCTGGAGGACGAGGGCGCCGAAGTCGAGGTGCAGCCCATGGACGGCCTGGATGCGACCGCCTTCGCGGCGGCCGGCCTCTACCTTGTCGTCAGCTCCACCTACGGCCAGGGCGATGTGCCCGATAACGGCCAGGCGCTCGCCGAGGCGCTGCAGCGCGACCGGCCCGGCCTCGCCCATGTCCGCTACGGCCTGTTTGCGCTTGGCGACATGACCTATGCGCGGACATTCTGCGGCGGCGGCATGACCTTCGACCGCATCCTGAGTGAGCTCGGAGCCCGGCGCATCGGCGAGCCGATGCGCCATAACGCCTCCTCCGGCTCGCTGCCCGAAGACGAGGCGGCGGGCTGGGCGCGGGCATGGTATGAATGCGCCATGGCGGAGGCGTGAGCGCAATGGCCAACTACAATGCGGCGGCGGACCTGATCGGGCGCAATCTCGCAGCCGGGCGCGGCGCGAAAACGGCGGTCATCGACAGCCGGGGCGCCCATAGCTATGCGGATATCGAGGCGGCGACAAGCCGCTTCGCCCATATGCTGGCGCGAACGGGCATCCGGCGCGAGGAGCGCATTCTGCTCTGCCTCAACGATACGGCGGACTTCCACACCTGTTTTCTGGGCGCCATCAAGGCCGGCGTCGTGCCGGTGCCGGTCAATACCCGCCTCACGCGCGACGATTACGCCTTCATGCTGCGCGACTGCCGCGCGCAGGCGGCGTTCGTGTCGGCAAATCTCGCTCCGGTGTTCGAGGGCCTCCATGACAGCGTGACGACCGACGGCGATATGCTGGCGCGGTCGATCGCGGGCGAAAGCGCGGATTTCCGCCCCGCCGATACCGTTGCAGACGAGATGTGCTTCTGGCTCTACACCTCCGGGACGACGGGCGCGCCGAAAGGGGCGGTGCATCTGCATGGCGACATGATCCGCACGGCGGAGCTTTATGCCGGGCCGACGCTCGGCGTCGGCGAGGGGGATGTGCTGTTCTCCGCCGCCAAGCTGTTCTTCGCCTACGGCCTCGGCAACGGGCTGACATTCCCGATGGCGGCCGGGGCCACCGCCCTGCTGCTGGAAGGGCCGCCCGAGCCCGCGCCTGTCTGCCGGCTGTTGCGCGAGGCGCGGCCCACGATCTTCTTCGGCGTGCCGACGCTGTTCGCCATGCTGCTTGCGAGCGGCGAGACGCCGGGGCCGGGGGAGCACGGGCTGCGCCTCGCCGTTTCGGCCGGCGAGGCGCTGCCGCCGGAAATCCTGCGCCGCTGGCAGCAGGCCGTCGGCGTGGACATCCTGGACGGCCTTGGCTCGACGGAGATGCTGCATATCTTCATCACCAACCGGGCCGGCGATATCACGCCCGGCGCATCGGGGCGCCCGGTGGACGGCTATGAAGTGCGTCTGGTGGATGACGACGACCGGGTTGTTACGGAGTCCGACGCGCTCGGTGCGCTGGAGGTCAGGGGGCCGACCAGCGCGGTGTTCTACTGGAACCGGCGGGCGCGTTCGATGGAGACCTTCCGGGGCGCATGGACCCGCACCGGCGACAAATATACGAGAGACGGGAACGGCGTTTACGCCTTCGCCGGACGCGCCGACGATATGCTGAAGGTCGGCGGCATCTATGTATCGCCCTTCGAGGTGGAGGGCGCGCTGCTGAAGCACGAGGCCGTGCTGGAAGCCGCGGTCGTCGGCGCAGAGGACCCGGACGGCCTCGTCAAGCCCAAGGCCTTCGTGGTGCTGCAGCAAGGCGCGGAGGCCGGCGCCGCCGAGTTGCAGGATTTCGTGCGCAGCATGCTGGCGCCCTGGAAATATCCGCGCTGGGTCGAATTCGTGGACGACCTGCCGAAGACGGCGACCGGCAAGATCCAGCGATACAAGCTGAGGGCATGAGCGGGCCGCCCGGCCTGCCCGCCCGGCTGCCTCTCGACGGCGGCGAGATCGAATACCGTCTTGTCGAGGGCGGCGCGGACCGTCCGACGCTGGTCTTCCTGCATGAAGGGCTCGGCTCCGCGGCCCTCTGGCGCGATTTTCCGGACCGGATTGCGGCGGAGACGGGCGCGGGCGCACTGGTTTATTCCCGCCTCGGCTATGGCTGGTCGTCGCCGCCGGCCGGCGGGGCGTTCCCGCTCGACTACATGCACAGGGAGGCCGAGCGGCGCTTGCCGGCGCTGCTGGCGGCGCTCGGCATCGAACGGCCGCTGCTTGTCGGGCACAGCGACGGCGCGTCCATCGCGCTCATCCACGCCGGCGTCTTCCCGGACTCCATAGCCGGGCTGGCCGTCATGGCCCCGCATGTGTTCGTGGAGGACTGCTCGATTCGCGCCATCGCGGAGGCCCGGCGCGCATTTGACAGCGGCGGCCTCGCCGGGCGGCTCGCGCGCTGGCACAGGGATGCCGCCGGCACGTTCGACGCCTGGAACTGCGCCTGGCTCGATCCGCGCTTCCGGGACTGGAACATCGAGAGCTGCCTGCCCGCAATCGTCGCGCCGCTGCTGGCCTTTCAGGGCGAAGACGATCCTTACGGGACCAGCGCCCAGACCGACCGGATCGCGGCGCAGGTGTCGGGGCCGGCGGAGGTGATGCTGCTTCCCGGCTGCGGCCACACGCCCTGGCGCGAAGCGGCGGAGCCCGTCGCCGCGGCGCTTGCGGCCTTCACGATGCGGCTTGCGGGCGCTCTTCCCCGGTAAGGCCGTACCAGTCGCGATACAGCGCCTCCACGGCGGCCGGGTCGCTGCGGGCCTCACGGTCGAGCGGCGAGCCGCGGTCGGAGACGATGCGGGCCGGATGCCCGCCGAGTTCCAGTATCCGGTCTGCGACCGCCAGCGCCTCGCGCCGGTCATGGGTTGCCATCAGCGCCGCTGCGGCAGTGCGGTCCAGCAATTGCACCAGCAGGCGGCGGATGCCGGCTGCGGTCTCCGGGTCGAGCGACACCAGCGGTTCGTCCAGCAGGATAAGCGCCGGCTCGACCGCCAGAGCGCGCGCCAGGGCCACCCGGCGCTGCATACCGAGCGAAATCTTTTCCGGGAACGAATCGGCGGCATCGCCCAGCCCGACTTCGGCGAGGGAGGCGCGCGCGCGGGCAAGATCGCCGGCGCCGGGGATCAACGCGATATTCTGGGCGAGCGAGCGCCAGGGCAGCAGGCGGGGGGTCTGGAAGACCATTGCCGTCTGCCCGGCCGGCCGGAGGATGCGCCCCTCGAAATGGGTGTCGTAACCGGCGATCAGGCCGAAAAGCGTGCTCTTGCCGATGCCGGAAGCGCCAAGCAGCACGGCGCGTTCGCCCGCTTCGAGCCGAAACCGGACCTCGCCCAGCACCGCCCGGTCGCCGAAACGCTTGGCGGCGATATCGACTTCAAGGCCGCTCATCGGCGCCACCGGGAGGCGTGCCGTTCCCACGGTTCGAAGATGAAGAGTTCGATGGCCTGGACGACGATGATGAAACCGACCGTGTAGGCGAGGATGGTCGCGACATCGAATAACTGGAAATAGACATGCAGCTGGAAGCCGACGCCGTCGGGCCGGCCCAGCAATTCGACCACCAGCACGATTTTCCAGACCAGGGCGAGGCCGTTGCGCGCCGCCACCGCGAAGAACGGGGCGAGTTGCGGCAGGATGACATGCCGCAAGCGCTGCATTGGCGGCAGCCGGTAAACGTGGGCCATTTCCGCCAGATCGCGGGAAAGCGACCGCGCGCCCTCGCGCAGGGTCGCCGCCACATTGGGAATCTTGTTGATCGCCACGGCGGAGACAGCGGCTGTCTCGGTCAGGCCGAACCACACATAACAGAGGATGATGACAACCAGCGCCGGAATGTTCAGCAGCAGGGTGAGCCAGCCGCCGAACACATTGTCCACGATGGACCGGACGCCCAGGGCGAGGCCGATGGCGCTGCCGATCACCATGGCGAGGAAGAAGGCCGCCGCGACCCGGGCAAGCGTTATCAGCAAATGCCCGAAATAGTCGGCCTGCTCCACCTGGACGACGAATGCGGCCCAGACTGCGACGGGGCCCGGCAGCACGTCGCTGGCGACAATCTCCGCTGCAACGGCCCAGATCAGCACCAGCCCTGCAAGCGAGGCCGCCTGCAGGGCCAGGCGGCGTCTAGCCGCCATCGACCGCCGGCGCTGCGAACAGGGATTCGTCGAAGACTCCGGCCTGTTCCTTGAAGGCCGGCGGGGCGTTGTCGATCAGCAATTGATGCAGCAGCCCGGCGGACTTCAGGTCAGCCTCGCCCCATTCTCCCGGGATACCGGCGCGGAAATGGTCCCGGAGCGTGATGAACGCCTTGTCATCCTTGGGCTTCATGCGGGGGCGCAGCACCTCCCACTCGGCATCATCGTCCGCCAGGAGCGTTTGTGCGGCCCGCACCGAGCGCAGGAAAGCCGCGACCGCCTTGGCGTTGCCGCGCGTCCGGTTCCAGACAAAGCCGATCAGCGAGGGCGCCGGCTCAATGCCGAGCGCTGCGAGGGCGTCGGTGACGCCGAGCAGACGCGTATTGCCGGCGGCCTCCATCTTGGCGGCCCAATGCCAGAAGGTGGAGACGGCATCCACTTCGCTGATCTGCAATTGCTTGCTCATCAGGGGCGGCGCACCGAACAGCGCCTCGGTCTCCGCGGCCAGCTCGAAGCCGCAATCCTTGCGCGCCAGCGCCTGCAGCACCAGCCAGCTCTTGTCGAACTCCCCGCCGACAATGCCGACCTTGCGCCCGCGCAGGTCGCAAAGGCCATCGACATCGCCGCGCGTCATCAATGCGCCCAGCGCAACAGAGTAGGGCGAGAACCCGAGATCGACGCCCTTCTCGCGCTGGCGCAGCGCCCAGACCCAGTCGGTCACCATCAGGTCGGCGTCGCCGGACTGGAAGGCGATCGTCGTAGCCGCCTTGCCGGCCAGCCCCACGACCTCCAGCTTGTAGCCTTCCTTGCTGTCAAGGCCGTGTCTGGAAATCGTGTCCATCAACCAGTTGACGGTGCCGAATTTCAGCACCGCGATGCGAAGCGCGGGCGCCTCCGCATGGGCGAAACCGGTGAAGAGCAGCAGAGCGGTTGTCAGAATCAACCGGCATGAGCGCATGAATTTGGTCTCCGTTTGCGTTTGCGGGCGCATCATAGCGATTCTCGGCGGCATCGCCAGAACGCTGTGCCGGACTCCCGGACGTTGCCCGGCCTCCCCCTTGTCACCCCGGATCTGGTCCGGGGGCCGGCTCCGGTTCTCTCCGCAGCCTCGAACGGTCTGTCCGTTCTCCACCACCTGCGGCGGCGTTGCGTATCCGGGATGGACCCCTGCCTTCGCGGGGGGTGACGGATGAACGCGGTAGCGAGCCCAAATGCCAAACGGAGACACTCGCGGATGTCGTGCCTCTTTGCCCTGCCGGCGTCATCGTGGCAGGATGGCGGCAGGCTGTATCCGACAGGAGAGAGGTCATGGGAGAGAAGCTGGGTATCGGCGCTTCGTTTCCGACGCTTTCGCTGACTGTGCTGGACCAGGGGCCGGTCTCCGTGCCTTCCGGAATGGCGGGCGGATGGAAGGTCGTGCTGTTCTACCGCGGCCATTGGTGACCCTATTGCCGCCGTCAGTTGGACGGCTTCCAGGAATTGCGGGCCGAGTTCGAGGCGCGCGGAGTCTCGATCCTCGCGGGCAGCGTGGATGACGAGGGCAATGCGCGCAAGATCGCCGAGGGCAAGAGTTTTCCGTTCGCCTACGGCATGACGCGCGGCCATGGGGACCAGATCGGAGCCTGGTGGGAGGACCGGCGCAGCATCATCCAGCCGTCGGAGTTCATTCTTGACGAAACCGGGGCGGTCCAGGCGTCAAGCTACAGCGACGGCCCGCTCGGCCGCATGGACGCCGCGGACGTCATCCGGCTGATAGACCTCTACAAGTCCCGCCGCTAACCCGGCAAAGAGTTCCACGGCCCCCCGTACCCAGCCCTCGTCCCGGAAAGGGGCGAGGGTTTCCGTTGTTGCGGGAGCGGCGGAGGCAGCGCCTCTGCCGGCCGCACCGCCGTCCCCCTCACCCTTCCCTCTCCCCGAAAGGGGGCGAGGGTATTCTCTGCTGCGGGGAGGGCGGGGGCCTGGCCGCTGTTTTCTCCCCCGCCTTGCAGGGTGGGTGCCGGGTGGCGGGGTCTTTCTCTCCGCCTGCACCGCCTGCGCCAGCCGCACCACTGGCCCCCTCACCCTTCCCTCTCCCCCGGAGGGGGCGAGGGTTTCTTCTGCTGCCGGAGGGGGAAGGGGCCTGGCCGCTGTTTGCTCCCTCTCCCTGCAGGGAGAGGGTCGGGGAGAGGGGTCTTTCTCCCCACCTGCACCGCCCGTGCCAGCCGGACCGCTGGCCCCCTCACCCTTCCCTCTCCCCCGAAGGGGGCGATGGTTTTTTCTGCTGCGGGGAGGGCGGGGGCCTGGCCGCTGTTTTCTCCCCCGCCTTGCAGGGTGGGTGCCGGGTGGCGGGGTCTTTCTCTCCGCCTGCACCGCCTCTGCCGGCCGCACCGCCGTCCCCCTCACCCTTCCCTCTCTCCCGGAGGGGGCGATGGTTTTTTCTGCTGCGGGACGGTCCGATGGCGGCCAGCCTCAGCTATATGACCAGGGATCGGGACAACGGCATGGACGCCTCGGCGGTCATGGCGTCGGTGCGCTATACGCTGGCGCCGGGCGTCGAGTCGCGGACCTCGATCTTCCAGGCCGAGGATGACTCCTTGGGCGCCGAAGGCACCGGCTTCGTGACCGGTATCAACATCGGTTTCTGATCGGTTATCATGCTGCCTGCGGGCCGCTTCCGGGCGGTCCGCCCCTTCTTCCGGCCTGGCCGGAAGACCTTGGCATCAGTCCCCCTGGTGCCAGCCCGGGGCGGGGCCTGGCGCCGTATCGGTTGAAGGGCAACCGGGCGCCGGCCCCGCCCCGCTCGCGCTGACCGCCCCGGCGGCTCTTTCCCCCGAAGCGGACAGGGAAAAGGAGGGGTGTCTCTGCATCAACACGACCCCATAGCGCCGGCGCGCGGAATGTGACAATTATGCGTCTTAGGGACGCATTCGGGCATGGCAAGGCTTGCGCCGGTTTGCGAGTTCGCGGATACCCGCCGCTTTGCTCCCGGACAGGCGGGAGCGCCGCAAGAGCTCCTGAAAATGCGAGAATCGGAACAGGGCAGAAAGGGCAGGATCGCGTTCCGGTTTTCTGGGCCGCTGGCGCTGTTCTGTCTTGCGGCATCGCCGGCCGCGGCCGATATGCCGCCGCCCGCCGTGACCTATGGCGACGCCATGCGCTGGTATGCGCGCGCGGCCGAAGCCGGCGACGCCGGTGCGCAGTTCTATCTCGGATATATGCATGACCGCGCGCTCCGCGGGACCAATAGCGTGTCGAAAGCCCTTTTCTGGTATCGGCGCGCGGCGTCAGCGGGCGATGTCCGCGCGCAGTTCCGGCTCGGGCTCCTGTTCGATGCAGACCCGCGTGTGCCGCGCGACCCGGAACGGGCGGAACGCTGGTATGAGGCCGCGGCGGCGCAGGGCCATGCGGAGGCGCGCTTCAACCTTGCACGGCTGGTCGAAGCCGAAGACGCCCCCCGCGCCGCCCGCCTTTATGAACGCGCCGCGGAGGCCGGCATCGCGCCGGCGGCCTACAATCTGGCGCTGCTCCGCATCAACGGGCCGGACGAGGTTTACGACCCGTCTGCCGCCTGGCGCTGGGCGCTTCGCGCGGTGGCGATGGGCGCGCCTTCCGCCGAGGCGCTGCGCGACCGGCTGGCGGCCGTTCTCGATGAGGAAACGCGCGGCGGCCCGCCTGCGCGCCCGCCTGCCGTTCCCGAAGCGGGGCGCCGCTAGGCCGGTCCGGCCGGGCCCTCCGCAAGCCGGCGGGGCAGGTCGGCCATGATTGCGGCGCGTTCCGCTTCCTCCATCCGGGCCCAGCGCGCAATCTCCGGAAGCCGCCGCCCGCACCCCTCGCAAGAGCGGGTCTCCGGCGAGATGCGGCAGATGCGGACGCACGGGCTGACGATGGGGCGGGGAGCGGTCATGGCCGGCGAGGATAGGGCCGCGGCGCCGTCCCCCGCAAGCGCGGGTTTCCGGCGTCTTTCCCTGGGCGGCGTCGGCGTCTGCCGAGCGCGCCAATCGCGAAACCCGGCCGGGATATGCTATGTGCCTGCGATGGAAGCGAGGCGGGGCAGGGGAGTGGACCCGATGCGCGGGGATGAGTTGCTGGAAGCCGGGTTTGCGTTCAAGACCGTGGAATTCACCGTCTCCCGGTCGTTCCAGGAAGAGAAGCTGCGCGCGGCCGGCATCGACGCGGCGCGTTACGGAGACCGGGCGGACCCGACCTTTCTCGGCCATGGCGCGCTCCAGGCGATGAGCGCCTCCGGCATCTCGATCCTCGGGCAGGTGCACATGACGCAGCGTTTCCGTCTGCATCGCGCCGTGCGGCTGGATGAGCCGTTGACGGTGGCCGGCACGGTGACGCGGGTCGAGACCGTGCCGCGCGGGCGGCGGGTCTGGTGCCGCTTCAGCTATCGCGACGGGGCGGGCAGGGAGGTCTGCGAAACCGAGCGGTCCGGCTTGCGCCCGGACCCGGCGCGCAAGCGGAGGCCGGGCGGCGGTGCGGCAGCCCCGCCGGAGGAATGCGGCTTCGAGGAAGTCGCGGCGCATCGGCTGACGCCGGAGGGCGTGGCAGCCTATAGCGACGACACGCTCAATGCAATACACAACGACCCGGAAGTTGCCGCGCAGTTCGGCTTCAGGGCGCCCATTGCGGCCGGGTTGATGGGCATCCACTACTATGTGGCGGCGCTGTCGGAGGCGGGCATCCCCGAGCGTCTCGACCTCGCACTCCGCTTTCTGCGCCCGATGTTCTGGGACGACCGGCTGAGCCTGCAGCGCCGCGCCGGCCAGATGCGGCTCGTCAATCCCGAAGGCAAGCCGACCTCCGAGGCGGCGTTCTCCCTGTAGCAGGGCCGGCGCGGCGGCAAGGCATGCGCGGCGGGGCGCATTTCCGCTTCTGGGCGCTGGCGCTGCTCTGGTTGCCGGCGGGGATTGTGGCGACGGCGGCAATCCGGTTCTGGGGCGCGCCGGGGCCCGGCCTGCAGCCGGCGGCCGTGCTGGCGGCGCTGGAGTCGCTGGCGCCGGCGGTGCCTTGCGGCCTGCCGCTGGCGCTGGGCTGCCGCCGGTTATGGCGTCTCGGCCATGTCCTCACCGCTTGGGCCGCCGGAACGGTGCTGGGGGCGGCAACGGTTACCGCATCGCTGTTTGCGGGGCTGCTCGGGCCCCTGGCGGTTGCCGCCGCCGCGATTGTCTTCAGCCTGCCGGTCTGGATCGCCGCTCTCCGTCTGCGCCGCCGGGGCAGGCATGGGCGGCGATGATCGGAAGATTGGAACAACCGGCCGGAAGCCCTACAGTTGCGGCTGAATCGACCGCTGTCGGGGAACCCTGCCGGCTTGCGTCCACGGAGAAGGGGTTGAAGAAGCGCCGGTGAAGTTGAACGACGAGGAAAAGGCCATGCTGGCCGGCGAGGCGGGCGAACCGCGGCGCTGGGCCATGGCGCATATGGTCGAGGTCGGCGGCATGTTCGATGCGGCGGACTTCGTGCCGGTGTCGCAGGCGCATATGATGGCCGACACGGAGTCCCTGGGCGAGGCGGGTGTGGCGTTCCTGGAAGGCCTTGCCGCCCATCCGCGGGAGGAGCGCCGCGTGCGGGTGCCGATGCTGACAGACCCGCGCGGCGTCGATCTGGCCCATTACCGCCCCTTGGGCCAGACCGAGGCGATGGCGGATCTCGAGCGCCGCACCGTGGCCGCCTGCACCGCGCTCGGCATCCTGATGACCGACAGCTGCGTTACCTACCAGACGATCATGCCGCCGGTGGGCGGCGAGCATGTCGCCTATGGCGACACCGGCGTCGTGATCTACTGCAACAGCGTGCTCGGCGCGCGCTCGAACTTCGAGGGCGGCCCCTCCGCGATGGCAGCGGGCCTTACCGGGCGGACACCGCGCTATGGCCTGCATCTGGACCGCAACCGGCGCGCGACCAGACGCTTCGTCGTGACTGAGCGCCCCGAAGGATTGACGGACTGGGGCCTGCTGGGCGGGCTGATCGGGCGGCTCTGCGGCTCCTATTGGGAGGTGCCGGCGCTGGAAGGCATTGAGGGCGCGCCGACCTCCGACGAGATGAAGCATTTCGGGGCCGCCATGGCGAGCTTCGGCTCGACGCCGCTGTTTCACATCATCGGCGTGACGCCGGAGGCTCCCGACCTCCAGTCGGTCTGGGACGGGCCGCCGCCGGAACCAACCGTGATCCGGCAGGACGATCTGGCGCGGCTGCGCGGCGATTTCGGGGCGAGCGGGGACAAGGTCGATGTCGTCGTGTTCGCCGCGCCGCAGCTTTCGCATGTTGAAATGGCGCGTCTTGCCGATTTGCTCGAAGGCCGCCAAGTGCACGCCGGAACGGGCTTGATCGTCTGCACTTCGCCGACGGTGGCGGCCGATTGCGACCGGCTCGGCATTGTCGAACGCATCGAGGCGTCCGGAGCGGTCGTGCTGCGCGGCACTTGCTTCTACAACCAGTATGCGCGGGAGATCGGCGAGGCGAATGGCTGGACCCGGCTGCTCAGCAACTCGGTCAAGATCGTCAATATTCTCGGCGGCTACGGCTATCGGCCGGCGCTGGCCAGCATGGAAGACTGCGTGGCGGCCGCGGTGACGGGGCGCGTGCCATGACACTGCTCCTCCGCTGCCATCCCGGTATCGGGCCGAGAGTGGAAGGCGAGGCGCTGGTCGCGGAAGACGACTTCTCGGCGCGCTATGACCTTGACCGGCTCGCCGGCACGTTCTCGCGCCCGGGGCACAAGCTGGCCGGGCTTTCCTATGTGGACAAGGTGCTGGTGCTGAATACCGCCAAGGGCGGGGTGGCGTCGGCGTGGATGCTGCGCGAGATGACGGCGCGCGGCCTGGCGCCGAAGGCGATCCTGTTCAATGCGGCCAATACGATCCTGGCGCAAGGCGCCGCCTTTGCCGGCATGGCGCTCTGCGACCGCTTCGAAGCCGGCGACATCACCCGCCTGATCGCCACCGGAGACCGCGTGCTCGTCGATCCCCCGGCGGGCCTGGTGACAGTGCTGGATAGAGCGGCGCCGTAATTGCAGGTGACGGGCGTTACAGGTCGTGTCTCCGTTTGACATTCGCGTTCCTCTGGCAGAGTCAGCCAGGGGCTTGAGAGGCCCGGCCCTCTCTGTTGTCGCCCCGGCCCTGAGCCGGGGCCCAGCCTCCGATCCTTCCGCAGGGCCGAAACGGCGGAGGACGGACCCCGGCGCTCCGCTCTGCTCCGACCGGGGTGACGACAAGGGAGGCGATAGAAGCGGCGCGGCGCGGAGGCGCCTTCCGAAAAACCCGCCAGCACGGGCCTTCGTTGCAAACTGAGACACGACCGCGTTACAGCTCCGCCCAGCCGGGCGGCGGCTCGCGTCCGGGATGGAGGGCGCCGCATTCGGGGCAGGTGCGGGCTGCTTCGTCGGCGTAGAACGCCTCGAACAGCGGCGGCAGGTCCGTCACGATATTGGCGACCGGCAGTTCCACCCTGTGGACGAGGCCGCCGCATTCAAAGCAGAACCATTCGAATCCGTCCTGCATACCGCCGCTGCGGGGGGCTTCCACCACCAGCCCGACCGAACCCGGCATCGGGCGCTGCGGGGAATGGCGGATATGGGGCGGCAGCAGAAACACCTCTCCCGCCCGGATCGGCACATCGTAGATGTGCCCGTTCTCCGCAATCTTGAGGACCATGTCGCCTTCAAGCTGGTAGAAGAATTCCTCGACCGGATCGTCGTGGAAATCGACCCGCCGGTTGGGGCCGCCGACGACCATGACGGTCATGCCGGCCTCCTCGAACACCAGCTTGTTGCCGACCGGCGGCCTGAGAAGCTCCCGGTGCGCGTCTATCCAGCGCCGGAAATCGAAGGGCTGCAGGCGCGGATGCCTGGCATGGCCGGTCATCGGCAATCCTGCCCTGCCGGCTGGCGAAGAGCAGGGACGACACCCGGGAACGCCCGGCGCAGCCTGCTGGCGTTCCCGAAGCCGCCCTGCCTGTCCGGGGCCTGGCGCATCGCCGTCAACGCCTCCGGTCGTCCCGGCGCGGGGGGCGGTCATGGCGCCGGTCATGCGGCCTGTGATCGATATGCTGCCGGCCCGGCGGATGCGATCGGATACGGTGATGCCGCGGCGGGTGGGCGTGGTGCCGGCCATGCGGCCTGTGGTGGAAGTGTTTCCTGGGCGGCGGATGGACCTGGATGCGGTGATGCCGCGGCGGGTGGGCATGATGCCGGCCGTGCGGTCTGTGGTGGAAGTGCCTTCTGGGCGGGGGATGCGATCGGATGCGGTGGTGCCGCGGCGGGTGGGCGTGGTGCCGGCCATGCGGTCTGTGGTGGAAGTGCCTCTTGGGCGGGGGATGCGATCGGATGCGGTGGTGCCGCGGCGGATGGGCGTGGTGCCGGCCATGCGGTCTGTGGTGGAAGTGCCTTCTGGGCGGGGGATGCGATCGGATGCGGTGGTGCCGCGGCGGATGGGCGTGGTGCCGGCCATGCGGCTTGTGGTGGAAGTGCCTTCTGGGCGGCGAATATATGTGGCGGGGGACGTGATACTTGCCCGGATGGAAGTGAGGATGCGGCTTAGCGCGATGGTGGTGGAAAAAACCGGGCAGCGGTAGCTCCAGCCCGATCCAGATGCCGCTTCCGTTGGCGGCCGCCTTGTTGGTGCTGCTGAAGGCCGCCAGCGTCAACAGGCCGGCCAACAGGACCAGAGCTGTGCGGGAGAGGCGGTGGAGCATGGGCGTTTCTCCTGTCTTGTGCCCGCTGGCGCAGGCGATGCTCCCCCTATTTGGCAACAACTTTGCAGCAAAATGATGGCACACCCGACCCCGATGCGCCCTCCCATGCCCGCTTCAATGATGTCTCAACTCAACGCCTGCTCCAGATCCGCAATGATATCGGCGGCGGTTTCAAGGCCGACCGAAAGGCGGACCACCTCGTCTCCCGCGCCGGCCGCCGCCGCCTGCTCGTCGGAAAGCTGGCGGTGGGTGGTGGAGCGGGGGTGGATCACCAGCGAGCGCGTGTCGCCGATATTCGCCAGGTGGCTCAACAGCTCGACGCCTTCCACCAGCCTGACGCCGGCGTCATAGCCGCCCTTCAGGCCGAAGGTGAACACCGAGCCGCCCGAGCCGGCCAGATATTTGTCCGCCAGCGGCTTGTAGGCGTTGTTCTCCAGCCCCGCATAGGAGACCCAGGCGACGGCGGGGTGCCCGGAAAGGTAGCGGGCAACCTCCAGGCCGTTTTCGCTGTGCCGGGCCATGCGAAGCGGCAGCGTCTCGATGCCGGTAATCGCCAGGAAGGCATTGAGAGGCGCCATCGTTGCGCCAAGATCGCGCAGGCCGACCGCATGGCAATGCACGGTGTAGCCCAGATCGCCGAATGTCTCGTAGAAGCGCAGGCCGTGATAGGCACCCTCGGGCTCCGTCATCGACGGGAACTTGTCGTTTTGCCCCCAGTCGAAGCGGCCGCTGTCCACCACGATGCCGCCCATGGCATTGCCGTGCCCGGACAGGAATTTGGTCGTGGAATGGACGACGATATCCGCGCCCCATTCAAACGGCCGGCAAAAGAACGGCGTCGCCATGGTGTTATCCACCATCAGCGGCACGCCGGCGTCATGCGCGATTCCGGCCAATGTTTCCAGATCGCTGACGACGCCGCCCGGATTGGCAAGCGACTCGCAGAAGACAACCCGCGTCTGCGGGCCGATGGCCGCGCGGACGGCGTCAGGGTCGTCGAAATCCACCAGTGACGCCTGCCAGCCGAATTTGGCGAAGGTCCGCGTGAACTGCGTGACCGAGCCGCCATAGAGCTTGTTCGACGAAACCAGATGGGCGCCCGGCTGCATCAGGGGGAAGAGCGCCAGCATCTGCGCCGCATGGCCCGAGGCCGTGGCGGTGCCGCCCTTGCCGCCTTCCAGCGCTGCCACCCGCTCCTCAAGCACGGAGACGGTCGGGTTGGTCAGCCGGGAATAGATGTAGCCATAGGTCTGGAGGTTGAACAGCGAGGCCGCATGATCGGCGTCGTCGAAGACATAGGATGTGGTCTGGTAGATCGGCGTGGAGCGCGCGCCGGTTGCGGGGTCCGGCCCGGCGCCGGCATGGATCGCCAGGGTTTCAAAGCCGAACGGGGAGTCGTTGTCGCTCATGTCAGCCGATCCGGCGTCGTTTCGAGGAGATGCGCCGGGAGTTGAAGCCGTTCCAGGACAACTCGCCGAACAGGCGGGCATATTCGATCTTCGGGCAGCGGTTCATCACGACCGTGAGCCCGGCCGCCTCGGCGCGCCCGGCGGCCGCATCGTTGCGAACCCCGAGCTGCATCCAGACGACCCTGGCGCCGATCTCCGCAGCCTGGTCGGCGATCGGGCCGGCGGCCTCCGAGTTGCGGAAGATATCCACCATGTCCACCGGCTCCGGCAGATCGCCGAGTTCGGCGAAGCATGGTTCGCCCAGTATCGTTTGGCCTGCAGCGACAGGATTGACGGGCCGCACGCGAAAACCCTTCACCTGCAGATATTTCATGACGAAATAGCTGGGGCGGTTCCAGTTGGGGCTGGCGCCCACCATCGCGATGCTGCGCACGCTGTCGAGCACGCCCTTGAGATAGATATCGGTGTAGCTGTCGTGATTCATGATGCCCGTTGGCTACACCACCTGCGCGTCATCGGCAATCGCATTCCTATTCTGGTGGTGCCTCAGTTTGACATTCGCGTTCCTCTGGCAGAGTCAGCCAGGGGCTTGAGAGGCTCAGCCCGCCGCATAAGCGGCGCGGCATGGAGGCGCGTTCCGAAAACCCGCCAGCACGGGCCTTCGTTGCAACCGGAGACACGACCCCTATTCTCCGAACTGCAGGATGAGGCCGCGCTCCCGCGCAATCCGGAAGGCGTAGAGGAACAGCGCCGCGCCGCCGGCGAGATAGACGAGGTTCAGCCCCGCCGCCCACAGGAACAGGTCGAGGCGGAAGACGCCGTCGATCATCACCGCGCGCATACCCTCGAAGACATGGGCCGAAGGCAGCGCTGCAGCGATTGCCTGTGCGGCCTCCGGCAGCACATCGACGGGGTAATAGACCGCGCTCAGCGGCGCCAGAATGAAAATCGACGCCCAGGCGAAGCTCTCGGCGGCAAGGCCGAAGCGGATGAGCAGCGCGCAGACGGCGAGGCCGATCGCCCACCCGAACACCATGAGATTGGCGAAGAACGCGACCAGCGGCAGCCCCAGCGAATAGATCGAATACTCATGCAGCAGCCAGGCGGCGAGCGTCGCCGGTATCAGGCCCAGGGAGGTGCGCAGCAGGCTCGCCAGCATCATCGCCGCCATGAGTTCTGCGGGCCGGAGCGGGCTGGCGAACAACTGGCCGAGATTGCGCGACCACATTTCTTCCAGGAAGGAGATACTGAGACCGAGCTGGCCCCGAAACAGCACATCCCAGAGCAACACGCCGGCCAGCAGCGCGCCCGCCGCGTTGATCAGCCAACTGCTGTGCTCCAGGAAGAATTTGGTGATGAAGCCCCAAAGAATCACCTGGACGATCGGCCAATAGGCAAGTTCGACGATGCGCGGAACCGAACCCCGGAACAGATAGTAGTAGCGGCCGAGCATGGCCCAGATGCGCCCCGCACTCATGCCGGCGGGAGGCCCCTGTTTCGTGCTGCGCCTCCGGCGGCGCTTGGCGTCATTTGCGGTTCGCCTTCTTCCAGGCGGCGATTTCCGCCTTCAGCTCGTCATATTCCTCGCAACCGAGCAGGCATATGCGGTCGAGCGCGGCCAGATGCTGTTCCGCACCCTCCAGGTCGTTCAGCATCAGGCGCAGTTCGCCCGCATATTCATGCGCGCCCTGGTGGTCCGGGTCCAGACGCAGGGCTTGGTCATAGGCCTCTTGCGCTTCCCCGAGGCGGCCGAGCTTGCGGTAGGCGTAGCCGATCCAGTTATGCGCATCTGCGTTTGCGGGGTCGGAGTCGATATAGGCTTTCAGGTCCGCCACCGCTTCCTCATAGGCCTGCGCCTCGATTTTCTTCTCAATGGCCGCCAGCGGTCCGGATCCGTCGTCGCCGCGGTTTCCGAGCGCCGCCGCCGTGCTCGCCATGCACAGGACTGCGGCTGCCAATGCCCATCTGCCTGCCATGCGTCATCTCCCGGGATGTGCCATCCTGCCTGAAACTAGAGTTAAGCGGGCGGCGGGCATACTTCAAGCCAAAGAACGCGACGCCGGCCTGATCGGGAAGAGGTGCTGGATGCCGTTGTCGGGAGTGCGCGTCGTCGAACTCGCGCAGATCATTGCAGGGCCGGTCGTGGGCCAGATTCTGGCCGAACTCGGGGCGGATGTCATCAAGGTGGAGCGTCCGGAGGGAGACGAGTCGCGCCGCTGGACGCCGCCCGTCTGGTTTGGCGCCGCGCCGACATTCCACGGCGTCAACCGCTCGAAGCGGTCGGTAGCGCTCGACCTCACGCGGGAGGAGGGCAGGGCGGCGCTGCTGAAACTGGTGCGCGGCGCCGATATATTCGTCCAGAATCTGCGCCCCGGCGTTACGGCGAAACTCGGGCTCGACCCGGCCAGCCTGCTTCGTGAAAATCCCCGGCTGGTCTATTGCGATATGGGCGCCTTCGGCCACAAGGGGCCGAAACGGCTCGACCCCGGCTTCGAGGTGCTGTTCCAGGCATTTTCCGGCCTGATGGACAATACCGGCGACCCGGACGGCAAGCCGATGCGCATGGGCGCGGCGGTCTGCGACCTCGGCACCGGGCTCTGGACGGCCCTTGGCGCCCTGGCCGGGCTGCGCAAGCGGGAGGCGACGGGCAGCGGCGTGGTCGTCAACACCTCGCTGCTCGAGACCGCAATGTTCCTGCTGACCACCCAATTCGTCTCGCACCGGGCGACGGGCCTCCGGCCGGTGCGCCACCCGACCGGCAGCCCCCGCGTCGTGGTGTTTCAGGCCTTCGATGTCGCCGACGGGCGGCTGCTGATTACTGCCGCGACGGACAGGCTCTTCAAGCGCCTCGGGCTGGCGCTCGGGCGGACCGACTGGGCCGGCAGCGCGGAATTCGAGGGCAATGCCGCCCGCATGGCGCGGCGTGAAGAGATTGTCCGGGACATTCAGGCGGTTCTTGCCGAAGGCACTGTCCGTGAGTGGATGGAGCTGTTTGAAGCCGCCGGCGTGCCGGCCTCGCCGGTCAACAATCTGGTCGAGGCGCTGCAGGAGCCGCAGGTGCAGGCGCTCGACCAGATTGTGGATGTGCCGGACCGGGAAGGGATGCAGGCCATCGCGCTGCCGATTTCTTTCGACGGCCGGCGTCCGGCGGTCCGGGCGCCCGCCCCCGCCCTCGGCGCCGATAATGCCGTGCTCGAGCTGGATGACCCATGGGGCAGTGCTTGACAGCCGGGAGGGCCAAGCCTAGACGGTCCGGGACACGGGCGCGTAGCTCAGCGGGAGAGCACTGTCTTCACACGGCAGGGGTCGCTGGTTCAAACCCAGCCGCGCCCACCATATATCCATCACGCCGGGCGGCCAGGAGGGCTGGCGTCATGTCTCGACAAAAGCCGCCGCCAAAGCGGCGCAACCCGGTCGCCCGGACGTTGCGCAACCTTCGTCCGCAGCGAATCCGAAACCGGAAAACCTACACTCGCAAAGGGCGCCGCAAGGCGCCCGATTTCGTTTCGGTCGTGTCTCAGTGTGCAATGAAGGCCCGTGCTGGCGGGTTTTTCGGACCGCGCCTCCGTGCCGCGCCGCTTATGCCGCCTCCCTTGTCGTCACCCCGGGCGGAGCAGAGCGGAGCGCCGGGGGCCGTCCTCCGCCGTTTCGGCCCTGCGGAAGGATCGGAGGCGACAGTAGGGCGTCCGGCGCGACAACAGGGCGTCCGGGGCCGCAACAGGGGGTCCGAGCCGGCGCCGGGGCGTTCGGAGCGGATGGCCGGGCCTCTCAAGCCCCTGGCTGACTCTGCCAGAGGAACGCGAATGCCAAACGGAGACGCTCCCTTCGTTTAGTGGGCCCCAGACGCTGCTGAGGCTATGGCGCTCGGCGGCGCTTTGGGCCAGTCTTGCCGCCCATGGACCTGTATCTCTTTATCTGCGCCGAACATCGCCCGGATGCGCATATGGGCGAAAAGATGGCCGAGCATGTCGAGCAGCTTCGCCTCGCGCGTCAGGGCGGTTTTGAAGGCGCGGCGATCGGCAATCACCTCTCCTACGGCGCTGCGGCGTGGTTCCCGCCGCTTGAAACGCTGCTGCATCTCGCAGGCGAGGCAAGGGGAATGCAGCTTGCCACCTGCATGATGATCCTGCCGCTCTACCATCCGTTGCAGGTGGCCGAGCAGGCGGCGCTGCTTGATGCGGTCTCCGGCGGCAGGTTCACGCTCGGCGTGGCGCCCGGCTGGCAGCAGGACGAATTCGAGCTAATGGGGATAGACTTCAACCGCCGTATCGGCCGCTATCTGGAAGGCGTCGATCTCGTCCGCCGACTGTTCACTGAAGAGAAGGTGTCCTTCGCCGGCCGGCATTTCACCGCCGACGGTCTGTCGCTCGCCCTGAAGCCGGCCCGCCGTCCGCGGCCTCCGATGTGGTTCGGCGGCAGCGTGGAAGCAGCGGTCGAGCGCGCGGCCAGGCTTGCCGATACCCGGCTGGGCGACAGCTGGGTCGCCTCGTCGCATCTGGTCGGCGATGTTGTCAGGCGGCAGGCGCAATGCTTCCTCGACGCCCTGGAGGCGCTGGGCAAGCCTGCGCCGGCGCGCTTTCCGATGCTCCGCAATATCGTCGTTGCGCCCGACCGGAAGACGGCGGTCCGCGAGGTCGGGCCGTTCCTGGAAGCGAGCTATCGCGTCTTTGGCCAGCAGGGGTTGTTCAGGAACATTGTCGGGACCGACAAGGACCGACTCGATCTCGACGAATTGCTGGCCGGACGGATTGTGATGGGTGCGCCGGAGGAGGTCGCCGAAGAACTGCTGCAACTGGCGGAGGGGACCGGGTGCAACCGTATCATCGCACGCCTGCAGTGGCTCGGCATGGACCACCGCCTGGTCATGCGGAGCATCGACTTGCTTGCCGACCGCGTTCTGCCCATCCTCCGCGGGGCAGGACGCCCCGACGCCGGAAAGGACACCACATGACCGACACCTATGACGGCGGTTGTCATTGCGGCAATATCCGTGTGGCCTACCGCACGTCCAGGCCGGTGTCGGAATGGGCCGTCCGGGCGTGCCAATGCACGTTCTGCCGCAAGCACGGCATTCGCGCGACCAGCGACCCTGACGGCAGCATCGGGATAGCTGTCGCTGATGAGCGCAATGTCAGCCGTTATCGGTTTGGCTTGGGGATCACCGATTTTCTCGTCTGCCGGGTTTGCGGCGTCTATGTGTGCGCGCTGGTGGAAGAGCCGGACGGTTTGTTGGCGACGCTTGTCGTCAATACGCTCGACCTGCCGCAGCACGGGTTTCCCGAACCGGTGCCGGCGCATTATGACGATGAAACCGGCGGTGAACGCCTTGCGCGGCGCCGGCTACGCTGGACGCCGGCTGCCATGATGTCTCCGTCTGCACTGGCGGATATGGCCGCCGGCGCAAGGCCGGACTGCTGAACGGATATAAGGGAAGGACCCTTGCCATGCCGCTTGACAACCCTGTGATCGTCGATGGGCTGATCGTTTCCGACTGGAGCCGAGAGGTCTTCGAGGAAATGCGCGACGGCGGCCTGTCTGCCGCCAACTGCACCTGCGCGGTCTGGGAAAATTTCCGCGAGACGATGGACAATATCGCGGACTGGAAGGCCCGCTTCCGGGACCATGCCGACATTCTGGTCCAGGCGCGCTCGGTTGCCGATATCCGGGCCGCGAAGGAGGCGGGCAAGGTCGCGATCTTCCTCGGCTGGCAGAATAGCTGGCCGATTGAGGATCGGGTGGACTATCTGCCGCTGTTCCACGATCTTGGCGTTCGCGTGATCCAGTTGACGTATAACACGCAGAATCTCGTCGGTTCGGGTTGTTGGGAGAGCCGGGACAGCGGCCTGTCCGACTTCGGACGCGATGTCATTGACGAAATGAACCGGCTCGGCATCCTGGTCGATCTCAGCCATGTGGGCGACGAGACGAGCCGCGACGCGATCCTGCACTCCGGCCAGCCGGTCGCCTATACGCATTGCGCCCCCAACGCGCTTTACGACCACCCGCGCAACAAGCCGGACGAGATGCTGAAGCTGATCGCCGATAATGGCGGTTTCGTGGGCGTCGTGGCCTATACGCCCTTCATGGCCCAGCAGGGCAATGCGACTGTGGACGATGTGGTCGGGCTGCTCGACCACACGATCGGGGTGGTCGGCGAGGACAGCGTGGGCATCGGCACCGATTTCACCCAGGGCCACGGCGTCGCTTTCTTCGAATATCTGCGCGCCGACAAGGGCCGGGGCCGGGCGCTGTCACCGCCCATGGCGCAACGCCCGCCCAACCCCAAGGGTCTGAACGGCATGCGCGACTACCCCAATCTCATCGCCGCCATGGACCGCGCCGGCTGGCCCGAAGCCCGGATCGAAAAGATCGCCGGCGAAAACTGGCTTCGCGTCCTCAAGGAGGTGTGGGGCGGATAGGGCAGACCGGGGGAACGACACGCTTGACTGGCCTGGAGGTAATCCAGCCGGATGCAAATCAACCCGTTGATTCCACCGTATTTTCTGACTGCAGCAGTTCTGCGGCGAGCAGAGGCAGCGGGTAGTAAAGGAATAAATTGCAGCGGGTCGGCATGAAACGCTGGCAAGGGCTGCCGGCGTTTGGGGTGCGTTTCCGCGTTACTACCCCGGCGAGCATGTGCGGCTCCCGTCGCGGCCGCCCGTGACACATAGTTCTGCGCGCGCCCGGGAGCGATGACCGGCGCAATCGCCGCAACCGGTTCCGTTTTCTCAAGGATGTCCGGGGCGGGTATGGAAAACCGGCGTTGGAAACAGCAGCAACGAAGCTGGCGCCGTTACGTTTACACCCCGATCCGGCGATAGAGGCAGGTTGTGGGGCCGCCGCTGCCAGTGTAGCCGTATCTTGGTTGCCATTGGTCGGCAAGCCATGCGTTCATTTCGCCGGACGCCGGATGATCGGGAAATTCGTGGACGAACAACTCCGTCCAGGCCACCGTCCGGCTCCCCTTGCCCCGGCCTTTCATAAGTTCGCCGGGCTGCTCTTCAACCAGCACATCCCAGAGCCAGGCTGCGCCTTCGACCAGGGAACCGCCCCCGGGTGCAACGTCATACACATCTCCGGCGCCGGAGCGGGAAAGGGCATAAGCCGCCGCCTGGGCCGCGCTATAGGTCATGTTCGCGTAATAGATACGCCGCTTAGGGAACACGCGGTGCCAGAGTCTGTCCTCGCCATTGCGGCCGACGACGCTCATGCCACGGAGATAGTAGCGGTAAGCCGCGTCCAGCGCCTTGCGGTTACCGGTGGCGTTGCCCCAATGCGCCCATCCCTGCGCAATCAGGAAACGGCGGTCCACGCCTTTGCTGCGTCCGCCGAATGTATCGCTGGCGTTGCTGGTAAGCTCGAACAACCGGTCGCCCCATCGCCTGACGGCGGCAAGCAATTCCGTCTCGACGGGCAGCTCCTCCTTCAGGATCAGATAGCCGTGGGAAAGCGCGAGCAAGAAATTGCCGACCTGAAAGATCGGTTCGTTCATGGGGTTGTAGCCCGAAAATTCGGGCGGGGAATACGGCATGATCTTCGTGAACGCCCCGATCCTGGCGCCCTCCTCGAGCGCGTTGCGGAGATACCCAAAGGCCAATGGATGGCCGGCATACCAGCCTTCGACAGTTTCCAGAATTGCGTTCCCGGCAGACTGGGCGTTCGAGTGCTGCCTTCTTATCGGCCCGCTGATGCGCGCCTCGACGTCAAGAATGGCGCCTGTCACTCCGAATCTGCAATACTGGTTGCGTTCGCCGGACGGAAGTTTCGCCAGCGCGGCCCTGCGCGCCCCGGGCATGACGACCGGCGTAATCGCCGCTGTCTTGTCGACGCTCCTTGCCGCGGCAAGGTCCGCGCCCTCCTCTGTCGTGACGCAACCGGCGAGCAGAATCAGAATCAGCGCGAACAAGCTGCAAGGGGCGGTTCGTTTCGTCATCGTTTCACCCTCTCGAATATCGCTGGTGTCCCGTGTGCGGCCCGAAAGCCTCGCATAGCCCAGGCCGTCATGGCGGGACCCGGACCGGGCCATGATACTCTACAGCGCTTCCGGCGCTCGGCTAGACCTGTCTTCGGGTAGTGTCTCGCTTTGATTTTTTTGCGCGCGCTATACGGGGCAGTAAAGCGGAAATACGCCCCGAAGGCCGACGGCCCCTGCCATCGCTGCAAACCGAGGCGCTGCCTGGCTCCGTCAAGGAGATATACGCGGGCGTTCGCTTGCCTTATATCCCGCTGCCGATACGACACGACCGCATGGAGCCGGAGACAATCCTGTGACTCTCACCGTCCACAACACGCTGGCGCGCGCCAAGCAGCCTTTCGAGCCGCTCGATCCGGAGCATGTGCGCCTCTATGTATGCGGGCCGACGGTCTATGATCTGGCGCATATCGGCAATGCGCGTCCTTTCGTCGTGTTCGACGTCCTCTACCGCCTGCTGCGGCGGTTCTATCCGCGCGTCACCTATGTGCGCAATATCACGGATGTGGACGACAAGATAAACGCGCGCTCGCGCGAAACGGGCGAGCCGATCAGCAGCATCACCGCGCGGACGGCGGCGGCGTTCCATGCCGATATGGCGGCGCTCGGCACTCTGACGCCGGATGTCGAGCCGCGCGCAACCGAGCATGTCGGCCCGATGATCGAGATGATTGAAAGGCTGATCGCCGGCGGACATGCCTATGAGGCGGACGGGCATGTGCTGTTTCACGTGCCGTCCATGGCGGATTACGGGCGGCTCTCGCGCCATTCCCGCGAGGAACTGATTGCCGGCGCGCGCGTCGATGTGGCGCCCTACAAGCGGGATCCGGCGGATTTCGTGCTCTGGAAGCCGAGCGCCGGCGACCAGCCGGGCTGGCCGAGCCCCTGGGGCCGGGGCCGTCCCGGCTGGCATATCGAGTGCTCGGCCATGTCGCGCGCCTATCTGGGCGACACCTTCGATATTCACGGCGGCGGCGCCGACCTGATCTTCCCGCATCACGAAAACGAACTGGCTCAGAGCGTCTGCGCCCACGGGACGCCTTTCGTGCGCTACTGGATGCATAACGGCTATCTGGTGGTGGACGGTGAGAAGATGTCGAAATCGCTCGGCAATGTGCTGACCGTACGCGACCTGCTGGAGCACGCGCCGGGCGAGGCGATTCGGCTGGCGCTGCTCCAGGCGCACTACCGGGCGCCGCTCGACTTCACCCGCGGCGCGCTGGCGGAAGCGAAAAGCAGCCTTGACCGGCTCTACCGTGCGCTCCGGGATGCCGGCGTTCGCGAGCCGGGCGAGCCTGCTCCGGCCGTGCTGGCGGCCTTGCTTGATGATCTCAACACGCCCGCCGCCATAGCGGCGCTGCACGAGACCGCAACCGAACTCAACCGGTCCGGCGATCCGGACGAGAAGGCGGCGCTCGCCGGCGCATTGCTCGGCGCAGGCGGGCTGCTGGGCCTGCTTCAGGCCGACCCGACGGCATGGCTGCAGGGCGGGGGTGACGATGCGGAGGAGATCGAGGCTTTGGTTCTGGAGCGATTCCAGGCCCGACAGGCGCGGGATTTCGCGCGGGCCGATGCGATCCGGGAAGCGCTGTCGGCGCGCGGCATCGCGCTGGAGGACGGCCCGGACGGCACGGCCTGGCGCCGAACAGGCTGAGGAGGTCACCAATGCGCTTTCGGCTTCACGACGGGGCGGGCGCCCGCGAGATAGAGGTTCCGGTCTCGGTGGTTGTCATCGCCGGCTGGTCGGGCCGTGATGCGGCGGCGGTGCAGGAGCATGTCGAGGAGCTTGCTGCGCTCGGCGTGGCGCCCCCGTCCCGGACGCCGCTCTACTACCGGGTCGGCGCCTCCTTGCTGAGCCAGGCCGCGCGCATTCAGGTCCTGGGCAATGGAAGCTCCGGAGAGGCCGAGGCGGTGCTGATCGGCTCCGCCGAGCATGGAATGCTGGTCGCCGTCGGCTCGGACCATACTGACCGGGAATTCGAGGCGCAGTCCGTCGCGGTTTCCAAGCAAATGTGCCCCAAGCCTCTGGGGCGCGATGTCTGGCGCTACAGCGATGTCGCGCCGCATTGGGACCGACTGCGGCTGGAAAGCGATATGGACGGCGGCGGCTATCAGCGCGGCGTCATGGCGGCAGTGCGCCCGCCAATCGACCTCATCGCCGACTATTTCCACGGCTACAAGACTGTCCCGCCCGAATTCGCCCTGTTCCTCGGCACGCTGCCGGCGCTCGGCGGCGTGCGCCCCGGCAAGACATTCGCCGCCCGCCTCGCCGACGACGACACGGGGCGCGTGCTCACGCTCGACTACGAAACGGTCACACTGCCAATCGTGGCGTAGCTCAGGAAACAAAATGCGAACTAGAGTTTACAGGTTACCCTACCCTGTGACATACTAGCAGCCTCACTAATTAGGGAGTAATGAATTGAAGTATCATGACTACGCTGAAGGTGAAGAACACCGGGCAATATCAGAATATGATATCACGATCGTACCCAGTGACTTCAATGTGATGACATTGAAGTCTCTTGTGGACAGGAAGTGGGTCCAAATTCCTGGTTTTCAAAGAAATTACGTTTGGTCAATCAAGCAAGCGTCTTGGCTAATCGAATCTCTTATATTGGGATTACCTGTCCCACAATTGTTCCTGTATCAGAAAGAACAAAATAGAAATATATTGATAGATGGGCATCAGAGATTGATGTCCATTTATTACTTTATGGAACAACGCTTTCCGCGCAATGATCGAAGGCCAGAAATCCGGAGAATTTTTGATAAACATGGTCGATTGCCAAATGGCATGATTGAGAATGAGGAGTACTTTCAGGATTTTACTCTGCAGTTGCCCAAAAATCAGCCCACACGCAGCGATAGTCTAAGTGATTTGAATGGAGTAAAGTACGAGGATTTAAATGACGATCAAAAATCTCGTCTCGATCTGAGGACGATAAGGTGTATTTTTGTAAGGCAAAATATGCCTGAAGGGGATGATTCCTCGATGTACGAGATATTCAATAGGCTCAACTCGGGTGGCACGAAACTTACGCCGCAGGAGATTAGAGCAAGCATGTATCATTCGGAGTTTCTGAGCATGTTGAACAGAATTAATTTGCATGAAGGGTGGAGAAGATTGCTTGGAAGACAAAATGCAGATCTACGGATGAAGGATGTGGAGATCTTGTTGCGCGGATTTGCAATGCTGATTGACCACGACAACTATCGATCTTCTATGGTAAAATTTCTTAACGCTTTTTCAAGAAAATGTGAAAATAATGATAATGAAAGGAATAACTATCTGGAGAAATTATTCATTTCGTTCATTAGTGCGACATCGGAGTTTCCTGAAAGCATGTTTGCCATGACGTCCGGTCGCTTCAGTGTCTCACTTTACGAAGCCGTCTTTAGTGCAATATGCGAGCTTGCACATAATAGAGACGAATTGGTTCAGGGAAGAATTGACGTCAATAAATTGGCCATTTTAAAGGAAGATGCAAAATTTGTTGAAGCTTCTCAGAAAAGAACTACTCATGCATCGAGTGTGAGAGTAAGAATCGATAGAGCCAAAGCTATCTTGGCCTAAGGTGCTTCTTCGATGCCCGAGAATTCCGTTGAGCAACTCTATCGTAATATTGGTTGTATATCAGAAATTCTGAATAGAGAGCAGGAAGAATCTCTTAGATTGGTGATAGATGAATACCTAGGTAAGGCCCTTCTTGTAGCAGCAGCGAGCCATTTTGAAGCCAGGATGGCCCAGGAGGTTGCAAGGCTTGTCGAAGAAATTGTTGGTAGTAATCACTTACTGTTACATCTAATCAACGCAAGAGTAATCCGTAGACAATATCATACTTGGTTTGATTGGAAAGCAACAAATGCGAATCATTTCTTTCAGATGTTTGGTAAAGAATTCTCGCAATATGCGATTGCTCAGGTAAGAAGTGATGAGGAATTATCTGATGCAATCGTTGATTTCATCGATATTGGGCGAACTAGGAATCTTCTTGTCCATGAAGATTTTGGAAATTATGTAATGGACAAGACCCATGATGATGTCTATCGCTTGTATCGATCCGCGAACAAATTCGTAGATTGGTTCCCCGAAACAATTCGCGCGTTTATCCAAGAGTTTTCGGAAAGCAAGTAACACTGAGGCTACTCATTTGATAATGCCGTCGGCGCGAAGACACGCGATTTCTTCCGTGTCGTAGCCGAAGGCGGTGAGCACGCTGTCGGTGTGTTCGCCGAGCAGCGGGGCGGCGGCCGGCATGGCGGTCGGGGTTGCGGAGAGGCGAACCGGCGAGGCGACGACCTCGAAGCGGCCCGCCTTGGCATGATCGACTTCCTGCACCATGCCCCGCGCGCGAACCTCCGGAGCCGCCAGCGCCTCCGAGATGGTGCGGACCGCGCCGGCGGGCACGCCTGCGGCGCGGAATTTCGTCATCCAGTTGTCGCGCGTGTCACGGGCGAAAATCTCGGCCATCAGCGCCCGGTTTGTCTCCCGATGGGCGAGGCGCGCGGCGTTGTCCCTGAACTGCGGGTGGTCCAGCAGGTCCGGACGCGCAATCACGTCCAGACAGAAGCGCTCCCATTGGCGGTCATTGCCGATGACCAGATAGAGCGGGCCGTCCGCGGCTTCCACCAGGCCGAACGGCTCCAGGAACGGGTGGTAGTTGCCGTATCGCCCCGTATCCCGGCCGGTGGCAAGCGTCACCTGCGCCTGGTTGGCGAGCGAGGCGACGGCGCCGTCCAGCAGGGCTATGTCAATGGCCTGGCCCTCGCCGGTGCGGGCGCGGTGGTAGAGAGCGGCGAGCACGCCTTGCAGCGCATTGTAGCCGGCGAAGATGTCGGCATAGGAAATGCCCGTGCGCAGCGGGCCGCCATCCGCCTCGCCGGTGATCGCCATCATGCCGCCTTCGGCCTGTGCGACAGGGTCGTAGCCCGCGACTTCCCGCAAGGGGCTGTGGTGGCCGTATCCGGAGATCGAGCAGTAGATCAGGCCGGGATTGGTCTGGCGGAGGGTCTCGAAATCGAGCCCGAGCCGCGCCATGACGCCCGGTCGGAAGTTTTCAACCAGAATATCGGCGCGCGCCGCGAGCCGCCGGGCGATCGCCCGGCCCTCCGGGGCGGCAATGTTCAGCGCCAGGCTCTTCTTGTTGCGGTTGGCGAACACGAAATAGGCGCTCTCCCCCGCCAGCTCCTCGCGGACGTCGAAGCGCCGCGTATCATCGCCGCCCCGCGGATTCTCGATCTTGAGAACCTCCGCGCCCAGATCGGCAAGCGCCAGCGTGCACCAGGGCCCGGCCAGCACGCGCGTGAAGTCCAGCACCGTAACGCCGGAAAGCGGGCCCGTCATGGCATAGCGCCAAGCGGGCCGGACAAAGCCGGCATCCTAGATAACCCTGCGCTGCCGCAGATCGTCCAGCGCGGCATCGTCATAGCCCAGCCGCCCCAGGATTTCGGCATTATGCTGGCCGAGTTGCGGCGCAACCCCGATCCGGGCCGGCGTCTCCGAGAACCGCCAGGGCGTGCCGTGGACTTTCAGCGCCCCGCCGGCTTCCGGATAGTCCACCTCGGTGACATACCCGTTCGCCAGCACATCCGGATCGTTCGACGCTTCAAGAAGGGTGTTGATCGGCGCGGACACAATATCCGCCGCGCGAAGCTGCTCCACCCAGCGGTCGCGGCTGTCTGTGGCGAACAGTTCCGCCAGAGTGGACAGGATCAGCGACTTCTTCTCCTCCGAGACCAGCGCCAGGCCGAGATCGTCCGCGCCGCGCTCCCGAAGCGTCTCATAGAAGCCGAGCGCCTCCATGGCGCGCTTCCAGTCGCGATGGCCGAGCTGGAAGACGAGCGGCCGCCCGTCGGCATCATCGAAGCTGGCGGCAATGCCGGGCCGCTCCCGCGTGCCGTTGATACGTGTCCCGGTAATCGGATTGCGCCCGCGCCACATGGTCGTCGTCAGCGTCCAGCCCATCAACCGGACAACGCCGGCGACCAGCGAGGTCTCGACCTTCTGGCCCACCCCTGTCGTTCTGGCGCAATGCAACGCCGCCAGAAGCCCGCCGAAAGCGAGCAGCGCGCAAGATTCATCGGCGACCGAGACAATGCCTGTCCGCATGGATTCGCCCGGCCCCGCATAGGCCTCCGTTACCCCGCCGAGCGCCTGCCCGACCGCATCCGTGCCCGGCAGATGCGCGTGCGGCCCGGCCTGGCCGTATCCGGAAATGGAGACATACACCAGCGCCGGATTGATCGCCTTGAGCGTCTCGTAGTCGAAGCCGTTTTTCTCGGCGACGCCCGGGCGGAAATTCTGGCCGAAAACATCCGCATCCGCGACCAGCCTGTGGAGTATCGCGCGGCCCTCGTCCGACTTCAGGTTGAGCGTCAGGCTCTTGACGCCCCGGTTGTTGGTCTCGAAGAAGGAGCTGACGCCGCCCACAAGCTCGCCCGCCACGCGCGAATTGTCGCCGGCGCCCGGCACTTCGATCTTGATGACTTCCGCGCCCAGGTCGGCCATCAGCATATAGGGCACCGTGCCCGCCTGTGCGGTCGAGCAGGCTACGGCCCTGACGCCCGCGAGCGGGCCGGGGCGGTCGGTCATGGTGTCTGTTCCTTGCTTCAGTGTTGCGGTGCGGGGGCGGCCCGGATCAGTCGTCCCCGGCCATGACGGATTCGAGGGTCGGCATCCGGTACCGGTCGGCCGGGTCGTTCCAGCCCTTGAAGTCGGGTTTCCGCTTCTCGGCAAAGGCCCGGCGGGACTCCATCCGGTCCTCCAGACAGCCGTGCTGATGCAGTGCTGCAGCCAGCCGCTCCAGGGGCGGCGACACCTGGGCCCGCATCTGGCGCATCATGTAGAGGGTATTGACGCGCGACGCCGGCGGCAGGCTCAGCAGATGGTCGGCCATCTCCATGGCGGTCGGCATCAGATCCTGCGGTTCGACCAGCCGGTTGATGAAGCCGAGCTCGTGGAACCGCTCGGCCGTGAAACGGAAGCCGAATGCCATTTCCATCGCCACCGGATAGGGCAGGTTGGCGATGAAGCCGTGATTGTAGCCGCCGAGCAGCCAGCGTTTCGCTTCGGAAATCTCGAACAGGGCGCCCTTGACCGCGACGCGGAGATCGGTGCGCTCCACCAGCATGAACCCGCCGCCCATTGCGAAACCGTTGACGGCCGCAATGACAGGCTTTTGCAGGGTTCCGTCCGCAAACGGGTCGTCGAGATCGTCGTCCGGCGAGCCGACGCCTCCCCGCTCGATCGACTCCTTCATGTCCTCGCCGGCGCAGAAGCCCCGCCCGGTCCCGGTCAGTATCGCGACCTCCAGGCCGTCATTGTCCCGGAACTCCGAGAACGCTTCCGCCATGCCCTGGCGGATGACCGCGCTGAGCGCGTTGAGACGCTCCGGCCGGTTGAGCCGGACAACCATGGTCTGGCCGTGAATCTCCGTTTCGACAAATGCCATGTCCTGGCCTCGCAGTGTTGTGGAACGATCAGAAGAGCGCCGCCCCCGGTTTACTCCTCGAGATGACACGCCGCCAGATGGCCCGACCCGGACTCTGTGAGCGGCGGCGCGACCCGGGAGCAGATGTCCATGGCGAACGGGCAGCGCGTGTGGAACCGGCATCCGCCGGGCGGGTCGAGCGGCGAGGGCACCTCGCCGGAAAGGACAATCCCCTCCTCCTGCCGGTCCGGATGGTCCGGCAGCACGGCCGAGAACAGCGCCCGCGTATAGGGGTGGCGCACATGCTCGAACAGGCTCTCTGTCGGCGCATATTCGACGATCTGGCCGAGATACATCACCGCGGTCCACTCGGACATGTGGCGCACCGTGGCGAGATCGTGGGCGACCAGAAGATAGGCGACATTGTCGCGTTCCTGGACATCCTTCAGAAGGTTCATCATCTGGGCGCGGATCGACACATCCAGCGCCGACACGGGCTCGTCCAGCACAATCAGCCTGGGGCCGATGGCCAGCGCGCTGGCAAGCGCGATGCGCTGGCGTTGGCCGCCGCTGAACTCATGCGGATATTGCCGCGCATGTTCCGGGCGCAGGCCGACCTGAACCATCAGCAACGCGACCCGCTCCGCGATCTCGGCCCGCGTGCCCCATTTTGCGATCCGAAGCGACTCCGCAACAATGTCGCCAACATGCATTCGCGGGTTCAACGACGACCAGGGATCCTGAAACACCGCCTGCACCTTGGCATGATAGTCCTGCCGGTCCCGGCCCGACAGGTTCTGCCACGACCGGCCTTCCAGCAGCACATCGCCGGCCGTCGGGGTTTCGAGGCCGAGCACCAGCCGGGAGGTTGTTGTCTTGCCGCAGCCGGACTCGCCGACAAGGCCCAGCGTTTCACCCTCGCCAATCGAGAAGTTGATGCCGTCCACGGCCCGGACCTGTCCGACCTCCCGCGAAAACAGGATGCCCTTGCGCACCGGGTAGTGCTTGCTGAGGTCGTGGACCTCGAGAACCGGCGCGGCGCTCATGCCGCCAGCCAGCAAGTGGCGGTGTGGTTGTCGCCGACAGAGACGGTTTCCGGATAGTGCTCCAGGCAGCGCGGCTCCATATGGGGGCAGCGGTCCGCGAACCGGCAACCGGCAGGCAGGTCGGAAAGCGCCGGTGGCTGCCCCTCGATGGCGCGCAGCCGCCCGGTCTTGCGCCGCAGCTTCGGCACCGACGCAATCAACGCCTGGGTGTAGGGATGCACCGGGTTGTCGAAGATTTCGCGCACCGGCCCTGTTTCCACGATCCGCCCTGCATACATCACCGCGACACGGTCGCACATCCGGGCGACGACGCCGAAGTCGTGGGTGATGAAGAGGATGCCCATGCCGAGCGAGGCTTGCAGCTCCTTGAGCAGGTCCAGATATTGAAGCTGAATGGTGACGTCCAGCGCGGTCGTCGGTTCGTCGGCGATCATCACCTCGGGCGCACAGCTTATTGCGATGGCGCCGACGACGCGCTGTTTCATGCCGCCGCTCAACTCATGCGGATATTGCCCGACCCGCTGCTCCGGCGCCGCCAGCCGCACCCGGCGCAGCACATCGACGGCCCGTTGCCGCAAGGAGCGGCCGCTGTCGTCGGGCCTCCTGGCGAGCGCCTCGTGCAATTGGTTGCCGATGCTGAACACCGGGTTGAGCGATGTCTGCGGGTCTTGCAGGATCATCGCGATCCGCCGCCCGCGCAGGGTCCGCATTTCGCCCGGAGACTTGGCAAGCAGGTCCTCGCCATTGAGGAGCACGCGGCCCTCGATCGTCCGCGCGGCCGCTTGCGGCAGCAGCCGCAATATCGAGAGCGCTGTCAGACTCTTGCCGCAGCCGGATTCGCCGACAAGGCCCAGCACCTCGCCGCGCCGGAGCGAGAACGACACGCCGTCCACCGCCTTGACGACGCCGCGCCGCAGAAAGAAGTGCGTATGCAGGTTCTGGACTTCGAGAACCGGGGGCGCGTCCATCGAATTCTCGGGCTCCCGCTAGAGCTGGCGCAGCTTCGGGTCCAGCCGGTCGCGCAGCCAGTCGCCGAAGAGGTTGAAGGAAAGCACAACAAGCGTGATGGCGATGCCCGGAATGAGCGACAGCCACCACGCGCTGGTAATCTTGCCCCGGCCCTCGGCCACCATGAGGCCCCAGGAGGGCGTTGGCGGCGGCACGCCTGCGCCAAGAAAGCTCAGCGAAGCCTCTGCCACGATAATGACGCCAACATTCAGGGTCAGCAGCACCATGAAGGTGTTGAGCACATTGGGAAGGATATGGACGAACATGATCCGTGCCGGCGAGCTGCCGTGAACCCTGGCGAGCGCGACGAAATCGCGTTGCTTGATCGCCAGCACCTCTCCGCGGATCACGCGCGCGAAGCCGGCCCACAGGAAGAGACTCAGCGCAATCACCAGCGTGTCCATGCCTTGCCCCATGGTCACTGCCAGCAGCAGCGCGAACAGGATGGTCGGAAAGGCGAATGCGGCATCGACGACCCGCATCAGGAACGCATCCAGCTTGCCGCCCACATAACCGGAGACGATGCCGAGAAACAGGCCGACGCCGCCGCCGGCCGTAAGCGCCAGCGCCGTAACCGCCAGGCTGACGCGCGCCCCGTAGAACAGCCGGGTCAGCAGATCGCGGCCGAAAATGTCTGTGCCGAGCAGATATTTCGTCGAGCCGCCTTCCTCCCAGAACGGAGGCAGCAGCTTGTTTGGCAGGGACTGCTCGATGGGTGAATGCGGCGTCAGCCACGGCGCGAACACGGCAACGAAGATCATGGCGCCGATGATCGCGAAGGATATGAGGGGGAGCCGCCGCATCGCCTAATCTACTCGAACCGGATTCTGGGATCGACATAGGCGTAGAGAATATCGACCAGCAGATTGATGGCGAGGATGAAGATGGCGTCCATGATGATGACGGCCTGAAGCAGCGGATAGTCCCGGAAGATGACGGCCTCATAGGTCAACCGGCCGATGCCGGGCCAGGCGAAGACGGTTTCGGTCACGATGGCGCCGGTCACCAGGCCGCCCATGAAGACACCCCAGAGGCTCAGCACCGGAATGAGCGCATTGCGCAGACAGTGCTTCCAGATCACGACGGTTTCGCTCACGCCCTTGATCCGGGCCAGCTTCACGAACTCGCTGTCCAGGGTTTCCAACATGCTTGAACGGATCAACCGCATGAACCCGGCGACCAGAAAGGTCCCGAGCGTGATCGTCGGCATGACATAGTGCAGCGCGCCGCCCATCCGACTCGACGGCAGCCAGCCGAGCGACACGCTGAACAGGTAGATGAGCACAATTCCAAGCCAGAAATTCGGCGTGGATATGCCCAGGACCGCAATGCCGGCCGAAATCCGGTCGATGAGCCCGCCTCGGCGCAGCGCCGACAGAATGCCCAGCGGCACCGCCATCACAATGGCCAGGATCATCGCAGGCGGGATCATCGCCATCGTGTTCGGAAGGCGCGAAAAGAAGATGTCGGTTGCCGGCTGCCGGTAGCGGATCGACGTTCCGAGATCGCCTTGGACGGCATCGACCAGAAACACCCCGAACTGGTCGATAACCGACCCGTCAAGCTTGAGGCGCTTGATCATGTCCTGCCGGTCTTCTTCGGTCGCATCCTCCGGCAGCATCATATCGACCGGGTTGCCGGTCATCCGGCCCACGAAGAACACGATCGAGGTCACGACCACGAGCAGCACTGCGCCCTGGATGAAACGCTGCAAGATGTAACGCTGCATGGGGCCTGCCCTGCTCGGCGTGTTCGGGGCCAAAAAAAGACGCCGGTTCCCGGCCGGAGCCAGGAACCGGTCGTCCGTCCTAGTGCCGCGTTACCAGGGCTTTTGCTCCGGCCTTGGCATACGCTCGAACACGTCGCCAAGCTCATGGCGGCCCGGGATGGTCTCGAACGCGCCAACCTCTTCCGGATTAACGGCCCAGTAGCCCATGCCCTCGATGATTGGCACAGCCATCCATGAGTCGGCCACCATCGTGAGCATGTCGTCGGTCTTCTGCGCCCGCACCGCCGCATCCTGCGCGGTTACGACCTCCTGATGCAGCTTGTCATAGGCCTGGCAGAAGGCGTCGCATTCCTTCTCGTCGCCAAACAGGTGGTGGCCTCCCTTGCTCGTGAAGCCGCCTGAATAGCGCGCAACGGCGACCGGCCGCCCGGCCGTGCGGAACATCGAGGCTGCGCCGGCGAGCGCCTTTTGCTCTCCCCGGTAAAGCAGCCGGAAGGCGCCCCATTCATAATGCTTGAGGTTCACCTTGACGCCGATTTTCGACCAGAAGTCTGCGACGGCGATGCCGATCTGGACCATGTAGGGCGTGCCCGGCAGGGCGGTGTTCGCGAAGGTCATCTCGAACCCGTCCGGATAGCCTGCTTCAGCCAGCAGCTCCTTGGCGCGTTCGGGGTCGTAGCGCAGCGCCTCGCGGCCCCAGGCCTGCCATTTCGCGATATCGGTATCCACGGCATAGGGGAAGGTTGCGAACGGCATCGGCCAGCGCGCCTGCCCGTACATCACATGGTCGATGATCTGCTGGCGGTCGATCGCGAGCGACAGGGCCTCGCGCACGCGTTTGTCCGCCAGCGGCGAATCCTTGTGACCTTCCTTGTAGGTGCCCCAGAACTGATAGATTGCCTGCATGGTCGCCGGCACAGTCACGAGCTTCAGGTTCGCCGCCTGGACTTCCTGGATGGACTCGGGACTGATGCTTGCGATCGCGGCCTCTCCCGTGCGCACCATCGCAACGCGCGTGCTCTCTTCCGGGACCAGCAGAATGCGCAGGCGCTTGAAATTCGGCGTGCCGCGCCAGTGCGGACCCTCGACGGCCTCGAATTCAATATAGTCGCCCGGAACGCTCTCGACGAACTTCCACGGGCCGCTGCCGACGGGTTCGCTGCGGAACTTCTCGACGCCAACCGTCTCGATGTAGTTTTTGGGCATCAACTGCCCTTCCTGGAACACAGCGCGGCTCAAGCCGGCCGGGAAGTGCACCTGGACGCCGTTGGTATAGACACGCACCGTGTGGTCGTCGACGACCTCGATGCTCTTCACATTCCGGCGCAAGGCCGCAGCGCGTGACGACAGCGACTCCTCCGACATCGTGCGTTCGAGGCTGAACTTCACATCATGCGCGGTCAGCGGGTCGCCGTTATGCCATTTGAGGTCTTTCTGAAGATGGAAAAACCAGCTCAACCCGTCCTCGGCGAGTTCCCAGCGTTCGGTCACGCCCGGCCCGAGGCCGCCTTCCTTGTAGTTGAACCCGATCAGGGCATCGTAGATCGGCGCCTGGTAGTGGGCGTGGGGCGCCCTGTCTTCCAGGATCGGGTCCATGGTCTGGCCGCCCAGCGTCTCCAGAGCCACCACCAGGGTGCCCTCCTGATCCGCCGCATGTGCGGCGGAGAACGCGATGACAGCCGACGCAGCCAAACCTGCGAGAATGCGATTTCGACGAAGCATCGGACTCCAACTCCTCCCTGCAGTTCCGGGCGTTCCAAGAACACCATCGCCAACATTACAGGAGGCAGTGCGGCAGACTGTCAAGCGAGGCAATCTTCTGGAGTCCGGCGCCCGCCTGGGTTATGAGCACCGAAATGACAGCGTAGGCGTGATTGCATGGCGCGCTACTCGATCTTCTCCCTTGCGCGCAACGCGCTCACCGGCCACCGAGGGTGGCAGGAGCTCTGGCGTTCGCCGGCGCCCAAGCCGTCCTACGATGTCGTCATCGTCGGCGGCGGCGGGCACGGGCTGGCGACGGCCTATTATCTCGCCAGGGAACACGGCATCACCGATGTCGCAGTGCTGGAAAAGGGCTGGCTGGCCGGCGGCAATATCGCGCGCAACACCACCATCATCCGTTCCAACTATCTGTGGGATGAAAGCGCGGCGATCTACGAGCACGGGCTGAAGCTCTGGGAAGGCCTCTCCCGCGAACTCAATTTCAACATCATGCTGCGCCAGCGCGGCGTGCTGAATCTGGCCCATACCGAGCATGATGTGCGCGAGTCGATCCGTCGGGTGAACGCCAACCGCCTGAACGGGGTCGATGCGGAATGGCTGGACGCGAGGGGCGTCAAGGCGTTCTGCCCGCCGATCTCGATCTCGCCGTCGGTCCGCTATCCCGTCCTCGGCGCAACCCTGCAGCGGCGCGGCGGCGTCGCCCGGCATGATGCCGTGGCCTGGGGCTATGCGCGCGGGGCCGATGCGCGGGGTGTCGATATTCTCCAGCATTGCGAGGTCACCGGCATCCGGCGCGCGCGCGGGCGCGTCACGGGCGTCGAAACGACCCGCGGCTTCATCGGCGCAAGGAAAGTGGCGCTGGTGGCGGCCGGCCATTCATCCGTTCTGGCCGAAATGGCGGGCCTGCGCCTGCCGGTGGAGAGCCACCCGCTCCAAGCCATGGTCTCCGAGCCGCTGAAGCCGGTGCTCGACTGCGTGGTGATGTCGAACGCCGTGCATGTCTATATCAGCCAGTCCGACAAGGGCGAGCTGGTGCTGGGCGCCGGCATTGACCCCTTCAACAGCTATGGACAACGCGGCGGGCTGCATGTGCTGGAAGACCAGTTGGCCGCGCTGATGCAGCTATTTCCGGCTTTCAGCCGCGTGCGGCTGCTTCGGAGCTGGGGCGGCATCGTCGATGTCTGCCCCGACGCCTCGCCGATCGTCTCCAAGACGCCCGTCGAGGGTCTTTATATCAATTGCGGCTGGGGCACCGGCGGCTTCAAGGCGACGCCGAGTTCGGGCTGGACCTTCGCCCATACCGTCGCGCGCGACGAGCCGCATCCGCTGAACGCGCCCTTCCGGCTCGACCGCTTCGTCTCCGGCGCGCTGATCGACGAACACGGCGCAGCCGCCGTGGCGCACTGAAGGGGGATGCCGGCATGATGCAGATCGAGTGTCCCTGGTGCGGCCCGCGCGCCGAGACCGAATTCCACTATGGCGGCGAGGCGCATATCGCGCGGCCCGCTGACCCTGATGCGCTCTCCGACGAAGCCTGGGCCGACTATCTGTTCATGCGCGCCAACCCCAAGGGCGTTCACGCCGAGCGCTGGATGCACGCCCAGGGCTGCCGGCGCTGGTTCAATGCGCTTCGCCATACGGTCAGTCACGACTTCGCGGCGGTCTATCCGATGGGCGCATCCCGGCCGGAGCAGCGGGAGGCGGAGACGTGACCCCACGGTTCCGCCTGCCGTCCGGCGGCCGGATCGACCGGTCGCGCGAGCTTGTCTTCCGCTTCGACGGAAGACGCTACACCGGCCACCCCGGCGATACGCTGGCCTCGGCCCTGCTCGCCAATGGCGTGAGGTTGGTCGCCCGCAGCTTCAAATATCACCGGCCGCGCGGCGTCATGGCCGCCGGGCCGGAGGAACCGAACGCTCTCGTCCTGCTGGAGCCGGGACGCTTCGCCGAACCCAATCTGCGCGCCACCGAAATCGAGCTCTATGACGGGCTGGCCGCCGAGAGCGTCAACCGCTGGCCGTCGCTCCGGCTCGATCTCGGAGCAGCGGTCGGTCTGGCGTCGGGGCTGTTCGTCGCCGGCTTTTACTACAAGACGTTCATGTGGCCGCCTTCCTGGTGGAACCGCATCTACGCCCCGGCGATCCGGCGGATGGCGGGTCTGGCGCGCGCGCCGGGCGAGCCGGACCCGGAGGTATATGAGCACCGGCACGCCCATTGCGACATTCTGGTGGTGGGCGGCGGGCCGGCGGGCATTGCGGCGGCCCATGCCGCGGCCGCGGCCGGCGCGCGCGTCATGCTGGCCGACGAGCGCCCGCATTTCGGCGGCTCGCTGCTTGACGGGCCGGGGTGCGTTGCCGGCGAGGAAGGCCCGGCATGGGTGGAGCGGATGCTTGCCGGGACAAGCGCGCGGCTGCTGCCGCGCACCACCGCCTTCGGCTATTACGACCATAACTACCTTGCGCTGGCCGAGCGCCCGACCGACGGCCTCGCCCCGTCGGAGCGCGCCGGATTGCCCCGCCAGCGCATCTGGCATGTCCGCGCCCGGCGGGTGGTGCTGGCGACCGGCGCGCTCGAGCGTCCGCTCGCATTTGCCGGCAATGACCGGCCGGGCGTCATGCTGGCGGGCGCCGTCACGGCCTATATTCATCGCTATGCCGTATTGCCCGGCCGCCGCGCGGTCTTTCTGGCCAATGACGATTCCGTCTATACCGCCGCCCGCGAGTTCGCGCAGCATGGCGGAGAGGTGGCCGCGCTCGTCGATCTGCGCTCCGAAAGCGCGGCGGTCGGCGACGGGCTGCCCGTCATGCGCAGCGCAATGCCGGTGCGAAGCCTCGGGCGCGGAAAGGTTCGCGGGATCGAGATTGCCGCGGCCGGCGGCGGCGCGGTCCAGCGCATCGCTTGCGATCTCATCGCGATGGGCGGCGGCTGGAATCCGGCTGTGCATCTCTTCAGCCAGTCCCGCGGCCTGTTGCGCTGGGACACCGGCTTGCAAACCTTCGTTCCCGGCCAGCCGGCCCAGGCGGCGCGGTCGGCAGGCGCTGCGGCCGGGCGGTTCGATCTTGAAGGCTGCATTGCCGACGGGGCCGGAGCAGGCGCGGCGTTCGCACGCGAGCTCGGTTTCTCCGCCCCTGCTCCGCCGGCGCCGTCCGAACCGCCGCCGCGCCCGCCTCCTGCGCCGCTTGTCCCGCCCGCCGGCCGCGGCAAGGCATTCGTCGATTTCCAGAACGATGTCACCGCCGCCGACATCGCGCTTGCGCGGCGCGAGGGCATGCACTCGGTGGAGCATCTGAAGCGCTGGACGACGCTCGGCATGGCGACCGACCAGGGCAAGACCTCCAATGTCAACGGGTTGGCGCTGATGGCTGCGGGGCTCGGTGTGCCGCCGCCGGCGGTCGGACATACGACCTTTCGGCCTCCCTACACGCCGGTGCCCTTCGGGGCGCTTGCAGGGCGCAATATCGCGGCGCTTGCCGACCCGGTTCGCCGCACCCCGATGCAGGACTGGCAGGAAGCGCAGGGGGCGGTCTTCGAGCCGGTCGGCCAATGGCGCCGGGCGCGCTACTACCCGAAGGCCGGCGAGACGATGCGCGAGGCGGTGGCGCGGGAATGCCGCGCGGCGCGCGAGGCGGCCGGCATCCTTGACGCCTCCACGCTCGGCAAGATCGACATTCGCGGCCCCGATGCCGCCGAGTTCCTGAACCGCATCTATACCAATGGCTGGAAGACGCTCGGAATCGGGCGCTGCCGCTACGGGTTGATGCTGGGCGAGGACGGCATGGTGTTCGACGACGGGGTGACGATGCGCACCGGCGAGCACCGCTACCTGATGACCACGACCAGCGGCAACGCAGCGGCCGTGCTGGACTGGCTGGAGGAATGGCTGCAGACCGAATGGCCGGATCTGCGCGTCTATTGCACCTCGGTCACGGAACAGTGGGGCACGATCACGGTGTCCGGACCGCAGGCGAGGGCGCTGCTGGAGCCGCTGGTTGCGGAGGTCGACCTGGACCCGGCGGCATTTCCTTTCCTGTCGATGCGCGAGGGGCGGATTTGCGGAATACCGGGCCGTATCTGCCGCATCGCCTTCACCGGCGAGCTTTCCTATGAGGTCAACTTGCCCTGGCGCCGGTGCCTGCCGGTCTGGACGCGGCTGGTCGAGGCCGGCGCCGTGCCTTACGGCACCGAGGCGATGCACGTGCTGCGCGCCGAAAAGGGCTTCATCGTGGTCGGCCATGAGACCGACGGCACGGTGACGCCGCTCGACCTGGGCATGGAGCGCATGGTTTCCTCGCGCAAGGATTTCATCGGCCGCCGTTCCCTCGCCCGTCCGGACAGCCGGAGGCCGGACCGCAAGCAGCTGGTCGGCCTGCTGCCGGAGGACACCCTGGAGGTGCTGCAGGAAGGCGCACAGATCGTCGAGGCGCCGCGCGCCGAGCCGCCCGTGCCGATGCTGGGCCATGTGACTTCCAGCTACTGGAGCGCGGCCCTGGAACGGGGCTTCGCGCTTGCGCTCGTCAAGGGCGGGCGGGCGCGCTGCGGCGACTGGGTCTGGGTGTCCGCGACGACGGGGGACAGCCGGGCGCAGATCGTCGATCCGGTCTTCTACGACCGCGACGGGGCGAGGCGCGATGGTTGAGGTGCGCGAGATCGACGGGCTGTATCTGGCGGTGCTGCGCGGCGACGGGCCGGCGTTCCGGGCAGCCGTCTCCGGTGTGCTGGGCCTCGACCTGCCCGATACGCCGAATACGGTCGCTGCGGGGCGGGCCTTGTGGCTCGGCCCCGACGAATGGCTGCTGGTATCAGAGGCCGACATGACAGGCGCGCTGGAAGAGGCGCTGGCAGGGCAGCATTGCGCGATTGTTGACATTGGCGAGGCACGCGCGGTGCTGGAGCTGTCCGGCCCCGGCGCATGCGACATTCTGGCCTCCGGTTGCCGAGTCGATCTTGAGGCGCTGCGGCCGGGGGCGTGCGCGCAGACTGCGCTGGCGCGCGCCAATGCGCTTCTGGAGCCGCGGGAAGGCGGCATTTGGCGGCTCTTCGTCAGCCGTTCCTTTGCCGCCTATGTGCGGGCATGGCTTGAGGACGCGGTGGCGCTGCAGACCGGCGCATCGCGGCGACCGGCGGGTTTCGGCGCGGGATAAGCGAAGCCGGGCCAGCGGCGGTCGTCCTGCCGCTATCCCCGAAGCCATCCGTTCTCGAAGACAATGTTCTCGCAGCCGGCGAAGCGGGCGATACGACCCAGTTCCCGCTCGATGCGCTCCAGCCGCCCCTTGCCGAGGCGCGCGCCTGTCTCGGCCCAAAGCGCCCGCACGCGCAGCAGGCCCTCCCGGCGGCGCATGTCGATACGGCCGATCAGCCGGTCGCCCTCCAGCAGCGGAAAGACGTAATAGCCGTATTCGCGCTTTTCTTCCGGCACATAGATCTCGATGCGGTAGCGGAAACCGAATAGCCATTCGGCCCGCTTGCGGTCGCGCAATGCCGGGTCGAAGGGGCTGAGCACCCGCACCCCGCCGGGCGGGTCCCGCACATGGCCGGCCTGCTCGCAAATGTCGGGGCGCGCGAACAGGCGGCGGGTGTTGCCGGGCCGGGCGCCTTCCACCTCCACCTCAAGGAGCTCCCCTGCATCCCGGTCGGCGCACCAGGTTTGCGCCTCTTCCAGGGAGGCGGTGGCCCAGAAGGCCGCGATCTCGCGCGGCGTGGCGAAACCGAGGCGGTCAAGAGCGCCTGCGCATGCCCAGTCGATCGTTTCCTGATCGCTCGGCGCCGGGATGCGGAAAGGTTCGGGAATGACGCGCTCGGCCAGGTCGAACACTTTCTGGAAGCCCTCGCGCCGGTCGATGGCGAGCGCGCCGGTGCGCCAGAGGAACTCCAGCGCCGTCTTCGAGGGATGCCAGTCCCACCAGCCGGATGCAGGCCGTTGTCCGCTGCCGAACTCGCGCGCCATGACAGGCCCGCCTTCCCGGATGCGCTTCAGCACATCCTCGAACCGTTCCTCGAAGCCCGCCCGCCGCCAGCTTCTCCAGCGCGCTCTCAGGCGCTCCGCGTCCCGCCGGAACCGGAGCCGCCAATAGGGGTAAAACGCCGTGGGGATCGCCGAGGCGTCATGGGTCCAGTGCTCGAACAACACCCGCCTGCGTTCCAGCAGGCCGGCAAGCTGCCCCGGTCGATAGCTGCGCCGGCGGGCCGCCAGGATCATGTGATGAGCGCGTTCGACAGTGGCGATGCTGTCGATCTGCACGAAGCCGATGCGCTCGACAAGCCCGGCCAGGTCTTCCCCCTGCGGCGGGCGCCCGAGGCCGTGCCGGTCCAGGAACAGCCGGCGGGCGGCCCGGTTGCACAGGCGCGGCACGAAAGACCCGGCGCTATGCGGCGGGGCGGCTTTGCGTGTGCGGTTCATCTCGCCGCGCCGGACCCGTCTTGCGCTTCCCGAAAAACGCGGATTGCACCCGGTGTTTGCCGGCGGCGGGCCGGGCTATCGCGAGGACCCCGCCGCAAGCGGCGCGTAGTCGTCCAGCAGCCTGAGCGCTTCGTCGCGGCTGACGTCCGGCACTTCCAGCAATACGCGGTCGATGCCGGCGTCCTCGCAGGCCGCGAGCGCATCCTTGTCCGGCGGCGCGCGAAACAAGGTGACCTGCAAGTCGGCCATGTCCCGGCCGGCGGCGTCCGCATGGGCGCGCAAGCGCGCCATCTCCGCTTTCGGATCGAACCCCGGGCGCGGGCGCGGCAGCCAGCCGTCGCAATATTCGACAACCCGGCGCAGCGTGTAGTCTGTCTCCCCGCCCATCAGCACCGGCGGGTTCGGGGTCTGGGCCGGCTTCGGCCAGGACCAGCACGGCTCGAAGGATACATGCTTGCCCGAGAACGAAGCCTCATCCTCGGTCCAGAGTTTCTTCATCGCGAGCACACGTTCGCGCACGATCGCGAAGCGCGTCCGGTATGTCGCGCCATGGTCCTCCATCTCCTCGACATTCCAGCCGCCCCCGATACCGAACAAGAAGCGGCCGCCGGAGAGCTGGTCCAGGCTGGCCACCACCTTGGCGGTGACGATCGGATCACGCTGCGCCAGCAGGCAGATGCCGGTGCCGATGGTGAGTTTCTCGGTCGCCGCCGCCGCGAAGGCGAGGGCCACGAACGGATCGTGGGTGTGCGCATAACGCTTCTGCAACTCGCCGCCGGACGGGAAGGGCGAGCGCCGGCTGACAGGAATATGCGTGTGCTCGGGAACGAACAGCGCTTCGAAACCTCGGTCTTCCAGGGCGCGCGCGAGTTCCGCAATGCCGATGCTGTAGTCGGTCGGAAAGATGAAGACGCCGGTTTTCATATCTCGGAAGAGTCCTTTTCTCGATATCGTGCAAGACGCTCGGCGATTTCCTCCTCCCGGAGAATGCCGAGCTCGACAATGTTGGCCTTGAGGGCCAGCAGCCAGCGGTCATAGTAGCTCAGCCCGTCATAGAGCGCCTGGGACAGATCCTCCTGGCCGCGCCGGCTGCTGTCGCTGGTGAGGCGCGGATCGTGGCTCTGAAGCAGCACCTTCATGGCGTCCACGCGCTTGCCGAAGGCGTCCGGCGGCGTCTCGTCGCGCTCGACGGGACCGGCGTTCCGGCCGCCGTAATCACTGACAAGGCCGGGGTCGCGAGGGGAGGTTGCAGCCATCATGTAGTTCACCGAAAGGTCGCGGGAGAGGGACCAGGCGCCGGAGAGCGGCCTGTAGCTCATGCCCGAAAGGGCGGAGGGACGCAAACCCGCGGCACGGGCTGCGCGGACGAGTTCGGACGGCTTGACGAAGCGCGAGAAACGATGCGTGCCGACCGGTAGCCAGCGCAGCACGTATTCCGCGCCGATCTTTGCCGCGGCCAGGCTTGCCGCCGTGCGGTTGATTGTCGAGATCAGCATGATCCCGCCTGGTTTGAGCACCGCCGCCGCCGCACGGACGAAGGCGCCGAGGTCGGCGACATGTTCGACGAGCTCCAGGGCAAGAACCACATCGAAGCGCTCGGCAGTCAGCGACTCGACGGCGCCGCAGCGGTAATCGATGTGGAGCCCGGCCGCCGCCGCGTGGGCGCGCGCGACCTTCACTGTTTCGGATTCGGCATCAATGGCCGTCACCCGGGCGCCAAGCCGAAAGAACGGTTCCGCGGCGAGGCCGCCGCCGCAGCCGGCATCCAGAACGGCAAGCCCCTGCAACGGCCGCAGCGCCAGAGGGTTGCGGCCGAAATGCGCGGCAATGCGGTCCCGCAGCCAGCCGATCCGGACCGGGTTCATGGCGTGCAGCGGCCTGAACTGGCCGTTCGGATCCCACCACTCATCCGCGATCGCGGCGAAGCGGCGGGTTTCTTCCGGGTCCACGGTCGCGCCGAACTCTGTCATCGGAACTTGTTCCATCCAGAAGCCCGGAATATGTTGCGCCCGCCCGCCGGCGGCAAGCGGCCGCCGGCGGTTGAAGGATATTCATGGCGCGTCTTGTATTGAAATTCGGCGGCACATCGGTCGCGAATCGGGCGCGGATATGCAGCGCCGCCGAGCGTGTGGCCGCAGAAGCTGCGGCAGGGCACGAGGTGACGGTGGTGGTATCGGCAATGTCGGGTGTCACCAATGATCTTGTCGATCAGGTGGCCGCCGTCTCGCCTCTCTATGACGCGGCCGAACATGACGCGGTCGTTGCCTCCGGCGAGCAGGTGACGAGCGGGCTTATGGCGCTGACATTGCAGAAGATGGGCGTGCCGGCGCGGTCCTTCCAGGGTTGGCAGATCCCGATTCGGACAGATCGGACGCATGGACGGGCGCGCATCCGGCATATCGAAAGCGGCGCGCTGCGGGCGGTGACGGAGTCGGGGCAGGTCGCCGTGGTCGCGGGATTCCAGGGGCTTTCACCCGAAGGACGGATCACCACGCTTGGAAGGGGCGGATCGGACACGACGGCAGTGGCGCTCGCTGCTGCGCTGGAGGCGGATCGCTGCGATATCTATACCGATGTGGACGGCGTCTATACTTGCGACCCCAGAGTTGTCCCGCGGGCGCAGAAGATCAGCCGTATCACCTTCGAGGAAATGCTGGAAATGGCAAGCCAGGGCGCCAAGGTGTTGCAGACGCGTTCCGTGGCCATGGCGATGCGGTGCGGCGTGCGGCTCCAGGTGCTGTCGAGTTTCCAGGATGCGCCGGGAACGATGATTGTCGGCGAGGATGAGATAGTGGAAGAGCAGGTCGTTACCGGAGTGGCGGTCTCCCGCGAGGATGCAAAGATGACGCTGACCGGCGTGGAGGACCGCCCGGGCGTTGCCGCCGCCATTTTCGGTCCGCTGGCGGATGCCGAGATCAATGTCGATATGATCGTCCAGAATGTCGCCGACGGCGGTGCGCATACAGACATCACCTTTACCGTGCCGAAGGCCGATCTCGACCGCGCCGCGGCCTTGCTGAGAGCGGCCTCTCTGGCGTTCAATGCGCTTGTGCCGGACCGGAATGTCGCCAAGGTTTCGGTCGTCGGCATCGGCATGCGCAGCCATGCCGGCGTCGCCCAGAGAATGTTCGCGACACTGGCCGCGCGCGGCATCAATATCGAAGTCATTTCCACATCCGAGATCAAGATCAGCGTGCTTATCGCCGAGGAATATGCGGAGCTTGCAGCGCGGGCGCTGCACACGGCCTATGGCCTCGACCACAGCGACTGACGCCGGATCCAGGGCCCGGCTCGACCGCCTCTGGGCGCGCGGCCGGGAGTTCCTGGGCTGCAGGACCGCCGTTATGGGCGGCGCGATGACCTGGGTTTCGGAGCGAAATCTGGTCTCGGCGATATCCGACGCCGGCGGGTTCGGGGTTATCGCCTGCGGCGCGATGGAGCCGGACCGTCTGGCGTTGGAGATTGCCGGCACCTTTGCGCTGACGGACAAGCCTTTCGGGGTCAATCTCATCACCATGCACCCCCGGCTGGATGCGTTGATCGATGTTTGCGGCGAAATGGGCGTCAGCCATGTCGTGCTTGCCGGCGGGCTGCCGGGGCGGGCGGCGATGCGCCGTGTCAAGGGGTGGGGCGCCAGACTGCTGTGCTTTGCGCCGGCGCTGACGCTGGCGCGCAAATTGGTTCGCGACGGCGCCGATGCGCTTGTCGTCGAGGGCGCAGAGGCGGGCGGGCACACCGGACCCGTCGCCACCGCTGTATTGGCCCAGGAAATCCTGCCGCTGGTTCGCGAGGTTCCGGTGTTTGTTGCCGGCGGCATCGGTCGGGGCGAGGCGATCCTGGCCTTTCTGGAGATGGGGGCGTCCGGCTGCCAGATCGGAACGCGCTTTGCTGCTGCGGAGGAGTCCATCGCGCATCCGCGTTTCAAGCAGGCGTTCCTGCGCGGCGAAGCCCGGGACGCCGTGCTCTCCCAACAGGTGGACCCGCGATTTCCGGTCGTTCCGGTGCGGGCCCTCGCCAATGACGCGTCGCGGCGTTTCGGCTTGTTCCAGCATGAGGTCATCGCCCGCTACCGGGCCGGCGAACTCGACCTCAAGGCGGCGCAGTTGGAAATCGAGCACTTCTGGGCCGGCGCGCTGCGCCGCGCCGTTCTGGAGGGGGATGTCGAGAACGGCTCGGTGATGGCCGGCCAGAGCGTCGGCATGGTGAAACGAATCCAGCCGGTCTCCGCCATTCTCGACGAGCTCTGCAGTCAGGCAACCGCCATGCTGGCGCAAAGGGACCGCGTGTGATGCAGGCCGGCGACCCGGATACATCGCGGCTCCTGCTGCAGCGGGTCCGCGAGGTGGCGGCAACGGTCGTGGACAGGCAGGACCGTCTGGACGCCATCTCGGCCGAGATCGCCGACGTGATGGGGGCGGAGGTCTGCTCCATCTACATCCGGAGTCAAGAGAACCGCCTGTTGCTTACGGCGACGAGGGGGCTCAATCCGAAGGCTGTGCACAATACGACGCTGGCGGTCGGCGAGGGCCTGGTCGGCCTGGTTGCGGAGAACGCCCGGCCGGTGAATCTGCCGGAGGCGGCGGCGCACAAGAATTTCGCCTGGAGGCCGGAAACCGGCGAGGATGCGTTCCATTCCTTCGTCGGCGTGCCGCTGCTGCGCGGCGGGCGCGTTTCCGGCGTGTTGACGGTGCAGAATGTCCGGCCCCGCCTGTATGCCAGAGACGAGGTGGATGCGCTCCAGACCGTCGCGATGCTGGTTGCGGAGGTTGTCGCCGCGCAGGAGACGCCAAGCGACGAGCCCAGCAGCGATGCGCGCCCCGTGCGCCTGGAAGGCAGGGTGCTGAACGCCGGCGTTGCGCTCGGGACAGCCTACATGCACGAGGCCCGACTGCCCGTGCAAAGCATGGTGTCGGGCGGTGACGCCGCCGAGGAGATCACGCGCGTCGATGACGCGTTGGAGCAGATGCACCGCGCGCTCGACGACCGGTTCCATGCTGCCGACCTGGCCGGCGAAGGCGAGCACCGGGAAGTCCTGCAAGCCTATCGGATGTTTGCCGAGGACCGGGGCTGGCTCTCCCGGATTCACACGGCTGTGCGCAGCGGACTGACCGCCGAAGGCGCAGTGGTGCGCATTCAGGAGCAGATGCGCGCCCGTATGCGCAAGCTGCGCGATCCGTTCTTCCGCGAGCGTCTCCACGATCTCGACGATCTCAGCAACCGGTTGCTGCAGCACTTGGCCGGAGAGACCGGCCGGATGCAAAGGGACATGCTGCCTACAGATGCGGTGCTGGTGGCCCGGCAGATGGGGCCGGCGGAGTTGCTTGACTATCCGCGGGAACGGCTGCGCGCCTTGCTTCTGGAAGAAGGGTCGCACACCGCCCATGTCGTGATCGTGGCGCGCGCTCTGGATATTCCTGTCCTGGGTAATCTCAAGGACATTTCCACCATAGCGGAGGTCGGGGACCGGGTCGCGGTGGACGGCGAGAACGGGCAGGTCTTTGTCAGGCCCGGCGGGCAGGTCGAGGTGAATTTTCACCATGCCATGCAGATTCGGGCGGAGCGGCGGGCGCAATTCGCCGTGCTCCGGGACAAGGCGGCCCGCTCGCGAGACGGTGTGGAGGTATCGCTGAACATCAATGCGGGCCTGCTGATCGACATTCAGCAGGTCGCCGATGTGGGCGCAGAAGGCGTCGGGCTGTACCGGACCGAGATTCCGTTCATGGTCCGGTCGCGTTTCCCCGATGTTGGCGACCAGCAGCGCCTTTACAGCCGGGCTCTGGACCTGTCGGAGGGGCGCCCGCTGGTGTTCCGCACGCTCGATATCGGCGGCGACAAGGTGCTGCCCTATTGGCGGCTTGCGGAGGAGGAAAACCCGGCGATGGGCTGGCGGGCGTTGCGGCTAACCCTCGACCGCCCGCAGATGCTGCGCCATCAACTTCGGGCCATGGTGCGCGCGGCTGCCGGCCGGGATTTGCATGTCATGTTTCCGATGGTGGCCGAAGTCTCCGAATTCGAACGCGCCAGGGCGATTCTCGATGCCGAGATCCAGCGGGAGCGCAGGCGGGGGAACGAGACCCCGTCTTCGGTTGCAGCCGGGGCGATGCTGGAGGTTCCGGCGCTGGTTTGGCAACTGCCGACTCTGCTGCGGCGGACGGATTTCATCTCGGTCGGCAGCAATGACCTGCTGCAGTTCTTCTTCGCCGCTGACCGGGCCAATCACAAGGTCGCAACGCGCTATGACGTCCTGTCCCCTTCGGTCCTCGCGTTCTTTGCCTACATCGTGGACAGCGCCAGGGGTGCGAATCGGCCGATCACATTCTGCGGGGAAATGGCGGGAGGCGTTCTGGAGGCTATGACGTTGATCGGATTGGGTTTTCGCAAGTTATCGGTTGCGCCGGCATCCATCGGCCCGGTCAAGGCGATGCTGCGTGCAACCGATGTCGCGCCGTTGTCCCGCTATGTCCGCTCCCTGGCCGGCCGGGCGGACCGCACAGTGCGCGATAAATTGCGCGCCTATGCGCTCGATCACCAAATCCCGCTCTGAATCCGCACTTCACGCTTGATTTACCGAGGCTGCCTCTGACATATTTCACCAGCGGAAAGGAAGTTCACGCGTCGATGCAGAATTCAGGTGGATGGCATGCGCGTTTGCGCGCTGTTCGCATCCGGGCGAAGAAGCGCCGCAACTCGCCATCGGCAGTGCATGAACCTCACAAAGAGGAAACTGTAGGCGCCTTTTTGCGCCGATGCCGGGAAACGCGGCATGAAACACTGTTTCATGTTTCGCAGGCGTTGCGCATCCGGGCGCCTTATCTCAGGGCGATAGAAGAAGACGATTGGCGCGCTCTGCCGAATTCGGTTTATGCGCGGGCATTTCTCCGTAGTTACGCCGTGTATGTCGAAGCGGACCCCGAGCAGGTGTTGAAGAGGGCGGAAGCCGTGCTCGACTCCAGGCCGGGCCCCGATACGCCGCTGCCGCCGCTGCCCGTCCGGGACCGGTCGCTTCCCGGCGGCGCGCTTGTGGGCGCTTCTGTGCTTCTCGCGATCGCTGCCTATGCCGGGTGGTATTATTTCAGCGTGGAGCGGTTGCGCGATGAACGTGTCGTTGCGGCGTTGCCGGACCGGCTGATGACAGATTTTTCATCCGACGGCCGATTGGTGCGCGAGTCGCCGGTTATCGATTCCCCGCTTCCAGCCGCAGACGTCGATACGCCGCTGCCCGCAACCGAGCGCGAGGCCCCGGCGGCCAATGGCGCCGCGTCCCCGGAGCAGGACATTGCGCAATCGGCCGGGCCGACGCCGGACGAAGCCGGCGGAGGGGCCGCCGGCGATGTGCGGCCCGGCTTGCCCGCAGTGGCTGCGCCGGTTCCGCAGGAACCGTCGGCGCAGCGCCGCGCTGCCCTGGAAGAAGCAGGCGATGTTGTCTTTGCGCCGAACGGGATCATATTCCATGCTGTCGAGCCGACCTATATCGAAGTCCGGTCTCTGGAGACGAACGAAGTGCTGCTGGAGCGGTTGCTGCGCAAGGACGAACGATACAGGGCGCCGGACCGCGGCGGTCTTGTCCTGAGCGTTGGCAATGCAGGCGGGCTGGAGATTACGGTCGACGGGATTTCGGTTCCGCGTCTTGGCGCATCGGGCGAGGTGATGCGCGATATCCCGATAAACCGCGACCTGCTTTTGCAAGGTCGGGCCGGAGGCTGACCGGGAAGGGCCGTCCCGAACCCGCCGTCAGCCTGCAGGGGCCGCTATCTGGAAGGTGCTCCATGAGCGTTCGTCCGTATCGGGACATTTACCGCCGGTCTTCCCGGAAAATCCGGGTGGGTGCGGTGGAGGTCGGCGGCGATGCGCCGATCAGTGTCCAGACGATGACCAATACACCCACCGTGGACGTGCCCGCGACGATTGCGCAGGTGCGGTCGGCCGCACGCGCCGGCGCCGATATTGTCCGCATATCCTGCCCCGACGAGGAAAGCACCGCGGCCTTGGCGAAGATCGTGCCCGAGGTTGGCGTGCCGATCGTTGCCGACATCCATTTTCACTATCGGCGCGCTGTCGAGGCGGCCCAGGCGGGTGCGGCGTGTTTGCGCATCAATCCGGGCAATATCGGTTCGGCGGCCAGGGTGCGCGAGGTGGTCCAGGCGGCGAGGGACCACGGATGTTCGATGCGCATCGGCGTGAATGCCGGCAGTCTGGAGCGCCATCTCCTGGAGAAATATGGCGAGCCTTGTCCCGAAGCGCTGGTCGAAAGCGCCCTGGAACATGCTCGCATCCTCGAAGACAACGATTTCTTCGAGTTCAAGATCAGCGTCAAGGCCTCCGATATCTTCCTGGCGACAGCGGCCTATAACGGCCTGGCCGAAGCCTGCGACTACCCCCTGCATATCGGCATTACCGAGGCGGGCGGGCTGCGCACCGGGACGGTGAAGTCCGCAATCGGCCTGGGCTCGCTGCTCTGGGCGGGGATCGGGGACACGGTGCGCGTGTCGCTCTCTGCGGACCCGGACGAGGAGGTGCGGGCCGGGTTCGAGATCCTCAAGGCGCTCGGGCTTCGCCATCGCGGCGTCAGCATCGTGTCCTGCCCTTCATGCGCCCGCCAGCAGTTCGAGGTGATCGAGACGGTGTCGGTGCTGGAAAGCCGGCTTGCCCATATCACGACGCCGATGACCGTGTCGGTTATCGGATGCGTGGTGAACGGGCCGGGCGAGGCGCGCGAAACCGACATCGGGCTTACCGGCGGCGGCAAGGGCACGCATATGGTCTATGTGGCGGGCCTGCCTCATCACCGCATCCAGAATACCAGCGTCGTGGATCATCTCGTCGAGTTGATCGAGCAGAAGGCCGGGGAAATCGAGGCCGAGCGGGCGCAGGAGCGGGCCTGATGGCGAAACTCCGTGCCGTTCGCGGCACCCAGGATCTGTTGCCCGAGGCATGGAGCCGGCACCGCCATGTCGAAGAGACGGCGCGGAAAGTGGCCGGCCTGTTCAACTATCGCAGCGTGGCGACGCCGGTCTTCGAGTTCACCGAAGTCTTTGCGCGCACTCTCGGAGAGACGTCGGACGTCGTCACCAAGGAAATGTACACCTTCGCCGACAAGGGCGGCGACAGCCTGACATTGCGTCCGGAAAACACGGCAGGTGTGGCGAGGGCATTCATTTCCGGCAATCTCCAGCAGCAGTTGCCGCTCAAATATTTCTACAGCGGGCCGATGTTCCGCCACGAGCGCCCGCAAAAGGGCCGGCTGCGGCAATTCCATCAAATCGGCATCGAGAATCTGGGCGTGGCGGGGCCGGCGGCCGATGTCGAGATCATCCAGGCCGGCGCCCATGTGCTGGAGGCGCTCGGAATACGCAATCTCACGCGCCTGGAGTTGAATACCCTCGGCGATGTTGAAAGCCGCAACGCCTACCGTGCTGCGCTGGTGGAGTATTTCTCCGACCGCGAGTCGGAGCTTTCGGAGGATGGACAGGCTCGCCTGCGGCGCAACCCGCTCCGTCTGCTCGACTCCAAGGACGAGCGCGACCGGGCGGTTTCGCGGGATGCGCCCAGCTATGACACCTATCTCAACCCCCTCTCCCGCGACTTCTTCGCTGAAGTGCGCGCGGGGCTTGATGCGCTCGAAATCTCCTATCTGTGCAATCCCCGCCTGGTTCGCGGGCTGGACTATTACGGCCACACAGCCTTCGAATTCACCACCGAAGCGCTCGGGGCCCAGGGCGCGGTCATTGCCGGCGGGCGGTATGACGGCCTGATCGCCGCGATGGGAGGGCCGCCGACTCCGGGCATTGGCTGGGCCGGCGGCATAGAGCGGCTCGCCATGCTGACGGAGTGCTATCCGGAGGCGCCGCCGGTCGTGTCGCTGGTGCCCGTCGGGCCGGAAGCGCAGACGCAGGCATTGCGGCTGGCCGATGCGCTGCGCCGCGCGGGCGTCGCTGTCGATCTCGGCTATGCCGGCACGCTGAAGCGGCGTATGCAGCGCGCCGGCCGCATCGGCGCCCGGTCGGTGGTGCTGCTCGGCGGCGACGAACTCGCCAAGGGGGTTGCAACCGTCCGCGACATGGCGACCGGAGAGCAGCGGGAAGTCGCGATGGACCGCCTGGCGGATGCGTTGCTGCAATGAGCCTCGACCAGAAGCTGGATGCGATCCTCTCCCGCCATGAAGAGATCGGGGCGCTCTTGTCGTCCGGCGGCGTGCCGTCCGAGTCGCTGGTGGCGCTGTCGAAGGAGTATTCCGGCCTGACGGCTGTGACGGCCGCTATCGGCGCTGTCCGGGAGTTGCAGAGCGAGGCGGCCGACCTGGAGGCGATGCTGGCGGACGCCGAACTGGGAGAGCTGGCGGCGGAGGAACTGCCGGCGCTGCGCACGCGGCTGGCCGCGGCCGAGCGGGCGCTGCAGGTGCTGCTGCTGCCGCGCGATGAGGCCGATGACCGCAGCGCCATCATCGAGGTGCGCGCCGGCACCGGCGGCGACGAGGCGGCGCTGTTCGCCGGCGATCTGCTGACGATGTATCGCCGCTATGCCGATGCCAGGCGCTGGAAGGTGGAGATGCTGGCGCATTCGCAGACGCCGCTTGGCGGCTGCAAGGAAGCGGTGATGTCGATTGCCGGCAAGGGCGTGTTTGCGCGGCTGAAATACGAGTCGGGCGCGCATCGCGTTCAGCGCGTGCCGGACACCGAAAGCCAGGGCCGCATCCACACCTCCGCCGCTACTGTCGCGGTGCTGCCGGAAGCGGAAGAAGTCGATGTGCATGTCGACGACAAGGACCTGAAGATCGACACCTACCGTGCGCAGGGCGCCGGCGGCCAGCATGTCAACACCACCGACTCGGCGGTCCGGATTACCCATTTGCCGACCGGGATCGTCGTGCAGCAGCAGGATGAAAAGTCGCAGCACAAGAATCGCGCGCGGGCGATGAAGGTGCTGCGCGCGCGTCTCTACGAGCATCAGCGCGCCCTGGCGGATGCCGAGCGGGCTACGGAGCGCCGCAACCAGATTGGCACCGGCGACCGCTCCCAGCGGATACGCACCTATAACTTTCCCCAGGGCAGGGTCACCGATCACCGCATCAACCTGACGCTCTACAAGCTGGACCGGGTGATCCAGGGTGAATTGGATGAGCTGATCGAAGCCCTCGCGACTGAAGATGAGGCGGCGAGAATCGCGCAATTGTCGTGAATGCAAGGACCCTGCAAGGCGGCGCCGGCCTGGCGGCGCTGTCGGAACGACTGGCTGCGGCCGGCATAGCGGAGCCCCGGCGTGAGTTGCGGCTGCTGCAGGCCAGCGCCGGCGGCCCGGCATCGCTCGCCGACTGGCCCGACCAGCTGCACGCCGATCTGGCGGCGCTGGCGATGCGCCGGGCGGCCCGCGAGCCGCTGTCCCGCATTGTCGGCAGACGCGAGTTCTGGAGCCGGGACTTTCTTCTGGCGCCGGAGACCTTCGACCCCCGCCCGGACAGCGAGACGGTCGTCGAGGCGGCGCTCGCCGCAATGCCGGCCTGCCGCAGCATTCTCGATCTCGGCACCGGCACCGGCTGCCTGCTTGCCGCGCTGCTGGTGGAGCGGCCGGCTGCTTGGGGGCTTGGTGTTGATCGCTCGCTTGCCGCCTGCCGCATGGCGCGCAGGAACCTGCAGGGCCTGCCGGCCGTTATTGCTGCGGGAGACTGGGGCGCGGCAATCGGAGGCCGGTTCGATGTGGTGGTCTCGAATCCGCCCTACATTCCGACCGCCGACATTGCAGGGCTGATGCCGGAAGTCCGCGATCACGATCCGCGCCTGGCGCTGGACGGCGGCGCTGACGGGCTGAACGCATATCGCGCGATACTGGACGGCCTTCCGAAGCTGATGGCGCAGGGCGGCGCAGCGGTCCTCGAACTGGGGATCGGCCAGGCGGATGCCGTTGCTGCGCTTGCAGAGACGGCCGGCTTGCATGTCGAGGAAGTCCGCCCTGATCTTGGCGGAATTCCCCGTGCCATGGTCCTTCGTTCGCAGCTATGATTGGCTGACCATGGATTTCTCGCTGTCTGAAGATCAAAGCGCGTTTCAGGCTGTCGCGCGCCGCTTTGCCGAGGATGTTTTCGCGCCCAATGCGGCGCGCTGGGACGCTGAAAGCCTGTTTCCCAAGCAGGCGCTGCGCGAGGCGGCGGCGCTCGGCTTCGGCGGCTTGTATGTGCGGGAGGATGTCGGCGGTTCGGGGTTGCAGCGCACCGACGCAGCGGTCGTGTTCGAGGAGCTGGCGGCGGGATGCACCTCCACGGCGGCCTATATCTCGATTCACAACATGGCCGCCTGGATGATCGACCGGTATGCCGGCGACGCGTTGCGGGAGCGGCTGCTGCCGGACCTCTGTTCGATGCAGAGGCTGGCAAGCTATGCGTTGACGGAGCCGGGCTCCGGGTCGGATGCGGCGGCGCTTGCCACCCGCGCCGTCCGCGATGGCGGCGACTATGTGCTCAATGGCTCCAAAGCCTTCATTTCCGGCGCGTCGGAGACCGATGTCATCGTCTGCATGGTGCGCACCGGGGATGAAGGGCCGCGCGGCATCACCTGTCTTGCCATTGAAGCGGATGCGCCGGGCTTGTCTTACGGAACGCAGGAAAAGAAGCTCGGTTGGAATTCGCAGCCGACCGCGATGGTGCTGTTCGACGATTGCCGGGTGCCCGCGGCGAACCGGATCGGCAGGGAAGGCGAGGGTTTCCGTATTGCCATGGCCGGGCTTGACGGCGGGCGGATCAATATCGCCGCCTGCTCAATCGGCGCTGCGCGGGCTTCGATGGAATTGGCGCTCGGGCATATGGGCGAGCGCAAGGCTTTCGGCCGTCCGTTGGCGGATTTCCAGGCGCTGCAGTTCAAACTCGCCGACATGGCGACCGATCTGGATGCAGCACGCCTGATGACCCACCGCGCCGCCGCAGCGCTCGATGCCGGAGACCCGGACGCCACGCGCTACTGCGCCATGGCCAAGCGCTTCGCCACCGATGCCGGTTTCGAGATCTGCAATGCCGCCCTGCAGATTCACGGCGGCTACGGCTATCTCAAGGACTATCCGCTGGAACGCTTCCTGCGCGACACGCGGGTGCATCAGATACTCGAAGGCACCAATGAAATCATGCGCCTGATTATCGCGCGCAAGCTGCTGGATCGATGACCGACGACATTCTGTTCGACCGCGCCGGGGGCCTCGGCGCCGCTGTCCTGAACCGCCCGCAGGCGTTGAACGCCCTGACTCTGGAAATGGTGGACGCCTTTGACCGGCAATTGCTGGCCTGGGCGGCGGACGATGCGGTTCGCACCGTCATCGTGGAAGGAGCGGGCGGGCGCGCCTTCGCCGCCGGAGGCGACATCCAGCGGCTTTACGACGCCGGTCGGGCGGGCGACCCCTATACCCGCGCCTTCTTCTGGGATGAATACATCCTCGACTGGCGCGTCTTCCACTATCCGAAGCCCTATGTCGCGCTTGTCGACGGCATCGTCATGGGCGGCGGCGTCGGCGTGTCGGTGCTCGGCTCGCACCGCGTTGCGACCGAACGCACCGTATTCGCCATGCCGGAAACGGGCATCGGGTTCTTCCCCGATGTGGGCGCCACCTGGTTTCTGCCCCGGCTGCCTGGCCGGCTCGGCCTCTATCTCGCCCTGACGGGGGCGCGGCTTGGCGGGGCGGACAGCTATCATGCCGGCGTCGCAACCCATTATGTGCCGAGCGAGCGCCTTGACGGATTGAAGGCGGCGCTGGCCGCCGCTCCCCTCGACGGAGAGGATATCGAGGTCAATCACGCCGAAGTCAGCGCGGTGCTCGACCGCTTTTCGGAAAACCCGGGCCCGCCGCCGGTTGCGCCGATCCGGGCTGCAATCGAGCGGTGCTTCTCGGCGGCATCGGTCGAGGGGGTGCTTGAGGCGCTGGAGCGCGAGGGCGGCGACTGGGCCGGAAAGACCCGCAAGGCCATGCTCGCCAAGGCGCCGACTTCGCTCAAGGTTGCATTCGAGCAATACCGGCGCGGCGGCGAACTCGATTTCGACGCCGCGCTCGCGCTCGAATACCGCATGTCACAGGCATTCATGCGCGGCCACGACTTCTTTGAAGGCGTGCGCGCGCTGATCCTGGACAAGGACAACCGGCCCGCCTGGCAGCCGGCGGCGCTGGATGAGGTGACTGCGGAGGCGGTTGCAGGTTATTTCTCCCCGGCGGATGAGGAGTTGACCTTCGACGACCCCGTCCGCCGTTTCGCCCGGATATGAGGAGCTGACGGAATGGCGCGGATTGCATTTATCGGTATCGGCAATATGGGCGGGCCGATGGCCCGCAATCTGATGAAGGCGCAGCATGTGGTGACCGCGTTCGATCCGGTGGAGGCGGCGCTTGCAGGCATTGTCGAGGCCGGGGCCTCGCCGGCGGCATCGGCGGCCGCCGCGGTGGAGGGCGCGGAGGCGGTTGTCACCATGGTGCCTGCGGGGCCGGAGGTGCGCGAGGTCTATGCCGGCTCCGGCGGCGTTCTCGCGGCTGCAGGGCCGGGGACGCTGCTGATCGACTGCTCCACCATTGATGTCGCAACATCGCGCGAGGTCGCCGCTGCGGCGGCGGGGCAGGGGCTTGACATGGTCGATGCGCCGGTCTCGGGCGGCACCGGCGGCGCGATTGCCGGCACGCTGACCTTCATGGTCGGCGGCCCGGAGGCGGCGTTCGAGAGGGCAAGGCCGATTCTGGAGCATATGGGCGCGCGCATCGTCCATTGCGGCGCAGCCGGCAACGGCCAGGCGGCGAAGATCTGCAACAACATGATGCTGGCGGTCAACATGCTTGGCGTCGCCGAGGGCTTCACGCTCGCCGATAATCTGGGCCTCGACCGCCAGACCCTGTTCGACGTCGTCACCAACTCGTCCGGGCAGAGCTGGGCGGTGAGCAGCTACTGCCCGGTTCCCGGCCCGGTGCCGGCTTCTCCGGCCAATAACGGCTTTCAGCCGGGGTTCACCGCCGACATGATGGTCAAGGACCTGCGGCTGGCCAAGGAAGCCGCCATGAAGAGCGGAACCGGCACGCCGATGGGCGCGCTGGCCGAGGCGCTGATGGCTCTCCATACCGCAGCCGGCAACGGTCCGCGCGACTTCTCCTCGATTGTCGAGCTGGTGCGCGCCGGCCGCTGACCCGGCTGTTGCGCTGCGCGTGAGAATGGCTGTGCAGCAAACGGAGAAGGCATGTTGTCCAGTGTTTCACAGGGCCGACCGACGGCGCGGACGGTCCTCGTTACCGGCGCCAGCCGGGGCATAGGCGCTGCGGTTGCCGAGCGGCTGGCGCGCGACGGTTGGGCGGTCGCGCTGAACTACGCCGCCCGCGCAGCTGCGGCGGAGGCGGTCGCCGCCCGCATCCGGTCGGCGGGCGGCATGGTGCGCATCATCGGCGCCGATGTGTCGAGGGCGGAGGATGTGCATCGGTTGTTCGCCGAGATCGACCGTGAAATGCCGCGTCTTGAGGGGCTGGTCAACAATGCCGGCGTCGTGTCGCCGCTTGGCAATTTCACGGATATCGACGATGCGGCGATGGCGCGCGTGGTGTCGGTCAATGTCACCGGCGCCATGCTGGTGGCCCGCGAGGCGGCCCGGCGCATGATGCGCTCGCGCGGCGGCGCGGGAGGGGTCATCGTGAATCTGGGCTCGCCGGCATCCCGGCTCGGCAATCCGGGCGAGCTGGTTGCCTATGCCGCGACCAAGGGGGCGATTGCATCGCTCACCATCGGGCTGGCGCGCGAACTCGGGGCCGAGGGGGTGCGTGTGAACACGCTGGCGCCCGGGTTGATCCCGACGGACATGGCCGAGGGGCGCCAGATAGAGAAGCTGCTGCCGGGGGTGCCGATGGGCCGGTTCGGCACGGTCGGCGAAGTCGCCGAAGCAGCATCGTGGCTGATGTCGGAGAACGCCGCCTATGTCAGCGGCACAACGCTTGATGTAACCGGCGGCCGGTGACTTCAGGCGAAGCGGGGGTTGAGAGTGAATACTGTCGTCAATAGTTGGAACGAGTGGGACCCGTTGCGTCATGTCATCGTCGGGCGGGCGGACGGCTGTTGCATCCCGCCGCCGGAGCCGGCGAGCGACCCGAAAATTCCGGTGGACAGCGATATGCGCGGCGTCCACGGGCCCCGGTCTCAGGAGACGGTGGACCGGGCCAATGAGCAGTTGGACGCCTTCGCCGCCATGCTGGAGAAACGCGGCGTACGGGTGGACCGCCCGGACCCCATCGACTTCTCCCAGCCCATCGCCACGCCGGACTGGCGCCACGGCTCGATGTTCGGGTGCCAGCCGCCGCGCGATGTGCTGCTGACGGTCGGCTCCGAGATGCTCGAAGCCACCATGTCCTACCGTTCGCGCTGGTTCGAATATCTCTGTTACCGGCCTCTGCTGAAGCGTTACTGGGACGAAGACCCGCATATGCGCCATGAAGCGGCGCCCAAGCCCCGCCTCACCGACGCGTCCTACAAGCCGGACTATCTTTCCGACGACATTACGATCGAAGAGCGGCTGCAGATGGTGGCCGCCAGGGATTTCGTCACCACCGAGGCGGAGCCGCTCTTCGATGCAGCCGATGTGCTGCGTTTCGGGCGCGACCTCTTCGTGCAGCACGGCTTCACAACCAATCTGACCGGGATCGAATGGCTGCGCCGGCATTTTCCGGAGCATCGCATCCATGCGCTCAACTTTCCGGGAGACCCCTATCCGATACATATCGACGCGACCTTCACGCCGCTCCGGCCGGGCCTCATCCTCAACAATCCGGACCGCCGCCTGCCGGACGAGCAGCGCAGGATCTTCAACCGCAATGGCTGGGAGATCGTCGATTCCGCCCGGCCGGCCCACAACAATCCGCCGCCGCTCTGCTATTCGAGCGTGTGGCTGTCGATGAATGTGCTGGTGCTCGACCCCAAGACAGTGTGCGTCGAGGCAAGCGAGGTGCATCAGATGGACCAGATCGACAAGCTGGGTCTGGAGGTCGTCCCTGTTCCGTTTCGCGACGCCTACGCTTTTGGCGGCGGCCTCCACTGCGCGACGGCGGATGTGCGCCGCGAGGGCGGTTGCGAGGACTATTTCCCGCAAGCCTGATTGGCGCGTCTGCTTGGCGGCCGCCGCGGCTTCGGGGAGAATGCGCTGGCCGCCCTGTCGATACGCTGCCCGGAAGGTTTGCCGCCATGCCAATCCCCGTAACCCATGCCGGCAGCCTGCCCCGGCCGCTGGAATTGACCGGCCTCTATGCCCGCCGCGCGCAAGGCGGCGCGGTGGACGCCGACGCCCTGGCGGCGGCGGGGCGCGAAGCGACCGACCGGGTCGTCGCCCGGCAGCTCGAAGCCGGCATTACGGTCGGCAATAACGGGGAGCAGCAGCGCGAAGGCTTCTTCCTCTATGTCCAGCATCGCATGAGCGGATTCGGCGGGACCTGGAAGCGGCCCGGCCGCCGGGATGTCTTCCGCTATCCGGGGCTGGTGCGCGAGTTCGAGACATTCCTGCGCGTGCGCGGCGAGGCGGTTTCCAACATGGAGCCGCCGATGAACCAGGGCGCGGTGCGCTATCTCGACCGGACGCTGCTGGACGACGAATGCGACACCTTCCGCCGCGCGCTCGACAGCGCCGCAGGCGGCTTTGCGCGCCCCTTCATGACCGTGCCTTCGCCCGGCATCGTGGTCTCGGCGATGAAGAGCAGCCATTACGCTGACCGCGAGGCCTATCTCGCCGATACCGCGCGGGCGCTTCAGGTGGAGTATGAGGCCGTCGCAGCGCGCGGCTGGATCCTGCAGATCGACGCCCCCGACCTCGCCATGGAGCGCCACTTCCTGTTCGCCGACGAACCGCTGCGCGTCTTTCAGGAATGGGTCGAGCTGGTGGTCGCCACACTCAACGATGCGCTTGCGAATGTGCCCCGCGAACAGGTGCGGCTGCATGTCTGCTGGGGCAATTACGAGGGGCCGCATGACATGGATGTGGACCTTGGCGATGTGCTGCCGCTGCTGCTGAAAGCCGATGTCGGCGGGCTGGTGCTGCCCTTCGCCAATCCGCGCCACCAGCACGAGGTCCGGGAGTTGGCCCGCTTTCCGCTGGCGGCCGACCAGTATCTGGTTGCGGGCGTCATCGACACCACAACCAACTATATCGAGCATCCCGAGACGGTGGCGGAACGGCTGGAGCGCGCCGCCCGCGTCGTCGGCGACCCCTCCCGCATCCAGGCCGGCACCGATTGCGGCTTCGATACGTCCGCCGGCATGGGCCGGGTGCCGGAGGATGTGGTGTGGGCGAAGCTCCGGACAATGGCCGAGGGCGCCCGCCTCGCCAGCGGGCGGCTCGGCGTCGCATAGGCCCGTCAAGCCATATCCGCTGCAACCCGCTTGACGGCCGCGCGCGCGCCGCCCGGCGTGTGAGGCACGCCGTCTATGGCGAGATTGGCTTCCACCGCGCCCAGCAGGCCCAGTATCATCGTTTCGTTCAAATCGCCCAGATGGCCGATACGGACGATCTTGCCGGCAAGGTCGAGCAGGCCGTGGCTGATGCAGACATTGAAGCGCTCCCGCAGGCTGTCGCGGAAGGCATTGGGGTCGCGGCCTTCCGGCCAGCGAATGGCGGTCACGGTGTCGGAGCGTTCTTCCGGTTTGCGGGCGTTGAGTTCAAGCCCCCATGCCTCCGCAGCCAGCCGCACGAGGTCCGCCAGCCGTCGGTGGCGCCGGAAGACATTGTCGAGGCCTTCGTCGAACAGCATGTCGAGCGAAACGCGCATCCCGGAGAAAATCTGCGTCGGGGCGGTGCCGGGGAATTTCGGCAGGTCGCCGCCAAGGTCCAGCATACGCTGCCAGCTCCAGTAGCGGCGCGGCGACCCGCCTTCCCTGGCCGCCGCCAGCGCGCGGTCGCTCAGGCCCACAATGCCGAGGCCGGTGGGCAGCATCAGCCCCTTCTGGGAGCCGCCGACGGTGACGTCCACGCGCCACTCGTCCATGCGGTAGTCCATGGAGGCCAGCGAGGAAATCGTATCGACCATCAGCAGCGCGTCATGGCCGGCGGCGTCCATGGCCCGGCGCACCGCCGCAATATCGCTGAGCACGCCCGTCGAGGTCTCGCTGTGCACGACGCCGACAGCCTTGATCCGCCGCCCGGCATCCTTGCGCAGCACGTCTTCGACGGCGTTCGGGTCTGCGGCGCTGCGCCAGTCGCCCGGCAGGGAAATCACCTCGACCCCGAACAGGCTCGCCATCTCCGCCCACCAGGTCGAGAAGGCGCCGGTCGTCGGGATGACGATTGCGTCGCCCGCCTGAAACAGGTTGACGATCGAACTCTCCCATGCGCCGTGGCCCGAGGACGCCCAGCAAAGGATGGTGCCCTTGGTCTTGAAAACCTGCTTCAGGTCCCGGTAGCAGCTTGCCGCGAGCGCCTCGAAGGCGGGGCTGTTGAAGTCCTCGGTCGGGCGGTCCATCGCCCGCAGAATCGGCTCCGGAATGTTGGTCGGCCCCGGCAGAGCCATAAGCGGACGCCCGGATGTGCGCGGTCGATTCATGGGTGGGTGCGGCTCCAGATTTCGTCGATGGCGGCAAGCTCATCCGCAGTCATCGCCCAGTCGGCGGCGGACGCGTTGACCCGGATCTGCTCAGCCGTCATCGCGCCGGCGATAACGCTGGAGACCTGCGGGCGGGCCGCCAGCCAGGACATTGCGAGCTCCAGCATGGTGCGGCCGCGTTCCTGCGCGAAAACGGTAAGCTCCCGGATCATGGCGAGGTTGGCGTCTGTCCAGTAGCGGTCTGTAAAGCGGCTGGTATCGGCCATGCGCGTGCCGGGCATGGGCTTGTCGCCATGCTTGCCGGTGAGCAGCCCGCTGGCGAGCGGGAAGAACGGCAGCAGGCCCAGGTCGTATTTCTCCAGCATGGCCATGCGGTCGTCTTCGAGGCTGCGAACGGCGAGGCTGTATTCGTCCTGCGCCGAGACGAAAGCGTTGAGGCCGTGCAGTTGGGCGGTCAGTTCCGCCTCGACGGTCTGCCAGGCCGTGAAATTGGAGTGGCCGATATAGCGAACCTTGCCTTGGCGGATCAGGTCGTCGAGCGCGCGCAGCGTCTCCTCGATCGGCGTCAGGGGGTCGGGCTGGTGAATCTGATAGAGGTCGATCCAGTCCGTGCCGAGGCGCCGGAGACTGGCTTCGACCGCGGCCATGATGTAGTGCCGCGATGCGCCGATGCCGTATGGCCCGTCGGCCATGCGCATTCCGAACTTGCTGGCGAGCACGATGTCCTTGCGGCGCGGCCCCAGCGATTTGCCGAGCAGCTCCTCCGATCCGCCGCGTCCGCCATAGATGTCGGCGGTGTCGAACAGCGAAACGCCGGCGTCCAGCGCCGCATGGACCACCGCGTCCGTCCCGGCCTGGTCCAGACGCTGGCCGAAATTGTTGCAGCCGACGCCGACAAGCGAAACCTGGAGGCCGGAGCGGCCGAGCTTGCGAAATTGCATTGTGCGGATATCCCGAGTGAAGACGGCCGCAGTATAGGCAGATGCCGGCCCCGTGTCCGGCCCCCGCGGCCCCCCCGGCCGCCTATGGCTCGCGGTCCAGAACCGCCATCAGCTCGCGCCATTCACGCGCGCTCAGGCCGCTGTCGTCCGGTGAGACCCGCTCGCCCCGAATCATGCGCCGAACGACATCGAGAGCGGCGGCCGACAGGGTCTCGGCATGGTGCACATAGTCCCGGAAGGCCCGGTATGTCACGGGAACCCAGCGCTTCACGATCTCGTCGAGGATGATTTCGGCATAGGCGCGCATCTCGTGTTGCGCATGGCTGTCGGCGCGGAGCGAGAGGAAATGCAGCAGGTTGTGCAGGTCGCACTTCCAGTAGAACTCGGTGTAGTAATTGACCGGCAGCACAGAGCGGGCGAGCTCGCGCGCGATTCCCAGCCGATTCTCCCGGATCTTTGCGCCAGAATCGTCCTCGTTCAACAGATTGCGGTACACGCCGTAGGAGCGGCTGGACACCCATTCCAGCCGCGAGAGCGTGTCGTCGATCTCGGCCGCTTGCTGCAAGACCGCTTCCCGGCCCTGCTTGTTGGAGTCGGACTGCGCCGCGAGCACCGCGGGTGCCGCATCCGGCCGCCTCGGCTCGAACAGGTCCGGCCATGCTTCCTTCTCGCGGCGCCGCTGGTTGCGCTCCTCGCGCAGGGCCTGCAGATAGTCCGGATCGGGAATGTAGTAGTCCCGGCCCATCTTGGAATATCTGGCGGAATGCTCGTTCACATTCGCCGTCCGGTGGCGAAGCCATTGCCTGGCGACGAAGATCGGCAGTTTGACGTGCAGCTTGATTTCGCACATCTCGAAGGGCGTGGTGTGCCGGCGGCGCAGCAGATAGCGAATGAGCGCCGCATCGGCGGACCGGCGCTTCGTGCCCTTGCCGTAGGAAACGCGCGCCGCCTGCACGATGGCGTTGTCGCTGCCCATGTAATCGACGACACGCACGAAACCATGATCCAGAACCGGGAATTCGCGGCTCAGAATCGCCTCGAGCGCCGGCACGGTTTCCCGGCGCGTGGATGCCGGCGCCTCGCCTTCCGGGCGGCCCGTCGGTTCGCCCCCGGCTTCGTCGGAATCCGGAGCGTCGCTCATCCGCCCATTTTCATCCAAATCCGCTTTGAAATCCACATTCCCCCTGGCAGGCGTGGAACCCCTGTTGTCACCCCGGACCCCGGCGGTCAGTCGAGCAGCTGGCGCGGCAGCCAGAGGGCGATGTCCGGCCATGCGATGACTGTTGCGAGGCCGATCACCTGCAGGAGCACGAAGGGCACGATGCCCCGGTAGATCGATGTCAGCTTCACCTCGGGCGGTGCCACGCCCTTCATGTAGAACAGGGCGAAGCCGAACGGGGGTGTCAGGAAAGAGGTCTGCAGGTTGACCGCAATCAGGATGGCAAACCAATAGACGACCTCATGCTTCGGCACATGGGCGCCGAAGACCAGCGTTTCGACGATCGGCAGGAAGACCGGCAGCACGATCAGCGTGATCTCGACCCAATCAAGGAAGAAGCCGAGCAGGAAGACGATCGCCATCAGCATGATGAGCAGGCCCCAGCTTCCGAGCCCGACCGACAGGATGAGATGGTCCACCACCTCGTCGCCGCCGAGCGAGCGGAAGACATAGGAGAAGCCGGTGGCGCCGACGAAGACAAAGAAGATCATCGCCACCGTCAGCGCGGTCCGGTCGCAGCAGTCCTTCATCAGCTCCAGGGTCAGCCGCCCGTTGGCGAGGGCCAGCAGCGTTGCGCCGAAGGCGCCGACAGCGCCGCCCTCGGTCGGCGTCGCCCAGCCGCCGAAGATGGCGACCTTGATGAGCAGGATCAGCACGGCGGGCGGGATGAAACCCCGGAGCAGCATCACCGCCAGGGCCGGAATGGTCTGCGGCGTTTCCAGCGAAGACAGCGGCGGCGCCATTTGCGGGCGTATGGCGGAGATCGACGAGATGTAGAGGAAATACAGGCCGGAAAGCAGCAGGCCCGGGAACAGTGCGGCGAGGAAGAGATTGCCGACCGAGACCGCCATGAGGTCGCCCATGATGACCAGCAGGATCGAGGGCGGTATCAGGATGCCGAGCGTGCCGGCGGCGCAGATCGTCCCGCAGGCGAGCGCATGGTCGTATTTCGCCTTCAGCATATGCGGCAGGGCGAGCACGCTCATCAAGGTGACGGATGCGCCGATAATGCCGGTCATGGCCGCCATGATGGTGCCCATCACCGTCACCGACAGCGCGAGGCCGCCCGGGACGCGCTTCAAGATCACCTGGAGGCAGTAGAGCAGATCCTGCGCGATACCGCTGCGCTCCATCATCACGCCCATGAAGACGAAGGTGGGCACGGCTGTCAGCACCAGGTTCTCGGCCACGCCGCCCCAGATGCGGTACACCATGTTGGTGAACTCGATATATTCGAAGACGCCCAGCAGGTTGCCGACAATGCCGAACAGGATCGTCAGCCCGGCAAGCCCGAACGCCACCGGGAAGCCGGTGAACAGGAATGCGGCGAGCGCCGCGAACATGAACAGCGGCAGGAGATCGACGGCGGCCATGGCCTGTGTTTCCCCAATCAGCCGGGCAGGGAGACAGGCATTGGCGCCGGCCTGTCGAGCAGCAGGTCTGCCGCTTTCTCTGCAATCATCATTGTGGCGGCATTGGTATTGGCGGACGGCATTCTCGGGATTGTGGAGGCGTCCACAACCCTGAGGCCGTCGATCCCGCGCACACGCAGCCGGTCGTCCACCACTGCGAACGGGTCGGTGTCCGGCCCCATACGGCAACTTCCGACCAGGTGGAAGGTCGTTGTGCCCCGCTGTCTGGCGAAGTCGAGCCACTCATCGTCGCTCGCGACCGCCTCGCCCGGATGGTCCTCGCCGGCGTGATAGGGCGCCATTTGCGGGGTGTGCAGCAACCGCCGCGCAAGGCGCAGCCCGCCGAGCAGCACCTGCCGATCCATCTCGTGCGACAGATAGTTGGGCTGGATCTCCGGCGGCGCAAAGGGGTCCGCAGACACGATACGGACATGGCCCCGGCTTTCCGGCCGCTGCTGCCAGGGAGCGACCGACATGGCAGGAAAATCGTCCAGCGCCGCCTGCACGCCCTCCTTGTAGCTTGCCGGGGTGAAGGTCATCTGGAGGTCGCCCTTGTCGAGCGACGGGTCGGACTTCCAGAACACATGCACAAGCGACGGCGCGAGGCCGAGCACGCTCGTGCCCCCGGTGAAGTAACGGGCCAGCTCGGCAAGGAAGGCCGCCCCCCGGACGCGCTCGTTGATCGTCTCCGAACCCTTGACCCGCGCGACCAGCCGCACGGCATAGTGGTCGTGCAGGTTCTCGCCGACGCCGGGCAGCGCGTGGAGGACGGGAATGCCGAGCCTGCCGAGCAGTTCCGGCGGCCCGATGCCGGAAAGCTGGAGCAGTTGCGGCGAGTTGACCGAGCCGCCGCAAAGCACGACCTCGCGCCGCGCGCGGACTTCATAAGGGTTGCCGTCCGTGCGGTAGCGCACGCCGGTCGCGCGCCGGCCGTCGAACAGGATGCGCGTGGCATGGGCGCGGGTGCGCACATCCAGCATGGCGCCCCGCCGGCGCATGGCGGGGTGCAGAAAGGCCCGTGCAGCGCCGACCCGCCGATTCCTGTAAATGGCGCGCTGAAAATAGCCGACACCATCCTGGTCGGCGCCGTTGTAGTCCGGATTGCGGGGGATGCCGAGGCCGACGGCGCCCTCGATGAAGGCCTCGCAAAGCGGGTGGCGGTAGTCGTTGTCGGTCACGACCAGACTGCCGTCGCGGCCGCGGAAAGTATCGTCGCCTTCGCCGATGCGTTTCTCGCTGCGCTTGAAATAGGGCAGCACATCGGCATAGCCCCAGCCGCGGTTGCCGAGCTGGGCCCAGCCGTCATAGTCGAGGCGCTGGCCGCGGTTGTAGATATGGCCGTTGATCGAACTCGATCCGCCGAGCGTTTTGCCGCGCGGCGCGTGGATGCGCCGGCCGCCGGTCCATTCGCTCGGCTCGGCGGAATAGAGCCAGTTGACGGCCGGGTTCGTCAGCGTCTTCATGAAGCCGGCCGGGATGTGGATGAACGGGTGGCGGTCCGGGGGGCCGGCCTCGAGCACGCAGACGGAATGGATGCCGCCAGCCGAGAGCCGGTTCGCCAGAACAGAGCCGGCCGAACCCGCGCCGACGATTACATAGTCGAAGCTGTCTGTCATAAGCGCGGGACCATAGCGCAGCCGCACCGCCGCGCAATGTTCCGTATCCGCGACATTGCCGCCCTCCCGTCCGATACACGCCGCTGCGGGACCGGGCCGGGGCAATGAAGGTGGGTCGTGTCTCCGTTTGACAGTCGCACTCCTCTGGCAGATTGAGCCAGGGGCTTGAGAGGCCCGTCCCGCCGCTCCGGACCCCCTACTGTCGCCCCGGCCTTGAGCCGGGGCCCAGCCTCCGATCCTTCCGCAGGGCCGAAACGGCGGAGGATGGACCCCGGCTCTCCGCTCCGCTCCGGCCGGGGTGACGAAAGGGAAGCGATAGAAGCGGCGCGGCACGGAGGCGCGTTCCGAAAAACCCGTCGGTACGGGCCTTCGTTGCACACTGAGGCACGACCCGAAGGTGACAAGCACGCGCAATCGTGCCTACATTCGCGTCTGATCGACCCGTGCGAGTTCAGAGGCCGTCTTTCGGGGAAGGCAGCCCGCTCGGGTGATGCCAAGAGGAGGACAAGCGAACATGTCACGACTATGGACCGCTACGAGACGCTCCGCGCTCGCCGCGCTGGCGGCGGCGCCAATGGCGCTGGGTCTTGGCGTCGGGCCGGCGGCGGCGGAATCAGTGCTGCGCATCGTGCCCCATGCCGACCTGAAGAACCTGGACCCGATCTGGACCACCGCCTACATCACCCGCAACCACGGATACATGGTGTATGACACGCTTTTCGCCCAGGATGAAAAGCTGAATGTGCATCCGCAGATGGTCGGGGAGTATTCCGTCAGCGACGATGGCCTCGTCTATACCTTCACGCTGCGCGAAGGCCTCACATGGCATGACGGCGACCCGGTGAAGGCCGAGGATTGCGTTGCCTCGATCCTGCGCTGGGGCAAGCGCGACGGCATGGGCCAGAAGCTGATGGACTTTACCAAAGAGCTGCAGGCGGTCGATGACAACACCTTCACCCTGACCCTGAACGAGCCATACGGCCTGGTTCTCGACTCGCTCGGCAAGATCAGTTCCAACACGCCCTTCATGATGAAGAAGGAGCACGCCGAGACGGACGCTTTCGAGCAGGTTTCCGAAGTCGTCGGCTCCGGCCCCTTCCGGTTCGTCAAGGATGAGTGGGTGCCGGGTTCCAAGGTCGTCTATGCCAAGAACACGGACTACGTGCCGCGCAGTGAGCCGGCTTCGGGCGCCGCCGGCGGCAAGGTCGTGCATTTCGACCGGGTCGAATGGCTCTACATTCCCGATCCCGCAACGGCGATGAACGCGCTGATCAACGGCGAGGTCGATTTCTGGGAGACCCCGGCCGTCGATATGGTGCCGCTGCTCGAGCAGAGCGAGAATGTCGAACTGGCGGTCATCGATCCGCTCGGCACACAGGGCTGGCTCCGGCCGAACCACCTGCATCCGCCCTTTGACAATCCGAAGGCCCGCCGCGCACTGCTCTACGCTGTCAATCAGGCGGTGTATCTGCAGGCGATCGTCGGCGATCCGAAGCTCTACAAGGAATGCGCCGCCTATTTCATCTGCGGCACGCCGAACGAGTCGGATGTCGGGGTCGAGGCGCTTCAGTCACACGACCCGGAGATGGCCAAACAGCTCCTGGCCGAGGCGGGATACAAGGGTGAGAAAATCATCCTGATGCAATCCACGGACATTCCGGTGCTGAACAATGCCGCGCTGGTGACGGCGCAGGTGCTGCGGGACATCGGCATGGACGTCGAGGTGCAGGCGATGGACTGGTCCACGCTCACTTCCCGCCGCGCCGAGAAGAAGAGCCCGGCCGACGGCGGCTGGAATATCTTCCACACCTATGCGACGGGCGCCGACGCGACCTCGCCGATCGCCAATATCGGCGTTTCCGGCGGCGGCGTGGAAAAGGCCTGGTTCGGCTGGCCGACCGATGAAGAGACCGAGATGCTGCGCGACGCGTTCGCCCGCGAGCCGGACCCGGTCAAGAAGAAGGCCATCATCGACAAGCTGCAGGGCCGCCTCTTCGACCATCTGGTGCCCTATGTGAACTACGGCCAGTGGTTCCAGCCGATGGCATGGCGCAAGGGGCTGGCCGGCGTCGTGGTCTCGCCGGTGCCGTTCTTCTGGAACATCACTGACAAGCCTGGCTGATTGCCGGCGCCGCCGGGCGGATCGGTTACCGTCCGGCGGCGCTCTTTTCCTGGCGCAACGCGAATGTATGCTTATATCGCCCGTCGGCTGCTGGCGACCTTGCCTGTCATGGCGGTCGTCGGCATCGCCGTTTTCATGCTGCTGCATTTGACGCCGGGCGACCCGGCCGTCGTGATTGCGGGCGACTATGCGCGCCCCGAGGATATCGAAAAGATCCGCGAGCGCCTCGGCCTGAACGAGCCGCTCCATATCCAGTTCTTCAGTTGGGTGGGCGCCGTCCTGTCGGGCGACCTCGGCACCTCGATCTTCTCCAATCTCCCGGTTTCCAAGCTGATCGGTCAGCGGCTTGAGCCGACCCTCGCTCTGGCCGTCGCCACAATCGTCTTCGCCATTCTGGTCGCCGTGCCCATGGGCGTCATCGCCGCCTGGAAGGCCGGCACGCTGACAGACCGGGTCATCATGGTCTTCGCCGTGCTGGGTTTCTCGGTGCCGGTGTTCGTCATCGGCTACGCCATGATGTGGCTTTTCTCGATCACGCTGGGATGGTTCCCGGTGCAGGGCTACAAGCCGATAGGCGACGGGTTCTGGCCGTTCCTGCGTTCGATCGCGCTGCCGACAGCGGCGCTCGGCATCATCTATGTGGCGCTGATCGCCCGGATCACGCGCGCCAGCATGCTGGAAGTGCTGACCGAGGACTACATGCGCACGGCCAGGGCCAAGGGCCTGGACAACAAGGCGCTGCTGATCCGCCACGCGCTCCGCAACGCTTCGGTGCCCATCGTCACCATTATCGGCATCGGCATCGCGCTCCTGATCGGCGGCGTGGTGGTGACGGAGAGCGTCTTCAACATTCCCGGCCTCGGGCGGCTCACCATCGACGCGGTGCTGAGACGCGATTATCCCATCATCCAGGGAGTCATTCTTATTTTCTCGGGCGCTTATGTGATCGTGAATCTGGCCATAGACCTCTCCTATACCGTTCTTGACCCCAGGATTCGCTACTGATGGCCGATGCGCCGGAAGTCGCTGCATTCCCCGGAGAGGTCGAGGAGGAAAGCGCCCGTCCCGGCGCCTGGGGCCGCTTCCGTGAATATTGGCGCCGCCATCCGACGGTGGTGGTCGGCGGCGGCCTCCTGTTCGCCATGGCCGTCATCGCCGTCGCCGCCCCCTGGATCGCGCCGGACCCGTTGCGGCTCAACCCGATCAACCGGCTGAAACCGCCGAGCGAGGCATTCTGGTTCGGCGCCGACTTCCTCGGGCGGGATGTCTATGCCCGCACCGTCTATGGCGGTCAGATTTCGCTCATGGTCGGGCTGGCCGTGGCGGCGATCAGCACGGCGATCGGGCTCGCGATAGGCCTGCTCGCGGGCTATATCCGGTGGGTGGATGCGGTCGTGATGCGGATCATGGACGGCTTGATGGCCATACCCGGCGTCTTGCTGGCGATTGCGCTCATCAGCCTGGCCGGCGCGAGCATAACGAATGTGATCATTGCGATCACCATTCCCGAGATTCCGCGCGTTGTGCGCCTGGTGCGCGCGGTGGTGCTGACGGTGCGCGAGCAGCCCTATGTCGAGGCGGCTGTCTCTGTCGGCACGCGGCTGCCCAAGATCCTGTTGAAGCACATTCTGCCGAACACGCTCGCGCCGCTGATCGTGCAGGCGACCTATGTCTGCGCATCGGCCGTCGTTATCGAGGCGATCTTGTCGTTTCTCGGGGCGGGCACGCCGCCCGAGATTCCGAGTTGGGGCAATATCATGGCCGAGGGCCGGACCTATTTTCAGTTCGCACCGTGGATGATCTTCTTCCCCGGCGTCTTTCTGGCCGTCACCGTGCTGGCCGTAAACATGCTGGGGGACGGCCTTCGCGATTCGCTCGACCCCCGCATCGCCCGGCGGATGTAGTGCTATGGCAAAGAGCGGCGCAATCCTCGAGATCGACGACCTCAAGACCCATTTCCACACCCGCGACGGCATTGTGCGGGCCGTGAACGGCGTTTCTATCCGGGTGGACCGCGGCGAGACGCTCTCCATCGTCGGCGAGTCCGGCTGCGGTAAGAGCGTGACGGCGATGTCCGTTTTGCGGCTGCTGCCGGTTCCGCCGGCGCGCATCGAAGGCGGGCGCATCCTGTTCGACGGCGAAGACCTGCTGCTGGCGACCGAGGAGCGGATGCGGGAGATCCGGGGCAACCATATCTCGATGATCTTCCAGGAGCCGATGACCTCGCTCAATCCGGTCATGCCGGTCGGCCGGCAGATCGCGGAATCGCTGGAGCTGCATCAGGCGCTCAACCGCCGCGCCGCTGCCGACCGGGCGGTGGAAATGCTCGATCTGGTGCAGATTCCCGAGCCGCGGCGCCGGGCGGAGGAATATCCCCACCAGCTGTCCGGCGGGATGCGCCAGCGGGTGATGATCGCCATGGCGCTTGCCTGCAATCCGTCGATCCTGATCGCGGATGAGCCGACAACCGCGCTCGATGTCACGATCCAGGCGCAGATTCTGGACCTGATGCTTCAGTTGAAGGAGCAGATCGGCGCCGCCATCGTGTTCATCACCCACGATCTGGGCGTCGTGGCGGAGACGGCGCAGCGCGTGGTGGTGATGTATGCCGGCCGCAAGGTCGAGGAGGCGGCGGTGGCGGACCTCTTTGCCCGGCCGCTGCATCCCTACACCCTGGGGCTGATGGGGTCGATTCCCAAGCTCGCGGCCCGTGCGCTTTCGCGCGGGCGGGGCCGTCTGGCGGAGATTCCGGGCGTCGTGCCGTCGCTCCGGCGGGAGGTGCCAGGCTGCACCTTCGCGCCGCGCTGCCCCTTCGTGCGGGAGCGGTGCCGGGTCGAGACGCCGAATTTGGAGCAACGCGGAGAGGGCCGGCTTGTGGCGTGCTGGGAATGGGAACGGCTGGCGGAGCAGGCGGCATGAGCAGCGGCGGCGACACCGTCCTGGAGGTGCGCGATCTGAAGAAGCACTTTCCGGTCCAGTCTGGTCTTCTGCGGCGGAAAGTGGGCTCGGTCCTGGCGGTGGACGGCGTCAGCTTCGAGATCCGGCGGGGCGAGACGCTGGGACTCGTCGGCGAGAGCGGCTCCGGCAAATCCACGGTGGGCAAGACCGTCATGCGGTTGATCGACCCCACCTCGGGCGAGATCCTGATCCGCGGAGAGGATGTGACCCGCGCCGGCGCGGCGCGGATGCGGACCCTTCGGCGCCAGATGCAGATGGTGTTCCAGGACCCCTATGCCTCGCTCAATCCCCGGCTTTCGGCGCGGCGCATTGTTGCGGAGCCTCTCGAGAACTACAGCGAGATTCCGCGCACGGAGATCGACGACCGCGTGCGCGCGCTGTTCGGCCGGGTCGGACTGCGGCCGGACCAGATGGCGAAATATCCGCATGAGTTTTCGGGCGGCCAGCGCCAGCGCCTTGGCGTCGCGCGGGCGCTGGCGCTGGAGCCCGGTCTCATCGTCGCCGACGAGCCTGTGTCCGCGCTCGATGTGTCGGTCCAGGCTCAGGTGCTGAACCTGCTGATGGACCTGCAGGACGAACTCGACCTCGCCTATCTCTTCATCAGCCACGACCTCGCAGTGGTCGAGCATATCAGCCACCGCGTGGCGGTCATGTATCTCGGCAAGATCGTCGAGTTGACGGACCGCGAAACGCTGTTCGCCGACCCGCGCCACCCCTATACCCGCGCCCTGCTTTCCGCCGCGCCTGTGCCGGAGCCCGGCGCCCGGCGCGAGCGCATCATCCTCAAGGGCGATATTCCGAGTCCGATCAATCCGCCGGCTGGCTGCCGCTTCCATACGCGCTGCCCGGTGGCCGAGGCGCGCTGCCGCGTCGAGGAGCCGCTGATGCGCCGCGTCGCGCCTGGACACCAGGCGGCTTGCCATCTGGTGCCGGGCGCCGGCCCGGAGTGAAGGCCGTGAGGAGGTTTCCATGCCCCGACGACTAGGCGTCGCCGCCGCGCAGATGGGGCCGGTCGGCCGGGAGGAATCGCGCGAGTCCTGCGTTGCGCGCATGGCGGCCATGATGCGTGAGGCCCATGCCAAGGGCGCAAGGCTGGTTGTCTTCCCGGAGCTCGCGCTTACCAGTTTCTTTCCCCGTTGGCATTTCGAGGACGAGGCGGAACTCGACGCCTTCTATGAAACCGAAATGCCGAATGCCACCACACGACCGCTTTTCGATCTGGCGGCGGAACTCGGCGTCGGCTTCTATCTGGGTTATGCGGAACTGGCGCGCGCGGCGGACGGCGCAAGGCGGCGCTTCAACACATCGATTCTGGTGAACGGCGCGGGCGCGATCGTTGGCAAATATCGCAAGGTCCATCTGCCGGGGCATAGCGAACACGAGCCGTGGCGGCCCTTCCAGCATCTGGAGAAAGCCTATTTCGAGCCGGGCGATCTGGGTTTCCCGGTATTCGAGGCCTTCGGCGGCAAGATGGGCATGTGCATCTGCAACGACCGGCGCTGGCCGGAGACCTATCGCGTCATGGGGTTGCAGGGCGTGGAGCTGGTCATGCTCGGCTACAACACCCCGACCCATAATCCGCCGGTGCCCGAACACGACCATCTGATGTGGTTTCACAACCATCTCTCCATGCAGGCGGGCGCCTATCAGAACGGCAATTGGGTGGTCGGCGTGGCCAAGGCGGGGCGGGAGGAAGGCTGCGATCTGATTGGCCAGAGCGCCATTGTCGCGCCCACCGGGGAGATCGTCGCCATGGCCCAGGGCGTCGGCGACGAGGTCGTCGTCGCCGATTGCGACCTCGACCGCTGCAATGAAATCCGCCGCCAGATTTTCGACTTCGCACTGCACCGCCAGCCGCAGCATTACGGCCTGATCGCCGCGCCGAAGGCATAGCGCCGGGGCCGCAGGTGGACGCATATGCGCGAGGCCAACTCGGTGTTAAGGCGTGGGATCGCCTGTGCCGGGTTCTGTCATTCGGACATCTTCCGGCGGTTTCGGGGCTGGACGGAGGGTGATCTCTGGCCTCGCGATTGTCCGGTGCAACGCATGAGGTAATCTCATAGAAGAAATATTGCCGGCCCGGTCTGCAGGCGTGCAGCCTGCGGCGGAAATGTCCCTTCTGGCCGGCGCGGTTGTAATCGGGAGGCAGGTGCTGAAATGACCGGAACGCCGGGCTACTTTCAGGGCAAGACGATCGTCATCACCGGGGCTGCCAGCGGTATCGGGCGAGCGACGGCGCAGATCTTCGCGCGCGAGGGCGCCCATGTCGTCGCTTGCGATGTCAACCAGGAAGGCAATGCGCAGACGGTCGAGATCATCCGCCAGACCGGCGGCCGGGCGCTGGCTGTCGCAACCGATGTGACGCGCCGCGAGGATGTCGAGGCGGCGGTTGCGGAAGCTCTCCGGGCCTTCGGGCGGATCGACTTCATGTTCAACTGCGCCGGCGCGGCCGTGCGCCGGTCCACTTTTCTCGATATCGACGACGAGTTGTGGCGCCGGACCTGGGCGATCAATGTGGACGGCGTGTTCCACGGAATGCAGGCCGTGCTGCCGCACATGCTGGAGAACGGCAAGGGTGTGATCGTGAATGTGGCCTCGATGTCGCACAAGCGGGGCGGGCCGGGCACGTCGGTCCATTACGCCTCCGCCAAGGGGGCGGTGCTGACCATGACGCTCGGCGTGGCGCGGGAGTTCGCGAGCCGCGGCATACGCTGCCTTTCGATCTCGCCGGGTCCGGTGGAGACGCCGTTCCAGGCGGCTGCGGCAACAACGCCGGAAACCATGGCGACCTTTCTCTCGGATGTGCCGATGGGCCGCTTCGGCAAGCCGGAGGAAATCGGCGAGCTGGTGCTGTTCATGTGCTCCGACGCCTGCGAATTCATGACCGCCGACACGGTCTATGTAAGCGGCGGCGGCGGCTGGCGGTAGCGGCCGGGAGTCAGCAGGCGTTCACTGCCCGAAGCGGTTTTCCGGGTCGGCGGCGAACGCTTCTTCCTCCGGTGTGGAAGGCCGGCCGAGCACGGCGTTGCGGTGCGGGAAGCGGCCAAAGCGGCGGATGATGTCGCGGTGCCGGCGTCCGGCTTCCCGGTTGCCGGCGCTGCCATAGGCGTCGAACAATTGCACCACCAGTTCCTGGTCGGCCAGCGCCTCGCTGTGCTCCAGCGGCAGGTAGAAGAATGTCCGCAGAACTGCCGGCGTTCCGCGGTCGTAACCGCGCTCAAGGGCGAAATGCGCAAGCATGCGGGCGCGGGCGTCGCCGGCGAAGGCGCGGGCGGTGCCCCGGTAGATGTTCCGGGGGAACTGGTCGAGCAGTAGGATGAGCGCGAGGCAATGGCGCGCCCGCCAGCGCCAATTGTCAAAGCCCCCGGCGATGGCTTCCTCGACGGCCGGCTCGAACTGCCGGCACAGCGTGTCGAACGCCGGCCCGCCGCGGAACCAGCTGTCGCAGAACCAGCCGAAATCCCGGCTGTCGGGCGGCCCGAACCAGAAGTCGAGCACGGTTTGTGGTGCGGTCATGCAATCAGCCCCTTTTCTTGCAGCAGGGAGTCGAGGCCCCCGGGGTCGCGCCATTCGAGCGAAACGGCCACGGTTTCGACCGCTGCGCGGATGTCCGCCGGCAGCCGCACGGCGTCTTTCTCTGTGGTGACGCAGCGTGCGCCGAGCGCCGCCGCGTGTTCCAGCAACATCGCGACCTCGTCGGGCCGGTAGGGATGGTGGTCGGCAAATGCCTGGAAACCGGCCAGCTTTGCGCCCAGGTCCAGCAGCGTTTCGGCGAATTTGGCCGGCCGGCCGATCCCCGCGAAGCCGAACACGGTTTCGCCGGCAAGCCGCTCGCTGCCGGGCTCCGGCGCCAGGCGCGCCTCAAGGCGGGGCAGGCCGTTCGGCAAGGCGCGCCGGGCGGCGCCCACAACCACGAGCGCATCAGCGCGCGCATGGGCGGCTTCCGCCGGTTCGCGCAGCGGCCCGGCGGGGAACACGCGCCCATTGCCGTATCCGGCTGTTCCGTCCGCGACCAGCAGGGCGGTGTCCTTGACGAGGCTGCTGTTCTGGAAGCCGTCATCCATCACGATGACGCTGGCGCCCGACCGCCCCGCCGCCAATGCGCCGGCATGGCGGTCGCGCGCAACCCAGGTCGGCGCTGCGCGGGCGAGAAGCAGCGGCTCATCGCCGACATCGCGCGCGTCATGCGCAACCGGATCGACGCGGACCGGCCCCCGGAGCCTTCCGCCATAGCCGCGCGAGAGGAAATGCGGGCGGTGTCCGGACTCGGCGAGCCTGGCCGCCACGGCAAGGGCGACCGGCGTCTTGCCCGCCCCGCCCAGCACTGCATTGCCGATGCACACCACCGGAACCGGCGCCCGGCGCCCTGTGCGGCGCCGGGGCCGTGCAAGCCGCGCATAGAGCCAGCCGACCGGAGACAGCAGCCGGCCGCCAGGCGCGTGCGCGTCGTCCCAGAACGCCGGCGGGCGCATCGTCAGAGCCGGGCAAGCAACGGATCCAACGCGCCGACCACCTCGTCGAGCACATTGCTCCGGGCATTGGCCACCATTGCCGCCCGCGCCGCCTGCTCCCGCCGGACCGTGTTGTCCGAGAGCAGCAGATGGATGGCCTCGACAAGCTCGTTCCCGTCAGAGATCTGGCGGGCGGCGCGGGCTGCCGCCAGTTCGGCCACGATTTCGGTGAAGTTGAACATTGCGGGCCCGTGCACCAGAGCCGCGCCCAGCCTGGCCGGCTCCAGCGGGTTCTGCCCGCCATGGGGCACGAGGGAGCCGCCGACGAAAGCCGCCTCCGCCACGCGGTAGAACAGGCCGAGCTCGTGCAGCGTATCGACCAGATAGACTTCGGTCGCCGCGCCGGGCAGTTCGCCGCGCGACCGCCGCGCAACGGCGAGGCCCATCTTCGCGGCCAGCAGCGCTTCGATTTCGTCGCCCCGCTCCGGATGGCGCGGCGCCAGCAGCGTCAGGATGCCCGCATGGCTGCGCCGCAGCGCTTCATGCGCCTGGCCGACCGCCGCTTCCTCGCCGGGATGAGTCGAGGCGGCGAGCCAGACCGGCCGGTCGGCAACGGCGTCCAGCACGTCTTCGAGCGCCCTCTCATCGACGCCGAGCGGCGCAGCGGCGTATTTCAGATTGCCGAAGACATGGACGGGGTTCGCGCCGAGCGCGCGAAACCGGTCGCCATGTTCGACATCCTGCGCAAACGTCATGTGGAAGGCGCCGAGCAGCCGCCGGGAAAAATCGGGAAACCGGCGCCAGCGTTGAAACGAGGTCGGGGACATGCGCGCATTCAGCAATGCTGCGGGCACGCGCCGCACGCGAAGCTCGTGCAGCATGTTGGGCCAGAGTTCCGACTCGATCCAGAGCGCCAGGTCGGGGCGCCAGTGGTCGAGGAAACGGCGCACCCACGCGGCCTTGTCCATGGGGTAGTATTGATGGATCGCACAGTGCGGCAGCCGCCGCGCCAGCAATGCGGCTGAAGTCTTGGTGACGGAGGTCGCGAGCACGGTTGCGTCCGGGCGCATGGCGGCCAGCCGGTCGATCAGCGGCAGGACGGAGGCGGTCTCGCCGATGCTCGCCCCGTGAAACCAGATCAGCGGGCCGGACGGGCGCGCCGCCCCGGCATGGCCGCGCCGTTCGCCGAGACGCGCCGGATCCTCCCTGCCGTGCCGCCGGCGGTGGGCGAGATAGACCGGCAGGAGGGGCGTCATCAGGCCGGTCGCCGCCCGGTAGGCAAGGTGCATCATCAGGCGGCCGGGCTATGTCCGCAAAGCCTGTCGGCGCGGTCGGTCAGGCTGTCCAGGGCCTCCTTGAGGCGGTCGAGAGCGTTTTCATCCGTCATCGGCAGGGCTTCCCCGAACAGATAGGCGCCCCGGTTGATCGGCAGCGGCAGCAGCAGGCGGTCCCAGCTGCGGAGCAGGACGCGCCGGCGGACGGACCAGGCGACCGGGAGGACGCGCATCCGGGCGAGCCGCGCCAGCGCCGCTGCCCCCGGGTGCGGCACGCGGCCCGGCCCGCGCGGCCCGTCCGGGGTAAGCGCGACGATATTGCCGGCGCGCGCCAGCCGAACCAGACGGCGCAGCGCCGGCGCGCCGCCCCGCTCGGTCGAGCCGGAAACGGTTCTGAGGCCGAAGCCTTCTGCTATGGCGGCGGCGAGCTGCCCGTCCCGATGGCGCGACGCCAGCACATAGGTGCGGTCGGGCAGCGGCCATGCTGCGGAGAACAGGATGAGCCGCCCGTGCCAGCAACATGCCACGGTGCCGCCGTCTTCCCGGAGGACGGCGTCGAGATGCTCGCGCCCCTCGACATGCCAGCGCGTGGTGGCGGCGACCAGGCGGACATATCCGACGAGAAGCCGCCGGGCGAGGCGCCAGGCTGCCTGGCTGCGCAACAATCGTTTACCGAGGCGGCTAGGCAATGCGAAGGCCTGCATCGGCGAATTGCAGCGCGTGGAGCCGGGCATAGGCGCCGCTTCGTTTCAAAAGCGCGCCGTGAGCGCCTGATTCGACCACCCGCCCCTTGTCGATGACATGAATGACATCGGCATTGGCGACGGTCGACAGGCGGTGTGCGATCACCACGGTGGTGCGCCCCTGCTTCAAACGCTCCAGCGCGGCCTGAACCATCCGCTCGGTCTCGGTGTCGAGCGCGGAGGTCGCCTCGTCGAGGAGCAGGATCGGCGCGTCCTTCAATATGGCGCGCGCAATGGCGATACGCTGGCGCTGGCCGCCCGAAAGACGGACGCCGAACTCGCCGACCCGCGTATGGTAGCCCTTGGGCATCGCGGTGATGAAGTCATGCGCGCCGGCATCGCGTGCGGCGGCGGCGATCTCCGCGTCCCCGGCTCCTGGCCGTCCGCAAGCGATATTGGCGTGCACCGTGTCGTCGAACAGCGCGACCTCCTGGCTCACCAGCGCGATATGGCTGCGCAGCGAAGCGAGGGTGACGCTCTGCAACGCCTGCCCGTCGATCGAAATGCGGCCGGAGGCGGCGTCATAGAAGCGCGGGACGAGGTTGAGGATGGTCGTCTTTCCGGCGCCCGACGCGCCGACCAGCGCCGATGTGCGGCCCGCCGGAAAGGCGAGCGACAGGCCCGAAAGCGCCGCCGGGCCGCCGGAATAGGAGAAGGACACGTCCTCGAACAGGATTTCCCCCTGCCTGATGCGGAGCGGCCGGGCGCCCGGCGCATCGACGATCTCCGGCTTCCGGTCCAGCAGTTCGAAACAGCGCTGCGCCCCGACCAGGCCCTGCTGCAGCACGGCGTTGACCGCGACCAGATTCTTGACCGGGCGGTAGGCGATGATGAACGCCAGCAGGAAGGCGACGATGGTGCCCGGCGTGATCGCGCCCGCCGCGACCTGCGCAGCGCCGTAATAGATGGCTGCGGAGATCGCCACGGCACCCAGAAACTCCATGATCGGGCGGGAGAGCGCCTGGGTGCGGACGGCCTTGACGGCAAGGTGGCGGATGCGCTGGATGGTCGCGTCGGCCTGTATGCGCTCGCGTTCCTCCAGCCTGTAGGCCTTGATGTGGCGAATGCCGACAAAGGTCTGTTCGAGATTGGCGGTGAACTCGGCCCAGCTTGCCTGTGTGGACTGCGTGATCCGGCGGATGCGCCGGCCGATGCGCAGCACCAGCATCAGGGAAGTCGGGAAGACGAACAGCACGATCAAGGTCAGCAGCCAGTCCTCATAGAACAGCAGGCCGAGCAGGAAGGTGACAGTCAGGCTGTCCCGCACCAGCGCGACCAGCGCCGTGGACAGGGACTGGCGTATCAGATTTACGTCATTGGTGAAACGCGAGATCAACTCGCCCGTGCGGCTGTTGTCGAAAAAAGCCAGGTCGGCATGGACCAGATGGCCGAACATGGCGGACTGGAAGGACGCAAGCACACCCTGGCCGATTTTGGCGAGGATGACGGCCGAGAAATAAGCGGAGAAGCCCTGCGCCAGACCGAGCGCGGCGATTGTCAGCGACACCGCCAGGATCAACCCCTCGTCATGCGCGACCAGCACGTCGTCCACCAGATTCTGAACCACGCGCACATAGCCGGCAGTCGCGGCGGCGCCGACGGCCATGGCCAGCATGGCGGTGCGGAGGCCGCGCAGATTCGCACGGATATGGCTGCGCCAGAGACGGCGAAGCACCGAACGGGCGGAAGGAGCCTGCGGGGGAGCCATAAGGCCCGCTTGATAACACGGCCCGGCCCCGGACGGGAGCGGTGAAGGAGCCTCTTTCCCGCTCCCCCAAGGGATTTCTTTCCACCGGCACCGCCGCGCTTCTGTTGCACGGATGCAACAGGCATCAGTTTTCTACACCAAAAGCTCTGTCTTCCATTGACCCCCCCCCCCCCCGTCTATGGTTCCGTTCCGCGCCAAAGCGCATTCGCAGCACCGGCGCAGAAAGCCAACAACGGGATCACCGGAACAATGAAAAAGACTCTCCTCGCAACAAGCGCACTCGCCTTCGCAGGCGCGATGGCCGCCGGACAGGCTGTCGCTGCCGACAAGCTGAGCGTCAGCCTTGGCGGCTACATGGAACAGTGGGTCGGCATGACCAATCTCGACAATGGCGACGGCGGCATCGGCGTGTGGTCGGACACCGAGTTCAACGTCAGAGGCTCGCTCGAAGCCGATAACGGCCTCAAGTTCAGCGTCAAGATCGAGGTCGAGGGCAACGGCGGCGGCGATATCGACGAGTCGCAGGCAACCGTCAGCGGCAGCTTCGGCCAGATCGTCCTTGGCGCAGAGGACGATGTCGTCCCGCTCATGCACAAAGGCCATCAGGATGTCGGTATTGGCCTCAACCACGGCGATGTCGGCTGGATCTCCGGCATCTCCACCGGCGGCACCAATGGCTGGGTTGCCGACGCCAAGAGGATTTCCTACTACACGCCGCGCATGGCAGGCGTGCAGCTTGGCATGTCCTACGCCCCGGACATGAATAGCGAGACTAAGAATATCGACCCTGTGAACAACGATATGTCCGCCTGGGGCATCGCGGCGAATGTCACGCAGTCCGTGGGCGACGCCAATGTCGCTTTCTCCGTCGGCCACTACACCGCAAGTAAACCGCAGACTGCGTTCATGACGATGACCGGAATGGATGCCATGGGTAATGATTTGGTAATGGGCGATCTGCATCCGAAGGGGTTCAAGAACAGAAAAGCCGATCTCATGGCGTTCGACGCCGCGCTTGAGATGGATGACAATGGGCACTACATGGCGGCCGCAGACCTGCAAGGGCTTGCCAGCGACGCAGCCGCGGCCAGGACCGCGCTCGGGACTGCCATGGCGACGAAGGTCATGGCGGGTGGCGACTCCACCTTTACCAATGTCGGCTTGCAGGTCGGCTTCGGGCCGGTCAGTTTCAATGTCGCCTATGCCGCCAAGGACAGCGGTGCATACATGACAGATATGTATGTCGATCCTGGTATGGACGGACAATTGGGCATGATGCCGGAAGAGCGTTATGTGATGAACGCGGCCGGTGATTACGTTGACGCCGATGGCAAAGCACTTCCGGCCTCCGAATTGAATGCCAACGGCATGCCCTTCTCGAATGACAACAAGCAACGATCGATGGTCGTCAAGGACGCATCCAAGGACGCTGATATAACGACCGTCGGCGTGATGTATTCGGACGGGCCGATGGCCGCCAGCCTCGGCTACCTGCTCAATGAGGCGGGCAACGGCATGGAGACCGAGGCGGTGATGGCTTCCTTCCGCTACACGCTGGCGCCGGGCATCAACTCCAAGACCTCGATCTTCCAGGCCGATGACGGCATGGATTCGGGCACGGGCTTCGTGACCGGCATCGCCATCGGCTTCTGATCGTCCCTTAACTCCCCGCGGGCCGTCTCCGGGCGGTCCGCACCCCGTCTTCCGGCATGGCCGGAAGGTTCGGCGCCAGGTCCCCCGGCGCCGTTTCGGGGTAGGGAGTTTTCTTTCTTTCTGGCCGCATGGTGAAGCAAACATGCTCCATGCGGGGCGGCCGGACGGCCCAACTGCCGGCGTATGTGTGTCCTCTCGCTGTCTCGGCGCGGGGCGCCTGCACGGACCGCCGGGAACACAGGACATACGAATGACGATGAACATGAACGCACTTCTCGCGACGACATGCGCAGCCGTACTCGCACTCATCCTTGCCGGCTGCACCAACAGTGACAGCACGAGCCCAGCGGCGCGCCAAACCGGGGGCGGCGGCCCAGCCGGCCCGCAACAACAAGCCGACAACACTCCGACTCCAGAGACCCCGGACGCCGACAACCCCGACGGCGATAACGGTGACACTGATGACGGCAGTGACAAGATGGACCCGCCGACAATTGTCCCTCCCCCGAAACCGACAGATTTGGAACTGACCGCCTTCATCAGTGATCCGAAGCTCGGCGCAACCCCGATAGGAAAGGACGGCGCTCCCCTCTATATGGTGGTGCATAACCGGCTCAAGAAGGCAGCCGACATGGACACCGAGCACGCCGGCACGGCCGCTGCTCGCCTCAACATCAGGAACGGCATGAAGGAACTGCAGATTGGGCCATACAACGAGCCCATCGGTTCAATCATGCTGAAAGATGGAGAAGAGTTCGGCAAGGGAATGAGCTACGCAGGCGACTTGCCCCGCCCCGGGGTGAACAATTGGCAAGCATGGGTAAACACCTTCGGCGACGCCGGCCAATGGGGATACTGGCTTGCCGTCAAGAACGCCCCCGACGCACCCGGCCCTGGCGCCATCCACGTCGGCGCGTTTGGCAGCAGGCCGGGGGAAGGCGCGCCCCGGATAAGCGATGAAGACTTTACAGGCTTGAAGAACGAATTGTTGGCAGGCGGGACCGCCGAGTTTGTCGGTTCTGCTGTAGCAGTGACTCCTGATGGCAAGGGACTCAAGCATCTGGACGGCACCGTGAACCTCACTGCCTATCTCAGAGGAATGATGCCGATGATCGATGGTCAGGTGATGCTCCATGGAATGGCGGCTGATATTAAGCTCATGGATACGGAGTTCATGCGCGTATCCCGCGGCTGGACGATGCAAGAGGGTGTGACCGACGCGGGTAACTGGGCCATGGCTTTGACCAGCAAGGAATCCGGCACGGGAACCTTCGGTATCGGAAGCACGGTCGGTGCCTTCGGCGTCTATAGAGGGGCGGGTATTGCCTCCAAGCCGATGAAATAGCTGCGTGGAGGGGCAGGGGCGGCCATAGCGGCCGCGCCTTGCTTTCTCCGTGCTGCATTCCGGACCCTGCCATGAAGCCTCTTCGGCTCTGCCGCGCATTGGCGGTTGCCGCCTGCCTGGCATTCGCCATGCCGGCCGCGGGGGCGGAGGACAGGCCGGCGCCGGCCTCCGGCGCTGCCGAGGCACGGACCCTGCTGCAGCAGGGCCGGTTCGCAGATGCGCTGTTGATCCTCCGGCCGCTTGCCCGAAACCGCACGGCCCCGGCGAATACGCGCTTTCTCGCCGGCCTGGCGGCCATGGGGGCGGCGCAGCAGCCCGGCGCCGGCGAAGCGGAGCGCAACGCGCTGTTGAACGAGGCCATCGCCGCCTTCCGCGCCATGCTGGTCGAACGCCCGGACCTGGTCCGCCCCCGCCTGGAACTGGCGCGCAGCTTCTTTCTGAAAGGCGAGGACACGCTCGCAAGGCGTCATTTCGAACAGGTTCTGGCGGGTCGGCCGCCGGCCGCGGTCGCAGCCAATATCCGCCGCTACCTGGCGGAAATCCGGGCGCGCAGGCGGTGGAGCGCCAATGCCGGCTTCGCGCTGGCGCCCGACAGCAATATCGGCGCTGGCTCGGAGCAGCGCATCATCTACATCTACGGCCTGCCATTCCGGCGCAGCGAAGACGGTCTGCCGACCTCGGGGGTCGGTGTCTCGGCATGGGCGGGCGGGGAATACCAGCATCCGCTTGGCGCGCGTGCCCGCCTGCGCGCCGGGGCCGACATATGGCGGCGCGAATACAAAGACGGGCGTTTCGACCGGATGGCGGTTGCCGGGCATGTCGGTCCGCGCTGGCTGGCGGGCCGGTCTTCCGAGATAAGCCTGCTCGCCAGCGTCCGCCGGCAATGGCTGGCGGACGAGACCGACCACCGGGACCTCGGCCTGCGCATCGAAGCCCGGCGGCGGCTCGGCCTGCGTGTGACAGCGGGCGCAGAGGCCTCCTGGCATGAGCGCCGCCATGACCGGCAGCCGCTGCTCGACGGGCCGGTTGCAGACATCTCGGTCGGCGCGTCCTGGGCGGCGGCGCCGATGGCGCGCATCGAGGCCGGGCTGGGCTGGGCGCGCGAACGACCGGAGTTGAAGCGCACCCGCAATACTTCCCTCTGGGCGCAGCTCGGCGTCTCGGTCGCCTTGCCCTGGGGCTTCACCCTGGGCGGCGGCGGCGCGCTCCGCCAGACCAGCTACCAGGGCAACTGGCTGCCGTTCACCGAGCGCGGCCAGCCCCGCAAGGACCGCACCCGCAGCATCCGCCTGAGCGCGCATAACCGCGCCGTCACGCTATGGGGGTTCAGCCCGCAGCTCTCCGTGGTGCGCGAGCACAGGGACTCCAACGCCCAGCTCCACGACTACAGACGCACCTTCGGCGAACTGCGCTTCATGCGCCTCTTCTGATCCCAGACCGCCGGCCCCCTCTCGGCCTGCATCGATTTCGGGCGCGGCCGCTCTATACTCCGCCCGCCTCCCGGCTCCGGAGTTCCCCATGCACGACGCAGCCCTTGATGTCCTTGTTATCGGAAACGCCATGCTCGATGTGCTCGTCCGGACGGATGACGCCTGGCTGGCCGCGCACGGCGTCCAAAAGGGGGGCATGACGCTGATCGACGAAAAGCTGGCGGCCGAGCTTCACGGCAAGGTCCGGCCGGACGCTGAAGTTTCAGGCGGGTCCGGGGCCAATACCGCCGCCGGCCTGGCCTCGCTCGGCGCCCGAACCGGCTATATCGGGCGCGTTCGGAACGACGCCGCCGGCGCTGCTTTCCGCCGCGATATCCGGGAAGCGGGCGTGCGTTTCGACACGCCGGCCGCCGCCGTCGGCGCCGCCACCGGGCGTTGTCTGGTATTTGTGACGCCGGATGGCGAGCGCAGCATGCTCACCATGCTGGGCGCCGCCGCCGAGATCGAACCCGCGGATATCGACGAGAACATGGCCGCAGACGCCGCCGTCACCTATCTCGAAGGCTATCTGTGGGACGCGCCGCAGGCCAAGGCGGCGATGACCGCGCTGGCGGACGCCGCCCGCGTCGCCGGGCGCAAGGTCGCGCTCAGCCTTTCCGACCCGTTTTGCGTCGCCCGGCACCGGGAGACCTTTCTCGACCTGATTGCCGAGCGGGTGGATATCCTGTTCGCCAATGAGGAAGAGGTGCTGTCGCTCACCGGAGCCGGCAGTCTGCGGGAGGCCGCCGGGGCCGCCGCCGGTCTGGTCGGCTTGGCGGCGCTGACGCGCAGCGCCGAAGGCTCGCTGATCGTCTCCGGCGGCGAGCGCCACGAGGTGCCGGCGGCCCGCGCCGCGCCGCTTGTGGACACGACCGGGGCCGGCGACCTCTACGCCGCCGGTTTCCTCCATGCCTGGACCCGGCGCCGCCCGCTCGCGGAATGCGCCTGGCTTGGCGGCCTCGCCGCCACCCGCATTGTCGAGCAGATGGGCGCGCGGCCGACCGCTTCTCTCGCCGATCTGCCGGCGGCCGCCTCCGCCGGTTACCGGAACCCGTATCCGTGCGCGGCCGCCTGATTCAGCAGCTCCGTTTGTGGAGCGGCGTGGTGTTGTTCGTCTATGTCGCCGGCCACCTGCTCAACCACACTTTCGGCCTCGCCTCGGTAGAGGCGATGGAAGCCGGGCGGCGCATCTTCAGCGGCATCTGGCGCAGCCCGCCCGGGATAGCGCTGCTTGCCGGCAGCTTCGCCGTGCACGGCGCGCTCTCCATCGCCCGGCTGTTCCGCAAGCGCGGCCTGCGTATGCCGGTCTGGGAAGCTGCGCAGCAATTGCTGGGGCTGGCGATTCCCTTCCTGCTGTGCGTGCACATGCTCAGCACGCTCGGGCTTTCAGTGCGCTTCGGCATGTACCCGAGCTATCCTTTCGTGCTCTGGGCGACCTGGAGCGACCCGTGGCAGCAGATCGCGCTGATGGCCGCCGCCTGGACGCATGGCTGCATCGGCATCCATTTCTGGCTGCGTCTCCAGCCCTGGTACCGGCGCGGCCTGCCGCTCTTCTTCGCGGCGGCGCTGCTGCTGCCGGCGCTTGCGCTGGCCGGCTTCGCCGTCGGGGGCAGGGATGTGCTGGCGCTTGCGGCGGCGGACGCGGGCTGGGTCTCCGCCATGCTGGAGCGAATCCACTTTCCCGGCCGCGACGGCGTGGAATGGGTCCAGAGCGTCGAGGCGAGAATGACTGCGGCGGCCGGCATGGCCGTGGCATCCCTGGTCGTCTGGCGGATGGTGCGCGCCTTCAGGACACACCGCCGCCGACCGATTCGCGTCACCTATCCCGACGGACGCACCGTGCGCGCGGCGTCCGGCGCAACGCTGCTGGAGGTCAGCCGCAGCGCCGGCATTCCCCATGCGTCGGTCTGCGGCGGCCGGGGCCGCTGCTCCACCTGCCGGGTGCATGTCTCGCACGGCTTCGACATGCTGCCGCCGCCGGATGAGGGCGAAAGCGCCCTGCTCGCGCGGATCGGCGCCCCGGCGCGTGTGCGGCTCGCCTGCCGCACCGTGCCGGCCGGCGATGTCTCGCTCACGCCGCTGCTGCCGGCCTCCGCCGGCCCGGTCGAGGCCCGCGCACCGACCGGCAATCAGCAGGGCGCGGAGCGTGAGCTCGCCATATTGTTCGCAGACCTGCGCGCCTTCACGAAGCTGTCGGAGAACAAGCTGCCCTATGATGTGGTGTTCCTGCTGAACCGCTATTTCCTCGCCATGGGCCGCGCGGTCGAGCAGGAAGGCGGCCATGTGGACAAGTTCATCGGCGACGGCGTCATGGCGCTGTTCGGCATGGACAGCGACCCCGGGGCAGGGTGTCGAAGCGCGCTCCGGGCCGTGCGCGCCATGGCGGCGGCGCTCGGCGAGCTCAACGCCGCGCTCAGCGAGGAGCTTTCCGCGCCGCTGCGCATCGGGGTCGGCCTCCATACCGGCCCGGTCATTGTCGGCCAGATGGGCTACAGGCGCGCCACCTCCATCACGGCGATCGGCGATGCGGTCAATGTCGCGAGCCGGCTGGAGCCGATGACCAAGGAGTTCGCCTGCCAGGCGGTGATCTCGCAGCGCGTCGTGCGCCTGGCCGGGGCGGACTTCTCCGCCTTTTCCTCCCGGCTGGTCGAGATCCGCGGGCGCGAACGGCCGCTCCGTGTTTACGCCATAGAGGACGGCGGCGACATCGCCCCGCCCGCTTGAGGCGAAACACCGCCATGGAAGCAGCGCCTTCCCCCCGCTCCCGGCGCGGCCGGTTTCTTCGGGCGGCGAAGGTCTATGGGCATCCGCGGATCGCCATGATGCTGGCGCTCGGCTTCGCCAGCGGCCTGCCGCTGATGCTGAGTTTCAGCGTGTTGAGCGTGCGGCTCGCCGAAACCGGCGTGGACCGGACGAGTATCGGCCTGTTCGCGCTCACCGGCGCGGTTTACAGCCTGAAATTCCTCTGGGCGCCGTTGATCGACACGGTAAGCCTGCCTTGGCTCACACGCCGGTTCGGCCGGCGCCGGGGCTGGATGCTGGCGACGCATATCGCCAGCATGGCCGCCATCATCGGCCTTGGGCTTTCAGACCCGGCGTCTGATCTGTGGACGGTGGCGCTGTTCGCGTGTCTGGTGGCGTTCGCTTCCGCCAGCCAGGATATCGTGCTGGACGCCTACCGTATCGAGGTGCTGGACGAGGGCCAATACGGCCCCGGCGCCGCCTTCTTCGTCCAGGGCTTCCGCATAGGCATGTATGCGTCCAGCGCGGGCGGGCTGCTGCTCGCGGACGCCTTCGGCTGGGCGGCCGCGCATGGTGTCCTGGCGGCGTTGTTGTTGGTCGGGATCGCCGTCACCCTGCTCGGCCCGGAGCCCTCCCGCGCGGCCGATCCGCAGGCAGCCATGCGGGAACGCCGCCTCGCCGCCGCGGCGGCGTGGGCCGGCGGCAGCGCGGCCTGGTTCGCGCGCGCCGTCCTCGCGCCGTTGGCCGAATTCGCCGCCCGGCCGGGCTGGGCTGCCATATTGGCCTTTGTCCTGCTCTACAAGCTCGGCGACGCCGCGCTCGCCACCATGGCCAACCCGTTCTATGTCGAGCTCGGCTTCTCGAAATCGGAGATTGCAGCGGCGGTCAAGACCGGCGGGTTCGCGGCGTCGCTCGCCGGCATCTTCGCCGGCGGCATGGCGGTCCATGCCCTGGGGCTGCTGCCGAGCCTGCTGGCCGCCGGCATCTTGCAGGCGCTCTCGAACCTGGCCTTCATCGCCCTCAACGAGGCCGGGCGCGACATTGCCTGGCTGGCCGGCGCCGTCGCTGCGGAGGGGTTCACCGCCGGTCTCGGCACCACGGCCTTCCTTGCCTATCTGATGAGCCTCTGCAATGTGTCCTACACCGCGATGCAGTTCGCGCTGCTCTCCTCCATCATGGCCGCCGCCCGCACGCTGCTTTCCGCACCTTCGGGCTGGATTGTGGACAGCCTGGATGGCGACTGGAACGGCTTTTTCCTGCTGACGGCGCTGGCCTGCCTGCCGGGTCTGCTGCTGCTGCGCGTGCTCTGGAAACAGCAGAAGGGCGGGGAGGCAGGGCGATAGGCAAGGCAGGCGGCGCCGGGACCGGCTATATGTCCAGGCCCAGCAGATCGAAGGCGGTCTGCAGGCGGGGCGGGGCAGGGGCCTCGATTTCCAGGCGGCCCCGTCCGCGCGGATGGTTGAGCGCGATGGCGCGGGCGTGCAGATGCAGGCGCCGCTCAAGGCCGATGCCTTCGAGAAAGGCCGCCCTGCCGCCATATTTGCCGTCTCCGAGAATGGGGCAGCCGACCGCCGCCATATGCGCCCGGAGCTGGTGGGTGCGCCCGGTCAGCGGGCGGAGCGCCAGCCGGGCGGCGCGCCTGCCGGCGCGCGCCAGGGTTTCGTAGTCCGTGACGGCGCGTTTGCCGTCCGCATCGACGGCGGCCCGTTCGCTGCCCGGGCGCCCGCGTTTCGCCAGGGCAAGCGCAATGCGCCCCGAACGAGGCTCCGGCGCGCCGGCGGTGACCGCCCAGTAGAGCTTCTCGGTTTCGCGCTCGCGGAAGGCCGCCGTCAGCCGGGCGGCATCGGCCGCGCTTCGCGCCAGAAGCAGAACGCCGCTTGTGTCCTTGTCCAGTCGATGCACCAGGCGCGGCCGCTCCGGCGCATCGAAGCGCAGCGCGTCCAGCATTCCGTCGAGATGGCGCCCCGTGCCGCGGCCGCCCTGAACGGCAAGCCCGGCCGGCTTGTCCAACGCGATCACTGCCTCGTCGAGATGCAGAACCCAGCCGCGCACGTCTTCCACGACCCGGTCGGGCAAGGCGGCCGGCCGGCGTTCCGGCGGCGGCCCGGAGGGCGGCAGGCGCACAACCGCGCCCGCCTCCAGCCGGTCGCCGGCGCGGGCGCGCCGTCCGTCCACGCGCACCTGGCCGGTGCGCAGCAATTTCTGCAACCGGCCCTGCGGCAGGTCGGGCCGGCGGCGCGCGATCCAGCGGTCCAGCCGCAGGCCGGCATCCCCGGCCCCGACTTCCTCCAGCCGCACGCCGCTCACTGCCGGCTTCCCTACAACAAACCGCGCGCGAGCCGGGCGCCGGCGAGGAAGGCCAGCACGCCGAGCGCGACGGAACCCGCGGTGTAGAACGCCGCCTCTGCCCAGCCGCCCCGCTCGGCCAGCCCCACCGCATCCAGCGTATAGGCGGAGAAGGTGGTGAAGCCGCCAAGGAAGCCGACGGTGAGGAATGCCCGGAATTCGGCAGAAAGCGCCAGCCCCTGCGCGAGCAGGGCGGCCACCAGGCCCATGACGAGCGAACCCAGCACATTCACGAACATGGTGCCCGCCGGGAAATCCGGGCCGAGCAGCCGCGCCGCCTGCCCGACGGCGAGCCAGCGCGCCAGCGCGCCCAGCGCCCCTCCGGCGGCGACCGCCAGCCAGACGCTCATCCCTGCCGCCGCCCGGCCCATGCGGCCAACCGCTCCGCGATTTCGGCCTCGGCGCCCCGCCCGTCGGGCCGGTAAAATTGCTGCCGCGCCATGCCGTCCGGAAAATAGTTGCGGCCGGCAAAGGCATCCGGGGCGTCATGGTCATAGGCATAGCCCTCGCCATAGCCGAGATCCTTCATCAGCCGGGTCGGCGCATTCAGGCTGTGCATTGGCGGGGCCAGCGAGCCGGTCTCGCGCGCGGCGCGCATGGCTTCACCGAAGGCCCTGTAGGCGGCATTGGATTTGGGCGCTGTCGCCAGATGCAGCACGGTCTGCGCCAGCGCGAGTTCGCCTTCCGGGCTGCCGAGGCGCTCATAGGCTTCCCAGCCGGCCAGCGCCGCGGGCAGCGCCGAAGGGTCCGCCAACCCGACATCCTCGGAGGCGAAGCGCACCAGCCGGCGCGCGACATAGCGCGGGTCCTCGCCGCCGTCGAGCATCCGCGCGAGCCAGTAGAGCGCCGCATCGGGGTCCGAGCCGCGTAGCGATTTGTGCAGCGCGCTGATGAGGTTGTAGTGGCCCTCGCGGTCCTTGTCATAGACCGGCGCGCGGCGCTGCGCGGCGCGGGCCAGGCCGGCGGCGTCGAGCAGCGGCCCGCCCGCCACTTCCTCGGCGAGATTGAGCAGATAGCGGCCGTCCCCGTCGGCCAGCGCCTTCAGCGCCGTCCGGGCGCCGGCGTCGAGCGGCAGCGGCGCGCCGAGCGCAGCCTCCGCGCGTTGCAGCAGCACCTCCAGCCCGTCTTCGTCCAGCCTGCGCAGCACCATTACCTGGGCGCGGGAAAGCAGCGCCGCATTCAACTCGAAGGAAGGATTCTCCGTTGTCGCGCCGACAAGCACCACCGTGCCGTTCTCGACCCAGGGCAGGAAGCCGTCCTGCTGGGCGCGGTTGAAGCGGTGGATTTCGTCCACGAACAGCAGGGTGCCGCGCCCCGTCTCCCGCCGCCGCTCGGCCTCGGCGAAGACCTTGCGCAGGTCGGCCACGCCCGAAAAGACCGCCGACAGGGCAGTGAAATGCAGGCCCGCCGCACCCGACAACAAGCGCGCAATGGTTGTCTTGCCGCAGCCGGGCGGGCCCCAGAAGATGAGCGAAGCAAGCCGCCCGGCGGCCAGCATTCGGCCGACCGGCCCTTCCGGCCCCAATATATGGTCCTGCCCGACAACCTCGGCCACCGATGTCGGGCGGAGGCGGTCGGCCAACGGCCTGGGGGCGGTATCGGCAAGCCCCGCCGCCTGGAACAGCGAACCGGTCATCAGAAAACCGTCGTCAGCGTCCGCCCGCTGCGCCAGATCGAGATGCGCCAGGGGCGCTGCCCGGCTCGCATCAGCGCCGCCGCATCAGCGGTGGTTTCCACGTGTTGTCCGTCGATGCTGCGCAACAGGTCGCGCGGCCGGAAGCCGTGGCGCGCCGCCCGTGAACCGGGCGCGACATCGACGATGACAACTCCTGCGCCGGGGCCGCGAAAGGCAAGCTCCTCGATCACCGCCGGCGACAGGTTGATGATCTCGGCTCCGGCCAGCGGATGCGGCCCGGCGAGCCGCCGGCGGTCGCGCGGCGGTGTCTCCGGAGGCGGCTCGACCGGCACGGCGAGCGTCAGCGCCTCGCCCCGCCGGAGGACTCCGACGGCCGCCTCTCCGCCCGTCCCGAGCGTCGCCATGCGGAAACGCAAGGCGCCCCGGTCGAGCACCGGATGCCCGTCTATGGACAGGATGACATCGCCCCGCTGCCCGCCGGCGCGCGCGAACGGCCCGTCCCCGCGTGTGCTCTTGACCAGCAGGCCGCCCGGCCGGGAAAGGCCGAGCGCCTCGGCAAGGTCGGGCGTCACCGGTTGACTCTCGATGCCGAGCCACGGGCGGACGACCCGCTTGCCGCGTTCGGCATTCTCCACCATGACCCGCACCAGGTTGGAGGGGATGGCGAAGCCGATGCCGTGCGACCCGCCGCTGCGGGAGAAGATGGCGGTGTTCACGCCGATGACCTCGCCCTGCAGATTGACCAGCGCGCCGCCGGAATTGCCGGGGTTGATCGCCGCGTCGGTCTGGATGAAATAGCCCGGTCCGGAAACCGACGGGCGGGTGCGTGCGAGCGCCGAGACGATACCGGAGGTGACGGTCTGGCCGACGCCGAAGGGGTTGCCGATCGCCAGCACCGGATCGCCGACTTCGAGGTCGTCGGAATCGCCCAGAACCGCAGGCGGGAGCCTCTCGCCGTCCAGATCGGCGCGAAGCAGGGCGAGGTCGGCGCGCGCGTCCGACACCAGTATCCGCGCCGGAAACTCGCGCCGGTCGGCCAGCACGATCTTGATCGCGCCGGCATCCTCGACGACATGATGATTGGTGACGATCAACCCGTCTGCGCCGACGACCACGCCGGAACCGAGCGAGCTTCGCGCTTTGCGCCGCCGGCGCTCGCCGAAGTCGAAGAAGCGGCGAAAGAAGGGGTCGTCGAAGAAGGGGAAGCCGGGAGAGGGCGGCGGCCTCTGCTCGGCGCGGCGTCCGGACGCGAAGACATTGACCACCGCCGGGCTGACGGCGCGCGCCGCCGGGGCGAAGGAGAACAGCGCCTGCCCGGCGGCTTGCGGCGCGCGGGGAGGATCATGCGCCAGCAGCTGCGCCGGCGCGGCGGCCAGCAAGGCGCCCGCCAGAATCGCCGGAAGAACCTGCAGACAAGCCATGCGGATTACCGCAGCGCGTGCAACTCCTCGTCGGTCGGGAAACGCCCGACGGCCTTTTTGGAGAACAGCGTCTCGCCGTCCCGCCGGATTTCGAAGACGCCGCCCCGGCCCTTGACCAGCACCGGGCGAATTCCGGTATTCGCTTGCAGGATGTCCCTCGCACGGAGGGCGCGCGGCTCGTAGTTTCAAGCCACGCAATATTCGATCGACAGTGCTCGCCCGGACATGAGGGGTCAGCCTCCTGAAGAAAGTTGTTCCCCGCATGTAGGAAACCTGCAGCGCCGGCGCAAGAGGGATGTCAAACGGAGGCTCCCTTTCCGCACAAGGAGCAAGGCCGAAACCGAGGTGCTTGAGGCTCGGAGGTAGGGGGCATAGCATCGCCGCCTCGAATTCCGCTCATTTCCTCTATCCGCTCTTCCGCCCGCCGACCGGAGCCGTCATGCCGCATATCGCCATGGTCATTCCCTCCCTCGCCGGCGGCGGAGCGGAAAGAACCACACTCAGGATTGCGGGCGGGCTGGCGGCGCGGGGGCACCGGGTGGATGTCGTTCTGTTCTTCCCGCATGTTGCCTACCCTGCCGAGATGCCCGAGGCAGCGCGGCTTGTCGTGCTGTGCGGGCCCACGGCATGGAAACGGCGCCAACGGTCGGAAATGCCGGCGGGTGCAGTCTGGCGGCCGGAGCGCTTGCCGCCCGTGCGACTGGTGCGGCTGGCGGCGGGCCTTATGCGCAGCTTTCCGTCCGCCTTCCCGACGCTGTTGCGCCGCGCTGCGCTGGCGCGCGCCTTGCGCCTCGCCCGCTATGTGCAGGACGAGCGCCCGGACATTCTGTTCGCCAACCTCGCTCAGGCGGAATATGCGGCTCTTTTCGCGGCGCGGCTGGCTGGCCCGCGCTTTCCGCCCATTGTGCCGGTCATGCGCAATGTCGAGGAGCCGGGCACAAGGCATACGAGGCGGCGGCGCCTGCTGTTTCCGGCCGCGGCGCATGTAGTGGCGATCTCGCGCGGCGTGGCGGAGAACATTGCCGGGGTCGTCGGTGTGGCGGAAGGCAGCATGACGACGATCTATAATCCAGCGGTCTTGCCGGCGGTCCTGCAGAGGGCGGAAGAGGCGCCGGACCATCCCTGGTTCGGGGACGGCGGTCCGCCGGTAGTTCTCGGTGTTGGCCGACTCGCGCGGCAAAAGGATTTCCCAACCCTGCTCGATGCCTTTGCGCGTGTGCGGGGGCAGCGCCCCTGTCGACTGGTGATCCTCGGCGAAGGCCCGATGCGGCATGAACTCGAAAGCAGCGTGCGTGCGCATGGCCTGCGGGACTGCGTTTCCCTACCGGGCTGGGCGGAGAACCCCTACGCCTTCATGGCCCGCGCGGCCCTGTTCGTGCTCTCCTCGCAGCATGAGGGCTTTCCTGGCGCCTTGGTGGAAGCGCTTGCCTGTGGCTGTCCCGCTGTCTCGACAGATTGCCCGGCCGGCCCGTCGGAAATTCTGGAAGACCCGCAACTGCTTGCTCCAGTCGGCGATCCGGCAGCGTTGGCACAGGTCGTGCTGCGGGCGCTCAGCCGGCCGGCGGACAAGGACGCATTCAGGGCGAAGGCGGCGCGATTCTCTATGGACTGTGCGATGGACGGGTATGACGGCGTGGTCGAAAGGGTGCTGCGGGAACAGGCTGTCACTCTGACAGCTGCGGGACAGGGTCGCAGCGGCTCAGAACAAGCTTTTCCATGATGTCGAGCGTGCCCTTGATGAAATTGATGTCGTCCCTGAGAACGCGAATCCCGGCCTTCATACGACTCGTTCCATCATCCATTCTACAGCCTGCTCGCTCATCCATTCCGTCGCATACCCGCTGAATGCTGGAGCGCAGCCAGAGGTACTGCCCTGTCATCACTGCCACCGAAGCAGCAAGCATCTACCGGATTTGCGAGATATCTTCCACCATGCTCCAAACGGTGGCAGAATATAGATATTCGGAAGGTATCAGGCAACAGATATAATGATTGTAAAGCTGGTACGAGACAGAACGAGACGCTTCCGCAGGAGAGTACGTAAGAATCTTATGTTGCGGGGATCGAGGGAAGAAGTCTTCTCCAGGATTTACAGGCGCAATTCCTGGGGCAGCAGAGAGTCGAGAAGCGGCCAAGGATCGGAGGTGCACTATACAGAGAACCTTCGCCTGGAGTTGCCGAATCTGATAGAGGCATTCCGGGTGGCGCATGTTCTTGATGCGCCGTGCGGAGACTTCAACTGGATGCGCCATGTAATCTCTGGACTGAATGTCAACTATGTAGGTGGGGATATTGTGAAGGCGTTAGTGCGCAGAAACAACGAAATTTATGGATCAGAAACGATATCCTTCCGGCATATGGACATAACACGCGACCCGCTGCCGGCGTCGGACTTGATGATCGTACGAGATTGCCTGTTTCATTTTTCATACAAGGATATATGTCTGTTCCTGGAAAATTTCTGCCGGGCGAATATCGATCTTCTGTTGACCACGACGCATCTCGGTCCGGGAGAAAATAGTGACATAAGGACCGGAGATTGGCGGATGATATACCTTTTTGATTCACCCTTCTGTTTCCCTGGAGAGCCATTACGGCGCATTGCAGATTATGTTCCCCCGCATCCGCCTCGAGAACTTTGCCTATTCACAAAAGCTCAGGCGGTAGTGGCGCTGGAGCATCTTTCCGAAACGAGGGGAATTTGAATACAATTTAGGGAATAGGGTGGTAATCCTCAACCCGGAAAGCTTTTTGACTAAGATTGTTGCTGATTGGTCGGCGATGCTGCATGATAATTCCGACCCAAAATATAGATTGCCATGAAGCTGATCTAGCCTTCGATTTGGTAGCACAGCGCGGTATAGTGCCAAGATGACGCACATTTGCTTGATAATCCGGGACTTGAGGGGCGGCGGGGCCGAGAAAATGGTTATTCGCACCGTCAACGGCCTCTGCGAACGCGGACATCGGGTCGATCTCGTGCTGTTCTTTACCGCTAACGACTTTCGGGACGACATATCGGAAAAGGCGTCGGTTTTCGTTCTCGCCCCGCGCCCTGGACATTGGAGCGCGATGCGGCGGCGGGTGGCGAGTCTGCTTTGGCGGCGGAGGAAGCAATACCGAACCGTCGAGATGCCTGAACGCACGGAATGGTCTAGCCGGCATCTCCCGCTTTACAGATTGCCTGGCCTCATATTTCGAGTCGTGAAGGAAACGCGCTGGCCGCTCCGGGACTTGGCGCGGCGTCAAAGGCGGGCGGACTTCGTCCGGGCGCTGCGTCTTGTCCGGTATCTCGAGGAACAGAAGCCGGATATCGTATTCACCAATTTGTGGCAAGCAGACTTGGCGGGATTCTTGGCGTCGCGGATAATCCCCGGCGGCCCACCGATAATTCCAGTGGCGCACGCCACAGTAGAGCGGCAGCGGACCCGGCATCTGGACTCGCTGCGGCGCGTGTTCCCGGCTGCCACCCGTGTTGTGGCGGTGTCGCACGGTGTCGCGGAAAACTATGTTGCAGTCGTCGGGACGCCGGCAGACAACATAACGACGATCTATAATCCCGTTGTCACACCCGCTATCGCCCGGCAGGCGGAAGCGAATCCCGGACATCCCTGGTTCGGGGATGACGGCCCGCCTGTTGTGTTGGGGGTTGGACGCCTTACGCCGCAAAAGGACTTCGCGACCTTGCTCGAAGCCTTCCGTCGCGTGCGAGGGCAGCGCCCTTGCCGGCTGGTAATTCTTGGCGAAGGACCGATGCGGAGCGAGCTCGACGGCAGGGTTCGCACGCTCGGTCTTGAGGATTGCGTTTCCCTGCCGGGCTGGGTGGAGAACCCCTACGCCTTCATGGCCCGTGCCTCCTTGTTTGTGTTCTCCTCGCGGTATGAAGGCTTCGGCAATGTGTTGGTCGAGGCGCTTGCCTGCGGTTGCCCGGCTGTTTCCACCGATTGCCCGGCCGGCCCGTCGGAAATCCTGGACAATCCAGAGCTGCTCGCCGTGGTCGGCGATCCGAAGGCGCTGGCGTGCGTCATGCTACGGGCACTCGACCGACCGATGGACAAGAACGCACTCAGGGCCAAGGCGGCGCGGTTCTCCATGGACAGTGCAATGGACGGATATGAAAGCGTGGTCGAGCGGGTGCTGCGGGAGCGGGCCATCATTCCGGCAGCGGCGGGACAGGATCGCAGCGGCTCAGAACAAACTTTTCCATGACGTCGAGCTTGCCCTTGATGAAACCAGCGTCGGCCCTGAGCGCGCCGACTTCTTTTCCCTCGTTCCTATCTCGGAAACCCGTCCCCTCGTCCACTTTGTCGTTCATCCGCCAAAATACCGGAACGCAGCGAGATCGGCAGTCCGGATCTCGCTGCCGTCGGGGCGGCGAATGCCTGCCAGACCTGTGGGACTTCTTCCATCGCGCTCCGCCTGAAGGAGATATTGCCAGCGCATCTTCAGTGCCCTTCTCCCAGCCGTTCCAGATCCCTGCCGTAAAGAGGTCGTGCCTCAGTTTGCAGCGAAGGCAAGTGCTGGCGGGTTTTTCGGAAGGCGCCTCCATGCCGCGCCGCTTGTATCGCCTCCCTTTCGTCACCCCGGCCGGAGCAGAGCGGAGAGCCGGGGTCCATCCTCCGCCGTTTCGGTCCTGCGGAAGGATCGGAGGCTGGGCCCCGGCTCAAGGCCGGGGCGACAACAGGGGGCCGGGGCGGTGGGCGGGGCCTCCCAGGCCCCTGGCTGACTCTGCCAGAGGAACGCGAATGTCAAACTGAGACACTGCCCGTAGAGGCAACATTGTGATCTTGCCGTGATTATTCGCTGTTGTGAAAATTTCCATCATCCGATCGGCCGCGCTCCAGGCGCTGCCGTGCTCTCCGGATCGGGTCCCTTTCTGGCACAAACTTCCGGTGCAGCGACGTCAGCCTCTTCTGCATCGAAACAATCATCTTGCTGCCGAGTCCAACAGGCTTGACTTGACTTCGAATATGCCGCCCACTTCCAATGTGCCGGGCGGCTGGCTCTGCAAGATAGACAAACGAGTATCCGAGCTCACGGTAACAGACCGAAACATGGCGCTCGCCGGCTGTGACGTCGAGATCAGCATATGGCCCGACAACACTATAGTCGCGCATGCGGCGCAATCCGGGATTGAATGACAGTCCCGACCATATGTCCGCCGTGGATGGGTTGACTGCGAAATAGTCAACGCCAGAATGCGAAAAGCGTCCCGGTAGGAAGTAACCGACGTTGAACTTGGTGAAATCTCTGATTGATACCATAGAATATTGATTGAGATCCTTCAGGATAATAAATGATTTCTCGATGAAACCATCAGAGAAGAACTCCCAGTCGTCTTCGCAATGGAATACCCATTCTGTCTCAATTTTGGAATAGAGTCGGTCTATGCTCTTTACTTGTCCCAATGGTGGATCGTTAATGATAACCTCGATTTCTGCGTATTGCCCTTTGAATGGTTGGACGACATCGAGGACATGGCGGTTGCCGGAATCTTCACCGATAAGCACCCGCTCAATCGGCCCGTCCAGCCTGGGTAGAAGCGAGCGCAGTGTTCGTTCCAGAAGATCGAAACGCCCGCAACTGGTCAAGGCTACGGTGTAGGGTTCTATCGTCACGCTGTTCTCCGAATGTTGGCTCCATCAGCCAGGCAGATCGCCGGAACCACGCGAGCCATATGTCACAACGCGGCCGCGATTGCGTGTGTGCACGGCGAAGCCGGCATCGCGAAGCAGCGTTTCGCAGGCAACCGTCGTCCTGCTGCCACTGCGTTCGGGGCCGGTGTCGATGGCCACGCGCGCTGTCCGCAGAAGCAAGCGCCTCCCGCCCTCGAGCACTTCCGGCTCCGCACCCTCGGCGTCGCATTTGAGAAAGGCAAGGGCGTCGATTTTATGGTCTGCGGCGATCTGGTCCAGCGTAGTCGTCCGGCGGCATATCGTTCCCGTTGCATTGCCGGGGTTGCCCGTGCCAAAAATCGAACTGTCCGCCTGCGAAGCTGCGAGGCTGAATGTCACGTCTTCCTCCGCATTCCAGATCAGTGCATCGATCACCTTCAGCGCTTTCTTGTCTGCCAGGTTCCGTCTGAGGCAGGCGAGGGCGTCCGGATCCGGTTCGACTGCATAAACGGTCCGGCCTTGGTTCAAGGCCAGCAGTGAGAATTCTCCGACATGCGCCCCGACATCGAGCACCGGTCCGGGGGGCGGATCAAGGGCCGTGAAGAAGTATTGCGCATCGAGGCTGCGCAAGCGGGCTGTCAGCCCTCGCTTGTAGTGTCGCCAGCTTTCCGGAGAAACGCGGAGCACGGAGCCGTCCGGCGCTGAAATGCGGCAATATCCGTCCGCTTCCTGCAATCGCAGTGGAGCCCGTCGTTGATACCCCACCGTCGCGTAGAGCCCGTGCCGCATGAATTTGAGCCGTTCGGCCGGTGACAGCCCTCTGGCGTCCTTGCGAACCGTCATATAGTCTCCACCCCTTCCGTCGCTCGCCCGAAGTACTGCCCGAGCTAATACCATGATGTCGTTGCGGCGTCTTTCCCCCACTCCGGGGCGCCGGGGGGAGGTTCTGGGGAGAAAGGACAAACATGGCCAGGCCTGCATTGTCGGTATTGACGCCGACCTGGAACCGCGCGCATACACTGCACCGGGTTTATGACAGCCTGCAGCAGCAGACAGCTCGTGATTTCGAGTGGGTTGTGGTAGATGACGGCTCTACCGATGAAACGCCGGCTCTTCTTGCGCGTTGGCAAGCCGCAGCGGACTTTCCGATAACCTGGTATCGCTGCGACAATAACCGGGGACAAACGCCGGCACTCAATATCGGAAGGGGACTCGTTGCCGGGGACTATGCAATGCGCCTCGACAGCGACGACGAACTGTTCGACGACGCTGTAGAAACGGTGTTGCACTGGCGGCAGCATACCGGTGTCGATGTGCTTCCCGGAGTATGTGGGCTGGCCTTTCGCTGCGTGGACGAAGAGGGAAGGCTTGTCGGAGGATCGACTGCCGGTGATGGCCTGCCGGATATGGTTGTGAAAGCGACAAACAGGGATGCGCGTTATCTTTACGGCATGACTTCGGATTTTGTTCGCGTGATGAAGACCGATATATTCCGGGAGTGTGAATTCGGAGAACTCACGCATTGTGAAAACCTTCCCCCGGTAATATACTGGAACCGGCTATCGGACCGTTATCAGACGCTCTTTGTGGACCGCCCTATTCGTCGCTATTATCGTCGTGATGGTGTGGCGCGTCTTTCCGACAGACCATCTCGGGCGGTGAAGTGGCCGCGCGGCAACTATCTGCGGGCGCTGTCCATACTCAATGAGGAGATTGCCTATTTGCGCCACAGCCCGAGGACTTTCCTGAACGCTGCTCGCAAGATTAGCAGGTTGGGCCTGCATGTGGGTCGCCCGCCAGGCCGTCAGATCCGTGATCTTGACAACGGTCCTGCCCGGCTGCTTTGGGCTTTGGGATTACCCGGCGGAGTCATCGGATATATCCGTGACTGCTTGTCTCCGGGGGGGGGGGGGGGCAAGAGTCGACCCCGACATATCGGCCTGGGGTCCGGCGGCCCCACCGAAGAATCCGATGCTGCATACGCCTCCCGAACACTTTGGGCGGCGCTGCCTGCAGCCGCCGACAGAAATCCTGAGTTATGAGCGCCTTCTTCCGGTTGATTCCGAAGCGGGTGCTCCCGCAGAGTCACTGGGGCGATGAAGAGTTCAGCCGACGAAGATTCAGACGCAAGCAGGGCCGCAGCCCAGAGGTGCAAGACCCAACGCGGTTCACCGACCACCTCTACCGGATCAAGGTGGACGGAACGCTGTTCGATCCGCTGCGGCAATATCTGACCGACAAGGAATTCGCAAAGCAATACATCGCGCATACCATCGGGCCGCAATATGTTCCGGAGACATATGAAATTCTGCGAAACGAAGCAAATATACACGATTTCATTCCGGATCGTCTGCCTTGTGTGGTGAAGCCAACACATTTGAGCGGATATGCCGTTTTTTGTACCCACACAGACGGAAAATTCGACCGAGACGCGCTTTGCAAATGGCTGCGAACGAATCACTACAATCGAACGAGAGAAGGCAATTATCGTTATCTCAGACCGAAGGTCATAATCGAAGAATTCATTTCCGAGGACGGTGTCAGCATACCGAAGGATTACAAGGTATTCTGTTTTTCCGGAATTCCAAAGATAATCCAGGTAGATTCGAGTCGCTTTAATGCACATACGCAGAATTTCTACGATATTCACTGGAATAGAATACCTATAACTTTTGGCTATCCATCAAAGCCAGAAGTTGACGAAATGCCAGCGTTTCTGGATGAATTGCTGCGTGTTGCATCGCGACTGTCCGCGCCGTTGGACTTTGTGAGAGTGGATCTGTATGCGAGCGATACAAGAATTAAGGCTGGCGAGTTGACATTTTGCCCACAGAGTGCCGACAAATTACTGTTGCCTTCCTCGGCCGATATTGCGCTCGCGCGGCTTTTCGACCCGGACTACCGGCTCGACGCGAGGGTCTGCGCAGAGGAGTGGTCGATGCAGTGACCTTATCCCCGGCCCCGGGCACCCCCGCATTGCAGGCCGTCCGGGGAGGCGATAAACAATCGGGAACGCAGCGCCGGTTTGCCCCGGATTGCGGTTTCGGGGCGTTGGCAGGAGAGGGAGACGATGGGCGAGTGGATCGAGGTCGCGTCGGGCGACGGGTTCAGGTTCGGGTGTTACGCCGCGGCGCCGGCGGGCGCGCCGAAGGGCGGGATGCTGGTCATCCAGGAGATTTTCGGCGTCAACTCGCATATCCGCGATGTCGCGGACGGCTATGCCGCGGAAGGCTATCTCGCATGGGCGCCGGCGCTTTACGACCGGGTCGAGCGGGGCTTCGAATGCGGCTATACGCCGGAGGATATCGCCAGGGCGCGCGATATTCGCACCGGCGCGCCGTTCGATGTGGCGGTGCAGGACATGGCCGCAACGGTAGAGGGGCTGCGGGCCGCCGGGGCGGGCCGCATCGGCTCGGTCGGATATTGCTGGGGCGGCTCCTGCTCCTTCCTGGTCTCGACCCGCATCGGGGTCGATGCCAGCGTCTGCTATTATGGCGGGCAGATCATGCCGGTGAAGGACGAGACGGCGAAGAACCCGCTGATGATGCATTTCGGCGAGAACGACCACGGCATTCCGATGGAGGATGTCGAGGCGATCCGCGCGGCGCAGCCCCAGGCCGAAGTCCACATCTACCCCGCCGGCCACGGCTTTAATTGCAACCAGCGGGGCGACTGGCACGAGGACTCGGCGAAACTCGCGCTTGAGCGCAGCCTCGCCTTCTTCGGGAAGCATATGGGCTGACGCCCGCCTGCACCCCCGCCGCGGCGGGGTGCGGCAACAGGCCTCCGCGCTTACGCCTCCGCGAATTCGAGCGGAACGCCGCAGGCGTCGGCCGGCGACACGCGGACCCGGCCGGGCGCCTCGGAAGCGGGCGCAACGCCGTTTTCCCGGAGCAGCCGCAGCACCGCTGCGGTGGAGGCAACCTCGATCCGCAGGCCCAGATAGAAGGGCCGCGCCGGCAGCGGCTCGGGCAGCGGCCCGAAGGGGCCGGCGCTCTCTGCCGCGCCCTCTGGCGCCGCCAGATGCACGAGGCCGCGGCCGGTATCGAGCGCGCCGGCGGCCGGCGGCCGGCCGAGCAACCGCCCCCAGGGGCCGGCGACCGCTTCCACATCGTCCACCACCGCAGCCGCCGCCGCCAGATTGCGCGCGCCGTTGGCATGGTCCATCGAGCCCGCCGGGCGCATCAGGGCCGGCGTCAGATGCCCGCAAAGGAAGGTGCCGAGGCTACCGGTCTCCTCTTGCGGAATCTGCAGGTTGCGGAAGCGCACCATCGCCCCCGGCGGATCTTCCAGCGGGCGCGCCAGATCGTCCGGCCCGGTCGGGCTGAAGCCGCGCGCCTCGATGGCGGCCCGCGCCGCATCGGCGTCCGGCGTGCCGAGCGCGATCTTCACCAGCCCTTCGCCGCGCGCGTCCAGAAATGCGCCGAGCCCCAGCGTATCGCTGTGTTCAGGCTCGTTGATGCCCAGCAGTTCGAGATAGCTGTCTGCGAACATGATGCAGTGGTTCGCCGTTGCCTTGCCGACATGGTTGCCCAGCGGAGCGGCGGTAAAGCCCAGCCGCTCGAACGCCGCACGCGCTGCGGCAAGGCTGCGGACGCCGATAATGGCATGGTCGATCCCGAGGATTGCATCGGTCATGTGGCGTGGTCTCCCTGTCTCCCGGTTCAGCGCATGGCGGCGGCGATATTGCCGCCGTCCACGGTAATCACGGCGCCCGTTGTCTTGCGTGCTCGGGCAAGGTCCACGAAGGCGCGCGCAACATCCTCCGGGAGCACTTCGCGGCCGAGCAGATTGCCGCGCATATAGTCCGCCTCGCTGACGCCGCGCACCCCGGCCCTCGACGCCAGTGTCGCATCGTCCAGGAGGCCGCTGCGAATCCGGTCGGCGTTGACGGCGTTGGACGTTATGCCGTCGCGGCCGTAGTCGATGGCATATTGGCGCATGAGCGCCAGCGCCGCGGCCTTGGGCAGGCCGTAGGGGCCGAAATCCGGCCCCGGATTGACCGCCTGCTTCGACACATTGAACAGCAGGCTGCCGCCCGTGTGCTGGGCGCGCATGATCCGCACGGCCTCTTGCGCCACTGTCTGATGGGCGAAGAAGTTGAGTTCAAAGCTCCGGCGCAGCACGGCGTCGTCCACCTCGCCGATCCGCCCTTGCCAGGCCGCGCCTGCATTCGAGACCAGGATATCGACGCCGCCGTAACGCCGGCAGACCGCCGCAAAGGCGGCTCGCACCGCTTCCGGCCGGGTCACATCGCAAGCGACAATGTCTGCGCCGGCCTCGAGGTCGAGACCGACAGTCTCGGCGCCCTCGGCGCGCAAGGCCTGGGCGACCGCCTGCCCGATGGCGCCGGCGGCGCCCGTCACCACGGCGATCCGGCCGGCGAGCGGCGGCGGAGCGGCCTTGGCGAGCTTGGCCTGTTCGAGCGGCCAGTATTCGATATCGAACAGGTCGTCTTCGCCGATGCTGGTGAACTGTCCGATGCGTTCGGCGTCGGCAATGACCTCCATGGCGGCTTCGGCGATATCGGCGGCAATGGCGGCCGCGCGTGCATCCGGGCCTGCAGCGAACAGCCCCACGCCCGGGGCGAGCAATATCCGCGGCGCCGGATCGAGCGGCGTGCGGCTGTTGCCGGCCCGCGCATTGCCGCGCTCGAAATAGGCGCGGTAGTCCGCCTCGAAACGCCGTATCGCCGCTTCGGCCCCGCAGGCGAAGTCGCCCAGCGCGCCGGCGCAGGCCGGCGGCAGCAGCACCGGCCAGGACTTCACCCGCAGCGAGTGGTCCGGCGTAACGGTGCCGGCGAGCCCGTAGCGGCCGACCTCCGCGCCGTCCACGAAGCGGCGGACGCGCTCGCTGCTCCGGAACGTCAGCACAAAGCGTTGCGGCTCCCCGTCCGGCTCGCCGGCGGGCCGGGCCAGCAGGCCGCGCAAGATCGGCGCGATCTCCGCCGCCGCCGCTGGCCGGTCCGGAAGCGGGGCGCTTGCAAAAACCCTGGCCGGCGCAGCCGCTATGCGGGCTTCAGCGCGGTTCGCCAGCGCGATCATGCGGTCATAGGCCTCGCGGGCGGTATCGCCGAAGGTGAACACGCCGTGGTTCAGCAGGATCATGCCCTCGCAGTCCGGCTGCGCCTCGAACAGTTCGGCGGCTTTCCGGGCCAGCGCGAAGCCCGGCATGATGTAGGGCGCCAGCACCACCGTATCCCCGAATGTCTCGCGGCAGAGCGCCGCGCCGTCCGGCTGGTCGGTCAATGCCAGCACGGCATTGGCATGGGTGTGGTCGATATAGCGGTGCGGGAGGAAGGCGTGCAGCAGCGTCTCGACAGACGGCGAGGGCGCGCCGGGGTCCAGCAGACTGGCGCGGTGCGCGGCCGCCATCTCCTCGTCCGAGAGCGCCTCCAGCCGCCGCAGCCGGCGCAGCGGGGCGAGCCGGACCGCCGGCAGTCCGGCCGGCTCGATCCGGCCCATATCCCAGCCCGAGCCCTTGACGCAAAGCACCTCCGTCTCGTCCCCGGCAAGGTCGGTCATGCGCGTCTTGAGCGAGGTATTGCCGCCGCCATGCAGCACCAGGCGCGGCTCGCTGCCCAGCAGCCGCGTCGTATAGACCCTGAGCGCGAGGTCCGCGCCGACCCCGGACTCGCCGTAGCGCGCCACGGCCGCCTCCGCCTCCCGGTCGGACCAGAGATTGTCCATGGCCGCGGCCCCTTCCTTCGTCACCCGTCGGGCTTATAGCCGCGAAACCGTATCGGGGGCGAGGCCGGTTCGCCGGGCGGCGCAAGCTGATAGTCTTGCATCATGCCGTTCCTGCCGATCCATGACGATAACGAGCGCCTCCATATCGACACGCCGGTCGTGACTTGGGGCGCGATCCTGATTTGCGTCGTTGCATTCATCTGGCAGTCGAGCCTGCCGGAAGCGGTGGAATACCGGCGGCTGCTGGCGCTCGGCTTCGTGCCGGGGCGGTTGCTGGGGGACCTGCAATTGCGCGCCGACCTTGCGATCCTGCCGGCGCCGCTGTCTCTGGTGACGACGCAATTCCTGCATGGCGATTTCGCCCATCTGCTGGGCAATGCGGCGTTTCTCTACATCTTCGGCGACAATGTCGAGGATGCGATGGGCCATGTGCGCTTCGCTTTCTTCTTCCTGCTTTGCGGCGTGCTGGCGGCGCTTGCGCACGGGCTGACGGAGCCCGGCTCTGCGGTGCCGCTCATCGGGGCGAGCGGCGCCATTTCCGGCATATTGGGCGCTTATCTGGTGCTCAATCCGCGCGCCCGCATTCTGGTCCTGTTCTTTGTCGTGCCCTTGCGCCTCCCGGCCTGGCTTCTGGTCGCCGGCTGGTTTGTCGTGCAGTTCACCTTCGGGCTGTCCACATTCGGCGACGCTGAGGGCGTGGCCTATTGGGCGCATATCGGCGGTTTCGCCGCCGGGATTGCGCTTCTGCCCTTCTTCAGGCGCCGGTCCGCCGCCCGTCAGGGCCGCTGAGCGACGCCGGGGCGCAGCCGCGAAAAGACGAGCGCGCCGGGGTCGGCCGCCACCGGACCCGGCGCCGCGGCGACCAGCACCGCCCCTGCAATCGGCCCGAAATCGGCGCGGAAATGCACGGAACTCTTGAGCGCGAGTATGCGGCAGTCCGCCGGCTCGACGCCCAGATGGCGGAACATTTCCTGGTCTGCCGCCTGCACCTTGCGGCTCGCAACGGCGACCAGCACACCGCCTGCAAGCTCCAGCAGCGCCATCGGTCCGAGCTGCATCCGGCTCCCCCCGTAGAACGGGCCGGTGCAGGTGAATGTTCCGCTGCCGAGCCGGCGCACGACGGCTTCGGTCTCGAAAGGCATATCGCCCGGAATGCCGGAGCGGCCGCCAAGCGCGAGCGCAAGACGGGCGCCGGCGCCCGCTTCATGCGCCGCCGCCGCTGCTTCCGGGTCTATCAACAGGCCCAGCGCCGCGCCTCGCGGCCGGGCGGCGGCGAGGGCGCGCAGCAGGCCCGTCGTGTCGCCATTGCCGCCGCCGCCGGGATTGTCGCAACTATCGGCAATCACCGCCGGACGCCCCGCCCGTCCCGCCCGGTCCGCCTGTGCGACCGCCTCCTCCGGCGAGAGGAAACCGCTGTCGAAGCGCCCGCGCGCCGCCTGGACTGCCTCGGCAAGCCGGCCAGCGGCTTCTGCGGCGCGCAGCTCGTCGCCGGCATAGGCGAGCGCGGCCGGTCCGCAATCCGTCGTGTCGGCCAGCGGGAAGCCGCCGGCCAGGGATACGGACCGGACAGCGCCCTGCTCTTGCTCCGCCAGTCCCGCATAGAGGCCGAGCGCCGGTTCGACGAGGGTGCATTGCGCCGTAAGGGGAATGAGGAAAGGAATCTGCCGGAAGCCCTTGGCCGGCCGTCCTTCCGCAAGGATGCGCTCCAGCAGCCGGGCGGTGCGCGCGCCCGTGTCCGCCATATCGACATGCGGATAGGTGCGGAAGACGACCAGCGCATCCGCATGGCGCACCATGGACGGCGACACATTGGCGTGCAGGTCCAGGCTGGCAACAACCGGAACATCCGGGCCGACAACGGCGCGCACGCGGCGCAGCAATTCCCCCTCGCCGTCCTCCAGATGCTCTGCAACCATGGCGCCGTGGAGGTCGAGATACACGGCGTCCACCGGCCCCGCGCTCCGGAGGTCGTCGATCATCATGCCGGCGATGCGCTCATAGGCCTCCTCTTCGACCTCCGCCGAGGGACTCGCATTGGCCCATACCAGGGGCGCGAAATCGCGGCCCGAAGCGCGCGCCGCCTCCAGGAAGCCCGTGACCGGCAGGTTGATGCCGGCGGTGTCGGCGAATAGGGCCTCGCCCCGGCAGAGGCCCGGCCAGCCATCCGAGCGCCGGAACATCTCGAAGCTTGCCTTTGTCGGCGCAAAGGTATTCGTCTCGTGGTGAAAACCGCCAACCGCAATCCGCATGGGCGCTTCCTCCTCACCAAACCGGAACAACCGCATCTGCAGCCTTGATCGTGCAGCCTGCGGAAGACGTCAATACAGGCTTCGCTGGCGGCAAATCAGGCAATTGCAACGGGCTCCGGGAGGGGTGTCGTGACCAAGCCCATGAATAACGCCGCCTTCAGAGTCGAATTTGTGCGATAATTCATCGAAAAACATCGAATCACCATTTTCATAATATCGCCTTATGGCGTGAGCAGCGAGGTCAGTAGTTTGAAGACAGTGTCTCAGTTCAACATTTGGACTCGCTGCCGCGTTCATTCGTCATCCCCGCTCTCCTTTGTCACCCCGGCCCCCTGTTGTCGCCCCGGACGCCCCTACTGTCGCCTCCGATCCTTCCGCGGGGCCGAAACGGCGGAGGATGGACCCCGGCTCTCCGCTCTGCTCCGGCCGGGGTGACGAAAGGGAGGCGACACAAGCGGCGCGGCACGGAGGCGCCTTCCGAAAAACCCGCCAGCACGGGCCTTCGTTGCAAACGGAGACACGACTAATTTGGATCATTCTGGTTGCTCCGGAAGCGACAAATAACGGCGCTTCCGGGGGATCATGAAGCCTTCCCCACCGATGCTCATCCGGTTGAAAATTCGTGGCCAAACTTTGAAAAGATGCGCCATAACAAAATCTGTCTTTGACAATATCAAAGACGGCCGAGAGAGGCAAAAATCTCCACGGCTCGACAACAGGCGAGCCTCCCAACCGCAACCGTGATATGGAGCGTCGCCGCACTTGGTGTCAGCCCTTGTTTTGGCAGACCCGCCCGGCTGACCGACTGAAAGGCCGTAGCCCGCCCATGCGCTTGCGCCGCCGTCTCGTTCTCGGCCATCTCGCCGACCTGTTCCGGCTCGCCGCGCCGGTGGTCGTCAGCCGCGCCGGCGTGCTGGCGATGACGGTCGCGGACACGATCATCGTCGGGCGCTACTCCTCGGAGGAACTGGGGTATCTGTCGCTCGGCGCCGCCGTCTATCTGCCGCTGCTGCTGACGGTGATGGGACTGCTGACCGGCACGACGGTCGCGGCGGCGCAGGCCATGGGGCGCGGCCAGCCGCTCGAATGCGGGGCGGCATGGCGGCGCGCCGTGCCGGTGGCGCTCGCTTTCGGCGGCGTCGGCCTGCTGCTCGGGCTGTTCGGCCGGGAGATCTTGCTGCTTACCGGACAGACTGAGGCTGTGGCGGAAGGCGCGGGCCGCGTCTTCTTCATCCTTGCGCTCGGCTATCCGGCCGGTTTCCTCTATTTCGCTTCGGCCTTTTTCCTGGAAGGGATCCGGCGGCCGCGGCCGGTCGCCTGGGCGATCATCGCCGCCAATCTGGTCAATATCCCTGCGGACCTGGTTCTGGTGCACGGCTTGTTCGGCCTGCCCGAACTGGGCGCGGAAGGGTCCGCCTGGGCGACAACCGGCATACGCTGGGGCCTGGGGCTGTGCCTGTTTGCCTATGTCTGGCGGATGTCGGACCGCGCGCGCTTCGGCCTCCGGGTCCGTGCCGACTGGACCTGGCGGCGCTGGCGGGTTCAGCGCATGGTGGGCTATGCGGCGGCAGTGGCCATCGGCGTGGAGATGGGGGCGTTTACGGCAATCCACCTGTTTTCCGGCTGGCTCGGCGCGATTCCGCTCGCCGTATTCACCATTGTGCTGAATGTTCTCGCGGTGGTGTTCATGGTCGCCAACGGTGTGGGGATAGCCACCAGCGTGCGGATCGGCATTGCTTACGGGCGCGGCGACCGCCGGCGCTGGATCGCGGCCGGCTGGCTCGGCCTCGCCGTCACGCTCTGCCTCATGGCTGCGGCGGGGGCCGGCATGGCGGTGTTCTCCCGGCCGCTCGTCGCCATCTACACTTCCGAGGCGGCTGTCCTGGCGGCCGCGGTGCCGGTGATGATGCTTGCCGGGCTGATGCCGCTCGGCGACGGCGGGCAAACGCTGATGTTGAACGCGCTGCGCGGCTGCGCCGACGCCTGGGTGCCGACGGCGCTCCAGGCGTTTGCCTTCATCGGCTGCATGGTGCCGCTCTCCCTGTTGCTGGCCTTCGGCCTGGACCGCGGGGTCGCGGGGCTGTTCGAGGCGGTGATCGTCTCGACGGTCATATCGCTGGCACTGTTATGCGCGCGTTTTGTCATGCTGTCGCGGCGGCCATGAAGCACGGCGTGCGGGAGATCGTTTCGGGCGGGCAGACCGGCGTGGACCGCGCCGGGCTCGAGGCCGGCCTGGCGCTCGGCCTTGCCATTGGCGGCTGGTGCCCGCGCGGACGGCGCGCCGAGGACGGCTGCGTGCCTGCGCGCTATCCGATGCGGGAAACGGCCAGCGCCGCCTATCGGGAGCGCACACGGCTGAATGTCCGCGACAGCGACGCCACGCTCATCCTCTGCCGCGGCCCGCTTTCCGGCGGCACGCGCCTTACCGCAGCCCTGGCCCGCAAGCAGGGCCGCCCGCTGCGTATTGCGGACCTTTCGCGCCGGGTGCAGGCGCCGGCGGCGGCAGCCTGGCTGCGCCGTCACGGCGTCTGCCGGCTCAACATCGCCGGCCCGCGCGAAAGCCAGGCGCCCGGCATCGGCGCCGAGGCGGAGCGCTTCCTGCTGCGCGTCCTTGCGCCGTGACCGGGGAAGAGGCGTTCGGCGGCAAGGACCTCTCGGCGCTGCGGCGGGCGTTGATCCTTGCTTCGGTCACGTTGGCAACAACGCTCTACGGCACCACCGTGCTGGTTGTCTCGACCGTGCTGCCGCAAATGCAGGGCTCGCTGTCGGCCACGCAGGACCAAATCGCCTGGGCGATGACCTTCAATATCGTCGCGACCGCTATCGTGACGCCGATGACCGGATGGTTGACAAGCCGTTTCGGGCGCCGCGCGGTCATGCTTTGGGGAATGGCGGTCTTCGGCGCGGCCACGCTGGGCTGCGGCTTCGCCGGGTCTCTGGAGACGCTGGTCCTCTTTCGCGTCATCCAGGGCGCGGCGGGGGCGCCGATCACGCCGCTGTCCCAGGCGATCATCCAGGACACCTATCCGCGCGAGAAGCACGGCACGGCCATGGCGGCGTTCGGCATGGGCGTCGTTGTCGGCCCGGTGATCGGACCCGTCCTCGGCGGTTATCTCACGGAGGCTTACAACTGGCGCTGGGCGTTCTTCATGGTGGTGCCGGTAGCAGGCGCCAGCCTGCTCGCGATGTGGCTGGTGCTGACCGACGGCGGCAAGCAGCGGGCGGCGCGTCTCGACTGGACCGGGTTTCTGGCGCTCAGCGCAGCGGTTGTCTGTTTCCAGTTGATGATGGACCGGGGGGAGCGCCGCGACTGGTTCGATTCGACCGAAATCCTGCTGGAGGCCTGTCTTGCGGGCGTCGGGCTTTATATTTTCCTGATCCACAGCCTGACCAGCCGGCGGCCGTTCCTCAACTTGAAACTGCTGCTGGACCGCAATTATACGCTGGGTCTCTGCATCGTCACGATTTACGGGATGTTGAACTTCACCCCAATGGTGATGCTGCCGCCGATGCTGCAGGACCTGGCGGGCTTTCCCAATGCCGTGGTGGGCCAATTGGTGGCGGCGCGCGGCGCCGGCGCAATTCTGGGCTTCTTCCTCGCCATGTATGTCGGCCGGCTCGACCCGCGCATCGGCATGACGGCCGGGTTCGCCATCATGGCGGCATCAGGCTGGATCATGATGCAGTTCGACGCCAATGCGGACTATTGGGATGTGGCGCTGGTCTCCTGGCTGCAGGGCGTGGCCGTGGGCGTCACCTGGGTGCCGCTCACGGTTGCGACCTTCTCCACCCTCGACCCGCGCCATCTCGCCGAAACCTCGTCCGTCTATCACCTGATGCGCAATCTCGGCTCCAGCTTCTTCATCTCCGTAAGCGTGACGGTGCTGGTGCGCACAGGCGGCGAAAACTACGGGCGGCTGACGGAGTTCGTCTCGCCATACAATGAGGCGCTGGCGGCCATCGACACCGGCGCAGCCTCCCGCCTGGCGGTCCTCAGCGGCGAGATCGGCGCACAGGCGGCGATGATCGGCTATCTCAACGCCTTTACGGCCTACACCGCGGTCTCGCTTGCCGCCCTGCCGCTGGTGCTGCTGATGCGCATCAGGCGCTGAGAGACCGGCAGCGGAGATCGGCCGCGCCGTAGCGCCCGCTGCATTTGTGCGGTGCCGGACCGGAGCGCAGAGCCGGAGGCACTCTCCTGCCTTGACGGTCTTCCCGCAGGCGTGGCCGGCGTGCGAAACTGCGCGCTGCCCATGCAGGCAGGGAGAGACGAGTCGATGGCGCGGCGCAAGTTCTGGGGCTGGGGCAAGGTCGGGGAAGGCTTCTCCGACGAGGAGATGAAGCCGTTCGAGGCAGACTATGCCGCTGCCTTCGGTGTGGACGGCTTCGAGGTCCGGCCGTTTCCGGTGATTGACGAGATCGAGATCGCGCCGCCGCGCCTTGCCCCGCCGGCCTCGCTGGCGCCTGTCTGCACGGACGACAAGTGGGACCGGCTGGTGCACACCTTCGGGCGGTCCTTCCACGAACAGGTGCGCATCATGGACCGCGATTTCGCCGGCGCGCCGGATCTGGTGGCCCGGCCGCGCGACGAGAACGAGGTCGCGGCGCTGCTCGACTGGTGCGCAGCGGCGGGCGCGGCGGCAATCCCCTTTGGCGGCGGCTCTTCCGTGGTGGGCGGCGTCCATCCTGATGTCGGCGGGGCGTTCCGGGGCGCAGTGTCCATCGACATGGGCGCCATGGACCAGGTGCTGGAGATCGACCGGACCTCGCGCGCGGCGCGAATCCAGGCCGGCGTGTACGGGCCGCATCTGGAGAACCAGCTCCGTCCGCACGGCCTGACGCTCCGCTACTATCCGCAGAGCTTCGAATATTCGACGCTTGGCGGCTGGATCGCGACGCGCGGCGGCGGCCATTACGCCACCATGCTGACCCATATCGACGATGTGACCGAGAGCGTGCGCGCCGTGACGCCGGCCGGCCTGCATGACAGCTTTCGCCTGCCCGGCTCGGGGGCGGGGCCGAGTCCCGACCGGCTGTTCCTCGGGTCCGAGGGCGCGCTCGGCATCATCACCGAAGCCTGGATGCGCGTGCAGGACCGCCCGACCTTCCGCATGGGCCGGTCGGTCGAGTTCGACAATTTCATGGACGGGGCGGAGGCGGTGCGCGCCGTTTCCCAGGCCGGGCTCTATCCGGCCAATCTGCGCCTTCTCGACCATGCCGAAGTGCGCTGGTCGGGGACCGGGGACGGCTCGGCGGCCGTGCTGGTGCTCGGCTTCGAGGGCGCCGACCACCCCCTCGACGCCTGGATGGCGCGCGCGCTGGAATGCTGCCGGGACCATGGCGGGCGGCTTCCGGAAGAAGAAGGCGCCGGCGGCGGCGCGGCTGCACGCTGGCGCGACGCATTCATCAAGGGCGGGCATATGCGCGAGATGCTCACTGCCCGCGCCATCATCCGTGAAACCTTCGAAACGGCGATCACCTGGGACCGTTTTGAAGCCTTCCACCGCGATGTGGCCGGGGCGGCTGCAACGGCGCTGCGTGAGGCCACCGGCCGGGCCGGAATCGTCGCCTGCCGGTTCACGCATGTTTATCCGGACGGGCCGGCGCCGTATTTCACCTTCATCGGCCTCGGCGAGCAGGGCCGCCTGTCGGCGCAATATGACACGGTCAAGAACGCCGTTTCAGACGCCATCATAGACGCCGGCGGCACCATCACCCATCACCACGCCGTCGGGCGCGACCATATGCCGTGGTATCAGCGCCAGCGGTCCGATGTCTTCGCAGCCGCGCTCAAGGGCGCCAAGGCCGCGCTGGATCCGGCCGGTATCATGAACCCCGGTGTTCTGCTTTCCGTCACATAATCTGTGTCGGTCCGTGCCGATTATTCTTGATTTGTTCTTTTTGCAATGCTAGTCTCCCCGCATGAACATGACATGGAAGGGCCGGGGTGCGCGGACCAACCGCGTCGGGCGTTTCGAGCGCGAAAGCGTCGAGGCGTTCGACGACGGCTGGGGAACGGCGGACGAGACCCCGCCGCCGCTGCGGACCGTCGTGGTGGAAGAAACGCCGCGCAGCATCGTCACGCGCAATAATTCGCCCGATATCGGTTTTGACCGGTCGATCAATCCATACCGGGGCTGCGAGCATGGCTGCATCTACTGCTATGCGAGGCCCACCCATGCGTGGCTCGGTCTCTCGCCGGGCCTTGATTTCGAGAGCCGATTGTTCGCCAAGCCGACGGCGCCGGCGCTTCTCGAAAAGGAGCTGTCCCGGCCCGGCTACCGCTGCCGGCTGCTCGCAATCGGCACCAATACCGACGCCTACCAGCCAATCGAGAAACGCTATGGAACGATGCGCGGCCTGCTGGAGGTGCTGGCTCGTTTCCGCCACCCGGTTTCGATAACCACGAAATCCGCCCTGGTGCTGCGCGACCGGGACCTGCTGGCGGAGATGGCCCGCGAGCGCCTGGCTCATGTCACGGTTTCGATAACGACGCTCGACCGCAAGCTGGCGCGCAGCATGGAGCCGCGCGCCTCCGCACCGGGGCGGCGGCTTCAGGCTGTGGCGGGGTTGCGGGACGCCGGCGTTCCGGTCTCGGTCAATGTTGCACCGATCATTCCGGGGTTGAACGACCATGAGATAGAGGCCGTGCTCGCTGCGGCCCGGAAGGCCGGGGCCGGCAGCGCCGGCTACACGCTGTTGCGCCTGCCGCTGGAGATCAAGGATCTGTTCCGGGAATGGCTGGCGGCCCATGCCCCCGACCGCGCGGCGCGGGTGCTCTCCCGGGTGCGCGACATGCGCGGCGGTCTGCTCTATCGCAGCACCTTCCATGAACGCATGAAGGGAGAAGGCTCCTATGCCGAGATGATCTCGCAGCGTTTCGCGCTGGCCTGCCGCCGGCTCGGTCTGGAGCGCGGTTACGGGAAGCTGGATGAAACCCGCTTCCGGCGGCCCAACGGACAATTACAGCTGAATATCTGAAATGCCCGATTTTTCTCTGGAGCTTTGCTTCCCGGAGCCGGTAGCGGGAGTGGACGAGGTCGGAAGCGGCGCACTGGCGGGGCCGGTGATGGCCGCAGCGGTCGTGGTACCGGAAGCGAGCCGGGCCGCCATAGTCGCCCTCGGCATCGACGATTCCAAGAAGCTCGGGCCGAAGCGCTGCCGGGATCTGTATTGCCGTATCATCCGGTTGGTGAAGGTCGGCTTTGGCGAGGCGTCGGTCGCGGAAATCGACCGGCTGAATATCCAGCGGGCGGGCCTGTTGGCCATGTGCCGCGCGATATCGGCTCTGCCGGCGCGGCCCGGGACGGCGCTGGTGGACGGCGTCAATGCGCCGGGGGTCGAGTGCCCGGTGCACACGGTTGCCGGCGGGGATGCGGTTTCGCTCAGCATCGCCGCCGCCTCGGTGCTCGCCAAGACCGCCCGCGACAGGCGCATGGCGGTGCTTGACGGCGATTTCCCGGGTTATGGGTGGGCGCGGAACGCCGGATACGGCGTGCCGGCGCATCTGGCGGCGCTTGCCCGCCTGGGGCCGACGCCATTTCATCGTCGAACATTCAAACCCGTTTCCAAACTGCTGATTCCGAAAGATTCTTGACGCACCGCCCGGTCGGACTCAAACTGGCCTCCAAAATGACGGGGCGGCGTTCCTTGAGAACCGACTATATCGAGTGCGGAGACTGTGTGGCCGCGATGGAGGCGTTGCCCGAGGCGTCGGTCGATCTCGTCTTTGCAGACCCGCCCTACAACCTCCAGCTCAAGGGAGAACTGCACCGGCCCGACAACAGCCGCGTGGACGGGGTCGAGGAGGACTGGGACCGGTTCGCGAGCCTTGCCGATTACGACGCATTCACCCGCGCCTGGCTGAAGGCGGCCCGCCGGGTGCTCAAGCCGGACGGCGCGCTCTGGACGATCGGCAGCTACCACAACATCTACCGCGTTGGCGCCGCCCTCCAGGACCTGGGCTTCTGGCTGCTGAACGAGATTGTCTGGCGCAAAACCAACCCGATGCCGAACTTCCGCGGCCGGCGCTTCACCAATGCGCATGAAACGCTGATCTGGGCGGCGCGGAGCGAAAAGACGCGCCACACCTTCAATTATGACGCGCTCAAGGCGCTGAATGACGGCCTTCAGATGCGCAGCGACTGGCTTTTCCCGATCTGCACGGGCCATGAGCGGTTGAAGCGCGACGGGCGCAAGCTGCATCCGACGCAGAAGCCGGAAGCCCTGCTGCATCGGGTGATTCTGGCGTCGAGCCGGCCGGGGGATGTCGTGCTCGACCCGTTCTTCGGCACCGGCACCACCGGCGCCGTCGCCAGACGACTGGGACGGCGCTGGATCGGAATTGAGCGCGACCAGGCCTATGCGGCGGCCGCTGCCGAACGCATCCGCCGGGTCGAGCCGGCGGCCGATCCGGAGACCGTTTCGATCCCGGAGAAGCGTTCCCAGCCGCGCATTCCCTTCGGCAGGTTGGTGGAGCAGGGGCTGCTCGATGTCGGGCAGGTGCTGACCGACCGGAGCGGGCGCTGGACCGCCAAGGTGCGCGCCGACGGCAGCCTGATCGCCGCCGACCACCGCGGCTCAATCCACAGCGTCGGCGCAGCATTGCAGGGCGCGCCGGCCTGTAATGGCTGGACGTTCTGGTATGTCCCGACCGACCGGGGGCCGATGCCCATTGATGCCCTGCGGCAACAATTGCGCGCGCGGATCGTCTAATCTGGCGGCTGAGGATACGGCGGAGGGAAAACCGGCATGATGGCAAGCGAGAATGCGGACTGGCTGGCGCTGACGGAAGAAGACGCGCTGGAGCCGGACCTGCCGATCTGCGACCCGCACCACCATCTCTGGGACGCGCGTGCGGGCTATGTCCAGCCGCGCTATCTGCTTGACGAATTGCTGGAAGATATCGCCGGCGGCCACAACATTGTCAGCACGGTGTTTATCGAATGCGGCGCGATGTTCCGGTCCGACGGGCCAGAGGCGTTGCGCCCGGTCGGCGAGACGGAGTTCGTGAACGGCATTGCCGCCATGTCCGCCTCCGGCGGTTACGGCGCCGCGCGGGTTGCGGCCGGCATTGTCGGCACGGCTTATCTCGACCGCGGCGACAGCGCCGCGGCGGTGCTCGACGCGCAAATCGCCGCCGGTCAGGGGCGGTTCCGCGGCATCCGCCAGGGTGTTACGTGGCATGAAAGCCCCGATGTGCCGAACCACCGCACGGAGCCCCCGCCGGGGCTCTATGACAGCGCGGGATTCCGCGCCGGGCTCGGCCATCTTGCATCGAGGGAGCTGACCTTCGAGCTTTGGTGCTACCACACGCAGCTTGAGGAGGCGGCCCGGCTGGTCCGCGATTTCCCCGACCAGATCTTCATTCTGGACCATTTCGGCGGCCCGGTCGGCGTCGGCCCCTATGCCGGGCGGGCCGACGAGGTATTCGCAGACTGGCGGCGCGCCGTCGCCCCCGTCGCCGAGTGCCGCAATGTCATGGCCAAGCTCGGCGGCCTTGCGATGGAGGTCAACGGTTTCGGCTGGCACGAGCGGCCGAAACCGCCGACCAGCCAGGAGTTGATGGATGCCTCAAAACGGTATTACGAGACGACCATCGAGCTCTTCGGCACCGACCGCTGCCTGTTCGAATCGAACTTCCCGGTCGAGAAGGTGAGTTGCAGCTATACGGTGCTGTGGAATGCCTTCAAGCGGCTGACGGCCGGCTATTCGGCGGCGGAGAAGGCGGCGCTGTTCCATGACAATGCCGCACGCATCTACCGCCTCTGACGCGGCGCAGCGCCGGGGCGTCAGCGCAAACGGACGAGGCGGGCGGCGTAGAATCCGTCCATGCCGCCCCGCTCGGGCCACAGGCAAGGCAAGGTGCGCAGGGCGCCGTCCGATGTCACGGCTTCCGGCAGCGCCGGGAGGGTGATGGGCTCCAGCACGAAGTCGGGCTGCTGCGCCAGGAAGGCTGCGACACGCTCCGGTCCTTCCTCCGGCTCCAGCGAGCAACAGGCGTAGATCAGCCGTCCGCCCGGCGCAGTGGCGCGGGCCGCATTGGCGAGCAGCCTGTCCTGCAGTGCAGTCAACCGGTCGAGTCGGCGCTCGGCGCGGCGGTGCAAGATATCGGGATGCCGGCGGATCGTGCCGGTCGCGCTGCAGGGCGCATCCAGCAGCACGGCCGGGAACGGGCGGTCCGGAAGCCAGTCGCCGGCGTCGGCCTCGATCCACTCGGCTTCCAGGCCGAGCCGGGCCAGGTTGGTGCGGGATACGGCAAGACGGTCCGGCGCCCGGTCCACCGCCGTTACCCGCGCGCCTGCGGCGGCGAGTTGCGCGGTCTTGCCGCCGGGCGCGGCGCAGAGGTCGAGCACAGGTTCGCCGCCGACCGGCCCCAGCATCCCGACCGGCAGGGCGGCCGCCATGTCCTGGACCCACCAGTTCCCTTCGTCGAATCCCGGCAGCCGGCTGACCGCGCCCGGCCTGGTGACGCGCAGTGAGCCGGTCGGCATCGGCTCTCCGTCCGGAAGCCGCCCCGCCGTACCCGGTCGGCGCAATGTGAGATCGAGCGGCGCGTCGTCCAGATGCGCCCTGGCGATGGCGCGGGATGCGGCTTCGCCATAGGCTGCCGTCCAGCCGTTCAGAAGGCGCGGCGGCGTATTCAGCCGGGCGGCGTCCTGCGCGCGGACCAGGGCCGGCCCCTCACGCGCGCACCGGCGCAGCACGGCATTGACCAGCCCCTTCAAACGGGCATCGGCCAGCCTGACCGAGATATCGACTGCGGCATGGGCAGGCACGTTCTCGAACAGGATTTGCGCTGCGCCCAGCATCAGCAGCAGCCGCATCCGCGCCGCCCGGGAGGGCAGCGGCCGGGCGAGAAAGCGGTGGAGCAGGGCGTCGATCTGGCCCGTGCGGCGCAGCGTGGTCACGGCGAGGCGGCGCGCGAAGGCGCGGGTCTCCGGGGTTCCGCGGTCCGGCGCGGCGTCTTCCAGCGGGCGCCTGTCGAGCAGAACGGAAGCGAGCAGGTCGAGGGCGAGAGCGCGGGCCGCGCTGCCGCTCACCCCCAGGGACCCTTGCGGCCCGGCGCCCGCATCCATGAGGCGCCGGTGGGCGCGCCGCCTGTCCGCGAGGCCGGGCGCGGCCTGCGGGCGCCGGCCATCTGCCGCAGCGCGCGGACCCGGTTCGCGGTCGCGGGATGGGTAGAGAACAGCCGGTCCGCCGCGCGGGCGTGCAGCGGGTTGACGATGAACAGATGCGCTGTGGCCGGGTTGCGTTCGGCGGCATGGTTGTCGATGCGGGAAGCGCCCTGCTCGAGGCGCTCGAGCGCAGAAGCAAGCGCCAGCGGATCGCCGCAGATCTCCGCCCCCAGACGGTCGGCCTCGTATTCGCGCGCCCGGCTGATCGCCATCTGGACCAGCATGGCGGCGGCCGGGGCCAGCACCGCGACAAGGATGGCGCCGGCAAACCCAAGCGGGCTGTTGCGCCCGCCGCCGAAAAACAGCCCGAAAGTCGCCAGCATCGACACGGCGCCCGCCACGGTGGCGGTGATCGTCATGATGAGCGTGTCCCGGTTCTTCACATGCGCGAGTTCATGGGCCATCACGCCTTCCACCTCTTTCGGTGAAAGGCTGTGCAGCAGGCCGGTGGTGGCGGCGACGGCGGCGTTTTCGGGGTTGCGTCCGGTAGCGAACGCATTGGGCTGATCGTTGCGGATGACATAGACGCGCGGCATCGGAAGGTCCGCCCGCCTGGCAAGGCGCTGCACCATGGCATGGAGATCAGGCGCGCTCTGCCGGTTCACCTCCTCGGCGCCATACATGGAGAGCAGCATCCGGTCCGAATTCCACCACGCGAAGGCGTTTCCGCCCAGGGCGAAGAGGAAAGCGAGCATCATCCCGGCGGCTCCGCCGAGAAGATATCCGACGGCAAGAAACAGGCCGGTAAGGCCGGCAAGCAGGACGGCGGTGCGGGCGAAATTCGGCATAAGCAGGCAGCTTGGCGTGGCGTCGGGGTTCGGATTGTCATAAATATAGGAGCCATGTTGCGCAAATCACGCTCTGACAAGCACAAGACGGGCAATATGCCGCCGGAAGCCGGACGCAAGCCGGTATCGGAGGAAGCCGGCCAAGGCGGCCGCGAGGAAGCGGGAAAGCCCCCGAAGCCCGACCCGACCCGTTACGGGGACTGGGAGATCAACGGGCGCTGCATCGACTTTTGACCCCGCTCTGGCGGGTCTGGTTCACCGTGCCGGAGGACCGGACGGCGGCAGCCGAACGGGTGCTGGAGGGCTGGGCTGACGCCGTTTCCGTCTTCGAGCTTGTCTCGACAGACCGCCCGCGGTCCGTCGGGCGCGGGGCGGGTTGGGCGGATGAACTCTGGCTGGCGGAAGTCTGTGTGGTGGAGGGCATTGCCGCCGCTGCTCCGGACATGTCCGGCCTCGAACAGCGCGCGGTCCGTGAGGGTCTGCCGGCGCCCGAGACCGCGCCCGTCGTCATGCGCGACTGGCTGGCGGAGAGCCGGACGGGTTTGCCGGTGCGGCGCGCCGGGCGCATTGCCGTTTACGATCCCGGCGAGCGGCCGCCTCCGGCGCCGGTGCGGCTTGCCATCGCAGCGGCAACCGCTTTCGGCACGGGAACCCATCCGACCACGGCGGCGTGTCTGGCGGCGCTTGACGGCCTGTCCCGCCGGTCGGGGCCCGGAGCGCGGCCCCGCAGCGTGCTGGATCTCGGCGCCGGCACAGGCATTCTTTCATTCGCGGCCGCCCGCCTCTGGCCCGGCGTCCGGGTGGCGGCGGGCGATATTGACCCGGCTGCGGTTGCACTGTTTGCGCGCAATGCCCGGTCAAACGGTCTTCGCCTTCGGGCTGTGCAGGCGGACGGGGCGGCGCATCCACTGATCCGGGCTGCTGCGCCCTATGATGTCATTCTCGCCAATCTCCTCTTTCGCCCCTTGCTGCGGCTCACGCCGGAGATTGCCCGTCTGGCGGCGCCCGGCGGCCGTCTGGTGTTTTCGGGCATTCTCGCCCGACAGGAGTTGCCGCTGCGCGTCGCACTGCGCCGCCACGGCCTGCGTTTCCTGCAGGCGCGGCGCCAGGATGGCTGGTCCACCGTCGAGGCCGAGCGCCCGCGACGCTGACAGTCTGCGCCGCACCGCCCCGGATCGGCCTCGGGTGCGGGATAGGCAGGCCTCTGCCGGCGGGGTAAACTGGCGGCTGCGCTCAGGGCTGGAGCGCAGCCTGCAGGGACAGAGGAGACGGGGGCCATGCCGCTCACGCAACAGCAGATCGCGCGCTATCATGAAACAGGATATCTCGTCCTGCCGGGGTATCTGCCGGCGGACCTGCTGGAGGAGCTTCGCCGGGAGGCCGATCTGGCCGTCGATGGCGCGCGGGGCCTGGAAGCGTCCGATTCGCGTTACGACCTGGAAGACAGCCACCGGCCGGATGCGCCGCGCGTCCGGCGGCTGAAGACGCCGTTCGATTTCTGGCCGTTCTTCGACCGGCTGATGCGCTCGGCAGCCGTGCTGGATGTCGTGGAGCCGCTTCTCGGCCCCGATATTCGCATCCATAACAGCAAGCTGAACATGAAGTCGGCGCATTTCGGCGCGGCGGTGGAATGGCATCAGGACTGGGCCTTTTACCCGCACACCAACGACACGGGCCTTGCGGTCGGCATTTACCTGGACGATGTCGATGAGGACAACGGCCCGATGATGGCGATTCCGGGGTCGCATCGCGGGCCGGTGTTTGACCACCACAGCTTCGGCGCATTCTGCGGTGGAATCGATCCCGGTCTGCACGAGGTCGGCCATGAGCGCGCCGTGCAGATGATGGGGCCGGCGGGCACCATCACCCTGCACCATGTCCGGGCCGTGCACGGCTCGGCGCTCAACCGCTCGGCAAAGCCGCGCCGGCTGCTGCTCTACAGCTATTTCGCCGCCGACGCATGGCCGCTGATGGGCCTGGAGAGCCTGACGCTGGACGAGTTCGACACCAGGATCTGCCGCGGCAGCCCCACCCTGGAGCCGCGCTTGGAGGCCGCTCCGGTCCGTATGCCATTGCCGCTCGCGCCGAAACAGGGCTCCATCTACGAGAATCAGAAGACCCTTTCCGGCCGGTTCTTTGACCAATTCGAGGAAGTCGCCTAACGACGGTCGGAGAGGCGCCGTGACCGAACGATTGTGCAATCTCGACCGGCTGGTCCATCTGATGAACCGCCGGGGCGTCGATGCTGTTATCGCCGCATCGCCGAACAATGTCTTCTGGCTTTCCGGGTTCAACGCCCCAGCGCAGAAGTCCGATGAGCCGCGCCCTATAGCGGTCGTGCTGGCCCGCGAAGCGCCGGAAGCGCCGGTCCTTGTCCTGCCCGATTACTATCTCGGCGCCGTCGCAGCGCGGCCGGGATGGATCGAGGATATCCGGCCCTACCGCGCCATATTGCTGCCCTTCGATATGCCCTCCCGCGGGGCCGCCGACCTCGACAGATTTGTTGCGGCGGAGGACCGTCCGGACTGGTTTGCGGCCGCAGCGGGCCGCTATGCGCCGGACATGCTGACCGCGCTGGAGAGCGCCTGCGCCGATATGGGGCTGTCGGGCAAGCGCGTTGCCGTGGACGAGCCGAGGCTCGGCGGCCGGCTTTCCGGGGTCGCCGCCGAGGACGGCTACGGTCTGTTCATGTCGGCGCGCAGCGTCAAGACGCCCGCCGAAACGGTGCTGATACGGGCGGCGACGGCGGTCAACCGCGCCTCGATCGAGGAAAGCATCGGCGCCTGGACCCCCGGCATGACCTGGCGCGACCTCGAGCGCGCCTATCACGGCGCTGCCGTAGCGCGCGGCGGTTTCGTGCACGACCCGGGGGCGATGGTGTTATCGAACGGCTCCGACAGCCCCGCCGCCGTGATTGCATCCGCAACCGACGATTTCGAACTCGAACCCGGTATGCGGATCATGTTCGACTGCCACGGCACCAAGGATGTCTATTGCTGGGACGGCGGCAAGACCTGGATTGTCGGGTCCGAAGGCGCCGAGGCTGCGCGTCCGCTCGCCCGCGCCACCGCAGATGCGATGATCGAGATCGAGAAGGCGATGACCCCCGGTGCGCGTGTGTCGGCATTGCAGGCTGCGGGCCGGGCCGTCTTCCGCAAGCACGGGCTTTCCGGGGCTGACGATGTCCTGATCTTCTTTCACGGGCTCGGCCTCAGCCATCTCGACCAGGAAACGGATGCAGAAGGCAGCGCCACCGGCGATTTTGCGATGCAGGCCGGTATGGCTGTGGCCACGCATATCTTCTATCCGGGCGGGCGGCGCGAACGCATGTGGCTGGAGGACATTGCGCTGGTTGGCGAAGCCGGGCCGGCGCAGTCGATCTTCGGCTGGGATTTTCTCCCCCACGGCCTGGACGGGTGATCGACCGCTTCCCAACGGTGCGTTTCGTGGTGCGGCGCGGGCGTCTGCTTGCGCCGGCGGCGGCGGCTCTTCCCGTGCTGATCGCTGCCGCCGGAATCGGATTGGAGGGCTGGCACTGGCTCTGGCTGGCCGGCGCCGCATTGGTCGGGGCGGCGCTCGCTTTCGCCGTCCGGCTGCTCGTCGAGTTGACGACCATCATCGCTGACATGCTGCTGCCGGAGTGAGCGTCCGCGACGTCATCATTGTCGGCGGCGGCCTTGCGGGGCTTGCTGCCGCCAACCGGGCGGCCGAAGGCGGGCTGTCCGTGCTGGTTCTGGAGCGCGGGCGGACGCCGGACTATTTTTGCAACTCGCGCATCGCCGGCGGCCTGCTGCATGTCGCCTTCAAGGATATGACCCGCGCGGCAGAAGAGATCGGGGCGGCGGTAACGGATGCAGTCGGCGCGGAGCCTGGCCCGGCAACGGCGCTGGCGCCGCTCCTGGCGGAGGATGCCGGCAAGGTGCTGGCATGGCTGCGGGCGGAGGGTGCAGCATTTGTGCGCGGCGGAGCGCCAGAGTTCATGCGATGGGTGATGGCGCCGCCCCGCCGGCGGCGCGGCGGGCTCGACTGGAAAGGGCGCGGACCGGATGCGCTGTTGCGCCGGCTCACCCGGAACCTGGCGGCGCGCGGCGGCGCGCTGCGCCTTGGTTCCGCCGTCGAGGCGCTGGAGGTTAAGGAGGGCAGGACGGTCGGCGTTCGCACCGCCGGGGGCGTGGAGCGGGCGCGTTTCGTGCTCATCGCCGATGGCGGCTTTCAGGACAATCCGGAAATGGTCCGGCGCCACTTCTCGCCCCGGCCGGAGCGGCTGTTCCGGCGCGGCGCTGGCGGCGGCCGGGGCGACGGCATCGCCATGGCGGTTGCGGCGGGCGCTGCGACGGTCGGCATGGATCGATTCTACGGCCATTTGCTCGGGCTGGACGCCTTCAAGAATGACAGGCTGTGGCCTTATCCGACCCTGGACGCGCTGGCGGCAGTGTCGCTGCTGGTGAACGGCGCGGGCCGGCGCTTCTGCGATGAAGGGCTGGGCGGCGTGTTCATGGCGAATGCGCTGGCCGGACTGGACGATCCGCAGGGCGCCGCCGTGGTTTTCGACGACCGGCACTGGTGCAAGGATGCCGCCGACAACCGCTACCCTCCGGCGCTGAACCCGGGTTTCGTGTCGGCAGGCGGGCAGGTGTTTGAGGCGCGGACGATTGCGGGTCTCGCCGAGGCGCTGTCCATGCCGGCGCTCACGGAAACTGTCGAGGCGCATAATGCAGGGCGGCATGAGCCGGGCCGGACGGTCAGCCGCTTTCCGGCTCGGCCGATTGTTCAGCCGCCGTTCCGCGCGATCCGCGCGGCGGCCGGCATTACCTACAGCATGGGCGGGCTTGCCATCGACCGGGAAAGCCGCGTGCTCGATGCCGGGGCGCGCCCGATCCCCGGCCTGTTCGCCGCCGGCTCCTCGGCGGGCGGGCTGGAGGGCGGTCCGCGCGCCGCCTATCTGGGCGGCCTCGCCAAGGCCGTCGCCACGGGCCTGCGCGCCGCGGATGCGATGCTGCAGGACAAACGGCGCCAGGACGCCTTGCCCGGAGCGGCGGCCCCGGACGGCGTTATACCCGCGTAAGGCGCGCCCAGGCGGTTTCGTCAGGGGGAAGGCCCAGTCGGAAACAGCCCGGCAACTCCGGAAAATCCCGAACCCAGAGGCCCTGCCGGGCGAAGCGTGCCAGACCGCCCTCGCCGGAGATAAAGCGGAACAAGGGCGTGCCGCCCAGAATGTCGAAGCCGCGCGCGGTCAGCACGCGGTCGAGCCGTGCTGCGGCTTCCGGCAGTCGGCGGCGCGTGTGGACCGCCCAGTCGGTGTCGCGATAGGCCCGGGCGCCGATTTCCAGCGCCGGGCCAGAGACCGCCCAGGGGCCGAGACGCCGGTCCAATTGCTCCAGGATGCCGGCAGGGCCGAGTGCGAAACCGAGGCGCAGGCCCGGCAGACCGTAGAATTTGCCGAAAGACCGCAACACGACAACATGCTCATATCCAGCGAGCGAAAGCTCGGGCGTTGGATCGACGAAAGACTCATCGACCGCCAGAAGGCCGCAATCAACCGCCAGCAGCTCTTCCGGGCGCCAGCAGCGGCCGTCGGGATTGTTGGGGTTGGTGACGACCAGCACCTCGGCCGGCTCCGGATTTGTAACCCGGCGCACCCGGTGGCCGGCGGCTTCCCAGGCCGGCGCATGTTCGCCGTAGGTCGGTGAGACGACAGCGACATCGCCGGCCGGCAGGCACCAGGGCAGATGACGGATCGCCGCCTGGGCGCCGGGCGTCGGCAGCGCCCGCTTCGCGCCAAACGACTGTCGGGCGGCATCGGCGAGATCGGCGAGCCTTTCCCCGGACGGCAGCCGGGTCAGCGCCTCCGGCGATAATGGAGGAACGGGCCATGGCTCGGGATTGACGCCGGTCGAGAGGTCTCTCCAGCCGCCTTCCGGTTCGCCGAACGCCGCGCGTGCGCAACCGAGATCGCCGCCATGGCGCAGTCTCACGCCGCGGCGAGCGCCCGTTCGACGAAGTCCAGCCGGTCCTGGCCCCAGAAGAGTTCGCCGTCCACGACATAGCTTGGAATGCCGAAGATGCCGCGGGCCAGCGCCTCATCGGTATTGGAGCCGAAGCGCTCCAGTGTTTCGGTGTCGTCCGCCGCCCGCAGCAGGATGTCGCCGGGCAGGCCGCATTCCTCGCAAATCGCGCCCAGCACCGTTCTGTCGGCGATATCCCGGTCCTCCGCCCAGACGGCGCGCGGCAATGCCAGGACGAGCGGCGCGACATCGGCGCCGAACCGGTCTGCCGCAACCACCACACGCGCCGCCAGATGCTGCGAGACAGGATAATAGCGGGGGCTGTCCGAAAGCGGCAGGCCGTAGAACCCGGCCCAGCGCGCCATGTCGTGCTTGCCGTAGGCGCGGTGGGACTCCGAGCGCTCCGGCGGATCGTCCATGCCGATCAGGCGCAGCATCATTTCCTTCAGATCAACCGGGAAATAGGCGATATGCGCGCCCTGCCGCTCCGCGATCTCCTCCAGCCTGCGCTGGCTGAGATAGACCCAGGGAGAGTTCATGCAGAAATAGTAGTCGATGGTCTTGCCGGTCATGGCGGGTCACGCTTCCTCGGGCAGGGCGACAGGCGCCGTCTCGCCGGCAAGCGCGCGGGCGAGGAAGTCCAGCCGGTCCTGGCCCCAGAAGGGTTCGCCGCGCCAGACATAGGTCGGCGCGCCGAAGACGCCGGCAGCCTTGGCCTGTTCCGTCTGCACGCGGTAGCGCTCCTGCACCGCCGCGCTGCCGGCTTCATCCAGCATCCGGTCGGCGTCGAAACCCGCTGCGCCGGCGATGGCCGCGAGGTCGCTGTCGTCGCCGATATTGCGCTCCTCCGCCCAGACGCCGCGCATCAGCGCGCCGGCCAGCGCCGCTGCATCCAGGCCGGCCATGACCGCCGCCACCACCATGCAATTGGCCCTGTCCGCCGGCGCCGGAAAGTATTTTGGCTGCAGGTTAAGGTCCGCATTGCGCCGAGCGCGCCAGCGTTGCAACTCGACCAGCCGGTAGGCGCGGCGCTGCGGAGCGCGCTGCGGCAATGGCAGCCCGCCGGAAACCGAAAACACCGTCGTCAGATCGACCGGCAGGATGTCCAGCGCCACGCCGTGCGCGCGGCACAGCGCCAGCACCTCGTCATGGCCGAGATAGGTCCATGGCGACGCCATGGTGCAGTAATAGGACAGCTTGTCGTCGGGCATCGAGTCGGTCTCCGGTTCAGGCGAGGATGCGCTTGAGCCAGGCGGCGCCGTCCGCCAGGCAGCGTTCGGCCTTGGCCACCGAGGCGGCGGCGCGCAGGAAGCCGTGCGTCACCCCTTCATAGAGTGCGTATTCGGTGTCCACCCCGGCGAGCCTGGCCTTTTCGGCCAGCGCAAGGCTTTCGTCGGCCAGCACATCCAGCTCCGCAACGGCGATGCGCAATGGCGGCAAGCCGGCAAGATTGGCGTGCAGGGGCGCGGCGAGCGGATGGGTCAACTGGTCCGGCGTGCGAATGTAGTTGTTCCAGAAAAACCGCATCAGCCGGGCCGAGAGATACAGATCGCCGCCGCCGTAAAGCTCATAGCTTCGGCGGCTGAAATCGCTGTCGAAGACGCTGTAGTTCAGCAAGGCGCCGCGCAGCCAGTCCTCGCCTTCATCGCGCAGGACCAGCGCGGCGGCGAGCGCCAGATTGCCGCCCGCCGAATCGCCGCCGACGGCGATGCGGTCCGGGTCGATGCCCCATTCTTCCGCCCGTGCGCGCACCGCCCTGAGCGCCGCCACGCATTCATGCAGCGCTTGCGGAAACTTGTATTCCGGGGACAGCGAATAGTCCGGCGCAATGACTATGGCGCCGGCGCGGGCGGCGTATTCGCGCGCCGTGCGGTCGCCGGTGTAGATCGTGTTCCAGGTCCAGCCGCCGCCATGCAGCACGATGAACGCCGGCAGCGGCCCTTCGGCTTCCGGTATATTGAAACGCGCCAGAATGTAGCGTCCCGGCCCCTCCAGGGTCCGGTCCACGGCCTCGCGCATGGCGGGGCCGCCGGCGGCATAGCCGATGCGGCCGGCCTCCATCGCCTGGCGCATTACCGGAACCGGCGTTTCTAGGGGGTCCATTTCCTGCGTTGCGGTATCCGTCGTCGCATCGAGGAACGCCTGCATCTCCGGGTCCATCTGCGCCCGTCCGCGCAGGCCGGTCACCGGGCGCCTGCCGGTTCGACAATCGGTTTCGTCCGTGTCATGTATTCCGCCCCTTCCGTAAGCGGCGCCAGTCTGTTCGCAAATCGCGCCGCGTTCAAGAATGACGGACCGCCCGAGCCATGACTGCTGCGCCCGACCTTATCGTCTATATCGATGTGAAGAGCCCCTATGCCTATCTCTCCATCGGCCCGACCCGGGCGCTGGCGGCGGAGCTCGGCCTTACATCGGTCTGGCGGCCCTATACGCTCGAAATCCCGGACTTCCTGGGCGCGGTGGAGACGCGCAACGCCCATCAGTGGCGCCGGGTGCGCTACAGCTACATGGACGCCCGGCGGCTCGCCAACCAGGTGGGGCTGACGGTGCGCGGGCCGCAGAAGATTTTCGACAGCTCCATCGCCCATATCGGCATGTTGCGCGCGCAGGACCATGATCGCTTCGAACCCTATATCGACCGCGTGTTCGAGCGTTTCTGGAAGCGCGAACTGGAAATCGAGAACCCCGCCGTCATCGCAGCGGTGCTGGAGGAAGCGGGCGTGCCGGCCGCAGACTTCGCGGAGTGGGCGGAAGGCGAAGGCCGCAAGCGCCACGACGCCTTGCTGCGGGAAGCGGAAGACCTCGGCGTGTTCGGCGTGCCGAGCTATATCTTCCGCGGCGAACTGTTCTGGGGCGGCGACCGGCTGGACATGCTGCGCGACCGGATCGAGGAGGCGCGCTCGCGGTGATCGAACTCTGGATCCCGATCACGATCCTCGCCGCCTTTTGCCAGAATCTCCGCAGCGCCGTTCAAAAGCACCTCAAGGGCGCGCTTTCGGACGCGGGCGCCACTTTCTCGCGGTTCGGCTACGGATTTCCGGTAGCGCTCGCCTATGCGCTAGGGCTGCATTACGGCGCCGGCATGGCATGGCCCGACCCCGGCCTTGAATTCTTCGTCTTCGGCATGATCGGCGGGGCTGCCCAGATCGGGGCCACCTTCCTGTTGGTCTGGCTGTTCTCGTTCCGCGATTTCGCTGTCGGCACGACCTATTCCAAGACCGAAACGGTGCAGGCGGCGCTGTTCGGTCTGGTCATTCTGGGCGACGGCGTGGACCTTGCGGGCTGCGTGGCGATCTTCGTCAGCCTGATCGGGGTCATGCTGCTCTCGACCGCCAAGAGCGCGCTCGACTGGCGCAGGCTGCTGCTTGGCTGGACGGAGCGCACGGCGCTGCTCGGCGTGTTTTCGGGCACGCTGTTCGGCGTCTCGGCCGTCTCGTTCCGGGCAGCGTCGCTCTCTCTCGGTGATCCCGCCACAGGCGAAGGGCCGGGCTTTCTGATGCAGGCTGCATTCACGCTTGCGGCCGTCACCTTCTTCCAGTCGGTAAGCATGGCGGCATGGATGTCCTTCCGCGAACCCGGCCAGCTTCGCGCAGTCCTGCGCCTCTGGCGCTGGGCGGGGCTTGCCGGCCTGGCCGGCGCCGTATCCTCCATCGGCTGGTTCACCGCCATGACGATCCAGAATGTCGCCTATGTGCGGGCGCTCGGCCAGATCGAGCTGGTGTTCACCTTCGCCGCCGGCATGATCGTCTTCAAGGAGCGAAGCTCGCGCGCGGAACTCGCCGGCATCCTGCTGGTCGTCGCCGGTATTCTTATCCTTGTGGCCGGTTAGCGGATTATCTGCAACAGGCTACGGGCACAACGCCGCCCGAGATCGGTTATCCAGTAGGAAGTCCAAGCCAAGCCAGCGGCAGTTTGTTGAACTTGTAATGGCAGTTTACGCTGTTGATGTAATCCAAAACATCCTTATACTTTTCGTCCTTGAACCAGTCGCTCAGAACGTAGACGTATTCAACCTTCAAGTCCAGACACCGCACCAGCTTCTGATATTGCTTTTTCTTATAATCACATGTTTGCAATTTTTCGTCAACTGATCCAGAAACTTGCTGGTATTTCACCTCCACAATAAACAATGTTTCCCGAATGATTACGATTAAGGCGTTATCCGGAAGCAGCTTCCTGGATATAAGCACTTGCCAATCTACACCCTCCTCCTTCAAAAACTTATAGAACTGATGCTGCTTAAAGCATCTAGCAACTTGTGTGCCATTAAACAATACATCATGCCCTGCTAACCTAGACTTCTGAATAGCGTAGCCTGGGATCTCGCCCAAAAGCGTCAGGAAGTCAACGCGTCTCTCAAAATTCAACCCGGTTCCGGTATTTGCTCCTCCTGTTCCACCACGAATCATAGCAACTCCTCCGAAGGTTTGGGTTCTCTTCCGAACAGGGCTTCTTTCAGACGATCTGATGCAATGGCTAAAAAATTTTCCTCCAATTCGCAGCCAACAAACCGCCGTCCTTGTTGTATGGATACCACCCCTGTTGTCGCACTGCCAGAAAATGGATCAAATATTAAATCTCCAGGTTTCGTGCTTGCCTGAATAATTCTTTCCAACAGAGCAATTGGTTTTTGAGTGGGATGTTTTCCAAACTTCTTTTCTTGCTTTCGTGGCGCACCCAATGTCCATACCGTCTTCATTTGCTTGCCACCATTCTGTATTTTCATGTCCATATAGTTAAATATATGTTTTGATCTTTCATTCTTAGCAGCCCAGATAACCGTCTCAGTGGAATGTGTAAAGTAACGGCAAGATAGATTGGGTGGAGGATTAGTTTTTTCCCACGAAATATCGTTCAAGATCTTCATTTGGCATTGTTGCATAGCGAATCCAATAGAGTAAATTATGTGATGAGTTCCAGATACCCAAATCGTGCCATTCGACCTCAATAACTTCTGGCATCGAGATAGCCATGCCATATTGAATTCATGATTTAACTCTGGACCATAAGAACGATCCCATTCTCCTTTATCTACCTTAACCATGCGCCCACTATGACATGTTATTCCACCATTAGAAAGAAAATATGGTGGATCAGCAAAAATCATATCAAATCTTCCTTCTGGGAACTTGGCGATTAGCATATCCATAAATTCCAAACAATTCGCTTGGTATAACCAAACGCCAACATCGTCATCACGAAAGACACATCGGTTGGCGGAATATTCTGATGCCTCCATCAATTTCGGCAATACGAAGGTATCTTGGATAGCGTATTCCACAGCGTCGGTTATCCTCAGAGGAGGTTGCGATTGTGCGGCTTGGTCGGGAAAGCTGTCAAGCCCACTTGCGGGCATCCTTATCCTGGTCGGTGCAGGCGGTCTTTCGGGCCGGCAGCCGGGCGGGGTGTCAGAACGCCAGCGCGCGGCGCATGAGGTCCAGCGCCGCCTCGGCGAAACGGCGCATATTGGCTTCGCGGTCCGCATCGCCTGTTTCCAGCGTCTCGGCGAAGTCGATGGCGCCGGAAACCGCGAGGCAGCTATGCCCCGGTGCGTCGCCATAGCGGTTGCCGTCCGGGCCGGCGGCGCCTGTCTCCGCCAGGCCCCAATCCGCGCCGAAAATGCTGCGGGCCTGCCGCGCCAGAAGCTGCGCATAGGGTTCGGAGGAGGACCGAAGGCCGCGCATCTCCGCCTCGCCGATGCGGGCCAGCTCACGCCGCGCCACCAGCGTGTAGATGACACCGCCGCCCAGATAGTAGCGGCTGGCCCCCGGCACCGCCAGCAGCGCCGCCGAAACAAGGCCGCCCGACGAGCTCTCGAACACCGCCACCGTCTGGCCGCGTTCCTTCAGCTTCGCACCGATCTCGGCGGCGAGGGTCTGCAGTTCGGACATGTCTTCAATATCCTTCCGGCGTGCGGCGATGCCAGTCCGTGGCCTGCTCATAAGCCCAGCCGATGCGCAGCGCGAGCGCCTCATCGCCGTCGCGGGTGTTGACAAGCAGGGAGGTCGGCATATCGGCGGCGGTGAAGCCGTTGCGGACCGCGAGGCCGGTCAGGCCGAGATAGTTGCCCATGCGCGTAACGGTTGCGGGCGTCTTGCGCTGATCGACTTCGGCGACGGGAATCGCGGCGAAGCAGGCTGTCGGCGTCAGCAGCGCGTCGATGCCGTCCATGGCGTCATCGAAGGCCGCCATGATCGCGTCGCGGTCGAGCAGGGTGGCCACATAGTCCCGGGCCGAAAGCCGCCCGCCCGCCGCCACGCGCGGCCGCACGTCGGGGTCAAGCTGCTGTTCCTCGTTGTCCACGACGTCCTTCAACCAGGTGTAACTCTCCGCGCCGATGATCGCGGCGACCCGCTGCTCGAAATCGGCCATTGCGCGGGGCAGGGCGATATCGACGATATGCGCGCCAAGTTCCTCGAACACGGCCAGCGCCGCGTCATAGGCTGCGAGGACCTCGGTATCGAAGGCCGGTCGCTCCGCATCGGGCAGGCGGGCCAGCCGGAGGCCCCTGACGCCCTTGCGCAGGCCGGATGTTGCATCTGCCGGCGGAAGCCGGCGGGTCTTCCGGTCGAGCGGGTCCGGCCCCTGCATGGCCTCCAGCAGCCAGGCGCAATCCTCGACGGCCCGCGCCAGCGGCCCCGGCGTGTCGAGCGTGTGGGAGAGCGGCAGCACGCCGTAAGTGCTGATCCTGCCGACCGAGGTCTTGAGGCCGGCCGTGCCGCAAAAGGCAGCCGGCAGGCGCACCGAGCCGCCGGTGTCGGTGCCGATGCCGCAGGGGACAAGCCCGGCGGCGACGCCGGCCCCGGTGCCGCTTGAAGACCCGCCGGGAATGCGGTGCGTCTCGCGGTCCCACGGGTTCCAGGGCGTGCCGAGCGAGTTGTTGGTGCCCCAGCCGCCATAGGCGAATTCGACCGTATGCGTCTTGCCGATGACGATCATGCCGGCGGCTCGCAGCCGCTCGACCAGTGTGGCGGTCACCGGCGAGATGCGCTCCTTCCAGATGGCGGCGCCGCCGGTCGTGATGCGGCCCTCCATGTCGCAAAGGTCCTTGACGCCGATCGGGATGCCGTGCAGCGGGCCGATGCGGTGCCCGGCGCGGATCGCCTTGTGCGCCGCCTCGGCGGCCTCGCGCGCTTCATCGGCATAGACGGCGGCGAAGGCGTGCAGCTTCGGGTCGAGCGCGGTGATCCGGTCTAGGCAGGTTTCGGTGACTTCCACCGGCGACAGCCGTCCGGCGGCGATCTCCGGGGCGAGCGCGTGAATCGGGGCGAAGGGGTCTGGCATGGCGATGGCTTCCTATGGACGGCTGATGCGCAGAATACGGTCATCCGCATCGCGGGGCGAGCCGCGCCCGTCCCGGTTCGATGTCAACACATAGAGCGCGCCGTCGGGCCCCGCCACGGCGTCGCGCAGCCGCCCGAAGCGGTCCTCGAACCAGCGCTCGATGCGCACGGCCCGGCCGTCTTCGTCCAGCACGATTCGCAGCAACGCCTCGCTCCGCAGCGTTGCGAGCATCAGCGCGCCGTCCCAGAAGGCCATGCCGGAAGGCGGCGTTGTCCTGCGCGGCCAACTTGCCACGGGATCGACCCATTCCGGCCGGCCGGGCGCGCCGACCGCAAGCGGCCAGCCGTAATTGCCGCCGGGCCGTATGCGGTTGACCTCGTCATAGGCGCCGAAGCCCGCCTCGCCGGAAGGCCCGTGCTCGCTGGCGTAGAGGCCGCCGCCCGGCTCCCAGGCGAGGCCCTGCACATTGCGGTGGCCGAGAGACCAGATGAATGAGCCCGGGAACGGGTTGTCCGGCGGCGCTTCGCCTTCTGGCGTTATCCGGAGAATCTTGCCGGCAAGGGATTGCCGGTCCTGCGCCAGCGATGCCTGCCAGACCTCGCCGGTGCCCACATACAACATGCCGTCGGGTCCGAAGGCGATCCGTCCGCCATTATGCGCCCAGCCGCCCGGAACGCCGTCCAGCACCACCTTGTCGAAATGCGCCTGCCCGCCTTCAAGGCGGTAGCGCAGCACCTGGTTGACCAGCCCGTTTTGCTGCGGCTTCGTCAGCATGACGTAGAAGAGCCGGTTGTTCGCAAAATCGGGATGCAGCGCGAGGCCCATCAGCCCGCCTTCCCCTGATTGCGCCGTCGCGGCGGTGAGCACCGGCTGCGGCGCCACCCTGCCCTCGGGGCCAATCATGCGCACCCGGCCCGGCCGCTCGCTCGCCAGCGCGCCGCCGCCGGGGAGGAACACAAGCGACCAGGGCGCCTCCAGCCCGGTCGCCCAGTCCTCGACAGTGATGCCGGGCGGGTCGGGAAGCACAATGTCGTCCACCGCTTGCGGGCGCGGCCCGATGACCGGATCGGCCAAGGCGCAGCCTGCCGCCAGAACGGGAATCAAGGCTGTTCGAAGCATGGCGAATGCAGCCCGAATCATGACTATGCCCTTTCATTCCTGCTGCCCGGAAGGCTCCCGGTATAGCGCCGTGCAGGCGGCCGGGATAGCATCGGGGCGGACAGTGAAACCGGGGAGAAGGGCCATGGCGGCGTCATTGCGCGGCAAGGCGGCGGTTGTCGGCATCGGCGAGACGGCTTACAGGCGCGGATCGGACAAGAGCGCGCTGGCGCTGCAACTCGATGCTTCGCTTCGGGCCGTCGAGGATGCGGGCCTCGAGCCGAAGGACATTGACGGCATTCTGCCCTATGCCTCCGGCGCGGCCGTCGCCGAGGACTTCATCACCAATCTCGGCCTGGAAGACGTGACCTTCTCCGCGACGACCCCGATGGGCGGGGCCAGCTGCGTGGCCGCCATACAGGCGGCGGCGCTCGCAGTGGCGACCGGGCTCTGTCGCCATGTGCTGCTGCCGATCGGTCGGCGCGGCTATTCGGACTCGCGGGTGGCGTCCCGGGTGGCGGCCATGCCGCAATTCCATGTCGTGTCCGAGTTCGAGACGCCGTCGGGAACCCTCGCGCCGGCGCAGCTCTATGCGCCCATGGCGCGTCGCCATATGGAGCTTTACGGCACGACGGCGGACCAGTTCGCGGAAGTCGCCGTCACCATGCGCCGCCATGCGATGCTGAACGACAATGCGATCATGCAGAAGCCGATGTCGGTGGAAGACCATCACGCCTCGCGCATGATCTCGGACCCGTTCCGGCTGTTCGATTGCTGCCTGGAAAGCGACGGCGGGGCGGCGCTGGTGATCTCGGGCGCGGGGCGCGCCGCCGACACGCGCCGGCCGGTCCCCATCCTGGGCGTCGCCGAAGGTCATCCCGACTCGCCGAGCGTCATCACCCAGCGCCCGGACATCACCCGCCTCGGCCTCGCCAAGGCGGCGCCGCGCGCTTTCGGCATGGCCGGCGTCGGTCCGGAGGATATCCAGGTGGCGCAACTCTATGACTGCTTCACCTACACCGTCATCTGCCAGTTGGAGGACCTTGGCTTCTGCGGCAAGGGGGAGGGCGGCGCCTTCGTCGAGGGCGGCCGCATCGGCCTTGACGGCGCGCTGCCGGTCAACACGCATGGCGGCCTGCTGAGCCAGGCGCATATCGTCGGCATGAACCATGTCTGCGAGTTGGTGAAGCAGATGCGCGGCGAGGCGGGCAGGGCGCAGGTGGCGGATGCGGAGGTCGGCCTGGTGACGGGCTATGGCGATCTCGGCGACGGCTCGGTCGCGATCATGGGAGCGGCGGCGTGAGCGGCGAACGACCGGCGCCTGAGCCGACCATCGATTCGAAGCCCTATTGGGACGGGCTGAAAGAATGCCGCCTGCTGCTGCAGCAATGCGGCGGCTGCGGCGCGGTCCGCCACTATCCGCGGCCGATGTGCGCCCTGTGCCATTCGCTGGAAGTCCGCTGGATCGAAGCCTCCCGGCGGGGCCGGCTCCATAGCTGGACAGAGGTCCACCACCCCTTCGTGCCGGGCTTCCGGGATGAACTTCCCTATGTCATGGCGACTGTCGAACTGGAGGAAGGCGTGCGCCTCCAGTGCCAGCTGCTGGACGCCGCCGCCGCCGGCCTGGCGCTCGATCTGCCGGTGGAGATCATCTTCCGGGAGGTGCAGGACGATCTGGTGCTGCCTTTCGCACGGGCCGTATAAGGCCGCGGAAGGCGGCATCACCAACTGGATGTTGTCCCGCATCTCCCCGTGAATAGAGGCCGGCACGCCCGCGGCGAAAGACCTTCCTCCCGCACCGGTCTCGGCGGAATCGTTGCGGCTTCTACAGAATTCTCATCTGCAGGGCGACATACGCCTTGGCCTCGGCCCGCGCGCCGTGGAATGTGAGCTTGATGTGGTTGATGTTCTTGCGGACCTCAAGGGTCTTCTGAAAATCGAAGACCCGGACGATGCCTGAAGACGCCTCGAGGCCCATCGCCTTCTCCGGCCGGCATTTTCCGTTCGCGACCAGCCACTCCAGCAGCGGCTTCCAGCTGGTCATCCGGTCCGCCTCCGGGAAAGCCAGGGATCGGTCCTCCCGGCCTTGCTTGAGCTCAAGGCCGAGCTTCGGCTGGACGCCTGTTTCATCGACATCGACACCAACCATGAACCATGTCTCGGGAAGACACACGGCGTCGAGGAGACGCATCACGGCGGCCGGGTCGCCGGGCCATCCCAGCCGGGACAAGGCGGCGGGCAGCGCCTCCGCATCCACCCCGAGGAACACCACGCGGACGGCCCGCGGCGCGCGCCCCGGAAACATGCCCAGATACACGACCCGCGCGGAGGGCGGCAGTGCCTCGAAGACCCGTTCGACCTGCCGCCTCTCCCCGGCATCCGGCTTCGCTGCAACCGCCGCCGCCAAGGCATCCGCTATGACGCCCGGACGGTCTATCCGGGGTGGAGGGCCGGCGGGAGAGGAGTCTTCATCCCCTCCGTCCGTCGATACGGAATAGGGCAGCCGCAGGAACAGGCCCGGCGGATCGTTCGGGTCCGCCCGAGCGGCGCCCATGGCGTCGTATTCGACGACGGCCCCGCTCACGAAGCGGTTCAGGAAGGTTTCGGGCTGTTCAGCGTCGCGAAGAAACCCGGCCAGCCCCGCCGCCTCCGGCTGTGCGCCGGGCCGCTCGCCTTCGCCAATGAAATGGGCGGAGACGGGAGAATGCAAGGGAAGGTCGATGGCAAAGCCGCAGGCCGGCGCCTCGTCCGCCAGCCGGCATTCGAAGCCGAACAAGCCGGCTACTGCAAGGGGAAGCCGATCGGCGCATCCCAGGACCTGGCCCCAGCCCTCTCCCGCGAGCAGCGTGCGGGGGATGACATGGCGAATGTCTCGCAGCAGGCGTCCAAACGATGCCGGGGAGCGGGCCTCGGTCATGTCGCGGCAAGCGTCCGTTCAAGCCCCTCGACACAAAGGGCGGTGGACAGCGCTTCGGACGCAAACCCGACGGATAGCTGTTTCGGAGGAGACGGTCCCTGCCAGAGGAGAGTCTCCGGCCAGCTTCCATCGGCGTGTTGAGCGGCCAGCACCTCCTCGACCACACATATCTGCGTTTCAGCACCGGGGTAGACGCCCAGCATGGTCCATGCCGTGAGCGCCTGGCCGGCGCGCACCGCATCGCCGACTCCTGCCGGTCGTTCGGCCCGTTCACGGATGCGGGCGGCAAGGGTCTCGGTGAGGCGGGCAAACAGGGCAGGCGAGCAATGATGGGCCCGCGCCATCGCAAAATAGAGGTCCATCGGGTCGGGATAATACCAGGTGGAGCCTGCTTCGCCCCGTTCGTCAACGACCGTCTCAAGCCACCGCTCCGCCGCCGCGGTGTCCGGCCCCGGCCCCAGCCAGGCGAGGGTGTTCGCGTTGACCACGCTATCGACTTGCGCGAAGACGGGGTTCGCACTGTCCTGGGTCATCCAGGTGCGAAAGCGGCCTGCCTGGTCCCGGTTGGCAAGCAAGGGCTTCACATTGGCCCCGAAGAGCAGCAGCGGATGACTTCCCGCCGCCAGGGAACAGACCGATGTATCGTCGACATCGGGGGGCAGATTGGGCCAATACCGCCATATCCCCGGATACTCCATGCGTTTGAGGAGAAACGCGCGCGTGCGGTCGCACAGGGCTTTGCTGCGGGCGGCGAAGATTTCGAGCGACAACATCCCGGATGCCGCGACAAAGGGGACGACATCGGCAAAAACCGGGCCGGTGAGATCCAGGTTGCGGTAAATGGAGGACGGCCAAATTCCGTCCGGACCAATAATACTTTCGAGACGGGCGAGGCCGCGATGGATGGCCTCTCTCGCCGAGGCCGCCAAAGCGTCCGGCAGCTCATGCCGGACGCTTGCAGGCTCGACGGCCTCTCCCGTATCCAGTGCTGACGGGAACATCAAAATCCGGCTTTCCGGCTTGCCTGTTTTGGCAGTCGCGCCACTTCAGCGATGCATTGCACTAAACGGGAGTTTCGGGTGTTTCCCGGCCGGCAAGACGACTCCCCGAACCTGCCAGAGAACTCCGCAGCAGCGCCGCTTTCATCGGGAACGGGTCTTGATTCACCAGGGTTCATTAAAGCTGTAACCGCCACTGACCGTCCCGAGTTCCTCTTGGGAGAGGACAGCGGAAGGCGGCAGCACCAGATGAACGTTCTCCGCCGACTCCTCGTGAACGGACACCGACACGCCTTCGGGAAGGGTAACGCCGAGTTCCCCCTCAATGGCGGCCTTCGGATCGGAGCACAGTTGTAGCCGGAAATCCCTGTCTTCCTGGGCCCTGTTCACCACACGCTCGCGCATTTCTTGAGCTGATTGCATGACTGCATCCCTTCGAGTAAGTTGGCGCCTGTCCACATGAGTAGTCTAGCATGGAGCTTCTGAAATCAGAAGCCGGCATGGAAACTTCGTATATGGTGCGGGAAGAGAGAACAACAACATCGCAGAGTTGATCCCAACAATGGGCGCAGCATCCGGCAGAGCTTCGGACGGCCCTGCGCGAGCGCAGAACCCGAACGCCTTGGATGCAGTGTCGAAAAGCGCATCCGGAATGCAGCGAAAGATACTCACGCAGACGACAGCGGCGGACCGCGGCGTGGTCGCGGTGCCGGTGCTCACGCCCCATTTCGACTTCCGTCCGATGGGCGACGGGCGCGTCATGCTGGTTTCGGAGACGTTCAACACGCTGATCAACGGGCAGATCTATTGCGACCTCCTGCCGTTTCTGGACGGCAGCCATTCGCGCGAAGACATCACTGCCGCGCTCGCCGACAGGTATTTGCCCCGAGACGTCAGCGCCGCGTTCGGTGCATTGGGCGCACGGGGATATGTGGTCTCGGGCGAGCACGCCATGGACCGGAGCCGGGCGGCGTTCTGGTCGTCGCTGGGCGCTTCTCCCCGATGGGTCGAGGAGCGGCTTGGCGGGGCGAAGGTGGCCGTGGAGGGAGACGAGGGCCGCCTCGCGCGCCGGCTCGAGGCGATGGGCGTCAAGGCAAGCGCGCCTGGGGCGGGCGATCTCTCGGTCTTCGTCAGCCCTGATTACATCGATGCGCGGCACGAGGCGTGCAATCGAAGCCGCCTGTCATCGGGCGCAGCCTGGATGCTGGTTTGCCCGCACGGCCTGCAATCCCTGTTCGGGCCGATTTTCCGGCCCGCGGACGGCGGGCCGTGCTGGGCCTGTCTCACCCATCGCCTTCGTCTCCATCGAGAAGTGCACAACTTTCTGCGCAATATGGGCGGGGACCAGGCCGCCTTTCTGCCTTATGCGGCCGAGCCTGTCGTCGTCGATATGATCTTCGCGGCCGCCGCGGTCGAGATCGCCAAATGGCTGGTCCTCAAGGATGCAGCAATGCTGCACGATCATGCAGTGTCGCTCGATGCCGGGAATCTGAGGTTCGATGACCATCCGGTCATGCGCCGCCCGCAATGCTTCGAATGCGGCGAGGAGGCGCTTCGGCGCAGCGATCGACCGGCGCAGCCCGTGATGCTGCAGCCGAGCCCGAAGAGCGTGCACAACAGCGGCGGGGTGCGCTCGGTATCCCCTGAGGAGACTCTCGCCAGATACCGGCATCTCGTCGGTCCTGTCAGCGGTGTCGTGGCATGGATCAAGCGCACTACGGACGAGGCCGATTCCTGGTTGCATGTTTATTGGACAGGGGGCAATTTCGCGCCGAAAACGCGCACGCTGGGTTCGCTGCGCCGCGACTTGCGGAGCGGAAGCACAGGCAAGGGGAGCACGGCGGGCCAGTCGGAAGCGAGCGCGCTTTGCGAGGCGGTGGAGCGTTATTCGGGCGTCTTCCAGGGCGATGAAATCCGATGCAGGAAGCGGCTCTCGGATTTTCTTGCCGCCGGGGATGCCGAGGCGATCCATCCCAACGATGTGCAACTCTTCAGCGATCGGCAACTGGATAGTGCTGCCGAACTCGAAGCCCGCGACCGTCAATACAGCTCGATTCCGCCGCGCTTTGACCCCGACAGGAAGGTGGACTGGTCGCCATTGTGGTCATTCACCGAGAGCCGGCACAAATACTTGCCAACGACCATGCTCTACTACCATATGCCGGAACCGGGGGACGGGCCGAGTCTTCCTCTCTTTGCGGATTCGAACGGCTGCGCCGCCGGCAATACGCTCGAGGAAGCGATCCTCCAGGGCTTCCTCGAGTTGGTGGAGCGCGATTCCTTTGCGATCTGGTGGTACAACCGGCTCGCCCTGCCGGAGGTGGATCTGGAGAGCTTTGGCGACGATTATCTGGCGTCGGCCCGCGGCCATTATCGAAGGCATCATCGGGATATGTGGGTGCTGGACGCCACCAGCGACCTCGGCATACCGGCCTTCGTCGCTCTGTCGCGCCGGACCGACGGAGGGAACGAGGAAATCATCTACGGCGCCGGAGCGCATCTCGATCCACGCATTGCGGCTTTGCGCGCGGTGTGCGAGCTAAACCAGGCCCTGTGCTTTGTCCTCGGCCCGGAATTTCCCGCCACATACAGCGTCGGCGGGCCTGCGCAACTCGATTGGTGGAAACACGGTCGGCTCGCGGACCAGCCCTGGCTCGGGCCGGCGCCCGGTTCGGCGCCGCGGGGAAGGGCGGATTACCCGGCCCCTGCTACGGAAGACCTGTGTGATGACCTTGAGCTGTGCCGTGCGCTGGTGGAGGCCCGGGGCATGGAATTTCTGGTTCTCGACCAGACCCGGCCGGACATCGGGATGCCGGTGGCGCGGGTCGTCGTCCCCGGGCTGCGCCATTTCTGGCAGCGCTTCGCACCAGGACGCCTGTTCGACGTTCCGGTCGAAATGGGATGGCGCGACACCGCTCTGGCGGAAGCTGACCTCAATCCCGTTCCGATTATCGCATGAGAAGCGGTTGCAGGCGGCAGGAATGACTTAGGAATAACTGCCGCCGACCGCCCCGAGCTCCTTGTCGGAGAAGGCGGAAAACCGCCTGTCGGGAAGAGCTTCCGGCTACTACCAGAGCGGGTTGTTCCCGGTGGTGAAACCGCCGCTGACTGTCCTGAGCTCCTCTTCGGAGAGGACAGGAGAAGGCGGCAGCACCAGATGGACGTGTTCCGCTGACTCCTCGTGAACGGACACCGACACCCCGTCGGGAAGAGTGACGTCGAATTCCCCCTCAATGGCCGCCCTCGGGTCAGAGAACAAGTGCGACCGGAAATCCTCGTCTTCCTGAGCCTTGTTCACGAGATGCTCACGCATTTCCTGAGCTGATTGCATCACAATCTCCTTAGTCAACTGTTACTAACTGCGACAATATAGCATGAAATCTCTGAAGAAAGACATCGGCGACGTCTCAGTTCAACATTTGGCCTCGTTACCGCGCTCCCCTGTCACCCCCGCCCCGAACTCCCCGGCGTCGCCTCGGACCCCCCGGCGCCGCTCCGGATGCCCCTACTGTCGCCCCGGCTCTCCCTACTGTCGCCCCGGCCCTGAGCCGGGGCCCAGCCTCCGATCCTTCCGCAAGGCCGAAGCGGCGGAGGATGGCCCCCGGCTCTCCGCTCCGATCCGGCCGGGGTGACGACAAGGGAGGCGGTGTAAGCGGCGCGGCGCGGAGGCGCGTTCCGAATTCCCGGGCGCCGCCTCGGACCCCCCGGCGCCGCTCCGGACGCCCCTACTGTCGCCCCGGCCTTGAGCCGGGGCCCAGCCCCCGATCCTTCCGCAAGGCCGAAGTTGCAGGCGACAGGAATGATTGAGGAATAACTGCCGCTGACCGCCCCCGAGCTCCTTGTCGGAGAAGGCGGAAAACCGCCTGTCGGGAAGAACTTCCGGCTACTACCAGATCGGACCGCCGACGCTGGTGAAGCCGCCGCTGACTGTCCTGAGCTCCTCTTCGGAGAGGGCAGGAGAAGGCGGCAGCACCAGATGGACGTGTTCCGCTGACTCCTCGTGAACAGACACCGACACCCCGTCGGGAAGAGTGACGTCGAATTCCCCCTCAATGGCCGCCCTCGGGTCAGAGAACAAGTGCGACCGGAAATCCCCGTCTTCCTGAGCCTTGTTCACGAGATGCTCACGCATTTCCTGAGTTGATTGCATCACAATCTCCTTAGCCAACTGTTACCAACTGCGACAATTTAGCATGAAATCCCTGAAGAAAGAAATCGGCGACGTCTCAGTTCAACATTTGGCCTCGTTACCGCGCTCCCCTGTCACCCCCGCCTCGGACCCCCTGTTGCCGCCCCGGCCCCGCTACTGTCGCCCCGGCCTTGAGCCGTGTGTGGACGCCTCCCTGGATGCAAGCAGATTTTTGGCATGGTTTGGGGAGCTGCGGTCAGGCGCAGTCGTGTGTCCGGCCTCTTTGTGCGGCCTTGTGAGCGCCGCGGGCCTGTATGGAGATACGCGGACCGGGTCCAATACGGGGCCACGTGCTTGGAAGCACTCCGGCTCAAGCTGGTTTTCCCGATCCCGTCTCATTGACCGTTTACCCTTACCCCCTGCCTCGGCCTGCCTGCATTCCGGTCCTGCCGGTCCGCTCCGGGAACAGCGCGCCGGGCTCCCTGTTCAGCCGGTTGCGGGAACCCGGTAACTGTCCTTCTTCACCGCCAGCGCCCACAGAATGCGCGCCATGCGATTGGCAAGCGCCACCGCGGCCAGCTTCCTCGGCTTGCGCGCAAGCAACCGCGCAAGCCATGGCTCGGGCGCCCGGCCGGAGCACACCGTGTTCCGGATCACCGACATCGCCCCGACCACCAGAAGACGCCTCAGCTCCCGATGGCCCATCTTCGATATCTTGCCAAGCCGAGGCTTGCCCCCGCTCGTGTGCTGGCGCGGCACAAGGCCCAGCCAGGCCGAGAAATCCCGGCCCCGGCGGAAGCTCGCAGGCGGCGGCGCCAGAGCCTGCAGCGCCAGCGCCGTCACCGGACCCACACCCGGCACACTCATCAACCGCCGCGCCTCCTCATCCTCCCGCGCGGCCGCGCGCAACGCCTTCTCCTGCTCCGCGATCTTCCGGTCCAACTCGGCAATCTGCTCCAGGAGCACACCACCCAACTCGCGCGCCCGCAACGGAAGCTCCGTCTCGGGGTCCGAAACCGCCCCCGCAAGACGGCGAACATGAACCGGGCCCTTCGGCGCAATCACACCAAACTCCGCCAGATGGCCCCGCAGCGCGTTGATCGTCTGCGTGCGTTGGCGCACAAGAAGATCGCGAACCCCGAACTGCATCATCCCCACCTGCTGCTCCGCGCTCTTCACCGCAACAAAACGCATGGTCGGACGCTGCGCCGCCTCGCAGATCGCCTCCGCATCCGCCGCATCGTTCTTCTGGCGCTTCACAAAGGGCTTCACATAGACCGGCGGGATCAGCTTCACCACATGACCCAGCTTGCCAATCTCACGGCCCCAGTGATGGGCGCTCCCGCACGCCTCCATCGCCACCGTGCAGCGGGGACGGGAGGCCAGAACCTTCAAAACCTGACCCCGCGACAGCTTGCGCCGGAAGACCACCGAACCGTCCGAACCCGCCCCGTGCAGGTGAAAACTGTTCTTCGCCAGATCGATCCCGATCATGCTCACTTCACTCATGTGGATGTCTCCTTCCCGTAGGGTTGTTGTTCGACACCGCTACCTTGGCACAATGCGATGCCGGTGGAAGGAGGCGTCCACACCATCGGGGCCCAGCCTCCGATCCTTCCGCAGGGCCGAAACGGCGGAGGATGGACCCCGGCTCTGCGCTGCGCTCCGGCCGGGGTGACAAAAGGGAGGCGGTGTAAGCGGCGCGGCACGGAGGCGCGTTCCGAACGCCCCGGCGCCGCCCCGGATCCCCCGGGCGCCGCCCCGGACCCCCTGTTGCCGCCGCGGACCTCCTACTGCCGCGCCGGCCCCCTACTGTCGCCCCGCCCCTGAGCCGGGGCCCAGCCTCCGATTCTTCCGCAAGGCCGAAGCGGCGGAGGATGGACCCCGGCTCTGCGCTCTGCTCCGGCCGGGGTGACGACAAGGGAGGCGATCCAAGCGCTGCGGCACGGAGGCGTGTTCCGAAAAACCCGCCAGCACTTGGTAATGTCTCAGTTTAACATTTGGACTCGTTGCGGCGTTCATCTGTCACCCCCGCCTCCGGGGGTGACAGGTAAAGCAGGGATGACAGGGGAGCGGGGGGCCCGAGCAGGCGATGTCCTTGCTCGACGGCGGCGGCGCGGTTGCATCGACCGACGGCAGACCGCTAATCGCGGGCCAGGGCGCATAGCGGGCGCGCCAGGAGGCGCTCCAGATATCGGCCCAGCGCCGGACACTCACCCAGATATCCCAGACGCCGCGCCCAGTTGATGCACCAGCCCACGATGATGTCGGCCACGGTGAACCGGTTTTCGACGAGATAGTCGTTCCGGCCCAGATGGGCTTCCAGAACCGCTGCGCTGCGCTTGAACATGGTCACATTCTGCTCCAGCCCGGCGCTCACGCGCTCCTCCTCGGGCAGCACGAACAGGTTGACTGCAGAGTTCCAGAGCCAGGACTCCATCTCGCTCAGGCAGAACGCGACCCACTGGTCGTGCTCGGCGCGTGCAAATGTTCCGGGCCGGGCGACCAGATTCACTGCCGGGGCGCGGTCGGCGATATAGGTGCAAATGGCTGCGGACTCGAAAAGCGGCCGGCCGTCAACAACCGCCGCCGGTATCTTGCCCAGCGGATGATACCGGCGCAGATCGTCTCCGCGGGCCAGTTCGCGCCGTCCGACCGCCGTATAGGCAATGCCTGCCTCCTCCAGGGTCCATTGGCAACGGGCGGAACGGTTGAAGCCCGTGCCATACAGGATCACTTCCATAATCAATGCTCCCCTGCCGGAGGGTTGGCCGGCTGTTGTTGCAGCCCGGCGGCGAATTCCAGGATCGCGCCCGCGACCCGCTCCGGCGCTTCGATGGGCGCTCCATGGGCGAGGCCGTCCAGCACCAGGGCCGTTGCATTCGGCAGGACGCGCGCGAGGGCGCGGCTCATGGCGGGCGTGGAATTGGCGTCATGCTCCGCCGTCATGGCCAGGGTAGGGCAGGCGATGCGCCCGGCCTCGCGGGCCAGCGCGCCATCTGCTGTTGCGAACACCCGGTAGGCGGCCAGATAGGCCGCCGGGTCGTTCGCCAGCAGGCGTTGGCGCACCGCATCGACAACCTCCGGGCGGCGTTTCGTGAAGTCCGCCGTGAACCAGCGCGCGAGCGCATTCTCGGCCATGCCGGCGGGGCCGGTGCGCTCCACGAGGGCAAGCCGCTGCTGAATGGCGGCGCGCTGGCTGTCATCCCGGTCGAACACGGCGTTCATCAGCACCAGCGCCCGCACGGCGTCCGGCCGGTCGAGCGTAAAGCGCTGCGCCACCATCGCGCCCATGGAGAAACCGACCACGACCGGCGGGGAGGCGAGGCCGTCCACGACGTCCGCCAGCGCCTCCGAAAAGGTCTCGAGCGTAATCCTGCCCTCCGGCATTCCGGCGCCGCCGTGGCACGGCATGTCGAAGGCGACGCAGTGGAACACGCCGGAGAGATAGCCGGCGACTCCGTCCCACATCGTTCGGTCGAGGCCGACACCGTGGATCAGGACTGCTGGCGGGGCGTTGTCGGGCATGGGCGCACTCATGTGAAGGCGGGCATGACTTCGTCAATGAACAGGCGAAGCGATTTCCGCTTTTCGCGGAACGGCATACCGTTGTCGATCCAGAAGCTGTATTGGTCGAAGCCCATCGCCTCATAGGTCTTGAGGCGCCGGACGACCTCGCCCGGTGTGCCGATGACATTGCTGGCGCGCATGATGTCCGGCGCGAACATGTCGAGCTTCGCCATCTCGGCGTCTGTCAGCGGCTGGATCATGCCCTGGCTGACCGGCCGCTCATTGCGGAACCAGGCGCTGAAATGACAGTAAAACCGGCTGACCGCCCGCGCGCCCTCGGCTGCCGCCGCTTCGTCTGCGCCCACATGAGTGTGGCGGAGCAGCATGATCTTCGGGCGCGGAACCTCCGGATGCGCGGCGCAGGCGTCGTCGAACCGTTGCATCAGGCGTTCGACCTCGTCGTCACCCTGCCAGAGCGGCGTCACCTGGACATTGCAGCCCTGGGCCACCGCGAAATCATGGCTGCCGGCATCGCGGGCGGCGATCCAGATCGGCGGGTGCGGGCGCTGGAGCGGTTTCGGGGAGGAAGTGGTGTCTGGAAACCGCCAGCGTTCGCCGTCATGCGCGTAGTCGCCCTTCCAGAGCGCCTTCACAGCCGGCAGCATCTCGCGCAGGGCGGCGCCGGCAGAGGCAGCATCCAGACCGGGCGACAGCCGCTCATACTCAAAGCTGTAAGCGCCGCGGGCAAGCCCGAGCTCCAGACGCCCGCCGGTGACGACATCGGCAAGCGCCGCCTCGCCCGCCAGTTTGACCGGATGCCAGAACGGCGCCACGACCGCGCCCGTGCCGAGGCGGACATGCCGGGTCCTGTGCGCCAGATCGGCCAGCACGATCAGCGGGTTCGGCGCGATCGTGAAGTCCATCGCATGGTGCTCGCCGGTCCAGATCGTCTCGAACCCGCCCTCGTCCGCCAGTTCGCAGAGGTGCAGGAACTCGCGGTGCATGGCCGCATGGCTCTGGTCCGGCGTCAGCCGCTCCATATGCGCGAACAGGGAAAAACGCACCGCCGGGCCTCTGTTGGATCGTCCGGAGCGGCGCCCTGCCGCCCTTCAGGCCACGCCGACGGCGATGTCCAGAAGCGCCTGCCGGCCCTCTACGGTCACGACTTCGATGGCGCGGGCGAGCGCATCGGGCAGTGCGTCTGCGTCCTCCACGCGCTCCCCGTGCCCGCCGCTCGCCTGCACGACAAGGTCGTAGCGCGGCGCGGGGTCGAGCGAGGTCAGCGGCAGGACATTGGCGCGGCTGGCATGGCCGTCCGGATAGACCGACAGCGCCGCCCGCCGGACGGCATTGTAGATGCCGTTGTTGAATACCAGCGTCAGCACCGGCAGGCCGAGCGCGGCGCTTGCCTGGTGGCAGGCGACCGGATTGGCGAACATGTAGGAGCCGTCGCCCACGCAGGCGACCGCCAGCCGGTCCGGCCGAGCGAGCTTCGCCCCGAGCGCCGCCGGCACGCCCCAGCCGAGACCGCCCGCCAGCGAGGTGCTGAAATAACCGAGCGGGTCGCGCACCGTGAGCGACGCCATCGGCACGCCCAGCTCGTTGAAGATCATCGCGCCTTCCGGCAACGCCCGGTCGAGGCAGCGCCCGACCCGCCCGGCGGACATCGGCCGGGCTTGGCCGGAATCGGCGGCGGCCAGGCGGGCTTCGCGCGCCTCCCTGCACCGCCGGGCGACATCCCGCCCGCGCCCCTCAGGCGGCGGCGGCATGGCTGCGGCCAATGCCTCCAGCACGGCCGCCGTCTCCCCGGCGACGGCGACATCGGCCGGGAAGCCGCGCATCGGCAGATCGGAGAACAGCGGGTCCGGGCCAACCTGCACCACCTTGCAGCCCGGCTGGATATCCTGCTCCGCCGGCATCCAGGGCACCATCGCGTCCAGCACCAGCACGGCGTCCGCATCCGCCAGCCAGGGGCCGGTGTCGAACCCGCCATGCATCGGGTGGTCGCCCGGCAGCGAGGCGCGGCTCGCCCAGAACTCGACCACCGGCATTGCGAAACGCTCCGCGAAATCCGGCAGGCTGTGCCAGCCCGCGCCCCGGGAGGCGACGATCAGCGGGCGCTTCGCTGCGGCCAGAACGGACGCGGCGGCGGCAATGCCGGCGGGGTCCGGCGCACCGGCGGGCACCGGCCTGAGCCGCGGCTCCGGCGAAAGTGCGAAGTCCGGCAGCGGCTCCGCCATGATCTCCCGCGGCATGGTGAAATAGACCGGCCCCATCGGCGGCGTCGCGGCTATGGCGAGCGCGCGCTCCACCACGGTCTCCAACTGGTCAGCGAGGCGCAGCTCATAGTCCCACTTGACCGTCTCGCGCAGCATCCCGGCTTGGTCGAACATCTCCTGGCCCCAATGGATGCCGCGGTCGCGCGCGCCCTTGCGGCCTTTCTCGGTCACTGGCGTGCGCCCGGCAGCCATGAGCACCGGCACATTCTCGCGCCGGGTGTTGATAAGGCCCATCAAGGCGTTGGCGGTGCCGACATTCACATGCGCCATCACCGCCGCCATCCGGCCCGAAGCGCGCCAGTAGCCGTCCGCCATGCCGATCGCCACCGTCTCATGCACCACGGTGAGAGGCTTCGGAAAGTCGAGCCCGCTCTCCCCGGCGCGCGCATAGGCCTCGACGATCGGCGCAAAATCGGTGCCCGGATTGGCGAGCAGCACATCCACGCCGCGCGCCTTCAACAGCGCCAGCCAGGCTTCGGCGACGGTGACTTCCGGCATGGCGGGGCGCCCCTATGCGTCTGCGGGCTCGAAGCCCGGTTCGTGCCGGAAGCGCTCTTCCGTCCAGCGCGCGAGCTCGGCGTCGCTGAGCGCCGGATCCCAGGTCACCGCCTGCGGCTGCGCGACTTTCCAGGGCGTGTCGCAGAAGATCTCGATACCGTTCTGCTCCGGGTCCTGGAAATAGATGGACCAGGTGTTGCCATGCGTGCGCGGATTGTAGGCGGCGCCTTCGGCGTCGAGCGCCGCCGCTAGGCGGCGAAGCGCTGTCAGGTCGTCAATGCGGAACGCGGCATGATTGACGCTGTTGGAGGGGCCGGCCGCGCTTCTGCCGTCGATGAAGGCGACCTGGTGGTGCTCCCGCGGACTTTGGCTCAGGAAGATGATTTCCCTGTCGTCCCGGCCGAGCGGCCCGCGGTCTGTCACCTCGAAGCCGAGCACATCGGTGTAGAAGGCCAGCATCCGCTCCACATCCTCGACATAGAGCACCATATGGGACCATTCGAGCGCCATTGCCGCCACTCCTGCCGCTATTCAGCCGCCATGCGCCGAGCTTGCCTCTTGCGTTCGTGAATGTCGAGATGGCGCTTGCGAAGCCGGACGGCCTTCGGCGTCACCTCGACCAGTTCGTCGTCGGCGATCCAGGCCATGGCGCGCTCCAGCGGCATTTGCTGCGGCGGCGTCAGCAATATGGCGTCATCCTTGCCGGCGGCGCGGAAATTGGTCAGTTGCTTCGCCTTGAGCGGGTTGACGTCGATATCCTGCCCGCGCGCGCATTCGCCGATCACCATGCCGCCATAGACGGCATCGCCCGGCGCGACGAATAACCGCCCGCGCTCCTCCAGATTCCAGAGCGCATAGGCCGCTGCCTTGCCCTGCTCCCGCGAGACCATGACGCCGCGCCGCCGGTCCGCCAGCCGCCCCTTGTGCGGGGCATAGCCGTGAAACAGCCGATGCAGCACGCCGGTGCCGCGCGTGTCGGTCAGGAACTCGCCGTGATAGCCGATGAGGCCCCGCGACGGCGCAAGGAAGACCAGGCGCTGGCGCCCTGCGCCGGTGGGGCGCATATCGGTCATCTCCGCCTTGCGCACGCCCATCTTCTCGACCACGGCGCCGGCATGGCCGGCATCCACATCGACCGTCACCTCCTCGATCGGTTCGAGGCGCCGGCCGGTCCCGGGGTCGGCTTTGAACAGCACGCGCGGCCGGGAGACGGAAAGCTCGAAGCCTTCGCGGCGCATGGTCTCGATCAGCACCGCCATTTGCAGCTCGCCGCGCCCCGCCACCTCGCAGGCGTCCTTCTCCGCGCTCTCGGTCACGCGGATCGCCACATTGCCCTCGGCCTCCCGCAGCAGGCGGGCGCGGAGCTCGCGCGAGGTGAGCTTGTCGCCGTCCTGCCCGGCGAGCGGCGAATCATTGACGGAAAGCGTGAGCGCCAGCGTCGGCGGATCGACGGGGCGGGCGGGCAGCGGGCACAGGACTTCCGGCGCGGCCAGCGTGTCGGCGACCGTTGCGGTCTGAAGGCCTGCAACCGCCACGATGTCGCCCGCGGCCGCGCGCTCCACGGGCACGCGCCCAAGCCCCCTGAAGGCCAGCAGACGGGTCGTGCGCGCGCGCTCGACAATGCCTTCGCCGGGTCTGAGCGCGTGAACCGTCCGGTTGGCGCCGATTTCGCCGCTCTCGATGCGTCCGGTGAGCACGCGGCCCAGAAACGGGTCCGACTCCAGTATGGCGGCCGACATGGCGAACGCCTCGTCCGGGGCGGCGCGCGGGGGCGGCGTCCGCTCCACTATGGTGTCGAACAGGGGCGCCAGGCCGTCGCGCGGTCCGTCCGGAGCCGCAGCGGCCCAGCCTTCCTTGGCGGAGGCGAACAGGGTCGGGAAGTCGAGCTGGCGCTCGTCGGCGTCGAGGGCGGCGAACAGGTCGAAGGTCTCGTCCTGGACCTCGAAGGGCCGCGCTTCCGCCTTGTCCACCTTGTTGACGACGACAATCGGCGCGAGCCCTGCGGCAAGCGCCTTGGCGAGCACGAATTTCGTCTGCGGCATCGGCCCCTCGGAGGCGTCCACGAGCAGCAGGCAGCCATCGACCATGCCGAGCACCCGCTCCACCTCGCCGCCGAAATCGGCATGGCCGGGCGTGTCCACGATGTTGATGCGCACGCCGCGCCATTCGACCGATGTGCATTTGGCGAGGATGGTGATGCCGCGTTCGCGCTCCAGCGTATTGGAGTCGAGCGCCCGCTCCGCGACGCGCTGATTGCGGCGAAAGGCGCCGCTCTGGCGCAGCAGGCCGTCAACGAGCGTGGTCTTGCCGTGATCGACATGGGCGATGATGGCGATATTGCGAAGATCGGGCATGATTGCGTCTGTCCGGATGCGCGCCGCAGGCGCGGCCGGCATTGAGAAACGGAGCGGAAGGCTTGGCGGTGGGCGTTTCCTACATCAATCCGCGCAGCGGCGCGAATTGGCCTGCGGATCGGGCGCTGTGGCGCGCGCCGGATGATGGCGGCCTGCTGGAGCTCGTTCCCGGCCGCGGGCTGGCGCGGGACGACATCGAACGCTCGGAGACCTCGCTCTGGCGCTATCGCGCCGCAATCCGCGTGGACTCGGCGCGCCGGGTGAGCCTTGGCGAGGGGTTGACCCCGCTGGTGGAGACGGAATGGGCCGGCCGCCGGGTGCTGTTCAAATGCGAACATCTGATGCCGACCGGGTCGTTCAAGGACCGCGGCGCGGCTGTCATGGTGTCTCACCTGAAACAGGCCGGGGTAGAAGCGCTGCTGGAGGACAGTTCGGGCAATGCCGGCGCGTCTATCGCCGCCTACGCCGCCGCGGCCGGTATTCGCGCCCGCATTCTGGTGCCGGAGCATGCGCCTGCGGCGAAACGGGTGCAGATCGCCGCGGCGGGGGCGGAGGTGCAGCCGGTGGCGGGAGACCGCGACGCCGTTGGGCGCGCGGCGCTCGCGGCGGCGGATGTGCTGTTTTACGCCAGCCACAACCGGCAGCCCTTCTTTCTAGAGGGCACCAAGACGCTGGCCTTCGAGCTCTGGGAGCAATTGGGGTTCCGCGCGCCGGCGGCGGTGGCCGCGCCCTGCGGCAACGGCGCCAATATCCTCGGCCTTTATCTGGGTTTCCGGGAGCTGCAGGAAGCCGGCGAAATCGCCGCCATGCCGCGCCTTTATGCCGTTCAGGCGGCCGCCAATGCGCCGATTCGGACGCTATTTGACGGGCGCTGCTCGCCGCGCGGGCCGACCGTCGCAGACGGCATCGCGTCAGCCTCGCCGATCCGGGGGCAGGCGGTCGCAAACGCCGTTCGGGCGGCCGGGGGCGGCGTTCCGGTCGTCACCGAAGACGCGATCCTTGCCGCGGCGGCCCGGCTGGCGCGGTCCGGCTGGTTCGTCGAGCCAACCTCGGCGGTGGTCGCCGCCGCCCTGCCGCAAATCCCCGGCGACGACCTTGTGCTGGTGTTGACCGGCACGGGCCTTAAGACGCTGGACATCCATGCCGGCCTTGCGGAAGGGGCGGGGTAGGGTGTTGTCGCCGGTTCGGCCGCGGCTGCCGTTCAGGCGGCCAGCCAGCCGCCATCGACCGGGAGCGCCGCGCCGGTGATGAAGCTGGCGCGGTCGGAGAGCAGGAAGCAGATCGCCTCGGCGATTTCCTCCGGGCGGCCGAAGCGGGCCATGGCATGGCGGGTGCGGGAGTGTTCGCGCGCCGTATCCGGGTCGTCCCGGCGCGAGAAGCTGCGCCGGAGCATCGGCGTTTCCGTGGCTCCCGGCGCAACGGCATTGACCCGGATTCCGTCGCCGGCGAGTTCGACCGCTGCGGTGCGCGCCAGCGACACGACCGCGCCTTTCGACGCGATATAGGCCGCGTTCAGCGAGCCGCCGGCGAAGGCGAGTTGCGAGGCGATGGTAACGATGGAGCCGCCGCCCGCAGCGCGCATCGGGCGGGCGGCCGCGGCCAGCCACATCCAGGTCGCCTTGACATTGACGGCGAACACACGGTCCCAGTCCTCGGGGCGAATGTTCTCGATGGCAACGCCGTTTTCCGAGATTCCCGCCGCCGTCACCAGGCCGTCGAGGCGGGGATGCCGTTCCATGGCCGCGGCGACCAAGGCGGGGTCGGTCACATCGCCTCTCAGGTCGGCGGATGAAGCCTTGTCCACGGTCAGCACTGCCGCGCCGGCGGCGCGCAACAAACGCGCCGTCTCCGCCCCGATGCCGGAAGCCCCTCCGGTGACGATAATTGCCCTGTTTGCAAAATCCATACACGAAACTCTACCACGCAAAGCCCGAAGCAACGAACCCGCCCCCTCACCCTTGCCGGGAGGGCAGGGCATGGCCGCTTCCTCCTCCCTCCCCCGCAGGGGGAGGGCCGGGGAGAGGGGTCTTTCTCTCCACCGGCCCCGCCTGCGCCAGCTGCCCCGCCGTCCCAGCCTCCCCTACTGTCGCCCCGGCCCCCCTTACTGTCGCCCCGGCCTTGATCCGGGACCCAGCCTCCGATCTTTCCGCGGGGCCGAAAGGGCGGAGGATGGACCCCGGATTTCCGCTTCGCTCCATCCGGGGTGGCAGGAGGGGGCGCGCCGGTCGGGGGTGACGGGAAGGGCCGCGATATCCTCCCTCTCCCTGCAGGATTCCTCTGCGAAATGTTGGTTTGCGGATTTGGTTATCTGTGATTCATTGCGGTGAGGCAGGGGAGGTTGTGTCGATGCGCGCGCCGGGTCAGTTGGGGTTTACGGACGCCTTTGTGTCTTCGGGTCTTGGTTCGAACCGGAAGCTGGAACGTCTGGAGGCATTGATTGACTGGGTGCCTCTGGAGCGCCTTGTGTGTGGTGTGCGCGAGGGTCGTCGGGGTCGTCCTCCCTATGCGCCGCTGTCGATGCTGAAGGCGCTGTATCTTCAGGCGCTTTATGATCTTTCTGACCCTGGCCTTGAGGAGGCGCTTCTTGACCGCCTTTCGTTCCGGCGTTTTTGCGGTTTTGCGCTGGACGGGGGCACGCCGGACGAGACGACGTTGTGCCGGTTTCGGTCGGATGCGGGGCCTGTGTTGAAGGCGGCGTTTGAGGAGATCACCCGCCAGCTTGATGCTGCCGGTCTGATCCTGCGCAAGGGCACGCTAATGGACGCCACGCTGGTATCTGCGGCTTCCCGGGCGCCGTCTTACAAGGCGGGAGCAGGGACCAGGAGCGCGCGCGAGCCGGGTGCGGACTGGACGAAGAAGAAGGGCAAGGCGTTCTTCGGTTACAAGGTGCATATCGGTGTGGATGCGGGTTCGGGTCTGATCCGGCGTGTGGTGCTGACGTCAGCCAAGATCTGGGAGAGCACGGTCGCGGAGCAGTTGATCTGCGGCGACGAGGCGGCGGTCTATGGCGACCGTGCGTATGAGCACAAGGCCAGACGGGCCAGGTTCAAGGCCGCCGGCATCAAGGACCGCATCATGCACCGGCGGCACAAGCACATAGAGGCGCTGCCGGCCTGGCGGAAGCGCCGCAACGATCTGATTGCCAGACGCCGGGCGCCGGTGGAAGCCGTCTTCTCGGCCTTGAAGCGTCTCTACGGTCTGAGGCGGGCCAAGAGCCGGTCTCTGGAGCGCAACACCGCCCGCCTCTATGTCACCGTCGCCGCCTACAATCTGCGCCGGGCCTGCCTGATTGCGGGCGCCTGACACCCCTATCCCGCTGCCAAACGGTCGACGCCGACACGCCATCGCCCAACAACACCGGCGCGCGCCCCTCAATCGCCCCCGCCCAACCCCCAAAAGCCCCCCCAATACACCGCCATAACCCAAAAACATCCCTTTCGCAGAAGAATCCTGAAGGGGGAGGGCCGGGGAGAGGGGTCTTTCTCTCCACCGGCCCCGCCTGCGCCAGCCGAACCGCCGGCCCTGTCACGCGCCGTATCTGTTGCATGGATGCAACAGGCGCTGGTTTTCTACACTCAAAGTCCTGTTTTTCATTGACCCCCCCCCCCCCCGTCTATGGTTCCGTCACGCGCTGAAGTGGATCCGCCGCACCAGCGCGCAAAACCAACAACGGGATGACAGGGAACAATGAAGAAAACCCTCCTCGCAACAACCGCCCTTGCCTTCGCGGGCGCCATGGCCGCCGGCGCCGCCAGCGCCCAAGAACAGCTGAGCGCCAGCCTTAGCGGATACATGGAACAGTGGGTCGGCATGGCCAACTCGATGGACGGCAGCGGGTTCTCCCAGCAGTCGGACAGCGAGTTCTACGTCAACGGCTCGCTTGAAGCCGATAATGGCCTCACATTCGGCGTCACGATCCAGGTTGAGGGCAATGGCGACGGCAATATCGACGAGTCGCGAATGACAATCGGTGGCTCCTTCGGCCGGATTCAGCTCGGCGCCGATAATGATGTGCTTGCGACGATGCATGTTGGCGGCATGGATGTCGGCATCGGGCTGAACCACGGAGATGTCGGAAACTGGATCAGCGATATCGACGTTGGCGGAACCGCCGGCTGGCCCTCTGACGACAGGAAGATTTCCTACTACTCGCCGCGCATTTCCGGCGTGCAATTCGGTGTGACCTATACCCCGGAAACGGGAACCGAAGCGAGCACCAGCGCACCGATGGATAATGACGATAACGCCTGGTCTGTCGCCCTGAATGTCGAGCAGGCAGTCGGCGACGCCAGCGTCAGCTTCTCCGTCGGCCACTATGTCAAAAGCAGCAGCGAGATGACGGAACACACCATCATGCCCTTCATGGAGCTGAGTGATGGGGGGCTTACCGTTGCACAGTATCTGGCGCATACAGGCAACTGGGATGCTTGGGAGAACATGGCAGAGATGCCCCGGAAGCAGGGAGAGCTTGCACAACTCAGGAGAGTTTCACACCAGCTGGGCACGCTGGGAGAAGTCATAGGAGGCGAGATCAATAACCTTGATCTGCTTCGGGTGCATGCACGCAGGGCCCAGGATGCGTTGATGGCAGCCCGAGAGACCGTCATGACGGCGACGGATGATGAAACCGTCACCAATGCGGGCCTCACGGTTGGTTTCGGAGCGTTCAGCTTCAATGTAGCCTACGCGATGTATGACCAACCCAGAAGCTATGACGTCGACTTCCTCCGCCGGATAAGGATTGATGATGGAGACACTTACGACTCCGATGGGGATGGAATGCCTCATATGTGGGACCATGACGATGATTCTACGAGTGACGAGATAAGGGAATCGAGGGACAATAACGACCCGAGCAACGATATTCTGTGGTCAAGGATTGTGGAAGAGCCTTCAGCCGACTCCGATGTTGTGAACGTAGGCGCGATGTATTCGAACGGTCCGATGGACGCCAGCCTCAGTTACATCGTCAGGGATCGCGCGAGTGGTATGAACGCCGAAGCGGTGATGGCGTCATTCCGCTACACGCTGGCGCCGGGCGTCGCGTCGAGAACCTCGATCTTCCAGGCCGAGGATGACTCCACGGGTGCCGACGGCACTGGCTTCGTGACCGGCATCAAGATCAACTTCTGATCGGTTATCATACTGCCTGCGGGCCGCCTCCGGGCGGTCCGCGCCTCTCTTCCGGCCTGGCCGGAAGTCACGGCTCCAGTCCCCCTGGCGCCGTTTCGGGGCGGGGCTTGGCGCTATGTCGGTTGAAGGGCAGCCGGGCGCCGGCTCCGCCCCGCCGTTTATGCGCGGGGCGTGCGCCCGTCCGGGCCGCTGCCGGGGCGGTTGTTTGCGGCGTTTAAATGGCTTTCGTCAGAGCCGCCGGTGTTTCCTGCATTCCTGAAAGGTCGAAGTCGGCGATGACCGGGGCGTGGTCCGAGGGGCGTTCCCAGCCGCGCGCGCTGCGCAGCACCTCTGCCCCGGCGAGCGACCCGGACAGCGCCGGCGAAGCCCAGATATGGTCCAGCCGCCGGCCGCGGTCGGAGGCGGACCAGTCGCGCGCGCGGTAACTCCACCAGCTATAGAGCTTCTGTTCCGGCGGAATGAAACGGCGCACCGCGTCGATCCAGCCGAGGGAGGCCTGCGCCGCCGCAAGATGCTCCACCTCCACGGGCGTATGGCTCACCACCTTGAGAAGCTGGCGATGCGACCAGACATCGGTTTCCAGCGGCGCGATATTCAGGTCTCCGACCATCACCCGGCGCGCGCCCTTGTCCGGCCGTTCCTGCCACCAGGCCGTCATCGAGCGCAGGAAATCCAGCTTGTGGGCGAATTTGTCATTGAGCTCCGGGTCCGGCAGGTCGCCGCCGGCCGGGACATAGAAGTTGTGAATTTCAACGCCCGCCACGGTCGCGAACGCATGGCGGCCGTCCGAACGCCCGCACCAGTCTTTCGTGCCGCCGTCCTCGATGGGCAGGCGCGAGAAAATCGCCACGCCGTGATAGCCCTTGATGCCGTAAAGCACCGAATGCCGGTAGCCGAGCGCATGGAACGGCTCCACCGGGAAACGGCTGCTCTCGACCTTGACCTCCTGGAGGCACAGCACATCGGGCGCGCGCTCTGCCGCGAGCCGTTCGACGCCTGCAATACGCAGCCGGACCGAGTTCACATTCCAGCTTGCGATCCGCAGACGGTCAGCCATTGAGCGCCGCCTTCTCCGCCTCGGTATAGAAGGCGTCGGCGTGAATGTCCTCCGGGCGCATGTCGCGGATTCCGAGCATTTCCGTCGCCGCCTCGACCATCACCGGCGGGCCGGCGAGATAGGCCTTGCAGCCGTCCAGATCGTCGAAATCGGCCGCAACCGCGTCATGCACAAAGCCGGTGCGCCGCGCCGTCGCGCCCTCCGGTTCCGACAGCACGATCTGGACGTGAAGGCGCTCATGTTTCGAGGCCAGCCCCGCGAGCGCTTCCTCCAGATACACATCGCGTTCGCCGCGCACCCCGAAATAGAAATAGATCGGCTGCGGCATGTCCCTGGCGAGCGCCGTCTCCACAATCGCCTTGACGGGCGCAAGCCCGGAGCCGCCCGCTATGGCCACAATCGGCCCGCGATGCGCCTCGCGCAGATAGGCGGCGCCGTAAGGCCCTTCGACGGCGACCGTATCCCCCTCCTGCACCTCGTCGCGGACGAAGTTCGAAACCTCGCCCTCATCCATCGCCCGGATATGGAACTCAAGCGCGCCGCCGCCCGGGCCGGACGCCATCGAGTAGTCGCGCGCAGGCAGGCCCGCAAACCGAAGCGACGCATACTGGCCGGCCGTATAGGCGAAATCGACGCCCTCCGGCACCGCGAGCCGCAGCCGCACGATGTCATGCGTCATCCGTGTCCGCTCCACGACCGGCGCCTCGAACCGGCGCAGCGGATGGGCGACCATTTCCTCGTCGTCATGCAGCCAGGCAATGTCGAGATTTTCCTGCGGATGCGACCGGCAGGCGAGCACGAAGCCGCTTTCCTTTTCCTCCTCCGTCAGCGCGAAGTCGGAATAAGGCTCCATCTCCACCCGGCCGGCATAGAGCCGGCTCTTGCACGCGCCGCAATTGCCTGACCGGCAGCCATGCGGATAGGGCACGCCCTGCTCCAGCGCGGCCTCGAGAAGCGTCTGGTCGTCGTCCACCTCGACCGATTCGGGCCACTGGGCGATCTTGACGATGCGTGTCATGGAGTCTGGGCTCTCTATTCCAGGGATTTGATGACGCCTTCGCACATTGCCTTGGCATCGCCGAACAGCATCATCGTGTTTTCGTTGAAGAACAGCGGATTATCGACGCCGGCATAGCCGCTCGCCATCGACCTCTTGACGAACATGACCATCCTCGCCCGGTCCACTTCCAGCACGGGCATACCGTAGATCGGGCTGGACGCATCGGTGCGCGCCGAAGGGTTGGTGATGTCGTTGGCGCCGATGACGAAGGCGATATCGGTCGAGGGGAAGTCCCGGTTGACGGTCTCCATCTCGACGACCTTGTCATAGGGGACATTGGCTTCCGCCAGCAGCACATTCATATGCCCCGGCATCCGCCCGGCGACCGGATGGATGGCGAAGCGCACCCGCACGCCTTCGGCCTCCAGGAGATCGACCATCTCGCGCAGCGCGTGCTGGGCCTGGGCCACAGCCATGCCGTATCCGGGCACGATGACCACCGAGCCGGCATTGCGCAGCATGAAGGCCGCGTCGTCGGCATTGCCGGCCTTGACCGGTCCGCGGTCTGCGGCCTCTCCGGACGGCCCCTCCGTCTCGCCGCCGAAGCCGCCCAGCAGCACATGCGCGAGAGACCGGTTCATGCCCTTGCACATGATGTAGGAAAGGATGGCGCCGGAAGCGCCGACCAGCGCCCCGGTAATGATCATCAACGGGTTGTCGAGCGTGAAGCCGATGCCGCAGGAGGCCCAGCCGGACGCCGAGTTGAGCACCGAGATGACGACCGGCATGTCCGCCCCCCCGATCGGGAGGACCACCAGCGCGCCCCAGATCAGCGCCGCGAGCGCCAGCGCCCAGAACAGCCCGTCCGTGCCCCAGCCGGAAAATGCGAGCGCCAGCATGATGACGATCAACCCGACAAACGCATTGACCGCCCGCTGGCCGGTGAACATGATCGGCGCGCTGGGCATCAGCCCTTGCAGTTTGGCATAGGCGACCACCGACCCGGTGAAGGTGACGGCGCCGATGGCGGTCGAGGCCATGATCTCGACCAGGCTGCTGGTGGCCAGCCCGTCTGTGAGCGGAATGCCGTAGAGGCTGGGGCTCTCCAGGGCGGCGGCCGCGATCAGCACCGCAGCAAGGCCGACCAGGCTGTTGAAGATCGCCACAAGCTGCGGCAGGTTGGTGATCTTGACCTTGAGCGCGATGACCGTGCCCACGGCGCCGCCGATGACAATGCCGCCCAACACAAGCTCGAAGGTCGCGATTTGCGGGCGCAGCAGGGTGGCGCCGATGGCGATGACCATGCCGGCGATGGCGATCCAGTTGCCCCGGCGCGCCGTTTCCGGCGAGGCCAGGCCGCGAATGCCGAGGATGAAGCAGATTGCCGCAACCAGATAGGCGAATGAGGCGATCGAGGCTTCCATCGCCTCAACCGCCCTTCTTGCGGAACATTTGCAGCATCCTCTGGGTCACGATGAACCCCCCGAAGATGTTGACCGACGCCAATATCACGGCGGCGAAACCCAGGACCTTGGAAATGCCGAAAATAGCCGGACCGGCGGCGATCATCGCGCCCAGCACGACCACGCCGGAAATGGCGTTGGCCACCGACATCAGGGGCGCGTGCAGCGCGGGCGTGACCTTCCAGACAACATAATATCCGACGAAACAGGCAAGCGCGAACACGGTAAGGCCGAACAGCACCGGGTCGGTTGCAGGCCCGTCGGTCTGGGCCGCGCGGTTGGCAAGGTCGGCGGCTTCGGCCGCCAGCTTTTGCGCTTCGCCGGCAAGCTGGCCGGCGCGTTCCGCCAGCGCCGCTGCGTCCTGGTTCAGGGGTTCAGCCATCAGAGGCGTCCTTCGGGGTGAGCGCCGTCGCCGAGACGATCGGGTCTTCGTAATCGGGGGCGAGCATCCCCCGCTCCTTGTCCACCAGCACTTCGGTGAAATTGACGAGATTGCGCGCATAGAGGGCGCTTGCATCCTGGGCCACGCTGGACGGCAGGTCGCTGTCGCCGACAACGAGCACGCCCTTCTCCTCCACGATCCGGTCCGGCCGGCTGAGTTCGCAATTGCCGCCCTGGGCGACCGCAATGTCGATGATGACCGAACCGGGCTGCATGACGCGCACCATGTCGGCCGACAGCAGGCGCGGCGCGGGCCGGCCCGGAATTTGCGCGGTCGTCACCACGATATTGGTCCGCGCCAGCGTCTCGGCCAGCTTGTTGGCCTGCTCGCGCTTGTAGTCCTCGCCCATCTCCCGGGCGTAGCCGCCTTCATCCTCGGCCAGGCTCGGTTGCTTGTGGTCGATTTCGATGAAGGAGGCGCCGAGGCTTTCCACCTGCTCGCGCGCCGCCGGGCGCACATCCATTGCCGAGACGACGGCGCCCAGCCGTCTGGCCGTGGCAATCGCCTGCAGGCCGGCCACGCCGGCGCCCAGCACCAGCACCCTGGCGGGCGCGATCGTGCCTGCGGCGGTCACCATCATCGGGAAGGCGCGGCCGAATAGGTCCGCAGCACGGATAACCGCCGCATATCCGGCCAAGTTGGACTGGCTGGAGAGCGCGTCCATCGTTTGTGCGCGGGTGATGCGCGGCATCCGCTCCATCGCAAACGCCTCGACGCCGGCGGCGGCGAGCGCGGCGGAGCGGCCGTCCTCGCCGGAGGGGGCCAGCAGGCCGGCCAGCAGCGCGCCGCGCCGTATCCGGTCGATTGCCGGCATCTGCACTGCGAGCACCAGATTGGCGGCGTCCAGCGCCCCCGGATCCACCTGCGCGCCAGCCTCGATATAGGCAGCGTCGGTATAACCGGCGGCTATTCCGGCGCCCGGCTCGATGCGGACCTCGAAGCCCAGTCCGAGAAGCCGCTTCACGCTGTCCGGCGTCGCGGCGACGCGGCGCTCGCGCGGCGCGTTTTCCTTCGGTATCCCAGCAAGCATGGTCTCTCTCCGAACGCGGGGTTGTTGCATTGCACAACGGATTTGGCAAGCGGCCCGGTTGCCGCTAGACTCCGGAGAGGAGGGGTGCCTTGCTTGTCTGTCGTCTCGTAGCCCTGTTTTTCGCCTGCGGCGCGATGATAGCGCTGGGCGGCGACATTTGGGACGCAGCGGCGGGGGGCGGCTGGCGGCCGCAGGCATTGGGGCAGCTCTGGTTCGCGCTCGACCGCGAAAGCCTCAATCTGGTCCAGGCTGTCGTGCAGCGCTACCTGCATCCCTGGCTCTGGGACCCCGCGATCGTGCGGCTGTTGCTCTGGCCGGCCTGGGTCGTCCCCGGCAGTCTGGCGCTGGTGCTGTTTCTGCTGTGCCGCCGCCGGGCCCGGGTGGCCGAAAACTCGCGCTGACCGCCGAGCCTGGCCGCGGCTCCCGTGCCATACTGGCGGCGCGGGTTCGGGAGGGCGAAACATGGACGGGCGTCTTGCAGGCAAGGCGGCGCTGGTCGCCGGCGCCGGGTCGATAGCCGAGGGCTGGTCGAACGGCAAGGCAAGCGCGGTGCTGATGGCGCGCGAGGGCGCGCGCGTGTTCTGCGTGGACCGCAATGCCGCCGCCGCCGAGGAAACCGCGGCGGAGATTCACGCCGAAGGCGGCGAGGCGCTGGCCTGGCAGGCCGACATATCCGCGGCGGCGGAAGTCGAGGCCGCGGTGGCCGCCTGCCTTGATGCCTGGGGGCAGATCGACATTCTCTTCAACAATGTCGGCCTCCAGGCGCTGGGCGGCCCGGTGGAACTCGACGAGACGGAGTGGGACCGGCTGATGACGGTCAATGTCAAGTCGATGTTTCTCACCTGCAAATACGTCCTGCCGGCCATGGTGGCGCAGGGCCGCGGTTCGATCGTCAACAACTCCTCGCTGGCGAGCCTGCGTTTCGCTTATCCCTCGGTCGCCTATTCGGCCTCGAAGGACGCAGTCAACGAACTGACCCGCAACATTGCCGGCCAATACGCGCCGAAGGGCATACGGTGCAATGCGGTGCTGCCGGGGTTGATGGCGACGCCGCGCATAACCAGGCGGTTGAAGGAGGTGCATGGCGACGCCTTCGAGAGCGTGCTGCAGGAACGCGCAAGTATCGTGCCGGCGGGCCGGGCGGGCACGGCATGGGATGTCGCCTATGCCGTGCTGTTTCTTGCATCCGACGAAGCGGCTTACATTACCGGGACGGAACTGGTTGTGGACGGCGGGCTCGCCGCGTCGGTGCGCGGCCGGCCGTGGTCCGGGGAGATGAGCGGATGACGGCGTATCTCGCAGCCTTGACCTTCGATTTCGACGGGATGTCCGGCTTCATTGCACGCGGCCAGACCTCGCCCACCATGCTGTCGCGCGGCGAGTTCGGGGCCGTGGGGGTGGAGCGTATCCTTCGGCTGCTCGAGCGCTACGGCATTCCCGCGTCCTTCTACATTCCGGGAATCACTATCGGCACCTGGCCGGATCATTGCCGGCGCATCCATGAAGCGGGCCATGAGATCGGCCATCACGGCTGGCGCCACATTCCGCCGGCCAGGCTCGCACGGGAGGAGGAGGCGGAAGAGCTGGACCGGGGCATCGCTGCCATTGAAAGCCTGACCGGCCTGCGCCCGCGCGGCTACCGCTCGCCTTCCTGGGACCTCTCGGAGAATACGGTGGACCTCTTGCTGGAGCGCGGCTTCGTCTATGACAGCTCCATGATGGGGCATGACACACAGCCCTACCGGGTGCGCCGGGGCGATATCATGCCCGCCGATGCGGCCGCGACCTTCGGGGAAGAAACCGAACTGCTCGAAATGCCGGTTTCGTGGAGTGCGGACGACTGGCCGCATTTCGAATACATGCCGCCGGGGCTGCCCGGTTTGCGCGGCACGGGCGCCGTGCTGGAGAACTGGCTGGACGACTTCCGCTACATGGTGCAGCAGCAGGAGGGCGGTCTGATGACCTACACCTTCCATCCGCTGGTCATCGGCCGGGGGCATCGGATGCTGTTTCTGGAGCGGCTTGTCCAGGGCCTGCGCCGCCTCGGGGCGGAATTTCTCCGCCTCGACCATGCCGCGCAGCGCTTCATGTGACTGACGCCGGGGCGCCGCCGGTCCGCGCTCCCGGCGGGGTCTGCTATTCGGCCGGCGCGCCGAACTCGTTGCGGCGGACGATATAACCTTCCAGGAAGTCCATCTTGCCCTCAAGCCGGCTCAGACGGTCGCGGATTTCCCGCAATTCCGCCTCGAACCGGTCCATGCGGGCGTCCAGCCGGTCCATACGGGCCTCCAGCCGGTCGATACGGGCGCCAAGCCCGCGCTGTCCTTGCAGGATGAGCCCGGCCAGCGCGACGCCAACGGCCAGTATGGCGATCATCTCCGGGGTCATCACGGCCCTCCCTGGCGGCACCCGGCCGCCTGGCGGTCATAGTGCTGACTCCCCCGCCCGCAATCAAGGGCCTCGCCGGCAGGTCCGCGCTTCCGGCGGGGTCTGCTATTCGGCCGGCGCGCCGAACTCGTTGCGGCGGACGATATAGCCTTCCAGGAAGTCCATCTTGCCCTCAAGCCGGCTCAGACGGTCGCGAATTTCCCGCAATTTCGCTTCGAACCGCTCCATGCGGGCTTCCAGCCGGTCGATACGGGCTCCAAGCCCGCGCTGTCCTTGCAGGATCAGCCCGGCCAGCGTGACGCCAACGGCCAGTATGGCGATCATCTCTGGGGTCATCCCGGCCCTCCCTGGCGGCACCCGGCCACCTAGCGGCCATAGTGCTGGCTCCCCCGCCTGCAATCAAGCGCCTCGCCGGCAGGTCCGCGCTCCCGGCGGGGTCTGCTATTCGGCTGGCGCGCCGAACTCGTTGCGGCGGACGATATAGCCTTCCAGGAAGTCCATCTTGCCCTCAAGCCGGCTCAGACGGTCGCGGATTTCCCGCAATTCCATTTCGAACCGCTCCATACGGGCGCCAAGCCCGCGCTGTCCTTGCAGGATGAGCCCGGCCAGCGCGACGCCAACGGCCAGTATGGCGATCATCTCCGGGGTCATCACGACTCTCCCTGGCAGCATCCGGCCACCTGGCGGCCATAGTGCTGACTCCTCCGCCTGCAATCAAGGGCCTCGCCGGCAGGTCCGCGCTTCCGGCGGGGTCTGCTATTCAGCCGGCGCGCCGAACTCGTTGCGGCGGACGATATAGCCTTCCAGGAAGTCCATCTTGCCCTCAAGCCGGCTCAGACGGTCGCGGATTTCCCGCAATTTCGCTTCGAACCGCTCCATGCGGGCCTCCAACCGATCCATACGGGCGTCCATCCGGTCCATACGGGCATCGAACCGGTCCATACGGGCACCAAGCCCGCGCTGTCCTTGCAGGATGAGCCCGGCCAGCGCGACGCCAACGGCCAGTATGGCGATCATCTCCGGGGTCATCCCGGCTCTCCCTGGCGGCACCCGGCCACCCAGCGGCCATAGTGCCGGCGCCCCCGCCCGCAATCAAGAACATTGCCGGCAGGTCTGACTTCCAGCGGTGCAGTCGGAGCCCGCTCCGGCTGATATTCAGCGCCCCTTGAAGGCGGGTTCGCGCTTTTCGATGAACGCGGCCATCCCTTCCTTCTGGTCTTCCGTCGCAAAGGTTGAGTGGAACATGCGGCGTTCAAAGCGCACACCCTCGGCCAGCGGCATTTCATAGGCGCGGTTCACGCACTCCTTGGTAATCATCACCGCAGGGCGCGACTTCGCCGCGATCGAGGCTGCGACCTCCACCGCCGTCTCGAGCAGCTTGTCGGCAGGCACCACCCGGCTTACCAGACCGGACCGCTCGGCCTCTTCGGCGTTCATCATCCGGCCGGTGAGGCACATATCCATGGTCTTCGACTTGCCGATGAAGCGCGCGAGGCGCTGCGTGCCGCCGCCGCCGGGCAGGGCGCCGAGATTGATCTCGGGCTGGCCGAACCGGGCCGTATCGGCGGCGATGATGAAGTCGCACATCATGGCCATCTCGCAGCCTCCGCCGAGCGCATAGCCGGCAACCGCGGCGATGACCGGCTTGCGGCAGCTTGTGACCCGCTCCCAGCCGACGGTGATGAAGTCTTCGAGATAGACGTCCATATAGGTCTTGGGCTGCATCTCCTTGATGTCCGCCCCGGCGGCGAACGCCCTCTCGGAGCCGGTTATCACCACGCAGCCGACGGCGTTGTCAGCCTCGAAAGCGTCGAGCGCCTCCGCAAGCTCCGAGATCAGCTTGGCGCAGAGCGCATTCAGCGCCTTCGGGCGGTTCAGGGTGACGACACCCACCGCCCCCCGGGTCTCGACAAGAATGTGTTCATAGATCATCGGGCGGTCTCAGCCTCCGTTCCCGCGGCCGTTCAGGAGGCGCGAATGTGGCGGGTCGGTTCCGCGCGGTCAACCGGCAGGGCAGGGCGGAACGCCGTTCCGAAGACCCTGCCGGCAGCGTGGGGCGGTCGTGTCTCAGTTTGCAATGAAGGCCCGTGCCGGCGGGTTTTTCGGAAGGCGCCTCCGTGCCGCGCCGCTTCTATCGCCTCCCTTGTCGTCACCCCGGCCGGAGCGCAGCGGAGAGCCGGGGTCCATCCTCCGCCGATTCGGCCCTGCGGAAGGATCGGAGGCTGGGCCCCGGCTCAGGGCCGGGGCGACAGTAGGGGCGTCCGGCGCGACAAGTGGGGGTTCGGGGCGCCGCCGGGGCGTTCGGGGCGGCGGGCAGGGCCTCTCAAGCCCCTGGCCGAACCTGCCAGAGAAACGCGAATGTCAAACTGAGGCGCGACCCGTGGGGCCGGTGTCTTCGCAAGCCCCGGCCGACCGCCTAGAATAGCCGGGATGCAGCGTTATTCGATCTTCTCGCTGGTGCGGGGCGCGTTTGCCGGGCATCGGAACTGGCAGCCGGCCTGGCGGGCGCCGGAGCCGAAATCCTCCTACGATGTCGTCATCGTCGGCGGCGGCGGCCACGGCCTCGCCGCCGCCTACTACCTCGCCCGCAATCACGGCGTCTCGAATGTCGCCGTGCTGGAACGCGGCTGGATCGGCGGCGGCAATACCGGGCGCAACACCACCATCGTGCGGTCAAACTATCTGCTGCCGGAGAACCAGCGCTTCTACGAGCACTCGCTGAAACTCTGGGAAGGGCTCAGCGGCGACCTGAACTACAATGTGATGTTCTCCCCGCGCGGCGTCATCAATGTCTTTCACACCGACGCCCAGCGCGACTATTGGGTCCGCCGGCATAACGGGATGCGGTTCGCCGGCATCGACGCCGAATTGCTGGGCCGGGCCGACCTTGCCCGGATCGTCCCGGCGCTCAACCTGTCGCCCGGAATCCGCCATCCCATCGTGGGCGGCGTCATTCAGCCGCGCGGCGGCGTGGCTCGCCACGATGCCGTCGCCTGGGGCTATGCGCGCGCCGCCGACGCGCTGGGCGTCGATATCATCCAGGATTGCGAGGTGACCGGCATCGACATCCGGGCCGGCAGGGTTGCGGGAGTGCAGACCAGCCGGGGCCGCATCGGAGCCGGACGGATCGGCCTTGCCGTCGCCGGGCATTCCTCGCGCCTGGCGGAGATGGCCGGCATTCGCCTGCCTATCGAGACGCATCTGCTCTCGGCGACGGTATCGGAGCCGGTCAAACCCTTTATCGACACGGTCGTCTCAGTCGCCGCCTCGCATGTCTATGTCAGCCAGACGGACAAGGGCGAAGTGCTGATCGGCGGCGATCTGGACGGCTACAACTCCTGGTCGCAGCGCGGCAGCCCGGCGCGTCTGGAGGACATCCTGGCGGCGGCCTGCGAATATTTCCCCCGCATTTCGCGCCTGCGCCAGCTCCGCCACTGGGCAGGCGTGATGGATATGAGCATGGACGGAAGCCCGATCATCGGCAGACTGCCCGTCGAGGGCCTCGCCATGACGGGGGGATGGTGTTACGGCGGCTTCAAGGCGACCCCCGCCTCTGGCTGGTGCCTTGCATGGACGCTTGCCAATGATGCGCCCCACTCGCTCAACGCACCGTTCTCGCTCGAGCGCTTCCGCACCGGGGCCATGCTCGACGAGCGCGGCGCCGGGCCGGTGCCGGCGGCGCATTGAGGGAGGCCGGCGCATGCTTCTGATCCCGTGCCCGTTCTGCGGTTCTCGAGACGAAACCGAATTCGTTTACGGCGGCGATGCGGCAGTCATGCGGCCGGCCGATCCTGCAGACACGGATGATGCCGTCTGGACCGACTATCTGTATTTCCGCGACAACCCGAAGGGGCCGCATCGTGAGCTCTGGTTTCATCGCGACGGTTGCCGGCGCTGGCTGACAGTCGAGCGCGATACCAGCAGCCATGAGATCCGCAATGTGCGGCTGAGCCGGCCATGAAACGCCAACCCTTCCGCACCGCTGAGGGCGGGCATTTGATTGACCGCGCGCAGCCGCTGCGCTTCGAGTTCGACGGCCATCGCCATGAAGGGTTCCGGGGCGACAGCCTGGCTTCCGGCTTGTTGGCGGCCGGCGTTCGCATCACCGCGCGGAGTTTCAAATATCACCGCCCGCGCGGCGTTTGGGGCTTCGGCTCGGAAGAGCCCAACGCGATGGTGACGACAGGCGTCCGGGAGGAAGCCCGCCCGAACCTGAAAGCCACCGAGATACCGCTCAGCGAGGGTCTCAGGGCGTTCGGGCAGAATGCCTGGCCCTCGGTCGCCTGGGACATCGCCGCCGCTGCCGGGCTTGCCGGAGACATCCTGCCGGCGGGCTTCTACTACAAGACCTTCATGTGGCCGGCGCGCTGGTGGCATATGCTTTACGAGCCGGTGCTTCGCCGCATGGCGGGGTTCGGGCCGGCGCCCGCCGCACCCGACGATGCCGTGTATGCCAAGCGGCGCATCCATGCGGATGTGCTGGTGGCCGGCGGCGGGCCGGCGGGTGTCGCGGCGGCGCTGGCGGCCGGGCGCGCCGGCGCCCGCGTGGTGCTTGCCGATGAGAATATGCGCTTCGGCGGCAATCTGGTGCGCGCGCCGGGCGAGATCGACGACGGCGGCGGACTCGCCTGGATCGATGCCGCAATCGGCGAACTGGAGGCGATGCCCCGCGTCCGCCTGCTGCCGCGCGCCACCGTCACCGGCTATTACGACCATAACCTGCTTCTGGTCGCGGAACGGGCCGGCGAGGATGCCGGGCCCGGCGCGCCGGAGACGCGGCTGTGGTTTGTGCGGGCGCGGGAAGTCGTCATCGCCGCAGGCGCGCATGAGCGCCCGCTGTTGTTTGCCGGGAACGACCGGCCGGGAGTCATGTCTGCTTCGGCGGCGGGCGGCTATGCCCATGCCTATGGCGTCCTCGCCGGGCGGCGCGCCGTCGTGGCCGGCAATAATGACAGCATCTATGCCGTGGCGCGGCTGCTGCGGGGCGCCGGCGCCGCCATAGCCGGTGTTGCAGACACCCGCCCCGGCCGGGAAGCGCAGGACCTGCCCTGCCGCGCGGGTCAGACTGTCGAGCGGGTCGTCGGCCAACGCCGGGTGCGCGGCGTCCGACTGCGCCGGGCGGACAGCGCGGCCGGAGACGGCGGCGAGCCTATCTCCTGTGATCTCGTCGCCGTGTCGGGAGGCTGGAGTCCGGCTGTCCATCTCCATGCCCAGGCGCGCGGCAGTATGCGCTATGACGAAGAGCGCGGCCTGGTCCTGCCCGACCGCGCCGGCGGTGCGAACCGCAGTGTTGGCGCGGCGGCCGGGCGTTTCGACCTGGACGGCTGTCTGGCGGAGGGCTGGTCCGGAGGCATTGAGGCCGCCGCCGCCTCCGGATATGAGCGCGCCGCCGGACCGCCGCCGCGCTCGCCCGACCGGGAGGCCGGGGAGGCGCCGCTCTTCTGGCAACCGGGCGCCGGCAAACGGTTTGTCGATCTGCAATATGATGTGACGGCGGCCGATGTGGAACTCGCCGCGCGCGAGGGATACAGATCCGTCGAGCATGTGAAGCGCTATACGACGCTCGGCATGGGCACGGACCAGGGCAAGACCTCCGGCATGGCGGGGCTTGTGCTGCTGTCCGGGGCGCTGGACCGCCCGGTTGCCGAGACCGGCACGACGACGTTCCGCCCGCCCTATACCCCGGTATCCATGGCCGCCATGGCCGCCGGCTTGATCGGCGAGGGGCGCGATGCGCTGCGCCGCACCGCCGCCGACGACTGGCATGAAGCCGCTGGAGCCGACTTTACCGCCGCCGGCCTCTGGCGCCGGCCGCGCTATTATCCGCGCGAGGGTATGGAAGAGGCCGATGTTATCGCGGCGGAAGTGAGCGAAACCCGCGCCGGCGTCGGCATTGTGGATGTCGGCACTCTGGGCAAGATCGACCTGCAGGGGCCGGACGCCGCCGCGTTCCTCGAACTCATCTACGCTAACCGCATGTCCAGCCTGAAGACCGGGCGCGGACGCTACGGGCTGATGCTGCGCGAGGACGGGCGCGTCTTCGATGACGGCGTCGCCATGCGCCTCGGCGAAAACCACTTTTATCTGACGACAACAACCGCGCATCAGACCGCCGTGGCGGAGCATATCGACCACCTGCTCCAGACCGTCTGGCCAGAGCTGCAGGTCTATGCGACCGATGTTACCGAGCACTGGTTCTCGGCGGCGCTGGCCGGCCCCGGTTCGCGGGCGCTGCTTGCCGGGGTTGCGCCGGAGCTGGACTTGTCGGACGCCGCGTTCCCGATGATGGCGGTGCGCGGGGCGCTGGTAGCCGGTCTGCCGGCGCGCGTTTTCCGAATGAGCTTTTCCGGCGAGCTTTCCTATGAGATCGCTGTGCCTGCGGATGTCGGGCTTGCGCTCTGGACGCGGTTGCTCACGGCGGGCCGGGACCACGGCCTGGTCCCCTACGGCACCGAGGCCATGGGCGTCATGCGCATCGAGAAGGGGCATGTCACCCACGCCGAGGCCGACGGACGCACAACGCCGGACGATCTGGGCCTCGGGCGCATGGTCGGGGCGGACAAGCGGGGTATCGGCAAGCGGTCGCTCAACCTTCCGGCGCTCTGCCGGAGCGGGCGGCAGCAATTGGTCGGCCTGTCGGTCATCGACACGCAGGCCCGCATCTCACCCGGCGGGCAGGTGATGGAGAGCGAGGGAATGCGCCCGGCGCCGCCGCTCGGGCATGTCACCTCCTTCTGCTACAGCCCGACGCTCGGCCGCGCGATCGCTCTGGCGCTGGTGGAGAACGGGCGCGCGCGTATCGGACAGACCGTCCATATCGCCTCTCCGGTCATCGACTTTTCCACGGCGGCGGAGGTCGTGCCGCCGGTATTCTACGACGCGGAAGGAACACGCCTTCGTGGTTGACTATCCGGCAGAGGCGCAGCGCAGCGCGCTTGCGGGCCTGGATCTCGGCTCGCGCGCCGGCGGCGCCGGCGGCGTGCTGCTGGGCGAGGCGCCGGCGCGCGTGAGCCTGGTCCTGCGCGGCCGGGCTGACGACGCGGTATTCGCGGCAGGTGTCGAGGCGGCGCTCGGCGCGGGACTGCCGCGGGAGCCGGGCGCAGCCGTCGAGGGCGAAGACGGCGCGCTTGCCTTCCGCCTCGGCCCGGACGAATGGCGCCTGCTCGCGCCGCCGGCCGCCGGCGCCCGGCTGGCGGAACGTCTTGGCGCAGGACTGGCCGGGAGCGGGGCGGCGCTGGTGGACATGTCCGCGGCCTCGACGGTTATCGCGGTCACGGGCGGCCACGCCGCCGACCTGCTGGCCACAGGAACCGGCATTGACCTCGATGCAGAGGCATTTCCGCCGGGGCGGGCGGTGCGCACCCGCATCGGCAATGCGCAAGCGCTGCTCTACCGCAGCGGGCCGGACGCCTTCGAGCTTCACATCCCGCGCAGCTATGCCCGCTCGTTCTGGGAATGGCTGGAGGCCGCCGGCGGCGAGTTCGACGCCGCAATCGCGCTTTGAGGCAGGGGCGCCGATCTCTCCACATGGCAAGGACCGTCCTCCTGATCGAGCCCCTAACCCGAGCGGCCTTTCAGCCTTTCGGCGATGTGATCGAAACCGAAGGTGCGGCCCGGTTCGAGATTAATAACGGCGCAGCGACCCGTTTCCATGACCTTGCCCGCGTCGATGTCGCCGCGAAAGGCGGCCATGCGCTGGTCAATGTCTTCCGCGCCCGACCGCTGCCCATGCCGCTGACAATCGCCATGCTGGAGAAGCACCCGCTCGGCTCGCAGGCCTTCATGCCGCTCGGGGCTGAGCCCTTCCTGGTTGTTGTCGCACCGCCGGGAGAGGCGGTCGCACCGGACGACCTCCGCGTATTTCTCACAAACGGGCGGCAGGGGGTGAGCTACGCCAGGGGCGTGTGGCACCACCCCGTTATCGCACTCGACCGCGAGACCGATTTCCTCGTCGTGGACCGGGGCGGCCCGGGGAACAACCTGGTCGAATTCTTCCTGAAGCCGGAAGACCGCCGCCTTGTCGATGCCGGGCCGGTGCGCTGAATCCTGGCGTGCCGCGGGCTGCAATCGTCTTCACTCCTGCGCCCCGGCGCCCCCCTTCTGTCACCTCGGCCGAAGCGCAGCGGAACGCCCATCTTCCGATGCTGCGGGCGGCAGTTCCCTGAGCGCGGCCAGAAACGCATCCCCATAGCGGCGAAGCTTGGTTGCGCCGACGCCGGGCACGGCCGCCAGGTCTTCGAGGTTCGCTGGGCGGCGCTCCAGCATCGCGGCCAGCACACTGTCGTGGAACACCACATAGGGCGGCACGCCCTGTTCCTGCGCGAGCGTCCGGCGCAGCGTGCGGAGCGCCTCGAAGCCTTCTCTGTCCGCCGGCGCAACGGCCCGCTCCCCGCGCGGCTTCGCGCGCCGGGGCTCTGGCTCCCGGCGGAACCGCACCTCGCGCTCGCCGCGCAGCACCGCGCGCGCATCCGGCCCGAAGCGCAGCCCGCCGAAATTCGCGCCGTCCACAACCAGCAGGCCGTTCGCCGCCATCTGGCGCAGCACCGCGCGCCAGGCCTGCGCGCTGCGCCCGCTGCCGACGCCGAAGGTCGGCAGCCGGTCATGGCCGAAACGCCGGATGCGTTCTGTGTCCCGACCCCGCAGCACATCCACGATATGCGCCGCGCCGAAACGCTGGCCGGTCCGGTAAACCGCCGAGAGCGCCATTTGCGCGGCCTCTCTGCCGTCGAACACTTCGGGCGGTTCCAGGCAGACATCGCAATTGCCGCATGGCGCGCAGTCATCGCCGAAATAGGCGAGCATGATGCGCCGCCGGCAAGTCGCCGCCTCCGCATAGCCGAGCAGCGCATTGAGCTTCATATGCTCGATGCGCTTCTGCTCGTCCGGGGCCGGCGATTCCTCGATAAATCCCCGGAGCCGCGCCGTGTCCGCGAGGCTGTAGAGCATCCAGGCTTCCGCCGGCAGGCCGTCGCGTCCGGCGCGGCCGGTTTCCTGATAATAGGCTTCAAGGCTCTTCGGCAGGTCAAAATGGGCGACGAAGCGCACATCCGGCTTGTCAATGCCCATGCCGAAAGCGATGGTCGCCACCATCACCGCATCGTCGGCGGCAACGAACCGGGCCTGGGCGGCGGCCCTGGCCGGCGCTTCCATGCCCGCGTGATAGGCAAGAGCCGGAATGCCGGCCTCGTGCAGCGATGCGGCCACGCTCTCGACCCGGGCGCGGGTCATGCAATAGACAATGCCAGCCTGGCCGCGCCGGTCGCGGACGAAATCGAGAAGCTGGCGCTTGCCCTGGCCGCGCAGCCTGACGCTGTAGCGGATATTGGGCCGGTCGAAGCCGGAGACGAACCGCCGCGCCCTCTCCAGCCGGAGCTCGCGGGCAATATCAGTGCGGGTCGCTTCGTCGGCAGTGGCGGTAAGCGCGAGTCGCGGGACGCCGGGGAAGCGCTCCGCCAGGACGGCAAGCCGGCGGTAGTCCGGGCGGAAGTCGTGGCCCCATTGGCTCACGCAATGGGCTTCGTCTATGGCGAACAGCGCCAGGGGCGTCTGCTCCAGAAACTCGAGGAAGCCGGGTGCCGCGAACCGCTCGGGTGAGACATAGACGAGATCGAGCCGGCCTTCGCGCATCGCGCGCTCGACCACCGCCCGGTCCCTGCCATGCAGCGTCGAGTTCAGGGCCGCGGCCCGAATGCCGTTCTGGGCGAGCGCCGCCACCTGGTCCTGCATCAGCGCGATCAGCGGCGAGACCACAACGGCCACCCCCGGCCGGACGATGGCCGGGACCTGGTAGCAGAGCGATTTGCCCGCACCGGTAGGCATCAGCACCAGTGCGTCCTCGCCGGCGGTCACAGCGTCGATCACCGCCCGCTGATGGCCGCGGAACGCCTCGAAGCCGAAGACCCGCCGCAGGACCTCCAGCGGGTCCGGCATGTTCAGGCGGCCGGGCTGGCGGCGGCGTCAGTCCTGCAAGGCTTTCCGGAACAGGGCGGCCGTGCGGCCGTTGGCGAGCGCGGCGTTCTCCTCGTCATAGGGCTGGCCGCCGATTCGCGCAAAGGCATGGTCCATGCCGGGATAGGAGTGCACCTCCGCATGAGAGTTGCCCGCGAGCCCTTCCTTGACCGCGGCCTGCGCCTCCTTGGGCACGAAGCCGTCTTCCTCCGCGATATGCAGCATGAGCGGCGCCGAGATGTTCTCCGCCTCGTCCAGCATCTCCTCAATGCCGACGCCGTAATAGCCGACATTGGCGTCCATATCGGCCCGGCAGGCCAGCATATAGGCGAGCTTGCCGCCCAGGCAGAAGCCGACCGTGCCGACCTTGCCGTTGCATCCCTCCATGGCGCGCAGATGTGCGGCGGCGGCTTTCAGGTCCTCGATGCCCTTGTCCGCATCGAAGCCCTGATAGAGTTCAAACGCCTTCTTCCATTCTGCCTCGGTCTGGTCGGTGATATCGACGCCCGGCTCCTGCCGCCAGAACAGGTCCGGCGCGACGGCGATATAGCCTTCGCCCGCCCAGTAGTCGGCGATGTCGCGCATGGCATGATTGACGCCGAAAATCTCCTGGATGCAAAGAACGCCCGGCCCGGAACCCGAAGCCGGCATGGCGCAATAGGCGGTGAACTCTCCCGAGCCGTCCTGCGCCTGGATGGTGATCGTCTTGGCCATGAGGCCCTCCCTCTCGATATCCGGCGCCTCTGCCGGGCCGGTGTTCGGGCGCGAGCTTAGCCGCGCCCTGCGCGCCCGCCAAGCCGGCCGCGCTACTCCGCCGGCGCTCCCGTCTGTGTCTCCGGCGGTGCGTTACGGCGCAGGATATAGTCGCATATGAGCGTGAGCTGGCCCCGCATTTCCGCCAAACCTTCTTTCACTTCCCCCAGGCCGGCTTCCAGCCGGTCCATGCGGCTGCGCATGTCGCGCATGTCTTCCCGCATATCGCGCATGTCTTCCCGGAGGTCGCGCATGTCCTGTCGAATGTCGCGTATGTCTTGCCGCAGCCACAGGAACACTCCCAGGACGATGGCCAGTGTAACCCAAGGCGACAGCGCTGCCGCAAGCTCTTCCATGCGCTGAGCATAGCACCCCCGGCACAGGCCGTCATCGGCAGGCGGAAGAGGGTCGTGTCTCAGTTTGCAACGAAGGCCCGTGCTGGCGGGTTTTTCGGACCGCGCCTCCGAACCGCGCCGCTTGTATCGCCTCCCCTTCGTCACCCCGGCCGGAGCAGAGCGGAGCGCCGGGGCGACAGTAGGGGGTCCGGGGCGACAACAGGGGGTCCGAGGCGGTGCCCGGGAGTCCGGGGAGGCGCCGGGGCGTTCGGAGCGGGGGGCCGGGCCTCTCAAGCCCCTGGCTGACTCTGCCAGAGAAACGCGAATGTCACACTGAGACACGACCCGGAGGCGGCGCTGTGTCCAGGTCTCGAACGGATGCTTGCGCTACTCCAGCGCCTGCCGGACGGCTATGGCCGCGGCCCAGGGACAGAGCGCCAGGGCGGCGAGGAGCAACGCGCCCAGCACCATGAGTTGCTGCCGCACGGGGAAGCCGGCAATCGCGGCGTCCACCGCGCCGGCGCCGAATATCAGCACCGGAACGAGAAGCGGGAGAACGAGTATCGAAAGCAATATGCCGCCCCGTCTCGCGCCCAGGGTAAGGGCGGCGCCCAGGCCGCCGACAAGGCTGACAGTCGGTGTGCCGAGCGCTGCGGCGGCAAGCAGGGCCGCATAGCCGCCGGGGCGGAGATCGAGGAGGACCGCCATCAGGGGTATTGCCGCGATCAGGGGCACGCATGTGGTGAGCCAGTGCGCCAGCATCTTGGCCCCGACGACGAATGCGAGCGGAAGAGGGGAGAGCGCCAGCACTTCGAGGCTGCCGTCGTCATGGTCGCCGAGAAACAGGCGCTCCAGCGAGAGCATCGCTGCGAGCAATGCCGCAACCCACAGGATGCCGGCGGCGATCCGGGCAAGCAGATTGGCCTCGGGTCCGACGCCGAGCGGGAAAAGGCTCGTGGCCAGCACGAAGAAGATCACTGCGGCCGCGGCTTCTCCGGGCTCGCGGATTGCGAGCCGCATCTCGCGTCCGAGGGCCGCGGCGAACGTTCTCATGCGCCGCCGGCCGGCCTGGCGCCGAACAGGTCGATCTCGAGGGTCTTCGCATTCGGAAGATCGAGGGCGGTGTTGGTCGAGACCACGCAGGACCCGCCGGTGCGGCAGTGTTTCCGGATCGCCGCATGAACGGCTGCGGCACCCTCTGCGTCGAGCGCCAGGGTCGGTTCGTCGAGCAGCCAGAGCGGAGCCTCGGACATCGCGATGCGCGCCAGCGCGAGCCGCCTGCGCTGGCCGGCAGACAGGAAGCGGGCGGGAAGGTCGGCGAGCGGCGCAATGCCGAACAGCGCGAGCGCCGGGGCGATGCTGCCGGAACCCGGGCCCAAGGCTGCCCAGAAACGCAAATTCTCGGCGGCGGTCAGCGCCAGCTTCACCGCATCGAGATGACCGAGATATTGGAGCCGCGCCGCATGAGCCTCGCGGTCTGCCGATATGTCGGCGCCCTGCCATTCGACGGCGCCTTCCACAGGCGCCAGCAGGCCGGCCATGATGCGCAGGAGGCTTGATTTGCCGCTGCCGTTGGGGCCGGTCAACACCAGCGCTTCACCGGCATTGACAGCGAAGTCGAGGCCGGAGAACACCATGCGCCCGCCCCGAATGCAGGTCAGCGCTGCGCCGGAAAACCGGGCCGTTGCGTGCGTTTCAACATGAAGCGCGGCTGGTTTCACTGTTCGGACGCCGGCGGCGGATGCACGGCGGACCGGCGCGCCGTTCCCGAGTCGCGCGGCTTGCCCGGAAGCAGACGTTCGAAGCGAACCCGCTGCGCGCCTGTCAACTCCTGGCGCGTCGCCACCGCACTCCTCCAACCGAAAATCGGTCGCAGACCATGAAGCACACCATGCCTGCCAAGCGGCTCTTGTATGCCGATTCTGCCTGACCCGGAACCGTCATGGCCTCCGTGGGGGTAACCGGCTGCCAGCAGAACCCGAAACCCCCGCCAAACAAATCGGGGATGCAACCGGCGCGGGTATTGCAGATGGAGGGACAGACCTCTTGCTCCGGCCCTGTCCTTGCAGGAAGAGGAAGAAAAGAGGCTCCCGCGCGTTTCAGGGTGGATGACGGCGGAGCGCCCGGGATTCATCCCCTGTCGTCTCGGGCCTGCGAAAAGAGCAGGACGCTGCCTCGGATCAAGTCCGGAACAACAGGTCAAGCCTGCAAGGGTGGTACGAACTGCAAACCAGGGCCCTTCGCCGGCTGCATCATGGAATACTAACGGCGCGCGGTATTGATTTCCCCGTCAACCGAACTGCGCCAAGCCCGGCACTATTTCCCCGGAAGCCCGAAGCACCGCTGAACAAGGGCGCCGCCTGCTTGTCCAATGTCGAAAACGCGCCGACGCCCAAGCCTCCGGGCCGGGTGGAATAGCGGGTGCCCGGCTACTCGTTCCGGGCTTCGACAATGATACGTCTGCGCCCGCGCCGGACGATATAACCGCCGCGCCGGATCTTCAGCTTGCCTTCCTCAACCAACTGCCATAATGCACTGGCGATAATCTCTGCCTCTCCATCCTCCTCCAGCTTGTCCGCCATTGTCTGGCTCTTCCACTTCAAGAAGGCGTCGTCGCCGATAGCCTCCCCTACAGACTTGCGCAATGCAGTGAGCTTGCGCTGCTCTCCCTTCGTCAGGGTGCTCTCGTCAATCATATTGGGAGCTCCATTCGTCAGTTCGTTATTGACCGGCCAATATATTACAGTGATAAAGGCACAAAAGAGCGTATCCGCGCTGTCGCTGCCGCAGGATAAATTGTCGCGCCCTCCTACCGGTCTTCAAGAAGCACGATTCCCGGTACGCCCGGCGCCTCAAAACCGAGCATCCGCGCGAAGAAAGAGAGTTCGGCTTCCAGGGCCGCAACGATATTCTCCGCCTGCCGAAAGCCATGCCCTTCACCTTCGAAGAGTAACAGAGCAACGGGAATTTGCCTGGCCCGAAGCGCTGCCGCCATGGCCTCCGTCTGATCCGGCGGCACGACCTTGTCCTCGCTGCCCTGCAGGAAGATCACCGGGCAGGAAATGCCGTCTGCATGAAGCAGGGGCGAGCGCGCGTCGTAAACGGCCTCCGCCTCCGGCAATGGCCCGATCAACCGATCAAGGTAGCGGCTTTCGAATTTGTGCGTATCCTTGGCGAGAGCCTTGAGATCGCCGATCCCGTAAAGGCTGGCGCCCGCCTTGAAAACATCCCGGAATGCCAGCGCGGCGAGCGTCGTATATCCGCCGGCGCTGCCGCCGCGGACGACAAGCCTGCCGGCATCCACCTGTCCGCTGTCTGCGAGCCAGGCCGCGGCTGCGCAGCAATCGTCCACATCGACAACGCCCCATTGTCCGTTCAACTGCTCGCGAAATGCGCGCCCATAGCCGCTGCTGCCGCCGTAATTGACATCCACAACGGCAAATCCCCTTGTCGTCCAGTATTGAATGGCGGGCGAATAACTGTTGTCCGAAGCGCCAGTCGGCCCGCCGTGGGACCGCACGATCAAGGGCGGCCGTTCCTCGTCCGGAGCGGTGAAATCCGGGTTCTTCGGCGCGTAGAACCACGCATGGGCAGTGCGTCCGCCGCTGGTCGGAAAGGAGATCGGTTTTCCCCGCGACACGAAAGCCGCATTGAGGTCGTCCGGGGCGGAACGGGCAAGCGTTTCGCGCCTTCCGTCCCGGTGCAACAGGTCGAGCCGCGCGGGGCGGTCGGTATCGGCGCCGAGCACTGCCCAGCCGCCGTCAAAAGGCACGGGACAGGCAGGCCGAGAGAATCCTGTCTCGAACCGGCCGGCGTAAAGCCGCTCGACAAAGACGCGGCCATTGCGCTCGTATCGGGCAATTACATCGCCGTCGGAGAGGCAGCGGTAACTCTGTGCGCCCAGACTCCAGAGCGGCCCGGCGAACTCGGCCGCCATGGGTTTCAGCGGCGCGCCGCCGGCGCTGTTGTGGACGTAGAGGTTCCACCAGCCGGACCGGTCCGAAATGTAAAGCAGCCGCCCATCCGCCGCCCAGGCGGGTTGCAGCACTGATTCCCCCGGTCCTCCGGCGACAACTTCGCCGTCGAGCAGCAATTCGGTCGCGTCCCAGGGCATGTCCGGGTGGTTCCAGGCGATACAGGCGAGGCGTCCGTCCGGGCCGGGCCTCGGCGCGGCATAGAAGTCCCGGCCGGCGGCGACGGCGGCGCCTTCGCCGGTTCCGTCGGGGTCCAGCAGCACCACGCTGTTGACGGGCTCTCCCGGCTTGCGGTGATCCTCGCGCACGGCGTAGATGCCTTCCGGGGCGAAGGCGAAGTCCGCATACCGCAGGGCTGCCCGGGGCGTTATCGGGCGGACGTCCCCGTTCTCGTCTGCAAGCCAGACGCGGCCGTCCCGGAAGTCGGAAAAGACGATCCGCCCGCCGGCGGCCGCATAGGCGCCGCCGCCATATTCATGCACGCGCGAGCGCACATCAAAATGGGCCGGCAGCACCTCGCTGCTCTCGCCTTTCCGGTAACGCAACAGCACGCTGCGGCCCCGTTCCCGCGGCCGGCTCTCGAGCCAGTAGAGGCTGTCGCCGTCGGCCCGGACGAAGAAAATCCCGACGCCCGCCTCCGCAATCCGCCGGGCCGAGAGCGGCGAGACCCAGGTGCCATAGGGTTTGACGGCTGGTGTATCGGACATGAAACGGCTTCCTGTTCCCGGCGGGCGGCGACCGCGCCATTGTCAACCCGAGGCGGCCCCGCTTCAATCGGGCGGTGAAAGGCGAGCCGGGCGCGATCGGATGGACAGGACCACTCCTGAAGCGAAAGCCGACCGGGCCGGCTCGCTCTGGGACTTCGCTGTCCGCCTCTATGCGGAACCGGGCATTGCCGAGGCGTGTCTTGTTCTCCAGGACAGGGACGGGGTCGATGTGCCGCTTCTGCTTTGGGCCGCCTGGCTCGGCGGCGGCGCAGACGCGGCGACGCTGCGGGCCGGCGACCGCGCTGTCGGCCCCTGGCGCACAAGGGCCGTTCGTCCGCTGCGGGGCCTCCGGCGCCATCTTCGCGAAGCCGTGTCCGGGCTGGACGACGAAACACGGGAAGGCTGGCGCGACGCGGTCAAGCGCCTGGAACTCGAGGCGGAGCGGGTGGCATTGGGCATCCTGGCGGAAGTCGGCGGGCGCGGCGGGCGCCCCGATCTTGCGCCCTTCGCCGCCGCTTTCGGCCTGAATGCGGGCTGCGTCGAGCTGAAACGGCTGGAGGACGCCGCCCGCCGCCTTTGGTAAGCGGGCGCCGCCGCTCGCCGGTCAAGGCTCCCAGCGCGGCGGGCGCTTCTCCAGAAACGAGGCGGCGCCTTCACGGCCTTCCTCACTGGCCCAACTTTCCGCGAAGGCGTAGAGGCCGTCGATCCCCAGAGCGTCCGGGCCGTTGCGGTCGTAAAGGTCGAGCGCGCGCTTGACGGTCGCAGCCGCTCCCGGCGCCGCGCCGAGGCAGCCTGTGACGGCTGCTTGCACCGCATCGTCCAGCTCTTCGTCCGGCACCGCACGGTCGATCAGGCCGATGCGGTGCGCCTCCGCTGCGTCGAAGGTTTCGCCGGTAAAGAGATAGCGCTTGTAGTTGACCGAACCGATGCGGGCCAGCAGCGCCTTGAGAGCGCCGGTCGGCGCCACGCCCCGGCGCAACTCCGTGAACGCGAAACGCGCGGCGGTCCCCGCTATCGCCACGTCGCTGGCTGCGATGAGCGTCACACCGCCGCCGAAAGCGCCGCCCTGCACCCGCGCGATAACCGGGCAGGGCAGGCTGGCGATGCGGTGGCTGAGCATGGAGCCGCGCAGCGCCGCCTGCAGGCGTTTTTCGGCGGGGGCCGCGCCCATATCGCGGAACATGGCGATGTCGCCGCCGACGGTGAAATGCCGGCCCTCGGCGGCCAAGACCAGCAGGCGCATATCCTTGCGCCCATGCAGCGCATCGAGCGCCAGATGCACTTCCCGCATGGTCTCGGCAGTCAAGGCATTCAACCGATCGGGCCGCGCGAAGGTGAGCGTCACAACCCCTTGCGCGGTTTCCTGCAGGCGTATCGTCTTCCAATCCATGCCGGCATCCTCCTTCCGGTCTCCCCGAACGTCGCAGGAAAGCATGGCGGCCTGCCCGGGAATTCGCTATAACCGCTGCGACGGGAGATTCTGGATCGACAGCTAGGGAGGCAGCTCATGGATATCGCAGAGAGCAAAGACGGTACCGTTTTTGTCTTGGAGCCAAAGGGCCGTCTCGACAGCGCGACCGCGCGAAGCTTTGAAGAGCGGGTTATGGAGGCCGTCGGGCAGGGCGAAGCCGCCTTGCTCATCGACATGGGCAATCTGAGCTACATCAGTTCGGCAGGCCTGCGTGTGTTGTTGATGGGTGCGAAGCGGCTTCAGCAGACCGGCGGCGTGATTGCCCTCTGCTCTCTTAGCTCGAGCATTCGCGAAGTGTTTGAAATTAGCGGTTTCCTGACCATTTTCACTGTGCATGAGAACCGGGCGGCAGCCTTGGCCGTTATGGGCTGAAGACGATGTTGAGCTTCGCCGAAGAGATCATGCTGCTGGTCCTCGACGACCGCGACGGCAGCTTCATGCCCATTCCGGAATGGTCCATGCAATGCGCGTTGGCCGGCTCGGTTCTGATGGACCTGGCGCTGGCGGACCGGCTTGATACGGACCTCGATTCGCTCATTCTGGTCGATTCCACACCTATGGGCGACCCGCTGCTCGATCCGACGCTCGAGCGCATCGCGGCGTCCAGCGAAGCACACAGCGCGCGCTACTGGGTGGAGGATACAGCCGCCTATGCCAGCGACATCCGCGAGGTGGCGCTTGCACGCCTCGTGGAGGCGGGCATTCTGAACCGGGAGGAAGGCCGGTTCCTTTGGGTCTTCCGCTCAAGGCGATACCCGACCATCGACGGCAAGCTGGAGAAGGAAGTCAAGCTGCGGATCATGTCGGTTCTGCTGTCCGACGAAATTCCGGACCCGCGCGACATCGTTATCATCGGCCTGGTCGATGCCTGCGGTATCTTCAGCGAATTGTTGTCGGCGCGCGAACTGGAACGCGCCCGCGGCCGAATCGAACAGGTGCGCAAACTGGACCTGATCGGTCAGGCCGTCGCCAAATCCATCTGGGAGATTCAGGCGTCGCTTGCCATGGCTGCGCACCCGGTCTTCTAAGCGGCGCGGCCCCTATGGGTCGTTTCCGAACGGACGCAGCGTGAAGATCGCCGTCGTCAATCTGGAAGACGCGGTAGAACGCCGCCGGAGAGTGTCCGCGGCGCTTGAAGCGCTGGCGCTGCCATTCGAGTTGTGCCGCGCAGTGGACGGCCGCCGCCTGACGCCCGAGCAGAAGGCGCTTGTGGATTACGCGGCTTTCGACCGCGACGGCTGGCCGGTCAAGGCCGGGGCGCTGGGTTGCTGGTTGAGCCATCGCGTCCTGCTGGAGGAGATGGTCCGGGCCGGACCGGAGGTCATGGCTGTTCTCGAGGACGATATCGACCTTGCGCCGGAACTGCCGGCTGTCCTTGACGCGCTGGAACGGGCGCCCGATCTGTTCACCGGGGGGAGGGGGGTAATATTTCTGCATCGCGGCCGCGCGACAAGGCGCTTCGTTCCGCATCGCCGCCTGGAAACCGGCCATCGGCTGGGCTGGCTGCGCTGGTCGCATTTCGGGACTCAGGGCTATGTGATTACGCGCCCGGCCGCGCGGCGTTTTCTGGAAGTGTTTCCCCGCGTGCGTCTCAGCATAGACCGGGCGCTGGCTGCCTATTGGCGCACCGGCGTCGCGACCTATTGCGTGCGCCCGCCGGTTGTGCGCCACCTGCAGGCCGAAGACGGCAATGCCAGCATGATCGGCGCCATGCCTGCGGCGCCGCCGCCCGGACCGCTGCTCCGGCTGCGGCGGCGCTGGTTCCTGCTGCGGGAGGGCATGGCGAAACGCGCGGCTCTCACCCGTCTCGTGGTGGATGCGCATGGGCCGGCGCGGGGGCTGCGGCTGTTGCTGGGGCCGGAAGAGCGCGGCCCTGGCCGGTATTGATGCAGGCGGCCGCCCGCCGGCCGTCACAAGCAGAGCCATCTCGCGTCGAAACGGTGATACCGTGGCCCCGACCGCTCCGGGGAAGCCGACGATGACATATGCAATCGACCCGATCACCGTCTCCGTGGTCAGCCATCGGCTGACGGCCATTGTCGAGGAAATGGGCGAGGCGATGCTGCGCACAGCCTATTCCCAGATCCTGAACTCCTCCCGCGATTTCTCCGCCGCCATATGCGACGACCGCTGCCGTCTGGTCGCCCAGGCCGAGCATATCCCGGTCCATGTGGGCGCCATGCCCTGGGCGGCGAAAGCCGTGGCGGCCCGCTTTGGCGGCGATGTGCATGAAGGCGATCTGTTCGTCGTCAACGATCCCTATGCCGGCGGGGGCAGTCATCTGCCGGATGTCACCGTGTTCGCACCTGTGTTCATCGACGGGCGGCTGGCCTTCTGGACCATCAACCGCGCCCACCACAGCGATATCGGCGGCGCCACGCACGGCGCCTACAACCCGTCCGCGACGGAGATTTTCCATGAGGGCCTGCGCATCCCTCCGCTGCGCCTCTGGGAGCGCGGGAAGCCGCGCGAGGACCTGCTGGAAATGCTGGCGCTGAATGTCCGCCATCCGCGCGATTTCAAGGGCGACCTGGCGGCGCAGATCGGCTCCGTGCGTCTCGGCGAGGCCCGCTTGCAGGCGCTGGTCGATACCTTCGACGCCGGAACGGTGACAGCCGCCTGCGAGGCGGTTCTGGACGGGGCCGAGCGCCGTGCGCGAAGCGAAGTCGAGACATGGAAGGACGGCGTTTTCCACGGCGAGGCGTTTCTCGACGATGACGGCCACGGGCGGCGCGATATCGCCGTGCGGGCCACGGCCACGGTCCGCGCCGGTGAGGTGACGGTGGACCTGAGCGCCTCGGACCCGCAGAGCACCGCATTCGTCAATTCCAGCCATGCCAACATGATGTCGGCGGTCGCGCAGTCCTTCGCCTATCTGATCGACCCGGAAATTCCGAAAAACGACGGCGCCTTCCGCCCGCTGACCGTCCTTGCCAGGGAAGGAACCATTGTGTGGGCCGAAGACGGCCTCCCCGTCACCATGTGCACCTCGCATTGCTCCAACGAGATCATCGAGGCCGTCATTACCGCGCTCGCGCAGTCCTGCCCGGCGCGCGTCATGGCCGGCTGGGGGCGGCGGCTGCGCATTGCGATCAAGGGGCGCGATCCCCGCAACGGGCGCGGCTTCATCTGGCACATGTTCTACGCCCGGCCGGGAGGCGGCGGCTCGCCCGGCGGCGACGGCTGGCATTCGGTCGGCGAATGGCATTCCGCCGGCGGGCTGAAATTCGGCAGCGTCGAGGTCGCGGAGGTCCGCTTCCCGCTGCATATCGCGCGTCATGAGTTCCGGCCGGGTTCAGGGGGCGCTGGCGAATACCGGGGCGGCTGCGGCGCGGAGCTGGAATTGCGCGTCGAAACCGAGGAGCCGGCTGTCGCCAATACCGCAGGCGACGGCGTGCGCTACGGGGCGCGCGGCATACTCGGCGGCAAGGACGGGCTGCCGCACCGCTATATTCATCACGGCTCCGGCGGCGGACGCGTGCTGCCCAGCAAGCAGGTCGGCATCGCTGTCGCGCCCGGCGATGTGTTCGAGGTGCTGTCCGGCGGCGGCGGCGGCTGGGGCGAGCCGTCGCGCCGCTCGAATGCGGCAATCGAGGACGACCGGCTGGACGGCGTGGCATAGGGGCGCCGCTTCCCGCCGCCGTCCGGAACCCGTCCACGCGCCTCCCCCCAAGGTCGTGTCTCCGTTTGACATTCGCGTTCCTTTGGCAGATTGAGCCAGGGGCACGAGAGGCCCGGCCCGCCGCCCCGAACGCCCCGGTGCCGCCCCGGACCCCCTGTTGTCGCCCGGACACCTCTACTGTCGCCCCGGCCCCCTTGCTGTCGCCCCGGCCTTGAGCCGGGGCCCAGCCTCCGATCCTTCCGCAGGGCCGAAACGGCGGAGGATGGACCCCGGCTCTCCGCTGCGCTCCGGCCGGGGTGACAAGAGGACATGCGCTCCCCGGCTGGGGTGACGACTAGGGAGGCGATAGAAGCGGCGCGGCAGGGAGGCGCGTTCCGAAAAACCCGCCAGCACGGGCCTTCGTTGCGAACTGAGACACGGCCCGCCAATACTTGCGCAGCGATTGCAGGCGAGTAAAACTCCGGGCGCGCGATATCGGGACAGCTACTCATGGCGCTTGCTTCCACAAGCTACGATGTGACCGACATGATGGCGGCACAGGAGTTCTATCACAGCCGGGGCTGGACGGACGGTTTGCCCGTGGTGCCGCCGACGGCCGACGCTGTCGAGGCGTGTCTCGACTGGGCGGGGCTGCCGCCCGCCCATCTGGTCGGGGTGGAGCCGGTGCGCGCCCGCGCGGTCACTGCCGAGAAGCTGGCTGTCAATGCCGTCATGGCCGGGTGCCTGCCGATGCACTTCCCGGTCGTTGTCACCGCCTTCACCGCCATGCTGCAGGAGCCGTTTCTGCTGCACGGCGCCACCGCAAGCACGGGCGGCTGCGCCGTGCTGGTTGTCGTCAACGGGCCGATTGCGGCCGAAATCGGCATGGACGCCACATTCAACGCGCTCGCATCCAGCGACCGCGCCTCGACGGTGGTGGGCCGCGCGCTTCGCCTCTGTCTCATTAACATGCTGGATGTCCGGCCCGGCGCCATCGACCGCTCGGTGCTCGGTCATCCCGGCAAGATCAGCTATTGCCTGGCGGAGGACGAGGCCGGCTCCGAATGGCTGCCGCTTGCCGAGGAGCGCGGTATGCCTGTCGGCGCTTCCAGCGTGACGGCCATGGCAGCGGGCGCGCCGCGCCAGTTGATGAACGAGTGGACCACCGTTCCGGAAGAAATTCTGGATACCTATGCGGCCGAAATACGCGCCAATATGCGCCATTACTCGATCTGGCCCGGCAACTACGCCATGATCGTGCCCCCGCAATTGCGCGCTCACTTCAATGCCGCCGGCTGGTCCAAGGCCGATATCCGCGCCTATATCTTTGAGAAGGCGCGCATCCGGCGCGCGGAATGGGCCGAGTGCGGCAAGGGCGCGGTGGTGCGCGACCGGGGCGAATGGGAATATGCGGCGCTCTCGGCTCCGGAAGACCTGCTGGTGGTGGCCGCAGGCGGCCCGGCCGGCGGTTTCGGCGCGGTCATCCCCCCTTGGCTCGGCCACAAGAGCCGGGCCGTGACCGTTGCGATCGGCGCCTGCGTCGATTGCGAAATTCCATAGTCCGACATCGAGGAAGCGAGGACAGGATGCGAATACTCGATCCGTCGCATGAGGAAGGCGCTGCGGGCTTTGCGCCCGCTGCCCGCCTGGCGGCGCTGGAAGGCGCCACCATCGGGGTGATCTCGAACGGCAAGGAAGGCACCAAGGGCTTCTTCTCGGCTTTCGAGCAGACGCTGAAGGAACGCTACGGCGTCGGCGAGGTCATATTGCGCACCAAGTCGAACTACAGCGCGCCGGCAGATGCGGGTTTGCTGGAAGAGGCCAGAAACTGGGATGCGCTTGTCGCCGGCATTGGCGATTGAGGCAGCTGCTCGTCGTGCAGTTTGCATGACGCGGTTGCCGGAGAGCGCATCGGCGTTCCTTCCGCCGGCATCATGACGGAGACCTTCGTCAGCGCAGCGGAGCTGATGGCCCGGGTTCTGGGTGCGGAAGGCTATCCCTTCGCAGTCATCGAGCACCCGATCAGCAGCGCCGGCCAGGCGGCTTTGGCCGCCCGCGCCGAGCGCGCCGCTGTCGATTGCGCCGAACTGCTCTTGCTTCGGGAGGGGTAGGGCGCGCCTATATGGCGCCCTCGCGGCGCAACTCGGCGATTTCCCCGGGCGAGAAACCGAGGTCGGCCAGCACCGGGTCGGTATGCTCGCCGAGCAGCGGCGGCGGGCGGTCCGTGCCGCGCGCGGTGTTCGCACCGTGGAACGGCAGGTCCACATAAACGCCTTCGCCGCCGCCGATCTCGTGTTGCCGCGCGATCGGCCGGAAGGCCTCGCGATGGGCGAGCTGGTCGTCCGCACAGACCTGCGGCACGGTCGAAACCCGCGACGCCGGCACACCGGCCGCGGCGAGGCGCGCCTCCCAGGCGCCGGCATCGGCTGCGGCCAGCGCCTTGACGATCTCCCCGCGCAGCGCGCCCGCATGTGCGATCCGGTCCGGGAGGGTGGCGAAGCGCGGGTCGTCGCAGAGCTCGGCCCGACCGAGCACCTTCGCCAGTGCGACGAACTGGCCCTGGGTCGGCGCGGCTACCATCAGGAAACCGTCGGCGGTGGGGAAGGCGTCGGAGGTCGGGTTGCCGGTCTGCGACTTGTTGCCGGTCGGCGCCGGATCCTCTCCATTCACCTGCCAGAAGGCAAGCGTCGGCGCCATGATGCCGACCGCCGTGTCGAGCATGGAGAGGTCGAGATGGTCGCCTTCCCCGGTGCGCTCGCGGTGGTATAGCGCCGATGAAATGGCGAAACACGCCTGAATGGCGGTCGCCATGTCGGTCAGCCAGTAGCCGGTCTTGAGGGGGCCGGTCTCCGGCAGGCCGGTAACCGCCATCATGCCGGACGACGCCTGGATCGCGGGGTCATAGGCGGCGGCGGGCGCACGCGGCCCGGACTGGCCGTATCCCGAAATCGAGCAATAGATGAGGCGCGGATTGACCTGCTTCAGCGCCTCGTAGCCGAAGCCCATGCGGTCCATCGTTCCCGCCTTGAAATTCTGGATGACGACATCCGCCGACGCCGCAAGCCGGCGCACGACGCCGCCTGCACGGGGATGCTTGAGGTCCAGCGTGAGGGACTGCTTTCCGGTGTTGACGGAGAGAAACAGCGTGGACATGTCGTGGTCGATAAGGCGCTGGTCCTTCGCGGTCCCGAGGCCGCGCCCCTGATCGCCGCCGGCGCGGTTCTCTACCTTGACCACATTCGCGCCGAGCAGCGCCAATTGCTGCGTGCAATACGGGCCGGCGAGCACCTGGGTAAAGTCGATGACCCGGATGCCTTCGAGCGGCCGCCTGGCCGCCCTGCTTCCGGTTTGCGCTGCGGCGTTCTCCGCTCCGGTCATGCTGTCTGCTCCTCTTCTTCCCCGAATCCGCTACATATATCCGCTTCCGCCCCGATAACGGAGATTTGGCCCTTGTCCAGAGATCCCCAGACGCGGCCGCGCTATGTCGGCCTGCCGACGTTCATGCGCCTGCCCTATGCAGAGGATTGCAGCGGGGCGGACATTGCGCTGCTCGGCGTGCCCTATGACGGCGGCGTGACCAACCGCCCGGGCGCGCGCCACGGCCCCCGCGCGGTTCGGGACATGTCGAGCATGATCCGCAAGGTGAACCAGGCCACCGGAGCAGCGCCCTTCGAGACCGCCCGCGTCGTGGACGGCGGCGATATCTGGGCGGAGCGCCCCTATCGGCTGGAGGACGCCCATGCCGAGATCGAGCGCGGCTTCGCGGCATTGCGTCCGCTGAATGTCGTGCCGCTGAGCGTGGGCGGCGACCATTCAATCAGCCTGCCCATTCTGCGCGCCCTGTTTTCCGGCGGGCCGCCGGTCGGCATGGTTCATATCGACGCCCATTGCGACACTGGCGACGACTATATGGGGTCGCGCTTCCATCACGGCGCGCCCTTCCGCCGCGCCGTGGAAGAAGGGCTGCTGGACCCGAAGCGCGTGGTGCAGATCGGTATTCGGGGCACGCTCTTCGAACCCGACATGTGGAAGTTCAGCTACGACACGGGGATGCGCGTCGTGGCGATGGAAGAGGTCTATGAGATCGGCCCGAAGGCTGCGGCGCAGATCGCGCATGAGGTCGCGGGCGGCGGTCCGGCCTATCTTTCGTTCGATATCGACAGCCTCGATCCGGCCTTTGCGCCCGGCACCGGCACGCCGGAGATCGGCGGCTTCAGCACCGCCGAGGCGATTGTGCTGCTGCGCGGGCTGGTCGGAATCGATTTCGTCGCCGGCGACCTGGTGGAGGTCGCGCCGCCATTCGATGCGAACGGCCTCACGGCGCTGGCTGCGGCCAATATCCTGTTCGAGATGCTGTGCCTGCTGACCGCCGCGCTCGAAGCCCGGCGCGGCGGCGCCCGATAGAGGGAGGCAGAGCCGATGAACAGCAAGGAGTTCGCCGGGCGGACGGCGCTGGTGACCGGCGGGTCGCGCGGCATAGGCCGGGCGATCTGCGTGCAACTCGCGCGCGCCGGCGCCTGGGTCGCGATCAATTACGCCGACAGCGCAGCGGCGGCGGCCGAAACGCTCGCTTTGGTGGAAGCCGAGGGCGGCGCCGGCGGCGTCTTCCAGGCCGATGTCGCATCCTGGGACGCGGTCTCGGCCATGTTCGACGCCGTGGAGGCCGAGCGCGGCCCGGTGAGCCTGCTGGTGACGAATGCCGGCGCCGCATCGTTCCAGGACGACCGGGACATGCCGCTGGATTTGTGGCGGCGGATCCTGTCGGTCAATCTCGACGGCACCTTCCATTGCGTCTGGCGCGCCCGAGACGCCATGCGGGCGCGCAAGGACGGGCGCATCGTCTGCATCTCCTCGGTCAACGGCATTGCGCCGAGCCGCATACGGCGCGACCGGCTGATCGCCTATGGCACGTCGAAGGCGGCGGTGATCGGTTTCGTGCGGAATTGCGCCACCGCCTTCGGGCCGGATATTCGGGTGAACTGCGTGGCGCCGGGGCTGATCGACACCGACATGACGAAAGACATGAGCGCCGAGATGCGCGCGCGCATCGTTGGCGAAACGCCTGCCGGGCGCACCGGAACGCCGGAAGATGTCGCCGAGCTGACCTGCTTTCTTCTCAGCGACGCCGCAAGCTTCATCACCGGCCAGACCTGCGTGACTTCCGGCGGGCTGGTGACGCTGCCGTAGCGCCTGGTCCGGCGGGTCGGGCGCCCGCCTCCGCCAGCCGCTTTTCGCGCCGGAACACATAGATGCCGGAGCCGGCGATGAGTGCGCAGCCGAGCAGCACCCAGATATCGGGCAGATGGTCGAAGACCAGCCATCCAAGCGCGATCGCCATCGGCAGCGCGATATATTCAAACGGCGCAATCGTGGCGGCGTCGCTCAGCCGGTAGGCCTGCGTCAGTGAATAGGCGATGACCGCCGACAGGCCGCCCAGAAGCACAAGCGGCAGCCAGTCCTCCGGCGCAGGCCATGTCCATGCGCGCAGCAAGAAAAGCATCGTCTTGCTCTCGGCGTCCGCCGCATAGCGGCCATCGCCGGCGACGATGAAGAAGCCCAGGCTGACGATGATGAACACACCCTGGATATAGACCGCCATGGCCGAGGCCGGCGCGCTGGCCCTCAGCCGCCGTGTCAGGATCTGCATGCATGCATAGGCGAATGCCGCCAGGATCGGGAGCAGCAGGGCCATCCGGTCGGGGGCGTCCTCCATCTCCTCCGTCCCCGGCCGCAGCATGATCAGCACGCCGATGAACCCGACGATAACGGCGGAGAACCGGCGCACGCCCACCTTTTCGCCCAGAAAGGGAATCGACAGCAGGGTGATGAACAGCGGCGCCACGAAGAATATCGCCGTCACGTCGGCAAGCGGAAGCGCCGCCAGCGCCCCGAAAAACGCCATATTCGCGATCACCATGCACAGCCCGCGCGCCAGTTGCGCCCCGAGGCGCCGGGTGTGCAAGGCGCGGAACCCGCCCTCGAATTGCAGCATGACAAGGCTGAAAAACATGGCGACGGTCGCACGCAGGAAGACGATCTCATGCAGGGGGTAGCGGTCCGAATAGTGCTTCACGATCGTGTCGTTGATCGTGATGACAAACATGCCGAGGCAGATAAACGCGATCCCCAGGCGGGGATTGCTTGCCGGTCCAACCGCTCTGCTTGACATCGGCCGGGCGAACCTTTGCGAACGCGGACGGAGCGTGACGGCTCCGACTATGCGGACCATACGCAAATCGGGCGGTCGGCGACAGGAGATGCGTCCGCAGACGCGCCGCCGGCGTCCTGGGCTGTCTCCCGGTTTGCGGCCCGGTCGGAAGCCGCTAGGCTGCGGGGCAGCGGGGAGGCTGGGGCGATGCCGTTCGATCTGATCGAAGAACATGCAATGCTGCGCGACCTGGTGGCGAAGTTCGTGGACAACGAGCTGATGCCGCTGGAGAAGGGCGTCATGGCGCGCGAGGCGGCAGGCGGAGAGATCCGCCTGACCGAAGACGAGCTCGCGCCGCTGCTGGCCAAGTGCAGGGAGCTCGGACTTTGGGCGCTCGACGCGCCGGAGGAGGTCGGCGGCATGAACCTGCCGGCTGTGGCGCTGGTCGGTGTCAATGAGGAGCTCGGGCGCACGATTACGCCCTTCGTGTTCCCGCCCGATTCGCCCAATCTGCATATGCTGCTCGCGGTCGCCGACGACCGCCAGAAGCGCCTTTATATGGAGCCTTACGCCAGCGGCGAGGCGCATTCCGCCATTGCGATATCCGAGCCCGGCGCGGGCGGCGACCCGGCCGGCATGACCACCCGCGCCGTCAGGGACGGCGAGCATTGGGTTATCGACGGGCGCAAGATCTGGATTAGCCGGGTGCCCCATGCCGATTTCACCATCGTCATGGCGCTGACCGACCCGGAGAAGCGCGCCCGCGGCGGCATCACGGCCTTCATCATCGAGAAGGACACGCCGGGCTTCATCATCGAACGCGAAATCCCGATGCTGGGCGGCGCGCGCACCTATGAGGTCGTGTTCGACAATTGCCGCGTGCATGAGCGCCAGATTCTGGGCCGGGTCGGCGACGGTTTCGGCCCGATGCAGTTACGGCTGACCGTGCGCCGGCTGCAGATCGGCGCATGGTGCGTGGGCATGGCGCGGCGCGCGCTCAAGATGCTCTGCGAACATGCAAGCCAGCGTGTGACCTTCGGCGAGCGGCTGGCCGACAGGCAGGCGATCCAGTGGTGGATCGCCGACGGCGCCACCAAGGTCCATGCCTGCTCGCTGATGGTCATGGACGCAGCCGTAAAGCAGGACCGCGGCGAGGATGTCCGCACCGAGGCGTCCATGATCAAGGTATATGCCACCGAAATGGCGGCCGAGATTGTGGACCGCGCCCAGCAGGCGTTCGGCGCGATGGGCGTCACCCGGGAGCTGCCGCTCCAGTTGATGGCCCAGAAAGTGCGGTTGATGCGGGTATATGAAGGCCCGAGCGAAGTCCACCGCATGGTCATTGCGCGCCGGATGCTGCGCGCACACGGCTAAGGAGGCCCCGCAAATGCCCGACAGCGCGCGTTCCATCGCCGAGCTTGGCCGCCGTCTGCCGGCGGCGCCGGCGAGCCCGGCGGAAGCCCGCGCCCGGTATTTCAACACCGCCAATGCGTTCGACATGAAGTTGCCGCCGGTGCCGGATGCGGTATTTGCCGAGGAGCCCGCCCGCGCGCTCGACCCGTCCTCGCCGACCGGCTTCATCGCCTGCGACATCTCGGCGGCTCTTGCCTGCGCGTTTCCGGCCACGACGCCGCTCGTGCTTGCCCGCTATGCCCGCATCCGCGCCGGCGAGGTACTGACTGCAGACTTCAATGCGAACGGCGTGATTGCCTATGTCATCCAGGGCCGGGGCAGCGTGGCAAGCACGGGAGAGGTGCTGCACTGGAAGCCGGGCGACCTGCTGCTGCTGCCCGGAGGCGAGTCGCATGACTGGGCGGCGGCGGACGAGGACGCCGTGTTGTGGCTGGTGACCAATGAGCCGCAATTGGCCCATGATTGCCTCCGCGCGCCGGCTCCGGGCATGGCGCCGACCGATCCGGTCCATTACCCGGCCTCCGAAATCGCGGAACAGGTCGAACTGCTGATGCGCACCGGGCGGACCGAGGCAATTGCAGGGTCCGCGCTGATCTTTTCCGCCGAGCGGCAGGAGGCGACGCGCAACGCGCTGCCGACATTGACCTGCGCCATGAACGCCCTGGAACCCGGCCAGAGCCAGCGTCCGCACCGGCATAACTCGGTGGCTGTCAGCCTTATTGTGCAGGGCGAGGGCTGCTATTCGCGGGTGGACGGGCGGCGCAAGGACTGGGCGCCCTGGGCGACCACGATCACGCCGCCCGTGTCGTCGCATTCGCATCACAATCAGGGGCCGGAACGCGCCATGTTCCTGATCGTGCAGGACGGCGGCATCTTCTATCATGCCCGCGCCATGGGCTTCGAGTTCACCGATGCTTGAAATCCGCCCGCTGGCCCCGGAGATCGGGGCGGAAATTCGCGGTTTCGACATGCGTGAACCGCTGCCGGCCGGCCTGTTCGAGCAGATCCACGCGGCCTGGCTGCGCCACAAGGTGCTCGTGTTCCCCGACCAGCCTGTCGAGGACAAGGCGCTGCTCGCATTCGGGCGCCGCTTCGGGGAGCTCGAGGTGTTCCACCAGAACATCATCCGCTCGAAACATTTGCCGGAGATCTTCCGGGTCTCCAACGTGGATGAGGACGGCCGCCTGATGGCGCCGGACGATCCCGTGCAGCACCAGATATCTCTCGCCCGCCGCTGGCATACCGACAGCAGCTACCGCGAACGGCCGTCCGTCGGCTCGCTGCTGCACGGCGTCGAGGTGACAGCCGAGGGCGGCGTGACCATGTTCGCGAACATGGCCGCCGTGCTGCGTGCGCTGCCGGACGATGTGCGCCGGCAGGTCGAGGGCCGCCGGGCGCGCCATGACTTCGAGAATCTCCATCGGTTGAAGCCGCTAAAGCCGTTGACCGACGAGGAGCGGGCAAATATGCCGCCTGTCTGGCAGCCCATGGTGCGCCGCCATCCGGAGACAGGGGAAGCCTCGCTTTATATCAGCCCGATCTACAATGACGCTGTGGAGGGCATGGCGGCCGACCGCGCTGCGGAGCTGATCGACATGCTCGAGGCGTTCATCGACGACGAACGCTTCATCTACCGCCATCGCTGGCGTTCCCATGACGTGCTGCTGTGGGACAACCGCTGCACCGTCCACCGCGTCACGCCCTATGATCCCGCGAAACGGCGCATCATGCACCGCACGACCATCGCCGGTCGGGAGCGCGTCGAGGCCGCCTGAGCCCGTGCGGCCTTGGCGCTCAGCGTTTCAGCCGCGCTTCCCGAACGGCGATATAGCTGGCGCTGGCGAAGACCGCCGCGCCGCCCAGCACGGTCCAGAGATCGGGCGCCTCTCCATACAGCAGAAAGCCGTTCAGCGCCGCGAAGGGCAGGCGAAGGAAATCGAACGGCATGACGGCGGCGGCCTCGCCGGTTGCGAGTGCGCGCGTCAGGCACATATGCGCCGCGAAGCCCGAAACCGCAAGCAGCCCGATCCAGGGGGCTGCCGCAAGGTCCGGCGTTGTCCAGACAAAAGCCGTCGGGATTGCGGAGAAGACCAGAAGCAGGAAGTTGAGCGTGAAGACCATGCGATTCGCAGGCTCGGTGTCGGCCATGCCCTTCACGCAGATATTGCTGACCGCATAGAACCAGGCGGCGCCGAGCAGCATGACCGTCGGCAGGCCGACAACAGCGAATCCCGGCCGGACGATGACCAGCACCCCGGCGAAACCGGCCAGGGTCGCCAGCCCGCGCCGGATGCCCGGGCGCTCGGCGAAGAGCAGCATGGCCAGCAGGATCGTGAACAGCGGATAGGCCGACTGAAGCGCCACCGCATCCGCCAGCGGCACAATGCCGATCGCGTGGAACCACATCATCATCGCAGCGAACGTGCTGGCCGCGCGCAGCAGATTCAGCCCCGGGCGGCGCGTGACCGCCCCGCTCCAGCCAGCGCGCACCGCCCAGGGCAGCAACAATGCCGTGGTGAAGAGGCAGCGGAAGAACAGGATTTCCGGCGTCGGCAGCGTGGCGGACAGCTCCCGCACGCAGACGACGAGCAGGCTGAACGCCGCCGCAGCGCCGATCATCCAGGCGACGGCGCGGAGATTGTGTTGTTGCGGCAAGATGAGCGGCGGGCTGCTTGCTGTTCAGTGCCGGCCGAGCGCCCCGCCTGCCCGGAGGGCCGCGATCCGGGCGTCGTCATATCCGAGGCCGCGCAGCACCGCCTCCGTGTCGCGGCCGTGCAGCGGCGGCGGCGCGATGTCGGCGCGCACCGGCGTGTCGCTGAACCGGATCGGGGACCCCAGGATGCGGATCGGCCCGGCCGCCGGGTGGTCGATGGTGCAAACCATGCCGCGCTCGGCGACCTCTTCCGATTCGAGGGCCTCCGCCACCGTCCGCACCGATCCGGCCGGCAGGTGGCGCATCCTGGCAAGCCAGTAGCCGCGAGAATGCCTGCCGAAAATATCGTTCAGGATGGCGAACAGTTCGGGCCGGTGCTTCAGGCGGGCCGCCGGCGAGGCGAACCGCGGATCCGCCGGCAGGTCCGGCCGGTTCAGCACGTCGCGGCAGAGCTGGCCGAACAGCCTGTCCGTGCCGAGCGCCATGTAGATCGGGCCGTCGGCGGCGTGAAACAGGTTGGTCGGCGTCGAGGTGATATGGCTGTTGCCGGTGCGCGGCGGCGGCCCGCCGCTGCACAGGTAATAGAGGCCGGCATTGCCGAGCGCGGCGACGGCGACATCGGCGAGCGCCAGTTCGATATACTGGCCGCGGCCCGTATCGCGGCGCGCCAGCAGGGCCGCATTGATGGAAGCGACGCCGTAGAGTGCGGTCATGGTGTCGATGAGCGACAGCGGGTGGCGCATCGGCTGGCCGTCCGGTTCGCCTGTCATCGACATCATGCCGAATTCGGCCTGGAGCACGGGGTCGAAGCCGGGGCGGTCCGCCATCGGCCCGTCCTGGCCATAGGCGGAGACGGACAGGTAGATCAGCCTCGGGAAGCGCTCGGCGAGGGCGGCATAGTCCAGGCCAAAGCGTTTCATCACCCCGACGCGGAAGTTCTCGACGACAATATCGGCGTCCGCCAGCAGGTCCATGACGACCGCCTTGCCTTCCGGAGTTCGCACATCGAGAGCCAGGCTCTTCTTGTTCCGGTTGAAGGCGAGAAAGAAGTGGCTCTCCCCCGCCGCGCCCGGCTGGGCCATGCGGCGGGTATCGTCGCCCGTTGCGGGGTTCTCGATCTTGACGACCTCGGCCCCCATGTCGGAGAGGATCTGCGTGCAGAGCGGACCCGCGATGATCCGCGAGAAATCCACCACCTTGAGGCCCTGAAGCGGCGGCGCGCCCGAATGAGTCATTGGTCCTCGATATCCCTTTGCATGTCCTGAAGCCCGCAGGCCGCCGTCATTCGCCGGGGTCAGCCGAGCGCGTTATGGTGGCGGTCCAGATAGCGGGTAATGCGGTGGAGCGCCGTATCGAGCTGGTCCCCGGACCGCGCGAAGCAGAGGCGGAAATGGTCCTCGTTTCCGGGGCCGAAGGTAAATCCGGGCGCCGTGCCGACATCTTCCTCCGCCAGCAGGCCCTGCGAGAATTCCATGCTCGACCGCAGCCCCAGCACGCGCGGAAAGGCGTAGAACGCGCCTTCCGGCATATGCAGCTCGATGCGGGGATGAGGAGCGAGAATCTTCATCACCGCTTCGCGGCCCGCCCGATAGCGCTCGCGCAACTCCCGCACCAGCGGCTCGCCCTGCTCAAGGGCCGCAATGCCGGCGCTTTGCACAATGGGCGGCGCGCCGGTATTGGCGCATTCCGAATAGGCGGCCATCTGCTCCCGGTAGCCGGACGGCACCACCATCCAGCCGAGCCGCCAGCCTGTCATCGCAAAGGCCTTGGAAAAGCCATTGAGGACAATGAGAGGGTCGTCCGGCCTCGCAATCTGCAGGAATGACGGCGCCGCCTCGCCCTCGAATACATTGCGGTGATACACCTCGTCGGCGAGAATCGCGATGTTTCGCTCGCGGCAGAAGTCCAGCAGGCGGCGTTGCTCCGTCGCCGGCATCACCCATCCGGTGGGGTTGCACGGCGTGTTGATGAACAGGGCGCGGGTGTTCGGGCGGGCCGCCGCGAACACGTCCTCAAGATGCAGCGCCCAGCCGTCGGGGCCGAGCCGCTGGCGCACGAAACTGGACTCCGCGCCCGTCATCTGGAACGCGCGGTCGATATTCGGCCAGTTGGGGCTGACGATCAGCGCATGGTCGCCGGCGCCGGCGGCCATCCGGGCCGCCAGGAAAATGCCGAGCATGGTCGAGCCGGGCACGACCACGCGGTCGGGGTCGAGGTCGATATCGTAGATGCGGTCGAGATACGCCTTGAGTACTGCAAGCAGGTCCGCGCGCCCGCTCGGATGGTTGTAGAAGGTGAGGCCGTCATCGATCGCCTTCTTGGCCGCATCGCGGATGAAGGCCGGCGTGACGAGGTCTCCCTCTCCGAACCACAACGGGATGACATCGGGATCGCCGATCCGGGGCAGCGCCACCTGCGTGATCCCGTTCTGCTCAAGCGTTTCGAATTCCTGTCGCAACAAGGCCGCGCTCTCCCGCTCTGCCGATGCCGCACCTTAGCCGCAAGTCGCCCGCCGGCCTATGCCTCGCTCCAGATGCGCGAACCGTGCGATAGTCGGTTCGGGAGGGAATGCGGCAATGTTGAAGCAGGCAGTGGATTTGCGCGAGGAGGGCGCGGCGCTCCACGCCTTTCTGGCGGCGCTGGACGACGGGGACTGGGCGCGGCCGACGCCCTTTAAGGATTGGACAGTCAACGCCGTCATCCAGCATCTGCATTTCGGCGACTGGATGGCGTCGGTCTCGCTGGAGGAGCCGGAGCGTTTCGCCCGTATCGCTGCGGCGCGCCGGGCCGCGAGGGAGCGCGGCGACGGCTCGACCGGTGTTGAGGGCGAAATGCCGGACATGCCCGAAGGTCCGGCCCTGCTGGAGCGGTGGCGGGAGCGCCTTGACCGGCTCTGCGGCATGCTGGAGACGGCCGATCCGGACCGGCGGGTCGCCTGGGTCGGCCCCGATATGGGCGTGCGCTCCTTTGCCACGGCGCGCCAGATGGAGACCTGGGCCCACGGCCAGGACATCTACGACCTCAAGCGCAGCCCGCGCGAGCATTTCGACCGGCTTGCGAATATCTGCGTTCTCGGATGCCGGACATTCGGCTGGACCTTCCGCAATCGCGGGCTGGAGCCGCCCGGACCGATGCCCTATGTGCGGCTGACCCTGCCTTCCGGCGCGCTCTGGGAGCAGGGCGCGGAGAGCCGGACGGACCGCATCGAAGGCAGCGCGCTCGACTTTTGCCGCGTCGTCACCCAGGGCCGCAATATCGAAGACGTCGATCTCAAGGTTGCCGGCGAGCCTGCGCGGGCCTGGATGGCCATTGCGCAATGCTTCGCCGGCCCGCCGAACGATCCGCCGCCTCCGGGCGCGCGGGCCTGGGAGCGAAGCGCGGCCGCCTGAAGGCGCAAGGGACGGGCGGCGGCATGCACGGGCAGTGCCTTGCCCCGGGCCCTCCGCATGGTTAACCGCTCCGCATGAACCTGCCCGAAAGAAGGATCGGACCCGCCCCCATGAAATTCGGTGTGTTGCAATTTTTCTCATGGCCCGGCCGCCGCGCCGCCCTGAAAGAGGTGTACCGGCGGGCCATGGACCGGATGCGCATCATGGACGAGACCGGCTATGATGCTGTCTGGCTGGCGGAGCACCACTTCACCGACTACAGCGTCTGCCCTTCCGTCCATATGCTCGGCGTGCAGGTGGCCGAGCGCACCAGCAGGCTGCGCATCGGCACGGCGGTGTCGCTGGCGCCCTTCTACCATCCGCTGCGCCTTGCCGAGGAAGTGGCGCTGCTGGACCAGCTTTCGGATGGGCGCGTCAATTGGGGTGCCGGCAGGGGCTTCGATCCGGACGAGTTCCGCACCTTCGGCATTCCGATCGCGGAGAGCCGGGCGCGTTTCCAGGAGGCGGTGGAGATTGTGCTGGCCGCCTGGCGCAATGAGCGGCTCGACTGGCAGGGCGCATATTGGCGGTTCGAGAATGTCGAGGTGCTGCCGAAACCGGCGCAGAAGCCGCATCCGCCGGTCTGGGTCGCCTGCGGTTCGCCCGAGGCGGCGCTCTGGGCCGGCAAGGCGGGGCTGACGCCGCTGCTCGGCCCTCATGCAACATTCGAGGGCCTGAACGGTATGCGCACCTCCTGGCGGGCGGCCCGCGACCACGCCGGGCATCCCGCCCCGGACCAGGACATTCCGACCGCAAGGCTGCTTGCGGTCGCCGACAGCGATGCGGAAGCCGCCGAAATCGTGCGCCGGGGCGCGGCCTGGATCGTCGCGACCTATAAGAACGAGTCCAAGGGCGTCGCCAACCCGACCGAGCAGGTCCGGGCCGACGGCAGCATCAAGGCCGTCGATCCGGTCGAGCGGTATCTGGACGATGTCGCCATCTGGGGTTCGCCGGCCCGGGTCGCAGACCAGATCGCCCGCCTCAGGGAAGAGATCGACCTGCGCTATCTGATGTGCGCCCCGCTCAGCCACAGCTCCTTCGTCGGCTTTACTGAAAAGGTCTTGCCGAAATTCCTGTAGCGCCCCGGTTTGAAGTCCGCATTCCTCTGGCAAGCGCGGACAGGGGCCTGAGAGGCCCTGTCTGCGGCCTTTCCGCAGGGCCGAAACGGCGGAGCATGGACCCCGGCGCGCCGCTGCACTCCGGCCGGGGTGGCGGCAGGGGCGGCGGCGGGAGAGCAACAGGGTGGCGGGTTCCGAAAAACCCGGAAGCACGTGCCTTCGTTGCACACCGGGACAATCCCGAAATTCCTGCGGCCAGGGCGGCCCGCCCTACCCAAGCCGTCCGGTCGGGGCTACGGTTGCGCGCAATGTCAGCCGGGAGGGAACCGCAATGAAGCTCTATTACGATCCGATAACCGTGAATTGCCGCAAAGTGGTCGCCGGCCTCGATCTTGTCGGTGCCGGTTACAACAGCGAACTGCTCAACTATTTCGGCGGCGACCACAAGCAGCCCGCATTCCGGGCCATTAATCCGAACGCTGAATTGCCGGCCCTCGTCGATGGCGGCCTGGTGCTGTGGGAGTCCAACGCCATTTTGGTTTACGGCGCGGAGAAGACGGGCAACCGGGACGCCTATCCGGCGGACCCCGCGATTCGCGCCGATATGACGCGCTGGCTGCTCTGGGAGGCGAGCAAGTGGTTCAGCGCCTGCTATGTCTATCTGGTCGAGAATGTCGTCAAGCCGATTCTTGACGACAAGCCGGATGAAGCCGTGCTTGCCGGCCACGCGCCGGTCTTTCACGGCCTGGCCTCCATTCTCGAGACGGCGCTGGACGGCCGCGAATGGCTGTGCGCCGATCAGGCCACGATTGCCGATATCGCGGTGGCGGCGCCGATGCACCTTCATGCCGCACAGAAATTGCCGCTGGACGACTATCCCAATATCCGCGGCTGGATCGCGTGGGTCGAGGCGCTCCCCTGCTGGCAGAAGTCGGACCCGATTCCGCATATCCCGCCGGAATTGCTGGCCAAGCTGGGCTGAGCCGCCCATCGGACGCGCGGCGCCGGAGCGGGGCGTCTGCGCCGGCCCTTTTTCGGAAGGGCCGGCTTTCCCGCGCGCCGGCGCTCGGTTATAGAAGAGGCCTCCGTTACCGTCGCTCTGTGCCCATGCCCTCCGGACTTGCGTCCTGTATCCGGTTCCTTCGCTGGTAGGGGCCGGATGCGGGTCTTTCGAGATTTCACCGGACTGCCCGGTGACGCCCGCGGTGCTGTGGCGGCGCTCGGCAATTTCGACGGCGTGCATGGCGGCCACCGGGCGGTGCTCGCCGCCTGCCGGCAGCTTGCCGGCGGCGCCCCGCTGGCGGCGTTGACCTTCGAGCCGCATCCGCGCAGCTATTTCCGCCCCGGCGACCCGCCGTTCCGGTTGACCTCGCTGCAAGGCAAGATCTACCAGCTGGAGCCGCTCGGGCTCGATCTGCTCTATGTGCTGGATTTCGACCGGACGATGGCGGCGCGCTCACCGCAGGCCTTTGCCCGCGAGGTGCTGGCGGAGGGGCTTGGCGTGTCTCATGCCGTCGTCGGCGACGATTTCCGTTTCGGCCGCGGCCGGGCGGGCCGCCCGGAGGACCTGGCCGCGTTCGGCGGCGAATACGGTTTCGCCGTCACCGTGATGCCCGATGTGATTGCGCCGGACGGCATCGGTTTCTCCTCGACGCGGGTGCGCGAGCACCTGGCCGCCGGCCGCCCCGTGGAAGCCGCGCACCTGCTGGGCCATCCCTGGGAGATCGTGGGGTCGGTCGAGACCGGGCGGCGGCTCGGGCGCACCATCGGTTTCCCGACCGCCAATCTCGGCCTCGGCGACCTGCTGGTGCCCGCGCATGGCGTCTATGCCGTCAGCGCAGGCCTGGAAGAGGCGTCCGGCTGGGTCTGGCGCGACGCCGTCGCCAATCTCGGCGTCCGGCCGACAGTGGACGGCGCGCAGCTTGTCTTCGAGGTCCATATCTTCGATTTCTCGCAAGATATCTACGGGCGGGCGCTCCGCGTGAGAATGCGCGACTTCATCCGTCCGGAGCGCCGTTTCGACGGTCTCGACGCCCTGAAGGCGCAAATCGCCGCTGATTGCGATGCCGCCCGCCTGCTGCTTGCGGGCGGCTCCGCGGCAATCGTCAGAGCAGGTCCCGCAACATAGCGATCAGCGGCCGGTCCGCCGGCGGCATGGGCCAGCTCTGCATTTCGTTCGGCCGCACCCAGGCGAGTCGCTGCCCCTCTCTTGGCCGCGGAACGCCCTGCCAGACGCGGCAGACATATAGCGGCATTAGCAGGTGGAAGTCGGTATAGGCGTGGCTCGCGAATGTGAGCGGCGCGAGACAGGACGCCTCGGTGTCGATGTCGAGCTCTTCCTTGAGCTCGCGCAGCAGCGCCGCTTCGGGCGTCTCGCCGGGCATGAGCTTGCCGCCGGGGAACTCCCACAGCCCGGCCATCGTCTTGCCTTCGGGGCGCTCGGTCAGCAGCACACGCCCGTCGCGGTCCGTCAGCGCGGCGGCCGCCACCAGCAGCAGGCCGCTCAAGAACGGTAGGACCCGTTGATGTCGATATAGCCGTGGGTGAGGTCGCAGGTCCAGACGACCGCCTCGCCGCGGCCGACGCCAACATCGAGCGCAATCCTGATTTCCTGGCCCTGCATATGCCGGGCGACCGGCGCTTCGTCATAGTCCGGCACCACCTGCCCGCCCCGGGTGATCTCGACGCCGCCGATGGATATGCGGAGCGCGTCCCGGTCCGCCTGCTCGCCGGCCTTGCCCACCGCCATGACGATGCGGCCCCAATTGGCGTCCTCTCCGGCAATGGCTGTCTTCACCAGCGGCGAGTTGGCGACCGCAAGCCCGATGCGCCGCGCGGCCGGGTCGGACGCTGCGCCGGAAACGGCGATCTCGACGAATTTCGTCGCGCCCTCGCCGTCGCGAACGATCTGGTGCGCCAGCTCGCGGCAGACCGCCTCCAGCGCTTCGCCGAAGCCGTGCAACATGGCGGCATCGGGCGCAGGATTGCCGGCCGCGCCGGTTGCGGCGACCAGCACCGTATCGCTTGTCGAGGTGTCGCCGTCCACAGTGATGGCGTTGAAGCTGCGCGCCACCGCCTGGTCGGTCAGCTTCTGCAGCAGGTCGGGCGGCACTGCGGCATCGGTGAAGACATAGCCCAGCATGGTCGCCATATCGGGCGCGATCATGCCCGACCCCTTGGCGATTCCGGCGATCCGCACCGTCTTGCCGCCAATATCGGCGGTCGCCGAGGCGCCCTTGGGGAAGGTATCGGTGGTCATGATAGCGCGCGCGGCTGCATCCCATGCGCCCGGCGCAAGCGCCTGCACGAGCCCCGGCAGCTTCTGGACGATCGTGCTCTCCGCCGGCAGGGGCTCGCCGATCACGCCGGTGGAGGAAACAAGGACTTCGCGCTCGGCGCATCCGAGCGCCGCGGCTGCGGCCCGGACGGTGTGCTCCACGGCAGCCTTGCCGAGACGGCCGGTGAAGGCGTTGGCATTGCCGGAATTGACCACAATCGCCCGCGCGCGCCCGTTCTTGAGCGCTTCCCGGCACCAGTCCACGGGCGCCGACGCTGTCAGGGACCGGGTGAGCGTGCCGGCGACGGCCGTCCCCGGCGCGAGTTCGGCCAGCAGCAGGTCGTCGCGGCCCTTGTAGCGGATGCCGGCCGCCACCGTGGCGAAGCGGACTCCGCCGATTTCCGGCAGGTCGGGAAAGCACTCGGGTGCGAGGGGAGAAATGGCGTTCATTGCGATGCAGGCGTCCCGTCGGCGTTGAAGAGTTCGATGTCCACGTTTTCGCGCAGGGCGCCCAGATGTTCGCGGAGGAGGCGTTCGCTCAGACTGCGCGCGAGCGAGGCGCGCATCTGAGCGAAATCGGGCGCCGGCGGATGGTCTGTCCCGTGCAGCAGAATGACATGCCAGCCGAATCGGGTCTCGACCGGCTCGGCCGTGTAGGCGCCGGCTTCCAGCGCAAGCAGGGCCTTCTCGAACGCCGGCACCATGGCCCCCTTGCCGAAGGCGCCGAGGTCGCCGCCGCGCGACTTGCTGGGGCCGATGGAATGCTGCTCGGCGAGCGCGGCGAAATCCCCGCCCTTGTCGAGTTCGGCGATGATGGTGCGCGCAGACGCTTCGTCCGCGACCAGAATATGGCTGGCCCGGATCTCCAGCTGGCCCTTTCCGTCGGGATAGGTCTCGTCATAGAGCGCCTTCAGCCGCTCGTCGTCGATGCGGTCTTGCAGGTAGTCGATCATGTAATACTGGGCCAGCAGCATGCGGCGCTGCCGGTCGAGCTCCCGCTGGAATTCCGGCCTCTGGTCGAACCCCTGGGCCTCGGCGGCGCCGAAAAACAGGTAGTTGTCTACGACGCGGTCGCGCGCGGTCTGGAAGACCATCGACGGCGGCGCGCCCTGCATGTGCCCGGCGATCTCGGCGGACTGCCGGTCAACCTCCGACTTGTGCACGACGGCGGCGCCGACCCTGGCGACCACGGGGTCAGCGGTCTGGGCGGCGGCAAGCGCCGGCGCCAGAACGGCCGCGAATACAGAAAGAAGCAGGCGCATGAAACGGCCTCATTGCCGGGTGATGAAAGCGTGGCGGCCACCATGAACGCCCGCCGCGCCGGGGTCAACGCCGCGCGCCTCCGAGGCCCTGACCACGAAACGGATAAAACCACAGCACTCAACATAGACCGGCGCGGAATCGAAGAGGAACTTGAAGGGGCGCCTTATTGCATAAAAAGGCTTCGACGAGAGGCGCACAACAATATCCGATATGCTTCCCGCCATTTACAAAACCGGGCGAAAATTCCCACCCGATGCTTGTGCCCCATCTGCTCAGTTAGCCAAAGTGGGACATGAGTTGAAGCCGATCTTGCCGTCACTGCCCATGACATATGCCGGTCCCTTCGACAGCGGAAAACCCTCGCCCCCATTGGGGGAGAGGGCAGGGTGAGGGGGCTGGCGTTTCAGCTGCCACGGACGGTGCTTGTGGAGGGCCAGACCCCTCACCCCGGCCCTCCCTCTGCGGGGCGAGGGAGGAGGCAGCGGCCCTGCCTCAGCCCCTCCGGCAGCAGAAGAAACCCTCGCCTCCATTGGGGGAGAGGGCGGGGTCAGGGGGCCGGTGTTTCGTCTGGCGCGGTCGGTGTTTGTGGAGGGGAAGACCCCTCACCCCGGCCCTCCCCCTGCAGGGAGAGGGAGCAGAAAGTCGCGGAGGAATCCCTTCGGGAGTGGAAGCCCCTCTGGAGGCACATCATTTTTCTGGCCGGCGCCTGCCATATATATTCGGATAAAAAAGAGGAGGGTGCGAACGCACCCTCCTTGTGTAGTCGTCCTGATCCTTTACAGATCAGTTGTCAGTTTCTTCCTCATCTTCTTCGATGATGTCATATGGGAACGGCCAATACAACTTCGGGCATTCGCCGGTGCAAATTGACATCAGGCCGTTGCAGTTAACAGCTCTCTCCAGTTCTGCTGTAGTCATGCCGTAGTGGGATTGATCGTTGTGGCGACCGTCATCGGTTGTGCAATGCCCCATGAACGCGCAAAAGTCATCCAACTCCTCGGTCGTCTCGAAGCCGGTGGATTCACAGGTCTCGCTCGCCTTGCTCTTTTCCCAGTGATGCATACACTTGCCAGCCATATCCAACTCATCAACATCGCCGCATGGCGTCAGTAGAATGACACCGTTGCAGACATTGAGGTCTGCTATCTCATTCAGCGGGGTTGTCTTGGCGGCTGGCACTGACGCGCCTTCATCATCGGTGCAAGTTGCTTCAATCTGGCATGAGTCGCGCCATTCAACCGTTACTTGGATTGAAGTGCAGGAAGTCGCCGCCGGAGTGCTTTCCAGTTCTTCCTCGCACTGTTCGGTCATTGCAGCCAATTCTTCCTCGGTGTCCGGCTCTGGTGTGCAAGGGCCGTAATCCACAAACAGTGCGCCGTCACACTGAATAAGCAGATTCACATGGCGCATAATCAGAGACGCCTCCATGCTGGTAGTAATGCCATCGCTGGTGCAGGTGGTTTCGATCGACCACTCGTCTCCGACGTCCGCCTCGGCGATTGTATCCGTGCAGGTGGCGCTCGCTTCGCTCTCCGCCCAGGCCTCCGCGCACTCTTCGTCTGTTACGGTCTGCCCGAAGGTCGGATGCGCCGAAGGCCATGAGCGCAGCGACGGCGCCCGACCGCGCGTCAATCGCCAAGGCGGCGTTTTGTCGCGATTTTCAACAATGGCGGGCGCAATCGGCGCTTCGGGGCGCCGCCCCCGTGCGGCCCGGTATCGCGGCCCTTGCCCGGCGGAGGAAGCGAACCCCCGCCCCGTTGTTGGAGAGAAGGACGGGGAGAGGGGGGAAAGGCCCCTCCGGACTACTCCGGTGGAGTCCTGTGGAGGGAGAGTTGTCCGGGCGTCCGGAATAATGCTATTGAACAGGACGGTATCGTTTCCGTTTCTGTCCTGTGGCTGACGGCGCCGGCCGGCCTCGCATTGGCGGGCGCAGACAGGAGGCTGAGGAGTGCACGATACATGGCCCGCGGCGACACGCGCGAGAGACGGCTTTTCGGGAGGATGGCGGTCTGTGCGGCTGTTCTCCTGGCAGTGTTCGCTCCCTCGCATGTCCCCGCCGGCGAAAATGGAAGGGGCGCGCCGCCCACCATCGACCTTATGCTGAAGGACGCGGTGTTTCTGGCGCTCGACAGCAACCGCAGACTGCTCAATGAGAGGCTCAACCGGGCAGTCCAGCGGTTCTCGCTCCGGTTGGCGGAGAACCGGTATCGCCCGCATATCACCGTCGGCCCCTATATCGACGGATCGGAGGACCGAATGTCCGGCTGGAGCGGCCGGGCGGGAGTCTCCTCGAAGGTGACGCTGCGCGTCCCCACGGGCGGCGAATTCGCTGTTGACTGGCGCAGCGGCGGGGAAAATCGCAAGACGCTCTCCGGGAAACGTTATTTCAATGAACTGGGGTTCACCTTCAGGCAGCCGCTCCTGCGCGGAGCGGGCGCCCGCGTGGACACGGCCGCTCTCCGGACCGCCCGGCTGACGGAAGACACCAATGTCCTCGCCCTCAGACAGGCGACCGCGGATATTGTCTCCCTGGTCATTCGCAGCTACCGCGATTACATGCAGGCCGAGCGCCGGGTGGACATCCGCGCGAAGTCCCTGGAGCGCGCCCGCGAACAACTGGCCGTGAACGAGACGCTGGTCAGCACCGGCCGCATGGCGCAACAGGATATTGTCCAGACCGAGGCCGACATCGCCAGCAGGGAGCTGGACCTGATTGCCGCGGAGAACCGGCTGGATGCCGCCCGGCTGAAACTCGCCGATATTCTGGATGTGGACAGCCGGACCCGCTTTCGGCTTGCGGACAGGCTGGAGGTCGAGCCGAGAGAGACCGATGAGGAGAGCGCGGTGGAGACGGCGCTTGCCAACAGGCCGGACTACCGCAGGGCCCTGCTGGCCATCGAGAATGCGAAGATCCGGGTGCTGGAGGCGGAGGACGGCCGCCGGTGGGACCTGTCGCTGTCGCTGTCGGCGACCTTCTCTGGCGCCGACGACACCCCGGGCGGGGCGGTGCGCGATCTCGGCAATGCCGATTACGGCGCCGGGCTGCGGCTGGATATCCCCCTAGCCCGGATTTCTCACAATGTTGAGTGCATCGGGGTTCTGCGTATGAGAAAGTTCTTTTGCGACAAAGGCTTGATCATATGCAGAGGGGTTCCCCGATGCCGGCAGAGTGTAGTCTGGGAGCGATGCGTTTTGCACGCCTTAAAGGGCGCGAGGTTGTAGCTGATTTTGGCGGTGGTGTGCTGACGTCGAACACCGGCGCGTTGCTGCTGGGGGCGACGGACCGGGCGATCGGTCTGGTGGACCGGTTTGCGGCGTGCTTTTCGGATGGCCGCACTGCGGATCGTGTTGTGCACGATGTTGCGACCCTGGTGGGCCAGCGCGTGTTTGCCATTGCGCTGGGCTACGAGGACCTGCTGGATCACGACGAGTTGCGCCACGATCCGGCGCTGGGTGTGGCGCTTGGCCGGCTTGAGGGGCGTCGTCGGGACTGTGCGCCGCTGGCCGGCAAATCGACGCTGAACCGTCTGGAGCACGCGCCCGAGGGCGCGCATCGCTATCGCCGCATCGGCCACGACGCCGGCGCGATTGAGGCGTTGTTCGTCGATCAGTTTCTCGACGCCCATGAGCAGGCGCCGGCGCGTCTGGTGCTTGATCTGGACGCCACTGACGACCCGCTGCACGGGCGTCAGGAGGGGCGGTTCTTCCACGGTTACTACGATTGCTACTGCTATCTGCCGCTCTACATTTTCTGCGGCGACCATCTCCTGGCGGCAAAGCTGCGGCGGGCGAATAGTGACGCCAGCGCCGGCGCGCTGGAGGAGGTGGCGCGTATTGTCGGGCAGATCCGCGCCCGCTGGCCGGCAGTGGAGATCGTGCTGCGCGCAGATTCGGGCTTCGCCCGCGAGGCCCTGATGGCGTGGTGCGAGGACAATGGCGTCGATTATGTCTTCGGTCTGGCGCGCAATGCGCGCCTGACGGCCCGCCTGCACCCGGCCCTGGAGCGGGCCGGGGCGCGCTGGCGCAAGAGCGGCCAGCCGGCCCGCCTGTTCACCGAGTTCCGCTATCGCACCCTGAACAGTTGGTCGCGCCAGCGCCGTGTCGTCGGCAAAGCCGAGTGGCTCCCGGGTGGTGCCAACCCGCGCTTCCTCGTCACCTCGCTGAACCCGACCACCATCGACCGGCGGACCCTCTACGAAAAACTCTACTGCGCCAGAGGCGACATGGAGAACCGCATCAAGGAATGCCAGCTCGACCTCTTCGCCGACCGCAGCTCGGCCCACACCATGCGCGCCAACCAACTCCGCCTCTGGTTCGCCTCCATGGCCTATGTGCTGCTCTCGGCACTCAGACGCATCGCCCTCGCCGGAACCCGCCTCGCCAAAGCCACATGCCGATCCATACGCCTCAAGCTCCTCAAGATCGGCGCACAGATGCGCCTCAGTACACGCCGCATCCGCTTCGCCATGGCCGCCGCCTGCCCCCACGCCGACGTCTTCACCCTCGCACACCAGCGATTATCCACCTGACCCCAGAGCAAGGGGACCAACCGAACCCGCCCGACAACAACACAGACACAAGACCCCAAATCACACCGCGCCAACAGCGCAAGCACCCCCCCTGCGCGCCCCAACACGGACAACACCGCTATGCCAGACAAAACCCCCAACTCACTACACAAATGCAGCCCGTGAGAAATCCGGGCTAGGGCCTGCCGCCGTCGATCCGTCGCGGCACAGCCATTTGCAGGCCCGGACCAGCCTTGTCAAAGCGCGGAACGACCTTGCGGAGGCGCGCCAGCGCATCGATATCGAGGTCAGCGACGCGGTGCGGGAAGTCTCGCTGTCGGCGCGCCAGGCCGAGCTTGCCCGCGACGCCCGGATGCTCGCGGAGCAGAAGACCGATATTGAAAAGGAAAAACTCCGTCTCGGCCTGCCGTCCAGCTTCCGGCTGGTCGCCTCCGAGGAAGATCTGGTCGCCGCCCAGAACCGGGAGCTGGACGCGGCCATCGCCTATCTCAATGCACTGACATCGCTGGACCAGACATTGGGCGTGACGCTTGACAGGTGGAACATCCAGATCGAGGCCGCGGGGCGCGGGGCCGGCCAATGACGGAGCACCCCCAGATGGCGCTGAAGCCGGAAACCGGGCAGTTGGCAGGCGCCGACCAGATCTACCGGAATGTTCTCGACAATATGAGGGGCGGCGTCATTTCGCTTGATGCACGGGGCGCTGTCACCAGTTTCAACCGGGCGGCCGTGGCAATCACCGGCTTGCCGGCCGACCGGGCGATCGGGCGCTCCATCGCCGATCTCCTCATGGAACTGGAGGGCGCAGACGCCTTTGTCGATGTCATTTTCGACGCTGTCTACAACACGTCGCTGGGCCAGCAGCAGGTCGTGGAAGCGACCTTCGGCGGCGTGACGCGGACGCTTTCCGTTGCGACCTCATACCTCCGGGAGACGCACGGCGGCGAGACGGCCGCGATCGGCGTGGTCGCGGTGTTCAACGACATATCGGAGATCCAGGAACTCAGGGAAACCGAGCTGCGCCTGGCGAAGGAGGTGGAAGCGCAGCACGCCGAACTCCGGGACGCGTTCCAGGAACTGGAAGAGAGGAACCAGGAACTGCGGCGCGCGTCGAAGACCATCGGCGTCGTGCGGCTTGCCGGAGGCGCCGTGGTTCTGGCGCTTCTGCTCGGCCTGGGCTTCTATTTCTGGGAGGGCCTGCCGGGAAGCGGGCAGAGCGCGCGCGCAGGCGTGTCCGCCAGCGCGGCCACCGACCCCGGAAGCGTTCAGACGATACCGGTCCAGCCGCAGCCCATTTCCTCGTCCGTTACCGTGGGCGGGAGGCTGGCGCCGAGACGCGAGATCGATGTGACGAGCCCGATCAGGGCGACTGTGGCGTCGATGCATGTCCGCTATGGCGAGCGCGTGGCCAAGGGCCAGAAGCTGGTATCGCTCGATGTGTCCGATGCGCAGATCGAGCGCCGGGATGCGCAGGTCGCCCATATCAGGGCGCGCGACCGGGTCCAGGAACTGGAGAACTGGTCCAGTCATGTCGATGTCTCCCGCGCCCGGCGCGTCGTGAGCCGGAGCAGGACGGATCTGGAGACGCGCCGCAACCGGTTGGCGGAGGCGGAATTCCTGCTGGAGCGGGGCATCATTCCCGCCAGCGAGAAAAAGGCGGCGGAACGGGAATACCGCAGTCAGCAGCTGGACCTGCAATCGGCGGAGGAGGATCTGCGCAACGTCCTGGCCAAGGGTGAGGCAAACGCCGAGATTGCGCGGCTGGAGCTGGAGAATGCGCTCGTCCGCCTGAACCAGCTGGACGAGATCATCCGCGATGCGGTGGTGACAGCGCCGGTGGCCGGGGTCGTCATGCACCCGAGGGGCGAGCTGCCGCTGGCCGGGGGGACGCGCCAGCGGGACCAGGGCCTGACCACGGGCAACTCCGTGAAGCAGGGGGAGCTGTTGTTCGTCATCGGAGACCTGGACGGAGTGACCGTTACGGGCCAGGTGGACGAGGTGGACATTACCCGCATCCGCGCTGGACAGGGTGTGACCGTAACAGGCGACGCCTTTCCCGGCATGGTGCTGCGCGGCAAGATAGACCGGGTTTCGTCGCAGGCGAAGATTCTCGACGACAAGGGCAGTCTGCCCTATTTCGAGGTCGCCGCCGTCGTTGACAAGCTGACCGGGAAACAGCGCGCGCTGCTGCGCCTTGGCATGTCCGCCGATCTGGAGATCACGGTTTACAGGAAGAGCGATGCGCTTCTGGTGCCGATCGACGCCGTGACCGGCCGCGGCAACCGGGCCCGGCTGCGGGTTCGGGACCCCGAGACGGGCGCGGTGCGCGTCGTCAAGGTGGTTACGGGCGTGACGACCCTGAACTCGGTCGAGATCGTGAAGGGCATCGCGGCCGGCGACGAGATCGTGGTCGGCAGGACGGACGGGGAGGTGTGAAACCAATGTCCTCCGGCGGCGAGAGGGGCGGTTTGCCGCGGCCATGTTGAGCTTGTCCGATATCCGCAAGACCTATGTCACAGGGCCGGTCACCACCCACATCCTGAAGGGGGTGCGGCTCGAGGTGCGCCGGGGCGACCTGTTGTCGATCATGGGGCCGTCCGGCTGCGGTAAATCGACATTGATGAACATCATCGGCCTGCTCGACCAGCCGAGCGGCGGTTCCTACAAGCTGAACGGGCGCGAGATCGGCGCGATGAGCGACAGCGAGCTCTCGGCCGTCCGCAATGCCAGCATCGGTTTCGTGTTCCAGTCGTTCTACCTGCTGCCGCGGCTGACGGCCTGGGAGAATGTGGGCGTGCCGCTGGTGTACCGGGGCCTGCCCACCCCGGTCGTGAGGCGCCGGTCCCATGAAATGCTGGACAAGGTCGGCATGGGCGCGCGTGCGGATCACAGGCCGGGCGCGCTCTCCGGCGGCCAGCAGCAGCGCGTCGCCATTGCCCGCGCCCTGGTGGGCGGGCCGGAGATCATACTGGCGGACGAACCCACCGGCGCCCTCGATCCCGATACCGGGCGCGAGATCATGCAGTTGTTTGCCGATCTGAACGCGGACGAGCAGGTCACCGTGGTCATCATCACCCATGACCGGGGCGTGGCCCGGCAGTGCCGCCGCCGCACCCGTATGGTCGAAGGCGTGCTGCACGAGTCGACAACGGCGGACGGACCGTAAGCGCGCCATGCGGTTGCTGATGCGGGCTAATCTGAAGGAGGCGGTGAGCAGCCTGACCGCCTCCATGCAGCGCAGCCTGCTTGCGCTGCTCGGAATCTCCATCGGCATCGGCTCCGTAACCGCGATGGTGTCCGTCGGGCTGGCCGTCAAGGGCGAGGCGCGCAAGCAGTTCGAGTCGCTGGGCGTGGACGTTCTGAGCATCCGCAACGCGACCAGGGATGCGGAGACCGGCCGCCGCGCGCGGGGGGCGATCAGCGTCGAGGACGCCTTCGCGCTCGCTGAGCTGCCCACGATCGAGGCGACAGCGCCCTATACGGTTACCCGCGGCGACACCTCGATTGGCGGCAAGGAGGTCGGGCGGATCCATGTGATCGGGGTGACGGAGGCGTTCGCCCGGCTCAACGACCTGCCTGTCGGGGAAGGGCGGTTCATCTCCGATCTGGACGGGCGCCGCCCGTTCAGCGTGATCGGCGTCCAACTCGCCAGCACCTTGCGCGCCAGCGGCGCGGAGCGCATCATTGGCGAAACCGTCCGGATCGACGGCGCCGTCTATACGGTGGCGGGCGTGCTCCAGCGCATGCCCAAGCGGCTGTGGTCCTTCGATGCAAACCGCACCGCCTTCGTCCCCATCGCGGCGGCGCAGCGGGCGTCCGGGCGTCGATTCGATCACCGCGCGCATGAGCCCGGGCGCGCATCATTTGAAGGCGACGTCGGATGTGAAGAGGTGGTTCCGCCGCAAGCCGAAGCCGGCCTCGGTCCGTGTGCAGAGCGCCGAGGCGCTGATCGAGCAGATGCACAAGCAGATGCGTCTGTTCACCCTGTTGCTTGGCGCCATGGGCGGCATCTCTCTTCTGGCAGGCGGGATCGGCGTGATGAATGTCATGCTGGTCTCGGCGGCGGAGCGGCGGCTGGAAATCGGCATCCGCCGCGCTCTTGGCGCCCGGCGCCTGGATATCCAGAACCAGTTCCTGATCGAGTCCGTGATCCTGTCGCTGCTGGGAGGAGTCGTCGGCATTGCGCTCGGCATCGGCATGACCTACGGGATCTGCAGCTATTCGAAATGGACCTTCCTGATATCGATGGAGGCGATGGGTCTGGGCCTCGGCGTGGCCGGCGCCGCCGGCGTGTTTTTCGGCCTCTATCCGGCCTATCAGGCGGCGAGACTCGATCCCGTCAGGGCGCTCCGCAGCGGATAACGCCTTGACCCGCAGGCGCTTCCTGCATTCGGGCGGGGCTTCCGACAGTATCTCAGTTTAGCATTCGGACCCGGTGCCGCGTTCATCCGTCATCCCCGCTTCATCCGTCACCCCCGACGCCGGCGACGCGCTTGCGCCGACCAACCGCAGACGAGAGATCGAATGTGAAACCGGGACAGTGCGCGGCCATTTCCACCGGGCGGCGAAGCGGCATAGACTGTTGGGCGACAGGAGGTTCGACCGATGGGATTCCCCGATTCTCCGGCGCCGATCCGCGCCGATCTGCTGGCTGCCCATGCCCGGACCTGGGCCTGGATCGCCGCTCCCGGAAACTGGCTGACCGGCGCCGAGCGCGTCGCCGTCGCAGCCGAGACGCGCCTTGCGGCCACATGCAGGCTCTGCACCGCGCGCAAGCAGGCCTTGTCGCCGGAGGCCGTGACGGGCGCGCATGACGACGCCGGCCTGCTGGATCCAGTTCTGGTGGAGGTCGTGCACCGCATCGCATCCGACCCCGCCCGGCTGACGCGGCGCTGGTATCAGGCGCGCCTTGCCGAGGGCCTTGAGGAGGCGCGCTATGTGGAGGCGGTGGGCATCACGGCGGCCGCGGTGTCGCTCGACACCTTTGCGCGCGCCATGGGGCTGCCGCCGCGCCGGCTGCCGGAACCCCTGCCGGGCGAGCCGTCCGGCTACCGCCCGACGTCCGCGCGCATGGAGGCGGCCTGGGTGCCGCTGATTGTGCCCGGCGAGGAAAGCGGGGACGAGGCCGACATCTATGACGGCCTGGGCGGACCTTATATCCACCGTGCGCTCACCCTGGTGCCGGACGCCAAGCGGGCGTTCTTCGATCTGGTGGAGACGCAATATCTGCCCGGCCGGCTGATGCGCGACTACGGCAACGAATACCGCGCCGTCAGCCATGCGCAGATGGAGTTTCTGGCTGCGCGGATTTCCGCGCTCAACCAGTGCGTCTATTGAACCACCAGCCATGCGATCCTGCTCCGTGAGAGCGGACAAACAACCGGCAATGACTACGATCTGGCGGCGATCTCGAAAGGCGGCAGCGGCGGCGTCGAGGCGGGCGAGGCGCTTGCGGCCTATGCCGACGCCGTGGCCGGCGAGGGCGACATGGCGGCGGCGATAGCAGCGCTTCGCCGCGCCGTCGGCGATGCCGGCTGGGTCGATGCGGCGGGCGTCGCGGCGACCTTCAACGCCATAGACCGCGTCGCGGACGCTACCGGCATTCCGCTGGAACCGGCCAAGGCGGCGCGCTCGGCGGACTTTCGCAGCGAGCTCGGCATCGACGCCTGGGCGGCTTCGCGCGGGTAAAACGCGGGCAGGGAGCAACCGCAATGATCGAACGCAAACGCGGGGACGAGTTCGTCGTCATTTCCAACGGGATGCTGGGCTACGGCTTCCGCAAGGAGTCGCTTCGGGACGCGGTCGAGGCGGGTGTGGACCTCATTGCCTGCGATGCCGGGTCGAGCGATCCAGGCCCCTACTATCTGGGGTCCGGCAAGCCCTTTGTGGGCGATGCGATGATCCTGCGCGACCTGAGACTGCTGGTGCAGGCGGGCGCCGATGCCGGCGCGCCGCTCATCATTGGCTCCGCCGGCGGCGCGGGCGGCGACGGCCAGGTGGACCATCTGCTGCGTCTTTTGCGCCTCGTGCTGGAGGAGCTGGGGCTGGACCGGCGCATCGCCGTGCTGCGTTCCGAACTCGACCGCGGCGCAGTGCGCGAGGCGGTCGAGGAGGGCCGCGTCCACATATTCGAGACCGGCGCGCCGCTGACCGCCGGGGATGTCGACGCCGCGGCCCATATCGTCGCCCAACTCGGGCCGGAATCCTATTTCCGCGCCCTTGCCGATGCGCCCGACATTCTGGTCGTCGGGCGCGCCTGGGACGTCTCCAACATTGCCGCCCTGCCGCTGATGCGGGGGCATGACCGCGGCCTCGCCCTGCATATGGGCAAGATACTGGAATGCGGCAGCCTGGCCGCGCGCCCGACCGGCGGCGGAGACCTGATCCTCGGGCGTTTGCGGGAGGACCATTTCATCGTCGAGCCGCCGCATCCCGACAAGGCCTGCACATCGGCCTCGGTCTCGGCCCATACCTTCTACGAGAAGTCGGACCCGGTGATGCTCGCCGGGCCGGGCGGGGCGGTCGATCTGCGCCGCACCCGGTTCGACCAGATCGACCCGCGCCGCGTCCGGGTTTCGGGCAGCGCCTTCCGCGAGGCCGAGCGCTATACCGTGAAGCTGGAAGGCGCGCGGCTCGCGGGCTACCGCGCCCTGACGGTCGGCGGCGCGCGCGACCCGGCCTTCATCCGGTCCATTGACGCCATTCAGCAGGCCGTGCGGGACAAGGTCCGCGAGACCCAGGCCGGGTTCATCGACCCGTCGCAATACAGCATCGCCTTCCACCGCTACGGCCTGGACGGGGTGATGGGCGCCTGGGAGCCCAACCCGCAGGCCGGGCATGAGATCGGCATCTTGATCGACGTGGTGGCGGAGACTCCGGAGATCGCCGAATCGGTCTGCGGCCTTGCGCGTTCGACGATCCTGCATGTGCCCTTTGAAGGCCGGCGCGCGACGGCGGGCAATATCGCCTTCCCGTTCTCGCCGGCGGAAATCCCGGCCGGCCCTGTCTATGAGTTCAACATCTATCACCTGATGGAAATTGACGATCCGGAGCATTTCGGGCGTCTGGAATGGCTGCAATGAAGACCCTGTCGGAGGTTGCGGAAGTCGTCCGGTCCAAGAATGCCGGCCCCTTCATCGTCACCTTCGACATTCTGTTCGACAGCGAGGAGGTCTTCGAGGCTGTCCGGTCGGAGGGCTTGTTGAGCCGGCGCGCGGTCTGCCGGCTCTACGGCGTCTCGGACAACGAACTGCTCGGCTTCGATTTCTATCCGTTCGCGCGTGCGGTCAAATTCTCGCTGCGGCGGCCCGTCGGCTCCGGCGGCCCGCGCGATGCGGATGTTTACGGCGCCCAGCAGCACGCCCCGCTGCTCGATCTCGCCGTGCTGCGCTGAGGGGAAGCCGCCTCGGCGGCCCGCCCGGCATTATCCCGCCGCGATCACCTCGCTGGCGGCCCAGAGCCGCTCCTGGTCTTCGACGGACAGCGACGCGGGCGAAGACGGGACTTCCCTGCCGCCGGAAAAATATCGCCCGCTTATGCCGTGCATGGCCGGGTCCGAAGCGAGCCGGATGCTCATGGCCGCCCCCTCCTCGACTCCGACCGCGCCGCCCAGCCGGAAGAACAGCTTGACGGCATTGCGGAACAGCCAGCCATTGTCGCTGCCGAAGCGGCTGGCGACCAGGCCCGGATGCAGGGCATTGACCGTGACGGAACTGCCCTCCAGCCGCCGCGCCAGCGCATGGGAGAACATCACATTGGCCAGCTTGGAGCGGCTATAGACGGTTCGCGCGTTGTAGCGGCGCGCGCATTGCAGATCGTCAAAATCGAGCGCTGCGCGAACATGAGCAATGGACGCGACAACAACGATGCGCCCGGCCTCTGCCGCCCGCAGACGATTCAGAAGCAGGTTGGTCAGTAGGAAGTAGCTCATATGGTTGAGCGCAAAGGTGGCCTCAAGGCCGTCCGCCGTCACGCGGCGCCGGGCAAAGATGGCCCCTGCATTGTTCACCAGCACATCCAGCCGGTCCATCGACTCCGCGGCGATGCGCGCGAGGCGGCGCGTCTCGTCGAGCAGGGAAAGGTCGGCGCGCTCGAAGCGCACCTCCGCGCCGGGCGCCTCTGCCCGGATCGCCCGCGCCGCCTGCTCGCCGCGCTGCGGGTTGCGCCCGACGATGGTCACGGCGGCGCCCTGCAACGCCAGCGCGCGGGCGGTGACGAAGCCGATGCCCGCCGTGCCGCCGGTCACGAGTGCGGTCTTGCCCTGCATGGGCGGTCAGTTTACAGCCTTGCAGGTGCGCCGGGAACAGGGAGAGTGTCGTCATGGTACTGGAGCGCGTCGCGGCAAGCGTGGATGAAGCCGGGCTCTGGAAGATGCACGAGGAAATGGCGCTGTTCGGCGCGACGGCGAAAGGCGGCGTCTGCCGCGAGGCGCTCACGCCGGAAGATTTCCAGGCGCGCCGCCTGCTTGCCGAATGGGGCAGGGAGGCGGGTTTCTCGCTGGCGGTGGACGCCATCGGCAACATGTTCCTGCGCCGCGAGGGGCTGGAGCCGGACCTGCCGCCGGTCAGCACCGGATCGCATCTCGATTCGCAGCCGACGGGCGGCCGCTTCGACGGCAGCTTCGGCGTGCTTGCCGGGCTGGAGGCGTTGTTCGCGCTGGAGCGGGCCGGCTTGCGGACCCGCGCGCCGGTGGAGGTGGTCAACTGGACCAATGAGGAAGGCGGGCGCTTTTCGCCGGGCGTGATGGGTTCGGGCGTCTATGCCGACCCGTCAATGCTGAACGCCATGCTCGATGTGCGCGACAAGGCGGGGGCGCGGCTGGGGGACGACCTCGCGCAGCTCGGCCCCGCGCTTGCCTCCGCCGGCCCGGTCGGCAAGCGGGCTCTGGCGGCGCCGGTGGGCGCGTTTATCGAGGGGCATATCGAGCAGGCGCCCCGCCTGGAGGAGACCGGGAACACGATCGGCGTCGTGACCGGCATACAGGGCACGCGCAAGATGCGGGTCGAGGTCGCCGGCGAGGAAGCCCATGCAGGCACGACGCCCCGGCGGCTGCGCAAGGACGCCGTGCTGGCGGCCGCCTGCATGGTGCAGGCCCTGCATCGCATGATGGAGGATGCCGACGACCTGCTGCGGTTCACGATCGGGTCCTTCGAGGCGTTTCCGGGCGCGCCGTCGGTGGTTCCGGGCCGCGTGCGCTTCTCCATCGATTTCCGCCATCCGGACGATGCGCTCCGCGCCCGGCTCGGAGACCGCATCCGTCCGCTTTGCGAGGCGCTGGCGGGTCCGTGCGGGGTGCGCGTCGAGGAGTTGCAGACCGCATCTTCGGTCGATTTTCACGGAGCCGCAATCGACGCCGTGCGCCGTGCTGTTGAAGTCGTGGGCGCGCCGCATATGGACCTCTATTCCGGCGCCGGCCACGACGCGCGCAATCTCGCCCGGCTCTGCCCCTCGGCGATGGTGTTCGTGCCCTGCGAAAAGGGCATCAGCCACAATGAGGCGGAAAACGCCAAGCCTGAAGATCTGGCGGAAGGCGCGCGGGTTATCGCCGTCGCGCTTGCGGAGCTTGCCGGGGCGGCGTAATCCGAGCGGATACAGCGGGCCGCGCCGCCGCCATTCGAAGAAAACACTTACCGCGCCGAGGGGCATGTCATGGTTCAGTTCGCCAATGAGCGGGTCGCCTACCACAATGGCGAGATCAAGCCCGAGAGCCGGGTGCTCGTGTCGTTCCGCGACCGGGGGTTCAAATATGGCGAGGCGGTGTTCGATACGGCGCGCACCGTCCGGCACAAGCCGTTCAAGCTGGAGGAGCATGTCGACCGCCTCTTCCGCTCGATGCGCTATCTTCAGATTGACGCCGGCCTTACCCGCAGCGAGATGGTGTCCATCTCCAACGAGGTGCTGGAGCGCAATCTGCACCTGCTCGCGCTTGATGAGGACTACTGGCTGTTTCAGCGGGTCAGCCCGGGCGTCGCCGATCCCTTTCTCGACGACGGAGAGGCCGCGCCCACGGTTATCGTCGAATGCACGCCGCTGCCGCTGAAGTCCCGCGCGCCGCTATACCGCGACGGGGTGCGCGTGCAAATACCGGCGACCCGCCGCACGCCGCCGGACGCGGTCAGTCCGCGGGCCAAGACCCAGAACTACATCAATCTCCAGATTGCCGACCGCGAGGTGCGCGCCCAGGACCCTCATGCCTGGGCCATTCTGCTCGACCATGACGGCAATATCGCGGAGGGTCTCGGCAGCAACATCTTCTTCGTGCGCGACGGCGAACTGTTGACCCCGCGCGCCCGGTTCGTGCTGCCCGGCATCAGCCGTGAGACGGTGATCGAGCTGGCCGGCGCGGAAGGCATTGCGGTGCGGGAGACCGATCTGGACCTGTTCGACGCCTTCACCAGCGACGAGTGCTTCCTGACATCGACGAGCCTGTGCATGGCGCCGGTATCGTCGGTCAATGGCCGCCCGGTTGGCGGGGGAGGCGTGCCCGGGCCGGTCACCGCGCAGCTCATGGAAGCCTACAAGCGGCTGCTGGATTTCGACTTCGTGGCCCAATATACGAACAAGCTGTGACTGTTCGGCGGCCGTTTGCCTGAATGGCGACCCCGGCAGGACTCGAACCTGCGACCTGCGGATTAGGAATCCGCCGCTCTATCCGGCTGAGCTACGGGGCCGTTCGCCCGCTTCGTAGGAAACGCGCGCGCCCCGGTCAAGCGCCCCGTCGGGCGGGTCGTATGCCAGTTTGACATTCGGGCTCGTTACCGCGTTCATCCGTCGCCCCCGCGACGGTAGGGGGCCATACCGATACGCAACGCCGCCGCAGGGGCGAGAGGGGGGCGAGAGGCCCCATGCAGGCAATGTCCATGCCTGCCGCCCTCGACCTCCCCTGTTGTCGCCCCGGCCCTCGTTGTCGCCCCGGCCTCGAGCCGGGGTGACGAATGGGTGACGATGGAAGGAGCGCAACACGGGGGCGCGGGCCGCAGGGGCAGCACTGCGCCTCAACCCGGCGGTCCGGCCCCCCTGTTGTCGCCCCGGCCTTGAGCCGGGGCCGAACCGCTGATCCTTCCGCGGGGCCGAAGCGGCGGAGGCTGGACCCCGGCTCTCCACTGCGCTCCGGCCGGGGTGACAAGGGGCGGCGATGGAAGGAGCGCAACATGGGCGCGGGCCGCAGGGGCAGCAGCGTGCCTCAACCCGGCGGTGATGCCGTCTGTTTGCTGCAGAGCAGGCGGGCCGCTACTGCGGACATGGCGAAGCAAACCACCAGAACGGGGCCGGCCGGGAGATCGGCCGCTGCTGACACCGGTATAGCCGCGGCGACGGCGGCCCCGCCGCTCACAAAGGCGCGCCGATGGATGAAGACCCTGCCGGCGCGGGCTGCAAGCGCCGGCAGGATGAGGCTCGCAAACACCACATAGACGCCAACGAGTTGCATGGATGCGGTGACGACCAAGGCGAACAGCACAAAGAACCCGACGCCTGCGCGAAGACGCGAAAAGGCCAGCCAGAGAACGGCGAAGAGGCCGTAAATGGGCAGGAATGACGCGATGTCGCCCCAGGTGACGAACAGAATCTGGCCCGAAAGCACATGCCGCAGTGCTTCGCCTCCATGCGGATCATTGGCAAGCGCAAGCAATGCGACAGAGGCGGCAAGGACGAAGCAACTGCCGATGACCGCTTCCTGTTCGTCCGGCGTCCGGCGTTCGATCCACCGGAAGAACAGCGCGATGGCGACGCCGGCGCCGAAGGCTATCGCCTGCCGCGCGACCCATGACGGCTCCGCCAGCCAAAGGTCGAGCAGGATGACGGCAAGCCCGACAACCTGCGCGGTGGCGAGGTCGATGAACACGATCCCGCGTTTGAGAACCTCGATGCCAAGCGGCGCATGAGCCGCCATGACGATCAGCCCGACGACCAGCCCCGGCGCCAGGATGCCGAGCAGCTCAGGATCGATCTTCGCCTTCCTCCAGCAAGGTCAGGGTGCTGTCGAACAATGAGAACAGGTCTTCCGCTTCCGGGCGGCCTCCGACCGTGAAAGGAAGCTCCAGCACGGGAATTCCGGTTTTCCCAGAGAGCCAGTTCGCGGCGTCCTCGGGATCATGGGGCGCGCGGATAACCGCTCTTGCGCCGCTGCCTCGCGCCAGTTCGAGAACCTCGGCGAGATGCGAGGCCGTCGGCGGCACGCCCGAAACCCGTTCCAGGGCGGCGACCCGCTCCAGCCCCGTCCAGTGCAGCAGATAGGGCCATGCCTTGTGATGGACGATGATCTTCACGCCGCTGAGGGCCGCCGCCCGCTCGCGCCAGCCGGCCGCGGCGTCCGCCCAGCGGGCCTGGAAGGACGCGAGGCGCTCGCGATAAGCTCCAGCGCGTTCCGGGTCGATGCGCTCCAGGCGCTCGGCCAGCACCGACGCAAGCACGGCGATATTCCGCGGGTCGAGATGGACATGCGGATTGCCTTCGGGATGAATGTCTCCGAGGCTGCGGTCCACGACCTCCGGACGGTCGAGAATCGTGACGTGATCGGCGGCCATGATGTGCCCCGGCTGGCCGGGCTGGACGATGCGCCGCGCGCCCCGGCGCAGCAGCACCGGCAGCCAGCCGGCTTCAAGACCGGCTCCGGAGCAGAACAGGATGTCCGCGCGGCTTACCTTGGCGATCAGGCTGGGCCGGGCGCGGATGTAATGCGCGTCCTGGCGGCCATGCGTGGCCGAGTGGACGACAACATCGCCGCCGCCGATCTCCGCAGCGAGCGCAGCCCATTCCGGCTCGCAAGCCAGGATCCGAACCTGGGCCTCTGCCGCAACAGGCAGCGGCAAGGCAATGCCGAGGAAGGCGGCGGTCAGCGCCGCCGCTGCTATCGTCCGCATTGTCTTCACGGCCTAAAAGCTGTGCGCGGCATGGGCGCCGAGGCTCATGACGTATTGCAGGATGAATTGCTTGTCGCGCTCCTGCCCCAGCGACTCCTGGTTATACTGGAAGCGAATGCGCCCGAACTCGCTGTTGGTCCAGTCAACCATGGTGCTGATCGTCGAAAGGTCGTAGCCTAGCTCCGCGTCATCCGGCGGCAAGAGGCGCGAATACCGGGCGCCAACCCGCCAGCGCGGCAGGAATTTGTACACGGCCTGGACATACCAGCCGCTGCTGTCGCCATTGAGCCTTTCGACCACATCTTCCACATGTTCCACTACATGCGCTTCTGTCACATGCTCCACATGCTCTTCGCATTCTTCGTGGTGATCAGAGTCCGCGCACACATCCCCTGAGGTCTGCAGCGTGTAGAAGCCCGACTCCCTGCGCCGGAAATACTCGCCCTGGAGGATCAACTCGCTGTCCCGCGCATTCCCCGTCGGCGCCCAGGTGAAGCGGAAATCGGCGCCGTAAAGCCGCGTATCGCCGGAGAATGCGCCTTCAGAAAAGAAATCGGCATGGGCGTGGTGCTCGTCGTGATGCCCGTTCTCCTCCTCGCCGTGGTGCTCCTCGTCTTCGTGATGCTCGTTCTCCCCCTCGTGGTCGTGCTCGTCCTCGTGGCCGTGGCCGTCCTCGCCATGTGCGTGTGCGTGGGCGCTGCCGGATCTGCTGACGGCCTCGCCGTCCAGCATGTAACCGCCGATCCGCCATGCCGAATCGCGGCCTATATCGCCGCCCAGCCGTGCATAGGCGGACCACGCCTCGCGGCCGGTCTCGGAGCCGCCGAAAGGCGTATCGCCGCCCCGGAAGAGGCCGACGCCGGCCTCCCGATAGAGCTCGCCGGGAAGCACGACGGAAAACTCCAGCCCGTCGTCATTGTAAGCGCCGTCCAGAAATGCCCGGTAGGGAAGCGGGCGGTCGCTGAAATCGTCGGCATGGACGTGGTGCTCGTTCAGATATCCGAAGGTCCAGAGCGCCCGCCCGGCCTTGAGCCGGAACCCGTCCGGTATGCCGGAGCCGGGCAGGGTTTCGACATAGGCTTCCTCCAGTTCAACCTCTGTAGGCTCGTCGGCATGGACGCCGAGGCCGAGCGTCAGGCCGCCGCGGAACTTGTCGTCGATATTGCCTGACAGCGTGAGCTCGCTGTGGCCGAGCGCAAATCCCTCGTCCGGGCGGCTGGACTCATGGCCAAGCTGAAAGCCGGGAAGCCCGGCGGCGTCCCCGGAATAGTCGGAGAACCTGCCGGCGAGAACGAGACCGAGCGCCGGATTGAAGCTGTTGTCGCCGGACTTCATGGCTGGCGGCGCAGCCGGGGCAGCGTCCCGGGCTTTGGTTTCCAGAGAAGCCAGTTGCGCTTCGAGCGCTGCGATGCGCTTCTCATAGTCCTGTTTCAGCGCGCTGATCTGCGCGGCCAGTTCTTCCGCCGAAGGCGCAGGACCCGATTGTGCGTGCAGCGCCGGGGCAGCGAACAGGATGGGCAATCCAAGCACCGCTGTCCGCGCAAGTCCGGCGAGTCTGGGCATCTGATGTTTCTTCAACGGTTATCCCCGCGCCTGGCTGTCTCGTGATACCGGTATTATCACTCGCTAGGTGATAACATAACAGATTATAATTCAACAACAGCCTGGCAGCGCCGATAGCCGGCTTGCGGGCCGGGCGGCACAAACGCAATCGGAAGGTCGATGGCGGGCAGACCCCCGCCGCATAGTCCGGGAGCGCGTTGCGGCCCCTATCTGCCGCGCGCCCACCAGTCCCGCGGCTTCAGGCGGGCGGCGCGGCCGGAGCGGTCGTCGAGCCAGAGCGCCAGCCGGCGGAGCGGCGAAAGCGCCAGGCGCAGCCACAGCCGGTTGCGCCAGCGCCGGAAATCCCGGTTGAAGGGGCAGACACGCAGGCAGATCGCGCAGTCGGATGCGAGCTTGGCCCAATAGCCGAAGCATTTTTCGGCGTCCGAGGTCCACTTCACCACACCCCGTATGGCGGACTGGTTCGGCCGCTCGGCGCTGGGCGGGCCGTAGGGCAGGGCCTTGACCGGGCAGGCGTCCGCACAGCGGGTGCAGATGGCGCAGAACTTCGCCACGCCGAACCTGCGCGGCGCGTCATGCGCCAGCGGCAGGTCCGTGAAGATCTTGGAAAAGCGCAGGCGCGGGCCGGTTTCCGGGGTGATGACAAGCTGATTGCGGGCATATTCGCCAAGCCCGGCCTTCAGCGCATAGGGAATCACAAGCGCCGTGTCGTTCATGGAAGCGACCGCCCGGTAGCCCAGCGCCCGGATATAGGCGGCGGTCTGCATCGCGACGGCGGCCTCGTGGCTGTATTCGCGGCCGGTCGCGGCGCCGGCAAGCGCGGAGGGATAGGTCGCCACCAGCCCCTCGTCCATTTCGTGGCCGAGCACGATGACATGCTCCAGCCCCTCCGGCAGGCCGACCGGGGCTTCCGAAAAGTCCCGCACATCGACGCGCGACTCATAGGTCCAGCGCTCGTCATACCCGGCAATGCCGCAGAGCCGCGCGCCGAAGAACGTCGCGACCCGCTTGATCTCGGCCGCCATCGCCTCGGGGTCCTCGACGGCGACCTGCTCCGCCACGACCGGCGTGTCGTCCGAAATCGCCGCCTGGAAGCCCTCCCGCCGGCCCTGCCCGACATAGCGGTCGGTTATCAGGTCGGAGATCAGCCAGGAGGCGTTGCGAAGCGCAAAGTCCCTCTGGTTGAAGCCGTCGCCGCGGCGCGCGGTGAAATCCGCCCGGTAGGAGTGGAAGAAGGCATCGGTCTGTTTGCTGCGCACGCGCTCGTCCCAGAAGGCGCGCGAGAACACGTCATTGATCTGCCGAAAGGGCGTGAAGTCCCCGGTCGTTTCAATCCCCGCCGCGGCGTCGCTTTCGGCATGGCGCGCCCGCCAGCGGGCGCGGCGCTCCTCAAGGCTCTCCTCATTGCGGGGCCAGCTCATGCGCCCAGCTTATCGCGTTTGGGCGCGGCCGCCACACTCCGCTTGCGGCAGCGCCCCGGTTCCGTTGGCGGGCCGTCCGTGAAAGGGTGGGGCGATGGGTGCATTTCTCGATGTGGCGCTGCCGGCTTTCCTGCTGGTTTTCGCCGGAGCCGGCGCAGCACGGGCCGGCTGGATCGACGCGGCCGGCGCGAAGGGGCTGAACGCCTTTGTCTATTACCTGGCCATTCCGGCCGCGCTGTTCCGGGCTGCTTCGGAAGGCGCGCTGCTGGACAGCTTCGACTGGCGCCTCATGGCGGCCTATTTCGGCCCGGCGCTGGTGCTGCTGGCGGCGGCGGAAGCGCTCAGCCGCCGCGCATCGGTCGAGGAACGCGCGATCACGGGCATGGGGGCCTGTTTCTCCAACAATGTCTTCCTCGGTATGCCGGTGATCGTCGCGCATATGGGTGGACAGGCGGCCGGCCCGATGACGACCATCATCGCCTTCGCCACGATGCTGTTCATCGGCCTGCCGGTGCTGCGGATCGAGGCCGCGCGGGGCAGACGGGGCGCGCTGGCGGCCGCAGCCGGGCGCGTGCTCGCCAACCCGCTGCTGGCGGCGATTGCGCTCGGCACGGCCTGGGCGCTGCTGCCCTGGCGCCTGCCGGAGCCGGCTGCTGCCGCTGTCGATCTGCTCGCGGCCGCCTCTGCGCCGGCGGCGCTCGCCGGGCTTGGCGCGGCGCTGGCGGGCTACCGCATCGCCGGAAACCTCCGCGACAGCACGGCCGTCTGCGCGCTCAAGCTGCTGGCGCACCCGCTCATGACTTGGCTCGTGGCGGATGCAGTCGGGCTCGGGAAATTCGAGACGGCGGTGGCGGTGCTGGCCGCGGCCATGCCGGTCGGCGCCAATGTCTTCGTCGTGGCGCAGCATTACGGCGTCTATGAGCGGCGCGCCTCGGCGGCCGTGGTGCTCTCCACCCTCGCGGCCATGCCGCTGGCGGCTGTCCTGATGATGGTCTTTCGTCCCTGAGCCGCTATGTCCGCCGGCGGATGAGCCAGACGCCGATCATGGTGAGGGCGAAGCCGGGCCACATGGCGGCCGGCAGGTCCTCGCCCAGCAGCACCCAGCCCAGCAGCGCCGTCACGCCCGGCGTCAGATAGAAGTTCGATGCGACCCGGCCGGCCTCGCCGTGGCGCAGCATGTAGAGCAGCAGACCCATGGCGCCGAGCGAGACGCAGAAGGTGACATAGGCCAGCGACACCGCCAGATTCAGCGTCCAGACGGCCTGCGGCGTCTCGAACGCCCAGGTGAAGGCCCAGGCCGCCGCCGCCGCCGCCGTGAGCTGCACGGCATTGGCGCCGATAAGCGGCGCATCCCGGCAGAACCGTGCATGGTAGAGTGTGCCCGCCGTCAGCGATGACACGGAGATCAACGCCCAGGCGATGCCGGCGGGCCGGCCCAGATCGAACGCGCCGATACCGGCGACCAGTGCCACGCCCGCAGCGCCGAGCATGAAGCCGGCCCATTGCCGCCCCCGGAAGCGCTCGCCCAGCAGGGGCCCGGAGACGAGTGCGGTGGCAATCGGGTGCAGCGCGCCGACCAGCGCCATGGTGGCGCCGCGGATTTCGGTCAAGGCGAGATAGGCGCCGCCCAGATAGAAGGCATTGATGACCATGCCGGAGAACGCCAGATGGGCGATCCCGGCAATGCCCGGCCGCCAGCCCTTCACGAAGAACGCCGCCGCGGCGGCCAGCACCGCGGCTGCAATCGTGAACCGCACAGACAGGAAATAGAACGGCGTGATGTCAGACAGTCCGGCGCGGACCGCTACAAACGCGCCGCTCCAGATCAGGACGAAAAGGAAAGGAGCAAGGCGGGTCAGCTTGCGCTGTCCTCAATCACCTCGCCGCCGAGTTCGTGAATGAAGGTGTGGATTTCCGCGGCCGCCGAGTCGATGCGCGCCCGGTTGGCCCCGCGCACCACCAGCGATACGCCGGTGCCCTTGTCGGTGTTGTAGAAGGGATAGGAACCGAGATCGAGTTCCGGAAAGCGCTGCTGCACTGCGCCCAGCCCCCTGGCCAGCACGCCCTCCGGAAGCCGCGTCGAGATCGAGCGCGAATGGATCACGGTGCCGCGCCGAAGCGAGGGTTTGGCGGCCTCGAACATCGACTGCATGATTTGCGGCACGCCGGCGAAGACGAAGACATTTTCCATCCGGAAGCCCGGCGCGATGGAGACGGAGTTGTCCACCAGCTCCGCGCCGACCGGCGTGATGGTCATGCGCTTGCGCGCCTCGGTGAATTCCTGGCCGCGCCGGTCATACCATTCGGCCATCCGGCGGTAGCTTTCGGGGTGGTAGTGCCACTCGGCTCCGAAGGCGGCCGCAATCGATTCCGGCGTGATGTCATCATGGGTCGGCCCGATGCCGCCCGTGGTGAACACATAGTCGAACCGGGCCCGCAGCGCGTTGACCGCCGCCACGATCTCGTCGCGGATGTCGGGCACGATACGCACCTCGGCAAGCTGGATGCCGATCTCGTTCAAGCCGTTGCCGAGAAAGGCGATGTTCCTGTCCTGGGTGCGGCCGGAGAGAATCTCGTTGCCGATGACGCAGAGCGCGGCGGTAACCGTTGGGGCCATTGGGGGCCTTCCTTGGCGGGGCGGAGCCTGAAGGATACCCTTGGCGGGCGCGCTCTTGAAGACGGCGCGGCGAATGGCGGTGTTTCCGTTTGCGACCAGGGCAAGTGCAGCGGGTCTTGCGGAGCGCGCCCGCGCTGCGCCGCTTCGATGATCTCTCCCCCTTCGTCACCCCGGCCAGAGCGCAGCGGCGCGCCGGGCTATCGCCGCCCTTGTCGTCACCCCGGCCGGAGCGCAGCGGAGAGCCGGGGTCCATCCTCAGCCGTTTCGGCCTTGCGGAGAGATCGGAGGCTGGACCCCGGACCAAGTCCGGGGTGACATTGCGGCGTCCAGGGCGACACTGCGGAGTCCGAGGCGGCACCGGGAAGTCCGGGGCGGCGCCGGGGAGTCCGGGGGCGGCAGGCAGGGCCTCTCGGGGTCCTGGCCGAGCCCGCCGGGAGGGCGTGGATTTTGAACTGAGACATTACCCGGCGAATGCAGCGAAATGCTATGCTGGAGCCGGCCTCTTTCCATTTGCACCTGTCCGGAGCCTCGATGCAGCTCAAGCGCCAGCAAGCCCGCCGCCGTGACGGCGATATCGCGATCCACACCGAGAGCGACCTTGCCGGTATGCGCAAGGCCGGGCGCCTGGCGGCGGAAGTGCTGGATTTCGTGACGCCGCATGTGCTGCCGGGCGCGACAACGGAAAATCTGAACACGCTGTGCCACGACTTCATCCTGGCGCACGGGGCGGCGCCTGCGCCGCTGAACTACAAGGGCTTTCCGAAGTCGATCTGCACCTCCCTCAACCATGTCGTCTGTCACGGTATTCCCGGCCCGCGCCGGCTGCGCGACGGCGACATCCTCAATATCGACATAACCGTGATCCTCGACGGCTGGTATGGCGACACGAGCCGCATGTTCCTTGTCGGCGACGGGGTGGGCGTGAAGGCGCGCCGGCTTGTCCAGGCGACCTATGACGCCATGATGCTCGGCATCGAGACGGTCCGGCCAGGCTCGTATCTCGGCGATATCGGCCATGCCATCCAGTCCCATGTGGAGCCGATGGGCTTCTCCGTGGTGCGGGATTTCTGCGGCCACGGGCTCGGGCGGGAGTTCCATCAGCCGCCAAGCGTGATGCATTTCGGCCGGCCGGGCGACGGACCGGTGCTTCGCGAAGGCATGTTCTTCACCATCGAGCCGATGATCAATGCCGGCCGTTTCCAGGTGAAAATCCTGGCTGACGGCTGGACAGCCGTGACGAAGGACAAGTCGCTCTCCGCCCAGTTCGAGCACACGGTGGCGGTGGTGCCCGACGGCGTGGAGGTGCTCACCTTTTCGCCGAAGGGCTGGGACAAGCCGCCCTATGCGTGACGGGCCGGTGGACGACCCCGCAGACGGCGGCGCCCCGCTGTTCGATGCGGCGCCGCCTCTCCAGCGGAAAGGCCGCCGCCGGCAGGGAGGCGGGTCCGCCGGGGGCGACCGGATTGCCAAGCAGCGGGCCGGACACCGGGAGCGCCAGCGCCGGCATTTCCTGCAAAACCTGCACGGCGAAATCCGGATGCGGGATTACGAATTGCTGGAGCTGCTGTTGTTCGGCGCTTATACGCGGCGCGATGTGCAGCAGATCGCCAGGGATCTGATCCAGACATTCGGGTCCGTGAGCGGCGTGCTTGCGGCAGAACCCTCGGCGCTGCGCAAGGTCAAGGATGTCGGCGAGGCCGCCGTGTCACTCATCAAGGTGGCGGAGGCGCTCGGCATCGAACTGGCCCGGCAGCACGCGCTGAACGGCGAGCTGCTCGACAATTACGACGCCGTGATCGGCTATTGCCGCGCGCGGATGGGCCGCCGCCCGGTGGAAGAGTTCCGCATCCTGTTCATGGACAACCGGAACCGCCTGATCCGGGACGAGCGCCAGACCGTCGGCACGATCAACCATACTCCTGCCTATCCGCGCGAGGTGTGCAGGCGCGCGCTCGAGGTCAAGGCAAGCTCTGTAATCCTGGTCCACAACCATCCAAGCGGCGACCCGACACCTTCCAGGGCCGATATAGATGTCACCCGGCGCATTGTGGCGGCGGCGAAGACGCTGGGTATCACGGTCCATGACCATCTTGTCGTGACGCCCGGCGAGGTGCTGAGCTTCAAGACCCGGGGCCTGCTCTGAAAGCGCGTCACGCCAGAAGCGGCCGCCCGGCAAGCATGGCCCCCAGCAGGATCAGCAACAGCAGCACGATCTTGCGGAAGGTTTCGGCGGGCAGGCGGCGGCGCACCGCCGCCCCCAGACTCACCCCGAGCCATACCGGCAGCAGCCCCAGCGCCGAAACCAGCGCCGCCTGCTCCGTCAACAGCCCCGCCTCCGCCAGCCCGACCGCCATGGCGAGGCTGGAAAAGGTGAAAACGCAGTTGATTGCCTGCACGAAGCGGTCGGGGTCGAGTCTCAGCGCCAGCAGATAGGGCAGCAGCGGCATGACCTGCGAGCCGGTCAGGCCGTTGACCGTGCCGTTGAGAAGGCCGACCGGCCATTGCAGCGGGCGCTCCAGCGGCGGCGGCAGCGCAAGCGGCGGGCGGGCGAGCGAAAACGCGGCATAGCCGGCCAGGACCGCGCCCAGCGCGGCGCCGGCGGCAAGCGGATCGACCCACGTCAGCAACGTGACGCCAAGCGCGATACCCGGCAGCACGGCCAGGCATAGCGGCCAGAAACGCCGCACCGTCTCGCGAAAGTGCCCCGCGCCGCGTATCACCAGCAGATTGCTCGCAATCGACGGCGCCAGCACAAGCGGCAGCGCCTCTCGGATGCCGATGGCGAGCGCGAGCAGCGGCAGGGCGCAGGTTGAGAAGCCGAGCCCGGTTGCGCCCTTGACAAAGGCGGCGAGGAGAAAGGCGCCGGCGATTGCTGCCAGGGTTTCCGGCGCTGCCCAGTCAGTCATGCCGATAGCCCTGCCGCGCAAGCGCGACCGGCTGTCCGGCGCCGTCGAGAACCGTCACACCTGTCCCGGAGGTGATGCGCCCGATGGGAATGGCCTTGTGTTCCGGTGCCGTCAGCACGAGTTCGTAATCATCGCCGCCGGCCAGCGCTTCGAGCCGCGCAGTCGGCCCCAGCGCGGCGACTTCCGGCGACAAGGGCACCGCCTCCAGGTCGATGACGGCGCCGACGCCCGATGCCCGGCAGATATGGCCGAGATCGGCCACCAGGCCGTCGGAAATATCGGCGGCCGCGGTCGCGCCGTCGGCCGCGCCGAAACGCGGCGACGGCAGCCAGTAGCGCTCCGCCAGGCGCGGCGCATCGAGTTCACCCTGAACCGCCTTCAGCCCGAAATGCCCGTCGCCGACGGGGCCGGTGACGAATATGCGCTCGCCCGGCCTTGCCCCGGAGCGGCGCACCGGCGCTGCGGCGCTGCCAAAGGCGGTAATCGTGAGCGTCAGCACGCCCGGCGTCGCCACGGTATCGCCGCCCAGCAGCGAGACGCCGAACAGCTCCTGGTCCACGGCCAGCCCGGCCGCGAATGCCTCCAGCCACGGGTCGTCCACCCGATCCGGCAGCGCCAGGTTGAGCAGGTAGCCTTCCGGCTGTGCGCCCATTGCCGCGAGGTCTGAGAGATTGGTCCGCAGCAGCCGCCGCGCAACCAGGTCCGGCGGCCCGTCAGCGGGGAAGTGGACCGATTCGACCATGGTGTCCGTCGTGACGACCGAGCGCCGTCCGGCAGGCATATCCAGCAGCGCGGCGTCGTCTTCCAGACCGCACGCCCCGGCGGCGGTCGCCAACGGCGCCAGAAACTTGCGGATAAGCTCGAATTCGCCGGACCGGCTCATGCCGGCGGGCCGGGCTCGGGGCCGTCGAGTTCGCCCGGCCGGGCATTGTGCGCGATGCGGTCGAAGACCGCGGTTGCGAACCGGGCCTGCGGCGCGTCGAAGAAGTCGCCCACCAGGTCGGTATATTCCCGGATCGCGACGCGGGGCGGCACGCCCGGCTCATACAGCAGCTCGGCGGCGCCGAGCCGCAATGCCGCGCGCAATACCGGCTCCAGCCGTCCGAGGCCGCCTTCCCTGTCGAGCGCCGATGAGACCGCGCCGTCTATGTCGCGCCGGTGGGTGGAAACCGCGCGAATCAGGCGGTCGAAAAAGCGCCGGTCGGCGTCGAGCCGAATGCCTTCCAGGTCCTGGCCGATGCGGTAACGCATGAATTGGTCCGAAACCGCTTCCGGCGTCTCCCGGTTCATCTCGGCCTGGTAGAGCGCCTGCAGTGCGGCGAGGCGCGCCAGGCGGCGGCGGCTCGGCGGCGCGTCTTCGCCGCTCCCGGCTTCATCCGCCCCCGGCTCCGCGTCGGCGGCTGTCAATTCGCCCGCCCGAGCGCCTGTTTCAGCACGATGGTCTTGAGGCAGGCATGGGCCGCCTCCGCTCCCTTGTTCTTGCCGGAGACGCTGGCGCGCACCCGCGCCTGCTCCCCGTTCTCACAAGTGAGAAGCCCGAAACCGAGCGCCAGCTTGCGTTCGACCGCGAGCGTCTGGAGCGCCCGGCTCACCTCGGCGCAGAGATGGTCGTAATGGGTCGTCTCGCCCCGGAGGACGCAGCCGATGGCGATGAAGCCGTCGAAACGCTTCGGCGAATCGAGCGCAATCGAAATCGCGACGGGCAGTTCGAACGCGCCCGCGACCTCGTAGCGGTCCCAGCTATGGCCGGCCTCCTCGATAACGGCGGCGGCCCCGGCAATCATCTGGTCGCAAATGTCCCGGTAATAGGGTGCGACCACCATCATGATATGGGCCACAAGCTCTCCTCCTTGGGAATCGGGCGCCGGCCGACGATATGCAGATCATAGCCGTCAAGCCCGACGACATGCCGGTCGCTGTCCGACAACAGCACCATGTTGACAACGCCGAGATCGCGCAGGATCTGCGCGCCGACGCCGTAGTCGCGCAACGGGGGCCGTCCGCGCGACTCGCGGCTGTCGAGTTCGGCCTTGATCCGTGCTGACAGCACCGAGGTGTGGCGCTCGCGGAGCAGCACGACGACGCCCCGGCCTTCCCGGCCGATTGCCTGCATGGAACGCTGCAACTCGCCGCCGCGCCCCCGGTGCTGGTCCCCCAGCACGTCTTCCAGGATGTTGAAAGCGTGGGCGCGGACCAGAACCGGCTCATCGCCGGAGACTTCGCCCTTGACCAGCACCTGATGCTCCACGCCGTCGATCTTGTTTCGGTAAACGATGACCTTGAAATGGCCGCCATGCCGGCTTTCGAACTCGGATTCGACGACACGCTCGACCAGGATGTCGCGCCGCCTGCGCCAGGCAATCAGGTCCTCGATGGCGCCGATCTTGAGATTGTGGAACTGGGCGAAGGGAATGAGGTCCGGCAGCCGGGCCATGGTGCCGTCGTCATTCATGATCTCGCAAATCACCCCGGAAGGATTGAGGCCGGCGAGACGTGCGATATCGACCGCCGCCTCCGTATGGCCGGCGCGCACCAGCACGCCGCCCTCGCGGGCCTCCAGCGGGAAGACATGGCCCGGTGTGGAGAGGTCGTTTCCGGTCCGCGCCGGGTCGATCGCCACCGCAATGGTGCGCGCGCGATCCGGGGCCGAAATGCCGGTGGTCACGCCTTCCTTCGCCTCGATGGAGACGGTGAACGCCGTGGACTGCCGCTGCTCGTTCTCGCGCGGCATCAGCGGCAAGCGAAGCTCCGTCACCCGCGCCGGCGTCAGCGCAAGGCAGATAAGCCCGCGCCCGTATTTCGCCATGAAATTGATGGCATCCGGCGTCGCCATCTGCGCCGGGATCACCAGGTCGCCTTCATTCTCCCGGTCCTCGTCATCGACAAGGATGAACATGCGCCCGTTGCGGGCCTCCTCGATGATATCCTCGATCGAGGAGATATAGCCGAGATCGTCCTGCGTGCGCTGCGGCGCAGGCGCCCGCATGAGCCCGTCCAGTTTGGTTGCCACGGCTCAAACCCCTTCCAAGTGACGGGCAACGTAGCGCGCCAGCATATCGATTTCCATGTTGACCGCATCGCCCGGCTGCCTGGCGCCGAGCGTGGTGTGCGACAGCGTATGGGGGATAATGTTGACGCCGAATCGCGCGCCGTCCACCTCGTTGACAGTCAGCGACACCCCGTCAAGCGCAACCGACCCCTTCGGCGCGATGAAGCGGGCCAGCGCCTCCGGGGCTGCGAAGAGAAAGCGCACGCTGTCCCCCTCCGGGCGGCGCGACACCACCTCCGCCACGCCGTCCACATGGCCGGAAACGATATGCCCGCCCAGTTCGTCGCCGGCGCGGAGCGCGCGCTCCAGATTGACGACGGTTCCCTCCCGCCAGCCGCCGAGCGTCGTGCAGGAAAGCGTCTCGGCCGAGACGTCGACGGCGAAGGCGCCCGGCCGGACGGCCGCGACCGTGAGACACGCCCCGGAACACGCGATGGAGGCGCCGAGGGCGATCCCGGCGCTGTCATAGCCGGAGGCGATCTCGAAGCGCGTGTCGCCGCGTTGCTCGACGGCGGCGATGCGCCCCATTTGCGTAACTATTCCGGTGAACACCGCCGATAGACCTCCCAGATGTCGCCGCCGGTTTCCCGGCGGCTGTGCAGACGAAAGCGCGGCGCAGCGCCGGGTTCCGTCACGTCCAGCGTCGCCACGGCCGGCGCGCCGTCGCCGCCCATGACTGCAGGGGCGCGAAACCAGTGAACGCGATCCACCAGGTCCGCTTTCAGAAAGGCCGCCGCCAGCGCGCCGCCGCCCTCGACAAGCAGCCGGGTAAGCCCGGCCTCGCCGAGCCGCGCCATGCCGGCCGCAAGGTCTGGCCGCCCCGCGCCGTCGGCGGGCAGGCGTATGAGCCGAACCCCGGCATCTTCCAGCGCCCGCGCCCGGTCGGCGTCTGCATCCTCAAGGCAGAGAATCCAGGTCGGCCGTCCGTCCGTGACCAGATGATGGGCCGGGGGCAGGCGCAGCCGGCTGTCCGCCACAATACGCACCGGCGAGCGGCCGCGCAGCCCGTCCAGCCGGCAGTCGAGGCGCGGGTTGTCCAGCAGCGCGGTGCGGGCGCCGACCATGATGGCGTCGTGGCTGGCCCGCAGCCTGTGTCCGGCGGCGCGCGCCGCCGGGCCGGTGATCCAGCGGCTGCGGCCGTTCCGGGCGGCGATGCGCCCGTCCAGCGTCGTCGCCGTCTTGAGCGCGACCAGCGGCCGGCCGGCGGTGATGCGGGTGAAGAAGCCGGCATTGTCGAACGCCGCCTCCGCCCGGCCGAGGCCCTGCTCCACCGCGATGCCGGCCGCCGAGAGCCGCGCCAGACCCCGTCCGGAAACGCGCGGGTCCGGATCGACCGCCGCGGCGACGACGCGCGCAATGCCGGCCTCGATGAGCGCATCCGCACAAGGCGGCGTCTGCCCGGTATGGCTGCACGGCTCCAGCGTCACATAGCAGCTTGCCCCCCGGGCGGCGGCGCCTGCCCGGGCCAGGGCCTCGGCTTCCGCATGGGGGCGCCCGCCGGGCTGTGTCCAGCCCCGCGCGACCACCCGGCGTCCATGCGCAAGCACGCATCCGACGGCGGGGTTGGGCCACACACGGCCAAGGCCGCGCCTGCCGAGCGCCAGGGCGGCGGCCATATGCGCGCCATGCGCCGCGCCGGCGTCAGTCATCCCGATCGGCAAGCCGCCCGACGAATTTCTCGAAATCCCTGGCTTCGCGAAAATCCCGGTAAACCGATGCGAAGCGCACATAGGCGACCTGGTCGAGATCGGCGAGCATTTCCATCACCATTTCGCCCAGATGGTCCGAGGGAAACTCGCCCTGGTCCGAGGTTTCGAGCTGGCGCACCAGGCTGGAGATCATCCGGTCCAGCCGTTCATCATCCACCGGCCGCTTGCGCAGCGCAATCACGATGGAGCGCCGGAGCTTTTCGCGGTCGAACGCCTCGCGCCGGCCGCTGGACTTGACGATGGTGAGGTCCCGCAACTGCACCCGTTCAAAGGTCGTGAAGCGCGCATTGCAGGCCGGACAGGACCGGCGGCGGCGTATGACGGCGTTGTCCTCGGTGGGTCGGCTGTCCTTCACTTGCGTGTCCTGATGGGCGCAGAAGGGGCACCGCACGGCGTCACTCCCCGCCGAACCCGTCATAGATCGGGAAGCGGGCGAGCAGCGCCTCCACCTGCCGGGCGACATGCGCCTCGGCCGCCTCGCCGCCCTTCAGCACCTCCACGATAAGCCGTCCTGTTTCGCGGAACGCCGCCTCGTCGAAGCCGCGCGTGGTGGCCGCCGGCGAACCCAGCCGCAAGCCCGAGGTGACGGCGGGTTTCTCGGGATCGAAGGGGATGGCGTTCTTGTTGCAGGTGATGCGTGCGCGCTCCAGGGCCTTTTCGGCGACATTGCCGGTAACGCCCAGCGGGCGCAGGTCCACCAGAAGCAGATGCGTATCCGTGCCGCCGGATATGATTTCGAGCCCGCCTTGCTGGAGGCTGTCGGCGAGCGCGCGGGCATTGGCGGCGACCGCTTCGGCATAATCGCGGAACTCGGGGCGCAGCGCCTCGCCGAAGGCAACCGCCTTGGCGGCGATGACGTGCATCAGCGGGCCGCCCTGCAGGCCGGGAAAGACGGCGGAGTCGATGCGCCGGCCGAGGCTGGCGTCGTTGGAAAGGATCATGCCGCCGCGCGGGCCGCGCAGCGTCTTGTGCGTGGTGGTGGTCACGATATCGGCCCAGGGCAGCGGGCTCGGATGGACGCCCGCCGCCACCAGCCCGGCGAAATGCGCCATATCCACCATGAACCGCGCGCCGACCGCATCGGCGATCTCGCGGAAACGGCGGAAGTCGATCTCGCGCGGATAGGCCGACCCTCCGGCGATGATGAGCTGCGGCTTGTGCTCGGCGGCCAGCCGGCCGAGCTCGTCATAATCGATCAGGCTGTCCTGGCGGCGCACCCCGTATTGCACGGCATTGAACCACTTGCCCGAGAGATTGGGCGCCGCCCCGTGGGTGAGATGGCCGCCGGCCGCCAGCGACATGCCGAGCACGGTATCGCCCGGCCGGCAAAGCGCCAGGAAGGCGGCCTGATTCGCCTGCGCGCCGGAATGCGGCTGGACATTGACATAGGCGGCGCCGAACAACTGCTTTGCGCGCTCGATGGCGAGCCGCTCCGCCCGGTCCACCCACTCGCAGCCGCCGTAATACCGGCGCCCCGGATAGCCTTCGGCATATTTGTTGGTCAGCACCGAGCCTTGCGCTTCGAGCACGGCGCGGGAGACGATGTTCTCCGATGCGATCAGCTCTATCTGGTCGCGCTGGCGGGTGAGTTCCCCGCCGATGGCGGCGGCGATATCGGGATCGACCGCCTCCAGCGGCGCGCGGAAGAAATCAGCCATGAGAGACAGCCTCCGGCGTCCGGACGCCTGCCAATAGCAAATCCCGGCCCCGCCGGCTATAGCGGCATGGGGGGAGCGGCGCGATTGCCTGCCCTGCCGGCGCGCCCGCGGCGGGCGCTTACCAGGTGTCGATGAAGGCGTATTTCTTGCCCTCGCGCGGCGGGACCGGCGGCAGGCGCTTCAGGCTGTTCACGATCCAGCGCCGGGTTTCGGCCGGGTCGATCACGTCGTCCAGTCCGCCGCCGGCGGCGGCATTGACGGCGCGGGCGCGCTCATAAGCGTCCGACACCCGGCGGTCGAACTCCGCCTTGCGCGCTTGCGGGTCTTCGATGGAGGCGAGCACCGGGCGGAAGCCCAGCTTCACCGCGCCCTCGATATTCATGCCGGCGAACTCGGCTGTCGGCCAGGCCACCATGCAGAAGCTCACCAGCGCGCTCGCTCCGCACATGGCCTGCACGCCGAGGCCGTAAGCCTTGCGCACGATGACGCCGAACATCGGCGTGGACAGGTTCGCGCCCGTGTTGAACAGCCGCGTGCAATGGCGCACCAGCGCGGTGCGCTCATGTTCGGGGCCGACCATGATGCCGGGGCAGTCCATCAGGCTCAGCACGGGGATGTCGAAGGCGTCGCAAAGCTGGAGGAATCGCGCGCCCTTGTCGGCCCCGTCGGAATCCACGGCGCCGGCTAGGTGATGCGGATTGTTGGCGATGACGCCCATCGGGCGGCCTTCGATACGGATCAGGCAGGTGATGATGCCGACGCCGAACTTCTCGCGCAGCTCCAGCACCGAGTCCTTGTCTGCAAGGATGCGGATGATCTCGCGCATGTCGTAGAGGCGCACCCGGTTTTCCGGCACGGCGTGGCGGAGCATACGCTGGTCGCCGCCCGCCTCCCAGCGCTCCACGGGCCCCTGGAAATAGGCGAGATAGCGCTTAGCGGTATCGACCGCCTCGTCCTCGTCCTCGACAAGGATATCGACCACGCCGTTCGGGACCTGGAACGACATCGGCCCCACTTCCTCGGGCGTATAGACGCCCAGGCCGCCGCCCTCGATCATCGCCGGGCCGCCCATGGCGATGGTGGAACTGCGGGTCGCGATGATGACATCGCAGCAGGCGAGCAGGGCGGTATTGCCGGCGAAGCAGCGCCCGTTATTGATCCCGACCAGCGGCACCAGGCCGCTCAGCCTGGAGAAGGTGGTGAAGGTGTCGGTGTCGAAAGCGACGCGCGGCCCGGTATTGTCGTCGCCCGGCCGCCCTCCGCCGCCCTCCGAAAACAGCACCACCGGCAGGCGGAAACGGTGCGCCAGCTCGAACATGCGGTCCTGCTTGTAGTGGTTGCGCCGCCCCTGGGTGCCGGCCAGCACGGTGTAGTCGTAATGCACGACGATGGCGCGCGAGCGGGCGTCGTCGAAATCCGACCCGTTTATCGACGCCGTGCCGGCCACCACGCCGTCGGCCGGGTATTTCCGCCGCAGCGTTTCGATGTCGTAGCGCTGATGCTGGAGCGCGGCGAGCAGCGGCCAGTATTCCTGGAACGAGCCGGGGTCCACCAGCCGCTCGATATTCTCGCGCGGCATCCGGTATCCCCTGGCGCGGCGCCGGGAGACGGCTTCCGGGCGGTTCTCGTCCAGCGTATGGGCGTGGCGCCGGATCGCCTCTTCCAGATCGGGGCGGATGCGGTCGGGATCGATCTCCCGGTCCCCGGCGGTGAACTGCCCGCCGGCGTCCGTCTCCTCGATAAAGGCGAGCGGCCAGCCTTCCCGGACCACATCACCCTGCTTCATGGTCACCTGGCGCACGATTCCGGCGCGCTCGGCGCTGATCTCATGCTCCATCTTCATCGCCTCGACCACCGCGACCGGCTGGCCGGCCAGGACAGCGTCGTTCTCGGCGACAAGCAGGGCGGTGATGGTGCCCTGGATGGGCGCTGTCAGGCTCGTCAGTCCGGCCGGCTCGGCCGGCTGCCGCGCGCCGCTGTCGGCCTGGGCGGCCTTGACTGCCCGGTCATGGGCGAAAAGCGCCAGCGGGTCGCTGCTGTCCACACGGGCGCCGGCGAAACCGTCCTGTGCTTCGGTCTCGCCCTCGGATGCGGCGGCATGGCGGGGCCGCATCCCCTCCGGCGGGGATGCAAGCGCGGCCGCCTCCTGCTCGACCCAGCGGGTATGGGTGCGCCCGGCGGTGAAGTCTTCATGCGCCAACACATTGGTGAGAAAGGGAATGTTGGTCGCCACGCCTTCGATGCGGAACTCCGCGAGCGCGCGCCGGGTCCGCGCCGCCGCGCCGGCCAGGTCCGGCGACGGCGCGTGGCAGATCACCTTGGCAAGCAGCGAGTCGAAGGCGGTGCCGGTGCGGTAGCCGGCATAGCCGAAACCGTCCACCCGGACGCCCGGCCCGCTCGGCGGCTCGTAAGCGCCGATCACGCCGGCTTCGGGCCGCACCGAGCCGTCGGGGGCCACCGTTTCCATATTGACCCGCGCCTGGACGGCATAGCCGCGCGGCCGGGCGGCGGCCGGGTCGTCCAGTCCGAGCTCTGCGAGCGAGGCGCCGCCGGCGAGACGGAACTGCGTTTCGACCAGATCGACCCCGGTGACGGCCTCGGTCACCGTATGCTCCACCTGCAGGCGGGCATTGGCCTCGATGAAGGCGAAGGCCGCGCCGCCCGCGCTTCCGCCGGTATCGACGAGGAACTCGAAAGTGCCGAGATTGACATAGCCGGCCGAGCGGGCCAGCCGGACTGCGGCCTCGAGCATCTCCCGGCGCAGCTCCGGGTCGAGCCCCGGGGCCGGCGCCGTCTCGACAATCTTCTGATAGCGGCGCTGGACGCTGCATTCGCGCTCGCCCAGATGCACGGCGCGGCCGGTGCGGTCGCCGGCGATCTGGACCTCGACATGCCGGGCGCGGGGCAGGAATGCCTCCACATACAGGTCGCCGCAGCCAAAGGCCGCCTGCGCTTCGGAGCGGCAGCGCGCATAGGCGCGCTCCACCTCGCCGGCGTCGAACACGGCGCGCGCGCCGCGGCCGCCGCCGCCCGCCAGCGCCTTTATCATCATGGCGCGGCCGCTGCCGAGCGCTGCGAAGAACGCCTGCGCTTCCTGCAGCGACACGGCGCGGTCGATGCCGTCCAGCACCGGAACGCCCGCCCCGCGCGCCGCCGCCCGCGCCTGCGCCTTGTCTCCGAACAGGCGGAGATGCTCCGGGTCCGGGCCGATGAAGCAGAGGCCGGCTTCCGCGCAGGCTTCGGCGAACTCGGCCCGCTCCGACAGGAAGCCGTAGCCGGGATGAACGGCGTCATAGCCGCCGTCCCTGGCGATCGACATGATCCGTTCGATGTCGAGATAGGCCGCTGCGCCCGCTCCGGAGAGCGGATGCGCCTCATCGGCCATGCGGGTATGCAGGCAGGCGGCGTCGTCCTCGGAATAGACGGTTCCGGCGCGCAGGCCGAGGTCTGCGGCGGTGCGGGCGATGCGAATGGCGATCTCGCCCCGGTTGGCGATCAGAACGGCGGACAGGGTCATGCAGGATCCTTCGCGCATCCGGCTGCTGCGCGGCTCGCGGCGGTTTGGCGGGGTTCAGGAAGGCGGCGCCCAGGGGTCGTAGGAGCCGAAATTCCAGAGATGGCCTTCCGGATCGAGGGCCGAGTAGAGCCGCCCGCCGTAAGGCTGGTCTTCCGGCGCCATGACGATTTCCGCGCCGGCGGCCGCCGCAACGGCATGGTGGGCGTCCACATCGGCGACAATCAGATAGGGGGTCTGGGTTTGACGGCCGCCGATTTCGCCGGGGGAAACCATCCTGCTGTCATGGTCGCTGTCCCGCGCCTGGCCCAGCATGATCATGCCGGACCCGAAAGCGAGCTGGGCGTGTTCCACGACGCCGTCCTCGGCATCCACGACCAGGTGGCGCTCGAAGCCGAAAGCGCGGCAGAGCCAGTCGATCGCCGTCCGGGCGTCGCGGTAGCGCAGGGTGGGGATGATCGTGGGCCGTGTCATGTTCCGTTCCCTGAATGCGCCGGTTCGCCGGCGCGGCACCGGGCGACATGTAAAGCATGGGCCGGGCCGCCCGATCAATATATGCCGGCGGCGGGTCGTGTTTCCGTGTGCAGCGAAGGCAAGTGCCGGCGGCTTTTTCTGGGCGCCCCCCGTGTTGCACGCCTTCCATCGCCGCCTCCTGTCACCCCGGATGGAGCGCAGCGGCAATCCGGGGGCCGTCCTCCGCCGTTTCGGCCTTGCGGAGAGATCGGAGGTTGGGCCCCGGCTCAAGGCCGGGGCGACAGCAGGGGGGCCGGGGCGATACCGGGGAGGCCAGGGTGACAACAGGGGACACCGGGGATGTCGGGGCGGCGCCGGGGGAGTCCGAGGGCGGTGAGCGCGGAATGCTGCTACCGGCCTTCGCGCATCACCGGGTTGGAGAGGGCGCCGAGGCCGGTGATCTCGATTTCGCAGACATCGCCATGCGCCAGGTTCGGGCCGACGCCCTCGGTGCCCATCCAGACCACATCGCCGGGGACGAGCGTCAGATAGCGCGACATGCGGGCGATGAAGGTCGCAACGGAAAAGATCATCGAATCCGTTGCGAAACGGATCGTCTCCTCGCCGTTCAGCCGCACGACGGTTTCCGTCCCGGCTGGATCGAATTCGGTGTCGATCCAGGGGCCCATCGGCGCAAAGCTGTCGGTGTTCTTGGCGCGCCAGAGGGTGCGGTCATGCGCCTGCCAGTGGCGTTCCGACACATCATTGCCGATGGTGTAGCCGAGCAGATGGCTGCGCACCTGGTCCTCGCGGATATTGCGCGCCGTCCGCCCGATGACCGCGACCAGTTCGGCTTCATATTGCACCCGCTCGGTCGCGTCGGCCGGGATGACGATCGGGCAGTTATGGCCTGTGAGCGCGTTGACGGCGCGGTAGCCGATATCCGCATTCTCGGGCAGGGAGGGCGGCACGCCCCGCTTGTTGGCGGCCGCGACGGCGTGTTCGGGGTAGTTCAGCCCGGCTGCGTAGAAGGTGGGCGGGATGACGGGCGGCAGGAAGGCCGCGCTCTCCAGCGCAACGCGCTCCCCGGTCGGCGTGTGGCCGCCGAAGGGCGACCCTCGGACCAGCGCGATGCTGTCGCCCTCGACTATCCCGTAGCGCGGCCCTTCGGCCGCAGCGATCCTGACCCAGCGCATCTGCGCGCTCCCTTGTTCGCCCGCCTGCGCGTGCTCAGACGATCTGGTTGATTTCGACGAGGTTCATGGACGGGTCCCAGGCATAGACCTGATGCACGCCCGCCATGGCGTAGCGGCCCGCGTCGGAATAGGGCAGTCCGGCGGCGTCCATCCGGGCGGTGACCGGGGCCAGGTCCGGCACGGTGATCGCGAAATGGCCGCCAAGCGTCGGATTGTGCAGGAAGCCGTTGTCGCGCGCGAAGGTCGGTTGCGGGCGGACGAGATGGATGCCCCGGTTCTCGCGGCCGAAAACCGCGACGCTGTCGGAGCCGCGCTCGAAGGCGCCGGGCCGGTCGGAAAACTCGAAGACGCCTTCCTCCAGGCAGTCCAGCGTTTCAAGGAAGGCCACGGACCGGCGCACATCATGGACCTGGAGATTGACATGGTGGATATACCAGCCGCCCGGCTGGAGCCGGATGCCCTGGGCCTCGTCTTCCGCCGCGCCCGGCCCGCCGTCTTCGCCGACCACCTGATTGATCTCGATCATGTTGAACCAGGGATCATAGCAATAGATCTGATACATGCCGGCCATGGCATAGACCCCGGCGTCCGAGACCAGCACGCCGGCGGCTTCCAGCCGGGCCTTGGCGTCCAGCACATCGGGCACCGCGATGGCGAAATGCCCGCCAATGGTGGGGTTGTGGTCGAGGCCGTTGTCGCGGGGGAAGCTGTCGATGGCGCGCACGATATGCAGGCCCCGGTTTCCGGCGCCGAAACACGCGATGGTGTCGGGATTATGCCCCACCTCGCCGGTCCGCTCCGGATAGCACCACTCCCCTTCTTCCAGACCCACGATGTCGCGGTAGAAGGCGGCGGTTTCACGGACGTCATGCGCCTGAAGGTTGATATGATGGATAAACCAGCCCATGGCCGCCCCCGAAGCTCTCCCGGAAGCCCATTGGTGGCCCGCCGCAAGCCGCCGGTCAAGGCCGGCGCGGCGGGGGCAGGAAGCAGGAGTGCTTGTTCCGAAGTTCTCGCTGCGGGACTTCTTCGCGGAAGGTGTGGATTGTCGGCCTGGCTGGAACGCGGGCGCCAAAGCCGCATCGTCAGGGATCTGCCGCAGGCACGAGACTTTAGATCAGGACGTGACCTTGCTTGCCGGTGACTTGCGATACGGTATTATCAGATTGCTAGCGAGACTGTGCGATCTGGACTAACAAGGTGTGCTGATGACTCTTGATCACATTCTGGGAATTGCCGCCGCGCACCTCCGTTCCGGTCATCTCGACAACGAAGCGCAGGTCAAGCAGGCGGTCATCTTGCCAATTCTGCGCGAATTGGGGTGGAACGACACCGATCCCGAGGCGTTCAAGCCGGAATATACCGCTGGCAGTGGCCGGGTGGATTACGCACTGATGGTCCACGGTAGGCCGATGGTCTTCATCGAAGCCAAGAAGACCGGGAACCTCAATATTGCGGCCGAGGAGCAATTGTTCGGATATGCGGCAAACAGGGGTGTTCCGCTACTTGTTCTGACAGACGGGGACCGGTGGGATTTCTATCTCAGCATGGCAGCTGGCGTCCCGGCGGAGCGCTGCTTCTACCGGATGGCGTTGCAATCCGAACACAAGATATCGGAGTATGAGGAATTTCTGAAGCGTTACCTTCAGAGGGATCGTGTCGTGTCGGGAGACGCTAGGCGCAATGCGGAGCAGCGCCTTGAGAGTAACCGCGAGCGGGAAAGGTCTCGCCAGATGATCCCTGTTGCATGGCGAGCTATGCTGGAAACACCGGACGTGGAACTCTGCGACCTACTGGCCAAAAAGGTGGAGATCAACTACCGAATTCGACCGGAATCTGAAGACATTAAAGCTTTCTTAAGAAGTCTTGATGCCGAGATGTCGAAAACAAAACCAATAAACCGACCAGTTCAGCCGCCAGTTCCAGTCCAGGCACAGGCTTCAAATCAGCCGTGGACGTCAAATCAGGCTACGCAAGTTTCTCGATCAAAATCATCGACTTCTGACAGGAACAATATATCTAGGCGTAATACAATTATTGTCGGATTTGTCCTCGATGGAGAGGAAATTTATACCAAATCTTCTATCCAAACACTGGTTGAAATTGTCAAAAGATTCGGACATCAGAATCCAAAATTTATGGACCGTTTTGCGGAGAATACTATCGGCAGAACAAGGAGATTGGTGGCGAGAGAACGGACAGACCTCTTCAACTTACCCCACTTGGTGGATAAGTGTTCTATGGACTTGGGAAATGGATGGTATCTGGGAGCAAATTTGAGCACGGCCTCTATTCGAAAACATATCAGAACTGCGTGCAAGGTTGCGGAAATAGACTTCGATGTCCGATTGAAATTGATCGAGAAATAGTACGTTTTTCTCTTGGGTGCCCTGCACATAACGGCCGGGATGGCCTTCTGGTCGGTCGCATTGCTCCACTCATGGTGGATCCGAAAGCCTGGTGCGGGTGGTGTTTGTGGAGGGGGAGACCCCTCACCCCGGCCCTCTCCCTGCAGGGAGAGGGAGGAGGCAGCGGCTTTGGCCCCGCTCCTTCTGGCAGCAGAGGAAACCTTCCCCCTGCATGGGAAGGGAGGAGGAAGCGGCTCGGCCCGCGCCTTGGCTGCGCGGTGCTTGAGCCGTTCCGCCTTTCCCTCTCAAAAGCCCGAACGGCGCCCGGATTTCGCCGGCAGGGGCAGCGCCATGCGCTTCCGCGACTCGGAGCCGCGTTGCATCCCGCGGCGAATGGATTAGGGTCCGACGGCCCTCCAGACGGCGCGGGACGCGATGAAGCCGACGGTTCGTCCAGCCAATCCGAATTTCTCCTCGGGACCCTGCACGAAACGGCCGGGATGGACGCCCGCCGCCCTGTCCGGGGCGCTCACCGGCCGGTCGCACCGCTCCGCGCCCGGCAAGGAGAAACTGCTGGAAGTCATCCGGAAGAGCCATCGGCTGCTCGGCATTCCGGAAGACTGGCGGCTCGCCATCGTCCCCGCCTCCGATACCGGCGCCGTCGAAATGGCCCTGTGGGCCATGCTCGGCGCGCGCGGCGTCGATATGCTGGTGTGGGAGAGCTTCGGCGCCGGCTGGGCGCTGGACGCCCGCGACCATCTCGGCATCAGCGACCTGCGCATCCTCGACGCCGAATATGGCGCCCTGCCGGATCTTTCAGCCGCAGACCCGGACCGCGACATCGTGTTCGTGTGGAACGGCACGACCTCCGGCGTCTGTGTCCCCGACGGGAACTGGATCGCCGCCGACCGCCGCGGCCTCGCGATTTGCGACGCCACCTCGGCCGTGTTCGGCATGGAGCTGCCCTGGTCCAGGCTCGATGTCGTCACCTGGTCCTGGCAGAAAGCGATCGGCGGGGAGGGCGCGCATGGTATGCTGGCGCTGGGCCCGCGCGCAGTCGAGCGGCTGCTCACCTATACGCCGCCGCGCCCTTTGCCGAAAATCTTTCGCCTGACGCGAGACGGCGCGCTAATCGACGGCGTCTTCCGGGGCGAAACGCTGAACACGCCCTCAATGCTGTGCGTCGAGGATGCGCTCGACGCGCTGGCCTGGGTGGAGAGCGTCGGCGGCGCTCAGGGCACGATCGCGCGCACGCGGGCCAATGCCGCGGTGATCGGGGACTGGGTATCCGGGACCGGCTGGATCGACTATCTGGCCCGGGACCCGGCGGCGCGCTCCACGACATCGGTCTGCCTCGCCTTCGCCGACCCCCGGATTACAAGCCTGCCTGCCGACCGGCAAGCGGCGTTCATGCGGGCGTTGGCGGCGCGCCTCGACGGCGAGAACGCCGCCCGCGACATTGCGAACCACCGCGACGCCCCGCCCAGCCTGCGCATCTGGACCGGCCCCACGGTCGAGCGCAGCGACCTGGAGGCGTTGCTGCCGTGGCTCGACTGGGCCTTCCGGATCGAGGTCCGGAAGGTCTGAACGCAGATGAAGAAAGTCTTTATCGCAGACAGGCTGAGCCCGCGCGCCGGCGAGATTCTGCGGGCCGCGGGGCTGGAGGTGGAGGAAGCGCCGGGCCTGGCGCCGGATGCGCTGGCGGGGCGGCTGCGGGGGGTGCACGGCCTGGCGGTGCGCTCGGCCACCCGCGTGACGCCGGCCCTGCTGGACAGCGCGCCCGACCTGGAGGTGATCGGCCGCGCCGGCATCGGCGTGGACAATATCGACCTGCCGGCGGCGACTCAGCGGGGCGTCACGGTGATGAATACGCCCTCCGGCAATACGGTGACCACCGCCGAACACGCGCTGGCGCTCCTGTTCGCGCTGGCCCGCCGCATCCCCGCCGCAGACCGCTCGACCCAGGCCGGCAAATGGGAGAAGGCCCGCTTCATGGGCAGCGAGATCGCCGGCAAGACGCTCGGCGTCGTCGGCTGCGGCAATATCGGCTCTGTCGTCTGCGCCCGGGCGCGCGGCCTGGCCATGCGTGTGCTGGTCTTCGACCCCTTCGTTTCGGAAGGCCGCGCGCGCGATCTCGGCGCGGCCAAGGTCGATCTCGACACCCTGCTTGCCGAAGCCGACTTCATCACCCTGCACACGCCGCTCACCGAACAGACGCGCGGCATCATCGACGCCGCCGCGCTTGCGCGGACCAAGCCGGGCGTGCGTATCGTCAACTGCGCGCGCGGCGGCCTGGTTGTCGAGGCGGACCTGCTGGCCGCGCTCGACAGCGGGCATGTGGCGGGTGCGGCGCTCGATGTATTCGAGGTTGAACCGGCCCGCGGGAACGCCCTGTTCGGCCGCGAGGATGTCGTGGCGACGCCCCATGTGGGCGCCTCCACGGCGGAAGCGCAGGAGAATGTTGCGGTGGAAGTCGCCGAGCAGATCGCGGCGTTCCTCCAGACGGGGGCGGTCGCCAACGCCGTCAACGCCCCGTCGGTCACCGCCGAGGAAGCGCCGAGACTGAAGCCCTATATGGGCCTGGCCGATGCGCTCGGGCGCTTTGTCGGGCAGATTTGCGACGAGGCCATCACCGGCATCGATATCGCCTGGCGGGGCGATATGGCGCGTCTGAACACACGACCGCTCTCCGGGCTGGTCCTGCAGGGCGTGCTGTCGAGCCAGCTCGACTCGGTCAATATGGTCAACGCGCCGCTCATCGCGCGTGAGCGCGGCATCGATGTGCGCGAAATCTCGACCGCAGAGGCGGACGGATACCGGGCCCTTATCGAGGTGAAGGCCGTGATGGGCGACCGGAGCCGGATTGTCGCAGGCACGTTGTTCGCAGACCGCCAGCGCCTGGTCCGGGTGCAGGATATTCATTTCGAGGCGGCGTTCGGCCGGCTGATGCTGTTCGTCCGCAACCATGATCGGCCCGGTTTCATCGGCAAACTCGGCACGATACTGGGTGACGAGGGCGTCAATATCGCCAATTTCCACCTCGGCCGGCCGGCGGCGGGCGGACAGGCGCTCGCTCTGGTGGAAATCGACGAAGACTGCCCGGAACAGGCGCTGGAGCGCCTTGCCGCCCTGCCGGACACGATTGCCCGGCCGTTGGTCCTGCGCTTCTGATGTGCCGTCGCCTTCCCGCAAGAAGCGGTTAAACTCGCGCCATGACAACCCGTGCTCTGCTGCCGGCGGGACTCCGCGATGTCCTGCCCCCCGACGCCGCCTTCGAGGCGGCTGTCGAGGCGCGTCTGCTCGAGCTTTTCGCACTCAACGGCTATGAGCGGGTGGACCCGCCGCTGGCCGAGTTCGAAACGAGCTTTCTGGCGGAAGAGGGCAGGGCTGTCGCGGCCGACACTTTCCGCATCATGGATCCCGTCTCGCAGCACATGCTGGCGCTGCGTTCGGACATGACGATGCAGGTGGCGCGGATCGCGCGCACCCGTCTTGCCGGCGAGCCGCGGCCGCTGCGGTTGGCCTATGCCGGCCAGGTTCTCCGGGTAGGCATGTCGCAACTGCACGCCGAGCGACAGGTGGCGCAGGCGGGAGTCGAGCTGATCGGCGCCGGCGGGGCGGCGGCCGATGCCGAAGTTGCGCGGCTCGGCTTCGAGGCGCTGGAATCTCTGGGGATACCGAAGCTGAGCCTCGACCTTGGAATGCCGGCATTGACGCCAACCCTGCTTGCCGAGGCGGGCGTCGAGGACGACCCGGTGCTTGTGGAGGCGCTCCGGCGCAAGGATTCGGCGGCGGCGGCTGCGCTAGGCGGCCGCAGTTTTTCGGCCTTGATGGCGGCGACCGGCCCCTGCGAAAGGGCGGGACCGGCTCTGGCGGCGCTTGACCTGCCCAGAGAGGCGGCGATATTGCGCGACCATATGCTGGAGGTTGCGGCCGCCATTGCGGCCGCGGCTCCGGGCCTTCGGATTACCCTCGATCCGGTCGAGCATCGCGGCTTCCAGTATTACTCGGGCGCGGCCTTCAGCCTGTTTGCACATGGCGGGCGCGGCGAGGTCGGCCGCGGCGGCCGCTACCGCGCCAATGGGGAGACGGGAACAGGCGTCACGCTCTATCTGGATGCCATCCATCGTCTTCTGTCGCCCCCTGCGCCGCGGGCGCGTCTCTTCCTGCCGTTCGGGGCGGACGGCGCCGAGCGGCGGCGCTGGCAGGCCGATGGCTGGATTACGGTCCAGGCTCTGGCGCCGGGCGGCGATGCGGCCGCTGAAGCGCGCCGCCTCGGCTGCGGCTATCTTCTCGGCGGGGCAGGCCTCGAAGCTCTGGACGGAGGACCGGAATGACCAATGTGGCGGTCATCGGCGCCCAATGGGGCGACGAGGGCAAAGGGAAGGTCGTGGACTGGCTCGCCGAGCGGGCCGATGTCGTGGTGCGGTTCCAGGGCGGCCACAATGCCGGCCATACGCTTCAGGTCGGCGGCGAGACCTACAGGCTCTCCCTGCTGCCTTCCGGCGTGGTGCGGGGCTCGCTGTCGATTATCGGCAACGGCGTGGTGGTGGACCCCTGGGCGCTGCTGGATGAGATCGAGCGCCTGCGCGAACAAGGCGTTGCCGTTGCGCCGGAAACGCTGCGGCTCGCCGAGAACGCCATCCTGATTCTGCCGTTTTACGGCCGGGTGGACCGGCTGCGCGAACAGCGGCGGGGCAAGGGCGCCATTGGCACGACCGGGCGCGGTATCGGCGTGGCCTATGAAGACAAGGCAGGACGGCGCGCGATTCGCGTCGCCGACCTCTATGACGACGCCGTGCTCGCAGGCAAGATCGGCCATCTGCTGGAGCACCACAATGCGCTGCTGCGTGGATGGGGCGCCCCGGAAATCGAGCCCGAGGCGCTGCTTGCCGACCTGACCGAGGTCCGCGCCGCGCTTGCTCCCTATGTTGATTGCGCATGGGAGCGCCTGGACCGGCTCTGCCGGGCCGGCAAGCGCGTCCTGTTCGAGGGCGCTCAAGGCATTCTGCTGGATGTGGACCACGGCACCTATCCTTTCGTCACCTCGTCGAACACGGTGGCGGCGGCGGCGGCGGCCGGCAGCGGCGTCGGGCCGGGCGCGGTCGGCTACGTGCTCGGCATCGCCAAGGCCTACACCACACGTGTCGGCGGCGGGCCGTTCCCCACCGAATTGCAGGATGAGGTGGGGCGCCGTCTGGCCGAGCGCGGCCGGGAATTCGGGACGGTGACGGGCAGACCGAGGCGCTGCGGCTGGTTCGACGCCGCGGCCGCGCACCAGGCCGTGCGCCTGTCGGGCCTGAATGGCATAGCGCTTACCAAGCTCGATGTGCTTGACGGGCTGGAAAGCCTGCAGATCTGCACGGGCTACCGCCTTGGCGGCCGCGTGCTTTCGCATCTGCCCGCCGGCCAGGCTGAACAGGCGACGGTCGAACCGGTCTATGAACGGCTGGAAGGCTGGCCGGAAAGCACGGCCGGCGTTACGGACTGGGACCGGCTGCCGGAAAGCGCGGTGCGGTATGTTCGGCGTATCGAGGCGTTGATCGAATGCCCGATCGCTCTGCTGTCCACCGGGCCGGACCGTGAAGACACGATCATGATGTGTGACCCGTTCGCGGATTAGGCCGCGGCTGCGCGGGCCTCCCGCTTCGCCCGGGCTTTCTCGATCCGGCGCTTTATCCGCCGGGCTTCCATCGTCAGCTTCGAATCGGGCCGCCCGAGCAGGAAGGAGTCGAGCCCTCCATTATGCTCCACGGTGCGAAGGCCGTGGCCGGATATCCGCAACCGCACCGGCTCGCCAAGTATTTCGCTCAACAGCGTCCTCGACTGCACATTGGGCAGGAACCGCCGGCGGGTCTTGTTGTTGGCGTGGCTGACATTATTGCCGGTCATCACGCCCTTGCCGGTAATCGCGCAGCGCCGCGACATCGCATCACACTCCCTGCTGGAAGCCATTTCGTTCGGACCGCGGCTGTATAGGGACGCAACCGGATCGGGTCAAGCAGCGGTGCGTCTCAGCTTCCCAGTTCCCGCGAACGCTCGGTTGCGGCAGCCACGGCGCGGCGCATAAGGGCCGCGAGGCCGTTGTCCGCCATCAGCACATCAAGTGCAGCGGCGGTCGTGCCGCCCGGGCTTGTGACATTGCGGCAGAGCGTCTCTGCATTCTCGGGCGACTGGTTGAGCAGCTCCCCGGCCCCGGACACGGTTGCGCGCGCCAGACGCATCGCCATGTCTGCTGGCAGTCCTTCGCGCTGGCCGGCTGCGGCCAGCGCCTCCACCAGGTAGAATACATAGGCCGGGCCGCTGCCCGAGACGGCGGTCACAGCGTCCATCGCGGCCTCGTCCCCGAGCCAGACAACGTCGCCCACGGCTTCGCAGATCGCCTGGCAGAGCGCCATCTGCGCGGGATCGACATTCCGGTTCGCGGCGAGCGCCGTAATGCCGCGGCCTATTGCTGCCGGCGTGTTCGGCATGGCGCGCACCACCGCCGAACCCCGGCCCAGAACCTCCTCGAAAAACGCGATCGGCGTTCCGGCGGCTATGGAAAGGAAAACGGGCGCCCCATGCCCGGTAAACCGCCGATAGGCCGGCACCGCCGCGCGCATCGTCTGGGGTTTGACCGCGAAGACGACCGCATCCGGGCGCAGCCTGTCGGTCATGTTTTCCAGCGCCGTCGTGACATGGACGCCGGGCTTGCCGCGAAAACTCTGGGCCGCGTCTTCTTGCGGCTCGATGACGACGATCTGGTCGGCGAACCGCCGCTCCAGCCAGCCGGTCAACAACGCACCGCCCATCTTGCCGCAGCCGACAAGAACCAGATTCGGAATGCTCATGCTTCGCCCATCGGGTTGATCATGGCGGCGGCAACGGCCTTGGCCGGCGGCTTGCCGCCCCACAATGCATGTTGGAATGCAGGATAGAATTGGTCCAGCCCGCCGGTGGCTGCGTGCAGCACGTCCTCGAGCAGTTCCCTGGAAGCCGATGCGCCGCGAAGGAGGACTGCGTGACGGAAGCACAATATCCCGGCGTCCCGGTCAACGCAGAAATGTCCCACGGAGAGAATTTCATTGGCATAGGCCAGCATGTTGAGAACCGCGCCCTGCGCCTCGACCGGCATCGGCAACTGACAGGCCGCCGCGACCTGCATGACCGCGCTCCGATCGTGCCAGGCGGCGCAAATTGTCGTGTCGCACCAGTCTCCCTGACGCTCGATGACAATCGTTCCGGAATCGTCCCGGCAATGCGTCCAGCCTCTCGCCTGAACGATGTCCTCGATCAGATCCAGCGGGTTCACATGCGGGGCCGCAGTCGTTGGTGCAAACATCAAGCATCTCTTACACCGCAATATGTCGTATTTCTACCGACCGCAAACCGCTATTTGTGGGAAAATCGACGCGGCGCATCGGCAGCTTTCCGGTTTGAAGGCCGCATTCTTCCGGCAGGCCCGGACAGGCGCTTCACGCCGGGACGTTCCCGACGCATCGGCGTCCGAGGCGTCCGGACGGGCTTCCGAAGCGTTGTCAGTCGGACGAGACGGGTTATATTCCAACAGAAGCGGGAAACAGGCGGGCGTCGATGAGCGAATATTTCGTCCAAAGGGCGAACATGGTGGAGTGTCAATTGCGCGCCGGCCGCGTGACGGATCCGGCATTGCTCGACGCCATAGGCAGTATTGCGCGCGAAAACTTCGTTCCGGCGGCCCGGAAGCCGGTTGCCTATGTGGATGAAGACATGATCTTCCGGGGCCGCGTTCTCGTTGAGCCCATGGTGTTTGCGCGCCTGGTGCAATTCGCCGGGCCCGGACCGGACGACTATGTCCTCGATGTTGGCGCCGGCCTCGGCTATTCGAGCGCTGTTCTCGGTCGGGTGGCAAGCGCCGTCGTTGCGCTGGAGAGCGACGACGGCCTTGCGGAGGGCGCGCGCAAGGCGCTGGCGACGGTTGACGGCGACAATGTCCTGGTGGTCGAGGGGCCGCTGGAAGCGGGATGTCCGGAGGAGGCGCCGTTCAACCTCATCATGATACAGGGCGCTGTCGCATATGTGCCGCCGGAGCTTTTGAGCCAATTAGCGGAAGGCGGGCGGCTTGCGGCTGTTGTCCGGCCGGGAGAGGGGCTGGGCCGAGCGACGATCTTCACGAAACGGGCCGGAATCGTATCCGCACGGACTGTTTTCGATGCCGGCACCCCTTATGTTGAAGGCTTCGAACCCAAACAGGAGTTTGTGTTTTGAACGCTCGACGCTTCCGGTCCGGGTTCGTTGCGGCATTGGCGCTTGTGGTCGGCCTGCCGACTGCTGCGGCCGGCGATACGCTTCTCGAGGCTATGGCCAAGGCCTATGTCGCCAATCCGCAGCTTGAGGCCCAGCGTGCGCGTCTGAGGGCGGTGGACGAAGGCGTGCCGCAGGCGCTTTCCGGCTGGCTGCCGGTCGTTACGGCCCGGGGCAGTGTCGGCGCGGGCCGGTTCCATGCGAGCGGCGGCGGTCGGTCGTCATCGGAGTCACGCCTGCCCGCAACGGCGCAGGTCGAAGCGGTGCAGCCGCTTTACCGCGGGCAACAGACTGAGGCCGCGCTGCGCGGAGCAAAGCACCGCGTTTCCGCTGAGAGGGCGCGGCTCGCCTCTGTCGAGCAGTCGGTATTCCTGAGCACCGGGACCGCGTTCATGGACGTGGTTCGCGATCAGGCTGTCGTGGAGTTGACGGTGAACAATGTCAATGTCTTGCGGCGGCGGCTTCAGGCGGCGCAAGACCAGTTCGAGGTCGGCGAGGTGACGCGCACCGATGTTGCACAGGCGGAGGCGCGTCTCGCTCGAGCGATCGCCGAGCGCGTCTCTGCGGAGGGCCAACTCGAGGCCTCGCGCGCCACTTATCAGCGTGTCGTCGGAGAGCTTCCGGGGCGGCTGGAGCAGCCTCCGCCGCTTGCCGCCATACCGCAGACCAAGGACGAGGCAATCGCGGCCGGATCGAACGACAATCCGGATGTGCTGGCGGCGTCCTTCGACGAGCGCGCGGCGCTCCAAGACGTGGAAGAGATCCAGGGCCAATTGCTGCCGACGGTCAATCTGGTCGGCAAAGTTTCTCATACACGCGATACGGGCGGGCGCGGCAACCGGAGCAGCGACGCTACCGTGACGGCGACGGTCTCGATTCCCCTCTACGAAGCCGGATCCGTCATGTCGCGCCGGCGCGCGGCGGTAGAAACCGTTTCGCGTCTGCGCTCGGTTACGTCAGACCGCCGCCTTGCGGCTATCGAGCAGGCGGTCAGGGCCTGGGAAAATCTAATGTCTGCCCGTGCGCGGCTGGAATCATTGTCCACCGAAGTTCGAGCCTCGGAGATCGCCCTGGACGGCCTCCAGCAGGAAGCCGAGGTGGGCACCCGGACGCTGCTCGACGTGCTGGATGCGGAACAGGATCTGCTCGATGCCCGCGTGAACGTCGTGCGGACGAAGCGGGCGGAAGCGGTGGCCAGTTACCAGCTGGCCGCTGCGACGGGCCGACTCACGGCCAAGATACAGCAGGTGCAGGTGCCGCTCTACGACTATCAGAAGCACTATGATCGCGTTCGCCGCCTCGGGTGGGATCCAAGCGCCATATTCGGCGGGGGCCGGAAAGATGAGTGATCCGGCAGGCGGCGGCGACAAGCAGAGTATGGAGGAGATCATGGCGACGATCGGCAAGGCCGTCTCCGAGCAGAGCCGAGGCGGCGGACCTGCGCCGCAGGAAGCCGGAACGGACGATGACATCCTCGAACTCGTGGACAAGCTGCCGCCGGAGACAGGGGCAGACGAGGCTGCACCTCCTTCCGGGGAAGACGAGTTGGTTTCTACGGTGGCGGCGGCAGCTTCGGCGGAGGCATTTGCGGGGCTTGCAGAGGCGGTGGAGAAGAATGAGGTCGCTGCGCGGCGCCTGCCGGTGCGGGAAGGCGGCGAGACCATCGAAGACATGATCCGCACCATGCTGAAACCGATGCTCAATGAGTGGCTGGACGCGCATTTACCGGATATCGTGGAACGACTCGTAAGCCGCGAAATTCAGCGGTTGTCGCTGCCTGGCAGGCGTTAACGCTTCTTTATCCCGTCCGACAGAGCGGATCCCCTCATGCTGGAAAAGACCTACCGCCCCGAAACGGTGGAAGCGCGGCGCTATGAGTCGTGGGAGCGCGCCGGCGCCTTCGCGGCCGGCGTCAAGGGAGATGCAGCGCCCTATACGATCATGATGCCGCCGCCCAATGTGACCGGCAGCCTGCATATGGGTCACGGCCTTACATTCACGCTTCAGGACATTCTGATTCGCTACCATCGCATGACGGGACGGGACGCGCTCTGGCAACCCGGCACCGATCATGCGGGTATCGCGACGCAGATGGTGGTCGAGCGCCAGCTCGATGCGGAAGGACTTGGGCGCACCGATCTCGGGCGGGAGAAGTTCCTTGAGCGGGTGTGGGCGTGGAAGGCCGAGTCCGGCGGCCAGATCACGCGCCAGCTCCGTTCACTCGGCGCATCCGCCGACTGGGCGCGCGAGCGTTTCACCATGGACGAGGGCCTGTCGAAAGCGGTCATCAGGGTTTTCGTTCAACTCTACCGCGAGGGGTTGATCTACAAGGATCAGAGGCTGGTCAACTGGGACCCGGCGCTCGAGACCGCGATTTCCGACCTGGAAGTGCAGCAGACGGCAGTCGATGGTCATCTCTGGTATATCCGCTATCCCGTCGAGGGCGGCGCCAGCCTCACCGTTGCGACCACACGGCCGGAAACCATGCTCGGGGACACCGGCGTGGCGGTGCATCCGGACGACCCGCGCTATCAGCACCTGATCGGAAGCTATTGCCTTCTGCCGCTGGTCGGGCGGCGCATCCCCATCGTCGGCGACGCCCATGCGGATCCGGAACAGGGCTCCGGCGCCGTCAAGATCACGCCGGCGCACGACTTCAATGATTTCGAGGTCGGACGGCGCCACGGCCTTGAGATCGTCAACATCTTCGACCGCACTGCGCATCTGAACGACGCCGTGCCGGAAGCCTATCGCGGTCTGGAGCGTTTCGCGGCCCGGGAGCGGATCGCCGCCGATCTCGAGGCAGCGGGTGTGCTGGAGCGTGTCGAACGCCATCGCCATATGGTTCCTTTCGGCGACCGTGGCGGCGTCCCGATCGAGCCATACCTCACCGAACAATGGTATGCCGACGCCCACGCCCTGGCCGGCCCGGCGATCGAGGCGGTCGAGAGCGGGCGCACCCGTTTCGTCCCCGAGAATTGGGCGAAGACCTATTTTGAGTGGATGCGGAATATCCAGCCCTGGTGCATTTCGCGCCAGCTCTGGTGGGGGCACCGTATCCCGGCCTGGTACGGCCCGGAGGGTTCTGTTTTCGTCGCCGAAACGGAGGCCCAGGCCAGAGCGGAGGCGGAGACGCAATTGGGCCCCGGCGTCGTGCTCAGCCGGGACCCTGATGTCCTGGATACCTGGTTTTCGTCGGCGCTCTGGCCGTTTTCTACCCTCGGCTGGCCGGAGCGGACGCCTGAACTGAACCGGTATTATCCGGGCGATGTGCTCGTGACCGGCTTCGACATCATTTTCTTCTGGGTTGCCCGGATGATGATGATGGGATTGCACTTCATGGGTGAGACGCCGTTCCGGACCGTCTATATCCACGCGCTGGTTCGCGATCAGCAGGGCGCGAAAATGTCCAAGTCGAAGGGCAATATTATCGACCCGCTGGACATGTGCGCGAGCTACGGGGCGGATGCGCTGCGGTTCACGCTGGCCGCTCTCGCCGCGCCCGGCCGGGATATCAAGCTCTCGGAAAGCCGGGTGGCCGGCTATCGCAATTTCACCACCAAGCTCTGGAATGCCGCGCGCTTTTGCGAGATGAACGGCTGCAGCCCCTCTCCTGGCTTCGACCCTGGCGCTGTCGAGGAAACGCTGAACCGCTGGATCATTGCCAGAACGGTCGAGACGCGCCGGCAGGTCGAGGCGGCGATGGACGCCTACCGGTTCAACGAGGTCGCCGATGTCCTCTACCGGTTCGTCTGGGGCGAATTCTGCGACTGGTTCATCGAATTCGCCAAGCCTGTCTTCGCCGGGGGCGGGCAGGCAGCCCGGGAGACGCGGGCCGCCGCCGCCTGGGCGCTGGACCGCATATTGCGGATGCTGCACCCGGTCATGCCCTTTGTCACCGAGGAGCTGAACGAGGCCCTCGGACTGGTCGAGGGCGGGTTGATCAATGCCGCCTGGCCGACCGACGATGCGCCTGCAGCGCCGGTAGAGATCGACTGGACGATCCGGTTCATTTCCGAGGTTCGCCGGGTGCGCTCCGAACTCAATGTGCCGGCCGGAGCAAAGGTCGATGCCGTGCTCGTCGATGCGGACGGAGAAGCCGCCGCCCGCGCCGCGCGCAACGCGCCGCAGATTCTTCGGCTGGCTCGTCTGAAGAGCCTGGTGGAAGGGGCCGCGCCGGAAGGGGCGGTCGAAGTCGCGCTGCCCGGGGCATCGGTTGCGCTCAAACTTGCCGAGGTCATCGACTTTGAGGAGGAACGCGCGCGGCTCGGCCGTGAAATGGCGCGGATTGACGCCCGCATCTCGACGATCGACGGCAAGCTCGGCAATGCCCGTTTTCTTGCCCGGGCCCCGGCCGAGGTGGTCGAGGACCAGCGCGGGCAGCGGGCGGAACTTGCCAACCGCCGCACCGCGATGGAAGGCGCGCTTTCTCGCCTGGGCTGAAGCGGACGGCTCCGCCGCCGCGGTCAGCCCTCTTTCCTGAAGGGCGTGAAGTCGGCGAGAAATTCGATTTCCTCGCCGACCGCCTCCCGCTCCCGTTTCAGATAATCGGCGACGGCACGCCGGAAATTGCGGTCGGCGATCCAGTGTGCGCTGTAGGTCTCAACCGGTGTGTAACCGCGCTGGATCTTGTGCTGGCCCTGCGCTCCGGCCTCGACGCGCGCCAGACCCGTGCGGATCGCATAGTCGATCGCCTGGTAGTAGCAGACCTCGAAATGGAGGAAGCGGAAGCGCGTATCGCATCCCCAATTGCGTCCGTAAAGCGCGTCGGCGCCGAGCAGGTTCAGCGCCCCGCAAACGATCTTGCCGTCGAGACGCCCGACAATCAGCACGACCTTGTCCGCCATGGTCTCGTGCAGGCGGAAGAAAAAGTCCCGCGTGAGGTAGGCGGCGCCCCATTTCCGGTCCACGGTATTGCGGTAGAAGCGGTAGAAGGCGTCCCAGTGGCGGTCCTGAAGCCGGTCGCAGGTGAGCGCCTCGAAAGTCAGGCCCCACTCCTCCAGCTTCCGGCGCTCCTTGCGGATTGTCTTGCGCTTGCGCGAGTTCAGCGCATTCAGGAAGTCGTCGAAGTCCCTGTAGCCGTCATTGTGCCAATGGTATTGCTGGCCAAGGCGCTTCAGAAAGCCGAAACGGCTGAGATAGTTCCAGTCTTCTTTCGGCAGGAAGTTCACATGGATCGACGACAGGTTCCCCTGCCTGGCCGCGTCGATCATTGCCGAAGCGAGAGCTGCGCGGGCCTTCTCGGCAAAGGCGTCCCGACGCACCAGCAGGCGCGGCCCGGGCACCGGCGAGAACGGCACCCCGCAAAGCAGCTTCGGATAGTAGTGCCCGCCGGCGCGCTCATAGGCATGCGCCCAGCCATGGTCGAAGATATATTCGCCGTAGCTGTCGGCGCGCATATAGAAGGGTGCCACCCCCGCCGCCCGGCCCTGATCGTCTTCCACTACCAGATGCTGCGGCAACCAGCCGGTTTCGGCCCCGACCGCGCCGCCGTCTTCAAGGGCCGCCAGAAAGGCATGTGAGACGAAGGGGTTGCTGTCGCCGGCGCAAGCATCCCAGTCCTCCGCCGGGATGGCATCGATTTCCGATACGATCCGAACCTGGATCGGTGTCCTGCCATCCGGCACGGGGATCAGTCGATCTCGAACACGGCATCGACTTCCACGGCGAATCCCTGCGGCAGCGCCGGCGCGCTGACCGCAAACCGGGCGTGGCGGCCCTTGTCGCCGAATATCTCGACGATGAGATCGGAAGCGCCGTTCACGACCTGGGGCTGCTGGATGAAATCCGGTGTGCTGGAAACGAAACCGCCAAGCTTCACAACCCGCGCCACGCGGTCGAGATCGCCGCCGCAGCCCGCCTTGGCCTGGGCGATCAGGTTGAGCGCGCAGGCCCTGGCGGCCGCAACACCTTCCTCGACACCCAGATCATCTCCGAGCCGGCCCTTGTGCAAGCCCTGGTTGTTGCCTGAAACCTGCCCGGCCACGAACAGCAGACTGCCGCTCCGCACCCAGGGCACGTAGTTGGCGGCAGGCGCGGGCGCCTCGGGCAAGTCTATGCCGAGTTCTGCCAGGCGGGCGTCGATCTTTCCGGCCATGAACGGGCCTCCATATGCAGATTATCGAGATCGGGAATCGGGAACCGGCGCGGGTCTGGGGTCGATGGCCGGCAGCGCGCCGATGGCGGCCTCGATGGCGCGACCGGCTGCAATCGCCATGTCTTCCCGGCGCGCCGGCGCGACCAACTGGACGCCGACCGGCATACCGCCGGGCGTAAGCCCGGCCGGGACAGCCAGGATCGGGCAGGAAGTCAGCACCGTGCCCCAGCATTGCTGGAACCAGGGCGGCGGCGATTCGGACCACTCATCCACCCGGCGGCCGCGCTCCTCGACCGAAAACGCCGTGCAGCAGACCGTCGGCATCGCGATGACATCGACCTGTTCAAAAGCGCGGGACAACCGCTGAAACACGCCGGCGCGTTCGCGCTCCGCCCAGATGAAATCCTCGGCAGTAAGCGTTTGCGCATAGTCCAGCAGCAGGCCCAGCACCCGCTCCAGCCGGTCGCGGTTCTCGGCGATAAAGTCCGCGCGCTCGATCAATGTGTTGTGCCCGATCATCACCGAGAAGAGCCGGGACATATCCCCGAAATCGAGACTGACCGGCTCGACCGGAATATCCAGCCCGGCAAGCGCGCCTTCCACGACTGCAGCGACATCGGGGTCAACGCCGCCGAGACCGATATCGGCGACATAGCCGATTCGCGCCGGAGCCTCGCCGACCGCAAGAAAGGAGGCTGAAGGATCCGGCAGGCTCAAGGGGTCGCTCGGCAGATACCCTGCCATGGCGTCGAGAAACAGCGCGATATCGTCCACCGAACGGGCCATCGGCCCCTGGACCGACATCGGGTTGAAGCACCGGTAGGAATGGGTGCGCGGAACGCGCCCGGGGCTCGGGCGCAAGCCGCAAACACCGGCGAAAGCCGCCGGTATGCGCAGGCTGCCGCCAATATCCGAACCATGCGCGAGCGAGACTTCGCCTGCCGCCAGGGCGGCCGAGGCGCCGCCCGAAGAGCCGCCGGGCGTCGTTTCGAGGTTCCATGGATTGCGGGTATGGCCGAAGACGCGGTTGGTCGTCACCGGCATCATGCCCATCTCCGGCGTGTTCGACTTGCCGACGACGATGCCGCCCCGCGCCTGCAGCCGATCGACCAGGGGGTCGGACGTCCGGGCCACATTGTCGGCGAACAGCGGGCAGCCGTAAGTGGTGCGCATACCCTCGACATCGACCAGATCCTTGATGGCGATCGGCAAACCGGCAAGCGGCCCCCGATCCTCCGGCCGCATGTCGGTCAGCCGCCTCGCATCGTCGCGGGCGCGCTCGAAGCGGTGAAGCGGCATCGCGTTCACCGCGCCGTCCACGGCCTCGATGCGGGCGATGGACGCCTCCACAAGGTCAAGCGGCGACACCTTACCTGCCGTCAGCAGGCCGACCGCCTCCACGGCGGACAATTTCCAGAGCTCGGCCATGGGACTCCTTCCCCCTCGCGCCGTTAGTATAGACCGAAAGCGGGAGCGAGAAACGTGGCAGGCAGACGCGAAGATGCCCGGTTCATCACCGGACAAGGCCGCTATCTGGACGATATCGACATTCCGGGCGCAGTCTGGGCGGCGTTTCTGCGCAGTCCGCACGCCCATGCCCGGATCCGGGCGATCGAAGACAACGGCGTCGAGGTATTCACGGCAGCGGATATCGCGGATTTGGGTGGTTTGCGGCCCTATCAGCCGAAGAACATGCAGACGGGCGAGCCTTTCGACTGTGAGCCGCACCCCCTGCTGGCGCGTGAAACCGCGCGCTATGCGGGACAGCCGGTGGCCTTCGTGACCGGCCGCACGCCGAACGAGGCCCAGGACGCCGCGGACCGGGTGCGCGTTGTCTATGAGCCGCTGGAGCCGGAACCGGAGACGGTTTGTCTCGACTGGCGAACCGGCGATCCGGCGGCGGTCGAGGCCGCGTTTTCGCGTGCGGCCCATCGGGTCGGGATCGCGGTCAGGAACCATAGGGTCGTCATCAACCCCATCGAGCCGCGCGGCGCGGCCGGCTTTTTCGACCCCGCCGGCGGGCGCTATACGCTCAGGCTCTCCAGCCAGAATCTGCATGGCAACCGGGATCATGTGGCGGGCTGTCTCGGTGTCCATCCGGAACGGGTCCGGTTTTTTGCCGAGGATGTCGGCGGCGGGTTCGGGGTCAAGAATTTCGCATATCCGGAATATGTCCTGCTGCTCTGGGCAGCCAGGCGGCTCGGATGTCCGGTTCGCTGGGCGGCAACGCGCTCCGAGGTCTTTCTGAGCGACCACCAGTCGCGCGGCCAGCGCGCCGAGGCCGAATTGGCGCTCGACGCAGAGGGCCGTTTTCTTGCCTTCAGGGCGTCGAGCACGGCCAATGCCGGCGCCTGGTTCGGCAATGTGGCGGGCGGCGTGCAAACAGGGCAGTTCGTTCACCTGGCCGGCACGGTCTATGCGATACCGGCGGTGGCGTTGCACATCCGCTCGGTCCTCACCCACGGCCCGCCTGAAGGCGTGACGCGCGGGCCGGGCTTCGCCGAGATGGTCAATATCCTCGAGCGGGTCATCGACAAGGCCGCGGTCGAAACCGGCATAGCGCGCGAAGAACTGCGGCGGCGCAACTTCGCGGCCCGCCTGCCAATGACCAACGCGCTGGGCTTTACCGTGGACAGCGGCGCCTTTTCGGAGAGCTTCGCACTCGCCGGTCGCGGCGCCGAGGGTTTTGCGGCGCGGCGGCGGCGGAGCGAGGCGGCGGGGCTGCTGCGCGGTCTCGGGTTCGCCTGTCATATCAAGGGCACGGGCGGCACGCCGGACGAGAATGTCGAGCTGCGTTTTCACGAAAACGGCCGGGTGGACCTCATTACAGGCACCCAGCATATCGGCCAGGGGCACGAGACCACCTTTCCCGAAATCGTGGCCCGGTGCCTCGACCTGCCGAGCAGCTGCATCCGCCTTGTCCAGGGCGACACCGACCTCATCGCCAAGGGGGGAGGCCACGGCAGTTCGCGCGCCACCTATATGGCCGGCACGGCGATTTTCCGGGCGAGCGAGATGGTCATCGACAAGGGCCGGACCCTGGCGGCGGATCGGCTGGAGGCGGATGAGGGCGATATCGGCTATGCGGCAGGGCGGTTCCATGTCGTTGGCACGGACCGGACGGCCGACCTGTTCGAGCTTGCCGGGGAGGGCGCGCTCGATACCTACTACTACTGGCAGCGGGAATGGATGACCTTCCCGAACGGCGCCCATCTGGCCGAGGTCGAGATCGATCCGGAGACCGGGGCCGTTGATCTTGTCCGCTATGCCGCATTCGACGATTACGGCGAGCATATCGACGATGTGATCGTCTCGGGCCAGGTCCACGGCGCGATAGCCCAGGGCGTCGGCCAGGCGATGCTGGAGGAAGCGGTGTTCGACCCGGAAACGGGCCAGCCGCTGACCGGATCCTTCATGGATTACGCCATGCCCCGCGCCGACGACCTGCCGGCTTTTGAGGTGGCCTTTACGCCGACCCGGTGCACGACCAACCCGCTGGGTGTGAAGGGTTGCGGAGAATCGGGCGCCATCGCCGGCTATCCGGCCGTCACCAATGCGATTCTCGATGCGCTGGCGCCGCTCGGAGTGCGAAGCTTCGACGGGGCAGCAACGCCGTTTCGTATTTGGCGAGCGATTCGGGAAGCAGCGACAGAATAGCCGCCCAAGAGTCGGCAGCGCAGCAGACAGAACAAGCCGGGGACCAGCGGCTCCGCCGGGCGCGGGCTGTGTGTGTGGAGAAAGACCCGCAGCACCTGCCGTCGCCGCAAACCGAAACACGATCCGGAATACAGCAGACGGTACCCAAACGTCTCATATGTCCTGAACCAGGACAGGCGCTTGACCGCGCGGCGCAAACGGCTTATTTGGCGCGTTGCCGCACCACGCATGACCCACGTGCCAAGAAATCACCCGGGCATAGCAGCCGGGGGCCGGTAACGAGGTATCGGTGCGACAGGCGGAAAGACGGACGGTTTCCAACCGCCCGCCGATTCGCCGCCCGAGCCGCGGTTAGGAGCCCCTTGGGAGGGTTGTGCGATGACGGCGCGCATTCGCCGATTTCTTGACGAGTCCCGGCCGGCGACGCCGTGCCTGGTGATCGACCTGAAGGTTGTGCGGGAGAATTATCTCGCCTTCACCCGCCTGTTGCCGGAGGCGGCGGTGTATTATGCCGTCAAGGCCAATCCGGCCCCGGAAATCCTGTCCTTGCTGGTCCGGCTGGGCTCCTCCTTCGATTGCGCCAGCATCTATGAAATCCGCGACTGCCTGGCGGCCGGCGCGCCGGCGCGCCGGCTGTCTTTCGGCAATACGATCAAGAAATCCGCCGATATCAGGGCCGCCTGGAAGCTGGGCGTGGATCTGTTCGCCTTCGACAGCGCGGCCGAGCTGCACAAGCTGGCCGAGGCGGCGCCCGGGGCCCGGGTCTATTGCCGCATTGCGATGACCGGGGAAGGCGCCGACTGGCCGCTCGGGCGCAAATTCGGCTGCGAGGTCGATATGGCGCGCGACCTCATGGTGGAAGCGGGCCGCCGCGGCCTCGAACCCTGCGGCCTTTCCTTTCATGTCGGCTCGCAGCAGCGCGATGTGCGCCAGTGGGACATTGCGTTCGGCCGCACGGCGATGCTGTTCACGGCGCTCGACGAGGCCGGCGTGAAGCTGAGCATGGTCAATGTCGGCGGCGGCTTCCCGGCCCGCTACCGCAAGGATGCGCCAAGCCCCGGGGAGCATATACAGGCGCTGACGGCGGCCGTCCGGAGCCATTTCGGCAATCGGACGCCGAACCTGATCGTCGAGCCGGGCCGGGCGCTGGTCGGCGATGCCGGTCTCGTCCAGTGCGAGGTCGTCCTGGTCTCGCGCAAGGGCTACGGGGACGAGAAGCGCTGGATCTATCTCGACATCGGCAAATTCGGCGGCCTCATCGAAACCATGGACGAGGCGATCCAGTATCGCATCACCACGGAGCGCGACGGCGCGGAATGCGGCCCGGTCGTTCTGGCGGGGCCGACCTGCGACGAGGCCGACGTGATCTACCAGCATAGCGGATACCGGCTTCCGCTGGCCCTGGAGGTCGGTGACAAGGTCACCATCGAGTCGGCCGGCGCCTATACCGCGTCCTATTCCTCGGTAAATTTCAACGGCCTGCCGCCGCTCGTGACCTATTGCATCTGAGCCGCCCAAGCCCCCGGGGAGGCGTCCACGCAAGGACTTTCGCAGGGGGGGTGACAGGGGAGCGCGGGGCCCCTGGCAGGCAATGTCCTTGCCCGACGGCGGCGGCGCGGTTGCATCGATCGACCGCCGACAAGAGGCCGGATGTGAAACTGAGACACGACCACCTCACGGGCCTCCTTGACTTGCGTTGCTCGGAAGTAAACCATTGGTGGCTCTTGCCGTGCTGGTCGTCAGCGCCGGCATCACAGGGCGGCAGTTCCGGGGTTGGGGGGCCCGGGATGCGCTCATGATGCTCCCCGGAAATCGGGGTTTCCTGCACCCGTTGCCGGTGGCTATTCTTCCAGCATATCCTCCTCATCCTCCCTGACACCGTGAAAGGTAGCCTTTCGATCTAACGATGTTTACGCCAACGCTGTTTCGGGAGCGGGCTCTTGAAAGACAGAGCAAGCCCGACCCTCTGGACGATCTGCTGCGCGTGACAGCGCCGCATGAATGGTTTGTCCTGACGGGTTTCGTCATTGCCTTTGCCGTGACCTGCATCTGGGCGGCATTTGGCAGCCTGGACCGCAGCCTGACGACGAACGGCGTCATCCTGAAGTCCGGAGAGCGCCATACCGTTCTGTCCGGCTTGGCCGGGGCCGTTGTGGAAATCCCGGTGCAGGTGAACGACAACGTTGCCGAGGGCGCGCCGATCGCCCGCCTGCTGTTGCCGGAGCTCGAAACGCGGCTGGCGGCGGCGCGGGCCCGAGTCGCCATGCTGCAGGGCCAGGCCGGGCGGGATGGAGCGGCCGCCGGGCCGGGCAGCCGCCTAGAGGCGGCGCGCCGACAGCTTGCGGAACTGACCGCGCATCGGGCCGGAGCGGCGATTACCGCTCCCTATTCCGGTGTGGTGTCAGCGCTTCATCTCCATATCGGACAGGCGGTGACGGTCGGCACGCCGGTATCGGAACTGAGAAGCAGTCGGGACGAGAGGCTTGAAGTCGTGGCCTTTCTGCCATTGGAACAGACGCGGCGTCTGCGCGAGGGCATGAAGGCGCATATCTTCACCGACAGCCTGTCCGGCGGCCAGTCCATCTCCGCCGAGGTGGCCGAGGTCGCCGCCCAACCGTCTCCGCCCCCGCCCTGGTTTTCCCGTATTGCCGCGCCCGAAGGGCGCAGCGCAGGCGGGACGCCCCTGCACAAGGTGCTGCTGCTGCTCGACCGGCAGCCGGACATGCCGGCGGCGGATGTGCTGCCCAGCCGGATCCAGATTGTTCTTGAGACGGTTTCGCCGCTGGCTCTGATGACCGGCGCCGGGTCGTCGAGTCTGTAATGGCCCTGTTTGGCCGCAGGGACCACGCGGGAGCGCGCGTTCGCACACCCGTCCTGCTGCAACTGGAAGCCACGGAATGCGGCGCGGCCTGTCTCGGCATCGTCCTCGCCTATCTGGGCAAATGGGTTCCGCTTGAGGAACTCCGCGAAGCCTGCGCCGTGGGGCGCGACGGCGCGAACGCCGCTGATATCAGCAAGGCGGCCCGCAGATATGGCCTGGAGCCAAAGGCATGGCGCCGGGATCTTCACCACCTTCCACAAATGAAGATGCCGCTCATCCTGTTCTGGGAGTTCCGGCATTTCGTTGTCCTGGAGGGAATCGGCCGCGGGCGCTACTATGTCAACGATCCGGCGATGGGGCGCCGGGTCATCAGTGAAGACGAATTCGATCGCTGTTTCACTGGCATAGCGATGGAAATGGAGCCGGGGGAAGCTTTCGAACCCGGCGGGTCGCGCCCTGACATCTTCAAACAATTCGGGCCGTGGCTGGCCTCCGTGCGCCCGGCCCTCGCCTACGCCATCATCTGCGGCCTGCTTCTGGTGATTCCGGGGCTCGCCGTGCCCCTGTTGCTTTCCGTGTTCGTTGACCATGTCATCGGCGACGCCCAGAGCGGCTGGGCCGGCATGGTGGTCGGGCTGGTGGCTGCCGCCGGCATCGCATCCTACATCCTGGCCTGGTTGCAGATGCGCGTGCTGCGCAAAGTATCCCTGACCTTGTCGATCCAGCAATCGGACCGCCTTCTGGATCGGTTGCTGCGCTTGCCGATGCAGTTTTTCACTCGCCGTTTTGCGGGCGACCTGACCTCGCGGGTGCGGATGATCGACGAAATCGCACTGATCGGCTCCGTCCAGTTGATCGGAATCACCATCGAACTGGTGATGGGGCTGGGGTTTCTGATCCTGATGCTGATTCTGGAGCCGGTGCTGGGCGTTGCGGTCGGCCTGCTCGGCCTGCTGTCTCTTGTGGTGATGCGCTATGTCACCAGGCTGCGCACCGACCATAACCATATCCTGCTCCATGAGCAGGGCCTGATGACGGGTATTGGCATGTCCGGGCTGCACATTATGGACACGCTCAAGGCCACTGCCTCGGAAAACAGCTTCTATTCCCGTTTCAGCGGTTACCAGGCGCGCGAGCTGAATGCGCGGCAGAAATTTGCCGAGTTGGGCCACCTGGCTGTGTCCCTGCCGCCGACGGTGATGATCCTTGGCACGGCCCTGGTCATCGGCCTCGGCGGCTGGCGCGTCATATCGGGCGACATGACCCTCGGCGTGCTCACCGCCTTCTATGTTCTGGCAGCCAATTTCCTGAACCCGATCGGAAGGTTCGCCCTGTTCTCCGACATGCTGCAAACCATGTCCGCGAATCTGCGCAGGCTGGATGACGTCATGGACGCCGAACCCGATCGGGAGCTTGACCAGAAGGAAGAGGCCGGGCCGGGGCAGATAGTGACCCTGAACCGGCGCGTGCAGCTGGTTGGCCGGGTGGAGCTCCGGAATGTCACCTTCGGCTTTCAGTCGAACCGCCCCCCGCTGATCGAGAATTTCAGCCTGACGATCGAACCGGGGCAGCGCGTGGCGATCGTGGGGCCAAGCGGCTCCGGCAAATCGACATTGTCCCTGCTGGTTGCCGGAATTTATCAGCCCTGGTCCGGGGAGGTCCGGTTCGATGGCCATTTGAGGAGCGAGATCCCCCGCGAAATCCTGGCCGGCTCCGTCGGGATGGTGGACCAGAATATCGTCATGTTTGCGGGCAGCGTGCATGACAACCTGACCCTGTGGAATCCGACGACGCCCGACCATGCGATTGTGGCGGCGGCGCGGGACGCGGCCATTCATGACGAAATCGTCTCCCGCCCGCTCGGCTATGCCTCGGCGGTGGAGGAGAACGGACGTAATTTCAGCGGCGGGCAGCGGCAGCGTCTGGAGATCGCCCGGGCGCTGGTCAGCAGCCCGTCAGTGCTGATTTTCGACGAGGCGACCAGCGCGCTCGACACGGTGAGTGAATTGCAGATCGACGAGGCTGTCCGCCGGCGCGGCTGCACCTGCATGATTGTCGCGCACAGGTTAAGCACCATCCGTGACAGCGACCTGATCATCGTGCTCGAAGGCGGCAAGGAGGTTCAGCGCGGCACCCATGAGGAACTGATGGCAACGGGCACGGGCCTATACCATGAGCTTGTCCAGTCGGCCTGACCGCAGCCCCGCACCGGAGCGGCCCGGCGCCGGACTGGCAGAGATTGCCGGCTCCCTGGCGGGGGAACCCGTGCCCTGCGACGGCAACCGGCCGCTGCGCCTCGACGACGAGAATACGGCATGGATCGTGGAACATGGCGTCGTTGACGTCTTCGCGGTCGAGTTTCAGGAAGACCGGACGGCATCGGCCTTCAAGCACATGATCCGGACGGTGCAGGGGCGCCTCCTGTTCGGTCAGAATGTCGATGGCAGCGGCCTGGGGCTGGTGGCCAAGGGGCTTCCGGGGGCTGTGCTGCGGCCGGCGCCGCTGGCGGAATTGCTGGATCTGCTGGCCGAGAAGGCAGCGGATGCCCTGCTGATCGAACAGGTTGACGCGTGGGTTCACGAATTCGCCGAAGCGGTGGTTCGCGACATCGATCCGAGGCCGCGCGTCGACACTCTGCTGACAGCCGATGCAACGGAGACCGTGTCGGGAGTCGTCTCCTCGGAACGGGGTGTTGTCTGGCTGCCGGGCCGCGAAGTCCGGGCCGCATATCTGGGGACGGAAGAATCAGGCCCCGGGCCGTCAGGCATGATGCCGGTCAGCCCCGGAAGCTGGGCAGCCTTGCCCGAGCCGGCGGAGATCACGGGCTTGTCGTCTGCAGAGATGACGCCGGCGGACCTGGTGTTCCGCCATTTGCCGGAATTCCTGCATCTGGCGCTCGCGGCCGAGTCCCTCAATCGCATGTTGCTGCTCGCCGACGAAGCCAATGTTCAGCGCGATCGAATCACCTGGCGCAGGAAGGACAAGACAGAATCCCGCGGCCGGTTGTTCTCCGTCTTCAACCCAAGGCCCCAAGAGCTTGATCACCAGTCCGAAATGCTCGCGGCGCTCCAGATCGTCGGCGCCCGGGAGGGCATATCCGTTCGCGCCCCTGAATCGGAAGAAGCCAGGAGCGACCTCAACGCGATATTGACCGCGTCGAATCTGCGCGCGCGGCGAATACGGCTCAAGGAAGAAGACCGCTGGTGGTATGGCGACAGCGGCGCAATGATTGGCGCCCGGAAGGAGGATGGACAGCCGGTCGCTTTGCTGCCCGGGCACCTTGGATGGTACCGCTGTATTGATCCGCTGACTGGCGCGTCCCGGCGTGTGACGGCGAAGACCGCCGGAGAGTTGGATGAGAATGCCGTGCTGGTGTATCCGCCCCTGCCCGCGAACCGGCAGGCGAACTGGCGCGACCTGCTCGGCCTCGTCTGGCGCAATCAGGCGCAGGATCTGGTTCAGGTGATGATTGCGGGGCTGGCCGCCGGCGTCATTCTGCTGCTGCCTGCCGCCGCCATCGGTCTGCTGGCCGATATATTGGCGCCTTCAGGGGAGCCTGGCCGCCTGGTGCACCTTACTGTTCTCCTCGTGCTGCTGGCGGTTGTGGGAGGGCTGCTCAGCTTGTTGCGCGGCACCGCAATGATGCGGGTCGAGGGCCGGGCGTTCACCCGCATCGTGTCCGCTGTGTGGGACCGTCTGCTGCGGTTGCGCTCGGAGTTTTTCCGGCGGTATGCGGCCGGCGATCTGACGACGCGGGCCATGACCTTCCTGGTCATGCGCGACCAGTTTTCCGCTATTGCGTCGGGCGCGATGTTGTCGCTGCTGTTCCTGTTCCCGACCTTCGGCCTGGTCTTCTATTACAACACCGCCTTGGGCTGGCTGTGCCTCGGTCTTGGCATCGGAAGTCTGGGTCTCGCCGTCGTCCTCGGCGTGATACAGATCAAGCATCACCGCGTTCGCTTCGCCGCCGGGCGCCTGCTGGCCGGTCATCTGTTCCAGCTTATCAACGGGGTCGGCAAGCTGAGAGCGACCGGAGCCGAACCGTCCGCCTATGCCTGGTGGGCGCGCCAATATCACGAGCAGAAGCTGGCCGAAATCAATATCTCGCGGCTCAACGAACATCTGGTCGCGTTCGCCACCGCCATACCCGCCCTGTGGACCGCCGCTGTCATCGGCGTCTCGTTGACCCAGGACCAGGCGGACCTGTCGGTCGGGGATTTCATGGTGATTTACGCAGCTTCGATGATGTTTGTCAGTTCCCTGGCGGTGGTCAACCTGTCATTGGAGGCGCTCGCCGCGCTTGTCCCCGCCGGTGAGCAGGCGCAGGACATCATGGCCGAGCTTCCGGAGAGGGGGGCGGATGGAGGCATGTCGGCGCCGCTTAACGGCGAAATACTCTTCGACCGGGTAAGCTTCCGCTATTCCGATACAGGGCCGCTGATCCTCGACAATGTAACAATCCGCGCAAAGCCGGGCGAGTTCATCGCGATTGTTGGCGAGTCCGGGTCGGGGAAAAGCACGCTCATGCGCCTCGCACTGGGCCTTGAAACACCGTCTTCCGGCACTGTCTATTATGACGGCCATGATCTGGCTCGCCTTAACTCCGCTTCCGTGCGCCACCAGATCGGCGCAGTCATGCAGGAAAACAGCCTGCTGCTGGGCACCGTGATGGATGCCATCAACGGCGTGGATGAATCCCTCACTCTGGAAGACGCGTGGCGGGCGGCGGAGCAGGCGGCGGTTGCCGACGACATCCGGGCCATGCCGATGGGAATGCACACGCCTATGGGCGGAACCGGCTCCACATTCTCCGGCGGACAATTGCAGCGCATCCGCATCGCGGCGGCACTGGTGCGCAGGCCGGGTATGCTGTTTCTCGACGAAGCGACAAGCTGGCTGGATTCGAAGAGCCAGGAACTGACCATGCGGGGGATCGAGAAGGCCAGCGCAACGCGGGTCGTCATCGCCCACCGCATTTCGACCATCCGCCAGGCAAGCCGCATCTATGTGATGCAGGCCGGCAAGCTCGTTCAGGAAGGCACTTTCGAGCGACTTAGCCAGGTTGACGGCCTGTTTCGGGATTTCGTTGAACGCCAGGCAGATTCCCGGAAATGATCTGGTCAAGAGAATGGGGAAAACCATGAAACTCTATTTCGCACCCAACACCCGTGCTGTTCGCTCCGCATGGCTGATGTTCGAGTTGGGGATTGAATTCGAGATCGAGCGTTTCAAGCTCGGCGACCCCGCAATGCGCGCGCCGGAATTTCTGGCGGTCAGCCCGAACGGCCGTGTGCCGGTTCTCGATGACGGCGATGTGCGGATCTTCGAAAGCGCGGCCATCGCGGAATATCTGGTTGCGCGCTACGGCGGCGGGCGGCTGGCGCCCGAAGCCTCTTCGCCCGCCTTTCCGGAATATCTGCAATGGCTGCATTACGGCGAGGGCATGATTATGGGGCCCGTGAACAACTATGTGGTCGAGACCATTCTTCTCAAGCCCGAGCGCCGGTCCGAGGAACATGCGATGCGCGCGCTCAAGCTGATGACGCGCATCCTCCGGACAGTGGACGCGCATATGGAAGGGCGCGACTACCTCGCCGGAGAGTTCACGGCCGCCGACACCATCACCGGCCATGCCTGCTTCATGTGCGGGCGTTTCGGCGTCGATTATTCGGACATGCCCCACCTCAAGGCCTATGTGGACCGGTTGCAGGAGCGCCCGGCGCTGCAAAAGGCGCTGGCGCTCTGACAGGAGACCGGCCAATGGTTACATCACTGGGGCAGGTGCTGCCCGCTGCGGCAGCGCGCTACGGCCAAAAGACCGCGCTCATCACGGAAAAGCGCAGCCTGACATTTGCCGAAACCGAAGAGCTGTCGAACCGCGCGGCCAACGGGCTGACTGCCCTGGGGATCGGCAAGGGCGACCGTGTCACGCTCTACGGCCCGAATTCATGGGAATGGCTGGTCGCCTATTACGCCATTTTCAAAATCGGCGCCGTGGCCAACCCGATCAACGCGATGCTGACCCAGGAGGAGGTCGCCTATATCGTCGAGGATGCCGGGGCCGTTGCAGCGATTGCGGCGTCGGACAAGGGGGAGATGCTTCTGGACCTGCCGGGAGGCAGGCTGAAACAGGTCATCCTGTGGGGCGAGGATATTCCTGCCGGGGCCGCCGCCTTTTCTGCGCTTCTGGAACGGGGCAAGCCTGATTTCACGCCGGTAGCCGTGGACGGCGGTGATCTGGGCAAGATCTGTTACACCTCCGGCACCACCGGCAGGCCGAAGGGAGCCATGCAGTCCCAGCGGAGCCTGCTGTTGAACCCGGTCTATACGGCCATGCTCCAGGGGCGCAACAGCCGCGATGTCTTCGTCAACCCGCTGCCCTGCCCGCATGTCTATGCGTCGGTGCTGTTCAACGCGAATTTCCTGTGCGGCTCCACGCTGGTCATGCTGGAGCGCTTTTCCGAAGCGGGCATGTTGCGCGCCGTTCAGGAGCACCGCGCCACGATGATGGATATCGTGCCGACCGGCTATTATTACCTGCTGGCGCATCCGGATTTCGAGAAATACGACCTGGGCTCATTGACCCGCTGCACCGTGGGCGGCCAGACCCTGCCCGCGGCCAAATCGCTGGAGTTCACCGAACGGACCGGCGTGCCGGTGCTCGAATTGTGGGGCATGACGGAGCTTTCGGGCGCCGGCGCGACCAATCCCGCACTGGGCATCAACAAGCCCGGCACCATCGGGCCGGCTTTTCCCGGCAACATGGCGCGGGTGGTGGATATCGAGGATCCCGACCGCGAGGTCCCGAATGGCGAGCCCGGAGAGTTGATGTATCGCGGACCGCTGGTCATGCAGGGGTATTACAACAACCCCGAGGCCACGGCCGAGACGATCCGCCCCGACGGCTGGATGCACACCGGCGATATCGTGACAATGGACGATGACGGCTACCTGACCGTTGTGGACCGCAAGAAGGACATGATCCTGACCGCCGGTTACAATGTGTATCCGGTGGAGCTGGAACGGGTGCTGTGCATCCATCCGGCGGTCGCGCTTGCTGCGGTCGGCGGCGTGCCGGACGAAACCAAGGGCGAGATCGCCAAGGCCTATGTGGTCTTGCGCCCGGGCGCGGAGACCGGAGGCCGGGATCTTGTCGATCACTGTCGGCAGCATCTTGCCGCATACAAACTGCCTCGGGCGGTTCAGTTCGTCGAGACTGTTCCCATCACCCCGACGGGCAAGATCCTGAGGCGCTTTCTTGCGGACTTGGACGACGGTTCCAGAGCTGTCGATTGAGGCGTTTGCGCCGTCGGGCATAATGGCGCCTCCGCCGCACGGGCCGAAGGGAACAAACGGACATGGTCGATCTCGCGCATCTCACGCTTGCCGGAGCCTCGCGGGCGATTGCAGCCCGGGAGCTGTCATCCGTGGAACTCGTCGAAGCGACGCTGGCGCGCATCGACGCCTTCGACCCGCGCCTCGACAGCCATGTGACGGTGATGGCGGAAAGCGCGCTTGCGGCCGCAAGGGCAGCGGATGAAGAGATCGGCGCCGGACGGCGGCGCGGCCCGCTGCACGGCATTACCGTTGCGTTGAAGGACATTTACGACACGGCAGGCGTCCGCACGGCCGGCGGCTCCAGGACACAGCAAGACCGCGTGCCGGCGGAGGACGCCGAGACGGTGCGCCGGCTGAAGGCGGCGGGCGCGGTCATCACCGGCAAGCTCGCCACGCATGAGTTCGCGCATGGCGGGCCGAGTTTCGATCTGCCATGGCCGCCGGCCCGCAACCCGTGGAATGTGGAGCATTTCTCCGGCGGCTCCTCCAGCGGGTCCGGCGTTGCTGTGGCGGCCGGGCTTTGCCTCGGCGCTCTCGGCACGGATACCGGCGGCTCCATTCGCGGGCCGGCCGCGCTTTCCGGCGTCGCCGGCCTGATGCCCAGCTACGGGCTGGTGAGCCGGCGGGGCGTCATCCCCAACTCCTTCACGTTCGACCATTGCGGGCCGCTGGCCTGGACGGCGGAGGACTGCGCGCTGCTGCTCGACGCGCTGGCCGGCCACGACCCGGAGGACCCGCGCTCTCTCGATTGCCCGCAACATCCGGGGCCGGCCTCCATGGCCGGGTTGCGCATCGGGCTGCTGCGCCATTTCTGGGAGGAGGATCTGACGGTCGCTCCGGAGATGGTCCGCGCCTGCGAGCATATGGCGGAGGTCTTCCGCAGTCTCGGCGCGACGGTGGAAACGGCGCGCATCCCGCCGGTGCAGGACTGGTACGATGTCAAGATCACCATTGCCGAGAGCGAGCTGTTCAACGTTCACCGGCGCGATCTGCAGACCCGCCCGCGCGACTTTGGCCAGGACTTCCTCTCCCGCGCCCTGGGCGCTGTCTGCTACACGGCGCAGGATTATGTGGCCGCACACCGGCGCTGGCGCCAGCTGCGGCGCGCCATGGAACCGGTCTATGCGGATTTCGACCTGTTGATCGCCCCCTCGGCGACGGGGCCGGCACCGCGCCTTGACGCGCACGACACCGCCAATTTCTGGCTGTTCCCCAGCATCACGACACCCTTCGACGTGACCGGCGGGCCGGCGCTGACGATCACCGCCGGCTTTTCCGCAAGCGGTCTGCCGCTTGGCGTGCAGCTGGCCGCAGCGCCGTTCCGGGACCGCGCCGTGCTGGCGGCCGGCCAGGCTTTCGAGGCTGCAACCGAGTGGCGCCGCCGCCGCCCGGCGCTGCAGGCCGGCCCGCCGCCGGAGCGAGAGAATGTCGTTCTGCCGGCCCCGGTCCTGCCGCCGGAGGGCAAGGAACTGGGCCGGGTGCGGATGCTGGCGGCGATGGCGGGATTGCCGGAGGATGACTATGTGCTGGCGCTGATCGCCGAGGGCGCCCCGCACGCCCGCGCCATGGCCCGCCGCCTCGACCGGGACTATTCCTACGGCGACGAGATCTGACGGCCGGCAGCCGGACGGGGCGCCTTCGACCAGCAGCCGAAACGCCTTCCGGAATCCCGCGCAGGATTCTTGCGCTCTGCATCGTGCCGGTGCCATATTTGAAGCTCTCCGATACGCCGGGATGACTCCCATGACTACGAAGCGCATGCTGCCTGATCCGGACGATCCTAGCCAATCTGCGGAAGCTGTTACAGTTAGGGTTACTGAAGCCAAGGAGCCGTTCATCTACATTACTCTGGAGGACGGCACTACTTTAACTATACGACTAACGGTTTTGGGAATTGCTCGTTTCGTTGACCGGTGGGACAAAAACCATAATCCAATTTACAATATTTCTCACCAGTTAAACATATCTATTGCAGCTCCAGAAGAGCTAAAAGAGACAATATAATATGATGAACATCACCGAAATCACTTTGTTTCGATCACACCGTTCTTCTGAATTGCCAGTCAAGTTACTTGATAATTCTGTTAGTTATGATTTCTCCGATGGTAAATCTGCTCCTTCGAGTGACTTTCAGGCGGTATCATTTCGTCTGCAGACTACCAAGGACAATAACAATTTTGATGTAATATCAAGCAGTAAATCCGGAAGTGCACCAAGAGAAATTATCCTCAATACACCGAAAAGAAGTATTGATGAGCAATTGAAGGAAATGCTACTCCTTGAAGATGGCTGGTTGGATGGCAATGGATTGGCGCCATCAAGTCAAGGTTTGCACTGGTTAGCTGGGGTGTTTGCATTACATTATGATGACAGTAGTTTACCGTCTCCATATTTGTACCCTACTGAGGAAGGCAATGTTCAGATAGAATGGACACTTGGAGCAAAGGAAATCACGATTGAGATCGACTTGAAATCGCATTCAGGTTTCTGGCACGAAATGAACTTCGATGCCGGAATGGATCAAGAATGTGTCCTGGATATTGATTCTGGACAAAGCTGGAATTGGATGATTAAACATATAGGGGAATCTGTATGAATCCGCGGACACTGCTTTTGAGACAAATGCATCCGAATTTCATTCAGAATGGACGCATTTCATCCCAAGTCTTTAGACCAACGCGTAAGGATGATAACAAATTGTCCGTTGACGATGGGGATCAAGTTGCGTCGAAGGAATCCTATGAAAATTACATTAGTTATGAGAATCGCAAATCCGCTGGCGTGGTGGCTGTTATAGTTGTGGAGTGCGAGCAAATTGATCTGGAAGTGAGACCAGACCCGCTCGAATTTAATCTTGCACATTGTGTGATTGTGTTCCCGAGATTGTCGCGAGGCCAATTGGAGGGAAAAGCGAAGATTTTGAGAAGGAATGCGGAATCACGCGGATGGCTGTATCGCCCGCAGCCGGAAATGCAGGTGAACAGGGCGCCAGATCCTTGAGTGTGTAATCGCTGACTGCACACGGAGCACGAGGCCTTTGCAGCAGCTATTCTGGCAGAAACAGGAAACGACGGCGAACGGAAGGACAGGGCATGGCAATCACCCTTTATCACTGCGTTCATGCGCGCTCGATGCGCTGCGTGTGGACGCTGGAGGAGATGGGCCTGGACTACGAGCTGGTGACGCTCCAATTCCCGCCGCGCGTTCATCACAAGGACTACAAGCAGGTCAACCCGCTCGGCACGGTTCCGTGCATGATCGACGGCGGCATCCAAATGACGGAGTCGGGGGCGATCTGCCACTATCTGGTGGACCGATACGGCCCGACGCCACTGCGCGTGGCGCCCGATGAACCGGACTACCCGCTATGGCTGGACTGGCTGCACCGCAGCGATGCCACGCTGACCTTCCCGCAGACGCTGGTCTTCCGCTACCGAGACCTGGAGCCGGAGGAGCGGCGCGTGCCGCAGGTTGTCGAGGATTACCGGCTCTGGTTCCTCGGCCGGCTGCGGTCGCTGGAATCGGCGCTGGAGACCCGGGACTATCTGTGTTCCGGCCGCTTCACCATTGCCGACATCGCGATTGTCTGGGCGCTGCACTTTGCGCGGCGGCTGGGCATTGAGGAGGCCTTTACGCCGAATATCCGGTCCTATTGGGACCGCATGACGGCCCGCCCCGCTTTCGCCCGCGCCGAGGCGCTCTGAAGCCGGGACCTGCGCGGCAGAAGGGCGGGCGCCGCCGCGCCGCCCCGGCGCGGTTTACGGTGGTTTCGCTTCGGGCTTCTTGTGGTATTGACGCGCCGGCACCGGCGCGGCCGGATGCCGCAATTGGTCAACGCATACCGGATGCTCCCGCATCCGCAAGATTGCGAGCAAGCGCTCATGTCCCCTTTGCCGAGATTCACCGCGCTGGTCGAGAGTCTGCCCTCGACGATCCCGTTTGTCGGCCCCGAAACGCTGGAGCGCAGCCGGGGAGAGGCGTTTCGCGTCCGGGTCGGCGCGAATGAGAGCGCTTTCGGCGTCTCGCCCAGGGCGGCCGAAGCGATGCGCGAGGCGATTGCGACTATCGCCTGGTATAACGACCCCGAGGCTTACGACCTCCGCAGCGCCATCGCCACGCATCACGGCGTCGCCCTCGACGAGGTGCTGCTCGGCGCCGGTATCGACGAAATGCTCGGCAATGTGGTGCGCATGGTCGTGGAGCCGGGAGCGCCGGTCGTCACGTCGCTGGGCGCCTATCCGACATTCAACTATCACGTCGCCGGATTTGGCGGGGTGCTGGAGGCCGTGCCCTATCGCGACGACCGGATCGACCTTGAGGCCCTGCTGGACGCCGTGCGCAGGCTCAACGCGCCGCTGGTGTTTCTCGCCAACCCGGACAACCCGATGGGCACCTGGCATGACGCCGCACAGGTGCAGGCGTTCATCGACGAATTGCCGGAGTGGACGCTGCTGGTGCTCGATGAGGCGTATATCGACTTCGCGCCGGCGTCCGCGGTCATTCCCGTCGATGCGAACGACCCCAGGGTCATCCGTATGCGGACCTTCTCGAAGGCGCACGGAATGGCCGGCGCCCGGGTCGGCTACGCGATAGCCCCTGCCCGGACCATTGGCGGCCTGGGCCGGATTCGCAACCATTTCGGGGTCAACCGCATCGCGCAGGCAGGGGCGCTGGCCTCGCTCGGCGACCCTGAGTTCGTTGCGTCGGTGGCGGCGGAAGTGGCGCGCGGGCGCAACGAGTATTACGCGCTCGCCCAGCGGCTCGGCCTGTCCACAGTGCAGTCGGCGACGAATTTCGTCGCTATCGACGCGGGCGGGGACGGCGACCGCGCCCGCGCTTTGCTGGCGCGGCTTCAGAATGCGGGCGTGTTTGTGCGTATGCCGGGCGTCGCGCCGCTGGACCGCTGCATCAGGGTGACGGTAGGCACGGCGGAGGAGCGCGCGCTGTTCGCACAAGTCTTTGAAGCGGTGCTGGGCGGGTAAGCGGGCAATGGATCGGCGGTGCCGTCCGCCCCGGTCCGGAGAGGCCGGGCGGCGGGAGTTGCGCGGGGATGCCGCGCCGGTAATCTTGGCGGTATGAGCGGCGAAGCGGTTCTCGGCGACGGGCGCGTCAAACCCGACTGGACGATGACGCATCTGGTTCGCGCGCGGGCGCGCGAGCATGGCGAACGGGTGTTCGTCAGCTTCGAGAACGGCGCGGCGCTGACTTTCGCCGGTCTCGATCGGGAATCGGACCGTTTCGCCGCCGCGCTTGCTGCTCTGGGCATCGGCGCCGGCGAGCGGGCGATGGCGCTGCTCGGCAACGGGCCGGAAATCCTCATAGCCTGTTTCGGGGCGATGAAGGCTGGCGTTGTCATCGTCCCGATCAATACCGAGCTGCGCGGCGCCTTTCTCGCGCATCAGCTCGACAATGCGGCTCCGGCGCTCGTCATCGCCGAGGCAGGGCTCATTCAGGCATTTGCAAACGTCGAGGGTCCGGCGCCGGCGCGCCTCGCCATTGTCGGCGGCGCGGCGCCGGAAGTCCTGCCGGGCCTTTTCGACGAAAGCGAAGTGTCGAGCTTCGAGGACTTCCTGGCGGCGGGGAGGGGCCGCCCCGCGCCCGAAATGCCGGTCCGGCCCGGCGACATTGCGGCCATCCTCTACACCTCCGGCACGACCGGGCCCGCAAAGGGCGTGTTGATGCCGCACGGACATCTGTTCCTCATGTCCGCCGCCTCCGCGCAGGCGACCGGACTTACAGGCGATGACCTCTATTACGTCTCCATGCCTCTCTTCCACATCAACGCGCTCTGCGCACAAACGATCTCGGCGCTGACGGTCGGCGCGCAGGCGCATATCGTGCGCCGGTTCAGCCCCAACCGCTGGCTCGACGAGGTGATCGCCTGCGGCGCAACGCACACCAACCTGCTGGGCGTGATGCCGGAGTTCCTGTTCAACACGCCGCCCGACTCCAGAGACCGGGACCACCGCCTGCGGGTGACGCTGGCGGTGCCGATCGGCCCCTGGGGCGAAGCCTTCGAGAAACGCTTTGGCTTGCGCATCCTTCAGGGTTTCGGGATGACGGAATGCGGCTTGTCGGTCTGGGGCCGGATGTCGGAGCCGATAGAGCCGGGCTGCGCCGGCTATACGGCGGAGCAATGGTACGAGGTCTGCGTCGCGGACCCCGAAACAGATCTGCCGTTGCCGACCGGCGAGGTGGGCGAACTGCTGATCCGGCCGAAACAGCCGGGCTGTTTCTCCGCCGGCTATTACCGGATGCCCGAACGCACGGTCGAGGCGTGGCGCAATTTCTGGTTTCACACCGGCGATGCCGGCCGGTTCGATGAACGGGGCCGCATCCATTATGTGGACCGTATCAAGGACTGCATTCGCCGCCGGGGCGAGAATATCTCCGCCTTCGAGGTCGAACAGGTGCTGAACGCGCATCCCGAAATCGCCGAAAGCGCGGTCATCGGCGTTCGGGTCGAGGGCGCTGGCGGCGAGGAAGAAGTGCTGGCGCTGCTGGCACCCGAGAAGGGCGCGCGGCTGGACCCGCGTGCGGTGCTCGACTGGTGCACGCCCAGAATGCCGCGCTATGCGGTGCCGCGATTCATCGACTTCGCCGCGGATTTCGAGAAGACAGCATCGGGCAAGCTGCGCAAGGATGTCCTGCGGAATGCCGGCCTGCCGCCCGGCGCCTGGGACCGGGAACGCGCCGGCTACAGCGTCGCCAGATATTGAAGCCGGCAGGAAAGGAACGGGGTTGATGGAAGCGGATTATGTCATCGTCGGGGCTGGTTCAGCCGGCTGCGTGCTCGCCGAGCGGTTGAGCGCCGGCGGCGCCAGGGTCGTGCTGCTGGAGGCGGGCCCGAAGGATTCGAATCCTCTCATCCACGTTCCGGCAGGCGTGCTCAAGCTGATCTCGCACCCGGTCGTCAACTGGAACTACCACACAGAGCCGGACGAGAAGATCGGCGGGCGCTCCCTGCATTGTCCGCGCGGCAAGGTGCTGGGCGGGTCATCGTCGATCAACGGCATGTTGTTCATCCGCGGCAATGCGGCCGATTTCGACGGCTGGGCGCAGATGGGCGCCCGCGGCTGGTCCTATGACGATGTCGAGCAGCATTTCAAGAGCATCGAGCGCTACGAGCCGGGCGATCCTTCGGACCGCGGCAAGTCCGGGCCGCTGCTGGTGGAGGATTACCGCACGGTGCTGCCGCTCACCCATCGCTTCGTCGAGGCGGCGCAACAGGCGGGGCATCGCTTCGCGCGGGATCTGAGCGCCCGGCCGCCGGCCGAGGGGGTCGGCTATTCCCAGATGTCGCGCAACGGGCGCTTCCGGGGGTCAACGGCGCGCACATTCCTGCGGGACGCCCGAAGCCGGTCGAACCTGACCATTGAGACTGAGGCGTATGCGACGGGGCTTCTGTTGGACGGCGGACGCTGCACAGGCGTCTCCTTCCGCCAGCGCGGCGCGGCGCGCCAGGCAACCGCCGCGCGGGAGGTCATCGTTTCTGGCGGCACGGTCAACTCTCCGCATTTGCTGCAGATTTCCGGGGTCGGGCCGCCCGAACACCTGCGCAATATCGGCGTTGAGGTTCGCCACGACCTGCCGGGCGTCGGCATGAATCTCTCGGACCACTACACCGTGCGCCTCTCTCACCGGGTGCGCGGCCAGCAGTCGATCAACCAGCTTGCGCGCGGCTGGCGGCTGGTGCGGGAGATGGCGCGCTTCGCCGTCTTCGGCAATGGCGCGCTCACCTTCGGCGTTTCCAGCGCGCAGTGCTACACGCGGTCGCGGGAAGGACTGGCGTCGCCGGATATCCAGTTGCTGTTTACGCCGGCGAGCTTCGACGCAAACGAGTTCGGGCTGCTGGAGCGCGAGCCGGGCATGTCGGTTGCGATCTCGATCGCGCGCCCCTCCTCGCGCGGGCAAATCATGGCGGTCTCGGCCGACCCCTTTGCGCCGCCGGCCATCCGGCCGAACTTCCTTGATGATCTGGACGATTTGCGCATCGCGGTGGAAGGCGTGCGGCAGGCGCGCGAAATCTTCGCGCAGCCGGCGTTCGCCGGCATCGGCCAGGGCGAAGTGTCGCCGGGGCCGGACGTGGTGAGCAAGGACGCGGTGGAAGCCTTTGTGCGCGAAACCGGCCAGACGATCTACCATCCGGTCGGCACATGCCGCATGGGCGAGGATCCGATGGCGGTTGTCGATTCGCGCCTTCGCGTGCGCGGCCTGGACGGGCTGCGGGTCATCGACGCCTCCGTCATGCCGACAGTCACCACCGGCAACACCAATGCCCCGACCATCATGATCGCCGAGAAGGGTGCGAGCATGATCCTGGAGGACAATCCGTAGGGCGATCAACGGCGAGGGCAAGCGCCAGCGCCGCGGCGACGGGAATGACAGCCGACCCCAGGAATACGGCGGCGAAAGCGTCCAGAAACGGTCCGCCGACGGCATTGAAGGCGAGCGTCAATCCGGTTGCGCCAAGCACGACGCCGAGCGTGCGCGTCATCATCACCAGGCTGCCGGCGACGCCCCGGTCGCTGCGCGGCAGGCTGGCGCTTGCGACTTCCAGATAAGCGACCTGGAATATGCCCAGCCCGGCGCCGTGCAGAAGCAGCGCGCCGGCAATGAACGCAGCCCCCGGCGCTTCGCCCCAAAGGCCGATGCCGGCAAGCCCGCCCGCCACGGCCAGCGCCCCGGCCGCCGCCAGCCGCCGTCCGTCGGCCCGCTGGGCCCAGCGCCCGGCGAGGGGCGAGGCCAGCGCCATGCCGAGCGGAGAGAGCGCCAGCAATGCGCCTGCTGTCAGCACATCCATCCCGGCCACGCGGTCGAGCCAGAACGGCACGAGCAGCATGACCGCAAAACCGACGAGATTGACCGCGATATTGCTGCAGGCCGGCACGAAAAAGCTGCGCCGCCGGAAAGGCGCGAGACGAATGATCGGGGACGGATGATCGCGAAGCGCGAAGCGGGCGCCTGCGGCCAGCGCGACAAGCAGCAGCACGCTGCCGGACCAGCCGCCGCTCGCCGTCCGGTTGATGCCGAGCAGCAGGCAACCGATAGCGAGTGTCAGCAGCACTGCGCCCATCGCATCGAATCGGGGCGCGGCCTTGCCTTCAAGGGAGGCCGGCGGGGCCCGGAACAGCAGCAGCGCCGCCAGGGCAATCGGCGCGCGGAACCAGAAGACGCCCGCCCATCCCCATACATCCACCAGAACGCCGCCGAGGGACGGGCCAACGGCGCCGCCGAGCGCAAACAGCAGGGTGTAGGAGCCGAGTACGCGCGCGCGCGCCGACTCCGGGAAATAGGCCGTGGCCAGCGCCGGGCCGACCCCGATCACCAGCGCCGTGCCGACGCCCTGGGCCACCCGCGCAGCCAGCAACAGCTCGAAGGCGGGCGCTATCGCGCAGGCCACGAAAGCAACGACGCTCCAGGCAAGCCCGATGCGGAACAGGCGGGCGTGGCCGAACAGGTCGCCGAGCCGCCCGCAGACCAGCATCAGGCTGGCATAGGTGAGCACATAGCAGATCACCACCCACTGGATGTCGCCGAGCTCGATGCCAAAGCTGTTGACGATATCGGGAAAGGCGATATTGACCGCGGTATCGAGCGAACCGATTGCCGTTCCCAGGCCCACAATGACGACGCCGACACCGGGCCGGCCGCCGCGTATCTGCGCCATGATGCGGTTTCTCCGCCAGGCCCTCCTAGCGGAACTTCGGCATGATCTCTTCTGCGAACTGGCGAAAATTGCGCCGGTCCACGGCCTTGGGCGGCAGCAGCACGATCTCCCGGCAGCCGGCGGCCTCCATGGCCCGGATGCGCTCGACGATCAGGTCCGGTTCGCCGACCAGCCCGCCCGTCGCCTGCACCATGGCCGGCGTGACGAAGCGGTGCTCCGCTTCCGGCAGGAAGGAACAGTGGCCCAGATGGACCCGAAGGTGCATCCGGTCGTCCGGAATGCCGAGCTCGGCGAGGAAACGGTTGTAGAGCTCCCAGTCGTCGCGGGCGTAATCGGGAATGAAATTGTCATGGCCCACGACGCGGGCATGTTCCCACCAGTAGTGCAGCGTGGCGCCGATCTGCGCGCCGATTTCCTCCACGATATGCGGGTCCTCCACCTTGTCTCCCGGCCGCATGGCGCAGAAAAAGGTGAGCGTGGAGGTGTGGAAATCGTCCGGCAGGCGGCGGCCCGCCTTCTCCGCGCCGGTCTTCACCCGGTCCAGATTGCGCGCGATCACCCCCAGGGGTTCCGCGCCCGCGCAAACGCGCCCGTCGCCGAGCTCTCCGGCGATCTCCAGCGCCATCGGCCCGTTGGCGGCGACATAGATAGGAACAGGCGGCTCGAAGCCGATGAAGCCCATGTCCCGGTTCTGGAACCGGATCGGGCGCGCGGCCCCGTCATGGGTGAACGCGACCTCTTCGCCATGCAGCAGGCCGCGCACGACGCGCAGATAGTCCCGGAAGGCGCGCGGCTTCATCGCCGGCAGGCCCATGATGCGCATGGCGGTGTGTCCGGTGCCGATGCCGAGAAAGGTGCGGCCGGGCGCAAGCCGGGCGATCGACGCAATGGAATGCGCGGTAACCGGGGCCAGCCGCGTGCCGGGCACAGCCACGCCGGTGCCGAGGCGGATGCGCGAGGTATTGGCGGCCGCCAGGGCCAGAACGGCATAGCAGTCCGACCAGATCATCTGGCTGTCCGGCGCCCAGCCGGAATCGAAGCCAAGATCTTCGGCGAGCTTGAGCGTCTGCCACTCGTCGATCTTCGTGTTGACCATCGCGCCGAATTGCATCGGGCACTCCCCTCCATCGCATGACTCCGACTATAGCGCCCCTCCGCGTTCCCGTTCACGGGAACATGCGGCGGGCGGCGGAGGAAAGAAGGCTGGCGCGCCGGCGCGCGGGCTATACCACCTTTACAGCGATCTCTCCCACGCCTTCGACCTCGCCTTCGAGCCGGTCGCCGGCGGCGACGGCGGCGACGCCGGCGGGCGTGCCGGTCATGATGAGGTCGCCGGGCATCAGTGCGAACAGCGCGGAGATATGGGCGATGATTTCCGGCAGGCTCCAGATCATCTGCGCGAGGTCGCCGTCCTGCCGCAATTCGCCGTTGACGCGCAGGCGCACTGCGCCCGCCCGGGGGTGCCCGATCTCGCTCGCCATGACGACCGGCGAGCAGGGCGCGGCATGGTCGAACGCCTTGCCGACTTCCCAGGGCCGGCCGAGCTTCTTGGCCACGCCCTGCAGGTCGCGGCGCGTCATGTCGAGGCCGGCTGCGTAGCCGAACACATGTCCGAGCGCGTCTTCGGCCCGGATGTCCCGCCCGCCGGAGCCGATGGCTGCGACCAGCTCCATCTCGTGATGCAGGTCCGACGTGCCGGGCGGGTAGGGCATATCGCCGCCGCCGGCCACGATCGAGGTCGCCGGCTTCATGAAGAAGAAGGGCAATTCGCGGTCCGGATCATGGCCCATCTCGCGCGTGTGCTCGGCATAATTGCGCCCCACGCAGAATATCCGGCCGACCGGAAACAGGGCCGTGGAGCCTCTGACCGGCAGCACTGTCACAGCCGGCGCCGGAACCGCATATGTCATGTCGCCGAGTCCTTCATCCGCAGGGCGGGCTATCTTGCCCGTCGGCGGCGGGCAGTCAAGAAAGCCGGCGCGCCCGGGTCGTGTCTCAGTTTGCACCGAAGGCCCGTGCTGGCGGGTTTTCCATCACCGCTTCCCCATGTCACCCCGGCCGGAGCGCAGCGGAGAGCCGGGGTCCATCCTCCGCCGTTTCGGCCCCGCGGAAGGATCGGAGGCTGGGCCCCGGCTCAAGTCCGGGGCGACAACAGGGGGGCCGGGGAGTTCAGAGCGGAGGGCTGGGCCTCTCAAGTCCCTGGCTGACTCTGCCAGAGGAACGCGAATGTCAAACTGAGACACGACCCGCGCCTATTTTTGATTGCCGCGCGGGCCGCCGCATGGAAACATGCCCGGCTCGGGCGACGGGACGGCCCGGGAGCGGGGAGGGAGAATGAGCACGAACGCGCGATGCGTGGCCCTTGTGGGTCCCTATCTCAGCGGCAAGACCAGCCTGATGGAAGCCATGCTGCACGCTGCAGGGGCGGTGACGCGCAAGGGCACGGTTAAGGACGGCAACACGGTCGGCGATGCGTCGCCAGAGTCGCGCGCCCGGAACATGAGCACCGAGATCCTGCCGGCCCGCTTCAACTATCTGGGCGACGACTGGACCGTGCTGGACTGCCCGGGCTCCGTCGAGTTCCTCCAGGAAGCGATGCACGGCGCGACCGTTGCCGACATTGTGGTGGTGGTGTGCGAGCCGGACCCGGCGCGGGCGCTCATGCTGGCGCCGATCCTGCGCTTCCTGGACATGCGCAATATCCCGCACATGATCTTCATCAACAAGATCGACGCCGTGACCCAGGGCCTGGCGGAGACCATGGAGGCGCTGCAGGGGGTTTCCAGCAAGCCGCTGGTGGTGCGCCAGATACCGGTGGTTACAGGCGAGACCGTGGGCGGCTATGTCGATCTCATCAGCGAGCGCGCCTATAGCTACAACCCGGGTGCGCCTTCGGATCTGGTCAAGGTGCCGGAGGAGCTGGGCGACGACGCCGAGATCGCGCGCCAGGAGCTGATGGAGGCGCTGGCCGATTTCGACGACACGCTGCTGGAAGCCCTGCTTGAGGAAGCGACCCCGGCGCGGGACGAGATTTACGCCTATCTCAAGGCGGCGCTCGCGGAAGGCCATGTCGTGCCCGTGCTGCTGGGCGCGGCGGAGCGTGACTACGGCGTTCGGCGCCTGTTGAAGGCGCTGCGCCACGATACGCCCGATGTCTCGCGCGCCGCCGCCCGGTTCGAGGCCGGCGAGGGCGCTGCGGTGCAGATTTTCAAGACCTATCACACGCAGCATCAGGGCAAGCAGAATCTCGGCCGGGTGCTCTCCGGCGCGTTGAAGGAGGGCGACCATCTGGGCGGGGAGCGCATCGGCAATCTCGCCGCCATGCACGGCTCCACGCTCACCAAGGCGGCGGCGGCCGAGGCCGGCGATGTCATCGCCGTCGGGCGCCTGGACGCCTTTCGCACCGGCCAGATGCTGACCGCCGGCGGTGCAGATACGCCCGAAGCATGGCCGGTCAGCCTGAGCCCGATCTACGCCGTGGCGCTTCATGCCGAAAAACGCAGCGACGAAGTGAAGCTCTCGGGCGCTTTGCAGCGCCTTGTCGAGGAGGACGGCTCCTACCGCATCGAGGCCAATCCCGAAACGCACCAATTGCTGCTATGGGGCCAGGGAGACCAGCATTTGCAGGTCGGCGTTGCGCGCCTCCAGAGCAAATATCATATCGCTGTGGAGACCGAGCGCCCGCAAACTCCGTATCGCGAGACAATCCGCAAGGCGACCGAACAGCATTCGCGCTTCAAGCGCCAGTCCGGCGGGCACGGCCAATTCGGCGATGTGCTGGTGGACATTGCGCCGCTGCCGAGGGGCGAAGGGTTCGCCTTCGAGGAGAAGGTCGTCGGCGGCTCGGTGCCGCGCCAGTTCATTCCGGCCGTGGAGACAGGCGTCCGGGAGTTCCTGTCGCGCGGGCCGCTCGGCTTTCCTGTCGTGGACCTCGTGGTGACGCTCAAGGACGGCAAGCACCACCCGGTCGATAGTTCCGAACAGGCCTTCAAGACGGCCGGACGGCTGGCCATGAGCGAGGGCCTGCCGAATTGCAATCCGATTTTGCTGGAGCCGATCCTCAAGGTGCAGGTGCATGTGCCGTCGGAATACACCGCCAATATCCAGCGGCTGCTGGCGGGCCGGCGCGGCCAGATCCTGGGCTTTGACGCCCGCGAAGGCTGGACCGGCTGGGACAGGGTGGACGCCTTCCTGCCGCAGTCGGAAATGTCCGACATGATTATCGAGCTGCGATCGCTCACCCTTGGCGTCGGCTCGTTCGAATGGGAGTTTGACCACTTGCAGGAGCTGTCCGGAAAGCTCGCCGACGATATCGTTGAGGCGCGCAAGCAGGCGGAGGCGCATTGATGTCGAAAGCGGAAACCGCCGCAGCCTTTCTGCGCGAGGCGCGCCTTGGCGGGCGCCGGGAGCCGGCCATTCCAGAGGCCTGCGCGCCCCGCGACGAAGCCGAGGCGACGGCTGTCTGGCGCGCCCTGCACGCCATGGAAGACCGCCGGATTGTCGGCTGGAAGATCGGCGCAACCGCGGCCGCGGCGCAGCAGGCGATGGGTCTCGCGGGGCCGTTCGCCGGGCATATCTGCGAAGGCATGGTCGATGAAGGGCCGGAGACGGAATACCGGTTCGCCGATCTGCTGGGGCCGATCTATGAGAGCGAATACGCCTTTCGCTTGTCTGCCGGCCTGCCGGCGCGCGAGGAGCCCTACAGCCGGGAGGAAGTTGAGGCCGCGATCGGGTCGCTGATTACCGGCATCGAGATTCCCGAACGCCGGCTCGCCGACGACCACCCGCACGGGGCGCTCGGCACCGTCGCCGACCATGGCGGCACGGGGCGCTTCATCATCGCCCGCGAGTTCGAGGATTGGCGCAGCATTGACTGCGTGGACCAGGATGTGACGCTGACATTCAACGGAGTCGAAGCCGGCCGCGGCGCCGGAAGGGCGATGATGGGCCATCCGGTGGAGGCGGTGCGCTGGCTCGCCAACCATCTCTCGGCCATGGGCCTCGGCATGACCGCCGGCCAGTTCGTCACCACCGGCTCCTGCACCGGCGTGGTGCCCGTTCCCGGACCGGACACAACCGCGATTTCCGACTTCGGCCCCCTCGGACGTATCAAGGTTCGCTTCGCCTGACCGGCGGTATCGCCGGGCAGCACCGCCTGCGGAATTCAAGCCGGGATGTCGCCGCAGGGTGAACGATCCGCGGCGTTTCATGCTTGCGCCGCGTATTTCTCCTCCGTCACTGTCCGCTCCCCCCGTGTCACCCCGGCCGGAGCGCAGCGGAGCGCCGGGGTCCATCCTCCGCCGTTTCGGCCCCGCGGAAAGATCGGAGGCTGGGCCCCGGCTCAAGGCCGGGGCGACACAAGGGAGGCAGGGATGGATCGAGAGATCGGCCCGGCCTGCCGCCAGACATGGCCGCCGGTGCCAGTTGCATCGCAAGGGCTTCCGTCGCTTCAGTGATGCGGTGCAGTGCATCATGACGGCCCTGGCGACAACAATATCTCACTCATGGATTGCTTCGACACGTCTTGAATCATGACAATGGATAAGCCGGATAATTCCGAGAAGCGTACGGCCGGTAATTCGGACATTGCTTTGAGGATAGAAATCGATGCACAGACGTTCAAAGCACTCTTGGCGCTCAATGGTGGCGCTATCATTGCTCTGCTTGCGTTCATTCCGCCCCTTATCGACGAGCCAAAATATCAATATCTCATAATTGTAGCATTTGTTGGAATTATTGTCTTTGTATTGGGGTTAGCCTCTACGATACTTCATAATTTCTACAGGAGGAAGTGTGAACAATATCATTCACACAGGAGAGAAGGGTTTGGTACTTCTCCTTCGGGGTCCAGGAATTGTCGCCGGAGCAAAAACTACAGATGGGCGGCTCTTGCCTTCTTCTTGATCGGTGCTCTGTTAATTCCGGTTTTTGGAATTATCGGTGAGTTATGTTGATAAGTTGCGCCCGGGATAATTTCACGTGCTCTACGACAAGGATCGTGAGTAGGTGTTACCGACCATAGCATCCGCAGTGGTGCATCGTTAGTGCCGCAATTTGCAATAGGGACGAGCGCTGTCGGGCTTTTGGAGCGCGGTTCCGTGTTGCGTCCTTTTCATCACCGCTCCCCCGTGTCACCCCGGCCGGAGCGCAGCGGAGAGCCGGGGTCCATCCTCCGCCGTTGCGGCCCCGCGGAAAGATCGGAGGCTGGGTCCCGGATCAAGTCCGGGACGACAACCGGGGGGGCGGAGGCGATAACAGAGGCGATAGGCGGCGGATTCCCAACCGGGACACCGTCGCCGGTGGCAAGCGGGCGGCCTCGCTGCTATGGTCGCGGCACCATGAGAATACCGCTTTACCAGGTCGATGCCTTTGCGGACCGGGCATTTGCCGGCAATCCGGCGGCTGTCTGTGTGCTGGAGGACTGGCCGCCGGACTCCCTGCTGCAGGCCATAGCGCTGGAGAACAATCTTTCCGAAACCGCCTTCCTGGCGCCGGAGGGGATGGTCTGGCGGCTGCGCTGGTTCACGCCGCAGGTCGAGGTGGACCTCTGCGGCCACGCAACGCTGGCTTCCGCCCATGTCGTGTTCGAGCATCTTCAACCCCAGGCGCAGAAGGTGGCGTTCGAGACGCGGAGCGGGCGGTTGACCGTCTATCGCAACGGCCCCGTGCTGAGCATGGATTTCCCGGCGAATCCGCCCGAGGCGGCGCCGGAGCCGCCGGGGCTCGCCGACGCGCTCGGGGCGGCGCCCGAGGCGGTGCTGGTGGCGCAATCCATATGTGTAGCGGTATTCGGCGACGAGCGGTCGGTCCAGGCATTGCGTCCGGACTTCCGCCGGCTTGCGGCGCTCGAGAGCATGCTGACCGCGGCGACGGCGCCGGGCGACGAAGTTGACTTCGTGTCGCGCTGCTTCGCGCCGGGTGCGGGGATCGACGAGGACCCCGTCACCGGCTCGGCGCATTGCGCGCTCGCTCCCTATTGGGCGGCCCGGCTCGGCAAGACGGCGTTGACGGCGCGGCAGGTGTCGGCGCGCGGCGGGCGTCTGGCCTGCACCCTGCAGGGCGACCGCGTCGTGATCGCCGGCCGCACGGCCCCCTATCTCAGCGGGACAATCGAATTGCCATGATGCTGCCGGGAAAGACGGAAATCGAGGCGGCCGCCGACCTCGTTTACAAGGCGTTCCCGCCCACGCCCCAGCGCGTCTGGCCGCTGCTTGCCGAGCGCGCCGGTGCGGAGGTCTGGGTCAAGCATGAGAACCACACGCCCATCGGCGCCTTCAAGCTGCGCGGCGGCCTGACCTATATGGCCCAGTGCGAAGCCGAGGGCATGGTGACGGCGACGCGCGGCAATCACGGCCAGTCCGCCGCCTATGCCGCGCGGCAGGCCGGCAAGCGCGTGACCGTGGTGGTGCCGGAGGGCAACAGCCGGGAGAAGAACGCCGCCATGCGGGCTTTCGGCGCCGAACTGGTGGTCCACGGGCGCGATTTCCAGGACGCCTTCGAGCATGCCTGCGCCCTGGCTGCAGACGAAGGGCTGCACTTCCTGCCGTCCTACCATCCGGCGCTTGTGGCCGGTGTGGCGACCTGGAGCTATGAATTGCTGTGCGCCGCGCCGCATCTGCACACGCTTTATGTCCCGATCGGCCTCGGCTCCGGCATTTGCGGCGCTATCGCCGCGCGCGAGGCGTTGGGTCTCGGCACGGAGATCGTCGGCGTCGTCTCCCGGAAGGCGCCGTGTTATGCGCTGAGTTTCGAGGCGGGCAGGGCGGTTGCGACCAACAGTGCGGATACCATGGCCGACGGCATGGCCTGCCGCACGCCGGACGAATCGGCGCTTGCGGTCATCCTGAAGCATGCGGCGCGCATCGTTTCCGTGGCGGACGAAGAGATCGAGGCGGCCATGCGCCACTACTTCACCGACACCCATAATGTCGTCGAAGGAGCCGGGGCGGCGCCTCTGGCGGCGCTGCTGCAGGAGCGGGACCGCATGGCCGGCAAGGCTGTCGGCGTCGTGGCGAGCGGCGGCAATATCGATATCGAGGTCTATCGCCGGGTATTGGCCGGGGCATAGCTCCTGCGAACATTGGGGGACAGGGATTCATGAAGGCGTCGGTAAGCGTCGGCGGCTATGACCGGAGCGACGGCGCGCGGCTCGTGGAGTTCGTGCAGGCGGCGGAGCGGCTGGGCGTGGAAACCGCATGGTCGGCAGAAGCGTGGGGCGCGGATGCTGCAACCTCGCTCGCCTTCCTGGCCGGCCAGACGAAGCGCATCCGCCTCGGCACCGGCATCATGCAGATTAGCGCCCGCGCTCCGTCGATGACCGCCATGACGGCGCTTTCGCTGCACCACTTTTCCGAGGGGCGTTTCTCGCTGGGTCTCGGCGTCAGCGGCCCGCAAGTGGTGGAGGGGCTTCACGGGGCGGCCTATGCCCGTCCGCTGACCCGGCTCCGGGAAACCGTCGCCATCATACGCATGGCGTTTGCAGGCGAGAAGCTCCAGTTCGAGGGGGCGGCATACCGCCTGCCGCGCCCCGGCGGGGAGGGCAAGGCGATCCGGCTAGATTTCCCGCCGGCGAAAATCCCGATCTATCTGGCGACACTCGGACCGCGTGCGCTGGAATATACCGGCGAAGCGGCGGACGGCTGGCTCGGCACCTCCTTTTCCCCCGACTATCCGGCGGCGCATCTTGACCATATCCGCCGGGGCGCCGAACGCGCCGGACGCAGGCTTGCCGATCTCGATCTGCAGACCGCCTGTGCGGTCGCGATCGACGACGATGTCGAGCGGATGATTGAGGAGCGCCGACCGGGCATGGCGTTTCAAATGGGCGCAATGGGATCCGCGCGCACCAATTTCTATAATGACGCCTTCCGCCGCGCCGGCTTCGAGGAAGATGCGCGCGCCATCCAGCGGCTCTGGATCGACGGGCGGCGATCGGAGGCCGCGGAGCGCGTGCCGGACGAGATGATTACCGCATTCGGCGCCATCGGAACGCCGGACATGGTGCGCGCCCGCTTCGAGCGCTACCGCGACTGCGGCATGGACGGGTTGGTGCTGCGTTTCGATGCGCGCCTGGACCACAAGGCCAGGATAGCCCAGCTGGAGCAAGCGATGGACCTGTTGCCGTGACGACCCCGCTCGTTCTGTTGCGCCACGGCCAAAGCGTGTGGAACCGCGAGGACCGCTTCACCGGCTGGGTGGATGTGGACCTGACCGAGGCCGGCATGGCGGAAGCGCAGCGGGCCGGGGATGCGTTGCGCGCCAACGGCTTTGATTTCGACATTGCCTATACCTCGGTGCTGAAGCGCGCCGTGCGCACGCTCTGGATTGCGCTGGACCGCATGGACCGGATGTGGATTCCGGTCGTGCGCGACTGGCGGCTGAACGAACGGCATTACGGCGGCCTCACCGGCCTCAACAAACAGGAGATGCGGGACCGCCACGGCGACGAGCAGGTGCATATCTGGCGGCGAAGTTTCGACACCCCGCCGCCGGCGCTCGACCGCGGCGACCCGCGCTGGCTGGAGCAGGCGGCGGACCGACGCTACGCCAATGTGCCGGGCGGCGTGCCGACCCGGGAGACGCTCAAGCTCACCATTGACCGCGTGAAGCCCTATTGGCTGTCGGATATTGCGCCCAGGGTCGCGCGCGGCGAGCGCGTGCTGATCTCTGCGCATGGCAATTCGCTGCGTGCGCTCATCAAGCATCTGGAAGGGATTGCAGACGAAGACATTCCCAATTTCGAGATTGCGACCGGGCGCCCGCGCATCTACGAGCTCGGGAGCGACCTGAAACCCGTCGCCGTCTTCAACCTGGATTGAGATGAAACTCCGCCGCCGCCCGACTGTTGCCGTCCTGCCGCTCATCGGCGCCATCGGTGTGCCCGGCCGCAGCGGCAGCCGCGCCTTGACCTATGAAGCCGTCGCGCCCGCCATCGAGCGCGCATTCGCCCACCGGCGGCTGGAAGCCGTCGCGCTCTCCATCAACAGCCCCGGCGGCAGCGCCGTGCAGTCTGCGCGGATCGCAGACCGCATCCGCGCCCTGAGCGACGAAAAGGGCGTGCCGGTATTGAGTTTCGTGGATGATGTCGCAGCATCGGGCGGCTACTGGCTCGCCTGCGCCGGCTCCGAAATCTTCGTGCATGAGGCGTCCATCGTCGGCTCCATCGGCGTGATCTTCGCCGGCTTCGGCTTTGACGGGGCGCTGGCGCGGCTGGGCGTCGAACGCCGGGTCCATGCCTTGGGCGAACGCAAGGGAATGCTGGACCCGTTCCAGCCTGAAAAGCCGGAAGACGTGGCGACGCTCCGCGCCATGCAGGCAGATATTCACGACGCCTTCATCGAGTGGGTGCGGACCCGCCGCGGCGCGCGCCTCCGGCAGGAGGGGACGGACCTGTTTTCCGGCGAGGTGTGGACCGGACGGCAGGCGATCGCGCTGGGCCTCGCCGACGGCGCAGGCGAGATGCGCCAGATGCTCCGCGAACGGTTCGGCAAGCGGGTCCGGCTGCGCATGGCGCTGCGCCGGCGCCGGAGGTTTCCGCTGCTGCCAGGGCTGCCCGGCCTGGCCGATACGCTGGAGGAACGGTTGCTTTGGGCGCGCTATGGCCTATGAAGGGGGCGTTGAACGGAGGACAGGCCCATGCTGGGCAAATTGCTGCTTGTCGCGGCTGTCATCCTGCTGGTGATCTTCGGCTGGAAACGGCTGGAGGGCATGGCGCGCAAGGCCAACCGGCTGATGCGCAACGAGCGGGACCACCGCGAACCGATCGACCTCGAACGCGACCCGGAAAGCGGGGCCTATCGGAGACGGGACTGGGATTGATGCTGCGCCGACCGGCCGCGGCCCGCACAGGCGGGAGCCGCTCGCCATGAGCACGCGCTCCGGCCGAGCGCCGAGCTTTCAGGACCTGATCTTCACCCTCCAGCGCTTCTGGGCGGCGGAGGGCTGCGCCGTCCTGCAGCCCTATGACATGAATGTCGGGGCCGGCACGTTCCACCCCGCCACCACGCTGCGCGCGCTCGGTCCGGAACCCTGGCGCGCCGCCTATGTGCAGCCCTCGCGCCGCCCCGCCGACGGGCGCTACGGCGAGAACCCGAACCGCCTGCAGCACTACTATCAGTTCCAGGTGTTGTTGAAGCCGAACCCGCCGGACATTCTCGAACGCTATTTCGCCTCCCTGGCGGCGATCGGGATTGATGCGCGCGAGCACGATCTGCGGCTGGTGGAAGACGACTGGGAAAGCCCGACCCTGGGCGCCTGGGGCCTCGGCTGGGAAGTGTGGTGCGACGGCATGGAGGTGACCCAGTTCACCTATTTCCAGCAGGTCTGCGGGTTTGATTGCAACCCCGTCTCCGGCGAGATCACCTACGGCCTGGAGCGGCTGGCGATGTATGTGCAGGGCGTCGAGAATGTCTATGACCTGGACTTCAACGGCGCCGGCATGACCTATGGCGATGTCTTCCTCCAGGCCGAGCGGGAATTTTCAGCCTATAATTTCGAGAAGGCGTGCCCGGAGGCGCTGTTTCGCCATTTCTCGGACGCCGAACGCGAATGCCGGGCGCTGGCGGAAGCCGGGCTGGCGCTGCCGGCCTACGACCAGTGCATTCTGGCGAGTCACGCCTTCAACATGCTGGATGCGCGGGGCGTCATCAGCGTCACCGAACGCGCCGCCTATATCGGGCGGGTGCGCGCGCTGGCGCGGGCATCTGCAGCCGCCTGGCTGAAGTCGCGCGGCCATCTGGACCCGGCGGCATGAGCGAATTGCTGGTCGAGCTGCTGTCGGAAGAGATTCCGGCCCGAATGCAGGACCGGGCGCGGCGGGATTTCGAGCGTCTCATCCTGGAAAAGCTGCGGCAGGCGGAGCTGGCGCATGGAGCCGCGCGCAGCTTTGCCACGCCGCGCCGGCTCGTGTTGGTGGTGGAAGGCTTGCCGGCGCGCCAGCCGGACCGTGTGGAGGAACGCAAGGGGCCGCGCGTCGGCGCGCCGGAGCGCGCCATCCAGGGCTTTCTGGGGGCTGTCGGCCTGGAAAGTCTGGAGCACTGCGAGCGCCGGCGGCAGGGCAAGGCGGAGTTCTGGTTTGTGCGCCGCAATCTGCCCGGCCGGCCGGCGCGGGACGTGCTGGGCGAGATCGTGGCGGCGTCTGTTGCGGCGCTTCACTGGCCGAAATCCATGCGCTGGAGCGATGCCGCGCTGCGTTATGTGCGCCCGCTGCGCGCCGTGCTGGCATTGTTTGACGGCGCTGTGCTGCCCGGCGGCGTGGACCTCGGCGGTTCGCTCGGGCGGCTGGCGTTCCGCGGCAGCACCCAGGGCCACCGCTTCATGGCGCCGGCGGCGTTCGCTGTAGAGGATTTCGCCGATTACGAGGCGAAATTGCGGGCGGCCTTCGTGCTGATCGACGCCGAAGAGCGCATGGCGCGCATCCGGCGGGATGCGCCGCCGGACGCCCTGCTGACAGACCGCCTGCTGGCGGAGAATGCGGGGCTGACCGAGTGGCCGGTCGCCGGCGCGGGCGCGTTCGATCCGGCTTTTCTCGCCCTGCCGCCGGAAGTGCTGGTGACGGCGATGGAAAAGCATCAACGCTATTTCGCGGTGAAGAACCCCGATACCGGGCCGGGGGAACCCGCGCTGGCGCCGCGCTTCGTGTTCGTCGCCAATATCGAGGCCCGGGACGGCAATGCGGCGGTCCGCGCCGGCAATGAACGCGTATTGCGGGCGCGCCTTTCCGATGCGCAGTTCTTCTGGTGCCAGGACCGGGCCGTGACATTGCTGGATCGCCTGCCTGCTCTGGACGGCATCGTGTTTCATGCCCGCCTCGGCAGCCTCGGCGACAAGATTCGGCGAATGGAGCGTTTTACGGCATGGCTGACGCCGCAGATTCCCGGCGCCGACCCGTCCCTCTGCCATCAGGCCGTGCAGCTTGCCAAGGCCGATTTGACGACCGACATGGTCGGCGAGTTCCCGGACCTTCAGGGTGCGGTGGGGCGCTATTACGCCATTGCCGACGACTGGCCGGCGGCAGTCGCCGACGCGGTGGCGGAGCACTACAAGCCGCAGGGGCCGGGCAGCAGCGTGCCGACCGCGCCGGTCTCGATCGCCGTTGCGCTGGCCGACAAGTTCGACACCCTGGCGGGGTTCTTCTCCATAGATGAACGGCCGACAGGCTCGCGCGACCCGTTCGCCTTGCGCCGCGCAGCCTATGGCATCGTCAGGATCGTGCTGGAGAACGGGTTGCGCCTTCCGCTGCGCCAGGCGATAGCGGCGGCGCTGGAGGGCTACGGGACGACCGTGGGCGCGGAAGCGTTGTTCGCCTTTTTCGAGGACCGGCTGAAGGCCCATCTGCGCGAACGCGGCGCGCGGCATGACCTTGTATCGGCGGTCTTTGCACTCGGAGACGAGGATGACCTGACGCGCCTGATGGCGCGCGTTTCGTTCCTCGAACGCTTCGTCGGCGGAGAGGACGGGGCCAATCTGCTGACCGCATACAAGCGCGCCGGCAGTATCCTTGCGATTGAGGAGAAGAAGGACAAGACAGGCTACGGAGCGGAGGCCGACCCCGCGGCCTTCGCCGTCGAGGCCGAAACCGCCCTGCACCAGGCGCTGGCCCGGGCGGGCGCGGTTGCGGCGCGTGCGGTCGCTGCCGAGGACTTCCTGGCGGCGACCCAGGCGCTCGCAGCCCTGCGTGCGCCCGTGGACCGCTTCTTCGACGAGGTGACAGTGAACGACGACGACGATGTGTTGCGGGTCAATCGTCTCAGACTGCTCGCGGGCATCCGCGCCGCAACCGCGGGCGTGGCGGATTTCTCAAAGATCGAGGGCTGAGGCTGTGGCGCAATGGGTGTATGCGTTCGGTGGCGGACGCACCGAGGGGCGCGCGGATATGAGCGTGCTTCTGGGCGGCAAAGGCGCCAATCTTGCCGAGATGGCGCATCTCGGCCTGCCGGTCCCGCCGGGTTTCACCATCACCACCGAGGTCTGCGCCCGGTATTACGCCGATGGCGGGTGCTATCCGGACGGGCTCGAGGCGCAGGTCGAGGAGGCGCTGGCCGGGCTCGAGGCCGCAGTCGGCAAGCGGTTTGGCGGCGAGACAGCCCCGCTTCTGGTGTCGGTGCGCTCCGGCGCGCGCGTTTCGATGCCCGGCATGATGGATACGGTGCTGAATCTCGGCTTGAATGACCGGACGGTCGAGACGCTGGCGGCAAGCTCCGGCGACCGGCGCTTCGCCTTCGACAGCTATCGGCGGTTCATCCAGATGTTCGCCGATGTGGCGCTCGGGGTGGACCGCGGGCTGTTCGAGGAAGAAATCGAAGTTCTGAAGGACGAAAAGGGCGTGGACGCCGACGCCGATCTGGACGGCGGGGACTGGAGCGCTCTCGTCAGGCGTTTCAAGGAAATCGTGCTCGCAGAGGCGGGCGCACCCTTTCCCCAGGAGCCGCGCGCCCAGCTCTGGGCGGCCATTGGCGCCGTGATGCGAAGCTGGCAGACGCCGCGCGCGCGCACCTACCGCCGCCTGCACGACATTCCGGAGGCGTGGGGAACGGCAGTCAACATTCAGGCGATGGTGTTCGGCAATATGGGCGAGGACTGCGCCACCGGCGTCGCCTTCACCCGCAATCCCTCGACGGGCGAGAACGCACTCTACGGCGAGTATCTGACCAATGCCCAGGGCGAGGACGTCGTGGCCGGCATCCGCACGCCGCAGAGCCTGACGGTTGCGGATGCGCAGGCGCGCGGTTCCAGCCTGCCGTCTATGGAGCAGGCCATGCCGGAGGCCTTCGGACAGCTTGCCGAGATGCGCCGAAGGCTGGAGCGGCGCTTTTGCGACATGCAGGACATCGAGTTCACCGTGGAGACGGGGCGGCTGTGGATGCTGCAGACGCGCTCGGGCAAGCGCACAGCCCAGGCCGCGCTCCAGATTGCGGTGGATCTGGTGGACGAGGGCATTATCGGGCCGCAAGAGGCCGTCATGCGGATTGAGCCGGCGGCGCTGGAGCAGTTGCTGCACCCGACGCTGGACCCCGATGCGGAGCGCGACACGATCGCGCGCGGCCTGCCCGCCTCGCCCGGCGCGGCGTCCGGCCGGATCGTGTTCACCGCCGATGCTGCCGAACAGGCGGCGGCGGGCGGCGAGGCGGTCATTCTGGTCCGCAACGAGACCAGCCCGGAGGACATTCACGGTATGCACGCCGCGCGCGGCATTCTCACCGCGCGCGGCGGCATGACGAGCCATGCCGCGGTCGTGGCGCGCGGCATGGGGCGCGCCTGCGTGTCGGGGGCCGGGACGGTGCGGATCGACGCCGAGGGCGGCGTCATGTTCGCCGGCGGCCGGGCATTCTCCGCGGCTGACAGCATCACCATCGACGGCAGCACGGGCGAGGTGATGGCGGGCGAGATTGCGACCGTTCAGCCGGAGGTCACGGGCGCTTTCGCCCGGCTGATGGGCTGGGCGGACGAAGCGCGGCGCCTCAGGGTGCGCGCCAATGCGGAAACGCCGCGCGATGCGGAAACCGCGCGCGCCTTTGGCGCCGAAGGCATCGGCCTCTGCCGCACCGAGCATATGTTCTTCGACGCCGGGCGCATCCTGGCGGTGCGGGAGATGATCCTCGCCGACAATGAGGCCGGGCGGCGCGCCGCGCTGGCGAAGCTGCTGCCGATGCAGCGGCAGGACTTCATGGATCTGTTCCGGATCATGGACGGCCTGCCGGTGACGATTCGGCTGCTCGACCCGCCCCTGCACGAATTCCTGCCGCGCACCGAGGACGAAATAGCCGAAGTCGCGAAGGCGGCCGGGGTCGATGCGCAGAAATTGCGCCACCGCGCCCTGCGGCTGCAGGAGACGAACCCGATGCTCGGCCATCGCGGCTGCCGGCTCGGCATTACCTGGCCCGAGATCTACGAAATGCAGGCCCGCGCGATCTTCGAAGCCGCCGCCGAAACCGGAGCGGCGCCGGAGATCATGGTGCCGCTGGTGGCGTCCGGGGCCGAGCTCGAACGCATAAAGGGGATTATTGACCGCACGGCCGAAGCGGTGGCGGCGGAAACGGATGCTGCGCTTGCCTATATGGTCGGCACGATGATCGAATTGCCGCGTGCAGCGTTATGCGCAGCGGAAATCGCGTCCGCGGCCGAGTTTTTCTCATTCGGCACCAACGATCTCACGCAAACCGCCTTCGGCATTTCGCGCGACGACGCCGGCTCCTTCCTGGGCGTCTATCGCGACAGCGGCATCCTGGCGAGCGACCCGTTTGAAACGCTTGATACCGAGGGTGTCGGCGAATTGGTGCGTATTGCCGCCGAACGCGGGCGGGGCGCCCGGCCGGACCTCAAGCTCGGCATTTGCGGTGAGCATGGCGGCGATCCGGCCTCTGTCGCCTTCTGCCACGGCCTCGGCCTCGACTATGTTTCCTGCTCGCCCTACCGGGTGCCTGTCGCCCGCCTTGCGGCGGCCCGGGCGGCGGTTTCGCCCGCCTGAACCGGGCTGCCAGCAACCAGGGCGCCGCTGCTTCCGGAGAAATCATGACCCGCGACCCGGAAAATATCCTGTTCATTCAGGCCGACCAGCTCAAACCCCAGGTGCTGCCCGGATATGGCGGCCCTGCGGTCATGCCGCATTTCGAGCGCCTCTGCGCCGACGGCGTGGTGTTCGAGAACGCCTATTGCAATTTCCCGCTTTGCGCGCCGTCGCGCTTTTCGATGCTCTCCGGGATGTTGCCCTCGCATGTGCGCGCGTTCGACAATGCCGCGGAATTCCCCGCCGCCACGCCCACGATGGCGCATTACCTGCGGCTGGCCGGGTATCACACCACGCTCTGCGGCAAGCAGCATTTTGTCGGGCCGGACATGCTGCACGGCTTCCATGAGCGGTTGGTGCCGGAGCTATATCCGACCGATTTCCACTGGACGCCCGACTGGAACGAAGTCCGCATAACAGCGAACAACGATTCGAGCGGCGTCATCAAATCCGGTATCTGCGCCCGCACCATGCAGATGGACCACGACGAAACGGTGCTCTTCCGGGCGGTGGCCAGGCTGCACGACATCTCTCGCCAGCGGGAGCGGCAGCCCTTCTTTCTTCTGGTGTCCTTCACCCACCCGCATGAACCCTATTTCGCGTTGCGCGAGCATTGGGACCTCTATCGTCACGAGGACATCCCGATGCCCGCCACGCCGCTGCCGGCCGAGCCGGAGCGCGACCTCCACAGCCAGCGGATGCTCATCCAGTATGGCCTGCTCGACGGCGATATCGCTGAAGGCCACATCCGCGCGGCGCGCCACGCATATCTTGCCAACTGCTCCTATCTCGACTCGATGATCGGAAAGCTGCTCGATACGCTGGAAGCGACCGGCCTCTCGCACGATACCGCGGTTGTCATGACCTCGGACCACGGTGACATGCTCGGAGAGCGGGGCATGTGGTTCAAGAAGCACTTCTTCGACCATGCCGCGCGGGTGCCGCTCGTCATCCACGCCCCGCGGCGGTTCTCCGCCGGGCGCAGGGTAGAGAACGTCTCGCTCGTGGACCTGCTGCCCACGCTTTGCGGTCTGGCGGGCGTCGATGCGGCGGACCGTGCTCCCCGCCCGCTGGACGGCGCCAGCCTGCTGCCGCTGTGCGACAGCCTGGAAACGACCAGGGACGCTCCGGTATTCGCGGAGATGACCTCCGAGGGCGTGCCGTCGCCGATGTTCATGGTGCGCAGCGGGCCGTTCAAACTGATCACCGGCGGGGGCGCACCCGATCTGCTTTTCGACATTCGCAGCGACCCCGAAGAGCGCAACGACCTCGCCGCCGATCCGGGCAGCGCAGACGCGCTTGCGGCGCTGCGCCGTCTTGCAGAGGAAAATTGGGATGCGGCGGCTCTGGAGGCGGAAGTCCGCATCAGCCAGCGCGAGCGCCGGCTGGTTCAGGCTGCACACGGCCATGGCTCCGCGCCCGCCTGGGATGTGCTGAAGGCCGATCCGGTATGGGCGTCCTGCCTGCGGGCGCCTGACGACTATAACGACTGGGCCTGGCGCGGAATCGAGCCGCAGCTTCGGTGAACATGAAGACGCCGCCCGCCTCCGCGGCGAACCGTTGCAGCACAGCCGGCCAATAGTCCGGGACCGCCTGATGCAGAAGGAGCGGCGGGTTTGCCGCCGCTCCAGAAGCGCATCAGATATCGGCGTATTGCGAGACTTCTCCACCGCCGCCCGGATGGGTCACGGCGCCCTTGCGCGCTGATCCGACGGTCTGGGCGTATTTCCAGATCGCGCCCGACCCGAACTCCGGTGCGGGCGGGTTCAGGTCCTTGGCGCGCTCCGCCAACTCGGCTTCCGAAAGGTCCACGTCGAGCGTGCCCGCCACGGCGTCGATACGGATGATGTCGCCGTCGCGCAGCAATCCGATGGGGCCGCCCTCGGCCGCCTCCGGCCCGACATGGCCGATACAGAAGCCGCGCGTTGCGCCCGAGAAGCGCCCGTCCGTGACCAGCGCCACCGACTCGCCGAGGCCGCGCCCGTAGATCGCCGAGGTCGTCGCCAGCATTTCGCGCATCCCCGGCCCGCCCTTGGGGCCCTCAAAGCGGATCACGATGACATCGCCGGCCTGGATGCGCCCGTCGATAACGGCGTCGAAGGCTTCCTCCTCCCGGTCGAAGCAGCGCGCCGGCCCCTCGAATTTCAGCACGTCCATGCCGGCGACCTTCACAATCGCGCCGTCGGGGGCGAGGCTGCCCTGCAGGCCGACAACGCCGCCGGTGTCGCTGATCGGGGTCTTCACCGGATAGACGACCTTCTGGTCGGTCGGGAAGCGGATATCGGCCAGGTTCTCGGCCATGGTCTTGCCGGTGACGGTGATGCAGTCGCCATGCAGCAAGCCGTTGTCGAACAGTTCGCGCAGGAGCACCGGAATGCCGCCGATGTCATACATATCCTTGGCGACATATTGTCCGCCCGGCTGCAGGTCGCAGATATAGGGCGTCTTGCGGAAGATCTCCGCCACTTCCAGCAGGTCGAAATCGATGCCGGCCTCATGCGCAATGGCCGGCAGATGCAGCCCGGCATTGGTGGAGCCGCCGGAAGCTGCGACCACGCGGGCGGCGTTTTCCAGCGATTTGCGGGTGACGATGTCGCGCGGGCGCAGGCCGAGGTCGATGAGCTCCATCACCTGCCGTCCGGCTTCCTCGCAATAGGCGTCGCGCGAAAGATACGGCGCCGGAGCGGAGCAGGAATGCGGCAGCGCGAGCCCGATGGCCTCCGCCACCGTGGCCATGGTGTTGGCGGTGAACTGGCCGCCGCAAGCGCCGCCGGAGGGGCAGGCGCATGTCTCCAGTTCCTTGAGATCCGCGTCGGAGAACTCGCCTGCCGCATGTTTGCCGACACCCTCGAAGACATTTTGCACGGTGACGTTCTGGCCGCGGAAATTGCCTGGCAGGATCGCGCCGCCATAGAGGAAGATCGACGGCACGTTGAGGCGCACCTGCGCCATCATCATGCCGGGCAGAGACTTGTCGCAGCCGGCAAGGCCCACCAGCGCGTCGTAGCAATGGCCGCGCATGGTGAGCTCGACGGAATCGGCAATCACCTCCCGCGACACCAGCGAGGCTTTCATGCCCTGATGCCCCATGGCGATGCCGTCGGTGACGGTGATGGTGGTGAATTCGCGCGGCGTGCCGTCGGCCGCCTTGACGCCCGCCTTCACCGCCTGCGCCTGGCGCGACAAGGTGATGTTGCAGGGCGCGGCCTCGTTCCAGCAAGTGGCGACGCCGATGAGAGGACTGTGGATTTCCTCCTCCGTCATGCCCATGGCGTAGTAGAAGGAGCGGTGCGGCGCCTTGGACGGCCCTTCGGTGACATGCCGGCTTGGCAATCTGGACTTATCGAAGCGGGGCCCTTCGTCGAGAGGCATGGGACAAGCGTCTCCTGATGTTGCGGTGCTGCGCGGAAATAGAGCCCGCCAGTTTATGCCACGGCGCCGCCGGGCGGAAGGCGGCAGGAACCGGGGTGGTGTCCCAGTTTGACATTCGCATTCCTCTGGCAGAGTCAGCCAGGGGCTTGAGAGGCCCAGCCCGCCGCCCCGAACGCCCCGGCGCCGCCTCGGACTCGATCCGTGTGTGGACGCCTCCTTCCGCCAGCATCGCATTGTGCCAAGGTGGCAGTGTCGAACAACAACCCTACGGGAAGGAGACATCCACATGAGTGAAGTTAGCATGATCGGGATCGATCTGGCGAAGAACAGTTTTCACCTGCACGGGGCGGGTCCAGCCTCCGTTCCTTCCGCAGGGCCGAAACGGCGGAGGATGGACCCCGGCTCTCCGCTCTGCTCCGGCCGGGGTGACGACAAGGGAGGCGATACAAGCGGCGCAGCATGGAGGCGCGTTCCGAAAAACCCGCCAGCGCGGGCCTTCGTTGCAAACCGAGACACGACCGGAACCGGCGCCAGCTGCGGGTCGCGCCTCAATTTCACATTCGGTCTTTCGTCTGCAGCCGGTCGGCGCAACCGCGCCGCCTTAACGCGGCGACGAGTCCAGATGTTGAACTGAAACACTGCCCAGCTGCGCCTGGCCTCGACCGGTGGTCGCGGCCCTTGCTATACTTACGGCACCGGAGCGGGCTGGAGATGCGGGGATGCACGACCACGGGCCGGATGCGCTGGAAATCCGCGTGCAGGCGCTGGAGTCCCTGCTGGTGGAGCGCGGCTATGTCGAGCCGGCGGCGCTGGACCGGCTGATCGAGACCTATGAACATGAAGTCGGGCCGCATAACGGGGCGCAGGTGGTGGCGCGCGCCTGGACCGACCCGGACTACAAGGCGCGGCTGCTGGCGGACGGCTCCGCTGCCATTGCGGAGTTTGGTTTCACCGGCCGGCAGGGCGAGCATATGGTCGTCGTCGAGAACACGCCGGAGGTGCACAATCTCGTCGTCTGCACGCTCTGTTCCTGCTATCCGTGGCCGGTGCTGGGGCTGCCGCCGGTCTGGTACAAGGCGCCGCCCTACCGGGCGCGGGCGGTGATCGAGCCGCGGGCCGTGCTGGCGGAATTCGGCACCGAGGTCGGCGAGAATGTCGAGGTCCGGGTGTGGGATTCAACCGCTGAAATCCGTTATCTGGTGCTGCCGGAGCGGCCTTCCGGAACGGAAGGCTGGGATGCCGGTGCGCTTGCCCGGCTGGTGACGCGCGACGCCATGATCGGCACGGCAAGGGCCGCGGCGCCGTGAACGGCGCGCATGACCTCGGCGGGATGCACGGTTTCGGCGTTGTCGCGCCGGAGGCGGGCGAACCCGTGTTCCATGAGGCGTGGGAGCGGCGTGTGTTTGCCGTCACGCTCGCCATGGGCTTTACGGGGCAGTGGAATCTCGACAAGTCGCGTCATGCGCGCGAGACCATGCCGCCCGGCGACTACCTGACGACCGGCTATTATGAGCACTGGCTGTTCGGCCTGGAGGCGCTGCTGGCGGAACGCGGCTTGCTGGAGGGCGCGCCGGCAAGGCTGCGGCGCCTGGAGGCCGGCACTGTGGCGAAGGTGTTGAAGACCGGCGGCCCGACCCATCGGGAGACGACAGCCGCGCCGGCGTTCACGCCGGGCGCTGCCGTGCGGGCGCGTAATGTCCACCCTGTCGGCCACACGCGGCTGCCGCGCTATTGCCGGGGCCGTGTCGGCAGGGTCGAGCGCCATTGGGGCGCCCATGTCTTTCCGGACTCCCATGCGGCCGGCGCGGGGCAGGACCCGCGCCATCTCTACAGCGTGCGTTTCGCCGCCCGAGAACTCTGGGGGCCGTCCGCAGCAGCGGCGGACTCGGTGATGATCGACCTCTGGGAACCTTATCTGGAGCCGGCGTGAAACCCGAGGCGCCGTTCGACGAGCCCTGGCAGGCGCGGGCTTTCGCCATGGCGGTGCGGCTCCACGAAGCGGGGTTGTTCACCTGGACTGCCTGGTCCGGCTATCTCGGCCGGGCGCTTCGCGCTGATCCCGAGCGGGCCTATTGGGAAAGCTGGCTTGCCGCGCTGGAAGCGGTGGCGGCGGACAGGCGCCTGGCCGACGCGGCGGACCTCGATGCCCGCGAGCGCGCCTGGCGGGACGCCCATGCGGCGACGCCGCATGGACAGCCCGTGCGCCTCCGGCCTCAGTAGGAGCGCGGCAGGCCGAGCACATGCTCGGCCAGATAGGCCAGGACCAGGTTTGTCGAGATCGGCGCAGTGCGGTAGAGGCGCGCCTCGCGGAACTTGCGCTCGATGTCGAACTCTTCCGCAAAGGCGAAGCCGCCATAGGTCTGCATACAGACATCGCCTGCCTTCCAGGAAGCCTCGGCGCAGAGATGCTTGGCCATATTGGCCTCCGCCCCGCAGGCTTCCCCGGCCTCGAACAGCGCCGCCGCCTTGCGCATCATCAACTCCGCCGCCGCGGTCTGCGCATAGGCTTCCGCGATCGGGAACTGGATGCCCTGGTTCTGGCCGATTGGCCGGCCGAACACGCTGCGGTCATTGGCGTATTCGACGGCGCGGTTGATGAAGAACCGGGCGTCGCCCAGCGCGTCGGAGGCGACCAGGATGCGCTCGGCGTTCATGCCGTCCAGAATATAGCGGAAGCCCCGGCCTTCCTCGCCGATCAGCGCATCGGCGGGGATGCGCATATTGTCGAAGAACAGCTCATTGGTCTGGTGGTTGATCATGGTGCGGATCGGCCGGATCTCCAGGCCGTTGCCGAGCGCCTCGCGCATATCGACCAGGAACACCGAAAGCCCGTCGGTCCGCTTCGCCGTCCGGTCCTTCGGCGTGGTGCGCGCCAGCAGCAGCATGAGGTCCGAATACTGCGCGCGGCTGGTCCAGATCTTCTGGCCGTTCACCACATAGCCATTGCCGTCGCGCACCGCTGTTGTGCGCAGGCTGAGCGTATCGGTGCCGCTGGTCGGCTCGGTGACGCCGAATGCCTGGAGGCGCAACTCGCCGGTTGCGATTTTCGGCAGGTAGCGGCGTTTCTGCTCGTCGCTGCCGTGGCGCAGCAGGGTGCCCATGATATACATCTGGGCGTGGCAGGCGCCGGCATTGCAACCGGAGGCGTTGACTTCTTCCAGCACCGCGCTGCCGGCGGAAATCGGCAGGCCCGACCCGCCATAGTCCTCCGGAATCAGCACCGCCAGATAGCCGGCATCCGTCAGCGCCTTGACGAACGCCTCCGGATATTCGCGGTTGCGGTCAAGCTCGCGCCAGTATTCGCCGGGATAGTTTGCGCAGAGCCGCCGCACCGCCTCGCGGATTTCGGGCCAGGTCTCGCCGACCTCCATGGTGATGGGGCCGGGGTCGTTCATTGCATCGGGGGCCACACTCGTCTCCGTTCCGCCGCCGCGCGGGAGTAAACCGGAAGCGGCGGCCCGAATCCAGCGCTGCTAGCGCCGGCCGCGCGCATCCACCGGCCAGACCGCCTCCAGCACATCGCCGCGCATGGCGTGATAGACGTCGTAGAGATTGACGGTCGGGTCGCAATGCGGCGGATGCAGCTCGACGACATCGCCGACCTTGAGGCGGGCGGGATTGTCCTCGGCATAGTGGACGCGCCCGTGCTCGTCGCCGGCGAAGCTGAAGCCCGCGCCCTCCGGCGCGCCGCGCGCGAACTGCGGCGGCGGGCCGTCAGTGGCAAGCGCCTTCAACCCGGCGTCGATGATCGCGAACGCGTCGCCCGCGGCGCTTACCACGCTTGCCTGCACGAACATCGCGGGCTCGAACGGGCCGGGGCCGCCCTCGGTCAGCGCCACCTTGCCGTAGTCCACATCCATCACCGCATAGCTGCCCGCCTGGAGCTCGCCCAACACGCCGTGGCGGTAGTCGAGGTCGTGTGTTCCGGTGCCGCCGCCGGTCACCAGCGGCGGGGCCAGGCCGGCATCCGACAGCACAGCCGCCACATGGGCGAGCCCGCGCGAGACCTGCGCCGCGGCCTCCGCGCGCTCGCCATAGTCGTAGATATGCTGGAGATGGCCGGCATAGCCCTGAATGCCGGCGAAGACGAGGCCGGCCGCTTCATCGATCTGCCGCGCGAGCGCAACCGCCGCCTGCGCAGACTGCACGCCGGTGCGCCTGGTGCCGACATCGATATCGACCAGCACGGCAAGCGGCTTTCCGGAAGCCGCTTCGGCCAGCGCCGCGACGGCGCCGGGGTCGTCGGCAACCGCCATCAGCCCGTTGGCCGCTTCGTTCAGGGCGAGCAGCCGGGCGACGCGTCCGGGGCGCACCACCGGCGAGGTGATGAGCACGCCCGGAATACCCGCCCCGGCCAGCACCTCCGCTTCGCCGAGCGTCGCGCAGCAAAGCCCCGCCGCGCCCGCCGCGATCTGCCGGCGGGCAATCTCGACGCTCTTGTGGGTCTTGGCGTGCGGGCGCAGCGACTGGCCGGTCTGGCGGCAATGCGCCGCCATGCGGGCGATATTGCGGTCGAGCGCATCGAGGTCGAGCAGCAGGGCAGGCGTGTTCAGCCGCCCCCGCCCGCCGGCCTCGCCGATCAGATGCGTATTGGAGCCGGGTTCCATAACCATTCGTTCCTCCCGCTGCGATGGACGGATACTATGGCACGGCGCGAGGCTCTGCGGGCGCATGACCGAGCGGCGATACGGCCCAGGCGGTTTCGCGCGTCAACTCGATTTTCCGCCGAACCCTGCGAGCAGCCCGGCCTCGGGGTCGTTGACGACACCGGCCATTTCCTCATGCGCGGGGCCGTAGAAGCCGGCGCGGACGCGCCTTTGGTCATCGGAGAAGACGTTGCCGGCAATGGCGCCTTCATATTTCAGGTTGGGCGAGCGGAATGCGCGGGTTATGCCGCCGCCTTCGCCCACGGTGAGATTGTTGAACTGCGCCGAGCCTGTGAGGCTCGTGAGTTCAACCTGGAGCGTTGCGTCGCCAAACACGGGCGGGAGCGCCGCATCGCCGATATCGACCCCGAGCAGGGATCCGGTCCAGACGGCGGAGCCGGAGAGCGCCTTGTTATCGGCAAGGCTGGTCGCGGGCTCGATCCCGTATGCCTGGACGCCGGCCTGGAGCCGGTCGGTGCTCGGGTCGAGAATACGCTGGACAGCGGCGCCCCACGCGGCGTAGTCGGCCCAGGCGCCAAAGCCGTAAAGCTCGGGTTCGGAGGCCGTTTCCAAGTCGAGAATTTCGTATCCGATATCGTCAAGGATCGCGAAGTCGAGCCGGGCGTCCCCGGGGCGACACAGCGGGGCGGTGTGACGCCGGGGAGACCAGGGACGGCAGGCAGGGCCTCTTGGGGGGCCGGCAGGCTCTGCCAGGTTCAAACCGGGGCATGCCCGGCCCCTTCCACCGCAGGGCGGCGCGTGGCAGCATGGGCGGTGTCAGCAGGGAGGGGGTGGCTCATGTCTTCGCGCGCGCCGGCGCCGCAACGCGGCTTCGAGGACTTCGAGGTCGGCGAGATCTTTCACGCGCCGTCGCGCACCCACACTGATGCGCTGTTCTACGCCTTTCAGCTTGCCAGCGGCGACAACGCGCCGGTGCATTACGATGTCGAATTCTGCCGCGAACGGGGCTGGCCGGGCCTGATGGCGCACGGCTTTCAGACCTTGATCCAGACCGCGCCCGGCGCGACGGGCCTCGCGGCCGAAATGGAGAATGCGCTGATCGGCTTCCTGGAGCAGTCGAGCCGCTTCCTGAAGCCGGTCTTCTCCGGCGATACGCTCTATCCCGAACTCGAAATCATATCCCTGGAGCCGCAGCGCACCACCGGCGTCATGACTCTGGAGAGCCGGGTCTGGAACCAGCGCAGCGAGCTTGTGCTGGAAGGCCGGATGCGTTTCCTGCTGCGCCTGAAACAGCCGCAGGCGGCGGAGGCCTGAAAGCGCAAGGAGATCGAACCCATGACGCTCGAGATACGGCCGCTGAGCGACGCCCTTGGCGCGGAGGTCATCGGCCTCGATCTGACAGAGCCGCTTGACGCGGATGATGCGGCGGCCGTGCAGACGGCGTTTCTCGACCGCCATCTGCTCTGTTTCCGCTCCGAGCCGCTGGCGCCGGCCGACTTTCTGCGCGCCGCGCGCCTGTTCGGCGAGCCGCAATTGCAATTGCTGCGCAGCCGCCGCCACGGCGAGACGCCCGAAGTCTCACTGCTGGAAAGCACCTACAGGCGCCCCGAGGACAAACCCGACGACCTCAGCCTGGTGCGCCTTTCCGGGTGGCACACGGATGACAGCTATTTCGCCGTGCCCGCCAAGGCGACAGCGCTCCAGTCGCTCGCGCTGCCGTCGTCCGGGGGCGAAACCCGCTTCTGCAACACCCGGCGAGCCTATGAAACGCTGGATGCAGAGATGAAGGCGCGGATCGACACGGCGCAGGCGGTGCATGGCTACGACACCCCGCGCGCGCCGGGCCGGGCGGAGGCGCGCACGGCCGAGGAAGCCGCCGAGACGCCCGATGTCGTCCACCCCCTGGTGCGCACCCATGACGACACAGGCGCCAGGGCGATCTATTTCAACCCGAACCGCACCGACCGCGTGGTCGGGCTGGAGCGCGCGGAGAGCGACGCGCTGCTGGACAGGCTCTACGCGCATATGACCGCAGACCGCTTCCGCTATGACCATTCATGGCGGCTGGGCGATATTCTGGTGTGGGACAATCGCTGTCTGCTGCACTCGGTGAATACCGATTTCCCGGTCGGCGAGGAGCGCCGGCATCAGCGTATCCTGCTCAAGGGGGCGAGGCCGGTATGAGCCTGCGCATCGAAAGGCTGTCGCCGGCGATTGGCGCGGAAGTCGTCGGTGTGGACCCGCGCCTGCCGCTGGACGCCGGCGCTGCGGCGGAACTGGAGGCGGCGTTCGAGGCGCATGGCGTGCTGCTGTTTCGCGAGACGCCGATGACGCCGGCCGAACTGACCGCCTTCTCGCGCAATTTCGGCGCCTTGCAGCCGCATGTGCAGCGCGCCTACCGCCACCCGGAAGCGCCGGAGGTGGTGGTGATGACCAACCAGCATGCCGATGGCAGCTTCGACGAGACCGGCGCGCGGCGCGGCGCCATAGAAGATGTCCGCCATGGCTGGCATTCGGACCTCTCCTACGACCCGAAGCCCGCCAAGGCGACCCTGCTGCACGCGACCAACGTGCCCTCCTCGGGCGGCAATACCTGCTTCGCCAACGCCGCCGCTGCCTATGAGGCGCTGCCGGAAGAGACGCGCGAGCGCGTCCGGGGCCTCCGGGCGCTGTTCGTCTATGGCACCGACCAGAGGAACAAGAGCCTGGTCGTTGCGGCGAAGACGCTGGACGAGGCGCAGCGCGCCGTGCACCCGGTCGTCAATGTGCATGTCGCCACCGGCCGGGCGGCGATCTACGCCAATCCGCTGCTCACCACCGGCGTTGTCGGCATGGAGCAGGCGGAGAGCGACCGCCTGCTGGACGAACTTTACGACATGCTCGACCGGCCGGCGTTTCACTGGGAGCATGAGTGGTCTGTCGGCGACACACTGATGTGGGACAATCGCGGCGGCGTCATGCATTGCGGACGGCTCGACTATCCTCGCAACGAGCTGCGCCGGTTCCTGCGCACCACGGTTACCGGCGGCGCTATCCTGCCGGCGTGAAGCCGGTTTCCGGAAAGACAGAGGGGATGCCCTGCATGACCTTTCGCGCGGAAAACTGGAGCCTGCGCAAGCCGGCCGTGCGGTCCCGCCACGGCCTTGTCGCCGCGCAGGAGAGCGAGGCCGCTGCACTGGGGGCGGCCGTCCTCAAGGCCGGCGGCAATGCCGTCGATGCGGCCGTGGTTACGGCGCTCTGCCTTGCCACCACCGAGCCGTGGATGAGCGGCATAGGCGGCGGCGGGGTGATGCTGATCCATCTTGCGGAAGAGCGCCGGACGGTCGGCATCGACTATTCGATGACCGCGCCCGGCGCCCTCGACCCCGCCCGGTATCCGCTGAGCGGCGAAGAGGCGCCGGCGGACGCGCTGTTCGTCTGGCCGCGCGTGGAGGCGGACCGCAACATGATCGGGCCGGAGTCGGTGGCTGTGCCGGGCGCGGTGGCCGGCTTTGCGATGGCGCTGGAACGCTACGGCACGCTCGACTGGGCCGATGCGCTCGCCCCGGCAATCGAGACGGCCGAACGCGGCCTCGCCGCCAGCTGGTATGCCACGCTGCAGATCGCCTTCGGCATGAGCGCTGGTCTCGGGCGCTATGCGGCCGCTCGCGAGACCTATCTGCCGGGCGGCGCGCCGCTGGTTTCCCAAACGCCCCATGCGCCGCTGCGCCGCCGGCTCGGAAAACTGCCGGAGACCCTTCGCCGTCTGGCGGAAGCGGGGCCGCGCGACTTCTATGAAGGCGAGACGGCCCGGCGTATCGCGGCCGATCTTTCGGCTGCGGGCGGGCCGCTTTCCCTGGACGATCTCCGCGCCTATGAGGCGGTCGAGGTGGAGCCGCTCGCCGTGCCGCACCATGACGGCGTTGTGCGGCTGATGCCCGGCCTGAACGGCGGCCCGACCCTGGCAAGGGCGCTCGGCGCCCTCGACGCCCGGCTCGACCGCGCGGCCGGGCTTGGCGCTGCGGCCTATACCGCCTGGGCGGAGGCGCTGTCGGAGGCCTATGAATACCGCCTGGCGCATATGGGCCATGACGGCGACGCGACCGGACGCGGCTGCACCACCCATCTGTCGGTTGTCGATGCGGCCGGAAATATGGTGACGCTGACCAATACGCTGTTGGAGCGCTTCGGTTCCCGTTTCATGCTGCCCGGCACCGGCATATTGATGAATAACGGGGTGTTCTGGTTCGACCCGCGCCCCGGCCGGCCGAACTCGCTGAAGGGCGGCGTGAAACCGCTCAACAATATGGCGCCGGCGGTGGTGACCGGGCCGGACGGCACCGGGCGCTTCGCGCTTGGCGCGTCGGGCGGGCGGCGGATCGCGCCGGCGGTGTTCCAATTGACCTCCATGCTGCTCGATTTCGGCCTCGACCTGGACGACGCCGTGCACCGGCCGCGTATCGATGTGAGCGGCGAGGGCAAGGTGACGATCGACCGGGAAGCGCCGCCGGAGGTGCGCGCCGCGCTGGCCGGGCGGTTCCCGGTCGAGGTGACGGAGAGCGCTGTCGGCCAGAAGCTGTTCGCCAATCCGCAGATCGTCATGCGCGGCAATGCGGCGGCGGCGCATGTGCAGTCGCCCACCGCGGCGGTTGCGCTTGGCGGCTGAAACCCGCTTCGGGGCCGCCGGGCTTCAGCGCCGGCGGCCGAGCCGATGCAGCGCCCAGCTCGAAAGCAGGATGGAGACGGTGAAGCAGACAATGCCCGGGCCGGCCTGGGCGCTGGTCAGCAGCCGTCCATCCAGCGCCAGAACGGCGACCGCGATAACGAAGACATCGAGCATCGAGTATTTCGACAGCGCGCCGAGCGCCCGGATCGGGCGCGCATCCACCCTGCCGGTGAACCATGCCCAGGCGGCAAAGGCGATTTTCGCCACCGGCAGGACGATCGAGAACATGCCGACGACGGCGGCGAGGAACCAGTCGCCGTCCCCGGCCAGGGCGGCGACGGAGCTCAGGATTGAATAGCCGGTCTCGAACCAGAGGCGCTCCACGGTAATCGCCGGCAGGATCAGGCCCGCGGCGAGCAGCGCGGCGGAAAGCGCCAGCAGCAGCCCCGACAGGCCATTGGGCTTGCCGCGCCGATGCTCTACGCTCGTTCTTCCATCTTCACTCGCGAGACCGTTCATGGATCTCAAATCCCATATCCGGGCGATCCCCGATTACCCCAAACCGGGCATTCTGTTCTACGACATCTCGACCCTGATCGGGAACAGCGCGGCCTGGCGCCATGCCGTGGACCGGCTCTGTGAGGCCGTGGAGGCGTTCGGCGCGGACCGGCTGGCCGGCATCGAGGCGCGCGGTTTCCTGATCTCCGCGCCGGTGGCGGATCGTCTCGGCATCGGGTTCACCATGCTGCGCAAGCAGGGCAAGCTGCCCGGCAAGGTGGTGTCGCACAGCTACGACCTGGAATACGGGGCCGACACCATCGAGATCCAGGCCGACGCCGTCGCGCCGGGCGAGCGTGTGGTGGTGGTGGACGACCTGCTGGCCACGGGCGGCACTTTCGGCGCCGGGATCGACCTGTTGCGCGGCATCGGCGCGGATGTCCGGGGCGCGGTCTGCCTGGTGGAGCTCGCCTTTCTGGGCGGGCGGACGCGGCTCGACGCGCCGGTGGCGAGCATTGTTGCGTATGACGAATGACGACTGAAGTTCGGCCGATGCAGGCCGGCGACGGCCCGGAAGTGCTGGCGATCTACGGCGGAGGCATCGCGACCGGCCATGCCAGCTTCCAGGACACCGTGCCGGCCTGGGAAGAATGGGACGCAGGACATCTGGAATGCTGCCGGCTCGTCGCCGAGCAGGGCGGCAGGGCGGTCGGCTGGGCCGCGCTCTCGCCGGTCTCGGCGCGCCGGGTCTATGCCGGGGTCGGCGAGGTGTCGATCTACCTGGCGGCGGGCGTGCGCGGGCAGGGCGTCGGCGACCGCCTTCTGGGCGCGCTGATCGAAGCGTCAGAGAAGGCCGGGCTCTGGACATTGCAAGCCGGAATCTTCCCGGAGAATGTCGCGAGCATCGCCCTGCACCGCAAATTCGGCTTTCGCGTCGTCGGCGTCCGCGAGCGCCTCGGCCGCATGACTCACGGCCCCCTCGCCGGCCAATGGCGCGACGTCCTCCTGCTGGAACGACGGAGCCCGGCGGTGGCCTGAGCGTCGACTGCCCCTGCGAGCGATAGAGGACAGGCTGCTTGATCGGCAGGGCGGAAGCACGGGGCAAGGGCGGATTTCCATTGCGGTCGTATTCCCTGCCGCACCCGACCTGCATGTCCGCCTCCAGCCGTCAGACAATTTCCCGCATCTGCAGGCGGCCCGGTTGACCACACATGATATGTTCTTCTGGAGCTGGAGGAAGAACCATGCCTAGAAGCTTGTTCGCGGTCATCCTGACGGAGGGGCAGAAGGCGGCCGCCGCACGACTCCGTGAAGCCTACTCGGAGGCGCAGATCTATGAACTGGAAGAAAATGTCTTCATTGTCTCCGACGACAAGTTCACTGGCACTGTAGCGAAAGCGGCCGCTCTGACCAAGGATCAGGGAGAGGCTGGCATTCGCGGGGTCGTCTTCAAATTGAACGGCGCGTACACAGGCTATACGCGGCAGTCGCTATGGGAGTGGTTGGAAAATGCCGAGGCTAACGAATGAGCGCGGACGCGAAGGAACCGAATACTCCGAGCCCCGACCGGTTTATGGAGCGAGATGTATCTGACCTCCGGGTTAGTGTTGGAAAATTCGAGGAGCGAATCGACGGAATCAGGGAGACCATGGTCACGAAGGAAGACTTGGCCAATGCCAATGTCGAGGTCTGGAAAGGCAGAGCTGAGGCTTGGAAATTTGCTTTGACTCTAATCGTTCCTCTACTCGCCGCTGCCATCGGTGCATTTGTTGCCGTGTTCGCTGGCTTGGTCAAGATCGCACTGGGGCCTTAGTCTCTCATCATCGATATCTTTTCGAACAGTCCTTATATGGAGAGGCGTTGGATGCGTTGAGGGCTCCGGCGCCTGTGCCGGTGACGAAGCCGCGGCCAAACCGGCGCTGCATGATCTCCGATCAAGCCGCGCTGACAGAATGCGATCGGCGCCTCTCGACCCACGCCCGGCGCACTGCCGGAACGGGCCGCCTTACCCGTCCGCCGCGCCCGTTCCTTTCGCAGCGGCATCCATGAATGCCGCCAGGCGGATGTCCAGTTCGGTTACGCCGCCGGCGCTGTGGGTGGCCAGGGTGACATCGACGCGGTTATAGACATTGAACCATTCGGGGTGATGGTCCATGCGCTCGGCGGCGAGGGCGCAGCGGGCCATGAAGGCGAAGGCTGCGGGAAAGTCGTCAAAGCGGAAGCTGCGGGTGATCGCATCGCGGCCCTCCGCCTCGGCCCAGCCGCCAAGCGCCGCCAATGCTGCGCGACGCTCGCTCCCGGTGAGTTTTTCAGCCATCATCCATGCCTCCCGAACCCTTGCCGCCTGCCCGATGATGACCGTGACAACCGCGCCTGTCCATCCGCCAAGCCTCGACGACCTTGCCGCCTGGGCGGAAGCCGCCTGGGCCGAGCTGCCGGAGGCGTTCCGCCGGCTGACCTCCGATCTCGTCTTCCGGGTCGATGAGTTCCCGGATGAGGAGACCGGGCGTGAAATGGAGCTGGAAAGCCCGTTCGAGCTGCTCGGCCTTTACCGCGGCGTGTCGCTGGACCAGCGCAGCGTCTCGGAAAGCGCGCAGGACATGGATTATGTCTTCCTCTACCGCCGCCCGATCCTTGACTACTGGTGCGAGACCGGGGAGGACCTGGTCCATATCGTGCGCCATGTGCTGGTCCACGAAATCGGCCACCATTTCGGCCTCTCCGACGAGGACATGGAAGCCATCGAGGCGCAGGCTTGATACCCTGTCCGCAATTCGCCGCACTGTATGGCGGGGAAACGGGCGGTAGTCTCCCGGCCTGAGACGATGGCACGGGCCGCGGGCCGAACCGGAGGAAGACATGAGCAACAAAGCCGCCGTCATTCACGAAAAGGGCGCGCCCGAGGTCTTTCGCTGGCAGGAGTGGCCGGCCGGCGAGCCGGGGCCGGGCGAGGTGCTTATCCGGCACGGCGCTGTCGGCGTGAACTATATCGACACCTATAACCGGCGCGGTATGCCGCATCCGTGGCCGGTGCCGCCGCTGCCCTTCGTCGTGGGAATCGAGGGCGCCGGCACGGTGGAGGCGGTCGGCGGCGGCGTGACGGAATGCGCGGTCGGCGACCGGGTCGCCTATGCCAGCCCGCCGCACGGGGCCTATGCGCAGCGCCGGACATTGCCGGCCAAACGCGTGGTCCGGCTGCCGGAGAGCATTTCCGAGGAAGACGCCGCCGGCGTCATGCTGAAGGGTCTCACCGCCCAGTATCTCTTGCGCCGGACCTACCGGGTGCAGCCCGGCGATCCGGTGCTGATCCATGCGGCTGCCGGCGGGATGGGGCTGATCCTGTGCCAATGGGCCAGGCATCTGGGCGCCACCGTCATCGGCACCGTCTCGACCGATGAGAAGGCGGAACTCGCCAGGGCCTTTGGCGCCCACCATGTCGCCGTCCATTCGCGCGAGGATTTTGTCCCGCTGGTCATGGAGGTCACCGAAGGCAAGGGCTGCCCGGTGGTTTATGAGAGCATCGGCAAGGATACCTTCACCCGCTCGCTGGACTGTCTGCGCCCGCTTGGCATTCTGGCGAGCTACGGCCATGCTTCCGGCGCGCCGGACCCGGTCGATGTCGTGGAACTGGGCGCGCGCGGCTCACTGTTCGTCACCCGCCCGGCGTTGATGCACTATGTGGAGGAACGCGAGCATCTGGTTGCGTCGGCGCAGGATCTGTTCGACGCCGTTGCGTCGGGGGCGGTGAAGATCACCGTCCGCAACCGCTGGCCGTTGCGCGAGGCCGCCGAGGCGCACCGCGCCATTGAGGAACGGCGGACGACCGGCTCGGCGGTGCTGCTGCCCTTCGCCTGACGCACCGGCGCCTCCCTGGCTCTCCGCTGCCGTCTGCCGGCAATCACACCCCCTTGACGCCGCCGGCCGCGGGTCGGACTCTTGCCGCTCCGGGAACGCAGGCGGGAGAAGGATCCATGGCGGAATATGCCGTTGTCTGGCCGAGGGGCGACAAGGCGCAGGCGTTGCAGGCGCTCGCGCCGCGCCTCGACAATCTGGAAGGCAAACGCATCGCCTTCCTCTGGGACTATCTGTTCCGCGGCGACGAGATTTTCCCGATGCTGGCGGATGGTCTCGCCCAGCGTTATCCCGGTATCGATTTCATCGGGTATGACGTGTTCGGATCGACCCATGGCGATGAAGAGCGCGAGATTATCGCCGCGCTGCCCGCCCGGTTGCAGGAACTCGGAGCCGACGCCGTCATATCCGGGATGGGCTGCTGAGGCTCCTGCACACCCGCCGTGTTGCGGGTGAGCGCAGTCGCCGAAGCCGCGGGCGTGCCGTCTTCGTCTCTGGTTTGCGAGGGCTTTGTCGGCCAGGCGGGCACCACCGCGGTCGGCCTTGGAATGCCGAACCTGCCGCTGGCGCCGGTGTCCGGGCATGTCGATACCCAGACTGACAACGAGCTCCGTTCCAATGTGCTGGGCGACACCCTCGATGCGGTGATCGCGAACCTGACCGATGCGCCGGCCGAGGCGGTCGAGACGGTGGAGCCGCAGCCGCGGGAGATCGTCTTTGAAGGCAGCTTCGAGGAAGTGAACCGGCTGTTCTACGAGAACCGCTGGTCCGACGGCCTGCCGGTGGTGCCGCCGTCGGTGGAGAAGATCGAACGCTTCCTTGCATTTTGCGACCGGCCGGCCGACGCCGTGCTCGGCAAGATTCCGCCCGATAACCGCAGCGCGACGGTCTGGAATGTCGCGGCGAACGGCGTCATGGCCGGCTGCCGGCCGGAATACATGCCGATTCTGGTGGCGCTGGCCGAAGCGATGGCGGACCCCGAATACGGCGTCGAGCACTCCGGCAATACGCCGGGGGCTGAAACGCTGATAACCGTCAACGGCCCCATTGCAAGGGCGCTGGAGTTCAACTGCGAGCAGGGTGCGCTGCGCGACGGCTTCCAGGCCAATACCTCCGTCGGGCGCTTCTGGCGGCTTTACCTGCGCAATGTCGCCGGTTTCATTCCGCATGAGACCGACAAGGGCACCTTCGGCAACACCTGGCGGGTGGCGCTGGCGGAAAACGAGGCGGTGCTGGCGCGCATCGGCTGGCCGAACACGGCGACCGATATGGGCCTTCCGGAAGGCGCAAACGCCGTGACCATATCCCGCTATACCGGCGGGGACGTCGTGACCTCGGTGTTCGGGCGCCGGGCGGAGGAGATGCTGCCCTATCTGGCGGATGCGCTGGTCAAGCAGTCCGGCTGGGAGCTGGTGTTCACGGTCGGCATGGCGACGGGAACCTACCGCCCGCTGCTGGTGCTGTCGCCAATCCTTGCCGAGACCATTGCCGGCTCCGGATACTCCAAGGATGATCTGCGCGACTGGCTCTACGCCCATGCGCGGATGCCGGCGCGGAAGTTCGAGCGCTATCTTTCGGGCTGGACCAATCTGGTGCCGGGCCACCGTTCGCTGAACGAGCTGGCTGCGCTCGGCAAGGCGCCGCGGGTCTTCGCCGAGTCGGACGACCCGGACCGCCTGGTGCCCATTGTCTGCGAACCCGAGGACTTCATGATCGCGGTCGCCGGCGACCCCCTGCGCACCAACGCTTATGTGTTCTCGCATAACGGCATTCTGGGCTTCCCGGTAAGCCGCGAGATCGACCTGCCGGCGGACTGGAAAGCCAGACTGGCCGCCGCGGGGTAATATCCCGGTCTGCAGCGGCGGCGGGCGTCGCCCTTGCAGACCGGAACCTTGCTGCTACAGCACGGCAGAACCCACTCAAGCCGGAGGCAATCCGTCCATGAAGCTCGGTCTATCAATCGGTTATTCGGGCGCGCGGCTCGATTTCCCGACGGAACTGGTGAAGCTGGCGGACAAGCTCGGCTACGACAGCGTGTGGACTGCCGAAGCCTATGGCAGCGATGCGATGACGCCGCTGGCCTATCTGGCGGCGGTGACGGAACGCATCAAGCTCGGTACTGGCATCATCCAGCTTGCCGCGCGCACACCCGCCAATGCGGCGATGCAGGCCCAGACCATTGACGCGCTTGCCGGCGGCGGGCGGATGATCGTCGGCATCGGCGTGTCGGGGCCGCAGATCGTCGAGGGCTGGTACGGCGAGCCCTGGGGCCGCCCCTATTGGCGGATCAAGGACTATGTGGCGATCATGCGCAAGATTTTCGCGCGCGAGGAGCCGGTGACGCATCAGGGCCGCGAAATCTCGCTGCCCTATGAAGGCGAAGGCTCGGCCGGCATGGCCAAGCCGCTGCGGATGATCCTGCATCCCAATCCCGACGTCCCGATCTATCTCGGCACCGGGGCGGAGTCGACCGTGCGCCTTACCGGCGAGATCGCGGACGGTTGGCTGCCGCTCGGTTTCGTGCCCGGCACACTCGACGAATACAGGCCCTGGCTGGAACAGGGCTTCGCGCGCGCCGGGAACGGCAAGGGCTTCCATAATTTCGAGATCGTGGCGTCACCGCATGTCATTCTGGTCGGCGATGTCAAGGCAGGCCTTGCGCAGTTGAAACCGCGCGAGGCGCTTTATGTCGGCGGCATGGGGCATCGGGACAAGAACTTCCACAACCAGATGATGCGCCGCCGGGGCTTCGCGGAAGCCGCCGACCGCATCCAGGAACTCTATCTTGCCGGCCGCAAGGACGAGGCGGCCGACGCCGTGCCGGACGAATGGGTGGACATGAAGGCGCTCATCGGTCCGCCGGCGCGGGTCAAACAGCGCTTCCGCGCCTGGGCCGACAGCGGGGCCACCGCCGTCAGCGTGCGCACACGCAACGAGGAAGCCGTCCGTGTCATCGGCGAGGCCGCCCGGCTCAATCGGTAACGCTGCGCCGGCGCCCTTCTCTCAGTCCCGCGCCTTGAGCAGGCGTTGCTTGTCGCGTTTCCAGTCCCGCTCCTTGATGGCGTGGCGCTTGTCCACCTTGCGCTTGCCCTTGGCGAGGCCGAGCTCCAGCTTCGCCCGCCCGCGTTCGTTGAAATAGAGCCTGAGCGGCACCAGCGTTGCGCCGTCGCGCCGCACGGCGCCGGCCAGACGGTCGATCTCGCGCCGGTGCAGCAATAATTTGCGCGGGCGCTTGGCGGCATGTCCGAAATGCCGGGCCGGCTTGTATTCCGGAATATGCGCGTTGACCAGAAACATCTCGCCGGCCCGCTCGGTGGCGTAGGCCTCCACGATCGAGCCGTGCCCGGCGCGCAGCGATTTCACCTCGCTGCCGGACAGCTGCATCCCTGCCTCGAAGACATCCTCGATGAAATAGTCGTGCCGCGCCCGGCGGTTCTGGGCAACCGGTCGGACAGCCATCGGCGAGGACTACCCGATCAGTTCAAGGCCGGTCATGGCGTTGCGCACCCGGGCCTGCGTTTCCGGGGCGGCCGGCATCATCGGCAGGCGCGTGTCCGGCGTGCAATGCCCCAAAAGGTGCGCGCCGTATTTGGCGCCGGCCGGGCTGGGCTGGAAGAACATTGCCTTGTGCAAGGGTATCAGGCGCTCATTGATCTGCATCGCCGTTTCCAGCGCGCCCTGCTGCCAGGCCTCGTGCATCATCGAGCACAGCTTGGGCGCGACATTGGCGCTCACCGAAATGCAGCCGACGCCGCCCTGGATCAGGAAGGGCAGGGCGGTGCCGTCTTCTCCCGACAACTGGCAGAATTCGGGGCCTGCGGCCACGCGGGTCTCGATCGGCCGCTGCAGATCGGTGGTGGCGTCCTTGACACCCACGACATTCGGCAGCTTGGCCAGCTCCGCCATGGTTTCGACGGTCATATCGACGACCGAACGCGGCGGGATGTTGTAGATGATGATCGGAATTTCGACGGCGTCATTGATTGCCTTGAAATGCGCGTAGAGGCCGTCCTGGTTCGGCTTGTTGTAATAGGGCGTGACCACGAGCACGCCGTCGGCGCCGGCCTGCTTGGCGTGCTGGGCGAGGTCGATGGCCTCGGCCGTCGAGTTGGAGCCGGCGCCCGCCACCACAGGCACCCGGCCGGCCGCCGCTTCAATGCAAAGCTCGGTCACGCGCTTGTGCTCGTCATGGCTCAGCGTCGGTGATTCGCCGGTGGTGCCGCAGGGCACCAAACCGTGCGTGCCTTCGGAGATCTGCCACTCGACGAAGTCCTGAAACGCTTTCTCGTCGACTCCGCCCTCCCGGAACGGGGTAATTAACGCCACCAGCGATCCCTTGAACATGGCCCGAGCCTCCTATGCCTGCCGGAGCGAAACATAGTTTCACTGCAGGGCCGCCGCAAGCTAGTCTGGGGCCGCCACAGACCGCAACCGGAAGTCCTTGCCGATGCCAGGCGATACCCTGCATGACATCCACGCCTGCGTCTTCGACGCCTATGGCACCCTGTTCGATTTCAATGCCCCGCTGGCGGCGCGGCAGGCGCGTATCGGACCGGCCGCCAACCGCCTTTCCGCGCTCTGGCGGCAGAAGCAGATCGACTACACCTGGCTGCGCTCCCTGATGGGAAAATATGCCGATTTCTGGCAGGTGACGGGCGAAGCGCTGGATTTTGCCATGGCCGATTGCGGCGTCGAGGACCCGGCGCTGCGGGCCGAGCTGATGCAGCTCTACCTCTCGCTGGACGCCTTTGCGGACGCCCGGACTTGCCTGGAAACGATAAAGGCCCGGCGCATTCGCACGGCGGTGCTCTCCAACGGCACTGCGACCATGTTGACCGCCGCGGTCAATGCCAATGCGCTGACGCCGGTGTTGGACCGGATGCTCTCGGTGGAAAAGTGCGAAATCTTCAAGCCGCATCCGTCCGTATATCAGCTTGCCGTCGATGCGCTCGACACGCAGCCGGCGCAGATATGTTTCGTCTCCGGCAATGGTTGGGACGTGGCCGGCGCCGCGGCCTTCGGCTTCCGCTCGGTATGGATAAACAGGGGCGGCGCGCAAAGGGAGCAGCTGCCGTTCCATCCAGTGGCGGAAATCCGGACGCTCGAAGAGTTGCCGGGCCTGCTGCCGCCCTGACCGGCGGCGCCGCACAGCCCTTCGGCGAGACGGCGGCAGAGGCTCAGGCAGCCATCCGGCCGGCCAAGGGCGCCTGGCTTGCGGCTGCCGCCAGCACTTCCGGGCCGGCGCCCGGCAAATGCGCATTCTCCGCCAGGTGCCGGCGAAAGGCGCGCGCGCCCGGACGGCCCTGGAACAGCCCGTGGATATGGCGGGCCAGCGCGTGCAGGCAGACGCCTTCCGCCGCCAGGCGTTCGGCATAGGGCAGCATGGCGCGGATGATGTCGTGGCGCGTCGGCTCGGCGGTCTGTTCGCCGAACAGGCGGCGGTCCACCTGCGACAGCAGCCAGGGGTCGGCATAGGCGGCCCGCCCCAGCATGACCCCGTCGAGGGCGCCTTCGGCAAGGACGGTTTCGGCGGCGTTCAAATCCGCAAGCCCGCCGTTCAGCACGATCTTCAGGTCCGGCCGTTCCGCCTTGAGCCGGAAGACCAGTTCGTAGCGCAGCGGCGGCACTTCGCGGTTCTGCCTGGGACTCAACCCCTGGAGCCACGCCTTGCGGGCATGGATGATGAAGACAGTAACCCCCGCAACCGCATGGACCGTTTCGACAAAGCGGAAGAGGGCGTCGTCGTCCTGGTCGTCGATCCCGATCCGGCATTTGACCGTGACCGGAACCGCGACGGCAGCCCGCATGGCGGCGAGGCAGCGCCCGACAAGCTGCGGCTCGGCCATCAGCGCCGCGCCGAACCGGCCGCGCTGCACGCGGTCGCTCGGGCAGCCGCAATTGAGGTTGATCTCGTCATAGCCGAACCCGGCGCCGATCCGCGCCGCCTCCGCCAGCGCCTCCGGCTCGCTGCCGCCAAGCTGCAGCGCCACCGGATGCTCGGCTGCATCAAAGCCGAGCAGGCGGCTGCGGTCGCCGTGGATGACGGCTCCCGCCGTCAGCATCTCTGTATAGAGCCGCGCGCGGCGCGAGAGCAGCCGGTGGAAGAACCGGCAATGCCGGTCCGTCCGGTCCATCATCGGCGCAACGCAGAAGCGCCACGGATGAGGCTCCTTGGGCAGGGGCGGTTCGCTTGACATCGGCAAGGTCGGCCTCGGCGCGGGAGGCAAGGCGGTATTCAGCCATGTTGCGCGCAATGGCGCTGCTCCGCCTCGGCCCACATCTCCTTCACTGTCCTGTCGTTCATATCGCTGTTCAGACCATCAAGGATAGCCTGCTTCAGGGCGCGAAATCGTCCGTTCTGTTCCTGGTCCCGACGGATCAGATCGCGGAAATAGTCGCTGTCATTGCGGGCTGTCGTCATTGCTGTTGTCCGGTGGACGGAAGCTCTGCAACAGCCCCTCGAGTTCCTCGATCAAGTCCTTGCGGTGTTCCGTCAGGACTTCCATCCACGCCCTCTCCGGCGGCGCCGGAGAGTCGTCCCGCGCCTCCGCTTCCCGGAGATTGGCAAGCCCGGTCTTTATGTCCTCGACAAGTTGGTCGGCGGCGATGTGAGCAGCGAATTCCTCATAAGTCGGAGACTGTTCGGCGGCAATGAGTTCCTCTTCCAGATTGCGGAGGACCGCCGGGAGACGCTTCACCGCATGTTTGAGGTCCTCTTCGGAGGCGCCATGATATCCCGCTGTGTGATGGTCTTTGGTGGATCCGTTCATCTCGTGGATGCGTTCCGCCAGTTCTCCACGGCCGGCGGCCTCGGCATATCCGGCGAGCACGGCGCAATCATGGGTCCGCCTATAGTCGACGCCATGGCGGCCCAGCATGGCCTTGGCCAGGCGTTCCGCCGCATCCGCCGTTGCCGCAACAAAATGATCGCAGGCACCGCCGGTCCGGAACCAATTCTTGCCTGCCTTAGCAACATTCAGTGCTGCATACTCTATGTGTGTAACGGCGCTTCCCAGAAGGGCGCCGTATTCGTCCGGTGTCATGCTTGGTTCGCCCTTCAGGTCCGGGCGGGTCCAGCACCCTGCCAGCAATTGTCCGTCCCGGGCGATGCCCCGCCCGACATCGCCGATCCACAGCGCCCGACGGCAGGGCAAGGCCTCCGGCACGGCGTGGGCCTGCACATCGAGAGGCAGGGTCTCGATCGGCAGCCCCCCCGGAATCCCGGACAGCCTGTCATTGTCCGCCGCCGTCAGAAAGGCGATATCCCAGTCGCTGTCCGGGCGGTGGTCGCCGCGGGCGCGAGAGCCGAACAACACCGCCGCACGGGCCGCCGGCCACTGCGCCAGCGTCTCCCGCGCCGCATGACGGACAGCCTCATAGGCTTCCGCCTCTTCCATGACCGCCGTGAAAACCGCATCAGGCATAGGAATGCCTGTAGAACAAATGCAACGCGAAGACAAGCTCAACAACCCGCAGCGCACCGCTTATGTCGCCTCCCTTTCGTCACCCCGGCCGGAGCGGAGCGGAGAGCCGGGGGCCATCCTCCGCCGTTTCGGCCTTGCGGAAGGATCGGAGGCTGGGCGCCGGGCAGGCGATGTGCTTGTTCGACGGCAGCGGCGCGGTTGCATCGACCGACTACGGACAAGAGGCCGAATGTGACACTGAGACACCACCCTAATTCCTGAAGGACCCTGTGGTGTCGCGGTTTGCAGTCCGCGCTTACCGGGCAGGCCCATTGCCGTCCTGCCACGGCAGCAGGGCGGCGTGGATGACTTCGAGCGTGGGGGCCGGTGCGCCGGTCTTGCGGGCCAGCGCGACGGCCTTGCCGGCCAGCCAGGGCAGTTCCAGGCGGTTTCCCTTGATGAGGTCGGCAGCCATCGAGGCAATGGTGTCGTCGCCAAAGGCGCCGGCAAGATGGACAGCCTCTGCGCCGGCGTCGGCTTCCAGCGGAATACCGCAGGCCCGGCCCACCGCCGCCGCCTCGTCGGCGCAGCGGGCGACCAGAGCTTCCGTTTCCGGACAGCGCCGGACGACGCCCATATTGCCCCGCACCACCGCGTTGACCGAGCCTGTCCCGATCAGAAAGATGAATTTCTTCCAGATATCGAGCTCGATATTGGCGCTGACCACCGCCTCGACCGCCGACCCGGAGCAGGCCGCGGCCAGCGCTTCCACACGGGCGGACCGCTGTCCATCCCATTCCCCGAAAACGATGCGGTTGAAGGCGCTTTTCTGGTCGATCTTTCCCGGCGCGGCGATAAAGGCATTGACGAAGGCCACGCCGCCGATCACCGCCTCGAGGCCGAGCAGGGCGCCGAGGCGGTCCCGCGCGTCAATGCCGTTCTGAAGCGGCACGACCATGGTATGCGGCCCCACCAGAGGCCGGATCAGCGCGCCCGCACTCTCGACATCCCAGAGTTTGACGCAGAACAGGACGCAATCGGCGGCGCCGAACTCCTCCGGCCGGTCCGTCGCCAGGGCCGGCCGGACATGCACATCGCCGGGCCCGCCGGCGACCGCAAGGCCGTGCTCGCGAATCGCCGCCAGATGCGGCCCGCGCGCGACAATGCAGACCTCATGGCCCGCCGCCGCCAGGCGCGCGCCGAAAACGCCGCCAACCCCGCCGGCGCCGACGACCGCGATCTTCATGTGAGTGCGGCCGCGGCGCGCTGGATGCGTCGGCACGCCTCTTCCAGCGCCGCATCGTCGGTGGCATAGGAAATGCGGAAATGCGGGGACAGGCCGAAGGCCGAGCCGGGAACCGTGACCACGCCCTCGGCATCGATCAGATAGGCGCAGAACGCATCGTCGCTGCTGATCTCGCGGCCGTCCGGCGACCGCTTGCCGATGCAGCCGGCGCAGGAGGGATAGACATAGAACGCGCCTTCGGGCCGGTTGCAGGTGATTCCCGGCGCCTGGTTCAACATGGAGACGACGAGGTCGCGCCGCTTCTGAAAGGCGGCCGCCCGCTCCGGGATGAAGTCCTGGGGGCCGTCCAGGGCCTCGACGGCGGCAGTCTGGCTGATGGATGAGGGATTGGTGGTGCTCTGGCTTTGCACGGTGCCCATCGCCTTGATGAGCTCGAGCGGACCCGCGGCATAGCCGATACGCCATCCCGTCATCGCATAGGCCTTCGAGACGCCGTTCACCGTGAGCGTCCGGTCCAGCAGACGCGGCTCTACCTGGGCCGGCGTCACGAACTCGAAGCCGTCATAGACAATGTGCTCATACATATCGTCGGTCATCACCCAGACATGTTCGTGGGCGAGCAGCACATCGGTGAGCGCCTTCATGTCTTCGCGGCTATAGGCGGCGCCGGAGGGATTGCTCGGGCTGTTGAGCAGCACCCATTTAGTCCTGGGCGTAATTGCGGCCTGCAATTGCGCCGGGGTCATCTTGAAACCCGCTTCCGCACTGCATTCGACGACAACCGGCGTGCCGCCGCAGAGCAGCACCATATCCGGGTAGCTGGTCCAGTAGGGCGCCGGCACAACCACCTCGTCGCCGGGGTCCAGGCTAGCCATGAAGGCGTTGTAGAGCACATGCTTGCCGCCATTGCCGACAGTGACCTGACCGGGTGCATAATCGAGCCCGTTTTCGCGCTTCAGCTTGCGCGCGATTGCGGCCTTGAGCTCGGGGCGGCCGTCGGGCGCGGTGTATTTGGTGTCGCCGCCCCGGATGGCGGCGATGCCGGCCTCGCCGACATTCTCCGGCGTATCGAAATCGGGCTCGCCGGCCGCCAGCGCGATGATGTCATGGCCGGCGGCTTTCATTTCCATCGCTTTGGTGTTGAGCGCCACGGTCGGAGAGGGGCGGATGACGGCAAGGCGTTGGGCGAGGATGGACATGGAAACACGCTCCTGTCGGGGGCCGGCGGGGACTGCGCCGCTTCTACCCCGTTTGAAGCGCGTGCGGAACCGTCCATGCCCGCTTCTGCGCGTCCTGCAGCGCGTCCGGGGCTGTTACCATGCTGCTTCGACTGTCGATCGCAGGAGGGAGCGCCATGGATTTGCCGACGATGGGGGTGGGGTCTTACGCGGCGCCCGGCTGGCTGTTCCTTTTCCGGGAGGCCATGCGCGGCGGGCGGACCGGTGCTCAAGATGTCGAGGAGGCCTTTGACGATGCGACCCGCGTCGCGATTGCCGACCAGATCGAGGCCGGCATCGACATCATCTCCGACGGCGAATTGCGCCGGAGCCGGTTCGTTTACGAAATGTATGACCGGCTGACCGGGATCGAACGGATTCCGGCAGGCCGGCGGCTGGGCGTTCCCGGTTACGACCGCGCGCCGCATTTCGTTGCCCGGGAGCGTGTGCGCGCGCCGGAGGGTCTCGGCATTGCCGCCGAATTTCGCCGCTTGAAAGCGCTGGCGCCCGGCCGGCGGCTCAAGGCGGCGTTCCCCGGCCCGCTGACCTTCATGCCCAAGATCCAGCCCGAAGGCCCTTATGGCGGCGACGCAATGGCGCTTCTGGACGACATTGCCGGCATTGTGAGCGAGGAGCTCGGCCTGCTCGCCGGGGAGGGAGCCGACCTCGTCCAGATCGACGAACCGGGCTTCACCGACCCGTCTCACGATCTCGACAGCAGCGCTCGCGCCGAGGCGGTCAACAAGGCCCTGGCCGGCCACTCGGAGCGGGCCGCGGTGCATATCTGTTTCGGCAACAACGCATCGCGCCCCTTTGCACCGCGCGGCTTCGCGCGTCTGCTGCCGGGCATGGCCGAGCTGGACTGCTCCATGCTCGTGCTGGAGTTCGCCAACCGGGAGATGGCGGATCTCGACATGCTGCCCGCGCTGGCGGAGCGCTACCGCATCGCAGCCGGGGTGATCGACGTGAAGTCCTTTCATGTCGAAACGCCGGAGGAGGTCGCCGCAAGGCTGGAGCAGGTGCTGGCCGTCATGCCGCGAGACCGCCTTTGGGTGACCGCCGATTGCGGCTTCTCCGCACTGCCGCGCTGGCTGGCGCGGAAGAAGCTGGATGCGATGGTGGCCGGGACGCGCCTGGTTCGGGGCGAAACCCCGGCTCAGGCCCAGCCGGACAGATAGATTATCTGGAAAGTCGTTGTCTGCCGGCCGGTGTGTTGTGCGGCAAGCTCGGCGAACAGGGCGCGGCGGGCGAAATGGCGTGGCCGCGCGGCCAGCGCATTGGTCTCGCCCATGGCGCGCAGGTCCGCCATCAGCCTGAAGGGCGAATCGTAACTCACCCGTATGGTATCGAGGTCGGCGACCGGCATGTCGAAACCGGCGCGTTGCAGCAGCCCTGCGGCGTCGCGCAGGTCGGCGAAGGGTGAGACTCTGGGCGCCGCCCCCCCCGAAACCGCCGCGTCGGCCGCCAGCAGGGCGCGGCGCAGCTCCGACAGCGTTTCGCCGCCGAACAGACTGGCGAGAAAGAGGCCGCCCGGCTTGAGAGCGCGCTTGATCTGGACCAACGCGCCCGGCAGGTCTTCCGTCCAGTGCAGTGCGAGATTGCTGGTGACAAGATCGAAACATCGCCGGCCAAAGGGCAGGCGGTCTTCCTCGCCCACTACAGCAAGCCCGCCCCCGGCGCGGCAAAGCGTCTCGGATGGTTCCAGACGCACAAGCGTCTCGATGCCGCCGCGGCCTTTCAGCTTCCGCGCCAGCACGCCGTCGCGGGCGCCGATGTCGAGAGCCAGCGGGAATGCGGCGGTGACATCGTCCAGGCGGTCGGCGAGACGCTCCGCCACCTCGCGCAGCAGGAAACCGCCGTCCGCAGCGGCTGTTGCGGAGCGGTCCCGATGGCGGCGCAGGGCGCGTCTGTCGAAGAGTTGCGGTATCATCGACGCTCCGCTGCGCCTGGAGGAAAATCCGTGAGCGAGAGTTATAGCCCGATCTCGGCTGCTGAATTGCGACGCGCGCTGGATGGCGGGGACGAGCTTGCGATTCTGGATTTGCGGGAGGAAGGCGCCTTCGCGCAGGCGCATCTTCTGCATGCCTGCAACACCCCGCTTTCCCGGCTGGAAATGGTGATTCGCGATCTGGTCCCGCGCAGGGCGGCGAGGATTGTCGTCACGGACAATGGCGAGGGGCTTGCGGAACGCGGCGCGGCGCGACTCCGCGAGTTCGGCTACACCGATGTCGCCGTGCTCGACGGCGGCGTTGCCGGCTGGGAACAGGCCGGCTGCGAGGTGTTCTCCGGCTTCAATGTGCCGAGCAAGGCATTCGGTGAATTCGTCGAACATGCTTATGGCACGCCGTCCGTGTCGGCCGACGAGCTCAAGGCGCTGCTTGAAGGCCCCGATCCTGTGGTGGTGCTCGACAGCCGGCCGATGGACGAATTTCGCAACATGAACATTCCGACGGCAACCTGCTGCCCCGGCGCAGAATTGGTTTACCGCGTCCACGAGCTGGCGCCTTCTCCGGATACCACCGTCATCGTCAATTGCGCGGGGCGGACGCGCAGCATTATCGGCGCGCAATCCCTCATCAATGCCGGGATACCGAACCGGGTGGCGGCATTGCGCAACGGCACGATGGGCTGGCACCTCGCGGGCCTGCAACTTGAGCGCGGCAATGAGCGCCCGGCGCCCGAGCCGACCGCCGGCGGACTTGCGGCCGCACGTGCATATGCCCGCGCGGTGACCGAGCGTTTCGATGTGCCGGTCGTGCGCGAAATACCGCCGGCGCCTGAGCGGACCACTTATGTCTTCGATGTGCGCCATCCGCATGAATTCGAGGCGGGGCACCCGAAGGGCGCGCGGTCCGCGCCGGGCGGCCAGTTGGTGCAGGCGACCGACCGCTATGCAGCCGTGCGGGGCGCGCGCATCTTCCTTGTGGACGACACCGGCGTTCGCGCGGCCATGACCGCGCACTGGCTGCGGCAGATGAATTGGGACGCTGCGGTGCTGGAAGGCGCGCTGGAAGGCGCGCTGGACGGCCCGCTGGACGGCCCGCTGGAAACCGGGCCGCATGTTCCGGAGATACCCGGCCTGCCGGAAGTGGCAACGGTTGGCCCCGACGGGTTGGAAGGCGCGGTCGTGGTCGATTTCGCCGACAGCAAGACATATGCCGAGGGGCATATACCGGGCGCGTGGTTTGCCGTGCGGGCGCGGCTCGCCTCGGCGCGGCTGCCGCAGGCGGACCGCTATGTCTTCACCTCGCCCGACGGAATGCTCGCCCGGCTGGCGGCGGCCGAGTTCGACCGCCCGGCGGCCGTGCTGGAAGGCGGCACGAATTCATGGACCGGCGCACTGGAAAGCGGGGCGGAGCGTATGGCCGATGCAGCCGATGACGTGTGGCTGAAGCCCTATGAACAGGGCGGAACGGTCGAGGATGCGATGCAGGCCTATCTCGATTGGGAAACCGGGCTGGTGCAACAGCTGGAGCGCGACGGCACAACGCGCTTCTGGAGCCGTCCTGCGTAATCCGGGCCGGTGTCTGCGGCAATCGGAGCGGCGGCGTTTGCGCGCGGCGTGCTGGATCTTGCCCTGCCGCCGCGCTGCGCCTTCTGCCGCGGCCCGGTAGCGGACCCGGCGACGCTGTGCGCCGCCTGCTGGTCCGACCTCGATTTCGTGACCGATCCGTTTTGCGACGGCTGCGGGCGCCCCTTCGCGTTCGAGGCCGAAGCCGAGTCGCTCTGTGGAGCCTGCATGGCCCGGCGGCCGGCATTCGATTGCGCAAGAAGCGCATTGATGTATGCCGGTAATGCGAGAGACCTCATTCAACGCTTCAAATTCTGCGATGAAACCGGCCTTGCGCCATTGCTGGCGGCATGGGCGTCGGAAGCGGGCGCGCGCCTGCTGGCCGAGGCAGACTGGATTGCGCCGGTTCCGCTTCACTGGATGCGGCTTTACCGCCGGCGCTACAACCAGTCAGCGCTGCTGGCGGGGCGGCTCGCACGGACATGCGGGGCCGCATTCGCCCCGGACATGCTGAAGCGCATTCGGCGCACCCGCCCGCAGACGGAGCTCAGCCGGCGCGAGCGGGGCCGCAATGTCGCCGGCGCATTCCGCGTCGGCACCGCCTGGCGGAGCCGTCTGCACGGGGCCAGCGTTGTTGTCGTGGACGATGTGCTGACCACCGGAGCGACCCTGGAAGCCTGCGCCCGGGTTCTCAAGCGGGCCGGCGCTGTTCGGGTCGGCGCCCTGACCGTGGCCCGTGTCGATAGCCCGAACCGCCTTTAGCCGACGATCTCGCAGTCGCTGAAGAAATAGGCGATCTCGCGCGCGGCGCTCTGCGGCGAGTCCGACCCATGGACCGAGTTGGCTTCGATCGATTCTCCATAGTCCTTCCGGATCGTGCCCGCCGCGGCGTTGGCAGGATTGGTGACGCCCATGATGCCGCGGTTGCGTTCGATGGCATCCTCGCCTTCGAGAACCTGCACCACCACCGGGCCGGAGGTCATGAACGTGCAAAGATCGCCGAAGAACGGGCGTTCCCGATGTTCGGCATAGAAGCCTTCGGCCTGCGCCTGCGTCAGCCTGATACGCTTCTGGGCCACGATCTTCAGCCCCGCCTTCTCCAGCCGGGCGATGATCTCGCCGGTGAGATGACGCCGGGTCGCATCCGGTTTCACGATCGACAGTGTGCGTTCGGCCGCCATATCAAGTCTCCTCCCAAGCGCCGCGGGCGCGGCGTTATAGCGATGCAGACCCGCCCGCACAACGACCCAGTTACGACCCGGGCCAACCGGCCGGGCCGAATCGCAGATAGGCCGGCCGATGTCCCTCATCGCGGAACGCAGCGAAACGGTCGCGGGCGATGTCGCGCATTGCGGGGTCGCGCCGGTCGAACAGATAGATCGTATCAACGAAACTGTCCCTGTCGTCCATCGCGGCGTCATCAATGACAACAAGCAGGTCGGCGCGGCTCGGATTGCCGGGCGCCGCTGTCAGCCATACCGGCTGGTCCGCAGGCTCGCCTTCGCTGGCATGGGGCAGGAAGCTGTCATTGCGATAGGTCCACAACCCCTGGTCGAGCGCTGCCACACGCTCCTCCTGCCCAAGGCGGACGCAGGCGCGCCGCCCCCGGGCAAGCGCGTCCTCCAGCAGCCGGGCGAGGCCCAGGTCGAGCGGCGCGCCGTCCAGATCGTAGAAGTCCGGAGGATCAGCTTTCGCAGACATCCCGGACCAACCGGTCGAGCAGCCGCACGCCAAAACCGGTCGCCCCCTTGGGCACGGTCGGCCGCGCCTTGTCGGTCCAGGCCGTGCCGGCAATGTCGAGATGCGCCCACGGCGTTTCACCGACAAATCGCTTCAGGAACTGCGCCGCCGTGATCGCACCCGCTGCTCGCGGCCCGATATTCTTCATGTCGGCGATATCGGAATCGATCATCTTGTCGTAGGCCGCGTGGAGCGGGAAACGCCACAGCTTTTCGTCCACAGTTTCCCCGGCCGCCTGCAAGGCGTCGGCCAGCGCATCGTCATTGGAGAACATGCCGGCATATTCGTGGGCGAGCGCCATAACCATCGCGCCGGTAAGCGTCGCCAGATTCACCGCCGCCCGGGGTTCGTAGCGTTCGATGACATAGGCCAGCAGGTCCGCCAGCACGAGACGGCCTTCGGCATCGGTGTTGAGCACCTCGACCGTCTGGCCGGAATAGCTGGTGACAACATCATCAGGCCGCTGCGCGGTGCCGGAGGGCATGTTCTCCACCAGGCCGACAATGCCGACGACATGGGCCGCCGCCTTGCGGCCGGCCAGCGCATGCATCGCGCCGACCACGGCGGCCGAACCGCCCATGTCCCATTTCATGCCTTCCATGCTGCTGCCCGGCTTCAGCGACAGGCCGCCGCTGTCGAAGGTCACGCCCTTGCCGACCAGCGCCATTGGCGGCCCCTCGGCGCCCTGCCAGCGCATGACGACCACGCGGGCCTCGCGCGCGCTGCCCTGCGCCACGCCCAGCAGCGTGCCCATCTTGAGCTCTTCCAGCGCCGCCTGGTCCAGCACTTCGACGGAAACGCCCATCGGCTCCAATTCACGCAGCGCCTCAGCATAGTTCTCCGGGTAGAGCAGATTGCCCGGCTCCCAGACAAAGTCCCGGGCGAAAGCCACGGCATCGACGATTCTTGCGCCGTCGTCCTCGAAGGCCCGGCGGGCGGCATCGGCCTCTTTCACGGCAACGGCCAGGCTGGAAAGGGTCGGCTTGTCCTTGTCTTTCAACCGTGTGCGGTATTTGTCGAAGCGATAGGCCGCAAGCGCCGCGCCGAGGCCGGCGGCGGGGGCCGTTTCGGTGTGCGGCCAGGACAGCACGGCGGAGTTCGACCCCGAATGCGCAAGAGCGGTATAGACGGTCCCGCCGATGTCTTCCGCAAGGCGGCCGTCGAGTATCTTGCCGATTCCGACCAGCAGCACCCGCTCCACGCCAAGACCGGCCGGGGCCAGTATTTCCAGCGTAGACTTCGCTTCGCCGTCAAAGCGGGAAGCCGCCATCGCGCGGGCCAGCGCACCGGAAGACGCCGCATCCGCTTCTGCCGCCAACCCTTCGAGGGCGCCGCCCCCGGCTACGGTCAGAACCAGCGCGCCCGACGGGGGAAGGGCGGGAGCGGTGAAAGAAACCTTCATTGAAACCCTCATGCGGCTTGTTTCGTTTCCACTAAGGCAGCATACAGGCGCGCGATGCGCCAGACTGATCTTTACGTCCTGCGGCGTTTGCTTGTCGCACTGGGCGCTGCGGCCGGCGCGCTCTGCCCGCTGCTGATGCTGGCGACGGCGCTGCGTTTTGTGGACGACATCGTGGAGCGCGGCCTTGCCGTCGATTTGTTCGCGGCGCTTGCATTGCTGGCGCTGCCCTATCTGGCGGGCGTGGCGCTGCCCCTGGCGCTGCTCTTCGCCATTCTGTTCGTTTACGGCCGGATGGATTCGGACAACGAACTCGTCGTCATCCGCGCAACGGGCGTCAGCGACCTGCGTCTGGCGGCGCCGGCGCTGGCGCTGGCGCTGGCGCTCATGGGCATCGTCGCATGGAATGCGCTGGTGCTCGCGCCCGTTTCGGAACGCCAGCTCCGCGATATCCTGGCCGGCCTGAGAGACCGCTTTTCGGTCCTCCTCGTGCAACCGGGCGTCTTCCGGCAGATTGGCCGGGGCATGACCCTGTTTGTGCAGGACAGCCCCGGCAATGGCGAGTATTCCGGTATCCTGCTGCAGGACGACCGGCATCCCGACAAGCGCATCACCTATATGGCCGAGAGAGGCACCGTCGCCATATCGGGCGAAACACCGCGATTGACGGCCACCAATGGCAGCCGGCACGAGATCGACCGGGAGACCGGACGCCTGACCCTCATCTATTTCGAGCACAACACCATCGAACTCAATCTGCCGGCGGTCCCTGAAAGATCGCGCAGCCGGCGCGAACGAAGCTTGGGCGAACTGTTGAACCCGTCCACCGATGAGGTCGGGCAAAGGAATGTCGCGAAACACAAGGCCGAAGGGCATTTCAGACTTGCAAGCGGCCTGATGCCCGGCGCGGTCGCCGCGGTGGCGCTGGCTTGTCTGCTGCCGGCCGCCGCCGCCCGGCGCGGCCAGACATTCCGGCCGGCGCTTGCGGGCGCGCTGGCGTTCGGCCTCCTGGTGGGCGCCTATGCCATGAAGGCGGCGGTTGCGAAGCTGCCGGCGCTTGCCGCGCTTCAATATGCGGTCGGGGCGGCGCCGATCCTGATCGGCCTCGCGCTGCTGGCGCGGGGCGGCTGGCGCCGCCGCCCGGCCTCCGGCTGACGAAAGGCGCAGGATGGAGCATTTCGGCACCCTTGCCCGCTATCTGGCCCGGCGGCTTTTCGTCTGGATCTGCATTGTCCTGACCGTCCTGGCCGCAATCGTCTGGCTGGTCGGCATGATCGAGTTGCTGCGCCGGTCGGGATCGCATGAGCAGGCGACATTCGCCGTCGTGCTCCAGATGGCTGCGCTCAAGCTGCCGTCAATGCTGGAACTCGTGCTGCCCTTTGGCGTGCTTTTCGGCAGCCTGTTCGCCTTCGACCGTCTGGCGCGCCACAATGAGTTGACCGCAGCGCATGGAGCCGGCGTCTCGGTCTGGCGCGTCTTGCTGCCGGCGCTCGCGCTGGCATTTGTTCTGGGCGCCGGGAAGGTGGTGCTTTACGGCCCGCTCGCAGCGGCGGCGCAGGGCCGTTTCGAGCGGCTGGAAGAGCGGTATTTCGGCAATGCGGCTCCGGTGTCGTCGATCTCGGAGTCGGGCCTGTGGCTGCGGGAGATCAATGACGGCAGGCTGACGGTCGTGTTCGCAGGCCGCGTCGATGAGGGCCGCATCCTGCATGATGTGGTGCTTTACCGTTTTGACGGGCTGCGGCGTTTTCAGGACCGCCTCGACGCGAGGTCGGCCGAATTGGTGGCCGGGCACTGGTTTCTGAAGGGCGTTTGGGCCGCCGGTTCGCATGACATGCCGGTCCGCCGCGCCGCCGAGATGGTTCCGACAACACTCAGTTGGAACCATATTGAAGACGGCCTGGCGACGCCGGCAACGATGTCCGTCTGGGAACTGCCGGAATATATCTCCGCACTGGAATCGGCGGGGTTTTCGGCGCGCAAACACCGGCTCCGACTTCATGTCCTCCTGGCCTCTGTCGTTATGACAACGGCCATGCTGCTGATCGGCGCGACGGTTTCCATCCGGTTCCGGCGGCGCGGCGGGGCCGCCTTGATGCTTGCGGTTGGCACGGGGGCCGGTTTCCTGCTCTTCATCCTGTCGGATGTCGTATCGGCGCTCGGCCTGTCCGGGCGGGCGCCGGTTGTGCTGGCCGCGTGGACGCCGGCGGCCGCGGCGGTGATGCTCGGATGCGCTGCGCTCTTGCATATGGAGGACGGCTAACGGCATAACTGCGGCAGCCAAGACCAGACGGGAACGGCTTCTATGCGGCGTGCATTTCTGCAGTTCGTCCTTGTCGTCTATGCCTCGCTCTGCTGCAGCTTCGCTCTGGCCCAGCAGACGGGCCGGATTGTGGCGGTTGTCAATGACGACATCATCACCCGATACGACTTGATCGCCAGGTTGGGTATCGCGCTGTCGTCTTCGGATGTCGAGGACAGGCCCGAGGTTCGCAGCCGCCTCGGACCGCAGATTCTGCGCACCCTCGTGGATGAACGCCTGCAGGTCCAGGAAGCAAGACGGCTCGGAATTCGCGTGGGTGCGGACGAGATCGCGCAGGAGATCGCGCTGATCGAGCAGCGCAATGATATGCAGCCGGGCGGCCTCGGCCAGTATCTGAGCGCCAACGGCCTCGATATCCAGGCGCTTGAGGAGCATCTGCTGGCGGAAATCGCCTGGAGGAAGGTGCTGAACAGGAGAATCGTGCCGCGCATCGAAGTCGGCGCCGATGAGGTCGTTTCGCGCCTGGCCGAGCGGCGCGCCGCCGTCGGCTCCAGAGAATATGCCGTCTCGGAAATCTTTCTCGCACTGGACGACCCGGAGCGGGAGGGCGAAGTGCGCGCCGCAGCGGACGGCATCGTGGCGCAACTGCGCGCGGGCGCGCCCTTTGCCGGGCTGGCGCGGCAGTTCTCGCAGTCTTCCTCTGCGGCTACCGGCGGCGACATCGGCCGGGTGCGTTCCGGACAACTGGACTCCCGGCTGGAAACCGCGCTGGAGGCCCTGGCTCCGGGCGGCTTTTCCCGGCCGATCCGTCTCGACAGCGGCTTCTATATCCTGCTGCTGCGCGAGAGCGGCATCGTGGAAAGCGCGGCAGCGCCGGAGGTCGAGCTTGCGCTCAAGCGCCTTTACTTCACGGCGCCGGAAGGGGCTGGTGAGGAGGAGCTGCGGGCGCTCCGCGAGCGGGCGGCGGCAGTCGGAAGCACAGTCGCCGGTTGCGCCGATATGGAGCAGGCGGCCGCCGAGGCCGGCCTGGACGAACCGGTTGATGCCGGCCGGATCAAGCTCGGCGACATGCCTGCGCGCTTGCAAGGCGCGGTCACGAAACTGGACACGGAGGTCGCGAGCGAACCCGTGCGCTGGGAGGGGGGCTTCCTGGTGTTGATGGTGTGCGAGCGGATCGAGTCGCCGGCATCCGTTGCCGAACGCGCCGAGATCGCGCAGCAATTGCGGCTGGAGCGCATCAATCGGCGGGCGGACCGCTATTTGCAGGACCTGCGCCGGGAGGCGTTGACATTCCGCCGGAGATAAACGGCCTGCCGCCGCTTGCGCTGACCATGGGCGAGCCGGGCGGCGTCGGCGGCGAACTCGCATTGAAAGCCTGGGCCGCCCCCGGGGCGCCGGTATTCTTCCTGATCGGCGATCCGGAATGGCTGGCCCGGACGGACCCGGATGTGCCGGTCCGCGAGATCGAAGGCCCCGGAGAGGCGGCGTCGGTATTTCCCGCAGCCTTGCCCGTATTGCGATTGCCGCTGGAGTCGGCGGCGGTGCCGGGAAAGGCCGACCCGGCCCATGCGCCGGCCGTCATTGCTTCCATAGAGCGCGCCGTGGCCGCCGCGCGTTCCGGCGCCGCTTCGGCGGTCGTGACGCTCCCGATCCACAAGGAAAGCCTGATGCGCGCGGGCTTCCCGCATCCGGGCCATACGGAGTTTCTCGCAGAGCTCACCGGCGCGCGTCATTCGGTGATGATGCTGGTTGGCGGAGACCTTCGGGTGGTGCCATTGACCGTCCATGTGCCGCTTGCCGAAGTCGCGGACCGACTGACAGGCGCGCTGATCGACGATGCGGCGCGGATTGTCGCAAACGCATTGCAGACCGATTTCGGGATCGCGGCGCCGCGCCTGATGCTGGCGGGCCTGAATCCCCATGCCGGCGAGGGAGGGGCGCTCGGCCAGGAAGAGATCGAGGTCATGGTTCCGGCAGCGGACCGGCTTCGACAGGCCGGGTTGGATGTGAGCGGCCCCCTGCCCGCGGATACACTCTTCCACGCCGAGGCCCGCGCCCGCTACGATGCGGCGCTTTGCGCCTATCACGACCAGGCGTTGATCCCGGTCAAGCTGCTCGACTTCTACGGGGCGGTGAATGTCACGCTGGGCTTGCCCATCGTGCGGACATCGCCGGACCACGGCACGGCGCTCGATATTGCGGGCGCCGGCAGCGCGCGGCCGGACAGCCTGATTGCGGCCCTGAAACGCGCTCATGCGATGGCGGCGCGCCGGCGGCGTGGCTGAGCCGGGCCTGCCGCGTCCGCAGGCGTTGATCCGCCGTTACGGGCTCGGCGCCAGGCGGGCGCTCGGCCAGCATTTCCTGCTCGACCCCGGCATTGCCGCCCGTATCGCGCGCGCGGCCGCCCCTCTGGAAGGGCGCACCGTCGTCGAGATCGGGCCCGGCCCGGGCGGGCTCACACGCGCATTGCTGGAGGCCGGGGCGGAGCGGCTGGTGGCGGTCGAGCGCGATGACCGCTGCGTGGCGGCGCTGGCGGATATGGAGGCGGCCAGCGATGGACGGCTTCGGGTTCTGGCCGCAGATGCGCTTGGCGTGGATGTGGCGGCGCTCGGCCCGGCCCCTGTCAAGCTCGTCGCCAATTTGCCTTACAACATTGCCACGCCGCTGCTGATCGGCTGGTTGCGCCAGGCGGCGGGCATCGAGTCGATGACCTTGATGTTCCAGAAGGAGGTCGCCGACCGCTTGCTGGCAGCGCCCGGCAGCAAGGCCCGGGGGCGGCTTTCCGTCCTCACGCAATGGCGTATGGAGGTTCGCCGCTGCTTCGATCTGCCGCCCGGGGCGTTCGTCCCGCCTCCGAAAGTCTCTTCCAGCGTCGTCGCGCTGGCGCCCCGTCCCTCGCCGGCCCCGGCTGTTCTGGAAGACCTGGAATGGGTCGCAGCCCGCGCCTTTGGCGGCCGGCGAAAGATGCTCCGCCGAACGCTTGGCGATCTTCCTGCCCGTGCAGGGCTGGACGATGCGCTGCGGCCTGAACAGCTGACCGTGGAAGCGTTCTGCGCTCTCGCGCGCGCGGCAGGAGAGGACAAGGCCGGAAAGCGCCGGTGACGGCCTTGCCTCCGCAGAGGCTGCCGGCCTTCACGCCAGATCGTGCGCCTTCTCCCGAAGCACGAATTTCTGCACCTTGCCGGTGGAAGTCTTGGGCAGCGGCCCGAAGACGACGCGCCGGGGAGCCTTGAAATGCGCCATATTATCGCGGCAAAAGGCGATGATGTCCACCTCGGTCGGGCTGGCGCCGGGAAGCAATTCGACGAAGGCGCAAGGGGTTTCGCCCCACTTGTCATCTGCCTTGGCGACAACAGCGGCCTCGAGAACGGCGGGATGCCGATAGAGCACCTGTTCCACCTCCACCGACGAGATGTTCTCCCCGCCGGAGATGATGATGTCCTTTGAACGGTCCTTGAGCGCGATATAGCCGTCCTCATGCATCACGCCGAGATCGCCGGTATGGAACCAGCCGCCTGCAAACGCTTCCGCGCTGGCGGCCTCGTTCTTCAGATAGCCTTTCATCACGACATTGCCGCGCATCATCACCTCCCCGACGGTCTCGCCGTCGCGGGGCGTTTCGGCCATCGTCTCCGGGTCCATCACTGTCAGGCCCTCAAGCACCGGATAGCGCACACCCTGCCGCGCCTTCATCGCCGCGCGGTCAGGTCCGTCCAGCGCATCCCATTCCCTGTGCCAGGCAGAGACCACCGCCGGGCCGTAGCATTCCGTCAAGCCGTATGTATGGGTGATGTCGAAGCCCATCACCTCCATGCCTTCCAGCGTCGAGGGCGGCGGCGGCGCGGCGGCGGTCATCACCTGAATGCGGTGGTCGAAGCGCCGGCGCTGCTCTTCCGGGCTGTGCAGCAGCATATTGAGCACGATCGGCGCGCCGCAGAAATGCGTCACACTTTCCTCGGCGATGGCGTCGAAGATGCGCCCGGCCTCCACGCGCCGCAGACACACATGCGTGCCGGCCTGGGCGGTGATCGTCCAGGGGAAGCACCAGCCGTTGCAATGGAACATCGGCAGGGTCCAGAGATAGACCGGATGCAATCCCATCTGCCAGGCAAGCGTATTGCCGGTCGCCGTCAGCCACGCGCCGCGATGGTGGTACACGACTCCCTTGGGGTTGCCCGTGGTGCCGGAGGTATAGTTGAGCGAAATGGCGTCCCATTCATCCGGCGGCGGGGCAAATGCCGCATCGGGATCGCCCTCGGCCAGCAGCGCCTCGTAGTCGAGACTGCCGATGCGCTCCCCCGGTCCGCCATATTCCGGGTCGTCGATATCGACGGTGAGTATTTCCCGCCCCAGCAGGGCCAGCGCCTCCCGGACCGTTCCGGAGAACTCGCGGTCCGCGACGATCGCCTTCGCCTCGCCATGGTCCAGCATGAAGGCGATCATTGCCGCATCCAGGCGGATGTTGAGCGTGTTCAACACGGCGCCGCTCATCGGCACGCCGAAATGACATTCCAGCATTTCCGGCGTGTTGGCGGCCATGACAGCGACGGTATCGCCTTTGCCAATGCCGCGCCGGGCGAGCGCATCCGCCAGCCTGTGGCAGCGCTCCCGTGTCTGCTTCCAGGTAAACCGGCGCTTGCCATGCACCACCGACAGGTGCTCGGGGAACACCCACGCGGTGCGCTGGAGGAATGACAGCGGCGTCAGCGGTTCGTGGTTCGCCGCCTGCCGGTCGAGGCCCCGGTCATAGGCGCTCATGCCGGGGTCAGTATCCTTCGCGCTCCAGACGCTTGCGCATCAATTTGCGGTGCCGGCGAACGGCCTCCGCCTGCTCCCTGGCCCGCCTTTCCGAAGGCTTCTCATATGAACGGCGAAGTTTCATTTCCCTGAAAATGCCTTCGCGCTGCATCTTTTTCTTCAGCGCCCGAAGCGCTTGATCGACATTATTGTCACGGACGGTAACATGCACGGGTGCTCAGTGCTCCTTTGCCGTTAACTGAATGGAGCTGTCCTTATATCATGGAGGACAACGATACAGAAGGGCGGGGCGATATATGTCCCGCCTCTGCCAGCGAGGCCATGCCGCCATGACTGAAACGGAAAACAGGGAACATTTGCGCGAGCGCGTCGTGGAAGCCGCGCTGCATCACATCGTTTTTGACGGCTGGACCATGGCGTCGCTGCGGTCCGGCGCTGCCGATGCAGGGCTGGACGAGAGCGAGGCGGCAGTTCTTTTCCCGCGCGGACCCATGGAAGCCATAGAAGTGCACCTTGCGCTTGCAGACCGGCAAATGGTCGAGGCAGTGTCGGCCCTCCATCCGCCTCCCACAGGCATGGCGGCGGTTGTTCGAGCGGCGATTCATGCCCGCCTGGAGCAGAATGCGCCCCATCGGGAGGCCGTTCAGCGCGCGGTAACCCGGCTTGCGCTGCCGCATAACGCTCCGCTGGCGGCGCGGTCGCTTTACCGCACGGTGGACCTGATCTGGACCCTTGCGGGCGACAGGGCAACCGACTTCAGCTACTACACCAAACGCGCCACGCTTGCCGCGCTCTATGCGGCGGTCCTTCAGTTCTGGCTGAACGACCGGTCCGAGGGAAATGAAGCGACCCTGGCCTTTCTGGACCGCCGCCTTGCAGACATTGCGCGCATCGGCAGGATGCGGGGCAGATTGAGGCGCTGCGGGGCGCGCGTGCCGCGATTCCGGGCGTTTTCACCGCGTTTTCGCTGAGAGCCGGGTTACATGGCCCATCTTGCGGCCGGGGCGGACTTCACGCTTTCCATACAAGTGGAGGCACGCTCCCGGCTCTGCGAGCAATTCCGGCCATGTGCGGGCCTCGCCGCCTAGCAGATTGACCATTCTGGCATCGCTGTGCCGGGCCGGGTCGGCAAGCGGCAGGCCGGCCACGGCGCGGACGAATTGCTCGAACTGGTCTGCGCCGCAGGCGTCCAGCGTCCAATGGCCGGAATTATGCGGCCGGGGCGCGATTTCATTCGCCAACAGCCGGCCGTCCGCGGTTACGAAAAACTCCACCGCCAGCAAGCCAACGAGATCGAGCGCCTCCGCGGTGCGCGCCGCAAGCGCCTGCGCTTCAGCTGCCAGCGGGGGCGGTACCGGCGCCGGCACCGTCGTTTCCCGCAGGATGCCGTCGCTATGGCGGTTATGCGCGACATCGAAAACGGCGAGAGCGCCGTCTGCGCCCCGCGCCGCAATGGCCGATATCTCGGCCGAAAAATCAACCAGCGCTTCCGCGACGCCGCGCTCCGCACCGAATGCGGCCCAGACCGCTTCGGCGTCGAACTTCCCGGCGAGGCGCATCTGGCCCTTCCCGTCATAGCCGAGGCGCGCGGTCTTCAGGATGCCGGGGCAGGGCGCCTGCCGCAGGTCGGCAGCCGCCCGGACTTCGATCCATCGGGGCGTCTCCAGGCCGATGCGGTTGAGGAAACGCTTTTCGACTGCGCGGTCCTGGCTGATGCGCAGCGCCTCCCAGCCGGGCCGCACCGGCACTTTCGCAGCCACGCGGGCGACCGTTTCGTGAGGCACATTCTCGAATTCGAATGTTGCAACATCGATGGATGCGGAAAAGGAATCGAGCGCGGCGGCGTCATCATAGTCCGCAACGGTGGACGCGGCAGCCGCCTCGGCGGCCGGGCTGTCCGGTTCGGGGCAGTAGATGTGGCAGCGATAGCCGAGGCGCGCGGCGGCAAGGGCCGTCATGCGGCCAAGCTGACCGCCGCCGAAGATGCCGATTGTGCCGCCCGGAGCGATCCGGCTCATCGGGGTATGTCGGCGACGGAGGCCGTTTGCCGGTCGCGCCAGTCCTGGAGCCGCCTGGCGAGCGCCCGGTCGGAAAGCGCGACCACGCCGGCCGCGAGCAATGCGGCGTTGACAGCACCGGCCTCGCCTATCGCAAGCGTGCCTACCGGCACGCCCGCCGGCATCTGGACGATGGAGAGCAGGCTGTCGAGGCCGGAAAGGGTCCGGCTCTGCATCGGCACGCCGAATACCGGCAGGATGGTCATCGAGGCGATCATACCGGGCAGATGCGCCGCGCCGCCGGCGCCGGCGATAACCGCCATCAGCCCCCGGCCGCGAGCCGAACGGGCATAGGTATAGAGGCGCTCGGGCGTCCTGTGCGCCGAGACGATGCGCGCCTCATGCGGCAGCTTGAGCGCCTCCAGCGTCTGGGCGGCCCGCTGCAGCACCGCCCAGTCCGACTGGCTGCCCATGACGATACCAATGCGAATGACGGTCTCGCCCATCGTCCGGACCCTCTTTCCCTTTTTGAAACCTGCCGGGGACTCCCGCCGGTGTCCGGTCGCGCGCTCAGGCGATCAGGTCCGGATACCCTTGCGCCTCCAGTTTTGCGATCATGTCCCGCAGCCATAATTTTCGTTTCTTGAGGCGCTGCACCTGGATCTGATCGAAAGGCGCCGTCCTGGTCAGTGCGGTGATGGCGTAGTCGAGATCTGCGTGTTCCGAACGCAGCGCCTCGAGCTTGGCGGCTTTTGCATTCGCATCGGCTTCCGTATGGCTGGCCATTGGACCTATGCTCCATCTCCGTATCGACTATAGCAAAGGTGGAACCTGTGGGCGATATAAGGCGCATCGGGATCCTGACCAGCGGCGGCGACTGCGCAGGGCTGAATGCGGCCATTCGCGCCGTAACCCTCCATGCGAATGCGAACCGCGGCTGGACTGTCGTCGGCATTCAGAAGGGCACGCTCGGCCTCCTGTCCAGACCGCTGCAATATGAGGTGCTGGACCCGCGGCGCTTCACCGGCGGGCTGCTCCGCCTCGGCGGCACTGTGCTGGGCACGACCAACAAGGGAGACGCTTTCGACTACCCCATGCCGGACGGCTCCAGAAAAGACAGGTCCGAAGAGATTATCGAAGGCTACCGCCAACTCGGACTGGATGCGCTGATCGGCATTGGCGGCGACGGCAGCTTTGCGATATTGCGCCGGCTTGCGCAGCAGGGCGGCATCCGCCTGGTCGGCATCCCCAAGACGATCGACAATGATGTGGGCTCGACCGAGACAGCCGTCGGCCATGCCACCGCGGTGGCGGCGGCAACCGAGGCCCTCGATCACCTGCAGCCGACGGCGGCAAGCCATGACAGGGTGATGGTGCTGGAGGTGATGGGCCGCGACGCCGGCCATATTGCGCTGTCGGCCGGCATCGCCGGCGGCGCGGATGCGATTCTGATTCCCGAAATTCCCCATGATCTCGTTCATGTGGCGCACAAGATACGCACGCTGAAGGCCCATGGGCGCAACTTCGCGCTGGTCGTTGTGGCCGAAGCCGTCAGGACAGAAGCGGGCAATACCGTCCGCCGCGCCGACGGCGACAGCGCAAGCTACAGCGGCATCGGACATTTGGTGGCCGCCCGGCTGGAGGAGCTGACCGGCGCCGAAACCCGCGTGACCGTTCTGGGCCATATCCAGCGCGGCGGCGCGCCGATTGCGCAGGACCGCCTTGTCGCCTCGGCGCTCGGCGTCCATGCGGTGGACGTGCTGGCCGAGGGGCGCCACGACCGCCTGGTCGCATGGCGCAACCGGGCGGTCGTCGATGTGCCGCTGGAGGACGCCATCCGCGCCTACAGCGCCGTCGAGGTGGACGGCCCCATGGTGCGCACGGCGCGTTCGCTCGGCATCTCCTTGGGAGACGGCGTCACGATGCCCTGAGCCGCATATTGTCCGGGTCGTGCGGTGATTCCGGAATGACGCGTGCGGGGCGGCGCTTGCCCAGAATGTCGACTTCAAGTTTCGTGCCAAGCGCAGCCGCTTCCGGGCGGACATAGGCCAGCGCCAGGCTCTTGCCGACCGTATGGCCGTAAACGCCGGAGGTCGCCCGCCCGACCATCCGTCCGTCGAGATAGAGCGGCTCATTACCCCAGGGGTCGGCATCATCGGCCATTATCTCCAGCGTCACAAAGGCTTGCGGCACGCCTTCTTCCCGCTGCCGGATCAGCGCATCGCGGCCAAGAAAGTCCGGCTTGTTCAGCGAGATGAAGCGGTCGAGGCCGGCCTCAAAGGCGGAATACTCCGTCGTCAGATCCATGCCCCACATGCGATAGGACTTCTCGACCCGGAGCGACTCCATCGCGCGCATCCCGATGCCGCCGATGCCGAATTCCGCACCGGCCGCCATCAAGGCGTCGTAAAGCCCGATCTGATACTCGATCGGATGGTGCAGCTCCCAGCCGAGTTCGCCGACGAAATTGACCCGGAGCGCCCGCACCGGCGCCATGCCGACTCCTATCCGCTGCCCGGTAAGCCAGGGGAAATTCCCGTTCGACAGATCGGTATCGGTCAGCTTCTGCAATACGGCGCGGGACCGGGGGCCGACCAGCACCAGAACGCCATGCCTGCCGGTGATGTTGTCGAGATGGACCGACCCGTCTCCAGGCAGCGCCCTGGCGAGATAGTCGTGGTCGTACCGCTCGGCCGCGCCCGAGGACACCAGGTAAAATTCCTCCGGCCCGTCACGCATGATCGAGAACTCCGAACGGACGCCGCCGGTCGAGGTCAGGGCGTGGCCAAGCCGCAGGGCGCCGGTCTTCTTCGGCATACGGTTGGCCAGCAGGCCGTCGAGGAACGACTCCGCGCCGGGCCCTGCAACCCGGAATTTGGAGAAGCTGGTGATGTCGATCAGCCCGACCCGCTCGCGCGCCAGCCGGCATTCCTCGCCCACATGTGCAAACCAGTTGCTGCGCCGAAAGCTCCACTCGTCCCGGGCCGGTGTCCCGGCCGGGGCGAACCAGTTGGGCCTCTCCCAGCCGTAGCGCTGGCCGAACACGGCGCCCGCGGCCTCATGCCGTGTATGGACAGGGCTGGTCTTGGCCGGCCGCGCCGCCGGGCGCTCTTCGTCCGGATAGTGGACGGTGAAGACGTTGCGATAGGCCTCCTCGTTCTTTTCGACAGCGTAGCTCTTGTTCGCATACGCGCCGAAACGCCGCGGATCGACGGCGAGCATGTCGATGGACGGCTCCCCGCCATCCATCCATTCGGCGAGAAAACGACCGGCGCCGCCCGCCGCCGTGACACCGAAGCTGAAGCCTTCGGCCAGCCAGAAATTGCGCAAGCCATAGGCCGGGCCGATCAGCGGATTGCCGTCGGGCGTGTAGGGGATGGCGCCGTTGACGACATCCTTGATACCGACTTCACCGAAGATCGGCACCCGGCGGATCGCCGCCTCGATGTGAGGCTCGAGCCGCTCCAGGTCTCCGGGGAACAGCTCCTGGCCGAAATCCTCGGGCACGCCATCCACGAAGCAGGCCGGCGCACCGGCTTCATAAGGGCCGAGAATCAGCCCGTCGCGCTCCTCTCGCAAGTAGTAGGAGGCGTCGCTCTCGCGCAGCACCGGCATTTCCGGCAGCCCCTCGGCGTGGCGGGCCGTCAGCGCGGGGTGGGCATCGGTGACGATATATTGATGCTCCACCGGGATGACCGGCACATCGAGCCCGACTGCCGCCAGCGTCTGCCGGCACCAGGCGCCTGTGGCGGTCACGACATGCTCGGCGACAATGTCGCCCTTGTCGGTGACGACCCGCCAATGGCCGTCCGGCTCCGGCCGGATCTCCAGAACCCTTGTATGCCGATTAATCTCCACGCCCCCGGCGCGCGCGCCGATGGCAAGCGCGTTGGTCAGATCGACCGGCGCAACATGGCCGTCATCCGGGTGGAAGAGGGCGCCAACGAGGCCGTCCGTATTCGCCAGCGGCCAGAGTTGTTGAATTTCGTCCGGCCCGATCATCTCGAACGGCACGCCGATGGTGTTCGCCGTGCCGCAATATTTCCAGTATTCGTCCATCCGGTCGCGATTGGTCGCGAGCCGCAGATTGCCGGTGACGTGGAAACTGACATCCTGGCCGGTCTCGGCTTCGAGCCGCTTGTAGAGATCGACGGAATATTTGTGAATCTGACCGACGCTGTAGCTCATGTTGAAGAGCGGCAGGAGGCCGGCTGCGTGCCATGTCGAGCCGGAAGTAAGCTCGAGCCGCTCCAGCAGAACCGTGTCCGACCAACCGAGCTTTGCGAGGTGATAGGCAACCGAGACGCCGACGCAGCCGCCGCCGACAATCACTGCCCGGGCATGAGTGCGCATGGATGGGGCTCCTTCCCGCTTTGACACGGCCGAACCCTGCCTCAGACGGATTTCGGCAAACTGTCCATTCCCGACACGAACTATGCCCCCGACGACAGCGTGTCGCATAGGGGACACTCTTGGTCGCACCCGGACCGCAAGGCAGACGCGGTTCGCCGGACAGTCTCTCCTATGCAAACCGACGGCTTTTCCATCGAAACAACTCCGGGCGGCGCTCGCAAGGCCGGGTCCTTCGCGGCGCTGCTGCCGCAAGGCACGCGGGTGTTCGTCACACATCTTCCGGGCGGCGCGCTGGACGAGATCGTCAGCACGGCGGCGCTTCTGGCGGGTGCCGGCATGGAGCCGGTCCCCCATATCGGCGCCCGCCATCTGGAGAGCCGGACGGACCTGGACCGGCATCTGGATGCGCTGCAGGCTGTCGGCGTGCGGGAGTCGCTGCTGGTCGGCGGCGACCGCGGCGAGCCGCTGGGGCCGTTTGCGGAAACCGCCGAGTTGATCGCACCCGCAGCCGGAAGGTTCCGGCGGCTCTATTTTGCCGGATACCCGGAGGAAGACCGCGATGCAGCGCTTCTCGCCAGGATTGCGCAGGCGTGCGCCGCCGGCGCCGAAGCGGCGGTCGTCTCACAATTCGTATTCGAGGCAGATGCGGTGCTGGCCTGGGAAGCGCGGCTGGCGCGGTTGGGCAACACGGCGCCGATCAGGGTCGGTCTGCCCGGCGTGGCCAGCCCCGGCGCGCTGCTCAAATACGCCAGGGCGTGCGGCGTCGGGCGGTCGCTGCGCGGCCTCTGGCGCGACGGGCGCCTGTTGCGAATGGCCGGCCGCTGGACGCCGACGGCGCTGCTGAACGGCCTCCGGGAAGCACCGCCGTCGCTGGAAGGCGCGCACTTCTTTCCGTTTGGCGGTCTGGCCGAAACAGCGGCCTATCTCGCGGAAGCCAGGCTTGCATCGTCCGAGAGGCGGCTGAACCAGTCATAGGCAGTATGGCGCGCATGTCCGTCCACATTGGGCGGACCCGGCCCGCCGCTGATATCGACAGTGCGCAGATCGATGCTGACCCGTGTCCGCCCGGTGCGGTTCGGTCTGCTGGCATGCAGATGCGCGCCGGAGAAACACAGCAACTCCCCCGGTCGGATCAGGACAGGTTCGCCCGGCTCTTCGGGCCGGGCCGCCTCGGGCAACAGGGGGTAGCTGCCCCCGGCGGCGCGCATGGCCTCGAGATCCCAGTCGCCGCTGCTATTGGCGACGGGGCGGTCAAAATATTCGGGCCAAATTTCCATTGTGGCGCCCGGCTCGACGGGGAAAACCGGCGCCCACCAGTTCAACTGGGTCATCAGGTTGGAGCCCCAACTGTCGCGGTGCGGCGGTAAATCGCGCAGACGCCGCGTCCGGCAAGCCGCCCGCCCCGGCTGGAAACGCAGGATCGCGCGGTCGCGGTAGGTCGTGTTCGGGTCGAAACCGAGTTCGGCGAAGAGATCGCGCAACAGCCCCGGAACGGCGTCGGAGCGCATAAAATCCCGACGCGCGGCCTTGGCCCTGTCCTGCCACTCTGTGCCGTCCAGCCGGCCCTCGTCCCCAACCGGGTCCGGAAATGCCGCGAATGCGATATCGCGCGCATGGGCCAGCAGCCTGTCGAGCGCGTCCAGCGGACCGAGCACGATTCGCTCCCCCCGGAAGGCGCGCTCGGCAATCTCCGTCATGCCTGATTGGCGTCGATCAGACTTCGCCTGATCTCGCGCGATGCCTCGATAAGCCGTTCGATCTCCTCGCCTTCGCCCCAGCGGATGGCCCTTTGGAGGCGTGAGACATCCTCCAGCAGCCGGCTGCAAACGTCCAGCAATGCATGGCGGTTGTTGAGGAAGATGTCCCGCCACATGGTCGGGTCGCTGGCCGCGATCCGGGTGAAGTCGCGAAAGCCGCTGGCCGCGAATTTGATGACCTCCTGGCGCAGATCCTGCTCCAGGTCGGCCGCGGTTCCGACAATCGAGAATGCAACGAGATGCGGCAGATGGGAGGTGATGGCCAGGACATGGTCGTGATGCGCAGGGGTCATCGACTCCAGCATCATGCCGGCGCGGCGCCACAAGGCGCCGACCTTCTCGACCGCTTCCGGCGCCGTGCCGGGCGGCGGCGTGAGAATGCACCACCGGCCCTGGAAGAGTTCTGCAAAACCCGCTTCGGGGCCCGAGTGTTCCGTGCCCGCCACGGGATGGGCCGGCACAAAATGCACGCCTTCCGGAATATGCGGGCCGAGATCGCGGATCACGGTTTGCTTCACAGAGCCGACATCGCTGACGATGGCGCCCGGCCGAAGCCGGGGGGCGACAGCCTCGCCGATGGCGGCATAGGCGCCGATGGGCGTGCAGACAACGACGAGATCGGCGCCGTCTGCGGCGGCCGCCGGATCGTTGGTCGTGTCATCGGCAATGGCGAGCCGGCGCACGGCCGCCAGGGTTTCCTCCCGCCGCGCGCACGCGACAATGCTGCCGGCGAGACCTTCGCGCTGCATGACCCTGGCCAGAGACGAGCCGATCAGGCCGATGCCGATGAGCGCGACCCGTTCAAACATCGGCGGGGTCACCGGGCGAGAGCGCGCAGGGCTGCGATGACGGCGAGATTGTCCTCCTCCAGCCCCACGGTCAGCCGCAGCCCGTCGGGGAACCCGTAACCGGCGACCCGGCGCGGTATGACGCCGTGCGCCTGCAGTTCGGCCACGGCGGCCTCCACATCCGGGAAGCGGATCAAGACGAAATTGCCGACGCTGGGCAGCACCTCGAAGCCGAGTGCGCGGGCCTCTTCCGTCAGCCGGGGCAACCACTTGTCGTTATGCGCCCGCGAGGCCTCGACATGGGCGGTGTCGCGTATGGCTGCGACCCCCGCAGCCTGGGCCGCCGCATTGACATTGAACGGCCCGCGCACCCGCTGGAGGACATCCTGCACATTCGGCGGGCAGTAGGCCCAGCCGAGGCGCAGCGCCGCCAGCCCGTGGATCTTGGAAAAGGTGCGCGTCATCACCGTGTTGCCGCCGGCCTCGACCAGCTCGCGCCCGTCGGCGTAATCGTTGCGGCTCACATATTCGGCATAGGCGGCGTCCACGACCAGAAGCACGCCGGGCGGCAGCCCGCCGCGCAGCCGCGCCAGCTCGTCGCCGGAGATATAGGTCCCGGTCGGATTGTTCGGGTTGGCGACGAAGACCAGCTTCGTGCGCGTCGTTACAGCCGCCAGAATCGCATCGACATCGGTGGTGAAACCGCGCTCCGGCGCCACGACCGCATGCGCGCCCGCAGCGCGTGTCGCAATCGGATACATGGCGAAGCCGTGTTCCGAATAGATGACCTCATCGCCCGGTCCCGCATAGGCATGGGCCAGCAGCGCCAGCAATTCGTCAGACCCGGAGCCGCATACGATGCGTTCCGGGTCGAGGCCGTAGGCCTCTGCGATAGCGGCCCGCAACGCCTCCGCCGCACCATCCGGATAGAGATGCAGACTGGATGCGACGCTCCGGAACGCTTCGACCGCGCCGGGAGCCGCGCCGAGCGGGTTCTCGTTCGACGACAGTTTGGCGACTTTCGCGGCGCCTTCCAGATCGCTGTCGCCGCCGATATAGGGCGCGATCTCGAGCACACCGGCGCGGGGGGCAGGTATTGTCATCCTGCTGTCTCCTCGGGAACGATCGGCGCGGCATAGCCGCCAACGGAAATCATATCGGCGCCAAGCTCCGCTACCGCAACAAGGAAACGGCCGCCGCTCTCTGCGAGCGTTTCGCCGGACGGCCCGGGCGCGATGGCGACCGCAAGGTCGTTGCCGCTCGGGTCGGGCGGATTGCGCGCAATCACCAGCGCGTCGGCAGCCTCGACCGGATACGGTTCGGGCATAAACGGCAGGCGAGCGACGATATGGAGGGGAGTATCGGTTGCGGCCAGCAGCGGCCACCAGGGTTCTCCGTCGAGCGCCGCGACGCCGAGCGAGGCATCCCCGGCGGCGACGGCGCGCAGCACGCTGTCCGCATTTCGGCCGCGGGAATGGCGGGCGGCGCGGAAGTGATGGCGGGCGCGCTCCCATGCGTCCGCGCCGGCGCTCACGACATGCAGCGGGCGGCCTTCGATGGCGAAGCTCGCGCCGATGATTTCGCGCCAGACGCCGAACAGGGAAGCAGCGGGAAAGGGCGCACACTCGGCAGCAGCCAGCCGGCGCATCAGGGCCGCTTCACGTCCGGGGCGATAGATGTCGCTCAAACCGCGGGCCTGCTTGTCCCTGCCGACCAGTTCGACAACCTCTGCGCGCGCGCAGAGGCCCTCGAGAATCGCCAGGTCGCAGCGGTCAATGCGTTGCCGGAAACCGGCAAGCGCGCGTTCGGCGGGGCCGTTGGTCATGGGTCGCCTCTTAGACCCGTGCAGCCGGGTTGACAATGCGGCGGGCGGTCCCGACAGTGACAAAACGCAATCGGAAATGACCCCATGTCGCGCTACCGCATCGCGTCGATTCCGGGAGACGGCATCGGCAAGGAAGTGGTCCCCGAAGGAATCAGGGTGCTGGAAGCGGCCGGAAGCCGCTACGGCGTCGAGTTTCAGGTGGAGACCTTCGACTGGTCCTGCGAGCGCTACGCCGAAACCGGGCGGTTGATGCCCGAAGACGGCCTCGACCGGCTGGCGGACTTCGATGCGATCTTCCTCGGCGCAGTCGGCTGGCCGACCGTGCCCGACCATATCTCGCTTTGGGGCCTGCTGATACCGATCCGGCGGCGGTTCGACCAGTATGTCAACCTGCGCCCGGTGCGCCTGCTGAAGGGCATTCGCTCGCCGCTGGCGGGGCGGGGGCCGGAAGATATCGACTTCTATGTCATTCGCGAGAATTGCGAAGGCGAGTATTCCGAAATCGGGGGCAGGCTCTACGCCGGCACCGAAGCCGAAACGGTGGTGCAGGAGACGGTCTTCACCCGCCGCGGCGTGGACCGCATTCTGCGCTACGCATTCGATCTGGCGGCGACCCGGCAGCGGCGGAAAGTGACTTCGGCCACGAAGTCCAACGGCATCATCCACACCATGCCCTATTGGGACGAACGCTTCCGGGCCATTGCCGCCGAATATCCGGATATCGCCACAGACCAGTATCATATCGATATTCTGACAGCGCATTTCGTCCAGCATCCGGACTGGTTCGATGTCGTCGTGGGTTCCAACCTGTTCGGCGATATTCTTTCGGACCTCGGGCCGGCGGTGGCGGGGTCTATCGGCATTGCGCCCTCGTCCAACATCAATCCGTCCGGCGACATGCCGTCCATGTTCGAGCCGGTGCACGGCTCTGCGCCGGACATTGCCGGGCGGGGCGTCGCGAACCCCATCGGCCAGATCTGGTCCGGCGCCATGATGCTGCAGCATCTGGGCCACGGCGATGCGGCGGCGGCCATCGAGCGGGCCATAGAAACAGTGCTGACCGGCGGAGGGCCGCTGACGCCCGACATGGGCGGTAACGGTTCGACAGTCGAGCTCGGACGCGCTGTCGCGGACGCGCTCGGATAGACCCTGAGGGCCAGGGGAAGCGCGGCGATGAAGGAAACGGAACGCCGCCTGCGCTATGCGGCCGACGAAAAGCCGCCGACCCCGGTTGCATTCGGTCTTGGCCTGCAACTGGCGATGCTCACGATCGCCGGAATCGTCTTGACGCCCACGATTGTGATCCAGGCGGGAGGGGGGAGCGATACGTATCTGACCTGGGCGGCGTTTGCCGCAGTCGCGGTAAGCGGCGCCACGACCATCTTGCAGGCGGTGCGGGTCGGCCGCTTCGGCGCAGGCTATGTGCTGTTGATGGGCACGTCCGGGGCATTCATTGCGGTCTGCATCGGGGCGATTGCAGAGGGCGGCCCGGCGCTGCTTGCGACGCTCGTCGTTATCTCGTCGTTTTTCCAGTTCGTGCTTGCGGCGCGCCTCTCGCTGGTCCGGCGCATCTTCACGCCGACCGTCGCCGGCACCGTCATCATGCTCATCGCGGTGACGGTGATGCCCATTATCTTCAACCAGCTGGACCAGGTGCCGGAGGGGACGCCGCCGCTTGCCGCTCCGATGTCGGCGCTGGCCACCGTGGCCGTTATCGTCGCCATCGCGTTGACCGCCAAGGGCGTCTGGCGTCTCTGGGCGCCGGTGGTCGGCATTGCCGCCGGTTCGGCGCTTGGCGCCGTCTTCGGCATATACGACTTCGAGCGGGTGGCGAATGCAGCCTGGCTCGGTTTTCCGGAGGGAGGCTGGCCGGGCTTCGATCTCGATTTCGGGCCGGCGTTCTGGGCGCTGTTGCCGGCATTCGTTCTGGTCACGATGGTCGGCGCGATTGAAACCATCGGTGATTCCATCGCGATCCAGCATGTTTCCTGGCGCCAGCGCCGGGCAGTGGACTACCGCGCGGTGGAAGGGGCGGTGGCCGCCGACGGCGTAGGCAATCTGCTGTCCGGCCTCTTGGGCACGGTGCCGAACACGACCTATTCGACCAGCATATCGGTGACTGAGCTCACAGGCGTGGCGGCGCGCCGGGTCGGTATTGCGGTCGGCCTGATCTTTCTTGTTCTGGCGCTGTTGCCGAAGGCGCTTGCCATTGTTCTGGCCGTTCCGGGCCCGGTGGTGGCCGCCTATGCGCTCGTGCTGTTGTCGATGCTGTTCGTGGTCGGCATGAGGATTGTGGTGCAAGCCGGTATCGACTATCGAAAAGGGTTGATTGTGGGGGTCTCCTTTTGGGTCGGCGTCGGTTTCCAGAACGGCGTGATCTTTCCGGAATATTTCGCGGAATTCGCCGGCGGGCTGCTGCAGAACGGCATGACGGCGGGCGGCGCGGCGGCCATCATTCTGACGCTGTGCCTGGAAGCGGCCAAACCGGGGCGCAGCCGCATGGAAACGGCGTTCGACAACTCGGTGCTCGGGCAGGTGCGCGATTTCCTGAAGGCGTTTGCGTCTCGGAGCGGCTGGTCTGGAGATATGGCGCAGCGGCTCGACGCCGTCGGCGAGGAGACCCTGTTGACGTTGATGCGCCAGGACGACGAAAGAGCTGTGCGCCGCCCCCGGACATTGCGTCTCTCGGCGGCGCGGGAAGACGGAGGGGCGGTGCTGGAATTCGTTGTCGCCGCCGGCGAAGCCGGGAATCTGGAGGACCGCATCGGCCTGCTCGAGGAGCATGTCGCCGGCGCGCCGGTCGAGCATGAAATTTCGTTGCGTCTGCTGCGCCATCTCGCGTCATCGGTTCGCCACCAGCAATATCACGACACGGATATCGTGACGGTCCGCGTCGGTGCGGTCGAAGCGGGCGGAGAGGCCTCGCACTGACATTGCGGCCCGCCCGGTCGTCCGGTAGCGTCTGGAGTCTGGAACCTGCGGGAGAGCGTGATGTCCGGGGCGGCGGCAGACATTCGGATTGTTCCGACAGGGGCCGCGCTGGGCGCGGATATCGTCGGGCTCGATCTCCGGCATGAGATCGACGATGCCGCTTTTCGTTGCATAGAAGACGCCTGGCACGACCATTTGGTGCTGCGGTTCCGGAATCAGGCGTTGGATGACGACGCGCTGGCGGCCTTCTCGCGGAATTTCGGCGAGTTGGACATGGCTCCGACGGGGCGGAACGGCAAGCCGTTCAATCCCGCACGGCCGGAAATCGTCGTTGTGTCGAATATCGTCGTGGAAGGCCGGCCCGTCGGCGCGCTCGGCAATTCCGAACTCGTCTGGCACCAGGACATGACCTATAACGACATTCCGCCCAAGGCGAGCCTGCTTTACGGCATAGAGGTTCCGGAGACAGGCGGCGCCACGCAATTCTACAACCTCTACAAGGCCTATGATGCGCTGCCGGATGATCTTCGCGGGCGGATCGCAGGGCTTCGCTGCAAGCATGATGCGACGCGGTCGTCTGACGGCCGTCTCCGCTACGGTTATGACGAAACCTATTCCAATCCGGACCGCCCGGGCGCCGTGCATCCCCTGGTCCTTGCCCATCCGGGAACGGGCCGCAAGGCGCTCTGCGTCGGCCGCCGGCCGAATGCCTGGATTGTCGGCCTGTCAGACGCCGAAAGCGAGGCCCTGCTCGACGAAATCTGGGCGCATATCGAGACATGCGGGTTTGTCTGGACTCAGGATTGGCAGGTCGGAGACCTGGTGATCTGGGACAATCGCTGCACCCTGCATCGGCGCGACACGCTGCCGGCCGGCAGCCGCCGCCACATGCACCGCACCCAGGTGCGCGATACCGCGCGGCCAGTCGGCGCATAAATGTCGGTCCGACCGGCGCAGGCGATGATCCGGTGTTTGCCGACGGCGTCGCGTCCTTCCATGGGGAATCATATACCTGAGTCACGTTTTCCCTTGCGAGGTGACGAACGCAATGTCCCAGTCACTGTCGGGCCTGTGATCGCCCCGGGCGCGGCTGCCAAACAACACTGCGGCATGCGCCTCCGGCCATTGCGCGGGCGTCGCCCGCGTCGCTTCGCAAATGCGCGCGTAAACCGACACGCCGTCCCCTGCCACCCTCTTCAAAGAAGATGTGTGTCAGAGAGGCTTGCCATCTTGCGGTCAAGCGTCAAAACCTCGAGCCCCGCCCGGATGTAATCTTCCGCGATCAAGCGGTCAAACAGCCCTGGCCCGCCCGAGGACCCGAGGATCTCGATCACAGATCGGCCATTCAACGGCGCCACGAGCCCGCTCCGCAAAGCTGCCCGTAATGCAGACCGCGCGTCGGCCTTCGATATGCCGTAATGGTGTTGCACCGCAACATAAGCCTCTCCAATGACCTGGTTGGATGCGAATATCTCGCATCCTTCATCGATCAGAGAGCCAAGCGTTTGCACGCAATACTCAAACTCGGCTTTGGAATGGCCTGTGATCAGCCGCACAAGGATCGACGTATCAATCCCGAAGCGACGGTTCACGGCGTGCATCCCGGAATGTTGCGAGATCGAACGAAGGATGCCCTTGCGGAATGCGGTTCCGCAAGACACCCAGCCGATCATGGTGGATACGCCTCGCCCGAAGGACGAACCCGTCCGGGTTTTCGTCGAGCTCCAGTTGATCACCGGGACCAACGCCCAGAGCATCAAGCACCCGCGCTGGGAAGGTGACCTGGCGTTTTGAAGTGATTTTGACAATCATGGCCCTGTTCTCCTTTCCGTTATTCTAAATCAGTAAGGTGAAAAGGCAAGGAAGAGCCGAGAGCCATGCGCGTATCGGACAGAGCAAGGGCCGGAGGCGCGAGCGAGGGGACGGAGCCAAGGAACTCGAGCTCCCAGTCAGGAACCGCGGACCGACGATTATCCCGCTGTCTGGGTATCAGCGGTTAAGGCTGAACGGGGGGCTTCAACGGCCGGTCCGTCACCAAAAGCACACCTCAATCGCTGCCCGGACAATGGTCGCCCCGAGGGCGAGAACCGTTCAGCCTTAGTCATCATCCCGACGGATCACTATCATCCATGAACGGATCATCGAGGAGATTGCCTGCAGCACCGGCCGCCCGCCGCTTGAGGTTCGCAAGATCAATCTCTATGGCGGGCCCGGCCGGAACATGACGCCCTATCATCAGCCGGTCGAGGACAACATCCTGCCGCGTATGCTCGTCGAGTTGGAGGAGCGTTCCGACTTTGCGCCGCGGCGGCAGGCGGTGTTGGATTTCAATGCCCGGAACGGCGTGTTGCGGCGGGGCATCGCACTCACGCCGGTCAAGTTCGGCATTTCCTTCACTCTGGCCTGGCTCAACCAGGCCGGGGCCTTGGTGCATGTCTATCGGGACGGCTCGATTCACCTGAACCATGGCGGCACGGAGATGGGGCAGGGCCTGTTCGTCAAGGTCGCCTCGGTGGTCGCGGACTGCTTCCAGGTCGATCTCGATCGGGTCCGTATCACGGCGACCAGCACCGGCAAGGTGCCGAATACTTCTGCCACCGCCGCATCGACAGGCTCCGATTTGAACGGCATGGCGGCCTTCGAGGCAGCCGGCGAGATCAGGCGCCGACTGGTGGCCTTCGCGGCCGAGCACTGGAATGTCGGGCCGGAGCAGGTCGTCTTCGAAGCAAACCGGGTGCGGATCGGCAATCAGGATATCGCCTTTACCGAACTGGTCGAAGCGGCCTATTTCGCTCGTGTCCAGCTTTCCGCCACGGGGTTCTACCGGACGCCGGACATATATTGGGACCGTGCGGCCGGGCGGGGCCGGCCATTCTATTACTTCGCATACAGCGCGGCGGTCGCGGCGGTTGAGGTCAACACGCTGACCGGGGAATATCGAGTCAAACAGGTCGATATCCTTCACGATGCCGGTCGGTCGCTCAATCCCGCTATCGATCGCGGGCAGGTGGAAGGCGGCTTCATCCAGGGCATGGGGTGGGTGACGACTGAAGAACTCTGGTGGGATGACGAAGGCCGGCTGCGCACTCATGCGCCTTCGACCTATAAAATCCCGCTGGCTTCTGACTGTCCGGACGTGTTCAACGTGCACCTGGCCGGCTGGTCGGAAAATACGAAGCCGACAATCGGCCGTTCCAAGGCGGTCGGCGAGCCGCCGCTTCTGTTGTGCACATCGGTGGTTGAAGCGTTGTCGATGGCCGTGGCGAGCACCGCCGGCTACGCCTGCTGCCCCCGGCTCGACACGCCGGTGACGCTGGAACGGCTGCTGCTCGCAGTCGAGAGACTCAAACGGCAGGGCGCCGGATTATTGCCCCGCCCGGACCGGTGGTTCTCCCGCCGCAGTCGATCGCTGCGCTGCGCTACAGCAGCGGGGCGAGCCGGGGGTGGCGGTTCACGTCCTTGTATAACAGATAGCGGAACGGCCCCGGCCCGCCGGCATAACAGGCTTGCGGACAGAATGCGCGCAGCCACATGAAGTCCCCTGCCTCGACCTCCACCCAGTCCCGATTGAGCCGATACACCCCCTTGCCCTCCAGCACATAAAGGCCGTGCTCCATGATGTGCGTTTCGGCGAAGGGGATGACCGCGCCCGGCTGAAACGAGATGATCGTGACATGCATGTCATGGCGCAGGTCGTCGGGATCCATGAACCGGGTGGTTGCCCAGCGGCCGTCGGTATCCGGCATTGCCACGGGCGGGGTCTCGCGGTCGCTGGTCACGATCGGGTCCGGCGAAGCGAGACCTGCCGCCGGTTCGTAGCGCTTGCGAATCCAGTGGAAGACGGCGTCCTCGCCGCCGTCATTGCGGAGCCGCCAGGCGGCGCCGGGCGGGATATAGGCGAAGCCGCCGGGTTCCAGTGTCCAGGACCGGCCGGCAATCTCCAGAACAGCGGCGCCGGAGACTGCGAATATGGCCGCTTCCGCGCCGGGGTCCGGCTCCGGGGCGTCGCTGCCGCCGCCGGGGGCGACCTCGACAATGTATTGGGAGAAAGTTTCCGCAAAGCCGGAAAGCGGGCGCGCGAGTATCCAGGCGCGTGTGCGCTCCCAATGCGGCAACCGGCTCGCGACAATGTCCCGGAGAACATCCTTGGGGATGACGGCATAGGCCTCGGTAAAGACGGCCCGGCCGGTCAGAAGCTCCGATTGCCCGGGCAGGCCTCCGCGAGGCGTGTAATAGCTGTGCTGCTCCTGCAACGCTCCGCTCTCCGCGCTATGCCGAGCCGGCTTCCCGGCGTCTTGCGGGGGGCTTCATCGGATCCTCGACCACGCCATCAGCTTCGATCTCGACCTGGAAGTTCTCCAGAAAGACGGAAACCATGGAATAGAAGCCCACGGCCAGCGTGAGTTCGGCCATCTGGCCGGTATCGAGCCGGCTGGCAAGCGCATCCCAGGTCGCGTCGCTGGCGCGGACATCGGCCACCACTTCGTCGGTGAAGCGGACGACAAGGTTTTCCAGTTCAGAGAACGCATCGGCGTCTTCGCCATGCGCCACCGCGGCGATTTTCGCTTCGCTCATGCCGATATGGCGCGCGACGATGTTGTGCTGATGGACCTCGTAGGACGCCTCCAGCAGATGCCCCACGCGCAGAATGGCGATTTCGCGCAGCACCGGGTCGAGCTTGCCCTTGAACAGCAGCGCATTCCCGAGCCGCATGAAGTGGGGCAGGGCAGGCCCGGCATGAGCCAGCATGTGAAAGACATTCATCAACGGATCGAAACGCGAGACGAATGTCCGCAGATCGTCCGGCAGGGTTTCGATATCGGGATAGGGCGCACGCGCCATCTGTTCGGCCTCCGAAGCGATATCCGGCGGGTTCGCTGCGTCCCGCCCTTTCAGCGATTGCCGACGGCGGACCGCCCGGCTGCGGCGCCGGCGATCTTGCCGAATACCGCGCCCGCCATCAGCCCGGTGCCGCCCGGATAGTTGAACCAGAACAGCCCGCCGACCAGTTCGCCGGCCGCATACAGGCCGGGAATCTCGATATCTTCCGTGTCCATCACCTGCGCGTCGTCATTCACCCGCAGCCCGCCGAAGGTGAAGGTGATACCGCATGTGGTCTGGTAAGCCTCGAACGGCGGCTCGTCTATGGTGTTGGCCCAGTTTGTCTTGTTGACCGCAAGCCCTTCCGTGCAGCGCCCGTCCTTAATGTTCGGGTTATACGGGATGTCGGTGCGAACAGCATCGTTATAGGCTGCAAGCTCCGCGAGGAAGCTCTCGGCGTGTACGCCGTCCAGCCGGGCTGCAAGCTCCTCTATTGTGTTCGCGCGGACCTTGGTGACCTCGCGAATGCGGTATTCGTCCCGGAGATTGGGGATGATCTTGTTGTCGAACACCTGCCAGGCCATCTGGCCGGGCTGGTTCAGAATTACGCGGCCGTATTTCGCGTAGGTGTAGTTGCGGAAGTCTGCGCCTTCATCGACGAAGCGCCGGCCTTCCGCATTCACCATGATGCCCCACGGGTAGCTGTGCTTCTGGAAATTGTCGCCGACGGCGAGATCGCCGAACTCGGGCGCGTTGAAGTCCCAGCCGACCGCATGACAACCGGACCAGTTGCCATAGGCGCGTGCGCCTGCGTCGAGCGCCATGCGAATGCCGTCTCCGGTGTTGAAACGGCTGCCTCGCACCTTGGCGACATCCCAGCCGGGGCCGAGATACCGGGTGCGCATCTCGGGATTGGCCTCGAAGCCGCCGGAGGCAAGCACGACGGCGCGGGCGCGCACCTCGAAACTCCGGCGGTCCCTGCGCACCCGAACGCCCGTCACGCCGTCGTCGTCATGCAGCAGGCCGGTGGCGCGGGCGCCGTAAAGCACCTCGATGCCTTCGCGCGTGCAGGCTGCGTGCAATGCGTCCACCAGCCCCGGCCCGCCGCCCCAGGCCGACAGCACAAGGCCGCCCCAGAATTTGAAGCGCCCGTCGATCTTGAAAGCCTGCTTGCCGTATATCGGCAGGAACCGGATGCCTTTCTCCCGCATCCATTTCATCGTGTCCAGCGAGCGCGTCACCAGCAGTTCGCACATATCCGGGTCGGTGCGGTATTCGGTGATCCGGCCCATGTCGTCGTAAAAGTCGGCTTCGCTGTAGACGCCGAAATCGGTGATCGCGATTTCATCCTCGGTCAGGTCGGGGACCAGCGCCTTGATATCCTCGACGCCGTTGAAGACCGTGCGGATATTGCCGGCGGTGAACGCCGAATTGCCCCCGCGTTCGTCCTCGTTCGCACGCTCCAGCACAAGCACGTCGGCGCCTTGCTCCCGCGCGGCCAGCGCCGCGCACATGGCGGCATTGCCGGCGCCGACAACGACCACATCAACGGCGCGATCCTGCATGGCATCGTCTCCCTTGTGCGGGCGGCGGGGCGGCTTCAGCCGCCGAACACCCGCTCGAAAACCGTATCGACATGGGCTGTCTGCCGGCCCATGTCGAAGATGTCGTCCAACCGCGCCGGCGGCAGGGCTGCGGCGATCTCGGGGTCCTGTTCGAGCTGTGTGCGGAAGCTGCCGCCTTCCCGCCACACGGCCATCGCCACCGACTGGACCTTGCGATAGGCGTCTTCGCGGCTCATGCCGGCCTGTGTCAGTTCCAGCAGCACATGCTGCGAAAACATGAGGCCGCCCAGGCTGTCGAGATTGCGCTGCATGGCGTCCGGATAGACGATCAGCTGCTCCACGACGCCGGCGAGCCGGTGAAGCGCGAAGTCCAGGGTTATCGTTGCGTCCGGACCGATCATCCGCTCGACGGAGGAGTGCGAGATGTCCCGCTCATGCCAGAGTGCGACATTCTCCAGGGCGGGGGTCACGGCGGAACGGACCATGCGCGCGAGCCCGGTCAGGTTTTCGGTCAAGACCGGGTTGCGCTTGTGCGGCATCGCCGAAGAGCCTTTTTGCCCGGTGGAAAAATATTCCTCCGCCTCGCGCAGTTCCGTGCGCTGCAAATGCCGGATTTCGACCGCCAGGCGCTCGACGCCGCTGGCGACGACCCCCAGCACCGCGAAGAACATGGCGTGCCGGTCGCGGGGAATGACCTGTGTGGAATGTGTTTCCGGCGAGAGGCCGAGCTTTTCGGCGACATGGGCCTCGACGCGCGGGTCGATGCTGGCATAGGTGCCGACAGGGCCGGAAATGGCGCAGGTTGTGATCTCCGCCCGCGCCGCCTCGAGACGCCTGCGATTGCGCGCAAACTCGGCGTAGTGGCCGGCGAGCTTCAGGCCGAAGGTCGTCGGCTCGGCATGGATGGCATGGCTGCGCCCGACGCAGAGTGTGCGCCTGTGCTCGAAAGCCCGGTTCTTCAGGGCCGCGAGCAGCCGGTCGAGGCCGGCCAGCAGAATGTCGCTGGCGCGCGCGAGCTGCACCGCCAGGCAGGTATCGAGCACATCGGACGAGGTCATGCCCTGATGCACGAAACGCGCTTCCGGCCCCACATGCTCCGCAAGATTGGTGAGAAACGCGATCACATCATGCTTGGTTTCGGCCTCGATCTCATGGATGCGGTCGATTTCAAAAGCGCCCCGGTCCCATACCGCCCGGGCCGCTGAAGCGGGGGCTGTGCCGAGCGCCGCCATGGCGTCCAGCGCATGAGCCTCGATTTCAAACCAGATGCGGAATCTGGCCTCCTGCGACCAGACAGCCGTCATTTCCGGGCGGGAATACCGTTCGATCATCGCCCGGACCTTATGCCGGGCCGACAGGTTCGGCAACGATACCCGGTGTCGCGGACAGGCCGGCCGCCGCCAATACGCACCGAAGAATTACGCCGCTTCCAGCAGTTCCGCGGCAATCTGTGCATTGTCGCCGCGCGGAGCCAGGGGGTCTTGCGGACTCAGCCGGTGGTCAAGCACCATCTGCGCCAGCAGCAGGCGTTTCCGGCCGCCGCCGGCAGCGGCGATGCGGGCGCCTTCATGCGCCATCACCACCGCGCTCGCAGCATGGTAGAGCGCATCCGAAGCCTGGCGCATGAGCGGCTCGTTTCCGGTTTCCGCCACCTCCTCGGCAAGCGCAACGGCCCGGCCCGCCGCATGGCCAAGCGCGCCCTTCAACTGTCCGGGCAAGCCGTCCGCCTCGTCCAGCATATCCGTCAGCGCGTCGCCGAACGCCCTCTGGGCGCCGGTCTTGCCGACGGCGCGGCCGATAATGTCCAGCGCATTGATGTTGGAGGTGCCTTCCCACAACACGCCGAGATGGGCGTCGCGCACCAGCCGGGCATTGACGAAATTCTCAATATAGCCATTGCCGCCGCGAGCTTCCATCGCGCCGGTCGCGACCGCGATATTGTCCCGGCAGGTGCGGAATTTCAGCAGCGGCGTCAGCAGCCGCACCAGTGTGGTCGCCGTCTCATCACCGGCTTCCGACCTTTCGAGCTTGTCGGCGGTGAATAGCGCCATCGAGAGAGCCTGTTCGGTCGGCAGCATCAATTTCAGCAATTGCCGGCGCATCAGCGGCTTGTCGGCAACGGCGCCGCCGAACGCCATACGCCCCCGCGCAGCAACCAGCGCCTCGTTCAGACAGCGCCGCATCATCGCCGCGGCCCGGACACCGTGGGAGAGGCGGCTGAGGTTCACCTGGCCGAGCATCTGCTTCAGGCCGTCATTGCGGCCCGGGCCGACCTTGCCGAGCGGATAGGCGACCGCGCCGTCGAACAGGATTTCGCCCGACGCCATGGACCTCGTGCCCATCTTGTCCTTCAGCCGCACGATCCGGTAGCTGTTGCGGCTGCCGTCGTCCCGGTGCTTCGGCAAGGCGAACAGGCCGAGGCCTGCCGTGCCCGCCACGGCGCCTTCCGGCCTCGCGAGCAGCAGGGCGACATCGGCGTCGGCGCAGGAGCAGAACCATTTGTCGCCGTAAAGCCGCCATTCGGGGCCGTCCGGTCCGTCCTCCAGCCGCGCTGTAAGCTCTATCTGACCAACATCCGAGCCGCCCGTCTTTTCCGTCATGAACTGAGCGGCCTTGTAGATTTCGCCCATGTCCTGGCTGGTCAACCGCGGCATGAAGCGCTGCTTCACCGCCTCATCGCCGTATTTCTGCACGAGATATGCCGAGGTGTCCGTCACCGAGATCGGACACATCAGGGCGAATTCCGATTGCACGAACAGATATTGGAGAACGTATTTCGCCACGATCGGCGTGCCGTTCCAGCCCAGCACGCCGGGGCGCCTGGAAATGGCATGGATGCCGAAATCGCCGAAACCGATCTGCTCCATCTCCCGGTATGCGGGATGAAACTCGATCCATTCCTCGTCGCGCCCGAAAGCATCGCGCTGGTGCAGCACGGGTCCGTGCCGGTCTGCCAGCCGGGCCAGTTCATCGAGCCGCCCGCCGGCGATTGCGCCGAGCCGCCGGAAATGGGGCAGCATATGCGCGTGCAGGTCTTCCGGCAGGTAGAGCGGCAGCAGGTCCTGCAGGCTGCGGTCCAGCTCAAAAAAGTTCATCCCGTGGCAATCAGGCGCCAGCGGCGTCCCCGCAGCAGTCGCGTTCGGGAGGGTGTTCCAGGCGAAAAACGGCGGCGTCGCGACATTCATGGCGGCTCATCCGGGTCTTTATCGAGAATGTGGTGCGCCGACACCATGCCGCAGCCTCTTCGGCCGCGAAATGTCGCCTTTTGTCCCTCCTTCCGGCGGCATCTCGCACGACAATCGGACCCGCTCGTTGCTCAGGAACTGCGGCTTGCGCGGACCGCGGCGCTGCCGCACCATTGCCGCCATGCTGGAAGGAACGGCAGACATCATCGTTATCGGCGGCGGCATGGTCGGCGCAGCGGCGGCTTACGGACTGGTCAAGAAGGGCCTCGACGTGCTGATGCTCGACGAGGGCGATGACGCTTTCCGGGCGGCGCGGGGTAATTTCGGGCTTGTCTGGGTGCAGACCAAGGGGCTCGGCCTGCAGCGCTATCAGGAGTGGTCTCAGGAATCGGCGGACCGCTATGCCGCGTTCGCTGCCGAGTTGGCCGAGTTGACGGGCGTCGACATCCACCATGAGCGCCCCGGCGGGGCAATTCTCTGCCTCGGCGATTCGGAATGGGAGGCGCAGCGGCGCCTGAACGAGACGATGGCGGAGCAGGGCGGCGGCTACCATGCGCGCATGATCGAGCGGAGCGAATTGGACCGCATGGCTCCCGGCGTTCGTTTCGGCCAGGACGTGGTCGGCGCATCGTTCTCGGAGATGGACGGCCATTGCGGCCCGCTATATCTGCTGCGCGCCCTTCATGCCGGCTTCAGGGCCAGGGGCGGGCGCTACAGGCCGGGCGCGCGGGTCCACACTATCGCGCGGGGCTTTCGGGTCGAGACGGAGGCAGGCGCCTTCGAAGCGCCGAGAATATTGCTGGCTGCCGGCAATGGCATTCCGCCATTGGCCTCACAGGTCGGCCTGCATGTGCCGACGGCGCCGGAACGCGGGCAGGTGCTGGTGACCGAGCGCATCGAACGGTTCCTGCCGATGCCGATGGGCAATATCCGCCAGACCGCCGAAGGCACCGTCATGGTGGGGGCGACGCAGGAGAGTGTCGGTTTCAACACCGGCACGACACTCGAGGCGGCGCGCGGGCTGGCCCAGCGCGCCATCCGGGCGCTGCCGGCGCTGCAACGGCTGCGAGTGGTGCGGAGTTGGGCGGCGTTGCGCGTCATTCCGCCGGACCGCTGCCCGATCTATGACGAGTCCGAAAGCCATCCCGGCGCCTTCGTCGCCACCATGCACAGCGGTGTCACGCTGGCCGCCGTTCATGCTGCATGTCTGCCGGACTGGATCGCCGAGGGGCGGGCGCCGGAGAATTTCGAGGCCTTCAGTGCGCGGAGGTTCGATGTTCCGGCGGCTGCCTGAGCGCGAAGCGTCGATTGCGATCGAGATAGACGGGAAGCCGGCCGCCGCCGCGCCCGGGGACAGCGTTGCGGCCGCCATGTTCGCCGCCGGTATCTCGACATTTCGCCGCGCGCCGGTCGATGGCGGGCCGCGCGGCCCCTGGTGCGCCATGGGCGTGTGTTTCGAGTGCCTGGTGGAAATCGACGGAGAACCGAACCGGCAGGCCTGCATGACGCCGGTGCGCGACGGGCTGCGCATCGTCACCCGGACAGAGGAGCGGCGCCAGCCATGAGCGTCGATCTCGCCATTGTCGGCGCCGGCCCCGCCGGCATGGCAGCGGCGGTCGAAGCCGCGGGGCACGGCCTCTCGGTCGTTGTGCTGGACGACCAGCCGGAGCCCGGCGGCCAGATCTACCGCGCCGTCGAGCGGGCGGAGCCGGCGCTCATTGCGATATTGGGCGAGGAATATGCCGCCGGTCGGGAGCTGGCGCAGCGTTTCCGTTCGGCCCGTATCGACTACCGCCCGAACAGCGCCGTATGGCGGCTCGATGTCGGCGCCCGGATCGCCTTCAGCCGGGAAGGCAAGGCCGGGACAGTCGCTGCCGGCCGCGTGATTATCGCAACAGGCGCGATGGAGCGGCCGGTGCCTGTTCCCGGCGCCGAGCGGCCATGCGTCATGGGAGCCGGCGCCGCGCAGACCCTGCTCAAGGCTTCCGCGCTTGCGCCCGCCGGACGGGTCGTGCTGGCGGGGGCGGGCCCGTTGCTCCTGCTGGTCGGCTGCCAGCTGCTCGACGCGGGCGCAGACGTCGCCGCGGTGCTGGAGACGACCGCCCCCGGCGACTATCTCGATGCAGCGCCGGACCTGCCGCGCGCCTTCCGGGGTTGGCGCGACCTCGCCAGGGGCGTTGCGATGCGGCGCAGGCTGAAGCGCGCGGGCGTGGCGTTCCGCTCCGGGGTTACGGGCCTTGCAGCCACCGGAGAGTCGGTGCGCTTCGACGGCGGCGAGATCGCCTGCGACCTGTTGCTGCTGCATGAAGGTGTCATCCCGCAAACCCATCTTTCACGGCAGGCGGGCCTTCCGCACCGCTGGAATGCGGCGCAGCGCCATTGGGCGCCGGCGGTGGACCCGCTGGGGCGAACCGAACAGGAAACCCTGCTGGTTGCCGGCGACGCCGGCGGCATTGCCGGCGCCCGGGCAGCCGCCATTTCGGGGCGGATAGCAGCCCGGCTCGCTGCAGGTATCGACCCGGCGGAACTTGTTGCAGCGCTGGAACGGGAGAAAGCGGCGCGGCCATTGCTCGACCGGCTGTTTCGCCCCCATACCGTGTTGCCCGCCGACGAGGCGCTGGTGTGCCGTTGCGAGAGCCTGACGGGCGGAGACATTCGCCAGGCGGTGCGCGACGGGGCGATGGGGCCGAACCAGCTCAAGGCATTCTCGCGCGCCGGCATGGGCCCCTGCCAGGGCCGCATGTGCGGGCTTGCAATCGCGGAAATCGTCGCCGCCGAGCGGGGCGTGGCGGTCGAGCATATCGGCAGCTTCCATATCCGCCCGCCGATCAAGCCGCTTACACTCGGCGAACTGGCCGCGATGGAAGGGGAAGCTGCCGAGGCCGAAGCTCTTTGACTCCGATCCCCGCCGATTGACCGGGGCGTGGCTTCGCGCGAGAACGCATCGCCGCAATCGACATGTGACACAGCAGGAGGAAAGCCCCGATGGGCGACCGCTATGACGACTACCGCCGGACTTTCGAGATCGACTGGCCCGAAGAGCGCGTTCTGCGCCTGACGCTCAACAAGCCGGAAACCTACAACTCGCTCGACTCCAACGGCCATCGCGACATGACCTATATCTGGCGGGAGATCGACCAGGATCGGGATGTGTCGGCGGTCATCCTGACCGGCAAGGGGCGGGCGTTCTCCTCCGGCGGCGACTTCTCGATGATTCGCAAGAATATCGACAATTACGACGACCGGGTCCGCGCCTGGAAGGAAGCCAGGGACCTCGTTTACAACATCATCGATTGCTGCAAGCCGACCGTTTCCGCGCTGAACGGCGTCGCTGTCGGCGCCGGCCTGGTCGCCGGCCTGCTTTGCGATATCTCGATTGCCGGCAAGTCGGCCCGCATTATCGACGGCCACACCAGGCTCGGCGTCGCGGCGGGTGACCACTCGGTCATCAACTGGCCGCTGCTTTGCGGCATGGCCAAGGCGAAATACTACCTGATGCTCTGCGAGTCGGTTTACGGCGAGGAGGCCGAGCGAATCGGGCTGGTGTCGCTTTGCGTCGAGGATGACGAACTGCAGGACAAGGCCTTGGAAGTCGCCGGCAAGCTCGCCAGGGGCGCGCCGAGCGCCATTCGATGGACGAAATATGCGCTGAACAACTGGTATCGCGCGATGGGGCCGGCTTACGACGCCTCGACCGCGCTGGAAATGCTGGGCTTCACGGGGCCGGAAGTGGAGGAGGGCCTGGCGGCGCATCTGGAGAAACGGGCGCCGAAATTCGATCCGCGGTCTTCAGCCTGACGATCCGGAATTGCGGCTCCGTCCTTGCTCTCGACCCGTAACCGGCCGGCGGCGGGGCCGTTCACCCGTGCGGAAACGGCGACGATAACCATACCGGTGCTTGCGGCGTCGCTGCTGCACTCGGTCAATATGAGCACGGCCTATGTTGCCTTGCCTTCCATGCAGGGCAACCTTTCGGCGACGCCCGATCAGATCGGGTGGGTGGTCACGGCCTTCATCGTCGCTTCAGCGTTGGGCACCACCGTGTCCGGCTGGCTTGCCGTGAAATTCGGGCGGCGTCTGGTGTTTTTGTGCGCCATCGCCGCCTTCACGGTGACCGCCCTGCTCTGCGCTTCCGCCGACAGCCTGGGGGAGCTTGTGCTGTTCCGGGCGCTGCAGGGCTTCGGCAGCGCGCCCCTGCTGCCGATCAGCCAGGCGATCATGCTCGATACATATCCCCGCCACCGGCATGGCTTCGCCATGTCGATCTGGTCCATGGGCATGATTCTGGGGCCGGTCGCCGGGCCGACCGTGGGCGCGATACTCACCGAATTTTATGGCTGGCGCTATGTATTTTTCGTCAATGTTCCATTGGGTTGTATCGCGTTTCTGGGAATCTGGATGACAACCCCCGAAACCGGGAAACGTAATGTGTCGCTGGATTGGCTGGGCCTCCTGACGCTGGGCGTCGGCGTCGCCTGCCTGCAATTGATGATGGACCGGGGAGAGCGCCAGGACTGGTTCCATTCGTCGGAGATCGTGATCGAGGCAGCGCTCGCCGGCCTATGCCTCTATTTGTTCATCGTCCATTCTCTCACGGCGCGCGCGCCCTATATCGACCTCGCCATCTTCCGCGACAGGAACTTTGCCGTCGGGCTCGCCCTGATCTTCGTCTTCGGAGTCACGGTCTTTGCCGGCATGTTTCTGCTGCCGCTCTTCCTCCAGAATATCCAGGGCTACCCGGTGCTGGCCGCCGGCTGGGTGCTTTCCGCCCGCGGCGTGGGCACGGGTGTGGCGATGTTTCTCGCCGGCGTGCTGGCGAACCGGGTCGCCGGCAAATACTTGATCCTGGCAGGACTCGCCGCCGTCGGGATTTCGAATGCCTGGATGACCGGATGGAACCACCAGGTAAGCGCCGCCGAGATCATCTGGACGACGGTGTTGAACGGCGCCGGAATGGGCATGATGTGGGTGGCGCTGACAACGGTCACCTTCTCTACCCTTGCGCAGCGCTACCGGACGGAGGCTGCGGCGCTGTTCGCCCTGATACGCTCCATAGGCGCATCCATGGGCACCTCCATTGTGGTCGCCGCGCTCACCCGCAACACGCAGGTCAACTATACGGCGCTCAAGGACTTCATCTCGGACTACCGCGAGGCGCTGCGGCTGTCGCCCTGGGACCTCGGCAGCGATGCTGCGGTCGCCGCCCTGCGCCGCGAGGTGCTGCGCCAGGCGGAGACGATCGCCTTCGTCAATGACTTCATGCTTCTGGCGGGCGCGGTCGCCATTGCAACGCCGCTGGTGCTGCTGCTGCGCAAACCGGAGCGGGGGGCCAGGGAATGACGTCCCGCCATCTGCTCTGGATCATGAGCGCGCATCTGGGCCTGAACCTGATCGGGCTGCATGGATTGCCGGCGCTGCTGACCGATTTCATTGCGCTTTGGTCGCTTTCGGAGAGCGAGGCCGGTTGGCTCGCCGGCGCGCCCTATCTCTCGTCCATCTTCGCCATCGTCGTCAGCATCGGCAGCGATCGCTTCGACGCCCGCCGGCTGGTCATCGCCGGGTCGGTGGCCAATGCAATCGGATTTCTCGGTTTCGCATTGCTCGCCGACGGCTTCTGGTCGGGACTCGCCTTCCGCCTTGTGCAGGGCATCGGCTTCGCCTGGATCTACGTGCCGGGCGTGAAGGTGATCGCGGACCGGACGCCGCCGGGCGAGGAAGCATGGGCCGGCGCATTCTACATCTCCACCTTTCCGATCGCTGCAAGCTGCTCCTATGTGACGACATACTGGCTGGATGCGGCGCTGGGCTGGCGTCTGGCGTTCGCGGTGCCGGGCGCGGCTGCGGCTGCGGCGGCACTGCTGGTCTGGGGCCTGGTCGAGGCGAAGCCGGCGGCAGGGAACAGCGAGGCTTCGCTGGACCTGCGTCCGGTCTTCGCCAACCGCGCCGCCATGCGGCTGATATGGGCGAATTTCTGCCACTCCATCGAGCTCCTGGCGCTCAGAAGCTGGATGGTCGCCTTCTTCATCTTCGCCGCGGCGATGGATACGGGTGCGCCGGACTGGAACTGGCCGCTGCTTGCGATGGCGCTCACCCTGCTCGGCGCGCCGATGAGCATGGTCGGCACCTGGTTTGCCGGACGCCTCGGAATGGCGCAGGTCTCGGCGCTGTCGCTGCTGCTGTCCGGCGCTGCGGCCTGCATTGTCGGCTTTGCGGCGGACTGGCCGTTCTGGCTGCTGCTGCTCGGCCCGGTGTTGATCCACAATCTGTTCGTCCTGATGGATTCAGGCACGCTGGCCGGCGGGGTGATCGAGGTGAGCGGCCCAGCATTGCGCGGGCGGGCGCTGGCTGTTCACGCCTTCGCCAATGCCGCCGGCGGCTTCATCGGCCCGGCAGTGTTCGGAATCGCGCTGGAAGCGTCGGGCGGGGCGGCTTCGGTGAATGCCTGGGGATATGCGTTTGCCTCTATCGGCGTTGTGGCAATCCTTGGAGCGGCTTCCGCCGCCAGCGTCTCACGGCGCAAATAAGCGCCCCGCCGTCATTGGCGCCGGGCAGCCGGTGGTGCCGGGAAAACTTGCCGGCAGGCCCTTCAGCCTTCGGGCGGCAAGATAGGCGAACGCCTCGGCCTCCAGCGCGTCTCCGTCCCAGCCGAGCGCCTCGGCGGGTTCGGCGGAGCCGGGCAGGGCGGCCATGACGACCGGATTGCGCCGCCCCCCGCCGGAAACGATCCAGCGCTGCGGCGTTTCCGGAAGCGGTGCGGCGGTGATGGCGGCGGCGGTGAAGGCGGCGAGCGTCGCGGCGCCGTCGGCCGGCGAGAGCGCTTCTGCCGGCGCGAAGGAAAAGCTCTGCCGGTCCAGAGACTTCGGCGGCGGCGCGGCGAAATAGGGATGGTCCAGAAGCGCCGCAAGCACGCCGTCATCCACCCGGCCCTGCGCCGCCAGCCGCCCGTCCCGGTCCATCGGCTCGCCGATGTGGCGGCGGCACCAGTCATCGAGCAACGCATTGCCTGGCCCTGTGTCAAAGGCGAGCATGGTCCCGTCCCGCCCGATCCAGGTGATATTGGCCACACCCCCGATATTGAGCACCGCAACCGGCCGCGGCTCCCCGGAGAGGCGGGCGCGGTGATACACCGGGGCAAGCGGCGCGCCCTGGCCGCCGGCGGCCATGTCGGCGCTCCGGAAGTCGGCGACGACCTGGAGGCCGGTCTCGCGCGCAAGGCGCCCGGCGTCGCCGACCTGCAGGGTGAAGCCCTCCTGCGGGCGGTGGTCCACGGTATGGCCGTGAAAACCGACAGCCGTGACGCTTGCCGCGTCGGTCTCCGCCAGCAGATGCCGGACGGCGCGGATATGCGCATTCGTCACGACTGTTTCCGCATCGCGAATCCTCTGTGCGTCCCCGGCTCCGAGCGCCTCGCGAATGGCGGCGCGTTCCGCTTCGTCATAAGGCAGGGAAACGAAACGCAGCGGTCGAACCCGCTCCTCGCCGTCGGTCTCCACCAGGGACGCATCCACCCCGTCCATCGAGGTGCCGCTCATCAGGCCGACGACCAGATCCATGCGCTGCCTCCCTGCTTCGTTGTCGGTTTCCGGCCGCCATGATAAACGGCGCCTTGTCCTCCCGAACAGCGAGACCGACCGCTTTGCCGTCATTTCTGGAGATTGTCCGCGAACGCGGCTTTGTGCATCAATGCACCGATGCCGACCGGCTGGAAGCGCTGCTGCAGGAAACGCCGGTGCCGGCCTATATCGGCTTCGACTGCACGGCCGACAGCCTGCATGTCGGCTCCCTGGTGTCGATCATGCTGCTGCGCTGGTATCAGCAGGCGGGGCACAAGCCTATCGTGTTGATGGGCGGCGGAACGACGAAAGTCGGCGACCCTTCGGGCAAGGAGGAAGCCCGCCCGCTGCTCTCGGATGCGCAGATCGCCGCCAATATGGCCGGCATTCGCGGCATATTCGAGAAGTTCCTGACTTTCGGCGACGAGCCGGCCGATGCCGTGATGGTCAACAATGCCGACTGGCTGGACGGCATCTCCTATATCGCCTTTTTGCGCGAATACGGCCGACACTTTTCCGTCAACCGCATGTTGTCGATGGACAGCGTCCGCCTGCGCCTCGACCGCGAACAGCCGTTGAGCTTCCTGGAGTTCAACTACGCAGTGCTGCAGTCCTACGATTTCCTCGAACTGTCCCGGCGTTTCGGCTGCCGGCTCCAGATGGGCGGATCGGACCAGTGGGGCAATATCGTGAGCGGCATCGACCTCGCGCGGCGCGCGGCGGGTGCGGGGCTGTTCGGCCTGACCACACCGCTTATCCAGACAGCCAGCGGGGCCAAGATGGGCAAGACGGCGGGCGGCGCCGTCTGGCTGAATGCCGAGCGCGTGTCGCCCTACGATTACTGGCAGTTCTGGCGCAACACCGAAGACGGCGATGTCGGGCGCTTCCTGCGGCTGTTCACCGAGCTTCCTTTGGACGAGATTGCCCGGCTGGAGGCGCTGGAAGGCCGGGAGCTGAACGACGCCAAGAAGGCGCTTGCCGACGGCGCAACCGCGCTTTGCCACGGCGGCCGGGCCGCCGGACAAGCAGCGGAAACGGCCCGGCGCGCTTTCGAGGATGGAGAAGCGGCCGAGGGACTGCCGGAAATACTGGTGCCGCGCGCCGAGCTCGAAGCGGGCATTCCGGCTTTCAGGCTGTTTCGTCAGGCCGGGCTGGCCGATACCGGCGGCGCAGCGCGGCGGCTCATCAGGGGCGGCGGCGCGCGCGTCAACGACACGCCGGTGGTCGGCGAGGAGCGTCCGGTCGGCCTTGCCGATCTGGACGGGCGGAACGCAATCAAGCTCTCCGCCGGCCGCAAGCGCCATGTGCTGGTGCGGGCGGCGTAGGCCGGCAGCCGCTCAGGGGATCGCATCCGCTCCGGCGGTCATCGGGCGCCAGTCCGTCGAGCGCACATAGTCCGGGCGGGGGCTTTCCACATCGTCGGGCCGATTGGCGCAGGCATTGAAGCAGAAATAGGCGTGCCACCGGTCTGCCGCAGACAGATTGTGGCCCGAAGCGTGCAGCAGATTGCAATGGAACAGTGCTGCGGTGCCCGGCGGCCCTGTCACCGGCACGGGCTCCGGCAGCGCCTTCATCGCAGCCTTTATCGCTTCCGGTTTTGACGCCCAGAGGCCGTAGGCGGTGGAGGTGTCGTAATAGGGGTCGCCGCGTCCGGCGCGATGGCTGCCGGGCAGGAAATAGAGGCAGCCGTTCAACTCCGTCGCCTCATCCAGCATGACCAGGAAGGTCGCCATGGACGGCTTGGCGATACCGTCCAGATGCCAGGTGCCGAAATCCTGGTGCCAGGGCCAGGCGCTGCCTTCGACGGCAGCTTTCATATTGACCTTGCAGTGGTGGATATAGACCTCATCCGTGCCCAGCGCCTGCTGCGCCGGGCGCAGGATGCGCGGCATATGGGCAGCGGCGCGATAAGCTGCTGACGCTGTCGGGCCGTTCTCGGCATGAAGGCGAAACATCGTCTTGGCCTGTCCGCTCGAGCCTTCACGGAAGACGCATTCGGCGTCGATGCGCGAAATCCGATCCGCTTCGGCGCGAAGCCTGGCGACTTCATCGGGCGAGAACAGCGCCGGAAAGATGAGGAAGCCGTCCTGTTGAAATTGCGCGGCCTGCTGCGCCGTCAGTTCCATCCTGCATCTCCCTCGCGTCGAAACCGGGGCCTATATCCCGATGTCCTCCAGATTGTAGTCGCGAATGGCCGCTTTCGCTTCCGGCGTCCAGCGGAACGCATCGGCCTGCCCGGAGAGGGGCGCGTAACTGTAGGGCGCTTCCTCTGGCCAGCGCCGCTGCCGGGCGTCTATGGCATAAAGGATGAGCCGCGCCCGACGGTCGATATAGGCTGCGTCATAGACGGAGACCGGGTTGTGCACACCGCCGCTTCGCACATCCAGCACGGAGCGGCGGCGGTGAAAGCCCATATTCAGCGTCACGCGCGGCTTCGACCCGGTATTGGCGAAAGAGCCGTGAATCGCCTGCCGGTTCACAATCGCGACATCGCCCGGCGCGCAAATCAACGGAACCGCATCGGGCAGTCTGTCGGAGCCGGCAGCCGCCACCATCGTCCCGATATCCGCCCTGCCGCCCCGATGCGAACCCGGAACGACCCAAAGGCCGTTGACGGCGTCGCAGCCATAGAGCTGCGCCATGAAGTTGAAACCGTGGCTGCCCTCGTCGAGAGCCGGGCTGTCCCAATGGGTCCACCCGTCCTGATGCCAGGCCACGGAACCGCCGAGACGCGGATGCTTGATCCAGACTGCCTCATTGAACGGCGTGAAGTCCGGCCCGTTCACCGCCGCCGCCACGCGGAGCAGGCCGGGATGGCCGTAGAGCCGCAGCAATGCCTCGGAATATTGCAGCGCCCCGTGGATGAGCTGAAGCACATGAGACGGCGCACCCTTCGGCGCGCTCGGCTCGGTCATCTTGGCCGGATGCCGGCCATGCGCATAGTCTGTGCCGCCAACCGGATCCGACAACGGCTTGACCCAGCCGATGCCCCGCGACCTCTGCCCTTTGTTGAAGGCTGGCCGGCCGTGTTTATCGACCTCCGCCCCGGGGGAAACCGGCGCGCGCTCCAGCAAGTCGGCCAGATCGCGTTCGATATCCGCAAGCTCCTCCGCCGTCAGCACGCCCTCGAAGATGTAGAAGCCGCGGCGGGAGTATGAGTCCAGTATCTCCGGGTCGAGCGCGCCGTCCGGAGCGAAAGTCAGCGGGCCCCGGTTTCCCAGGGCCAGCGCCCGCGCCGTTCCGGCTTCCCGGTAACGGACCATCTCCGGTTCTGCCGCGCCGTAATCGACCGGCGGGGCGTCATGCAGCGGCAGGGCGGTGGTCATGGCCGATATCGACTCCCTTTGGCGGTTATCGGTTGGACGGAGCAGGCTCGAACGCATCGGCGCGTTCGTCGGCTCCGGTTGCGGCGAGCTCGCTTGCCGGGTCGCCGGCGACCCGCACATGGCGCATGACCCGAGGCTCGCCATAGTCGTATGGGCAGGCGCGGTGCAGGATGCACCGATTGTCCCAGATCATCAGGTCGCCGGGCTGCCAATGATGCGCATAGGTGCGCGGCGCCCGGCAGGCGCGGTCCAGCAATTCGTCCAGCAATGTCTGGGCTTCCTCATCCTCCATGCCGGGGATGCGGAAGGCGTGCCGGCCGATGAACAGCGACTTGCGCCCGGTCACCGGATGGGTCTTGACCAGCGGGCGCAGCGGCGCGCCGCGCGTATGGTATCCGTAGCCGTCGCCGGTCCTGAAGCTGAAACCGGCCTTCGCCTGCGACGCATAGAGCGAGTGATAGGCGGAAAGGCCGGCAATGCGCTCCTTCGTGCCGTCGTCGAGCGCATCATAGGCGGCGCGCATGTCCGCGAGTTCGGTTTCGCCGCCCGTTGTCGGCGTTATCTCGGCGGAGAGCGCGGAGGCCTTGGCGGCAAGCGGCATGTAGGAGCTGTCGGTATGCCAGCCCTCATTGCCGCGCAGCGTCTGGTAACGCTTCTCCTCCGGGTCCATCAGCCTGCCGTCCGCGCCCTTGTTGGAGATGCGCACGGCCTTGGCGCCGTCTCGCAGGAACTCGATATCGCCGAACCGCTCGCCGAAAGCCACATGCTGCTCGTCGGTCAGATGCTGGGCGGGAAACACCAGCGCGCCGTATTCATGAAAGGCGTCCTCGACCTCGCGCCACTCGCGGTCGTCCATGTCGCCGAGCGCGATATCCGTCACCCGCGCGCCCAGCGTGCTGTCGAGAGGGGTGATATCCACCATGAGCACTCCTCTTTGGTCACTGCGCGGATACTGCGCCGGCGCTTCGGCCGCCGCAAGGGTGCACGGCGCCGTCCGTCATGCGAGAATGGGTGCGGCGCCGAGCCGGGGAGGGGACAAGGATGAAAGCGCATTTCGACTATTCGGGCAAATGCGTGCTGGTCACGGGCGGGTCGAGCGGCATCGGCCGAGCCATCGCCGTCGGCTTTCGCGACGCCGGCGCGGCGGTGACCATTCTCGGAACACGGTCCGGGCCGGAGGACTATCCTGACGAACTGGCGGACATGACCTACCGCCAGCTCGACATGACGGACAATGCCGGCATCCTTGCGCTCGCCGCCGACATGCCGGTGCTCGATGTGCTCGTCAACTCGGCCGGCACCACCGTGCGCGGGCCGGCGGCCTTTGAACCCGACAATTTCGAATACACTGTGCAAGTCAATCTGAACGGCGCCTACCGCATGTCCCATGCCTTCGAGAAACAGCTGAAGGCCTCCGGCGGGTCCATCGTCAATATCGCGTCCATGACAAGCTATTTCTCGTCGCCGCGCGGGCCGGGTTACGGCGCTTCCAAGGCCGGCATTCTCCAGCTTACCCAGTCCCTGGCTTCGGCATGGGCCGGCCACGGCGTGCGCGTCAACGGCATCGCGCCCGGCTGGATCGAGACCAAACTGACCGCGCCCGTCCAGGCGAATGAGCCGGTCAACCGCCAGATCATGGACCGCACGCCCATGGGCCGCTGGGGCCGGCCGGAGGAAATGGCCGGCGCCGCGCTGTTTCTCGCGTCAGACGCCGCCGCCTTTGTCACCGGCGTCACCATCCCGGTGGACGGCGGCTGGTCGTCCCAGGGCGTCTGACATCGGGCGCCGCATCTGCGCTATATCGGCGCCAGGCTCGAAAACCACTGCAAACGGAGGAAGCGCACCCATGACCCTGTCCAGCGTGAGCGACATCGATACGTCGTCGCCGAAGCATCTTCGCGGGCGATACGCCGTCGCGGGGGTCGGGGAGACCGCCTATATGCGCGGCTCCCGATACTCGACACGGTCGCTCGCCACCTGGGCGATCAAGAACGCCATGGACGACGCCGGCCTGGCGCCGGGCGACATTGACGGCATGTTGAGTTATTCCGGCAACGACTCGATCTTCTCGCCCTTTGTCGCAGGCGATCTGGGCATCCGATTGAATTTCTACATGGATGTGCATGGCGGCGGCTCCTCGACCGAGGCGCTGATCGGCATCGCCATCGGCGTCATCGAAGCCGGCATGTGCAAGACAGTGGCGATCTTTCGCTCCATGAACGGCTACAGCCAGGTGCGCATCGGCGGCACCGGCGCACGGTCGGCCGTGCCGATCAACGGCGACCAGATCCATCACCGCGCTTATGGCTGGCAAAGCGCCGGACAAATGTTCGCGCCGACCTTCCTGCGCCACATGTATGACTACGGCACCACGCCGGAGCAGGTCGCCGCCGTCAAGGTCGCGCATTCCAAACATGCGTCCAACAACCCGAAGGCCTATTACAAGAACCGCCTGACCGTGGACGATGTTGTCGGCAGCCGCATCATCTGCAAGCCGCTGCATCTGCTGGATTGCTGCGTCGAAACCGACAATGCCACCTGTGTCATCGTCACCCGGCTCGACCGGGCGCGCGACTGCCGTAATCCTCCGGCGGTCATTCAGTCCGTGGTCGGGCGCTGCTGCAAGCCGCGCATCGACATGCACTACCAGCACGGGCCGATTTCGACCGTCGCCGGCCATTACGCGAAGGACATCCTGTTCCCGAATGCCGGGGTCGGGCCGGAAGACATAGACCTGACCGGCTCCTATGACGCCTTCACCTTCACCACCATGCTGCAGCTTGAGGATTACGGGTTCTGCAAGAAAGGGGAGGGGGGAGACTATGTCTCCTCGGGCATCATCGAACTCGGCGGCAAGCGGCCGAACAACACCTCCGGAGGGCATCTCTGCGAGGGCTACACCCACGGCATGAACATGGTGATCGAAAACACCCGCCAGTTGCGGGGCGAGGCGGATGACAGTTGTCCGGTCGGGCCGGACGGCAAGCGGCAGCACACCTATGACTATTGCGAAGGCGGCTGCAGGCAGGTGAAGGATGTCGAGATCACCGCCAATCTCGGCTGGGCCATGCCGGGAACCGGCTCGGCCATGATTATGACCAAAGACGCGCGCTGAGGGGGGAGGAGATCAATGCCTGTTCAAGGCGAATATATGGGCATGCTGCTCACTGTGGACGATGTTGACCGGGAAAACCGGGAGTTCTTCGCCTGGTGCGACAAGGGCGAGTTCCGCCTGCAGCGAAGCCCGCAAAGCGGCCTGCTGCGCTATCCGCCCACGACCGCCTGCCCCTGGAGCACGGACCGCGACTATGAATGGGTTCCCGTCGAGGGCAGGGGCGCGGTGCACTCCTATGTGGAGGTGCACCACCCGATCCAGCCGGCCTTTCGCGACAAGGTGCCCTACATGATCCTGCTGGTCGATCTGGACACGCAGAAAGGCCAACCCTCGGAGCACGAAGCGCTGCGCGTGGCGGGCAATCTGGTTACGGCGGAAGGCGAATTCGCCCCGCCCGAGACGATCGCATCGGTCGGCATCGGCACACGGGTCCGGATGGTATTCTCGAAAGTGGCGGACGGTTTCTCATTGCCGCAATGGACCGTCGATGAAGACGCGGAGCAGCCGGAGACCCCCTGGCGCTACCCGCAGGAATAGGCGGCAGACGGCGGGCGGCGGCTATCGCGGGCCGCCGCCCGGCTTCTCCCTTTTCGACCCCACCAGCCATGCGCCCAGCGCGGGCAGCAGCACAACGGCGCCGACCATGTTGACGAGGAACATGAAGGTCAGCACCGTGCCCATGTCGGCCTGGAACTTGAGCGGCGCCGCGATCCAGGTCGCCACCCCCGCCGCCAGGGTCAGGCCGGTCAGCACCACGCCCGCTCCGGTGGTGGCGAGAGTGCGCTCATAGGCTGCGGCGAAGTCCAGCCCCTCCGCCAGATGGGTGCGCAGCCGCCCGTAGATGTAAATGCCGTAATCCACCCCGATGCCCACGCCGAGCGCCACCACCGGCAGGGTGGAGACCTTGAGGCCGATCTCCAGCAGCGCCATGAGCGCATAGGCGAGCACGGAAACCGCCGCAAGCGGCGCGACGATGCACACCGTCGCCGTCAGGGAGCGGAAGGAAAGCAGGCACAGGGCGATGACCGCCGCATAGACATAGGCGAGGATCGGGTATTGCGACGTCTCCACCTCCTCATTGGTGGCCGCCATCACCCCGACATTGCCGGATGCGAGCCGGAAGGTGATGCGGTCGTTCGGGTTCGCCGCATGGAACTGTTTGACCGCATCAACCACGCGTTCGATGGTCTCGGCCTTGTGATCGGCGGTGTAGATCGACACCGGCATCACGCTGCAGTCCAGATTCAGCAGACCGCTGCTTGTCGGAACCGGGGACACGGATTGCACAAGCATGTAGCGGTTGCGCGGCAGGGTCCGCCATTTGAGGCTGCCCTCGTTCCAGTTGGCGTTGATGGCGCGGGCGGTGCCGGCGAGCCCGCGCACCGACTGAACGCCCGCTACATTGCGCATATGCCACTCGAAATCGTCGAGCGTGCGCATCACCTCGTAGTCGATGCAGCCTTCCTTCACCGTTTCCGCGATGACCGTGAGGACATCCACGCCGATCTCGAAGCTGTCGGTGATCGCGGCGGAATCCAGATTGTAAACAGAGTCGGGCCGAAGCTCCGGCACGCCCCGGTGTTCGTCGCCGACCCGGACCTCGGAAGCGTATCTTGCGCCGACTGCGACAAGGAGGGCGGCCAGGGCGATGACCACGGCCGCAGGCCGGCGATGCGCGAGGCGCGCGATCCTGGACCATACCGGCCGCAGCAGGTCGTCGCGTTGCTGCGCCTGGCGCCGCTCCGCATCGTCCGTGTCAACATAGGACAGCAACACCGGCAGCAGCGCCAGATTGGTCAGGATGATCGCCGCCACCCCGAGGCTGGCCGTGACAGCGATCTCCTTGATGACCTGCACCTCGATGAAGGCGATGGTGATGAAGCCCACGGAGTCCGACGCCAGCGCGACCGCGCCCGGAAGCAGGAGCCGGCGGACGCTGGCCCGGGCGGCATCCAGGCCGCTGGCGCCGCGGGCCGCCTCGGCGCGGACCGAACTCACCATCTGCACCCCGTGGCTCACGCCGATCGCGAACACAAGGAACGGCACCAGGATGGACATGGGATCGACGCCGAAACCGAGCCCTGTCAGCCCGCCCAGCTGCCAGACAACCGCGATCAGGGAGCTTGCAAGCGGCGGTATCGTCAGGCGGATCGAGCGCGTATAGGCATAGACGAAGAGGGCCGTGACCAGGAATGCAATCCCGAAGAACAGCATGACCCGGACCGCCCCGTCCGCGATGCTGCCCACCATCGTCGCGAAGCCGATGATATGCACATCCACATCCGGGCCGGCTTCGCCGCGAATGCGCTCCAGCTCGCGCGCAACCTCCAGATAGTCGAGCCGCTCGCCCGTCTGCGGGTGAAATTCCTGCAGCTTGGCAGCGACGATCGCGCCGGTGAAATCGTTGGCGACCAGGCGGCCGACGATCCCCGCCTTGATGATGTTTTCCCGCAGCCGGGCGAACCCGGCCTCGTCGGGCTGGAAGTCCGCCGGCAGCACATTGCCGGCGGCGATTCCGTCCTCCACCACTTCGATGAAGCGGACATTGGGCGTGAGGATCGAATAGACCTGCGTCCGGTCTACGCCCGGCAGGAAGAATGTCGCATCGGTGATCTTCCGCAGCGCGCCCAGAAAGCCGGGCGTGAACAGATCGCCGTCGCGCGCCATGACCGCGATCACCACACGGTCCGCTCCGCCGAACTCGTCGCGGTATTCGAGGAAGGTCTGCATGTATTCATGCTCGACCGGCACCAGCTTCGTGAAGCCGGCATCGACCTTCAGCCCGGCTGCGAGCCAGCCCATCGCCAGTGTTGCAAGAGCGAAGGCCGCAAGCACCAGGCGGCGGCGGGCGAACAGCAGCCTCTCGATACGAGCGGTCACGGAACGGTCCGCGCGTCAGTCCGGCAGGCGTGCGACACCGAACTCTCCGATCAGCAGCGCCGCGCCGTTCGCAAGCGGCAGCACCGCCGAAATGCCTTCGCGGGACGGCAGCCGACGGGTTGCCACGCTGCGCCCGCCGTCCCGGCTTGTCAGCACGCTGCCTTCCAGCCCGCCGACCACGATGTCGCCGGAAGGCAGCCTGGCGGCGGCGGTAAGCGTCGCCTGTGTGTCGCTGGCCACTCGCGCCCAGGTCTCGCCGCCATTGTCGGAGCGGAACAGATGACCCCGGAGCCCGGCCAGAAGCACCCGGTCCCGGTCCAGCGCAAGCCCGCCGAACCACGAGCCGGCATAAGGAGAGGGCAGGGCGCGCCATGTCTGCCCGCCATCGTCGGAGCGGTAAATCATCCCCGCCTCCGCCGCGATATAGAGGCGCTGCGGCGGGCCGCCTTCCTGGCCGGGCGCCGGAACAAGCGCATTCAGGTGGAAGTCGTCCTCGCTGACGGCCTGGGACACCCAATTGTCGCCGCCGTCTCGGGTGGCGAGGAAATAGCCGTAGGCGCCGACGGCGAAGCCCGTGCGCGCATCGCGAAACCAGACATCGAGCAGGGGCCGCTCCTCCTCCGGCGCCTCATGCACCAGCGTCCAGCGCTCGCCGCCGTCGACTGTGCGCAGGATCGCCGCATCATGCCCCACCGCCCAGCCGAGACGCTCGTCATGCATGTGCACGGCGGTGAGCAGGGCGCGGGTCGGCGCCGGCGACTGCTTCCAGCTTGCGCCATTGTCGGTGGACAGCAGGATATGGCCGCGTTCACCGACCACGACCAACCGCGAACCGGCAGCCGCGCCGTCGAGCAGCAGGGATTCAATGGCGAGCGGGGCTTGCACCGCTTCCGAGGCGGTGCCTGGCGCCGGAAGCAGCCCGGCCAGAAGCAGCAGCGCCGCAAGCGCGCTGCAGGCTCCGTCCCGCTTCCGCCTTTGGGGGCGGCGCTTCAGCGGGCGGCGGGCCGGGATTATCGCCGCCCCTCGCGGCGCAGGGCGGCCGGGGTGAAGTCCCGGGATTTCAGGCCCGGATCCCAGGTGCACATCGGGAACTCGTTGTCGAGGCCGAAGGCGAGATAGCGCCCGGCCTGCAGGTCCGCATGCACTTCCAGCGTCGGCCACATCAGCGGCTTTTCGTAGTAGTTGATGAGATGGCCTTCCGACACGCGCCAGAGCTGGTCGCGGTTGTCGTAGATGTCCGCCACCATGATCTGCCAGGAGTCCTCGTCGATATAGAAGGTGCGCCGCTTGTAGATGTGGGCCGCGCCCTCCTTGAGTGTCGCCTCGACCACCCACACCCGGTGCAGCTCGTAGCGCAGCAGTTCCGGGTTGACATGCAGGGGCTTGAGAACGTCATCGAAGGCGAGCTCGCTGCTGTGCAGCCGGTAGGCGTTGTAGGGAACATACAGCTCCCGCTTGCCGACAAGCTCCCAGTCATAGCGGTCCACAGCCCCGTTGAACATGTCGAGCTGGTCTGCGGTGCGCAGCCCGTCAGAGGAGGTTCCCGGGTTGTCGTAAGCGATATTCGGCGCACGCCGCACCCGGCGCTGGCCCGGATTGTAGGTCCAGGCGTTACGAGGCTCGCGGGCCTGGTTTATGGTCTCGTGGACCAGCACGATGTCGCCCGCCAGCCGCGCCGGCGCCAGCGTCTTCTGCTTGAAGAAGATCATCGTATTGCCGAGCTCTTCCAGCGTCATGCCGGGCAGCGAGTAACGCAACTCGATTTCCAGGCTCTGCTTGACCAGCGTATAGGCGCCGCCGCGTGTGACCGCGGCCTGGCCGAGTACGCAGGCCACCGTCTCGCCCCGATAGCGCAGCAGGTGGTTCCAGACCGCCTCCAGGCCGTTTTGCGGGATGGGGAAGGGTATGCCGATAACCGCGCCGTCCACGCCGTTGCCGTCATCCACCAGCTTCGCCGTTGCCGCGGCGCTGCGGGTGGCGTCGTAGATCCGCTGCGGCACGGAAGTGCTGCGCCGGGTGGGATAGACCGGCATTCTGAAGCTCGGATAGGTCTCCAGCATCCGTTGATGGCCGACCGACAGCCGGTCCCGATGGTCATCGAGATTGGAGGCGTCGATGACGAACAGCGGCTGGTCGCCGGCATAGGGGTCGCGGTGATGCTCGCCGACAGTGTAACCGGCCGGCGGCTCGGTAATGCCTCCGGTCCACTCCGGGATGGTGCCGTCGGCATTGCCGGCGCGCTCCCCGCCGAGAGGGGTGAGGTCTGCGCCGAGCCGTGCGATCTGGTCGGCGCCGATCTCGGCCGAGGCGGGCGGCGCGAAGGCCCATCCGAGGAGGAGGGCGGCGGCGGCGGTCTTGACAGTCATGGCGTTCATGGGCCCGGAACCTCAGAACGAATATTTGAACGAGACGGAAACGAAGTCGCGGTCGGCCAGTTCATTCCCGTCGCCGGCGTAGCGCGTATAGCTGAGATCGGCCTGCCAGCTGCTGAGATAGTCCGCCCTCAGGCCCAGGGTAAGGGCAGTGCGTCCTTCCACGAACGGGCCGCTCGGCGAGGGGCTGTTGCCGCTGACATCGTGCAGGAACTGCGCATAGGGAAAGAGATTGATGCCGGCGACGGCGTTGTTGTAGTCGAGGCGCGCCGCCACCCGGTAGCCCCATGACGTCGCATCCGCATCGGCCGCGCCAGAGGCAAGGATACCGCCTGCGGGGCTTTCCAGAGGCGTGTCGTCCTTGTCAGGCATGTCATGGACATGCATCACCGCGGCTTCAGCGACGAATACCAGGCCGTCGGCGCCCAAGGTAGGCCCGAATACCTGCGTCACGGTCGCCTGGACCTGGCTCACATCCCGCCGGACATAGCTGTCGACGTCGCTCGGCCTGTGAGCGCCCAGAAAGTCACTGTAACGCTTCCCCGCTTCCAGCGCCACGGCCGCTGCTTTCCGTGCTGCGTCCGCTGCTTCCATCGCCTCTTGCCCCAGCGCTGCGACGTCCAGAGCCGGTGCTGCGGTATCGCCCTGCGCAGCGGCCAGTGCCGCGGCAGCGTCCTGCGCGGCGGCTTGTGCCGTGGCAGCGGCAGCCGCCGCGGGGCCGGCCAACGTTAAAGCCCCAATCATTGGTCGGAGGCCGTCTTCAATCACTCTCCGCTCAGCAATCTGGAACGGGGCATCGTTGCGGAACGAATATTCACCCTGCAGCGCCCAACCCGAGGTTCCGAGCACAGTATTGAAACTCAGCCCGTAAAGCTGGATGTCTTCCGGATATTCAAGAAAGTAATACCCACCCTTCGCATACTGGTTGATTGCAAGGGCGGGAGCGATTTGTGTGACCAGCGTCCGGGCCTGCTCCTCGGCCGCCGCTGCGGCCCCCGCATTTGCAGCTTCATTCGTCATCTGCCCGGCTTCGACTGCGGGTTGGAGCCCATTGCGAATCTGAGCGGTCAAGCCTTTGCGGAGGACAGAATTCTCAGAACCTGCGGCCGCCTGACTTGTTTCCACGACCGTAAGGCCTGTCATTATGTCATTCAGCATAGCGGTGCGCGCGCCGATAGTAGGCAGCCGACTGTGGTGGTTAATGAAATAGAGGCCGAACTCGGTGTCGTTCAACTCCTCGGAGAAATAGCGCGCCTCCACCCCCCACTGGCCCGAATCCCTGGGCGAGCGGTCCGGGCCGCGCAACACGCTGCCAAAATCCTTGTCCGACGATATCGCAGCCGCCGGCACCATCGCAGCCGCCAAGTCTAGATCGATGAGTGTCGCAAGCGGTCCGAACGGGTGCCCGTCATCCCTGCCGTCGGTAATGTCGGTAATCACCGCCTTCCTCGCGCCCGGTCCGGCATAGTCCACGGTGGAGAAATAGCTGCCGACCGGGTCGATCCGGGTTTCGGCCCAGTCGAGCTGGTAGAAGCCGGCGACCGATAAGTTGTCGGTCGGGGCCACCGACACGGAAGCCATATTGACCGGAAGCAGCGCCTCGCGCAGTTCCGAGCCGGGCAGCCTGAGCTTGCTCACATCGAAGGGGTTGATGGCGTTGATGCCGTTGGGGATGAAGGTGCTCTCGCCCCAGTTCAGCACATGCTTGCCGATCCGCAGGTCCACGGCCGTATCGCCGGCGTCGAAGCCGGCCGTAATATAGGCGTCGAGCACCTCGACATCGCTGCCTACCCCCTCCAGCGCCGCGTCGCTGAGCGGCGTGCGCGCCCGCCCGCCGTCCTCGTTCTCGTGATCATAGAACCCGGTGACGCGGACGAACGCGCCGAAATTGCCGGCCTCCAGGTCGAGGTCCGTGGTGAACTTGGAAGTATTGGCGACAATGCCGCGGTCGTAATTCAGGTTGCCGTCATTGCCGTTTGTGTCCTCGGCCAGCTCCTCGTTACGCTCCTCGACCCGGAAGGTCATGCCGTGGCTGATGGTGGTGTCCACGCTGCCCTGGACTCCGCCCGAGCCGAACTCGACTGCCCGGGCCGTCGCTGTCAGCAGCAGGCCGCCGAGCAGGACGGCGCCGGCGCTGTAGAGGAGCGGTCGGACCAGATGCCCCCGGCAGGACTGTGGAACGGTGTTGGGTTCGCCCGTATCTGTCATCGACTTTCCCCGATGCAGCCTCTGTTGCAATGCGGATTACCGTTCCGCCGCAAGCGGGAAAACCGGGGCCGCCCTTCCAGGCCAGTCTATGCCATCGATCCGCCGCACGAAACCGCATATCTCCGCAAAATCGCCGGGCCGGCCCGAAATCCGCGCCCCCCGGCAGGCCAACCGCTCAACAGCCCCACCAGCCGCCCCAACTCCCGCTCATCACCCAAGGCTCCTGCGCGGCACCCCGGAGACCTGTTTGCCGCCCCGGACACCCGATTGTCGCCCCGGCCCTGAGCCGGGGCCCAACCTCCAATCTTTCCGCGGGGCCGAAACGGCGGAGGATGGACCCCGGCTCTCCGCTGCGCTCCGGCCGGGGTGACAGGAATGGGGCACGCTCCATTCGGGCGGCAATGCCGGGCCTGGACTCCCCGGTATCGCCCCGGTCTCCTGCTTGTCGCCCCGGACACCTGAATTGTCGCCCCGGCCCTGAGCCGGGGCCCAACCTCCGGTCTTTCCGCGGGGCCGAAACGGCGGAGGATGGACCCCGGCTTTCCGCTGCGCTCCGGCCGGGGTGACAGGAAGGGGCGTTCTCCATTCGGGCGGTAATGCCGGCCCGTTTGCTTTCCCTGGCTGATTCATATATGGTCCCGGCGGTTGTTACCCCTTCCGCTTGCGAGTGAATCCATGGCGCGCGTCACCGTCGAGGACTGCGTCCTCAAGATCCCGAACCGTTTCGATCTGGTCATGCTGGCGGCCCAGCGTTCGCGCGACATTTCCGAGGGCGCCGAGATCACGGTCGAGCGCGACCGGGACAAGAACCCGGTGGTGTCGCTGCGGGAGATCGCCGAGGAGACGGTCGTGCTCGACGAACTCGAGGAAGGCCAGATCCGGCGGCTGCTGCGCCATCGCGGGGAAGAGGAAGACCCGGACGAGGCGCTGGACATGCTCCCTGCGCCGAATGTTGCGGACACGGGGCCGCTGGAGCAGGACCTCGACCTGGAATCGTGGCTGCGCGAAGCGGCGCTGCAGGACAGCGAATCCCAGCCGCGCGACGGCGGCTAGGGCACAGAACCGCCCATGAACAGGCGCCGCGGAACTCCTGGCCGCCGGGGCCGGTAAGCGCAAAGAGGTTCGCGGGATGATTCGGCAGTATGAGCTGATCGAGCGGGTCAGGTCCTACGACCCCAATGCCGATGAACTGCTGATAAACCGCGCCTATGTCTATGCCATGATCCAGCATGGCAACCAGGTGCGGGCATCCGGCGATCCGTATTTCTCCCATCCGCTGGAAGTCGCCGGCCTGCTGGCCGACATCAAGCTCGACAGCGCCTCGATCATAACCGCGCTGCTGCATGACACCGTCGAGGACACCGACGCGACGCTCGCCGACATACGCCGCATGTTCGGCAGCGAGATCGCCCGCCTTGTGGACGGCGTCACCAAACTTTCCAGAATCGAAACGCAGTCCACACGCACCCGGCAGGCGGAAAACCTGCGCAAGCTGGTGTTGGCCATGTCGGAGGACATCCGCGTGCTGCTGGTCAAGCTCGCGGACCGCCTGCACAACATGCGCACGCTGCATTTCGTCTCCGGCGAGGAGAAGCGGCGGCGGATTGCGGCCGAGACGCTCGACATCTATGTGCCGCTGGCCGGGCGGATCGGAATGCAGAACTGGAAGGAGGACCTGGAGGACCGCGCTTTCGAGGTGCTGCAGCCGGACGCACGCATTTCCATCGTGCAGCAACTCGAATTTCTCGACCGGCAGAGCGGCGGCCAGGTGGAGGAGATCATCCAGGCGCTGGGGGGCGCGCTCGAAGAGGCCGGCCTCAGCGCCGAGATCACCGGCCGGCGGAAGAAGCCGCATTCGATCTGGACCAAGATGGAACGCAAGCGTGTCGCGCTGGAGCAAGTCGCCGACATCATGGCCTTCCGTGTCGTGGTCGGCTCGGCGATGCAGTGCTACGAGGCGCTCGGCCACCTCCATGCGGCTTACCGGGCGGTGCCGGAGCGGTTCAAGGACTATCTCTCGAACCCGAAGGAAAACGGCTATCAGTCGCTGCATACGGAGTTGATGGGCCCCGACCGGCAGCGCATCGAGGTGCAGATTCGCACGCATGAGATGCACGAGCTTGCCGAGCACGGCGCCGCCGCCCACTGGCTCTACAAGCAGGGCGGGGGGCGCGTGGACGGGCGGCAATACGCATGGATGCAGCAGTTCATCGACATCGTCGAGAGCGCATCGAGTCCCGAGGAGTTCCTGTCTCACACCAAGATGCAGCTTTTCTCCGACCAGGTGTTCTGCTTTACGCCGAAGGGCGACCTGAAGGCGTTGCCCGCCGGAGCGACACTGGTCGATTTCGCCTACACGATTCATTCCGAGGTCGGCGACCATTGCGCCGGCGGCCGGGTCAACGGCCGGCAGGTGCCGCTGCGCACCGTGTTGAGCAATGGCGACCGGGTCGAAATCGCTACGGCGAACAGCCTGCGGGTCACGCCCGAATGGGAACGGTTCGTCGTGACGGGCAGGGCGAAAGCGCGTATCCGCCGGCATGTGCGGCTGCGCCGGCGCGAGGAATTCATCGGGCTGGGCCGCCAGATGCTCGATGTCGAGATGCGGGAGGGCGGGCATATATGGCGTGAGCGCCAGCTCGCGCCGCTCGCGGCGGAGCGGGAACTGGATTCACCGGAAGACCTGCTGGCCGCTGTCGGCGAGGGGCGCATCCCGGCCCGCGAAGTGGTCCGGGCATTGTATCCCGAAGCGCCCGTCGACAAGGACACGGAGACTGTTGTTTCCATCGAACGCGCCCGGCGGCGGCGCGAGGGCCGCTCCGGCGGCCCCCTGCTGATCCGCGGCCTGCTGCCCGGCCTCGCCACGCATTTCGCCCGCTGCTGCCATCCGATACCGGGAGACCGGATCGTCGGGATCATCACCACCGGCAAGGGCGTGACTGTCCACACCGACGAATGCCTGACGCTGGAGAGCTTCTCGCATACGCCGGACCGCTGGATCGAACTGGACTGGGAAGACGAGCCGGGCCTGGAGCGGCCGGGCCATGTCGGACGGATGCGGCTGACCGCGGCCAACAAACCAGGCACGCTGGCGCATGTCGCATCGCTGATCGCCGGCAATCAGGCAAATATCTCGAACCTTAAATTCGTCAATCGGAAGCCGGATTTCTTCGACATTCTGATCGATGTTGAAGTCAATAACACACGGCATCTGAACGAAATCATGCTTGCTCTACGCGCCCGGCCGGAGATTTCCTCGGTCAAACGGGCGAAACGCTGACCAGGTGGCGATTCTCGGACGCAAGCGGCGGCGGGCGCTGCCATCCAAGATCGGCGCCTGGCTCTGGCCGGCCGGCGGTTGGCGGCGCGCCATGCGCTATCTCGCCATGCGCCTCAGCCGCCTCCCGGGCACGCCCTACGCGCTGGCCGCCGGGTTCTCATGGGGTGTTTTCGCGTCGTTCCTGCCCTTCCCGGGCCTGCATTTCGTCCTGGCGGCGACATTTGCACTTGCAACGCGCTCGAATATCGTCGCCTCCGCAATCGGCACGATCGTCGGCAATCCGTGGACATTCCCTTTCATCTGGGTCGGCACCTACAAGCTCGGCTCCTGGTTCGGTTTCGACGCCGACGAAGTCGATTTCACCAGCCGTTGGGGGCGGGCGTTTGAGGCCGGTATCGACGGCCGCTTCGGCACTTTCCTCGAAGCCGCGCAGCCCTTGCTGCTGACGATGACAATCGGCGGCGCGATATTGGGCGCGGTCGCCTGGGGGCTTTTCTTCGCGATGCTGGCGCCGCTGCTGAACGCATATCAGAGGCGCCGCCGCGGCCGCATCGCACGCGCGCGCGACCGGAAAGTCGAGGCATGACGGGTCATCTGAGGCTGGGCGTGAATGTCGATCACGTCGCGACGGTGCGCAATGCGCGGGGAGAGGCCTATCCGGACCCGATACGGGCGGCGCTGCTGGCTTGCGAGGCGGGCGCCGACGGCATCACCGCCCATCTGCGCGAGGACCGGCGCCATATCCGCGACGAGGATATGCGCCGGCTGAAAGAGGCCCTGCCTGCGCCGCTGAACTTCGAGATGGCGCCGACCGACGCCATGATCGGGATTGCATCCGCCATTGCGCCCCATGCCGTCTGTCTGGTGCCCGAGCGCCGCGAGGAGTTGACGACAGAAGGCGGCCTGGATGCGGCCGGCCTCCGCGGCAGCCTGGCCCCCCGCGTGCGGGCGCTGGCGGCTGCGGGCATTCGGGTTTCGCTGTTCGTCGAGCCGGACCCGAGGCAGCTTCGGGCCGCGGCCGAGCTCGGCGCGCCTGTGGTCGAATTGCATACGGGGCGTTATTGCGAACTGGCGGCCGGCGAAGAACGGGATGGCGAGCTGGCGCGTATTCGGGCCGCGGCGGCGGTTGCGGCGGAGCTTGGCCTCGAATGCCATGCCGGCCACGGGCTGACCTATGACAATGTCGGCCCGATTGCTGCGATCGACACGGTGGTCGAGCTCAATATCGGCCATTTCCTGATTGGCGAGGCGATCTTTGTCGGCCTTGCCGAGGCGGTTCGGCGAATGCGGACGGCGATGGACCGCGCGCGATGATCGTCGGGCTCGGCAGCGACCTGATCGACATTACCCGGATCGAACGCACGCTGGAGCGGTTCGGCGACCGCTTTACCGCGCGCGTCTTCACAGAAGCGGAGCGGCGGCGTTCCGACCGCCGGCATTTGCGGGCCGCAAGCTATGCCCGCCGCTTCGCCGCCAAGGAAGCCTGTTCCAAGGCGCTCGGCACAGGCCTGCGGCAGGGGGTGTATTGGCGCGATATGGGCGTCGTCAACCTGCCGGGCGGCCGTCCGACGCTCCGCTTGACCGGCGGCGCGGCCAGGCGCCTCGCCAGCCTGTTGCCGGCCGGCACATGCGCCCGGATCGACCTCACCATTACCGATGAGCCGCCGCTCGCCCAGGCTCTGGTCATCATCACTGCGGTGCCGGAGGATGCGGCGAATGGCGGCGCTTGACAGTCTGCGGCTCCCGGGGCTTCTATCCGCCCCGCCTTCGCCCGCATTCCAGCGCAGGCGGCACACCGGCATTTTTCACTTCAGGTCGCTACACTCGTGAAAGAAACCGTCAAGACTATCGTCTATGCCGGTCTGATCGCGCTGGGCATTCGCAGTTTTCTCTTCGAGCCTTTCACGATCCCGTCCGGCTCGATGCTGCAAACCCTGTTGATCGGGGATTTCCTGTTCGTCTCCAAATATTCCTACGGCTACAGCCGCCATTCGCTGCCGTTCGGCCTGCCGTTGATCCCGGGCCCTGGCCGCCTGTTCGGCGAAGGGCCGGACCGGGGCGATGTGGCGGTATTCAAGAATCCGGTCGCACCGAATATCGACTTCGTCAAACGGGTTGTCGGCCTGCCGGGAGACACTGTCCAGATGCGCCGCGGCCGCCTGTATATTAATGATATGGCGGTGCCCCGCGGGCGCATCGGGCCGACGACCTACCGCGACAAATACGGCGTGGTGAAGCAGGCGGTCCGCTATCGCGAGACCCTGCCAAACGGACGCTCATACGAGATTCTGGAGGAAAGCGATTCCGGCCCGGCAGACAACACGCCGGTCTATGAGGTGCCGGAAGGCCACTATTTCGCCATGGGCGACAATCGAGATAATTCCACCGACAGCCGGTTCCGCAACCATGTCGGCTTCATCCCCGCGGAGAACTTTGTCGGACGGGCGGAGATCCTGTTCTTCTCGCTCGACCACGACACCAGTTTCTGGGAGCTCTGGAAATATCCGACGGGAGTCCGCTGGGACCGCATTTTCGACGCGATAGATCCGTGAACGCCCGCTTCCGCTCCGCACTCGATCACGACTTCACCGAGCCGGAGCTGCTTCGCCAGGCGCTGACCCACCCCAGCGCGCCGGGACGGGAGGACCGGGCCTTTGAACGGCTGGAATTCCTGGGCGACCGCGTGTTGGGCCTTGTTGTCGCGGAAATGTTGTTGGAGCGCTTTCCGCAGGTGGATGAGGGCGGTCTCGGGCGCCGTCTGTCGGTTCTGGTGAGCCGCAAATGCCTGGTGCAGGTCGCGGCGGCGACCGGCCTCGACGATGCGGTTGCCCGGGCGCGGGACTCCGGCGCCGGCGGCGGGCGCATGGCCGAAACCGTGGCGGCCGATGCCTGCGAAGCGGTGATTGCGGCCCTGTTCCTCGATGGCGGGCTGGACGCAGCGCGGCGTTTCGTGCGCCGCCACTGGCGGGCGCTGGTCGAATGCAATGCGGAGATCGAGCCGGACGCGCGCACCCGCCTGCAGGAATGGAGCCATGCCCGCACGCTCGGCCAGCCGGTCTATACGGTTCGCTCCCGCTGCGGGCCTGCGCACCGGCCGGTATTCGAGGTCGAGGCGGCGTTGGCCAACGGCGAACGGGCGACCGGTTCGGGCGGGTCGAAACGCGCCGCCGCCGCCGCCGCCGCCGCCGCCCTGCTCGCACGGATCGGATGACTGCGCGCCGGGCCGGTTTCGCCGCCCTGGTCGGGGCGCCCAATGCCGGCAAGTCCACATTGCTGAACCGGCTGGTCGGCGCCAAGGTCTCAATCGTGACGCCCAAGGCGCAGACGACGCGCTCACGGATACTCGGCATCCGCATCCATGGCGACGCCCAGATCGTGTTTGTGGACACGCCCGGCATCTTCGAGCCGCGGCGCCGGCTGGAGCGCGCCATGGTGCGGCGGGCCTGGCGCTCGGCAGGCGATGCGGACACCGTCGTGCTGCTGGTTGACGCCGCGCGCCGGGCGGGCGCAGGCGAGGACGGGATTGTCGCTAATCTGAGGGCGGGCGGCAGGCAGGCAGTGCTCGCGCTCAACAAGATTGACCTCATTGCCCGCGAACGCCTGCTCCAGCGCGCCGACCGGCTGTATCGCGCCGGCTGCTTCAGCGATGTGTTCATGATCTCCGCGCTGACCGGCGACGGCGTGGACGACCTTTTGACTTTTCTTGCGAAGCATATGCCGGCGGGTCCCTGGCTCTATCCCGAAGACGACCTTTCCGACGTGCCGCTCAGATTTCTCGCTGCCGAAATCACGCGCGAGAAGCTGTTTCTGCGTCTGCATGACGAAATCCCCTACGACATTGCGACCGAGACTGCCGATTGGCAGCAGTTCGACAATGGCGGCGTGCGTATCGACCAGACGATTTATGTGCGCAGGACGAGCCAGCGCGCGATTGTGCTCGGCAAGGGCGGGGCCCGCATCCGGGCGGTCCGCATGGCGGCGCAGCAGGAACTGGCGGATGTGCTGGACCGGCCGGTCCATCTGTTCCTGACGGTTCGCGTGCGCGAGAACTGGCCCGAAGACCCCGAGCGGTTCCGCGAACTCGGACTCGATTACAATGCATAGTGCGGGGAAATCACCGAAACGATATGCGGCATTCCGGCATGAAATTCCGCAAGGAATGCAAAGCCGGATTGGCCATTCACGCCCGGCCGCGTCGGAGGAGAGAAAACAGGCCGGTTATCCCGGGCGGCTGGCGCCGACAGGAGCATGACCATGCGGAGCCTTGCCCGGTGATCGGCTGGACCGACCGCGCCGTGATGCTGTCTGCCCGCCCGTTCGGAGAGGGCAAGGCTATTGCCCAGGCGCTGACCGAGACGCATGGCCGACATGCCGGACTCGTCCAGGGCGCAAGGCGCCACGCCGGAGCGCTTCAGCCTGGCACCCTTGTGTCGGTGCGCTGGCAGGCCCGACTGGCCGACCAGTTGGGCGTCTTCGTCTGCGAGGTCGAGACGGCCCATGCCGCGCTCTGGCTCGACGATCCGGACCGTCTGACCGCGCTTCAGAGCGCCTGTGCCGTCGCGGAGATGGGCCTGCCGGAGCGCGAGCCGCATCCCGCCGCCTTTGCCGGGCTTGCGGCCTTCCTGGAAACACTGGCGGGAGACGCCTGGCCTGCGGCCTATGTCGGCTACGAGGTGGCGCTGTTGGCCGAACTTGGTTTCGGCCTCGACCTGGACCGCTGCGCGCTTACCGGCGGCGGCGCCGAACTGGCCTGGGTCTCCCCGCGGTCCGGCCGCGCGGTGTCCCGGGAAGCCGGCGCGCCCTGGCGGGATCGTCTGCTGGCGCTGCCGGGGTTCCTCTGCGGCGCATCCGATTTTACGCCGGGGGACATCCGCGACGGGCTTGCGCTCACGGGCCATTTTCTTGCCCGCCATATTGCTGCGCCCGCCGACCGCCCGGTGCCCGCCGCCCGCCTGCGCCTCGCCGATTGTTTCTCCGGTTGAGGCGGTTTACGCTGGCGGCTGTCCCCATACGGAGCAGCCGCAGCGCATCGTGTCCGACGAACCCGCCGGAGTCGTTGAGCCTGTCCCGTTCAGCGCGGCGCTGGGCGAGCGGTATCTCGCCTATGCGCTCTCGACCATTACCGCACGCTCGCTGCCGGATGTGCGGGACGGGCTGAAGCCGGTTCACCGCCGGCTGGTTCACGCCATGCGCGAATTGGGCCTCAACCCCGCCGCCGGCTTCAAGAAATGCGCCCGTGTCGTCGGCGATGTCATGGGCAAGTATCATCCGCATGGCGATGCGGCGATCTATGACGCCATGGTGCGCCTTGCCCAGGAATTCGCCGTTCGCTATCCGCTGGTCGAGGGCCACGGCAATTTCGGCAATATCGACGGCGATAACGCCGCCGCCATGCGCTACACCGAGGCCCGTCTCACGGCAGTGGCGGAGGCGCTGCTGGAAGGCATAGACGAGGATGCGGTCGATTTCCGCGAGACCTATGACGGCGAGGGCCGCGAGCCGGTTGTGCTGCCCGCGGCCTTTCCCAACCTGCTGGCGAATGGCGCGCAGGGCATCGCGGTCGGCATGGCGACCAATATCCCGCCGCATAACGTCGATGAACTCGCCGCCGCCCTGTTGCATTTGATCCGCTGGCCGACGGCCAGAGACGAAAAAATCGCGGAACATGTGCCGGGGCCGGACTTTCCCACCGGAGGCTGTCTCGCCGAGGACGCCGCTGCCATTGCCGAGGCTTACCGCACCGGCCGCGGCAGCCTGCGCGTGCGGGCGCGTTGGGAGGTGGAGGAGCTGGAGCGCGGCGCCTGGCGCGCGGTCGTTACCGAGATCCCGTATCAGGTGCAGAAGGCGCGGCTGCTGGAAAAGCTCGACGCCGCCATTGAGGCCCGCAAGCTGCCGATGGTCGAGCAGGTCATTGACGAATCCGCCGAAGATGTCCGCCTTCTCCTGCTGCCGCGCAGCCGCGCCGTCGATCCCGAGGCGATGATGGAGCAGGTGTTCCGCCATTCGGAGCTGGAAAGCCGCTTCGGCCTCAACATGAATGTTCTCGACGCGGAAGGCCGGCCGCGCGTCATGTCGCTCAGGGAGTGTCTGCTGGCCTTTCTGGACCATCGCATGGCGGTGCTGGAACGGCGGACACGCTATCGGCTGGAGCGGATTGCGCGGCGGCTGGAGGTGCTGGAAGGCTATCTTGTCGTTTATCTCAATCTTGACGAGGTGATCCGGATCGTCCGCGAGGAGGACGACCCGCGCGCGGAGCTCTGCGCGCGGCTGGGTGTGAACGAGGCGCAGGCCGATGCCATCCTCGCCATGCGGCTTCGGGCGCTGCGCAAGCTGGAGGAGGCCGCCATCCGCGAGGAGCATACCCGGCTTTCCGCTGAGCAGCTTGACTGCCGGGCGCTGCTGGCCGACGAGAAGCTCCGCCGCCGCCGCCTGTCCGACGAGGTGCGCGAAATGCGCAAGCGCTTCGGCAAGGGCGCGGCCGGACGCCGGCGGACTCTGCTGGCCGAAGCGCCGGTCGAGAACCGGATCGCGGAAAACGCAGCCCTCCCGGGCGACCCTGTCACCGTGCTGTTGTCCGAGATGGGCTGGGTGCGCGTGATGAAGGGCCATATCGGACCCGACGCGGAGCCGCGCTACAAGGAGGGCGACCGCGAGGCGTGGCGCCTGCTTGTCGAGGACTCGGACAGGCTGTTGCTGTTCGGCGCCTCGGGCCGGGTGTTCACCCTGGTTGTGGACCGGCTGCCGGCCGGCAGGGGCATGGGCGGGCCGCTCCGTCTGCATGTCGATATGGCGCATGAAGAGCGGATCGTCGCGTGCCGCGCAGTGCGGCCGGGAGGCCGGCTGCTGCTGGCCTCCGAGGATGGACGCGGCTTCGTCGTGCGCGAGGAAGCCGCGGCGGCGCAGACGCGGGCCGGACGGCAGGTGATGACCGGCGTTCTCAAGACAGTCGCCGAGATCCTTCCGGGCGACGACCGCGTTGCCGTCATCGGAGAGAACCGCCGCCTGCTGGTCTTCCCGCTCGCCGATGCGCCCGAGCTGGCGCGGGGGCGGGGCGTGCGGCTGCAGCGCTATGAACGCAGCCGGCTTTCAGATGCCACGGTCTTCCGCGCGGAGGAGGGCCTCGTCTGGCGTATTGGTGCGCGCACGCGGCGCGAGACCGATCTCCGCGCCTGGGAAGGCGGGCGCGGCAGCGTCGGGCGTCTGCCGCCGCACGGCTTCCCGCGCGACAACCGCTTCATGCCGCGCGGCCCGGCCGAGCCGTAAAGCGGCTTCAGAGTTGCGGGCGCCGGTCTGCCCAGGGGCGTGCGGCCTCGAAGGCGGCCGCGGCCTGAAGCACGCCCAGGTCGTCCAGCCTCCGGCCGACGATCTGAAGGCCGACCGGCAGGCCGGCCGCCGTGAAACCGCAAGGCACGGATGCCGCCGGGTTGTGCGACATGTTGAACGGATAGCTGAATTGCGCCCATTGCAGCCAGTTCCACGCATGCTGCGGCCAATGGGCGGGCGAAAGCCGGTCTGCGGGGAACGCCGCGACAGAGACGCTCGGCGTCAACAGAAAGTCATAGTTTTCAAAGAAGCGGTGGATCGCCTCCACATAGGCGAGCTTGCGCGTCCGCATGGCAAGATAGTCTTCGGCCTTGTAGCCCTGCCCGTCGCGAATGCAGGCGACGAGGCCGGGATCCATCTCGTCCGAGAATTCTTCCAGCAACCCGGCATAGTTGGTTTCGTGGACCGCCCAGAAGAACCAGCTGAGTTCGGGGCCGTCCGGCCCCCAGGCGGGCGAGACCTCCTCGATCTCGGCCCCGAAGCCGGCGGCTGCCGCAACCGCGTCCGCAACCAGCGCCGCGACCTCCGCATCGACACGCGCATGGCCGAGGTCGGGGCTGTAGGCGACGCGGGCGCCCCGGAGCCATTCGCCCTCGCCAAGCAGCGCGGAATAATCCGCCGGCGGCGCCTCGAGGCTGTAATGGTCGCGCGGGTGCGGGCCGGCCATGACGCGCAGCATCAGCGCTGCGTCGGCAACCGTGCGGGTCATCGGGCCGACATGGCTCACCTGGTCCACACTGCCGATCGGCAGATGCGGCACGCGGCCGTAGCTCGGCTTGATGCCGAAAATGCCGCAGAAATGGCTGGGCATTCGAATCGAGCCGGCGCCGTCGGACCCCTGGTGCAGCGGGCCGTAGCCTGCCGCCGCCGCGGCGCCTGCCCCCGCGGACGACGCCCCGGCATTCATGCCATGCGCCCAGGGGTTGTGCGTGATTCCCGTCAGGGGGCTTTGGCTCACCCCCTTCCAGCCGAATTCCGAGGTCGTTGTCTTGCCGAGCGAGATCGCGCCTGCGGCCGACAAGCGGTCCACGCAGGGCGCGTTTTCGGTGGGGATGACGCCCTGCGCTGTGCGGGAACCCCGCTCGGTCGGGATGCCCGCCGTGTTGGTCAGGTCCTTGATCGTCACCGGCACGCCGTGCAGCGGGCCAAGCGCAGCGCCGGACATGACCTCCGCTTCGGCCTGCTTCGCCGCATCGCGCGCCCTGTCGGCCGTGAGCGTTGCAAAGGCGTTGAGCTTCGGCTCAAGCCGTTCGACGCGGCCGAGCACGGCGTCCACGATCTCGACCGGCGAAAGCTCGCGCGCCGCCACGGACGCCGCAAGCCGGGTCGCCGGCGCGAAACAGACATCCTCTTCATTCATCGGCCTTCTCCGGCAATTGGGAACTGGTCACGGATACAGCGTAGAACGAACGCTGCCGGCCGCAAACCCGACTGCATCTGGGCGCATGGACCCCGCCACACCAAAACACTGCTTGCATCAACGGAGGCGTCCACGCACGGCGCTCTGGCCGGGATGACGGATGGCAGCCGATCGGGGTATGTCGTTGAATGCAGACTCTTCGGCTCGGGTCTGATATAGGACGGCCCATACGGGCAAATCAGGAGGGGCACCATGAAGTTCAAGTCACTCGTGCGCGGAACGGCGCTTGGCGCGGTTGCGTTGATGGCTGCAGCGGCGGCTCAGGCGGCGGACAAGACGATCAAGATCGGCGTGATCTACGACTATACCGGGCCGCTTGCCGGCGGCGGATCGGATCTTCAGGCCCAGGGGGCCAGGATCATGATCGACTACATCAATGCCCAGGGCGGTGTTGAAGGCTACATGATCGAGCCGATCTATGCCGATGCGCAGTCCAAGCCCGATGTGGCGATCAATGAGGCGGTCCGGCTCATCGAGCAGGAAAATGTCGACATGCTGCTCGGCTTCTACAGCTCGGCGCAATGCGTGCCGGTTGCGGCCCGCGTGGACCAGCTCAAGAAGTTCATGTGGATCACCACCTGCATATCGCCGGCGGTGCTTCGGGACCGCAACCTGAAATATGTATTCCGCCCGCAGGTGCATGGCGGCATGTTCGGCACATCCTCGACCGACTTCCTGGGCGCCTATTCCAAGGACAAGCTCGGTATCGAGCCCTCGGACCTGAAGGTCGCGATCATCCATGAGGACGGTCCCTACGGCTCCGGCGTCGCGGCGGGCAATGAGGCCGGCGCAACGGCGCAGGGCTTCAATATCGTGCTGAAAGAGGGCTATGCCGCGACGGCGCCCGACCTTTCGTCTCTGGTGACCAAGCTGAAGCGCGCCCGGCCGGACGTGATCCTGCATACCGGATACAACCCGGACATCACACTGTTCCTGCGGCAGGCCCAGGAGCAGGGCCTGCGTTTCCGCGCGCTGATTGGCCACGGCGCCGGCTACGGCGTGCCCGCCAAGCTCTATGAAGCCTTCGGCGATGCGGCCAACCATATCTTCAATGTCGATCCGGTCTCCATCTGGCTGCTCGACCCCGCGTCTCTCGCCGAGGGGCTGGGCGCCGTCACTGATCTGGTCGGCAAGGAATACGCCAAGGGCGCCGGCACGCCGGATATGGACCTGAAGAAGATCTCCGCCCATGTCGGGATGGCGGCATCCAACGCGCATGTCTTCTTCACCGATGTCCTGCCCCGGGCCATCCGGGACCATGGCGGCATCTCCGCCGACGCTCTGAGGGCGGCGGCGCTTGAAACCGACATTCCGGTCGGCGGCACCTTGCTCGGGTTCGGCGTCAAGTTCCCGGAGCCCGGCGGAGCCATGGACGGCCAGAACACCGAGGCTTTCCCGGTTGTCGTCCAGTATGTGGACCAGGAGACGAAGGTCGCATGGCCGAAGGAGCTCCAGACCATCGATCCGGTGATGCCCCTGCCGGACTCCTCACCCTACGCCAAGTGACGATCCGCGCATCGACCTTGTCCAGGGGAGGGTAACGGAGCCGTGCTGGCCGTCGAACATCTCGTCAAGCGTTTCGGCGGCTTCACGGCCGTTAACGACGTCTCCTTTCAGGTCGAACAGGGCGAAATCCTCGGGCTGATAGGGCCCAACGGCTCCGGCAAGAGCACGATCTTCAACATGCTTGCCGGAGCCTTCCCGCCCACCGACGGGTCGATACGGTTCGAGGGCCGGGAGCTGGCCGGGCTCATGCCGCACCGGATCGTTCATCTCGGCATCGGACGGACCTTCCAGATTCCGCGGCCCTTCCGGCGCCTGTCCATTCTGGAAAATGCAGCGCTTGCAGGCTATTACGGCCAGGATAGCGTCAGCAGGTCCGCGGCGTGGGCGGCGGCGGAGGAGGCGCTGGAAATGGTCGGGCTGCCGACCGACCCCAAGGCCGAGACCGGCAGCCTTGGCGCCGCCGGCCTCAAGAAACTGGAACTCGCCAAGGCGCTGGCCACCCGGCCCCGGCTGCTGCTGGCGGATGAGAGCCTGGGGGGCCTGGACGATGCCGAAATGGGCCAGGCGGCGGACATGCTGGGCAGGATTCGCGCCGAGATGGGCATTACCGTGATCTGGGTGGAGCACATCATGGGCGTGCTGATGCGCGTGGTGGACCGGGTCATGGTGCTGGACCACGGCGAAAAGATCTCCGAGGGCACGCCTGCCGAGGTGGCCAACGACCCGCGCGTCATCGAGGTCTATCTCGGCACGGACGCCGGCGATACCGGCGCGGCCGTGGGCGGCTAGAGCGGATACGGCGGAACTTCGAAACCCAATGCTCACACTTTCCAATGTCGATGCCGGCTACGGCACGTTTCAGGCTCTGTTCGACTGCTCGCTGGAGGTGAATGCCGGCGAGGCGGTCGCGGTAATCGGCCCGAACGGAGCCGGCAAGACGACGCTGATGCGCGTTATTTCCGGGCTCATCCCCGCGCGCGCCGGCAGCATGAACATGGAAGGGCAGGACCTGGTTAGCACGCCGCCGCACCGCATCGTGCAGCTCGGAATCGCCCATGTTCCGGAGAATCGACGGCTGTTCCCGCGCATGACGGTGGAGGACAATCTGCGCATGGGCGCTTTCGTGCCGTCGGCCCGGGCGATCTTCTCCCGGCGTCTCCAGTTCGTGTATGACCTTTTCCCGCGCATGAAAGAGCGGCGCAACCAGCTTGCGGGCACGCTTTCGGGCGGCGAACAGCAGATGTGCGCCATCGGCCGCGCGCTGATGTGCGAACCCAAATTGCTGCTGCTGGACGAACCGTCTGCCGGGCTCGCGCCGGTCATCGTGCAGCGCATTTTCGAGCTGGTGCGGATCATCCGCGAGCAGGGTCTGACGGTGCTGATCGTGGAGCAGAACGTGCAACAGGTGCTGCGCGTCGTGGATCGGGCCTATGTTCTCGAGGCGGGCTCAATTCGCATGAGCGGCCCGGCCGCGGAACTCGCTTCCAACGACGAAATACGGCGCCTCTATATGGGCCTTTGACGCCGGGCGTTTCGAGAGCAAGGAACGGAAATGGGCAGGATCGACACCCGTGTCTGGTTGATCGTCATCGCCGCTGCGCTGTTCGTGAGTCTGGCCTATGTGCCGGCGATCGTGCGAGAAGGCAATTTCATCTTCGCGATTTCCGATGTGTTTCTTTACGAGGCCATGATCAACGGCTTGCTCCTGGGCGGCATTCTGGCGCTGCTGTCGGTCGGGCTGAACCTGGTTTTCGGCGTGATCGACGTCGTCTGGATTTGCTATGCCGAGATCGTGATGCTGGGAATGTACGGCATCTACTATCTGCACAGCGTCTATGGCGTGCCATTGCTCATCGCCATGCCGGCCGGCATCCTGCTGACCGCCGCCATCGGTTACGGCGTGCATCAACTGGTCATCCGTCACCTTCTGGACTCGCAGCCGATCAACCAGCTTCTGGCGACCGGCGGCCTGCTGTTCTTCTTTCAGAGCGTGGCGACGCTCCTCTTCGGCATCGACTTCCGGAATCTGGGCGTCTCGCTCGGGTCGTTTCCGCTCACCGAAGACATCTACATTTCATGGTCCCGGCTGGCAGCCTTTGTCGTCGCGGCGGGCTGCGTGGTCTGTCTCTACCTGTTTCTCACCCGCACCTTCATGGGCACGGCGATCCGCGCGATCAGCCAGGACCGCGAAATCATGACGCTCATGGGCGCCGCGCAGGGCCGGCTCTACCTGATTGCCAGCGCGATCGGCGGCGGCCTCGCCGGCCTCGCCGCCTGCCTGCTGGTGCTGCAATACGACGTGCATCCGTTCGTGGGCCTGAGCTTCGGGCCGATTACCTTCATGATCTGCGTGCTGGGCGGCCTCGGGAACATGCTGGGCGGCTTTGTGGCGGCCTTCATCTTCTCGGAGCTGATCGCGCTGGGCGGCTATCACTTCGATCTGGAATGGGGCTATGTGTTCGCCTTCGTCTTCTTCATCGTGATGATGTTCGTGCGGCCTGAAGGCATCATGGGTCGGCGGTCATGAACAGCATCCTGCTGCCGGTCGTCTTCGCCGTTCTGCTGGCCATTGCCGCGCTGATCGGTATTCCGTCCTATCCGCTGCATATCATGATCGTGATCCTGATATGGGCGTTCACCTATACCGGCTGGTCGCTCATGGGCCGTTTCGGCCTGGTGTCGCTGGGCCACGGCGCATTCATGGGGGTTGGCGCCTACGCAACGGCGCTGCTCTGGAACTATGCCGGCATGACGCCCTGGCTCGGCATTCCGATCGCGCTCGTGCTGGCGGCCCTGCTGGCGGTGGTCGTCGGCTATCCGTGTTTCAAGTTCCGTATCACAGGCCATTATTTCGCGCTGGTGACGCTGGCGTTGACGGAGGTGGTCCGCCAGACGGTGATCGCCACCCGGGACCATACCGGCGGCTCGCTGGGGTTCACGCCGACCCCGAAAGGCAATGACGACACGCCCGGCTATATCGCCCTGCAGTTCGAGGAAAAGGAAACCTGGTTTCTGATCGCCGTCGTGATCTGGCTTATCGGCCTGCTGATCTGGCGGGCGGTGGACCGCTCAATGGTCCGCAATGCGCTCGACGCAATCAGCGAAGACGAGGACAGCGCCGCCGCCGCCGGTATCAACGTGACCTGGGAAAAGCTGAAGATCACCGTGGTCTCGGCGGTAATGACGGCTTTCGGCGGCGCGATGTATGTGCAGTATCAGATGTTCGTCGCGCCGGACACGGTGAGCGGCATCGGCATTTCGCTCCAGATCGTGTTTGCGGTTGTCGCTGGCGGGGTCTTCACCCAGTTCGGCCCGACTTTCGGCGCGATCATCACCTTGCTGCTGGCCGAGCTGCTGCGCATCTATATCGGCACGGATGCTGTCGGGCTCGACAATGCGATATACGGCGTGGCTCTGGTGCTGTTCATCGTCTTCCTGCCCAAGGGCATTCTCGGCAGCATCGAGGATGCCGTCCGACGCCGGATCGAAAAAGCTGAAGGCAGCCGCGCTGCGACCGGCTCATAGGCCGAGGAGAAAATAAGACTTTAACATTGTAAAATCTGTTGATGGCTGGTTGTTTGTCATGTCGAGCCAACGGAAGAGGTCGAACATGGTGTATCCGGACCGTCTCGCCGGCAAGTATGTTCCCGACCGCAAGGAGGTTCCGCCGGCCTATTGCGAGTTGATCGACTGGTACAACCGTGACTATGCCCGCGAGAAGGCGCAGCCGGACAGAGACCCCATCTTGTCCTTGCTGGGACTCGGCAAGGAAATCTGGGCGGATGAGGATGCCGACGCCTATGTAAACCGGCTTCGGGAAGGCTGGGATTGAGCCGGATATTCTGGGATACGACTCTCTTCGTATATCTGGTCGAGCACAAGGACGATTTGGCCGAGCGCGTTACGGCGTTGCGCACACGAATGATCGAGCAACGACAAGCGTCTGCGCAGAAAGAATATCCGCGGCATTCAGTTCATTCAGTCGCTCGACGAAGCGGTTCTCTGAGAAAGCGCGGTTCTCCGCCGCCCGCTGCGGAGGCGGTCATTCGGGAGGCGCGGCGCCGTAATCGCGGCGCGTGCCCTCGCTCGTGACATAGCCGTCGGCGAGGTCTTCGCGCAGCCGCGCCGGATCGCGCTCTTCCGGAGGGCCGTATCCGCCTGAACCCGGCACATCGAAGACAACGAGCGAGCCGGCCGAGGCATCGAAGGAACCCTTGCTGTTCAGCACCCGCTCGGCGCCGTCCGGTTCGACGACCGAGATCCGGGCAGGCGTGCCCGCCCGGCCGCCCCTGATGCCGAAGGGCGGGGATTGCGTGCGCTCGCAGCACACTGTCGCGCGCGACGCCTGCCCGAGAATCCGCCAGGTCCGCCGCGCACCGAGGCCGCCGCGATACCGGCCTGCGCCGCCGGAGTCCGGCAGCAATTCGTAGGACTCCACCCGAACCGGGAAGCTCATCTCCAGGACTTCGATCGGCGTGTTCATGGTGTTAGAAATCCCGCTCGCGACCGCGCTGATGCCGTCCCGGTCCGGGCGCGCGCCGAAACCGCCCTTGACCGTTTCATAGCTGACATAGCGGTCCCCGGTCCGGTAATCGACACCGCCGAGCGCAAGAACCGCCGATGTGCCCTGGGAACACGCCATGACGCGGCCGGGAATGATCGCTGCAAGCGCGCCGAACACCATGTCACAGACCCGATGCGACATCTCGTGATTGGCATAGACCACGGGAGCCGGATATTGCGCGTTGACCACCGATCCCTCCGGGGCCGCCACATGGATGGGCCGCCAGGCGCCGGAGTTCGGCGGCACAACGCCCGCGGAGTCGACCGCCATCTTGAGCGCGGCGAACACGCCGGACGCCGTGACCGAGAGCGGGGCGTTCATGGGGCCTGCGACCTGCGGATCGGAACCGGCAAAATCCACCGTCACCTCGTCGCCCCGCTTGATGACGCGAAGCCGGATATAGAACGGTTCGTCCCGGTCCGCGCCCCGGGCGATGATGCCGTCCCCGTCGCAGAAATCCTCGAAAGCGCCTTCGCCGTCCGGAATCGCGCGAAGCAGCCCCCGCATCATGGCCTCGGAATAGTCCATGACCTCTTGCATGATGCGTTTGAGATTCGCGGTTCCATGCTTGCGGGCAAGTGCGGAAAGGCGCTCGCACGCCCGGCGGTTGGCCGCAATCTGGGCGCGCAGGTCCCCGCGCCGCTCGGCGGGCGTGCGCACATTGGCGAAAATGAGATCTTCCACATCGCGGTTGACGGCGCCGGCCCGGTGGATACGCACCGGCGGAAGGCGCAGCCCCTCGCCATAAATGTCGGTCACCGCGCCGTAGCTTCCCGGTGTGGCGCTGCCGACATCCGGCCAATGGGCGCGCACGCAGCAGAATCCGAGCAGTTCGCCGTCAACGAATGCAGGCGAGACGACATTCACGTCCGGGAGATGAGAGCCTCCGAAATACGGGTCGTTGTGAACGAACACATCGCCGGGTTCGATATCGTTCCAGGCGCGGACCACGGCGCGCACCGCGTCGGGCATCGAGCCCAGATGGATCGGCAGGTCGGGGCCCTGCGCAACCATGTTGCCGCCGGCGTCGAATACCCCGCAGGAATAGTCGCCCGCTACCTTGAGGATAGGAGAATAGGCGGTCTTGGCGAGCACGACCTTCATTTCTTCGGCGACAGCGTAGAGGCTGTTCTTGACGACCTCGAAGGTCGCCGCGTTCGTCTTCATGGCCGGCCTCTGCAAATCGGCGTTGACGGCTGTCCGGTCGTCGCCGGCGCCGCCGTTCGGGTGTGGAGACAACGTCATGTCACGCGCTCCTCGTCATCAGGATGAAGCCGTGTGCGTCCCGGGCGGCGCGCCAGCCGGGCGGCACCACGATGGTGCAGTCCATTTCTTCGACGATCAGCGGGCCGGCGCGGGCTGCGGGGCCGGCGGGCAGATCGCCGCGAGCGATGATCGGGCAGTATGTCAGCTCTGCGAACATGACTTCGCGCCCGGCCTCTCCGGACGAAGCCCGGCCGCGAACCGGATCGAGCGGCGTCGGGGCCTCGGCATGAAATGCAACGCTCGGCAATCGGCCGGCCGCGGTAACGCGGATGTTCACCAGTTGGACAGGCTCGTCCGGGTTCTTGTGGCCATAGGTGCGAAGATGCCGGGCGTGAAACTCATTCGCCAGCGCATCGAGGGAGGCGCGGGAAACGGGGCCGCCTTCGAGGGGGGCTGCAAGCTCATATGCCTGCTTGGTGTAGCGGCAGTCGGCGGAGCGCTCTAGGAGGCAGTCTTCTTCCGGAAGGCCTGCATTGCGCAGCATGGCCCCGGCGGCGTCCTCCAGCTCGGCAAACCTCCGGTTGAGGGCTTCGAGGTCCGCCTCGGCGATGGCGGTGTAGAATGTATGGGAATAGTCGCGGCGCAGATCGGTGGCGACCAGCCCCAGGGCGGAGAAGCCGCCGGGGATAGGAGGAACGATCACCTCGTCTATGCCGAGCTCTTCGGCGAGCGCCGCCGCGTGGACCGGGCCTGCTCCCCCGAATGCGGCCAGGCTGAACTCACGCGCATCATGGCCGCGCTCGACCGACACGATGCGAAGCGCCTCCGCCATGCTGTTGTTCACGACGCTGACAATGCCGGCGGCTGCTTCGAACACATCCTGGCCCAGCGGCGCTGCAATATGCTTGCGTATCGCCGCTTCGGCGGCCGCGGCGTCGATGGGAAGCCGGCCTCCCAGCAAATGCGTGCGGCTCAGATAGCCGAGGACGACATTCGCATCCGTGACGGTGGGCAGGACGCCGCCCCTGCCGTAACAGGCGGGCCCCGGCTCCGCCCCGGCGCTCTGCGGGCCGACCCGCAAGGCGCCCCCGGGGTCGAGCCAGGCGATGCTGCCGCCCCCCGCGCTGACCTCCGCGAGATCGATGACCGGAACCCGGATGGGGTGCCCGGTTCCGTGGAGCCAGCGGCCCACATTCCCCTCGCCGCCCACCTCATATTCGGAGGTCGTCTCGATGCGGCCGTCCTCGATCAGGCTCGCCTTGGCGGTCGTTCCGCCCATGTCGAAAGAGATCAGGTTCGCGCGCCCAAGCTGCTGCCCCATCCGCTGGGCGGCGATGACGCCCGCAGCCGGTCCTGATTCAACCACCCCCGCCGGCATCTTGAGCGCCTCGGGCACATCAAAGACGCCGCCATTGGAGCCCATGACATAGAGCGACGGGAGATCAAGCGCGTCGAGGGCGGCTTCGAGGCGTTCAAGATAAGAGGCGAGCACCGGCCCCACATAGGCGCAGACGGCTGTCGTGCTGGTGCGCTCGAACTCCCGGATTTCCGGCAGCACCTCGCTGGAGAGGAACACCGGCAGGTCGGGAAGCGCGCCGCGAAGCCGCTCGCCGACCCGGCGCTCATGCGCGTCATTGAGGAAGGAAAACATGAGGCATACCGCAACCGCGTCCACCCCGAGATTCCGCACGGCTTCGACAACGGCATCCAGACCGCCTTCGTCGAGGGGAAGGACGACCTCGCCCTGGGCGTCGATCCGCTCGGCGACTTCGAATCTCTGGCGGCGCGGGACCAGCACTGCCGGCGAATTCTGAAACAGGTCATAGAGGTCGGCGCGAGCCGAGCGGCGGAGTTCGAGCACATCGCGAAACCCGCGGGTCGTGACCAGGGCCACATTGGCGCCCTTCGCTTCGAGAAGCGCATTGGTGACGACCGTGGTAGCGTGGGAAACGAAAGAGACCGCCCCCGCCGGAATGCCGTAATCCTGCATCGCCTCCCGGATGCCGGCGATGACGGCGGCGCCGAAATCTCGGGGCGTCGTCGAAACCTTGGCGATTCCGGCGCGCCCGCTCGCTTCGTCGAGGACGGCGACGTCGGTAAAGGTCCCGCCAATATCCACCCCGATGCGCCATGCCATCCCGATGCTCCCTCCCGGACGCGGCCTGTTGCCGGGAGCCTACACCATTCCGGCGCTGTCTGCGGAGCGGCGGAGGCCGCCGGAGAACAGGCATATCAGCGGCCGAGCGCGCGGACATCGGGGCTTTCGCTGAATGTCTTGCCAAAATTCCCGGCGCCGTCCATGCTGCCCGCTACCACTCGGGGGAGCCGCCGGCGCGCGGCTGAGAGGTCCTGAACAGGGACGACCCCAGGAACCTGATCCGGTTAGCACCGGCGGAGGGAGCGTGTGGACGAAGTCGGGCCGGAAACAGAGTTTGCTGTCGATATTCGCGGCGCGTCGCTGTCCTTCGGCGGGGCGCCCCTGTTCGACGGGCTGAATGTCCGCCTTGAAGCCGGTCTCTGGACCTGTCTGCTGGGGCCGAGCGGTGTCGGCAAGTCGAGCTTGCTGCGGATGATCGCCGGATTGGGCGGCGCCGCTGCGGACTGTGTCAGAACAGGCCCTGTTGCCTATATGAGCCAGGATGACCTGCTGCTCCCCTGGGCCAGCACACTGGAAAACGCGGTTCTGGGCGCGCGGCTTCGCGGCGAGCGGCCGGATTTCGACCGCGCGCACCGCCTTCTGTGCGAGGTCGGCCTCGCCGACAGGGCGCAGTCGCGGCCGGCTGCGCTGTCCGGAGGGGAGCGTCAGCGCGTCGCGTTGGTCCGGACCCTGATGGAAGACCGCCCGGTGGTGCTGATGGACGAGCCGTTCAGCAGCCTCGACGCCATTTCCCGCCATGCTGCGCAGGACCTCGCGGCGCGGTTGCTGGCGGGGCGCACCGTGCTGCTGGTCACGCATGATCCGCTGGAAGCGCTGCGCCTCGGCGGCCGTGTGTATGTGATGACCGGCCGCCCGGCCGCCCTGGAGGCGATACCGGTTCCCGCCCTTCCCCCGCCGCGGGATGTGCGCGATGCGGCGGTTCTGGCGGCGCAAGGCGCGTTGCTCGCCCGGCTCGCGGCATGAGAGCGGTGCTGCGATTGGCGGTTGTGGCGGCTGGGCTTCTGGCTCTCTGGCAGGCGGTTGTGTGGATCACGGGCGTGCAGCCCTTCATCCTGCCGGGTCCGCCGGCGGTCCTGGCGGCTTTGGTCGGACATGCCGGCCTACTCCTGCCTCATGCCGGCACCACGCTGGCCGAAATCCTGCTGGGCCTCGGCATTGGCGCGGTGCTTGGCGCGGTGTCTGCGCTGGTCGTCGCCCATGTCCGCCCGGCGCGCCGGTGGCTGCTGCCGGTGCTGGTGGCGAGCCAGGCGGTGCCGGTCTTTGCGATCGCGCCGCTTCTGGTGCTCTGGCTCGGCTACGGCATGGCTTCCAAGGTGGCGATGGCGGTGCTCATCATCTTCTTCCCGGTGACGGCGGCCTTCTATGACGGGCTGGCGCGCACGGATCCGGGCTGGCTCGATCTGGCCCGAAGCATGGGCGCCTCGCGCTGGCGCCAGCTTGTCCACCTGCGCATCCCCGCAGCCTTGCCGGCCTGCGCTTCCGGCCTGCGTGTCGCCACGGCAGTGGCGCCCATCGGCGCCATCGTCGGCGAATGGGTCGGCGCCTCCGCCGGCCTTGGATATCTGATGCTGCACGCGAATGCGCGGATGCAGGTGGACCTCATGTTCGCGGCGCTGTTCGTCCTCGCCGCAATGGCGCTCGCGCTCTATTTCACCGTTGACCGCCTGCTCCGCCTCGCGGTGCCGTGGCAGGTCGATACCCTGCACCAGGAAAACACACAGGACCAGAACGAACCATGATGCTCCGCCTTCCGGCGCTCGCCGCCCTCCTTCTTCTCGCGGCCCTTCCGGCGGCAGCGCAGGAGAAGCTCACCGTCTTGCTCGACTGGTTCATCAACCCGGACCACGGCCCGCTCTATGTCGCCCAGGAGCGCGGCTATTTCGCCGATGCCGGGTTGACGGTGGAATTCCTGCCGCCCGCGGACCCCAACGATCCGCCCAAATTCGTCGCCGCCAAAAAGGCGGACCTGGCGGTCTCCTATCAGCCGCAATTGCACATGCAGGCGGCGGCAGGCCTGCCGCTGGCGCGTATCGCCACACTTGTCGCGACGCCTCTCAACACCATTGTGGTGCTGAAGGACAGCCCCATCCGGACGCTGGCGGACCTCAAGGGCAAGCGGGTCGGCTTCTCCGTGGCGGGCCTCGAGGACGCACTGCTCGAGGGCGTGCTCCAGCCGCACGGCCTCACCATGGACGACATCGAAAAGGTGAACGTCAACTGGTCGCTGTCGCCCTCGCTGATCGCCGGCAAGGTTGACGCGGTGATCGGCGCGTTCCGCAATTTCGAGTTGAACCAGATGGACATTGTCGGCCATCCGGGCCGCGCCTTCTATCTGGAAGAAGAGGGCGTGCCGCCCTATGACGAGTTGATCGTCGTCGCCCATAGGGACACGCTCGACCGCCCCGCCTACCGCGCCTTCGTGGATGCGGTGGAACGCGGCGTCCAATACATGATCAACCATCCGGACGAAGCCTGGGCGCTGTTCATCGCCGGAGACCGCAAGAATCTCGACGACGAGCTGAACCGGCGCGCCTGGCGGGACACCTTGCCGCGCTTTGCGCTGCGTCCGGGCGCGCTGGACCATCGCCGTTATGCGCGGTTTGCGGAATTCATCATCGAGCGCGGCCTGGTGGAGGCATTGCCGCCGGTCGAGTCCTACGCAGTGGAACTGCAATAGGCCGGCCGCTGCTCAGGCCGCTGTCGTCTTGCCCTTGAAACGGCAGAGATCGGCGACCGTGCAGGCGGGGCAGTCGGGCTTCCTGGCCTTGCAGACATAGCGCCCATGCAGGATCAGCCAGTGGTGGGCGTGCAGCTTGCGGGCCGCCGGCACGCGGCGTTCCAGCTTTTTCTCCACCTCCAGGGGCGTCTTGCCGGGCGCGAGGCCCGTGCGGTTGCTGACGCGGAAGATATGCGTATCGACGGCGATGGTCGGCTGACCGAAGGCGGTGTTGAGCACCACATTGGCTGTCTTGCGGCCGACGCCGGGCAGGCGTTCCAGCGCCTCCCGATTGTCGGGCACCATGCCTTCATGCTGCTCGACCAGAATCTGCGACAGCCCGATGACATTGCGCGCCTTGGCGTTGAACAGCCCGATGGTGCGGATATGGCCGCGCACGCCGTCTTCGCCGAGCGCGAGCATCGCTTCCGGCGTATCGGCTGCCGCGAACAGCGTGCGGGTCGCCTTGTTGACGCCGATATCGGTCGCCTGCGCCGAGAGCACCACGGCGACCAGCAGCGTGTAGGCGTTGACATAGTGCAGCTCGCCCTGCGGCTCCGGCAGGGCGGCCGCCAGGCGGTCGAAAAAGGTCTCGACTTCCGCCTTCTTCATCCGCGGCTTCGCGGCGTGAGGAAGCCCACGATCTCCCGGATATCGCGCATCGTTGCCGTCGCAATGGCATCGGCCCGGGAAGCGCCGTCGGCCAGCACGCCGTCGATATAGCCGGGGTCGGCTGTCAGGCGGCGCATCTCGGAGGTCACCGGGGCCAGCACCTCGACGGACAGATCCAGGAGAGCGGCCTTGAACTCCGCGAAGCCGCGCCCGCCGAACTCGCTGCAGATCGACGCTTCGTCCCTTCCTGCAAGCGCGGCATAAATGCCGACCAGATTGGCGGCCTCGGGCCGTTCTTCCAGCCCGGCCGGCTCGCTCGGCAGCGGTGCCGGGTCGGTCTTCGCCCGGCGGATCTTCTGCGCGATGCTGTCGGCGTCGTCCGAAAGATTGATGCGGGAATAGGCCGAGGGATCGGACTTGCTCATCTTGCTGGTGCCGTCGCGCAGGCTCATCACGCGCGTCGCCGTGCCGAAAATGCGCGGCTCCGGAACCACGAACGCTTCGCAGTCGTAATGCCGGTTGAAGGCGCCGGCGATGTCGCGGGAAAGCTCGAGATGCTGCTTCTGGTCTTCGCCCACCGGCACGTCGCTGGCGCGGTAGAGCAGGATGTCCGCGGCCATGAGCACCGGATAGGCGAACAATCCGACTGCGGCGGCGTCGCGCCGTTTGCCGGCTTTTTCCTTGAACTGCGTCATGCGGTTGAGCCAGCCCATCGGCGCATGGCAATTCAGCACCCAGGCGAGCTCTGCATGGCCCGACACCATGCTCTGGTTGAAGATGATGCAGCGCTCAGGGTCGATCCCGGATGCAATATAGGCTGCGGTCACCTCCCGGGTATTGGCGGCCAGGCTGGCCGGGTCCTGCGGCACGGTGATGGCGTGGAGATCGACGATGCAGAAAATGCAGTTGAAGTCGAAGTCCTGCTGCATCCCCACCCAATTGCGGATGGCGCCCAGATAGTTTCCGAGATGCAGGTTTCCGGTTGGCTGGATGCCGGAAAATATGCGTTTCATGGTTCACCGCTCTCCATCGGGGCGGGCGGTTTATCCGCGCCGGACGGCAACGGGTCAAGACCGGCGGAGACTCGACGCCGGCAGCCGGCGCAGCTATATCAGCTGCGCTATGGCGAAGGTCGAGATCTACTCCAGTTCCTGGTGCCCTTTCTGCTACCGGGCGAAGCGGCTGCTGAATGGCAAGGGCGCCGGTTTTACCGAATATGACGTGGACCGGGACCCGGCCTTGCGCGGGGAGATGATGCGCCGGGCCGGCGGCCGCCGCACCGTGCCGCAGATCTTCATCGGCGGCGCGCATGTTGGCGGGTCGGACGAGTTGGCGGCGCTGGATCGTGTGGGCCGGCTCGATTCCATGTTGCAGGAAACCGCGTAATGGGCGTGTTCACGGTCGCCTGCCTGCAGAACACGGCAGAGCGCGACACGGCCCCGACCCTGGAGACGCTCGGCGATATGGTGCGCCGGGCGCGCGGCATGGGCGCGGACCTGATCGCTGCGCCCGAAGTCTGTTCCTATCTGGAGCCGCGCCGGCGGCTGGCGCTGGAGAAGGCGGAGCCGGAAGAGAACCACCAGGGCCTCGCCGCCTTTCGCGAGTGGGCGCGCGAGACCGGCGCCTGGCTTCTGGCAGGCTCGATGGTGACGCGAATCGGGGAGGAGCGGCTCGCCAACCGGTCCTACCTGCTGAATCCGGCCGGCGAGGTCGCCGCGACCTATGACAAGATTCACATGTTCGATGTGAATATCGGCGAAGGCGAGCGCTATCGGGAAAGCCGGACCTACCGGCCCGGCGAACATGCCGTGACGGTCCGGACGCCGCTCGCGGTGCTGGGCCTGACCATCTGTTACGACATGCGCTTCCCGGCGCTTTACCGGGCGCTTGCGCAGGCGGGGGCGGAGGTGATTACCGTGCCGTCGGCCTTTACCGTGCCGACAGGGCGCGCGCACTGGCATGTGCTGCTCCGCGCCCGCGCGATCGAGACGGGCTGTTTCATCGTGGCCCCGGCGCAGGTGGGCGACCATGCCGAAGGCCGCCGGACATACGGCCACTCGCTGATCGTCGCGCCCTGGGGCGAAGTGCTGGCGGACGGCGGCGCGGCGCCGGGTATCGTGACCGCCGAAATCGACACCGCCCGGGTCGCGGAGGCCCGCGCCAGAGTGCCCTCGCTCTCCGGCGACCGCCCGTTCGAATTACCGCCGCACTTGCAGGAAGCGGCGGAATAGCCGGCCTCGCCGGCAGGACGCTTTCCGCTAGGGAGCGGCGCCTGCAATCTCTTCCTGAAACCGCAGCGCCGCCGCCCGCGGGTCGGGGGCGCGGAGTATTTCACGCGCGGCGACAAGATGGTCGGCGCCTGCGGCAATGGCGGCGCGGGGTGTGGTGACGCGACGCTGGTCGTCGGCCGGCGATCCGGGCAGGCGGGTGCCGGGAATGACGATGAGCATGTCCGGGCCGAGGGCCTCGCGCAGCGCCGCTGCTTCCTGCCCGGACGCAACGACGCCGTCCATGCCGGCCAGCTGCGCCCGGCGCGCGCGGGCCAGCACCAGTTCCTCCACCGTGCCGCCCCAGCCCATGTCCCGCAGGCTCTCCGAATCCATGCTGGTCAGCACGGTGATGGCGAGCAGGCGCGCGGCGGTGCCACTTCGGCCCAGCGCCGCCGCCGCCATGATTTTCCGGTCGCCATGCACCGTCACAAGGTCCGCGCCGAGCGTCGCCGCGCCGCGCACGGCGTTCTCGACCGTGCGGTCTATGTCATAGGCCTTGGCGTCGAGGAACACCTTGTAGCCCTCTGCGATGAGGTCGCGGGCGAGGTCCAGGCCGCCGATATAGATCAGGCCAAGCCCGATCTTGTAAAACCGGGCGGCGTCGCCGATCCGCTCCACAATATACCGGGCGCTGTCGCAGTCCGGCGTGTCGAGCCCGACGATCAGCCTGTCTCGGGGGTCTGTCACGACGCGGCCTTGAAGCCGACGAGTTCGACGCCTTCCTCGACCCGGTCGCCAACCGCATAGGGCAGGGCTTCGACGACGCCGTCGGCCGGGGCGGCGATCGTATGCTCCATCTTCATCGCTTCCAGCACCAGCAGCGGCGTGTCCTTGCGGACAGTCTGGCCGGCCTCCGCCAGCACCCGCACGACGGTGCCGGGCATGGGCGAGGTCAACCGCCCGCCGCCCGCCTCCACACCCGACGACGCGGCGCCGGAGTCTTCGAGGAGGATGTCGCGCCGGCAGCCGTCAAGAAAGACCGTGAGCCGGTCGCCGTCCGCGATAACAGCGCCGCTGCGGCGGCGGCCGTCGATTTCCGCCGTCAGACCGCCATCGGCGCTGCGCGCGACGGATGAGACCGATAATGTCCGCCCGCCAGTCTCCAGCCGATAGCCGCCTGCAGTATGGGCGACTTCATATGCCGCCTTGTCTCCGTTGTCGTCGAGTTCGAGCCGGTCGCGGCCGGAACCGTTGAGGCGCCAGGCGTCGCTGCGGCCCCAGGGCGAGAACCGGTCCGGCGCATGTTCCAGCGCTGCTGCGAGCCGGGCGGCGCGGTCTTCCAGCACGGCGACGGCCGCCATGGCGCGCATCGCCTCCGGTTCGCCGGCGGAAGGTTTGACCGCAGCGACGCCATGCGTCTCGATGAAATGCGTATCCAGCGCGCCCGCCGCGAAGGCGGGATGGCGGGCCAGCGTTTCCAGGAAGAACACATTGGTGTTGACGCCGGCGATGCGTGTCTCGCCAAGCGCATCGGCAAGCGCAAGCCGCGCCTGTTCGCGGTCCCGGCCCCAGGCGACCAGCTTGGCGATCATCGGGTCGTAGAACGGCGCGATCCGGTCTCCTTCCTCGACGCCGCTGTCGATGCGCAGGCCCGGCCGGTCTCCGGGGAAAGAGAGATGGGCGAGCTGCCCTGTCTGCGGCAGAAAGCCCCGCGCCGGGTCTTCGGCATAGAGGCGCGCCTCTATCGCGTGGCCGGAGGCCGTGACATCGCCCTGTTCGAGATCGAGCCGTTCGCCGGCCGCAATGCGAAGCTGCCATTCGACCAGGTCCAGCCCGGTCACCATCTCGGTTACGGGGTGCTCGACCTGAAGCCGGGTGTTCATCTCGATGAAGTGGAAGGCGCTGCCGCTTTCGACCAGGAACTCCACCGTGCCGGCGCCGACATAGCCGATGGCGCGCGACAGCCTGACCGCCGCTTCGCCCATCGCGGCGCGCAGCGCATCGGACAGACCGGGCGCCGGCGCTTCCTCAATCACCTTTTGATGCCGGCGCTGGATGGAGCAGTCGCGGTCGAGCAAGTGCAGCACGGCGCCATGCGCATCGGCCAGCACCTGCACCTCGACATGGCGGGGCAGGGCGATATAGCGCTCCAGCAGCAGCGCGCCGTCGCCGAAGGCCGCCGCCGCTTCGCGTCCGGCGGCCGCAAGCGCCCCCGGCAGGTCCTCCGCCCGCTCGACGATGCGCATACCGCGCCCGCCGCCGCCGGCCGACGCCTTGACGAGCACCGGATAACCGATCTCCTCCGCCGCCTGTGCAAGGCGCTCGGGCGAGCTGTCGGCCCCGTGATAACCCGGCACGAGCGGCACATTCGCTTCGGCGGCAATGCCTTTCGCGGCGCTCTTCGACCCCATGGCGCGGATCGCGCGGGCCGGCGGGCCGACGAATGCCAGGCCGGCTCCGGCCACACGCTCCGCGAACTCGGCATTTTCGGAAAGGAAGCCGTAACCCGGATGCACCGCCTCTGCGCCGGTGCGCATGGCGGCGTCGATCACGGCGTCGATATTCAGATAGCTTTCCTGCGCCCGCGCCGGCCCGATGCACACGCTTTCATCCGCAAACCGGACATGGCGGGCGCCGGCATCCGCCTCGGAATGCACGGCGACGACATGAAGGCCCATGCGCCTGGCTGTTGCAGCAATGCGGCAGGCGATCTCGCCGCGATTGGCGATCAGCAGCCGCCGGAACATGACCTGTGCATCTGTCGAAACCGTCCCTGAAAACGCCGCCACCATAGCCAAAGCGGCGATACCGCGCAAAACGCCGGCCGCTGTCGGACCGGGCCTCGTGTAACATGAGGTGCATGATGCGCGCGTTCGAATTCTTGGTCTTCGCCGCCGCCCTGATGTGCTGGCCGTTGGCCGGATCTTTCGCCCAGGAGCCGCCGGCCGGGCCGGCCGTCGGCGCAGCGGAGCTGGAAGCGCTGGCGGCCGATCTGAAGGACGAGAACAAACGGGCCGAGATCATCCGGCGGATAGAGGCGCTTGCGGCGGTCCGGAGGGGCGAGGCGCCGCCGGAGCAAGGGGAGCCGGCGCGGGGGCCGCTTGCCTTCCTGACCGACGGCGTCGCGGCCTTCGGCGGCGACATCGCGGGGTCTCTGGCATTTGTCTTCGACCCGGGCGCGTTCCGGACCTGGGTTGCGCGCGGACTGGACAGTCTGGCGGCCGGCTGGGCCGCGCTTGGCCGGCTGTTGCTGGTGCTGCTTGCCGGAGTCGCCGTCGAGATCGCCGCGCGGCGCCTGTCGGCCGGCCTGCGCAGGGTGCCGCCCCGGCCCGAGGCCGAAACCGCCGGCGAGCGGCTGCTGTCGGCGGCGCTTGGCATGATGCGGGGGGCGATACCGATTGCAGCATTCGCGGCCGGCAGCTTCGCGGCTCTCTTTGCAGCCGCGCTGCCGGAAGCCGGCGAGCAAGTGGTGGTGGCGGTCGTGTGTGCGGTCGGCGCGGCGCGGCTTGCGGTGCTGGCCGCGCGGACGGCGCTTGCGCCGGAGGCGGGCGGCGCGCGGCTGCTCCCGCTTTCCGATGGCGCCGCCGCCGGTTTGCTTCGCTGGATGCGGCGCCTGGCATCGGTGGTCGTCTATGGATGGCTGCTCTGCGAGGTCATGCGCATTCTCGGCCTGCCGGATGCGCCTTACGCCCTGCTGATCGATCTGGTTGGCGTGTCGGTGCTGGGCGTCGCCGTGGCGATGGTGCTGCGCAACCGCGCGCCGGTCCGCGACCGTTTGCGGGGCGCCGGCGCGGGCAGGTTCCGAGGCAGACTCGCCGATGTGTGGCATGTCGTTGCGGTCGCCTATCTGGCGGTTCTTTTTCTCGTCTGGGCGGTTTCCGTGGAAAACGGCTTCGGTTATCTGGCCGCGGCATCTGCCTGGACTGTCGCCGCGGCGGCCGCTGCGCGGCTGGCCGATCTCGGCGTGCTTCGGCTGGTCGATGCGGCAACCCGCTGGGAGCTGCGGATCGACAGCCGGTTTCCCGGAGCGAAGGCGCGCGCGGACCGCTATGTTCCGATACTGCAAAAAAGCCTGCGGGCGGCGGTGTGGCTCTGCGCGGCACTTGCTGTGCTGGAGGCGTGGGGCGCGCCGGCGCTGGAGCTGCTGGCGGCCCCGGTCGGCGAACGTGTCCTGGGCGGGCTGGTCCGGATCGCGCTTGCCCTCGGGCTGTTCCTCGTCCTGTGGGAAGCGCTTTGCCTGATGATCGAGAGTTATCTGGACGCCCGGGACGAAGACGGCAATCCGTTGGGAAGGAGCGGGCGGGCGCGGACGCTGCTGCCCCTTATGCGCCGTGCGAGCGCCGTCGTGCTGCTGACCGCGGGCGGCCTGACGGTTGCCTCCGAACTCGGAATTGACATTGCGCCCCTGCTGGCCGGCGTCGGTATTGCCGGCCTCGCCATCGGATTCGGCGCGCAAACGCTGGTGAAGGATGTCATCACCGGCCTCTTCATCGTCATGGAGAACCAGGTCGCGGTCGGCGAATATGTGAGCGTGGCCGGACATTCCGGCACAGTGGAGGCGCTCTCGATCCGCACCATCCGGCTGCGCGACCTTTCCGGCACCGTCCATGTCGTGCCGTTCGGCGAGGTGGGCACCGTCGAGAATCTTACCCGCGACTTCTCCTACGCGGTCATCGACGCCGGAGTCGGCTACAGCGAGGACACCGACCATGTGAGCGAGGTGCTGCGGGAGATCGCCGCAGGCATGGAGCAGGACGAAAGTTGGCGGCACCGGGTCATTCCGCCGTTCGAGGTGTTCGGCGTGCAGGAACTGGCCGATTCGGCCGTGGTCGTCCGCTGCCGCTTCAAGACGCCGCCGATGCACCAGTGGGCGGTCGCGCGGGAATTTCGCCGGCGGATGAAGAAGCGCTTCGACGAGATCGGTATCGAGATCCCGTTCCCGCACCGGACGGTCTATTTCGGTGCGGACAAGGGCGATGCGCCTGCCGGCGGCAATTGAGTTTCCAGGAATGCCAGGATTTCGGGCGCGTCCCACTCCGCCGGGCCTTCCAGCCGGCCGATCTCGCGGCCCTCGCCGTCGATGAGGGCGGTGGTGGGCAGGCGGCGAATATCCATCGCCTCGCCGACGGCGTTCCCCGGATCGAGGTAGCGCCCGAGCCGTTGAAGATTGTGTTTTTCAAAGAACGGGTCCACCCGTTCCGCCCCGCCGCGGTCTATGGAGAGCGCAACGACCTCGAGCCGTTCGCCGCCAAGCGCAGCCTGCAACCGGTCGAGGGCCGGCATCTCGCGGCGGCAGGGCGAGCACCATGTGGCCCAGAAATTGAGCACGACCAGCTTGCCGCGAAAACGGGCGAGCGTTATCTCGCCGCCGTCGGGGCCGGTGAAGGCGGCCTCCGGTGCCGGCGTCGGAGGCTCGGTCGGTTGATAGTTCTGCAACCAGCCTTCGCCTGCCGCGGCAGGCGCGGCGGCGATACAGAAGACCAGGAGAAGCGAGCGCAACATGGCATCCTCCAGCAGTTCGGATTCCGGCGCCAACGCCATGTGGGGCGGGCGTTTCGCCGGCGGGCCGTCGGACATCATGGCCGCAATCAATGTCTCGATCGGCTTCGACCGGCGCCTCCACGCGCAGGATATTCGCGGCTCGCGCGCCCATCTGGACATGCTTGAAGCCGCCAATATCGTCAGCGCGCCGGACGCAGCCGCCATCCGCGGCGGCCTCGACCGGATCAAAGAGGAAATAGCTGCGGGCCGCTTCGTCTTCAAGCCTGAGCTCGAAGACATCCACATGAACATCGAAGCCCGGCTGGCCGAGTTGGCCGGACCCGCCGCCGGCCGCCTGCATACCGCGCGCTCCCGCAACGACCAGGTGGCGACCGACTTCCGACTGTGGGTGCGCGACGAGATCGACGCGGTGGACCGGGCGCTTGCCGATGTCCAGGCCGCCTTCATCGAGAAGGCGGAAGCCTTCGCAGACCTGCCCATGCCGGGCTTCACGCATCTTCAGAACGGCCAGCCCGTCTCCTTCGGCCACCACATGCTCGCTTATGTCGAGATGCTTGGCCGGGACCGGGGGCGTTTCGCCGACGCCCGGCGGCGCCTGAACGAGTCGCCGCTCGGCGCGGCGGCGCTGGCGGGCACGCCGTTCCCGATAGACCGGGAGATGACCGCCGCCGCGCTCGGCTTCGACCGGCCCGCCGCCAACTCGATGGACGCTGTGTCGGACCGGGATTTCGCGCTGGAGTTCCTGTCCGCCGGCGCCATCACCGCACTGCATCTGTCCAGATTCGCGGAGGAGGTTGTGCTCTGGACCAGCGCGCAGTTCGGTTTCGTGCGCCTTTCGGACGCCTTCACCACCGGCAGTTCCATCATGCCGCAAAAGCGCAATCCGGACGCTGCCGAGCTCGTGCGCGCCAAGCCGGGCCGGCTGCTCGGCGCGTTCGTTTCGCTGGCGACCATGCTCAAGGGGTTGCCGCTGACCTACGGCAAGGACATGCAGGAAGACAAGGAGCCGACCTTCGAGGCCGCCGACTCGCTCATGCTGGCGATTGCCGCCGCCGCCGGAATGGTGCGCGACATGCAGCCCGACCCGGAGCGGCTGCGGGCTGCCGCGGAAACAGGCCATCCGACAGCCACCGACCTTGCGGACTGGCTTGTGCGCAGGCTCGGCACACCGTTTCGCGAGGCGCACCGCGTGGCCGGCGAGATCGTCGCCGAGGCCGACAGGCGGGGGCTGCCGCTCGCCGGCCTGCCGCTCGAGGCCATGCAGGCGGTCGAGCCGGGCATCGATGAAAGCGTCTATACTGTGCTGTCGGTTGAGCGGTCGATTGCGGCGCGGACCAGCTATGGCGGCACGGCGCCGGCCAATGTGCGCCGCGCCGCGGCTGCCGCGCGGGAGCGTTTTCTGTGAAGACTGTGCGCTGGGTTCTGCTGTTTGCCGCACTTGCCGCCGGCCTTGCCGGCTGCGGGCGCAAGGACGATCTCGAGTATCCGCCCGGGTCCGAGCCTTCCTTCCCGCGGACCTATCCTTCCCGATGAGACCCTTCCACTATGTGAATGGCAGTCTCGCGGCGGGGTCGGTTCGGCTTGAGGACATTGCCGGGGCAACGGGCACCCCCGCTTATGTCTATTCCGCAGACGCCATCGAGGCCGCTTACCGAGAGTTCGAGACGGCGCTGGCGCCGGCGCGCATCTGCTATGCGATGAAGGCCAACGGCAATCTCGCAGTGCTGCGTCTGCTGGCCGGCCTGGGCGCCGGCGCGGATGTCGTGTCGGAAGGCGAGCTGCGGCGTGCGCTTGCCGCCGGCATTGCGCCCGACAGGATCGTGTTCTCCGGCGTTGGCAAGACCGATGCGGAGATGGAGGCGGCGCTTGCCGGCGATATTCTGCAGATCAATGTTGAAAGCGCATCGGAGCTTCGCAGCCTGTCGCATGTCGCCGTCCGTCTCGGTCGGACCGCCTCGGTCGCCGTGCGGATCAATCCCGATGTCGATGCCGGCACGCTGGACCAGATCAGCACCGGCCGGAAGACGGATAAATTCGGCGTGGACTGGACCGAGGCGCCGGCCCTGTTTCGCGAGGGCGAGGCGCTTCCGGGCCTGTCGATGGACGGCATTGCGGTGCATATCGGCTCGCAGTTGGGCAGTCTGGAGCCGTATCGCCGGGCGTTTCGCCGCGTCGCCGAAATGGCGCGCATCCTGCAGGCTGACGGCATCCGCGTCCGCCGCCTCGATCTCGGAGGCGGCTTCGGCATACGCTATCGCGACGAGCCGCTCTTGTCCCTCGCCGGATATGCGGAGGTCGTTGCGGAAGAAACCGCCGGCCTCGATTGCGAGATCGTCGTCGAGCCCGGCCGCCGCCTGGTCGGGGCGGCGGGCGTGCTGCTGGCGCGGGTCGTTGCGGTGAAAGAGACGCCGGCGCGCCGGTTTGTTATTGTCGATGCCGGCATGAACGATCTGGTTCGCCCGATGATGTATGGAGCCTGGCACGACATTCTGCCGCTCAGGGCGGCGCAGGCTGGCGCCGAATACCGCCCGGCGGATGTGGTCGGGCCGATTTGCGAGAGCACGGACAAATTCGCGGAGCAGCGCCTGCTGCCGCCGCTCGCGGCCGGCGATCTCGTCGCCTTTTGCGAGGCCGGCGCTTACGGGGCCGTCATGTCCTCCACCTATAACGGACGGCCGCTGGCGCCGGAAGTGCTGGTGCGGGGCGGACGGTTCGATGTGGTGCGGGCCCGGCCGAGCTTCGAGGAGAGTCTGGCGCTGGAACGGATGCCGGCGTGGCTCGCAGGCCGGGGCGGCGCAGGATGACGTCCCGCCGGCGCATTGCACGGGTGCGCCGGCGTGCGCGTATCGCGTTGATCGGCCAGGCGCTCTGGTCGGCGTTCTGGCCGGGGCAGGCGGTCATCGGGATATTCCTGCTGCTGGCCCTCAGCGATGCGCTGCCGCTGCTGGACGGCTGGACGCATTCGGCGGTGCTGGGCCTTCTGGCGCTCTGGCTGGGCTGGGCGGTGTGGCGCGCCCGAAAGAGCTTGCGCCTCCCGCGGCGGGTTGATGCGGACCGGCAGGTCGAGCGGGCCAGCGGCCTCCGTCACCGCCCCCTGGCAAGCCTCGAGGACCGGCCGGCAATGCCGGGGCCGGCGGCGCAGGCGATATGGACTGTGCATGTCGAGCGGATCGCCGGGCAGCTTGGCCGCTTGCGGGCCGGCTGGCCGGCCGGCGTCATGCCGGCCCGCGACCCCTGGGCGCTGCGTATCCTGACCTTGGTGGCGTTGGCCGCCGCATTCGCTTTCGTCGGCTGCGAGGCCGACAACCGGGTGGCACGGGCATTGACCCCGTCTTTCCCGGAGGAGCGCTCGGCGCCGGTTACGGTCGATATCTGGATCGAGCCGCCAGCCTATACCGGCTGGCCGACCGTCTTCGCCGGAACGGACGAAGCCGGCTTCGAGGTGCCGGAGGGCAGCGTCGTCCATGCCCGCATCGCCGGCGCCCGAGACGGGTCGGTTCTGGTGGCGGGGTCGGAGCGGGTGCCTCTCGAGATGTCGGGCGCGGTTGCGGAGGGCAGCGCGGCAATCCGGGCGGGCGGGCGCGTCGCTATTGTCTCCGGAGAGCAGGAACTCGTCGGCTGGCCGGTAACGGTGCTGCCCGACAGCCCGCCCTCGGCCCGTTTCAACGCGCTGCCCCGTTCGACGCTGCGGCACGCGCTGCGGCTCGGCTATAGCGGCAATGATGATTACGGCATTGCGCAAATGCGGGCAGAAATGGAGCCGGTTGATGGATCGGCTGCGGAACCGCTGGTCCTGCCGCTGCCCGTCCTGGGCCGGCCGGAGGCGCCCGAAGGCAGCGCCTATTTCGATCTCACCGCACATATCTGGGCTGGCAGCGAGGTGACCTTGCAGATCGCCGCCGTGGACGGCGCCGGGCAGGAGGGGACAGGGCCGCCGGTGCGGGTGGTGCTGCCGGAGCGGCCGTTCGAGCATCCGGTGGCAAGGGCCATCGTTGAAGCCCGCAAGGCGTTGCGCTGGAACGACAGGGGCCTCGACGCCGCACGGTTGGACGAAATTGCGGCGGGTGAGGATCTCTACGACCGCGACCCGACGGTGACGCTGGCGCTTGCCGTGGCGGCGGCGAGGCTGCGCCGCGCCGAAGAGGCCGAACCGGCGCTGTCGAGTGTGCGCAGCCTGCTCTGGAAGACGGCGCTCCGGCTGGAGGATGGCGGGCTTGCGCTCGCCGACCGGGAACTGCGCGCCTCCCAGGAGGCGGTCATGCGCGCATTCGAGCGGGACGCCTCGATGGAGGAGATCGACAGGCTTATCGACGCTCTTCAGCGGTCGCTCGACCGCCTGTTGCAGGAACTCGTGGAGAAGGCGCAAGAGGCCGGCGGGGCCGCCGAGACCGCTCCGGCGGAGCAGGGGGCCGACCGGACCGTTGACCGCGACAGGCTGCAGCAGATGGTCGAGCGGGTCCGCCGCTTGTGGGAAGCCGGCGCGCGCGACGAAGCGCGGCAACTGCTCGCGGAACTCCAGAACATGCTGGAGAACCTGCGTCAGGCGCAGATGAGCGAAGGACAATCCGAACGTCAGGCCGAAATGAACCGGATGCTGCGGGAATTGCGGGAGTTGAGCCGCGACCAGCGGCGCCTGCTCGACCGCACCTTCAGGGAAGGCCGCCCGCCGCCGACAGGTCCGCAGGAAGGGCAGCAGGGCCAGCAGCAGGGGCAGCAAGGCCAGCAGCAGGGCGGAGCGCCGCAGGCGGGCGGCGGGTATCCCGGCCTGCAGGAAGCGCAGGAGCAGTTGCGCAGACGCCTTGGCGACTATATGCGCCGTTTGGGCAGCGCCATGGGGCAACTGCCAAATGAATTGGGCCAGGCCGAAGGGTCGATGCGCGATGCTTCCGGCTCGCTGGGCGAAGGCCGCCACGGCGATGCGGTGGGCGCCCAGGGCCGCGCCTTGCAAAACCTGCAGGAGGCGGGCCAGGCATTGATCGAGAGTTATGCACGGGAGCAGGGTCTTCAGGGAGACGAGCCGGGCGGGCGGTCCATGTTCGATCCCCTGGGCCGGCGCAATGGCGGCTCCATGCCCAACAGCAGCGATGTCGAGCTTCCAAGCGAAGGCGACTTTCAGCGCGCCCGGCATATTCGCGACGAATTGCGCCGGCGGGTCGGAGACGAGACTCGCCCGGTTCCCGAGCGCGATTATATCGAGAGATTGCTGCGCCGGTTTTAGCCGCGCGCCGGCCGGGCTATGACTGTCCGGTCTCAACGACGAAACAACGGAAGGACGGGGACATATGTCCAACGGAGTGTTGGAAGGCAAGGTTGTGCTTGTGACGGGCGCGGGCCGCGGCATTGGCCGGGAGGTTGCGGTTCTGGCTGCGCGGGAAGGCGCGCAGGTGGTGGTGAACGATCTGGGCGGCGATGTCGGGGGCGCGGGCGCCGATGCGACGCCGGCGCAGGAGACGGTGCAGATTATCGAGGCGGCGGGCGGCGAGGCGGTCGTCAACGGCGAGAGCGTTGCCGATTACGAGGCGGCGGGGGCGATGATCCGCCAGGCGGTGGAGACCTTCGGGCGCATCGACGGCGTGGTGAATGTGGCGGGCATTCTGCGCGATGTGATCTTCCACAAGATGACGGAGGCGGACTGGGATGCGGTGATCTCGGTGCATCTCAAGGGTTCGTTCAATGTGGCGCGCAATGCGGCCGACCATTTCCGCGCCCAGGAGTCTGGCGCGATGGTGCATTTCACCTCGACTTCGGGGCTGATCGGCAATTTCGGCCAGGCGAATTATGCGGCGGCGAAGCTGGGCATTGTGGGGCTGTCGAAGTCGATTGCGCTGGACATGCAGCGTTTCAATGTGCGCTCCAACTGCATGTCCCCCTTCGCGTGGACGCGCATGATCGGCACCATTCCGTCCAACACGCCGGAGCAGGAGGCGCGCCTTGCAAAGATCAAACAGATGACCCCGGCGCAGATTGCGCCGATGGTGGTCTATCTGCTTTCCAACCTGGCGCGCGGCGTTACGGGCCAGATCTTCGGCAGCCGCATGAACGAGCAGATTCTGTTCAGCCAGAATCGCCCGGTGCGCTCCGTGCATCGCAGCGACGGCTGGACGCCTGCCGCCATTCACGACCATGCCATGCCCGCCCTGAAAGGGGCATTCACCGCCAATGAGCGGTCGGGCGATGTGTTCAACTGGGACCCGATCTGACCGGAGGCCAACAGTTACGCTTCTGACCGCGGCCGCTGGAAAGCGGCCGCGGCAAGGCCGAGAAGGGCGGGAGCGCGGCGCATCACGACGGCGCTGGGGACGGCTTCCAGGAACGCCCGGAACCGGCCCTTGTTCGTGAAACGGGCAAGATAGACCGCATGATTGAAGTGCCGGTCGAGGCGGGGCAGAATTCCGCCGGAGAGATACACCCCTCCCTTGGCGGCGAAGACAAGCGCCAGATCGGCCGCCACTGTCGCCAGAAAACGGGTGAAATGCTCGATGGCTGCAATTGCGGCGGGCTCTCCGGCCGCTGCGCGCGCAGTGACTTCGGCGGGAGCCGGCGTCAGGCGCCGATTTCCGGAAACGGCGCGGTAAAGCAATGCCAGTCCTGCGCCAGACACGATTCGCTCGACCGAGACATGGTCGTATTCCCGGCGAATCTCCGCCAGCAGCAGGGCTTCCGTTTCGTCCGCCGCTGCAAGCGTCATGTGGCCGGCTTCGCCGCCGACCGCCCGCCAGCCGCCCGCCGGTTCCGGCAGCAAGGCGGCGGCCCCGAAGCCGGTGCCGGGCCCCAGCACGACACGGGGCGCGCGCGGGTCGGGAGCGGAGGCGTTACCGACCGGTGCAAGATCGCGCCCGCCAAGGTAAGGCAGCGCCAGCGCTTGCGCCTCGAAGTCATTGCAAAGATACACATTATCGAGGGAAAGGGCGCCGGCGATGGACGCCGTGTCGATGGTCCAGTCGCGATTCGTCATCCGCGCACGGCCTTGTTCGACCGGGCCTGCAACAGCGACGGCCGCGCGGTCAATGCCGGCATCGATTGCGGTATTGCCGAGATAGCTCCGCGCCGCATCCTCGAATGACGGATAATCGTCGGCCGGCATGACGATGACCGAACCCGGCGGGCCGCCATTGCGGCTCAAGGCGAAACGCATGTTTGTGCCGCCAAGGTCGCAAAGCAGCGCCGCCGTCACGAGAAGGGCGCCTGCTTGAGACGGGAAACGAATGTCTCGCGCCAGCGGCCCACATCATTGCGGCGCAGCGCCTCCATATTGGCTTGCCAGCGCGCGACCCGCTCTTCGCGGGGCATGTCCAGGGCCAGTTGAATAGCCTCCGCCACGCCTTCCGCGTCATAGGGATTGACGAGGATCGCATCCGGTATCGACCCGGCGGCGCCCGCGAAGCGCGACAGCACCAGCACGCCCGGGTCTTCCGGCGGCTGCGCCGCGATATATTCCATCGCGACCAGATTCATGCCGTCGCGCAGCGGGGTGATGAGGCCGACCTGCGCTGCGCGCAACAGGCCGAACAGGGTGCGCCGGTTGAAGCTCTTGTTGAGGTAGCGGATCGGTACCCAGTCGAAATCCGCGAATTCGCCGTTGATATGCCCGGCAAGCGTCTCCAGCGTCCTGCGGATTTCGGCATATTCCGGGACATCGGTTCGCGTGGGCGGCGCGATCTGCATCATGGAGACGCGGTTCCGGTTGGCCGGGTAGGCATTCAGCAGATGGCCGAACGCCATGAACCGCTCCGGCAGGCCCTTGGAATAGTCCAGGCGGTCAACACCCACGATAAGGCGGCGGCCGCCGAGGCTGGAGCGCAGCCGCGCCCGGTAACGGGCGGCAGCGGCTCCTGACGCAAGGCGTTCGACATTGTCCGTATCCACGCCGATCGGATGGATTTCGGCGCAAGCTGTGCGGCCCATGACCCGGAAGATGGAGTCGCTCAGCATCTCCCCGCCGGCCTCATGGATGACATAATCGAGCAGGCTGCGCCGGTCCGCCTCGGTCTGGAAGCCGATCAGGTCATAGGCGAAGAACGACCGCATCAATTCCGCGTGCTCCGGCAATGCAAGCAGCAGGCCCAGCGGCGGCAGCGGCGTATGCAGAAAGAATCCGATACGGTTTCTGACGCCGGCGCGGCGCAACTCCTCCGCCATCGGAATCAGATGATAATCATGGACCCAGATGAGATCGCCGGGTTCGATGAGATCGACCAGCTTGCGGGCGAAATAGGCGTTGACGCGCCGATAGCCGGCATAGTTGCGCCGGCTGAAATTCGCCAGGTCGAGCCGATAGTGAAACAGCGGCCAGAGCGTGCTGTTGGCGAAGCCGTTATAGTATTCCTCGTGTTCCCGGGTCGATAAATCGACCGTGGCAAAGGTCAGTTTGCCGGACTGGACCTTGGTCACGGCCTCGCTCGGCACCTCGGCGACATCGCCGCTCCACCCGAACCAGACACCGCCGGCGCGTCTGAGCGCGGCCAGCACGGCGACCGCCAGCCCCCCGGAAGCCGGCTTGCTTGCATCTACCGGAGCCACACGGTTGGAAATGACGACCAGCCGGCTCATGGGCGCGCGCTCTTCAGAACGCCTCCTCCCACGGTCTGGACAGCCGCAATGCGGAAACGATCAGTCCGACCATGCTGTATGTCTGCGGAATATTGCCCCACAACTCGTTCGTTCGGACATCCAGGTCTTCTGACAGCAGTCCCGCCGGATTCCGGCAGGCGAGCATGTTCTCGAAGAGCCGCCGAGCCTCATCCCGGCGACCAACCGCAGCGAGCGCATCAATATACCAGAAAGTGCAGATATTGAAGGCGTTGTGCGGTGTTCCGAAGTCGTCGGCCTCAACATAGCGAAACACATGGTCGCCGCGGCGCAGCTCCCGTTCGACGGCGGCGATGGTGCCCAGAAAGCGGGGGTCATCGGCGGTGCAGAAGGAAAGCTCGTGCATCAGCAGCAGCGCGGCATCCACCTCCGTGCCGCCGAACGCGCTCCCATAGGCCTGTTTCTTCTCGTTCCAGCCGTCCTGCTCGATTCGTTGCCGGATAAGACGGGCATGCGCCTGCCACACCGCGGCCCGGTCCGGATGATCCAGCTGCGCGGCAATCCGCGCCAGCCGATCGCAGGCCGCCCAGCACATCAGCGCCGAAAAGGTGTGCGGCCGCTGGCGTCCGCGCAATTCCCAAAGGCCGGCGTCGGGCTGATCGAACATTCTTGCCGCCGTTTCGCCGATCCGCTCCAGCGTTGCAAACAACCGGTCATCGCCCTGCAGGTCGATGCGCTGGTCGAAGAACGCCTGGGCGCAGGCAAGCACGACGGCTCCGTAAACATCGTGCTGGGTTTGCACATACGCCAGGTTGCCGACGCGCACGGGCCCGTGGCCGCGATAGCCGCCCAGGCTCTCGACGGTAGATTCCGACAGCACCGTTTCCATCTGGACGCCGAACACGGGCTGCAGCCGGCCGTCGGCGCTGGCGGCCACGATGTTGAGGATGTAGCGCAGGAACTCTTCCATGGTGCGCGTGGCGCCGAGGCGGTTGAGCGCGCGGATGGTGAAATAGGCGTCGCGCAGCCAGCAGAAGCGGTAATCCCAGTTGCGTTCCGTCCCCGCCGCCTCCGGCACCGAGGTCGTGACCGCGGCCACGATGGCGCCGCTGTCCTCTACCGAGCAGAGCTTGAGCACGATCGCGGCGCGTATGACGGCGTCCTGCCATTCAAACGGCACGGCGAGATAACGCACCCACTCGCGCCAGTATTCGTCCGTCTGCTCTTCAAAGTCCCGGGCGACCTCGCGCACGGGCCGCGTGAGCGCCTCGTCCTGCGCCAGGATCAGGTCGATCGGCCTGTCGAGCAGGAAGGGCGTTTCGTCGAGCACGAAAGACACCGGCGCATCGGTCGTAAGCCGCAGCACATGGTCGGGCAGTATGTAGCGGATATGGTTGCTGCCGCGGGTCACAGTCGGCTTCTCGGCGCCGTAATTGCCGGAAGGGCGCAAGCGGATGCGAATGCGCGGCGCGCCCCCGAGGCGGCGGATTCGGCGCACCAGCATCAGCGGGCGAAAGAGCCGTCCGAACTGCTTGAAGCGGGGTGCGAAGTCCTGAATGACAACAGCGGCGCCGCCCTCGGCAAACAGGCAGGTTTCAACGATTGCGGAATTGGCGCGGTAGGTCTGCTCGCTGCGCAGGAAGCCTTCGATTTCAATGTCGTAGAACCCGATTTCCTGTTCCGGCTCCAGCAGATCGCAAAAAACAGGGTTGCCGTCGAAACGCGGCATACACGCCCAGACGACGCGGCCGCGCGGGTTGATGAGCGCGGCATAGCTGCTGTTGCCGATCATGCTGACATCGAGCGACTGCACGCTCATTCCTCCGCTGCAGCCAGCCAGGCATGAACCGCGCTGACATCAGCGACGCACCACTCGGCAGCGGTCGCGCCGGCCCCGCCGACCCGAACCGTGACGCCGCCCCGCGACCGCACGGCGCAGAAAGCGGCTTCGTCGGTCATGTCGTCGCCGGCGAACACGGGACGCCGGCCGGCAAACGGCGGTTCGGCCATGAAAGCGGCGACCGCCAGGCCCTTGTCGCCGCCTTCAGGGCGCAGCTCGACGACCGCCTTGCCGGCCTGGACCACGATTCCGTCGCGCTTGCCTGCGAGAGCGGCTTCGACGGCGGCAGCCACGGCATTGCCCATTTCCGGCCGGGCGCGGTAGTGCAGGGCAAGCGCCGAACCCTTGTCTTCGAGCAGCAGGCCCGGATTCGCCGCGACAAGCGGCTCGAACGCCGCCCGAAGCTCGCAGCCCCGAGGCAGGGCGGGCGGCCCCTGGCGCCCGCCGCTGCCGCTGCGGCGCTCCAGCCCGTGCAGCCCGGCGGCAGGGAGTGTGAGCGGGGCCAGGATGCGGTCGATCTCGGCGACCGTTCGGCCGCTGACAATTGCAAGCGCCGCATCCAGGTGTTGCGACAGCCGGGCGAGAAGCGGCGGCAGCATGGCGGAGGCGCGAACGGCCTCCGGGGTGGGAGCGATCTCGACCAATGTGCCGTCGAGGTCCAGAAACAGGGCGTCGCCTGCCTCGATACGGGGCGGCTTCATGCGGGTCCGGGACGCGCCGGCAGCGCAGCAGCCAGACATTTGAACAGCGCCGTCAAGTCGCGGGCCACGCGCGGGAGGTCTGTCCCGGGAGCCAGCGTCGCCTCGTCCATATAGATGGCCCGGTTGATCTCGACCTGAAGCGCGTGCCGGCCGTCCGCGGGCCGGCCGTGCCGTCTCGTGGTGTAGCCGCCGGAATAGGGGTCGTTGCGCACCACGGTGTAACCCAGCCCGCGAAGATGGCTTTCAGCGGCCTCCGGAATGGAGGACGCGCAGGCCTTGCCGTAGCGGTCGCCGAGCACGATATCCGCTCCTCCTGCGCCCCTGGGCCAGCGACCGCCCCGGTTTGCCGAGGGCATTGAATGCAGGTCGATCAGCAGCGCGCGCCCGAATCGCCGGTGCGTTCCCTCGATCAGCGCCGCGAGTTCCGCGTGATAGGGCGTGTGCAGGCTTTCGACTCGGTGCTGCGCTTCCCGGAAGGTCAGCTTGCTGCGGTAGATTTCCAGGCCGTTGCCGACCAGACGCGGAATCGTGCCAAGCCCGGCGGCAATGCGGGGGGTCCTCGTCTTGACATAGCCGGGCAGCGGTTCGTCGAACATCGCCGGGTCGAGTTCCCACGGCTCTCGGTTGACGTCCAGAAAGACACGGGGGAACAGCGCCCGCAGCAACGGCGCCCCGACGGCGACGGCGCCCGCCCCGAGGCGGTCCACATAACAGTCTTCCGAACGGCGCAGCAGATCCAGGTCGAGCGGCGAGGCGTCTACGAAAGCGCGTGAATAGGCCACTCCGCTATGGGGGCTCGCAACGACGATCGGCAGCAATTGCGCGGCCGGCCGCTGCACCTCATGCGTTGCACCGTCGCAAGCGGCCGCCGCAACGAATCGGTTCTCGGCAGACGAGAGCGTCTCGCCGTCCATCGGCCGGCGCGGCTGCTAGATCCCGAAATTCTTGAAACGTTTGTTGAAGCGCGCCACCTGGCCGCCGGTATCGACAAGGCGCTGATTGCCGCCGATCCAGGCCGGATGGGACAGCGGGTCGATTTCCAGCCGCATGGTGTCCCCCTCCTTGCCCCAGGTCGAGCGCGTCTTGAATTCGGTCCCGTCGGTCATCACGACATTGATCTCGTGATATTCCGGGTGGATGTCGGCTTTCATTGCGGCGGCACTCCCAACAGGCAAGACCAGCCCCTATAGCGGAGGCGGCTGCGGCGCTCAAGCCGTATCGCACTTTGGAAGTGTCTCAGTTTCACATTCGCATTCCTCTGGCAGAGTCAGCCAGCGGCTTGAGAGGCCCGGCCTTCCGCTCCGGACTCCCCGGCACCGCCCCAGCCTCCCTGTTGTCGCCCCGGACGCCCCTATTGTCACCCCGGCCCTGAGCCGGGGCCCAGCCTCCGATCCTTCCGCAGGGCCGAAACGGCGGAGGATGGACCCCGGCTCTCCGCTGCGCTCCGGCCGGGGTGACGAAAGGAAGGCGACATATGCGCCGCAGCACGGAGGCGCGTTCCGAAAAACCCGCCAGCACGGGCCTTCGTTGCAAACTGAGACACTGTCCGCACTTTGCGCGATGCGGCGCGGCGGCTATTACCCTTTGCCTGCGGTGATCGAAGAGAGGCCATGAGACGACCCAACCCGGCCATGGGCGCCCGAGATCCCTCGCGCAACCTGCGCCCCCTGCGGGCGCTGGCGCGGTATCTCAAGCCATATTGGCGTCAGGCTGCGGGCGCTTCCATCGCCTTGCTGACGGCTGCGGGCACCGTGCTTGCGATTGGCATGGGGCTGCGCCATCTGGTGGATGACGGCTTTGCCGGCAACGACCCGGCAGTGCTGGATACGGCCTTGCTGACCCTGCTGGGCGTGGTCGTCGTGCTCGCTGTGGCCACCTTCTGCCGATCCTATCTGGTCGCCTGGGTCGGAGAGCGTGTCGTCGCAGACCTCCGCCGCGACGTATTCGCCCACATCCTGAAGCTCAGCCCGAGCTTCTTCGAGGTCACCAAGACCGGAGAAATCCTGTCGCGGCTGACAACCGACACGACGCTGATCCAGACCGTCGTCGGCTCGACGGTCTCGGTTGCGCTGCGCAATCTGCTGCTGTTCGTCGGCGCCGCGACAATGCTGTTGGTCACGAGTCCGCGCCTTACCGGGCTTGTCGTGCTGGTCATACCGCTGGTGTTGCTGCCGATTCTGCTGCTGGGCCGCCGGGTGCGGCGGCTGTCCCGCGCCGCGCAGGACCGGGTGGCGGATGTCGGCGCTCATGTCGAGGAATCGATCTCGGCGGTGCGCACCGTCCAGGCTTTCGGCCATGAGGCCATCGACACCGAGGAGTTCGCCGTCCGGGTCGAAGACGCATTTCGCACCGCAATCCATCGCACACGGGTGCGCGCCAGCCTTGCCGTCATCGTGATCGTGCTGGCTTTGGGGTCGGTCTGCACGATCCTCTGGCTCGGCGGCAGGGATGTGATGACGGGGGCGATTTCGCCGGGCGACCTTTCGGCCTTCGTCTTCTATGCGGTGCTGGCGGCGGGCGCGCTTGGCGCGTTGAGCGAGGTCATCGGCGACCTGCAGCGTGCGGCGGGCGCAACGGAGCGGTTGATGGACCTGCTGGCCGCCCGCCCGGAAATCGCCGCGCCCGCCAAGCCGGCCGCCTTGCCCCGGCCGGCCGCCGGCGCCGTGGTTTTCGAGGCGGCAAGCTTCGCCTACCCCTCCTCGCCCGACAGACCGATCCTCCGGGAATTCGACCTGAGCGTGGCGCCGGGCGAAACGGTGGCCATAGTCGGGCCTTCCGGAGCCGGCAAATCGACGCTCTTCAACCTGTTGCTGCGTTTCTACGATCCGGTCGGCGGCCGGGTGACGCTGGACGGCGTGGACATCTGCCGAGCCGCGCCGGCATCGGTGCGCGCGCGGTTTGGCCTGGTGCCGCAGGAGCCGGTGGTTTTTTCGACCACGGCGCGCGAAAACATCGCCTATGGGCGGCCCGGGGCAAGCGAGCCGGAGATCATCGCCGCTGCAAAGGCGGCCGCCGCTGACGAATTCCTGCGTGCGCTTCCCGGCGGCTATGACAGCTATCTCGGCGAACGGGGCGTGCGACTCTCCGCCGGCCAGCGCCAGCGCCTCGCCATAGCCCGCGCCATCCTGCGCAACCCGGCCGTGCTGCTGCTGGACGAGGCGACGAGCGCGCTCGACTCGGACAATGAGCGGCTGATCCAGGATGCCCTGGCCCGCCTTTCGCAGGGCCGCACCACCATCGTCATCGCGCACCGCCTTGCGACGGTGATGAATGCCGACCGGATCGTCGTGCTGGACCGGGGCCGGGCCGTCGCGGTCGGAACGCATCACGAATTGCTGGCGGCAGGCGGCCTCTACGCCCGGTTGGCCGAGTTGCAATTCACCGCCGGAGGCAGCGGCTGGGGGCCGGCGCCCGCCGCCGGAGCCGGCATGGACAACACACGTTCCGCTGCAGCAGGGCGCTGAAGCGGCCCGGACCGCTGCCGCCGACGGCCTGAAAGCACAGGGTCAGGCAGGCGCGAAGGTTCCGTGCAGGCCGAGCGGCAGCGGATAGGGCAGGATGCCCTGCCAGAGCGGCCCCTCGGCCAGGCGCTGCGCTTCAAAGACCGCCAGCCCGGCGGCGCGGCGGCGCAGATCGAGAAACGGGCCGAGCAGCCAGCCGTCGCCCTCGCCGGCGTTCCGCGGCACGAAAACATGCTCCTCGGGTATCTGATGCGCGGGCCAGCGCCAGCCATCGACCTCTCCGGGCGCGAGCCGGACGACGCGCCTGAGCGGCCAGCCAACGGGTTCGCCGACATCGGACAGCGCGAATGTCATGTCGTGGCGCCTGCCCGTGCGGCGCGGGTCAATGCGCGGGAATTCGACAGCAACGGCCCCGGAATGCTCGAACGCCGCTCCGCCGCCCGGTCGGAGCACCAGCCGGCGGTAGGCGGGATGAGACGAATGAAATCGCGTGTCCCCCTGCATGACATTGCGCAAGTCGCGCATGACAAAGGACGGATCGAGCGCCTGGCACAGGTCGAGGCGGATGGTGCCGTCCGGCTCTTCCCAGCCATTGCCGTGGTGGAAATGGAAGCCCGGCGGCAATTCGTAGCGGCGCACAACTTCCAGACTGTCCTTGTCCACGACCAGTGCCCGCACACCGAGCTCCGGCCGCCAGACATGGGCGTCGAGTATGGCCAAGCGCCCCGATGTGAACTGCGCTGTATCCAGCACAAAAGGCGTAAGCAGCACGACCAGGGAGCGCGCGGTCACGACGAAGTCATGCGTCAGCCCCAGCGGCGAGAGCGGCACTATGCCGACCTTCGCAAGCCGCCCGGCCGGGTCGATGCGGTAGAACAACAATGTCGGCCGCGGGACCGGCAGATAGCCGATATTCCAGAGCGTGCCGTCCGGCTCGACCTTCGGATGGGCGGAGAACGGCGCGCCGGCCAAATCTGCGCGCCATTCGACGAAACGCTCTGCGGCGAGCGTTTCCGGATCGACCTTCAGCGCCGACCCGCCCTCCCAGAGCGCCATGAGCCGGTCGGCATGGACAAGCATCGAGGTATTCGCGGCATTCATGTCGTCGGGGCGTTCGGGCGCCGCTGGGTCGGGCGGCAGGGTGCCGAACGCCGGCAGCAGGCGCCGCCCGGCTTCGGTTTCGCGGCGGCGCTTCGGCGTGTCCAGAATACGCGCCTTGTGCACAACGCGGCCGCCGTCGAAGCGGAACGCCTGCACCATGCCGTCGCCGTCCAGCCAATGGCCGTATCGATGGCCGAAGCGGTCATGTTCGGCCGGGCCGTTGCGCCACAATGTGCCGGTCAGCCCCGGCGGCAGGCGTCCGTGCAGTGTCTGCAGGGGCGCTGCGAAATGCGCGGCCTGCACGGTCGCGAATGCCAGCGCCGCGTCTTCACCCGCCGGCGCGGAGGCCCCGGCGCCTGCCGCCCGGGCGGCCAGAGCCAGGGGCAGGCTGCCGGCGGCGCGCAGGGCGTCCCTGCGGGAGAGTGTCCGCTTCATGGCTCAGGACCCCGGATAGCCGAGCGTGACGGTCACGGCCGGCCGGTCGTCTCCGGCCTCGATGGTGAAGGCGGCGTCATCGAAGCCGGGCGGCCCGAACAGGCCGCGTGCATTGTTGGAAAAGCCGTAGCCTTCGGTGGGAATTCCGAGCAGGGTGACATTGAGCTCTCCGTTGCCGTCGGCATCATGGAAGGCGGAAATGGCGTAATCGCCGGGCGGCAGGTTCCTGAAGACGAGATTGTCCGCACCGGCGGCCGGACCCATCGCATTGGCCACAACGCCGGCGGAGTCGGGGAAATCCACGCCTCCCGCGCGGCGGTGGACGGCGACGAGGATGTCGCCTTCGGTGGAGCGCAGCCCTTCGATCTGCACGACCAGATCGGCTGCGAGGGCAAGTGCAGGCGTCAACAGCGCCAGGGCGGCGGCGCCGAAAGCCGCGAGCCGGTTTGCAGATGTCACGTTCATTGTCGGTGTCTCCGTGCAGTTTGTCGCCGGGCGGCAGGTCAGCCGCCGCGAAGATGTTGACGGCACCGCCTCCGGGGTCATGCTTCGATGCGGGAAAGGCAGCGGATATTTCGCGGTTTGCAGAAAATGCCGTTCACGCTTCGCGGATTGCGCCGCTTCCGGCTTGTCGCCGGCCATGCAGCGGCGCTTGCTGCTGCCGTCGCGCTATGCGCCTTCACCGGACCCTTCGGAACCTACGACTCGATGGGGCCGCTCAGCCGGCTCGGCTACTGGGCGCTGGCGATGAGCGGCAATTGGGGCCTCTGCGCCGGCGCGGTGATGCTCGCCATGCATTTGACGCAGGAGGCGCCGCGCGGGCGCCGGGCGTTGACGGTGATGGCGGCGGCGCTGCTGGCGGCAATACCGGGCGCCGCGGTGGTCCTGGCGGCCGAGACGCTGTTTCGGCCGGGCGATGTGGACTTCGGCCTGGTGCCCACCGTCTATGTTTCGGTTGCCGTGCTGTCGCTGGCGATCAGCGGGGCCGTCCTCGCCCTTCGCGGCCGAGCGGCCCGGCAGCAGCCCGATGCGCCTGCCGCCGTCCGCGCCGCGCCGCCCTTCCTGAAACGGCTGCCGCCGGCCATCGGCCGCGACCTTATCTGCCTCAAGATGGCGGACCACTATGTCGAGGCGGTCACCGCAGGAGGCTCCGGTCTGGTGCTCATGCGGTTCGCGGACGCCATTGCCGAGCTGGAAGGCGTGGACGGCATGCGCGTCCACCGGTCCTACTGGGTGGCGCGCAGGCATGTGACAGGCGCCGAGCGGCGCAACGGACGCCAGACTCTCTGCCTCACCGGCGGCCATCGGGTCCCGGTCAGTCGCACCTATCTCCCGAAGGTCCGCGCCGCCGGCCTCATCCGGGCGGCGCCGCCCGCTGCGCCGGCAGAAGCAGGCGGCGCCAAGGCGCTCAAGGCGAACGGACAAGGGAAAGCTGAAACATGACCTTCCGTTTCGTCCATACGGCGGACTGGCAGTTGGGCAAGCAGTTCGCCAATATCCCGGGCGATGCCGGCGCAGCCCTGCGCGACCGGCGGATCGAGACCGTCGGCGCGATCAGCAGGCTGGCGGCCAGGCGGGGCGTCGATGCCGTGCTGGTGGCCGGCGATGCGTTCGACGCCAACACCGTCGCCGACCGCACGCTGATCCGGATGCTGGAGGCCTTGAAGGAATTTCCCGGAGACTGGGTGTTCATTCCGGGCAATCACGACCCTGCGCTTGCTGCGTCTGTCTGGACGCGCCTGCTCCATCGCGGGCCGCCCGCCAATGTGCATCTGGCGCTGGAGCCGGAGACGCCGCTGCCGCTCGCCGAAGGGCGGGCTGTGGTGCTGCCGGCAGTGTTGCGGCGCCGGCATGAAATCTCCGATTTGACGGCGTGGTTCGACGGGGCCGAAACGCCGGAAGGCGCCTTTCGCATAGGCCTCGCGCACGGATCGGTGCCGGAGTTTCTGCCCGACGCCTCCGGAACGCCGAACCCGGTTGCGGCCGGACGGGCGGAAACAGCACGCCTCGACTATCTGGCGCTCGGGGACTGGCACGGGGCGCTCCGGGTGAACCGCCGGACCTGGTATCCCGGCACGCCGGAAACCGACAGCTTCGCCTCCAGCGACCCCGGCAATGTTCTGGTTGTAACGCTCCGGAGTCCGGGCGGGCCGCCCGAGGTCGAAAAGGTCCGCACAGGGTATTTCGACTGGCGCTCCGAAGCGGCGGAGGTCCGCAGCGCGGCAGATGTGGAGGCGCTTGACAGGAAGATCGCCGGGCTGGCGCCGGAGCCGAAGCGCTGCCTGCTGCGGCTGACGCTTTCCGGGGCTGTCGATCTGGCGGCGCGGGCGCAGCTCCGGGAGCGGCTCGGCGATTGGGGGGCCCTGTTGCACGACTTATACGTCCGGGATGACGGATTGCTGAGCGAGCCGAGCGACGATGATCTGGACCGTATCGACCGCGGCGGCTTCGTCCGCGCGGCCGTGGAACGGTTGCGGGCGCAGGCGCAGGACGAAGCCGACCCCGACCGGGCTGTCGCCGCAATGGCGCTGGTCCGGCTCTATGAAACGCATATGGGCGAAGGGGAATAGGGCTGTGCAGATCGACGGATTCTCCGTCCGGGACTTCCGCAAACTTGCCGGGGGTGTTGCGGTCGAGGGCCTCGAAGCCGGTATCACGGTCATTGTCGGCGATAACGAGGAGGGCAAGTCCACATTGCTGAAGGCGCTCCAGAGCGCGTTTTTCGACCGCTATAAACTGGGCGGCAAGGCCGTTGACGACATGATGCCGTTCGGCGCGAAGGGGGTGCGCCCGACGGTTGAGGTAGGCTTCGGCCTCGGCGAAACCCGGTATCGGCTGGTCAAGTCGTTCGCGCGCAATTCGGCGGTGATGCTTGAGGGCGGCGGCCAGAAATGGCAGGCGGACGCCGCCGAAGAGAGGCTGCGCGAGGTGCTCGGTTTCCAGCCGCCGGGAGCCGGTGCGGCGAAGGAGAAGCATCGCGGCCTCGCCGGCCTGCTCTGGGTGGAGCAGGGGCGCGCTTTCCAGGCGCTCGACATGAATGCGGATACGCAGGCGGCGCTTCGGGACGCGATAGAGGGCGAAGTCGGGCAGGTGCTCGGAGGAGAGCGCGGCAAGAGATTGCTGGCAGCCGCCGAGAAGCGCGCCAGCGCGTTTTTCACGCCGACAGGGCTGCCAAGAAAATCGTTGAAGGAACCGAACGACCGCCTGCAGGCGCTGAAAGGGGAATGCCAGGCGCTCGAAGCGGAACTCGAGGCCTATGACGATAAGGTGCACCGGCTCGGTCGGCTGCAGGAGAGCCTTGCCCGCTACAGGCGCGGCGATTCGCTCGCCAGGGCAAGGGAAGCGGTTGAGCAGGCGGAAGCTGCGGTTCGGCGGCTGGGGGCGGTCGAAGGCCGGGTCGAAACCGCAAGGGCGCGCATGGAGCAGGCGGAGGCGGCCGCGGCGGCGGCTGACGACGCCAGAAGGAGGCGCGCGGCGTTGGCCGGGGAGGCGGCGGCCGCTGCCCGGCAGGCCCGCGAGGCCGAGGCTGTCCTGAAACGGCTGGACCCGGAATATCTGGATGCGGAGCGGGGCCTCGCGGAAGCGGACAGTCTGCTTGCCGCCGCCTGCCGACTGCGCGACGAGGCGAATGCGGGCTGGGAAGCAGCGCGCCGGACGCGCGAGCGGGCGGAGCTCAGGGCGGACTTGCAGCTGCTCGACACGCGGTTGCGGCAGGCGGAGGCGCTGGGCGAGCGGCTTGACCGGGAACAGCAGGCGCTCGCGCGCAACCCGGTGGATGAGAACGGCGTCGCCGGGTTGCGGAAGCTGCACTCGGAGCAGATAGGCTTGAGAGCTGCGCTGGAAACTGCCGCCGCCACGCTCGTTTTCTCTCCGGAAGCGGGCCAAAGGGTCACCCGCAACGGGCGGCCTGTCGATGTGAGCCGGCCCGCGCGCGTCACCGGGAACAGCATCTTTCGCTTGCAGGATTTCGGCGCGGTCGAGGTTCACCCCGGCGGGCGGGACCTTGCTCGGCTGCGCGCCGACTGTTCGGAACTGGAGAACCGCTTGCAGGACGGCCTTCGCCGTCTGGATCTGGCGGATCTGGCCGGCGCGGAGGCGGCCTTGCGCGCCAGACAGGCCGTGCAGGCGCAGGTAGGGAGCCTGCAGGGTGAACTGAAGGGCGTTGCGCCCGATGGCCTCGAGAGGCTCCGCGAAGCCGTGCGGGAAAGGCAGGGGCGCCTATCGGACCTTGCGGGGCCGGCCCAGGGCGATGCGCCCGATGTCGAAACGGCGAAAGCCATCGAGCAGGCGGCGCTTCGGCAGCGGGAAGCGGCGGGGCGCGCCGCCGACCGGGCCTTGCAGGACCGGGAGGCGGCCCGTGTTCAGCACGGGCGGCTGCGGGAGGCCCGCATAAAGGCGGATGTCGAGCGCACGCAGAGGGCGGAGACGGCGGCGGAGCGCCGGGTTGCGCTGGAGGAGGCGCGCCTCGAGGCGGCGGACGAGGCGTTGGCGGCGCGCGCCGGGAGGGCGGACCAGGCGCGGGAGCAGCGCCGGGCAGAGTATGAGGCGCTGCTGGCGGCGCGCGAGGCGTTGAATCCGGAGGCCGTGCATATCGAACGGGAACGCGCCGGACAGGCCCATGACCGGTTGCGCGAGAGGATTGAGAACAGCGAGCGCGACGAGCACGGCCTCGCCGTCGAATTGCGCACCCTCGGCCAGAAGGGGCTGGCGGAGGAGCTGGAGAAGAAGAAGGGCGAACGCGATATCGCCCGCAGCGGCCTGGCGCGGATCGAGACCGATGCGAAGGCGTGGAAGCTGCTGCTGGATACGCTTCGCGAGGCGGAGCGGGAGGCGAAGGAAACCTTCCTCGGGCCGGTGCGCGAGCGTTTGCAGCCTTATCTGCGCATACTCTTTCCGGAGACGGAGTTGCGGCTGCGCGAAGACGATCTGGAGATCATTTCGCTCCGGCGGGCCGGGGTGGAGGAGCCGTTCGCCAGCCTAAGCATCGGCGCGCGCGAGCAGGTGGCGGTGCTGACCCGCCTGGCGCTGGCCGACCTGCTCCGCGAAAACGGCAGGCCGGTGGCGCTGATCCTGGACGATCCGCTGGTCAACAGCGACGACGAGCGCTTCCGGCGAATGGTCCTCGCGCTCATGAAGGCCGCCAGAACCTTGCAGATCCTGATTCTGACCTGCCACGAGGCCCGCTACGAGACGCTGGGCGCCAGAATCATCCGTCTCGCGGATTGCCGGGCCGAACGGTAGCAAGGCGGCGTCACCGTCCTGTCCGGTATTGCCGGGCCGCCGGCGGTCGTTCATTCCGGCGAGAAGGTGTGGCGGATTGTGAATGCCAGCTTCCGGATATTGTCGAAATTGCGGTCTGTTGAGCGGATGTAATGCAAGGACATGCCCAGATAGAGATTGTCGATCACTTCATACGAGATGCCCGCCATGAAGCCGACATCGGTTTCATCGACAATCCGGTTCGCCCGCACACTGCTCTCGAATTCGATCCGGTCGCCAAGCCGGTGGCGAATACCGAGCTTCAGGCCAAGGCCCTGATCCTCCAGAACGCCAACCGTCTTCGAAACTTGCGGTGGCGGCGGCTGTGGCGGTGGCGGCCCTCTCAAGCCCTCTAGTTGAGCTGCCCATTCTTGAACATCTGTACCATATTTCATCCATATCTCGCCCCATTGCCTGGAACTGGACTTGTGGCAAATGCCGCCAGTATCCACCACACATGGCAAATCGTGGTCCACCGTGGTGTCCATGGCGATCAACTCACCGAAGAGAACGGTTTGCGGGCCGGCCGCAAAACGAAAGCCGCCGCCTACCTCCACAAATCTCTGTGTTGTCTCAAGATCAAGCGTTTCAAATACGATTCCCCGTTGTGCTACTTCATTCGTGAATTGCTTGCCTTCGGTCGACATACCGACCCGAATATAGAGGTTCTCATCGAGAGAGAACGAGGCGTTGACTGCTGTCAGCCGCCCGCCGGCATCGCCGCCAACCGCGCCGCGCGCCGTGTTTTTGGTGCGTGAGAAGTCCTGAACGATCTCGATATAGTTGTAGCTGAGATCCGCTGCCGCGGCCTCATAAGGCGCCGAAGGCATGAGCGCCAGCGCAGCTGCGGCAAGCGCAATGGCGGATTTTCTGTTCCGCATGGACTTCGGCTCCATATCTGCTGTTCAGGAACGCCCCTGCCTGCTGATGCGCCAATCGACAAGGCATGGCACCCTGCTGCCGCCGGCTTCCGGCGTCAAGGCCCGCAACGAAGGCATGTGCCGGCGGGTCTTCCGGAGCGCCCCCGCATTGCGCTGCTGCCATCACTCCCCCACTCACCGCCCCGGCCTCCCCGGTGTTGCCCCGGCCTCCGCAGTGCCGCCCCGGACTCCCTGTTGTCGCCGTGGCCTCCCCGGTGTCGTCTCGGACTCCCCTGTTGTCGTCCCGGACTTGATCCGGGACCCAACCTCCGATCCCTCCGCGTGGCCGAAACGGCGGAGGATGGACCCCGGATTTCCGCTTCGCTCCATCCGAGGTGACAGGGGAGGGTGCGTGCTCCGGTTGGGGTGACGACAAGAGCGGCGATAGAAGGGATGCAACACAGCGCGGGGTCTGGCCTCCGGTCTTTCTGCAGGGCCGGAATCAACCCGGTCGCATGGCCTCTGCCGGCCTCCCCGGTGTCGCTCCGGACTCCCCTGTTGTCGTCCCGGACTTGATCCGGGACCCAGCCTCCGATCGTTCCGCGGGGCCGAGACGGCGGAGGGTGGACCCCGGATTTCCGCTTCGCTCCATCCGGGGTGACACAGGGGAGGGCGCACGCTCTGGCCGGGGTGGCAAGAGGGTGCGCGGTGGCCGGGGTGACGGGGGAGAGGGTGTGCTCTGGCCGGGGCGACACAGGGGAGGTTGGGGCTTGTTGTGGATAACCCGGCAATGGTGCGGTTGTCCGGGCGCGTATTGATAGGGCGCGGCGATGGACTGTTGGGCCCCTCTCCTCGCGAACCGCCTGAACCGGCGCTACCGCACCGTTGTGCGCCACATGGCGCGGCGCTGCGGCCATTCATAGTCGCGGATGGCGATGTGCTGGACGGCCGGGTTGTCCCACATCAGCAGGTCGCCGACCGCCCAGCGGTGGCGGTAGATGAAGCGCTCCTCCACGATCAGGTCGGAGAGCCGGTCGATCAGCGCCAGCGCCTCGGCCTCGTCCATGCCGTCTATGCCGATGCACTCGCCCTTGCGCAGATAGAGCGCCTTGCGGCCGGTCTTCGGGTGGGGGCGGGCGACCGGATGCAGCACGTCCGGGTTCCTGTCGATCTGCTCGCGGGTTACGGCGACCGGCTTCTTCACCCCCCGCTCCTTGGCGGCGAAGCGGTGTATCGCCCGGAGGCCCTCGATCCGCTTCCGGGTCTCCTCGTCGAGCGCGTCATAGGCGGCCGCGGCGCTGGCGAACAGGGTCGGGCCGAGGGGGTCGCCGGCGTCGTCATGCGGCACTTCCAGCGCGTAGAGCAGGGTCCGGCGCGGCGGCTCGGCGGTGTAGGACATGTCGGTGTGCCAGTGGCTGCCGGCATCGGCATAGCCCGTTGCGCGCCCGTCGCCGTCGCGGAGATTGGACACCTTGAGCACTTCGGGGAAGCCTTCCAGCGCATGTTGCTCGAAGGCGTTGACCTTGATCGCACCGAGGCGCCGGCTGAACGCGAGCAGCGCTTCCGGCGTCAGCGACTGGCCCCGGAAACAGAGCACGCTATAGCGGTCAAACGCCGCCTCGCAGGCCTCGAACACCGCATCGGCAAGAGGCGCCGACAGGTCCACCCCGAACACCTCCGCCCCGACCGGCGCCCCGCTCGGACGGATTTCAAAGCCGGCGCCGCACAAGGTCATCACACACCTCCCGAGCCATACCGCCCCATTCTCGCGCCAAACAGCCCGCTGGCAAGGCCCCTGCCGGCGGGGCGGCCCCCGAACTCCCCGGTGCCGTCCCGGACTCCGCACTGTCACCCCGGACTCCGCACTGTCACCCCGGACGTGATCCGGGGGCAGCCTCTGATCCTTCCGCAGGGGCGGCACGGCGGAGGATGGACCCCGGATTTCCGCTTCGCTCCATCCGGGGTGACAGGGGAGGGCACGCGCTCTGGCCGGGGTAACGAGAGAGGGCACGCGCTCTGGCCGGGGTGACGACCAGGGCGGCGATAGCGGGGGCGCAACACGGGCGCGCTCCGACAACCCGCAGCAAGCGCCTTCGTTGCAAACCTGGACATGACCGGCCCTTGATCCTCCGCCGGGTTCGGTTAGAAGGCGTCCAGCTTGGGAGCCGGCGGTGAGTCGGGGGCTCGATTCGCCTGATACCCGCGCGCGGTGGTCGATAGCGGCCCGCCGCCATGTCGAACGGGAATTCCACATCGAGGGCGAGGCGGCAGCATGTCACCAAACGCCCGGCAGGCGTTGACAAATTGTAGCCTATTGGCTACAGCGCCGCACGATTATCGTTTTGCTGGCGGGCGGGGACAAGCGTTCCCAGAGTAACGACGTTGCGGTGGCGCTGCGTCTCGCACGAAACCTGCAGGGGGCGATATGACCAGAACGGCAACTTCACCGTATGACGTGGCGGAGCACCTTCGCACGCCGGAGGACATGGCTGCGTATCTTGAGGCGGCTATCGAAGAGGCCGGCGGCGATGCCGCGTTCGTCGCCAAGGCGCTCGGAGACATCGCCCGCGCCAAGGGCATGTCGCATGTCGCATGTGATGCCGGCCTGTCGCGCGAAAGCCTTTACAAGGCGCTTTCGGGAGAACGCAATCCCACCTTGGATACGGTTCTCAGAGTCATCGCCGCCCTCGGCCTGAGGCTGCGCGCCGAAGCAGCGCCCGCTTCGAGTCCGCTCTCGGCGGACGGGAACACCTGAGGGATGGCAGGAGCGGTGCGGGGAGCAGCAGCTGGCCGCTTACTTACAGCTGCCAACCGAAGCTTCAGCTCCGGCACCACGCCTCGGGACATAACCGCACAAGGTCATCATGTGTCTTCCGAGCCCTGCCGCCCATATGCTCGCGGCAGTCAGCCCGGTTGCAAGGCCTCTACTGCCCGCGCGGCCTCCATGCGCCGGAGCAGTTCGGCTGCGATACGCGGCGTTTCGTCGACCGGTTGGTAGCGCCACTCGGCCAGTTTACCGTCGAAAGAGCGCACGACGCCTTCTTCTCGAAGCGCCGAGTGAAAGCGCGTCAACCGTCGGTTGCTCCCGGCCATGCGCGCCAGATAGACGGGCTTGCCGGTGGATATGGCTTCGCTGGCCATCGAAACCGAATCTTCTGTCACCACGATATGCCGGGCGAGCGCCAGCATGGCGAGATAGGGATTGCAGCCGCTCCCGTCCCAGAACCATGCTTGCGGCAGCCGGTTCCGGAGCATTGCAACAACGCCGGGCTCGGTTCGCCTGGAGGCCGTCACTGCAATCGGTCCGTCGAGCGCTGCAAGCCCGCTCGCCAGCGCTTCGAGGGTATCGGAAGTGAAGCGATGCGACCGGCTCCGCCCGCCCAGCAGCACAGCCACATTGAGGCCGCCCAGTCGGCGCCGCCATGCTGCGCCTGCGGCAGCCAGCCGGTCCGGCGTCACACGGTGCAGCGCGGCGCGCGTCGATACCACATTCGGGCCGGCGATACCGTCATGTCGGGGCGGGATGACGAGATCGAAATGCCGGACGGGGACGCGGGGGTTCTGGATGTGTGCGGTGTAAGTTCGGCCCCCGGCGGCGCGGCGAACCGCGACGGACACCGACGCGCTGCGCCGCCCGCAGGTAATCAGCAGGTCTGGCCAGGGAGGGCCGAGCGGTTGCTCCAGCCCGTATCGCAGGAGGCCGGGCGCCTGCCGGTGCGCCGGCAGCCAAGACCACGGCCGGCGCAGCCGCACAGTTCTTACCTCGAAAGACCGTCCGACCGCCGCCACCAGACCTTCCGCCTGACCCGCAGCTCCGGCCTCGCCGGTCGTCAACGCCCAAACCGGGGCGGGCGGCCGCCCGGCTGCCGCCTGAACCATCGGGTCCTCGCAGATGCGAACGGCGCTAGCGCGCCGCGGTTACCATGATCTCGACTAGGAATTCCGGGCGCGCGAGGTCTGCTTTCACGCAGGCGCGGGCGGGGGGATTTTCGGGGTCGACCCAGCTGTTCCACACCTTGGTCATCGCCGGGAAATTGGCCATGTCGGTGATCCAGAGTTGCGCCGTCAGCAGGTTGGACTTCGAGGTGCCGGCGCGGGCCAGATAGCTGTCGATCTGCTCCAGGATGTCGGCCGTCTGGGCCTCTATATCGCCGCTGGCGTCGCGCGCCACCAGGCCGGCCAGATACACGGCGTCGCCCCGCACAACGGCGCGGCTCATCATCGGCCCCGGCGGGCTCGTGCGGTCGAAGCGTTCAATGCTCATGGATGCTGTCTCCTGTTTCCCGGTGTTTCCCGGTTCGATCCTGTTCCGGATGCCTTCAGCTACCGGCGGCGCCACGCAAAGTCCAGCGCCGCGCCCTGCCGCAGCACATCCTGTATTCGGGCGCAATAGCCGCCCTCCCCGGTGTGCAGCACGAAGCCCGGCAGCAGCGACACCGGCGCCCGGATGCCCCGCCGCCCGCGCAGAAGCACGCGATGCGCCGGCCGGCCGTCACCCTTCGACCATAGCGGCACCACGGCCGTCTCGCCGATGCCGGCGGCGGCATAGGCCGCCAGATGCTCGTCCAGACGCTCGGCAAGCAGGATCATGGTCACTGTGCCGCCGCGCCGCAGCATGGCGGCTGCAAACCGCACCCAGTCCGCCGGCGCCGCGCCCCGCTCGACATGGGCGCCGGCCCGCTGCGCGTTCTGCGGCGCCCGCCCGCCCGCGCCGGAATGCCAGGGCGGATTCGCCATCGCATGGTCGAATCCCGCCGGCTCAAGCTGCGGCGGCGGGGCGCGCAGGTCTCCCGCAACAACCTCCACGGCATGCGCCATGCCGTTGGCTGCGGCATTTTGCCGGCAGAGCGCCGCAAGGGCCGGGTCGCGCTCCAGCCCGACAATCCGGCAGCCCTCGACCCGAAAGGCGAGGCACAGTGCCGCAGCGCCCGTGCCCGCCCCGATGTCGAGCACGCGGTCGCCCGGTTTCGCCGGCACCGCCGCAGCCAGGAGCACAGGGTCCGCCGCGACGCGGTAGCCTGCCGCCGGCTGGCGCAGCCGCACCCTGCCGCCCAGCAGCGCATCTTCGCTGACGGCCGCGTTCACAAGCCTCCTAGGTCCTTCCGCGCCGCATCGAGCACGCCGCACGCCTTGGCGTAGTCCTCGTCTGCCACCATGACCCGCCGGGGCAATATGCCGAGGCTGCCCTCGACGATGCTGGCATGGCTGTCCAGCACAACGGCCTCCACGCCCCGCGCGGCCAGCTCCGCCACCAGCCAGGATACGGCGACGGGATCGGTGGTCTTCAACACGGCCTTCATCCTGCCTCCGATAGGGTCTCGGTTTGCAATCCATCTTCTCCCGGCAGGCCCGGCCCGCTATTTGCCGCTCCGGGCTTGATCCGGAGCCCGGCCTCCGACCCTGCCAGAGGGCCGAAACGGCGGAGGGTGGGCCCCGGCGCGCCGCGCCGCTCCGGCCGGGCTGACAAGAAGGCGGCGACAGCAGGGCGCCACACGGGTGCGCGCCCCGAAGAACCCGCCAGCACCTGCCTTCGCCGCGAACCGGGACACTGCCGGAACGTCACACTGCGACACTGCCCTGCCCCCCGACGCCTTGACCGGACCCGGACAGGTTCTATGCTCGCCCTGCTCCTTGGTGAAGGTCAATCTTCCTCCTGTGACGATTGCGGCAACATTACAGGCGCCGGCGACGCCGCTGGCTGCGTTGCAGGCGCTTGTCGGAGCGGACATGGCGCGGGTCAACGCGCTGATCGTCGAACGAATGCAGAATGAGGTGGCGCTCATCCCGCAATTGGCCGGCCACATCGTTGCGTCCGGCGGCAAGCGCCTGCGGCCGATGCTGACCCTGGCGTCGGCGCGCCTCTGCCGTTACGAGGGGCAGCAGCATGTCGCGCTCGCGGCCTGTGTGGAGTTCATCCACACGGCCACGCTGCTGCATGACGATGTGGTGGACGAAAGCGTGCTGCGGCGCGGCAGGGACACCGCCAACGCCGTATGGGGCAATCAGGCGAGCGTGCTGGTCGGGGATTTCCTCTTCAGCCGGTCGTTCCAGCTCATGGTCGATACGGGGTCTCTGGAGGTGCTCGGCATTCTCGCCAATGCGTCGGCGACGATTGCCGAGGGCGAGGTGCGCCAGCTTGCCACGGTCAACCGGCCGGAAACCGGCGTCGGCGAATATCTGAAGGTCGTCGAGGGCAAGACCGCCGCGCTCTTCGCCGCTGCCTGCCGAATCGGCGCCGTCATCGCGGACCGGCCGCGCGCAGAGGCCGATGCGCTCGAGGCCTACGGCATGAATCTGGGCATCGCCTTTCAGCTTGTGGACGATGTGCTCGACTATTCCGCCCGCCAGGCCGATCTCGGCAAGACCATCGGCGACGACTTCGCCGACGGCAAGGTGACGCTGCCGGTCATCCTGGCTTTCGGGCGCGGAGAGGAGCGGGAACGCGCCTTCTGGCGCCGCGCCCTCTGCCAGGAGGAACAGAAAACCGGCGACTTCCAGCGGGCGGTCGCCTTGATGACCCGCCACGAGGCGCTGTCGGAAACGCTGGCATGGGCCCGGTCGCGCGCCGAGGACGCCAAGCAGGCGCTGCAGCCTTTCCCGAACGGGCCGGTGCGGACCGTGCTGGCCGATATCGCCGACTTCTGCGTGGACCGCGTCTATTGATCGGCGGCGAGGCGCCGGTCCAGATAGGCGCCCACGACATTGATCAACTGCTCGAGATGCCGTGTGAACAGGTGATTGGCGCCGGGAATGATCTTGTGGTCAATGACAATGCCGCGCTGCGTGCGCAGCTTCTCGACCAGTTTCTCGACCGAATCGGTCGTCACGATTTCGTCCCTGGTGCCGTTGACGATGAGGCCGGAGGACGGGCAGGGCGCCAGAAACGAGAAGTCATACATATTGGCCGGCGGCGCGACGGAAATGAACCCGTGTATCTCCGGGCGGCGCATCAGCAATTGCATCCCGATCCACGCGCCGAAGGAAAAGCCGGCGATCCAGACCTTGACGGGGTCTTTGCGCAGGCTCTGCATGTGGTCGAGAATGGCCGCGGCATCGGCGAGTTCGCCTTCTCCGCGCCCGTATTCTCCCTGCGAGCGCCCGACGCCGCGGAAGTTGAAGCGCATGACGGAAAATCCGCGCCGGACAAAGCTGTGATAGAGGTTGTAGACAACCTTGTTGTTCATGGTGCCGCCATGCTGCGGATGCGGATGCAGCATCAGCGCGATCGGGGCCTTGGCGTCGTCAACATGGTGATAACGGGCTTCGAGCCGGCCTTCCGGCCCGCTTACGATGACATCGGGCATGGTCTGGGAATCCCGTTCCAGCCAACCCGAGGGGCCGAAACCCCCGGGAAAGCGTATTTTCTAGGATAATGCCCGCCTAACTTGGGCGGGCGGTTCAGGCCGTCAAGAGGCCGGATCATGGCAAAACGCCGCATTTACCTGGACTGGAACGCGACGGCGCCGCTGGCGCCGGCAGCGCAGGCGGCCATGGCGGATGCAATGGCCGTGCTCGGCAACCCCTCTTCCGTGCATGGCGAGGGCCGCGCGGCGCGGCGTCTTGTGGAGGAGGCGCGGGCGCGGGTGGCCGCCTTCGCCGGCGCGCTGCCGGAGCAGATCGTCTTCACGTCCGGCGGCACGGAGGCCAACGCGCTGGCCCTTGCCGGCCGCGAATGGCTGGCCGGCGGCACCGAGCATGTGTCCGTGCTCGATCATGCGGCAGGGCCGCGCCTGCCGGTGGATGCCGGCGGGCGCATCGCGCCGGAGGCGATCCCGCCCGGCGCCGCCGTCGCGCTGATGGCCGCCAACAACGAGACAGGCGCGCTTCACCCCCTGGCGGAGATTGCAGGGCGGGTGCGCGATATGGGCGGCGCGTGGCATTGCGATGCCGTGCAAGCGGCCGGCCGGCTGGACCTGGCGGCAATCGAGGCCGACTCGCTGGCGCTCTCGGCGCACAAGCTCGGCGGACCGGCCGGCATCGGGGCGCTGGTTCTGAAAACCGGGCGCGCCGTCACGCCGCTGATCTCTGGCGCGCAGGAGCGCCGGCGCCGGGGCGGCACCGAAAATGTCATCGGCATTGCCGGTTTCGGCGCCGTCGCGGAGGCGCTGGCCGATATGTCGGCGCTGCGCGACCGACTCGAAGCCGGCTTGGAGGGCGCCGTCATTTATGGCCGCGGCGGGCCGCGCCTTGGGAACACGAGCTGTATCGGAATGCCGGGCGCGCCGAACGACACCCAGGTGATGGCGTTCGATCTGGAAGGGTTCGCGGTCAGCGCGGGCGCAGCATGTTCGTCGGGCAAGGTGGGCGCCTCGCATGTGCTGCAGGCGATGGGCGTGGACGACCGGGCGGCGGGCGAGGCGATCCGCATCAGTCTCGGGCCGGGTGTGACGGCGGCCGACATCGATGCGTTCGCGGCGGCGTGGAACCGCCTTGCGGCGCGGCTGCGAAGGGAGTAGAAGCGCCGCTCACAGGTGGGGTGCGATGCCGAAGATTACCTTTGTCAGCCCGGACGGGAGCGAGCAGACGGTCGAACCGCGCGCCGGCATGACGATTCTGGAAATCTCGCGCAAATACGACATCGACATCGAGGGGGCCTGTGAAGGGTCGCTCGCCTGTTCAACCTGCCATGTTGTTGTCGATGCCGACTGGTACGAGAAACTCGACGAGCCGGACGAGGACGAGGAGGACATGCTCGACCTGGCGTTCGGGCTGACGCCGACCTCGCGCCTTGGCTGTCAGATTGAAGTGACCGACGAACTGGACGGGCTGCGCGTCACGCTGCCGGAAGAAACCCGGTCGCTGCTTTGACGGCGCTGTTTGAGCGGCTGAAACGGGCGGCGGCCGCAGACTGGCAGGCCTATATCGGCCATCCCTTCGTGCGGGGGATAGCCGACGGCACCCTGCCGGAAGCCTGTTTCCGCCACTATCTCGAGCAGGACTATCTGTTTCTGATCCACTTTGCGCGCGCCTATGCGCTGGCGGCGTTCAAGGGCGAGACGCTCGCCGATATCCGGCATGGCGCGGAGACGGCGCTGGCGATTGCCGACACAGAGATGCGCCTTCATGTCGCCTTTTGCGAACGCTGGGGGCTGGACGAGGCGGCGATGGCCGCGCAGCCCGAGGCGCCGGCGACACTGGCCTATACGCGCTATGTGCTGGAGCGCGGCGTTGCGGGCGATCTGCTGGACCTGCAGGTCGCCCTGGCGCCCTGCGTGGTCGGCTATGCCGAGATCGGCCGTGCGCTCGCCGGTTCGGCGCAGGGGAATCCCTATGGCGCCTGGATAGAAATGTATGCGGGCGACGAATACCAGCAGACGGCCGCCGCCGCAGTCGCGGCTCTCGACGATCTGTTCGCCCGCCGGGGCGGGCCGGCCCGCCTGCCGGGGCTGGAACGCATTTTCGGGGAAGCGACGCGCCTGGAGATCGGCTTCTGGCAGATGGGCCTCTCCCCCGGGCCGTAGCCGGTTCAGGTATTGCGCAGCAGATGGATGAGGGCGGAGGTGTCCCAGCGGCCGCCGCCTTCCTGCTGAACATGCTTGTAGAACTGGTCGATCGCGGCGGTCATCGGCAGCCTGGCGCCATTGCGTTCGGCTTCGGCCAGACAGATGGCCAGGTCCTTGCGCATCCAGTCCACCGCGAAGCCGAAGTCGAACTTGTCCTCGACCATGGTGAGGCCGCGATTGTCCATCTGCCAAGACCCTGCCGCGCCCTTCGAGATGACATCCAGCACAAGCGGCATGTCGAGCCCCGCCTTCAGGCCCATATTGAGAGCCTCGGAAAGCCCCTGGAGCAGGCCCGCAATGGCGATCTGGTTGACCATCTTGGTCAACTGCCCATTGCCCGCCGGCCCCATCAGCGTCACGGCCCGCCCGTAGCAGGCCATGGCCGGACGGGCGCGCTCGAACGGCCCGCTTTCGCCGCCGCACATCACCGTCAGCACGCCGTTTTCGGCGCCTGCCTGCCCGCCCGATACCGGCGCGTCGATACAGTCGATGCCGCGCTTCTTGCCCTCCGCATGGAGTTCGCGCGCGAGATCGGCCGAAGCGGTGGTGTGATCCACGAATACCGCCCCCGGAGCCATGCCGGCAAAGATGCCGTCCTCGCCATAGACGACGCTGCGCACGTCGTCGTCATTGCCGACACAGGAAAACACAATGTCTGCGCCGCTGGCCGCCTCGCGGGGCGTTGCGGCGGCGCTGCCGCCATGAGCGGCCGTCCAGGCGGCGGCCTTCTCGCGGCTGCGGTTATAGACGACGACATTGCGGCCCGCGGCGGCGAGATGCCCCGCCATGGGAAACCCCATGACGCCAAGGCCGACAAAGGCGAGGGAAGCAGAACTCATGGTGGTGCGATCCGGAAGGGGGGAAACGGTGGCGTCATCATAGCGAGGCGCGGCGGATGAGGTCAGTCTCGATCATGCGCCAGATGTCCCAGTCCGGCGCCACCAGCAGGCCGCGGCGCGGACCCAGCGGACGATACGGCGCGCCGTCATGCATCGCCGCGGCACCGCCTGCCTCTTCATGCAGCAGGCAGCCGGCGGCGTGGTCCCAGGGATTGAGGCGGGTATAGAGGCCGAAATGCACACGGCCCGACAGTCGGGCCAGATATTCCTGTCCGACACAGCGCGCGTTGAAGCAGTGGCCAAGGCGGCCGCGCCCGCGGCCCCAGATCTCGCGATAGGCGTCGCTGACCCGAAAGGCGTAGCCGTATATGGCGCCGTTCATGTCGCGGAGCCTGGCCGGACGACTAATCTTGAGCCGCCGCCCGCCCATGAATGCGCCGGCGCCCCGCTCGGCCGCCGCCAGACGGTCGGAAAAGGGATCGTATATCCAGCCCGCAACCGTCTCGCCGCCGATCACAAGCGCCACGATGGTACAGGACAGCGGGTAGCCCGAAGCGAAATTGGCGGTTCCGTCCAGCGGATCGACCACCCAGACGGGGCTGTCCCCGGCCAGCCGCTCCAGCACGCTGGGGTCGCGCGCAACGGCCTCTTCGCCCACCATGACCGAACCCGGCAGCAGCTCCGGAAGCCGCCTGGCAAAACAGGCTTCCATGGCCAGATCGACGGCGGTGACGAAGTCGTTGGGAGACTTCTCTCCGATGTCGTTCGGGTCGAGATCAGCGAATTGTCCCAGCATTTCCGCCGCGGCGGTTTCCCGGATGACCGCCGCAACCCTGTCGAAATCCGGTTTCACGCCGACTCGGCAGGAATCTGCGGAACGCTGCGTTCCTCCTCCGAACGGCGGTCCGGCGGTGTCACGATTCCGCCGGAGACGACCATCTTGATGCCCTCCTCGACAGACATGGAGAGCAGGGTCACATCCCGGCGCGGCAGGAACAGCAGGAAGCCCGAGGTCGGGTTGGGCGTTGTGGGCAGAAAAATGTTCACCATCTCATCCCGGGTCAGGTTCTGCACTTCGCCTTCCGTCCGCCCGGATACGAAACCGAGGCACCAGATTCCGCGCCGCGGATACTCGACCAGCACCACTTGCCGGAACGCCACTGATTTCTGCGCCAGCACGGTTTCGAAAATCTGTTTGAGCGCGCCATAGACATGCCGCACGATCGGCATTCGGCTCAAAAAGCGCTCGCCGACTCGAATCAATGTCCGGCCCATGAGGCCGGCGGCCAGATAGCCCGCCAACCACAGCGCCAGCACGAAAATGATGAGGCCGATGCCGGGTATGGAGAAGGGCAGATACTGTTCCGGGTTGTATCCCTGGGGAATGATCGCCCGGACATTCGCATCGAAAAAGCGGACGATTTGCCAAGCGAGCCATATCGTGATCCCGATCGGCGCCGTAACGAGCGTGCCCGCAATCACATAGTTGCGGAAGCGCAGCGCCAGCCTGCGCCAGGCGCCGGCGGGAGCCTCCTGACGCCTGGCCTTACGCGCCATCGGCGCTCCATCCCTCGGCCACTCTGCAGATGCGCCCCTTGCGGCCGGGCCCGGGTCCGGCATGGTTCGGCATAATCAGAATCGCTCCGTCATACGGTGTTGTAATCGCGCGGCCGCCGTCATGGGCAATGACCGTGCCGGCGCGTTCAAAGACCTCACAACCGACATAGGGCGCCGTAAACCGGAAGCGGTCGGTCCGGGCGATAATGCCATCGGTTACCTCCAGCACGCGCGGCCGAGCCGGTGTGTCTCCGGCTATATGGTGTTCCACATCGGCCATGTCGAGGCTTCCGGAGGCCGCCAGGAAGCGCAGCACGGTGTCCAGCGCGTGCCGGGCGGTTGTGCGCGCCCAGTGCTCTCCAGCCTCGACGAGCAGGGCGACCTGCGGATTCGCCGGGTCATTGAAGGGTTGATGCTCGATCATCCGCAAGCCGTCCACATGGCCCGGTCCGCAGACAATGGTTTCCGGATATCCCACCTTGAGCGCGAAGGCGCGCTCCTTTTCCAGCCCGTGGCAAAGCATCAGCGGGGCGGAGTCGGTGCCCATCGAGTGGACATCGAGTAGAAAATCCGCCTGCTCGAAAACCGGCCGCAATTCGCGCGCGCGGCGCAGTTCGACGCTCTGGCGCGGGCCGTCCAGGGTTTCGAGCGTCCAGACCCGGTTGAAGTCCTCATCGACGAAACGCGACGCGCCGGGATCGGCAGGATCGAATCGCCGGTAGGCGGCGACATTGGCGAAGGAGAGCGTCAACACGCCCCGCCGGGGCCGAATATCGTGCTTGAAGAGGTAGTCGAGCGCGATGGCGCCGCAGAGTTCATTGCCATGCGTGACCGCGTTGACGAGAACATGCGGCCCCGGAACGCCGCTCTCCAGGCGGTGAACATAGTCGATGCCGGTATTACCCGCTTCGTAAGGCGTTATATCGGGCGCTTCGAGCTCGACGGTAAAGCTCGGCATCGGGCGTTCCTCCAGAATGCGCAACGAGGCCCCATCTAAGCACGAACCGGGGCCGGGAGTAGCTAGGATTTTGCCGAAGCGCGTCCTACAGTCCCGATATGATGACTGAAATTTCCTCCGCTTCCATCGCCGAATTGGGCGAGGCGCTCCGGGCCGGCACGGTGACGGCGCGCGGCCTGCTGGACCAGACTGCCGCCAACCGGAACGAGGCGCTGGGCGCCTACAAGCTCTGGATGCCGAACTATGCGGCGCGCGCGGCCGATCTTGCCGATGCGGCATTTGGCCAGGGGCTCGATTTCGGGCCGCTTCAGGGCCTGCCCGTGTCGGTCAAGGATCTGTTCGGCCTTGCCGGCGTTCCCGTCCACGCCGGCGCGCCCAGGCCGCTGCCGGCATCTTGGGAAGCGGAAGGGCCGGTCGTGGCGGCGCTCCGAAACGGCCTGGCTGTCATTACCGGCAAGACGCACACGGTGGAGTTCGCCTTTGGCGGCATCGGCTCCAACCCCCATTGGGGCACGCCGCGCAACCCCTGGGGCGGAGCGGAGCACCGCGTTCCGGGAGGCTCCAGCGCCGGCGCCGGCGTCTCGCTGCTCGAGGGCACGGCGGTCGCGGCTTTGGGTTCCGACACCGCCGGCTCGGTGCGCGTTCCGGCAAGTTTCACCGGCACGGTGGGACTGAAGACCAGCTACGGACGCTGGTCGCTGAAGGGCATCGTGCCGCTCAGCCCGTCGCTCGACACTGCCGGCGTGCTGACGCGCTCCGCCGCCGATGCGGCATTCGCGTTTGCCGCGCTCGATCCGCTCTGCCGGACGCCGCCGACGCCGGCCGATCCCGCCCGCCTTCGGCTGGGCCTGGTCGAAGGGTTTTTCGACGACTGCTCGCCGGATGTCGCCTCTGTGGTCCGGTCTGCACTGCGCGAACTTGAAGACAAGGGCGCCGAGATCCGGTCGTTCGACCTGCCGGGGCTGGCTGCGGCGAATGATGTGTTTTCCCGGGGCGGCCTCGCCGCGCCCGAGTTTGTCGCCTTTATCGAGACCGAATTGCCGGACTTCCGGGAAACGCTCGACCCGAATGTCCGCAGCCGTTTCGAGGCAATCGGGGCGATGACAGCGACAGAATATCTGGCGCGGAAGCTGCGGCTGGCGCGGGCGGCGGCGGAGGCCGACGCCTGCCTTGCCGATGTGGATGCGGTCGTCGGGCCGACGACCCCGATTACCGCCCCGCTTCTGGAGCAGGTGGCGGACGCCGAAGGATACCGGACGCACAATATGGCCGCGCTGCGCAATACGGCGCCCGGAAATCTGCTCGGCCTTTGCGGGCTTTCGATGCCGGCGGGGCTGGACGGCTCGGGGATGCCGGTGGGCTTGCAACTCCTGACGCGGCACGGCGCGGACGAGCGCCTGATTGCGGTCGGCCTCGCAGTGGAGGCGGTCATCGGCCCGGCGGCGCGTCGCTTGGGAACGCCTCCGGGCCTGACGGAAAGCATGTGAAAGGAAGCGCGATTCATGGCCTATCAGCCTTTTGACCTCGCCGGAAAAGCGGCGCTGATTACCGGCGGCAACAGCGGCATCGGCCTCGGTTTCGCCGAAGCCATTGCGCAAGCCGGCGGCGATGTGTGCATCTGGGGCACCAATGAGGAGAAAAACGCCGCCGCGCTCGAGACGCTCCGGCAATATGATGTGAAGTCGGTGGCGATGCGCTGCAATGTCGCCGATGAGGCGGAGGTCGCGGAGCGTTTCGCCGAGACAGTCGCTGCGCTCGGCCAGGTCACTGCGTGCTTCGCGAATGCCGGCGTTTCGTCGGACCGCCGCGCGCTGAAGGGCGGTTTTGCAAGCATGGCGACCGAGGAATGGCGCCGCGTGCTGGATGTCAATCTCGACGGCGTGTTCTTCACGCTGCGCGCCGCCGCCGGCCATATGGTGGAGCGCGGCATTGCCGGCTCGCTCGCGGCGACCTCAAGCCTTGCCGCGATCATGGGCCAGGCGCGGGGCGAGCATTACGGCGCCGGCAAGGGCGCGCTGATCGCCATGATGCGCGCGCTTGCGGTCGAATATGGACGGAAAGGCATCCGCGCCAACAGCATCCTGCCCGGCTGGATCGAAACGCCGATGACGGCGCCGGCCTTCAACTGGGACCGCTTCCGCGACAATGTGCTGCCGCGCGTACCCGCCGGCCGCTGGGGAGAGAAAGAGGATTTCGGCGGCATCGCCGTCTATCTCGTATCCGACGCCAGCCGCTACCACTCCGGCGATACATTCGTTATCGACGGCGCCTATTCGCTGTTCTAGGCCGCAAGGCAACCGGAACAACGAGTCGGCGGCCGTACGAATGCGGCCCGCAAGACGACAGAAGACGCCACTTTGCTGCGGTGAAGGACATGCCTGAAGGAAAGATCGAAGCCAGCATCGACGCGCGCGGCGTTGCCCGTGTCGCCATCGACAATGAACGCCGCCTCAACTGCCTGAGCAGCGCCACGGCCGAAGCCTTTGCGGAGGCTGTCATGCGCTTCTCCGAGCGCAGCGACCTCCGGGCCCTGGTGGTGACAGGCAACGGCCCCAAGGCGTTTATGGGCGGGGCGGACCTTCGCGAACTGGGCGGCCTCGACCCTGCGTCCGGCCGCGCGTTCATCACCCGCATTCACGGCATGTCGAAGGCGCTTCGGGATTGCCCGGTGCCGGTCATCGGACGAATCAACGGCTATTGCCTCGGCGCCGGCCTCGAGGTCGCCGCGGCGTGCGACATGCGCGTTGCTTCCGACAATGCAGTGCTGGGGATGCCGGAGGTCAGGGTGGGCTTGCCTTCGGTTGTCGAGGCGGCGCTGTTCCCGCAACTGATCGGTTGGGGCAGGGCGAAGCTGCTCTGCTACACCGGCGAGAACATCGACGCAGCCGAAGCGCTCTCCTGGGGGCTGGTGGAGAAGGTGGTGCCGGCGAATGCGCTCGACGACGCAGTAGAAGGCTGGGTCGGGAGCATTCTGGAGGGCGGCCCGCGCGCAATGCGGCTCCAGAAGGAGCTGATACGCGAATGGGAGGCGATGCCGGTCAGCGATGCGATCCAGGCCGGCATCCGCAGTCTCGTGCGCGCCATGGAAGGCGATGAGCCGAAACGCATGATCGCCGAGACGCTGGAGCGCCTGGCCCGGCGCAAGGGCTGAACGCCCGGACTATTCCGCCGCTTCGGCCTCCCGGACGATCCAGCCGCCGCCGAGCACCCGGCCCCCTTCGTAGAAGACGGCGGCCTGCCCGACGGCAATGCCGTATTCCGGCTCGTCGAGATGGATTTCCACGGCGTCGCCGCGCGGATACAGGGCTGCCGGGCGCGGCTCGGCGCTGGACCGGATACGCACCTCCGCCTTCCGGCCCTCGGCGGGCGCGCCGCCCTCGCCCAGCCAGTTGACCTCGCGCACCCGGAACCGCCGGCGTCCGAGCGCCTCGCGCGGCCCGACCACGACGCGCCGGCGCGGCGCATCCAGGGCAAGCACATAGAACCGCTCTCCGCCGGCAGCATTGCCCAGATCGAGCCCGCGCCGCTGGCCGACGGTGAAGTTGACGATGCCCTCATGGCGCCCGAGCACCGTGCCGGCCCGGTCCACGATGTCGCCCGGATCGAGCGCGCCGGGGCGCAGCCGCGCAACGATGTCCGCATAGCGTCCTTCAGGCACGAAGCAGATGTCCTGACTGTCCGGCTTGTCGGCTACCGGCAAGGCCAGCCGATCGGCTTCGCGGCGCACCTGGGCCTTGGTCATGCCGCCCAGCGGGAAGCGCAGGAATGCGAGCTGTTCGCGGGTCGTTGCAAACAGGAAATAGCTCTGGTCCTTGCCGCGGTCGGCGGCGCGGTGCAGCTTCGGACCCGGCAAACGCTGCACATAATGGCCGGTGGCGAGCGCGTCCGCCTGCAAATCCCGTGCTGTTGCCAGCAGGTCGCGGAATTTCACCGTCTGGTTGCAGCGCACGCAGGGCAGGGGGGTTTCACCGGCCAGATAGCTGTCGGCGAAATCGTCCATGACGGCCGCCCGGAAACGGCTCTCATAGTCGAGCACGTAATGGGCAATGCCGAGGCGGTCGGCGACCGCGCGGGCGTCGTGGATGTCCTGGCCGGCGCAGCAGGCGCCCTTTTGCCGGATCGCCGCTCCGTGGTCGTAGAGCTGCAGGGTGATGCCGACAACCTCATAGCCCGCTTCGGCGAGCAGCGCCGCCGCGACGGAACTGTCCACCCCGCCGGACATGGCGACGACAATGCGGGAAGAGGACGGAAGATCGAGCATGGCGGTCTTGCGGACTATCAGCGGCAGAAGGCGGGCTGATGCGGTCCCGGCGTCCGGTGCTTCAGGCCACGGCGCCGGAGGCCCGGAGGGATGCGATTTCCTCCGGCGCGCGGCCGAGCTCTGCCAGAATCTCGTCGGTGTGCTGGCCGGCGGCCGCCGGGGCAGGGCGAGGCGCGGTCTTGTCGGCGCCTTCGACCCAGACCGGCGCGGCGATGGTGTGGGTGGAAAGGCCGGACGGGTCGCGGTGCGGGACGACGATTTCCGCAGCGCGCATCTGCGGATCGTCCGGGATGTCCTCCGTCCTGCCGACGACGCCGAACGCAAGCCCCTCCGCCTCCAGCCGCTGCCGCCACACAGGCCAAGATTCGCGGATGAAGACGTCGTCGAGAACGGCGATCAACTCACGGGCGTGGCGGTGCCGGGCCGGCTTCTCGGCGAAGCGGGGGTCTGCGCCCAGGTCGGGCCGGTCAAGCGCACGCAGAAGGCTGGGCCACTGCTTGTCTTCATTGACCAGGCTCAGAATGAACCAGCGCCCGTCCGCGCAGCGGTAGTGATTGGCAACGCCGGTGGCCCAGTTCTCCCGCTTGGGCCGGGTGGGAATGTCGAGGCCGCAAAGCGCCGCCTGCGCATAGAAGGCGTTGAACCAGACGCCGTTGGCCATCAGGTTGGTGTGCGCCTTGCCGCCCTTGCCGGTGATCTGCCGGCGGTAAAGGGCGGTCATCACCGCGGCGAAGAGCGCAACGCCGGTCGGATGGTCGCCCATGCCGGGAAGCGAGCGCGCCGGCGACCCGTCGGGGTCGGGGCGGACAAGGTCCATCAGCCCCGTGCGCGCCCAGAGGGCCGTTGAGTCGAATCCCGTCCTGCCGGACTCCGGCCCTTCCTCGCCATAGGCGGAGAGCGAGGCGTAGATCAGCCGCTCGTTCAGCGGCGCAATATCCTCGTAGCGGAGCTGCAACCGTTCGCGAACCCGCGGCGGATAGTTGGTGATGAAGACATCCGTTGTCGCGGCCAATTCCCGCAACACCGCCCGTCCCGCCTCCTGCTGCAGGTCGAGCGCAAGCCCGCGCTTGGAGCGGTTGTCCACCATATAGGCGTAATCGACATGGGAAGACGGAAAGCCCGGAAACGCCGACAGCCCGCGATAGGCGTCACCCGCCGGCGGCTCGACCTTGATGACGTCCGCGCCGAAGTCGGCAAGCATGGTCGCCGCCACCGGGGCTGCGATGAAGCTGGCCACATCGAGCACCTTGAGGCCGGCGAGAAGAGGCTCCGCCATTGCGGCTCCCTCCGGTTCCGTTCAGTTCCTGTAATGTTGGAGGGGCGTGTAGTGGCCGTCCTCATAGTCGCCAAACATCTCGCCGACCTTGGGATGCCGGCAGGGCCGGCCCGTCCGGTCCTCCAGCAGGTTCTGCTCCGACACATAGGCGACATAGGTCGTTTCGGCGTTCTCCGCGAGGAGATGGTAGAACGGCTGGTCGCGGCGCGGGCGTGATTCCTTCGGGATCGCTTCCCACCATTCCTCCGTGTTGGAGAAGGTCGGATCGACATCATAGATCACGCCCCGGAACGGATAGCGGCGATGCCGCACCACCTGGCCGATCCCGAATTTGGCTTCGCGCATTTCCATCGGTGTCTGTTTTCAGCGGCTCGGCGGTAAACCGACGCGGACCGCGGCCGCGCCTCCATGCAGGCAGCATAACATTACCGCCATGTTCGGCAAGTGGCCGGTCCGGACAGGCGCGCCGCCGTCACCGCTTCGCCGCACCGCCTCCCGGCGCTTTCGCGGGCGCGATGAACGCAACCGCGACAGCGGCTGCGACGGCGAAGAGCGCAACGATGAAGAACGGCCATTCATAGCCGCCGAGTTTGTCATAGGCGAGACCCGCGAGCGGCGGGCCGAGCAAGGTGCCGACGCCAACGCTGGAATAAAGCAGCCCGATAATGGCGCCGACAGAGCGCAGCCCGAACAGGTCCGCCGTCACCGACGGCGCAAGCGCGACGAACCCGCCATAGAAGAGCCCGAACAGGCCGGCGACCGCGGCCAGTTGCCAGAACGACACGGCCAGCACCCACGCCGCCAGCATGGCCCCCATGCCGGCATAGAGCAGGGACAGGCAACGCTTGCGCCCGACGCGGTCGGCGACCGGCGCCAAGACGAACCTGCCTACCGTGCTGCCGACCCCGACGAGCGGTATGAGGGCGTTGGCTTCCACCAGCGAGAAGCCCCGGTCGAGCGCGTGCGGCACGGCATGGACGAAGGGAATGAAGATGCCGAAGGCGAGCACCAGGGTCGCCGCGTAGAGAATCCAGAAAGCGCGGCTGGCCAGCGCCTCGCCGACGGTAAAGCCCGGCAGCAGCGCGCCGGCGGCCGAGCCGGTCGGCGGCGCCCGCACGAGATGCGCAGCAACCCCGCCGAGCGCCAGCACGCCGAGCGCGAGCGCGAGATAGGCAAAGCGCCAGCCGGCATTCTCGATCAACAGCACCGCGACAAGCGGCGCCGCGAGCGTGCCTGCTCCGATGCCGGCGACGGCGAAGCCCGAAGCCATGCCGCGCTTTGCGGTGAACCAGCGCTGCACTGCGCCGACGGCCGGCACATAGGCCAGCCCGACTCCGAAGCCGATGCCGAGGCCGTATCCCAGGCAGACCTGCCAGAGCGCCGTGGCGTGTGCGGCGAAGAGCAGGCCCGCGCCGGCCACGGCCATGCCCGCTATGCACAGCTCGCGCGGCCCCATGACATCGGCGATCCGGCCCGAGACCGCCCCGAAGCCGAAATAGAGAAATGCCGCCAGCGAGAAGACCAGGCTGGTCTCGGCGCGCGTCGCGCCGAATTCGCGCTCCAGCGACGGAAAGAAGGTCGAGAAAGTATAGGCAGCACCGAACCCGACGAAGAGAACGACGAATGTCGCCCCGACGACGCTCCAGCCGCCTCTCACGCGGCGGTCGGCCCGATTCCGGCAATGGTGGTGCGGTGCATGACCCGGCGGTATGCCGCCTTGTCCCACGAGCGCCCGCGGTGGAGACAGCAGCGATTGTCCCACATGACCAGATCGTGCTGCTGCCACCGATGGGTATAGGTGTATTGCTCCTGCACGACATGGGCGGTGAGGCGGCGCAGCAGCGCGCGGCTTTCCTCGACATCGCGGCCGCGGATATGGCTTGCATGGGCGCCGGCATAAATGTTGCGCCGGCCGTTGGCCGGGTTGCGGCGGACCACGGCCTGGGGCACCGGCGGCGTCTCCGCGCGTTGCGCCTCGTCAACCAGATCGGCGCGGATGAGGCCGCGCGAATACGCGAAATCGTGAATCGCGACCAGGCCCTCGACTTCGGCCTGCAGCGCATCGTCGAGATCGTCCCAGGCCGCGCGGCCGGTGGCGAACTCGGTTTCGCCCCCCTCGGGCGGCACCTCGCGCCCCGAAAGCAGGGAGGCCGTGGCCGGCACGCGCTTGAAGGAACTGTCAGTGTGCCACATCTCGTTGCCGGAATTGTACACATTGCGCCAGTGATCCACTGGCAGCACTGCATCGGTTTCCGGATCGACATTGGAGATCACCGCAATCTCGGATCCGGCGCCGGTATTGGAGCGCACCGTGCCTTCCAGCGGGCCGAAACGCCTCGAGAAGGCGATCTGCCGTTCGTCGTCCAGGGGCTGCCCCCGAAACACGAGCACGGAATAATCGTTGAAAAGACGCGCGATTTCGGCAAAGTCGGAATTGCTTACGCCCTCGGCGATATTGACGCCGGAGACCTCGGCGCCAAGAGTCGGGGTCAACCGTTTGAAGGTAACAGCCATGTCGCTTCCTCCCGGCTGCGATTGAACCAGCCTCGACGACATTTGAAAAGAAGCATGGACCCCGACCGCCTTGCAGCCCTGAAGGCCCTGGAGCAAAAAGTGCTCTGGCTGTCGTCCTGGATGATCCACAACGCCAATCACCTCCGCGAGAGCCGGGACGGGTTGAAGGTCGGGGGGCACCAGGCCTCCAGCGCCTCCGTCGTGACCATCCTGACGGCGCTCTATTTCGACACCCTCGCGCTGGAGGACCGGGTGGCGGTGAAGCCCCATGCGAGCCCGGTCTATCACGCCATCCAGTATCTGCTCGGCCGGCAAACCCGCGACAAGCTGGAGCGGTTCCGCGCCTTCGGCGGCGCGCAGAGCTATCCCTCGCGCACCAAGGACAGCGACGATGTCGATTTCTCCACCGGGTCGGTCGGCCTCGGCGTGGGCATCACGACATTTGCGTCGATCATGCAGGACTATGTGCGGCTGAAGGGCATGGGCAATGGCGGCCCGCCGGGACGCCTGGTGGCCGTGATGGGCGATGCGGAGATCGACGAAGGCAATGTCTTCGAAGCGATGCTCGAGGGCTGGAAGCACGATGTCCGCAATCTGTGGTGGATCGTCGATTACAACCGCCAGAGCCTCGATTCGGTCGTGACCGACCGCCTGTTCGCGCGGCTCGACGGGCTTTTCCGGGCGGTAGGCTGGCAGGTCTGCACGCTCAAATACGGCAAGCGCCTGCAGGCCGCCTTTCGCAGGCCGGACGGCGAGGCGCTGGAGCGCTGGATAGACGACTGCCCGAACTCCCGCTATTCGGCCCTGGTTTACAAGGGCGGCGCAGCCTGGCGGGCCGCGCTGCAGGAAGACCTCGGCCATCTCGCCGGCATCCGCGCCTTGCTGGACGAGCATGACGACGACCGGCTGCACGAGCTTATGACCAATTTGGCCGGCCAGGACATGGCCGCTGTGCTCGAGGCGTTCGACTCTGTCGAGGACGACCGGCCGACCTGCTTCATCGCCTATACGATCAAGGGGCACGGCCTGCCCTTCGCCGGCCACAAGGACAATCACGCCGGCCTGATGAATCCCGGCCAGATGGAGGTCTTCCGGGCGTCGGCGGGCGTGCTTGCCGGCGAGGAATGGGAACCCGCCGCTGGGCTGGACATCGCGCCGGAACAGCTGCACGGGGCGATCGAGGGGTCGCCGTTCTACCTCTGCCCGCCGCGCCGCCACGAAGCACCGCAGGTCGCGCTGCCTGCCCGCCTGCCTGCGCCGGCAGGCAGGCGCATGTCCACCCAGGAGGCGTTCGGACGCATTCTGGTGGAAATTGCCCGCGAGGGCGGCCCGCTGGCAGACCGTATCGTGACGGCTTCGCCCGACGTGACGGTCTCCACCGGCCTTGGCGGGTGGGTCAACCGGCGCGGCATATTCGCACGCGAGGTCGTGGAGGATGTGTTCCGGGAGGAAAATGTCGTGTCCGCGCAGCGCTGGCGCCAGGGGCCGACCGGCCAGCATATCGAGCTCGGCATTGCGGAGAACAACCTGTTTCTCTGCCTGGCTGCGCTCGGCCTTTCGGCGGAGTTGACCGGCGAGCGCCTCTTTCCCGTCGGGACGCTCTATGACCCGTTCATCGCACGCGGCCTGGATGCGCTGAACTATGCCGCCTATCAGGACGCCCGCTTCATGGTTGTCGCCACCCCGTCGGGGATCACGCTTGCGCCTGAAGGCGGCGCCCACCAATCCGGCGCGACACCCGGCATCGGGCTTGCGCAGCCGGGGTTGACCGCCTTCGAGCCGGCCTATGCCGACGAACTTGCCGCCATCATGCAGTGGAGTTTCGGCCATATGCAGGCCCCGGACGGCGGCGCGGTGTATCTGCGCCTCTCGACGCGCCCGCTGGAGCAGCCGGAACGCGAACTCGACATGCAGGCCGCGATCGGCGGCGGATACTGGCTGGAGCAGCCGGCGCCCGGCGCGGAACTGGCTGTCGTGGCCATGGGCGCGGTGCTGCCGGAGGCGCTGGCGGCGCTGGCTGCGGTCCGCGAGGATATTCCCGAAGCCGGCCTGCTGGCCGTCACGTCCGCCGACTGCCTGTATCGCGATTGGCTGGCCCGTGACGATGAAAGCCGCGTCGCCCGGCTGCTGGCGCCGATTGCCCGCACCGGCGGCCTTGTCACGGTTCTGGACGGCCACCCCAGCGCGCTCGGATGGCTCGGCTCCGTGGCCGGACACCGGGTGCAGGGGCTGGGGACGACGCGCTTCGGGCAGTCGGGGGACATCCCGGACCTCTACAGGGCGCACGGCCTGGACACGGACTCTATTGTCGGCGCTGCGGCCCGCCTGCTCCTGCGCTCTTGAGTGCGCCGGTGTTTCGATATAAGTGTCCGCCCTTCGCGGCGGGCGTGGCGGAATTGGTAGACGCGCCGGATTTAGGTTCCGGCGGCCTCGGGCCGTGGGGGTTCGAGTCCCTCCGCCCGCACCAGGGACTGCCCGGCTTGCGCCTTTCGACCGTAACCAGTTGAAGCCCTTACACGATGCAGATCACCGAAACACTCGCCGACGGGCTGAAGCACGACTTCCGGATCGTCGTGCCCGCTGAAGACCTGCGCACCGAGATTGACGGAAAGCTCGCGGAATACGGCGCGGAGATGCGCCTTCCCGGGTTCCGGCCAGGAAAGGTGCCAATGAAAATCCTGCGCCAGCGTTTCGGCAGGGCCGTCGAAGGAGAGATTCTGGAGGCGACCTTCAACCGCGGCGCACAGCAGGTGATCGAGGAACGGGGGCTGAAGCCCGCCGTTGCGCCGCAGGTCGATCTGGTTTCTGACCTCACGGACGGACTGCCGGCCGGGACGGACCTCGAATACACGGTCAAGATCGAAGTGCTGCCGGAGATAGAACCGATCGATTTCGGTTCGCTGGAACTCGAACGCCTGGAGGCGGAGCCGGCGCAAGAGGCCGTGGACGAGGAGGTGGGCCGCATCGCCCGGGCGGCGGCCGAACTGGCGCCTGTCGAAGAGGATCGCGGCGCAGTAGAGGGCGATACGCTGACGATCGATTTCGAGGGCAAGATCGACGGCGAGGCGTTTGCGGGCGGCGCTGCAGAGGATTACGAGATCGAGCTTGGCACGGGCGAATTCATCCCCGGTTTTGAAGACCAGTTGATCGGCGCCCGGGCCGGCGACTCCCGCGAGGTCGAAGTCGTCTTTCCGGAGGATTACGGCGCGGCCCATCTGGCCGGCAAGGCCGCCGTGTTCTCGGTCGAGGTCAAGGAGATGCGGGAGCGCCGGGCGGGCGCGCCCGACGACGAGATGGCGAAGAAGATCGGGTTCGACGATCTCGACGCGCTGCGCCAGGGCGTCATCGGCCGGTTGAAAGGCCAATACGCCAATGTCTCCCGCATGGTCGCCAAACGCAGGCTGTTCGACCGCCTGGAAGAGTTGCATGACTTCCCCCTGCCGGAGAGCATGGTCGAGCGGGAGTTCGAGTCGATCTGGGGCGAGGTCCAGAAGCAGCTGGAGGGGCCGGAAGCCCAGGCGGAAGCGGCCCGGGAAGGCAAGACCGACGACGAGCTCAGGAGCGAATACCAGAAGGTGGCGGAGCGGCGCATCCGTCTCGGTCTTCTGCTTGCCGAAGTCGGCCGGCAGAACAATATCGAGGTCAATCAGGAAGATTTGCAACGGGCCATGGCCGCCCAGGTGCAGCAATTTCCGGGGCAGGAAGAGGTTGTGCTCGATTTCTACCGCAAAAACCCGTCGGCCATGTCGCAGTTCGAGGGGCCGATCCTGGAGAACAAGGTGGTTGACTTCATTCTCGAGCTTGCCCGGGTCGCCACCCGCGAGGTCAGTCCCGAAGAGTTGATCGCGGCGTCCGAGGGCGTCGCCGAGGAGGAGTAGGCGCCCGCCATGCGCGATCCGAACGCAGTCTATATGAACACGCTTGTGCCCATGGTGGTGGAAAGCACCAACCGGGGCGAACGGGCCTACGACATCTATTCGCGTCTGCTGAAGGAGAGGATCATCTTCCTGACAGGGCCGGTCTTCGACCAGGTGGGCGCGCTGATCGCGGCGCAATTGCTGTTTCTGGAAGCGGAAAACCCCAGCAAGGACATCTCCTTCTACATAAACTCGCCGGGCGGAGCCGTGACCTCCGGGCTCGCGATATACGACACGATGCAATATATCCGTTGCGATGTATCGACGGTGTGCATCGGCCAGGCGGCGTCGATGGGCTCGCTGCTGCTTGCCGCCGGCGCGCCGGGCAAGCGCTACGCGCTGCCCAATGCGCGGGTGATGGTGCACCAGCCTTCCGGCGGCTTTCACGGCCAGGCGAGCGATATCGAGATCCACGCGCGCGAGATTCTCACCCTGCGCGGGCGGCTGAACGAGATCTATGTGAAGCATTGCGGGCAGACGCTGGACAGGGTGGAGGACGCACTGGACCGCGACCGCTTCATGAGTCCGGAGGAAGCCCGGGATTTCGGCATTGTCGATGAGGTCGTGGAGCAGCGCAGCCCGGGCGAGGCGGACGCGGCATAGACCCGCGGCGCTGTTTTCGGCTATGCCCTTGCTTCAGAAGGCGTTGGCGCGGCCAAGGAACCCGGCTAACATGCCGCGGCGGCCTACAGGCTGCGGCTTCGCAGGATGTTGGGAACGAAGATGAGTAAATCGAGCGGTGATTCCAAGAACACCCTCTACTGTTCCTTCTGTGGAAAAAGTCAGCATGAGGTCCGCAAGCTGATCGCGGGGCCGACCGTGTTCATCTGTGATGAATGCGTCGAATTGTGCATGGATATAATTCGCGAGGAACACAAGAGTTCGCTTGTGAAGTCCCGGGACGGCGTGCCCACGCCCGCCCGTATCTGCAAGGTGCTGGACGACTATGTGATCGGCCAGGACCGCGCCAAGCGCGTGCTCTCCGTGGCGGTGCACAACCACTACAAGCGCCTCGGCAGCACCGCCAAGGCAGGCGATGTGGAAATCGCGAAGTCGAACATACTTCTGATCGGGCCGACGGGATGCGGCAAGACCCTGCTGGCGCAGACGCTCGCCCGTATTCTCGATGTGCCGTTCACCATGGCGGATGCGACGACGCTTACCGAAGCCGGCTATGTCGGCGAGGATGTCGAAAACATTATCCTGCGCCTGTTGCAGGCTGCCGACTACAATGTCGAGCGGGCGCAGCGCGGTATCGTGTATATCGACGAAGTGGACAAGATTTCCCGCAAGTCCGACAACCCGTCGATCACGCGCGACGTCTCCGGCGAGGGCGTGCAACAGGCGCTGCTCAAGATCATGGAAGGGACCGTGGCCTCGGTGCCGCCGCAGGGCGGGCGCAAGCATCCGCAGCAGGAGTTCCTCCAGGTCGATACGACCAACATCCTGTTCATATGCGGCGGCGCCTTTTCGGGCCTGGAAAAGATTATCTCGCAGCGGGGCAGGGGGTCGTCGATCGGTTTCGGCGCCGATGTGAGCGCACCCGAAGACCGGCAGACGGGCGAGGTGCTGAAGGACATCGAGCCGGAGGATCTGCTGCGGTTCGGCCTGATTCCGGAATTTGTCGGCAGGCTGCCGGTCATCGCCACGCTTGAAGACCTCGAAGAGAGCGCGCTGATCGAGATTCTGACCCGCCCGAAGAATGCCCTTGTGAAGCAATATCAGCGCCTCTTCAGCATGGAGGACGTGCAGCTCACCTTCGCCGAGGACGCCTTGAAGGGGATTGCCGCCAAGGCGATCTCGCGCAAGACGGGCGCGCGCGGCCTCCGGGCGATCATGGAGAGCATTCTCCTCGACAGCATGTTCGACCTGCCGAGCATGGAGGGGGTCGAGGAGGTCGTCATCAGCCGCGAGGTGGTGGAAGGGCGCGCGCAGCCGCTGCATATCTACGTCGAACGCGGCAACGAGACCAAGGCGGGCGCTTGAACGGGCAGCCGCCTCAACCCAGATAAGGAGCCGGACACGGCAGTCCCGGCGATGTCATGCAGGCAGCCTTGTCAGTCATTCAGCCTCCCGAGGGTGTATCATGAGCAGCTCCAGCGGCGATCCGTATCCCGTTCTTCCTCTCCGGGATATCGTGGTCTTTCCCCATATGATCGTGCCGCTCTTCGTCGGCCGCGAGAAGTCGGTTCTGGCGCTCCAGGAGAGCATGAAGCACGACAAGCACATCCTGCTGGTCACCCAGAAGGATGCGTCCGTGGACGAGCCGGGCCCTGACGACATTTACCGGGTCGGCACGGTCGGCTCCGTGCTTCAGTTGCTGAAACTGCCGGACGGCGCGGTGAAGGTTCTGGTCGAGGGCCAGATGCGCGCCGAGATAGTGGCCTATACGGAACGGACGGAATTCTTCGAGACGGAGGCCCGGAACATCCGGGACGAAAGCGCGGGCGATCCGGAAGAGATGCCGGCATTGATCCGTTCGGTGGTTTCCCATTTCGAGAACTACGTCAAGCTGAACAAGAAAATCCCGCCGGAGGTCGTCGCCACGGTCGGCCAGATCGAGGATCCGTCCAAGCTCGCCGATACCGTCGCGGCGCATCTGAGCCTCAAGATCGCCGAAAAGCAGGAACTGCTCGAGACGATACCGGTCGTGGAGCGTCTGGAGCGCGTCTATGCCTATATGGAAGGCGAGATGGACGTTCTGGAAGTGGAGAAACGGGTCCGCTCGCGCGTCAAGCGGCAGATGGAGCGCACGCAGCGGGAATACTATCTGAACGAGCAGATGAAGGCGATCCAGAAGGAGCTCGGCGACGGCAGCGACGGGCGCGACGAGCTCTCGGAGATCGAGGAGGCGATCAAGAACACCCGGCTGTCGAAGGAGGCGGCGGAGAAGGCGACAGCGGAGGTCAAGAAACTCCGCAGTATGAGCCCGATGTCGGCCGAAGCCACCGTCGTGCGCAATTATCTCGACTGGATGCTCGGCATTCCCTGGAAGAAGCGGACCAGGGTGAAACGGGATGTGCGCATCGCCGAACGAATCCTCGATGAAGACCATTACGGGCTCGAGAAGGTCAAGGAGCGCATCGTCGAGTATCTCGCGGTCCAGAACCGGGTCCGCAAGGTGAAGGGGCCGATCCTCTGCCTCGTCGGGCCGCCCGGCGTCGGAAAGACGTCGCTCGGCAAGTCGATCGCCCGCGCTACGGGGCGGAATTTCGTGCGCATGTCTCTGGGCGGGGTTCGCGATGAAGCGGAAATCCGCGGACACCGGCGGACCTATATCGGCTCCATGCCCGGCAAGGTGGTGCAGGGCATGAAAAAGGCCAAGTCGTCCAACCCGCTTTTCCTGCTGGACGAGGTGGACAAGCTCGGCGCGGACTGGCGCGGGGACCCGTCGTCGGCGCTGCTGGAAGTGCTCGACCCCGAGCAGAACAGCACGTTCAACGACCATTATCTGGAGGTCGATTACGACCTGTCGGATGTCATGTTCATCACGACGGCAAACACGCTCAGGCTGCCGCAACCCCTGCTCGACCGCATGGAGGTGATCCGCATTCCCGGATATACCGAGGACGAGAAGGTCGAGATCGCACGCCGTCATCTGATCGACAAGCAGCTCGCGGCGCACGGGTTGAAGAGCAGGGAGTGGGAGATTTCCGACGACGCCCTGCGCGATCTGATCCGCTACTACACCCGCGAAGCCGGCGTGCGGAACCTTGAGCGCGAGATCGCCAATCTGCAGCGCAAGGGGGTCAAGAGCCTGGCGACAAGCGACGCCACGACGCTCCGGGTCGAAAGCGACAATCTGGAAGGCTTCGCCGGCGTGCGCAAATTCCGCTACGGCCAGACGGAACTGGAAGACTTGGTCGGTGTCACCACCGGGCTCGCATGGACGGAGGTCGGCGGCGAAATCCTGTCCATTGAAGCCGTCGTCATGCCAGGCAAGGGCAATGTGAAACATACGGGCAAGCTCGGCAATGTGATGCAGGAGTCAGTCGAGGCCGCCCGCAGCTTCGTGCGTTCCCGGATGTTGCGTTTTGGCATCAGTCCGCCCGAATTCGACCGGCACGATATCCACATCCATGTTCCGGAGGGGGCCACGCCCAAGGACGGGCCTTCGGCCGGCGTCGCCATGTGCACCTCCATCGTTTCAGCGCTGACCGGCATTTCGATCCACCGGCATGTCGCGATGACAGGCGAAATCACGCTGCGCGGCCGGGTGCTGCCGATTGGCGGATTGAAGGAAAAGTTGCTGGCGGCGTTGAGAGCGGGCATCACTACCGTGTTGATTCCGGACGAAAATGTTAAGGATCTCGCCGAAATTCCCGATGGCGTGAAGAACAGCCTGGAGATCGTCCCTGTCGAAACTGTCGATGAGGTGTTGAGCCGGGCCTTGACGGATATTCCGGCGCCGATCGAGTGGCCGCAGCCGGAGGCCGCCGAGGCGCCGCCGCCGACTGTCAAGGGCACAAGTTTCGGAGGTATGGTCACTCACTGAACAGCTTGCGGAGTGGAGGCGCCCCCCGCTGGAGCATGGTTCTTCTGGACCGGCGCACCGGGACGGAGTAGCACTCTGCGTTTCTTTGGGTGACACAGAGAGAGCAGTTCGATGAATAAGTCCGACTTGGCTGGAGCCGTCGCCGCCTCCGCAAATTTGCAACGAGCCGAAGCCCTGCGAGCAGTGGAAGCCGTTTTCAACACGATTTCAAACGCCCTGGCCGACGGGCAGGAGGTGCGGCTGATCGGTTTCGGCACTTTTTCGGTCACGCACCGCCCGGCCTCCAAGGCGCGAAATCCCAGAACGGGAGAAACGATCAATGTTTCCCCGTCGAATCAGCCCAAATTCAAGCCCGGGAAGGGGTTGAAGGACGCCGTGAACTGACACCGGGTTGATCGGGGGGCGATTAGCTCAGCCGGAAGAGCACCTCGTTTACACCGAGGGGGTCGGCGGTTCGATCCCGTCATCGCCCACCATACCGCTCTCCGTCCTGTCGAAAGGGTGCGCGTTTCGCTTGTCCGCCTCGGTCGGGCTATGCGCTGCATGTTTGCGTGTGTGGTCGCAAACGCCGCGTTTTTGAAAATTGTCGCCGGTTCCCGGCAAGAGGCTTGTTTCACTCCGACACGATTGTATAGTCAGGGGGCTGAGAGTGCATTGTGGCGTTTTGTGGCGCGATGGGGGGTATCGCTAGTCTGAGTCCCTGCGCGTGCCACGGCTTGCGGCAGGGCACGGGGTTTGCGGGGCAGAGTGTGCCGCGCGGCCCTTGGGCAACATTTATGGGAGGGTAACCGATGGAGAAGACGACATTGACGCCGACAGGCGGCACGCTTGGCCGACCCCAGAAGCGGCGCGAGTTTCTTGGCACCTCGGCGAAGGTCGGCGGCGGCATCGCCGCGATTCTCGCGACGGGCCAGGCGCCGGTCTATGCGCAGGAGCGCGAGCTTCGCATGTTGGTTTGGTCGCATTTCGTGCCGGCGTCGGATGAGGAGCTTCAGCGCCAGTTCGAAGAGTTCGGCAAGCAGGCCGGCGCGACTGTCCGTATGGACCGCGTGGCGCATCTCCAGTTGCCTGCGGTGCTGGCGGGAGAGGTGCAGGGCCAGAAGGGCCACGACATCGTCAATGTATCGAACTCAAATCCGCATCTCTATTCCGACCATCTTGAAGACCTGAGCGACATCTACGCCGAGATCGGCGCCGACGGCGGCGGTTGGACCGCCGACACGATGGGCAAGGGGCGCAAGGGCGAGCAGGCGGCGCTGCCCTGGTATTTCATTTCGTTCCCGCTGGTCTATCGCAAGGATCTGATCGCCGAGATCGGCGAGAAGGTGCCGGACACCTGGGAGGATGTGCACCGCGTCGGCATGAAGCTGAAGGCAAAGGGTCATCCGCTGGGTATTCAGCTCGCGCATTCGGCGGACGCCAACTGGATCAACCGCGGCATCCTGTGGTCGCATGGCGGCAAGCTGGTCGATGCAGACAGCCGGACGGTTGCGGTCAACACGCCGGAGACGATCGAAACATTCAAATTCGTCCGGGCGCTCTATCAGGATTGCATGGAGCCGGAAGTTCTGGCCTGGGATGACCGCAACAACAATGTCTGCATGATCTCGGGCAAATGCTCGATGATTCTCAATCCTATTAGCGCCTACCGGGCGGCGGTCCGCCAGGACGCGCTGATTCCGGGCACCCAGAATCTTATCGCCGAGCAGATCGAGCATGTGATTCCACCCATGGGGCCGGCCGGCCGCCATATGTGCGCCTCTTTCGTGGGCGTTGGCGTTTGGAAATTCGCGAAGGAGAAGGAGCTCGCGAAGGAGTTCCTGAAATATCACTTCCAGAAAGACAACCAGAACAGGCTGCTGATCGCAAGCAAGGGCTATAACCAGCCGGTGCTCGCCGATTTCGCGGATCATCCGCTGTATTCGTCGGAGCCGAAATACGCCTTCGCCACCGAGATCGGCCGCTACACGCATTCGCTTGGTTGGCCGGGTGTGCCGACCGCGGCGGCGCAGACGGTCTATGACCAGTATCTGCTGCCCGATACGCTGGCCGAATGCGCGACCGACCGGCTGTCGGCCGAAGATGCGGTCGCCAAGCTCGAAAGCCAGATGAAGCGGGTGTACCGCCGCCTCAACCGCAAATACTGACGCTGCACAAGCCGCTTTGCGGCGCCGGACCGGCATCTTTGCCGGTCCGGTGTGCTCGCAGGTCCGGAGGCCGCCGATGGACGCAGTAGAACATCCGCGCCGAGATTTGGTTCGCCCCCCTTCTCGCCCGTTTCTTAGGGTTTTGAGGAAGATGGCCGGGCCCGATATCGACGGTTACGGCTTTATTCTTCCTGCCGCTTTCATCATGATTGCGCTGGTGGTTTATCCGTTCTGCCTGGCTGTATATTTCAGCTTGAGCGATGCGTTTATCGGGGAAGAGTCCGAGTTCATCGGACTTGAGAATTTCTATTACATTCTTGTAGAAGACGATATATTTGCGATCACTGTCCGGAATACGCTGCTATTCGCCTTCTTCTCGGTCGCATTCAAGATTGTTCTGGGCATGGCGGCCGCCTTGCTGCTGCTGAAGGCGCTGCGTCTCAAGAAATTCCTGCGCGGCTCCCTGCTCATCCCGTTTGTCGCCCCGACGGCGCTTACAACGCTTGGCTGGTGGCTGATTTTCGATCCGACCTACAGCCATATCAACTGGATTCTGGAAAATGTATGGCCATTTTATGCCCTCGGCATCGGACCATATCATTGGCTGGGAGACCCGGATCTCGCAATCTACACCTGTATCTTTGTCAATATCTGGCGGGGCCTGCCATTCTTCATCATCACCATTCTTGCCGGCCTGGTGTCGATTCCGGAGCATCTCTACGAGGCTGCCGATATTGACGGGGCGACGGCCTGGGACAAGTTCTGGAAGATCACGGTGCCGTTGCTGCGGCCCATACTGGCGATTGTCATCCTGTTTTCGACGATTTTCACATTGGCCGATTTCAACATCGTGTTCGTGCTGACACGAGGTGGACCGATCAACTCGACCCATTTGTTCGCCACCTACTCCTATGTCACCGGCATCGGCAACCACGAAATCGGTCTGGGCGCAGCAATATCGCTGTTCCTGTTCCCGATCTTGGTCGTCATTGTTGTCGGTCTACTCCGACTCGTGAGACGGGATACGTCCTATGAACTCTAACGCCGCCTCGGCAGTTAACGCATCGACGGACCCGGTCCTCAACGAGGCCGTGCGGAACAGGGTTCCGGTATGGCGCCAGAGAAAGGTAGCTTATAACTATCTTGCGCTGATTCCGTTTGTCGCATTCGCGCTGTTCCCGCTCTATATCATCCTGATCACTTCGGTCAAATCGGATCAGGAAATTGCAAATCTCGGCCAGTCGCCGTTCTGGGCAACCGGGGTGACAACGGATAATTACGTGTATCTCGCCCAGCATACGGCCTTTTTTGAGGACTGGCTGGTCAATACGATTATTGTGTCGGTGGTTTCCACAATCATTTCCGTGTCGATCGGAATTCTGGCCGCCTACGCCCTCGCACGGCTGAGATTCAAGGGTGTGGAGGTGTTCGGCATCGCCGTTTTCGTGACCTATCTGGTTCCGCAGCCATTATTGTTTATTCCCTTGATTGATGTCATCAACTTTATCGACGATATCGTGCCGATCCGCGATACCTACTGGTCGCTTATAATCACTTACCCGACATTTCTGACACCGTTCGTCATCTGGTTGCTACTGGGGTATTTCAAGACAATCCCGGTGGAGGTGGAGGAGTGCGCCTATCTCGATGGATGCTCGCGTCTTGGAGCATTGTGGCGGGTGGTGTTGCCGATGGCCATGCCGGGTATCATCTGTGCGGTGTTGTTTGCCTTTACCTTGAGCTGGAATGAGTTTCTCTATTCGCTGGTCTTCATTCAGGCTCAGGAGGCCAAGACAATCGGCGTTGGCGTGTTCACCGAACTGATTCGCGGTGACGTCTATTATTGGGGGTCTCTGATGGCGGCCTGTTTCGCGGGTACGATCCCCATCGTGATTCTCTATTCCTTCTTCATGGACTATTACGTCTCCGGCCTGACATCGGGCGCGATCAAGTAATCATCGACGGCTCAAGGCCGGGAGGAAGAGCAGAAATGGCCGATATCCAGCTGGTGGACCTCTGGAAATATTACGGGGATGTGCCCGCCGTGCGGGGCATCAACCTCGATATCGAGGACAGCGAGTTCATCGCGCTGGTCGGTCCATCGGGATGCGGCAAGACGACGACCTTGCGGATGATCGCGGGCCTGGAGGACATCACAGGCGGCGAGATCGCTATTGAGCGTTCGGTCGTCAATGAGGTCCCACCGAAGGACCGGGACATCGCGATGGTGTTCCAGAACTACGCGCTCTATCCGCATATGAGCGTCTATGACAACATGGCGTTCGGACTCAAATTGCGGAAGACCGCCAAGGGTGAAATCGATTCCCGGGTGGCGTTGGCGGCAGACATCCTGAATATCGGCGAGTTGCTGCATCGCCGGCCACGGCAGCTTTCCGGCGGTCAGCGCCAGCGTGTGGCCATGGGGCGCGCCATTGTGCGCCAGCCTAGGGTATTCCTGTTCGACGAGCCGCTCTCCAATCTGGATGCCAAGCTGCGCGTGCAGATGCGCACCGAAATCAAGAAGATCCATCAGCGGTTGCAGACAACGGTCGTCTATGTGACGCATGACCAGATCGAGGCGATGACCCTGGCGGACCGCATTGTGGTGATGAATCACGGCGTCATCGAGCAGGTGGGCACGCCCGACGACATGTATAACGCGCCGCAAACGCAGTTCGTCGCCAGTTTCATCGGATCGCCGTCGATGAATTTTGTGCCGTGCCATCTGGACAAGGCGGCAAGCGGCCTGACGCTGCGCCTCGGCAGCGGCATAGCGCTGTCGGTGCCGGCGGAGCGGGAGGGGCGCTACGGCTCGTTTGCGGGCCGGGACCTGCTGCTGGGCATTCGCCCGGAACATGTGACCAACAAGCGCACCCACACCCATGCCGACTTCGAGGACTTCAGCGCCGAGGTCAAGGTCGTCGAACCGATGGGGATGGATACGATGGTGTTCTTCGATGTCGGCCAGACGGAAATCTGCTCCCGAAGCGAGCCGAAAAGCGTGTCGGGTGTTGGCGACAATATGGGATTCACGATCGACAAGAGCCAGATGCATCTGATCGACCCGCAGTCGGAGAAGGTTCTGTAGGGCGTCCCTGCTTGATGCCCGCGCCCTGTCGCCGCCTCGGCCCCTCGCTCGCCGCAGCACGGGCGCCCGAGAGACCGACGGCGCCCGGCGTCGCATCAGGCCGGAGGCATGCCCATGCCCATTGTATCCTTGACCGGGCGGCGGGACTGGGCTAGACGGGCGTCGTTGCGCCTTCGGGGGTGTAGCTCAGTCGGTTAGAGCGCTGGCCTGTCACGCCAGAGGCCGCGGGTTCGAGTCCCGTCACTCCCGCCATTCGCCCTGGACGCCGGTTGCGCGTTGCAGAAACCCTGCCGGGACTTTGCAGCCGCACCCTCGGTCTTTATGGTGCATCCGGAATCGAGATGAGGAGGCCGCTTCGGGACGATGGAAACGCTGCTTGCCGAGTATGTCCCGATACTGATTTTCACAGGCATCGCCGGAGCGATGGCTGTAGGAGCGGTCATCGCCTCGATGATCGTTGCGCGGCAGAAGCCCGACCCCGAGAAGCTCTCGACCTATGAATGCGGCTTCGAGGCGTTTACGGATGCGCGCGGGCGGTTCGATGTGCGCTTCTATCTGGTTGCGATCCTGTTCATCATCTTCGATCTTGAAGTGGCGTTCCTGTTCCCGTGGGCGGTTTCCCTTGGCGGCATCGGCACGCTGGGTTTCTGGTCGATGGTGATTTTCCTGGGCGTGTTGACGGTCGGGTTCGTCTATGAATGGCGCAAGGGGGCGCTTGAATGGGAGTGATGGACCAACCGGCGCTGGGGCCGGGCGCGGGGCAGGATGCGCTGCTGCGCGGCGTCACGGACGAGCTTCAGGACCGCGGCTATGTCGTTGCGCAGCTCGACAAGTTGGTCAACTGGGCGCGTTCAGGGTCGCTTTGGCCGATGACCTTCGGGCTTGCCTGCTGCGCTGTGGAGATGATGCACACAGCCTGCTCGCGCTACGATCTCGACCGTTTCGGCGTCGTGTTCCGCCCGAGCCCGCGCCAGTCGGATGTCATGATCGTGGCCGGCACGCTCACCAACAAGATGGCTCCCGCGCTGCGCAAGGTTTATGACCAGATGGCCGAGCCGCGCTGGGTCATCTCGATGGGTTCCTGCGCCAATGGCGGCGGTTATTACCACTATTCCTATTCCGTGGTGCGGGGCTGCGACCGCATTGTGCCAGTTGATGTCTATGTGCCCGGATGCCCGCCTACCGCAGAGGCGCTTCTCTACGGCGTGCTGCTGCTGCAGAAAAAAATACAGCGCACGGGCACGATAACGCGCTGAACCGGAACGGCAGATGGACGAAGCCCTGAAAGACCTCGCCGAGCATGTCGATGCGGCGCTAGGCGAGAAGGTCACGCTCGGACAGGCCGGGCCCGAACTGGTGCTGCATGCCGGGAGACGGGATGTCCTCGATGTGCTGGCCTTCTTGCGCGACGATGCCAATTGCCGCTTCAAATGCCTCGTGGACCTGTGCGGCGTGGACTATCCCGAGCGTCCCGAGCGGTTCGAGGTCGTCTATAACCTGCTGAGCCACCGCCACAATCTGCGGGTCCGGGTGAAGACCGCCACCGATGAGGAAACGCCGGTGCCTTCGGCTTCGGCGCTGTTCAGCTCGGCGGCATGGTTCGAGCGCGAAGCCTGGGACCTCTACGGCATCTTCTTCTCGGACCATCCCGATCTGCGCCGCCTGTTGACCGATTACGGGTTTGAAGGCTACCCGATGCGCAAGGATTTTCCGCTCACCGGATATGTGGAAGTCCGGTATGACGACGAGCAGAAGCGTGTGGTCTATGAGCCGGTGGCATTGACGCAGGAGTTCCGGTCCTTCGACTATCTCAGCCCGTGGGAGGGGCCGTTGCCCGGGGACGAGAAGGCGGAGGGCGCCTGATGGCCGAGGCCCAGATCAGGAACTACACGCTGAATTTCGGCCCGCAGCACCCTGCCGCGCATGGTGTGCTGCGCATGGTCATGGAGCTCGACGGCGAGGTTGTGGACCGTATCGACCCGCATATCGGCCTGTTGCACCGCGGCACCGAAAAACTGATCGAGCACAAGACCTATCTCCAGGCGGTCCCCTATTTCGACCGGCTGGACTATGTCGCGCCGATGAACCAGGAACATGCCTTCGCACTCGCGACGGAAAGGCTGCTCGGCATAGAGGTGCCGGAGCGCGGCCAGTATATCCGCGTGCTGTTCTCCGAGATTTCGCGCATCCTGAACCATCTTCTGAATGTCACGGCCTTCGCGCTGGATGTCGGCGCGATGACGCCGATGCTCTGGGGCTTCGAGCAGCGCGAATTGCTGATGGAGTTCTACGAACGCGCCAGCGGCGCCCGACTTCATGCCGCCTATTTCCGTCCGGGCGGCGTCCACCAGGACCTCCCGTCCGGAATGCTGGACGATATTGGAGAGTGGGCGGCGGCGTTCCCCAAATTCATCACCGATATGGAGACGCTGCTCAACGAAAACCGCATCTTCAAGCAGCGCGCCGTCGATATTGGCCGGGTATCGGTAGAGGATGCGCTGGACTGGGGCTTTTCGGGGCCGATGCTGCGGGCGTCGGGCATCCCCTGGGATCTGCGCAAGGCCCAGCCCTATGATGTGTATGACCGGATCGACTTCGACATCCCGATCGGCAAGAACGGCGACTGCTATGACCGGTACCTGGTTCGGGTGGAGGAGATGCGCCAGTCGCTTCGCATTATCAGCCAATGCGTGGAGAACATGCCGGAAGGACCGGTTGCCGCGGAGAACAACAAGGTGGTTCCGCCCAGGCGCGGTGCGATGAAGCAGTCGATGGAAGCGCTGATCCATCACTTCAAGCTCTATACCGAAGGCTACCGGGTGCCGGCTGGAGAGACCTACACGGCCGTCGAGGCGCCGAAGGGCGAGTTCGGCGTCTATCTGGTGTCTGACGGCACCAACAAGCCGTATCGCTGCAAGATCCGGGCGCCGGGGTTTGCGCATCTGGCGGCAATGGACTTCCTGTCGCGCGGCCATATGCTTGCCGACAGCGTCGCGATTCTGGGCGCCATGGACATCGTGTTCGGAGAAATCGATCGATGACGGGGCGTGCGGGGGCGGCGGACAGCTTTGCCTTTACGGCCGGCAACCTGAAAGCGGCGAAGGCCATCGTGGCGAAATATCCGGCCGGCCGGCAGCAGAGCGCCGTCATGCCCTTGCTGGACCTCGCCCAACGGCAGCTTGGCTGGACGTCTCCCGCCGTTATCGACTATGTCGCGGACTTCCTCGGCCTGCCGGCGATCCGCGTCTGGGAAGTCGCCAGCTTCTATACGATGTATTACCGCGAGCCGGTCGGGAAATACCGCTTGCATGTCTGCACGACCACGCCCTGCTGGCTGCGGGGCTCCGATGATGTGGTGCGGGTCTGCAAGGAAAAAACCGGGCTCGACTTCGGCGAGACGGACAGCCGGGGCCTCTTCACCCTGCTGGAGGTCGAATGCCTCGGGGCCTGCGTCAACGCACCTGTCCTCCAGGTCAATGACGACTATTACGAAGATCTTGATGCCGAACGAACGGCGGCGCTGCTGGATGCGCTTGCGGGAGACGCGCCGCCGGTTGCGGGCACTCTGGCGGACCGGTTGAACTCCGCACCGGAGGGCGGCAAGACGACGCTGCTGGAGGCCGATGCCCGATGCTGAGCGATGGCGACCGCATCTTCACCAATCTCTATGGCGAGCATGACTGGACGCTGAAGGGCGCCCGCGCCCGCGGCGACTGGGACGATACGGCCGGTCTGATCGCCAGGGGGCGCGAGCAGCTGGTCGAGGAGATCAAGGCCTCGGGCCTGCGCGGGCGGGGCGGGGCCGGCTTCCCCACCGGCCTCAAATGGTCCTTCATGCCGAAGCAGAGCGACGGCCGCCCCGCCTATCTGGTCGTCAATGCCGATGAAGGCGAGCCCGGGACGTGCAAGGACCGCGACATGATGCGCTGGGACCCGCACAAGCTGGTTGAAGGCTGCCTTGTGGCCTGTGCGGCGATGGGGGCGGGCGCCGCCTATATCTATGTGAGGGGCGAGTTCTACAACGAGGCGCGCCATCTGCAGCACGCCATTGACGAAGCCTATGAGGCCGGACTGATCGGGCGCAATGCGTGCAGCTCAGGCTTCGACTGCGACGTCTTCCTGCACCGGGGCGCCGGCGCCTATATCTGCGGCGAGGAGACGGCCCTGATCGAAAGCCTGGAGGGCAAGAAGGGCCAGCCGCGTCTGAAGCCGCCATTCCCGGCCATGGCAGGGCTCTATGGCTGTCCGACAACGGTGAACAATGTCGAGACCATCGCCGTCGTGCCGACGATTCTGCGCCGGGGCGCATCCTGGTTCTCCGGGTTCGGGCGCAACAACAACACCGGCACCAAGGTGTTCTGCATCTCCGGGCATGTGAACCGCCCGTGCAATGTCGAGGAAGCGATGAGTATCCCCATGAAGGAACTCATCGAGAAACATGCCGGCGGCGTGCACGGCGGCTGGGACAATCTCAAGGCCGTCATTCCGGGCGGCTCCTCGACGCCGATTCTGCCCAGGAAGATCTGCGACGACGTGTTGATGGATTTCGATGCGCTCCGTGAAGTGCAGAGCGGCCTCGGCACGGCGGCGGTGATCGTGATGGACCAGTCGACGGATGTCGTGCGCGCGATCGCCCGGCTGGCGCGCTTCTATGCGCATGAGAGCTGCGGGCAATGCACGCCCTGCCGGGAAGGGACCGGCTGGATGATGCGCGTGATGGACAGGATGGCGTCGGGACGCGCCCGGGTCGAGGAGATCGACATGCTGCTCGACGTTTCCAAGGAGATAGAAGGACATACCATCTGTGCGCATGGCGATGGTTCGGCATGGCCGATCCAGGGGTTGATCCGCCATTTCAGGCATGAAATGGAGGAACGCATCCTGAGCTACCGAAGCCGGGCCGCAGCGGCCTGATCCTGGAGGGCGGTGCTCATGCCGAAGCTTACCGTTGACGGGATCGAGGTCGAGGTCCCCCCTGGCAGCACCGTGCTCCAGGCGATAGAGGCTGCGGGCAAGGAAGTGCCGCGCTTCTGCTATCACGAACGCCTGTCGATCGCCGGCAATTGCCGCATGTGCCTTGTCGAGATTCGGCCGGGCCCGCCGAAGCCGGCGGCTTCCTGCGCCATGCCGGCCGGCGAGAATATGGAAGTGCTGACCTCCAGCCCGATGACGCAGAAGGCGCGCAAGGGGGTGATGGAGTTCCTGCTCATCAACCACCCGCTCGATTGCCCGATCTGCGACCAGGGCGGCGAATGCGATCTTCAGGACCAGGCGCTGTTCTACGGCGCCGATACCAGCCGCTTCGAGGAGAACAAGCGGGCCGTGCCCGACAAGGAGATGGGGCCACTCATCAAGACCACGATGACCCGCTGCATCCACTGCACCCGCTGCATCCGGTTCGCCGAGGAAGTCGCCGGCGTCCCGGCTATCGGCGCCGTCGGGCGCAGCGAGCATATGGAGATCACGACGCTGGAGCGCGCCGTTGCGAGCGAGCTTTCCGGCAATGTCATCGATCTCTGCCCGGTCGGGGCGCTCACCTCGAAACCCTATGCGTTCAATGCGCGCCCCTGGGAACTGCGCAAGACCGAAGGCATAGACGTGTTCGATGCGCTCGGCGCCAATATCCGGATCGATTCGCGCGGCCCGGAAGTGCTGCGCATCCTGCCGCGTCTGAACGAAGCGGTGAATGAGGAGTGGCTGGGCGACAAGTCGCGCTTTGCGCATGACGGTCTGAGGCGCCAGCGGCTGGACCGGCCTTATGTGCGGCAAGACGGCAAGCTGCGGCCGGCAAGCTGGGGCGAGGCCTTTGCGGCCGTCCGGGCCAGGATTGCAGGGCGCCCGGGTGCGGCTGTCGGCGCAATCGCCGGCGATCATGCCGATGCCGAGGCGATGCTTGCGCTGCGGGATCTGATGGAAGCCCTTGGCTCTCCCAATCTCGACTGCAGGCAGGACGGCGCGGCTGCAATCGTCGGACAGCGCTCGAGCTATCTCTTCAACTCGACCGTGCAGGGTATCGACGCCGCCGATGCGTTGTTGCTGGTGGGGTGCAATCCGCGCTGGGAATCGCCGGTGCTCAATGCGCGCATCCGCAAGCGCTGGCTGACCGGCGGGTTGCAGATCGGCGTCGTCGGCGAGCAGCGCGAACTCGGCTATCGCTACGAGCATCTGGGCGACAGCGGACGAACACTGCGCGGCATACATGCCGGAGCGAATCGCTTTTGCAGCGTGCTGAAAGAGGCGTCGCATCCGATGCTGATCGTCGGCACCGGCGCGCTGGCGCGGCAGGACGGCATGGCGGTCCTGACAACGGCGCAGCGCAGCGCCGAGTTGAACGGTCTGATCCGCGGCGACTGGAACGGGTTCAATGTGTTGAACCGGGCCGCTTCCCGGGTTGGAGGCCTCGATCTGGGTTTCGCGCCGGGCGCGGGCGGGGCGGATACGGCGGGCATGTTGTCCGGCGCCGTCGATACGCTCTTTCTGCTCGGCGCCGACGAAATGGACCTTTCCGGCCTCGGCGGCGCCTTCGTCATCTATATCGGCCATCACGGCGATGCGGGCGCGGCGCGCGCCGATGTCATTCTTCCGGGCGCGGCCTATACGGAGAAGTCGGGCACCTGGGTCAATCTGGAGGGGCGTGTGCAGCGCGGCGAACGGGCGACCTTCCCTCCGGGCGAGGCGCGTGAGGACTGGGCGGTCTTGCGCGCCCTGTCGACGGCCCTCGGCAAGCCGCTGCCCTATGATTCCCTGCCTGCTTTGCGCGCTCGTCTTGGACAGGCGAACGCTGTCTTTGATGCGCAGGAAAACATCCTGCGCGCCGAATGGCCCCGCACCGTTCTCGCCGGCAGGGTGAGCGATGCGCCATTTGCGAGTCCGGTGCTCAACTACTACATGACCGACCCGATTTCGCGCGCCTCCGAAACCATGGCAGTCTGCACCGAGACATTCCTCGCCGCGGAAGCCGTCAATGGATAGCTTCTGGACTGCCTATATCTGGCCGGCGGCCGCCATCGTCGGCTACATCCTGCTGATCGTTCTGCCGCTGCTCGGCTGTGTCGCCTATCTGACGCTGGCCGAGCGCAAGGTCATCGCCTCCATGCAGATGCGCCGGGGGCCGAATGTCGTCGGACCGTTCGGATTGCTGCAACCCCTGGCCGACGGCCTGAAGCTGTTGACCAAGGAAACAATCATTCCCGCCGGCGCCAACCGCGTCGTCTTCATGCTCGCCCCGATGCTGACCTTCGCTCTGGCGCTTATCGCCTGGGCGGTCATCCCGTTCGATCTCGGCTGGGTGCTGGCGGATATCAATGTCGGCGTCCTCTATCTCTTCGCCGTCTCGTCGCTTGGCGTTTACGGCATCCTGATGGCCGGATGGGCGAGTAACTCCCGCTACCCCTTTCTCGGCGCGCTCCGATCCGCAGCGCAGATGGTTTCCTATGAGGTCTCGATCGGCTTCGTGATCGTGACGGTGCTGTTGTGCACCGGCTCGCTGAACCTTTCGGTGATCGTCCAGGCGCAGGACGGCTCGGCCGGCCTGTTTTCCTGGTTCTGGCTGCCATTGCTGCCGATGTTTGTGGTGTTCTTCATATCCGCGCTCGCCGAGACGAATCGCGCGCCGTTCGATCTTCCGGAGGCGGAAGCGGAACTCGTTGCCGGATATAATGTCGAGTATTCGGCCATGACATTCGCGCTGTTCTTCCTGGGCGAATACGCCAACATGATTCTGATGAGCGCCATGACGGTGGTGTTGTTCCTGGGCGGATGGCTTTCTCCGATCCCCGTCGAACCCTTCACCTGGATTCCGGGCATTGTCTGGTTTGCGCTCAAGACGGCTCTGGTGCTGTTCGCCTTTCTCTGGGTGCGGGCAACCTTCCCGCGCTACCGTTACGACCAGTTGATGCGGTTGGGCTGGAAGATATTTCTGCCGCTGTCCCTGCTCTGGGTTGTGGTAACTGCAGGCGTGCTGGTGGCATTCGACTGGGTGCCGGAGCCGGTTGCTATGCAGTCGTGAACGGGGAGTATTGAACGATGGCAACGCTTGACCGCGGTATGCGCAGCTTCCTGCTGGCCGAACTTGTCTCCGGCATGTGGCTGACACTCAAATACATGTTCAAGCCGAAGGTCACACTGAACTACCCCTATGAGAAAGGGCCGCTCAGCCCCCGTTTCCGCGGCGAACATGCACTGCGGCGCTATCCCAACGGCGAGGAACGCTGTATCGCCTGCAAACTCTGCGAGGCCATTTGTCCGGCCCAGGCAATCACGATCGAAGCCGAACCGCGCGAAGACGGCAGCCGCCGCACGACGCGGTACGATATCGACATGACGAAATGCATCTATTGCGGCTATTGCCAGGAGGCATGTCCTGTCGATGCCATCGTCGAGGGTCCGAATTTCGAATTCGCAACCGAGACGCGCGAGGAGCTCATGTACAACAAGGAAAAGCTGCTCGCAAACGGCGACCGCTGGGAGGCGGCGCTCGCAGATAATCTCACCCTCGACGCGCCATACCGCTAAACCGGGGAGGAGACAGTGGTCGTTCAGGTCCTGGCGTTCTATGTCTTTGCGGCGGTCGCGACCGCTGCCGGGGTCATGGTGATCTCGTCCCGCAATCCGGTTCATTCGGTTCTTTTCCTGATTCTGGCCTTCTTCAACGCCGCCGGATTGTTCGTCCTGCTCGGCGCCGAGTTTCTGGCGATGCTTCTGGTTGTCGTTTATGTCGGCGCCGTCGCGGTGCTGTTCCTGTTCGTGGTGATGATGCTGGACATCAATTTCGCGGAATTGCGCGAGGGCTTCCTGCAATATCTGCCGATTGGCGGCCTTGTCGGAATTGTATTGTTGGCGGAGCTGGCCCTGATTGGCGGCAGCTGGGCTGTTTCATCGGGCGGCGGCCCGTCATCGGCACTGCCGGTCCCGGAAGGCAGGATGACCAATACCCATGCCCTGGGCCATGTGCTTTACACGGACTACATCTATCTCTTCCAGGCCGCCGGTCTGGTTCTTCTGGTTGCCATGATCGGCGCAATCGTGCTGACCCACCGCAGGCGCACAGGCGTGCGCCGGCAGCGCATCGCCGCGCAGGTCGAACGGCGCCGGGAGGAAACGATCGAGGTTATCAAGGTTCCGGCGCGGGGGGGCATGTGATGCTGGAGATCGGCCTCTCGCACTATCTCACTCTTGCCGCAATCCTGTTCACGCTCGGTATTTTCGGCATCTTTCTCAATCGCAAGAACGTCATCATCATTCTGATGTCGATCGAATTGATGCTGCTGGCAGTCAACATAAATCTGGTGGCTTTCTCGAGATTTCTCGACGACATCACTGGGCAGGTCTTTGCCATGTTCGTGCTCACGGTTGCTGCCGCGGAAGCGGCAATCGGCCTCGCGATCCTGGTGGTCTATTTCCGCAATCGCGGTTCGATTGCCGTGGAAGACGTTAATCTGATGAAGGGCTGACGCGGGATAAGCGAGCGCATGGTGCAACTGGCCGCAGTTTTCCTTCCGCTTCTGGCGGCGATAGCCGTCGGTTTGTTCGGCCGCCTTATGGGCGACCGTCTGTCGCAAATGGTGACGTCCCTGGCCGTGACCGCGGCTGCTCTCTGTTCCGTCAAGATCTTTGTCGATGCCGCCTATGGCTCCGGCGGCGTCGAAACGCTGCATGTTCTGGACTGGATCCGGTCCGGCATGTTCGAGGCGCATTGGACGCTGCGCTTCGATACGCTCTCGGCGGTGATGCTGGTGGTGGTAAACGGCGTCTCCGCCTGCGTTCACTGGTATTCGATCGGCTATATGAGCCATGATCCGCACAAGCCGCGCTTCATGGCTTATCTGAGCCTGTTTACTTTCTCGATGCTGATGCTGGTAACCTCGGACAATCTGGTCCAGTTGTTTTTTGGCTGGGAAGGCGTGGGGCTTTGCTCATATCTTCTGATCGGGTTCTGGTATGACCGGCCTTCAGCCAATGCAGCAGCGATCAAGGCGTTCATCGTAAACCGGGTCGGGGATTTCGGGTTTGCGCTGGGTATTTTCGGCATCTGGATCGTGTTTGAAACGGTGCAGTTCTCGGCCATCTTTGCAGCCGTCCCGGAATATGCCGGCGAGAATATCCGGTTCCTGGGCATGGAATTGCCGGCCGTCGAATTGCTGTGCTTCCTGCTGTTCATCGGTGCGATGGGCAAGTCCGCGCAGATCGGGCTGCATACCTGGCTGCCGGACGCCATGGAGGGGCCGACCCCGGTTTCGGCGCTGATTCATGCCGCCACCATGGTGACCGCAGGCGTCTTCATGTGCGCCAGGCTGTCGCCGCTGTTCGAGTTTGCGCCGGATACTTTGGCGATCATCACCTTCATTGGCGCGACAACGGCGTTCTTCGCCGCGACCTGCGCCTTGACACAGACCGACATCAAGCGGGTGATCGCCTATTCGACATGCAGCCAGCTCGGCTACATGTTCTTCGCGATCGGCGTGTCAGCCTACCCGGCTGCCATTTTCCATCTGATGACCCATGCCTGCTTCAAGGCGCTGCTGTTTCTCGGCGCCGGCAGCGTCATCCACGCCATGTCGGGAGAGCAGGACATGCGCCGGATGGGCGGTATCTGGCGGCAGGTCAAGCATACCCATGTGCTGATGTGGGTCGGTTCGCTGGCGCTTGCCGGGTTCCCGTTCTTCGCCGGGTATTTCTCGAAGGACACCATCCTGGAAAGCGCCTGGGGGGCGCATAGCAGCATCGGCGTCTATGCCTATACGTTCGGCGTGCTGGCCGCGGTCATGACGGCGTTTTATTCCTGGAGGCTGCTGTTCATGACCTTCCTGGGCAAACCGCGCGCGGACGAAAAGGTCATGGCGCATGTCCATGAATCGCCGGCCGTCATGTTGATCCCGCTCTATATCCTGGCCGTTGGGGCGGTCTTGACGGGCACCGTGTTCGTGGACGCCTTTGTCGGGGAGCATTGGGATCAATTCTGGGGCACGTCCATCCTCATCCTGGAGCGAAACCCGGCGATGATGGAAGGGCATCACGCGCCTTGGTTCATAAAGAAGCTGCCTTTGGCGGCGGCCCTGATCGGCGTGCTGATTGCGTGGTATATGTATATCCAGAAGCCTGATGCGCCGACCGCTCTCAGGCGGCATTTCGAGCCGCTTTACCAGATTTCCTTCCACAAATGGTGGTTCGACGAAATCTACGAGGTCATCTTCGTGCGCCCGGCGCGCTTCCTCGCCCGACTGTTCTGGAAGGGAGGAGACGGCTTCATTATCGACGGCTTCGGCCCGGACGGGCTGGCTGCGGTCACGCGGGCTCTTGCCCGCCGGGCCAGCATCTTCCAGTCCGGCTACATCTATCACTACGCTTTTGCGATGATGGTCGGCGTGGTCGCTCTGGTGTCGTGGTATCTTTTCTCGGCGGGGTTCTAGGCATATGAGCTCCGGAATCGGCCTGCTTTCGATTGTCACTTTTCTGCCGCTGGTCGGCGTTCTGGCGATCATATTGCTGTGCCGCGGCACGGGAAGCGAAGCGATACGAAACGCCCGTATGGCGGCGTTGTGGACCTCCCTGGCGACCTTTGTCGTGTCGCTGTTTCTCTGGTTCCAGTTCGACCCGACCACGGCCGAGTTCCAGTTCGTCGAAACCAGCGAATGGCTGCCAGATTTCAATATCGCATACCGCATGGGTATCGACGGCATTTCGCTGTTCTTCGTGCTGCTATCGACATTGCTGACGCCGATTTGCATTCTTGCAAGCTGGACTTCCGTCCAGGTTCGGGTGAAGGAATACATGATCGCTTTCCTCGCCCTCGAAACCTTGATGGTGGGGATGTTCTGTGCACTCGACCTCGTCGTCTTCTATATTTTCTTCGAGGGTGTGCTGATCCCGATGTTCCTGATTATCGGGGTTTGGGGAGGCGCGCGGCGCATCTATGCGGCGTTCAAATTCTTCCTCTTCACCCTGCTGGGCTCGGTGTTGATGCTGCTTGCCCTTCTGGCCGTCTATCTGGAAGTCGGCTCCACCGGAATCGTCGATGCACTCGCCCATTCCTTTGCGCCCGGACTCCAGATCTGGCTATGGCTTGCCTTCTTTGCCAGCTTCGCCGTCAAGATCCCGATGTGGCCGGTGCATACCTGGTTGCCCGATGCCCATGTCGAGGCGCCGACTGCCGGTTCCGTGATTCTGGCCGGCGTCCTGCTGAAGATGGGCGGCTACGGGTTTCTCAGATTTTCGTTGCCGATGTTTCCGGAAGCCAGCGAGTTCTTTACGCCTCTGGTCTTCGTGCTGAGCTGTGTGGCCATCATATACACCTCCCTGGTGGCGTTGGCTCAGGACGACATGAAGAAGCTCATCGCCTATTCGTCGGTAGCGCATATGGGCTTCGTCACCATCGGAATCTTTACGGCGACCAATCAGGGGATCGCCGGCGCGATTTTCCAGATGCTGAGTCACGGCGTGGTGTCGGGCGCGTTGTTCCTGTGTGTCGGAGTCGTTTACGACCGGCTTCATACCCGTGAGATCGCCCGCTATGGGGGCCTTGTGCATCGAATGCCGGCATATGCGGCGGTGTTTATGGTGTTCACACTGGCGTCGGTCGGACTGCCCGGAACCAGCGGCTTCGTCGGCGAGTTCCTGGTGTTGATGGGCGCGTTTGAGGCGAATACCTGGGTCTGCTTCCTTGCAGCCACGGGCGTCATTCTCGGCGCCGCCTATATGTTGTATCTCTACCGCCGGGTGATCTTCGGAAAGCTCGAGCGCGCAGAATTGCGGGCGATGCTGGACCTCAATGCCCGCGAGATCGCCGTGTTTGCGCCGCTTGTCCTGCTGGTGTTGTGGATGGGCATTTATCCCTCCTCGTTTCTGGACCCGATCCAGGTGTCGGTGCAGAACCTTGTCGATCAGCACATGGCCGCCATGCACGCCGCCGGCGAGACGGCCGCCCTCGTAACGAAGGGGCACTGAGATGATAGACATGGCCTACACCCCTGCAATACCGGAGATCGTTCTCGCATGCCTCGGCATGGTCCTGCTTATGGCGGGCGTCTTCGGCGTGGAGCGCGGCAGGACCATGTCCTGGCTCAGCGTCGGCGCTCTCGCGGTCGTGCTCCTGCTTGTGCTGGCGGGCGGCACCGACCGCGCGGTCGGTCTTGGCGGGTTGTTCGTAACCGGCGCTTTCTCCGTCTATATCAAGGTTCTGGTTCTGCTTGGCAGCGCGCTGGCCATTATCATGTCACTGACATTCAACGAACGCGAGGCGATGGCCCGGTTCGAGTTCCCGGTCGTGGTTCTGTTTGCGACCCTGGGGATGCTGATGATGGTGTCGGCCAACGACCTGATCGCGCTTTATCTGGGCCTGGAGCTGCAAAGTCTGTCGCTTTATGTGCTGGCTGCGTTCCGGCGCGATACCCTGCGCTCCAGCGAAGCCGGGCTGAAATATTTTGTCCTGGGCGCGTTGTCGTCGGGAATGTTGCTCTATGGCTGTTCGATGATATACGGCTTTGTTGGAGCGACGGGCTTTGACGCCATTGCAGCGGCTGTCGGGGGAGGGGCCGAGCCTTCGCTTGGCGTTGTCGTCGGGCTGGTGTTCCTGATTGCCGGCCTGTGTTTCAAGGTTTCCGCGGCGCCGTTCCATATGTGGACCCCGGATGTCTATGAGGGCGCACCGACGCCTGTAACGGCGATGTTTTCCGTGGCGCCGAAGATCGCGGCTCTGGCGCTGTTTGTCCGGGTGCTGATGGAGCCCTTCGGCAGCCTTGCCGACCAGTGGCAGCAGATCGTCGTCATTGTCTCCGTGCTTTCCATGGCGATCGGGGCCTTTACGGCGATTGCACAGGAGAACATCAAGCGGCTGATGGCCTATTCGTCCATCGGCCATATCGGCTACGCCATGGTCGGCCTGGCGGCGGGCACCGAGGAAGGCATACATGGCGTGCTCATCTATCTCGCCATATACCTCCTGATGAATGTCGGTGTGTTCTCCTGCATCCTGGCGATGCGCCAGAACGGAACGGCGGTCGAGGGGATTTCCGATCTTGCCGGGCTGTCGAAGTCCCGCCCGTTGATGGCCGGCGCATTGGCGGCTCTCATGTTCTCGATGGCGGGCATTCCGCCGCTCGCCGGCTTCTTCGGCAAGTTCTATGTCTTCATGGCGGCGGTCAATGCCGGGCTGGTCGCGCTCGCCGTGCTCGGTGTGTTGGCGAGTGTCGTCGGCGCCTATTATTACCTGCGTATCGTGAAGGTGATGTATTTCGACGATGCGGTGCAGGACATGGATTCGCCGATGCCTTCGGAGATCGGTGTTGTGGCGGGGCTGAGCACCGCCGCAGTGGTTCTCTTCGTCGTCGTGCCGTGGACAATCACCGACTTCGCAGGAGGCGCCGCCAGCACGCTGTTCGCTGGATAGGTATGGCGACTGCTGCTGCTGACATCGATCTGTTCGCCTATTCCGTCCTGGGCAGCACAAACGATGAGGCCAAGCGCTTGGCCGGGCTCGGTCGGCGCGGTCCGTTTGCGGTCTGGACGCGCGAGCAGCCGGGAGGCCGGGGCCGCGGCGGCAAAGGCTGGGCCGGAATGCGCGGCAATCTGATGATGAGCCTGCTGCTCCATCCCGACCGCGCGCCCGCCGAGGCCGGGTCGATGGCCCTGGCGGCCGGTCTCGCGGTGGCGGATTGCGCCCGGGCGTGGGGCCGCGATGCGCGCATCAAGTGGCCGAACGATGTCCTGCTGGGGGAGGCCAAACTGGCAGGGATCCTGGTCGAGGCCGGCTCGCGGGGCGGCCGGCTCGACTGGATGGCGGTGGGCATTGGCCTCAATCTCGCCGAGGCCCCGGCTCTGGAGCGGCCGACGGCGCATATCGGCGCGCATGTGGCGCCCGAGATAGCGCTGGAAAGGGTCTCCGGGGCGCTGCTCGCGCGGTATCGTCAATGGCTGGCGGGCGGCTTCGCGGCCTTGCGGGATGACTGGCTGGCGCGGGCGGCGTGGCTCGGCCGGAAAGTCCGGGTCGGGCAGGGCAGGGCGGCCGTCGAGGGGGTGGTGCAAACGGTGGACGCGCGCGGTTCGCTTGTCCTGCGCGACGGCGCTGGAGTAGAACGCCGCCTTGCTGCCGGAGAGGTTTTCCCGCTGGAGGTCTGATGCTGCTCGCGATCGATGCCGGCAATACCAATATCGTCTTCGCGGTCTATGACGGCGAGGATCAGAGGGGTCTGTGGCGCGCCGGCAACGACCCGCACCGCACGGCGGACGAATATGCCGTCTGGCTGATGCAATTGATGGCGCTTGAGGGCGTCGAGCCCGCAGCGGTGAAAGCCGCCATCGTCGCGACAGTGGTGCCTGCCTCCCTGTTCAATCTGCGCCACCTTTGCCAACGCTATTTCGGCGTGGCGCCGGTCGTTATCGGCGAGCCGGGCGTCGATCTCGGCATGAAGGTGCGGGTGGACAATCCGGCCGAGGTCGGAGCCGATCGAATCGTGAATGCCATCGCGGCGCACAATGCTTATCCCGCCCCGCTCGTCATCATCGACTTCGGCACGGCGACGACCTTCGATGTCGTGAATGCCGCGGGCGACTATTGCGGCGGCGTCATTGCGCCGGGGGTCAATCTGTCGCTGGAAGCCCTGCACCGCGCGGCTGCCAAACTGCCGCTGATTGCGGTGTGCAGGCCCGACCGCGTCATCGGCGGCAACACGGTGGCTGCCATGCAGTCGGGCATTTTCTGGGGCTATGTCAGCCTGGTGGAGGGCATTGTGCGGCGTGTCGAGAAAGAAGCCGGCGAACCCGTGACGGTCGTCGCCACCGGCGGGCTGGCGCGGCTCTTTGCAGGGGCCACCGATGTCATCGGGCATATCGACAGCGATCTGACCCTGCGCGGTCTGCTCGAAGTGCACCGGCTGAACGGGACTGCTTCGTGACGCGCCTGCCGGTCCCCGGCGGGGACGAAGTCCTGTTCGTGCCGCTCGGCGGCGTCGGCGATATCGGCATGAATTGTGCGCTTTACGGCCATGCCGGGCGTTGGATCATGGTGGATTTGGGCGTCACCTTCGGCGATGAGACCACGCCGGGGATCGAGATCATCGTTCCGGACACCGCCGCGGCGGAGGCAATCCGGGACCGCCTCGACGCCATCGTCATCACCCACGCGCATGAGGACCATATCGGCGCCGTTCCGCATCTGTGGCCGGAGCTGGGAGCGCCCGTGCATGTCACGCCGTTTTCGGCCGCGTTCCTGCGCCGCAAATTGCGGGATGAAGGCGCGGAAGGCGACATACCGATTGTTGAACACCGGCCGGGCGAGCGGTTTTCGGTCGGGCCGTTCGAGATCGAATATCTGCCCTTGGCGCATTCGATCCCGGAACCGAACGCGCTGGCGATTCGTACCGCAGCGGGCACGGTCTTCCATACCGGAGACTGGAAACTGGACCCCGGGCCGGTGGTCGGCAAGCCGGTGGATACCGGAATATTTCGACGCCTGGGCGACGAAGGCGTCATCGCGATGATCTGCGACTCCACCAATGCGACCGTCGAGGCCGCCAGCGGTTCGGAGGCGGACCTTCTGGACAGCCTGACCGAACTGGCGGCGGCCAGGACCAACCGGATCGCATTCGCCTGCTTCGCCAGCAATGTGGCGCGGCTCGATACGATCGCGCGCGCGGTCGGGAAGGCCGGCCGGTCTGCGGCGCTGGTCGGCCGGTCGTTGAAGCGCATGGACTATATCGCGCGGCAATGCGGGTATCTGGACGATATTCCGGCCTTCGTTTCGGAGCAGCATATCGGTTATCTGCCCCGCTCCGGCGCGGCGATGATTTGCACCGGAAGCCAAGGGGAGCCTCGGGCCGCCCTGGCGCGCATTGCGTTCGGGTCGCATCCGCATGCGGCGCTGGAACAGGGCGATACGCTGGTGTTTTCTTCCCGCACGATACCGGGCAATGAGCGCGCCGTTGCCCGGCTGCAGGATCGCTTTTTGCGGCTCGGCGTCGAAATCGTGACATCGAAGGACGCCTTCGTGCATGTCTCGGGGCATCCCGGCCGCGAGGAACTCCGGCAAATGTATGAGTGGATAAGGCCCAACGCGGCGATTCCCGTCCATGGCGAGCTGCATCATCTGCGCGCCCATGCCGGGCTGGCGCGCGATTGCGGCGTCGGGACGGTTGCCGAGATCGAGGACGGCGCCCTGTTGCGCATTTCGGAACGCAGCGTGAAGCCGCTCGGTCAAATTCGAACGGGGCGCCTCGGTCTGGACGGCGGCCGCCTGGTGCCGCTCGATTCGGAGCATGTCCGCGCCCGCCGCCGGCTGTCCGGCCAGGGCGTCGTCACCGCATCGATCGTGCTGAACGGCCGGGGGCGGCTGTTGACGCCCCCGAAGGTGTCCAGCCGGGGCATCGTGGCCGAGGACGAGGTTCGGGAACTCGCCGCCGAACTGACCAGCCGCTGCGCGCATGGACTCCAGGGGCTGAGCGCGAAACAGCGCCGCGACAACGGCACTGTGGAAGATGCAGTCCAGGCGGCCATGCGCAGGCTTGTCCGGGCCAGATACGGCCGGCGGCCGCTTGTGGAAGTTCATGTCATGCGTGTTGATGGAGAACAGACCGGATGATCGGCCGCCTGAACCATGTCGCCGTCGCGGTGCCGGACCTGGAAACGGGAGTCCGGGCCTATGTCGGTGCTCTCGGAGCTTGCGTCTCCGCCCCGCAAGCCCTGCCGGACCACGGAGTCACCGTTGTCTTCGTGGAACTGCCCAATACGAAAATCGAACTGCTGGAGCCGCTTGGGGAAGAGTCGCCCATTGCCGGCTTCCTGAAAAAGAACCCTGCCGGCGGTATGCACCATATCTGCTACGAGGTGGATGACATTCTGGCGGCCCGCGACAGGCTGGTGCAGGCCGGCGCACGGGTTTTGGGAAGCGGCGAACCCGCTATCGGCGCCCATGGCAAGCCGGTTCTGTTCCTGCATCCCAAGGATTTCTGCGGCACGCTGATCGAGATCGAGCAGGCGTGATGTCATGGCTGTCCGGAATCGTCGTCTATGTGATCGTCTGGTGGCTGATCTTCTTCATGACGCTGCCGGTCGGCGTGCGGCGCGCGGAGGAAGTGGAGCGCGGCAACGACCCGGGCGCTCCTGAGCGGCCCCGGCTACTGCTGAAGGCGGCGGTGACGACTGTGATCTCCGGCGTTGTCACTTTTCTCGCCCTCTTGCTGATCGACAGCGACTGGCTGAGTTTCCGCAAGCCGTGACCGTTCGATGAGCTACTGCCGAATCGCGCCCGGTCATCCGTGGCACGGGCCGTATCACGATAACGAATACGGCTTCCCGACCCGGGACGATGCCGTGCTGTTCGAGCGGCTGGCCCTGGAAGTCAACCAGGCCGGGCTTTCCTGGCTGACGGTATTGAAGAAGCGGGCCGCATTCTTCGAGGCGTTTCGAGGCTTCGACCCGAAGATCGTCGCCGGTTTCGACGACGGCGACAGGGCGCGCCTGCTGGGCGATGCACGCATCATCCGCAACCGGCTCAAGGTCGCGGCGGTGATCGAGAACGCCCGCCGGGTCGTCGCGATCCAGGCCGAATACGGGTCGTTCGCGGCCTGGATCGACAGCCATCATCCGCTGCCGAAGGATGACTGGGTTGCGCTCTTCAAAAAGAGCTTCAAATTCATGGGCGGTGAAATCGTCGGCGAGTTCCTGATGAGCACCGGCTACCTGCCCGGCGCGCATGAGGCCGACTGTCCGGTTTACGCCCGCATCGCCGAGCTCTCCCCGCCGTGGATGCGCGCGCCCCATCACCCGGCGGGTTGTTGAATGCGCATCCGGCCCTGCTAGATTGGCGCTGTTTCCACAAGCCGTGAAACGAGTTTTCCGCCCATGCGCCGCACCCGCCTTTTCCTGCCGACCTTGAAGGATGTGCCCGCCGAGGCGCAGATCGTCTCGCACCGCCTGATGTTGCGCGCGGGCATGGTCCAGCAGGCTTCCGCCGGCATCTATTCGTGGTTGCCGCTCGGCCTCCGCATCCTGAAGAAGATTGAGCAGATCGTCCGCGAGGAGCAGGACAGGGCCGGGGCGCAGGAGGTGTTGATGCCGACGATCCAGTCGGCTGACCTCTGGCGGCGCTCGGGCCGCTATGACGATTACGGCCCGGAAATGCTGCGCATCCGGGACCGGCATGACCGGGACATGCTCTATGGGCCGACCAATGAGGAGCAGATCACCGAGATCTTCGCGGCGCATATCCGGAGCTATCGCGACCTGCCGAAGATGCTCTACCACATTCAGTGGAAATTCCGCGATGAGGTGCGGCCGCGTTTCGGCGTGATGCGCGGCCGAGAATTTCTGATGAAGGACAACTACTCCTTCGATCTCGACTACGAGTCGGCGCGCCTCGCCTACAACAAAATGTTCGTGTCCTATCTCAGGACGTTCGCCCGGCTCGGCCTGAAAGCCGTGCCGATGGAGGCGGAGTCCGGGCCGATCGGCGGCAATCTCAGCCACGAGTTCCTGATCCTGGCGGACACGGGCGAGAGCAGCGTCTATTGCGACCGCGATTGCGTCGAGTTCGACATGCTGGCCCGCGCCGTCGATTACGAGGATCCGGACGCGGTGCAGGCCGTGGTCGATGAGTTCACCAGGCCCTATGCGCGCACCGACGAGAAACATGATCCAGCCGTCTTCGAGGCGGACGTGCCTCTCGACCGGCGCTATATCGGGCGCGGTATCGAGGTCGGGCATATCTTCTATTTCGGGGCCAAATATTCGGAGCCGCTGGGCGCGCGCGTGACGACCGCAGACGGCGGCGAGGCCGCTGTGCATATGGGCTCCTACGGCGTCGGCGTTTCGCGGCTGGTGGGCGCCGTCATCGAGGCAAGCCATGACGAGCAGGGAATCGTCTGGCCGGAATCGGTGGCGCCCTATGGCGTCGGCATCGTCAATTTACGCCAGGGAGACGCACGCTGCGACAGCGTTTGCGAAGACGTCTACGCCAGGCTTGCCCACCGGGAGCCGCTCTATGACGACCGGCCCGACCGCGCCGGGGTGAAATTCGCAGATATGGACCTGATCGGCTTGCCCTGGCAGGTGATCGTTGGCCCGCGCGGCCTCGACAAGGGGGTGGTGGAGCTGAAGCGCCGGGCGACCGGCGAGCGCCAGGAATTGTCGCTGGAATCGGCATTGGCGCGGCTCGCCTGATGTTCTCCGCCTATGAGCGGACGGTCGCTTTCCGCTATCTGCGCGCCCGCCGGCAGGAAGGGTTCATCTCGCTCACGGTCATCATCTCGTTGATCGGTATCGCGCTCGGCGTTGCGACGCTGATTGTTGTGATGGCGGTGATGAACGGCTTTCGCGCCGAACTCTTCGAGCGTGTGCTCGGCCTCAACGGGCATATTGCGGTCATGGCCAATGACCGCGGCCCGCTTGGCGACTTCGACAGGCTGACCGGGCAGATCCGGTCGGTTGAGGGCGTGGTGAGCGCCCTTCCGTCCATTGAAGGCCAGGCAATGATCGTGCATCAGGGGCGGGCTTCGGGCGCCCTGGCGCGCGGCATCAGGGCTGACGACCTGCGCGCGCTGCCCATTGTTGCCGGCAATCTCCGCTCCGGGTCTCTGGATGCCTTCGGAGACCCGGCGGGCGTGGTGCTCGGCGACCGTCTGGCGCTCAGGCTCGGGGTTCGGCCCGGCGGACGTATCTCCATGCTGGCGCCGAAGGGCAATGCGGGGCCGTTCGGCACCATGCCCCGGACCAAGGCTTTTCGCGTCCTCGCGACCTTTCAGGTAGGCATGTATGAATATGACAACAGTTATGTCTACATGCCCCTGGAAACGGCGCAGCGCTTCTTCAAGATCGGCGAAGGCGTTACCAATATCGAGGTGAAGGCGGCCGACCCGGAAAATGTCCGTGAGATCGGCCGCCGCATTCTGGCGGCGACCGATCCCGGCGTGCAGGTTTTCGATTGGCGCCAGTCGAATGCAAGTTTCGTCAGCGCGCTCGAGGTCGAGCGGAACGTCATGTTCCTCATCCTTACGCTCATCATCATGGTGGCGGCGTTCAACGTGCTTTCCGGCATGATCATGCTCGTCAAGGACAAGGCCCGTGATATCGCCATCCTGCGGGCCGTAGGCTCCACGCGCGGTTCGATGATGCGCATTTTCTTTCTCGCCGGCTCGTCCATCGGGGCGGTCGGCACCGCAATCGGCCTCGGCCTGGGCCTTGCCTGCGCGCTGAATATCGAGCATTTGCGCCGCTGGATTGAAGGGTTCACCGGGACCGACCTGTTTCAGGCCGAGATCTATTTTCTTTCCAGGCTGCCGGCCAAGGTGGACCCGGCGGAGGTGGCGACGGTGGTGGGCATGAGCCTCTTGCTGTCGTTTCTGGCCCCGCTCTACCCGTGCTGGCGCGCCGCCCGGCAAGACCCGGCGGACGCCCTGCGCTATGAGTAGCGTGGCGCTGCAGCTCGAGGGCGTGCAGCGCGCCTTTGTTCAAGGCGACACGCGGCTGCCGGTGCTGCAGCAGATCGACCTCTCCGTGATGGAAGGGGAAACGGTGGCACTGGTCGGACAGTCCGGTTCCGGCAAGACGACCCTGCTCCAGATCGCCGGCCTGCTCGATCGGCCGGATACCGGTGAAGTCCGGATTTGCGGCGAGAGCGCGGCTGACCTTTCCGACAGGCAGCTGAGCGCCATGCGGGCGCGCTATCTGGGCTTTGTCTTCCAGTTCCACCAATTGCTGCCGGAGTTCTCGGCGCGCGAAAATCTTGTTATTCCGCAACTCGTTGCCGGCAGGTCCAGGCGTGAGGCGCGCGCACGGGCGGATGCGCTTCTGGCCATGGTGGGTTTGTCCAATCGCGCAAGCCACCGGCCGGCGCGGCTTTCGGGCGGAGAGCAGCAACGGGTCGCCGTTGCGCGCGCAACCGCCAATGCGCCCCGCCTGCTGCTGGCCGACGAGCCGACCGGCAATCTGGACGAAGCCAATGGCCGCAGGGTGATACGGACATTTCTCGAATTGGCGCACCAGGCCGGTGTCGCCGCCCTGGTCGCGACCCACAATATCGAACTGGCCCGCCAGCTCGACCGGATTATCCGGCTGGAAGAGGGCGTGCTGCGCGAAGTCTCAGGCGACTAGCGTGCGGTGCATGATGCGCTCCCGCTCCGGGTCGTAGTCGTGCCGGACCATGTGCATGGCCTGCGCATTGTCCCAGATCAGCACATCGCCGGCCCGCCAGCGATGGCGGTAAACGAACCGGTCCTGCTCGCAATGGGCGACCAGGCGGCTCATCAGCGCTTGCGATGCCGGAATATCCATGCCGTCGAAGCTCTCGATACGGATCGGGTTGAAATAGAGCGCCTTGCGGCCGCTGACCGGATGGGGGCGGACCAGCGGATGCCGCGCGCTCGGCGCCTCGCGCTCTTCCTCGGGCGTCATCTTCGCCATGCGGCGCGGCGCATAACGGCTGTTATAGATATGGCGGCCGACCAGCGGCGCCACCTCCCGGCGCGTCGCATCGTCGAGGGCTTCATAGGCGGCGCGCTGATTGGTGAAGCTCGTGTCGCCGCCTTTTTCAGGCAGTTGAATGGCGCGCAGGACCGTGCCCCGCGGCGGAGCCGCCAGATGGGAATGGTCCGTATGCCAGGTGCCGCCGGTGTTGAGCGGCTTGTTGTCTCCCAGCGTGTCCCGGTGCTGGCTCGAAAGCAGGCGGATAAAGGGAAATCCCTCGACCCGGTATTCCGGGCGCTGCACGGGCTGCGGCATGCTTTCGCCGAAGATCCCGGCAAGCTGCATGAAGCCCGACTCGTCGATGTCCATATTGCGGAAGACCAGCACGACCCGGTCGGTCCACGCCTGCTGCAGGCGCCGGCGCGCTGCGTCGCCGGCGCGGGCGATGTCGAACCCTGTCACCTCGGCGCCGATGACACCGGGCAGCGCACATATCTCGAAACCCATGACAGACAGTCTCCCTTGCAGGTCACGCGCCCCTGATATTCGCGGGGCGCCGTTCGCGCCAGACGCGGTGCGCTTCCTCCTTGTCCTCCGTCAGCTCAAGCGTCATGAAGCGATAGACATCGACAAGCGCGGCATCCTTGAGGTTGGGAATATCGAGGCTGCGGTTGAGCGATTCCTTGGTAAGCCGGACTGCAAGCGGCGGCAATGCCGCAACGTGCTCGGCGACTTCCATGGCTTTGTCCATCAGCGCGTCATGCGGAACCTGCCACTGGGCGAGGCCGATGCGATGCGCTTCCGCGCCGTCGAGCGGGAAGCCCATGGCAAGACGCATGGCAAGGCCTTTGCCCACGAGCCGCGCAAGGCGCACGGAGCCGCCATAGGCGGGCAGGATACCGAGCGCCGTTTGCGGCAGCCGCCATTCCGCCCGGTCGCTTGCAACAACCAGGTCGCAGCAGAAGGTCAGGATGCAGCCGATACCGATCGCATAACCGTTCACGGCGGCGATGATCGGTTTCGGGAAATCCGTGAAGATGTCGAACGGAAACCGCTTCCATTTCGACAATCCCTTGATGAACTCCGCGACCGGCGGCATGGAATGGGTGTTCGGGTCTTTCAGATTGGCCCCGGCGGAAAAGGCTCGACCGGCCTCGTCGCCCGTGACCACCACCGCGCGCACAGTGTCGTCATCCGCCCAGCGCGGGAAATGCTCAGCAATGCCGTCATAGAAGTCCTGTCCCCAGGCGTTGCGGGCTTGCGGGCGGCTGAGGGTCGCGATTGCAATATGGCCGCGTTGCTCGACGATAAAGGGCATGGCCAGTAACACCTCCGGAAATCAGTTGGCGGGGTTTTCGTTCAGCCGGTGGACACAGGACAAGGAAGCGCGAGAGCCGCCTGCCACGATATGTTGCTCCCCCTTGCGCCCCCGTCGCCGCCCGGATTTCCGCCTCAAACCAGGTCGAGTTGGCGGCGCCACCAGCCGCGCCGGCGCGCCGGCTCCGGCTCGGCGGAAGCATCTTCCAGTTCGGGGGGTGCGTCCTGCGGCGGCTCGTCTTCCGCTCCTGGTTCGGAAACGGCAGGCTCCGGAGCCGCATCCTGCGGCGGCGGCTCGGCGGGCGCGTCTTCCAAAGCCCCGTCTTGCGCCTCGGGTTCGGCGGCTGCGGTCTCAGAAGGCTCTTCCCGCTTGCGCCTGGTGCGCCGCCGCCTCGGTTTGGGCGCGTCTTCGGGAGCGGCGGCTGCGGCCTCTTCCCCGGATGCTTCGCCAGCCTCTGCTGGCTCCGCCGGGGATTCCGCGGCGGGCGCTGCCGCTTCGTCCTTCTTGCGCCTGGCTCGCCGCCGCCTGGGTGCGGGCGTTTCCTTGGCCGTATCGTCAGCTTCCGCCGCTGCTGCCGGGCCGGCCTCCGCCTCCGGCATCTCGGGCTCGGCAGCTGCGGCTGTGCGGCGGCGGCGGCGCGCCGGCTTGGGCGCCTCCTCCTCCGCAGCGGCAGGCGGCGTTTCAGCGGACTCGCTGTCTCCGGCGCTGTCCGCTTCGGCGGCTTCCACCATCTCGGCTCCTTCGGCCGCTCCGTTTCGCCGCCGCCGGCCGCCGCGCCGGCTGCGGCGCTTGCGTTTGGTTGCTCCGTCTTCGTCGCCCGGTTCGGCTTCGAGCGCATCCTCGGCCGGCGCCTTGCTTTCGGCAGCCCCGCTTTCGGCGTCCTCTTCGCGCGGCTTCGCAGCCAGGCTTTCGAAGCGCCAGGAGCCTGGAGACAGCGCGTCGTCGCGTTCCAGGAGAACTTCGACGCCGTGATCGTCCGCAAGACGGCGCAACAGGCTACGCTTGTGATTGAGCAAATAGAGCGCCGTGTCGGTCGGCAGATACACCGACAAAGCGGCGTGACCGCCGCTGAGCGCCTCCTGCTCGATGGCGCGGGCGGTCTGGAGCGCGCCCGACTCGACAGAGCGGATGAAACCGCTGCCGCTGCAATGCGGGCAGGCTATGTTGCTGCTCTCGAAAATGCTCGGCCGCAGCCGCTGGCGGGACATCTCCAGCAGTCCGAGCGCGCTGATACGTCCGACCTGCACGCGCGCCCGGTCGGCGCTCAGCGCCTCCTTGAGCCGGCGTTCCACCTGCTGGTTGTTGCGCCGGTCGTCCATGTCGATGAAATCGATGACGACCAGGCCGGCGAGGTCGCGCAACCGCAATTGGCGCGCCACTTCGGCGGCGGCCTCGAGATTGGTCTTGACCGCCGTCTCTTCGATATTGCGTTCCCGCGTTGACCGCCCCGAATTCACATCGACAGCCACCAGCGCCTCGGTTGTATCGACGATCAGGTAACCGCCGGACGGCAGCTCCACCCGCGCGGTGTGCAGATTGTCGAGTTGCTCCTCGATATTGTGGGAGATGAACAGCGGCTCGGTGCGGTCCTTGTATTGCTGGACGCGCTTCGCGTGGCTCGGCATCAACGCCTTCATGAAATCCTTGGCGTTGCGGTAGGCAAGGTCGCCCTCGACCAGCACCTCCTCTATGTCACGCCCGTAGATGTCCCGGATCGCCCTCTTGATGAGATCGGCCTCTTCATAAATGACGGCCGGCGCTGTGCTCGACAGCGTATCCTCCCGGATACGCTCCCAGGTCCGGAGCAGGAAATCGTAGTCGCGCTTGATCTCCGTCTTGGTGCGCTTGACGCCGGCGGTGCGCATGATGACCGCCATGCCTTCCGGGACTGCGAGGCCCTCGACAATGGTTTTCAGCTTGCGCCGGTCCGCGGCGTTGGTGATCTTGCGCGAAATGCCGCCGCCATGGCCGGTGTTCGGCATCAGCACGCAATAGCGGCCGGCCAGCGAGAGATAGGTGGTGAGCGCCGCGCCCTTTGTGCCCCGCTCTTCCTTCGAGACCTGGACCAGCACGATCTGGCGGCGCTTGATGACCTCCTGGATCTTGTACTGGCGGCGCAGCTTGTTGGCGCGGCGCCTGTCGTCGGGCGACTCGTCGCGCTCGTCCGCCTGCGCCTCGCTGTCGTCGCCGTCCTCGTTTTCGTCGCCATCCTCGCCGTCGTCGCGGCCCTCGAGATCGCGGTCGCGCCGCGCCGCCGCGTCTTCCTCGATCAACGCCTGGCGGTCTTCCTGGGGAAGGCGGTAATAGTCCGGATGAATATCCGCGAACGGGAGGAAACCGTGTCGGTTTCCGCCGTAATCGACGAAAGCGGCCTGCAGCGAGGCTTCGACTCGGGCGATCTTGCCGAGATAGATGTTGCCCTTCAGGGTTCTGCGTGCAGCGGCCTCGTAATCGAAGTCTTCAAGCCGTTGGTCGTCCACGACGGCGATCCGGGTTTCTTCCGGATGCGCAGCGTCGATCAGCATACGCTTGGTCATAAGGATGGGGCTCCGGGAAGGCGGCGGCCCCGGGTCGGGGGCGGCGATCCGGCAAGCGTGCGACAACAATCATGGACGCGGCTTCCAATCGCTCGGGCTCTGCCGCCCGGGCACACCGTGGATGGAACATTGAACGCTCATTGCCGATCCGTGTAGACCCATGCCGGCCGGTCTTTCACTGGCGGCGCAAACGAAAAGCTATTCGGATGGCGACAGGACCAGCCCGCACGGCACAGGAACGCGAACCGGCAAGCGTTTGCCATCGTAACGCGGTATTCCGATGGCGGCAATCGCTATTCTGGACGCTGCTTCTCTACGCCCTGGGAAGCGGCGCGTCGCCGGCTTTCGACATCGAAGGCATACGCTTTGCCGCGCGGGACGGCGGCGTGCGCCTGGTGCTGGACCTCTCGGCGGACACGTCGTTCCGCGCCTTCATTCTGGGGAGGCCCGACAGGGCGGTCATCGATCTTCCGCAGCCGGACAGGGCAGGGAAGATGCCTGCGCGTCAGCCCGGCCCGGTCGCCGGAATGCGGGCGGGCGTCTTCGAACGGGATATGTGGCGTCTTGTGCTGGACCTGGACGCTCCCATGCGAATCGAGGCGGCGAGCGTCTGGCCCCCATCGCATGGGCGAGGCTACCGCCTGGTGCTGGACCTGGCGCCGCGCCGACCGGGAGAGAGTGCCGGCGCGGCATTCGGAAACTGGGCGCCGAACACCAAGCGCCGTCCGGCGCCTCTGCCGCGGCTGCCGCCCGATCTGGCGAGGCCGGTAATCGTGATCGATCCCGGCCATGGCGGCGTCGATCCGGGAGCGATAGGCCGCAGCGGCATCCATGAAAAAGCGGTCGTGCTGTCCTTTGCCGCCACCCTGGCGCTGCGGCTCGCTGCGAGCGGGAAATATGGTGTCCGGCTGACACGCAATGACGACCGTTTCCTGCCGCTCCGCCGGCGCGTCCAGATCGGGCAGGAAGCGCGCGCCGACCTGTTCATTTCCCTGCACGCCGACTCGGTGACGCGCCCCGACGCCCGGGGAGCTTCGCTCTATACACTGTCGAGCGAGGGGTCGGACGGGCTTGCGAGGGAACTCGCGAACCAGGAGAACAAGGCCGACTTGGTCGCCGGCATCGAATTCGACGGCGATCCGGAAGTCGCCGGCCATCTCGTGGACATGCAGCAGCGCAGCGCAACCAATCGATCGGCGGAATTCGCCAAATTGCTGCTTTCCGAACTGCAGACCCGGGTTCCGATGCTGGAGCGTCCTCACCGCTCCGCCGCTTTCCGGGTTCTGAAGTCGCCCCAGGTGCCGTCCGTGCTGATCGAACTGGGCTTTCTCTCCAGCATCGAAGACGAGCGCCGCCTCAGACAGCCTGAGACACGAGAAGAAGTCGCCGAGGCAGTCGAGGCGGCTCTCGCACGCTACTTTGCCGGACAATATCGGTGAGCCTTGATTTTGCCGCAATTTTCGTTTGTTTGTTCGTTTTATGAGATGGTTGTTGCGCTTCCTCTTCCGATGCGCGGGCGTCGGCATTGTCCTGGGCGGCGCCGCTATCCTGTTCGTGGTCGATCATTTCGCCCGGGGCCTGCCGGCCTATGACTGGCTCGCCACCTATGAACCGCCAGTGGCCACGCGCGTCCATGCTGGAGACGGCCGCCTGCTGGCGGAATTTGCGGTCGAGCATCGTCTCTTCGTGCCGATCGAGGCGATTCCGAAGCGCGTCATCGACGCCTTCCTCGCCGCCGAGGACAAGACATTCTACCAGCATGAGGGCCTCGACCCGGTTGGCTTGTTTCGTGCTGTCTATACCAACATTCGCAGCGGATTGTTGGCCTCTGCGCGCCGGCCGGTGGGCGGATCGACGGTCACCCAGCAGGTTGCAAAGAACTTCCTGCTGACCTCCGAGGTCTCTGTCGAACGCAAGGTCAAGGAGGCGATCCTCGCCTTCCGCCTGGAGAAGGCGCTGCCCAAGGACGCCATACTCGAGCTTTACCTGAACCAGATTTATCTCGGTTATGCATCCTACGGCGTCGCTGCCGCGGCGCTCCACTATTTCGACCGGTCGCTGAACGAGCTGACCGTCGCCGAAGCAGCGTTCCTCGCCGCCTTGCCCAAGGCGCCCAACAACTATCATCCCGTCCGCCGCCATGCACAGGCGCTTGCGCGCCGAAACTGGGTAATCGGCCGAATGCTGGAAGACGAGCGGATAACGCCGCTCGAGGCGGAGGAAGCAGCGGCGGCGCCGCTTGAGATCCGGTCCCGCGACGCCACCGAGTTCTTTGAAGCGAAGTGGTTTTCCGAGGAAGTGCGCCGCGAGTTGATGGGGGTTTTCGGCCAGGACAAGCTCTACCGGGGCGGCCTTTCGGTGCGCACCACCATCGATCCGAATCTGCAGCAGATCGGCAAGCGGGCGCTGCGCGCCGGTTTGCAGGACTATGACCGCCGCCACGGATGGAGAGGTCCGCTCGGGCGTCTGGAAACGGACGACATCGAGTCGGCGCTGGCAGCCGTTCAGCCGCCTTTGGCGCTTGCTCCCTACAGCCTTGCCGCGGTCACCGGAGTAACGGGCAAGTCTGCCGCCATACTCCTGAAGGACGGCGGCACCGGACATATCCCGCTGGCGCAGGCGAGGTGGTCGCGCCGGGCGTTGCCCGACCAGAAGGTCGGCAAGACGCCCGAACGGATGGACCGCGTCGTGAGCGTCGGAGATCTGGTTGCGGTCGAACGGGTCGAGGCGGAGGCCGGCGGCGTCTGGGCGCTTCGGCAGATTCCGGAAGTCGAAGGCGCACTGGTGGCCATGGACCCGCATACCGGCCACGTGCTTGCCATGGTCGGCGGCTACGACCCGGAGCGCAGCGAGTTCAACCGTGCGATCCAGGCGCGGCGCCAGCCCGGATCGGCGTTCAAGCCCTTCGTATATCTGGCGGCGCTCCAGGAGGGCTACACGCCGGCGACTCTGGTCGCCGATATTCCGATCGTCATCGACCAGGGGGGCGATCTTGGGCTTTGGCGCCCGCAAAACTATTCCGAAACATTCCACGGCGCCGTGCCGATGCGAGTCGGCATTGAAAAATCCCGCAATCTTATGACGGTGCGCCTGGCGCAGGCCGTCGGAATGGCGCGCATTGCGGAAGTAGCAAGCCTGTTCGGCATCCAGGAAGGGATGCCGGAAGTGCTGTCCATGTCTTTGGGGGCGGGCGAGACGACGCTCTACAAGATGACTGCTGCCTATGGAATGCTGGCGAATGGCGGCAAGCGAATCGTTCCCACCATTGTTGACCGCGTCCAGGACCGCCACGGGCGGACGCTCTTCCGCCATGAGCGGCGCCTTTGCGCGGAGTGCAATGCGCTGGAGGAGCTGGGGCCGGAGGTTCCCTATCCACCGGACCTGCGCGACCAGATCGCGGACCCGCAGAGCGTTTATCAGATTGTCTCCATGCTGGAGGGCGTTGTCCTGCGCGGCACCGGGCGCCGGTTGCGGGCAATCGGGAAGCCGCTCGCCGGAAAGACCGGCACCACAAGCGATTATGTCGATGCGTGGTTTGTCGGCTTTTCGTCCAATCTGGTCGTCGGCGTCTATGTCGGGTTCGACAATCCGCGGACACTCGGGCGCGGCGAGACAGGCACATCGGCGGCAGCGCCGGTCTTCGGCGCGTTCATGCGGGATGCGCTTGGCAAGGAGCCGGCCGCTCCGTTTCGTGTTCCGCCGGGCATGTCCTTCCTGCGGATCGCCCGCACGAGCGGCGAACCGGCGGCTGCAGGCGACGGCGATGTCATTCTGGAGGCGTTCAAGCCCGGCACCGAGCCGCGCCGCAGGAAGGCCGACCGCCCGCAGACAGACGGCGGCAAGCTGATTTCCGGACTATACTGACTCCAGTCCGGCACATGATGGGGGAACGGCTCATGCGCGCAGAAGTGCAGGCCTTGGTGGATGACATACGCGACAGCCTCGCCCTTATCCGGAGGCATCTTTGACTGGGATGCGTCATCGGCGCGGTTGGCAGTCCTGAATGCCGAGGCCGAAGCGCCCGAGCTCTGGAACGATCCGGCGCGCGCCCAGGAGGTGATGCGCGAGCGGACGCGGCTGGCGGACGGGCTGGAAGGATACCGGGCCCTTGAGGGCGCTCTCGACGACGCGCTGACGCTCTATGAACTGGGCGAGATGGAGGACGACCCGGACACGCTGGCCGAGGCCGAAGCCGAACTCGGGGCGCTTGGGGAGCGCACCCGCCGCCGCCGCCTGGAGAGCCTGCTTTCCGGCGAGGCGGACGGCAATGACTGCTATCTGGAAGTCAATGCGGGCGCCGGCGGAACCGAGGCCCAGGACTGGGCGCAGATGTTGCTGCGCATGTATGTGCGCTGGGCGGATGCGGGCGGCTACAAGCTGGAGTGGCTGGAAGAAAGCCCTGGCGAGGAGGCCGGCATCAAGTCGGCTTCGGTGCGTATCAAGGGCGACAACGCCTATGGATGGCTGAAAACCGAGAGCGGCGTGCACCGGCTCGTCCGGATATCGCCTTTCGACAGTCAGTCGCGCCGCCATACCAGTTTCGCCTCGGCCTGGGTCTATCCGGTCGTGGACGACCGCATCGAGATCGAGATCGACGAAAGCGAATTGCGGGTCGATGTCTATCGCGCGTCCGGCGCCGGCGGGCAGCATGTGAACAAGACCGAAAGCGCTGTCAGGATCACGCATCTCCCGACGAATATCGTCGTTCAATGCCAGAATGACCGCTCGCAGCACCGCAACCGGGCCACGGCCATGGCCATGCTGAAGGCGCGCCTCTACGAGCACGAATTACAGCGGCGCGAAGCGGAAGCGCAGGCGGAACAGGCCGCAAAGGCCGATATCGGCTGGGGCAACCAGATCCGTTCCTATGTGCTGCAGCCATACCAGATGGTGAAGGACCTGCGCACCGGCGTGGAGAAAGGCAACGCCCAGGGCGTGCTCGACGGCGACATCGGCGACTTCCTGAGCGCTGCCTTGGCGACGCGGGTCGGCGCGGACCGCGCCGCCGGCGGCTGATACGGGCAGCGTATCCGGACAGTCAGGCGGCGGGCGTCACCCGGCATGGGATGCCCTTGAAATGGGGGATACCCTGCTCGCGGTCGAGAAAATCATCATCGTCGGGGCAAATCTGGGCGTCTGCCATTTCCCAGGCGCTCTCAAGCCCGACTTCCGGCAGCCACCAGCCGTGAGGCACCCGGACCAAACCTTTCTGCATATCGTCGCGAATGGCGGCCTTCATGCGCACCCGGCCTTGCGGCGTCTCCGCCAGAGCAAGGCTGCCGTCTGCGATCCCGGCTTCGGCTGCATCCTCCGGATGCAGGTAAAGCAGCGGCTCCGGCGCTCGGGCACGAAGTGCGGCTATGTGGCGGTGGCCGGTCTGGAAATAAGCGTCCTCACGCACGCCGGTGAACAGCTTGAGCGGCATGTCGGCCGGCGCCGGCGGGTCGTCCCGCCAGTAGGGAAGGGGGTCGAAGCCCAGCCCGGCAAGCACTGAAGATGCGAGCTCGACCTTGCCCGACGGCGTGGCAAACCCGGTCTGCTCGTATTTGCGAAACGCGAAGCCTTCCATATGGACGGGATGGTTCGCGGCGAAGCTGTCGAAATCCATACCGAGCCCGGCCACGCGGTCGTCGAGCAGCGCATCGCCGCTCGCCCAGGGAAACTGTGCGCCGAACCCGAGACGGACCGCCAGACCACGCCAGAACTCATAGACGCCGCGCGCTTCGCCGGGCGGCGCCGTGGCCTGCTGGGAAGTGCGGTAAATCGCGGTCCAGCCAAACCCGTCGGCGAGCGCCTTGCGTTCTGTCCAGGCGTCGCCCGGCAGGATGTAGTCCGCAAGGGCTGCTGTCGGCGTCTTCATATGCTCGAAGGCGACGAGAAGGTCCTGGTTGAGCAGCGCCCGCTGGATGAGCTGCATGTTGGCGAAGCTGAGCAAGGTATTGTTGCCGAGCGTAAAGAACGCCTTGACGGGATAGGGGCGGCCATCCGCCATGGCGCGAAAAACCGCCGACGGGGTTGCCATATAACAGCCCGACACCAGATTGGCGTAGCGCCGGCCCCAGACCCGCAGGGTCGGCTCCTCCAGCGCCGCCGCGCCGCGATAGGTGAACACCGGATGCGTGTCTGCGCCCAGTTGCCTGGCCTTTTGCTCCTCGGGCAAGGCGTCGTGGCATTCGAGATCGGTCTCCGGCACGATCCGTGGATGGAAGCCGTGCAGAAGCTCGCCGCCGGGAACATCGAGATTGCCGCAGACGGCGCGCAGGATGGCCTGCAGCCGGATAGCGGAGGTCGAGTTGCGCTGTTGGTCCGTAATCGGAGACCACGGAATCACTGCCGGCCCCGACTGCGCATAGAGACGCGCCGCCTCCGCGATACGCTCCGGCGCCACGCCGGTGACCGCCGCGACCCGGTCCAGCGGGAATTCGTCGATGCGCTGCCGCAATTCGTCGAATCCTGTTGTCCAGCGTTCGACGAAATCCCGGTCCCAGAGGCCCTCATCCATAATGACCTTGAGCCATCCGAAGCACATGGCCGCATCGGTGCCGACCCTGAGCGGCAGCCATATGTCCGCGAGTTCGGCATTCTCCGACCGGCGCGGGTCCAGCACGATCAGCTTGGCGCCGCGTTGCTGCGCGCGGCGGATGGCGTTGTATTCCGGCGTCCATGAATGCGGTTTCGGGTTATGCCCGAAGAGCACGATGCACCGGGTCTTGGTGAAGTCCGGATAGGGAAACCAGCCATAGACCATGCGGTTTACGGCGGCGGTGTTGCCCGCGCAAAGCGCAACGCCCGAGATCCAGTTCGGTGAGCCGACGAGGTTCATGAAGCGCCGGCACATGCCGCTGTCGCTTTGCGTATTCCAGGAGCTTGTCGCGACCGCGAACGCCTCGGGTCCGTATCGGTCGATGATGCGCCGGAGACGTTCGGCGATGTCGTCGAGTGCGGTGTCCCAGCCGACCCGTTCCCATTCTCCGGCGCCGCGCCGCCCCTTGCGCCGCAGCGGATACAACACCCGGTCCGGATGGGCGAAACCCGACGGTGCATGAACGCCCTTCATGCAGATATTGGCGTAGCCGGGTCTCGGGTCGGCAGCCTTCACCCGGACGACCCGATCGCCCTTCGTTTCAACCAGAACCTGACAATAGATATCGCAGGACGAGCAAAGCGCACGGGCTTCGGACATTGGACAGTGCCTCAGTTTAGCATTTGAATTCGTTACTGCGTTCACCCGTCACCCCGCCTCCGCGAGGGTGACAAGGGAGCGCGGGGGATGGCAGGCGCGCGTGGGGCCCCATGCAGGCAATGCCTATGCCCAGCGCCGGCGATGCGGTTGCATCGGCCGGCTGCAGGCGAGAGGTCGAATGTGAAACCGAGACATTACCGGACATTGGCGAAGCCTCCTGACATCGCGCGGACGGATCAATCTTGACCCCGGAGGTTGAAACCGGTCAATAATGCCGTGAAAGCCATTGCTGCCAGCGCAGCAGAGAGGGGAGAGCGCGTGTCCAGGGTCCATGTTATCGCCGTCATCCAGGCCAAACCCGGCCGGCGGGACGAAGTCCTCGAAGCCTTCAACGCCAATGTGCCGGCGGTCCATGCTGAGGACGGCTGTATCGAATACGGCGCGGCGGTAGACGCCGAGGCGGGCGCAATCCAGACGAAATACGGCGAGGACACATTCGTGGTCGTCGAGAAATGGGCAAGTCTCGCCGCGCTCCGCGCTCATGGCGCTTCAGCCCATATGGCGGCCTATGCGGCGAAGACGAAAGAGATGATCGCCAAGCGCACCATCCACGTGCTGAACGACGCCTGACCGGCGTCATCGGAGCAGCAGGGGAGATGGTGCCCAGGGGCGGACTCGAACCACCGACACGCGGATTTTCAGTCCGCTGCTCTACCACCTGAGCTACCTGGGCAATCCGGGGCGGCTTCTATCCTTTCTGCATCGTCGGGTCAAGAAGCCGCCCCGGATTTTGAAAGGAAAAGAAAATGCGAAAGACCGTGATTGCGGCCCTGTTTGCTCCCTGCCTGTTGTTTGGAGGGGCGGCGCAAGGGGAGACGCCGCTTTCCGCGCCTGAGGCTGTCGCGGCCCGGCACATGACCGCCCAGGCCATGCTGACGGCGCACTATGTCGCGGCAGCGCTCGAAGCCGGAAAAAGCGCCGACGAGATCAATGCCGTTCTGGCGGAGATCGCGGACCAGACCGTTATCGCCGAGTTCTGGGTCAGCGATGCAGAGGGGCGCATCGCGTTTACGAACCTTCCCGGCACGGGTTTCGTCTTCCCGACCGATCCAAAGGCGCAGTCGCAGGCGGCGCCCTTTGCGCGGCTGTTGACCGGCGGCGAATCGGTCGTGGCGCAGGGAGTCCGGGAGCGCGCGCTGGACGGCAAGCGGTTCATGTATGTCGGCGTTGCCGGGGCGGATGGATCCCGCATCGTTCAGGTCGGTCTGGAGGCGGCGGCAGTCGGCGAATAGGAGCGATACGAGGCGCCGATGATCTTCGATCCCATCCTGCCGGCATGGCGGAGCGACCAGCACCGCGCCGAGGGCCACTGGCGCGACCGGACGCTGCTGGACTATTTCGACGAGACGGTGCTGCGCAAGCCTGACGCCGTTGCCGTGGTCGCGCGCCGCATGGAGGGCGGCAGCGAAACAACGCTCTCCTGGCGTCAGGTCAAGCGGCTTTCGGACAGGCTCGCTCTCGGGCTTCATGCCCACGGCCTGCGGCGGGGAGACGTGCTTGCCTTCCAGCTTCCGAATTGGTGGCAATTCTACTGCCTGCATCTCGCCTGTCTGCGTATCGGCGTTTGTTCGAATCCGCTCATGCCCATCTTTCGGGAGCGCGAGCTTGCCTTCATGGTCGATTTCGCCGAGGCGAAGGCGCTGATAACGCCGACACTGTTTCGCGGCCACGACCATGCCGCCATGGCGCGCGCGCTTCTGCCCGCATTGCCGAAACTGGAGCATCTGTTCGTCATCGGCGATAATTTCGAGACCGCGCTGCTGGACCGAAACTGGGAAAACGAACTGGACGCCGAAGCGGTGTTTGCAGCCGGCAGGCCGGAACCGGACGATGTGATCCAGCTCCTCTACACCTCGGGCACCACCGGCGAGCCCAAGGGTGTGATGCACAGCTCGAACACCATGATCGCCATGCTGATGAGCTATGTCGAGCGCATCGGGCTCGGCGAGGATACGGCGATCCTGATGGGCTCTCCGCTCGCTCACCAGACGGGTTTCATGTATGGCCTCATGCTGTCGCCGGCGCTGGGCGCCAAAACCTGCTATCTCGACATCTGGGATCCCGAGGCGGCGCTGCGGTTGATCCAGGACGAGGCGGTGACCTTCACCATGGGCGCGACCCCCTTCCTCGCCGACCTTGTCTCAAGCCCGGTGCTGGAACGCTACGACATCTCGACTCTGGAGACCTTTGTCTCCGCCGGGGCGCCGATCCCGCGCGTGCTGGTCGAGCGGGCCGTCGAGCGCCTTGGCTGTTTCGTCCATTCAGGCTGGGGCATGACCGAGAACGGGTTCGGCTCTGGCACGAAGCGGTCGGACCCGCCGGCGCGCGTCTTCGGGACGGATGGCTGCGCGGTTTCCTGCCTGGAAGTGCGTGTTGTCGGCGACGACGGAACGCCGCTTGCGGACGAGGAGGAAGGGCGCCTGCAGGTGCGCGGCGCCGGCCAGTTCGTCGGCTATCTGAAACGCCCCGAGCGCTATGACACCGATGCGGAGGGCTGGTTCGAGACCGGCGACAATGCGCGTATGGACGCCGACGGCTATATCCGCATTTCCGGACGCTCCAAGGACATCATCATCCGGGGCGGCGAGAACATTCCGGTGGTCGAGGTGGAGGAGCTGCTCTACCGCCATCCGGCCGTGGCCGACTGCGCCATTGTCGCCATGCCGGACGAGCGGCTGGGCGAGCGCGCCTGCGCCTTTGTAACCCTGCAGCCCGGGGCGAAGGCGCTGAGCTTTGACGCGATGTGCGGCTTCCTGCTGGAGCGCCGGCTGGCGAAGCCCTATCTGCCCGAGCGTCTGGAGCTGCTCCCCGCCATGCCCCGCACGGCCTCGGGCAAGATCCAGAAATTCCGCCTCCGGGAGCTCGCCGAAGACCTCAAGCCAATGCGGGAATAAGCGCCCCGAAGCGGTCGAGGAAGGGCAGGGCCTTCTCCGTATAGCGGGGCGCGACCAGCACGGCGCGTTCGATGCGCGGGTGCTCGGCATACCGGCGCAGCGCCTCCTCATTGGCGCCATTGAAGGCGAAAACCGACATGGAGATGCTCTCCGGCGCACGCCCGGCCTCTTCGGCCAGTCGGTCGAGCTCGTCGATAGCGGCAGCAGGGTCCGGCAGCAATATGTCGATCGGCATCCAGCCGTCGCAATAGCGCACGGTGCGCTTGCGCCCGAGCGGCGTTGCGCCGCCATAGATGATCGGCGGATGCGGGCGCTGAACCGGCTTGGGGTAGGAAACGATGCGGTCGAAGCGCACGAACTCGCCGTCATAGCTCGCCTCCTCCTCCGTCCAGATCGTCTTGATCGCCTCGACCCGCTCGCGGAGCACCTGCCAGCGCCGCCCGAAATCCGTGCCGTGATTGGCCATTTCCTCCGCGTTCCAGCCGCCGCCAATGCCCAGCAGCAACCGCCCGCCGGAAAGCCAGTCGAGCGTTGCCGCCTCCTTCGCCAGCACAATCGGGTCACGCTCGATCACGAGGCAGACGCCGGTGCCGAGCTTGATGGTGGAGGTCGCGCCGGCCGCCGCCATGAGCGACACAAACGGGTCGGCCATGTGGTAATAGGGCTTCGGCAGCGGATCGCCGCCGGGATAGGGCGTCTCGCGGCTCGCCGGGATATGGGTGTGCTCGCCCACCCAGAAGGATTCAAAGCCCCGTTCCTCGGCAGCCCTGGCGAGATCGTCAGGACGGGTCCCGTATTCCGTGTTGTAGCTGAAGATGCCAAGTTTCATGGAACGGCCGCCCTCCCGAAAGTCCCGGAAGCGTAGCGGGATTCCGCTGCGCCGGGAAGCGTTGCGGGCCGGGGGCAGTGTCTCCGTTTCACATTCGGCTTCTTGTCCGCAGTCGGTTGAAGCAACCGTGTCGCGGGCGGCAGGCAAGGACATTGCCTGCACGGGCGCTCTCCCCTGTCACCCCCGACGGAGGCGAGGGTTTTCTCTGCTGCCGGGAGGGCAGGGCGTGGCCGCGATATCCTCCCTCTCCCTGCAGGATTCTTCTGCGAAAGGGATGTTTTGGCTTATGGCGGTGTATTGGGGGGCTATTGGGGGTCGGGCGGGGCCGATTGAGGGGCGCGCGCCGGTGTTGTTGGGCGATGGCGTGTCGGCGTCGACCGTTTGGCAGCGGAATAGGGTGTCAGGCGCCCGCGATCAGGCAGGCCCGGCGCAGATTGTAGGCGGCGGCGGTGACATAGAGGCGGGCGGTGTTGCGCTCCAGAGACCGGCTCTTGGCCCGCCTCAGACCGTAGAGGCGCTTCAAGGCCGAGAAGACGGCCTCGACCGGCGCCCGGCGTCTGGCAATCAGATCGTTGCGGCGCTTCCGCCAGGCCGGCAGCGACTCTATGTGCTTGTGCCGCCGGTGCATGATGCGGTCCTTGATGCCGGCGGCCTTGAGCCTGGCCCGTCTGGCCTTGTGCTCATACGCACGGTCGCCATAGACCGCCGCCTCGTCGCCGCAGATCAACTGCTCCGCGACCGTGCTCTCCCAGATCTTGGCTGACGTCAGCACCACGCGCCGGATCAGACCCGAACCCGCATCCACACCGATATGCACCTTGTAGCCGAAAAACGCCTTGCCCTTCTTCTTCGTCCAGTCCGCACCCGGCTCGCGCGCACTCCTGGCCCCCGCTCCCGCCTTGTAAGACGGCGCCCGGGAAGCCGCAGATACCAGCGTGGCGTCCATTAGCGTGCCCTTGCGCAGGATCAGACCGGCAGCATCAAGCTGGCGGGTGATCTCCTCAAACGCCGCCTTCAACACAGGCCCCGCATCCGACCGAAACCGGCACAACGTCGTCTCGTCCGGCGTGCCCCCGTCCAGCGCAAAACCGCAAAAACGCCGGAACGAAAGGCGGTCAAGAAGCGCCTCCTCAAGGCCAGGGTCAGAAAGATCATAAAGCGCCTGAAGATACAGCGCCTTCAGCATCGACAGCGGCGCATAGGGAGGACGACCCCGACGACCCTCGCGCACACCACACACAAGGCGCTCCAGAGGCGCCCAGTCAATCAACGCCTCCAGACGTTCCAGCTTCCGGTTCGAACCAAGACCCGAAGACACAAAGGCGTCCGCAAACCCCAACTGACCCGTCGCGCGCATCGACACAACCTCCCCTGCCTCACCGCAATGAATCACAGATAACCAAATCCGCAAACCAACATTTCGCAGAGGAATCCTGCAGGGAGAGGGCCGGGGAGAGGGGTCTTTCTCTCCACGGGCACCGCCTGCGGCGGCGTCGCGTATCCGGGATGGACCCCCGCCTCCGGGGGTGACGGATGAACGTCGCAACGAGCCCAGATGTTAAACCGAGACACGACCGGTCCGGGGGGCGTGTCTCCGTTTGCAATGAAGGCCCGTGCTGGCGGGTTTTTCGGAAGACGCCTCTGTGCCGCGCCGCTTATGTCGCCTCCCTTTCGTCACCCCGGCCGGAGCAGAGCGGAGAGCCGGGGGCCATCCTCCGCCGTTTCGGCCCTGCGGACGGATCGGAGGCGGCAGTAGGGGCGTCCGGGGCGACAACAGGGGGTCCGAGGCGGCGCCGGGGAGTTCGGGCGGCGGGCCGGGGCGCGACCGGACAGCGTCTCTGCTTCCGCCGAGCCGGTGGGCAGGATAGGGTTATGGCTGCGAATATCGATACGGAAGACGGGCGGATACTCCATGTCGGATCTGGCGCAGCGTTTGTGGGAAGCCCGGAGCGGCGGGGCGGTCGTCAACACTGCCGCGAGGCGGGAGATCGGCAGCCTGGAGGACGCCTACCATATCCAGGCCGCGGCGGTTCGCGCGTCCGGCCATGCGCGGGCGGGCTGGAAGGTTGGATCGACAAGCGCGGAAGCCAGGCGGAAACTGGGCACCGACCGGCCGGGCGCCGGCGCGCTTCTTGCGCCTTACTGCTTCGAGGACGGCGCGGAAGTGCCTGTTTTCGTTGCACATGGTCCGGCGGTGGAGGGCGAATTCGTTTTCACGATGGGCGAGGGCCTGCCGCCGCGCGAGACGCCGTTCCGGCGGGAGGAGGTGCTGGCGGCTGTCATGGGCGTCGCCGGCGGCGTCGAGATCGTCGGCTCACGCTTTGAAGGCGGGTTGGCAGGGCTTGGCCGGGAGGGCGTCACGGCCGATTTCGGCGCGAATATCGCCTTCGTGCGGGGCGAGCTTCACCCGGAATGGCGGGACCGCGACTTGCGTGATGCCGGGGTCGTGCTGTCGGTGGACGATGTTGCGCTGGCGCAGGGCACCGGCGCGCTGGCGCTTGGCGATCCGGTGCTGGTGCTGCTCTGGCTTGCCAACCATCTGCGCGAGCGCGGCGACGGGCTGCGCGCCGGCGACAATGTCACCACGGGGACCTGCACCGGCGTCGCCGCCATCGAGCCCGGTGCGCGCGTGCTGGCCGATTTCGGCCCGCTCGGGCGGGTCGGCTTCACCGCCGTGCCCGCCTGATTGTCCGCTTCGCCCCGTTTTCCGCCGCACCGGGAGGGTTGTCCATGAGCAAGATCGTTACCGCTGCCGAGGCGGCGGCGCTGGTCCCGTCCGGTGCGACACTTGGCGTGGACGGTTTCGTCGGTTCGGTCTGCCCGGAAGAACTGCTTCTGGCGCTGGAGGCGCGCTTCCTGGAGACCGGCGAGCCGCAGGGGCTGACCGTGCTGGCCTCGACGGGCTCCGGTGACACGCGCGGGCGCGGCCTCGACCGGATGCGCCATGACGGCATGGTGCGCCGCCTCGTCACCTCCTATCTCAACCTCAACCGGACGCTGCAACAGCGCCTGATCGGCAACGAAATCGAAGGCTATCTGCTGCCCCTGGGCGTGATCGTGCAGCTCTACCGGGAGATCGCGGCCGGGCGGCCGGGCCTCGTGACCCATATCGGCCTTGGCACCTTTGTCGATCCGGACCACGGCGGCGGCAGGGTGAATGCGCAGACGACCGAAGACTATGTGGAACGGGTGCGGCTGAAGGGCCGCGACTGGCTGTTCTACCCGTCGCTCCGGCTCGACGCCGGCATATTGCGCGGCACCACGGCGGACCCGGACGGCAATATCACCATGGAGCGGGAGATCGGCACCTTCCAGGGGCCGAGCTTCGCCCAGGCGGTGCGCAACTCCGGAGGCGTCGTGCTGGCCCAGGTCCAGCGGATTGCGGAGCGCGGCTCGCTCGATCCCAGGCGGGTGGTGATCCCCGGCCATCTTGTGGACCGCGTGGTGATTGCGCGCCCCGAGAACCACCCGCAAACCTTTGCGGCTGCCTACGACCCGGTCTTTTCGGGCGAGATTCGTGCGGATATGAGCAGGCGCCGTCCGCAGCCGCTGTCGATCAAGAAAGTCATCGGCCGCCGCGCGGCGCTGGAGCTGCGCCGGGGTGATGTGGTTAATCTCGGCGTCGGCGCGCCGGAATATGTCGCGACAGTGGCAGGAGAGGAAGGTTGCGGCGGCGCCTTCACGCTGACCGTCGAATCGGGAGCCACAGGAGGGTATCCCGCCTACGGCCTGTCATTCGGCGCTGCAATCAATCCAAGCTCGGTCATCGACAATACCTATCAGTTCGACTTCTATGACGGTGGCGGACTGGACATCACCTTTGTCGGAATGGCCGAACTCGACGCCGCCGGAAATGTGAATGTCTCGAAACTGAAGACGCGCATTCCCGGCATTGGCGGTTTCTTCAATGTAACGCAGGGCGCAAAACGGGTGGTGTTCTGCGGCCAATTCACGGCCGGGGACTCGGATATATGCGCCGCCGACGGGCGCCTCGACATCCGGCGCGACGGCGCGCCGGTGAAATTCGTCGAGATGGTCGAACAGATCAGCTTCAACGCCGGCGCCGGCCTGAACAGGGGCCAGTCGATCATGGCGGTGACAGAGCGCTGCGTCTTTCAGATCGACAGGGCAGGGCCGGTTGTCACCGAGATTGCGCCGGGCGTCGATCTTGAACGCGATGTGTTGGCGCGAATGGGTTTTCGACCGCGTATCGCAGACGACCTGCGCGAAATGCCGGCAGCGCTCTTCCGGGATGAGCCGATCGGGCTGGCGGCGCGGCTCCCCTGAACGGAAGCCGCGCCGCCTGCGCTAACTCGTGATGTTCTGGATCATCAAATTCGGCAGCCAGAGCACGATGCCGGGGAAAGCGACCAGCACTGCAACCGTGATGATGTCCGCAACGAAGAACGGCCAGATACCCTTGAAGACTTCCTCCAGCGGTATATCCGGGCGCACGCCGTTGACAACGAAACAATTGAGGCCGATGGGCGGTGTGACCAGGCAAACCTCCACCATCTTGACGATGATGATGCCGAACCAGACCGGATCGTAACCGAGCGCGGTGACTGCGGGATAAACGACCGGCAGGGTCAGCAGCAACATTCCGATGCCGTCCATGAACATGCCGAGCACCACATAGGCCAGCAGGATCAAGATCATCACGACAATCGGAGGCACGTCGAGATTGACGACGAAGTTTGCAAACGCCTCTGGCAGCCCGGAGAAGCCGAGGAACCTCACATAGATCAGGATCGACCAGATGATCGTGAAGATGAAGACCGTCAGCTTCGCGGTCTCCATCAATGATTCGCGCAGATTGCTGAGGTTCATATTGCGTTTCGCGAGCGCGATCACGAAGATCACGAATGCGGCAACGCCGCCCACTTCGGTGGGCGTCATGATCCCCGTATAGATCCCGCCAAGGATGATGAAGATCACGAAAAAGATGCCCGATGCGCCGACGAGAGACCGGAATTTCTCGGCCAACGGAACCGCGGACACCGGCGCGCCCAGCTTGGGATTCAACTTGCAGCGAAAAACGATCAGCAAGGCGTAGATGACTGCCGAAAGCGCGCCCGGAATGAAGCCCGCCAGCAGCAGGGCGCCGACCGATTCCTCGACGATGATGGCGTAGATGACCAGAATGGCGCTAGGCGGAATCAGCGACGCCAGCGTGCCACCGGCAGCGACAACGCCCGCCGCCAGGCTGCGTTCGTAACCGTATTTCAACATTTCGGGAATGGCGACCCGGCTGAATACGGCGGCCGTCGCCGTGGACGCTCCCGAAACGGCAGCAAAACCCGCGGTTGCAAACACGGTCGCCACGGCCAGTCCGCCCGGCAATGTGCCGAGCCAGCACCGGGCGGCGTAAAACGCGCTTCTGGTCAACCCGGCATAGAAAGCCAGAAAGCCGATAAGAATGAACATCGGCAGAACCGACAGCGTCACATGGCTGACCTGCGAATGGGCAAGCAGCCCTGCCAAACCGGCGCCGGGGTCGTAACCCCGCAGCATTATCAGCCCGATAACGCCTGCGATTCCGGAGGCATAGGCAACACGAACGCCGAGCACGACCATCCCGATAATGAACGCGACCGACACAAGGCCTGCATTGAAAGGATCCATAACCGCAACCCTCCTTTATGCCTTGGAGCCGTCGTTGGACGAATCCGTCGGGTCTTTGCTGTCTCGCCCCATGACCTCCTCGATCTCTGCTCGCGCGTGTTCTGCAGCGTCCATGATGACCGGCACTGCCTGGGGAATCTTGCTGGGATCGAGCGCCAAACGCCCGTAGCCCCAGACCTGAATGATCAGCCTTATGCAAAGCAGCACGAGAGCAACGGGGACAACCAGTTTTCCGGGCCAGGTCTGGAGTTGCACGTCAATTGTGCTGTCTCCGTCAATGATGGACCTCAGAAAATGCTCCCAGCTCTTGTCGATGATGATGAGACAATAGACGACGCCGACGCAGACAGCGAAACATTCCGTGGCCCACAGCAATCTGCCGCGCATCCTTGCGACAACCAACTCCATGCGGACATGCACGCCCAGCCTTTGCGCATATGCTGCGGGAAGGAAAGCGAAGATCGCCATATAGACCTCGATCCAGTCGATCGCGCCTGGAATTGGCCTGTTGAAGACATATCTGCCGATGACTTCGCAAACGACAAACAGCATGAGCAGGAAGATGAACCCCGCCGCAAAGAGCGTGACGGCATCCTCTATGCGGCTGAAAGTGCGATCTATAGCCGACAAGGTGCTGTTCTGGCGCCCGTTTTGTACCTGACCTTGAGCCATAGAAGCCGCCTCTTTCTGCTTGTGACAAACAATAGAATGGGGCCGTTCACATCGGAACGGCCCCATATGAACTTATGAGAGGCGCGCGCCTCTATCCCGCATTGTGGTGCGCTGCGCGCTCGAGAACGAAGTCAAGCAGCTCCTGAGCAGGAACCTTGTCCATGTTGTTCGCCACCCATTCGTCCCAAACAGGCTGTGCGCCGATCTTCACGAATTCAGCATGTTGCTCCTTGCTGAATTCCACCCTGGTCATGGCCTTTTCGTAGATCGGGATCCACTTCTTGTCGGCTTCCACATAGGCGTCGATCAGCGCCTTGTAGGAATTCCACTTCATGTCGTCGTTGAACAGCGCCCGATATTCGTCCGGCAGGGCATTGAAAGAATTGACGCTCATGATCTGCGGGCAGAACACCGAGCCCAGCGCCATCCCTTCCGTGTACCACTTGGCCACTTCGTGATGCCTGTAGGCGCCGAAAGCGTAGCTGTAGGGGAAGGTCATGACCTGGATGGTGCCGCGTTCGAGCGCCGTATAGCTCTCCGACGCCGTCACCGTGGTCGGCACCGCACCCAGCTTGTCGAAGAACTGCCCGATGCCGCCCAGGGCGCGAACCCGCAGGCCCTTGAAGTCCACCGCGTTCTTCGGCGGATCGCCGACGCCCATCGCCTCATATTGCGGCAGGATGCCGGAAAAGATCGGAATGGCGTTCCAGCGCTTCATCTCCTTCTTGAATGCCGGATGCTGGATGAAGTCTTCATGCACCTTCGCCTGCACAGTCAGGTCGGAGATGGGCAGGAACGGCAGATCCAGCACCGTGCCGGCGGGATTCTTGCCGGGATGGTAGGAGGTGCACATCATCGCAGCCTCATGGCTGCCGATCTTGACGCCGTCAATGTTCTCCTTTGAAGGCGAAATCGCCTCGCCATAGTGAACCTTGATCTTGAAGTTACCGCCCGATTTGTCGGCGATATAGTCCCGCATCGCGTCGATGCCCTTGGTAAACGCGCGCGGCTTGCCCCAGGCAGAGAAGTTCCAGAGCACTTCATCGGCGGCGGAAGCGGATGCGGCAACGCCTCCCACCATAGCCGCCGCGGCGACGCCGCATGCCAGACGAACGAATTTCATGTTTGCACTCCCGTTTTAGCCGATTGGTTGCCCTCGACCGGCGCCCGGCGCCGGCCCCCGCTCCGGCAGGCCCCAGCCCGCCAAAGCAGCACCATAGCAAACCCGCCGGCGCAACCGCAAGCGGCCCCCGGCCGATGGTGTCCCAGTTTGCAACGAAGGCCCGTGCTGGCGGGTTTTTCGGAACGCGCCTGCGTGCCGCGCCGCTTATGTCGCCTCCCTTGTCGTCACCCCGGCCGGAGCAGAGCGGAGAGCCGGGGTCCGTCCTCCGCCGTTTCGGCCCTGCGGAAGGGTCGGAGGCTGGGCCCTGGGCCCCGGCTCAAGGCCGGGGCGACAGTAGGGGGGCCGGGTGCAGCAGGCAGGACCATTCGGGGCACAGCCCGTATTGCGACCCGAATGAAGCACCCCGCCCATCACCCCGGCCGGAGCAGAGCGGAGAGCCGGGGTCCATCCTCCGCCGTTTCGGCCCTGCGGAAGGGTCGGAGGCTGGGCCCCGGCTCAAGGCCGGGGCGACAGTAGGAGCATTCGGGACGACAGTAGGGGGTCCGGGGCGACAACAGGGGGGCCGAGGCGGTGTCGGGGAATTCGGGGTGGAGGGCCGGGTCTCTCGAGCCCTTGGCTGACTCTGCCAGAGGAACGCGAATGCCAAACCGAGACACCACCGCCTTGCGGGACTGCTTCACCCGGCCGGGCGCGATTGATAAACTCGCCGGGTGGGCGATCCGAAACATTCTGCCGCCGGGCGTCTGGCCGCCGTTATCCGCCGCATGGAGGCGGCGGCAGGGGCGGTCGGCCGCCCGTCTTCCGCCGTCCGGCTCGTTGCCGTGTCGAAGCAGCAGCCAGGCAGCCGGGTTGCCGGAGCGCTGGAAGCCGGGCACCGGCTGTTCGGGGAGAACCGGGTGCAGGAAGCAGAGGCGCGCTGGCCGGCATTCAAGGAACGGTTCCCCGATATCGTGCTGCACCTCATAGGCAAGCTGCAAACCAACAAGGTCCGGGCGGCGGTGCGGCTGTTCGACATCATCGAGACGGTGGACCGCCCCAGGCTCGCTGCGGCGCTCGCACGCGAGTTTGAACGAACGGGCCGGGCGCTGCCGTGTTTCGTGCAGGTCAATACCGGCGGCGAACCGCAAAAGGCCGGGGTGGCGCCTGCCGAGTTGGACAGCTTCCTCGCCGAGTGCCGCACGGGTTACGGCCTTGATGTGGTCGGCTTGATGTGCATTCCGCCGGCGGAGGAGCCTGCCGGCCCGCATTTCGCCTTTCTGCGCGAGGCCGCCCGGCGCAACGGGGTTGCCGGGCTGTCGATGGGCATGAGCGCGGATTTCGAGACGGCAATCCGCTTTGGCGCAACCCATGTGAGGGTGGGCAGCGCCGTGTTCGGCGCGCGGGATTGAGGCAATGCCGCGCAAGCCGTCCGGAATCGCACCGCAGCGGAACTTGTGATAGCGTTGGAACGGATGCCCGCTGCCGGAGACAGCCGGATGGCGCCGGTGTGCACGATTTTGCTCGTGGACGACGACGAGATGCTGCGAAGCGTCCTCGCTGAACAATTGCGGCTGCACAACGAATTCCGGACACAGGAAGTCGGCACGGCGAAAGAAGCGGTCGAGGCGGTGGCTTCCGAGCAGTTCGACGCCGTGCTGCTTGATGTCGGCCTGCCGGACATGGACGGGCGCGAGCTATGCCGGACAATGCGGCAGAACGGGGTGCGGGTGCCGATCATCATGCTGACCGGCGTCAATACCGACGCCGATACCGTGCTCGGCTTCGATGCCGGCGCCAATGACTATGTCGCAAAGCCGTTCAGGTTCGAGGTGCTTCTGGCCCGCCTGCGGGCGCATCTGCGCCAGCACGAGCAGAGCCACGACGCCGCTCTCAGCATCGGGGGCTACAAGTTCCGGCCGGCCTACAAGCAGCTCCTCGATCCACATAACGGCAAGACGGTCCGCTTGACCGAGAAGGAAACGGCTATCCTCCAATATCTCTACAGGGCCGGCGGGGCGACGGTCGACCGGGAGACATTGTTGCGGGAAGTCTGGGGCTATCGGCCCGGTGTGGCGACGCATACGCTCGAGACCCATATCTACCGGCTCAGGCAGAAGATCGAGCGTGATCCGCCGCGGCCGCGCATTCTTGTGACTGAGCCGGCCGGATACCGACTGGCGCCCTGAATTGCCGGGGCCGTTTGAAATCCGCTTTCGCGGCGTGCGCGGCAGCATCGCCTGCCCGGGGCCGGCGACGGTGGGCTATGGCGGCAATACCGCCTGCATCGAATTGCGCTGCGGCGACCGGCTGATCGTCCTCGATGCCGGCACCGGCCTGCGCGAACTGGGCGTTGCGCTGGCCGGCCAGGCGCCGCTGGAGGCCGATATCCTGCTGAGCCATACCCATCTGGACCATATTGTGGGGCTGCCCTTCTTCCTGCCTGTCTTCGACGCACGCAACCGCTTCACCGTGCGCGCCGGGCATCTGGCGGACCGGGGCGGCGTGCAGAAGGCGCTGGAGCGGATGCTCTCGCCGTCATTGTTCCCGGTGCCGTTACACGCCTTTGCAGCCGAAATGCACTGCATCGACTTCCGCGCCGGGGAAGCCTTCGATCTGGCGGGAGGCGTGCATGTGCGCACCGCGCCGCTCGACCATCCGGGCGGCGCGACCGGCTACCGCATCGACTATGACGGGCGCGCAGCCTGCTATGTCAGCGATACCGGCCATGTTCCGGGCGAGCCCAACCGGGACATTCTCGCGCTCATCGGCGGCGCCGATATCGTCATCTATGACGCCATGTTCACCGAAGAGGAGTTCGCCCTTCGGCCGGACTGGGGGCATTCGACCTGGAACGAGGGCGTCCGGCTTTGCGAGGCGGCCGGGGCGGACACGCTGGTGCTGTTTCATCACGATCCGCGCCGGGACGACGAGGCGATGCGCCGCATCGAGGCCGAAGCGGCCCGGCGCCGACCGGGCACCCTGGTTGCGCGGGAAGGTATGGTGCTCCGCCCGTGAGGCGGCGGGAATGACACGCGGCACCCGCCGCCGCCTCCGTTTCGGCCTGCAGACGATCCTGGGCCTGGGGCGCCGGGGATTCTTCATTCCCTATGCCGGGGCGGGAACGGTTTCGCCGCCGCCGCGGCTTGCATGGGTTGCGGCGTGGTTTGAAGCGGCGCTGCCGGAATTCATGGCTGTCATGGACGAAATCGACAGCCTCGCCCCCTCCTTACACGCCATCGGGGACCGGCCGCCGCCGGAGCCGCGCTGGAATCAGGACTGGTTTCCCCGCCTCGACGCCGCCGTGCTCTATGCGCTGGCGCGCCGCCGCCCGCCGCGCCGGGCGGTGGAGGTCGGCAGCGGCCACTCCACCCGTTTCCTGCTGCGCGCGCTTCGCGACGCCGGCGCGGACGGGGCCGTGACCGCGATCGACCCCGCTCCGCGCGCCGACCTCGCCGGGCTTGCCGGGCGCGGCCTCGAATTGCTGGCCCGGCCGGTGCAGCAGGCGGGGCGGGGGCCCTTCGCCGCGCTGCAGGCCGGCGACTGGCTGGTGATCGATTCCAGCCATATCGCCATGCCGGGCACGGATGTCGACTTTCTGTTCGGCAGCATCCTGCCGGAGCTTCCGCCCGGCGTGCTTGTGCATATTCACGACATCTTTCTGCCGGACGGCTATCCGGAGGAATGGGCCTGGCGGGGCTATAATGAGCAACTGGCCGCCGCCATGCTGCTTGCCGGCGGCTGGCGGCCTGTCTTCGCGAGCCATTACATGGTGACGCGCCATCCGGACCGTATGGGGAACTCAACCGTGGCCGCCTTGCCGCTGCCCCCCGGCGCCCGGGAAACGAGCCTCTGGCTCTGCCGGGACGACCGGGGACCCATGGAACAGGCCGCAGGAAGGCGGCTGTCCCTTACAGGTCCGGTTTCTCCGTGACCGGCTTCGGGTTTGCGCAGCCCGCCCGGCCCGTCTCCGGTTCGCCCCAGCGGTGGACGGTGCCCAGGTCGATATCCAGCAGGTCCAGGGCGCGGCCAAGCGTGTGGTCGATCATCTCTTCGAGGCTTCGGGGGCGGGAGTAGAACGCCGGAACCGGCGGCATGACGGTGGCGCCGTTCTCGTTTGCCGCAGCCATGGCGCGCAGATGGCCGCCATGCAATGGCGTCTCGCGCACAAGGAGCACCAGCGGGCGGCGCTCCTTCAGGGTTACGTCCGCGGCGCGCGTCAGCAGGCCCGTGGTCGTCCCCCAGGCGATCTCGGAAAGCGAGCGGATCGAACAGGGCGCGACAACCATGCCGCGCCGGCGAAACGAGCCGGATGCGATGGCGGCCGCAATGTCGCGCGGATTGTAAACCCGGTCCGCCAGCTTCTTTACATCGGCCGCCTTGCGGTCGGTTTCATGCGCCAGCGTCACCTCGGCGGAAGGGGTCATCACAAGATGCGTTTCGACCGCACTTTCCGCCAGAAGCTCCAGCAGGCGGACCCCGTAGATGACGCCGGAAGCGCCGCTGATGCCGATGATGAGCCGGTCTGTCATGCCGAGCGCAGACTTGCCGATAACGGTTCCTCCTGCAAGCCGGTGCGCGCCATGATGAAGGCCGGCAGCAAGGCCGCGAAAGCGAGCAGGCCGACGGCGAGAAACACATCCTGAAACGCCTGCGCACGCGCCTGCGCCAGCACCACCTCGCCGAGATAGCGGGCCGCCGCCGCGCTCGCCTCCCCGGGGCCGAGGCCGCCGGCGGCGGCAAGCCGGCCTACGCCGTCCAGCATCGCCATGCTGACGGCGTTGGCAGCCGTCTGCGTTGCCGCGAACGCCTCTGCAAAGACGCCGGTGCGCATTTCGAGCAGCACGACCAGAAGATTGATGCCGCAGGCGCCGCCCAGCATCCGGGTAAAGTTCACCAGGCCCGCCCCTTGCTGCAACTGGTCCGGGCGCAACGCTCTCAACGAGCCGGTATTGAGCGAGGGAATCACGAAGGACAGCCCGAACCGGTTGACCATGATGAATATGGCGAACGTCCAGAAGGGCGTATCGACGCCCGCCGTGGACATCAGCAGAAAGCCAACTCCGAAGACCGCCAAACCTGCCATGATCGGCCAGTGCGCGGGCGCCAGGTCGCTGAGACGGCCCGAGACCGGAAACATCACCGCCATCAGCAGGCCCGCCGGCACCATGAGCAACCCGGCCCGCGTGGCAGTGTAGCCCTGCACGGTCTGGACGAAGACCGCGACGAGATAGATCGAGCCGAACATGCTGAAGCCGAAAATGAAGCCGACGACAAAGGCCGATGCGAAACGCGCATTGCGGAACAGCGTCAGGTCCAGCAATGGCGCCCGCGCCGTCAACTGCCGCAGGATGAAGCCTGCTGCAGCGCCTGCGCCCAGGGCAATCTCGAAGACGATCCGGTCCGACGTCCAGCCGATCCGCTGGCCGCTTGCAAGCCCGTCAAGCAGGGCGACAAGCGCGATGACGAGCAGCGCGAAGCCCGGCCAGTCGAAGCCCGGACGCGGGCCTTCTGTCTCGCGCTGCGGCATGAAGACGAGGCCGAGCGGCAAGGCTGCGGCCACCCCCGGCAATGGCAGCAGAAACACCCACCGCCAGTCGAAGCCGTCTATGGCGAGTCCGCCAAGCGCCGGCCCGAAAGCGGGCGCGAGCACCACACCCAGGCCGAACAGCCCCATCGCCGTGCCGCGCCTCTCCGGCGGAAACACCTGAAACAGGATTTGCATGGAAAGCGGCTGGAGGATGCCGCCGCAGGCCCCCTGGACGACGCGGGAAAAGATAACCACGTCCAGCGACAGCGCAGCCGCCCCTGCGACAGCGGCTGCGGTAAAGGCCAGCAGCGTCACCGTCAACACCGCGCGCGCGCCGAAATGGCGCACCAGCCATGCGTTGAGCAGCATACCGGCCGTCATGGCCGCGAAATATCCGGTGGCGACCCACTGCGCCCGGTCCTGCCCCACGCCGAACGCGCCCATGATATGCGGCACGGCGACGGTGACGCTGGTTGCCGAAAGCACCATGGCGATCATGGCGACCAGGGCGGTGCCGCTCGCCCACCAGCGGTAATGCCGGCCGAAACGCTCCGTCAGGACCTCAACGGTCTCGGACGTCAATGTTCACTTCCACCATCATGCCCGGCAGGAGGGTCTTCCCGTTGCCGTCGAGGCCGATGCGCACGGGCACGCGCTGTGTGATCTTGGTGAAATTGCCGCTGGGATTGGGGGTGGGCAGCAGGGCGAAATTCGCGGTGGTGGTGCTGCCGATGCGTTCAACGGCGCCGACGAATTCGGTATCCGGATAGGCGTCCACCGATATGGAGACCGGCTGGCCGATCCGCAGCCGGCTGAGCTCCGTTTCCTTGATATTGGCCTCGATCCACAACTCGCGCGGGTCGTGAAGCAGCAGCATTCGCTGGCCGTCATTCACGAACTCGCCCTGTTCGACGAAGATTCGGTCCACCAGGCCGTCCGACGGCGCGCGCAGCAGCCGGTCGTCGGCATCGACACGCTGCTGCTCCAGCTCGGCCAGCAGTTTGGCCGTGCGGTGGTCCAGAACGGCGAGCTCCGAATCGACGATGTCGAGGCGCTGCCGGTCCGCCTCGGCCTCGGCCATCTGGGCGCGTGCGGCCTGTGTCTCCGCATCGACCTTGCGCAGATCGGCCTCCAGCCGGCCAACCTTGGCGCGCGCCTGATCCAGGGCATGTTTCGAGACGACGCGGCGTTCGTAAAGCGCCTGGGCGCGGCGTAATTCCGAGCGCGCGAGGTCCAGATCCGCCAGCAATACCGAACGCCCGGCCTTGCTTGCGCGCACATCGCTCTCGCGGGTCCGCATCTTGGTCGAGGTCTGCACATCCACAACGCCGCGCTCCGCCAGCAGCCGTCTGCGCTCCGCTTCAAGCCCTGCGAGTTCGGCCTCCAGGCCGCGCACCCGGAGTGCGGGGATGCGGTCGTCGAGGCGGGCCAGCACCTGCCCCTTCTCGACACCGTCTCCCTCTTCCACGGCGATTTCAAGGATGACGCCGTCCACCCTGCTCGCCAGCGTAACCATGTTTGCCTTGATGCGCGCATCATATTCATGGACATGCGTGAAGCGGTCCCACACCTCGCGCGCACCGTAGGCCAGCGCGATGCAGGCCACGACGGCGATGGCGAGATAGCGCAGCCGCCGCATCGCGTCGCTGCGCCGCGGCGGGGCGGCCGCCGCGTCTTCAGCCGTTTCGGCCATTGTTCCGGTCCTCGTCCAGCCCCTCGAGACGGCGCCGTATCGCGTTGAAGACGTCGAGGCAGATATCGATATGGCGCGGGTCGATATTCTCGGTCAGTTCCTGTCGAAGATCCCTGCCGACCCGGTCGATCTCGTCCAGCAGCGGCATGGCCGCGGGCGTCAACCGAACCGTCTTGGCGCGCCGGTCGTCGGGCGATTCGCGCCTTTCGATCAGGCCGTCGCGCGCCAACGCGTCGAGCTGCGGCACCAGCGTCGAATCCTTGATGCCAACCCGAAGCGCCAACCTGCCCTGCGTCAGCCCGTCGGGATAGGCGCTGAGATGGATCAGCGCCGCCCAGCGCGCCTGCGAAAGACCGAGCGGCTTCAGCCGCGCATCAAGGGCCTGGCGCCAGAGCCGCGACAGTTCCGCGAGCTTCAGGCCGAAGCGGTGTCCCGACTCCAGCCCTTGCGCATCCGGCATATTCGCCTCCTCATCATCCTGTCCCAATATATTAGGATACGAAAGATTAGGGAAGGGAGAATAGTGGACGGTCGTGTCTCGGTTCGCAGCGAAGGCCCGTGCTGGCGGGTTTTTCGCAACGCGCCTCCGCGCCGCGCCGCTTGCACCGCCTCCCTTGTCTTCACCCCGGCCGGAGCGCAGCGGAGAGCCGGGATCCATCCTCCGCCGTTTCGGCCCCGCGGAAGGATCGGAGGCTGGGCCCCGGCTCAAGGCCGGGGCGACAGTAGGGGCGTCCGGGACGACAGTAAGGGGTCCGGCGCGGCAAGTGGGGGTTCGGGGCGACGGGGGCTGGGTGCGGCAGGCAGGGTCATTCAGGGCACAACCAGTATTGCGGCCCGAATGAAGCACCCCGGCCGGCGCGCCCGTCCTCTTGTCACCCCGGCCGGAGCAGAGCGGAGAGCCGGGGTCCATCCTCCGCCGTTTCAGCCCCGCGGAAGGATCGGAGGCTGGGCCCCGGCTCAAGGCCGGGGCGACAGTAGGAGGGCCGGGGTGAGAAAGGGGATTCGGGGCAACAGCTTGAGGCTGTGACCGCCTCGCTGCCCATGCGGTGCAGCTGGCTGTCTATGGAGATGACCGGATGGTTACCCCCCGCCGATGCGGGGCAGGAGATAGACTTCCGCATTTTCCGGAATAGCGGCAGTCAGATCGTCCTGGTGCATGACGCCGTCTATGGCGACGGCCATGCTTTCCTCGACCTGGCGGCCGAGACCGGGAAAGCGGGTTTCCAGGTCCCGGACCAGAGCGCGGATTGTGGCGGCGTCCGATTCGATCTCGGCCATGCCGCCGGTATACTGGCGGCAGGCCGAGTCGGTGAAAACGACACGCGCCAAGGCGGAGCTATTCCGCTGCCGCCTGCTCGTCCACCGCCTTGCGAATCTTCGGCGGCGACATGGGCAGTTCCGTCAACCGAATGCCGATAGCATCCTGAATGGCATTCGCCATCGCAGCCATCGGCGGCACGATCGGCACTTCGCCGACGCCGCGCGCGCCGAAGGGATGCCTCGGATTCGGCACCTCGACGACGACCGTGTCGATCATCGGCAGGTCGGACGCCACAGGAATGCGGTAGTCGAGGAAGCCCGGATTATCGAGCCGCCCCTTGTCGTCATAGATGTATTCCTCGTTCAGCGCCCAGCCGATGCCCTGCACCGCGCCGCCCTGGATCTGGCCCTCGACATAGGAGGGATGGATCGCCCGGCCGGCATCCTGCGTGGCCAGATAGCGCAGCACCTTCACATAGCCGGTCTCCCGGTCCACCTCGACATCGACGAGATGCGTGCCGAAACCGGGGCCTGCGCCCTGGGCGTTGATCGACGACTTGCCGCTGATCGGCCCGCCGGTGCGGCCAGATTTCGCAGCCAGGTCGGCCAGCGGCAGCGGCTCGAAATCGCCTGCATTGCTGCCCGCCGGAACCGCCTCGCCGTCTTGCCATTCGACCGCCTCGACGGGAATGTCCCAGGTCTTGGCGGCGCGCGCCTTCAGCTCGTTGACGACCGACCTGGAGGCTTCCACCACGGCCATGCCGGTGGCGAAGGTGACGCGGCTGCCGCCGGTCAGGAAGCAATAGCCGACCGAGCTGGTATCGGCCACGATCGGGCGCACGCGCTCGACATCAATGCCCAGCACCTCGGCCGCCATCATCGCCATGGAGGCGCGCGAACCGCCGATATCGGGGTTGCCGGTCGCGACGACCGCCGTGCCGTCCTCGTTGATATTGACGCTCGCCGACGATTCGCCGCCGATATTGAACCAGAAGCCCGATGCGACCCCGCGGCCCTGATTCGGGCCCAGAGGCGCCTGGTAGTTCGGGTGGTTCTTCACCGCCTCCAGCGTCTCGATATAGCCGATATCGCCGAATGTCGGCCCGTAAGCGGCCTTGGTGCCCTTCTTGGCGGCGTTCTTCAGCCGCAACTCGATCGGGTCCATGCCAAGCTCGCGCGCCAGTTCATCGACCGCACTCTCGACGCCATAGGTCGAAATCGGGGCGCCCGGCGCCCGATAGGCCGCAACCTTGGGGCGGTTGGTTACCACATCATAGCCGGTGATGCGCACATCCTGCAGGTCATACATCGCGAAGGCGGTCATGCAGCCGGGGCCGACGGGCGAGCCGGCAAAGGCGCCGGCCTGGTATTTCAGCACCGAATCGCCGGCAATGATGGTGCCGTCGCGCATGGCGCCGATCTTGACCCAGACGGTTCCCCCCGAAGTCGGGCCGGAACCGCGGAACACCTCCTCGCGGGTCATCACCATCTTCACCGGCCGGCCGGACATCCGCGACAGCACCACGGCCAGCGGCTCCAGATAGACCAGCGTCTTGCCGCCGAAGCCGCCGCCGATCTCCAGCGGCGTCACGCGGATTTCCGAAATATCGATGCCCAGCAGTTTGGCGACATAGGCGCGGACCATGAACTGGCCCTGGCTCGAGCAGTAAATCTGGACCTGCCCGTCGGCGGCATATTGCGCGACGCAGGCATGAGGCTCGATATAGCCCTGATGCACCGGCGCGGTCTTGTAGCTGCGCTCGATGACGACATCGGCCTTGTCGAAAGCAGCATCCACGTCGCCCAGCTGGAACACCATCCGCTTGGCGACATTGGACGGCGTTTCGGGCTTCGGCGTAACGCCCGAGGTGAACATGTCGTCATGCAGGACGGGCGCGCCTTCGGCCATCGCCTCATCGACCTCTATGACATGCGGCAGCACTTCGTAATCGACCTCGATAGCCGCAAGGGCGGCATCGGCCGCAGCGTTGCTGGTGGCCGCGACCGCCGCAACGGCATGGCCGTCATACAGCGCCTTTTCGCGCGCCATCGTGTTGCACGACATGTCGCGGAAATCCGCCGGGCCTTCGCCGACAAACGCTTCCTCGTTGGTAATCTCCGGCATGTCGGCGGCGGTCATCACCGCCTTGACGCCGGGAATCGCCTTCGCCCCGGAAGTGTCGATCGAACGAATGCGGGCATGGGCGTGCGGGCTGCGCAGCACCTTGCCGATAAGCTGGCCCGGAAGCTGGAAATCGGCGCCGAACTGGGCGCGCCCGGTGACCTTGTCAACGCCGTCCGGGCGGATCGGCCGGGTGCCGACGACCTTGAGGGCAGGGGTTCCGTCAGGTGCCATATCAGGATGCTCCTCGCATGTCGGCGGCCGTGTCGAGCACGGCGCGAATAATCTTGTCGTAGCCGGTGCAGCGGCAGAGATTGCCGGCGAGCCAGTAGCGCGCTTCCTCTTCGGTCGGGTCCGGATTGCGCTCCAGCAGCGCCTTTGATGCAATCAGGAAGCCCGGCGTGCAGATGCCGCATTGCAGCGCCGCATATTCCAGGAACTTCTGCTGCAGCGGGTGCAGTTGGTCTCCGTCGGCCATGCCTTCGATGGTCTCGACAGCATGCCCCTCGGCCTCGACGCCCAGCATCAGGCAAGAGCACACAAGGCGGCCATCGACAGTGATGGAACAGGCTCCGCAGTCGCCTGTGCCGCAGCCTTCCTTGGTGCCGGTGAGATGCAATTCATCCCGCAGCACATCGAGCATGGTCTGCTCGGTATTGCAGAGGAACTCGACCGGCTCGCCGTTGATCGTGGTGGAAATATGGTGTTTCGCCATGGTCTCGGTTCAGGCTCCTGCACGCTGGAAGGCAATGGCGGCCGCGCGGCGCGCCAGCACGCCTGCAACCTTGGTCCGGTATTCGATGGTGCCGCGCTTGTCGTCAATCGGGCTGCAGGCTGCCTGCGCCGCGGCGTCGAGCCCGGCGAGGGCCGCATCGTCGAGCTTGCTCCCGACCAGCGCAGCCGCTGCATCGCCAACCACCAGCACTGTCGGCGCAACCGCGCCGAGCGACACCTTCGCCGCCGTGCACACGCCGTCCGCATCCAGAGTCACGCAGACGCCGGCGCCGACCACGGCGATATCCATCTCGGTGCGCGGAATGAACCGCAGATAGGAGTCGCCCGTGCGCGCGGGCTTCGGCGGCAGCTTGACCGCCACCACGAGCTCGCCCTTGGCAAGCGACGTGCGCCCCGGCGCGGTCGGCACGTCCTCGACCGCGACCTCGCGCTCGCCGTCAGGCCCGGCGATGACGGCCGTGGCTCCGGCCGCCACCAGCGCCGGCACCGAGTCGGCCGCCGGGGACGCATTGCAGAGATTGCCGACAAAAGAGGCGCGCCCCTGGATTTGCGTCGAGCCAATCAACTCCACGGCCTCGACGACGCCCGGCCAATCCTTCGACAGGCCGGGATGTTCGCCGGCCTCGGCTCCGGAAACGGCCGCGCCGATGCGATAACCGCCGCCCTCGGTCGAGATCGTCCGCAGTTCGGGAATCTGCTTGGCATCGACGATCAGGTCCGGCTTCAACATGCCGGACCGCAATTGGACGAGGAGGTCCGTGCCCCCCGCCAGCACCCTGGCGACGCCGCTCGCATTCGCCAGTAGCTGCACCGCTTCGGCCACCGTCGTGGGCGCAGCGAAACTCGGTGCGTACATCCTTCCTCCTCAATCTCGCATGGTCGCGCAAAAAGATTCCGGCCAGAACCGCAGAACCGGCCGGCCGCTCTTCGGATACCCTATTCTAAAGCCAAGCGCGGCTCTTTGGCGAGGGTGCAGCGACGATAAATCGCTTTGCCTGCAACACCGGCGCGGTCTGGCGTCTGAACCCCGGCTAAAAATCAACAATCTTAGGACTGTGGCCGCAATTCTCGATAAACCGCACCAGGTCTCCGGGGGCGATGGCGGTCGTCTGGTCGTTGCGCAGCGGGTGATAGTTGAGCGGCGATATTTCCAGCATCCGCGCCTGCAGGACCGGCTGCACGCGCTGCATCCGGTCGTTGATAAGGGCGAATGGCGTGACGGCGCCGGGAAGCACGCCAAGCGCCTCCATGAGACGGTCCGCCGAGCCGAAAGAGGGCCGCCCGGCGCCGATCCGTCCGCCAAGCGCTTTCAGATCGATCGCGGTGTCTTCCAGGCAGACGACCAGCCAGCAGGCGTTCTTCCTGTTTTTGAGGAACAGGTTCTTGCAATGCCCTCCGGCGATACCGCCGCGCAGCGCCCGGTTCTCCTCCACAGTGAATACCGGCGCATGGTGGACCGTCCGGTGGACAATCCCCATATCGTCGAGGCGGGCAAACAGCTCCTCCGGCGTGGCGGGCATGGCGCCGCTCACGCCGTTTCGGACGCCGCAGCGGCCGTCACAGCGGCCGCATCATGCTCCGGAAGCGCCATCAGGACGCTCTTCAGCCGCGCCGCCGCGCCGCCGCCAACGGCTTCCCCCGCGAGGGCGTCATATTTTGCGAACAGCGCCGCCTCGCGCTCCGGATGGTCCGGCGCGCCGGACGGATCGAGGGTTTCGGACCGCTCCACCCGGCCGTCCCGGCGCACAATCTCGACCCATCCCGGATAGTTCTTCGGATAGATGCGGTCCAGCTCCGCATCCGGCACAAGCTCGATCCGCCGGGCGAGGGCGACCAGTTCCGGATCGTGCAGGCGTTCATCGGTATATTGCGCCGGAAGCGCATTGCCGTCCGCCAGCGCGGCGGCGATGGTGAATCGTGCGCTCATCTGGCCGTTCAACACGGTGCCCGGGTCGTAATCGAATCCGCACTGGACATCGACGACCTGCGGCAGGCCGGCGCGTACGGTTTCGTCCGGCGCAGGCATACAGCCCAGCCGGCGGCGGAGTTCGCGGGCGGCATCGACATAAGCGTGCAGCGACCCGCAACAGGAGTAGGGCTTGAAATAGACCTGCTCCACGGCCCAGCTGCTCCCGAGCCCGTCGAGCAGGAGTTCGGGCCGGGCGGCATCGGAGAATGCGTCGAGGAACCCGCCGTCATCGGTTTCCATCACGCTCGCCGGCCCGGTAAAGCCCATCGCCGCGAGTTCGGCCGCCATGACGCCGGCCTGGGCCGCCCGCCCGGGATGCAGGCGCTTGCTCATCGCGCCGTCCGCGTTGAAGGCGAAGAGGCCGGCGCCCTGCGTCGCGCCGAGGCCCAACGCCCAGGCGGCCGCCTCCGCATCGAGGCCCAGCAGGACCGCGCCTGCCGCCGCTGCGCCAAGCGGGCCGCACACGCCCGTCAGGTGCCAGCCGCGCAGCCGCGCGGCGTTCGGATCCAGGGCGCGCGACGCGCGAACCATGATTTCGTAGCCGGCGGCAATTGCCGTCTCGATGGCGCTGCCCTTGCTGCCGAGGCGCTCGGCAAGCGCCAGGGCGGCCGGAATGACGGCAGCGCCCGGATGCAGCTTGGCGATGAAATCATCGAGTTCAAAGGCATGGGCCGCCACACCGTTCACCAACGCGGCATCTGCGGGCCGCAGCGAGGGATGCGCCTCGCCCCAGACCGTTGCGAGACCCTCCCCGCCGGCGGTCGCCCAGCCCTGCCGCGTCCAGGCGAGTGTCGTCCCGGCCCAGAATTCCCGGCGCCCGTGAAGCGCTGCGCCGAGCGTATCCAGCAGCGCCAGGCGCGCCGCATACCGGGTGCTGTCGGGCAGCGCCTCCGGGCGCAGCCCCGCAATCCAGTGGGCGAGTTCGGCTGTCAGGGCCGGCGTTTCGCTGCGGTCGCGCGGCATGGAACGGTCTCCGGAAGCAGGGGCCGGCCGCCGCGAGGCTTCCAACGGCGGCGCTTTCCGGCGAAGAATGCAGGAATCGCGGCCCGGTCGCAAACCGGTCCGCCGCCTGCCTGGAACAGCCCCGCCGCCTCCGAGGCCGCGGGCGGAAGGAGAATGCGGCCATGCCGGGTCCGTTCGACGGTCTCAGGGTCATCGACCTGACGACGGTGATCGTCGGCCCCTATACCAGCCAGTTCCTCGGCGACCTTGGCGCCGATGTCATCAAGATCGAAGCGCCGGAGGGCGACCTGTCGAGACTGGTCGGTCCGCACCGCAATCCGGGCATGACCTCGCACTGGATGCACGTCAACCGGAACAAGCGCAGCATTGTCCTCGACCTCAAGACCGGCGGCGGCAAGCAGGCGGTCCGCCGCTTGCTCGAAACCGCCGATGTCTTCGTCCACAACATGCGCCCGGAGCCGCTGGAGCGCCTCGGCCTCGACTATCCGCGCGTCTCGGAAATCCGGCCGGATATCATCTTCTGCAATATCTGGGGGTTCGGGCGCGGCGGCCCCTATGCCGGGCGGGCCGCTTTCGATGATGTGATCCAGGCCGGCGCCGGCCTTGCCGCGCTGGAGGGGTTCGCAACCGGCCAGGCGAAATATGTGCCGATGCTGATCGCCGACAAGACGACGGCGCTGTTTGCGGCGCTGGCGGTTTCCGGCGCGCTCTATCACCGGCTGGCGACGGGCGAGGGGCAGGAAGTCGAGGTGCCCATGTTCGAGAGCATGACCGGCTTCACCATGCTGGAGCATCTCTGGGGCGAGACTTTCGTGCCGGCGCTGGACCGGGTAGGGTCCGAGCGTCATGCGACGCCGAAACGCTGGCCGATGGCGACGAAGGACGGCTTCATCTGCGTTCTGGCGTCTTCGGACAAGCATTGGCGCGCCGTGCTGGAAGCCGCCGGGCGGCCGGAATTGATGGACGATCCGCGCTACGCGACGCGCAGGGCCCGTTTCGCGCGCCGGGACGAGATACAGGCCGAGCTGGAAAGCTGGATGCTGGAGAAGACCACAGAGGAATGGGCCGGGCCGCTGACAGAGGCCGGCGTGCCCTGTATGCCGGTCCGGAGCCTGGAACAGGTGGTGGCGGATCCGCATCTGGCCGAGGTCGGCTTCTGGCACGAAATCGACCATCCGAGCGAGGGCCGGCTGCGGCTGATGGCGCCGTCGCTCACGCTCAACCGGTCGCCGGCGTCGATTCGCCGCCCGCCGCCGCGGCAGGGCCAGCACACGCGGGAAATCCTGGCAGAAGCCGGCTTCGACGATGCTGCGGTCGAGCAGCTTCTGGCGTCCGGCGCCGCGGCGGCCGAATCATGATGCTCGATGTGCCGCCGGGCCATGTCGCAGCCGTCGTCACCGATTTGGAGATGACGGCGCCGCCGGCCAATCCGGGGCCGGGGCCGGCCGCCGGGTTGAGACGCCGCCGCCTGTCCCTCTCCGCCTATCGCGCGCTGTTCCGGGAAATCGGCGAGACCTGGCTCTGGTTCTCCCGCGCGTCCCTGTCGGATGCCGCGCTGGCGGAAATCCTGCAGGATCCGCGGGTGGAGGTCTATGTCGGCATGGACGATGACAGCCTCGTCGAGCTCGACTTTCGCGAGCAGGGCCTCTGCGAGATTGCGTTTTTCGGGCTCGTTCCTTCCCGGACCGGGCAGGGCCGGGGGCGGAGCCTGATGGCGGCGGCGCTGGAGCGGGCCTGGCGCGAAGACGTGCGCAACGTCTGGCTGCATACCTGCACCTTCGACCACCCCGCGGCGCTTCGCTTTTATCTCGCCTGCGGTTTTCGCGCTGTGCGCCGCCGCATCCAGATCGAGCCGGACCCGCGCCTCGACGGGCGGCTTGCGCCGGAGGCCGGAGGCCATCATCCGGTGATTCGCTGACCCGGCTCCCGCAAGCCGGGCATTGCGCGCGGCGGCGGAAATCCCATAGACGGGCGCCGGCAGATATTCCACCGAAGGAGGGGAAACGAACATGCAGATAGACATGACCGGGCGCACAGCGCTTGTCACCGGCGGCAGCGAGGGCATGGGCCGGGCGATGGCGGTGAAATTTGCCGGAGCAGGCGCATCGGTGGTCATTGCAGCGCGGCGGCAGGGGCCGCTGGACGATGCGCTGGCCGCGATCGAGGCTGTTGCGCACGGTCGGGGCGCTGCATTCGCCGCCGATGTCAGCAAGGCGGCGGATTGCGAGCGGATATACCGGGAAGCGGTCGCGCGCTTCGGCGCCGTGGACATTCTGGTCAACAATGCCGGGACGTCGCAGACCGGCAGATTCGAGGAGATCGACGATGCGACCTGGCAGGGCGATCTCGACCTCAAGCTCTTCGCCGCCATCCGGCTTTCCCGGCTGGCGCTGCCGGACATGAAGGCGCGCGGCTGGGGCCGGATCATCAATGTGCTGAATGTCGGCGCCAAGGCTCCCCAGGCCGGCGGGGCCCCAACAGCCGTGTCGCGCGCCGCCGGCATGGCGCTCACCAAGGTGCTGGCCGGCGAGGGCGCGCCCCATGGCGTGCTCGTCAATGCGCTGCTCACCGGGTTCATCCGCTCCGAACAGTGGCGCCGCCGCTACGACGCCGCCGCTCCCGACGCCGATTTCGACACTTGGATCGCGGAAATGGCGGGCCGGCTCGCCGTGCCGCTCGGCCGCTTCGGCGAGGCCGAGGAGTTCGCCAATATCGCCTGCTTCCTCGCTTCCGACGCCGGCTCCTACATCACCGGAACAGCCATCAATGTGGACGGCAACCGCAGCCCGGTCGTGTAGCCCGCGACCGCGTCTGACGGATCGGGAAGCCGCGCTGCAGCAGCGTCGACGCCGCGATTGACGCTGCCGGCCTGCGCATATGGGGCTTCTGTTGCATGGAGGACCGGACCGCGCCCCTCGGAACGCAGCAGCCTCGGCTGGAGCGTGCATGACGACGATGCAGGCAGCCGCTTCGCCGCCGCGCCGCCAGTTCGGGCCGCCTCCCGGCCGAGTTCCGGCGCGACGGAAGCGCCTGCGCCTTGGACCACACCGGCGATTGCGGCGGAGGGGGGGCCGTCGCACATATGTGCCAATTTCGGCCCTTCACGGAAACGCCAAACCGCCTTTGCATCCCCGGCACGCGATCTTCGGGGTTCAACCCACGGTGAACTGTCCCATCATGCCGCGATCCTCATGTTCCAGAATGTGGCAGTGATACATATAGGGATATTGCTCGGTTGCCGGATAGTCGAAACGCACGACAATCTCCGACCAGTCGTCGTCATCCAGCACCACCATATCTTTCCAGCCTCGTTGGTCCGGCGGCGCCGCTGATCCTTCCATTCGCTCTATCAGGAACGAACAGCCGTGCACATGGAACGGATGTGCGCCTTGGTCGGACCGAATACGCCAACGTTCCCAGACGCCGCGTGGAACCCGTTCATTAATGACGTTCATATCCATCACCGCACCGTTGATGGCCATATCCATGGCGGCATGGCCGCCATGCCGGCCACTGCCGCCGCCGCTCTCCATAGTCAGAATAAAGTCGCGAGATTGCACTATTTCCTTTGGTTGCGGGCGAATGATGGCGGCCATTTGCTCAGGTAGCGGCGCAGTATGCGCCGGCAGGGAGTTGTCAACGATCAATGTCAAAGACGGCGGAGGAAGGTCTCTCCTGGATCGGTCAAACAGGCCCAACAAACTTCCGACAACACCTTCCTCCTCGTCGAATTGGTCTTCGAACAAGGTCAACAGTTCGGCGGATTTACCATCGGCCATATCAACGATGATTTCGCAGCGCTCACCCGGTGACATTTCCATACTTGTCATTGACACTGGCGCCTCCAGCAAGCCGCCGTCACTGGCTATCTTGTAAAATGTGCGGTTGTCGGCAAAGCCGACGATATAAAAACGCGCATTGGCACCGTTCAGAAGTCGCAACCGGACTTTGCCGGCAGGCACATTGGCAACCGGTGCTATTGCGCCGTTGATGACCACAGTGTCACCCAGCCAGCCATCCTCGTCTGCGTCCAGCAGTGAATAGACCAAACGGCCTTGTGCATCGAAGGTTCGATCCTGGATGATAATAGGCAAATCATCGATGCCGTATTGACGTGGTAGCGGCAATGAATCGGCTTGTTCGTCATCAATGATGATCAGGCCGGCAAGTCCGCGATAAGTTTGTTCGCCAGTTTTTCCGTGAGTATGGGAATGATACCAACAGGTAGCCGCCGGCTGCACGATGGATAAACTGGGTTGCCAGTCAGCACCGGGATCGATTGCCAGCTGCGGGCCGCCATCGACCTCGCCAGGCACATGCAAGCCGTGACCGTGTACGGCCACGCTTTCAGCCAGTGTGTTTTGGTAATGCAAATTGAGTTCGCTATATTGCCGGGTTCGAATCGTTGGCCCCAGGTAATCTTGGCTGAACCCTAGTGTTGGTGTCTTGACACCGGGCTTGAAAGACCAGGCGCCATTTCGAATGTTCAGTTCAACCGGCTTTCCCTCGCGGCCATCAACCAGGCGCGGTATCGGTAACCGGGATGAGGCCGTCTTGCTCCAGCCATAGGGGAGGTAACTTGCACCGATGAAAGCCGTACTGCCGGCAATGAACTGCCGCCGCGAAAATCCCCGTGGCATTGGTCTGATGCTCCTTGTGACCCGGATGATTGATACTGCGCGCCGGTCATGTCTCAGTTTGCAACGAAGGCCCCGAGCTGGCGGGTTTTTCGGAACGCGCCTCCGCGCCGCGCCGCTTATATCGCCTCCCTTGTCGTCTCCCCGGCTGGAGCAGAACGGAGCGCCGGGGGCCGTCCTCCGCCGTCTCGGCCCTGCGGAAGGATCGGAGGCGACAGTAGGGGCGTCCGGCGCGACAACAGGGGGTCCGGGGCGACGCCGGACGCGGCGGGCGGTTTCCGACTTTTCTGTCCATATCGGCGTCAGCACCGCCAGAACATCCGCGCGCCGGATACGGTCAAGGCTCATATTGCCGAACCTCGGCAAGCCGCGGCGCTTTCGCGAGTGAGACAGCCGGATAGCCACCGATTCCAATACCCCCGCACCGCCCCTCAATCGAAGCGGGAACGTACGGCGTCTAACGGGAATGTCAAGGCTCACAGAGAGGGGGAATATTGTTTTAAATCAGCTATTTATGAGCAATATTCGGGAACATGCGGGGCTCGATTTTGGCGGATGGGGTGGGATTCGAACCCACGGTGGGCTTGCGCCCACGCCGGTTTTCAAGACCGGTGCATTCAACCGCTCTGCCACCCATCCGGCATCGGGGGCCGGCCTTGTGTTGGCCCCGTGCGGCTCTTGCCCCATCCTGCTAGGATGGCTGTTCTGGAACAAGGTCGGATTACGAAAGGCGCGCCTCCCATGAAGGTCGGGATTCTCTTCACCTCGCATCCGGACCCGAAGTCGGAGCCGTATCCGCATCGGGGCATCCATGAGCGCACCACCCGCGAGATCCTCGAAGCCGAGGCGCTCGGCTTCGACGGCGTGTGGATTGCCGAACACCACTTTTCCAACAAATACGGCATCCTGCCCGACCCGTTCAGCTATCTGTCCTACCTGGCGGCGAAGACCACAACAATCGAGCTTGGCGCCGCCGTCATGGTCGTGCCCCTGCACCATCCCATGCGGATCGTCGAGAACGCAGCCTTTGTGGACATCCTGAGCAATGGGCGCTTCCGGCTCGGCCTCGGCTCCGGCTACCGCCCCTACGAGTTCCAGGGCCTCGGCATTGATTACGAGGAACGCCGCGAAATCCAGGCGGAGGCGATTCCGCTGATTCTGGACGGGTTTCACAAGAAGCGCGTCAACAGCGACGGCAAATATTTCCGTTTCGCGATGGACGACATACACGAGATTTTCCCGCAGCCGGTCCAGCAGCCGCATCCGCCGTTCTACATGGCCGCCGGCACGCCCGGCTCGATCCGGATGGCGGCGCGCAACGGCTTCGGCCTGATGCAGTCCTCCCTGCCTTCGGCCGCAACCATCGGCGAGCATGTCGCGCTATACCGCGACCACATGCCGGAGGCCCCGGCGCCGCTCAATGCCAACCCCGCTTTCGGGCAGGTGGATGTGGTGCGCATGGCCTATGTGGCGCCAACAGATGCGAAGGCGCGCGAAGAAAGCGAAGCCGGCATCACCCACCATATGAAGACCTTTCTGAGCGGCGCGGTCGGGCGCTATCTGGGCGATGTCACCGAGAAGGCGGATGAGAGCCAGTTCGCCTATGAGCATCTGGTGAAGGACACCATCCTGCACGGCTCGCCCGATACGGTGCTGCGCAAGGCCGAGGCGTTTCGCGATGTCGGGACGACCTCGCTGATGATCCACTATCCGCCCTATTACGGCGTCGAACGAACGCTCGACATGCTGCGCCTGTTCGCCGCCGAAGTGCTGCCGGAGTTGAAACGGATGGGCATGGCCAGGCAGCCGCTCCGCGCCGCCGAGTAGCGGCCCGGTGTCCTGGGGGGAGATCACAGAGGAACGCCTTGCGGAAGCGGCCGCCCTGATCGGCAAACCGCTGCGCCGTTCCCGGCTGCAATGGATCGAAACGGCCACGCGCGACGCCATCCGCCATTTCGCCTGGGGTGTCGGGGATGACAACCCGCTCTGGCTGGACGCCGGCTACGCCCGGACAACGCCCGCCGGCGGCATAATCGCGCCGCCCTGCATCCTCTACGCTGCGGATATGACCATCGTCGCGCCCAAACTTTCCGGCGTGCAGTGGATCTATGCAGGGACCGACTTCACCTGGTTCGACCATATCCGCCTCGACACCCGTTTCCGGGTCGACGCGCGGCTGGTGCGCCAGGAGATGAAGTCGGGCCGGCGCTTTGCGCGGTGGGTGCTGCAGACCGGCGAGGTGGACTATCGCGACAGCAGCGGCCGGCGCCTTGCCAGGGCAATCGGCCAGGTGGCGCGCACGCCGCGCGGCGACCGGCTGAAAGCCGAAAAGGGCGGCGGCATGGCGGTTCCGGCGGCCTATCGCTATACGCGGCAGGAGCTCGACGATATCGAGCGCGAGGTGCTGGCCGAGCGCCGCCGGGGGCCGGAGCCGCTCTACTGGGAGGATGTCGCTGTCGGCGACGCTGTGCCGCAAGTCGTCAAGGGGCCGCTCACCATCACGGATATCGTCGCCTGGTATGCGGCGACACAGGGGGCCATGCCCTATGGCGGGGCGCATGGAGACGCGCTGCGCTACCGCCGGCGCCATGACGACTATCACATCAATCCGGAGACAGGCGCCAAGGACGCCGCCGGCCGCGGCCATCTGGAGGCTGCCACGGGCCGCGATGTGGGCATGGGCGGAGCCTATGATGTCGGCCCGCAGCGCATCGCCTGGGCGCAGCATATGCTGACCAACTGGATCGGCGACCACGGCTTTCTGCATCGGCTGAATGTTTCGGTGCGCCGCCCCAATCTGGTGGGGGACACCATCCGATGGCGGGGCAGGGTGTCGGCCAAGCGTGAGGCGGCCGGCGTCATGCTTGTCGATCTCGATGTCGAGGCCCGAAACCAGACGGATATTGTCTCGGCGCTTGGAACCGCGACGGCGGCGCTGCCGTCGCGCAGAACGGGGCCGGTGCCCCTGCCGCTCTCGTGACGGGAATGCGCCGCCTGCCGGTGGGCGGGGTTCCGGTCTCGTTCGAGGGCGCGGGGCGCGCACGCGCCTATGCCGAAGCCTGGCTGGCCATGGCCGGCGGGGAGCCGGCGCCCGGCGGCCCCCGAATAAGGCTGTGGGACTTTCAGGTCGGTATGCAGGGCAGCGGCGCGGACGCCTCCGCCGTTGCCGGCCCGGCAGCGGCGATCGGTCACGCCGGCGGTCCGGGCATCCCGTTGCCGGCCGACATGCCGGAAAAATGGTGCGGACTGGTCGGAGCCGTCCTCGCGCTCGCCGAGACCTGGCGCGGGGCCGGGGCGGGTATCCCGGACTATGATGTGTCCGCGGCCGATGTCATGCGGGCCTTCGCGCTCCAGAACTCCGGCACTCCGGAGGAACGCCGCCGGCTCTGGAAACGCAACGGCCGCGTCTGCGTGGAGCATGGCGGTATCTTCCCGATGGGGTTCTTCGCCTGCCGCGACGGCCATGTCGCCCTGCTCGGGCGCTCCCGGCGCGACTGGCGGCGGATCGCCACGGCGCTGGGCGACCCGGAATGGGCGCGGCAGCCGGGCTTTGACAACCCCTTTGCACTCGCGAAGCAAAGCGCCGAGGCGGATGCGCTGCTCGAGGCGGTGCTGGCGGACCGGATGCGGGACGACCTGCTGGCGCAGGGCCTGGAGAAAGGCGCCGTCATCGCGCCCGTTTACAGCTATCAGGAGGCGCTGGCGCGGGGCGTCTTTCGTTCCGGTTTCGAGAAGCCGGCCATGCCGTTCCTGGCGAAACCGCTCGGCGAGAGGGTGGCCGCCGGATGCCGGACGCGCAGGCGGGGCGGCCCGGCGGGGCCGCTGGAGGGGCTGCTCTGCATCGAGCTCTGCTGGGTCTGGTCCGGGCCGATGGTCGGGCAAATCCTGGCCGACCTGGGTGCGGAGGTCATCAAGGTCGAATCTCCCGACCGTTTCGACCTCTACCGCACGCGCGGTCTGGAGCATCGCCGGGGAGACATGGACGAGCGCATACGACTCGAGAGCTCCCTCTATTTCCACAGCCTGAACCGCAACAAGAGCGGACTTTCCCTCGACCTCAAATCGGACCAAGGCCGGGCCCGCCTGCTGGAGCTGGCCGCGCGGGCGGACTTGTTGATCGAAAACTTCACCGTCGGGACGATGGACCGCATGGGCCTCGGGCACGAGGTGCTGGCCGAAGCCAATCCGGGCCTTGTCTGCCTGTCCATGAGCGGACCCGGCAAGGGCTCCGCGGTGGAGCGGCTGCGCTCATACGGTCTGGTGCTGAGCGCGCTGGGCGGCGCGGAAATGCCGATTCGCGATGACAGCGGCGCATTTCTCGGTTCGCCGACATTCTCGATCAGCGATCCCAACGCCGCCTGTTTCGGCGCGCTGTCGGCGCTGGCGGCCCTGATCGCCGGAGACCGCGACGGGCAGGGGAGGGCGCTCGACCTCTCCCAGATCGAGGCCGCCGCCACGCTTGCCGCCGCGCCGGTCGCCGGCTCCCCGCAGCCGATGACGGAGGCGGTGATCGAACTGGACGACACCGACGCGTCGCCGGTGTTCGCCGGATGCTCCGGCTGGATCGAGGCGCATCACCCTGTCACCGGCAAGGAACATCTGGTCGCCGCGCCCTGGCGTGTTGACGGCGCGCGCCCGCCATTTCGCAAACCCGCACCGATGCTCGACCGGAGAACAGAGCGATGATCCGTATCATGGGCGAGACGCCGCATGCGGCCACCCTCGGAGACCTGGTGACGATGCGGGCGGCGCTGGGCGGCAAACCCCTGCTGATCTGCCGGGACGAGACGCTGACTTACGCCGATGCGGACCGGCTTTCAAACCGCGCCGCCAACCGGCTCGCTGAACTCGGCCTCGGCAAGGGCGATGTCGTTGCGACCTTCATGTACAACTCTCTGGCGCAGGCGGTTATCTGGTTCGCCTGCGCCAAGCTCGGAGTCGTTTACGCAGCGCTGAACGTGTCGCTCGCCCGGGATGACCTCGCCTACAGCCTGAACGATACCGGCGCGAAACTGCTGGTGGCCGACGATGAGCTGATGGATGTCTGCGAGGCGGCGGCGGAGCGGTTTGCATCCCCTCCGACGATTCTGGTCCACGGGGCGCCCCGCGCGGGATACGGCGTCTGGGAAGACCTGCTGACCGGCTCGGAAAGCCGCCCGGACGCTCAGATAGAGCCGAGCGACCCGGCGGCCATCGTCTATACCGGCGGCAGCACCTCCATGCCGAAAGGCGTGCTCGTGCCCCATCTCTATTATGTCGCAGCTGCCATGCGCTATGCGGAGATTGCTGAGGCAGGACCGGAAGATGTGCATTTTGCGAATTCGCATTTCTTCCATATCGGCGGACAGCAATTCGGCGTCACCGGCCCGCTCTATACCGGCATGACCGGCGTCATGCACAAATGGTTCAGCGCGTCGCGCTATTGGGAAACCGTGCATCGCCACGGCGCGACGATCATCGACCCGTTGGGCACGATGATGTCTGTGCTGTTGCGCCGCCCGGAGAGCGGCCTCGACCGTTCGCATCGGGTCAAGGTTGGTGTCGGCATTGCGTCGGGCCAGGTCCGGCGTGCGCTTCGCGACGAATTCGAGGCGCGCTTCGCCATCCCGATGCTCGAGGTCTATGCGATGACGGAGATGGGCGTGCTGATCTGTTCCGAACGCCTGCAGGACCGCAAAGCCGGCACATGCGGACGGCCGCATGGCTGGGCTGAAATTCTGGTCGTCGATGACAACGACAACCCGGTGCCGACCGGCGAGACCGGGCAGCTTCTGCTGCGGCCCCGAGTGCCGAACACTTACATGATCGAATACATCAACAAACCGGAGGCAACGCTCTCAGCCTGGCGCAATCTCTGGTACCACTCGGGCGATCTGGGCTCTCTCGACAGCGAGGGCTATGTCCATTTTGTCGGCCGCGAGGCGCACTGGATTCGCCGGCGGGGGGAGAATGTATCGGCGTTCGAGGTGGAGAAGGCCATCACGGCGCATGAGGCAGTGCTGGATTGCGCCTGCGTGGGCGTGCCCTCCGACCTCGGCGAGGAGGACATCAAGGCCTATGTGCAGCTCTCGGCGTCTGTGGAGCCGCACGCGCTGGTCGCCTGGTGCCGCGAACGAATCGCCTATTTCAAGGCGCCGCGATATATCGAGTTCGTGGACAGTTTCCCCCGCACGATGACGAAGAACGAAATTGCCCGCCACGAGTTGCGCGAGCGGGGGATCGGCGCTTGCTGGGACGCGGAAGCGGGCAGCGCCTCGCGATAAAGACGGTTCCGGCCTCAAATGGATACTGGCGCGGTTGAGACGACGCGCTATAGTCGTTGCATCTTCAGGCGGCGGGATTGACCGGTCAGGATGAGACTGCGGATCAAGCTCGGACTGGGGCTTCTGGTCGGCGCTGCGCTTTCGCTGGCGCTTGTCGTCAATGCCGCGCTCGGCATGTTCGACCGGGAGCTTCAAGCCCTCAAGGCGTCTCACTTCAGTTTCACCGTCGATGAGATTGCACACGCCATCACGGTGCGAACTGATTTGGGCCTGCAACTCCAGACGATACCGGAGATCGCCGAATTTCTCGACCGGACGCAGGCGGCGGACCCCGACATCGACCGCCTGCTCGTCTTCGACGCGGATAACCGGGTCCTCTTCTCCACCGACCCGACGGATGTCGGCACGGTGATGAAGACATGGTCCGACGAGGCGCTCTGGGTCGAGGCGGATAAGCACGCGGTCATGGTCGGCAGCCGGCTTGTCAATAATTTCGGCAAGACGGTCGGGGGCGTGTTGCTGGAGAGCGAGGTCAGGCATCGGGCGCCGTTGCGCGAACGCGCCACCATCGCCGTGTTTGGTATCGCTGCGGGCGTGCTGGTGGCGAGCTTGTTTCTCATTTTCCTGTTTTCCAACTGGGTGTTTCTCCCCGCGCTCAGGATGCTCAGGCTCTACGACACCTCGCTGCTGGCTATGGCGGAAGGCAATGCTGTCGATATTGAGGACGCGCCGGAGTCCCTGGCCGCCTTCAACAAGACGGCGACCGGCCTGCTGGCCGACCTCGACGCCGATGAGCGCGAGATCGACCGGCTGGACCGGATCGGATCACAGCCGTGAACCGCTTCTACCGCATGCTCGGATGGAAGGCGTGCGCCGCCGCCGTCGTCGTCGCGCTCTTCCAGGCGGGCGCGACGGCGGCCGTGTTCTACTGGTGGGCTGAGACACCCCTGGCGGAAGAGCTCGACCGCAAGGCGTTGGCGGTCGGCCAGGCAATGAAGGTCGAGTTCGAACACGCCGCCGAAGTCGGCATTCCTCTTGAGGAAATTCGGGGCGTCGAACCGTTCTTCCAGCGTTTTCTGGATGAGAATCCGGATATCCGGTTCATTGCCGTGACCACCCCGGACAAGGAGCCGGTGTATTACAGCGGTGTTTCGCGCAACGGGCTTGAGGCGGTTCTGGAGTCTGCGGGCACGGTATTCGAGGAGAGGCGCCGGGCCGGAGGCGTGGTGGAGGTCAGAAACCGCCACACGGTTGGAGATTTCTCCGTCGATATCCGCCCCATAGGCCCGGCGGCGGCGCCCCGGGGCCTGTTGCATGTCGCGGTCGAGCGGGATTTCGTCAAGCATGTCCTGAATCGCAACTGGCCGGATTTTGTGGTCGCCGCCGGCGTTGGCGCAGCAGCCGGTTTTCTGACGGTGCTGTTCGCGATGCTGCGTGTCACCCGTCGACTGCGGCGTCTGGAGCGGGGCCTTGTCGAGGCTGGCGAAGGTCGGCCGTCATTGCTTGACGATCTCGGACTCCAGGACGAGATCGGTGCGGCGGTCCGACAGTTCAATGCCGTTCTGCGCGGCCTCAGAGGGCGTTATGACGCCGTCATGGACCATGTCGAGGACGCCCGGGACGCCGCAGTCGGCCGGACCGTGCGCAGCGCCCTGGAGCAGATCCGCCGCGGACTGGTCGAACGACTCGAGCCCGCTTTTCGCGATATTGCTCCGGCGCCGCCAAGCGCCGTCGGGAATGTCGGCAGGAATGTTTCGATTCATGTCCGTCTGACGCTGATTGTCAGCCTGCTCGGGCTGCTGGTGGCGGTCGCCCTCGGTTATGGCAGTATCGTCCGGGAGCGCCTGCTGGCCGAAAGCTACAATGACGACCGCCAGACGGCCCTGAAAACAGTCTGGAAGACCCTCTCGCAGCGCGAGACGGATACGGTCGCGCACCAGCTTGCCGCGTTGCGCGCGAATGACGGCATTCGCCTCGCGCTGCTCGTCGGCAACAGCTTGCGCGCCACGCGGTTGATCCAGGACGCCGCCACCCGAAACGGGCTGGATCGACTGGTGACGTTCGATCCGTCCGAAGGAACAGAGCGCCTGTTTGTTGGCCGCAACCCCTTGTCGCCGCGTGTGGCAAAGCGGGTCGTGGATTCCGGAATGCGCGTAAGCGGCGGCGATATCGACGCCGACGGCCAGCCTGTCTGGACGGTTGCCGAGATTCTCGGAGACCCTGACCGGGGCGATGTTCTGGTCGTCGCCGCGAGTATCCCGCTGACCTCGGCGGTGCTGGACGCTGGAGCGGTGCTCGGAGGCGACGCCTTTCTGGTCGGGAGCGAAAGGGGGCTGATCTTCGGCTCCGACCCGCCGCTCTGGCAGCGCCTCGCCGACGACGACGGCGATTATGCGACGACCAAAATCGACATTCCCGCCCTCAATGGCGGGCGCCTTGCTGCGCTGCATGTTGCGGTCGACATCACCGAACTGGTCGCGCGTCAGCAAACGATGCGATTCGCGTCTTTAGGCGCTGCGGCGATCTTTGCGTGCATTGCCCTTTGGGGCCTTTATGCGCATTTGCGCGGCTCCTTTCAGCCGCTGGATCGGGTCATCCGCGTGCTGGAGGCGCTGGCCGAAGGCCGGCGCGGCGTCTGGATCGATCAGGCGACCGGCTCGGACGAAATTGCACGCATCGCCAAGGCGGTCGCGGCCTATCGCAGTTCCCTGGATGAAGTGGAGCGGTTGTCGGCCGAGCGCCGCCGCGCGCAAAGGCGGCGCGAGCGGTTTCTGCGCGGGCAGATGTCGAGCCTGACCTCAACAGTCGGCGAGGACGCCCGGCAAGCGGTCACCGACCAGCTCACACAGCTGGAGCAGGAAGGCGCCAGCGACGAATTCGAGGCATTGACGCTCGTTTTCGAGCAGATGGCGCAGCGCATTCGCGAGCAGCATGGCCGTTTGACGGAACTGATCGAGGAACTCCGCGAGGCGCTCAAGCACAAGGAACGCCTGGCGGTGATCGAAAGCGAATTGTCGATCGCCCACGACCTGCAACTCTCCGTGCTGCCGCGCGAGACGCCGCCCCAGCGCACCGTCGAGATCGCCGCCCAGATGGTGCCGGCCAAGGAAGTGGGCGGCGACTTCTATGATTATTTTGCGATCGACGAACACCGCATCGGACTGGTTGTTGCGGATGTATCCGGCAAGGGCATTCCGGCCGCATTTTTCATGCTGATCGCGCGCACCCTGCTCAAGGCCACGGCGCTTGCCGGCGAGTCGCCGGGCAAGGTGCTGACGGCGTTGAACGACATGCTGGAGGCGGAAAACGAGCAGATGATGTTTGTTACCGCGTTCTATGCGGTTATTGACACCGGAACCGGGCGCGTCGCCTTCGCCAATGCCGGGCATAACCCGACATATCGGATCGACTGCGAGGGGCAGCTTTCGACCCTGCCGATGGATACAGGGCTGGCTCTGGCCATTATGCCGGGCTTCCATTTCAGCGAAGGCGAAACCGCGCTGGAGCCCGGAGAAACGCTGTTCCTTTACACCGACGGGGTGAACGAAGCCTTCAACGCAGCCGGCGAGCAATATGGCGAACCGCGCCTGGAAGCCGAACTGTTATCCCTTGCCGGCCAGCCCCCCTCGGCGATCTGCAATGCCATGCGGGAGTCGGTCGAGGTGTTCTCGACCGGAGTCGAGCAGAGCGACGACATCACCACAGTGGCGGTCCGTTACCTGGGCGGCGGTTCGGACACGCCGTGACCCCACTGCCGGTCGAGGCTGGTGGCCAGAATGTGCTCTACCAATGCCTCCACGGGTATTCCCACTGTCGCCGCCGATTGGGCGAATGCCATGGCGCTGCCAATCGAGCAAGCGACATTGAACTCGAGGAAAGCGTGGCCTTCGGAACCAACCCGGAAGTCACAGCGAATATAGTCATACGGCGTCGCCAGCCGCGCAAAGCGGAGCGCGTCCTCGATAATGGTCTCCAAGCAGCAATCTTTCGCCGGAAATTCCCTTGTCATACCGGGATCGATCTTGCGCTTCTGGCGATGCGTGAAGATACCATATGGACCACTGGCGGTCTGGGTGGCAGCGGGCAGGGCGACCGGCCCGTCATCGCCGACCAGAACCGGCACCGTTACGTCGAACGTCCCGAAGACCTGTTCGACCAGACATTCATCGACGCTGGCTCCAAGCGCCGCCACGCGGCCCGCCAAAGCGCTGAAATTCGCCTGGGCGCTGTTGGTGTCAATACCTGTCGAAGCCGCGCCAAACCGCGGCTTCGCAATGTAAGGACCGTCAAAGGCGGGGCATTCCACCGGGTCGCCCGGCCCGAATATCGCTCCGTTCGGGGTCCGTATGCCGATGGCTTGCGCCGCGAGCTTGGAGAGCCACTTGTCTTCAGCCAATGCGCGGATATTCGGCGGCGCGCCAAGGCCCGCGATGCCGGCCTTGGCGGTCAGCGCCGAAACATAAATTTCCGAATTGCGAAAAGGCGCAATGTTGTAGAGGGAGAAGACGTAATTTCGACCCTCGAAGGCCTCCGGCAAACTTCCAAGATCTGATCGGCTATCAACATCCAGACCTAACTCGTTGTGGAGGATATCCCACATTTCGTATTGATAAGCAGGCTGCACGCCGTAATCGGGATGAATTGCTGGAGGGCGCACACTATCAGTCGAAGGCGCATGCGGCGCCAAATACAATACTCGAAGGGCTGCACGTCTGACCTTGTCCAAACGCTTCAAGGCAATCAAGAGTCCACCCCAGTCTTGATGAACTGAGCAAAGCGCAATATCTCCATTGGCGGATACACCTTAAGTTTGTGTGCGGTCTCCATGTTGATAACAAAGGAAAACCGCGACAGTGTTTCGATCGGGATTTCACCAGGGTCCTTGCCGTCGATGAGTATCTGCTCGGCCTTGAAGGCAGCGAACTGACCTACGGCATAGAGCGGGCTCACCAGTCCGGTCATGCAATGCTGCCGGATTAACGTTTCCACGCCGCAAAAGGTAGGCATTTTCAGATCAGTCGCAATCTGCGTTACGAGCTCGGCATGGGCACCGAAGAAGTTGGACGGGGGGATATACAGGAAATCGACCCCTGCATCCTTGAGGCGCTGGAGTGTCGGCTCAATCTGCCCCGGGTCCCGTTCCACGTCCGGTTCGGTCGGACTGTCTGATACGAATTCGATGCCGGCTTCCTCCGCCAGGGCGCGCATGGCGGCTTCCGAGCGACGCTGGGCGCCTGAACTCTTGTCGTAGAGCATGCCGAGCTTCTCGAACGACATGTATGTGCGCATCGCATTCAGCCGCACCATGTTCGACACCACATGCCGGGCGCCCGTCAGATTGCGCTTCGACAGCATCGGCGCCGTCGGATCGGGATCGACCGGCACCAGCTTCGACCTGCCTGGAAAGGAGACCATCGCGAACACGACGGGAATGTCGAGAACATGCTTCTCCGGGTCGGCTTCCTCAAGCCGGCCGACAACGGCACGCGTCACGGAGGTGGTCTGAGCATAGATCAGATCGGGCTTGATCGCCTTGATCTCCTCGATATAGCCGGGCAGGCGCGACCGATCGTTCTCCATATCCCGGAGAATGAAGGTTGCTTCGACACCGTTCGCCTCGAGATAGTCGCGAAAACCGGCGTCGGCGCCTGAACCTGCACGATGCACGATCATGTAGATCGTAAAGGGTTCGGCCTGGGCAGCCGGAGCAGCCGCCGTTACGATGGTGAAAGCCAGCAGAAGCGCTCGGAACATGGCACTCGGTGTCCACTACGTTGCTTGGATTCGGAATGCAGTCTATCATCAGCGGGCTTTTCGCGTGAGCCGCATCGTTGGTATCTGGTGATGTTGAACCTGTTACGGATCGACCCGGAGCGGCGCAGGACGCTGAATCTCCTGTTTCTTGCCAAATACGCGGAGGACTGGATCGAGCCGCCGCCCAGTGTCCACCCGATCTACGGACGCGAACTCTATACCAAATTCGAAGTGCTTTCGGTCCTACGCGGTTTGGCGCGCTCGGTGGAGCCCTGCGCCAGCCTTGAGGCGTTCGAGGCGCGTATGCGCCGCAGCCCGGCGCCCGACTACATCTTCCAGATCTACAACCGGGAGGCCGTCCGCAACCCGGAGATCCTGGTGTCATCGCTTTGTGCCCGCACGGGCGTCCCCTATCTCGGCAGCCCGCCGAATGTGCGCGCCATGGCTGAAGACAAGTGGATCACCAAGCTGATGGCGCGCGCCGCCGGCCTTGCCGCGCCGGACGGTGTTGTCGCAGTCACCGAAGCCGACCTGGGCGAACCTCCGGCCTTCGACGGACCCTATTTCGTCAAGCCCCGTTTCGGCGCCAACTCCGAGAGTGTGGACGAAGGCTCCATATGCGATAGCTGGACCGAGGCCAGGGAGCGGTCGGCGGCGCTTCTGGCCGCTGGCGAGGAGGCGCTGATAGAAGCGCTCGCGCCGGGCTTCGATGTAACGGTGCCGGTGCTGGGCGGGCCTCTGGCGCTGCACCCCGTTGCCAATCATTCCGACTTGCGGGAAGGTGTGCAGACCGAGCGCCAGAAGCGCTTTCTGGATCCGGGGAAGCGCGGGGAGCCTTTCGACGATGCGCCGCTTTGCGAAGAACTCAGGCAGGCCGCAGTGGCATTCACGAAATTGGTGCAGCCCTGCGACTATCTCCGGGTCGATTTCCGGGTCGCGCCGGACCGGTCCTTCCGCCTGCTCGAATTCAACGTCACCTGCAACCTCTCAACCGGCATGTCCATGAATGTCGGCGCAAAAGCGGCCGGCGTATCCCATGCAGCCATGATCGAGCATTTCCTCTGCTACAGCCTGCAACGCCAGGGAGTGCTGGCGGCATGAGGCTTCTGTTCGTCCTGAACCTCGGTTTCCTGTGCGCCTTTGCGGTGACGATGGCGCTGATGATCCTGCTCAACCAGCACAAATTCGGGGACATACTGCGCGGGCTGGACGATTCCCGGGTTTCGGTTGTCGCGCTGGATACCTCGGGCCGTCTGAGGCAGGCGGTGGACCTCGGGCTGCCGCTCAAGAACATCGCGGAAAGCCGCGCCATCGTGGATGCGCTGGTCAGCGACTACCCGGAGCTTCAGTCCGTCAGCATTTTCGATGCGCAGGGCAGCGTGCTTGTTCACGGAGGTGATGCCCTGGCCGGCGGAGGGGCGGACACACCCGCCGCCTGGACTGCCGGCAACCGCGAGGCGGAAGGACAGGTCTGGCGCATCGAAGACCCGGAGTCCTTTGTCGTCGGCGCGCCGGTCATCAACAATTTCGGCAAGCTCGAGGGCGGCGTGGCGGTTCGCTACAGCAAAGCGCGCTACAACAGCATCGTTGACGGGCTGACGACGGACCTTGTGGAAGCCGCCGTCATCATCTTCCTGGCCAGCGGTTTGCTGGCGGTGCTGGGCACCGGCGCCGCGCTTTGGCGGCTCGCCAGAACCGCCCGGCATATACAGCAGAGCGTGGAGAGCCTCCTCAAGCCGGACGCAGTCGAAACGCCGGCCGATACAGATATTGCCGAGCTTGCCGGCTACAGCGCAACGGTGCGGGAAACCGCGGCGACGCTGGCCGCCGCCGAAGGGAACGCCCGGTGAGCCGCCGCAGCCGAGGTGTTCCGACCCTGGCGGGTCTGGGGATCCACGTCGGTCTAGTTGCCGTGGTGGCCCTGATTGCCGCAAATGCGATTCTCGCCGTGATTGCGCTCCGCGTTGTCGAGGCAAGGCTGGAGCCGGTCATCAAGGAAAAGGCGCATGTCCTGGCTCGTTCGATCAGCAACGACCTCTACAGGGCTGTGAGTCTTGACATTCCGATCGCGAGTCTGCGGGGGGTCAACGCCTATCTGAAGAACTTGCTGGCCGACCATCCGGAAGTCGCCTATCTCGCAGTGACCGACCCCGAGAACAAGGTGCTGTTTTCGGCGGAGGTTGGCGGCGCGGAAGCCGCGTCCTACCCGTTTGCTGCAAACGCCGGCGAAGCCTGGGCCGGAACCTTCATTTCCATCGGCTCCGACTACAACATCTCGCATCCCCTGGTCCATGACGGCAAGCAGGTCGGGAGCGCGATAATCGGGATCGACCGGCGTTACGTGACGAACACGATGGCCGGCATGTTCACCGACATTGGCATTTCGCTGTGCGTCGCCATTCTGATCGTCCTCGAACTGACCCTGCTGGTGCTGTCGCTGACAGTGGCCCGGTCCATCGGCCTGATGAGGCAGTTGATGCGGGCGGTTGGCCAGGGCGACTTCTCGGGCGTGGTGACCTCCCGGGGATGGGGCGATCTGGGCCGGGTCATTGATGCGATGAACGGCCTCAATGTCGAGATCAACCGGCGTTTTCGCGCATTGGCGGCCACAGCCGGCGGCGGGGGGCTGGAGAAGCTGCGGGAAGGCCGGGTGTTCGCCGAGACGGACACCTACCGGCCGGTCCAGGTGCTGCGCGCCGGAGATGTGCAATATCCGCTGTTCTTCTTCATCTTCGGCGTCGAGCTTTCCCGCCCCTTCTTCCCGCTTTTCGTGCGCGAGCTCTATGACCCGTCGCTGGGCATCGACATGTCGATCGCGATCGCCATGCCGATGTCGGTGTGGGTCGTCACGATGCTGTTCACGACGCCGCTCGCGCCGAAGATGATTAACCGGTACGGCGCACGGAATACGCTGCTGATCGGCATGATTCCGACGAGCCTGGGCCTTGTCGCCACGGCATTCGCGACCGGCTTCATCGAGCTCATTGTCTGGCGGTGCGTGACGGCGTCCGGATTCGGCCTTGTGACTGCGGGCGTGCTGGTCCGACTCGCCACGACGGCGCCCAGACAGCGGCGCGCGCTCAATATCGGCGCGTTCGTGACCGCCACCGGAGGCGGCAGCATCTGCGCGACAGCAATCGGCGGCATCCTCGGCGAGCGCCTGGGCTATGAGAACACCTTCCTCGTCGGGTCCGCCATCGTCTTTGTCGCCATGGTGATCACTTTCGGCTTCCTGTCATCGGATGAGGGCATAGGCGCCAGAACAGCCGTCCGCCCGCGCGGCAGCAGGATAGGAATCTACGGAAACATCAGATTCCTGGCATTCGTGGCGCTCTCGACAGTGCCGTCGCGCATCGTGCTTACCGGCTTCCTGTTCTTCCTGGTGCCGCTCTATCTGGACTCCATCGGTTGGGGCGGCGCCGCTATCGGACGCGCGATGATGGTCTATTTCCTGGTGCTGCTGACGATGAATCAGGCGGCGGCGCTGCTCGTGGACAGGTTCCAGAGTCACGGCATAGCGATTGTGGCCGGCGGGGTTTCCGTGGCGGCCGGCTGCCTGCTTTTCATTTCCACGACCGACAGCTTGCCCCTGATATGCGGCGTTGCGCTGATCGGTCTCGGCCAGTCCTTCATGATGACTCCGCAAATAGCGGCGCTGCCGATCTTTTTCAGGTCCGAAGCGTCCGCATACGGCGTTGGCACCGTCACAGCGGCGTTCCGGTTGCTGGAGCGCACCGGAAGCATCGCCGGCCCGCTGATCGCCGGCGCTGTCATTGCGTTCGCCGGGCTGGCGGAGGCCGGACGGCTAATCGGCTACGGCCTGCTGGTCACCATTGGGCTGTTGCTGTTGTTGCTCGCGGCGCGGGTGTTTACCGCCCGTATTCGCTGACCATCGCTTCAATCAGAACCGGCCGGGAGCCTGCGAGCGCATCGCGGTAGGCCTGCCGGAAGGCCGCCGGCGTCTCCACCCGCACCGCCGCCATGCCGAACCCCTCGGCCAGACGCGCAGCGTTGATCGGCGGATCCCGGAAGTCCATGCCGATCGGCGCGTCATTGCCGTGAAACGCCTTCATCCGGTCCTTCAGGATGCGGTAGCCGCCATTATTGGCGATCACGAAGACAACCGGCAGCCGGGCGCTGGCGGCTGTCCATAGCGCCTGGATCGAATACATGGCGCTGCCGTCTCCGACAAGCGCGACGGTGCGGCGCTCCGGCTGCGCGATCTGCACGCCGACCGCCGCCGCGATGCCCCAGCCGATGCCGCCGGACACATTGCCGAAATAGCCGTTCGCGTCCCGAAACGGCAGGAAATCCAGCAGATGCGCGCCGGTAGTGATCCCTTCGTCCACAATGATGCCGTCTTCGGGCAAGTCCTCGACAAGGCACATGCAAAGCCAGTCGGGCGGTATGGGGCCGACGGCTTCCGAGACCTCCGCCAGCGCCGCCCGGGCGCCCTCGCGTCTGGCGCTCCAGTTTTGCCCGGCGAACGCCGCCGGGCGGTGCCGCCGGCTTGCGCCGAGCCGCTCTTCCAGCAGCGGGTTCAGGGCCGCCAGCGTTTCCCGCACATCGCCGAGCGCGGCGAATTCGGCGGCGTAGTTCTTTGCGAGCTCCCAGTCTCTCAGACCGATCTGGATGACTGCCAGATGCTCCGGCAGCGGGTCCGTTTCGCTCCAGACCGACATGCGCAGGAAGTCCGCTCCGAGGCTGATGATGACATCGTGGGGCGCCAGCGCCTGGCGGACCTGCGGCTGGCTGCGGCTGAGCGCGCCCATGAAGCAGGGATGCTCCGAGAGAAAATGGGCGCCCTGCGGCACACTTTGCTGATAGACCGGCGCGCCCAGCAGGCTGGCAAGGCAGCCGGCCTCCTCCAGCGCGCCGCCGGTGGCTGTCTCGTGGCCCGCCAGGATGACCGGATTCTCCGCTGCTGCGATACGGGCCGCTATTGCAGACAACAAGGCGTCCGAAGGCCGGACACGCGACTCGACCCGCGTCGCCCGGCCCAGCTCGATAGCCTCGTGGCGGTTCAGGATGTCGCCCGGCAGGGAGATGAACACCGGCCCCGTCGGCGGCGCGGTCGCCACCTTGGCGGCGCGCCGCAGGATGCGCGGCAGGTCCTCGATCCGCGATACCTCCACCGCCCATTTGACCACCGGTTCGGCGATCGGGACGAGCGGGGCGTAGAGCAGCGGCTCCGTCAGCCCGTGGCCCTGCTCCTGCTGGCCTGCGGTCACGATAATCGGCGAGCCGCTTTGCGACGCGGTGTAGAGCGCGCCGATGGCGTTGCCCAATCCGGGCGCGACATGGACATTGCAGGCTGCGAGCTTGCCGGAAGCGCGCGCATAACCGTCCGCCATGGCGACGACAACCGACTCCTGCAACCCCAGCACATAGCCCAGATCGCTCTGTTCGGTCAGGGCGTGCATGATCGGCAATTCGGTCGTCCCCGGATTACCGAAGAGATGCGTGACGCCTTCGTCCCTGAGGACGGCGAGGAAGGCGCTGCGGCCGCTGATGGTATTGGCATGGGCGGGCATTGGCAGGGATATGTCCTTGTCTCTCGGGAGCCGGTATCGGCCGGTGGAAAGCCTGATCAGCCGGGCAGGGCGGCGCGGCGTTACGACGCGAGGAAGCCGCCGTCCACGTGAAGCTCGACGCCGGTGCAATAGCTGCTGTCGTCCGAGGCGAGGAAGAGCACGGCCTTGGCGACCTCATCGGCCCGGCCGTTGCGCCCCATCGGCACCCGGCCCAGCATCCGTTGCCGCACAACCGGGTCCGCGGTGGCGCCGGAAGTGCGCATCGGCGGCATCAGCCCCGGATGAATCGAGTTCGCCCTGATTCCCTCGGGCGCATGACGCACCGCGAGCGACTTCGTCAACACTCGGATCGCGCCTTTGGAGGCGTTATAGCCGTGATGGATGTTGTCCTGGCCGACAACGCCCGAAATCGACGAGATATTGACGATCACACCGCCGCCCGAAGCCGCCATCTTCGGCACAAAGTGGCGGCATCCGAGAAACGCCCCGGTCACATTCACGGCCATGAGCCTGTGCCAGGCATCGAGATCGAAGGGGTCGGCATGGGCGCTGCCGCTGATCCCGGCATTGTTGACCAGAATATCGGCGTCCGGCCTGGCTTCAGCCAGACCGGCCCAAGCAGAATCGTCGGTCACATCGAGACGGTGGAACGACGCCCTGCCGCCTGCCGCCCTGATTTTCTCCGCCTGTGTCCGCCCCTCGTCTTCGAGCACATCCGCCACAACAACCTCTGCGCCTTCGGCAGCCAGGAGGTCGGTCGTCACCGCGCCCATACCCCAGGCGCCGCCCGTCACTATCGCGGTCTTGCCTGCCAGTTTCATCATGCTTCTCCCGTTCCTCGATCCTGCGCCAAAGACAGCCATGATGACGGAAGCACCGCGCAACCGGAAGAACCCCGGAAAGACACCGCGACTCCGCGGCATGGCCAACTGTATCAACAGCAATGTTCCGCGGGCAGCGCCTCAGTTTGACATTCGTATTCCTCTGGCAGACTCAGCCCGGGCCTCGAAAGGCCCGGCCCGCCGCCCCCAACGCCCCGGCGCCGCCTCGGCCCCCCTGTTGCCGCCCCGAACGCCCCTACTGTCGCCCCGGCCCTGAGCCGGGGCCCAGCCTCCGATCCTTCCGCAGGGCCGAAACGGCGGAGGATGGACCCCGGCTCTCCGCTGCGCTCCGGCCGGGGTGACGAAAGGGAGGCGATATAAGCGGCGCGGCGCGGGGGCGCGTTTCGAAAAACCCGCCAGCACGGGCCTTCATTGCAAGCTGAGACACGACCGTTCCGCGCGACAGACTGCGAATCGTTCGATATGGTGGCGACAGGGTCGTTCGGCCCTCAATTGCGGGGTTCGCACAGGGGGGTAAACGACAATGCGGCGTGTCATTGTCGCATTTGCGGTGCTGGCCGCCATTGTCTGCACGGGCGGTGCGGGCCAGGCCGACGGCTTTGACGACTGGCTGGCCGGTTTCCGCGCCGAAGCCGCCGGAGAGGGGATCTCGGCTGCGACACTGGAGGCCGCGCTGACCGGGCTTCGGCCGCTGGAGCGGGTTCTGGAACGCGACCGCAAGCAGCCGGAGGTTAAACTCACTTTCGAGACCTACAGCGCCCGCGTGCTCAAGCAGCCGGTGATCGAGCGGGGCAGGGCGATGATGGCCAGGCACGGCGAACTGTTGCGGCAGGTTTCGGCGCGCTACGGCGTACAGCCGCGTTTTATTGTCGCAATCTGGGGAATCGAAACCCGATACGGCGCCATCAAGGGAAAAACGGGCATAGTCCGGGCGCTCGCAACGCTCGCTTTCGACCGGCGCCGCGCCAGTTTTTTTCGCGGGCAACTACTCGACGCATTGCGGATGGTGGACCGGGGGTATATCGAGCTTGACCAAATGAAAGGCTCATGGGCCGGCGCCATGGGCCATCCGCAATTCATTCCGTCGAGTTACATCGCCTACGCTCAGGACTTCGACGGCGACGGCCGACGCGACATATGGAGTGATCTCGGCGATGTTTTTGCTTCAATTGCAAATTATCTCCAGCGTCACGGATGGTCCGATGCGCGCACCTGGGGGCGCGGCGTGCAAGTTCCGGAAGCGGTCAGGCAGCGCTATGCGGCGATGCGCGACAACGCCGCGCAGGGATGCCGGGCCAAGCGGCTGATGACGGAGCCGCGAAGCCTTGGCTCCTGGCAAGAGGCGGGCGTCCGCCGGCTTTCGGGAGCCGCACTGCCGGCCGTGAAGCTTGATGCACGGCTTGTCATGCCGGACGGCGCGGAGGGACGCGCCTTCCTGGTTTATCGAAACTACGAAAGCGTGCTGCGCTACAATTGCTCGAACCTGTATGCGCTGACGGTCGGGCTGTTGTCGGATGCAGTCGGAGGACGACGGTGATTCGCCTCTTTGTCCTGTTCGCGGTTTTGTTCGCCAGCGCCTGCAGCTCGCCGGAAGCGCCCAAGGCGGCGCCCAAGGCAGCATCCGAGACCGCTGTCGAACGGACCGTCAAGGCCGGCGGCAAGACTCTCGGCGTCCCGGCGTCGCCGTTGCGGCCGCTCACCCATAATGCCAGCAGCTACAAGGTCGGCGCGCCATACAGGATTGCCGAACGCTGGTACCGCCCCAAGACGTATGAACGCTTCTCCGAAACCGGTATTGCGTCATGGTACGGGCACAAATTCCACAGCCGCCAAACGGCGAATGGCGAAGTCTTCAACATGTATGCGATGACGGCTGCGCATCGCACCCTGCCATTGCCCAGCGTCGTGCGCGTCACCAATCTGAGCAATGGCCGCAGCGCCGTGGTCCGGGTCAACGACCGGGGGCCATATGCGCATGACCGCATCATCGACCTGTCGCTTACTGCGGCCGAAAAGATCGGTTTCCGGCGCAAGGGGGTCACCGAGGTTCGTGTGGAACTGCTGCCGGAGTTGAGCCGCCAGGTCGCCGAAATCGCGAAGAGCGGCGGCGGCGCGCGAAAACAGGACCGGCTCGTCGCCAAATTCCGCCGCGACGGCAACACCGGACCCCGGTTCTACTACGTTCAGGCGGGCACGTTTCGCGATCGCAAGAACGCCGAGACCATGGCTGAACGGTTGAGGCAGCATTTCGCAAGCGTGTCGGTTCATTCCAGCAAGGCGGATAACGGCCGGACTTTGCATCGGGTCCGCGTCGGTCCCGAGGAGAATCGGCAGTCCGCTCAGGCGCTGCGGGCCCGGGTGCAGGCGCGCGGCCCGCAGGACGCATTCGTAGTTCGTTCAAGGGGGTAGGAGACACACTTCATGCGGTTTGTTTTCGCTGCCACGCTGGTGTTGCTGTTCTCGGTCGCCGACGCCCGGGCCGACACGACAATCGCGCCGAACGCGATACTGATCGACGGGACAACCGGCACGGTGCTGCTTGAAAAGGGGGCGGATGAGCCGCTGCCGCCAGCGTCGATGAGCAAGCTGATGACCGTGCTGATGGTGTTCGAGCGCCTGAAAGCCGGTGTGCTCGACATGGAGCAGACATTTCCGGTCAGCCGCAAGGCCTGGAAGACGGGCGGCTCCAAGACATTTGTGCGCGTCAATACGCGCGTCTCGATCTCGGATCTGTTGCGCGGCGTCATCGTGCAATCGGGCAATGATGCGTCGGTCGTCCTTGCCGAAGGTATTTCGGGCAGCGAAGAGGCTTTCGCCGAGGCCATGACGGCGCGCGCCCGCGAGTTGGGACTGTCCAGAAGCACTTTCCAAAACGCGACCGGCTGGCCGCATCCGGAGCACCTGGCGTCCATGCGCGATCTCGCGCACCTCTCGCAAATCCTGGCGACCGAGTTTCCCGAGTATTACAAGACGTTTGGGGAGCAGGAGTTCAGATATAACAGGATCACGCAAAGAAACCGCAATCCGCTGCTCGGCAGGGAACTCGGCGTTGACGGCCTGAAGACCGGCTATACGAAGGCGTCGGGTTACGGCTTGGCCGCCTCTGCCGAGCGTGACGGACGCCGGCTTTACCTTGTAATGGGCGGGTTGAGCAACAGTCGGCAGCGGGCGAGAGAGGCGGAGCGGCTGATCGAATGGGGTTTCCGGGAATTCGCCGCCTATCCCTTGCTGAAAAAGGGGGAGACCGTTGAGACGGCGGCCGTGTGGCTCGGCAGCCAGGACCGTGTGCCGCTGGTGCCGGACCGGGATATCCTGCTGTCGCTGAAACGCCAGGCGCGCTCCGGCCTCAAGGCTTCCGTGACCTGGGCCGGCCCGCTGGCTGCCCCGATTGCGGCGGGCCAGCAGATTGCAACGCTCCGCCTGGAGGCGCCCGGCGCGCTGCCGGTTGAGCATCCGCTCTATGCCGGCGTGGAAATAGAGCGGATCGGCTTCTTCGGCCGCATCATCCAGAGACTGCAGGCCCTGTTATTCGGCTTCGATCCTGCGGCGTGACCGGTAGGCTGATTACCTTCGAGGGCGGGGACGGGGCAGGGAAATCAACCCAGCTTCCCCTGCTTGCCGGCTATCTCCGCAGTCTGAACATTCCGGTTATGTGCACGCGGGAGCCGGGCGGCACACCGGAAGCGGAAGCGATACGTGAGCTGCTCGTCTCCGGTCAGGCCGACTGGGACCCGCTTGCGGAAGCGCTGCTGCATTATGCCGCAAGGCGCGAACATGTGGAGAAACGCATCCGACCGGCGCTCGCCGCCGGACAGTGGGTGCTCTCCGACCGGTTCTATGATTCCACCATCGCCTATCAGTGTTACGGCCAGGGAGTTGCGCTGGATGACGAGGCGCGGCTCCGCCGTCTCGCGATCGGCGCATTGCGGCCGGATTTGACATTGTTCCTGAACATTTCCGTGGAAGCCGCCCGGGAGCGGAAGCGGGCCCGCCAGCCGAGCCGCTATGAAGCGATGGCCGACCCCGTGCACCGGTTTGTCCTCCAGGGTTTCATGGAAAGCGCGCGCCGCGAACCGGACCGCATCGCCGTGATAGATGCCGAGCAGGATTGCGACGGCGTGGCGGCGGCGGTGCGAACTGTCGTCGCAGAACGCTTCAATCTGCCATGAGCGGCGAGGCGCCGCCGGAGCCGCGCAGGCAGGATCGATTTGTCGGCCATGCCGCCGCCGTTGGAATACTGGCATCCGCCGCTGCGTCGGACCGGTTGCATCATGCCTGGATGGTCGCCGGGCCGCGGGGAATCGGAAAGGCGACGCTCGCCTTTCGCTTCGCCCGATACCTGCTGGCCGGCGAGGGCCGCGGCTTCCTGGCGGAAACGGAAATGCCGCCGCTTCATGTGGCTGCGGACAATCCGGTGTTTCGGCGTGTCGCGGCCGGCGGTCATTCTGACCTGCGGGTTCTTGAGCCGGCCGGCGCCGGCGGCGAGATCGGCGTCAATGATGTGCGGGCGGCGATTCGCTTTCTGCGCCTGACACCGGGGGAGGGGGTCTGGCGCGTGCTGATTGTGGACGGCGCCGACGCCATGAATCCGAATGCGCAGAACGCCATTCTGAAACTTCTGGAAGAGCCGCCGCCCAATGTGTTGATTCTGCTGGTTGTCCATCGGCCAACGCTGCTGCTCGAGACGGTGCGGTCGCGCTGCCGCATGCTCCGGCTGGCGCCGCTCGATCGGGCGGCCTTCGATGACGTGCTTCGCGGCATTGCACCCGAGACGGATTCAGAGGCGCGCGGCCGTCTCTTCGCGGTTTCCGGCGGCAGCCCCGGCGCGGCGCTTGAACTGGAACAGCTCGACGGGCCCATGTTCAAGGAAGCCATCGACACCTTGTTCGACAACCTTCCCGACCTAGACCGCCCGGTGTTGGAGCGGATTGCCGCAGCCGTGACCGAGAGCCGGGAGCCGGCGCGTTTCGAGGCTTTCGGGCGGATTCTGATGATGAGCCTGGCCGCGCGCTTGCGCACGGCCGGGGCGGGCGCCGCTTGGCTGGAAACCGAACCCCGAATATCCCGCCTGCTGGATCGCGGCGTCGCCCTGTCGCTGGACCGCCGCCAGGTCGTGGGCGATATTTTCCAAATGCTCGCACAAGCGGCCGCCGGCAGAAGGCCCGGCGTTGGCGCTTGATTCCCGCAAGCGAGATATGGGACAACCGCGTCCGTTTCGGGACCCGGAAATCCGCCCCCCATGAGCGACGGCACGCCGTTCTACATCACCACGCCGATCTACTACGTCAATGATGCACCGCATATCGGCCATGCCTATACGACATTGGCCTGCGATGTGTTGGCGCGGTTCAAACGGCTCGACGGATATGATGTCCATTTCCTCACCGGAACGGATGAGCATGGGCAGAAGGTCGAGAAGGCCGCTGCGACCGCGGGCGATGCGCCGCAATCCTTCACGGACCGAATGTCGGAGAATTTTCGCCGCCTGGCGCAGACGCTCCATGTCTCGCATGACGACTTCATCCGGACCACGGAGCGGCGGCACACGCTTGCAAGCCAGGGCATCTGGCAGGCGCTGGTGGCGTCAGGCGACATCTATCCGGGCAGCTATGCAGGCTGGTATTCGGTTCGCGACGAGGCGTTCTTTACCGAGGCCGAGGTCGTCCGGCGTGAAGACGGCGCCCGCATTGCGCCGACCGGCGCCGAATGCGAGTGGGTGGAGGAGCCGAGCTATTTCTTCCGGCTCTCGGCGTGGCAGGACCGCCTGCTGGCGTTCTACGAGGCGAATCCGGACTTCATCGGGCCGCAGAGCCGGCGCAATGAGGTCGTCAGCTTCGTTCGGGGCGGTCTCCAGGACCTGTCGGTGTCGCGCACCACATTCAACTGGGGCATTCCCGTTCCGGGAGACGACGCCCATGTCATGTATGTCTGGCTGGATGCGCTGACCAACTACATCACCGCGGTCGGCTATCCCGATACCGGTCAGCCGTCCTTTCAGCGCTACTGGCCCGCCGATCTCCATATGGTCGGCAAGGACATCGTGCGTTTTCATGCGGTCTATTGGCCGGCCTTTCTCATGGCCGCCGGTGTGTCGCCGCCAAAGCGGGTGTTTGCCCATGGCTGGTGGACCAATGAGGGCGAGAAGATCTCCAAGTCGGTCGGCAATGTCATTGATCCGTATGACCTGATTGAGCGCTACGGCCTGGATCAACTGCGTTATTTCCTGCTTCGCGAAGTGCCGTTCGGCAATGACGGCGACTTTTCCCGGCGGTCGATGGTCCAGCGGATGAACGGCGAGCTGGCCAATGACTACGGCAATCTGGTGCAGCGCACGCTGTCGATGATTGCAAGGAATTACGGCGGGCAACTGCCCCGGCCGGCGCAATTCTCGGCCGAGGACAACGCGCTGCTCGACGGCGTTCGGGGCCTGTTGCCGTCTTTGCGCCCGGCAATGGACCGGCAGGCGTTCCACGAGGCGCTGGAAGCGATCTGGCGTGTCGTCCGGGCCGCCAATGCCTATGTCGCCCGCCAGGAACCCTGGACGCTGCGGAAGAGCGATCCTGTTCGCATGGCGACCGTGCTGTTCGTCGCGGCGGAAACCATCCGGGGGCTTGCGCTTGCAACCTTGCCCTTCATGCCGGATGCGTCGCACCGCATCCTCGACCAGCTGGCCGTGGACCCGGAAGCGCGGGATTTCGCGGCGTTCGGCGAGGCCGGCACGCTGCAGCCCGGCGCGGCACTGCCGAAGCCGGAAGGCGTCTTTCCCCGATATACCGGCGGAGAAGAATGATGCTGGTCGATAGCCACTGCCATCTCGACTTCCCGGATTTCGACGGCGAGGTGGATGCCCTCGTCGCGCGTGCGGAAGCAGCCGGCGTCGGGTGCATGGTCACGATCTGCACCCGCCCGAGACAGGCTGCGGCGGTGGTCGCGCTCGCCGAGAGCCATGCGCGCATCTTCTGCGCCATCGGGCTGCATCCGCATCATGTCGCAGCCGAGGGCATGCCGGACGAGGGCGATCTGGTCGATTTCGCCCGGCATCCCAAAGTCGTGGCGCTCGGTGAAACGGGCCTCGATTACCATTACGACCGCAGCCCGCGCGACTTGCAGCAGGAGAGTTTCCGGCGCCATATCCGTGCTGCGGAGAAGGCGGGCGTGCCGTTCATCGTGCATAGCCGCAATGCCGATTCGGACACGGCCTCGATTCTGGAGGAAGAGGGGGCAGGGCGGGTCCCGGGCGTCATGCACTGCTTCAGCAGCGGCCGCAATCTTGCAGAAAAGGCTCTGGAACTGGGTCTTTATATCTCGCTTTCGGGGATTGTGACCTTCCGCAATTCGGGTGACTTGCGCGCCATTGCAGCGGATGTGCCGCTGGACCGGTTGCTGGTCGAGACCGATGCGCCCTTCCTTGCGCCGGCGCCGCTGCGCGGCAAGCGCAACGAACCCGCCTATGTGGTGCATACCGCAGCGGTTGCGGCAGGCCTGAAGGGCATATCGGCGGAAGCCTTCGCTGCGGCCTCGACGGAAAACTTCTTCCGGTTGTTTCCGAAGGCGCGGGCTTGCGCGTAACGATTCTCGGCTGCGGCGGCTCCGCCGGCGTTCCGGTTGCCAGCGGCGATTGGGGCGCGTGCGATCCGCACGATCCGCGCAACCGCAGGCGGCGGCCTGCGATTCTGATCGAAGCCGGGGGGGCGCGTATCGTCGTCGATACCGGGCCGGACTTTCGCGAACAGTGGCTTGCTGTCGGCGGCGGCCGGCTGGACGCCGTCATCTACACCCATGCTCATGCCGACCATATTCACGGCATTGACGACCTGAAGACCCTGTGCACCGAGCGGGGCGGCCCGCTGGACATCTATGGCCGCGCCGAGGTGCTGGAGCGGATCCGGAACCGGTTTCCCTATGCCTTTGCCGAACCCGTTGACGGGCCGCCATATTTTCGTCCCTGCCTGAGGCCGCATCCGGTCGGCGCCGCCTTCGAGATTGCCGGCATCGCCTTCAAGGCGTTCGAGCAGCAGCACGGGAGAGGGCGGTCCACAGGTCTCCGGGTCGGCGCCTTCGCCTACAGCACCGATGTCTCGGCGCTGGACGCCGCCGCCTTCGAGGCGCTTGCGGGAGTCGAGACCTGGATTGTCGGAGCCGGCCATGCGGACCTGCCGAGCGGCAATCATGCCTTTCTGCCGAAAGTGCTTGAATGGATCGCGCGGCTTGCGCCGCAACAGGCTGTGCTCACGCATCTCAACCACCATATGGATTATCGCAGCGTGGCGGCGGCATTGCCCGAAGGCGTGCGGCCGGGCATTGACGGCATGACCATCGACATCGTCCCGAATGCACCTGCTATTATTTCCCATAATATCCATTATGCGATAAATGGATCACAACCCATTGATTCCCTTCTGGAAATCATGGCGACCCTCCGCGCGCCGACAATCGGTTGTCCCTGGGATATCGAGCAAGGCTTCGAGACCATCGCGCCCTATACGGTGGAAGAAGCCTATGAAGTGGTCGAGGCTGTCCGCAGCGGCGACCTCGCGGCGCTGTGCGAGGAGCTGGGCGATCTGCTGCTGCAGGTTGTGTTCCACGCCCGCATCGCCGAGGAACGCGGCGCATTCGCCTTCAGCGATGTTGTCAATGCGATTTCGGCCAAGATGATCGCGCGGCATCCTCATGTGTTCGGTAAGGACATGTCGGCTGACAGCGATGCGCAAACGGCGAATTGGGAAGCGCACAAGGAACGCGAGCGGCAGCAAAGGGCCGCTGCCGCCGGCGCCGCGCGGATGAGCGCTCTTGACGATGTGCCACCGGCCCTGCCCGCCTTGATGCGTGCGGAGAAGCTCCAGCGCCGCGCCGCCCGGACGGGGTTCGACTGGCCGACGCCCGAGCCGGTCTTCGACAAGGTCCGCGAGGAACTGGACGAGATTGCTGCCCCGGACGCGGATATTCCGGCCGAACTCGGCGACCTGCTGTTTTCGGTTGTCAACCTCGCGCGTAAACTTGGCGTCGCGCCGGAAACGGCGTTGCGTGATGCGAATGCGCGTTTCGAGCAGCGCTTCCGCCGGGTCGAGGCTGCTGCGCATGAGGAGGGTCTGGCAATGGCGGCGGCGCCGCTGGCCGAGCTGGACCGCCTCTGGGAGCGCGCCAAACGGGAGGAAAGAGATGCAGGCTGATCTTCAACAGGAACTCTCCCGCCGGCTGTTCGCCCATCTCGACGCGGGGACGACGGATGTCTGGCCTGATGTCGTCCGGCAGCCGGTCGCTGCCTATACCTGCCCGGAACGCGCCGCCCGGGAAAGCCGGGGGCTGTTCCGGAGCCTCCCGCTGTTCATCGGTCTTTCCGGCCTGCTGCCGAACCCCGGCGACTGGATCACCAGCGACGAAGCGGGCGTGCCGATCTTGATCGTTCGCGGGCGCGACCGCCGGCTCCGGGCCTTCGCCAATGTCTGCCGCCATCGGGGCGCAAGACTTGCGCAAGACCGGGGCTGCGGCGCCTTCTCCTTCTCCTGCCCGTATCACGGCTGGACCTATGATCTGGACGGACGCCTGATCGGCCTGCCGGATGAACGTAATTTCCCCGGCGTTTCACGCGCCGACCACCGCCTTGCGGCGCTGCCGGTAGCCGAGAAACACGGCATGATTTTCGCGCAGGCGACACCGGGAAGCGATTTCGATGTCGATACCCTGCTTGAGGGCATGGGGCCCGAGTTCGCTCCTTACGGCCTGGCGGGCTGGACGCCCTACTCCCGGCAGCGCTTCGACCTTGCCATGAACTGGAAGATCGCCGTCGATACCTTCCTCGAGCCCTACCACTTCCCGTTTCTGCACAAGAACACCGTGGGTCCGATCTTCATCGCCAATGTCTGCCTCTATGACGGCTTCGGGCCGCATTTGCGCGAGATATTGCCGCGGCACGCCCTTCATGCGATGCGGGAGAAAGCGCCGGAAGACTGGGATCTCGTGGATCATTCCGCGGTCATCTATATCTTCTTCCCGAATACCGCATTCATCGTCCAGAGAGACCATATGGAGGTCTGGCGGTGCTTCCCGAGGCATGGCGGGAATCCGGGGGAGTGCACCGTCCTGTTCGATTTCTATATCCCGGAGCCGGCGCAGAGCGAAAAGGCGCGCATCCACTGGGACAAGAATGTCGATCTGGCGGTTCGCACGGTCATTGAAGAGGACTTCCCAACCGGGGAGACGATCCAGGCCGGCTTCGCCGCCGGGGTCAATGCGCATGTCACGATCGGCCGCAACGAGCCGGCCGTGGCCCATTTTGAAACGACGGCGAACCGCTACGCCGCCTGAAGCGCCGCCAGGGTCGTCTCGAAAGGCAACAGCACGGCCCCGTGGCGGGCCGTGACCGCACGCACCGGCTCCAGACGCGCAAATGCGCTCCACACGCCGGAAGGGGGCGCGCCGCCGCCGAGGAAGGCGGCGATCTGGCTGCGGCCTGTCTCGATTTCCTCGGCCGTCCGGCCGAGCGCTGCTTCCGCAAACAAGGCCGCCGACGCCTGGCCAAAGGCGCAGGCCCGGACCTGTTGCGCATAGTCCGCGATACGGCCGCCCTCCAGGGCGACCTCGACGGTCATGGAGCTGCCGCAGACCCGGCTGGTGCGGGTCGCGGCGCCGTCCGCGTGTTCCAGGCGCCCCACCCGGGAAATGGCCCCGGCGAGGCGCAGGATATCGCGTGTATAGAGCTTGAAGAGCGCGTCCGTCATGGCGCGGTCAAGTGGGCGCGGGAAGGGCCGGCGGCAAGCCCCCCGAAGGGGGCCGGACCGCCCTTCCCTTCCCCGCCGCCGGTCAGTTCTTGACCACGTAGTAGAGCATGAACTGGTTGTCGGCCCGCTGGACCAGATCGACGGAGTCGCTCTTGCCCCAGGCCAGCCCCTGCTGGTGCAGCGGAATGGTCGCGGCCTCCGACGTCGCGATCTCGTAAGCCTGGGCAATCATGGCATTGCGTTCGGCTTCGTCGGTGGAGACCTTGATCTTGTCGGTCAGGGCGTCCACGTCCTTGTTGCAGTAGCCGCCGACATTGAATTTGCCGCGGCCGCTGTCCTCGCGGCAGTTGAGCAGGTTGTAGAGCACGTTCCAGCTGTCGAACGAACCCGGCGTCCAGCCGAGCAGGAAGAAGCTGGTATCGTAGTTCGGCCCCAGGATCTTCTTGAAGAAGAGCGCCTTGGGTTCCGCCACAAGGTTCACCGTGATGCCGACCTTCGCCAGCATGGAGGTGACCGCAATGCAGATCTGCTCGTCATTGACATAGCGGTTGTTGGGGCAGTTCATGCCGACCTCGAAGCCTTCCGCGTAACCGGCTTCCGCCAGCAGCGCTTTTGCCTTGTCGGGGTCATAGGCGAGGCGTTCGATATGCGGGGCGTGGGGAAACAGTTTCGGCGAAATCATGAGCGCCGAGGGGTCGGACAGCCGGCGCATCACCTTCTTGCGGATCGCGTCGATATTGATGGCGTGATAGAAGGCCTGCCGCACGCGGACGTCCTTGAACGGATTGGCGCCCTTGACGCTTGAGTAGGTCAGCTCGTCCCGCAGGATATCGAGGCCGAGGAAGATCGTGCGCAGTTCCGGGCCGATCAGCACCGACGTGCCCGCATTGCTGTCCACCCGCTCAATGTCCTGCACCGGCACCGGATAGGCCATGTCGATCTCGCCGGTAAGCAAGGCGGCCACGCGGGTTGAATCGGAGCCGATCGGCTTGAACACGATCTGGGTGAGATTGTGCTTGGCGGTATCCCACCAGCCCTCATGCGGTTCCAGCACGGTCTCGACGTCGGTCTCGCGCTTGACGACCTTGAACGGCCCGGTGCCATTGGTGTTGAAGGCCGCAAAATTGGCTGTGCCCTCGGTCACGGACGACGGCGAGACGGCGTTGTTCGCCTCCGTCCATTCCTTGTCCATGATGTACCAGGTCGCCCATTCCGAATGCAGGATGGGGTTGGGGCCGTCGGTGACGAAATCGACGGTGTAGTCGTCAACCTTCTCGACCTTGACGCTCTTGGCGATGCGGGTGGTGAGGTCCGATCCTTCCGCCCGCACCCGGTCCGCCGAAAAGACGACATCGTCCGCGTTGAAGCTGTTGCCGTTGTGGAAGACGACGCCCTGCCTGAGATGGAAGCGCCACCGGTTCGGCTCCAGAATCTCCCATCGTTCCGCGAGCGCCGGCTGAATTTCGAGGTCCGGGCCCCGGCGGATCAGCCCTTCATAGACATTGCCGAGCAGCCCAAGGGTGAAGGTCTCGTTGAGCACATAGGGATCGAGCGCCTGCGCGTCTCCCTGGAACGACCAGGTGAAGGTCTTTGCCCCGGCCGGGGCTGCTATTGCCATGGTTGCGGCAACCGTCGCCGCTGCAAGTCGGGTTCGCATCCTGCATGCCTTTCGGGATTGTTTGCGAGGGGCAGCCTAAGCCCCCTTACCCGCTATCGTAAAGCCAACATGCAGCGCGGTTCGGCCCGCCGGTGGCAACCAGCTCGGGGCGCTCGGAACGGCAGCGGGCAAAGACCTTCGGACAGCGTGGCCCGAAGGCGCAGCCGGCGGGAATTTCGGTCAGGCGGGGCATGGCGCCTTCGATCTGAACCAGCCGGTCCCGGCGCTCCGCCATGCTCGGGATCGAGCCCATCAGGCCCTCTGTATAGGGATGGTGCGCGGCCTGGATGACCTCGCGCACCGGCCCGATCTCGGCGATGCGCCCGGCATACATCACCGCCACCCGGTCGGCGGTCTCTGCAATGACGCCCATATCGTGCGTCACCAGCATCACCGCCGTGCCGTGCTCGCGGCAAAGGCGCTTGAGGAGCGCGATAATCTGCGCCTGGATCGACACATCGAGGGCGGTTGTCGGCTCATCGGCGATGACCAGGCGCGGATTGGCCGCGAGCGCCAGCGCAATCACCACGCGCTGGCGCATCCCGCCCGAGAACTCATGCGGATAGCTGTCGATACGGCGCGCGGGCGCCGGGATTCCCACCTCGGACAGAAGCTCGAGCGCCCGGTCGCGTGCCGCCCGGTCGCCGAGATCAAGATGCGTCGAGATCGTCTCCGTCAGCTGGCGGCCAATGGTGTAGAGCGGGTTGAGGCTGGTCAGCGGATCCTGGAATACCGCGCCGATCTGCTTGCCGCGCACCTGCCGCATGGCTTCCTGCGGAAGGTTGTCGATGCGCTCGCCGGCGAGGCTGATGCGTCCGCCCGCAATCCATCCGGGCGGCTCCAGAAGGCCGATGATCGACATGCCGGTAAGCGACTTGCCGGCGCCCGACTCGCCGACCACGCCCAGCACCTCGCCCTCCTCGATGGTGAAGGAGATATCGTCCACGGCGACCAGAACGCCCCGCCGCGTCGGAAACTCGACCCGAAGATTCTCGACCTCAAGTAGAGGCATCGCACTGCTCCCGTTCGCCGCCGCGCCCCGCTATAAAGGCCGGCGATACGCATCTTCGGAAGGAATAACACCGATGCTCGGATTGATCATGGACCGGCCGATGCTGATCTCGTCCCTGATTGATTTCGCCGCCGAATATCACGGCGGGTCGGAGATCGTGACGCATAATGTCGAGGGCGGCCTGCACCGCTACAGCTATGCCGAGGCCCAGGCCGAAGCCAAGCGGCTGGCCAATGCGCTGGGCGAGCTCGGCGTCGGCTTCGGCGACACTGTCGGCACGCTGGCGTGGAATACAAGGCGTCACTTCGAGATCTACTATGCAGTGTCCGGTATCGGCGCCATTTGCCATACCATCAATCCGCGCCTGTATCTCGACCAGCTTGCCTATATCGTCAATCATGCGAATGACCGCGTGCTGTTCGTCGAGGCCGGTTTCGTCCCGCTGCTGGACAGCTTCGCCGCCGAAGTCGCCGGCACCGTCCGGACGGTCGTCGTGCTCTGCGACGAAGCGAGCCTGCCGGGAAGCGCGCATTTCGATCTTGTCGCCTATGACACGCTGGTCGCCGCCCAGGATCCGGTGTTCGACTGGCCGGTCTTCGACGAACGGACGGCTTCGTCGCTCTGCTATACGTCCGGCACGACCGGAAACCCGAAAGGCGTGCTCTACAGCCATCGCGGCAACATTCTGCACAGCTATGCATCCATCGGGCCGGACTGCATGAATATCTCGGCGCGCGACGCCGTTATGCCTGTCGTGCCGATGTTCCACGCCAACGCCTGGGGCATCCCCTATGCGGCCACCATGGCCGGTGCGAAGCTGGTGCTGCCGGGGCCGCATCTCGACGGCGAAAACGTCCAGTCTCTGATTACCGGCGAAGGCGTGACGATGACGGCCGCCGTGCCGACCATCTGGCTGATGCTGCTCGACTATCTCAAACGGTCCGGCAAGAATATCCGCCCGCTGACCAATGTGGTGATCGGCGGCTCCGCCTGTCCCCGCTCGATGATGGAGACGTTTCAGCGGGACTACGGCGCGACGGTCCGCCATGCCTGGGGCATGACCGAGATGTCTCCGCTCGGCACCGTCAACACGCCGCTCGCCAAGCATATGGCGCTGAGCGAGGATGCCCGGTTCGACCTGGCCGAGAAACAGGGCCGGCCGATTTACGGCGTGGACATGCGCATTGTCGGCGATGACGGCCGGGAATTGCCGCGCGACGGCGTTGCATTCGGCGACCTGCAGGTGCGGGGATATTGGATCGCGAACGCCTATCACAAGCAGGACCGGTCGGACGCGCATACCGATGACGGCTGGTTCTCGACGGGAGATGTCGCCACTCTCGACGGGGACGGATATATGCGCATCACAGACCGGACCAAGGATGTCATCAAGTCCGGCGGCGAATGGATCAGTTCCATCGACCTGGAAAATATCGCGGTCGGCCATCCGAAAGTGGCCGAGGCGGCTGTCATCTCCGTCGCGCATCCGCATTGGGACGAGCGGCCGCTGTTGATTGTTGTCAAGGAAGGCGGCGCCGAAGTCGGGAAGGACGAGCTGCTCGACTATTTCGACGGCAGGATCGCCCGATGGTGGAAGCCGGACGATGTCGTCTTCGTGGACGAACTTCCTCATACGGCAACCGGGAAGATCCTGAAAACCAGGCTGCGGGAGGACTTCAAGGACTATATCTTGCCGACTGCGCGAGGTTGACGAGCGGCCTCACCATGCGTTGTAGCCGCCGTCGACCAGAAGGTCGGCGCCGGTCATGTAGCTGGCCTCGTCGCTGGCCAGGAACACCGCAGCCCGGGCAATCTCCTCCGGCCTGCCCATACGGTTGAGAACCGTGAGCGCCCCGTTTTCCCGCTCGGCGGCTTCCCGTCCGCCATGCTTGGCATGGACGCGCGGCGTGCCGATGGGGCCGGGCGAAAGGCTGTTCACGCGGATGCCCTGCGCCGCATGGTCGATCGCCATGACTTTCGCCAACTGGATCAGGGCCGCCTTGGCCGCGCCGTACCAACTGTGGCCGGGTTTGCCGACCTGCCCCAATTGCGACGCGACATGAATGATGCTGCCGCCGCCGCTCGCCGCCATTGGCGGTATCGCATATTTGCTCATCAGGAAGGGGCCGGTGAGATTGACCGCCAGCGACCGGGTCCAGTGTTCCTCCTCGATATCAACAACTGTGCCGTAAGGCACGAACAGCGCAGCATTGTTGACAAGGATATGCAGCCCGCCGAACCGTTCTTGCGCCAGCCGGGCGGCTGCTTCGGCGTCCGCGGCTTGGGAGACGTCGCAGCGCAGGGCGACGGATCCGGCCGGCGCGCGTTTGTCTATATCGGCCGCGCTGTCGGCGGCGATCACCTCTGCCCCCTCGCTGAGGAAAGTGCATGCGACAGCGTGGCCGATGCCGCCGGCAGCGCCAGTGACGACCGCAACCTTTCCCGCCAGCCGTTTCACTGCTCCCAGCGCCCCGCCGCGTGCCATTCGACCTGCTCGGCATAGCTGGCGCTATAGCTGGCGCGGTGCCGGCGATAGGCCTCCTGGCCGCGAGAGCCGCCGTCGGGATGCGGTTCGAGGTCGAAATGGCCGTAGCGGTCCTCACCCCGGACCAGGGTCGCCGGCACTTTCATGCTGCCGATATGGCGCACGCTTGCCGGGATATAGGAAATACCGATGCCGATGCGCCGGTCTGCGGCCCGGTTCGGGCCGGAGGCATGGACCGCCAGCGTGTGATGAATCGAAAACTCACCGGGCGACAGCGGCACCGGCACGGCGTCTTCCGTTTGGAAATCGGCAGCGGTGCGCTGGCCGGCGCTGTTGATGCTGTTGGGCGCCGCATTCGCGATATGGCGCAGCAGCCCGCCATTGCCGGCGCCGGGGACGAAACGCATGCAGCCCGCTTCCTCCGACGCCTCGCTGAGCGCAAGCCACGCGGTGACATGCAGGTGGGGGCGCAGGCCGAAATAGGCTGCATCCTGGTGCCAGATGGTTTGCGCGTCGGTCTTGGCATCCTTGACGAACCAGGTGCTGGTCCAGCACAGGATGTCGGGGCCGACAAGCGCTTCCACCGCGTCCAGTATGCGCGGGTGGCGCACCAGATCGGCGGCGAAAGGCAGCAGCAGATGCGTCTTGTAGCGGTTGGCGGGGTCGCCCTCGGTGATGCGCTGGCCGAGATCAGCCTCGAAGGCTTCGAATTTCCGGCGGTACCCCCCTGCCTCTTCCGCGCTCATCGCAAGGAAGGGGCCGCCAAAGCCGTCGCGCTTGAAGGCTTCGACATCGACAGGGCGCGCTTCGATCATCTGTTTCCTCCCTGCCGGGTTCGGGCGCACCGCCCTGCCCGGCCTCACAGCACGCGGATTATGCTCGTCATGCCGCTCGCGTGATGCCCGAGGACATGGCAATGAAACAGCCAGTCGCCGGGATTGTCGGCAACGAAGGCGATGTCCACCTGCTCGCGCGGAGCCAGCAGCACCGTGTCGCGCCATTCGCGCCGCATCGTCGGACGGCCATTGCGGGAGAGAACCCGGAAAGCGTGGCCGTGCAGGTGCATCGGGTGGTGCCAGGCGGTGGCGTTCGTCATGGCGAGGACGCAGCTTTCGCCGCGCCGGAGAGTCAGCATCGGCTCCGGAGTGCCTCCGGCGGCCGCCGCGCCGTTCAGAAACCAAAATGAGCGGGCGTCCACCGGCCCCATTCTGCCGCCCATCTCGGCCATGACCGCGCCGCCCATCGCCCCGCCGTTGAAGATAATCTCATGGCGGCGCGCGCCTTCGGCGTCAGGCTCCGGCAGCGGGTTGGGCGGCAGGGCAATGGGCCATTCCGGGGGCGCCGCACGCAGCGGCTGCGCGTCATAGGAGAGATCGACCAAGCGGTATTCCCGACCGCGGTGGAAGCTGTCGACGACGGGGGTTTTGCCGCCGGGCTCCCCCGTCGCGTCGAGAATGACGTCGGTGCGCATACCCGGCGCAAGGACGACCCGGCCCCCGTCCGGCGCATGGGGCGCCACAGGCTGGCCGTCCAGCGCAATGACCTTCGGATGGTGGTCCCGGAACTCCAGGGCGAATATCCGCGCATTCGCGGCATTGACAAGGCGCAGGCGGATGCGCTCGCCCCGGCGGACGGCGAAATCCTCCGGGATCTTTCCGTTGAGAGTGGCCGTGTTGCCGAGGCGCCCGGCATGGCTCAGGTCATGCGGATTGTCGAAGCCGCCCGAAAGGCCGGCCTCCGGGGTCAGCCGCCAGTCATCCAGCACCCAGGTCTCGTCGCGGTCCACCCGAACCGCCGCGTCCTGTTCCTCTACAACCAGGACGCCGTAGAGGCCGCGGGCGACCTGCTCGATGCTGTTGACATGCGGGTGGTACCAGAAGGTGCCGGCGTCCGGGACATCGAACGCATAGGTGAAGGTTTCACCGGGGCGGACCGGCGGCTGCGTCAACAGGGGCACGCCGTCCATGGCGTTCGGCAGCCGCAGCCCGTGCCAGTGGATGGTGGTGTCTTCATCCAGGCCGTTCGCAAGGACAACCCGCAGCCTGCCGCCCTGCCGGAGGCGGATTTCAGGACCCGGCACGCGGCCGTCATAGCACCAGACCGCCGTTTCGGCATAAGGATCCGGCACAAGCCGGACGGCGGCCGGGGCCGCCTTCAAATATATGTCAGCCCCCGCTGCCGCGCGGGGGAAAGGCGCCAATGCCGCGCCAGCCGCCGCCGACGCCAGAAATGCGCGCCGCTTCATCGCTGGCATGAACGACCCGGACATGGCGAGCTCGCTGGAAATTCTGGCGCGCCCGGCACGACTCGAACGTGCGACCTTCTGCTCCGGAGGCAGACGCTCTATCCGACTGAGCTACGGGCGCTTGCAGAACCCGACCATAGATACGCCTGCCCCGCTGTCAACCGCTCCCCCCGGCGCCGCCCCGGCCTCCCCTGTTGCCGCCCCGGCCGGCGCGTGTGCCCTTTCTTGTCACCCCGGCCGGAGCGCAGCGGAGAGCCGAGGTCCATCCTCCGCCGTTTCGGCCCTGCGGATGGATCGGAGGCTGGGCCCCGGCTCAAGGCCGGGGCGACAGTAGGGGGCCGAGGCGACAACAGGGGCAGGGCGACAGTAGGGCAGGCCGAAGCGGCGCCGGGGCGTTCGGGGCGGCGGGCTGGGCCTTTCAGGCCCCTGGCTCAATCTGCCGGAGGAACGCGAATGTCAAACGGAGACACGACCGCAGGTTGCGTCTCAAGGCGCTTGCGCTATCATTCCGGCCGGCTCGGGAAAGTGTCGGGGCAACATTGATGGAACCGCCGGAGACGATTGAGGTCGAGGAGCTTGCGGTTGCCTGCGACGGGGGCGGCGGCGCGCTGGGCCACCCCCGGGTTTTCCTCCATCTTGACGGCGAAGGCCGTGTGGACTGCCCCTATTGCGGGCGGCGGTTCGTGCTGAAAGACGGGGCCGGTCTCCGGGCGGCGCATTGACGACCAGCGGGCCCCGCCACATTTGTCTGGTCGATGGTTCCGGCTACATTTTCCGCGCCTTCCACGCCCTGCCCCCCATGACGCGGCCGGACGGCGTGCCCGTAAACGCCGTTTATGGCTTCACAACCATGTTGATGCGGCTGGTCGAGAGCACCGACGCCGACCGGATCGCCGTTGTCTTCGATGTCGCCCGGAAGACCTTTCGCAACGACATCTACCCCGATTACAAGGCGAACCGCTTCGAGCCGCCGCCGGAACTCATCCCGCAATTCGCGCTGATCCGGGAGGCTGTGAAGGCGCTCAACCTGCGGGCTGCCGAACTGCCCGGCTTTGAGGCAGACGATCTCATCGCGACCTATGCCCGCCGGGCGGCGAAGCTCGGCGCGGAGGTCACGATCGTCTCGTCCGACAAGGACCTGATGCAGCTGGTCGATGAGCGAATATCGCTTTTCGACCCGATGAAACAGCGCCGGATCGGCGAGGCCGAGGTCGTCGAGCGTTTCGGCGTGGCGCCGGACAAGGTCGTCGATGTACAGGCGCTTGCCGGCGACTCCACCGACAATGTTCCCGGCGTGCCGGGCATCGGCATCAAGACTGCGGCCTTGTTGATCGGCGATTACGGCGATCTCGACACGCTGCTTTCGCGGGCCGGGGAAATCCGCCAGCCGAGGCGGCGCAGCAATCTGCTTGAATTTGCCGATCTCGCGCGCGTTTCGCGCGATCTCGTCCGGCTGCGCGACGACGCGCCCGTGACCGATGATCTGGATGCTTTCATTGTCGCCGGGCCGGATATGGGGCGGCTTCGCCCCTTCCTGCGGGAACAGGGCTTCGCCTCGGTGCTCGCGCGTCTCGGGGATGACGAGGAGGAAGCCTCCGCGCCGGAGCCGGTGGAGACGGACTATCGGCTCGTTACCGACGAAGAGACGCTCAGAACCTGGGTCGAGGCCGGTTTCGAGGCCGGAATCATCGCCATAGACACCGAGACGGACAGTCTGAATGCGCAGCGCGCGCGGCTGATCGGCCTGTCTCTCGCCATCGCGCCGGGCAAGGCCTGCTACATTCCGGTCGGGCACACCGCGCCTGCCGGGCTGCTGGAAGCCGGGGCGCCGCATCAACTGACGCCTGAAGCCGCGCTCGCCGTTCTCGAGCCGCTGCTCGCGGCGGACTCCGTGCTGAAGGTCGGCCAGAACATCAAATATGATATGGCGGTCCTTGCCGGTCATGGCATTCACATGGCGCCCATCGACGACACGATGGTGCTTTCCTATGTGCTGAACGGCACCAGCCACCGCCATGGCATGGAAGACCTTGCGCGCTTGTATCTCGACCATGAATGCATCAGCTACAAGAGCCTTTGCGGCACGGGCAAGAACGCGATTACTTTCGACAAGGTGGCGCTCGACAAGGCGCGCGACTATGCGGCGGAAGACGCCGACATCACGCTCAGGCTGCACGAAATTCTGCGCCCGCGCCTGCGCGAGGAGCGCATGGCGGCTGTCCATGAGACGATAGAACGCCCCCTGATTCCGGTGCTGGCCGATATGGAAGCCGCCGGGATCAAGGTCGATGTCGTGGCGCTGAAAGCGCTGTCTCGAGATTTCGCCCAGCGCATCGACGCGCTCAAGCAGGAAATTCTCGATCTCGCCGGCAGGTCCTTCAACATCGGGTCGCCCAAGCAGCTTGGCGAAATCCTGTTCGATGAAATGGGTCTGCCGGGCGGCCGGAAGGGCAAGACCGGTGCCTATGGAACCGGCGCCGACATTCTGGAGGACCTGCGCGCCCAGGGCCATGCGCTGCCGGCGCGGGTTCTGGACTGGCGGCAGCTGTCGAAACTGCGCAGCACCTATACCGAGGCGCTCGCCGCCGCCGCCCATCCCGGCACGCAGCGCATCCACACATCCCTGTCCCAGACGGTCGCCGGCACAGGCCGCCTGTCCTCGAACGACCCTAACCTCCAGAACATACCGGTGCGCACGGAGGAAGGCCGAAAGATCCGCCGCGCCTTTATCGCGGAACCCGGCCATGTGCTGGTCAGCGCCGATTATTCGCAAATCGAATTGCGGCTGCTGGCCCATGTGGCGGAGATCGCGCCGTTGCGCGACGCCTTCCGCGCCGGGCTCGATATCCATGCTCTCACGGCGTCCCAGGTGTTCGGGCTGCCGGTCGAGGGCATGGACCCCATGACGCGGCGGCGCGCCAAGGCGATCAATTTCGGCATCATTTACGGCATATCGGCCTTCGGCCTGTCGCGGCAACTGGCAATTCCGCAAGGGGATGCGCGCGCCTATATCGATGCTTATTTCGAGCGTTATCCGGGCATTCGCGACTATATGGAGCGCGCCAGGCAGTTTGCGCGCAAGCACGGCTACGTCCCGACCGTCTTCGGACGGAAATGCCGCACACCCCATATAGCCGACAAGAACGCGGCCAGGCGCAGCTTCGCCGAGCGCGCCGCGATCAATGCCCCGCTCCAGGGATCGGCCGCCGACATCATCAAGCGCGCCATGCTGCGCGTTCCCCCGGCGCTGGCCGCCAGGGGCTTGCGGGCGCGTATGCTGCTCCAGGTCCATGACGAACTTCTGTTCGAGGCCCCCGAGGACGAAGTGGAGGAAACCCGGGCCTGCGTCGCCTCGGTCATGGAGAGTGCAGCCGAACTCTCCATACCGTTGATGGTCGAGACCGGCGCGGCCGATAACTGGGCCGATGCGCATTGACGCATGGTGAAGGCGCCGCCGGAGCGCAGCGGAAAGCCGTGTGACGGGCGAGTGTCCGGACCCGCCGGGAGAATGCGGCCCTCAAACGGGGGCGCCGCGAATGGCTGCGTTCCCTTGCCGGCCTTGCGTTCATCGGTCATAGGTATGGGGCGATGACCGACCGACAAGACGACGATCGCGATGCCGACAGGACGCTCGGAGACGCCGAGCGGCAGGCGGCGGTGTTCACCCATACGCGGCGGGCGCGGCGCAAGGAAATTGCGGAAGACTATGTCGAACTGATCGACGACCTGATCGAGGCCAGCGGCGAGGCGCGCCTGGTCGATATCGCGCGGCGCATGGGCGTCACCCATATGACGGCCAGCAAGGCGGTTGCCCGCCTCCAGCGGGACGGACTGGTCACGACACGGCCCTACCGATCGATATTCCTGACCGGACGGGGCCGCAAGATGGCGCTGCGCTCGCGCCGGCGCCACCAGATCGTGCTGGACTTCCTGAAAGCGATCGGCGTGAGCGACGAGACCGCCCGGCGCGATGCCGAGGGCATCGAACACCATGTCAGCGAGGAAACCCTGCGGGCCTTCACCCGCATCGGCACCGGGGAAAACCCGCTGAGGCCGCCGCGGGCGGAGCGGCGCCCTCTCAGCATCACCCAGCACGGGCAGCAGCGCATGGACCCCTATGCCTGGCTTCGCGCCGGGAACTGGCAGGAGGCGATGCGCGACCCGTCTGTCCTGCCGGATGACATCAGGCGGCATCTGGAAGCCGAGAACGCGCATGTGGGGGCGGTGATGCAGCCCTTTCGCGCGCTTCAGGAAACACTGCTGCAGGAAATGCGGGGCAGGATCCAGGAAGACGACGCGACAGCCCCGGCTCCGGACGGCCCGTTCGCCTATTACCGCCGCTTCGTCGCGGGCGGCGAATACCCCCTGTTTTGCCGCAAGGACAGCGAAGGCGCGGAAACGGTGCTCCTGGACGGCAACCGTCTTGCCGACGGCCAAGCCTATTGCCGCATTGCCGCCTGCGGGCACAGCCCCGACCACCGCCTGATTGCCTGCGCGGCCGATCTCGCCGGCTCCGAAGACTACACGCTGTTCTTCCGGGACGCCCGGACCGGCGCCGATCTGCCGGACAAGGTCGAGCGGACCGCCGGCGATGTCGTCTGGGCCAATGACAGCGAAACCGTGTTCTATACGGTCCGCGACGACCATGCCCGGCCCAGATGGGTGTATCGCCGTCGTCTCGGAGGCTCGCCCGAACTCGTTTACGAAGAGACCGACCCCGGCTTCTTCGTGAATGTCGGAAAGACGGAAAGCGGCCGGTTCATCCTTCTGGATGCGCATGACCACACGACAAGCGAGATCCGCCTTGTCGATGCCGACCAGCCCGAAAACCCGCCCCGTCTGGTAGCAGCCCGGCGCCCCGGTGTCGAATATGCGCTCGGGGACCAGGGGGACCGGTTGCTGGTTCTCGCCAATGATCGCGACGCCGAGGATTTTCGCGTCGCCGCCGCCCCGCTCGAAGCCCCGGCCCCCGGCGCCTGGGAAGACCTGATACCGCACATCCCGGGCCGTCTCATCCTGCAGCTTCTCCTGTTCCGCGACTGGATCGTGCGTCTCGAGCGGGAGGACGGGCTGCCCCGGATCGTCGTACGCGCCCGCGCCTCCGGCGACGAACATGCGATTGCGTTTGACGAGGAGGCCTATTCCCTGAGTCTCCTCCGGGGCTTTGAATACGCGGCGGACACGCTGCGCTTCGCCTATGCCTCGCCGACAACACCGGCTCACGTCTATGACTACGACATGGCCGCCCGGACACGCCGGCTGTTGCGAAAACAGGAGGTGCCGAGCGGCCACGACCCCGCAGCCTATAGGGTCCGGCGGCTGTTTGCGGCGGCCCCGGACGGTGAGGCGGTGCCGATCACCCTGCTCTACCGGGCCGATCTGGCGTTCTCGCCGCCGCCGCCCTGCCTTCTCTACGGGTATGGCGCCTATGGCATATCCATTCCGGCGGGTTTCTCGACATCGAGACTCAGTCTTGTCGATCGGGGCGTGGTTTACGCCATCGCGCATGTCAGGGGCGGGACGGACCGCGGCTATCGTTGGTACCGAACCGGGAAACTCGCCGACAAGACCAACAGTTTTGACGACTTCATCGCCGCCGGACGCTATCTGGCCGCGCAGGAATATGCCGGCAGCATCATCGCCCATGGCGGCAGCGCGGGGGGATTGCTGGTGGGCGCCGCGGTCAACCGCGCGCCGGATCTGTTCGACGCCGTGCTGGCCGAAGTGCCGTTCGTCGATGTGCTCAACACCATGTCCGACGCCGCATTGCCGTTGACGCCGCCTGAATGGCCGGAATGGGGCAATCCGATAGAAGACGAGGCGGCGTTCCGGCGTATTGCAGCCTACAGCCCCTACGAGAATGTCACTGCTGCGCCCTACCCCGATATTTTCGCGACCGCAGGCGTTTCGGATCCGCGCGTGACCTATTGGGAGCCGGCGAAATGGATCGCGGCGCTCCGGGATAGTGCCGAAGGCGAACCGACGCTGCTTCTGCGCACGAATATGGCCACCGGACATGGCGGCGCGTCGGGCCGCTTCGAGACACTGGCCGAACTCGCGGAGCTATACGCCTTCGCGCTCAGCCGATACGGCATTGAGGCCTAGCGGCCGCCTGTCAGGTTACGGTCGAACTGTTCGCGCGTGAGCTGCATCCCGACATAGATTCGGTAAGCGGGAAACGCCGTGCCTTCCGCCGTCGGGATCGTGAGGGCCAGCGGCTCGGTGCGCACCGCCTCCGTCTTGCCGTCCTCGAAAGCGGCCTGCATGGAAAACGCCTTCCGGGCCGTGACGCTGCCGTCAGGATCAACGATGGCGACGAAATAGCCGAAGCTGTGTGCAGCTGTCATGCTCGCAGGCCCGCGCTGCGCGCGGAATGCGATGTCGAGCTCCACGGAGCCGAGCCGCGTCTCGCTGTCGAAGCTGCAGTCGGCGGACAGGCTGGCAACCTGCACCTCGAACTCGATATCCGTAAGGTCGCGCTGTTCGCCGCTCCTGAACCGTGTCAGTTGCCCGGCGTTATCGACGACGCCGACGGTCGGGCAGGATGTGGATTTGCCGCCAATGGCCGAACAGCCTCCCAGGACCGAAAGCGCCGCCACCAGCCCCGCAGCTCCAACCGCAAACCCTCTCGCCATCGACCGTCCTCTGCATTAAGCTCGGCAATACGCCGTTGCACTGCCGACCTTAGAACGGACCGGAGGATCGCACAATGACGGGAGAGAAGCCGCCGCTCACGATCCGTCTCGCTGGTCCACGCGGATTTTGCGCCGGCGTGGTGCGGGCTATTCAGGCTGTCGAAGTTGCGCTGGAGCGGTATGGTGCGCCTGTCTATGTGCGCCATGAGATCGTTCACAACCGTTTTGTCGTCGAGACGCTTCAGGACAAGGGCGCTATTTTCGTCGAGAGTCTGGACAAGGTGCCGGATGACGTGCCGGTGGTATTTTCAGCGCATGGCGTCCCCAAATCCGTTCCCGAGGAAGCCAGCCGGCGCGAGCTCGATTATATCGACGCCACTTGCCCATTGGTGAGCAAGGTCCATCGGGAAGTCGAACGGCATTTCGCGGCCGGCCGGCACCTGCTGTTGATCGGTCATGCAGGTCATCCCGAAGTCGTGGGCACTATGGGGCAACTGCCCGAGGGCGCCGTCAAACTGGTCCAGACCGTCGAGGAAGCCCGCCAGGTTCAGCCCCCGCCGGACCGCGAAATTGCCTATGTCACCCAGACAACGCTTTCCGTGGATGACACCGCCGAAATCATCGCTGCGCTTCGCGCGCGTTTTCCCGGACTGCATGAGCCCAGGAGTGACGACATCTGCTACGCCACGACCAATCGCCAGGCAGCCGTCAAAACAGTTGTTCCCGGCGCCGACGCCGTAATCGTGCTTGGCTCTCCGAACTCTTCAAACTCCAATCGACTGGTGGAAGTGGCGAAGGCTGCCGGTTGCCCCAAGGCGTTTCTGGTCAACAGCGCGGACCATATCGACTGGGACGCCTTGAAGGGTGTGAAGGTGCTGGCCGTCACGGCCGGCGCGTCTGCGCCGGAGGTGCTGGTTGGAGGGGTCGTCGAGGCTTGCCGCGAACGCTTCTCCGTGACGGTTGAGGAGTGGACCGATACCCGGGAAACGGTGAAGTTCAAGCTGCCGCGCGGACTGGCGGCCTGAACCTGTATGGCGGTTTATACCCCGGTCGGCGCTGCCGCACTGGAGCAGTTCCTGAACGGATACAATCTGGGGCGTCTGTTGCGCTTCGACCCCATTCCCGAGGGAATAGACAACACCAACTACATGCTTGAGGCGTCATCGGGCCGCTATGTGCTGACGCTGTTCGAAGATCGTATCCGGGCCGCAGACCTGCCGTTTTTCGTTGCCCTGATGGATCATCTCGCAAACCGCGGGGCGCCCTGCCCTGCCCCGGTGCGCCGCCGCGACGGCGGAACCCTGTCGCCGCTGGCTGGCCGAACGGCTCTGATCGTCACCTTTCTGGAAGGAGAACGCGACTCTCGGGCTTTCCGGGCCATCGGGGAGGCGCTTGGAAGGCTGCATCTGGCCGGCGCCGATTTCAGACATGTGCGGGCCAACGATCTCGGGCCGGAGGGATGGCGCCGCCTCAGCGCCATGACACAGGATCGGGCCGACGACGTGTCGCCCGGTCTTGCCGGGCGCATTTCCGGGGCGCTGGCGGAAATCGCGGAGCACTGGCCGGCGGGCCTGCCGACAGGCCCGATTCACGCCGACCTGTTTCCCGACAATGCGGTTTTCCGGGACAGCGCCGTTTCCGGCATTTTCGATTTCTATTTTGCGTGCACCGATGCGTTGGCATACGACCTCGCCATCACACAGGTTGCGTGGACCGTCGATCCGGAGGGGCGTTTCGATATGCAGGCGGCGGTCGAGATGCAGAAGGGTTACGAGGCTGTCCGGCCGCTGGCGCCTCCGGAAATTCGCGCATTGCCCGAACTCAGGCGCGGCGCGGCGCTTCGTTTTCTGCTGACGCGCCTGCATGACTGGCTTCACCCGTCGCCGGCCGTGCTGATGACCCCCAAGGATCCCGTCGAATATCTGCGCAAGCTGGATGGATTGTCGTGACCCGTGTTGAACTCTTCACCGACGGCGCCTGCCTGGGCAATCCGGGCCCCGGCGGCTGGGCGGCGCTGTTGCGGTGCGGCACGCATGAGTCGGAACTCGTCGGCGGCGCTCCGGACACGACCAACAACCGAATGGAATTGATGGCGGCGATAGCGGGCCTTGAAGCTCTCAACCGCCCTTGCAGCGTGCTGCTGACCACCGACAGCCGCTATGTCATGGACGGAGTCCGGTCCTGGATGCCGGCATGGAAGCGCAATGGCTGGCGCACCGCCGCCAGAAAGCCGGTGAAGAATATCGACCTCTGGCAGCGTCTGGATGCAGCCCTTGCTCCCCATCAGGTCGAGTGGCGCTGGGTGCGCGGCCACTCCGGCCACCTGGAGAACGAGCGCGTTGACGCCCTCGCGCGCCGGCAGGCCGGGCGCGAGGACGCCCGGTGCTAGAGCTGCTCCAGAATCCTTTCGGCGCTGGAAACCTCGAAAGCCCCGCCGTCCTCGAGATTGAGATGTGTGACGGTGCCGTCCTCGACGATCATGGAATAGCGGCGCGCGCGTATGCCGAGCCCGAGGCCGCTCAGATCGAGTTCGACGCCCATGGCCCGGGCGAGATTGCCGCTCCCGTCGGCCAGCATCCGGACCTTGCCGGCAGCGCCTTGATCCTCGCCCCAGGCGCCCATGACAAAGGGGTCATTGACCGACAGGCAGACGATGTCATCCACCCCCTTGGCGCGAATCGCGTCCGCCTTCTCGATAAAGCCGGGAAGATGCTTGGCCGAGCATGTCGGCGTGAACGCGCCGGGAACGCAGAATGCGACGACCTTCTTTCCGCTGAAGAGACCGTCCGTTTCGACGTTTTGCGGTCCGTTGTCGGTCATCTCCTTCAAGGTCGTCGCCGGCACCTTGTCTCCTGCTGCAATTGTCATCCTTGTTGCTCCTTGCATGAGATGGCTGCACCATAGAAAGCGGCCGCGCTGGCGCAAGGCAGGAAAACGCCTGCCGACGGCAGTGCCTCCGTTTGGCATTCGCGTTCCTCTGGCAGAGTCAGCCAGGAGCTTGAGAGGCCCGGCCCGCCGCCCCGCCCCCCCGGCGCTGTCTCGGCCTGCCCTGCTGTCGCCTCGGACGCCACTACTGTCGCCCCGGCTTTGAGCCGGGGCCCAGCCTCCGTTCCTTCCGCAAGGCCGAAGCGGCGGAGGATGGACCCCGGCTCTCCGCTGCGCTCCGGCCGGGGTGACAAGAGGAGGCACATGCTCCATCCGGGGTGACGGGAGGATGGGCGCGCCGGCGGGGTGACGCGAGGGCACACGCGCCGGCCGGAGTGACGGGCGGGGTGCTTCATTCGGGCCGCAATACGGGCTGTGCCCCGAATGACCCTGCCTGCCGCACCCGGCCTGCCCTGCCGTCGCCCCGGACACCCCTACTGTCGCCCCGGACGCCCTACTGTCGCCCCGGCCTTGAGCCGGGGCCCAGCCTCCGATCCTTCCGCAGGGACGAAACGGCAGAGGATGGACCCCGGCTCTCCGCTGCGCTCCGGCCGGGGTGACAAGAAGGCGGGCGCGCCGGCCGGGGTGACGGGCGGGGTGCTTCATTCGGGCCGCAATGCGGGCCGTGCCCCGAATGACCCTGCCTGCCGCACCCGGCCCCCGTCACCCCGAACCCCCACTCGCCGCCCCGGCCTGCCCTGCCGTCGCCCCGGACGCCCTGTTGTCGCCCCGGCCTTGAGCCGGGGCCCAGCCTCTGATCTTTCCGCGGGGTCGAAACGGCGGAGGACAGCCCCCGGCTCTCCGCTCTGCTCCGGCCGGGGTGACGACAAGGGAGGCGATAGAAGCGGCGCAGCACGGAGGCGCATTCCGAAAAACCCGCCGGCACGGGCCTTCGTTACAAACTGAGACACTGCCCGCGGATGCACGGTCTCCGGCATCAAACATGCCGGATTCCCCCGCAGACATGGCGGCTCAGCGCATCTGATCCTCGACAGCCTGCGTGACCGAGAGGGTGCTGCCGAAGGAGGGAATGACGCAGGAATGCCGCCCGGCGCCGCCGGCGACCATCACCATGAGCTGCTCCGGCTCGCTCACGATGCGCACGCCGTCCCGGCCATCGGGGCCGACAAACCGTTCCGGCACCTGCTGGCGGTAAAGCGCCATCTGCGCCTTGCCGATGTGCCAGCGCGGGATGATCGCGCGCTCGATGATGAAGCGCTTGACATCGTCCTTGGACCAGCCCTCGCGCGCAATCACCTCGGCATGTTCCGGCCCGATCACGACCAGATATTCGCCGTGGAAATAGGAGTTGTTGCAGCCGGGCGTCGCCATGGTGCCGCAGACCGTCAGCAACACATCTTCGGCGGTTTCGCTGTAGTGGTCATTGACATTATGCGGCCCCTCGACGCCGCACAGCGTGACCGCGTTCCGGCCTGCATCGAAGCCGCGTTCCGTGTGGAAGGGGGCCCATGGATTGGCTTCGAGGTTTTCCGCGAAGCAGTAGCTGTATTTGGCCGGAGTGCCCATTGTCGCGCGGTCGAGCACGCCGGGCTGGGCGCCGCCGATATTGGTCAGCACAAGCCGGACGGCGCGTCCGATCGCGGCATTGGCGACGGCGCCCTGGCCCATGCAGTTGGTGCCCGAGGCGATATCGAGGTCGTCCGCCATGGGGCCGTGCACAACGGTCAGCAGGCCGCAGGGATGGGTTGTGGACTGGAGCGCCTTCAGGTTCAGCCGTTCGGCGGTCATCGCCCGGGTTGCCGCCAGGATCGCCGGCATCATGGCCGGCGAGGCCCCGGCCATGACGGCGTTGGCCGCCACCTTGCCGATGGTTGCGCAGCCAAGGCGGGGCTCGATGAGGCCGATCTCCTCCCCGGGGTCGCGCCCGCCCAGCATGGCTTCCCACCGGTCCGGCGTCGGCGCGACGACAGGCAGGCCGTCGGTCCAGCCGCGCTGGTAAAAGACGCGGTTGAGCGCGTCGGGGGAGTCCGGGCCGGAGATTCGCTCCGGTGCGCCGGGCGCATTGAAATCGCCCTCGAACAAGGAGCGGTAGCGAAGGCGCCCGCGTTTCGGCAGCGGGCGCTTGCGGCATTCTTCCGCAAGCGCGACCGGCTCCGCCTCCAGCATATGGACGATCTGGTCGATGGCCTCGTCGGCGATCTCCGCAACGCCGGCAGGCGGCAGCTTGGCCACCGGATGCGGCACCACGGCAATCGGCAAGCCGGCCATGCCGAGACACTCCGCCTCCGCCTTGCCAAGCGCGAAGAACTCGTCCGTGCAGGTTACGGCAACCGGAATGCCGCGCTGTTCGAGCTTGATGGCGTCATGGATACACCACGACGTGCAGGAGCCTCAATCGCCGAAGGCGGCGGCTACTGCGTGAACCCGGTCCAGCCATTGCTGCGAGAAATTCGCCGGCTCGCTCGCAATCTTCTGGAACAATGCGAATTCGAGATGCGGATGCCGGGCCTTCAGCCGCTCTGCGATCTCTTCCAGATACCGGTCCGCATTGGCCTTGAGATTGGAGAACAGCCCGATGACCCGGGTTTCCTGCAGCGGGCGCCGGGGCGCCAGCGCCCCGTTATTGCGCTGGTAGATACCGCAGGGATTGATAAGCTCGCGTGGCATGTGCGCACCCTAGCGCCGGGAACAGGAGGGATGCAAGAGATGGGACGCCTCGAGGGAAAGGTTGCGGTGATTACCGGCGCGGGGTCCGGGATTGCCAAGGCGGCCACCGGAATCTTCATACGCGAGGGAGCGAAGGTGATGGTCGCCGAGATCGACGAGGCGGCGGGCTCGGCAACGGCAGCGGAAACCGGCGCTGCGTTTCACCGCACCGATGTGACCGACGATGCTTCGGCGGCGGCCTGCGCAGCGGCGGCGATGGCGGCGTTCGGCCGCATCGACGTGCTGTTCAACTGCGCCGGCGGGTCGGTGGTCGAGGATACGAAAATCCACGAGGTCGATCTCGATGTCTGGAACCGCACCATCCCGCTCGACCTCAAGGGGCCGATGCTGATGTGCCGGCATGTCGTGCCGCATATGGTCGCCGGCGGCGGCGGGGCCGTCGTGAATGTGTCGTCGGTGGTCGCCTTGCGCGGCAATCATCCGGCGCATGTCTATTCAGCCGCCAAGGGCGGGCTGATTTCCTTCACCCGGTCGCTCGCGGGTTCCTATTCCGATGCGGGGGTGCGCGCCAATGTCATCTGCCCCGGCCTGATTCTGACCGAACGCATTCGCGCCCGCTACCGCCAGCCGAACGAAGAGCGCCCGAGGGAGGCGTCTGTCGGCGTGTTCGAGCAATATCCCTTCGGCGTCGGCGAGCCGGAGGATATCGCCAATATCGCCCTGTTCCTCGCTTCGGACGAGTCGCGCATGGTGAATGGCGCCGTGATCCCGGCGGAGGGCGGTATTTCGGCCTATTGAGGGCTCGGGCGGGCCGTTATCGGCATCGCCAGCCGGAACGGCAGCAGCATTGCGAGCGCAAACGCGGCCTTCCAAAGGAAGTCCCCCATACCAAGCGTGATCCAGGGGACGTCCGTGCCGTAGAAGGCCGCCGAGAAGAACAGCGCCGTATCGACAGCAGAGCCGAGCAGGGAGGAAACCAGCGGCGCCTGCCACCAGGCCCGGCGCCGCAGCCAGTCGAACACGCTCACATCCAGAAGCTGGGCTGCGAGGAATGCCAGGCCCGAAGCAACGGCAATGCGCGGCGTGGCGAGCAGGACAGACAACAGCACGGCGGCGGCGAAACCGACATAGACAACCCGGCGCGCCGCCGCCGCGCCGTGCATCCGGTTGGTGAGGTCCGTAACGAGAAAGCAGACCGGATAGGTGAACGCGCCCCAGGTCAGCCAGTCATTGATCGGATACTGGACCAGGACATTCGATAACGCGACCAGCCCGGCCATGGCGGCCAGCGGCAGTAAGGGCAGGTGCATGGCGCGGAACCCCGGAAGCGAACGGGGCGGACCCTAGCCCCGCCCGCCCCGTCCGGCAAGTCGCCGCCGGCCTGTGTGCCGGGAGGCAGGCGGGGAAATTACGCCCGGCGTCAGTGCACGTCTTCCGGGCCGAGCATGGCGCGTTTCAACTTCTCGAAACTGAAGTCGGGGCCGCGGCACACATCCAGCACGAACTTTTCCTTCGCCGCGACCTCGGCAGCCGCTTTCGGCACCTCGCGGGCCTGGTCAAGCGGGATCACCGCCGCGCCGTGCTGATCTGCATGGATCAGGTCGCCGCTGCCGACGACCATGCCGGCAACGCTGATCTGCCCGCCGAAATCCACCACATGGACATGGGCATGGGCCGGCTTGATGGACCCGGCAACGGCCTGGAATCCGTCCGCCCAGTCGGGAATGTCCCGGATGCAGCCGTCCGTCACCACGCCCAGGCACCCGAGCGCCTTGTGGATGTTGGAATTGACCTCGCCCCAGAATGCGCCGAACCCGGCGCGCGGGCCGTCCAGATCCTGCAGCACCACGATTTGCGGCGCCGGCCCGCCATGGGCGACATAGTCATAATAGGCGACGCGCAGTTTCGCGGCGTCATTGCCGGCGACGGCGCTGGGGAATTGCGAGCGTATGGTGCCGGTGCGCGCATAGCCGACGATCGGCGGCAGGTCCGGGAACGGGCAGACCAGCGGCTCCACCGTGAAGCCGGTGTTCAACCGGCAGCCGGCCACCACCTCCAGAGCGTTGCAGATCGTGGGTGTATCGAGGGCGCGCAGCGCCGCCAGATCGTCTTCGGTCAACACGGACAAGGCTGACTACTCCTGACAAGGGGGTATCGCGGAGCCACACTATGCCCCGCGCGGGGAAGGGCCGGAAGTGCTTCCGGCCGTTATCGGCCCGTGAATTCGGGTTTGCGCTTTTCCCGGAAGGCCCGCCCGCCTTCCTTCTGGTCTTCGCTGCGGCTGATCGACAGCAGTTCGCGCCGCGCCAATGCCTGGAGTTCAGAGGGGCCGCGCGCGACAACCGTATCGCGCACGAATCGCTTGACGGTTCGCAAGACCAGCGGTGCGCTGTCCCGCAGCACCGCCGCATATTCCATCGCAGCCGCCATCAACTCCCCTTTGGGCACCGCCCGGTTGATCATGCCGATGTCGGCGGCGCGGGCGGCGTCGAAATGCCTCCCGGTCATCATGAACTCCATGGCCAGCTTGTGCGGAATACGCGCCGCCAGCCCGGCGATAAGCCCGCCGCAAAATCCGATTTGGGCTTCGGGGTAGAAGAAGTCGGCGGTTTCGTCCGCCACGGCCAGGTCGCAGAATTCGACCAGGCAGAAGGCGCCCCCGACGCAATAACCCTGCACCGCAGCAATAATCGGCTTGTCAACCATCACGCCCACGCCCGGCATACATTCCCAAAGCTCCGGATCGCGGGGCGGGTCGCGCAGATCGGCGCCCACCGAAAACGCCCGCTCTCCGGCGCCGGTGAGAATGGCGACACGGTCGCCGCTGTCCTGCAGGCGCTGAAATGCCTGGATGAGCTCGGCGACAAGCCCGTTCGACAGGGCATTCATCTTGTCGGGGCGGTTCAGCGTAATCGTTGCAATGGCGTTTTCAGAGCGATAGTCGATCAGCGGCGCACTCACGGATGCGTTCTCCCGTTGGTGAATTCGGTGTAAGATAGCGCCTCCCGGCGAGAGAGGGCGACTCATGGCTGAACAGCCGGTGGTAGAGGCGCTGTTTCACGAGGCAAGCTCGACGGTAAGCTATATCGTGGCCTGCTCCGAAACGGGTCGGGCGGCTGTCATCGACCCGGTCCTGGATTACGACATTTATTCCGGGCGGACGCAGACCGTTTTTGCCGAGAAGCTGGCCGCCAGGGTCCGGGCGCGCGGACTGACCGTGGAATGGATACTCGAGACCCATGTCCATGCGGATCATCTGAGCGCCGGCGCCTGGCTGAAACGCGAGCTTGGCGGGCGAACGGCCATCGGCAGCCAGATTGTGGATGTGCAGGCTGTCTTCAAGGACATCTACAACCTGCCGCCGGAATTCCTTGCGAACGGCTCCCAATTCGACCGGCTGTTCGAAGACGAGGCGCGCTTCCGGTTGGGCAGGGTGCAGGCGCGGGTGCTGCATACACCAGGCCATACGCCGGCTTGCGTAACCTATGTCATCGGCGATGCGGCCTTTACCGGCGACACGGTTTTCATGCCGGACTTCGGCACGGCGCGCTGCGACTTCCCCGGCGGCGACGCCAGGGCGCTCTATCGGTCGGCGCGGCGGATTCTGTCCCTTCCTCCCGAAACACGCATTTTCGTCGGGCATGACTATGCCCCGAACGGACGCCCCGTGGCCTGGGAAACGACGGTGCGCGAGGAACGGACGGCAAATCGCCATGTGCGCGACGGCATCGGCGAGACGGCCTTTGTCGAAATGCGCACCGAGCGCGACAGGCAGCTCTCGGTGCCGGCGCTGCTGTTGCCGTCGATTCAGGTCAATGTGCATGGCGGCAAGCTGCCCGAACCGGAGAGCAACGGCCGCGCTTATCTCAAGATTCCGCTGAACACCTTTTGACGATGACCGAGGTGCTCGACGCCACAGGCCTGCGCTGCCCGCTTCCGGTCTTGCGGGCCCGCAAGCGCCTCCGGGCCATGGCGCCCGGCGCCCGGCTGGAGGTGCTGACGGACGATCCGGCGTCGCCGATCGACATGCGCCATTTCTGCGCGACCGAGGGCCACGACATCGTGAAGGCCGAAGAGACGGATGCGCCCTACCGCTTCACAATAGCACGCGCCGGCGCTGCGGCCCGCTAGGGCTGGCCGGCACCAATTAGAATAGCTTCCCGTGCTCGCTGCACGAGTTTTCTGTTTTTGACTGACAGAACCAAAGTGACATCATATATGATATTGTGAATTGCAATGAGCATGGCATGAGATATGTTCTCGACACGAACATTCTCGTCGCCGGCCTGCGCAGCCCCGCCGGCGCCTCGGCAGCGTTGCTCGGACTGGCCCTGACCGGAGCGTTTACGCCCCTGCTTTCGGTGCCGTTGGTGCTGGAATACGAAGCAGTCTGTTGCGATCCGGAACAGCGGGACGCGTCGGGTCTCGATGAGACACAGGTCAGGGCCGTGATTGACGCTCTGTGCAGTGCCGGGCAGGCGGTTGTGCCGCACTTTCTGTGGCGCCCGTTATTGCGTGACGGGAACGACGAGATGGTTCTGGAGGTCGCGATCAATGGACGCGCCAACGGGCTCGTTACCTTCAACCGCCGGCATTTTGCCGACGCGGCCTCGCGGTTCGGGATCGAGCTGCTGAACCCTGGAAATGCCTTGAGGAGGATATCGTGACGAAACAGACTGCCGCCTACCCGCTGCGCCTGCCGGCATCTCTGAAAAAGGCTGTCGCAGAGGTGAGTCGCGAGGAGGGGACGAGTATCAACCAATTCGTGACGGTTGCCGTTGCCGAGAAGCTCTCCGCCATACGCACGGAGCGCTTCTTCGCTGAACGGCGCGCCGGCGCCGACATTGAAGCTGCCCGCCATATACTGTTCCGCGATGGGGGCCAGTCCCCCGCACCGGAAGACCGGCTGCCGCAGCTCGAGAAACCCGGCAAGGACGCATAAGGGGATTTCGCCGGTGGGCGCGGCTCTGCGCCGCGTCCGCACGCCTCCGACCGACAATCAGTCGGAGAACCGTGAAGATCGAGCGGGCCCCGGGGGCATTCAGGAGCGGGAGAGTTGGGCAGCCACGGTGCGAATCACTTCCCAGGCCTGCTCGACATGGCGCCTGTCGGTATGGGTCTGTCCGATGGAAACCCGGATCGTATAGGCGCTGCGCACCCGGTTTTGTGTCAGATAGATGCGCCCGTCGTCATTGATGGCGTTCAACAAGCGCTCGTTCAGCTCATCGAGCGCCGCCGCGCCGTCCGGCGCATAGCGGAAATTGAGCAGCGCCAGGGATCTGGGCGCCATGAGTTCGAAATCCGGATGCGCTGCGATCTCGCCCTCAAGCCACTCTGCGAGCGCAATATGCCGGCGTATCACCGCCCGCAGCCCTTCGAGGCCGTAGCTGCGCAGCACGAACCAGAGCTTGAGCGCACGAAACCGGCGCCCGAGCGGCACGCTCCAGTCGCGATAGTCGATGACCGCGCTGCCCTCGCGGCTCTGCAGGAAAGGGGGCAGGATCGAGAGTGTGCGGACCAGCGCCTCCGGATCACGGACGAAATGCGCGGAACAGTCGAAATTCGTCAGCAGCCATTTGTGCGGGTTGAACACCAGGCTGTCCACGGTCTCGATGCCGCGCAGCATCCAGCGGTATTCGTTACAGATCAACGCACTGCCAGCCCATGCTGCATCGACATGGAAGAAGACGCCGTGGGCGCGGGCAACGGCGCCGATGTCGTCCAGACGGTCGATTGCGCCGACGCCGGTCGTTCCCAGGCTGGCGACGATGCAGGCCGGTCGACGACCGGCGGCCTGGTCGGCGCGAATGGCGGCGTCGAGGGCGTCCGCCTTCATGGCGAAGCGGTCATCGGTCTGGATCAGCCGGACATGAGACCGCCCGTAGCCGGCGATCTTCGCTCCCTTTTCGGTCGCCGAATGGGCCTGGTCCGACGTATAGACGACAAGCGGCGGGCCCGCTTCCGCAAGGCCCTGTTCGTTCGCGGCGCCGTTGGTTGCGCGTTCGCGGGCGGTCAGCAGCGCGCATAGGATAGCCGACGAGGCCGAGTCCTGTATGACGCCCGAGAACCCTTCCGGCAAGCCGGCCGCCTGACGCAGCCAGTCCAGCATCCGGGTTTCCATCTCCGTGGCGGCGGGCGAGGTCTGCCACAACATGCACTGCGCCCCGAGCGCCGCGGTCAGCATCTCCGCCAGCACCGAGGGCGGGCTGGAATTCGCCGGGAAATACGCCAGGAAGCGCGGATGCTGCCAATGGGTCATGCCGGGCATCACGATGCGCTCGAAATCCGCGAACACGGCTTCCATCGGCTCGGCCGTCTCCGGCACTGCGGCGGGAAGGGCCGCCGCCACCGCGCCGGGCGCTGTTTGCGCGCGGACCGGGAAGCGTTCGACCTCCGACATATAGTCGGCCATCCAGTCCGCAAGGCGGTGGGCGTGGGCGCGAAACTCCTCCGGTGTCACGATGCCGCGCGCCCGGTCGCCATTGATTCGCAAGGAAACATGAGGCCTATAGTCCCTTTGTAAAGATGATCGGGCGAGCATGACATGACGATTGCCATTCCAGAAGTCCTCTCCGGGCCGGCAGACTGGCGCGGCCCCGCAATGCTTGCCGATGGCGGCTGGGAGTGCCGTCTCACCGAGGCAGATGTCGCCGAGATCGATGCAGCGGTGGCGGCAATCGACCGGCCGCTGGCGGCGGTGGACCGCGAGTCGTTTCCGCTGCCGGCGCTCGGCCCGAAGCTGGGCCGGCTGGCCCGCGAGCTGCAGCAGGGCAGGGGCTTCTTCCTGCTGCGCGGGTTGCCGGTCTGGCGGATGAGCCGGGAGCAGGCCGTTGCGGCCTTCTGGGGCATCGGCTCCTATTTCGGCAGCGCGCGCTCGCAAAATGCCAAAGGCCATCTGATGGGCCACGTCAAGGACCTCGGCCTGTTGAACAACGACCCCAATGTGCGCGTTTACCAGACGCGCGAGCGCCAGAATTTCCACACCGACTCGGTCGATTTTGTCGCGCTGCTTTGCCTTTGTCCCGCCCGGTCGGGCGGCCTGAGTTCAATCGTAAGCTCTGTTGCGGTCCACAACGAGATGGTGCGGCAGCGCCCGGACCTGGCCGCCGCGCTCTACAGGCCGTTCGCCACCGACCGGCGCGGCGAAGTTCCGGAGGGTATGGCGCCGTGGTTTGCGCTGCCTGTCTTCAACAGGATCGGAACCGACCTGACCACCATCTATGTGCGGCGCTATATCGAGTCCGCGCGGCGTTTCCCGGAGGTGCCTGACCTGACGCCCCTGGAAGTCGAGGCCCTCGACCTGTTCGATGCTCTCTGCGAGAGCGACGCCTTTCGGCTCGATATGGCCTTCGAGCCGGGCGACATGCAGTTCCTGTGCAACCATGTCATCCTGCATGACCGCACTGCCTTTGAAGACTGGCCGGAGCCGGAACGGCGGCGTCACTTGCTGCGCCTCTGGCTGTGCCCGCCGCATGGCAGGCCGCTTCCCGAAGCCTTTGCGGCGCGGTATGGCAGCATTCAGCCCGGCGACCGGGGCGGCATCGTGGTGAAAGATACGCAGGCCGTCATTCCGTTGGAGGCCGCTTGAGCCTTGCCGCAGCGAGGAAGCGTTCCAGCGCGCAGTCGGGCAGGTGGTGCGGCAATTGCGCCTCGAGCTGGAGCGCCACATGCAATCGGCGTCGATAGTCTGCGCGGCTGATTTCCACCGCACCGAATGTCGCGAGATGGTCGGTTATGAATTGCGTGTCGAGCAGGCTGTAACCGCCAAGCTGGAGCCGGGCCGCCAGGTGAACAAGCGCCACCTTGCTGGCATCGCGGACGCGGGAGAACATGCTTTCGCCGAAAAAGGCGCCGCCGACGGAGACGCCGTAAAGGCCGCCGGCCAACTGCCCGTTCAGGAGGCATTCCACGCTGTGCGCGGCGCCCCGCTCGAAGAGTTCTCCGTAAAGGCGCACAATATCGTTGTTGATCCAGCTGTCGCCGTTTTTCGCGCGCGGCTCGGCGCAGGCTGCGATCACGGCCCCGAAATCGCGGTCAACCCGCACCTCGAACTTGCCCTGGCGCACGGTGCGGCCAAGCCGCCGGGATACCCGGAACCGCTCAAGCGGGATAATGCCGCGCTGGCGCGGGTCCAGCCAGTAGAGCGTTTTCGAAGCGCGCCCGTCGGCCATCGGGAAAAGGCCCAGACGATAGGCCTTTAGCAGCATTTCTGCCGAAACGGGCTTCAAGCGCCGTCGATCCAGCGTTCCAGCCAGTGAATATCGCAGGCGCCGCTGCTGAAATCCTGGTTCCTGACGATATGCCTGTGCAGATCGAGATTCGTATCGATGCCCTCAATGACATATTCCTCGAGGGCGCGCGCAAGCCGGGCGACGGCGATGCCGCGGTCCGGCCCGTGCACGATCAGCTTGGCGATCAGGCTGTCATAATGCGGCGGCACCGTGCAGCCGGCGAAGAGGGCCGAATCGACCCGGACACCCGGCCCGCCCGGCGGATGATACTCCCGTATCGTCCCCGGCGAAGGCACGAAGGTCCTGGCATTTTCGGCATTGACGCGGCACTCGATGGCATGGCCGTCAAAGCGTATGTCCTGTTGCGAGAACGGCAGTTTCCCGCCGGCCGCGACCGCCAATTGTTCGCGCACCAGGTCTGTGCCCGTCACCATCTCCGTAACGGGATGCTCGACCTGGAGGCGCGTGTTCATTTCGATAAAGTGAAAATCGCTGCCATCGAACAGGAATTCCAGCGTTCCTGCGCCCAGATAACCGAGCCGCTGCACCGCGGCTGCCGCCTGTGCGCCGATGTCGGCGCGCAAGGCGTCGCTCAGAACGGGCGATGGCGCCTCCTCGATCACCTTTTGATGGCGGCGCTGGATGGAGCAGTCGCGCTCCCCGAGATGAACGGCATTGCCATGCGAATCCGAAAGGATCTGTATTTCGATATGGCGCGGGTTCTCGATGAACTTTTCGATGAACACGCGCGAGTCGCCGAAAGCGCCGGCCGCCTCGCGGCGCGCGAGCCCCAGCGCAGGGGCAAGGTTTTCGGGCGCTCGGGCGATCTGCATCCCCCGCCCGCCGCCGCCTGCCGCCGCCTTGACCAGCACGGGATAGCCGATCGCATCGGCAATCCGCGCGGCCTCCATATCGTCCTCGACCGCGGAGTCGCCGCCGGGCACAGGCGATATGCCGACCGCCGCCATGGCTGCCTTCGCAGCAATCTTGTCGCCCATCGTGGCGATATGGTCCGGGCTTGGGCCGATGAACGTGAAGCCGTGGTCGGCGACAACCTGTGCGAAGGCCGCATTCTCCGCCAGGAAGCCCAGGCCCGGATGAATCGCGTCGGCGCCGGCGATGTGGGCAGCGGATACAAGCGCAACCATGCTCAGATAACTGTCGCGCGGCGCCGGCGGCCCGATACAGACGCTCTCATCGGCGAGGCGCACATGCATGGCCTCGGAGTCGATGGTGGAATGAACCGCCACAGTGCGGATACCGAGGTCGCGGCAGGCGCGAATGATGCGGAGCGCAATTTCGCCGCGATTGGCGATCAGGACTTTCTCGAACACCGGCTAGCCGAGGATCATCAGGGTCTCGCCATATTCGACCGGCGCGCCGCTTGCCACAAGAATCTGCCGCACCACACCGTCGCAAGGCGCCGGAATCTGATTGTAAACCTTCATCGCCTCGATAATGAGCAGGGTTTGCCCTGCCCGGACGCGGTCTCCGGTTTGCACAAACGCCGGCTGTTGCGGGTCCGGCTGCAGATAGACCGTTCCGACAATGGGAGCCGTGACCGGCGTGCCTTCCACGGCGCCGGGCGCTTGCCTGGGTTGCGGCGCCGAGCTGGCCGCTTCCGCCTGCGGCGGCGCGGCGGGAATATCCATGCGCGGAACAGGCAAGGCCGCAGAGCGCGCCGAAATCCTCATGCTCCGCGCGCCGTCCCGGTACTCGATTTCGGCCATGCCGGTTTCTTCCAGCAATCCCGCCAGCAACCGGACCGCATCTGCATCGATATGAAAGCGGCTCATGGCAATTCGCTCTCCTGACTCCAGCGGTCATCCAGCGCCATCAGGGCAAGCTGGTAACCGAGAGGGCCGAAGCCTGCGATCATGCCGACCGACGCTGCCGACACATAGGAATGGTGGCGAAAGGGCTCCCGCCGATGAATGTTCGAGAGATGCACCTCGATCACCGGCCCGTCGAAGAGTGTGAGGGCATCCAGAATCGCAACGGAGGTATGCGTATAGGCCGCTGCATTGATGACGATGGCATCGAAACTGCCGCGCGCCTCCTGGATCCAATCAACCAGTTCGCCTTCAAGATTGCTTTGCCGGCACCTTGCTTCCATACCGAGGCCGTCCGCCGCGGCCTCGACGCCGGCGTTGATTTCAGCAAGCGTTGTGCGCCCGTAAATCTCCGGCTGACGCTGGCCCAGCATATTGAGATTCGGCCCGTTCAGAACCAGAACTCGTTTTTTCATGCTTCTCCTTGCGTTCCGGATCGTGCCCGTTCGTAAGGCGCATGGATATCCCGATTCGCCATATTCTCAGAACGATTCTGTCCAGGGCCGCAAATCCACCTCATGCGCCCAGGCCGAACGATGCTGCCTGTGAACGTGCAGATAGGTATCGGCAATAGAGTCGGGAACCAGGAGATGGTCGCCGGGCAGGCCGGGGTCCGGCGCATGATGCGGGCCGAGAATGCCGCCGTCGATGACAAAATGCGCCACATGCAAGCCTTGGGGGCCGTAGTCCCGCGCCATCGACTGCGCCAGCGCCCGCAAACCGAACTTGCCGACGGCAAAGCCTGCCGACTTCGCATAGCCCTTGACCGACGCCGTCGCCCCCGTGAAGAAGAGACTGCCCGATCCTCGCGGCAGCATGGCGCGCGCCGCCTCCCGCCCGACAATGAAACCGCCGAGGCAGGCCTGGCGCCAAGCCTGCACGAACTCTTCGGTCTCAAGATCCGCGACGCTTTTGCGCGTGCGGCCGGAGGCGTTGAAGACCACCACATCCGGCGCCGGCACGGCAGCGAACAGCGCCCTGACGCTCGCATCGTCTGTCGCATCACAGCTATGGAGGCTGACGCTCGAACCCATCTCGGCCGCAATCGGCTCCAGCCGGGCCGGCGTGCGGGCCGCCAGCGCAACCTTCATGCCTGCCCGGGAAAAGACGCGCCCAAGCGAGGCGCCAAGCCCCGGCCCGACGCCGACAACAATTGCAGTTTCCGTTCCTTCCATACTCGGCAAGCTCCTACTCGGCTGCGGCGACGGCGTGTTTCCGGGGGTTGCGAAGCGCGTCGAGAAGGACTGCCCGCCGTTTTTCAGCAGCCTCCAGATGGCGCAATTTCACATGGCCGTAGCCGCGAATATGCTCCGGCACGCTCGCCAGATCGACAGCGGCGGACTGCGTGTCGGGGCCGAGGCAGCGAAGGATCTCTTCGACATCGCCCTCATATTGGGCGATCAGGGCGCGCTCGCGCCGCCGCTCCTCCGTCCGCCCAAACGGATCGAACACTGTGCCGCGCAGGCCCCGCATCGCCGCCAGCAGCCGGAACACCCGCAGCATCCATGAGCCGAAGCGCATCTTGCGCGGCTCTCCGGTGACGGAGTCCTTTCGGGCAAGGAGCGGCGGCGCCAGATTGAACTCCAGCCGGTAGCCGTCCTCGAACTGACGCTCGATCTGCTTGCGGAACTCCGGAGATGCGTGCAGCCGCGCGACCTCATATTCGTCCTTGTAGGCGAGCAGTTTGAAGTAATAGCGCGCCACTGCGTGCGAGAGGGGGCCGTCTCCCTCGACAGCCTCCGCCTTGCGCACCCGCTCGACCATCCCGGTGTAACGCGCCGCATAGGCGGCGTTCTGGTAGTCAGTCAGGAACGCTGTTCTGCGGGCGATCATGTCGTCCAGGCTCTCCGGCGCCGGCTGTTCGCTTTCGCGGTCCGCCGGATAGGCGACACGCGTCACGAACGCCAGATCATGCGCGGCCCGCCGCCCCCAATCGAAAGCGGTCTTGTTCATCTCCACGGCGACGCCGTTAAGCTCGATCGCGTGCTCGATGGCCTCCGCGCCGACCGGAACCAGGCCCTTCTGATAGGCGAAACCGGCCATGAACAGGTTGGCGCCGATAGCGTCGCCCAGCAGAGCTGTCGCCAGGCTGGTGGCGTCGATCATGTCCACCGCATCGCTGCCGAGCGCGGCTTCTATCCGGGTGCGCAACTCGTCGCCCGGAAAGGACATGTCCGGATTACGGGCAAATTCGTTCGTATAGGTGCGGTAGGTGTTGACCACCGCATTGCTGGTTCCGCGGGCAAGCCTGGAAAGCGTGTCGATCTGGCTGGACGTGACTAGATCGCACCCGATCAGGGCGCGCGCGCCGCCAAGCCCGACCCGCACGCTGTGCAGGTCTTCAAGTTTGTCTGCAATCCGCAAATGACTCCATACGGCGCCGCCCTTCTGGGCAAGCCCCGTCATGTCCATCACGGTCGCAGCCTTGCCTTCCAGATGCGCCGCCATGGCCAGCAACGCGCCGACAGTGATGACGCCCGTGCCGCCAATGCCGTCGATGATCATGGAGTAGGGTTCATCGGTTGCCGGCAGCAGGGGTTCCGGCAAGACCTCCATCGGCCCCGGCGCCTGGCCGGCCGGCCGGCCCTTGCGCGGCTCGGCATCGTAGATCGTGACGAAACTCGGGCAAAAGCCGTTCAGACAGGAGTAATCCTTGTTGCAGGCCGACTGGTCGATCATGCGCTTGCGGCCAAACTCGGTTTCGACGGGAATGACCGAAACGCAATTCGACTTGACGCCGCAATCGCCGCAGCCTTCGCAGACGGACGGGTTGATGAACAGGCGCTTGGGCGGATTCGGGAAGGTCCCGCGCTTGCGCCGCCGCCGTTTTTCGGCTGCGCAGGTCTGCACATAGACGAGGCCCGAAACGCCCTTTACGCCGCGGAGCGCGATCTGCACCTGGTTCATCTCGGACCGATGCTTGACCACAGTGCCGGGCGCAAGGTCGCGGGCGCCTTCATAGGCTTCCGGCGTGTCTGTCACCAGATAGACCGGCGTCACGCCTTCGGCCGCCAGTTGCTGCGTGACCATCGCCGGCGACAGCGGCCCGTCCACCGGCTGCCCGCCGGTCATGGCAACGGCGTCGTTATAGAGGACCTTGTAGGTCATGTTGGCGCCGGACGCGACAGCGGCCCGCACCGCCAGAATGCCGGAATGGTAGTAGGTGCCGTCGCCGATATTCTGGAAGATATGCGGCGTTTCGACGAAGTGATGCAGCCCGGCCCAGGTCGCCCCCTCGGCGCCCATATGGGTATAGGTGGCGGTCTTCTCGGGATCGACCCACTGCGCCATGAAATGGCAACCGATGCCCGAGAAAGCGCGCGACCCGTCCGGCAGCTTGGTTCCGGAGTTGTGCGGACAGCCGGAGCAGAAGGACGGCGTGCGCACAAGGCTCGGCTGGTTGCCGCCAGACTGGCGCGTCATCTCCCGGATTGCCGCCAGACGAGCCTCGAAGCGGCTGGTATCGACCAGGCGCCCGATGCGCGAGAGTATCGCCGCTGCAACGTCTTCCGGTTCCAGCTCCTTGTAGGACCGCAGCAATTCCCGGCCCGTGTCATCGGTTTTGCCGACGACCCGGGGGCGCCGGTCCGCCGGCATGCTGTAGAGCAGCTCCTTGATTTGCGGCTCGATCAGCCCGCGCTTCTCCTCCACGACGATCACCTCTTCGAGGCCTTCGCAGAAAGCGCGCATCCCTTCCGGCTCTATCGGCCAGGACAGGGCGATCTTGTAGACCGAGAGGCCGAGCTCGCGGGCGGTCGCATCGTCGATGCCCAGGGCCGAGAGCGCCTGCCGCGTGTCGAGATAGGACTTGCCTGTGGTGACAATGCCGATACGCCGGCCCGGCCCCCCGACCGTGACCCGGTCGAGCCGGTTGGCGCGCACAAAGGCAACGGCTGCCGGCAGTTTGACATTGTGCAGGCGCGGCTCCTGTTCGAGCCAGTTGTCCGGCCAGCGGATGTTGGGCCCGCCTTCCGGCATCTCGAAATCTTCAGGCAGCCGGATCTGCACCCGTTCGGGGTCGATATCGACGGTCGCGGTCGAATCGACCGTATCCGTCACACAGATGAAGCCCGCCCAAAGGCCGGCATAGCGCGACATGGCGAAGCCGTAGAGGCCGAAGTCGAGAAACTCCTGAACACCCGACGGGTTCAGCACCGGCACCATCGCATCGACGAAGGCAAACTCGCTCTGATGCGCGGTGGTCGAACTCTTGGCGACATGATCGTCGCCGGCCAGCGCGATGACGCCGCCGTGAGGATGGGTGCCGAAGAGATTGGCGTGCTTGAGCGCATCGCCCGTCCGGTCCACGCCCGGCCCCTTGCCGTACCAGATGCCGAAAACGCCGTCATACTTGGCATCGCCGAAAAAGCCGGACTGCTGCGTGCCCCAGACGGATGTCGCGGCGAGGTCTTCATTGACCCCCGCCTTGAAGACGATGTGATGGTCCTGGAGGTGTTTGCGGGCCGCCCAGAGCTGCTGGTCGTAGCCGCCGAGCGGCGAGCCGCGGTAGCCCGAAACGAAGCCCGCAGTGTTGAGCCCGGCTGCGACGTCGCGGCGGCGCTGCACCAGAGGCAGCCTCACCAGGGCCTGTGCTCCGGTCAGAAGCACCCGACCTCGGTCCAAGGTGTATTTGTCGTCGAGCTTGACTTGCGCAAGCGCCATTTCGGAGCTCCTGGGGTCGAGGCGTTTCCTCGTCGAATGTCCGGCGATTATCTATGATGAAGCGGTGCTGCGTCCATGGGCGGCCTATTCGGCGTCAGACCCGGCGCGGGCCCAGCTTTCCTTGATGACCGTCAGCAAAGGCCGTTCGCGCACCGTGTCGATCGAAGCCGAAACGGTCATGCCGGCGCGCAGCGGCGGCGCGCCGGGGCGTTCTTGCAGCTGCAGGCGAACGGGCAGGCGCTGCACGACCTTGACCCAGTTCCCCGTCGCGTTCTGCGGCGGCAATACGGCGAACTCCGCCCCGGTGGCCGGACTGATGCTTTCCACGACCGCTTGCCACAAGACATCCGGGTAGGCATCGACAACGACCGTGGCCTTCTGGCCGACACGCACATGGGTGAGCTCAGTCTCCTTGAGATTGGCCTCGACCCAAGGCTGCCGCGCGGCGATGATCGAGAAGATCGGCCTGCCGGCCTCGACATATTCGCCGGCTTGCAGCTTGACATTGCTCACAATGCCGCCCGCGGCCGCGCGAATGACGGTGCGTTCAAGGTCCAGCCGGGCCGCATCGCGCATTGACAGCTTTTCCCTGTACATCGGGTGGCTGTCGAGCGGTGCGTCCAGTGCGCCGCCAAGCTGGACCAGCACGCGGCCCATCCGTTCCCGGATGACCTCCGTTCGACGGCGGGCGACGGCGAGATCGTGCTCCGCCGCTTCCAGCTTGCTCTTTGCCGCTGCGCCCCGGCGCTGGAGGCTGCGAAAACGGGCGGCCTGACTCTCGAAATACCGCGCCGATTCCTGTGCCTCCCGCAATTCGCGGGCGGCGACTTCATGTTCCGCCCGCAGCGACTCGAGAGCATTGCGCACCGTGTCCAACTCCGCCTCGGCGCGCGCGAGCCGGATCTGGACTGGGATCGGATCTATGTGGAAGAGAATGTCGCCGGTGCGGACTTGCTGATGATCGCGAACGGCGACATCGACGACGCGTCCTTCGATGTCGGTGCTTACCTGGACGATGTCATTTTTGACATAGGCGTTTTCCGTCGTCACATACCGTCCGCCGGTGAGATAGATATAGGCGCCGCCCGCGATGGCTATGAGCGGCACGACGATCAGCAATATCAGGCGGGTCAACGCCCGGCGCACGCGTTGCAGGCTCATTGCGCCGCTGCCTGAGAAACGGCTGCCGGGGCAGCCTGATGCTTGTTCTGAAGCATTTCCTGCAAGCGGCCCTTGACCGTGATGAGCAGTTCGACGGCCCTGTCGCGGTCCGTTTCGTCCAGATCGCTTAGCGCCTCCTGTATCGTCTGGCGGGCGATCCGGCGCATGGTGCGCTCGATGGCCTCGGCTTCCGGCGTCAAACGGATCCGCTTGACCCGGCGGTCCGACGGATCGGCCTCGCGCGTCACAAAGCCGTTGTCTTCAAGCCTGTCGATCAGCCGGCCGGCCGGCCCCCTCTCCATCTCCAGGGTCTCCGCCAGTTCCGACTGCGTGCAGCCCGGCTGGCGGTAGATGCGGGTGAGCGCCAGCCACTGCGAACGGGTGAGTCCGAAATCCCGCACCCGGCGGTCGAATTCGGTCCGCAGCAACCGGGCTACATCGGAGACCAGAAATCCGAAATAGCGTTCGTCTTCCATCCGCTGAAAACCCGGATTTAGTTACCTAGGCGACTATATGCCAGAATATGGTCGTCTTGGCGACAAAATCAAGAGCGGCCGCTGGACATGCCCGGGCGCGGCGCGCCAGGCCTCATGCGCCGCTGCAGCTGCCGCCGCCAAGCACACAGAATTTGGCGCAATGGACATGGTTTAGAGAGACGGAGCCAGCGGCTTCCGCCAGCGTCCTGCCGAGCTCGAAGCGGGCATCGTAGGGCAGGAGCGTGCAGGCGACGACAACCGGCCCGGCGGCGCCCCGGCGCTTCACGACCATGCGGGAGGAAGCGCACATGACATCGGCGGGCGATTTTCCGAGTGTCTCCCAGCAAGCGGTGGTGATTTCCGGCGCAGCGGCGTCCTCGTCCATTTCGGGAAAGAGTGTCAGCGCAACCGGATCGTTCGCATCGCAGGTCAAGCCCTGCTGCGCGAACAGGCGCGCATAGCCGGCGCGCGCCACGGTCTCATCCTCGCCCCAACAGGTTCGCCCGGCAACCTCCAGCGCGAAGCCGTTTTCGTTGAGCCATGCAAGCCCGGCGAGCGTCGGGGCCCAGCTCCGCGCGCCGCGCTCGGCCTCGTGCAGGGATTGTGTGTAATGGTCCAGGGACACGCGGATGCGCAGCCGGCTGCCATGGCGGGCCCGCAAGTCCAGCAGCGCTTTGCTGTGCTTCATCATCGGGCGCATCGCGTTGGAGAGCGTCAGCGTCTCGAAGCCCCGGTCGAGCGCATCGGCCAGCATGACCATGAATTCCGGATTCATGAACGGCTCGCCGCCGGTGAAACCGATCACGCGGGTGGCCAGCCTGGAGCGGGCGATCTCGTCGAAATATGCGGCTGCCTCGCCGGCGCGAATATAGGCGATCCGATCGTTGCGCGGGCTCGACTCGATATAGCAATTGCTGCAGGCGAGGTTGCAAAGCGTTCCGGTGTTGATCCAGAGCGTTTCGAGCCTGTTCAGCCGCACCCTGGCGCGGCGGCCGCCGTCCACGGTGAAATCGGGATCCTGAAACTTCCCGCGGCCGGCGGTGGCCAGCGGCACCGAATCGGGCATAAGCGCTTCCTACCGCGTCAATCGTGGCGTTGCAGCGTTATAGAAGACAGACCGGCGTGTCGTCTATCCGGTCGGCAGGGCAGTGTCTCAGTTTGCAACGAAGGCCCGTCGTGCCGCGGCGCATATATCGCTTCCCTTGTCGTCACCCCGGCCGGCGCGTGTGCCCCCCCGTCACCCCGCCGGCGCGCCCATCCTCCCGTCACCCCGGATGGAGCGTGTGCCCTCTCTTGTCACCCCGGCCGGAGCGCAGCGGAGAGCCGGGGTCCATCCTCCGCCGTTTCGGCCCTGCGGAAGGATCGGAGGCTGGGCCCCGATGGTGTGGACGCCTCCTTCCGCCGGCATCGCAGTGTGCCAAGGTAGCGGTGTCGAACAACAACCCTACGGGAAGGAGACATCCACATGAGTGAAGTGAGCATGATCGGGATCGATCTGGCGAAGAACAGTTTTCACCTGCACGGGGCGGGTTCGGACGGTTCGGTGGCCTTCCGGCGCAAGCTGTCGCGGGGTCAGGTTTTGAAGTTTCTGGCCTCCCGTCCCCGCTGCACGGTGGCGATGGAGGCGTGCGGGAGCGCCCATCACTGGGGCCGTGAGATTGGCAAGCTGGGTCATGTGGTGAAGCTGATCCCGCCGGTCTATGTGAAGCCCTTTGTGAAGCGCCAGAAGAACGATGCGGCGGATGCGGAGGCGATCTGCGAGGCGGCGCAGCGTCCGACCATGCGTTTTGTTGCGGTGAAGAGCGCGGAGCAGCAGGTGGGGATGATGCAGTTCGGGGTTCGCGATCTTCTTGTGCGCCAGCGCACGCAGACGATCAACGCGCTGCGGGGCCATCTGGCGGAGTTTGGTGTGATTGCGCCGAAGGGCCCGGTTCATGTTCGCCGTCTTGCGGGGGCGGTTTCGGACCCCGAGACGGAGCTTCCGTTGCGGGCGCGCGAGTGGGGTGGTGTGCTCCTGGAGCAGATTGCCGAGTTGGACCGGAAGATTGCGGAGCAGGAGAAGGCGTTGCGCGCGGCGGCGCGGGAGGATGAGGAGGCGCGGCGGTTGATGAGTGTGCCGGGTGTGGGTCCGGTGACGGTGCTGGCGCTGCAGGCTCTGGCGCCGCCGCTTGCGAGCTTCCGCCGGGGCCGGGATTTTTCGGCCTGGCTGGGCCTTGTGCCGCGCCAGCACACGAGCGGGGGCAAGCCTCGGCTTGGCAAGATATCGAAGATGGGCCATCGGGACCTGAGGCGTCTTCTGGTGGTCGGGGCGATGTCGGTGATCCGGAACACGGTGTGCTCCGGCCGTGCGCCCGAGCCGTGGCTTGCGCGGTTGCTTGCGCGCAAGCCGAGGAAGCTGGCCGCGGTGGCGCTTGCCAATCGCATGGCGCGCATTCTGTGGGCGCTGGCGGTGAAGAAGGACAGTTACCGGGTTCCCGCAACCGGCTGAACAGGGAGCCCGGCGCGCTGTCCCCGGAGCGGACCGGCAGGACCGGAATGCAGGCAGGCCAAGGCAGGGGGTAAGGGTAAACGGTCAATGAGACGGGATCGGGAAAACCAGCTTGATCCGGGGTGCTTTCAAGCACGTGGCCCCGTATTGGACCCGGTCCGCGTATCTCCATACAGGCCCGCGGCGCTCACAAGGCCGCACAAAGAGGCCGGACACACGACTGCGCCTGACCGCAGCTCCCCAAACCATGCCAAAATCTGCTTGCATCCAGGGAGGCGTCCACACACGGCTCAGGGCCGGGGCGACAGTAGGGGGGCCGAGGCGACAACAGGGGCGTCCGGGGCGGGGCCGGGGCGTTCGGGGCGGCGGGCCGGGCCTCTCGAGCCCCTGGATGACTCTGCCGGAGGAACGCGAATGTGAAACCGAGACACGATCCATCCGTGGCGCCGATATCCGCCCGCCCCCGCTATCCCCTCAGATCGGCGAGATGCGGCATGACTTCGGCGGCGAAGCGCTCGATTTGTTCGGCGCGCCGGTCATAGGGGCCGACAAGATCGACCACGACATGCCGGGCGCCGGCTTCATGGAACGCGCGGATGCGCTCTGCGACTTGCCGGCCGGTGCCGAGCGCCGCATAGCGCGCCGCCGCCTTGCGAAAGTCCATCGCATAGCGGCGGGACAGGGATTCGGCGGCAATCTCGAGCGCCCGTTCATAGCTATCATCGATACGAGCGAACAGCAGGTGGCCGGTGCCGAAGGCCGTGTCGTCCCGCCCGGCGGCTTCCGCCGCCTGGCCGATCTCGGCAAGCGCCCGACTGAACATTTCGGGCGTCACGACATAGGAGACATAGCCGTCTGCCAGCCGGCCGGCGCGCCGCAGCGCCGGAGACCGCCGGCCGCCGCACCAGATGGGCGGCCCGCCGGGCTGGCGCGGCGGCGGCGACATCGGCACATCCTCGAACCGGTAATGGCGGCCGCAATAGGTCGCAGGCCGGCCCGACCAGAGCGCGCGCACTGCTTCGATCCCCTCGGTCAGGCGGCGGCCGCGCTCCGCCAGCGGCACGCCGCAGACCTCGTATTCCTTCGGAAACTCCCCTCCGACGCCGACGCCGAACAGGAAGCGCCCTTCGGTCAGATGGTCCAGCGTCGCCGTCATCTTGGCCACCGGCCCCGGATGGCGCAGCGGCAGCAGGTAAACGCCGGTGCCGAAGACCAGCCGCCGGCTCGCCACCGCCGCCTGGGCGATCGTCAGCAAGGGGTCGAGGAAGGGAATGGCGAAGGACACATGGTCGCCGAGCCAGATCTCGTCGAAGCCCTTGGCGTCCACATCCTCGACGAACGACACCAGATCGTCGATGCGCGGCCGCCACGGGCCCGCCTGCGCATCGCCCTGGCGGTGGATCGTCTGGATGCCGAGCTTCAATCCCTCTTCCAACCGGAGCGCCATGCGTCCCCCTCCCCGATAGTGGTCGATTTGGGGTATAGAGCGTCATCCGCAGGGGAGGCGCAATCCAATGGAAGGCTTTGCATCGCTCGTGGACGACCGGGCCGAACAGGGAGTCTTCCGGGTGGACCGGGCCGTCTATACCGACCCGGAAGTCTTCGCCGCCGAGATCGAGACAATCTTCGAGGGGAACTGGATCTATCTGGCGCATGAGAGCCAGATCGCCGAGCCGGGCGATTATCTGGCGGTGTGGATGGGCCGCCAGCCGGTCATCGTCAACCGGCGCGCCGACGGCTCTGTGGGCGCCATGCTCAACGCCTGCGCCCATCGCGGCGCGCGCCTGACGCCGACCCGCCAGGGCAAGGCGACGACCTTCGTGTGCCGCTATCACGGCTGGTGCTACGACACCTTCGGCGCCTGCACCAAGATCAAGGACGAGCGCACTTCTGCCTTGCCAACGGGCGCATCCCGCGCCGATTTCCGCCTCAAGGGCGTGCCCCTGGTCGAGAGTTACAAGGGCTTCATCTTCGGCTCGCTCAATCCCGATGCGCCGCCGCTTGCAGAGCATCTGGGCGAGGCGCGCCCGGTCATCGACCTGATCGCCGACCAGTCTCCGGACGGGATGGAGGTCGTGCCCGGCCAGGCAAGCTATGTCGTGGACGGCAATTGGAAGCTGCAGACAGAAAACGGCGTGGACGGCTATCATGTCTCGACCGTGCACCGGAACTTCGTGACCACCATTCAGCGCCGCGACCTGAAATCCGGCGCCGCCGGGTCGAAGCGCACGGACAACACCCGGTTCACGGGCGCGACCCGCAATGGCTGCTACGACCTGGGCAACGGCCATAACCTGCTCTGGGCCGAGCGCGGAATGCCGGAATCGGCCCCGTTGTGGGAAGCGCGCGAGCGCCTGCTGCCGCTGGTCGGCGAGCGGAAATGGACCTGGATGTGCGCCCGGGGGCGCAATTTGCTGCTCTTCCCGAATGTCTTTCTCATGGACCAGTCCTCGACACAGATCCGCGTCATCCGGCCGCTGTCGCCGAGCCGGACCGAAATCACCGTTCACTGCATCGCTCCCAGGGGCGAAAGCCGGGCGGCGCGCGCTGCCAGGCTCGCCAAATTCCGGGACTTCTTCCTGATGAGCGGGCTGGCGACGCCGGACGATTCGGCGGCCCTGGAGGATACGCAGATCGGCTGCGAAGGCAGCCTTGACCGCTGGAACGACTTTTCCCGCGGGTTCGCCGCCATGCGCGACGGCGGCGACGACACGGCCGGAGAACTCGGCATCCGGCCGGTCTCCAGCAGCCCGCGCTGGGACCATGAGACGCTGTATCACGGGCAATACCGCCAATGGCGCCGCCTGATGGCAGGCGCCGGAGCCGCCGCGTGAAGATCGACCCGGAACTGCAACTGGCCGTCGAACGGGTCATTCACCTGGATGCCTGGCTGCTGGACGAGCGGCGTTTCGACGAGTGGCTGGCGCTGTTCACCGACGATGCCGTCTTCTGGGTGCCGGCCTGGACCGGCGAGGAGACGCTGGCCCGCGACCCGGAAACCGAGCTGGCGCTCATCTATATCGCGGGCAAGGCCGGGCTTGACGACCGGGTGTTCCGGATCGGCACGCGGGACAGCTACGCCTCCCTACCCCTGCCGCGAAGCTGCCATGTCGTCGGCAATGTGCTCATCCTCTCGGCCGGCGAAGGCGAGGCGGAGGCCGTCGCCTCATGGACAGTGCATCAATATGCCTCGCTCAAGGGCGCGCGCGTGCATGGCGGGCGCTACCGCTACCGGCTACGCCTTGAAGCGGGCGAATGGCGGATCGCCGCCAAAACCGTGATCTTTCTGAATGACGGAGTCGATGTAGCCTTGGATGTCTACAATGTCTGAACCGAATACGGTCCCCAAAGGGCTGCGCCCGGCAGTCGATTACGGGCCGCTTCTGGTATTTTTCGCAACCTATTATGCGGCCGACATTATGTGGGCGACGGCGGCGATCATGGCGGCCACGGCTGTCATGCTGGGCGTTTCCTGGCATTTCGAGCGGCGGCTGGCGCCGCTGCCGCTGGCGACGGCCTGCATCGTCGGGGTGTTCGGCGGGCTGACGCTGTTGCTTGCGGACGAGACCTTCATCAAGATCAAACCCACGATCGTGAAGGCGTTTATCGCTGCCGTGCTGCTTGGCGGCCTCGCCTTCGGCAAGCCGTTATTGAAGCCGCTGTTCGGCACCGTCTGGAAAGTGGACGACGAGGGGTGGCGAAAGCTGACGCTGCGTTTCGGACTGTTCTTCCTGGCGCTGGCGCTGCTGAACGAGCTTGTCTGGCGCACGCAATCCACCGAGTTCTGGGTCAACTACAAGCTGTTCGGCACCATTGGCCTGACATTCGCCTTTTCACTGACCCAGATACCCGTATTCCGCCGCCACTGGACGGAGGAGACCGCAGGGGGCGGGTAGCGGCCCCGCGGCCCTATGCGGCCTTGTGCATCGTCTCAAGCAGGTCGTTCACAATGCGCTCCAGATGGTTGAGCGTGTTGCATTCCCGCAGCAGGTCGCAATAGGGCCGGTAGCGGCGCATTTCGCTGTCGCCCGTGCCCCAGAGCGGCGGCGGTTCCGGGTTGAGCCAGATCAGCCGCTTGCAGCGTTCGTGCATCTCTTTCAGATACTCGACTTTCGGGTCGGTATTGTTCGACCGCCCGTCGCCAAGCAAGATAATCGTCGTGTTGCGGTCCACATCCGGCAAGAAACGGTCCCGGAAATTGGTCAGGGATTCGCCGTAATCGGTCGGCATGTAGCCGACCTTCTGCATCACCTTGTCGGCGGCGGTGTCGGCTATGTTATCCTTGAAATGCTCTGATACCTCAATGAGATAGCCCGAAAAGGCGAAGCTGCGTATATCATGCAGAAGCTCGTGCAGTTCGTAGAGGAACTGCAGCAGGAAACGGGCGACGCTGGCCACGGAGCCGCTGACATCGCAGATCGCCATCACGCGGGGCCGGTCGAGCTTGCGCTTCTTCCACTCCAGCTCGAACAGCACGCCGTCATTGCCGTAATTGCGGCGCATGGTGCGGCGGATATCGAGTTGGCCGCGATTCTTCATCTTGCGCCGCCGGGAATGCAGGGCGACGAGGCGGCGGCAGATCTTCTCCACGATACGGCGCATCTGCTCCTGGTCGCGCCGGTCGAGATTGCCGAGCCGGGAGCGGCGCAGCCGGTCTTCCCGCAACTCCTGCGATACCGCCGCGCCCTGGAGCGAAAGCTGCTGTTCCACATAGTCCCGCACCTGCTCGAAAAGCCACATGCGGCTCTCCTGCATCGCCTGGCCGGCGCTGCCGCCGCCGCCCTGCCCGCCCATGGCCTGGATCTGGGCATCGACCCCTTCAATGCCCATCTGCTGGAGCACGCGCTGGACATAGAGGCCGCGCTGGGTGAAGAAACGAATGTTCTCGACGCCGACTTCAACGGCGGCTTCCTGCATGGCGAGCGCCAGCGCTGCCCGGTCTCCGGCTTCCAGCATCGCCGCAAGGCCGCCGCCGTCGGCCTGCGCGTTTTCATCCGCCGCCTCCGCTTCTTCGTTCCGTCGGTTGCGGAAGCTCTCGAAGGCGAAGAATTCGTCGAAGATACGGGTAAATCCGGTCTTTTCCTCGGGCGTTTTGGCAAGCGCCATGGCAAGTGCGTCATGCAGGCTTTGCCGGTCGGACCAGCCCATCAGCCGTGCGGTCTCCATCGCATCCAGCGTTTCGGCGACCGAGACCCGGATGTCGGCGCCGCGCAGCGCCGACAGGAAATTCGTGAAGGTCCGTTCCATCAGGCCCCGACGCCGTCAGCCTTTCTCGCCTGGCGCGTGATGGCATAGAGCTCGGCATCGACCGATTGAATGTCTTCCTCGAACTTGAGGAAAACATTCAATGTTTCGCGCACCATATCGGGGTCGAGCTGGTCGGCGTGGAGCAGCAGCAGCACGCGCGCCCAGTCAATCGTCTCGCTCACCGAAGGGTGTTTCTTCAGGTCGAGCTCGCGGACCTGCTGCACGAAAGCGACCAACTGGTATTTCAGATTGCGCGGGATTTCCGGGATACGGGCCTGAATGATCTCCCGCTCCAGGCGCGCATCGGGGAACGGCACATAGAGATGCAGGCAGCGCCGCTTGAGGGCGTCGCTCATTTCGCGGGTGTTGTTGGAGGTCAGGAAGACGACCGGGCGGCGCGCCGCCTTGATCGTGCCGAGCTCCGGGATCGAGACCTGGAACTCGGACAGGATCTCGAGCAGAAAGGCCTCGAACTCGTGGTCCGACTTGTCCACCTCGTCAATCAGCAGAACGGCGCCGCCCGGCTCCCGCAGCGCCTTCAGCAAGGGCCGCGGCGCCAGGAAACGCTCCGAGAAGAAGACATCCGCATGGGCGTGCAGGCGGTCCATGGACTCCTTCAGCCCCTGAGCCTCCCCCAACACCTCGCCCAGCTTGTCCCGCAGGATCTGGGTGTAGAGGAGTTGCTTGGCATAGCGCCATTCATAGAGCGCCTTGGCCTCGTCCAGTCCTTCATAGCACTGCAGCCGGATCAGGGGCAGATCGAGATAGGCGGCCGTCGTGTTGGCAAGCTCGGTCTTGCCCACCCCGGCCGGGCCTTCCACAAGAACCGGCTTGCCGAGATGGCCGGCCACATAGATCGCCGTCGCTATCTGGCGGGAACAGATATAGCCGAGTTCGGCATAGCCCTCGCGGACGCGCTCGATGGATTCCAGCTTGTGCAGTTGTTCGGGAGTCATGCCTTGTCCGGGAAATTACGGGCGCCGGAGTGTGCCGGCCGCCTGCCGTTGACACAAGCCGTCCGGGCCGCGGGCGGTGTCGCAGTTTGCACGAAGGCCTGTACTGGCGGGTTTTTCGCAACGCACCTCCGTGCCGCGCCGCTTCTATCGCCTCCCTTGTCGTCACCCCGGCCGGAGCGCAGCGGAGAGCCAGGGTCCATCCTCCGCCGTTTCGGCCCTGCGGAAGGATCGGAGGCTGGGCCCCGGCTCAAGGCCGGGGCGACAGTAGGGGCGTCCGGGGCGACAAGTGGGGGTCAAACTGAGACACGACCGACCCTTGGCGTTCATTGCCGACTGCCCTGAATCATGCGGAAACCCCCTCCCCCAAACGGGGGAGAGGGTTCTCTGCCTCGCCCGGAACGGACTTGCTTCATCCGGGCCGAAATGCGGCGGAGGGTCCGGGCCTACCCTCTGCCGCTAAAGCTGGCCAATTCCCAAGCCAACTCGCACTGCGCCCATTACGGGAGTGGCGGGCACGGGCCCACCGTCAGCGTGGCGAGACAGGCCCGCAACTCGGAGATATCCTCCAGCGGCCGTATGATGGACGCGGGGGTCGGGAACCCTTCCTTGTCGCAGGTGGTTTCGATGCCGCATTCAGTATCCCCGTACTCCGCCGTGACGGTCGTATCCGTGCAGGTGGCGCTCGCCTCGCTCTCCTCCCAGGCGTCCTGACACTGCTCCTGCTTGGATACTACCTGACACTCGCCCGGACTCAGCGTTCCCATGCCGCAATAGCGCAGCAGGGCGACATCCTGCAGCGACCGCAAAATAAGCACGCGATTCACCTGTCCGTCCGTATGCGTGCAATCGACATCGACCTTGCAGTAGGAGCCCCCAAATTGCGGTGATATTTCCCGCACCTCGCAGACGCTGGCTGCAGGGCTCGACGCGAAGGCCTCTTCGCACTGCTCTTGCGGTGTCAGCTCCGGGGGGTCTTCCGGCGGAGGCTCGTCGCACGGGCCCACCGTCAGCGTGGCGAGGCAGTTCCGCAACTCGGAGATATCCTCCAGCGGCCGTGTGATGGAGGCGGGCGTTGGATAGCCTTCCTTGTCACAGGTGGTTTCGATCGAGCATTCGTTTCCGAAGGCCACCTCGGCGGTTGTATCCGTGCAGGTGGCGCTCGCTTCGCTTTCCGCCCAGGCCTCTTCGCACTGCTCTTGCGGTGTCGGCTCCGGGGGATCTTCCGGCGGAAGACCGTCGCACGGGCCCACTGTCAGCGTGGCGAGACAGGCCCGCAACTCGGAGATGTCCTCCAGCGGCCGTATGATGGAGGCGGGTGTCGGGAACCCTTCCTTGTCGCAAGTGGTTTCGATTGAGCACTCGTCTCCGACGTCCACCACGGCGGTTGTATCCGTGCAGGTGGCGCTCGCTTCGCTTTCCGCCCAGGCGTCTGCGCATTGTTCGTCCGTTATCTCTGCTCGAAGGTCCGCTGCGCCAAAGACCAAGAGCGCGACGGCAATAAATGCGCCGGTGCCGAGGCTGCGCGCGGTAAGACGTTCTGCCAACATCATCGTCCTTTCGATTTGCCGGAGGCGTAGTGCATACGCCCATTTACACGGGGCCTACTCTGTCAAGCATGCAGGAAGCTTGGCAGCGCGTCAAATTGCAGCGATGGCCGGTAGTGCCTCAGTTAACATTTGGGCTCGTTACGGCGTTCACCTGTCACTCCCGTTCATCCGTGCCGCAGCGCTTGTATCGCCTCCCTTGTCGTCACCCCGGCCGGAGCAGAGCGGAGAGCCGGGGTCCATCCTCCGCCGTTTCGGTCCTGCGGAAGGATCGGAGGCGACAATAGGGAGGGCCGGGGCGGTGCCGGGGAGTTCGGGGCGACAAGTGGGGGTCAAACTGGGACACGACCGACCCTTGGCGTTCGTTGCCGACTGCCCTGAATCATGCAGAAACCCCCTCCCCCAACGGGGGAGAGGGTTCTTTGCCTCGCCCGGAACGGACTTGCTTCATCCGGGCCGAAATGCGGCGGAGGGTCTGGGTCTACCCTCTGCCGCTAAAGCTGACCAATTCCCAAGCCAACTCGCACTGCGCCCATTACGGGAGTGGCGGGCACGGGCCCACTGTCAGCGTGGCGAGACAGGCCCGCAACTCGGAGATATCCTCCAGCGGCCGTATGATGGACGCGGATGTTGGGAACCCTTCCTTGTCGCAGGTGGTTTCGATGCTGCATTCCGTGTCGCCGAATACCGCCGCGACGGTCGTATCCGTGCAGGTGGCGCTGGCCTCGCTTTCGTCCCAGGCGTCCTGACACTAGTCCGTCATGGACGGTTCTTCTCCCGGACACAGACCCGGAGACAACATGCCCGGACCGCAATAGCGCAACTCGGCAACCTCCTCCAGCGACCGAATGATAATCGCGCGGCCTGTCCGGCCATTTTCCTCCGTGCAGCTGACATCGACCTTGCAATAGCCCGCGCTTTGCGGCGCGATGTCCAGAACCTCGCAGATGTTGGACGCGGGGCTCGATGCAAACGCCTCTTCGCACTGCTCTTGCGGTGTCGGCTCCGGGGGATCTTCCGGCGGAAGACCGTCGCACGGGCCCACTGTCAGCGTGGCGAGACAGGCCCGCAACTCGGAGATATCCTCTAGCGGCCGTATGATGGAGGCAGGCGTCGGATAGCCTTCCTTGTCGCAAGTGGTTTCGATTGAGCACTCGTCTCCGAGGTCCGCCACGGCAGTTGTATCCGTGCAGGTGGCGCTCGCTTCGCTTTCCGCCCAGGCGTCTGCGCATTGTTCGTCCGTTACTTCTGCTCGAACGTCCGCTGCGCCAAACATCATGAGCGCAACGGCAACAAACGCGCCTGTGCGAGCGGCGCGCGCGTTAAGGCATCCTGCCAACATCATCTTCCTTTCGATTCAGGGGGCGTACTACATACGCCCAATTACACGGGGGCGCATCCCGTCAAACATGCAAAAAGCTCGGCAGTGCGTCAAGCTGCAACAATGGCAGGCAATGTCCTTGCTCTATGGCAGCGACGCGGTTGCAGCCCAGCCGGAAGACAGAGTCTCGCTGCGCTCCGGCCCAGAGAACAATAACGGCGCAAGTTCCATCCGGGACGCAATACAGCACCACTGCCCGAAAGGGCGATAGCGCTTGCCAACGCGGCGAACCGGGACGATACCGGACCGTGTGAAACCGCCCCGTAACCGCCTCCTGCCGTCGTCCGGCGCTGTGCCCGCATCCATGAGGCCGGACCGGCCCGGGCGCGGGATCCTTCTCATGATCGCGGGCATGGCGATGCTCGCCACTCTTGACGCAGTCGGCAAATTCGCGACGCAAACTTACCCGGTGTCGCAGGTGCTCTTCCTGCGTTTCGCCATCTTCCTCGCCTTCGCGCTTGCACTCGCGGCCCGGCGCGGCGGCGTCCGTGCGGCGCTGCACACCGGAAGGCGGCGCTTGCAGATATTCCGGTCCTTCCTGCTGGCGCTCGAGATGTGGCTGTTTGTTTATGTGCTCTCGAAACTGCCATTGGCCGATGTTCATGCCGTCGCCGCCGTATCGCCGCTGATCGCCATGGCGCTCGCCGTGCCGATTTTGGGAGAGCGCGTCGGCCCGCGGCGTTGGGCGGCGGTCGCGCTCGGATTCGCCGGGGCGCTGATCGTCATCCGGCCCGGCATCGGCGTCTTCGACCCGTTGACGGTGCTGCCGCTGGTCGCGGCCATCGCATGGGCGTTCTACCAGATTCTGCTTCGCCGGCTGCGTGAGGACCCGCCGGAGACGACACTGCTTTATACGGCGATTGTCGGCTTTGCAGTCTGGAGCGCCGCCGCGCCGTTTGCCTGGCGTCCGCCGGACCTTCACGGCTGGGCGCTGATGGGCATTATCGGCCTGCTGGGGGTCGGCACGCACGGCCTGATCATTCTCGCGGCGCGGGAGGCGCCAGCCTCGCTTCTGCAGCCGCTAAGCTACACCCTTCTGGTCTGGGCAACGATCTGGGGCTGGGCCGGTTTCGGCGCCTTTCCCGATAGCTGGACCATTGCCGGCGCATCCATCGTCGTCGTCAGCGGGCTGTTTGCGATCTGGCGCGAACGCCGGTCGGCTGCCCGTCATCCATAGGCGGCGAGGCCTCCCGCGCGAATCGTGCATAATGCGGCGAGCGCAACTCGAGGGATGACCTTTTCATGCAGTTCGTTCTGGCCATCCGGGGCCAGTTTCCGCCCGGCGACGACATGAATGCCCGCTTCGAGGAGTTGATGGCGCAGGTTCGCCTGGCGAAACAGCTTGGCTTCAGCGGCATTGCAAAGTCCTGCCATTACAGCTCCTCGCCCTGGCAGGAGATACAGCAACTCCCCTTCCTCGCCCGGGCGGCGGCCGAGGCGCCCGGTCTCGATTTCATCACCTCGATCGTGCTGCTGCCGCTGCACAAGCCGCTGGAGATTGCCGAACAGGCTGCGGCGCTGGACCTGTTCACAGGCGGGCGGTTCATTCTTGGCGTCGGGATCGGCTACCGCGATGTCGAGTTCAAGGCGTTCGGCACCAGCCAGGCGGAGCGTGTGCCGCGGCTGGTGGAGAATATCCAGGCAATCAGGCGGTTATGGTCGGAAGATGCGGTGACGATGAAGGGGTCGCATTTCGAGCTCGACGGCGCCGTATGCTCGCTCAAGCCGCGCCGCCCGCCGCCCATCTGGATCGGCGCCAATGCCGACCCGGCGATCCGCCGCGCAGCGCAAATCGGCGATAGCTGGATGATCAACCCCCATAACCGCATCGACACCGTTCTGCGCCAGATCGAGGTTTACAAGCGCGCTCTGGACGAAGCCGGCAAGCCCTGGCCCGACAGAGTGCCGCTGTCGCGGGAAATGTTCGTGGCGCGGACCCGCGACGAAGCGATCCGCCTCGCCCGGCCCTATCTCGAAACCAAATACAAGGCGTATCACGCCTGGGGCCAGGACAAGGCCATGCCGGCAGGCGACAATGATCTCGGCCAGGAGTTTGACGAGCTTGCCCGCGACCGTTTCCTCTTCGGGTCCGCCGACGAGGTGGCGGAGCAGATTGTCGGGATGATGCGGGCCACCGGCGCCAATCAGTTGTCCTGCCCCATTCAATGGCCGGGCATGCCGCATGCGCTGGTTGTCGAACAGATGCATGTGATGGCGGAGGAAGTCGTGCCGCGCGTGAAGCAAGGACTGTAAGCCATGCAATTCGGCCTGATGACACGGGGACAATATCCGCTCGGCGACGATATGCAGCACCGCTTTCGGGAGCTGGCCGAGCAGGTGCGCGCGGCGGACCGGCTGGGCTTCGCCTCGCTCACCAAGGGCTCGCATTACAGCGCCCATCCCTACCAGGACTTCCAGCAATTGCCCTATCTCACCCGGATGATGGCGGAGGCGCCCAATCTGCGCCTCAATGCCGGCATCATCCTGTTGCCGCTGCACAAGCCGCTCGACCTGGCCGAGCAGTTGGCGACGATGGATGTCATGTCCGGCGGGCGCATGATTGCAGGCGTCGGGCTCGGTTACCGCGATGTGGAATTTGACGGGTTCGGCACGGTTCGGGCGGACCGGATACGCCGTTTCGAGGAAAATCTGGAAGCGATCAAGCGGCTCTGGACAGAAGACACCGTCTCGATGGAAGGGTCGCATTTTGCGCTGCGCGAGGCATCCTGCCCGACCAAGCCGGTGCAAAAGCCGCATCCGCCGATCTGGGTCGGCGCCAATGCCAATTCAGCGATCCGGCGCGCTGCGCGGCTGGGAACCTGCTGGTATATCAACCCCCATAACCGGATTTCGACGATCCTTGAGCAGTTGGACGTCTATCGCCGCGCCCTCGACGAACTCGACAAGCCGATGCCGGAGGAACTGCCCATCCGCCGCGAGGTCTTTGTCGCTGACAGCCGGGAAGACGCGATCCGGCTCTGCGGCCCGCAGCTCGCAGGCAAATACGCCGTCTATGCAGCCTGGGGCCAGGGCAAGGCGATGCCGGCGGGCGATGCAGACTTGACGGCCGCCTTTGACGACCTCGCCCGCGACCGCTTCCTCATCGGATCGCCGGACGAGGTCGCGGAGCAGATGATCGCGCTCGCCCGCGCCACCGGCGTCAACCATATCGTGATGAGCGTCCAGTGGTCCGGCATGGCGCAGAGCCTGACGCTGGAAACCTTGCAGCGGCTTGCGGAGGATGTCTTCCCCAAGGTGCGGCAGGGTTTGTGAACGCCTGCCGCCGCCGGAGCAGGGCCTCGGTGGGTTATGCCACGGCGATGAGCGCGGCGGCGACCCGCCGGTCTTCCGCCATGAGCACATTGTAGGTGCGGCAGGCGGCTCCGGTGTCCATGGCGTCGGCAACCATGCCCGCCGCCCGTATCGCCTCGCGCAGCACCCGCGGCAGAAACTCCGCCCGTTTGCCGCAGCCGATCAGCAGGATTTCCGGGCCGTCTTCCTCCGCCGTCAGCGGGGCGAGGCTGTTCAGCGTGATCTCCTGAAAGCCGCTGACGGGCCAGGAAGAGACAGCATGAGGACGCAACAGCACGGAGCCGTGCCAGACGACGCCCGATATGTGAAAGCGACCGCTGCCGTAACGCTCCACAACCTGCCGGCCTTGTGGAACGACCGGGCTGATATCGGGCATCAGTTGCCCAGCGAGCGCGCGACTTCGGCGTCGTCGGGCAGCTGGTCGCTTTGGTTCGGACGCACACCCATCCACAACAGCGTCGCCGAAGCGATCCAGATCGAGGAATAGGTGCCGATGACGACGCCCCAGATCATGGCGAAGGCGAAATCCCGGATAACCTCGCCGCCCAAGAAAAACAGCGCGAACAGCGCCAGCAGCGTGGTGACCGAGGTCATCACCGTGCGCGACAGCGTTTCGTTAACCGACTTGTTCAGCAGATCGATCATCGGCAGGGTCTTGTAGCGGCGCAGATTCTCCCGAACCCGGTCGAAGACGACCACCGTGTCGTTGATCGAATAGCCTGCAATGGTCAACACCGCCGCCACGGTGGAGAGGTTGAACTCCAGTTGCAGGATCGAGAAGATGCCGACGGTGGTGATGACGTCATGCGCCAGCGCCAATACTGCGCCCACACCGAACTGCCATTCGAACCGGAACCAGATATAGGCCATGATCGCCAGCAGCGCGAGCGCAACCGAAATCGCGCCGGCTTCGATCAACTCGCCGCCGACCTTGGGCCCGACGACCTCGACGCGCCGATATTCCACGACAGCGTCGCCCAGCGCTTCCTTGACCGCGGCGACGGTGGCCTGCTGCGCCGCATCACCGCCGGGCTGCTGCTGGATGCGTATCAGCACATCGGTTGGCCGGCCGAACTCCTGAAGGCCGACCTCGCCCCGGTCGAGCGCCGAGAGCGCCGTCCGCATCGCCGCGATGTCTGCCGGCCCCTCGGTGCGCACTTCCATCAGCGTGCCGCCGACAAAGTCGATCCCGAAATTGAGGCTCTGCACGGCGAGCGAAACCGCCGAAGCCAACAGCAGCAGCAGCGACACGACATAGGCGTGTCTGCGCAGCCCGATGAAGCGGATATTGGTCTCGGGTGGAATCAACCGCAGCGTTCGCATCTCTCCGCCCGTCCTCAGATCGGCAATGCTTGCGGGCGCCGGCGGCGGACCCAGACAACGACCATCAGGCGGGTGACCCAGATCGCCGTGAACATGGAGGTCACGATGCCGATGGCCAGGGTGACCGCGAAACCCTTGACAGGCCCGGAGCCGAACCAGAACAGCAAGGCCGCGGCGATCAGGGTTGTGAGATTCGCGTCGATAATGGTCTTGAGCGCCCGGTCATAACCGGCGTCGATGGCCCCGATCACGCCCCGCCCGACGCGCGCTTCCTCCCGGATGCGCTCGAAGATCAGCACATTGGCGTCCACCGCCATGCCGATGGTCAGCACGATGCCGGCGATGCCGGGAAGCGTCAGCGTGGCCTGCAGCAACGACAATGCGCCGAAGATGAGCGCCATGTTGAACACCAGCGCCACATTCGCCATGAGGCCGAACAGGCCGTAGATCACGACCATGAAGACGAGCACCGCGACCATCCCGATAATGCTCGCCGCCTTGCCGGCGTCGATGGAGTCCTGCCCGAGACCGGGGCCGACCGTGCGTTCTTCAAGATAGATCAGCGGCGCCGGCAAGGCGCCGGCGCGCAGCAGAAGCGCCAGATTCTGCGCTTCCGCCAGCGAGAACGAGCCGGAGATGATGCCCGAGCCGCCGAGAATGGGCTCGCGGATCACCGGCGCGCTGATGACCTCATTGTCCAGAACCACGGCCAGCGGCCTGCCCACATGTTCGCCTGTGGTGCGTCCGAATTGACGGGCGCCGACCGAGTCGAAGCGGAAGCTGACCACCGGCTGCCCGTCCTGGAAGGTTTGCTGCGCATCGACCAGGCGCTCGCCGGAAACCCGGACCCGTTTCTCGACAAGATAGTCGCGCTGCTCTCCGAGCGAGTCGGTCCCGCGCTGCCACCGCGCGCCCGGAGGTGCTGCGTCGGCCGGATCGGCCGTGCGCTGGTCCAGCAGGTGGAAAGTCAGCTTCGCCGTCTGGGTCAACAATTCCTTGATCGTGTCCGGGTCGTCCACGCCCGGAAGCTGCACGATGATGCGGTCCGCGCCATGGCGCTGGATCGTCGGCTCCCGCAGGCCGAGTTCGTTCAGGCGGATCCGCAGGATTTCCAGCGTCTGCTCCACAGCCGCGCTCGCCACATCGACAACCACTTCGGGCGGATATTCCAGCCGCCCTGCCCCGCCCTCGTCGATTTCGATCTGCACGAGGCTGTCCCGCTCGGCGATCAGCCGCCGGGCATTGGCGGCGTCGCCGGCCTCTCGCAAACTGAAGACGACCGCGCTGCCGCGCACGCCAAGGCCGCGATAACCGATGCGCGCATCGCGCAGGCTGCGGCGCACGCTGTCTTCGACCGCCTCCAGACGCTCCTGAAGCACAGCAGCGGTCTGCACCTCGATCAACAAATGCGCGCCGCCCTGGAGATCCAGGCCGAGATTAACCGTCTTGTGCGGAATCCAGCTCGGCAGGTCGGAGACGTCGCCGCCGGAGCGCCAGAAATTCGGCGAGGCGTAGATCAGACCGAGCAGACAAATCGCCAGGATGACGACGATCTTCCACCTGGCAAAATACAGCATTACCCGTCAATTGCCCTTGAAACGGCCAAACAGGCCGCCGAGGCCGCCGCCGCCCTTGTTTTCGCCGGCGGGCGCAGCCGCCTGGGCCGGGGCGGGCTTGCTCAGCACATCGGTGATCTGCGAGCGGACCATGCGCACCCGCACGCCTTCCGCGATCTCCACCAGCACTTCGTGCTCATTGCTCACCCGCGCGACCACGCCCATGATTCCGCCTGCAGTCACCACCTTGTCGCCGCGCTTGAGCGCCGCAACCAGTTCGCGGTGCGCCTTGGCTTTCTTCTGCTGCGGGCGGATCAGCAGGAAATAGAAGACGACGAAGATCAGGATGATCGGCAGCAAGCCGGTCAGCATGTCGCCGCCGCCTCCGCCCGCCTGTGCATAGGCCGGTGAGATCAGCATGGGAAGGCCCCTCCGAAAGGACGCGCGACTATACCCGCCAATCCCGGCGGCGCAAGCGCCGTAGCCGGGTCAGGCGGAGGGTTCTGCGCCGAGGTCGAGCACCATGCCTTCGAGGTCCGCACTCGGCGCCGGATAGCGGGCTGTCACGAGCGGGTCATGGCCGGGCACCAGCCGGTCGAGCGAGCCGGCAAGCGCGAAGCAGCGGCGGTAGCCTTCGACCATCTTCGCCAGATCGTAGAAGATTGCGAACGGCCGTTCCGCCGTGACTTCCTCGAACAGATGGACGGCATCGGAGGCAAGCAGAATCCATCCCCGCCTGGTGTGGACCCGCAACACCGTCTGGCCGCGGGCATGGCCGCCGATGAGATGGGATTCGAGCCCCGGGGCAATCTCGGCGGCAGGCCCGGTGTCGAAGCGCAAACGGTCCTCATAGACAAGCTGCACCAGGGCCTGGGTATCGCGCAGATGGTAGGCGGTGCGGAATGCGCGATGCGTCATGTCCGGCCCGGTTATCGACGCCATCTCCTCCGCGTGCATACGGAAGGATGCGGACGGATAGTCGGCGAGATTGCCGACATGGTCGAAATGCGCATGGGTCAGCAGCAGGTCGGGCGCCGTCTTCGCGTCTATGCCGAGCCGGTCCAGAACCGCAACCGGGTCATGCAGGAACATGCGCCCGCCATCGCCCGAGACATCGGGATTGAAGCCGGTATCGACGATCCAGGTCCGCCCGGCGCCGGCGATGACATAGGTGAAGAAGTCGAGGCCGGAGATCATTTTCGCCGGGTCGCCGCCCAGGAAGGTCGCGCCTTCCGGCCGCTGCTTCTGCTCGGCGTAGCGAATTGCGAAGACGTCGTAGGACGGCAGGCCGTTCATGCGTGTGTTCCCCGATGCTGCTACTGTGCCGCGTTCCGATGGAGGACGGCTTCTTGGCGCCCAGTCTAGCACCGGCAATCAGTGTTCTGATCCCGTGTTTCAAGGCCGCAGGGACCATCCGCAGGGCGGTGCGGAGCGCGCTCGCCCAGACATGCCGCGACATCGAGGTGATCCTCGCCTCGGATGACGGCGAGGACTACGCGGCCATGCTTGGCTGCACGGACCCCCGGCTGAGACAGGTTTCGACAGGCCGCACCGGCAGCGGCGACGGACCGGCGCGCAATGCGGCGCTGGCGGCGGCGCGCGGGCGCTGCATCGCCAATCTCGACGCCGACGACGCCATGAGGCCGGACCGGCTTGCCTTTATGCTTCCCTATGCCGAGCAGTATGGCGCTGCGGTGGACAATACGGCGCTCTGGATCAACGGGCGGCTGGTCAAGACGGCGTTTCCGCCCGCTGCCGGGGACTTTCGCTTGAGCGCGGACGCCATTCTCGGGCCCCGCCTGCCGATGAACGCACTGGTCCGCCGCGATCTGGCCGGCGGCGGCTGGCATGCGTTCGACTTCTGCAGCGATGTCATCTTCAATCTTGAGGTGTTGAGCCGCTGCCCGGACTTTCGGGGCCTTGGGCGGATCGGATACGACTATATCAAGCGGGACGGCTCCATCACGCAATCGCCGGACACGGCCGACCGCGCGGCGCGCGGATATGCTGCGATTGTCGCGGCCATCGACGCCGGAAAGCTGGAGCTCACGCCGCAGATCGCCGCAGCCGCGCGGCAGGAATTCGCTGCAAACGCCTGCGCCAATGAGGCATTTCGCGCGGCGCTGAAGGCCGGCGCCGTCGATAATCTGGAAACCTATCTCGCATCATGACGGTCGTTCTGGTCACCGGCGCGGCGCGGCGAATCGGCCGCTATCTGGCGCTCGGTTTCGGCCGGGCGGGCTGCTCGGTCGGCATCCACTACAATGGCTCGCTTCGGGAAGCCGAGACGCTGCGCGCCCGTATCGAGCGGTCGGCCCTGCTCCCGGCCGACCTCTCCGAATGGGATGCCGCCGAAGGCCTGATCGGTGCCTGCGAGGCGGCGCTCGGCCCGGTCGATGTGCTCATCAACTGCGCCTCCACCTTCGAGTATGACGACATAGAAACCCTGGAACCCGCTATCTGGACGCGAAATATCGCCGTCAATCTGGCGGCGCCGGTCAATCTCATCCGCTCCGTCGCCGCCCGCGGACGCCCGGCTGCCGCCGTCAACTTTCTCGATTTCAAGGTCTGGCGGCCAAGCGCGTCGTTCCTCTCCTATACGCTTGCGAAAACGGCCCTGCAGAACGCCACCACGATGCTCGCCCAGGCGCTCGCGCCCGCCATGCGCGTCAATGCCGTTGCGCCGGGCGTTGTGCTGCCAAGCGGCGGCCAGAGCGCCGACGAATACAGCGCGGTCGTCCGCTCGACCTTGCTTGCGCGCGAGATCGTCCTGGAAGACGTGTTTCGCGCCGTGCGTTATCTGGTCGAGACGGAAAGCATTACCGGAGAGACGCTGTATGTTGATGCCGGATTCCGCTTCCAGGATTATGAGGACGTCGAGGCGGCGATGATCGACGAATGACCGGGACATGGCAGCGCGTGGCGCTTGAAGGCATTGCGGTCGAGGCCAGGATCGGTGTTGCCGACTGGGAGCGCCATCCCGGCAAGCGCCAGAGATTGCTTGTCGATGTGGAGATGACGCGGCCCGAATGGGCTGCGGCGCGCAGCATCGACGACTGCATCGACTATGACCGCATCTATGCCTATGTGACGGAAAACTGGCCCAACCGCCCGCATACCGACCTGCTGGAAACCCTGGCGGACGAGCTGCTCGAAGTGTGTCTGGCGGACCCGAAAGTCGCCTGGTGCCGCGTCCGGCTGCGCAAGCCGGATGTCTATAACGGCCGGGCGGTGCCGGTCGTCGAGGCGGCGCGCGGGCGATGACAACCGGGACGATCCCGGCCGCCTGCACCTTTCCCGGCCTGCTGCACAGGCTTGCGGACAGCGCGCCCGACCGCGACTTCGTGATCTGCGGCGATGAGCGCTGGAGCTATGCGGCGTTCCGCGACGAAACCGCCCGGATCGCCGCCGGCCTCGCCGCGCACGGTATCGGACGGAACGACAATATCGGTGTGCTGATGGGCAATTGCACCGAGTGGCTTGCCACGATGTTCGCCGCGCTTTCCCTGGGCGCGCGCGTTGTTGCGGTCAACACCTGGTTTCGCGCCCGCGAGCTGCGTCAGGTGCTCGCCAAGGCCGACCTCAAGCTGCTGGTCGCCGCAGACCGCTATCTGGGCCGGGACTATCTCGCCCTGCTCCGCGAAGTCGAGGCGTTCCGGACGATCGACACGGTCGTCATTCTGGGCGAGGCGCCGCCCGAGGCCGTTCCGTTCCCGCGGCTTCGCGGCGCGCCCATTGCCTGCCCCGGCCCGCAACCGGACGACGTGGCGCTGATCCTCTTCACTTCCGGCACGACCGCCGCACCCAAGGGCGCACAACTCACCCATCGCGGCCTCGTCGAGAACATGCGCGCGATCGGGGGGCGGATGCGCCTCGGTCCGGAGGATCGGGTATGGCTTGCGATCAATCTCTTCTGGAGTTTCGCCGCCGCCAACGCCGTCGGCGCCGCGCTCACGCATGGCGCAGCCATCGTGCTGCAACATGCGTTCGAGCCCGGCGAAGCGATGGCGCTCATCGAACGGGAGCGCTGCTCCGTCTTCTACGGCCTGCCGAACATGGCCCTTGCGATGTGGGAGCATCCGGACCGGCCGCAGCGCCGTCTTTCCTCGTTGCGGACCGGGCTTTCCATCGGCAGCCCGAGCGAGATGGCCTTGATCGAACGCCTCGGCGTCGGCCGCATCCTGCAGGTTTACGGCCTGACGGAAGCCTATGGAAACTCCACCGTTTGCGACTATGACGACCCGGCCGAGGTTCGGCACACGACATGCGGGCTGCCGCTGCCGGGCCAGGAAGTCCGGCTTGTCGATCCGCAGAGCGGCCTCGACGGCGATCGGGGCGAGATCTGGCTGCGCGGACGCAACATGCCGGGATATTTCAACGACCTGGAGCGCGACGCCGAGATTTTCAGCGCAGACGGCTGGATGAAGACCGGCGATCTCGCCGCGCGGGACAGATGCGGCCGCCTGCTGTTTCAGGGGCGCCTCAAGGAAATGCTGAAATCGGGCGGCATCAATATCGCCCCGCGCGAGATCGAGGTTTTCCTGCAGGACCAGCCGGGCGTTGCGGAAGCCTATGTCGTCGGTATGCCGGACCCGGTGAAGGGGGAAGTCCCGGCGGCGGCTGTCGTCGCCGAACCTGGCGCGGCTCTCGACGCCGGGTCGCTCATACAGGCCTGCCGGGCCGAGCTTGCCGCCTACAAGACGCCGCAGCGTATCGACATCGTGGAGCGCGCAACCCTGCCGGTCACCGCAACCGGCAAGGTCCGCAAACTCGAACTCGCCGAACGCTTCGCTTTGCCGTCATATTCGAGCCGCCGTTGCGGCAATCCCGTCTCGTGAGCCGCTTTGCCGGCGGCGGCCCGTCCGCGGCGCCCGCAGCCTGTGAACCGGGTTCCGCCAATCAATCCCGTCGAGCAGATATCCAAGCTGCGCCGCGCCGATCGATACGGCGCTCCCGGACATCGCCGGCCATTGGAACCGGCCCCGCTCAAGGCGCTTGGCATAGAGCGAGATCCCGACCCCGTCATGCCAGAGAATCTTGACCAGATCGCCGCGGCGGCCCCTGAACACGAAGAGATCGCCCGCATGGGGGTCGCGGCCAAGATCTTCCCGGACCTGAAGCGCAAGCATATTCATGCCGCGGCGCATGTCCGTCGCGCCGCTCGCAAGCCACACGCGGGCGCCGCTCGGAACCGGGATCATCGCTGCGCCAGAACCGAAAGGACCCGCTCCAGCGCCACCCCGTCCACCTCACTGTCGACGATCACCCGAGACCCGTCCATAAGCACGATCACAATCTGCCCGTTCGCCGGCACGGCGCTGCAACCCGCATCGGGTGATGCCGGCATCGCGTCCGGCTCAACAACCACCGGCAGGAAACTGCCGCGCTCGCGAAACTGCCGCCGCCAGTTGAAAATCAGTTTCGGATTCACATTGTGGCGCCGGGCGACCGCCGAGACTGAAACCCCCGATTGATGGCTCTCCGCTACAATCCGGCGCTTCTCCGCCTCGCTCCAGCGACGCCGAGCGACTGACCGTTTCGCCGGTAAAGGCCCTGAGCCCTCATCTGCATCTGACATCCGCAATTCCGTCCGTTTGGTCCATAGTGAACAGTTCCAGAGTGTCCACTCCAGTGCGCACGAAGCCGCCCAATTACACCAAACCCGGCAGGCAACCCGCGTCAGAGGCCTGCATATTCCCCGATATTAGTCAGCGACTGACATTTATTCGCAAATCATGGAGAGGCCCTGCAGGCGCGCAAGTTAGGAGTGGTTCACAGTGTTGAGGCAAATCAGCGCGGCAGACTGGGCAGCCAGTCCGAAAGAGCGCGGCCGATTTCGCCGGGGGAGTCTTCCTGAATGAAGTGACTTCCCTTCACCCGCACGACGGTCTGATTCGGCCAGCCAAGGCAGAACGCGCGCTGAGGGCCGGTCAGGATGGCTCCGGGCTCGGCGTCGATGAACAGCTTGGCGACATCGGACGCCGCCAGCCATTCCGAATAGGCGCCGACGATCTCCACAACATCCTCCGGCTCGCCGGAGACCGGAATCTCGCGCGGCCATGTCAGTGTCGGGCGGCGGTCTTCGCCGGGCTTCGCAAACGGCCGGCGGTAAACCGCCATCTCTTCCTCGGTGAGCTTCCGCAAGATCGACCCCGGCAGCACCCTTTCGACAAAGATGTTCTTCTCCAGCACCATTGCTTCGCCCGCCGGCGAACGGAAGCCCTGGAACACGGGCTTCGCCGGCTCCGGCCATTCCTCCCAGGTCACCGGCCGGACGAGCGCTTCCATGTAGCAGAAGCCCCGCACCCGGTCGCGATGCCGGTGGCCCCAGTCGAAGCCGAGCGCCGAACCCCAGTCGTGGATGACGAAGACGGCGTTGCCGCCGATACCGACAGCATCCAGGAAACCGTCGAGATACTCCCGATGCTCAACGAAGCGGTAGCTGCCGGGGCCCGGATCATCGAGTTTGTCGCTGTCGCCCATACCGATGAGGTCCGGCGCCAGGCACCGGGCCTGGCCCGCGACATGCGGCATGATATTACGCCACAAATAAGAGGATGTCGGATTGCCGTGCAGGAAAACGACCGGATCGCCTTCCCCCATCTCGGCATAGGCCATCCGCTTGCCCTTCACCTCGACGAAGGACTTTGGCAATTCGGCAGTGTTCATCGGCGGCTATTCCCCGGTGAAATTCGGCTTGCGTTTCTCGGCGAACGAACGCACGCCCTCGCGTCCGTCCGGGCTGGCGGCGCGGGCTGCGATAGCGCGGGATTCAAGCTCCATCTGTGTTTCGAGCCCGTTCTGGAAGCTCTCGATCATCAGCCGCTTGACGGCGCCATAGGCTCCTGTCGGCCCGTCGGCAAAGGCGCGGGCCTGCTTCTCCGCCTCCGCCAGCAGCCGGTCGTCCGGCGTCACCCGATCGACGATGCCGATTTCCTTCGCCTCTGCCGCGCTCAGCATCCGATTGGTCAGCGCCAGTTCCTTGGCGCGGCGGAACCCCGCCAGCCTGGGCAGGAACCAGGTCGAACTGCCGTCCGGCGACAGGCCGGCAGCCGAGTAAGCCATCGTGAACCGGGCGCTCTCGCCGGCGAACACAACATCGCCGGTCATCGCGAGCGACATCCCGCCTCCGGCCGCCATGCCGTTGACGGCGATGACCACCGGCGCATCCATGCGGTTCATCACCGCAATGCCGGCGTGGAGCCCCCCGGTCATCTCCGCCAGCACGGAAGCAACCTTGTCGCCGGCCTGCAGGAAGAATTTCAGATCGCCGCCGGCGCTGAACATCTTTCCGGCGCCCGTTAGCAGCACGGCGCGCACCGCCTTGTTCTTGTCGCAGTCGATCATGACGCGATGGAACGCCTTGACCAGCCCCAGATCAAAGGCATTGGCGGCGTCGGGGCGGTTGAGCGTCACATGCGCGAGCCCGTCGCGTATTTCGTAGAGAATCCCGTCTTCGGACATCGTGCGCCTACTCCACCAGCAGGACCGTGGACCCGGTCGTCTTGCGCCCTTCGAGGTCTTCATGCGCCCTGGCGGCGTCGCCGAGCGCGTAGGCCTGGTTCACCTCGATAACGACCTTGCCGGAGGCCACCATGTCGAACAGCGCATCGGCGGATTTCTGCACTTCCTGCTGCGTCATCGTGTAATGCACCAGGGAAGGCCGGGTCAGGTAGAGCGAGCCTTTTGCCGCCAGTATTCCGGGCGCGAAGGGGTCGGCGGGGCCGGAAGCATTGCCGAAGGAAACCAACAGGCCGCGCGGCGCCAGGGAATCGATCGACTCGTCCCAGGTCGATTTGCCGACGCTGTCATAGACCACGGGCACACCGGCGCCGCCGGTGCGTTCGCGCACCTGCTGCGCGATGCCGCCCTGCTTGTAGTCGATGACATGATCGTAGCCGTATCTTGCCGCAAGCGCGCATTTTTCGGGGCCGCCCGCCGTACCGATAACGGTGGCGCCAAGCGCCTTCGCCCATTGTCCGGCGATCAGCCCGACGCCGCCCGCAGCCGCATGGAAGAGAATGGTCTGGCCGGGCGACACCTTGAAGGTCCGGTTCAGCAGATATTCGACCGTCATGCCCTTCAGCATCATGGCCGCCGCCTGTTTGTCGCCGATGCCGTCCGGCAGCTTCACCAGCCGGTCCGCCGGCATGATGCGGGCTTCGGAATAGGAGCCGGGGGAGCCGCCTGCATAGGCCGCCCGGTCGCCCGGCTGCACATGCTCGACGCCGGCCCCCACAGCCTCGATGACGCCGGCCGCCTCGCTGCCGATGCCGCTCGGCATGGGCAGATCGTAAAGCCCCGACCGGTGATAGGTATCGATATAGTTCAGTCCGATTGCCGTATGGCGGATCAGCGCTTCGCCGGGGCCGGGTTCGCCGACCGTCACGGTGCGAAGCGCCATTGCCGACGGCGGCCCCGGCCTGTCGATCCGGATGGCTTTGACCTGCATCTTGCCTCACTCTATGTAGCGTCGTCTGTTTTTTTCGCCGTCATCGTCACAGATTCGGCAAGGAGCGTCCATGACCCGTTTCGTCGATATGCCGGAGGGCATGGCCAAACATCTGGCCCGCCTGCCGCTGCCGGAGATCAAGGGCGGCGCATTCGTCTCCGGGCCGCCTTTGTCCGGGCGGCGGGTTGCGGTCGTTTCTTCCGCCGGTCTCGGCCGGCGCGGCGACCGCCCGTTCGGACCCGGCGCCGCCGATTACCGGGTGCTGCCCGTGGACACCGATCCCGGCGATATCCTGATGAGCCATATCTCGGTCAATTACGACCGAACCGGCTTCCAGCAGGATCTGAACACCGTCTATCCCGTCGAGCGCCTGCAGGAGATGGCGGCCGCGGGCGAGATCGGCAGTGTGGCAGCGCATCACTACGCCTTCATGGGCGCAAGCGACCCGGTGCAGATGGAGCCGTTCGCGAATGATGTGGCGGCCGGGATGCGCGCCGAAGGCGTCGATACGGCATTGCTGGTCCCTGTCTGACCGAACTGCACGCGCGCCGTGTGCGCGCTTGCCCATTATCTCGAGCGGCGGGGCATCGCCACCGTTGCGATCGCACTGGTGCATGAACATGCCGAGGCAATTGCCAATCCGCGCTCGCTTTCCGTGCCGTTCGAGCTCGGCCGGCCGCTCGGCGCACCGGACAATCCCGAGTTCCAGCGCCGGGTGCTGCGCGCCGCCCTCGCCCTGCTCGACCGCCCGGCCGGCCCGGTTCTCGAGGAGTTTCCGGACCCGGCGCCGGCTCCGGCGGATTATGACGGATGGGCCTGCCCGATCCCCCTGCCCCGGCCGGACGCCGCCGCGGCCGACAGCCATGAGCGCCTTGTCGGAGATGAAGTGTCGCGGCTGCTGCCCTGGTGGGATCTGGCGAAGGAGCGGCGCGGCCGGACAACGGTCGGCGCCAGCGGCTACGATGTCGAGCAGGCCGCCCGGATCGTCTGCCGCTATGCCGACGGCGCAGAACCGGACAATCCCAGCCCCGAGCGCAAGCTGTCGCGCTCTCTCAAGCTCGCCTGCGACGACCTGATGGCCTTCTATACCGAGGCCGCCACGGCGCAGCCGGGAGGCGCCGGCTCGCGGGACCTGGCGGACTGGTTCTGGGGCGACACGGCGGCCGGAAAGGCGTTGCTCGCAGTGCGCGAACGGGCGGTCAAGGAAGACGACAGGGCTATGCAGCTTATCGGCAGCCTGCTGATCTTGCCGAGAAGCCAGGCCCACCGCGCAAAGGCCTAGGTTCAATCGACATATGGGGTTCACCTGTCGGGGCTGATGTGATTCCTGGTTCTTCGGCTGATACTTCGGTTGGAGGCGTGCAATGGTGAGGCGGTATGCGTGGGCGTTCCAGAGGTAGACTGACAACCAAATCCACATCGCCTGCGACACTCTCGGGCGCCCGCTCCATGCAATCCTCTCGCCCGGACAGGCCGGCGACGCGCCCAAAGCCCTGGCGTTGATGGAGGGGTTTCGGCCCCGCCATGTGCTGGCCGACGCCGCTTACGACGCCAACACCATCCGCAACCGCATCGCCGACATCGGGGCCCGGGCCCTCATCCCCTGCAACCCCAGGCGAAAGCATCCCATCGGCCACGACGCCGAAATCTGCAAACACCGAAACCGCATCGAACGCTTCTTCAACAAGCGCAAGCACTTTCAGCGCATCGCAACACGATACGACCGAAGAGACCTGCACTTCCTTGCCTTCTTCCATATCGCCGCTGCAACAATATGGATGCGGGGATGGTCGATTCTACCTAGGACACGTTGTTGTGTTCCGCCGACCCATGCCACTATACGCGCCGTGCGGAAGGATAGAGGGATGGAGCCGAAGAATCTCCTATTCGTCATGTCGGACGAACACAATGCCGCTTTCATGGGAGCGGCCGGCCACGGGGTGGTCCGGACCCCCAATCTCGACCGTCTGGCATTGTCGGGTGTCCTGTTCGAAAACGCATACACCAACTGCCCGATCTGCGTGCCGGCGCGCGCCAGTTTCGCCGCCGGACGCTATGTCCATGATTGCGGCTACTGGGACAATGCAGACCCCTATGACGGGGCGGTGCCGGGCTGGGGTCACAGGCTGATGGAGCAGGGCCATCGCGTCGTGTCGGTGGGCAAGCTGCACTACCGCGATACGAGCGACCCGAATGGCTTCGACGAGGAGATCGTGCCCCTGCATGTCGTCGGCGGCGTGGGGGACCTGGGCGGCCTCATCCGTGAGGACATGCCGGAGCGAAAGGCGGCGCGGCGGTTCGCCCGCGATATCGGGCGGGGCGAGTCCAGCTATATCGGCTATGACCGCCGGATTGCGGCGGAAGCGGTGCGCTGGCTCGAGGAGGAGGCGCCGAAATATGCGGACCGGCCCTGGGTGCTGTTCGTTTCCTTCGTGTGCCCGCACTTCCCGCTGATCGCGCCGCCAGAGTTTTACGACATCTACCCGGAGGCGGAGGTTCCGTGGCCGGAGCTCTACGGCGAGGCCGACCGGCCTACCCATCCCTATTACAAAGCGATGCGCGCCTGCATCAACTACGACGGCTACTTCGACGAAGCGGGCGTCCGCAAGGCGGTCGCGGGTTATCTCGGCCTGTGCAGCTTCCTTGACGACAATATCGGCAAGGTGCTGTCGGCGGTCGAACGGGCGGGGCTCGGGGAGGATACCCGCATCATCTACACCAGCGACCATGGCGAGGCTCTCGGCAAGCGTGGCCTCTGGGGCAAGTCCACCATGTTCGAGGAATCGGTCGCCGTGCCTCTCGTCATGGCTGGGCCCGATATACAAGCCGGCGCCCAGGTGGAGACGCTGGTCAGCCTGGTCGACTGCCATCCGACGATCCTGGACTGCGTGGGCGCGGTCCGGAGCCCCGACGATAGCGACCTTCCGGGGCGGTCGCTGTTCGAGGTCGCCGCAGGCGCCGATGCCGACCGCGCGGTGTTTTCGGAATATCACGCCGCCGCCTCCATGGCGGCCAACTACATGCTGCGGGAGGGCCGCTACAAGCTGGTGACGTTTGTCGGCATGGAACCGGAGCTTTTCGATCTGGAGGCGGATCCGGACGAGACGCAAAATCTGGCGGGCGAACCCGGGTATGCCGAGGTCCTCACCCGCCTGGAGGCGCGCCTGCGGGCCATATGCGACCCGGAAGCGGTGGACGCGCGCGCCCGAGCGGACCAGGCGGCGACCATTGCAAAGCATGGCGGGCGCGAGGCCATCCTGAAGCGTGGCGATTTCGGTTATTCGCCGGCGCCGGGGCAAACGCCCGACTTCGCCGCCTGACTCTGGACGACGGCACCATGGACCCGCGACTGGCCGAAACCGTCAAGGACCTGGTTTTAGCGGTCGTGCTGGCCTGTGTCGGGGTAGGCGGCTTCCTGTTCGTCAACCCCACGGACTCTCCTGTCTTCGACGGTCCGGGCGGCATGAGCTGGCGAAGCCTGCCCTTCATCTATTCCGGCCTGCTGCTGTTCCTGGTCGCCGTGCTCGCGGCCTCGACGCTTCACGACGCGCTGCGCCTCCGGCGCGGCCGGGAGCCGCTGGCCCTGCTGGGCGAACGCCCGCCCGCTACCTCGGACCGGGGGACCTGGCTGAAGCGGGTGCTGACAGTCGCCTGCATCTTTCTGTATGCCGCCGGCATCGAAGCGTTCGGCTTCGCGATCTCCACGCCGCTCCTGCTGTTCGCGATGCTGACCGTGCTGGGCGAACGGAACCACGGCCGAAATGTGTTGCTCGCGCTCATCGGCGGGCTGTTGTTATGGATCCTATTCGTCGGCGTGCTCAAGCTGCCCATGACCGGCCTTACTTGGGACCCGGTGACGCCCGTGCTCGACGACCTCTATCGCATGACCGGCGCCCGCTGATGATCGACGGCCTCTTCGGCGCGTTCGCCAATACGGCGTCCTTCTGGCCATTGTTCTACATCCTGGCCGGCACGGCGCTCGGTATCATGGTGGGCGCTCTGCCGGGGCTGTCTTCGCCCATGGCGATCATCGTGCTGCTGCCGATCACCTATTCCATGGAAACGATCAGCGCTTTTCAATTGATGATCGGAATTTACGTCGGCACCAAGCTCGGCGGCTCCTACGCTTCGATCCTGCTGCGCACGCCGGGGACGCCGGCGGCAGCCTGCACCGCGCTCGACGGCTTTCCCATGGCGGAGAAGGGACGGGCGGGCGAGGCCATCGGTTTCTCGGTCATGTCCTCCACCACGGGTGGGCTGATCGGCTGGATCATTGCCGTCAGTTTCGTGCCGTTCATCGCGTCGGTCGCGCTGCATTCGGAACCGGCCGACATCGCCCTGATCGGCATTGTCGGACTGGTCCTGGTCTCGGCCTTCGTGCGCGGCTCGATGGTGCGCGGACTGATCGGCGTGACCCTCGGTCTGCTTATCGCTAGTGTCGGCTACGATGTCCAGGACGGTGTGGAACGCTACACCTTCTCGCATCCCATGCTGGCGTCCGGCCTGCCATTCGCGGCGGTGCTTGTCGGGTTCTTCGGGATGACGGTCGTGTTGAGCGACCTGGAAATGATCGGCCGGCGCTCGGAAGTCGTCTCGAGGTCGGCCGAGGTCAAGCTGCCGTCGCCCGCCGCCTTCTTCAGGCGCTGGCGGGCGTGGTCCATCGGCACCGGCTACGGCGTGCTCGTCGGCGCCATTCCGGGCGTGGGCGCGGACGGTTCGACCTTCCTGTCCTATGCGACCGTGCGCAACCAGTCCCGCGACCCGCCGCCCGAAGCCTTCGGAACCGGCGTGCCGGAAGGCATCATTGCGCCCGAGAGTTCCAACAACGCCACCACTGGCGGCACCATGATCCCGATGCTCACGCTCGGCATTCCCGGCGACGGCTCGACGGCCGTCATGCTGGGAGCGATGATCCTGCACGGGCTCGAACCCGGCGTGATGCTGATGCAGAACCACGCGCCGCTGGTCTATGGCATTCTCGCCGCCATCCTGGTTGCGACCGTGATGATGTTCTTCATCGGCTGGGGCGCCAGCGGCGCCTTCATCCGCGTGCTGCGCCAGGAGCGCTCGCTTCTGTTCCCCTTCATCATCGTCTTCGCGTCCATCGGGGCCTTCGCGGCCGACAACGGCACCTTCCCCATCTATGTCGCGCTCGGCTGCGGCATCGTCGGCTTCTTCCTCGAAAAGCAGGGCTTTTCAGTCGTGACCATCGTGCTCGGCGCTGTGCTGGGCCCGATTATCGAATACAATGTGCGACTGGGTCTGGCCTATTCCAACGGCGATTGGGCGGTGTTCATGAACACATGGCCGCGGGGCCTGCTCTGCGCCGTCATCGTGCTCTTGGTCGGCAACGAGATCTACCGGGCCGTCACGCGCCGCGGCGGGGCCGCTCCTTCGGGAGCGCCAAATCTTCAACAGGGAGTGGACTGACATGAAACGGACGAAGTATTTTGCACCAATCCTTGCGAGCGTCGCCTTCGCCATTCTGGCAGCGCCGGCGGCGGCCGAGACCTATCCCTCCGACACCGTCCGGGTCATCGTGCCGTGGCGCGCGGGCGGCGGAACGGACACGATCGCGCGCGGCTTCGCCGCAGCGCTGGAGGAACAGATCGAACAGGCGGTCGTGGTGGACAACCTGACGGGCGGCAACGGCAACCGCGCCCACATGCACATCAAGAAGGCAAAACCGAACGGGCTCCAGATCCTGCTGAACGGGTCCAGCGACATGAATTCACCCATCATCTTCCAGAACACGCCCTACAATTTCGACGACTTCGCCTGTCTCGGCGCGATCTACAACACGCCCACCTGGATCCTGTCGCACAAGGACAGCGGAATCGCGAGCGTCGAGCAGTTCTTCGAGGCGGCGCGGGCCAAGCCGGGCGAGCTGACCGTCGGCGTCGGGGCCCTGGCAAGCGCGCATAACGTGCTGGCGCAAGCCTTGATGGGCAAGAACGGCATCGATGCGCGGGTGATTCCCTTCGATGGCGGCGGGCCGCTGAAGAAGGCGATCCTCGCCAACCAGGTGTCCATCGGGGTGATCCATTCGCCCGTACTCCTCGACGCGGTGAAGTCTGGCGACATCAATGTGCTCGGGGCGGGCGGCAGCCTGGCGAATATCGTCTATGAGCCTGTGCGCGGCGCACCGACCATCGCCGAATACGGCGTCGATGTGGAGATCGGCACGGTGCGCGGCCTGTTCGTGCCGAAGGGCACGCCCGACGAGATCGTGGCCGCTGCTTCCGCGATGGTGGAAAAGGCCGCCAAGAGCGATTCGTTCAAGACGTTCGGCGTCAAGTTCGGCTTTGCGCCGATCTGGTGGGACCGGGAGACCCATTGCAAGTTCATGGCCGAGGAGAATGCCGCCTACCGGCAGATCAAGGCCGACTATATCGACTGACGCGCCCGGGGCGCGCCGGCGGAGGTTCAAGGCGTCGCTCGCGACCGGGTCCGCCGGGCGGTGCCCCGCAAACGAGAAGGACCTGGAGCAGGCCGCACTCCTTATGCGGGTGCTGGCGAGCGACCGCCCGGGAGAACTCCGGGAGGCTTGGAAGGAACTGCGCGCGGGGGCCGTCCTGGCGCAAGGCGGCGGACCGAGGGCGGACGGATCCGCCGCCCGACATGCAGGGCCTCCGGCCATTGCCCGACGCTCCGGACAAGGCTTGGGGTGATGTCCCCCGAGTATCGGAACCGGCAAGGGGGCCGAAAGGCGAGGCTCCTTCGACGGTCCGGCGGATCCGTGCAGGACGTGACGCCTCCGAGACTGCCGTCATGCGCCCCGCACCGTCTGGGCCTGCCGCTTCAGATAGAAAGCACGCCTGCAAATCGTCCGGCGAGCAAATCATCTCGCGCGCTGGATCGAGCGGCTGGTTTAGGTTCAATCGACATATGGGGTCCACCTGTCGGGGCTGATGTGATTCAAGGTTCTTCGGCTGATACTTCGGTTGGAGGCGTGCAATGGTGAGGCTGTATGCGTGGGCGTTCCAGAGGTAGACTGACAACCAAATCCACATCGCCTGCGACACTCTCGGGCGCCCGCTGCGTGCAATCCTCTCGCCCGGACAGGCCGGCGGCGCGCCCAAAGCCCTGGCGTTGATGGAGGGGTTTCGGCCCCGCCATGTGCTGGCCGACGCCGCTTACGACGCCAACACCATCCGCAACCGCATCGCCGACATCGGGGCCCGGGCCGTCATCCCCTGCAACCCCAGGCGAAAGCATCCCATCGGCCACGACGCCGAAATCTGCAAACACCGAAACCGCATCGAACGCTTCTTCAACAAGCGCAAGCACTTTCAGCGCATCGCAACACGATACGACCGAAGAGACCTGCACTTCCTTGCCTTCTTCCATATCGCCGCTGCAACAATATGGATGCGGGGATGGTCGATTCTACCTAGCCCGGATTTCTCACGGGCTGCATTTGTGTAGTGAGTTGGGGGTTTTGTCTGGCATAGCGGTGTTGTCTGTGTTGGGGCGCGCAGGGAGGGTGCTTGCGCTGTTGGCGCGGTGTGATTTGGGGTCTTGTGTCTGTGTTGTTGTCGGGCGGGTTCGGTTGGTCCCCTTGCTTTGGGGTCAGGTGGATAATCGCTGGTGTGCGAGGGTAAAGACGTCGGCGTGGGGGCAGGCGGAGGCCATGGCGAAGCGGATGCGTCGTGTGCTGAGGCGCATCTGTGCGCCGATCTTGAGGAGCTTGAGGCGTATGGATCGGCATGTGGCTTTGGCGAGGCGGGTTCCGGCGAGGGCGATGCGCCTGAGTGCCGAGAGCAGCACATAGGCCATGGAGGCGAACCACAGGCGGAGTTGGTTGGCGCGCATGGTGTGGGCCGAGCTGCGGTCGGCGAAGAGGTCGAGCTGGCATTCCTTGATGCGGTTCTCCATGTCGCCTCTGGCGCAGTAGAGTTTTTCGTAGAGGGTCCGCCGGTCGATGGTGGTCGGGTTCAGCGAGGTGACGAGGAAGCGCGGGTTGGCGCCGCCCGGGAGCCACTCGGCTTTGCCGACGACACGGCGCTGGCGCGACCATGTCTTCAGGGTGCGATAGCGGAACTCGGTGAACAGGCGGGCCGGCTGGCCGCTCTTGCGCCAGCGCGCCCCGGCCCGCTCCAGGGCCGGGTGCAGGCGGGCCGTCAGGCGCGCGTTGCGTGCCAGACCGAAGACATAATCGACGCCATTGTCCTCGCACCACGCCATCAGGGCCTCGCGGGCGAAGCCCGAATCTGCGCGCAGCACGATCTCCACTGCCGGCCAGCGGGCGCGGATCTGCCCGACAATACGCGCCACCTCCTCCAGCGCGCCGGCGCTGGCGTCACTATTCGCCCGCCGCAGCTTTGCCGCCAGGAGATGGTCGCCGCAGAAAATGTAGAGCGGCAGATAGCAGTAGCAATCGTAGTAACCGTGGAAGAACCGCCCCTCCTGACGCCCGTGCAGCGGGTCGTCAGTGGCGTCCAGATCAAGCACCAGACGCGCCGGCGCCTGCTCATGAGCGTCGAGAAACTGATCGACGAACAACGCCTCAATCGCGCCGGCGTCGTGGCCGATGCGGCGATAGCGATGCGCGCCCTCGGGCGCGTGCTCCAGACGGTTCAGCGTCGATTTGCCGGCCAGCGGCGCACAGTCCCGACGGCGCCCCTCAAGCCGGCCAAGCGCCACACCCAGCGCCGGATCGTGGCGCAACTCGTCGTGATCCAGCAGGTCCTCGTAGCCCAGCGCAATGGCAAACACGCGCTGGCCCACCAGGGTCGCAACATCGTGCACAACACGATCCGCAGTGCGGCCATCCGAAAAGCACGCCGCAAACCGGTCCACCAGACCGATCGCCCGGTCCGTCGCCCCCAGCAGCAACGCGCCGGTGTTCGACGTCAGCACACCACCGCCAAAATCAGCTACAACCTCGCGCCCTTTAAGGCGTGCAAAACGCATCGCTCCCAGACTACACTCTGCCGGCATCGGGGAACCCCTCTGCATATGATCAAGCCTTTGTCGCAAAAGAACTTTCTCATATGCAGAACCCCGATGCACTCAACATTGTGAGAAATCCGGGCTAGCAGCGGTCCGGCGTTTTCGCCTATATGACGGCGATGGCGCGCGGAGGCGAAAAACGGGGCGGCGGGGCCGCCGGACGGCGGCGGGGCATGCCGCGGCTGCGCGCCGGCGCAGCCGGCAAGCCGGAACCGGCCTCGCAAGCACGGCGTTCGCCTGAGCGAAAACTTCAAAAGAAAGCCCCCCCAAAGACACCGCCGGCGCGGAAGGCCGGGCGCCCGGCCCCCAAGCGGAAGCGGTCTGCCTCCGCAGCCGGCGCGCGGCGGTCTTTCCTGCGGCGCTGCCTGCTCGGCCTGGCAGTCGTCTGCGTCTGGGCCCTGATCGCCGTTATCGGGGCGCTGGCCTATTTTTCCTACACATTGCCCGATATCGACCGGGTGGCGGAAAGCGGGCGGCGTCCGGGCATCTTTCTCAACGATGTTGACAACAATCCGGTGCTGGCGAAGGGCGACCTGTATGGCGACCCGGTGAATGCGGCAACGCTTCCCCCTCATCTTCCCCGCGCAGTCATCGCGATCGAGGACCGGCGCTTCTACGACCATGATGGTATCGACCTGATCAGCCTGGTTCGCGCCCTTTGGGTCAATGTCGTCGAGGGAGGGCTGCGCCAGGGCGGCAGCACGATTACCCAGCAGCTCGCCAAGAACCTTTTCCTGACGCCGGAACGATCGGTCGAGCGGAAGATTCGCGAGGCCTTGCTCGCATTCTGGTTGGAATGGCGTTACGACAAGAATCATATCCTGTCGCTCTACCTCAACCGCGTCTATTTCGGCTCCGGCGCCTATGGTGTTGATGCGGCTGCGCGGCGCTTCTTTTCCAAACCGGCCGCGGAGGTCGATCTTTGGGAAGCCGCAGTGCTGGCCGGGTTGTTGAAGGCGCCGAGCCGGCTGTCTCCGGTGGCCAACCCGGCCGGCGCCGGCGAGCGGGGGCGGCTGGTGCTGGAGGCAATGGCGGAGGTCGGTTTCATCTCCGCCCAAGAAGCCGAAGCGGCGGCGGCATCCACCTTGCAGACCAGGACGGAGCCGGACGGGCGCGGCTATTTCGCCGACTGGGCGCTCGCGCAGGTGCATCGGCGCATGGGATCGGTGGACCGGGACCTGCGTATCGCGACAACCTTCGATCCGGGCCTGCAGAGACTCGCGGCGGAAACTGTTGCTGCCGCGCTCGCCGACATCGGGAACCCGGCCCAGGCGGCGCTCATTGCCATGTCTCCCGACGGCGCCGTGCGGGCCATGATCGGCGGCAGGGACTACGGCGCCAGCCAGTTCAACCGCGCGACACAGGCTCTCCGTCAGCCGGGTTCGGCCTTCAAGCCGTTTGTTTATCTGGCGGCGCTGGAGCGGGGCTTGCGCCCGGACGACACGGTATCGGACAGGCGCGTCACGATAGGCGGATGGTCGCCGGATAATTTCGACGGCCGCTTCCACGGCTCGGTCACGATGCGGGACGCCTTTGCGCAATCCCTGAACGCCGCCGCGGTGCGGCTTGCCGACCGCGCCGGGCGGGCGCGGGTCGCCGAGGCGGCACGGCGTCTCGGGATCACATCCGACCTCGCGCCCGACCTCACCATTGCGCTCGGCTCCAGCGCGGTGCGGCTGATCGAGTTAACCGGCGCCTACGCCGCCTTCGCGAATGGCGGCATCGGCGTCATTCCCTATGGCGTCAACAGGATCGAAGGCGTGTTCGAGCGGTCCGGCACCGGCGCCGGCGAAGCTGTGGCCCCCGGCGTCGTGGCGTCCATGAACGATATGCTGGCCGCCGTCGTCAGGCAGGGCACCGGCAAGGCCGCCCGCCTGCAGGACCGCGCCTCGGCAGGCAAGACCGGCACCAGCCAGTCCTTCCGCGACGCCCTCTTTGTCGGCTTTACCGGCAATCTGGTCGCCGGCGTGTGGGTCGGCAATGACGACGGCGCGCCGATGGAGGAGGTCACAGGCGGCAGCCTGCCCGCCCGCATCTGGCGCGACTTCATGGAGGCCGCGCATGACGGCGCGCCGGTGCGCCCGATTCCCGGCATCGGCTCCGACGGCGCGCTCTACCCCTTCCGCCCGAAAATCCTCACGGGCGGCGGCTCCGCCCGCGATCCGTAATGTCCCGAGGCGGCTATCCGGCGGGCAGGGTTGCGGCGCGGAACCTGTCCTTGGACAAGGCGGCATCGAGCGAGCGCCTGACGACTGGCGGCGGCGCATCGGGTGTGATCTTCAACAGCACGAACGACGATCCGTTGGCCTCCCGGATCAGCCGCCCCGCTTCATCGATCTCACCGGCTGCAACCACCGTGCGAACCGCCGGAATTCCGGCGCCGGACGCCATCGACGCCAGGTCCACGCCGAGAGAGGTGTGGCTCTTCTGATAGCCCGTCTCGCCGTAATGCCCGTTATCGACGCACACGATGGAGAGATTGGGAGGATTCAGGATCGCTACTGTCGCCAGCGACCCGACATTCATCAGCAGTTCGCCGTCGCCTGTGAGCACCAGCACCCGGCGGTCCGGCCGGGCAAGCGCAAGACCGAGCCCCATGGCGACTGCGCCACCCATGACGCCGGCGCAGGCGAAATAGTTGGCTTCCGGCTCGCACATCGCCGCGGTGTCCTTCGCCGTGCCGGCCAGCCCGGCGACGATCAGCCAATCCTGCGAATTCCCGACCAGCGCCGGCACCGCCTCGCGCCTGTCGAGCGTGCCGACAGGACTCATCCCGGCCGCGGTTCCGGCCTGAAATGCCGCACTCATCGCCTCGCCTCCTTCATCCGAACACCTTGGCGCCGATCAGCTTCTGGGTCAGAAGAACGCCGACCGCCTGGCCCGACTGGAAAACCATCGTGCACGCCGCCCGCATCCCGCCTTCCACATCTTCGGGCCGGTCGATCCGCATGGTGATGAAACCCATCGCCTCCATCACCGGCTCCACCGCCTGGCCCATCGGCATCTGCCAGGGATTGCCCTCGCCGAAATCGCCGCGCATCGACACTAGAACCAGCATCGGGAACAGCCCGTTCTTCACCAGCGAGAACATGTTGACGCAATTGCCGATGCCGGAGGACTGCATGGCCGCAACGCCGCGCGCGCCGCCGAGATGGGCACCGGCGAGCATCGCAATACCTTCTTCCTCGGTAGTCAGCGGCACGGAGTGCATCTCGGGGTCTGCAAGCGACTTGTCGATCAGCACCCGGTGGCCGGCATCGGGCACATAGCTCACCTGGCTGACACGAAATTCCTTCAGGACCCGGTACAGATCCTCTTGCCAATCGGTCATCGTTCCACCTCCTTTCCGGGCGGCGGCCTATAGCTGCGCGCGAACGGCAGCCGCAATGGCGGCGGCGTCAACACGCAACATGTCCTCCAGCGGTTTCGCATAGGGAATCGGGACGCGCGGCGCGCCCAGGCGCCTCACCGGCGCCTTCAAGCTGCCGAACAGGGCCTCGGAGACGACCGCAGCGATCTCGGCCCCGAAACCGCCGACCGAGACCGCCTCATGCGCCACCACCAGCCGCCCGGTCTTGCGCACCGAGGCCAGCACGGTATCGCGGTCCCACGGCCATAAGGTGCGCAGGTCGATGACTTCCAGCGATACGCCCTCTTTCGCCAGTTCCAGGGCGGCCGCGCGAACGGTATGGACCGCCGCCGACCAGGACACCGCCGTCGTATCGCCGCCTTCGCAGACAATGCGCGCGCTGCCAAGCGCGGCCGGCGGCTCGTCATCGGCAAGGTCCTCCTCCAGCCCCCAGAGATCCTTGTGCTCCATATAGACGACCGGATCGCTGCTGCGGATCGCCGCCTTGAGCAGACGCAGGTTGTCCTTCGGCGTCGCCGGCGTCACCACGGTCAGGCCCGGGATATGGACATACCAGGCCTCGAGCGACTGCGAGTGCTGCGCCGCGGAGGAGCGCCACATGCCCATCGGCTCGCGGACGACCAGCGGCACACCGCCCTGGCCGCCGAACATATACCGGGCCTTGGCCGCCTGATTCACCAGCTCGTCAACGGCGCACAGCGCGAAATCCGCGAAGCGCATCTCCACCACCGGGCGCGTCCCCGCCATCGCCGCGCCGACGGCCGCCCCGAGGATTGCGGCTTCGGAGATCGGCGCATCGGAAATCCTGAGCGGCCCGAACTCCTCCACCATGCCGGCATATTGTCCGAAAACCCCGCCCCGCCCGAGATCCTCGCCGACTGCCCAGACCGTCGGGTCGCGGCGCATCTCCTCGGCCAGCGCGCGCCGGCCGGCCTCCAGATAGGTGGTTTTCACCATCGGAACGCCGCCTCGCGCGGATCGCCCGTGTCCTGCACATCGGCATAAAGCGCGGCCTCGTCCGGCCAGGGCGCGGCCTTCGCCTCCTCGAAGGCCGCCCGCATCTCCGCAACAGCCGCCTCCTGGTGGCCGCGGAGTGTTTCCCCGGCAACGCCGTGCGCCTGCAATATCCCGGCCGCGCGGGCGATGGGATCGTCCTTCCAGCGTTCCGCCGTTTCCCCGGCGTCGCGATAGGCGGCCAGATCCACGGCCGTGTGGCCCGTCAGGCGCCAGGTCTTCGCCCAGAGGAATTGCGGGCCGCCGCCCCGGAGGATGCGGTCGCGAAGCGCGGCCGCCGCCTCCGCCACGCTGTCGACATCATTGCCGTCCACTGTCCAGGCGGGGATGCCGAGCGCCTCCGCGCGCGCGCCCGGCCCCGGACCGCCGGTCATCGCCTCGGTCCTCGTCGTTGCGGCGAAGGCGTTGTCCTCGCAGACGAACAGCACCGGCAGGTCGAAGACCCGCGCCCAGTTCAATCCTTCGAGGAACGGGCCTCGATTGACCGCGCCGTCGCCGAAGATACAGCAGACGATCCGCCGCTCGCCGCGCAGCCGGACCGCATGGGCGGCGCCGGCGGCAATAGAGATATTCGCGCCCACGACGCCGTTCGCGCCCAGCATCCCGACCGAAAAGTCGGCAATGTGCATGGAGCCGCCCTTGCCGCCGCAATTACCGCCCTCGCGCCCGAACAGTTCGCGCATCATGGCCGCGGCGGACGCCCCCTTTTCCAGCGTATGGCCGTGGCCGCGGTGGGTGGAGAGCAGCAGGTCCTCCCGCGCCAGGCTGCCGACAACCCCGACGGCGCAGGCTTCCTGGCCGATGGACGGATGGATGGCCCCGAGCACCAGCCCTTCCTTCAGCGCAGCGACGGCCTGCTCCTCGAAGGCGCGGATGCGGTGCATCCGCCGATGCCGGTCCCCCAACCGTTCGAGGTCGAGATTGGGCCGGTTCAAAGGCCCAGCATCCGCTTGGCGATGATGTTCCGCTGTATCTCGTTGGAGCCCGCAAAGATCGTGTGCTTGCGGTCGTTGAAATATTTCGCCGCCAGCGCATTGGCGTAGTCCGGCCCGACCGGCTCCTCGTTCCAGCCGTGCTCCATCGCCTCGAGCTGGTAGGGCGCCGCGTCATATCCCGCCGCTTCCATCTTGAGTTCGGAGAGGCGCTGCTGGATTTCGGTCCGCCTGATCTTGATCATCGAGGCCTCGGCGCCGATTTCCCTGTCCGCCGAGACGGCGGCCAGCATACGGAGCATCTGCATCTCCAGCGTCTGGAGTTCGATTTCAACCTCCGAGACCTTGCGCATGAAGGTCCCGTCGCTGTCGAGGCCCTGGTCCGCTGCGATCTCCTTGAGAGAGCGCAGCCCGGTTTTCTGGGCGCCCAGCGCGCCGCCGCCCATGCGCTCATGGCCGAGCAGGTATTTGGCGATCGTCCAGCCCTGGTCAATCTCGCCCACCAGGTTTTCCCTCGGCACGACGACATCAGTGAAGAAGACCTCGTTCACCTCATGCAGGCCCTCGAGGGTAATCAGCGGTTTCACCTCGATGCCGGGCGTCTTCATGTCGATCAGAACGAAGGAGATGCCTTCCTGCCGCTTCCCGGCGCTGGAGGTCCGCACAAGGCAGAAAATCCAGTTCGCGTGATGGGCCGAGGTGGTCCAGATCTTCTGGCCGTTGATGACGAAATGGTCGTCATGGACCTCGCAGCGGGTCTTGAGCGAGGCGAGGTCGGAGCCGGCGCCCGGCTCCGAATATCCCTGACAGAAGATGTGCTCGCCGGAAAGGATGCGCGGCAAGTGCAGCTGCTTCTGCCTGTCGGAGCCAAAGGCCAGCAGCACGGGGCCGCACATGGAAATGCCGAACGGAATGGGGCGCGGCGCATTGGCGAGCGCCTGTTCCTCGTCCCAGATATATTTCTGTGTCACCGTCCAGTCGGGGCCGCCCCACTCGCTCGGCCAATTGGGCGCAATCCAGCCCTGCTCGTGAAGCGCGCGGTGCCAGGCCATGACTTCCGCCAGCGTCGGCTGGATGCCAAGCCCGACCTTGCGCGCCACATCCCGCGGCAGCTTGTCGGCGAGGAACGCGCGGCATTCGGCGCGGAAGGCTTCGTCTTCAGCAGCGAAATTAAGGTCCATGAGGCAGGGTCCGGTGGCTGGGTGGATCTTGACTAGTGGATAGTGTGAACCGGACCGTCCTGCAACCGCGGCTTCCCGCTATCGACTGCCGCCGCCCCGGCGGCAGCCGCTTATTCCGCCGGTGCGGCCGGCGGCCTCTCCGCCGGCATGTTGCGGTGCAGGATGTAATCGCGGACGAACCCGAGTTCGCCCCGCACTTCGGCCAAGCCTTCCTTCACCTCGACCAAGCCGGTCTCCAGGCGGTCCATCCGGTGTTCGACCCTGTCGATACGCTTGCCCAGATCGCTGCGCACCTCATCGATGCGTCTGTCCACACTGTCGATACGCTTGCCCAAGTCGCTGCGCACCTCGTCGATACGCTTGTCCACACCGTCGATGCGTTTGTCCACACTGTCGATGCGCTTGCCCAAGTCGCTGCGCACCTCGTCGATGCGTTTGTCCACACCATCGATGCGCTTGTCCACGCCGTCGATACGCCTCTCCAGATCGCCGCGCAGCGAGCGGATCATCCCGATCATGAGAGCCGCCAGCGCCACGATCAGCGCCGGCGTAATCCAGATTTCCATCCGTCAGGCCTTCTACCGCCCGTCAGCTGCCAGTGAATGATGGATAGCGCGACGGTGCTCCGCCCGCAACCACGACCCCCGCGATCCGCTGCCTATACCCGAAACACTGTCATCGCCTCGTCGCCCAGATGGTTGATGACCTTGACGGCGATGCGGCCGGAAACCGGGCGCGGGAACGGGCGGGAAACGCCGCTCTTGAGCGCGGCCCTTGCGGCAGCCGCCTATTCCGCCGGCGCGGCCGGCGGCCTCTCCGCCGGCATGTTGCGGTGCAGGATGTAGTCGCGGACGAACCCGAGTTCGCCCCGCACTTCGGCCAAGCCTTCCTTCACCTCGACCAGGCCGGTCTCCAGGCGGTCCATCCGGTATTCCACCCTGTCGATGCGCTTGCCCAGATCGCTGCGCACCTCATCGATGCGCTTGCCCAGATCGCTGCGCACCTCATCGATGCGCTTGCCCAAGTCGCTGCGCACCTCGTCGATACGCTTGTCCAGGTCGCTGCGCAGCGACCGGATCATGCCGATCATGAGAGCCGCCAGCGCCACGATCAGCGCCGGCGTAATCCAGATTTCCATCCGTCAGGCCTTCTACCGCCCGTCAGCAGCCAGTGAATAATGGATAGCGCGACAGCGCTCCGCCCGCAACCGCGGCCCCCGCGACCCGCTGCCTACACCCGAAACACTGTCATCGCCTCGTCGCCCAGATGGTTAACGACCTTGACGGCAATGCGGCCGGAAGCCGGGCGCGGGAACGGGCGGGAAACGCCGCTCTTGAGCGCGGCCCTTGCGGCAGCCGCCTATTCCGCCGGTGCGGCCGGCGGCCTCTCCGCCGGCATGTTGCGGTGCAGGATGTAGTCGCGGACGAACCCGAGTTCGCCCCGCACTTCGGCCAAGCCTTCCTTCACCTCGACCAGGCCGGTCTCCAAGCGGTCCATCCGGTATTCGACCCTGTCGATACGCTTGCCCAGATCGCTGCGCACCTCATCGATGCGTTTGTCCACACCGTCGATGCGCTTGCCCAGGTCGCTGCGCACCTCGTCGATACGCTTGTCCAGATCGCTGCGCAGCGAGCGGATCATCCCGATCATGAGAGCCGCCAGCGCCACAATCAGCGCCGGCGTAATCCAGATTTCCATCCGTCAGGCCTTCTACCGCCCGGAAACCACCGGTGCATAATGGATAGCGTGACAGCGCTCCGTCCGCAACCGCGGCCTCCGCGATCCGCTGCCTATACCCGAAACACTGTCATCGCCTCGTCGCCCAGATGGTTGATGACCTTGACGGCAATGCGGCCGGAAGCCGGGCGCGGGAACGGGCGGGAAACGCCGCTCTTGAGCGCGGCCCTTGCGGCAGCCGCCTATTCCGCCGGTGCGGCCGGCGGCCTCTCCGCCGGCATGTTGCGGTGCAGGATGTAGTCGCGGACGAACCCGAGTTCGCCCCGCACTTCGGCCAACCCTTCCTTCACCTCGACCAGGCCGGTCTCCAGGCGGTCCATCCGGTATTCAACCCTGTCGATACGCTTGCCCAGATCGCTGCGCACCTCATCGATGCGTTTGCCCAAGTCGCTGCGCACCTCGTCGATACGCTTGTCCACGCCGTCGATCCGTTTGTCCACACTGTCGATGCGCTTGCCCAGATCGCTGCGCACCTCGTCGATGCGCTTGTCCACGCCGTCGATGCGCCTTTCCAGATCGCCGCGCAGCGAGCGGATCATGCCGATCATGAGAGCCGCCAGCGCCACGACCAGCGCCGGCGTAATCCAGATTTCCATCCGTCAGGCCTTCCGCCGCCCGTCAGCAGCCAGTGAATAATGGATAGCGCGACGGCGCTCCGCCCGCAACCACGGCCCCCGCGATCCGCTGCCTATACCCGAAACACTGTCATCGCCTCGTCGCCCAGATGGTTGATGACCTTGACGGCGATGCGGCCGGAAGCCGGGCGGTTTTGTCTGGGAAGGCTATCATGGGCTCCGGTGTCCGGCAATGGCGGTGCTGCTACCGGCCGCGGGCGAAACGGCCGCGGAGCGCTTCATAGACGCCGAAAACCGCGAGCGCCAGGGAGAGGGGCAGCAGGAAGTAGATGGCCCGGTAGGTGATGATGCCTGCGGCCACCACATCGGTCGGCACGGATGCCGGCATCAGCACCAGCAGCACCGTCTCGAACACGCCCAGACCGCCGGGCACATGGCTGATGTAACCCGCCATATAGGCCAGCACATAAACGGCGACGAAATGCCAGTAGGACATGCCGAAATCCGGCGGCAGTACCAGATAGAGCGCAGCGCTGGCAAACGCCCATTCGAGGACCCCGACGCCGAACTGGACCAGGCCGTGGCGGAGCTTCGGCGGCGTCACCCGGCGCGCGCCGATGCGCACGACCGGGCTGCCGCGCACGCACCAGGCGACATAGAGCGCGCCCGACAGAACCCAGACGGCCGCAACAACCCGGACCGCCAGCGGCTGCCACTCCAGCGCATCCGCCAGCGCCGCCGCGTTCGGCAGCATCAGCACGCCGCCCACCGACAGCGCGCAGAGATAATAGACCAGCCCAGCATAGACCACGACGCGGGCGATGTCGCCGGCGGACACGCCCCAGCCCGTATAGAAGCGGTAACGCACCGCGCCGCCCGTCAAGGCGCCGAAGCCCAGATTGTGGCTGAAGGCGTAGGAAATCGAGGAGACGAAGGCGACCCGGCCGAAGGCCATGCGCCGGCCGATATAGCGGAACGCCGTCAGATCATAGGCCGCCAGCACCAGATAGGCGGCGAAGGTCGCGGCGACCGCCGCCAGGACCCGGAACAGCGAAATCGCCTCGAGCTGCCGGCCGAGATCGTCCCAGCGCAGGTCGCGCAACTGCCATGTCAGCGCCCAGACAGCGGCGGCGAACACCGCAAGCGCGGCGAACACGCCGACATAATGCCAGATGCGTTTATGCACGGCGCCTTCAGCCGGCCGGGCGGAACTTCGGGATCGTCAACTCTTCGGAAACCTTGTCGAAGAACACCTCGACCCGCTGGCCGATATGGACGGCATCCAGATCGTCGGTGACGAGATTGCTCACAATGCGCGCGCCTTCGTCCAGCGTCACGCAGGCCACGGCATAGGGCGTCTCGTCCCGGAAAGCGGCGCCGGCGGGCGCATGGCATATGGTGAAGGAATAGACGGTGCCGGTTCCCGCCGCCTCAATCCACTGAATATTCGCCTCATCCACGCCCGGCGCCAGGCGCCGCGAATAGAGGAAGCAGCGGCCGGTCTTTCCGCAGCGCTGGATCATCAACCGCCCCTGCCTGGCGCCGCTCCAGTAAGGTTCCGATTCGGCGTCGATGGCAGGCGCCGGCTTCTCCATGTTCATGGCCGGATCCTAGTCCCTTTCGGTTGACAGGATGACCGTTGCGCCGGACGACAGGACGCCGCCCGTGCCGTGGCAGAGCGCCGTCCGGACATTCGCAACCTGCCGGTCGCCGGCAATGCCCCAGAGCTGGCGCGCCGCCTCGATCATGGTGAACAGGCCGTACATGCCCGGATGGCAGTAGGACAGCCCGCCGCCATTGGTGTTGACCGGGAAGGCGCCGCCGGGTCCGATCCGCCCGCCCCTGACGAACTCCTTGCCCTCGCCATAGCCGCAGAGACCGACCGCCTCCAGCGTCATCAGCACGGTGATCGTGAAGCTGTCATACAGCATGGCGAGGTCGATTTCGGCAGGCCGGCGCCCCGCCATGGCGTATGCGGCGCGCGAGGCGTGCTCGGCCGCCTCCAGCTTCGCCATGTCCGGCATGTGGGCGATACTGGTATGGGAAGCGGCGGCGCCGTGCCCGAGCAGGTGAACCGGCGGCATGGGCAGGTCGCGCGCGCGTTCCTCCGTGGTCATCACCACCGCGCCGCCGCCGTCGGTGACAAGGCAGCAATCGGAGCGCCCGAGCGGCGAGGCGATCGGGCGCGCGGCCAGCGCATCCTCCACCGTCATCGGCTCCCGGAATGCGGCGGCCGGATTGAGCGCCGCCCAGGCGCGGGTCGCCGCGGCAATTTCCGCAAGCGTCTCCCGCGTCGAGCCATAGACATGCGCATGGCGCTGCGCGGCCATCGCATAGGCGCCGACCGGCAGGGGCAGGCCGGCGGGGATGTCCCACTGGTTCGAAAACATGGCGGGCCGCCCGCCCAGCGCCCGCGCCGCCTGGCTCTTCTGCAGCGAGCCGTAGAGGATCAGCACCGTTTCGGCCTGCCCCGACCGGATCGCCTCCGCGGCCCGGCCGGCATGAAGCACGAAGGCCGCGCCGCCGATATTGGTGCCGTCGAGATAACGCGGCCATTCGAGGCCCAGATATTCGGTCAACAGAACCGGCTGCATGGCGCCCGGCCCCGGCATACCCCACATGCCGGCGACGGCCAGCCCGTCCACATCGCGGAGCGCCAGCCCTGCCTGCGTCAGCGCCTCGACCGCCGCATCGCGCTGGATGGACAGCACCGTCGCGCCCGGCAGCGCCCGGCCCCGGTTATGCGTCGGCGCGTCGGCGACGCCGACAATGACCGGCCGGCGGCTCATTCGTCCGCTTTCTCCCGAACCGCAATTAACGCATCCACCGCGACAGCGCCCTGCCCCTCCGGCAGCACGATGAACGGGTTGACGTCGATCGTCTCCAGCACATCGGCATTGGCGGCGGCGAACACCGAGAGGCGCGACAGCGCCTCGGCAAGCGCCGCCTCATCCGCCGCCGGCGCGCCGCGCACGCCCTGCAGCATCGGATAGCCCCGCACCTCGCGGATCATGCGGCGGGCCTCGTCGATGCCGAACGGCGCGATGCGGAAGGTCACATCCTTCAACACCTCCACGAAGATGCCGCCGAGGCCGAACATCACCACCGGGCCGAACACCGGGTCCCGGACGACGCCCAATATGGTCTCGACCCCGCCCGATACCATGGGCGCAACGAGAACACCGTCTATGCGCGCATCCGGCGCATGGGCGCCGGCCCGCGCCGTCAGCTCCTCAAAGGCGGTTTCGGCGGCCTCCCGCGTCGCAATGCCGAGCATGACGCCGCCGATCTCGGACTTGTGGAGAATGTCGGGGGAGACGATCTTCATCACGACCGGGAAACCCGCCGCCGCCGCCGCCTCGGCCGCCTCGGCGGCAGACCCCGCAATCACTTCCGGCACGGCGGGCACGCCGGCGGCAGCCAGGATTTGCTTGCCTTCCACTTCGTTGATGGCCGCGCCGGCGGCGAGCCTCGGCGCATCCGAAGGCAGTTCGGGCGGCGGCGCTGCCGGCCCGCGCTGCAATGCGGCGGCATACCGGGCCAAGGCGCCGAGTGCATGGATCGCCCGGCTGGGGTCTTCATAGCAGAGGTACCCCATCGCCTGCAGCCGCGCCCGGCGCTCCGGCGTGGTCAGGATGGAGAGCATGTGCAGATGGTCGGGGAACCGCGCTATGACCGCCTCCAGGCTCGGCTCCAGCGCTTCCATCATCAGCGGGTTCAGGCCGACGCCGGCCATGAAACACACGGCGCTCGCATAATCGCCGTCATCGAGCAGCGCGCCATACATCGCGTCCATCAGAGTCGCGTCATTGATGAACTGCGCCGTCACGTCGAGCGGGTTGCGGGTGCCGGCGAACGGCACCAGATCTTTCATCCTCTGCTGCGTCGCTTCCGGCAGGGCCGGCAGCTCCAGGCCGGCATCCTCGGCCGCGTCCGCCATGATGACGCCCACCCCGCCGGAGACCGTGATGATGCCGGTTTTCCCGCTCTTCGGCAGCTTCCCGCCGGCGAAGGCGTAGCCGACATCGAACATCTCGTCGATGCTGCGCGGGCGATAGACATTGTGCTGGCGCAACAGGGCGTCGAACACGGCGTCGGAGCCGGTGAGCGACGCGGTATGGGAGGCCGCCGCCGCGCTTCCGATCTCGGAACGGCCGACTTTCATTAGCACCACCGGCTTGCCGGCGTCGCGGGCGATCTCCAGGGCCTCGACCAGCCTGTCCGCGTCCTGGACGCCTTCCATATATCCCAGCACGACGCGGGTGCCGGGATCGCGCGCCATATAGGCGAGGCAGTCCGAAAACTCGACATCGCACTGGTTGCCCATCGTCGCCCAGAGATTGAGCCCGAGGCCGCGTTCGCGCGCCAGCGTAAAGCAGTGGCCGCCGAAAGCGCCCGATTGCGCCGCGACGGAAATGGCGCCGGTTTCCGGCCCGGTGTCCCCGATGGCCGAGATGAAGGTGGCGATCATGCCGGTGCCGGTGTTCATCACGCCCATGCAATTGGGCCCCATGATCCGCAGTCCGCCCTCCGCGCCGAGATCGGCCAGACGGCGCTGCGCCTGCGCGCCCTGCTCCGAAATTTCCGCGAAGCCGGAGGAGAGAACGATCGCGGCCTTCACGCCCTTTTCGATACAAGCCTGCACCGCCGCTTCCACATGCGGCATCGGCACGACGATCACCGCCATATCGACCGGCCCCGGAATGTCGCCGATTGTGGCGAACGCCGGCAGGCCCTGGATCTCCGCCGCGCGGGGATTGACCGGATACACCGCGCCGCCATAGCCCGAAATCTTCATGTTGTGGACGGGCCGGCCGCCAATCTTGGTGAAATTCGACGAAGCGCCGACAATCGCCACTGATTCCGGATTGAAAAAAGCATCAAGTGTGTCAGTGCGGATACTCATGCCGGTTCCCCCCGCGCCGCCTCGAACATGCGGCAGCGCACGCTAGAATAGCAGGCAACCGGCTTCAAGGAGGGCTTCCGCGATGGCCCCGCGCACACCGAACACCGCTGCCCACGACCATCTGGCGCCGCTCGCATCGCGCATTGTCGATGTGGGCGCATTGCCCTGGCGCGACACGCCTTATCCGGGCGTCTCGGTCAAGGTGCTGCTGGAAGACGAAGCCAGCGGTCTGACGACCGCCCTCTTCCGCTGGGCGCCGGGCGCCGTGCTGCCCTTGCATGAGCACACCGCAATCGAACAGACCTATGTGCTGGAAGGCGCCTTCGAGGACGCCGACGGCGAAGTGAAGGCGGGCGATTTCGTCTGGCGGCCCGCCGGCAGCCGTCATGAGGCGCGCTCGCCCGGCGGCGCGCTCATGCTCGGCATCTTCCAGAAACCGAACGCGTTTCTCTAAACCCGATAGGACCGGGCCTGGCCGGAGAACGGCGAGATGTCCCGCTCATCGAGTTCGAGATGGATCAGCGCCGGGCCCGGATGCGCAAGGGCGGCGGCGAAGGCGGCGGGAAATTCGCCGGTCTCCCGCACACGGCTTGCATGGAGGCCGTAGGCCCGGCCAACCGCCTCGAAATCGGGGCTGTTCAGCCGCGTGCCGAAAATCCCGGCTTCTCCATACCGCGTTTGCTGCGAGGTCAGGATCGACCCCCAGGCATTGTTGTCGCAGACGACGATCTTCACCGGCAGATGTTCCTGCACCAGCGTCACGGCTTCCTGTCCTGTCATCAGGAAACCGCCGTCCCCGACAAAGACGACCACCGGCGCTCCGGGCCGCGCGAGCGCCGCGCCGATGCCGCCGGGCACGCCGTAGCCCATCGCGCCGGCCATCGGTCCGGCCTGGGTCCGCGGCGCATCAAAGCGGAAATAGCGATGCACCCAGCGCGCGAATGTGCCGCTGTCGGTGATGACCACGGCCTCCGGCGGCAGCTGCCGGCGCGTCTCGGCCACCGCCTCCGCCAAATCGACGCGGCCGTGAACGGCAACCTCTCCGGGCAGCGAAAAGCGCCGATAGGCGTCGTGCAACGCCGCCCGCCAGGCGCGGCGGGCGGGGCCGCCGGGCGCAATGGCGGCGGTCAGCGCCTCCAGCGCCGGCCCGGCATCGGCGCGCACCGCCAGCCCGGACGGCCAGCGCGCCAGCACATCCGCATCCGGGTGAAGATGGATCAGCGTCTGGTCGTCCCGGATCATGGAGAAGTCGCGGGTGGTGATGCCGTCCAGCCGCGCCCCGGCGGCGATGACGAGGTCCGCCTCCTGCCAGGCCCGCTCCTGGAAGGCGTCCCGGTTGATCTCCAGATGGCCGATATAGGCCGGGTTGCTGTTGGCTATCGCGTCCTGGCAGCGATAGGCGGCGGTGACCGCAGCGCCGCTCGCCTCCGCGAATTCGGCCAGCGGCTGCTCCGCGCCCTCGAAGGCGATCAACTCGCCTGCGACGATGACAGGGCGGCGGGCCGCATCGATCAGCCGCGCGGCGCCGGCAACCGCATCCGCATCCGGAAGCAAGGCGGCGCGCGGCGCCGGCGGCGGAATGGCCGGCGCGCCCGCATCCCCGTCGGAAATATCCTTGGGCATGACCAGAACCACGGGCCCCGGCCGCCCGGCCGACGCCAGTTCGAGAGCCCGGGCCGCCTTGTCCGGCACTTCGGCAGCCGCTCCGGGCTCGAAGACCGCCTTGGCGATGCCGTCGAACATCTTGTGATAGTCGATTTCCTGAAACGCCTCCCGTCCCTTGGAGGCGGTCGGCACATCGCCGATCACCAGCAGCATCGGCACCGAGTCCTGGCGCGCGACATGCAGCCCGATGGAAGCGTTCGTCGAGCCGGGGCCGCGGCTGACCAGGCCGACCGCCGGCTTGCCGGCTGTCCTGCCATAGGCCGCACAGGCGAATGTGACGCCCGACTCATGGCGCGGCGTCACAAGGCGAATGCTGTTCGCCCGGCGCTGCAGGGCGGCGAGAACCGGCAGATAGCTCTCTCCCGGCACGGCGAAGGCGGCCTCGACGCCCCAGGCCGCCAGGGTCTCGACCAGAGCCTGTCCGCCGTCCATCAGCCGCAGTCCACCTTGCGCTCATCCTCTCCGGGGTCCAGCAAGCGGTGCATATGCACCACGAAATAGCGCATATGCGCGTCGTCCACCGTGCTCTGCGCCTTGCCCCGCCAGGCCCTGCAGGCCTCGGCGTAGTTGGGAAAGATGCCGACGATATCCAGCTCTGCGAGATCGGCGAACTCGATTCCGTCGGGATGCGTCAGCCGCCCGCCGAAGACGAGATGGAGGAGTTGCTGGCTCATTCCGGAAGCTCCCGCGCTCTTGGCCGTGGCCGGCGCCCTGTCCGCTCTTTCTACGACACCGGTATTTGTGTAAGCTGCCGGCGCAAATCAATATCGGCGGACCAGTTCGTGCCAGAAAACGACCGCGCCTTCGTCCAGTTCGAAGACGTCCAGAAGAGTTACGACGGCGTCTCTCTGGTCGTCAAGAATCTCAACCTCCAGATCGCGGGCGGCGAGTTCCTCACCATGCTCGGGCCGTCAGGCTCCGGCAAGACGACCTGCCTGATGATGCTGGCCGGGTTCGAGGTCGCCACGCACGGCCAGATCAGTCTCGGCGGCCGCCCGATCAACAATATCCCGCCGCACAAGCGCGGCATCGGCATGGTCTTCCAGAACTACGCGCTGTTCCCGCATATGACGATTGCCGAGAATCTGGCGTTCCCCCTGCAGGTGCGCCGGATGGGCAAGGCCGAAGTGGAGGGAAAGGTGGCTCGGGCGCTGGACATGGTCCAGATGGGCGGTTCCGAATTCGCCGGGCGGCGGCCGGCCCAGCTCTCCGGCGGCCAGCAACAGCGGGTGGCGCTCGCGCGCGCGCTGGTGTTCGAGCCGGAACTGGTGTTGATGGACGAACCCTTGGGCGCGCTCGACAAGCAGTTGCGCGAGCATATGCAGTACGAGATCAAGCACCTGCATGAGCGGCTGGGCGTCACCGTGGTGTATGTCACACACGATCAGTCCGAGGCGCTGACGATGTCGGACCGGATCGCCGTCTTCAATGACGGCGTGATCCAGCAGCTCGCAACCCCGGAAGACCTCTATGAACGGCCCGAAAACGCTTTCGTGGCGCAGTTCATCGGCGAGAACAACAAGCTCGACGGCACGGTGACGGCATTGTCCGACCGCGAAGCACGGGTCCGCCTGGACGGCGCCGGCGAGATCGGCGCGCTGGCTGTCAATTGCGGAGCGGTCGGTTCGCGGACGATGCTGTCCGTTCGGCCCGAGCGCGTCCTGATTGCGGAATCCTCGGCGCCGAACCGGCTGGAGGGCAAGGTCGTCGAGATGATCTATCTGGGAGACCATATCCGTTGCCGGATGGAGGTCGCCGGACGCGACGATTTCATCGTCAAGATCCCGAATTCCTCACAGCATCTCGCGCTTCAGGTCGGCCAGACAACCGCAATAGGGTGGCAAACCGACGACTGCCGGGCTCTGGATGCGGCATAAACCGCAACGCCTTCGGCCTCTGGCCGGGCGCTGCAGAACCGATAGTGGAATCTGAAGGAGAAAACCACATGAGACTCAAGACGTTCCTGACGGCCGGCGCGCTCGGCGCCGTAGCCATTGCCGGCGCGGCCCAGGCGGAGGACATGACCATCGTTTCCTGGGGCGGCGCCTACTCCCTGTCCCAGTTGAAGGCCTATCACGAGCCGTATATGGCCATGAATCCGGGCGTCAATATCATCAATGACGAGAGCGCCGCGGAAGCCGTCGCCAAGCTGCGCGCCATGGCCGAGGCGGGCAACACGACCTGGGACGTGGTCGATGTCGTTGCGTCGGACGCGATCCGTCTTTGCGACGAAGGCCTCGCCATGGAAATCGACCCGGACGCGATGCTGGCTCCGGCGCCCGACGGCACCCCTGCATCCGCTGATTTCGGCGAATTCCTCGTCTCGGAGTGCTTCATCCCGCAGATCGTCTATTCGACGACCTTCGGCTACCGCACCGATCTGGTGGGCGACACGCCGCCCGAGGATGTCTGCGCCGTATTCGACCTAGAGAACTATCCGGGCAAGCGCAGCCTTGAGAAACGCCCGATCAACAATGTGGAATGGGCCTTGATGTGCGACGGCGTCGCCAAGGCCGACGTCTATGACGTGCTTGCCACGGAAGAAGGCCAGGCGCGCGCTTTCGCCAAGCTCGACACGATCAAGGACCATGTCGTGTGGTGGTCCGCCGGCGCGGATACGCCGCAGCTTCTGGCCGACGGCGAAGTGATTATGGGGTCGACCTATAATGGCCGCCTGTTCGCCCTGATCGAAGAGCAGAAGCAGCCGGTTGCGATGCTGTGGGACCGTCAGGTGTTCGATCTCGACGGGTGGATCATTCCGGCGAATCTGAGCGACGAGCGCAAGAAGCGGGCGCTCGATTACATCTATTTCGCCACTGACACCCAGCGCCTTGCAGACCAGGCGAAATATATCTCCTACGGGCCGACGCGCGCCTCCTCCGCCCCGCTGGTGGACAAGCACGCGACGCTGGGCATCGACATGGCGCCGCATATGCCTACGGACCCCGATAACACGCGCAACACGCTGCTCTACAATTACGAGTTCTGGGCGGACTATCGCGACGACATCGACGCGAAGTTCCAGACCTGGCTCGCCAAGTAGCTGCAATTTGTGGAGGGGCCTTCGGGCCCCTCTTCCCCTTTCCAGCCCGTTAACGAAGGCGCGTCAGACCGAATGGCCGATACAGCAGGCGACACCGGACCCATTCTCGCAGCCGACGGCAGACCGCTCCGGCAGTCGCTCGCCCGCGCCCTGCGCCTGCAGAAACTGCGCGCTCTCGCCCTGATCGCGCCGCTGTTGATCTTCATTCTGGTCACTTTCGCCGCTCCGATTGTGGACATGCTGTTCCGGTCGGTCGAGAACTCGATCGTGCCCGACACCCTGCCGCTGACGGTCCGGGCGCTCGAGGACTGGGACGAGGCGTCGGGCAAACCGCCGGGCGAGGCGGTGTTCGCCGCCCTCTACAAGGATCTGACGGTCGCTGTTGCGGCCAAGGCGCATACCAGGCTCGGTTCCCGCCTCAACTACGAGCGGACCGGCGTCGCCAGCCTGCTGCGCAGGACCGGGCGCGGCGTCAAGCGAATGACGGATGACGGCGATTTCGCCGCCCAGTTCGCAAAGATGCACAAGAGCTGGAGCGATCCCGAAATCTGGGCGCTCATCAAACGGTTTTCAGGGCCATATACCTCCGGCTATTTCCTTAACTCCGTCGATGCCAAGCTGGGCGTGGAAGGCATCGAGGCGAGGCCGGAAAACGAACGGATCTACATCTTCCTGTTCGAGAGGACGCTGCTGCTCAGCGTGGCGATTACGCTCGCCTGCCTCCTGATCGGCTATCCGGTTGCCTTCCTGCTGGCGACCTTGCCGATGCGGACCTCAAATCTGCTGATGATCCTGGTGCTGCTGCCCTTCTGGACATCGCTCCTCGTCCGGACCTCGGCCTGGAAGGTGCTGCTCCAGCAGCAGGGCGTTATCAACGACACGCTTGTTTTCCTTGGTCTGGTGGCCAATGACGGGCGGCTGTTGATGATCAACAATCAGACCGGCACGATCATCGCGATGACGCATATCCTGCTGCCGTTCATGATCCTGCCGCTCTATTCGGTGATGCGGACGATTCCGCCAAGCTACATGCGCGCCGCCAAATCTCTTGGCGCTACCGACTGGACCGCGTTCTGGCGGGTCTATTTCCCGCAAAGCGTGCCCGGAATCGGCGCCGGCGCGATTCTCGTCTTCATCCTCTCCATCGGCTATTACATCACGCCCGAACTGGTCGGCGGCACGTCGGGCACCTTCATCTCCAATCGAATCGCCTATCACATCTCGTCGAGCCTCAATTGGGGCCTGGCTGCGGCGCTGGGCGTTATCCTGCTGGTGGTCGTGCTGCTCCTTTACTGGATCTACGACAAGATCGTCGGCATAGACAATGTGAAGCTGGGATAGACGACATGACCGCCTTGCCGCCCTACGCATCGACCGGTCAAAAAGCCTGGTATTGGGGCTTTCGGATCATCTGCGCCCTCATCTTTTTCTTTCTGATCTTCCCGCTTCTGGTGATCATCCCGCTCAGCTTCAACTCGCTGCCGTTCTTCACCTTCACGCCGGAAATGCTGCGGTTCGAGGCCGGCGCCTACAGCCTGGTGAACTACAACGACTTCTTCACCAATTCCGACTGGCAGGGCGCGCTCTACAACTCCGTGCGCATCGCGCCGGCGGCGACATTGCTCTCTGTCAGCCTGGGAACGCTCGCCGCTATCGGGCTATCGCAAAGCCATGTGCCGTTCCGCGGCGCAATCATGGCGGTGCTGATCTCGCCGATGATCGTGCCGCTCATCATCTCGGCCGCGGGGATGTATTTCTTCTATTCGCGCATCGGCCTTCAGGGCACCTATGTCGGCGTTGTCCTGGCCCATGCGGCGCTCGGCATCCCGTTCGTCATCATCACCGTGACCGCGACGCTGGTCGGGTTCGACAGGAGCCTGACCCGCGCTGCGGCCAATCTCGGCGCCAATCCCGTCCGGACCTTTTTCAAGGTGCAGGCGCCGCTGATTTTGCCCGGAGTGATTTCCGGCGGGCTATTCGCGTTCATCACCTCGTTTGACGAAGTGGTTGTCGTGCTGTTTGTTGGCTCTGCGGGCCAGAAAACCCTGCCCTGGCAGATGTTCACCGGATTGCGCGAACAGATCAGCCCGACGATCCTCGCCGTCGCGACGATCCTGGTGGTGATTTCCGTCTGCCTTCTGACCACCGTCGAATTGCTGCGCCGCCGCTCGGAGCGGCTCAGAGGCATGACGCCGCAATAGACACGCCCGCCGCCGCCCGGCAGCAAGACGGCACACTTCGCGGCGGCCGGCATGAAGGAGGCCCTATGGGCACAGCGCTCGGTCTGGTCATGTCCGCCCTGGTCGCGATACTGGGTATCGCCGCCATGCGGGTGGGCTTTGGCAAGGATGACGGCCTGCAGGCCAGGGTCGGCGGCAGCGTCATCACCGTCATCGGCCTTATCGGCATCGTCATCGGCCTTGTGGCCGCGTTCGGATAAGCAAACGCACCCGGCCCGCCCGACGGTTACGGCACAGCAATCGCCGGGCGGCGACGGCGCCAGGGAAAGGCCTGCTCCAGCACCGCTGCGCAACGCAGCACCACCGCCTCACCGCCCGGCCGCGCCATTATCTGCACCGATACCGGCAGTCCATTGCCGTCAAATCCCGTTGGCACGGCGATGGCCGGCGCGTGAAACAGATTGGCCAACGGCGTATGCAATGTGGAAACCAGCGATGGATTGATTGATTCCCCGCCGGCCTGCTCCACGCGCAGGCCGTTGACAGGCGCTGCGGTCGCCGTGGTCGGCAGCACCAGCCCGTCATGGTGTTCGAAAAACGCTTCCATCGACAGCGCCAGCCGGTCGATCTCCGCATAGGCCGCCGCGACCCGGGCGCCCGTCAGCGCGGCTCCGCGTGTCAGAATACGCCGCAAATAGTCGGATGCGTCCTCCAGGCGATGCGCCGCCAACGCCCCGTAATCGGCCACTGCGCCGGCGACCGTCACCGTGGACAGCAGCGCGCATGGCTCCGGCGTTTCCGGCGTCTCGTCTGTCACTGCGGCTCCGGCGCGCCGAAGCGCCTCCACGGCCCTTCCGACGCCCTCGGCCACGGCTGTCGAGGCCAGCTCCGGCGGCGCGCCCAGAGTCAGCCCGCGCAAGCTGCCGGCAACCGCCCAGGACGTCAGCCCGGGCTGGCCGCCCCGCTCCCGCCGGGGCCGGGGATCGGACATCGCCGACAGCAAGAGCGCGGCGTCCTTCACCGTCCGCGCCAGCGCGCCGTCCGTCTCGAACTGCGATATGCCCGCACCGCGCCTCCGGCGGGCGCGCCTTTGCGTGGTCGGTTTCAACCCCACCACGCCGCAATAGGCCGCCGGGATTCTCACCGAACCGCCTCCGTCGGAGCCGTGATGCAGCGGCCCCAGTCCGGCCGCGCAGGCCGCCGCCGCGCCGCCGCTCGACCCGCCGGCCGTGCGCGCCGGATTCCATGGGTTCACGCATGGCTCGCCCAGCCGGTTCGCCGTCTGCGCAGCGAGCCCGAATTCCGAGGTGTTCGTCTTTCCGATGAACACCGCGCCGGCTGCCCGCAGGCGCGCCACAAACGGCTCGTCCGCCGCCGCCGGTGCTGTCTCCGTCAGCAACGACCCCATCGTCGTCGGAACGCCGGCGACATCCACCGCATCCTTTATCGACACCGGCACCCCAAGCAACAGCGGCGCATCCAGCGTTTCGCCCTGCCGCCGCCGCTTTCCCCACTCGCTCTCGGCGGCTGCCGCCTGCCCCATTGCCGCTTCGCCCATGTAACTGAGGAAGGCGCGCAATGTCGGATTCAGCCGCTCCGCCCGCTCCAGGACCGCGGCGCAGACCTCCCGCGGAGACAGACTGCCCGCCGCATAAGCGGCGCGAAGCTCTCCGGCGGTCAACCAGCCGAGCTCACCGGTCATCGGACAGACCGGGGGTTGCGTTCATCCCGTCCATGAAGCACAGGAAGCCTGCACGCCGCCAGCGCTAGACCGCTCTTGCCGCCCTCCCCCGGTTCATCAGCCAGGCCGCCGCCGCTGCTGGAGCGCCCAGCACCGCCGCAGCGATCAGAAGCTGCGTATGCGAATAGCCGGTGAGCTCGCCGCCCGGCAAGGCAAGCAGCAGGCCCGAGAGCAGCAGTGCGATGCGTATCGGCCATGCTGCAAACGGGTTGCCGGCAAGCTGGCCGATGCCGACCAGATAACCCTGAAGCGAGCCGGAAATGAGCACGACACCGGCGAAGGCCAGGGCGCACACGGTAATCACCTCTCCGGTTGAGCCGTGCCCGATCAGGGCCGGGTTCAGCACGAAGAAGAACGGCACGAAGTAGATGATGGCGCCGAGCCGCATGGCCTCGAAACCCGTGGTGATGGGATTGGCGCGGGCGACCGTGGCCGCCGCGAAGGCGCCGAGAGCAACCGGCGGCGTTATGTAGGAGATCATGCCCCAATACATCATGTAGAGATGCACGGCGAGCAGATCGAGCCGCCCGCTGGCCGTCAGCGCCGGAGCCAGAGCGATCGCCAGGAAGAGATAGGCCGCCGTCACCGTCATGCCCATGCCGAGGATGAAGCTGGTCAACGCGCCCATCACCAGCAGCACGAAGATCGAATCACCGGCGAGGCTGACAAGCTCGAGCGAGAGATTGCCCACCTTGCCGGTCAGCATCAGCGCGCCGATGATGAGGCCGACGCCGGCCAGAATGCCCGCAAGCTCCGTGAACAGCTTGGCGATGCCGATGAGGAACTGCTTGATCCGCTCCAGGCCCCAGCGGTCCCGCGCGCGCACCTGGTTGATAAGGATGAGCAGCGCGGCGGCGTAATAGGGCGCCTGCGCCTCCTGCTGCATCACCAGCAGCATCACAATCAGCAGCACCAGGACGAAGATGAAGTGCCAGCCTTCGCGCATGACCTGCCGCGCCTTCGGCATTTCGGATTCCGGCAGGCCGGTCAGGTTGAACCGCGCGGAATAGGCGTCGATCTGCATGAACAGGCTGAAGTAATACAGCAGTGACGGAATGATCGCGGCCACCAGGATCACCGCATAGGAGATTTCCAGAAATGTGGCCATGATGAAGGCCGTGGCGCCCATGACCGGCGGCATCAACACGCCGCCTGTCGATGCGCAGGCCTCGACGCCGCCGGCATAGGCCGGTCGGAAGCCGACCCGTTTCATGGCCGGAATCGACAGCGCGCCGGTGGTGAGCACATTGGTGATGACGGACCCGCTCATGGATCCCATCAGGCCGGAGGAGAAGATGGCGACCTTGGCCGGTCCGCCGCGGTAGCGCCCCAGCAGGGCGAAGGCGAGGTTCAGGAAGAAAGCCCCGCCACCGGTGAATTGCAGGGCGACGCCGAAAATCAGGAAGCCGACCACCAGAGAGGCGAATGCGCGCATGGGAATGCCCATGACGCTTTCCGTGCCGAACATATGGAAGCTCGCGGTCACCGCCATGGATTCGGCCTGGCCCCGGAGGAAGCCCGGCGCGTATTCCGCAAGCGCCGGATAGAGCGACACGACAAGGCAGATAAAGAAGATCGGCAGGCCCCCGGCCCTGCGGGTCGCCTCCAGCACCATCAGCCACATGAAATAGGAGGCATAGACCGCCCATTCCGGCGCGTCATATTCCCAGCCCTGTTCCAGGTTCTCTTCGCCATGCGCCGCAAACAGAATCGAGACGGTAAAGACCGTCAGCGCGAGCAGCATGTCGTACCAAGGCACCCGGTCCATCGGCCCGACGCCCTTCCACGGCGGATAGAGCAGGAACACCAGGGGCAGCAGCATCGCGAACATGAAATAGTAGTATTCGGTCTCCTCGCCGAAAATCTTGACGTCGATCATCAAGTGGATGTTGAAGATGAAATAGATGGAGGCGAGCACGGAAAGGCTCGACGCTGTCACCAGCAGCGTCATCCAGACCGGTCCCAGCTCCCGGTGGCGGCTGACGGACGCCTCCGCCTGTTCGACCGCTTCTTCCGCCTTACGGCTGAGCGCCGCCTTTTCGCCGGACTGAGCCATGTGCCTGCGCCTCGATATCTTGGATAGGGGTTCTTGCAAACGAACGGACCCGCCGCAGGGAACGGCGGGTCCGAGCCTTTCAGGCTCCCGGCGACGGCGTCCGCGCCGCCGGGGCCGGTCGGACGATCAGGAGAACGGCGCCTCCATGCCGGCGGCCTTCAACGCCTCGCCGCGCGCCTTGATCCATCCGGCCAGATAAGCGTCGTCTTCCATATCCATATTTGCCGAATGATACGCCTTCCATGCGCCGATCAGCACGTCCTGGCGCTGCAGCATCGCATTGTTGTGCGCCTCTTCCTCCGCGCCCCAGGCGCCCGCTTCCTTGTAATAGCGGATCGAGCCGGCCGCATAGGGGAAGACCCATTGCAGGTTCTGCTCGGAAAGCTGGTAGCCCGCCGTGCCTTTCAGCGTCTTGAAACCGTCATACCCCTCCATGACGGCCTTGGTCATGGCGTAGCTGAAGTCTTCGCCGAGGTCGCCCGCCAGGCCGACGACGATCGGATACGGATAGATCTGACCGTCCACCTCCGGCTTGCCGGTGACGTTGTTCTCAAGGCCGATGCCGAGCGTGACCTTGTTGGGGTTCCAGAACGGCGCAACCGCCTTGGCCCGCGCCCAGGCTTCCGTGTCGTCCGGCGGCAGCTGGATCCACCAATTGCCCCGCGGCGAAGCCATGAGGCGATTGACATGCGGTGACATGGTCGAGACCATCACCGCGTCCGCCTGGCCGCCGATCACGCCGTCCACGGCCTGCTTCCAGCCCGGAAACTCGACGATGGTGACATCGTCATCGGTGACGCCGCCAAAGGCCATCAGCGCCCTAAGGTTGGTGTTGAGCGCCGGCGAGCCCTTGATGAAGGCCATCTTCTTGCCCTTCAGGTCGGCGGCCGTCTTGATCCCCGCATCGCCCGCGATCGCCGGCATCAGGCCGTGCGGCCCCTTGGCATTGTTATAGAGGTTGCGGATCGGCATCGGCCCCCAATCCTTAGAGCCGAACATGAACACGCCTTCCTGGTTGAAGTAGGAAGAAATGCCGCAGGCGCAGATATGCGCGCGTTTCTTCTTCACCGGGATCATGCGCGAGACGTCGTTCTTGCCTGGAATCACGCGCAGTTCGACATTGTGCTTCTGCTTCAGCATGGCGCCGATGGCGATGGACTGGGCGTAACCCGAGGATGTGGTGCCGTAGGCCGTGAGCGTCACGGTTGAGGGCAGCTCGGCCGCGAGAGCCGGCGCCGCCGCTACGGCGGCCGCAGCCACCGCTGTGAAGATACCCAAACGCATGGAAGTTCCTCCCTTGTCACTCCTCAGCCTATCTTGTCGCTTCCCGGCCGTTTCCACAAGCACCGTTGAATATTGGTCGTGTCTCGGTTTCACATTCGGCTTCCTGGCCGCAGGCGGTTGCTGCAACCGTGCCGCGGGCGGCAGGCAAGGACAGTGCCTGCAAGGGGGCCCCGCTCTCTCCTGTTACCCCCGCCTCCGGGGGTGACGGATGAACCGGGGTGACGGATGAACGCCGCAGCGAGCCCAAATGTTGAACCGAGACACCATCTGGATATTGGCTGGTATCTCCGGGCGCCCCTTTTCGCCGCCCCGGCCGGGCCGCCCGACCTTGAACCGGGCCGGCCATTCGCCTACAGTCCGATTCCGGCAGACGGCAGAAGAGACAGGGTCCGGAACGATGGCGATGTTTGACGATCTGGTCACGCCCGAGATACTGAATCGCGATTTCCTGCATGCGCTTTACGACGGCGCCTATATGGAGTGCGTGCAGGACAGCGACGGTGATTCCGTCATCACCGACAGCGGCCTGAAATGCATCGCCACATTGCCGAGATCGCAGGATTCCATTCACCTGGCGGTTCTTTTTCCCTTGAAGGAAAGCGTTTCTCTCCAGGAGAAGCTGGAATGCGTTAACAGGATAAACGACCGATACATCATCACCAGGGCGGCCGTGACCAAGGATTCCGACCTTCTGTTGTGCGACTACTATATCTTTTTGAATGGCGGCGTATCGAGAAAGGCTATTGTTCTCGGCACCAAGAAATTCATGGAAGTGACGCGGCAGGCGGTTGAGGAATACGCGAAGGACATCGTCGTATAGCGTTTCCTGCCGGGCCGCAGGCCAATGACAGGCGATATGGGAGAGGCCGCCTCCGGCAAGGTGCTCGTTTGCGGCGCGTCGGGAACCGTCGGGCGCGCGATGGTGGAGCATTTCGATTCCCTGCCCGGCTGGCAGGTGGTCGGCCTTTCCAGGCGGCCTCCCGATTTCCCGACCGGCGCCGCATTCCGCGCGGTCGATTTACAGGATCGGGCAGCCTGTGAGGCAGGGCTCGCGGATATCCGGGACATCACCCACCTCGTCTTTGCAGCGGTCCATGAGAAACCCGATGTCGCCAGCGGCTGGCGGGACCCGGACCATGCCGAAACCAATCTCGCCATGCTGCGCAATGCCGTCGAGGCCGTGGAGACGTCGTCGCCCTGCCTCCGGCATGTGACGCTGCTGCAGGGCACCAAGGCCTATGGCGCCCATCACGGGCCGTTCAAGACGCCGGCGAAGGAGCGGGAGCCGCGCTATTGGGGGCCGAACTTCTATCACGACCAGGAAGACTGGCTGGCGGACCGGGCCGCCGGCGCGGGCTGGACATGGACTATCCTGCGCCCGCAGATCGTCTTCGGCATCGCGGTCGGCTCCAACATGAATGCGCTCGCCTGCGTGGCCGCCTATGCGGCGCTGTCGCGGGAGCTGGGGATGCCCCTGCGTTTCCCGGGCGGCGAGCCGCGCATCCAGGAGGCAACCGATGCGCGTCTGCTCGCTCGCGCCGCGGACTGGGCGGGGCGCACCCCCTCGGCCGGCGGCGAGGCTTTCAATATCGCAAACGGCGATTGCTACATCTGGCACAATCTCTGGCCCCGCGTCGCCGAGGTGTTCGAGATGCCGCTGGGGCAGCCGTTTCCCTGCTCTCTGCGCCGGGTGATGGCCGACAAGGGTCCGCTCTGGGAGTCCATGACCGCCCGCCACCGGCTGCAGCCCTATCCGCTGCGCCGGCTCGTGCCCTCCTGGCAGTTCGCGGACTTCATCTTCGGCTACGGCCAGCGCGCCAATCCGGCCATTGTCAGCACCATCAAGGCGCGGCAACACGGCTTTCAGGACTGCATCGACAGCGAGGACATGCTGGTCGATCTGCTCCGGCAACTCCGCCGGCGGCGCATCGTGCCTTGAGCGCGGGGAGCCGGCCGCTTAGGCTGGCGCCTCTCACCCGGATTCCTTCCCCCAACCACGGAACCACGCATGCACACAAGGGGCAAAGCCTTTATCGCGGGGATCTACGAACACCCTACCCGCAAGGCGGTCGACAAGTCGGTCGCCCAGCTTCACGCAGAGAGCGCCAGGGGCGCGCTCGATGACGCCGGCCTGTCGATCGAGGATGTCGATGCGTATTACTGCGCCGGCGATGCGCCGGGCCTCGGCCCGCTGTCGATGATCGAATATATGGGCCTGCGGAATGTGCGCCATATGGATGCGACGGAAGTCGGCGGTTCGTCCTATGTCGTCCATGTCGGCCATGCCGCGCAGGCGATCGCGGCAGGCAAGTGCAAGGTCGCTCTGATTACGCTGGCCGGACGCCCGCGCGCAGACGGGATGGCGACCGGCACCGCACCGCGCAATTACGGCGATGCGTCGCCGGATGTGCCTTTCGAGTTCATCTACGGCCCGACCGTGGTGAACATGTATGCGATGGCCGCAAGGCGGCATATGCACGAATTCGGCACCACCAGCGAACAACTGGCATGGATCAAGGTGGCCGCGTCCCACCATGCGCAGCACAATGAACACGCCATGCTGCGCAAGGTGGTGACGGTGGACGAGGTCGTGAACTCGCCGATGATCTCCGACCCGCTCCACCGGCTCGACTGCTGCGTGATTTCCGACGGCGGCGGCGCATTTCTGGTGGTGGCGCCCGAGATTGCCGCCTCCCTCGAGCGCAACTGCGTCAAGGTTCTCGGCTGCGGAGAAGCGCCGAAGAATCTGATGTCCGGCCAGGTGGACCTGACCTATACCGGCGCGCGCTGGTCCGGCCCGCAGGCCTTCGAGGAGGCCGGGGTGGCGCCCGGCGACATCGACTATGCGTCGATCTATGACAGCTTCACCATCACCGTGCTGGAGACGCTCGAAGATCTCGGCTTTTGCGAGAAGGGCAAGGGCGGCGCGTTTGTCTCGGACGGCAACCTGATTTCCGGAACCGGCAAGCTGCCGTTCAACACCGACGGCGGCGGCCTGTGCAACAACCACCCGATGAACAGGGGCGGGCTGACCAAGGTTCTGGAAGCCGTGCGGCAATTGCGCGGCGAGGCGCATCCTGCGGTTCAGGTGCAGGATTGCCGGCTTGCCCTGGCCCATGGCACCGGCGGTTCCCTCGGCACCCGCATGGGCAGTTCGACAACCATTCTCGGGAGGGCGGACGCATGAGCGCACGCAGTATTCCGGCGCCGCCGACCAATGTCGAAGTCCAGGACTTCTGGGATGCCTGCAATGACGGCAAGCTCATGCTGCCGCGCTGCGGGGATACCGGGCAGGTCTTCTGGTATCCGCGCAAGGTGAGTCCGTTCACCTTGTCCGGGAATGTCGAGATGGTCGAAGCTGCGGGAACCGGCGAAATCTATACCTATTCGGTGATGCGCCGGGCCAATCCCCAATATGCCATCGGCTATGTCCGGCTGGATGAAGGGGTGACGCTGATGACGAACTTCGTCGATTGCGACTTCGACAGCCTGTCCATCGGCATGAAGGTGAAGGCGGTCTTCGTCGAAGCGGAGAACGGCCAGAAGGTTCCCTGCTTCACGCCTGTCTAGGGCGTCAACGCTGCTGGTGCGGAGCCCTGGAGCCGGGCTTCGCACCGGCGATGAACAGGCCCCGCTCATCGGCCCGGCTTATCGACGCCTCCCGGTCCAGGATCAGCACGCCGCCGGCTTCGACGACGATGCCGCGGAGACCGGCGGCGGCGGCGGCGTTCACGGTTTCCAGGCCGACCACCGGAAGGTCCAGACGCCTGTCCTGCTGGGGCTTTGCCATCTTTACCAGCACGCCGCCGGGCCCCGCGCGCCGCAGGCTGCCGGCGCGCTGCACCATCCGGTCCGTGCCCTCCGCCGCCTCGATCGCCAGCACGACGCCCTGCTGCACGACCACCGCCTGGCCGGCGTCGGCGCGGCCGAGCGCCTCGGCCACCTCGATGCCGCGCTGTATGTCGCCAAGGGCCGTGTCATCGGGTGCCAGCGCGCCGAAGGGCCCCTCCGCGGCCAGCACATCGGACAGCACGGAAGGCACGCCGACCACCCGCAGCCCTTCCGCTTCGAACGCCTGGGCTATGCAGCGCATCAGCCCGTCGTCGCCCAGCCTCCTGCCGCCGGTCCTGGCGAGCAGGCGGGCTGTGAAGAGATCTGGCCGAAGCGACGCCAGGGACGGCCGGCGGATATGGCCTGCGAACACGACCTCGGCCGCCATTTCCTCCCGGATCAATGCCAGCACGCGCCCGACGGCCCCCAGCCGGGCCCAGCGATGCGGATGGCCGCTCAACCCGGCCGCATCGGCGAATCCTTCCAGCGCCACCATGCAATATGGCCGCCCGCCTTCCCGGCAGGCCTCGGCCAGGGCGACCGGCAGCGACCCGCCGCCAGCGACGATTGCCAGCTTAGCCGTCATGCCCGGCGCCTTCGGGCAGACAGAGGCCGCGGTCCGACTTGACGCGCATGAACTCCACAATGCAGCGGATCATCGGCTCCTGCCCGTAGTCGGCCGAAACGGCGTCGAGGCGTTCGCTCAGGGAGCCCTCCTCGCTTTCGAACAGCCGCCGATATGCCGCGCGGAGCAGTTTGCGGGTTGCGCGGTCGGTTCCCGCGCGCTTCAGGCCGATCCAGTTCAAGCCCTGCAATGCGCCGCGGTCGCCGACGACCATGCCGTAGGGAATAACGTCCTGCACCACAGCGGTAACGCCGCCGATCATCGCAGAGGCGCCGATTCGCACGAATTGATGCACCGCAGCCAGCCCGCCGATAATCGCCCCGTTCTCCACCGTGACGTGACCGCCCAGAGCGGCATTGTTTGCAAAAACACAGCCGCTGCCCACATGGCAGTCATGCGCCACATGCGCGCCCGTCATGAACAGGTTCCGGTCTCCGATGACCGTGCGCATGCCGCCGCCTCGGGTGCCCGGATTCATGGTGACATGTTCGCGGATGATGTTGTCGGCGCCGACCTCGAGCGTGGAGGGTTCGCCGGCATATTTGAGATCCTGCGGCGGATGGCCGATGGACGCGAACGGGAATATCCGCGTGCGCGGACCGATCTCCGTCCGCCCGGCCACCACAACATGCGCATGGAGCTGGCAGCCGTCGCCGATGCGAACATCTTCGCCGATATGGCAGAATGGACCGATCTGGACACCGTCCCCGAGTATCGCTCCGTCCTCGACGACCGCGCTGGCATGGACAGAACGTCCCATCACAATCCCTGGATCATTGCGCTGTATTCGGCTTCCGCCGCCAGGGCGCCGTCCACCACGGCCTGACCGCGAAACCGCCATACCGCCCCGCGGTGGCGGCGGACCGCCACCTCGATCCGCACCTGGTCTCCCGGCACGACCGGCCGGCGGAAGCGCGCATTGTCGATCGTCATGAAATAGACGAGCTTGCCCCGCACATGCTCGCCCATCGTCTTCACCACCAGCACGGCGGCGGTCTGCGCCATTGCCTCGACCAGCAGCACACCCGGCATGATCGGCTGCGAGGGAAAATGTCCCTGAAAGTGGGCTTCATTGATGGAGACATTCTTGATGCCGACCGCGCTTTCCCCCAACCGGATTTCGGTGACGCGGTCGATCATCAAAAAGGGATACCGGTGCGGAATCGTCGCCAGCACCTCCCCAATCTCAGCGGTATCAGCTTCGTCGGTCGTCATATCGCCTCGTCATATGCTGCCGGGAGGATTCCCGCTTACCGGGACACCTCGATGACCACACTCGGCAGCACCTCATTCAAACGCTTCAAGGCGTCTTCGGTGAATTCCATGGTCTCCTCATCTGCCCAGACCAGCGCGGATTTCTGGATCACGATATTGGCGCCGCGTTCCCTGGCAAGGTCCCGCGCGACATGCAAAAGCTGCAGCTGGACCTGGCGCACGGCTTCGGAGCGCGCCCGGTCGAGCATGACCCTCTGGCGCTGGACCGTGCTGCGGAGCTCCGCCAATTTTCCGCGCAACTCCTGCGCTTTCGCCTTGTAGGCTTCCTTGGAAAGCAGGCCGCGCTGTTCCGTCAACGCCTTGTCTTCTTCGCGCAACCGCGTTTCCGCCGCTCTGACCTCGCTGCTATAGCGGGCGCTGATGCCTTCGACCTGTTTCGAGATCACCGCCACAGCCTTCGCTTCGCGCATGATCCTGTTCGTGTCGATGACAGCCACCACCGGTTCGGGAACGGCGGCGTGCAGCGGGGCCGCGAACAGGCACAGCAGCAGGACGACCCAGAGTCTCGGCATCAGAACTGGGTCCCGATGCTGAACAGGAAGGTCTGATCCTTGTCGAACTCCTCCTTCAGCACCGGCCAGGCGAAGTCCATGCGCAACGGACCCAGGGGCGTGGTCCACGAGATGCCGAAACCGAGAGAGCCGCGTATCGAGGACTCGTCAAGGAAATCGGCGCCGGGGCAATCGAGCGTGGAATAGGTGCAATCGACGCCGGTCAGCGTGCCGAATTCGGCGAACAGCCGGCCCTGAATGCCCAGATCCTCCGACAGGCCCAGAGGGAAGATCGCTTCGGCGGTCGCCGTCGCAAGATATTTGCCGCCAAGCGGAAGGTCGCTGCCCTTGCTTCTCGGGCCCACGCCGGCGAAGTCGAAGCCCCGCAAGCGCCTGCCGCCGAGGAAATAGCGGTCGTCGATTTCCACGCTCTTGCCGAGGCCGACAATCGCGCCCACCCTTGCCGACAGCGCCAGCGTCACCTCCGGGCGCTTCGATATCGGCATATATTGCGTGCCGCTGACATCCGTGCGGAGATAACGCGCATCTCCGCCAAGGCCCGCCAGGTCGTTGACGATACTCAGGATCTGGCCGGAAGTCGGGCTGAACCGGCTGTCCCGCGTATCGTAAACCAGCTCATGTCCGATGATCGAACTCGTTCCGGAGGATTCCAGCGGGCTCAGACTTGGGTTGTGATATTCCGTGGACCGCTGCTCGAATGTATAGCGCCAGCGCTGCGCCCAATCTTCGGAAAGCTGATAGCCGGTTCTCAACCGGGCACCGGTCCGGTCCTGGTCGTAACCGCGGTCGTCGTTCTCTTCCGTGACCCGGAAGATATCGCCGCCAACGGAGATCGGCTGGCTGCGAAAATACGGCTCTGTAAACGAAATCTGAACCTCGTTCTGATTCTCCGCCAAGGTCGTCGCAAGCGTCAATTGCTGCCCCTTGCCCAACAGATTGCGCTCGGTGAGAGAGACGGAAACGAGCGCCCCGCTTTCGGAAGAATAACCGGCGCCTATCGAGAATTCGCCCGTCGAGGTTTCTTCCACCTCAACCTTGACCCGCGCCCTGTCCGCTGCGCTGCCTTGTTCATTTGAGACATCAACCTTGGTGAAATAGCCGAGATTGCGGATCCGCCGCGTCGCACGCCGAATTTTGGACACGTTGAACGCATCGCCCTCGACAATTCCGAATTCGCGCCGGATAACCCTGTCGAGCGTGCGCAAATTGCCCTCGATATCGATGCGCTCGACATAGACTCTCGGCCCCTCGTCGACCTCGAACACGATATCGACTTCCCGGTCTTCCCTGCGGATCGTCGAGCGCGGCTGCACATCGACGAATGCAAAGCCGAAAGTCCCCACTTCATCGACCAGAGCGTCAACGGTTTCGACGATGACGCTGTTGTCGTAGATTTCCCCCGAACGCGGCTGAAGCAACAGCGAGAGGCGGAAATCCGGAATATCCGTCAGCCGATTCTCGAGCGAAATCGCGCCGAACGCATATTGCGGGCCTTCCTCGACCGAGAAAGTCAGGATGAATCCGTCCTGGTCCGGAGTTAATTCCGCCACGGCGGAGGTCACACGAAAATCGACGTAACCCTGCGACAGATAGAAACCGCGAAGCTGCTCCCGATCGAAAGCGACCCGGTCCGGATCATAAACATCGTCGTTCGAGAGGAAGCGGTACCAGGCCGCCTCCTTGCTGCTGATTTCGGCCCTCAGGTCGCTGTCGTCGAACTGCTCATTGCCGATAAAGACGATCTTCTCGATAAGCGTCGGGTCGCCCTCGACAATTTCAAATGCGACATCCACGCGGTTCTGCGGAAGCTCGATAACCTTCGGTTCGACGCTTGCCGCAAACCGGCCCGAGCGGCGGTAGATCTCCAGAATTCGCCTGACATCCCGCTCGACTGCCGAGCGGGTGAAGATCTGCCGGGGTTTGAGTTGCACCTCCGGGCCGATCACCTCGTCGTCGATCCGCCGGTTTCCTTCGAATGCGACACGGTTGACGATCGGGTTCTCCGCCACCGTCACCACCATCACCTCGCCGCGCATGTCGATGCCGACATCGGCGAAATAGCCGGTCTCGAACAGGCTCTTCAGCGCGTCGCTGATCGTTCTGGGGCCGAGCACATCGCCCGGCTGCACGCGCATATAGGAGCGGACCGTTTCCGGGTCAACGCGCTGCGCGCCGACGACCTCGATATCGCGGACGGCAACACCTGTCTGGGCGATTGCCGCCGTTGACAGCATTGCAACCGCAGCCAATGCCCATGCTGCAAGCGCAAATCGCCATTTGCCCATGATTTCCCCCAGAGAAAGCATCATCCGACGACACGCTCAAGAAATGCCACGGCCCGAAGGTATACCAAGTCGTTCCAGGTTACGAACAGCATCAGCGCAATGACGAGGCCCAGGCCGATCTTGAACCCGTATTCCTGCGCCTTCTGCCCCAGCGGGCGGCCCCGAACGGCCTCGATTGCGTAAAATACAAGATGCCCGCCGTCCAGCATCGGAATGGGGAACAGGTTGATAAGCCCCAGATTGATCGACAGCAGCGCCATGAAGTTCAGATAGGCCGCAAGGTCGATTTTCGCAATCTCGCCAGCCAGATGCCCGATACGCAGCACGCCGCCAAGCTCGTCGGTGGACCGCTGCCCCCCGATCATGTCGCCGATAAACGAAAGGATCGTCGCCGTCATGGTCCAGGTGTAGTCCACCCCCAGGACCACGGCCTCCCCCGGGCCGCGGCGCACCGTCTCCAGCGCCCCGCCGCGCACGCCCAGACGGCCGAACTCATGCACATTGCCGAGATTGTCGGTATGCCGGGAAATGCCGGGCGTGACGGTCAACCGCGTTTCCGAGCCGTCGCGGACGACAACCGCCGTCATCGGCCGGCCGGGGTGGAGATGCACGATCCGCTGCAGGTCCTCGAAACGCGCGATAGTTTGGCCGTCAAGCTCGACAAACCGGTCGCCGGCCCGAATTCCGGCCGCGGCGGCGGCGCTGTCTTCCATGACCTCGGTGACAACCGGGCTGGTGTGCCGCTGGCCGTAGGTCATAAACAGGACGGCAAAGACGAGAATGGCGAACAGAAAATTGGCCGCCGGCCCCGCAACCACGATGAAGGCGCGCTGCCCCAGGGACTTGTTGCTGAATGCGGCGGCGCTTTCCTCGGATGTCATCGCCTCCGCTGTGCCGTAGGCGCCACCCTCGTCGCCGAACATGCGCACATAGCCGCCTAGCGGGATCAGGGAGAGTTTCCAGCGCGTTCCCGCGCGGTCCGTCCAGCCCCAGAGCTCCCGCCCGAAGCCGACGGAAAACACCTCGACACGGACTCCGCAGCGCCGCGCCGCCCAGTAGTGCCCGAACTCATGCACAAAGACGAGCACGCTCAGGAGGAGCAGAAACGGCGCCAGATATTCCCAGATAAAGCTCAAGCGAAGGCTCCCTAATGCGCCGCGGCGCCGGCGGCGCGATCAACCAGGCGCCCGGCGACTTCCCGCGCCTCCGCGTCTGTGGACCACACATCGTCGAGACTGGAAAGACCGGCCGGGCGCATTGCGGCAACGGTGTCGCCGGCAATTTCCGCAATCCGCAGAAAACCGATCCGGTTCGACAGAAAAGCCGCGACCGCCACTTCATTCGCGGCGCTGAGCGCGGCCGGCTCGGCGCCGCCGCGCTCCAGCGCGTTGCGGGCCAGCAGCAGCGCCGGAAACCGCTCGGGGTCCGGCGGCTCGAAGTCGAGACGGCCCGCCGCCAACAGGTCCAGGCGCTCGCCTGCCACCGACAGCCGGTCAGGCCAGGCGAGCGCCACCGCGATCGGCGTGCGCATGTCTGGCGTTCCCAACTGCGCCAGCAAAGACCCGTCCACATATTCCACCATGGAATGCACAATGGATTGCGGATGCACGAGGATGTCTATGGCGTCTCCGGGCATTGCGAACAGGTGGTGCGCCTCGATCAGCTCCAGGCCCTTGTTCATCATCGTCGCCGAGTCGATGGTGATCTTGGCGCCCATATCCCAATTGGGGTGTTTCAGGGCTTCGGCGGGCCGGACAACGGCCATTTCGTCCCGGCTGGCCTTGCGAAACGGCCCGCCCGACGCGGTCAGGATCAACCGCCGGACAGTCTCCCGGCGGTCGGCGTCGAACACCTGGAAGATCGCGTTATGCTCGGAATCGACCGGCAACACGACGCTGCCCGAAGCGCGCGCGGCGGCCATCATCAATTCGCCGGCGCAGACCAGGCTTTCCTTGTTGGCGAGCGCGATGACCGCTCCGCGTTCAATCGCCGCAAGAGTGGGCCAGAGCCCGGCCGAACCGGCGATAGCCGCCATGACCAGCGCCGCATCGCGCCTGGCCGCCTCCACAACCGCTTCCTCGCCGGCGGCGGCCTCGATGCCAGTGCCGGCCAGTTCCTCCTTCAGCAGCGCATAGCCGGCGGGGTCGGCAATCGCGGCGAATTCCGGCCTGAATGCGCGCGCCTGCTGCGCCAGGACAGCGGCATTGCTGCCCGCTGCAAGCGCAACGACACGAAATCGCTCCGGGTGTTCGGCAATGACAGAAAGCGTGTTGGCGCCGACCGATCCCGTCGACCCGAGGACAGTCACCCGTTTCCCGCTCATGTCCAGCGCCACCCGCAAGCGGTGAACAGCATGGCGGCGCACGCCCCGGCCAGCAGGCTGTCCACCCGGTCGAGCAACCCCCCATGTCCGGGAATGAGGCGGCCGCTGTCCTTGACGCCGAAGCGGCGTTTGCACACGCTTTCAAACAGATCGCCGCCCGCCCCGGCGCCGCCGACCAAAAGGCCGGCGGCGAAGCCGGCAGCCGGGGAACCGGGCGCCTCCAGAACGGCGCTGGCCGCGGCCCCGGCGAGGCCCGCCGCCGCGAGCCCGCCGGCGAAACCGCTCCATGTCTTGTTGGGACTCCAGACCGGCGCAAGCCGGCGTCCGCCGAACCGGCGGCCTGTCCACCAGGCTCCGATATCCCCCGCCCAGATCACCGCGAACAGCCAGACGATCAGGCCGGCGCCTCCGAACTCCGGGCGCCGCAGGGCGATCAGGCACAGGACGGGGACAGCGATATAGAGCACCCCCACGGCCAGCGACCGCCGCCTCAGAAACAGGCCGGCGGCGCCGGCGGCAGCCAGCACAACCGCGCCCTGCAGCGCCGCGGGCGCGGAAAACAAGGCCGGCGCCGCTGCAGCAGCCGGGATCGCGGCGAAGGCGCGCGCTGTCTCCGGCGCCGCCATGACCGCCCATTCGCGGCCAGCGAGCAGCGCGCCGGCGAAGACCACCGCCTCCCAGAACGGAAACCCCGCCAGCACCGCCAACACCGCCGCCGGCATCAGCAGCAGCGCCGCAACCGTCCGGCGGCCGGTGTCGTCAGGCAGCCCGAGCGCCATAGCGTCGTTCGCGCCGGGAAAATTCGATGAGCTTGTCTTCCAGGTCCGCCTTGGTGAAATCGGGCCAGAGCCGGTCCGTGAAGAACAGCTCCGTGTAAGCCGCCTGCCAGAGGAGGAAATTGCTGATGCGCATTTCGCCGCCGGTGCGGATCATCATGTCGGGGTCCGGTATGCCGGCGGTATCCAGCCGGGCGGCAAAGGCGGCCTCGTCCATATCGTCCGGCAACAGCCTGCCTGCGGCTGCGTCCTCGACCATGCGGCGGGCGGCGCGCACGATCTCGCTGCGGCCGCCATAGCTGAACGCCACCTGCACCAGAATCGCATCATTGCCGGCGGTCAGCGCCTCGGCATGGGCGACCTGGTCGCGCAAGTCGGCCGGCAAGCGCTCCCGTTCCCCGATCATCCGCAACCGAACGCCATTGCTGTGCATGTCCTCGAGCTCTTTGCCGAGATAGTAGCGCAACAGGCCCAGCAGGTCGTTGACTTCCTCGGCCGAGCGGCGCCAGTTCTCCGACGAAAAGCTGTAGAGGGTCAGGATCCGGATGCCGAGTTCGGCGGCGGCCTGCACTGCCGCCCGCGCCGCCTCCGCACCCCGGGCATGTCCGGCCGCGCGCGGGAGGCCGCGCGCCGCAGCCCAGCGCCCATTGCCGTCCATCGTGATCGCAACATGATGCGGCGGAGCCGGCCGCACCGGGAAAAGCTGTGTTTCGACCGCCATTGCGGTCAAACCTGCATGATCTCTGTTTCTTTGGCCGAGACGGCGTTGTCGATTTCCTTGACGAACCGATCCGTCAGTTCCTGCACCTCCTCCGACCAGAGATGCTGTTCGTCGCGGGAAAGATCGCCCTCTCGCTCCATCCGCTTCAGCTTGTCCATGCCGTCGCGGCGCACATTGCGGACAGCCACCCTGGCCTGTTCAGCGTAGCGATGGGCGATTCTGGCGAGCTCGGTCCGGCGCTCCTCGCTCAATTCGGGGATCGGCACCCGGATCAACTGCCCGTCGGAGGTCGGGTTCAGACCGAGGGATGATTCGCGAATTGCCCGCTCGACCGCCTTCAGATTGCTCCTGTCCCACACCTGCACCGTCAACATGCGCGGCTCCGGCGCGCCGAGCGTCGCGACCTGGTTGATCGGCATTTCTGCGCCATAGGCGGCCACGGACAGCGGTTCGAGGAGCGAGGTGCTGGCGCGGCCCGTCCGCAGCCCCGCAAATTCGCGTTTCAGCGCCTCAATGGCGCCGGCCATGCGCCGCTCCAGATCGTCGATATCAGGGTCGGACACGGGGGTTCTCGCTTTCCTACTGGATGATCGTCGAGGCTTCGCGGCCCGTCAACGCGCGCGCGAACGACCCGGCATTATGCAACGAAAAGACGAGAATCGGAATGCTGTTATCCCGCGCCAGCGCCACGGCGGCAGCGTCCATCACCTTGAGATCGCGTTCCAGAACTTCCTTGTAGGTCAAGCTGTCGTAACGGATGGCGTCCGGCGCCAGTTTGGGGTCTGCCGAATAGACGCCGTCCACCTGCGTCGCCTTGAGGACGGCGCCGCAGCCGAGTTCGCTGGCCCGCAACACCGCCGCGGAATCCGTGGTGAAGAACGGATTGCCGGTGCCGCCGGCCAATACCAGCACCCGCCCCCGGCGAAGATGCCGCTCGGCCCGCTCGCGAATGAACTGCTCGCAAACCGTGTGCATCGGTATCGCGCTCTGTGCGCGCGCCTCGACGCCGCTGTCCTCGAGCGCGCCGCGCAGCGCCAGCGCATTGATGACCGTGGCGAGCATGCCCATATGGTCGCCGGCGACGCGGCTGACGCCGATCCTGGCCGCATTGCCGCCCCGGAAGATATTGCCCCCGCCGACCACGACCGCGATCTCGACGCCCAGCGCACGGGCTTCCGCAATGTCGGCTGCGATACGGCGCATTGTGCACGGCGCGATGCCGAACTCGCCCTGCCCCATCAAGGCCTCGCCGGAAACCTTGAGCAGCACTCGGCGAAAGCGGGCCTGCGGCGCCATGATCTCTCCCGTCCGGGGCCGGCTGTCACTCTCCAAGCGTTTGGGCGACCTCGGCGGCGAAGTCCTTGTCCTCGCGTTCGACGCCTTCGCCGAGCGCGAAGCGCACAAAGCCGCTGCAGGCGACGGGCGCGCCGACATCGCCGGCGGCCTCCTCGAGAACCTTGCCCACCGACTTGTCGGTATCCATGATAAACGCCTGCTCGGCGAGCACGACCTCCTCGAAATATTTGCGCATCCGCCCTTCGACCATTTTCTCGATGACATGGTCCGGGCGGCCGGACGCCCTGGCCTGGTCCACGAGAATTGCGCGCTCGCGCTCGATCTCCGCGCTGTCGGCATCGCCGCGGGCGACCCAGCGGGGATTGGCGGATGTGACATGCATGGCGATCTGTTTGCCGAGGGCGGCGAGCTTCTCCCTGTCGCCGGAGGATTCCAGCCCGACCAGAACCCCGATCTTGCCGAGGCCGGGCGCGGCGGCGCCGTGCATATAGCCGGCAACCACGCCTTCATCGACCGACAGGGTGGCGTAGCGGCGCAGATTCATGTTTTCGCCGATGGTGGCGATCAGGCCGGTGACATAGGCATCCGCCGTCTGGCCGTCGATCTCGCCGGCCTTGAGGGCGTCGAGGCCGCCGTCAACGGTCAGCCCGAGCGCCGCCAATTGCGCCACCGCCGTCTGGAAACCTTCATTGCGCGCCACGAAATCGGTCTCGGAGTTGAGCTCGACGAGCGCGCCGCGCCCATTGTCCAGCGCCATGCCGACCAGGCCTTCCGCCGCCGTGCGGCCGGCCTTCTTCTGCGCCGCGGCCAGCCCCTTCTTGCGCAGCCAGTCCAGCGCCGCCTCGATATCGGCGTCGTTCTCTGTCAGCGCCTTCTTGCAGTCCATCATGCCCGCGCCGGTCCGCTCGCGCAGATCCTTGACCAGCGCCGCCGTCACCTGAGCCATCGGTGTAAGCCCTTCTTGCGATAGGTTCGTCTGAGATCAACCGGCCGCGCCGGCAGTGTTTTCCGCTTCCTCCGGTTCGAGCGCCGGCTCCTGGGGCGCTTCCTCCAGTTCGCCGACATCCTGGCCGGAAGCCGTCATCTCCCGCTCGATGCCGTCCAGCACCGCGCCGGTGACGAGTTCGCAATAGAGCGAAATCGCCCGTATCGCATCGTCATTGCCCGGCACCGGAAACTCGACGCCCTCGGGGTCGGAATTGCTGTCGAGCACGGCGACGACCGGAATGCCCAGCTTGCGGGCCTCGGCGACGGCGATGTGCTCCTTGTTGGTGTCGATCACGAAGAGGATATCCGGCAGGCCCGCCATCTCCTTGATGCCGCCGAGCGTCTGCTCCAGCTTGTCGCGTTCGCGCTGCAGCCGAAGGAATTCCTTTTTCGTCAGGCCGATATTGTCCTGCGCGAGCTGTTCCTCGAGGTCGCGCAGCCGGCTGATGGAATTCGAGATCGTCTTCCAGTTCGTCAGCATCCCGCCGAGCCAGCGGTGGTTCACGAAATACTGCCCGCACTGGCGCGCCGCTTCCGCCACCGTCTCCTGCGCCTGCCGCTTGGTGCCGACGAACAGCACGCGCCCGCCGTCGCTGACGACGCCCGAAACCGCTTCCAGCGCCCGATACAGCATCGGAACCGTCTGCTGCAGGTCCATGATATGGACACCGTTGCGGATCCCGAAGATGAACGGCGACATCCGGGGGTTCCAGCGCCGCGTGTGATGCCCGAAGTGAACGCCGGCCTCCAGAAGCTGGCGCATGGTGAATGTCGGCACTGCCATCGGCTCGCCTTCCTTGTGTTCCGGTTTGTCCTGACGCGGGCCGTCGCCTTCCGAGGAAGGAACCGGATCGGCAGAGAGGCCGCAGCCCGCGTGCGAAATCGCGGGCTTACTAGCCGTGTCCGGCCGGCTATGCAAGCGGGATTTGCCGGCGGCGTCCCGGTTTGCGGCCCTGGCGGGGGCGGCCGGGCCTTCTGCCGTCAGACATTCGAGACCGAGTGCCCGCCGTCCACCGCCAGAATCTGGCCGGTCATATAGGCCGAGGCATCGGAAAGCAGGAAGAGCAGCGGCGCGGCGAGGTCGGCCGCGCGGCCCAGGCGGCCCATCGGCACCCGCCGCGCCAGCGCCTGCCCGGGCGGCGAGGCGAAGAACGCCTTGTTAAGATCGGTCAGCACATAGCCCGGCGCCAGCGCGTTCACCCGCACGCCGTCACGCGCGAGTTCCGCGGCCATCACGCGCGTCAGGTGATGCAGCCCGGCCTTCGATGCGGCATATCCAACGGCGCCGCGTCCGGTTCGCAAGCCCAGCAGCGAGCCGATATTGACGATGCTGCCGCCTTCACCGCGCGCCGCCATCCGCCTTGCCGCTTCCTGCGCGACGAACCAGGCGCCGGTGAGATTGGTGTCGATGACCCGCCGCCAGTCGTCCTCGCTCGCCTCCAGCAGCCGGCGGGTCACGGCGACGCCGGAATTGTTGACCACGGCATGGACGGGGCCGAGCGCCTCCTCCGCGGCGTCGAAACCGGCGGCGACCCGGTTGCGGTCGGTCACATCCATTGACAGCGCAACGGCGCCGCTGATGCCGGCGGCGGCTTCGCCCAGGGCCGCCATGTCCCGGGCCGCCAGGGCAACGCGCGCGCCTGCCGCCGCTGCGGCTTCGGCAAACCCCCGCCCGAGGCCCCGCGATGCGCCGGTAACCAGCACCGTCTTGCCGTCCAGGCGCAACAGACCGTCGATCAATGCGCTTCCCTCCCCTGCAGGCGGCTTCTATATTGCCGCTCCATGCTGATCGAGATTTTCTCGGACGTCATCTGTCCGTGGTGTTTTATCGGGCGCCGGCGTCTCGCCCGCGCCCTGGAGGCGCGCCCTGGCCTGGAAGCCGCCATTCGCTGGCGGGCGTTCCAGCTAAACCCCGGAATGCCGGCCGAGGGCATGGCGCGGCGGGAGTATCTGGCGCTCAAATTCGGCGCGCAGGGCGGCGGGCCGGTCTATGACCGTATCCGCGAAACCGGGCGGGCCGAAGGCATAGAGTTCCGGTTCGAGGCCATCGAACGCACGCCGAGCACGCTCGCGGCGCATCGGCTGATCCGGGAGTCCGGCGAGGGGCAGACGGCGCTTGTCGATGCCCTGTTCGATGCGTATTTCCTGAACGGCGAGGACATCGGCGACACGGCGCAGCTTGCGGACATCGCCGCCCGCGCCGGGTGGGACAGGCAGGCGGCGGCGGACCTGCTGGCGTCGGACACAGCCGTCCGGGACGTCCGGCAGGAAGATGCCCGCGCCCGCGCCATGGGCATTCAGGGCGTGCCCTGTTTCGTCGTGGACCGCCGCTACGCCATCTCCGGCGCCCAGGAACCCGAATATTTCGCCCCGCTGTTCGACCTCGTGCAAAACGGCGCAGCCGCCGCCGAATAGCCAGCCGCCGCCGCCTGGATTGACCGGGCCGGGCGAGTCGAAACGGCGCGCCGGCGTTCCACTGCCGGCACAGGCGTCATGCGCCCAGCATCCGCCAACTGCTGCTCGACCGCATCCTGCGCAGGTGGTGGATCAGAGGGGGGTAGGAAAACAGGAGTTGCGGCTAGCCTCGGTCTCCAAGCGGCTATACTATGCCGCGACCTCCCCGCGCAGAAGCCCGGGTTGCGGCTGGCCCCCGGTCTCCAAGCGGCTATACTAACCCGCTTATCAACTACATGGACGATATCGCTGCGGATTGCGGCCGCTTCTCGATTTGCTACACTCTCAGCGATGCGGTAGGCGATGGGCTGATAGCTGCGGATTGCGGCCGCTTCTCGATTTGCTACACTAACCTTCACACCGTAAGTCACACCCTGCTTGCTGCGGATTGCGGCCGCTTCTCGATTTGCTACACTTAACATAACAACTGTTATGACTGTGCTCAGGCTGCGGATTGCGGCCGCTTCTCGATTTGCTACACTCTCAGCGATGCGGTAGGCGATGGGCTGATAGCTGCGGATTGCGGCCGCTTCTCGATTTGCTACACTAACCTTCACACCGTAAGTCACACCCTGCTTGCTGCGGATTGCGGCCGCTTCTCGATTTGCTACACTCGGATGGACGGAACACAACGGGCCGGACGCGCTGCGGATTGCGGCCGCTTCTCGATTTGCTACACTGGCATTCATCCGACGGCTGGCGGGCAGCATGCTGCGGATTGCGGCCGCTTCTCGATTTGCTACACTAGCGCAGAACGTGTGCCACGCCTGAAGCGCGCTGCGGATTGCGGCCGCTTCTCGATTTGCTACACTCGCGGTATCCACGCCTGCATCCCGAAGCCGGCTGCGGATTGCGGCCGCTTCTCGATTTGCTACACTTAGCCTTCGAGTTGTTCATATCGCTGCTGGCTGCGGATTGCGGCCGCTTCTCGATTTGCTACACTTCGTCGGCTTCGACCAGACCAACCATCGAGCGCTGCGGATTGCGGCCGCTTCTCGATTTGCTACACTCGGCTGCCTCCTCGTCCCTTACGCGCCGCCGCTGCGGATTGCGGCCGCTTCTCGATTTGCTACACTGAATAGTGATACAGATGATTGGGTTTCATGGCTGCGGATTGCGGCCGCTTCTCGATTTGCTACACTCGTGTAGCTGCATGTGTAGGAGGTCACATAGCTGCGGATTGCGGCCGCTTCTCGATTTGCTACACTGCCGGCGACCATCAGCAGCGCCACGGCGTAGCTGCGGATTGCGGCCGCTTCTCGATTTGCTACACTGTATTCCGAGGCGAAGGCGTATAGAGCGCGGCTGCGGATTGCGGCCGCTTCTCGATTTGCTACACTGTTATCTCGCATCTGCTCGCGCCTAAGAAGGCTGCGGATTGCGGCCGCTTCTCGATTTGCTACACTCGCCGGCACGAAGGTCGAGCGAGTGTTCCGGCTGCGGATTGCGGCCGCTTCTCGATTTGCTACACTTGCCCTCACCATAGGGCATTGAAAACAGGCCGTTTTAGCCCGCCCGGCTATCAGAAAAACTCAAGCTGGGCGGGCGGATCCGGCGGCGTTTTGCGGGTTTTCCCGGCATGAACCTCTATGCGGCCGAACTGCCTGTCGGTGATCGTCAGGAAGCGCACCTCCCCTGCGGGCGGGACACAGTGTCCCATGCGGTTGACATGCACCTTGGCATTTTCGACAGAGGCGCAGTGTCGAATATAGACGGAATACTGCATCATCGAGAAACCGTCTGTCAGCAGGTCCTTGCGGAACCGGGCATAGGCCTTGCGCGCCTTCGGCGTGTCCGTCGGAAGGTCGAACATGGCGATAACCCACATGGAACGCCATCCCCAAGGAAATGTCTTTGCGCCTCCCCCTCCAGGGACCACTGCCGAGGCGCTAACCGACTTCTGCGGCATCAACCAAGTCCGGCTCGACCGGAAGACCAGCGGGCAGAGACAAGGTCCGCTCGCCACCGGTCAACGCCCGGCAAAGCGATGCTGCGCTGGTGTGCAGCGCGAGAAGCAGCGGCTCCCTGCGCCTGCCGACGCACACTGTCTCGTTGAGCAAGGAGAGGAGTGCCGCGCGGGTTTCCCGCAACGAAAGCCCCGGAACCGTATCCCCGCTGTTGCCGGCGAGATGGCGGACCCGCCAATCGACATAAGGCCGGTACGGCTCCAGTAGATCATCGGCGAGGCAAAACGGATTGTTTCGATGCCTGTGGTGAACGCCCAGCGACGGGATCAGGCCGGCGGCGACAATAGCACGCGCCACCGCCGCCCGCACTACGGCGTAGCCGTAGTTCAGCAGGGCGTTCACACCCTCGGCGCTCCGGTCGCGGCGAAAGTCCTTCCAAAATAGGCGGGGCCAGTAACGCTGCGCTGCCTGGGCTTCGAGATTGTCGGGATCACCCGAGCGCACACGGCGTGCCATTGGCGCCAGCCCGCCATGACTGCCCGTAAAATGAGACAGAACTGCGGCCTGCTGGTCGATTTTGGCGCGCACAATGGCTTGCCACGCCTGCTTGCGGACCGGCTCGCTGGCGGCGACCTGGGCGCGGTGCCGCTCTGTTTGCACATGATGGGCATCGAGCGGCAGCATCATTCCGGCAGGCAGGTGATCGCGCCCGGTGACCAGCACCGTGGCGCCCGCCTGCAATAGCTCCAGGAACACCGATTGCGTATAGGTGGCGCGCGTGTCGTCCACAATAAGCACACCGAGGTCTTCAATCGGCAGTGTTGCCTTCGGCAGGTTAGGCCGTTCCACGACAAGCTGGCGAAGCGAAACGGAAAGCCGGGTGCCGGGCGTGGAAAACTCGACGGTCTTGCGGAGCATTGCCGGCGCAGGTCAGTCGTTTGCAGGCCGGATGCGGCCGACGGGATCGACGGAAACCTTCCTCCCGCCGCTCGATACTATCGCTTTCGCGCCGGGGCGGAAGCGAGATTTGCCGGTTGCATCCTCGTGATCGACAATCACGATTGGTCCACTTGACCACACACTCTCGACCACCCGCGCCTTCGTCTCGCCGTTATGGCTGAATTCAATGGTGTCGCCCGGAGACAACGACATTATGAATCGCACACCGTCCCCGCGTTCGCGTCGCACCACTGGTTCTCTCCGCGCCAGGCGTTGTGATGCTTCTAGCAGACTGACGACTTCATACTCGACTGCACCGTTCGGTAGCTGATAGACAGCGATGTGGTGGTTGTTACCCAGATCGGCATATCCGGTCGAAGCCTTAGCCATCAAACCGATCTGCTGCTTCTTTCGCAGGCGAACCCTGCGGATTTCCGGGCCTTTGGGTCCTCGCAATGGATATGGCGGAAACGCCTTCTTGGGCTCCCCGCCATGCTTGCTGACCCAAGCCTTGACAATATCTCGAACGGCGTCGTCCCGGATCTCCTCTTCCAGTTTCGTTTTACTCAATTCCTCGACTTTCTCACGGGTGACGAAGAACCTGTATGTTGATCCTCTCCTGCCGATCTCTTCCTCGCCAGTATCGCCGTAAATTGTGTCCTTGTGAAGCGGCCCGGAGAGTTTTCTGCGAACGCGGTGGGATACCACGATACTCGAAACCTCCCTTTCGGCGTCAGCCCGGATCAACGCCCATGGCCGTGGCAGCTCTGGTCGTTCCGCGCCTGTTTCCATAGACTGCCAATATCGCGAGAGCTGGTTTGTCATGCCGGGGTGAGTGCATGCCACAACAAGCGCATCAACAGCATGGTGGCGGTGGTCGTCGCGGGACTTCCTGCCGTCACCGTCCAAAATCCGGTTGAGGCCCCAGAGGCGGCGGAGATGCCCTGTTACGCGCCCGGAAACCGCTTGCACGGTAACCGGTGCCTGGGGGCCTATATCCGGCCACAGCCGCTTCAGGAATGAAACGACTTCCCGTGCTGCGTACCCGGTATCGTTAAGCTGGCGCGCCGCGAAGTCATCGGGAATGCTGTTCGCCTTGAATCGCTTGACCTTTCCTGGCGACATGCCGGCCTTCATCATTCGTTCGAGCCGATCCAGAACAGCCGACCAGCGGTCTGCTTTCCAGCCCAGATATTCATATGGCGTCCTGTCCGCCTTCTTCCGGTTCTCATCCCGCCGGCAGAGCGTCTTGTTACGGAAACTGTTGTCCAGAGAGCGGTGCCGCGGCCAGATATGCTCTATCTCGAAGGCCGGATTGACACCGAACAAGGCATCGAAACAAATGTGGTCGCCTGTGTATGGGCACTGCATCCCGCACTCCTGCCAGAGCAGCCATTTCTCGATGTCGGTGCGGGATGGGTCAGCAATGCCGTTGTCCATAAGGTGTTGCGTTGCTTTTTTGCGCCGCCTTTCCTGTCGACGAATCGCGGCATGATATTCTTCCCTGTCGCGTTTCGACCGCCCGACTTCTCGTGCCAGTTCTACCCGGATCAGATCCGGCTTCCCGAACATGTCGATCAGGTTGTTGACGACCTTTCGCAGTTCGTTGCGGGCACGCGCCACGGTCGGGTTGCGCAGGGCTGCAATACGTTTCTGTTCCTCAATGTCAGCCGGGCTGGGCAGCCGGTCCCGAACCTCACCGGTTGGGCGCTCCCGGTTGGGGAATGTCTCGTTGCGCCAGCCTTCCCATTCGGAGCCGTTCAGGAGTGCGCCGAAACGCACGCTTTCCTCCAACCGGGGCAGGAAAGCCCGCAAGGCGTCTATCGAGAACGGCTCCCAGCCCGTCGGCACCTTGAGCTTTGCCAGTTGGTGGGCCTGCTCCTGCGTTGCGCCAAAGTCGTGCATGAAATCCCGGGCGGCTGCATCACGCTGTCTTGTGCGGTCCGCGGCAGGCCGAATGATAACCCGGTCGCCAATTTCTCGGTAGTCGGCCTGCCATAACCGGCCAGGAACGGTGTCGCGGATTGCCTGTTTGTGCGGATGGTTGTCCCACGCCTTGGCGAAAATGTCCTTCAATTTCTTCTCGATGGAATTGCCAGGCAGACTCTTGTCACCGCCCATTTCGAGGTTGAACTTGAGACGCCTTTCTGCCCCCGGTTCGCTGCGCGCCTTGAAAAGCGGCGCGAGTGCCCGGCGCACACCGGCCCAAGTCATCGACGACTGCGCTTGCAACCGCTCGAGGATTGCCTTGCGCTCCTCACTGTCTAGGGGGCGAGCGTTTCCGCCTGCGATCTCCAGATTGTTGACCTTCTCCAGCATTCGCTTCTGCTGAGAAAGCCAGGAGCCTCGGGGGCATAGCTCCGCGCCAGGAACGAAGCGACATGTGCCAAGCGTCTTCTTGCGCCAGAATATAGGCCGTTGAGCGAAAACAGCTTCATGGACGGCGCCCCTCAAACCCGTATTGTTCAGAATGGGCAGATGCTCTTGCTGCATCTGCCAGATATGGTCGAATTCGTCCTCAACAATCTTGCGGGTCGCATGTTCGCCGCGTTTGCGCTCATGCGGGCTGCGTTTCGCTAGCCCGGATTTCTCACGGGCTGCATTTGTGTAGTGAGTTGGGGGTTTTGTCTGGCATAGCGGTGTTGTCCGTGTTGGGGCGCGCAGGGGGGGTGCTTGCGCTGTTGGCGCGGTGTGATTTGGGGTCTTGTGTCTGTGTTGTTGTCGGGCGGGTTCGGTTGGTCCCCTTGCTCTGGGGTCAGGTGGATAATCGCTGGTGTGCGAGGGTGAAGACGTCGGCGTGGGGGCAGGCGGCGGCCATGGCGAAGCGGATGCGGCGTGTACTGAGGCGCATCTGTGCGCCGATCTTGAGGAGCTTGAGGCGTATGGATCGGCATGTGGCTTTGGCGAGGCGGGTTCCGGCGAGGGCGATGCGTCTGAGTGCCGAGAGCAGCACATAGGCCATGGAGGCGAACCAGAGGCGGAGTTGGTTGGCGCGCATGGTGTGGGCCGAGCTGCGGTCGGCGAAGAGGTCGAGCTGGCATTCCTTGATGCGGTTCTCCATGTCGCCTCTGGCGCAGTAGAGTTTTTCGTAGAGGGTCCGCCGGTCGATGGTGGTCGGGTTCAGCGAGGTGACGAGGAAGCGCGGGTTGGCACCACCCGGGAGCCACTCGGCTTTGCCGACGACACGGCGCTGGCGCGACCAACTGTTCAGGGTGCGATAGCGGAACTCGGTGAACAGGCGGGCCGGCTGGCCGCTCTTGCGCCAGCGCGCCCCGGCCCGCTCCAGGGCCGGGTGCAGGCGGGCCGTCAGGCGCGCATTGCGCGCCAGACCGAAGACATAATCGACGCCATTGTCCTCGCACCACGCCATCAGGGCCTCGCGGGCGAAGCCCGAATCTGCGCGCAGCACGATCTCCACTGCCGGCCAGCGGGCGCGGATCTGCCCGACAATACGCGCCACCTCCTCCAGCGCGCCGGCGCTGGCGTCACTATTCGCCCGCCGCAGCTTTGCCGCCAGGAGATGGTCGCCGCAGAAAATGTAGAGCGGCAGATAGCAGTAGCAATCGTAGTAACCGTGGAAGAACCGCCCCTCCTGACGCCCGTGCAGCGGGTCGTCAGTGGCGTCCAGATCAAGCACCAGACGCGCCGGCGCCTGCTCATGGGCGTCGAGAAACTGATCGACGAACAACGCCTCAATCGCGCCGGCGTCGTGGCCGATGCGGCGATAGCGATGCGCGCCCTCGGGCGCGTGCTCCAGACGGTTCAGCGTCGATTTGCCGGCCAGCGGCGCACAGTCCCGACGACGCCCCTCAAGCCGGCCAAGCGCCACACCCAGCGCCGGATCGTGGCGCAACTCGTCGTGATCCAGCAGGTCCTCGTAGCCCAGCGCAATGGCAAACACGCGCTGGCCCACCAGGGTCGCAACATCGTGCACAACACGATCCGCAGTGCGGCCATCCGAAAAGCACGCCGCAAACCGGTCCACCAGACCGATCGCCCGGTCCGTCGCCCCCAGCAGCAACGCGCCGGTGTTCGACGTCAGCACACCACCGCCAAAATCAGCTACAACCTCGCGCCCTTTAAGGCGTGCAAAACGCATCGCTCCCAGACTACACTCTGCCGGCATCGGGGAACCCCTCTGCATATGATCAAGCCTTTGTCGCAAAAGAACTTTCTCATATGCAGAACCCCGATGCACTCAACATTGTGAGAAATCCGGGCTAGCCAGGAACCAAGCGTTCCCCCGTCTTCCTTCAGTCTCTCCCTTGTTCGGTCCCGGGCAGTCTGCGCTTTCTTCTCATCAGCGTCTTCCCGGTCCTGCACAGTGTCGTCGGAAACCTCATCGATATCCCGCCCTTTGAAATGCCGACGCTGCGCCAGATGGTAGAGCGCCCGGCCCAGATCATGCGGCGGCAGCGCCTCGCCTTCGGCCGCGCGCCGGCGTAGATCGTAGGGGTCGGTTTCCTTCATCAGCCGCTGCCAGGCGCTGGAGTCGCGCGCCGGGAGCAGGCCGGCTTCAAAGAGAATGTCCCCAAGGCGGCGGCGGCGTTGCCGGCGCCGGCGCAGTTGTCTGCGTCTCATGCGTGCCGCCCGCCGCTCCTGGTTCAGAGGCACGCCCTTCGAGTTGCGCGCTTCGGGGAAGATACGCACGCCCATGCGCCGAATTGCACCGGTCCTCGAAACGCTATCGTGGTCGATGACCGCGAAGCCAATAGATGTCGTTCCGATATCGAGGCCGAAGATGAGCGGCATTCAGAAGTTCCTTGTGCAGGAATGACTATGGTGCTAGATATGGAAGCATAGCAAATCGAGAAGCGGCCGGTTTCCTTTTCTCAGCAAATCGACCCTTCGTGCGGGCTCGGCATCCCAAGGTCATCCGCCGGCAAATATGCCCCCGTCTTTGGACGGGGGCATTTCGCGTTGAGGAAACCGGCGGCGGCATCGGCATAAACAGGCTTTTCCATGTCCTTATGAGCCGGACGCATCCCGCGCGCGGGTGCGCCTAAGCGGCCGCGTGACAGACGATCGGATTGCACTCCTTGAGAGCCGGCGGAAGAAAAATTTCCGCCGGAGGGTTGCAAAACAGGGTTTTCGTGTTATGTTCTCTTCAGACCCACATGGTCACCACTATCACGGCGGGGGCAGACAGGCCCTCCGCTGTTTCAGGTCCATGGGCAGGGCTGTCGGTACCTGACGGCTCGGTCCACCCAGTCTGGAGGGCGACACGTAACCTCATGGGCCTCCCTGCCTCCGGCTCCGGACCATTCCGGGCGGGCTGGGGCATGGGCACCAGGAAGAAGAAGCGAACGGTCTGCGCGCGCACCGTCCGTTTTTTCGACCCCTCGGAACCGGGGGGATGAGTCTGTCCTGCGAGGCCCGCGCCCCGGGCTTCGCGCGCCCGCAAGGCCGGCCCGCCCCGGCTGCCGGGCCCGGCGCCGCCGCCCGCCGGCCTCCCCGCGCCCCTCCGGCGAAGCCGGAGACCCGGCGCGGCGCTTGAGCCGGGGCGCGGCCTTTCCCCCTCAAAGCCTCGCAATGCGCCTACCCGGCGGCGATCGCCGCCAGGTCTCGCAGCAGGCGTTCCGCGCCGGCGATGCGGGCCGGCTCCTTTTCCCAGCTTCGGGCGATGACGAGCTTGTGGTCCGGCCTGAGCCGGGCGGTACCGGCCTGCTTGCCGATATAGGCGACCAGGCCGACCGGATTCGCGAAACCGCCCCGGAAGGCGACGACGGCGCCCTTCGGCCCGGCATCGACCTTCTCCACGCCCGCCTCCCTGCACAGGCGCTTGATGGCGACGATGCGCAACAGGTTCTCGAGCGCATCCGGCACCGGCCCGAACCGGTCTATGAGCTCCGCGGCGAACGCATCCGTCTGCCGCCTGTCCTCCAGCGCGGCGATCCGCCGGTAGAGCGACAGCCGGAGATTCAGTTCCGGCACATAGCCTTCCGGGATCAGCACCGGAGCGCCGAGGCCGATCTGAGGGGTCCAGGACGACTCGTCCTCCGCTTCCTCCACCCCGGAGCGCGCCGCGGCGACGGCCTCCTCCAGCATGGTCTGATACAGCTCGATCCCGACCTCGCGGATATGGCCGGACTGCTCGTCGCCCAGCAGATTGCCGGCGCCGCGAATGTCGAGATCGTAGCTTGCAAGCTGGAATCCGGCGCCCAGCGTGTCCAGCGTCTGCATGACCGACAGGCGCTTCTCCGCCGCCTTGGTGAGCTTGCGGCGCTCCGGCAGGGTCAGATAGGCATAGGCGCGCTGCTTGGCGCGGCCGATGCGGCCGCGCAACTGATAAAGCTGCGCCAGGCCGAACAGGTCTGCGCGGTGGACGATCAGCGTGTTCGCCTCCGGTATGTCGAGGCCGGATTCGACGATATTCGTCGAGACCAGCACATCGATCCGGCCGTCATAAAAAGCGCCGACCGCCTCCTCCAGCTCCGCCGCCGCCATGCCGCCATGCGCCATGCCGATGCGCGCGTCCGGAACCATGGCGCGCAGCCGCTCGGCGACCTCCGGCAGGTGGCGCACCCGGGGGCAGACATAAAAACAGCGCCCGCCCCGCAGCAGTTCCCGGCGGACCGCCTCCCGGACCGTCAGGGCGTCGAACGGGCCGACGAACGTGCGCACCGCAAGGCGGTCCACCGGCGGCGTCGCGATCAGGCTCATTTCGCGCACGCCGGCAAGCGCCAATTGCAGGGTGCGCGGAATGGGCGTGGCGGTGAGCGTCAGCACATGGACATTGCTGCGGTATTGCTTCAACCGCTCCTTGTGCGCCACGCCGAAATGCTGCTCCTCATCCACGATCAACAGCCCAAGCCGCTTCATGCGGATGGACTTCGCCAGCAGGGCGTGCGTGCCGATGACGATATCGAGCCGCCCGTCGGCAAGGCGTGTCTTCACATCGCGCGCCGCCTTCCCGGCGACAAGGCGGGAAAGCTGGCCAATCTCCACCGGCAAGCCCCGGAAGCGCTCGGCAAATGTCTTGAAGTGCTGGCGCACAAGCAGCGTCGTCGGCGCGATCACCGCCACCTGCAAGCCGCTCATCGCCGTGACGAACGCCGCCCGGAGCGCGACTTCCGTCTTGCCGAAGCCGACATCGCCGCATATCAGCCGGTCCATCGGGCGGCCTTCGGACAAGTCCTGCAGCACGTCCTCGATGGCCCTGAGCTGGTCGTTGGTCTCCGGGAACGGGAAGCGGGCCGCGAACTCGTCATAGAGGCCGGCGGGCGCCTCCAGCGTTTCGCCCGGCCGGACGGTGCGCTCCGCGGCAATGCGGATCAACTCATGCGCAAGCTCGCGAATGCGCTGCTTCATGCGCGCCTTGCGGGCCTGCCACTGGACGCCGCCCAGCCGGTCCAGCGCCACCGGGCTGTCGGAAGCGCCGAAGCGCGACAGGGTCTCGATATTCTCCACCGGCACGAACAGCCTGCCGTCGCCGGCATAGGCGATGCGCAGGCAATCATGCGGAGCGCCTGCTGCGGTCACCGTCTCCAGCCCTTCATAGCGGCCTATGCCGTGTTCGACATGGACGACGATATCGCCCTCGGCGATTTCGGAGAGCTCCTGCAGGAAGTCCCGCGCCCGGCGCTTTCCGCGCGCCCGGTTGGAGAGCCGCTCGCCCAGAATGTCCTGCTCGGTGACGACCGCCAGGCCGGCGCTCTCGAAACCGCTGTCGAGCGGAAGAACCGCCGTCGCCAGCCGGTCGGGCGGCAGCCCTTCCAGCGCCCGCACGGTCTCGACCGGCTGGGCCGCGACGCCCTGCTCGCCCAGCAGCCCCGCAAGCCGGTTGCGGGACCCCTCGCTATAGGCGGCCAGCAGCACCCGCCGCCCCGAAGCCGCATGGGCCGCGAGCCGGTCGGCCACGGCTCCGTAGAGGTCGATATCGGGGCGGGCCCGCGCTTCGGAAAAATCAATGGCGGGCCGGGCGCCGGCATCGGGTCCGTTCGGCGCTGCCCCCGGCAGCAGGATGGCCGCAGGGCGGTCCTGAATGCAGGCCTCCCATTCCGCGGCATCGAGATAGAGGCTGTCCGGCTGAAGCGGGCGATATGGCAGTTCTCCCGGCGGCGGCTCAAGCCGCGCCGCATAATGGTCGGAGACCGCTTCCAGCCGAACGTCCCGTGCCGTCCTGGCCTGCTCGTCCTCGACGATTGCGGCTTCCGGAAGGTAATCGCCGAGCGTCTCCAGCCGGGTATAGAAAAGCGGCAGCCAGTGCTCGATACCGGCGGCGCGCCGGCCCGCCGATACGGCTTCATAGAGCGGGTCGTCAGTCGTCACGGCGCCGAAGGCCGCACGATAGCCGGCCCGGAACCGCGCAATGCTCTCCTGCGTCAGCACGATTTCGCTGGCCGGCACCAGGTCGAACCGCTCCAGCCGCTCGGTACTGCGCTGGTCCAGAGGGTCGAAGCGCCGGATTGCGTCTATCTCGTCGCCGAACAGGTCGATGCGCAACGGAACATTGTCGCCGGCCGGAAACAGGTCGATCAGCCCGCCCCGGACAGCATATTCCCCCGGCTCCATTACCGTGTCGGCGCGCACATAGCCGTGGCGCTCCAGAAAGGCGAGCAAGGCCTCCACATCAAGGGCGCCGCCCTCCTCGCCGGAAAAGCGCCCGCCCGCGAGGCCGGCGCGCGGCGGCACACGCTGCAGGAAGGCGTTGGCGGTGGTCAGCAGGATATCGGGCCGCGCCCCGTCCGCCAGCGCCGCCAGCGTTGCGAGGCGCTCCGATACCAGGTCGCCGCGCGGCGAGCTGCGGTCATAGGGCAGGCAATCCCAGCTCGGGAAGCGCATGAGCGTCAGATGCGGCGCGAAGAAGGCCAGACAATCCGTCATGCGCGCCATATGCGCGTCGTCCCGGGAGATATGGACGATCGGCCCGCCGCCCTCGGCCAGGGACGCCAATACCGACGCATCGTGGCCGGGCGGCGCCCCCCCGACCAGGAACTGCCCTGCATGGCGAAGCGGCGGGATCATCCGGCCCGCCGCACGGAAGCGATCAGACGCGCAATCACCGGATCGTCAGGCGGCGCGGCCGCACCGGTCATCCAATCCATGACTTCCGGGTCGGAGCGATCCAGAAGCGCCTCGAAAAGGGCAAGCTCGCCTTCGTCAAAACCGCCCAGATTCTCGTCGGCAAAGCGGCCAAGAAGGAGGTCTCCCTCTTTGGTCCCCCGGTGCCAAGCCCGGAACCGCAGCCGTTTCCGCCGATATTCAAGCGCGTCCATCGAGATGTCATCCTCTCAGCCGGACGGGGTGGTATAAATGGGCCGCCAGGGTATGTCAGCAACCGGGACGAAGCCTTGCGACCTGAAGTCCTGTTTCCCCTGTTCCAGCCGGTCGCGACGATCCAGGGTGTGGGGCCGCGCCTTGCCGCGCTGATCGGCAAGGTCGCCGGGCCGCGCAAGATCGACCTGTGCCTGAGGCTGCCGACCGGCCTTGTGGACCGGCGGTTCGCCCCGCCCGTCGCGGAGGCGCCGGACGGCCGCGTCGCCACCTTCACCCTAGTCGTCGAGTCTCACCATCCGCCCCGCGCCGGCAGGCGCGCGCCATACAAGGTGCGTTGCCGGGACGACACCGGCGCAATCGACCTCGTGTTCTTCCACGCCCGCCCCGATTACCTGGCATCGGTGCTGCCGGTCGGCGAAACACGGGTCGTGAGCGGGCTTGTGGAATGGTATCGCGCGGCGCCGCAGATCACGCATCCGGATGTGATCGAGCGGCCCGAGCGGTGGACCCCCGCCAGGGCGATGGACGCTGTCTATCCATCGACGCAAGGCTTGAGCGCCAAGGCCTACCGCCGCGCCGTCGATGCAGCGCTTGAGGCGGCGCCCGACCTTCCAGAGTGGCAATCGCCGTCCGTGCTGGCCCGCGAGGCCTGGCCCGGCTGGCGCGAGGCGTTGCTTTGCGCGCACCGGCCGGAGGATGCCGGCGGCGTCCTGGCCTCCTGCCCCGCGCGCCGCCGCCTGGCCTATGACGAATTGCTGGCGGGCCAGGTGGCAATGGCGCTGGTGCGCCGCCATCAGCGCCGCAGCGCCGCGCGCCCGCTCGTTTTTGGCGGGGCGGCGTTCAGCGCCGTTGAGGCCGGCCTGCCCTTCGAGTTGACCAGGGCGCAGCGCCGGGCGCTCTCCGAGATCGGCGGCGACCTGTCGTCCGGCAAGCGCATGATGCGGCTGCTTCAGGGAGATGTCGGCAGCGGCAAGACGGCGGTTGCCGCGCTGGCTGCTGCCGCCGTGCATGACGCCGGCGGCCAGGCGGCCATCATGGCGCCGACGGAAATTCTGGCGCAACAGCATCTTGAAACCCTGTCGGCCTTGCTGGCGCCTGCCGGCATCGACGTGGCCCTGTTGACGGGCCGGGGCCGTGCAGGCGCGCGCCGCAGCGTGCTGACGGCGCTGGCTTCCGGCTCGCTGCCGGTTGTAGTCGGAACCCATGCCCTGTTTCAGGACGCCGTAACCTTCGCCGATCTGCGCCTTGCCGTTATCGACGAGCAGCATCGCTTCGGCGTCGAACAACGCTTCGCATTGACCAACAAGAGCCGCGATGCGCATACGCTCGCCATGACGGCGACGCCGATCCCGCGGACCCTGCTGATGACGGCGTATGGCGACCTCGACACCTCCCGCCTCGACGAGAAGCCGCCCGGCCGCAAGCCGGTCGAGACGCGCGTGCTCCGCATGGGCCAGATCGACCGCGTGGTCGAGCGCATCGGCGCAGCGCTGGCGACCGGGCGCCGCGCTTACTGGGTTTGTCCACTGGTGGAGGAAAGCGACAGGACCGACGCGGCGGCGGCGGAGGCCCGGTTTGCCGCCCTCGCGCCGGTATTCGGCGACCGGGCCGCGCTCATTCACGGCCGAATGGCTGCAGACCGCAAGGCGCACGCCATGAAGCTATTTGCGGACGGCGCGGCCGGCCTCCTGGTCGCGACAACGGTGATCGAAGTCGGCGTCGATGTGCCTGCAGCGGACATCATGGTGATCGAGCAGGCCGAGCGTTTCGGCCTTGCACAACTGCACCAGCTTCGCGGACGCATCGGCCGCGGCGGGCAGACAGGCTCCTGCCTACTGCTTTACGGCGAACCGCTCGGGCAGACAGCAGAGAAGCGCCTGCGTCTGCTGCGGGAGTGCGACGACGGATTCCGCATCGCGGAGGCCGATCTCGAACTACGCGGTTCCGGAGAACTGTTGGGAACGAGGCAGAGCGGACTGCCTTCCTTCCGTGTCGCCGATCTCGGCGACCATGGCGACATGCTGCGCATGGCCCGCGACGAGGCGCGGTTGATCGTAGATCAGGACCCGACACTTTCGGGCCCGCGCAGCGAGGCCCTGCGCACACTCCTCTACCTCTTCGAGCGCGACGCGGGGGTCCGGTTGTTGCGCTCCGGCTGAAATTGCCGCTCAAAGCGCGCGCGGTCAGCCGGGTCCAGCGCAACTGTCAGCGTAACCCGGTTGTCGCCGTCTTGGCGCCGCTGCACCTCGCCATGCCGGTAAAGCCAGGCAATTGCCGCGCCGTCGCCCGGTGACAGGGCGAACTCGCAAACCCGGTGCGAGCGGGAGAGCACGGCATCGACTGCGGCCAGCAAGTCTTCAACGCCCTGCCCCGTTACCGCCGACACTCGAATGCCGCCATCTCCGGCCGGCGGCGAATCAAGCAGGTCGATCTTGTTCCAAACCTCGAGCCGGGGCGTCAGATGCGTATCCAGATCGTTCAGCACGATCTCCACATCACCTTTCTGCGCCACGGTGTCGCGGTCCGCCATGTCGCGGACATGCAGGATCAGGTCCGACTCAATAACCTCCTCCAGGGTGGCCCGGAAGGCGGCGACAAGCTGTGTCGGCAGGTCCGATATGAAGCCGACCGTATCGGACAGGATTGCGCGCCGGCCGGACGGCAGGTCGAGCCCGCGCATGGTTGGGTCCAGGGTTGCGAATAGACGGTCTTGCGCCAGAACGCCGCCGCCGGTCAGCCGGTTGAACAATGTGGATTTGCCGGCATTGGTATATCCGACCAGGGCCACGACGGGAAAAGGCACACGCCGCCGGGCCCGGCGCTGGATGCCTCTGGTACGGCGGACATCCTCCAACTGGCGTTTCAGCTTAACGATCTTCTCGTCGATCAGCCGCCGATCGATCTCGATTTGCGCCTCGCCCGGCCCTCCCAGGAAACCGGCGCCGCCGCGCTGGCGCTCGAGATGCGTCCAGGACCGGACCAGCCGGGTGCGTTGATAGCTGAGCGCGGCCAGGTCCACCTGCAACACGCCTTCCCGCGTCCGCGCCCTGGCGCCGAAGATCTCCAGGATGAGGCCCGTCCGATCAATGACCTTGGCATCCCATGCCCGTTCCAGATTGCGCTGCTGAACCGGCGTCAATGCGCCGTCCACGACAATGACGCCTGCGTCCTCCTCGAGCGCCGCCTCCTTGATTTCCTCGATTGCCCCATTGCCGAGCAGGGTCGCAGGCCGCGGCCGGGTAATGCGCACAATGCGCGCCGCCGGCACCTCCACACCGATCGACTCGGTCAGCCGGACGGCTTCCGCGAGGCGCGCTTCCGGTTCTCTCAGGGCGTCCTTGCGAACAATCGGATGGACGACCAGCGCGGTTTCGCTCACGCCGTGCTGTCTTCCTGTTCGTGGAGATGGATCGGCCCCGAGGGCATTATTGTCGAGATAGCGTGCTTGTAGATCAGCTGCGAATGGCCGTCGCGCCGCAGCAGGATCGAGAAATTGTCGAACGCAATCACCATGCCCTGCAGCTTGACGCCGTTGACGAGAAACACCGTGACCGGCGCCTTCGCCTTTCGGATGTGATTGAGGAAGACGTCCTGAAGATTTCTTTTCTGGGGTGACGGCATCGACATTGACCGCGGTTCGGATGGGTAAGGCTGCCCGGCCGCAGACGGGTATGCCAAGCGCCTCTTCTAAATGATGCGGTGAGAGAAGGCGACAAGGTCCGGGACCGCAGCCAGACTGTCGCAGCGCACGTCCGGGCGCAGGTTCAAGGCGGCCCCGGCTGGGTGCGGCACGACCGCCGAGCGCAAGCCTGCGTTACGGGCGGTGCGAATGTCCGTATCGGAATCTCCCACCAGCCACAGTCCGGGCCGCCCGCCCAGAGCCATGCTGACGGGCGCTGCATCCGGCTTGTCGCGGCGGGCATCGCCTGCGCCGATCAGAGCCTCGAACCGGCCGCTCCAACCGAGATGGTCGGCTTCCCGCCGCAAATGGCGGCCGGCCTTGTTGGACACGACGGCGACACGAAATCCTGCCGTTTCAAGGCGGCGGAGGCATGTCTCGGCACCCGGCATGAGTGTCAGCGCGCCCAGATGCCGAGTCTCGAACTCGGCGTAGAACATGTCGCTCGCCGCTTGCCAGCTTGTGCCGAACAACCGCGGAAAGCTGTCCCGCCCCGAGCGGGACACATGCTGCATGGTCTCGGCAAAGGTCCAGCGAGGCAGGCCGTGCGCCGCGCGTGTGGCGTCAAGCGCCTCATGGATGACCGGCCAGTTATCAACAAGCGTCCCGTCCCAATCGAAGAGGACGACAGGGCGCGTCATGCAGCGGCCTCTCCCCGCTCCATATAGCTCGCATAGGCTTCGAACAATGCATGGGCAGTCGAACCGGGTTTGCCGTTCCCGATGACAGCGTCGTCGATCCGCACCACCGGCGTGACATAGGATGTGGCGCTGGTCACAAAGGCCTCGCGGGCGCGGCGGGCTTCTTCGATCGTGAAACGCCGTTCGGCGAAAACGAGGCCAAGCCGTGCGGCCAAGCGCACGACCGTGCCTCGCGTAACGCCTGCCAGGATGCCGTGGTCGAGTTCGCGGGTGAGGAGTTCGCCTTCGCCGGTCACGATCCAGAAATTGGTCGAGCTGCCTTCGGTGACAAAGCCCTGCTCATCAACGAACAGGGCCTCATAGGCGCCTGCCTCGCGCGCTGTCTGCTTTGCGAGGATGTTCGGCAGCAGGGAAACCGACTTTATGTCGCATCGCGCCCAGCGGTTGTCCGGCACCGAAACAGCATCGACGCCGGTTTCGAGAATCCCGGGATCGGGCGGCGCCTTGCGGCTCGCGGTTATCACCAGCGCCGTTTCGGAAACGGCCGGAAACGGATGGTCCCGGCGCGCAACGCCGCGCGTCGCCTGGAGATACACGATCCCGTCGCGGACGCGGTTGCGGCGCCTTACTTCCTGCAACACGAATAGCAGGGCGCCGCGGTCCATCGGCGGTGCTATCCGCAACTCTCCGAGAGAGCGGTCGAGCCGGTCGAGATGCGGACCGGCATCGACGAACTGGCCGTTCCGGACTGCAATCACCTCATAGACGCCGTCGGCGAACTGGTAACCGCGATCCTCCACATGCACCGCAGCCTCTCGATGGGGCACATAGCGGCCGTTCACATATGCAATTCTCGCCAATCCAACTTCCCCTTCCGTTGCTAGAAGAACTCAAGGCGCACAGCGAACATCTGTTCGATGCGCTTCAGGGCGCTTGCCACAGCGAACAACACCACACGGTCTCCGGTGCGGACAACCGTGCGCCCGCGCGGGATGACAACCTGGTCACCGCGCAGAATGGCCCCCACAATGGACCCTGCGGGCATCTTGAGCACCCGCAGATCCTTGCCCGCCACCATCGACGTTTCAAGGATTTCCACTTCGAGGGCCTCGCCGAAATCGTCGCCGATGGAGAACGCCGCCAGAACCCGGCCGCGGCGCACATGCCGCAATATCTGAGAAACGGTGATCGCCCTGGGGTTGACGACCACGTCTATGTCGAGCGGGCTGACCAGTGCGCTGTAGGCGGACTTGTTGATGAGCGAGATCGTGCGCGAGGAACCGTGCCGCTTGGCCAGCAGCGACGCCAGAATGTTGGTTTCGTCGTCATTGGTCAGCGCGATGGTGATGTCAGCGCTTCCGAAATCGGCTTCCTCCAGCAGCTCTTCGTCGAGTGCGTCACCTTGCAACACGGTAGTGCGCCGCAAGGTGTCGGTCAGTTCCGCCGCCTTCCCCCGGTTGTGCTCGATCAGGCGCAGACGCACATGCGGCAGCTCCGCTTCTATCAGGCTGGCAAGCCCGTGCCCGATATTCCCGCCGCCAATGATGACGAGGCGCTGGACTTCTTCCTCCTCATGGCCGAAGGCGGCCATGGCCCGCGTCACATGGGCATTGTCCACGACGAAATAGACCTCGTCGCCGACCAGCATCTGGTCCCGCGCCTTGGGGACGAATTTGCGGTCGCCCCGGACAATGGCGACGACATTGATGTTCAGGTCCGGAAAGAGCGCCGTCAACTGGCGCAGCGGCGTGTTGACGATAGGGCATGAATCGTCGAGCCGGACGCCCAGCAGGCGGACGCGCCCGTCTGCGAATGGCAGCATTTCAATAGCGCCCGGCCGGGTCAGCCTGCGCATGATCGACCGCGCGACTTCGCGTTCGGGAGAGATGATCGTGTCGACCGGCATTCCCTCGCGGGCGAACAGGCCGGCCCAGCGCTCGTCAAGATAGGCGGGGCGCCGGATGCGGGCGATCTTGGTGGGTATGTTGAACAGCGAGTGTGCAACCTGACACGCCAGCATGTTGACTTCGTCAACAAGCGTCACCGCAATCAGCATGTCGGTGTCTCCAGCCCTGGCCCGGTCAAGAACGTCAGGGCTGGAGGCGTGACCGGCGACCGCGCGGATATCCAGTGTCTCGGCCAGATGCTCAATCAGTTCCGAAGATTGATCGACCACCGTGACATCATTGTTCTCGGCCGCCAGATAGCGGGCGATGCTCACGCCGACCTGGCCGGCACCGCAGACGATCACACGCACGGCCGCTGCATCACATCGTCGGCGCTCGCTCGCCTCCCGACGACGGGTTCGCCGCCCGGAGCTTGCGATGCAGAGTGGACCGGTCCATGCCGATGAACTGCGCTGTGCGGGATATGTTGTTGCCGAAACGGCGCATCTGCGCGACCAGATATTCCCGCTCGAATACCTCGCGCGCCTCCCGCAACGGCAGGGACATCATCGCATCCCCCTTGTCGAACTGGGCGACGGCAGGCGCCTCCCGCCGGAGCTCCGGCGGCAGCGCATCGGCGCGCAGGGTGGTGCGTCCTTCGCAGGGCGCGAGAATCGACAGCCGTTCGACGATATTGCGCAACTCACGGACATTTCCCGGCCAGTCATAGGCCTGAAGCGCCGCCATCGCATCTTCGGCGACGACAGAGGGCTTTGCGCCGTTCTGCTTGGCGTACAGATCCATGAAATAGTTGGTGAGGAGGGGAATGTCGTCCCGGCGCCGATGCAATGGAGCGATTTCCAGAGGCACCACGTTGAGGCGATAAAACAGGTCCTGCCGCAGCCTGCCTTCGGCCACTTCCGTCGCAAGGTTGCGGTTGGACGTTGCGATCACACGCACATCGACGCTGACTTTCTGCGATCCGCCGACACGGACGAATGTTTGCTCCTGCAAAACGCGGACGATCTTGCCCTGGGTCTCCACCGGCATGTCCGCGATCTCGTCGAGCAGCAGCGTGCCGCCGTGGGCGCGCTCCAGAAGCCCGGTCTTGCCGGCGCCCTCCTCGCTACCGAACAGCTCTTCCTCAAGCCGGCCCGGGATCATGATCGCGCAATTGACCACGACAAAGGGGCCGTCGCTGCGTCGCGAACGATAATGGATCATCCGCGCCGCCACCTCCTTGCCGCTTCCCGGCGGCCCCTGGATGAGAACGCGGCTGCCGGTTGGCGCAACGCGTTCTATTAGGTTGCGCGTCTGCACGGCTTCAGGCGACTGGCCGATCAGTTCCGTTTCCGTGCCGGCCCGCATGCGCAGTTCGGCATTTTCCCGGCGCAAACGGAATGCCTCTATCGCGCGCGAGATCGCCAGAAGCAGCCGGTCCGTCGTAAACGGTTTCTCGACGAAGTCGTAAGCGCCCTCACGGATCGCGGCGACCGCGGTTTCGATGCTGCCATGGCCGCTGATCATCAGCACCGGCAGGTCGGTATATCGCTCCCGAACCCTGTGCAGCAGGTCCATGCCGTTCAGGCGGCTGCCTTCCAGCCACACATCCAGCAGCAGCACGCTCGGCTGGCGGTTGCGCAATTCCTGCAGCGCTCTGTCGCTGTCGCTCGCGCAGCGCGCCACGTAGCCCTCATCCTCCAGCACGCCGGAAATCAACTGCCGGATGTCTTGCTCGTCATCAACAATAAGGATGTCATGCGCCATGGGGTCGGGCCTGTGCCGGTTAGGCAGCGGTTTCACTGCGGGGGAAGACGATCCGGACGCGGGCGCCGCCATCCGCGCTGTCCTCCAGATGAAGCGCCGCTCCCTGATCCTCGACGATCTTCTGGACGATAGCAAGTCCGAGACCCGCTCCGCGGCGCCCCTTTGTCGTCACATAGGGCTCCGTCAACTTCCGGCGCAATTCGGGCGGAAAGCCGGGGCCGTCATCCTCGACGACAATCTCCACACGATCTTCCTCTTCCACCAGCGTCACGACGGCGCGGCCGCCCTGGCCTTCCAGCGCCTGCACGGCGTTGAGGAGGAGATTCATCACGGCTTGGCCCAGCAATCGCGCGTCGCAGACCTGGCGCACGGGGCCGTCCGGCAGGCGCACCTCGATATCGACACCCGCTGAGGCCTCGCCGAGCAGAAAGGTAGCCTGGCGCACGACATCGACGAGATCAGCCGCCGCCAGCACAGGCGCAGGCATCCGGGCGAACGAGGAGAATTCATCGACCATCCGGCGCATGTCGCCGACCTGCCGCACAATGGTGTCTATGCAAAGCGAAAACGTTTCCGGGTCGTCCTCGATCTGCTTGCTGTAACGCCGGCCGAGTCGTTCCGCAGCCAACTGGATTGGCGTCAGCGGATTCTTGATTTCATGGGCGATGCGGCGCGCCACATCCGACCAGGCGGCGGCGCGCTGCGCCGCCTGCAGGTCTGTGATATCCGCAAATGTCAGCACGAAGCCGTCAACCGCGCCGCGCGAAAGCTGCGCCGTAACGCGAAGCTGGAATGTGCGCCGCTCCTGGTTTCGTTCGATCGGGACTTCGATTTCGACAGACCTGGCCGGTCGCCGCGCCGCTGCTTCCAGAGCGTCTCCGAAAGCCGGGGCAATCTCCGTCAACGGTTGCTTCATATGCGCTGTCAGATCAGCGCCCAACAAGTCCGAAGCAACCTTGTTCGGCAAATTGACCCGCCGTTGTGCATCAAGGCCGACCACGCCCACCGCGACGCCGGCGAGCACGGCTTCGGTGAAGCGGCGGCGTTCCTCCAATTTGCGATTGGCGCCGATGAGAGCGGCCCGCTGGCGGCCGAGCTGGAATATCATACGGTTGAAAGCCAGACTCAACGCAGCCATTTCGCCGCGCACGGCCCTGTCTACCGGCACCCGTACGCTCAGGTCGTTTTTCCGCACCTTATCGGCGGCGGTGATGAGGTCCATGATCGGTTCAGCGAGACGCGCCGCCAAATTGAAGCCGACCCAGATTGCTGCGAAGAGAAACAGGGCCGCAACCGTCGCAAACATCATTGCAAACGTATATTCGATATAAACACGCTGTCCTTCGGAGGTCTCATATTCATTCATGGCAGAGCGCACCCGCGCCACCCGTCTGGTAACGGTCGGATCCACAAAGCGCCCGATATAGAGGAAGGTGTCGTTCAGCCCGCTTATCCGCAGCAACGCGCCCAGACGGTCTCCGGCCTGGTCCTCGATAATCGCAACTTCCCCGCGCTGGGCTGCTTCGAGCGCCCATTCCGGCACCGGCGAGAACATGGCGCCGAAAGAAAACATGGAACGCGCAAGAACGCGCCCTCCTGCCTCCACAACCTGAGCGTCCGACAGCGACCGCGTATTCGTGTGCGCGTAGAGCATTTGCTCCAAACTCATGGTATTGGCGAGCAGGGGCGGGCCGCCGCGGCTGAGATCGTTCGCCATGGCAAGCGCATGCGCCACAAGCACGCGCCTATGCTCTTCCACATAGGCCTCCGCAATCGCCAGGGACTGGTCGAGGGCCGTCTGGATGCGCTGGCTGAACCAGCCTTGCAGGCCGTAGTGGAAAAACAGCACGGTGAATAACGCCACCAGGACCGTGGGAACCACCGCGACGCCGGAAAACAGCAGCGCCAGGCGCATATGCAACTGAGAGCCGCCCTGCTTGCGCCGCCGCTCCTGCAAGATCGTCAGAACCCGGTGTCCGACCACCATCGCCAGCAGAACCAGCAGCACAAGATCGACCACAAGCAGAATGACGACGTTCTCGGTGGTCGGCGGAATGAAAGGCACCGTTCCGACCATCACCAGGTAGGTGAGGATGCCGGAAAAGGATGCGAGGCCTGCCAATGCGAAGGCGGCCCATCTGCGTATAGTCGGGGGCACTCTCAAGCGTTTTTGCATCAGCGCAAACCGCGAACGACCGGAATTTCCAGATAACGGATCTTCTTGCGCAACGTGTTGCGGTTGAGGCCCAGTATTTCAGCGGACTTTATCTGGTTGCCGTTGGTCGCGGCCAGACAGTGCTGAATCAGGGGACGCTCCACCTCGCGGACAATCCGGTCATAGAGGCCCGGTTCCGGAAGGCTGCCGCCATGAACCGGGAAATAGCGTTGCAAATGGATGTCCACCGCCTCCGCCAGGGACTCCGCACGCTCCGCCCGCATCGGCGCTTCCCCGGGCGTCTCCTCGACGACCTCGGCCAGCTCCGCCTCGACGATATCCACTCCGACCGTGTCCTGCGGATAAAGGGCGGCGATTCTGCGGACAAGATTTTCGAGTTCCCGGACATTCCCGGGCCACGAATATGCGCGGAGGCAGCGCATCGCCTCGCTGTCGATCGTCTTGGCGCCGAGGCCGTCGCGCCGCGCCGCCGAGAGAAAATGAGCGACGAGTTCCGCGACATCTTCGCGGCGCTGACGCAATGGAGGCACACGGATCGGCACCACATTCAGCCGGTAAAAGAGGTCTTCGCGGAACAATCCCTGCCTGATCGCCAAACGCAAGTCGCGGTGGGTAGCCGCGATAATGCGGACATTGGCACGCAATGGCTGGCGGCCTCCGACCCGCGTGTATTCGCCTTCCTGCAGCACACGCAGCAGGCGGGTCTGCGCCTCCATCGGCATATCGCCGATCTCGTCGAGAAACAGGGTGCCGCCTTCGGCCTGCTCGAACCGGCCCGCCGTGCGCCGGGCGGCGCCGGTGAAGGCACCGCGCTCATGGCCGAACAGTTCGGCTTCGATAAGGTCTTTCGGTATCGCAGCCATGTTGATGGCGACGAACGGCCCGTTGCGCCTGGCGCCATAGTCATGCAGCGCACGGGCGATCAACTCCTTCCCGGTCCCCGACTCGCCCGTAATCGTGACGGTAAGGTCCACCCCGACGAGCCGTGCGACGATCCGGTAGATTTCCTGCATGGCAGGGGAGCGGCCGATCAGGGGCAGCCGGCCCGCCTCCTCCTCCTCGCGTTCGACCGGCTCCGCCGCCAGCGGCATGGTCAAGGCCCGCTTCACCATGCCGGTCAGTTCCGCAATATCAAAGGGCTTGGGCAGATATTCAAAAGCGCCCCGCTCCGCAGCCTTGACAGCGGTTTGCAGGGTCGATCGCGCGCTCATCACAATAACGCGAAGCTCGGGCCGCCGCCGTCGGATACGCGGAACCAGATCGAGGCCGTTTTCATCCGGCATCACGACATCAGTGATGACAAGGTCGCCCTCGCCGTCCTCTACCCAGCGCCACAGCGTTGCAGCGTTGCTCGTCGCCTTGACCGCGTATCCGGTCCGCCCCAGCGCATGGCTGAGCACGGTGCGCACGGCGCGGTCGTCGTCGGCGACAAGAATTGTGGCACTCATCAGATGCGTCCTCCCCCGGTGTCGAGCGGCAGCAGAATCCGGAAGACAGTGCGCCGGGGCTCGCTTTCGAACGTAACCGCCCCCGCATGTTCGTCCACGATTTTTGCAACAAGCGCCAGGCCGAGGCCCTGCCCTCCCGGTCTGGCCGTCACGAACGGGTCGAACAGCGTGCCATGCAGGTCCTCGGGAACACCGCGGCCGTTGTCCTGCACCGACACCTCAAGCGGCAAATGGACGCGCCGGCCGGCCCCCGGAACCGCCAGCCGTTCGCCGTGGCGATAGACCGTGCGCAGGGTGATCTCGCCGCCTTCGTCGGGACATGCGTCGGCGGCGTTCCTCACCAGATTGAGAAAAACCTGCACAAGCCGGTCATAGTCGCCCGGGACCGGCGGCAGCGACGGGTCGTAGTTTTCAACGAATGAGATTCCCGAGGCGAAGCCTGCCTCTGAAACCTTGCGCACCCGATTCAGAACCTCATGAATGTTGACGGGCTTGCGCTCGAACCCGTCGGGCCCGGCGAATGTTTCCATCCGGTTCACCAGCGCCGCGACCCGGTCCGCTTCGTCGCGAATCAGCGCCGTCAACTCCCTGTCGCCTGCATCGACATTCGCCTCGATGAGCTGGGCTGCGCCCCTTATGCCGGCGAGCGGGTTTTTGATTTCATGGGCGAGAACGGCCGCCATGCCGCCGACAGACCGCGCTGCGCCGCGATGGGCCAGATGCCGATCGATCTCGCGGGCCATCATCACCGGCACAAGCAGGATCGCCACGGCGCCGGAGGCATCGCCGAGAGGCGAAAGCTGCGCAACGACCGAGGGCAGCTTCGCACGCGGCGTTTCAATGGCAACCTCGTATTCCGTCAGGTTGACACCCTGGCTGCGCACAACCTCGATCATGCCGAACAATGGGTGGTCTCCCGGCAAAATTCGGTCAAGAGGCTGCCCCAGCGCCTGGGTTGCGCCGATGTTGAGCAGGTCCTCCGCGGCGGGGTTGAAGGAGGTTACCTTCCCGGTCCGGTCCACAGTCAGAACCGCCGCGTTCAACGCCGAGAGAATGGCCGCCGCGCTCGCCATCGATCCCCTATGTGCCTACATTATCGCCGTGACAATAGTTGCATAATTTATGGTCAAATCTGGCGCGCCGCAACCGGCGGGAAGATACGGTGGTGCCTCAGTTTGGCATTCGCGTTCCTCTGGCAGAGTCAGCCAGGGGCTTGAGAGGCCCAGCCCTCCGCTCCGAACGCCCCGGCGCCGCCCCGGACGCCCCTACTGTCGCCCCGGCCCTGAGCCGGGGCCCAGCCTCCGATCCTTCCGCAGGGCCGAAACGGCGGAGGATGGACCCCGGCTCTCCGCTCTGCTCCGGCCGGGGTGACGACAAGGGAGGCGATACAAGCGCCGCGGCACGGAGGCGCCTTCCGAAAAACCCGCCAGCACGGGCCTTCGTTGCAAACTGAGACACGACCGAAGATACGAGCTCCAAACCGGGGCACTACCAAATCGAGACACCACCATTGCACCGTTCCCCCGGTCCTGGAGTATTGTCGGTTGCCATGCAGGATTGTATCGCTCTCATCGTTGCCGCCGGCCGGGGAACACGCTTCGGCGGGCCGGCGCCGAAACAATATCTCCCCTTTCGCGATACCACCGTTCTTGGCGGCGCGGTGATGGCGTTGCGCCCGTTCATGCCCGTTGCCTGCGTGATTCATCCGGACGACCAGGCGCAATACGAGGCCGCAACGGCCGGCCTCGACCTCTTGCCTCCGGTCCCTGGCGGACCGGACCGGCAGGCGAGCGTTCGCAACGGGCTTGAGGCGCTGGCCGCCGACCCGCCGGGACATGTTCTGGTTCACGATGCCGCGCGCCCCGACCTGCCGGCAGCCGTCATCGGGCGGATATTGAAGGCGCTCGAGACCCATGACGGCGCGGCCCCGGGCATACCTGTCGCCGATACGATGAAGCAGGTCGAGGCGGGCCTGTCGGTCGGCACCGTCCCGCGCGACGGCCTCTGGCGCATCCAGACGCCCCAGGGCTTCCGTTTTTCTCCGCTGCTTGAAGCGCATCGGCGCGCGGCAAGCGCCGCCTTCTCCGACGACACGGCGCTTGCCGAAGCCGCCGGATTGCGGGTGGCCGTGGTCCGGGGCGATCCCAGGCTGGAGAAGATTACCGAGCCCGGCGACGGCGTGCGCCAGCCGGCTGCCCCGGATATCCGGACCGGCCACGGTTTCGACGTTCACCGGCTGGTGGAGGGCGAGGGCGTGACGCTTTGCTGCGTGCATATTGCGCATGACATGGCGCTGTCCGGCCATTCGGACGCCGATGTCGGCGCCCATGCCCTGACCGATGCGATCCTGGGCGCTTTGGCCGAAGGTGATATCGGCCAGCATTTTCCTCCCTCGGACGCGGAATGGCGGGGCGCTGCGTCGGCGCTCTTCCTCGCCCATGCGCGGGAACTCACTGCCGCCCGCGGCGGCCGCATCCTGCATTGCGATGTGACGCTGATTTGCGAAGCGCCGAGGATCGGCCCGCACTGCGCGGCCATGCGGAAGGCGCTCGCCCATGTGCTGGAAATTCCGGTGGATCGCGTATCGGTCAAGGCGACGACCTCGGAAAAGCTGGGTTTCACCGGGCGCGGCGAGGGCATTGCGGCGCAGGCGACGGCGACCCTGGCGTTTTCGTGAAACTGGCTCACCCTGTCGCAACGGTCTTCGGGCTGGGCCATCTTCCGGCAGCGCCGGGAAGCTGGGCATCGCTGGCGGCCCTGCCGACGGCCTGGGCGGTTGTCTGGGCGGGCGGCCCCTGGACGCTGGCGGCAGCGGCGGCGCTGGTCGGGGCCGCCGGTTGCTGTGCGGCCGCCAGGCACGAGCGGGAGACGGGGGAGCGCGACTCGTCAGCGGTTGTCATCGATGAAATTGTGGGACAATGGCTGGTGCTGGCGACACTGCCGCTGGAGCTGTTTGCCTATATTCTGGGATTCGCGGCGTTCCGTTTCTTCGACATCGCCAAGCCGCCGCCAATTCGGTGGCTGGAGCGGAACATATCCGGCGGGCAAGGGGTGATGGTGGACGACCTGGCCGCGGCGGCCTATGCCGCAGCCCTGCTGCATGCTGTGAATTGGGGATTGGGCAATGGCGTTCTTTTCGGATGAATTGCTGAGTGCAGCGGAGACCCTGCTGGAATCCTGCCGTGCGAAAGGGCTCAGGATCGCAACGGCGGAATCCTGCACCGGCGGCCTCATCGCATCTCTGATGACCGAGATTCCCGGCTCCTCCGATGTCGTCGGGCGCGGTTTCGTCACCTATTCCAACGAAGCCAAGCAGGAGATGCTGGGCGTGCGCAGCGAAACGCTCGCTGCGCATGGCGCAGTCAGCGGCGAAACCGCCCGGGAAATGGCCGCAGGCGCCCTAGCGCGCGCCGGCGGGGATGCGAGTCTGGCTGTCGCCGTTACCGGCGTGGCAGGTCCGGGCGGCGGTTCGGTTGAAAAACCCGTCGGCACGGTCTGGCTGGCGGTTGCAGGCGCAGGCGGACAGACCGTGGCGTCGAAACACCACCTGGACGGGGGCCGGGCGGAGATACGGCGCGCTGCAGTGGGATGCGCCGTTGCACTGCTGCAATCTGCGGTAACGGCTGCCGATTGAACGCGTTCGCAAATGCGAGGATGGATAGTATGGGCTGGTCCCGCGCAATAGAGGATATTCACGCCAAACGCCGGGCGGCGCTGGAGCAAGGCGGAGCGGCAGCCGTGGCCCGCCAGCACGCGAACGGTCGGCAGACCGTCCGCGAACGCATCGACGGCCTGGTCGATCCGGACAGCTTTCGAGAGCATGGACGCGGCGCCGGCGGCGTCGAACGCAATGCCGACGGAACGCTGGGGCAGTTCACCCCGGCCAATTTCGTGGTCGGCATGGGCCGGATCGACGGGCGGCCGGTCGTTGTCGGCGGCGAGGATTTCACCGTGCGCGGCGGCTCGCCGAATGCGGCCGGGCTGCGCAAGAGCGTCTATATCGAAGACTTGGCGCTGCAATACCGGATGCCGCTGATCCGCCTGCATGAAGGCGGCGGCGGCAGCGTCACGGGAGCCGGCGGCGGGGGGCCGGTGGGTGAGCCTGTTCATGCGCCGCGCCGGTTTGCGTCAGTGGCGGAGGCCATGGCCGCGGTGCCGGTGGCGACAGCGGCATTGGGCCCTGTCGCGGGGCTGCCGGCCTCGCGCCTCGTGGCGGCCCATTTCTCCGTGATGACGAAGGAAACGGCCCAGGTGCTGATCGCCGGCCCGGCGGTCGTCAAGCGGGCGCTGGGCGAAGACCTGACGAAGGAGGCGCTGGGCGGCGTCCAGGTCCATGCGAAGAGCGGCGTCATCGACAGCATCGCCGAGGACGAGGCCGACGCGCTCGCGCAGATCCGGCGCTTCCTCTCCTATCTGCCGCAAAATGCCTGGCAGGTCCCGGCGCGTGTGGACACGGACGACGACCCGGCGCGCGCAGACGACGCGCTGCGCAGCATCGTGCCGGAAAACAGGCGCAAGTTCTTCAACATGCGCCGCGCCATCGCGATGATCGTGGACCGGGACTCCATGTTCGAGATGTCGCGCCAATACGGCCCCGGCCAGATCACCCTGCTTGCCCGGCTGAACGGCTATCCGGTCGGCGTGTTTTCCAACGATTCCCGCTTTTACGCCGGCGCCATGACCGCCGACGGCGCCCGGAAGGCGCGGCGGTTCATCGAGTTCTGCGAAACCTTCAACCTGCCGATCGTCAGCTTCGTGGACGAACCCGGCTTCATGATCGGCAGCCGCGCCGAGCAGGAAGGCGCGATTCGCGCCGGCACGGCGGCGGTGCTGGCGGCGGCCACCTGCCGGTCGCCCTGGGCGTCGGTCATCATGCGCAAGTCCTATGGCGTGGCGGCGGCCGCACATTACGGCCCCGGCGCCTATATTCTGGGCTGGCCGTCGGCGGAGATGGGCGCGCTGCCGCTGGAAGGCGGCGTGGCGGTCGCCTTCGGGCGCGAGATCGCCGCCGCCGAGGACCCGGAAGCGAAGCGCGCCGAAATAGAAGCGCGCATGGCGGCAACGCTTTCGCCCGCGCGCCGGGCGGAGAGTTTCTCCATGCACGAACTCATCGACCCATGCGAGACCCGCGCCATGCTGTGCGAGTGGATCGAATGGAGCCAGCAACGGCTGGAAACGCAATGCGGCCCTACCCGCTTCGCAATTCGTCCATGAGGTCCAAACGCCGCCTTCCGGCGCCATCGCCATAAAGGCCGAAGCGCCCTATAGTTTGAAGCTGGGACGGGAGGATATTTGCGACCGATGACAACCAACAGCAAGATGGACCTGCGCTTCGAGGAAGGCGTCGCCGTTCTCGCTTTCAACGACCCGGCCGTGCTGAATGCGATCGGCTTCCGGATGCGCGAGGACTTCACCGCCGCGCTCGACAGCATCGAGGCCAGCGGTGCGCGGTGCGTGCTGTTGACGGGCAATGGCCGCGCCTTCTGCTCCGGAGCCAATCTGAACGATCCCGACCGGCCGCCCCGCGACCGGGCTGCGGAAGCCCGCGGCGAACAGAAAAGCGATCTTGAAGGCTGGTATAATCCGACGCTCGAACGGCTGCGGTCGCTGACTGTCCCTGTCGTCTCGGCGGTCAACGGCGTTGCCGCCGGCATCGGCATGAGCTTTGCGCTTTCCGCCGATATTCGCGTGGCGGCGCGGTCCAGCTATTTCCTCCAGGCTTTTGCCCGCATCGGCCTCGTGCCCGACGGCGGGGCCACCTGGATTCTGCCGCGCCTTGTCGGCATGGCCCGGGCCATGGAATTGTCCCTTCTGGCGGACCGGCTGCCGGCGGAAACCGCGCTCGAATGGGGCATGGTCAACCGGGTGGTGGACGACGAGGCGCTGATGGACGAGGCCATGACCGTGGCGCGGCGCCTTGCCGCCGGCCCTGCCTCTCTCGGCATGATCCGCCGGCTCTACTGGCAAGGCCTGGAAAACGGTTACAGCGCGCAACTCAAGCTGGAAGCCGATACCCAGAATGCAGCCGGCCTGACGCAGGACTACAAGGAAGGCGTCGCCGCCTTTCTGGAGAAGCGCAAGGCCGTCTTTACCGGCGGCTGAAGCGGGCCGGCCGGCACGGGCGTCAGCCGTCAGCCGGACCGGCGCAGAAAACCGGCGAGGCGGTCCATGGCCGCCTCGATATCTGCCGTGGCGGCGCAATAGCTGAAACGAACGGTTCGACTGCCGCGCGCCGGGTCGAAATCGACACCGGGCGTGATCGCCACGCCGGTTTCGTCCAGAAGCCGCTGGCAGAAGGACACGCTGTCATTCGTCAGATGGCCGATATCGGCATAGATGTAGAAGGCGCCGTCGGGCATGGCGAAGTCACCAATGCCCATGGCCGGCAATGCAGACAGCAGAATCTCCCGATTGCGGGCGTAACGCCGGACATTCTGCTCGAGTTCCTCGCGGCACTCGAACGCAGCCAGCGCAGCATATTGGGAAACCGTCGGCGCGTTGATGAACAGGTTCTGGCCGAGCCGCTCCACCGCCGTCAGCAGGTCGTCGGGCAGCACCAGCCAGCCGATCCGCCAGCCGGTCATCGAGAAATATTTTGAAAAGCTGTTCACAACGATGGCGGAAGGCGAGCGGGCGGCTGTGGCTTCCTCCATGCCATAGGCGATACCGTGGTATATCTCGTCGGATACCAGACGGACATCCCGGTTCTGGCACCACGCCGCCAGGCCGGCAAGCGCTTCGGGCGACAGCATGGAGCCTGCAGGATTGGACGGGCTCGCAACGATCAGCCCGTCGATCCGCCCCTCGATTCGGTCCAGCAGTTCGGGCGTCGGCTGGAAGCGCGTTTCGGGTCCGGCCGGCACCTGCACCGCTTCGATGCCAAGCGCCGTCAATATGTTGCGGTAGCAGGGATAGCCGGGATCGACCAGGGCGACACGCGCGCCGGCGTCGAAGGCGGCGAGAAAGGCCAGCACGAAACCGCCGGAAGACCCCGGCGTCACGATCACCCGCTCCGGCGCAATCTCCACTCCATAGCGCTCGCGGTAGTGCACTGCGATACGACGGCGCAGCGGCTCGATACCTGTCGCGTCGGTATAGCCGAGCACCTGCTCGTCGATAGCGGCCTTGGCGGCCTCCCGGGCCCCCAGGGGCGCGGGCGTGCTCGGCTGTCCGATCTGAAGGGGAAACACGGCCTTGCCGGCTGCAGCGAGGCTTCCCGCCGCGCGCAGCACCTGCATGACAATGAACGGGTCAATCCCGCCCCGCCGGGAAACCTCGAATGCCATGACCGTCTAGTCCCCGGACACTTGAACGGCCAGACCCGCGCCGCGCGGATCGGATTGCGCATCACACACCGCGCCGGGATCGTCCACATGCCCGGCCGGGCAATGTATCGCTGCAACAAATCCCAGCGCCCCGACTTCGGTCAGGGCGTCCCCGTCCGTTCGCAAGCCGGCCCGTGCGGCTTGCGGGACCGCTGCTTCGACAAACAGCTGCTGTCCGGAGCCCCGCACTGCTCGCGGGCGGCCAATCGCCGATTGCAGAGTGTCGGCCTCCGCCAGCGCGCGCAATGCAACGGCGATGCCGATCCGCTCCGCGCCCATGCCCGATGCAACACCGGCAAAGCGGACCTCGTCGCGAGAGCCACCGGTCACGATGAACGGAGAAAGCGCCGGATCAACCGAACCCTCGGGCCGGGAAGCTGCGATCAGGATGCCCGTTCCGGCGGCAAGCCGTCCTGTGCCGAACGGCGCATTCATCGAAAGACCGCAGGCGACGGCCAATCCGTCGGCGTCCACAACCGCAAACCCGGTTCCGCCGCCTGCCTCCGGCCCCCCGGCGGCCTCGCCGGCCGCTGCGATGGACAGTGCCAGTGCTCCCTCCTTCGCATCGGTGGTCCGGTCATCTCCGGCCAGGCGGGGCCAGGCCGCCGCCTGCTGGGGGCCGGCGCTTGCCGCCTCGCCGGCGAAATATGCCTGCCAGGAACCGCCTTCCGCCGACAGCGCGTCTTGCCTGGACGGCAGGGCTGCCTGCAGCGCCGCACCGTCCAGCCGGTATCCGGCAGCGGCTGCTCCGCGCTTCAACGCCTCTGCCAAAGGCCCCGAATAGGGCGCTCCCGGCCCGCTCAATCGTATCCGGCCCAGCACTTCGGCAAGCTGCGGCTGCGCCAGCGACACGCCTTCCCTGAGGCGTCCGCCCGTCTGGCCCGCAAAAGCCGCCGCCAGACCGTCCGGCGCCGAAGCGAGATCCTGCGCAAAGGCCCGCGAGACGGGGTGGCCGAGCCGGGCAAGGCGTTCCGCCGCCGCCGGCACCGCACTCCACCGCAGGCGGCCATGCGATGCGTGCATGAGGCCGAGTCCCCTGACCAGCGGGGGCGGCGGCGCCTCTCCGTCACGGCCCGGAGGATGGGTGAAGGCGTAAACGTCCTGCACGCCATCCTCTGAATGATGCACGAGACAGACCCCGCCGGCCCACAGGCTGGCGCGTGAAGGCATGGTCACAGCAAGGGTCATCGCCAGCGCGGCCGCAGCATCGGCGGCGGAGCCGCCGGCCTTCAGCATGTCGCGGGCGGCAAGCGCCGCATTGGGCTCGCCGGCAACGACGCTGCCGAGATGCCGCTGATCCGGAACGACCGTCGATACGACACCGGGACTGTCCGCACAGGCGCCGAGCGCAAGCGGGACCAGAAGCGCCAACATTGATTGACGCGGGCGAAAACGGCGCATAGCGTGCTCTGGACACCTTGCAAGGTTGCCATATATGAGGCCCATGCGATCCCTTCTCTGCGGCCTCGCCGCAGCCCTCCTTGCGTTTTCGACCGTGGCGCCTTCGGAAGCGCGGTCCCTCAAGCTGATCCGCGATGCGGAAATCGAGGAAACGCTCCGCCTCTATGCGGAGCCTGTCTTCGAGGCAGCCGGCATCTCGCCGGAAAGCATACGCATGCATCTTGTGAATAGCGACCAGGTTAACGCCTTTGTCTCCAATGGTATGCGGATATTCCTGAACGCCGGATTGCTGCGAATCAGCGAGAATTCCGGCCAGGTTATCGGCGTGATCGCGCATGAGACGGCCCATATCGCGGGCGGCCACCTTGCCCGGCTGAAGGACGAGGTCGATTACCGGACGACACAGGCGATCCTGTCAACGGCGCTGGGCGCGGCGGCGGGGATCGCGACAGGCGACCCGCGCGTCGCCCATGCCATGATCACAGGCGGCCTCACGCTCGCCGAGCGCAGCCTCCTGCTCCACTCGCGGACTGAGGAGTCGGCCGCCGACCAGGCGGCGCTGCACTATCTGGACCGGATACAGATGTCGTCGCGCGGTTTCATGGAATTCCTGGAGATCATGGAGCACCGGGAGACAGTCGCCGACGGCGTCCAGGATCTTTACCGGCGCACGCATCCGCTGACAGCAGCCCGCATCCATCTCGTGCGCGAGCATGTCGCGCGGTCCCCCTGGGCCGGGAAGAACGCGCCGGACGATTTCGAGCGGCGGCACGCCCGGATGGTCGCCAAGCTGGCCGGTTTTCTCGATCCTCCCGAGAAAACGCTCGCCCGCTATGACACAGCCGACACCGGCGTGGCGGCCCGCTACGCCCGCGCTATTGCCTATTACCGTATCCCCGATCTGGAACAGGCCCTGGCCCTGATCGACGGCCTGATCGCCGAAATGCCGAACGACCCCTATTTCCACGAACTCCGCGGGCAGATGCTGTTCGAGAACGGCCGGGGCCGGGAGGCGCTGCTGGCCTATCGCGAGGCAATCCGTCTCGCGCCTCATGCAGTCCTGATCCGCATCGAACTCGGCCGGGCAGCGGTCGAGGTCGGCACACCGGAAACGCTCGGGGAGGCTGTCCGCAATCTGCGCGAGGTCGTCCGCCGCGATCAACAGATTGCCAGCGCCTGGTATTGGCTCGGCATCGCCGAAGGCCGTTCGGGCGACCCGGTTCTCGCCGACCTCGCACTCGCGGAACACGCCATTCTGACCCGCGACCTCCGCCGCGCCACAGCCTTGGCCGGCCGCGCCGCCCGCAAGCTGCCGCATGGTTCCGCCAACTGGCAGCGAAGCCAGGATATTCTCAATCGTATCAAGCCGGAACAGCCGGCGAAATAACGGGCCGCAGCAGCGCACAATGCTTCGGCCAGCAGCGGCCGCAAGCCTCGGCGGCGCCGGCGTGGCTCCGGCCTACCCTCTCGGCGAGCCGCCCAGCTGGCGGCCGCCGACGATGTGCATATGCACATGCGGCACTTCCTGATTGCCGTGCCGGCCATTGTTGCAGGTTGCGCGGTAGCCGCTGTCGGCCACTTGTCCGGTGCGCGCCGCAGCCGCCATGGCCCGCACCCACCCGGCCAGTTCGGCGTCGCTGCCCTGCTCGGCGAACTCGTGCAGGGTCTCGTAACGGCCCTTCGGAATTACCAGCACATGGGTCGGAGCCTTGGGTGCGATGTCGCGAAAGGCGAGTGCGAAATCGTCCTCATACACCTTGTCGCAAGGTATCTCTCCGCGCAGGATGCGCGCGAAAACATTGTTGTCGTCATAGGTCATGAAGAATTTCCACTTGCGTCCGGTTTGCCTTCGCGCCGCGCCAGCGCCGCCCGCACGTCATCCGGCGCCACACCGGCATCCGCCCAGAGCACGAGCAGGTGGTAGAGCAGGTCGGCGCTTTCCTCGATCAGGCGCTCCCGATTGCCGGCGACCGCCTCGATGACCGTCTCGACGGCCTCCTCCCCAACCTTCTGGGCGATCTTTTCGCGGCCCTGGAGAAAGTAGCGCGCCGTGCGGGATGTTCCCGGGTCTGCGCCGCGCCGGCTTTCGATGACCGCATAGAGCCGGTCGAGAGCGTCTGGATTGCTCATGCAGCAGCCTCCAGGCGCATCGGGATGCCGGCAGCCGCCATCGCCCGCTTGGCGTCGGCTATGCTGTAAATCCGGTCATGGAAGATCGAGGCGGCCAGAACTGCAGAGGCGTGGCCGTCCGTCACGCCCTCGGCCAGGTGTTGGAGAGCGCCCACGCCCCCGGAGGCTATCACCGGCACGGGCACCGCATCGGCGACGGCCCGCGTGAGCGCCAGGTCGTAACCGTCCCCGGTGCCGTCCCGATCCATGGAAGTCAGCAGGATTTCCCCTGCCCCGAGCGAGACCATGCGCTCCGCCCAGCCGACCGCCTCGATGCCGGTCTGCCGGCGTCCGCCATGCGTGAAGACCTCCCATCGGCCGGGAGCGGTGCGCTTTGCGTCAACCGCGACGGTTATGCACTGGGTGCCGAATTTCCGGGCGGCCTCCTGCACGAATTCGGGGCGCGCGACGGCCGCGGTGTTGATCGAGACCTTGTCGGCGCCGGCCAGCAGCAGGTTGCGGATATTCTCCACGGTGCGTATCCCGCCGCCGACCGTCACCGGCATGAAGCAGCGGTCGGCCGTGCGGCGGACCACGTCGAGGATTGTGTCCCGCCGCTCATGACTTGCGGTGATATCGAGGAAGCAGAGCTCGTCAGCCCCGGAGGCGTCATAGAACCGGGCCTGCTCGACGGGATCGCCCATATCGCGCAGATCGACGAAGTTGACGCCCTTGACCACCCTGCCCGCGTCCACATCGAGGCAGGGAATGACACGGACGGTCAACATTCCTCGCCCGCCGCAATGCGCAGCGCGGCCGCCGGGTCGATGCGCCCGTCATACAGCGCCCGGCCGCAGATCACGCCCTCGATACCGGAGGCCCGCTCCGCATAAATCGCCCGGAGGTCGTCATGGTCTGCCACGCCGCCGGAGGCGATGACCGGCGTGGTCAGCGCCCAGGCCAGGTCCACCGTGGCGTCCATATTCACGCCGCCAAGCGCGCCGTCGCGGGCAATGTCGGTAAAGACGATGGCCGCGACGCCGGCATCCTCGAAGCGCAACGCCAGATCGAGCGCCGGCGTTTGCGATACTTCCGTCCAGCCCCTGGTGGCCACCATCCCGTCGCGCGCGTCGATACCAACGACAATCCGCTCGGGAAACTGCCGGCAGGCAGCCCGCACCAGCTCGGGATTCGTGAGCGCCGCGGTGCCGAGCACGATCCGGCGCACGCCCTTTTCCAACCACATCTCGATTGTCGCCATATCGCGAATGCCGCCGCCCAGCTGGACCGGCAGGTTCACCGCGGCCAGCACAAGCTCGACGGCCTCGGCATTCGCCGGCCCGCCTTCCACGGCGCCGTTCAGATCGACAAGGTGCAGCCAGGCGAAACCGGCTTTCGCAAAACGCTCCGCCTGGTCGGCAGGGTCGTCGTTGAATACCGTCACCTGCCCCATATCGCCCTGAACGAGGCGAACGCATGAGCCGTCCTTGAGATCGATGGCGGGAAAGACGATCATCCGTTCTGCCGCCGTTTCGGCGCTGGAATGTCCTTGTAGAAATAGATGCCCGGCACCCAGCGGCCGCGAACATGCGCATATTTGGGATGCACGCCCCAGCGCTTGTAGCCGAGCGCCTCATACATCGCGATCGCGCGGATCTGGGTCTCCCGCACATCCAGATTGACAACCTTGAACCGGCGCGCCCGCGCTTCCGCCTCCGCGGCCTGCATCAACAGACGGCCGACGCCGGTGCCGCGCGCCCAAGGCGCAACGAACAGATGCTGGACTGCAACGATCGACTTCTGCGCTTCGTTGTTGCGCGGCGGCGCAACCAATTGCACCGAGCCGCAGATCCCGCCCCCGCGTCTGGCGATGAACAGGCTGCGCTCCGGCACCAGCAGCACGCCCCGCCAATACCGCTCCAGCCAGTTCCGCTCCGGCGGCGAAACAAACCCGAAGCCGCCTCCTTCGAGGATAGCGCTGTCGGTTGCCTCGCAAAGCTCGAACAGGTCGTCATCGCTGAGCGCTTCGACGCGGCTTATTCCGGTCCCGTCCATCTCAGGGCCGCCAGGCAAGGAAATTTGCGATAAGGCGCAGCCCGTTGACCTGGCTCTTTTCCGGGTGGAATTGGGTGCCGATCAAGTTTCCGTGTCCAACAACGGCAGCGAACCGGCCGCCATGATCGCTGGCCGCCAACATATGCGCTTTCTCCGCAGGTGCGAACCGGTAGGAGTGCACGAAATACACATGGTCTCCAGCGCCCAGCCCGTCGAGCACGGCATGGTCCGCTACCGCCGAAAGACTGTTCCACCCCATATGCGGCACCTTAACGCCCGGATCGGCCGGCTCAAGCGCCACAACATTGCCCGGCAGCCAGCCGAGGCCTTCATGCACGCCGTGCTCCAGCCCGCGCTCCGCCATCAACTGCATCCCGACGCAAATTCCCAGAAACGGGCGGCCTTTCGCCGCGACCGCTTCTTCCATGGCCTCGACCATGCCATCCAGGCCGAAAAGGCCTGCGCGGCAATCCGCGAATGCGCCCACGCCGGGCAGCACAATGCGGTCCGCGCCCGCCACCTCGTCGGGATCGGCGGTGACCAGGACCCTGCCGGCCTCTCCGGCCTCATCAAGCGCCCGTGCAAACGCCTTTTCGGCAGACCGGAGATTTCCGGACCCATAATCGACGATTGCCGTGGTCACGACGCCGGCCAGCGAAAGCCTGCCTTGACGGCGCGGACACCCGGCGGTTGCAGAGCGCCGGGGCTCCGGCAGTGAATCGTAACGATACGCATCGCGCCGGTCAGAGACTGCCCTTGGTGGACGGCACTGCGTCGCTGCGGCGCGGGTCGATCTCGACCGCCGCACGCAAGGCCCGCGCCAGCGCCTTGAAACAGGCCTCGGCGATATGATGCGTGTTCGCGCCGTAGAGACACTCGACATGCAGCGTTGCGCCGGCATGTTGCGCAAAGGCCTGGAACCATTCCCGAAACAGCTCCGTATCCATCGCGCCGAGCTTCGCGGCCGGCAGGTCCACATGCCAGACGAGATAAGGCCGGTTGGAAAGATCCAGCGCCACGCGCACCAGAGCCTCGTCCATCGGGACATAGGCATGGCCGTATCTCCGGATTCCCTTTCGGTCGCCAAGCGCGGCACTGACTGCCTGCCCGACAGCGATTCCGGTGTCTTCCGTGGTGTGATGCGCGTCGATATGCAGGTCTCCCCTGGCCGTCAGATCGAGATCGACAAGACCGTGTCGGGCAAGCTGCTCAAGCATGTGGTCAAGGAAACCGACGCCGGTCGAGACGCTGTACCGCCCGTCTCCGTCCAGACGGACCCGGACCTCGATTTCCGTCTCGGTTGTCTTGCGCGCAATCGACGCTTCGCGCATGGGGCCAGCCTCGTGGTGAACGGGGGCGTCTTTTAGCATGGCCGCCGCACATTGCCAGCGTGCGGCGGCAGTCTCCGCCGGGGCCCGCCCGCCCCGGCCGCTCAGGCCATGCCGACAGGCGGATCGAACTCTTCCAACGCCTCGCCCGGCCGCGCCCGCATCATCCCCTCCAGCTCCCGGCGCAACGCCGCAGCGCCCGGATCGTCGAAGCGATTGTCCATCTCGTTCGGGTCATTGGCGAGGTCATAGAGTTCGCCGGCGCCGGAGTTCAGCTCCACCGTCAATTTCGCGGTTCCCGTGCGGACGGTGCGCAGGTCCAGAGGCACGCCGCAGCGGCTCGCATTGACGTTCCACTCGCTATACGCCACTTCGCGCCCGGCGCCGGGAGCGGCTTCGAACAGCGGGCGCAGACTGCGGGACTGGGCGCGCTCGTCAAGCGCCGTGCCGCCGTAGTCGCAGAAGGTGGCGGCAAGGTCGAGCGTGGAAACCGGGTCCTTTGCCTGACGGCCGGCGGGAATGCCCGGTCCGCGCGCGATGAGGCCGACGCGCAACAGGGCCTCGTAAGGCGTTGGCCCCTTCAGATAGAGGCCGTGGTCCCCGAGCAGGTCGCCGTGGTCGGTGGAATAGACGACGATTGTATTGCCGCGCATCCCGAGGCGGTCGAGCTCGACCAGGATTCGCCCGACAGAATGATCGATCAAGGAGATCATGCCGTAATAGTTCGCCGTCATTTCGCGCAGTTCCGCCTCCGACTGGTCGGGCACGCGCGACAGCTTGGCCCGAAAATCCCGGAGTCCCGGGTCCGCGAGGGCAGGCTCCCGCTCGAGCGAGGCCCGATGCCACCAGGGCCGGCGGTCCAGGTCCTTCTCTCCCTCTGCCGGCAGCTCCACCTCGTCCGGATGGTGAAGCAGGCTCCAGGGTTCCGGACAGTCGAACGGATGATGCGGGTCGGGGAAGGACACCCAGGCGCAGAACGGGGCGTTCGGCTTGCGGTCGCGCAGCCAATCAATCGTTCGGTCGGCGCACCAGGCGCTGCTGTGCAGCGCGGGCGGCATGGCGGAACTCCATGTCTGGGCCGCGCCGACGCCGGGAGCAGTCTCGGCCGCCCACAGGTCGAAGACATCGGGATACCCCGATTCCTCGAACGCCCAGCGCTCGAAATGCTGCCCGCGGGGCGGTGTGACGGACTCCCGGCGGTGCTGGAACCAGTGTCCGAGCACCATCAGCTCGACATGCCGGAAGCCCATATACGGCCCGAGCCAGGACGCATCAAAATTCGCCGCGCTGTGGACACATTCCGGCGTCCCCGTGGGGGCGAAGGTGTTGCAGGTCGCAAAATGCGCCTTGCCGATAAACGCCGTGTCATATCCCTGGGCGTCGAGCGCCGTTGCGAAACCGCGTTCGCCGGTCTCCGGACGCAGGTCAATCCCGTTGTCCACAACGCCATGGGTCAGCGGCAGGAGGCCGGTCAGCATCGACGCCCGCGAAGGCTGGCAGACGAGGTTCGGGGTAATGCACGCGTCGAAATGCGTCCCTTCCGCCGCCAGCCGGTCCAGATGGGGTGTTTTCACGCGGCGGCCGGCGAAGCCGTAGCAATCGGCACGCTGCTGGTCGGACGTGATGAAGAGAATGTTCGGCCGGTCGGTCATGGCGTCTCGTTTCGAGCGGTGGAATGGAGGGTCAGTCGGAGGGCCTGTCGGCCTCCCTGGCGGCGGCCCGCGCCCGCCTTTGCCGGAGGGGCAGGCGAACGCCGAAATGCCAGATGAAGAACAGGGTGAGCAGCAGGAAGAAGAGAGAAATCGGGCTCGTCAGCAGAACGCTCAGATCCGACTTGTTGATGAGCACCGTCTGCCGGAGATATATCTCGAAATTGCTGCCGAGCAGAAAGCCGATGACCAGACAGACAATGGAGAAGCCTGCCTTGCGCATGAGATAGCCGACACCGGCGAACAGGAACAGCATCGCCACGTCGAACATGGAGTTGGTCGGAATATAAACGCCGACGACGCAGAGCAGTACCACGGTCGGCAGCACGATGTGCTTGGGAATCCGCACGAACTGGACCCAGATGCGAATGCCCGCCCGCCCGATGATGAGATGGGCCAGATTGGCCATCAGCATGGATGCGAAGATGCTGTAGATAAGCTCGGCGTGGTTCACCATCATCAGCGGCCCCGGCACGACGCCGTGGATCATGAACGCGCCGATCAACAGCGCTGCCGCCACATTACCCGGAATGCCGAGCGCGATGGTGGGGATAAGGTTGGAACCCACCACGGCGCTGTTCGCCGCTTCGGTCGCCTGGATGCCCTCAAGCTCGCCGGTGCCGAACTTTTCGCCGCGCGAGGAAGCCCGCCTGGCGGCGCCATAGCCCAGAAACGCGGCCAAGGTGACGCCGAGACCGGGCAGGATGCCGACGCCCGTGCCGATGCAGGCGGAGCGGACCAGGGTTTTCCAGTTGCCCCAGAACTCCCTGGGCGCGATGCGGTTTTCTGCCCGGAACTGCGACGCCGGAGGCGGCGGCGGAGGCGGGGGGTTGCCGCGGTCCCGGCGCAGGTCGTAGAGCTGCGAGAGGACGGAACTCAGCGCCAACGTGCCGATGGCGAAGGGCAGCAGCGGAATGCCGTCAAAAAGGTAAATCGTGCCGAAGGTCATGCGCTCCGTGCTGTCCACCGGGTCCAGGCCCCAGGTGCTGAGGAACAGCCCCAGCGCCGCCGCGATGAGTCCCTTGACGAGAGAACGGCCTGCCAGCGCGGCGATCATCGTGAACGAGAAGAGGATGATGGTGGTGAATTCGTTCGGCCCGAAGCTGAGCGCGATCGCGGCGAAGGGCGCCGCCAGCAGAATGAGAATGATGTCCGAAAACGTGTCGCCGAAGACGGAGGAATAGAGGGCCGTCTTCATGGCCTTTTCCGGCTTGCCCTGCTTGGCGAGCGGGTAGCCGTCGAGCGCCGTCGCCGCCGCTTCGGGCGTTCCGGGCGCGTTGATCAGGATTGCCGGAATGGCGCCGCCCGAGGTGCCGCCCTTGTTGATGCCGACCAGGAAGGCGATGGCGGCAAGCGGCGTGAAGTAGAAGGTGATCGGGATCAGCATGGCGAGCGCGGTGACGCTGCCCAGCCCCGGCAGGACGCCGAAGATGATGCCGAGCACAATGCCGACGCAGATATAGGCGAGGTTGACGAGTGTGAAGGCGGCCTCGAAGCCGCTCATCATATTGGCGAGAATGTCCATCCGCCGGGCTTCTCCCCGCCCCGCTCAGCGCCAGAAAGCGGGAAGCTCGGTGTTGAAGAACTGGTAGGCCGCCTGCGAAAGCACCACCGGCGTTGCGAGCGACACCAGGGCGATGCTCCAGGGATTCCGCGCCCCGACAAACAGCATTGTCGCCACGAGAAACAGCGTCATGGCGGGCTCGAAGCCCACATACTCCACCAGATACCAGCACGCGCAGGCGACAAGCGCCCATATGAGCAGGTTCAGCAGCACATGCCTGTCGGCGCCCGTCGCCTCGGAGCCGAATTCCTCGTCCAGATGGTCTTCGCCGGCTTCAATCTTCCTGCCGCCATAGAGAGCCTGCGCCGCCATGACGAGCGCCAGTATCAGGCACGCCCCGACGGCGATGGACGGCACCAGGGCCGGGGAAAGATCGAGCTCGCTCTCGGCCGGGGAGGTGTTGCCGGGAATCAGCCAGAAGAGGCAGTAGAGAGACGCCAGGGCAAGCAGAACGCCCGACCAGATATGGGTTGTTCTCAAGGAAACGGCCTTATGCAGGACGGGCTTGAGGGGCGAATGTGGAGCCGGGACGCGGCGGGGCGTGTCCCGGCTCCCGGTCTGTCGTGCCTATTGCATCGACGCGAGAACCTGCTCCAGGCTCTTCGTAACGTCGGCCGCAAAGGCGCTCACCTCCGACGACGGGATGAAGCGCTTCGGGAACTGGATATTCTCCAGCACCTTGGTGAAGTCCGGATCGTCCATTGCCGCCTTGACAGCCGCCTCCAGCTTCGCCGCAATCTCGTCCGACACGCCCGCCGGAGCGGCCAGGATGGAATTGCCCGGCATGGCGATGCCGTAGCGGTCCTGCGTCGTGGGAGCATCCGGGTCTTTCGCCAGCCCGTCCGCGAGGAAAGACGCCAGCACGATCATCTTTTCGCCGTGCTTCTGGTGGATGCCGCCGCTATAGGCGAAGTCGATCTTGCCGCCGAGCAGGAACGGCACCATCTCGCCGCCGCCGCGCGTCGGAATCGCCGTCCACTGCACGTCTTCCTTCCCGGCGATATAGTTGATGAAGGTCTTCGACATGCCGCCCATATCCGCTACATTGAGGGGGTTTGTCTTCGAATATTCGAGCAGTTCGTCAAGCGTTTTGTACGGCTTGTCCGGCGTGGTGATGAGCGCGAGCTGGTATTCGCTGACGCCCGCAATGATCCGGATGTCGTCCACCTTGTAGGCCACGTCCTCCCTGGTCATCGGGTTCCAGATCAGATTGCCGAGGTCGGTATAGGCGATGGTGTGGCCGTCGGGCTTCGCCTTGGAAAGGAAGGTGACGCCGACCGCGCTGCCGGCGCCGGGGCGGGTCTTGACGACAACCGTGCCGCCGAGTTCGCGTCCGAGCGCCTTGGACAGCACCATCGACATGGTGTGGGTGGTTCCGCCGGCCTTGTAGGGCACGATCAGCGTAATCGGCTTGTCCGGATACGCCGCAGCGCCGCCGGCTACAAGGGACGCCGCCGCGGCGGCCAGCGCAATTCTCTTGAGCATGGTGTTTCCTTGTCCTCCCGTTGCTCCCGTTATCGGCCGCCTTGCCCGCAGTCAGGCCTCGACGACCAAAATCTCCTCATTGTCGAAATAGTCGGACCGCAGCACGGGGCCGTTCTCGGTCACTTCCAGCAGGTCTTCCATATGGTAGCCGCATTTGCCGACCCACCGCACGCGGGTCTCTATAGTGGTCATCATGCCGGGTTCGAAAGCCATGTCCTCATGCGGGCTTATCAGCGGACGTTCATGCACCAGCAAACCAAGGCCGTGCCCGTTATGCGCGTAGGGGAAGGGAATGTCGTGATGCTCATGCAGCGCCGCCGCGCGCTCAAACAGCTCCCGCCCGGTATTGCCGGGCCGCACCATGTCGATCAGCTCATGGTGGATTTCCCTGAGCCGCGACCACCAGGATCGGTCCTCGTCATTGAGCGGCCCGAGTTTCGCCGTGCGGCCCACATTGGAGTAGTAGCGCCCGTAGCGCCCTCCGGCATCGGCCTTCAGTATGTCTCCGGGCCGCACCCGGTAATCCGACGGGTCCTTGTGCGGAAATCCGGTGTTCGGACCGCCGTTGATATGCGTGAACGCCACCGACTCGGCACCGTGCCGAAGAATGCCGTCGGCCAGGCGAAAGCACATGTCGCGTTCCGTATCGCCGGGGCGGGTCGCCAGAAAGGTCTCCTTCAGTGCCCGTTCGGTGCCCCGGAAACCGGCGGCGAGCCGCTCGCGTTCGCGCGGTGTCTTGATGACGCGCGCCCGGTCGAAAATCGGCTCGGCGCGCCCGAACCGCGCATTGGGCAACAGCGCCCGCAAGCGCTCGTAATAGGTTGCGGGCAGATAATCGAGCTCCAGCCCCACCGCGCCCCGCGACGCGCCCATCTCCTCGATGACTTCCGCAAGCATGTCGATGGGCGAAGTGACGAATTCCTTGTAGGTGCGAATATCTCCGATCCAGGATTCCTCGCGCGCGAAGCCTTCCTCCACACGGCAAAGGATGAAGACGGGTTCCCGGTCTCCGTCCCAAACCACCAGCGCAAGCCGGTCGCGAATATCGATCTGGGTCGAGATGAAGACGTCGCTCGTGTAGAGCACATTCTCCGGCGATGCCGCCACCACGAGGTCAAACTCGCCCGCCTGGATCAGCCGCCTGAGCCTGGGCAGGTCGCCAAGTGCATCTTCGAATCGTTTCGCCAACGGCATGTCTCCATGCGGGCTGTCTCATTCCGACCCTAACAGACAGCCTGCGGAGTCGAAACCCCGCCCGCAGCAGGCCCATGACCGCCTGCGGATGGATTGCTAGACTGCGGCCGGTCTGGAGAACGCCGGGCAGCGGGGGATTTCTGAGTGTTGACCTGCCATGAATAGGCCGGAGGCCGGATCCTGGATCGTCGGCGTGGATGTCGGCGGCACATTCACCGACTTCTCCGCCGTCAATGACCGGACCGGCGAGACGCACATCTTCAAGCGGCCATCGACACCGGACGATCCGAGCCGTGCGATCCTGCGCGGCCTTCAGGAACTGGCGGAGGCCTGCGGTATCGCGCTCGCCGATGTGTCCCGCCTTGCGCATGGCACAACGGTCGCGACCAATGCGCTGCTGCAGGGCAAGGGCGGGCGTGTGGCGCTGGTCACCACCGAGGGTTTCAGGGATCTCATCGAGATCGGTCGGCAAGTGCGCCCGCACATGTATGATTTTCGCCGCACCTGGCCGGTTCTGCCGGTGCCGCCGGAGCGGCGCATTGAATTGCGGGAGCGCATGAATGCGGCCGGCAAGGCGCTGCGGATGCCGGCGGAGGATGACATCGCCGCCGCCGTTGCAGCGGTCCGCGCCAGCGGCGCCGATGCCTGCGCCGTGTGCTTTCTCTTCGCCTATCTGAACGGCGCGCATGAACAGGCCGTGGCCGCCGGGCTGCGCGCGGTGCTGCCGGATTTGCATATCTCGCTGTCGTCGGAGGTCCAGCCCGAATTTCGCGAATTCGAGCGCTTCTCGACAACGACGGTGAACGCCTATCTGCAATCCGTCATGGACCGTTATCTCGGTCGGCTCGAGGAAGGGCTTGCGATCGGCGCGCCCAATGCCAGTCTCGGCATCAATCAGTCAAGCGGCGGCCTGATGTCGCTGGAGCGGGCGCGCGCCTTCCCCGTGCGCACCGCCCTGTCGGGGCCTGCGGCCGGAGTGGTCGGCGCCATTCATGCTGCGCGGAGTGCGGGGCGAAGCGAACTCGTCACCCTCGATATGGGCGGCACCAGCGCCGATATGGCGCTCATTCGCAATGGAGAGGCCGACATTGCCTATGAGCGCGCGGTGGCAGGCTTCCCCGTCCGCCTGCCGCAAATCGATATTGCCACCATCGGGGCCGGCGGCGGCTCGATCGCCTGGTTCGACCGCGACGATCTGATGAAAGTCGGGCCGCAAAGCGCGGGCGCCGACCCCGGCCCCGCCTGCTATGGGCGCGGCAGCACCGAACCCACGGTCACGGATGCGAATCTGCTGCTGGGGCGCCTGAGCGCCCGGGGCCTGCTGGACGGCGGGATGCGCCTAGACGCGGACAAGGCCCGCGCCGCCTTTGAGCCGGCGGCCCGGCGTCTCGGCCTCTCGGTCGAAAGAACGGCGGAGGGCGTGCTCGACATTGTAGCCGCCAATATGATTCGCGCCATCCGGACGATCTCCGTGGAGCGCGGGCACGATCCACGCGGCTATGTGCTGGCGGCCTTTGGCGGCGCCGGGCCGCTTCACGCACGCGATGTCGCGGCCGGAATCGGCATTCGCGAAATCCTGGTGCCGCCCGCGCCGGGAATCGTCTGCGCCGAGGGGCTGCTGGTTTCGGACTTGCGCGAAACCTTCACCCGCAGCGAGCGCATCCGGGTCTCGCCGGAGGCATTCCCGCGCATTGCATCCGTGCTGCAGCAGTTGGAAGAGCAGGCCCGGCGCTGGTTCGCAGGCGAAGGAGCCGAAGAGGATCAGCGCATCGAGGTGTCGCTCGACATGCGCCATATCGGGCAGAATTTCGAACTCGCCGTCGCCCTGCCCGACCGCCTCGACGATCTATGCGACCGTTTTCTGGAAACGCATGAGCTTGCTTACGGGTTTCACAACCCGGAAGACCCGATCGAGATCGTCAATCTGCGGCTCACCGCGCGGGCCTGCCTCTACCGTGTTCCACAGAAGCCGCTGGCCCCGGTCGGCGGGCCGCCGCGCCCGAAGGAAACCCGCCCTGTCCGGCTGGGCGGCCGCGCCTTTCCGGAGACGCCTGTTTACGACAGAAGCACGCTGGGCGCCGGCTGCCGTCTCGCCGGCCCGGCCGTTATCGAACAGCTCGACGCCACCATCGTCGTCTATCCCGGCGATACGGCGGTGGTGGATACCTATGGCACCATCACGATCCGGATCGCTGCATGACCGCGCTCGACCCCATCGGCCTCGAAATCCTGGCCAACGCCCTGCGTTCCATCACCGACGAGACCTTCGCCGCCCTGATGAAGAGCGCATATTCCACCAACATAAAGGAAAGGCATGACCACTCGACCGCGATCATGGATGCCGAGGGCCGGCTGATCGCCCAGGCGGAGCAGTCGCTGCCGATCCACATCGCATCGATGAGCGGTCTGATGGAATGCCTGCTCGACCGCTATGGCGATGACATAGAGGAAGGCGACATCGTCATCGCCAACGATCCCCACACGGCCGGCGGCACCCATTTGCCGGACATCAACATGGCCGCTCCGGTGTTCTCCGGCGGGCGCATCGTCGCCTGGATCTGCAATATCGCGCATCACGCCGATGTCGGCGGCATGGCGCCGGGGTCGATGGCCGGCGGCATGTCGGAAATCTACCAGGAAGGGCTGCGCGTGCCGGTGGTCAAGCTCTTCCGGCGGGGCGAATTGCAAACCGAACTGTTCGATCTGGTGCTGCTGAACGTGCGGCTGCCGAACGAGCGGCGCGGGGATTATTTCGCCCAGGTCGCCGCCTGCAATCTCGGCGTGCGGCGCATGACCGAGACCGTGGAAGCATATGGCGCCGATGTCATTCTCGCCGCCTTCCGGGACATGCTCGCGCGCACCGCCGCACGCATGGCTGACGGGGTCCGTGCGATCCCGGACGGCATCTACCGGTTCCGGGACGTGATGGATGACGACGGTATCGAGACGCATGACATTCCGATCGTCCTGACCGTCGAGAAGAGCGGCAGCCGCGCCCGCTTCGACTTCTCCGGCACGGCCCCGCAAGTGGCCGGCAATATCAACGTGACCATGAATGCGACTGTCGCTGCCGTGACCTATGCGCTCAAGGCGCTGCTGGACCCGGATGTACCGAACAACCAGGCCGTGATCGACTGCGTGGAAATCTCCGCGCCGCGCGGCTCGCTGCTCAACGCCGTCTTTCCGGCGCCGGTGGCGGCGCGCGCGCATACCTGCCAGCGGATCATCGATGTCGTGTTCGGCGCATTGGCGCCCGCCCTGCCCGACCGGGCGCCGGCTGCGGGCAACGGGGCCAACACGACCGCTGTCTTCTCCGGCATCGATCCGCGAACGGGGGAAGGCTATCTGTATCTGGAAACACTTGGCGGCGGCGCAGGCGGATGGCCGGGCGGGCACGGCAAGGACGGGGTGCAGGTCGGCATCACCAACACATCCAATCTGCCCGTCGAGGCCATCGAAACCGAATATCCGTTAATGGTCGAGCGTTACGGCCTGCTGGCCGGGTCCGGCGGCGACGGGCGTTTCCGGGGCGGGCGCGGCCTTTACCGGGTCGTCCGTCCAGTCGGGCATGATTGCCTGTTCAACGGCGCCGGCGAGCGTTTTGCACATTCACCCTGGGGCCTGGCAGGCGGCGCGTCCGGCGGCCGCGGGCGCTTTGCTGTAATCGACGCCTCCGGCTCCGAAACCCCTCTTGCGAACAAGCCTTCCGGTATCATCGTCCGCAAGAACGAGCGGCTGCGCGTCGAAACCCCCGGCGCCGGCGGTTTCGGGCCGCCGTCGTGAAACCGATCCGGGTCGAGCGCCGGGACATTGCGGTCCATATCCTGTTTACGCGGCCGGAACGCCGCAATGCGCTGACGCAGGAGACCATGGACGCGCTGCTGGCGGCGTTTCGCGAGATTCACGACTCGAACGCCCGCGCCGTCGTGCTGCGCGGGGCCGGCGGCCAGTTCTCGGCGGGCGGCGACATGTCGATGCTCGGCCGCCTGCCGCCGCCGGCGGATCCGGATCCGCTGTTTCCCGTCTATCGCAAGATGGGCCATGTTCTGGAAGCGCTGAACGCCCTGCCGCAGGCCGTCATCGCGGTCGTCGAGGGCGCCTGCACGGGCGGCGGCCTCGGCATGGTTTGCTGCGCTGATGTTGCGATTGTGCATCGGGAGGCGAAGATCGGTCTGCCCGAAGCGCGCGCCGGCTTCATTCCCGCGCAGGTCATTCCGCATATCGTGCGGCGCATGGGCGAAGGCTGGACGCGGCGTCTGGTTGTAACCGGCGCCATACTGGACGGCTGCGAGGCCCGGCGCGACGGCCTGGCCCATCTGCTCGCGGGCAGCACGGAGGAAGCCGATCTGGCCGTGGCGGAGGTGCTGGAGCAGGTCCGGCGCTGCGAGCCGTCTGCGGTCGCGGAAGCAAAGCGCCTCGTGCTCTCCGTCGGCGGCCGCCCGGTGGACGAAACGCTGGACGACGCCGCGCATACCATTGCGGGCCTGCTGCGGGGTTCTCCCGCCCAGGCAGGCATCCGCGCCTTCCGCGCCAAACAGCCCCCGCCCTGGGCGGCGCGGGAATAGCCGGTCGGCGCGGTTCCGGCGCGCCCCGTCAGCCCCGTTCCTCGATGCGCGCGGCCAGCGCCAGGGTGCGCCGCGCCTTTTCGACGATGGGGTAATCGACAAAGTAGCCGTCCACCTGAATCGAGGCGGAACCGGCGCGCTCCGCTTCGTCGAATGCAGCCACGATGCGCTGTGCGCGGGCGGTCTCCGCCTCGGTCGGCGAAAAGGCGGCGTTGACAGGGGCGACCTGGTCCGGATGGATGCAGAGCTTGCCCTGGAACCCCAGGGCAAGCGCGCGGGTGGCGGAAGCGGCGAAGGCCTCCGTTTCCCGCAACTCGATGAATACGGTATCGACGGGCGGCTCCAGCCCGCCGGCCCGGGACTCGAGCACGATGGCGGCGCGCGCATGGCCAAGCTCCGCCTCGTCCAGAGACCAGCGAATGCCCATATCGAGCGTATAGTCGCCCGCGCCGAAGCACAGACGCCGGAGGCGCGACCGACAGGCGGCGATCTCCTTCAGGTTGGAGACGCCGAGGCCGGTCTCGATGATGGGCATCAGATCGACGCTGCCGACCTCCACGCCCGCCCGGCGTTCAAGCTGGGCAAGCGTCCAGTCGATGGTCCGGAGCGTGGCTGCGTCTTCGAGCTTCGGCAGCACGATTCCGTCGAGCCACGGCCCGACCACCGCCTCCATGTCGCCGAAACACCATTCAGTCTCGGCAGCGTTGACCCGCACGAACCCCTTGCACGGACGCGGACGCTGCAACGCCGCGACGGCCAGTGCGCGGGCACCGGGTTTCTCGGCGACCGCCACGGCGTCCTCGAGGTCGAGGATCGCCGCATCGGCGCCCGCCTGAAACACCTTTTCGGCCCGGCGGGCATGGGTTGCCGGCGCAAACAGGAAGCTGCGCCAGGGGCCGGAAGATGAAAGAGACATGGGTCCGGCCGCCTCACATCGCGGTCATGCCGCCGTCGATGGTCAGGTTCTTGCCGCTAATGTAGTTCGCCCCGGGTGTCAGCAGGAAACACACGCCCGGCGCGACATCGGTGGTCTCGGCGTAACGGCCGAGCGGAATCCGGGCCATGGTCTGGGCGCCGAATTTCGGCCCGCGGATGACCTCGGTCATCGGCGTGACAACGGTGCCGAACGCCACGGAATTCACGCAGACGCCGTAACGCGCCCATTCGCGCGCCGCGCTCATGGTGATGCCGAGCACGCCGGCCTTGGCGGCGCCGTAATTGATCTGGCCGATCGTGCCCGCCGTGCCGGCGATGGAGGAAATATTGACGATCTGGCCGGGGCAGACGCCGAATTCGCCGGTCTCGGATTGCTTGATCATCTGCCGGCCGACCGACTGCAGACAGAGATAGACCCCGGTGAGATTCACATTGATGACCTGGTCCCAGTAATCGCGGCTCATCTTGTGGATCATCGCGGCGCGGACGATGCCGGCATTGTTGACCAGGCCGGTAACCGAGCCCCATTCGCCGACCATCGCCTCGACGATGCCGTCCACGAAGTCCTGCTCGGTGACCGAGCCATGGAAGCCCATCGCCTTGTCCTGTCCAAGCTCGGCGACAAGGCTGTCGATGCCTTCGCCGTTGAGGTCGACAGCGGCGACGCGGCCGCCCATGGAGACGACCATGCGCGAGACCTCACGGCCGATGCCCTGCGCTGCACCGGTGACCAGGACATTGCGGCCTTCGAGGCTGAAGGGATTGCTCATTTCGGCGTTTCCTTATGCGTTCGGGTTCCGCTACCGTAGCCGCAACTGCAGCGGCGGCAAGCAGGAGATTGGGACGCATGACGGACAATCCGCGCTGGAAGCGGCGTCCCGAGGGATCCACCTGGGGCGATTGGGGGCCGGACGACCAACTCGGGCGCCTCAACCTGCTGACGCCGGAGCGCGTGCTTGCTGCGCGCGAAGAGATACGCCTCGGCGAAGTCTATTGCCTCTCGCTGCCGTTGGACTATCCCGGCGGCAGCATCCTCAGTCCGCGCCGCCATCCGCCGGTTCTGGAGCCGACACAGGGGCCGGACGGCGCACCGCGCTACAACTATCCGCTCCAGCTCGACGACCCGCGCCATATCGATGTCGGCTGCGACGACCGGGTGCATATGACGCTGCAATATTCGTCGCAGTGGGACGCGTTCTGCCATATGGGGCAGATGTTCGACGCAGACGGCGACGGCGTGCCGGAAATCCGCTTCTATAACGGTTTCAGGGGCGGAGAGGATATTGTCGGGCCGGTGGATTACAACGCCGACGGCTCGCGCACGCCGCGCCCGGAGGGCATGGGCGCGCGCAAGCTGGGCATCGAGACCATCGCCGAGAAGGGCGTTGTCGGCCGCGGCGTCCTGATCGACCTGGAGCGCTTCTTCGGCCAGGGCAAACGCCGCCTCGTCACCTATGAAGATCTGATGCGCGTGCTGGAAGAGACCGGCGCCGCCGTCGAGGAGGGCGATCTCGCCTTCTTTTACACAGGTTTCGCGGACCTGCTGCTGGAGATGAACAAGGAGCCCGACGGCCCGCGCCTCGCCAATAGCTGCGCTGTGCTCGACGGGCGCGACGACCGCCTGTTGCAATGGATTACCGATACGGGCGTCGCCGCGCTGTTCGCCGACAACTACGCCGTGGAGCAGTCTCCCGCCCGTCCCGCGCCGGGGGCACGCTACGCCAACTCGCCGCTGCATCAGCATTGCCTGTTCAAGCTCGGCGTGCCGCTTGGCGAACTCTGGCATCTCGGCGACCTCGCCCGCCGGCTCCGCGAGCTTGGCCGGACGCGATTCTTCGCCACCTGCCAGCCGCTCCGTCTGCCGGGCGCGGTCGGCTCTCCCGCCAATCCCGTCGGCATTGTCTGATCCCTACCCAGGAAAGCGACCACACCCCATGGCCATGAAAAAGGGCATAGACCAACTGCTCGCCGCCGCGCGGGCGAAGATCGAAGAGATTCCAGCCGCTGACGCATTGGCGCTCCAGAGCGACGACGCGGTGCAGATCGTCGATATTCGGGATGTGCGCGAGCTCGACCGCGACGGCATGATCCCGGGCGCGCTTCATGCGCCGCGCGGAATGCTGGAGTTCTGGGTCGATCCGGCGAGCCCCTACCATCGCAAGGTGTTCGCGAGCGGCAAGAAGTTTGTTCTCTATTGCGCCAGCGGCTGGCGTTCGGCGCTGGCGGCGGAAACGCTGCAGGACATGGGGCTCGAACCCGTGGCCCATATCGACGGCGGCTTCACGGCCTGGAAGGAAGCCGGAGGACCGGTCGGTGAAAGGCCCCGAAAGGGCGGATAAGCCGCAATAGCGGCCGGGCGTCCCGAAACGGCACGTAATTTGCTGCGTTCTTGAGAAGAACAACCCTTCTCAAGAACCGGGAAGCCTCAAATGACCGAAATTTCATCAAAAGCTGTCTTCCGGACAGCCCTTCTGCTCCTGTTATGTGCAATTGCAACGCCTGCTTTTGCGGCTGACGCGTTGAGCGGGGGCGACACCGCCTGGATTCTGACGGCAACGGCGCTCGTCCTGTTCATGACCCTGCCAGGGCTGGCGCTCTTCTATGCCGGTCTGGTGCGCGCCGGAAATGTGCTGTCGGTGATGATGCAATGCTTCGCCATAGCAGGCCTCATGTCGATCGCCTGGATCCTTTTCGGATACTCGCTGGCCTTCGGCGAGGGCGGCAAGCTGATCGGAGACTTCAGCAGGGTGCTGGCCTGGGGCATGGGCACGGAGACACTTTCGGGCGCGATTCCGGAAAACGTCTTCCTGGCCTTCCAGATGACCTTTGCGGTCATCACGCCCGCCCTGATCGTCGGCGCCTTCCCTGAACGGATGAAATTCTCATCCATCCTGGCCTTCTCGGTCATATGGCTGCTGGCGGTCTATGTACCGGTCTGTCATTGGGTCTGGGGCGGCGGCTGGCTTGCCGATATGGGTATCAAGGACTTTGCCGGCGGTCTGGTCGTGCACGCCACGGCGGGAGCGTCCGCGCTGGTGCTGGCCGCAATGCTCGGCCCCCGGCGCGGTTTTCCGGCTAATCTGCGCCCGCCGCACAATCCGGGCATGACGGCCATGGGCGCCGCCATGCTATGGGTCGGATGGTTCGGCTTCAATGGCGGCTCGCAGCTGGCTGCGGACGGCGGCGCCGGCATGGCGATCCTGGTCACGCATCTTTCGGCCTCGACGGCGGCTGTGGTCTGGATGCTGATCGAATGGGTGCGGTTCGGCCGTCCGAGCCTTGTCGGCTTCGTCACGGGCGTGATTGCGGGCCTCGCGACCATCACCCCGGCCTCGGGCTTTGTAGGCCCGACAGGCGCACTCATCATCGGCGCTGCGGCCGGCGCCGTTTGCTTCTACGCCGTGGGGCTGGTGAAGAATGCGCTCAAGATCGACGATTCGCTCGATGTCTTTGCGGTTCACGGCGTCGGCGGTATTCTCGGAACCATCCTGCTGGCGGTGTTGATGTCACCCGCCTTCGACGGCAATGGCTATGACGAGGGCGTCACCATGGGCGGCCAACTCGTCACGCAGGTCATCGGCACGGTCGCGACGGTTGCGTGGGCTGTGGTGCTGACCTTCATCATCGTCAAGATCGTCGGCGGCCTCACCGGCGGTATCCGCGTCGGCGACGACGACGAGATCCAGGGTCTGGACCTCGTCTCGCACGGCGAAAGCGGATACGATTTGCACTAACTCGAAGGGAGACATGCCATGAAGCTGGTGATGGCTGTTATCAAGCCGCACAAGCTCGATGCCGTGCGCGAGGCGCTGATGAGCGATGGCATCGAGGGTCTCACGGTCAGCGAGGTCAAGGGTTTCGGGCGGCAGAAGGGCCATACCGAAATCTATCGCGGCGCCGAATACACCGTCAGCTTCGTCCCCAAGGTGAAGATCGAGGTCGTCGTCGAAGACAGCGCAGTAGAGCGCGCTGTCGAGACGGTGCGGGCGACGGCAAATACCGGCCAGATCGGCGACGGCAAGATCTTTGTCTATGACGTGAGCCACGCCGTTCGAATCCGCACCGGCGAGAGCGGGCCGGAGGCTTTGTAGCCTCCGGCCGTCCCGCATCCTGTGCTTCCCGGATACTGCCTGAAGGAGGAAACGGCTCCATGACGACGGTCGGCAGCATGACGTTCGGCGTCCAGACCGCGCCTTCCACCGATGTCCGGAAGCCGGACAAGGTGCTTTATGACGAAGTGATAGAGGATGTGCAGCTTGCCGATGCGCTGGGCTATGAGTCGGTCTGGATGCTGGAGCATCATTTCTCGGATTACTATCCGACGCCCAGTCCTCTGCTGTTCATGGCGCATGTCGCGGCGCTCTGCCCGGACATAGGTCTCGGCACCTCGGTGCTTGTGCTGCCCTGGTATCATCCGGTCCGCATCGCCGAAGAGATCGCGATGCTGAACTCGCTGACGCGCGGCACGCTGCATCTGGGCCTCGGGCGCGGCACGGCGAAGTCCGAATACGACGCGTACGGCGTTTCAATGCCAGAGGCGCGGGGGCGGTTCGCCGAGGCGCTGGACATCATCCGCAAGGGCCTTTCGGGGCAGGAATTCACCCATGACGGCGCCTATTACAAGATACCGCGCCCGATACGCCTGCGCCCGGAGCCGGTGGACAAGCCGGTCAAGCTCTACGGCGCGATCGGCAGCCCCCAAAGCGCCGGCGTGATGGCCGGGCTTGCCATACCGCCGCTCTGCCTTTCCACCTTTCCGGCGCGGTTGCTGGAACGGATTCTTGCGACCTGGGAGGAGAGCGCGCCCGCCCATGCGGACCGCAGCAAGGCCATCTCGATCAAGATGCTGATCGCCGACAGCGACGCCGAGGCCGCCAAGCTGGCGCGGCGCTATTTCCCGCCCTATTTCGCCTTGCAGGCGGACCATTACGAGGCCGACGCCAACCCTTGGGAGAATATCGAGGAATACCGGCAGTTCTCCCGTATGTTCGCGAATTTGCGCAAGATGGCGGATCCGGACGCTCTCGGCCCGTATTGCGAGATGAACCTTGTCGGATCGCCGGAAACCGCCGTCACCCGCCTCAAGGCCTACACCGCACTCGGTTTCGACTACGCCCTCGTTTCCGCCGCAACGCCGGGAATGCCAAAGGATCTGCAGCGCGAGGTCATGGCCCGCTTCGCGCGCGAGGTCGCCCCGCATTTCTCACCGCGCTTTCAGGTGAAGGCGGCATAGGTCGCGGTCAGGCGTTCAGGCGGCGCTTTCGATCGTTTCGGTCGCGAGTTCGCGAACGACCGCACGCAGGGCTTCGCTGCTGTTGTCCTTGCCTCCCGACGCCTCGTAGATGGCCCTCTGGCGTTCCGCCGATGTGCCGCGGCGGGCGATTTTCCGGGCGCGCTCCACTTCGGCCGCACAGCCCAGCGCCTCGGCGTCTTCGCGCACCAGCTCCAGAACCTCGTCGATCAGGTCGGCGAAGGGCACAAGGGCGCGCTTGCCGAAATCCACCAGCCGGCTTCGGCTGCCATAGCGCTGCGCCAGCCAGCGGTTTTCCTGGATCAGCATATTGGGATATTCGCGCCAGCGCTGATTGCCGACCCGCAGGCGGTAGAGCATACGCAGCACGCACTGGAACAGCGCCGCCACGGCGAGCGCATCCTCCATATCGGGGCAAACATCGCAGATGCGCATTTCCAGCGTCGGATAGCGGGAGCTGGGCCTGAGATCCCACCAGATCTTCGACCCGTCCTCCAGCAGGCCCGAGCTCGTCATGTGCTCGATCATGCGCTGGTATTCAGTCCAGCTCGGAAGCGGCGCGGGCAAACCGGTGCGCGGCATGGAGTCGAACACCGTGAGCCGGTAGGACGCCAGCCCCGTGTCCTGCCCCTGCCAGAACGGCGACGATGTCGTGAGGCACAGCAGATGCGGCAGGAAGTAGCGCGCCTGGTTCATCAGGTCAATCCGCAACTCCTCGTCCTCGATGCCGACATGGACGTGCATACCGCAGATGAGCAAGCGGTAAGCCACGGCCTGCATATCGTGCGCCAGCCCCTCGTAACGCTCCTTCGGCACGTAATCCTGCTGCCGCCAGTCGCCGAAAGGATGCGTCGAGGCTGCAACCGGAGCGATGCCGTGATTGCCGCACGCCTGGGCGACGCCGCTGCGCAGGCGCCGCAGTTCGCGCCGTATCCCGCCTATATCGGTGCAGACGCGCGTGCCGATTTCAACCTGGGCGCGAAGAAACTCGTTGGTGACCTGTTCGCCGAGCGTCTTCGCACATTCGTCGATCAGGCTTTCGGGAGGGTCCGACGCCAGATCGCCGGTCTCCATGTCAACCAGGAGATACTCTTCCTCGACGCCCAGTGTGAAGGCAGGCTCGGCAATTGTCATGGTCCATCCATCCGGCGGTAGAGCCGTTCATCATGGAACAGTTCGGCAAGGGCGTCGATCATCACGGCCGTCCAGCGCGCAATGCCTTCCTCGTCGCCGATCAGGTCCTGGCGAATTTCGATCTGGACGTTCGCCCGCCCGCACCGTGCTGCGTGAATCGGCATGGTATAGCTGTGCGGTGAGGATGCCGTGTAGGGCTGATTATCGCCCACGCACAGGTCGCCGCGAGCGCGCAGCCGGTCCATCAGCGGGAGCGCGATGCGGCCGTCCCGCTCCCACAGAACGCCGATATGCCAAGGGCGTTTCACGGCCCCCATGGCGGGCGTGAAACTGTGCATCATGATAACCGGGGCTACGGCGCCCCGCGCCTCAACGCCTTCTATCGTCGCGGCAACAGCCTCATGATACGGCCAAAAGCAGGCGTCCACCCGGCGGGCGGCCTCCTCCGGCGCGAGATTGCAGTTGCCCGGCACAACAGTGCCGTCGCTCTCGGCAAGGATCGATTGCGGGTCCTCGAGCCGGCGGTTGCAATCGATCACCAGCCGCGAGTAACTGGCCAGCACCGCAGGCGCATCGAAATGCTGCGACAGCCGGCGGGTCATTTCGGCCGAGCCGATGTCCCAGGCGATATGCCGCTCGAGTTCCTCAGCGGAGAGCCCGAGATTCGCCAGCGCCGCAGGCACACGGTTGCTCGCATGGTCGCACAGGAAAACCGCCGGCAGCGCGCCGCCGGGATTGACAATCCGGCAGGCCGGCGGATCGTCCGGCCCGAGCAATGGGCTGCGGCCGCTGCATCTGTCCACGAGGAAACCGTCTCCGACCGAGTCCATGCGGGCAACACTATATCGGTCGCGAAGAAACGGAAACTCCGCTGCATCGATTCCCGATAACGCCCTCACGGCTCTCGCAGCGCCGGTGCGGCGGGCTGGCCGAGCAGGCGCCACGTGCCGAGAAAGCCGAACAGCGCTGTCACCGCCACGGCGGACAGCGCCGTCGCCACCGCCGTCGTGACCGGTGCGGTCCAGGCGATGTCCATGACTTCCTCCAGCAGCACATAGCCGGCGGCAAGCCCGAGCAGCGTTCCCAGCAGGGCCGCAACACCGCCGAGTATCGCGAATTCCAGGCAGTAGCTGCGGACGAGGTCGGCCCGCGTCGCGCCCAGCACCTTGAAGATCACGGCGTCGCGCTGGCGCCGCCGCCGGCCGGCGGCTATCGCGCCCGCAAGCACGGCAAGGCCGGCGGCCAGCCCCACGGATGCGACGGCGCGGACCGCAAGACCCATGCGTTCGATCAGCTCGATCACCAGCGCCAGGGCGTCCTTCACCCGGATTGCAGAGACATTCGGCAGGGCCGCGGCAACGGTCGAGGTCAGATCGGCTTCCGCCTCCGGCGGCGCGCGAACGGTGGCGATATAGGTCTGCGGCGCCCGGTCGAGCGCGCCCGGCGCGAAGATTGTCGTGAACTGCATCCTGATGGTTCGCCAGGCGATGCGGCGCAGATTGGCGATCTGCGCTTCGACGACGCGCCCGAGGATGTTGAAGGCGATCCGGTCTCCGAGCCCGAGGCCGAAGGCGCGCGCCAGATTGATGTCAAAGGAGACCAGCGGAGGCCCCCGATAGTCCGGCGGCCACCAGGCCCCGGCGACGATCTCGGCCCTTTCCGGCGGGCTGGCGGACCAGGTCAGGCCGCGTTCGCCGCGCAGCGCCCACCGGGCTTCTTCCGGCACTTCGGCGGTTTTCGCAGGCACGCCGTCGATGGAAGCGATGCGCGCGCGCAAATGCGGCATCCGCTCTTCCAGCACGACGCCGGGAACACCCGCGAGAACGGCGTCGAACCGTTCGGCCTGGTCCGGCTGGATGTCGATGAAGAAATGCGTTGGCGCGTTATCGGGCAGCCGGTCGCGCAGCTGGCGGGAAAGACCTTCCTCGACCGAGGCCACGGCAACCAGCACGGTGACGCCGAAACCGAGCGAAAGCAGCAGCCCGCCGGTTTCGCCGCCGGGCCGCGCCAGCGCCGCCAGCGCCCGGCGCAACGCGCCGGGGCCGACGCTTCCGAGGCGGCGCGCAAGGCGCACTGTCGCAATCGCGGCGGCAAAGAAGATGCCGTATGCCGCGAGCGTGCCGGCTACGAACCAAAGCGCCAGAACCCGGTCGGGCGCGGTCGCCACCGCCAGGCTGGCGAGCAGCGCCGCCAACCCCGCCGCCGCCAGCCCGGCAATCAGGCCCGGCCGTTCGCCGCCACCCGCCTCGACATCCCGGAACAGCGCCACTGGCGGACGGCGCGCGGCGGCGGCCAGCGGCGGCAGCGCGAACACCGCCGAGGTCAGCGCGCCGAAGGCGGCGGCCAGCAGCAAGGGGGCCGGATAGAAGCCGAGCACGGGATCGACCGGCAAATAGGCTTGCAGCAGACCGGAAAACAGGAAGGGCGCCGCCGCGCCTGCCGCAAGCCCGACCGCGATTGCAAGACCTGTCATCACCGCAATCTGGAGGCCGAATGTCAGCCCGATCACCCGGGAGGTCGCGCCAAGGCAGCCAAGCGCGGCGATTGCCGCCCGTTTCGAGGCCAGATGCGCCCGCACCGCATTGGCGACGCCGATGCCGCCGATAATGGAAGCCGCAAGCCCGACCAGGGTCATGAACAGGGTCAGCCGCAGAATCGTCTGCCGGAGGCCGGGCGCGGCCGACCCCACGCCTGTCACCCGCCAGCCCCGGTCGCCGTAGTTTTCCGCGAGCCGCCGCAGCTCGGCCACAGTCTGCCGCGGGTTGTCTAGGGCGATGCGGTAGATGTAGCGGATCAGGCTTCCGGGTTGCACAAGGCCGGTCCGCTCCAGCCCTTCCCTGTCGATCATCAGGCGCGGACCGAAGGAGAACAGGCCGACGGCGCGGTCCGGCTCGCGCTCAAGCGTGGCGCGAATGGCGAACGAGCCGCCGCCGACCTCCACCCTGTCGCCAACGGCCAGGCCGAGCCGCTCCAGCAGCAACGGTTCGACGACGGCGCCGCCGTCCGCCAGCGCGTCCGCCAGCGCCATACCTCCGGAAAGCACGATGCGGCCGGCAAGCGGATAGGCGCCGTCCACCGCCTTGAGTTCGACCAGCGCCGCGTCTCCCCCAGCGCGTGCCATGGCCCGCATCTCGACAATTTCCGAGAGCCGCCCCAGCGCGGCGAAATCGGCCTGTGCGTCGGCGTCCGCCGGCACATAGGTGGCGCGAACCGCCAGGTCGCCGCCATGCAGCGCGCGAGCGTCGCGGGCGATGCCGGCCTCCACGGAGCGGCCGACGGAATGGACCGCCGCAATCGCCGCAACGCCGATGGCGATGCAAAGAAGGAATATGCGAAAGCCGGCAAGCCCGCCGCGCATCTCGCGCCGCGCCAGCCGCCAGACAAGGACAAGATCAGCCATCACGTACGATGCGTCCGTCCTCGATCCGCACCTGCCGGCCGCAGCGTGCGGCGAGGGTCGGATCGTGAGTCACCAGAATCAATGTCGTCCCGCCTTCCGCCGCAAGCCCGAACAGGGCGTCGAGGGCATGGCGGCCTGTCTCGCCGTCCAGATTGCCGGTCGGCTCATCGGCCAGGATCGCTGCCGGCGCCGGCCCGAAGGCGCGCGCTATCGCGACCCGCTGCTGTTCGCCCCCCGACAGCTGGCCCGGATAGTGGCCGATGCGGGAGCCGAGGCCGACCGTTTCCAGACAGACGCGCGCCCGGTCGAGCGCATCGCGCCGACCGGCAAGCTCCAGCGGCACGGCGACATTCTCGAGCGCCGTCATGGTCGCCATCAGGTGGAAGGACTGGAAGACGATGCCGACCCGCTCGCGCCGCAGCCTGGCGAGGCCGTCTTCCGTCATGGCTCCCAGATCGCAGCCGGCGACCGATACCCGCCCCTGCGTTGCGCGCTCCAGTCCGGCAGCCACCAGCAGGGTCGAGGTCTTCCCCGATCCGGACGGGCCGACAATGGCGACCGATTCGCCCGGCGCCACCGCCAGATCGATGCCGCGCAGGACATTGACCGGGCCGGCGGCGCTTATCAGGGTCAGATGGACATTCTCCAGACGGACCGCCCAATCGAAGTCGGCCATATGCGTTTCCAGTCCCTGCCCTGTTCTCTGCAGCGCATATGGCCCCGCCGTGACGCCGTTCAACGCGCCGAACGCCGCAGCGGCCGAAGATCAGGCAAAAGGCCGGTCGGTATCCCTGTCGAGAAGTGCAACATATGGCTCGTAGCTGTAAAGGCGGCCATAGGATGCGCCGGTGACTTCCCGAACGAAGCCCAGCCCGGAAAGACGCTCCAGGCAGTTCCGAACCGTCGGCTTGCTGCGTTGCGCGGCTTCGGCGAGATCCGAGACAGTTGCAAATGGCCGGCGGCAAAGCGCGTCGTGCACCCGCAGCGCAGAGGAGGCGCGCGCGCCGCCCTGTTCGGAAATATCCCGCCGGTGGCTCCTGAACATGTTTCGGATCGCACGAGTCGTCATCAGGGCATGATCTGCACTCTCGGCGACAGCGTCGAGAAAGAATGCGATCCAACTTTCCCAGTCGCCACTGTCCCGCACATTCTGAAGGCCGCTGTAATACTCGTCCCGCCGGCTCTTGAAATAGAGGCTGGGGTAAAGCACCGGCCTCTGCAGAACCCCGCGCGCGCAAAGGAACAGCACGACCAGCAGGCGGCCGATGCGGCCATTGCCGTCGAGGAAGGGATGGATGGTCTCGAACTGGTGGTGCAGCAACGCCGCCTGGACAAGCGGCGGGAGGTCGGGTTTGTCTTCGTGCATGAAGTGTTCAAGGCGGTTCAGACAATCCTGCATTTGAGGCACAGGCGGCGGCACGAAATGCGCAACGCTCGGCCGGAAGCCGCCAATCCAGTTCTGCGTGCGGCGAAACTCGCCGGGAGCGGCGCGGGAACGAACGCACGCACCGTCTCGCCGTAAGCATTGGTCTCGATATAATGTCCTGCATGGCGTCCGGCAGACATGATGGAAAGATCCTTTCCATCCGAGGATTCAATGGAAAAACATCGGCTGATTTTTTCCATCTAGCAAGCTGGACGGCGTGAATGGAAAGATTCTTTCCATCGAAGGGCGCAATGGAAAATCCGAAGCTGATTTTTTCTTTCCTGCGGATCTGCTGTCTTGCGGCGGCGGCCTTCCACCTGCCGAGCGCCTCGGCGGCGGACATGCGGTTGCTGATGCTGGGCGATTCGATCACGGCGGGATACGGCCTCGCCCCCGAGGACAGCCTGCCGGCACAATTGCAGCGGATGCTGAGGGCGGACGGCCTGCCGGTGACCGTGCTGGACGGCGGCGTTTCCGGCGACACGGCCGCGGGCGGTCTCGCCCGTCTCGACTGGATGCTGGCCGACCGTCCAAGCCACGCCATTGTGGCTCTCGGCGGCAATGATGCGCTGCGCGGCCTTGACCCGGCGGGGACGGAAACCGCTCTGGCTGCGATTCTCGAACGACTGGCAGCAGAAGGCATCCCTGCCCTGCTCGCCGGCATGAAGGCGCCGCGCAATCTGGGCAGCGCCTATGCAGAGGCCTTCGACAGCCTTTATCCCCGCCTCGCGGCGCGCCGCGGCGTGATGCTTTATCCCTTCCTGCTGGAAGGCGCGGCAGCGGATCCGTTGCTCAACCAGCCGGACGGAATCCACCCCAATGCTCGCGGCGTCGCCGAAATTGCCGCCCGCCTCATGGCTTACGTCAAACGGCTGCTGACAGTATCCTCCGGAATGCCCGGCAGCGGCGACCGGGAGCAAGGCGGATAGCATGAGCGATGCAAGACAGGACAGGCCGGCCGCAATTGCCGCCGGCTTCGGCGACGGCGAGGACTGGCGGGAGGCGCTGGGTCAAGTCCAGGCGGCGCTGGCGGAAGCCGGCGGCGCGGCGACGACCGGCGTCGTCTATGTCAGCGAGAGCGCCGCCAACCATCTGCCGGAGATCGTCGAGGCGCTGAAGGCCGACACCGGCGTCGCGGACTGGGCCGGCACGGTCGGCATGGGCGTTTGCGGCTCAGGCCGCGCGGCATTCGGCCGGCCGGCGGTGGCCGCCATCGCTTTCGACTTTCCGCAGGCCGCTGTGCAATTGGTGCCGGGCATTCGCAGCGACGCCGGAGAAGCCGGCGCAGGCCTTGCCGAATGGGCCGCCGGACAGGAACGCAAGACGGCGCTGATGCACGCCGACCCGCGCAATGGAAGCCTGGGCGAGATTGTTGCAGACCTCTCCGAGGCGCTTGACGCTTTCACCATTGGCGGCATTGCATCGGCCGAGGGCCGCACGGCCCAGCTTGCCGGCACGGTCGAGGAAGGCGTGGTCTCGGGCCTGGTCTTCGGCGAGGCGGTCCACGCCGTTTCCGGGCTCAGCCAGGGATGCGCGCCGATCGGGCCGGCGCGCACTGTGACGCGCTCGCACAACAATCTGGTGCTGGAGATCGACGGCGAGCCGGCCTTCGACGTGCTGTGCAGCGATCTCGGCCTCGACACCGTTTCCCGCATCCGAGAGGCGGCGCCCTGGCTCCATGCCGCGCGACCGGTGCCGGGCTCCTCCGAGGCCGACTATCTGGTCCGCAACATTATCGGCCTTGACGCGCAGGACGGCATTGTCGCGCTCGGCGCGCTGATCGACCCCGGCGAACGTCTGATTTTCGTCCGCCGCGACCCCGTTGCAGCAGTGGCGGACTTGCGCCGGATGCTGCGCGGCGCAACGGCCCGCCTCTCCCGACCAGCGCAGGGCGGCGTCTATATCTCCTGCCTGGCGCGCGGCCCTCACATGTTCGGCGCCGAGAACCGCGAACTGGAAATCGTGCGGGAAGAGATCGGCGACCTCCCGCTCGCCGGCTTCTTCGCCAATGGCGAGTTCTCGGGCGGGCGCATATACGGCTATACGGGCGTGCTCACGCTGTTTGAGTAGATCGGCCTGGATGCGCCTGTTCGCCGCCATACTCCTGCCGGAGGATGTGCGCTTCCGGCTCGCCCGACTTGCCAGCGGCTTGCCGGGCGCGCGCTGGGTGCCGGAAGAGAACTACCATCTGACGCTGCGCTTCATCGGCGAGGTGGACAATGCGGCCGCCGAAACACTGGCCGACGCGCTCTCGACTGTTGGCGGCGAGGGTTTCGACATCGAGATCGCTTCGCTCGGCAGCTTCGGCGGCGCGCGGCCGCGGGCGGTCTGGGCGGGCGTTGCCGAAGCTGCATCCCTTGCCATGCTCAGGCGGCGTGTGGAGACAGCGCTCTCGCGCGCCGGTCTGCCCCCGGAAGGGCGCAAATATACGCCGCATGTCACCCTTGCCCGCACCGCCGGAGCCAGGCCGGCCGCCATTGCGGCCTGGCTGGGCAGCCACGGCGCGTTCCGCATACCGCCCTTTGCGGTGGAAGGCTTCTCGCTCATGTCCAGCCGGCTCGGCGGCGCGGCGCCGGTCTATCGCGAGGAGGTCCGTTATCCCTTCGGCGGCGAGGCGTTCGCCCCGTGAGCGAACCGCTGGCGGCGCTGCTGGCGGAGGCGCGCGCCTGCACCCTCTGCGCAGCGCATTTGCCGCTTGGCCCCCGCCCGGTCTTGCGCGCAACGGCGACAGCAAGGCTGATGATTGTCGGCCAGGCGCCGGGCACCAGGGTGCATGAGAGCGGCGTGCCCTGGGATGACGCCAGCGGCCGGCGGCTGCGCGCCTGGCTCGGCCTCGCCTCGGAAGACTTCTACGATGCAAGCCGCGTTGCCATCCTGCCGATGGGCTTTTGCTATCCGGGGCGGCTTCCGCGCGGCGGCGACGCGCCGCCGCGGCCGGAATGCGCGCCGCTTTGGCATCCGCGCTTTCGCGCCGAACTGCCCGCGGTTGAGCTTACGGTGCTTGCTGGAAGCTACGCCCAGGCCCGGTATCTCGGGAAACGCCGCAAGCGGACCCTCAGCGAGACCGCAGCGGCGTGGCGCAGCTATCTGCCGGAATTCCTGCCGATTCCGCATCCGAGCTGGCGGGTGAACAACTGGCTGAAGCAGCGCCCGTGGTTTGAAGCAGAGGTGGTGCCGGAGCTGCAGGCCCGCGTCGCGGCGCTTACTTCGCCGTCCAGCCGCCGTCCACAAGCAGGCTCGCGCCGGTAATCAGCGAGGCGGCCGGAGACGCAAGGAACGCCACTGCCGCCGCCACTTCGGCGATTTCTCCCAAGCGGCCCAGCGGGATGCTGCCGAGCACGAATTCACGAAACGCCTTGTCCTGGAGAAAGGGCGATGCCAGAGGCGTCTCGACGAAAGTCGGCCCGACCGAATTCACGCGGATGCCAAGCGGCGCCAATTCGATCGCCATAGCCTTGGTCATGCCCTCCAGCGCGTGCTTGGTTGCGCAATAGACAGTGCGCTGCGGCCCGCCGACATGCCCCATCTGCGAAGACATGTTGACGATAGCCCCGCCCTCGCCGATCTCGACCATGCGCCGCGCCGCAGCCTGGGCGGCAATGAAGGCCGCCTTGACATTGACGGCGAGCATGGCGTCGAGCACTTCCTCTTCAACCTCCAGAAAGTGCTGCGGCCGATTCCAGCCGGCATTGTTGACCAGCACATCGGCACGGGCGAGGCCGGCGAACAGGCGCCGCACTGCATCGCTGTCGGTGACATCCAGCACTGCGGTCTCGGCGGTTCCTCCGCCTGCCCAAATCTCGGCCGCCACCTCGTCAAGCTCGCCGGAAGACCGCGCCGCCGCCACCACATGCGCACCCAACTCGGCGAGCACCAGCGCACAGCCCCGGCCGAGGCCCCGACCGGCCCCGGTGACAACGGCCGTCTTGCCGTCGAGCCGCAGGGAATCCGTGAACCCCATCTCAGGCCTCGTCCAGGACGGCGACCGCCCGCGTCCAGCCGGCCGAGCCGCGATGCACCTTGACCGGGAAGCACACGACCTGGAAGCCGTCGGGAGGCAAGGCTTCGAGATTGCTCAGCTTCTCCAGATGGCAGTAGCCGATTTCACGGCCCGCCCGGTGCCCCTCCCAGATCAGGCTGGCGTCGCCCGTTTCCTGCACCCGCGTCCTTGTCAATGAGAACGGCGCGTCCCAACTCCAGCCGTCCGTGCCGGTCACGCGCACGCCGCGTTCCAGAAGCCAGAGCGTCGCCGCCTTGCCCACCCCGCAGCCGGTGTGGATGAAGTCCTCCTCGCCGTAGCGCGCGCCCGCCCGGGTGTTGACCAGCACAATCTCCAGCGGCTGCAGCGCGTGGCCGATCCGGTCGAGCTCCGCCTCGATATCTTCCGGTCCGACCACATAGCCGTCTTCCAGGTGGCGGAAATCCAGCTTGACGCCCGGCTGGAAGCACCATTCCAGCGGCACTTCGTCGATGCGCCAGGAAGGCTCACCGCCTTCCTTCAGGGCATGGTTCATCGTCGAGAAGAAATGCCAGGGAGCGTCCAGATGCGTCCCGTTATGCGTCGATATCCGGACGTTTTCGACCGCGGCATACTCGCCGTCCGGCAGCGCATCCACGCCGATGCCGAAATAATCGGCAATGCCGGCGGCCGTGTCGTGATGGTCGAGATAATCGATCTCCGGCAGCATATGCGGCGGGTCGCTCGCAATACCGGCCTTCAGCGGCACGGAGATGTCGATAATGCGCCGGCCCATATGCGCCCTCCACTTGCCGGGATGCAGCCGCACAACCCCGAGGACTGCGCCAGAAGCAAACCCGTTCCGCCCCGGCGGGTCAATACAAAGCCGGCGCCGGCGGCGTTTCCATTGGGAACAATGGCGGCCGGCCGAGCCTGTCGGGCGCTTGTCCGCACCTGCCGGGGGCCTGCAGCCCGTTACGCCGCGCCGCGCCCGCCCAGGTGTTTCAGATCACCGGCGAAGGCGGCCAGAACCCTCTCATAGACAGGGCGCTTGAAGGCAACGATGCCGGCCAGCAATTCCGATGCGGAAACCCATCGCCAGGCGTCGAATTCCGGCGTTCCGTGGCGGGAAAGGTCGATATCCGCGTCTGTTCCGGTGAAGCGCATCAGCACCCATTTCTGAGCCTGTCCCTTGTAGCGCCCGCCCCAGATGCGCCGGGCAAGGTCTTGCGGCAGGTCGTAGGTCAACCAGTCCGGAGTCTCGGCTACTGTCTCGGCCCTGTCGGTTCCGGCTTCCTCGGCGAGTTCGCGCTTCGCCGCGTCCTGCACGGTCTCGTCCGCATCGATTCCGCCCTGCGGCATCTGCCAGGCATTCGGGGTATCGCGGCGCTTGCCGACGAAGAACCTGCCGGCCGGGTTGACCAGCATGATCCCGACATTGGCCCGATAGCCCGCAGGCGGACCGATGCTCACCGCAGCCTGTTTCCGCCGGCGCCGATCAGGAAGCGCCGCGATAGAATGCCAGCGCCCGCAGCAGATCGAGCGCACGGGTCAGCTGGTAGTCGGAAGGCTCGGCCGGCTTGTCATCGTCGTCTTTCGCCGTATCGACCGTATCGAGCGCGCCCGGCAGGTCTGCCTCGCGAACCCTGCGAGCCGACTCGACGGGAGACAGCACCGCCTGCTTCACATCGATATCGGGCACGATGCCCTTGCCCTGTATCGACACGCCCGACGGCGTGTAGTAGCGCGCTGTCGTCAGCTTCAGCGCGCCGTGGCCCGCAATCGGGATCATGGACTGCACGGACCCCTTGCCGAAAGACCCGGTTCCCATGACGATCGCGCGGCGGTGGTCGCGAAGCGCGCCGGCGACGATCTCGGACGCGGAGGCGGAACCCTCGTTTATGAGCACGACCAGCGGCAACCCGTCGGCTATGTCGCCCGGCTTGGCATTGAACCGCTGCGCGGCATTCTGGTTCCGGCCTCGGGTAGAGACGATTTCGCCCTGCTCCAGGAAGGCGTCGGAGACTGAAATAGCCTGATCGAGCAACCCGCCCGGATTGTTGCGCAGGTCGAGCACATAGCCCTTGAGGTCGGCGCCAATCTCTTCCTTCAGGCGCGAAACGGCGTTTTCGAGGCCGGTCAGCGTCTGGCCGTTGAAAGAGGTGATGCGGATATAGCCGACATCGTCCTCGGCCCGGCGGCGAATGGACTGTATCTGGATTATCGCCCGCACAATGGTGACATCGAACGGCGCCTCTCCCGCGCGGCGGACCTTGACCGTAATCGGCGAGTCGACCGGCCCGCGCATCTTGTCCACCGCCTGGCCGAGCGTCAGGCCCAGAACCATCTCGTCGTCGATATGGGTAATCAGGTCTCCGGGCTTGAGGCCGGCGCGAAAGGCCGGTGTGTCGTCGATGGGCGACACGACCTTGACCACGCCGTTTTCCATCGTGACTTCGATGCCGAGACCGCCGAACTCTCCCTTCGACTGGACCTGCATCTCCTTGAAACTGCGCGGCGACAGATAGGCCGAATGCGGGTCCAGAGAAGAGAGCATCCCGTTGATCGCCGCCTCGATCAGCGCCTCTACCTTGGGGTCTGCAACATGATCGGCGCGAATCCGCTCCAGCACGGTGCCGAATAGCGAGATCTGCTCGTAACTGTCGTCATCCTTGGCCGCGGCCGCACCGGCCAGCGCCGCCACGACAAGGGCAACCATAAAACGAATGGCCATTGAGGATTACCTGTCCTTTCTCGCCCGGCCGAACTGCGCCGCCACTTGGGCCGGCGTCCGGGAAGCGATATCCGCCGCCCTGCTGCGCTTCGAACCGGCGCCGCACCGCAAGGCGGACCTCTGCGAGGCACGGTGATAGGGGTGGTCGGCGAGGATCGTCTCCGCCCGGTAAAGCTGTTCGGCCAGCATAGCCCGGACCAAGAGATGAGGCCATGTCATCGCGCCGAGCGAGAGCAGCAGATCGGCGCGCGCACAGACCGCCGCGGCGTGGCCCTCAGCGCCGCCGATCAGGAAGGCGCAGTCCCGCCGGCCGCTGTTGCGCCAGCCGGCAAGACGCCGGGCGAGTTCCTCGCTCGCAAGCATCTCGCCTGTTTCGTCGAGCACGACGACCACCGCCCCCACCGGAACGGCGGCGAGCAGCCGTTCCCCCTCGCGTCGGGCGCGCGCCGGCCCGGCATTCACCTCAACCTCTTTCAGGACGAGCGCTGCGCGAAGCCGTTTGCGGTAGCGCTCGAACAAAGCCGCTGACGGGTCGCCCCGCATCCTCCCGACCGCGGCGACAGTAAAACGCATCTACAGCCGGACCTCCGGCGGCCCGCCCCACATCTTCTCCAGACGGTAGAAGGTTCGCACTTCGGGGCGAAACAGATGGACGATGACATCGCCGCCGTCGATCAACACCCAATCTCCCGCCGCTGCGCCCTCAACCGGCGGCACGGCCGGCAGCATCGGCTTCAGAGCGCCGACCAGCTTTTCCGCCATCGCCTGCACATGGCGCTGCGATGTCCCGGAGGCGACCACCATGTCATCGCAAACCGCAGTCTTGCCGCGCATGTCGATTTCCACGACATCCAGCGCCTTCATCTCGTCCAGAACCTTGCGAACCGCCTTCAGCAGTCCGGCGTTTTCGGGCGGAGCCGTCGCAGCCGCCAAGGACGCCTGCAGTGACGAATGGCTGCTCCTTATTGCCGTAGCGGACGCCGGGTGGCGGCGAATCGGCAGATAACACCAGCGGGGCGTCCCGCCGCCGGCGAGCAGCGCGGCCCGCTCCGGACGCAGCCGCCTGCGTGCAAACCGCACTGCAGCAATGCCGGACAGCGCGTTGGCGTGGTAGGGCGCGCGCGCAAGAACGGCAATCGGCACTTCCTGAAACAGGCGTGTCCAGCCGCGCCAGCGGGGCAACTGGCGCAGATTGTCTGCGCCGAGCAGCCACACGAAATCAACGCTCGGGAAGCGCCGCTTCAGCGCCTGCACGCTGTCAAGCGTGTAGCGCGTGTCGAGCGCGGCTTCGAGAGAGGAAACCGTGATGCGCGGATGGTCGGCGACGGCAGAGGCTCCGGCCAGCCGCTCCTCCAGCGGCGCCATATCGCCCGCCGCCTTCAACGGATTTTGCGGCGACACCAGCCACCACACGCCGTCGAGCCGCAGCCGCTTCATCGCTTCCAGAGACACATGCCGGTGGCCGGCATGGGCCGGATTGAACGACCCGCCGAGAAGGCCGATGCGCCCTGCCGCCGGCGCGTGGCGGGCGCGGGCCAGCCGCGCCACTCAGGGCCTCACCGCGCCGTCGCCGCGCACAACATATTTGTAACTCGTCAACTGCTCGGCCCCGACCGGCCCCCGCGCGTGGAATTTGTCCGTCGAGATGCCGATCTCGGCGCCGAAGCCGAATTCGCCGCCATCCGCGAACTGGGTGGAGGCGTTATGCAGCACGATGGCGCTGTCCACATGTGTGAGGAAATGCTCCGCCGCGGCGGCGTCCTCCGTCAGAATCGTGTCGGTATGCTGCGACCCGTAACGCTGGATGTGCTGCACCGCGCCATCGACGCCCTCCACCACGCGGGCGGAAATCACGGCATCCAGATATTCTTCGCTCCAGTCCTCCTCGCCTGCGGGCCGCGCCCGGCGGTCTGCTGCGCAGACCTCCGCATCGCCGCGCACCTCACAGCCGGCTGCTATCAGATCGGCCAGAATCACCGGCATGTGGCTCTCGACGGCGGCCCGATCGAACAGAATTGTCTCGGCTGCGCCGCAGACGCCGGTGCGGCGCATCTTGGCGTTGACAGCCACCCGGCGCGCCTTGTCCAGGTCCGCCGCCCCGTCCACATAGACATGGCACAGCCCTTCGAGATGGCCGATCACGGGAACCCGCGCCTCGTCCAGCACGCGCTGGATCAACCCCTTGCCGCCGCGCGGCACCACCACATCGACCGTGCCGCGCATGGACAGCATGGCGCCGACGGCGGCGCGGTCCCGCGTCGGCACAAGCTGGATGCAGCTCGCCGGAAGGCCGGCCGCGGCCAGCCCCCCATGCAGCGCCTCGACAATGGCGGCGCTGGAATGGAAGCTCTCCGACCCGCCGCGCAGGATTGCCGCATTGCCGGATTTGAGGCAAAGCCCGCCGGCGTCCGCGGTGACGTTGGGGCGCGACTCGTAGATGATTCCGACGATGCCGAGCGGGGTGCGCACACGCTCGAAACGCAGGCCGTTGGGCCGGGTCCATGATGCGGCGACCGAACCGACGGGGTCCGGCAGAGCGGCGACTTCCTCCAGCCCGCGCGCAATCGCTTCGACACGCGCTTCGTCGAGCGCCAGCCGATCGCGCAAAGACGCGCGCAGATGGCCGGCGCGTTCGAGGTCGCGCGCATTCGCTTCGAGGAGCCGGGGACATTCGTCCCGAACCGCTTGCGCGGCCGCCCTGAGCGCGCGGTCCTTCACCTCGCCCGGCGTCACGGCAAGGCGTTCGGCCGCCGCCCGCGCATTCCGGCCGAGCCGGGCCATGATCTCGGTTGCTTCTTCGCTCATGTCACCACCAGGTCGTCGCGATGGATCATCTCCGTGCGCCCACGATAGCCGAGGACGGCTTCGATGTCCGCGCTTCTGAGGCCCGCTATGCGGCGCGCCTCGTCGGCATCATAGGCGATAAGGCCGCGCGCGAGCTCCCGCCCCCGCTCGTCCTCGACCGTAACGGCGTCGCCGCGCCGGAAGACGCCCTTGACCCCGGTCACGCCGGCGGGCAGCAGGCTGGTGCCCCGCCGCAGGGCCGCGACTGCGCCGTCGTCCACGGTCAGGCTCCCAGCCGGCCCGAGAGTGGCGCGGATCCACTCCTTGTATGCGTTGCGCGGCGTCGCCTGCGGGCGGAACCATGTGGCGCGCGCGCCTTCGGCCAGGCGGCGCAGGGGGCGGTCGCCCCGGCCGTCACAAATCGCCATTGCCGTGCCGGCGCCGAGCGCGATGCGCGCGGCCGCGAGTTTCGTCGTCATGCCGCCCTTGCCGTAGTCGGAGCGCGTCAACCCGCCCATTGCCTCGACTTCATCCGTTACCGCATCGACCTCGGCGATATGCACGGCGTTCGGGTCGGCCGCCGGATCGGCGGTGTACAGCCCGTCCACATCGGAAAGCAGCACCAGAAGATCGGCGCCCGCCATCTGCGCGACCCGGGCCGCCAGGCGGTCATTGTCGCCGAACCGGATTTCTTCTGTCGTCACCGTATCGTTCTCGTTAACGACCGGCACCACCCCGTGGCGCAGCAGTGTCGCCACCGTGCTGCGGGCGTTGAGGTAACTCCGGCGGTCTTCGGTATCGCTCGGGGTCAACAGCAATTGCGCGGTCAGAACATCGTGGCGGGCGAGCGCCTGCCGCCAGGCCTGGGCGAGCACGATCTGGCCCATGGCGGCGGCGGCCTGGCTCTCTTCCAGGCGCAGCCGCCCCCGTTTCAGCCCCAGCGCGCCGCGCCCGAGCGCTATCGCGCCCGAGGACACCACCAGCACGTCCCGCCCTTCCCGGCACAGGGACGCAATGTCGTCGGCAAGCGCGTCGAGCCAGGGCCGGCGGAGGCGGCGCCGCCCGTCCACCAGCAGTGCCGAGCCGACTTTCACGACAAGGCGCCGGGCATCCTTCATGGCGTCCATGCGGCCTCCCGGAGCATCGGGGCCGCCGACGCGCGGCCTGCCGCTGCCGCAGACAGAAGCCGGCGCAGCAGGGAATCGAGGCCGCTTCCGGCAGCGCCGGAGACCACAAACACCTCGCGCCCCGAACGCCGCTCAAGCGCCGCGGCGAGGCTGGACACGGCGCGAGTGTCCGCAGCGTCGCATTTGTTGAGCGCCAGAACCTCCGGCTTGCCGGCAAGGCCGCCGCCATAGGCTTCCAGCTCTCCCCGAACGGTGCGCCAGGCGGCAATCGGATCATCGCCCGTCGCATCGACCAGATGGAGAAGCCCGCTGCAACGCTCGACATGGCCCAGGAAACGATGTCCCAGGCCGACGCCCCGATGCGCACCTTCGATCAAACCCGGAATATCCGCCATCGTGAAGCTGTCGCCGCCGACGCCCACCACGCCGAGCTGCGGCACAAGTGTTGTAAAGGGGTAGTCGGCGATTTTGGGCCGGGCGCGCGAGACCCGGTCCAGCAATGTCGATTTGCCGGCATTGGGCAGGCCGACCAGGCCGATTTCGGCCATCAGCTTGAGGTGCAGCCAGACCCAGCGCTCCTCGCCCGGCCAACCGGGCTCGGCCCGGCGCGGCGCCCGGTTGGTCGAGGTCTTGAAACGGGCATTGCCCCGCCCGCCTGCCCCGCCCCGGCATAGCAGCACGCGGTCGCCGGGCCGCGTCAGGTCGGCGAGCAGGAGGCGGCGGTCCTCGTCCAGTATCTGGGTGCCGGAGGGCACCGGGAGCACCGTTTCCGCTCCGTCGCGCCCGGTGCGGCGCGCGCCCGCTCCATGTCCGCCGCGCGCCGCCTTGAAATGCTGGCGATACCGGAAATCGATCAGGGTGCCGAGGCCCGAAACGCATTCGGCGAACACATCGCCGCCGCGCCCGCCGTCGCCGCCGTCCGGCCCGCCGAAAGGAACATATTTCTCGCGCCGGAAACCGACTGCGCCGGGTCCGCCGTCGCCGCTTTTCAGATAGACCTTCGCTTCGTCCAGAAAGCGCATCGGCGCCGCTGCCCTTGCGGCATCACGCCGGCGGCATCACCGAAATATATTGACGCCCGCCGGCGCGGCGGCGGAATTTCACCCGCCCCTCGATCTTCGCGAAGATCGTATGGTCCCGCCCGAGGCCGACATTCTCGCCGGGGTGAAAGCGGGTGCCGCGCTGTCGCACGATAATGTTGCCGGGCACAACACGCTCGCCGCCATATTTCTTGACGCCCAGGCGCTGGCCCGGACTGTCGCGGCCGTTTCGGGAGCTGCCGCCTGCCTTCTTATGCGCCATCACCGCCTCCGGAAGGTTGGGTGTCGTCAACGATTGTGTCGATGCGGACCAGCGAATATTGCTGGCGGTGGCCGTTCTTGCGCCGCGAGTTCTGCCGGCGGCGCTTCTTGAACACGATGATCTTCGCGCCGCGCGTCTGCTCCACCAGCGTGGCCGCAACGCGGGCGCCCGCCAGCAGCGGCGTGCCGACCCTGGGCGCACCATCCGCGCCGAGCATCAGCACATCCTCGAAGACAAGGCCGTCGCCGGCCTCCCCCGCCAGCCGCTCCACGCGGATGGTTTCTCCTTCGGCAACACGATACTGCTTGCCGCCCGTGCGAATGACCGCGAACATGAGCCCCTGAACCTGCTTGAAATCCGCTGCGCCTGCAACGCAGGACGCGCGGAGAATACAGCCAAGGGCTCCGCTGTCAAGAACACCGCCCGTCAGGCAGTGTTTCCGTTTGACATTCGCGTTCCTCTGGCAGATTGAGCCAGGGCTTGAGAGGTCCTGCCCGCCGCCCCGAACGCCCCGGCGCCCCTGTTGTCGCCCCGGCCTTGAGCCGGGGCCCAGCCTCCGATCCTTCCGCAGGGCCGAAACGGCCGAGGATGGACCCCGGCTCTCCGCTACGCTCCGGCCGGGGTGACGACAAGGGAGGCGATACAAGCGCCGAGGCACGGAGGCGCGGTCCGAAAAACCCGCCGGCACGGGCCTTCGTTGCAAACGGAGACACGACCGCCCGTCACAATGCGCGGCTCTTTCACCTGCCGGCGGACAAAGTGGTTGGCGGAAGACGGATAGCCCTGTAAGAAGCCGCACGATTGCCCGTCAGCGGTGGGGTGCCGGAGCGGTTGAACGGGGCGGTCTCGAAAACCGTTGTACGCGCAAGCGTACCGTGGGTTCGAATCCCACCCCCACCGCCATAGCCGATGAAAAAATTGTGGCAAATCCGGGCGCGGAATTTCCGAGGGGCTGGATGCGGTTTGGGGGGCGACTGATTGGCCGCAGCCTGAGTTGACCGATGGCTGGCGTCGCCTTGATCGCGCCACTCGCACTGCTGCCGGCGCCCGTTGCGTCCTGGACTGTGGTCCACGCGCTTCGGCTTGCGCTGTCCACAAATTCTTGCCAAAAGCCGGCTGAAGTGTGACATTATGTCAGTTGGAACTGCAGGGTTCCCGCGCGGGGCGGACGGTGTCGATGCCGGGCCGCCCATCTCATGCCCATTGAGGGGGCCGGACAGGGAGGAGACCGTGATGATGGCCATGACCGCAGGTGGAGCGTTCGTTCAGGGGTTGACAGCCCGTTTCCGGTTTCCGGCTATAATGAAGCCGAGCCGAGCCGAGCCGAGCCGAGCCGAGCCGAGCCGAGCCGCCAGGATTCTGACCATCGCCTGACCCGCCGCGCGGCCGGATGGCTGCGCCGCTTTCTTCCTGCTTCACTATCGTTTCAGCAGACCTTCGGTCCTGTCCTTCGCTGTCCTGACAGCCTGCTCGGTCAGGGCTGCGCTCCATCTCGAAGTACATCCCGCACTTCCCGCGTCGTTTCGGCCGCGCAACGATGCCGGTCGCTTCTGGCGTATGCCCGAGGCTGGGGCTCGGCGCTTGTGCTGGCGTTGGTCGCCTGTCTGTCGCTGGCCGTTCCGGCTCAGGCCCAGACCGTCCTGCTCGACGCGACGATGACGGTCGGAGCGGGAAACGCACCCAATGCCCCAAACAGCCTAGGGTACAACGAATCATCAGATTCCATGCAGGATTTCGGGGAGCTCTCCGACAACACCTTCTCGTCTGGCGGGAACAATTACACCATTGATAGGATTACTCTATTGAGCAGTTATGTCTATCTGTCGGTCGGAGAGGAGATTTCCGGGATTGATGACCTGACCCTTACGGTCAAGGACAAGACGTTCAACGGCTCCGATTTCACCTGGAACAACGAGGCCGACTACTACTGGCAGGGAAGTCAGGGCCTCAGCCTGACCAACGGCGAGACGGGCGTCACGGTGAAGATCACGGCACCGGCGACCGCGACTCCGGCCCTGGAGTTCGACCCGACTTCGGTGACGGTCCCGGAGAACGGCGGCATGGCGACCTACAAGGTGAAGCTGACGACCCAGCCGACGCATGATGTGGAGGTAACCGTCACGTCGGCGGACACGGCGGTCGCCACGGTCTCCTCTACGGTCACGCTCACCTCGACGACCTGGAACACCGGCGCGACCGTCACCGTCACCGGGGTGAATGATGATATCAGCAATCCCGGCGGCAAACGTACGGTGTCGCTCTCGCACGACGCGACTTCGATGGACAGCGACTACAGCGGCAAGACCGGGACGGTCTCCGTCGATGTCACCAACGATGATGTGCCTCTGGCACCCACCAACCTCACTGCGAGTCCCGAGGGGAACAGGGGGATATTGAAGGTGAACTGGACGGAGTCGCTGGGGGCAAATTATTACCAATTTCGAGTTGGCACGACCAGTGGTGGCGGCTCATGGGAAATCGCCGTTAACGGTCCGAGAGTGGTGTCGAGCCTGATACCTGGTGGTACCTATTACCTGCAGGTCCGGGGCGTGAACGGTGCGGGCACAGGCCCTCATGCTGAGGCCATCGGTCTGGCGTCGGGAATTTTCCCGGCGCCGTCGAATCTTGCAGCGGCGGCGGGCGACGGGCAGTTGGAGGTGACGTGGACGGGTGATCCCGTCGCGAAGGCCACAAGCCATGAGATCAGGTATGGCACCACACCCGGTGCCGGGTCTTGGGCAGCCACCACGACCAACACCAGCCACACGATCATGAACTTGACCAACGGCACGACCTATTATGTCCAGGTCCGGGGCAAGAAGACCGGAGGGGTAGGTACTCACGGCGAGACCACCGGCACGCCGGTGGCTCCGGGCACGGCGCCGGGCCAGGTGACGGGCCTGAGTGCCACGGCGGGTGACAGCAAGCTGAATTTGAGATGGACGGCGGCTTCGGGTGCTGCGAGCCACCAGATCTGCCATTCGACGGATCAGAATCACAGCTGTGCCGGAAGTGACTGGGTGGCCACCACGGGCGGGACGTCGCACAGACTGATCGGTCTGGACAACGACACGCTGTATTACGTCTGGGTGCGCGGCACGAACGATGCGGGGGATGGCGCTACGGACGAGACCAGCGGCACGCCGGTGGCTGCGGGCACGGTACCGGACCAGGTGCCGCGCGGGACGCTGTCCTTGACCGCCGGAGACGGCCGGATATCGGTGCTATGGGAGGCGCGCTCGAACGTGACCGGCTATGAGGTTGAGACGATGGTCAGCGGCCAGGCGAACTCGTGCCCGTCCACGACGGCGCCTCGGTGCCCAGGCACACTGACGGTGACGGACATACCGACGGATGTCACGGGTCTGGATAACGGGACGGCGTACGAAATCCAGGTGCGTGCGAAGAACAGCGCTGGCGCGGGTGCTTGGTCAGGCAAAAAGAATGCGACCCCCGTTGCGCCGGCGGCGCCTCCGTCCGCGCCGACGGGACTGTCGGTCACGGCGGGCGATGCGAAGCTGGATGTGGCATGGACGGCGGTTTCGGGCGCCACGAGCCACGAGATCTGCCATTCGACGGCGCAGGACAGTTGCGCGAGTGGCAGTTGGACCGCCACCGAGAGCGACACATCGCACAGTCTGATGATGCTGACGAATGGCACGCTGTATTACGTCTGGGTGCGCGGCGTGAATGGTGCAGGGAATGGCGCAGCGGCCGAGACCAGTGGCACGCCGGCGGCTTCGGGCACGGCGCCGGGCCAGGTGATGAACCTTGCCCTGACGGCGGGAAATGAGCAGCTATCGGCCGCCTGGGACATGCCGACCGGCACGGTGACGGGCTACGACGTGGAGTACAAGAAGAGCGCTGACGCCACTTGGATGGACGCCGGCCATACCGGCACGATGGCCTCGCACACGATCTCCAGCCTGGACAACGACACCGCCTATGACGTGCAGGTGCGGGCGAAGAACGACGAGGGCGAGGGCGGCTGGTCGGCCTCGGCCACCGCCACGCCGCAGGGGCCGGGTGCGGGCCCGCAGGGGCTTCAGTTCTGGGAGGGCGACGAGGAACTGGTGGCCTTCTGGACCGCCGCGCAGGTCGGGCGCTACGAGATGGATTGGGGCACGGGCTGGAAGCAGGTGTCCTGGGGCGGGGCGTCGGGATACACCATCGACGGCCTGACCAACGGCACGGAATACACCGTGAAGCTGCGCGCCTGCGAAGGGAACGCGTGCGGCGTTCCGGCCATCGGGAAAGGCACACCGACCGCGAGTCCCAAACCCTACGGCGTCCCGGATGTGACCGTGTCGGCGGCGGGCAGCGGGGAGCTCGCGCTGACATGGACGGCGGCAGAGCACGCGACCGGCTACGAGTTTCGTTACGGCGAGCGGCGCTGGGGCCTCGGCGCCTCGTGGCATCCGGTCGACGATGCCACCGGCCGGACCCACACCATCACGGGGCTGGACAACTGGACGGAATATATGGTCGAGGTCCGAGGTGTGAACATGGAGGGCCATGGCTGGGCGGCGCTTGGCTACGGCACGCCGGAGGCCGAGGGGCTGCACGCGCCCGGCCATCTGACCGCCACCGGCGGCAACATGAAGCTGAAGGTGACCTGGGGTGCGGTGGACGCGGCCACCAGCCACGAGATCTGCCATTCGGCCACGGATGATGACTGTTCGGGGGGTGGCTGGACGGCCACGACGAGCGCGTCGGCGCACACTGTCACCGGCCTGACCAACGGCACAATGCATTACGTCTGGGTGCGGGGCGTTGACGGCGCGACGAAAGGTCCCGCCAGCGAGGCCAGCGGCACGCCGGTGGCGGCGACCGAGCCGCCGGAGACGCCCTGGCTCAACGCGCCCGATCCGGGCGACGGTCAGGTGACGGTGGACTGGGACCCATCGCAGGGCGGGGCCGAGGTGGAAGCCTACGAGGTGGCGGTGGCCGTTCAGGGCGGAGGCTGGAGCTCATGTCCATCGGACACAAAACCCATGTGTCCCGGTCTCATCGAGGCCACGGGAGGCGGTGACGCCCGGGAGCATGCCGTGACCGGTCTGTCCAACCGGAAGCAATACGCCTTCCGGGTGCGGGCGACGAACGTTGCGGGCAAGAGCGAATGGTCGGCGACACGCTATGCCCGTCCGAACGGGTCGTCGCGGAAGCCGTATCAGGTCGACAAGCCGACGGCGACGCCGAAGGACGGCTATGTGGCGGTGTCGTGGACAGCGCCGGACGACGGCGGCACGCCGATCACCGGCTACGACATCCAGACGGCGGTCAAGGGCGGGGGCTGGAGTTCGTGCCCGTCAACCACGCCCATGTGCCCGGATATTCTGGAGGTGACGAGCACCTCCACGGACATCATGAATCTGACCAACGGAACCCACTATGCGTTCCGCGTGCGGGCGAAGAACGCCCAGGGCACGGGCGACTGGTCGCAGACCGCGTATGCGGAGCCGGACTCGGGGCTGATGGGCATGAGCGGCAAGGTGCTGAAGCAGGTGCTGTCGAACCAGGCGCGGACGCTGCTGGAGGATGCGACGTCGGTGATCGGCAGACGGATGGCGGACAACCAGGCGGGCAGCGATACGCTGAGCGCCTTTGCCGGCCTGTTCGGCGGCGAGGGTCCGGGCGGCTGCACGCTGGCCGAGAGCATCGAGGACTGCGTGACGCGCGGCGCTTCCGGCGGCGGCGGTCTGGGCTTCGGCCCTGGCGACCGCTTCGGCGGCGACCGGGACGGCGGCTGGTCGGGCAGTCTTTCCGACCTGCGCGGTCTGGTGAAGAGCCGGGGCTTTGCGGTCTCGCTGAACCGCCCGCTGCCGCAGGCCGGCGCGCCGTTCTCGCAGGATGCGTCGGTTCCCGATGAGGGGATGCAGTTGACCTTCTGGGGCGAGGGCGCGGCGTCACAGTCCGGAGGCGCCCTGTTCTGGGGCATGGACGCCTCTGGCGCGGGCTGGATGACGGGCGTGGCCTTTGCCGAGAGCGGGGAGGGCGTCACGGGGGCGCTGTCGCGCGGCGATGCCCGTGTGACGGGTTTTGCGGAGAGCGAGGTCTCTGCGGTCTATCCCTATGCGAAGGGCCGTTTCGGGTCTGGCCTGGAGGTATGGAGCCTAGCCCGGATTTCTCACGGGCTGCATTTGTGTAGTGAGTTGGGGGTTTTGTCTGGCATAGCGGTGTTGTCCGTGTTGGGGCGCGCAGGGGGGGTGCTTGCGCTGTTGGCGCGGTGTGATTTGGGGTCTTGTGTCTGTGTTGTTGTCGGGCGGGTTCGGTTGGTCCCCTTGCTCTGGGGTCAGGTGGATAATCGCTGGTGTGCGAGGGTGAAGACGTCGGCGTGGGGGCAGGCGGCGGCCATGGCGAAGCGGATGCGGCGTGTACTGAGGCGCATCTGTGCGCCGATCTTGAGGAGCTTGAGGCGTATGGATCGGCATGTGGCTTTGGCGAGGCGGGTTCCGGCGAGGGCGATGCGTCTGAGTGCCGAGAGCAGCACATAGGCCATGGAGGCGAACCAGAGCGGAGTTGGTTGGCGCGCATGGTGTGGGCCGAGCTGCGGTCGGCGAAGAGGTCGAGCTGGCATTCCTTGATGCGGTTCTCCATGTCGCCTCTGGCGCAGTAGAGTTTTTCGTAGAGGGTCCGCCGGTCGATGGTGGTCGGGTTCAGCGAGGTGACGAGGAAGCGCGGGTTGGCACCACCCGGGAGCCACTCGGCTTTGCCGACGACACGGCGCTGGCGCGACCAACTGTTCAGGGTGCGATAGCGGAACTCGGTGAACAGGCGGGCCGGCTGGCCGCTCTTGCGCCAGCGCGCCCCGGCCCGCTCCAGGGCCGGGTGCAGGCGGGCCGTCAGGCGCGCATTGCGCGCCAGACCGAAGACATAATCGACGCCATTGTCCTCGCACCACGCCATCAGGGCCTCGCGGGCGAAGCCCGAATCTGCGCGCAGCACGATCTCCACTGCCGGCCAGCGGGCGCGGATCTGCCCGACAATACGCGCCACCTCCTCCAGCGCGCCGGCGCTGGCGTCACTATTCGCCCGCCGCAGCTTTGCCGCCAGGAGATGGTCGCCGCAGAAAATGTAGAGCGGCAGATAGCAGTAGCAATCGTAGTAACCGTGGAAGAACCGCCCCTCCTGACGCCCGTGCAGCGGGTCGTCAGTGGCGTCCAGATCAAGCACCAGACGCGCCGGCGCCTGCTCATGGGCGTCGAGAAACTGATCGACGAACAACGCCTCAATCGCGCCGGCGTCGTGGCCGATGCGGCGATAGCGATGCGCGCCCTCGGGCGCGTGCTCCAGACGGTTCAGCGTCGATTTGCCGGCCAGCGGCGCACAGTCCCGACGACGCCCCTCAAGCCGGCCAAGCGCCACACCCAGCGCCGGATCGTGGCGCAACTCGTCGTGATCCAGCAGGTCCTCGTAGCCCAGCGCAATGGCAAACACGCGCTGGCCCACCAGGGTCGCAACATCGTGCACAACACGATCCGCAGTGCGGCCATCCGAAAAGCACGCCGCAAACCGGTCCACCAGACCGATCGCCCGGTCCGTCGCCCCCAGCAGCAACGCGCCGGTGTTCGACGTCAGCACACCACCGCCAAAATCAGCTACAACCTCGCGCCCTTTAAGGCGTGCAAAACGCATCGCTCCCAGACTACACTCTGCCGGCATCGGGGAACCCCTCTGCATATGATCAAGCCTTTGTCGCAAAAGAACTTTCTCATATGCAGAACCCCGATGCACTCAACATTGTGAGAAATCCGGGCTAGCGGGCTGGGGCACGGGGCATGTGGACAGCACCTGGACGGGGTTTGCCTCGGTGTCGGGTCCGGAGGAGGTGATCCGCCTGCAGGGCGATCTCGGCTTCGCGATGGGCCTGTTCGGGGCGGAGCAGGTTCTCTATGAGCAGGACGGGCTGAGCCTCTCTGCGCTGGGCGATGCGGGCTGGTCGCAGCTTTCGGTGTCGGGCGGCGCGGCGGACGGGCTTGCGGCGTCGGTCTCGCGGACCCGCTTCGGTCTGGAGGGCCGGTATGCGTCGGGCGACGGGGCGTGGACCTCTGCGCTGCGCCTCGGCGGGCGCGTGGACGGCGGCGACGGCGAGACGGCGTCGGGCGCGGAGGTCTCGGGCGATGTGCACCACAGATGGGGCCGCTGGGAGGCGGGCCTGCAGGGCCGGTGGTACACGGCCGAGACGACCGGTGCCGGTTTCGGCGAGCAGGGCGTGCGTGCGGCGGTCGGGATGCGCGCGCGCGAGGACGGCACGGGCTTCGCCTTCGCCCTGTCTCCGGGCTGGGGCACAGAGGCGGGGGTTCTGGAGGAGACCCGGCTTCTGGACACGCTCGACAGGGATGCAGGAGCGGCCGCCGCGCCGGCGCTGCATCTTGACGGCCGCGTGTCATGGGGCACCCGGCTCGGCGGCCTGTTCGGCGCGCCGGAGGTTCTGCGGCCCTATGCGGAGGTCTCGGCGGGCGAGGCCGCGCGCCATCTCCGCATGGGCCTTGCGCTGGAGGGCCCGCTGCGGATGGGCGTCGCGGTGGAACGCCGGGAGGGCGCCGCCGGTCCCGCCGAGCACGGCGTCATGCTCAGACTCGATACCAGGTTCTGAGAACCGGAAACGCAGGCGGCGGACAGGAAACCGTCCGCCGTCTGCCGATCACCGACGATGCCGCACTGTGCTGCTGCGAGTGGAATGGCGGGCCGGAGCATGCGTGAGGTCCATCTCAAGGCATTCGAACCGATCCCGTTCCCGCAATGCGCGCCGGGGGTCGTCTTCAATGCCAATTTCTGCCGCAATCCGATGTGCCCCACTTTCGGGCCGGCCCCGGACCTCGCCGCCTGTGCGGATCGGTACACCATCCGATCCGGCCCCTTCAAAGGGGACGGCAGCCGCTACCGATGCACCATTTGCGGGACGATATCGCGGCTGCTGTCGAACCGGTCGCTGCGCGCCGCCTATGTCTGGTTCAAGCGCCAGAGCATTCCGTTCGCCGCCTGCGCCAAGGAGGATTGCGCGTATTACGGCATCAATGCGTTCGAGCATCAGGACCGCTACAGGCTCGATACCCGCAAGAACGACTACCGCGTCCGATGCCGGCGGTGCCGGTCGGCAATCGACCTCGGCGAGCCATTCCGCCTGCATGGGGACGCCGCCGACCCGAAGACGACGGACAGGCGCCTGACCGGCATATTCAAGCATGTGCGCGTCGGGCTGGGCATGCGCAACTCGATGGTGCTTCTCGAAGACCCCGGCGTCGATTCCAAGCATTACCAGAGCATGCTCTCATGCCTGGGACGGCAACTGCGCGACTACCAGAGCTATTGCAATGCCGGCCTCATGGCGCCCGGTTACCTCAAACGGCTCCGCCGCCTGTTCCTGAACGCACATGACGGAGACGCGCCCGGTCCCCAAGACAGCCCGTTCAACGGCGTGGCCACGCTCAGGACCGACACGATGAACGTGTCGCTCAGGACGCCGACCGCGGCCCATGCGCAGCGTCAGCATCTGCTCCCGGTGTTGATGACGGCGCTGCGCATCCACAAGCCGCGCACCTGGTTTCTGCTCGCCGCCCATCCTTGCGCCGTATTCCGGGGCGAAGACATGCCGGCCAAGGGATCGCAGGACGACATTCGCGACGCACGGCTTCCTCTGGCGGAACGGCGGTTCGATCATCTCTATCACTTCGCCACCCCCCATGCGAGGACGACGCGGAAGACGGCGGATCGACAGGGCGGCGAACGGTCGCGACGACGGGACACGTCCTATCTCGGCGCCGGCGGGCTGTTCATGCGACCGGAATATGCCGCTGTCGCGCATTTCATGGTGCTCCGGGAACTGACCCGCCGGTTCAGGCAGGTCACGTTCTGCATGGACGGGGACAGGACCGCCTACAGGAGTGCGGCCGCCGTCTTCGCCGGGGACATGCAGACGCCTGTGGAGTTGGACGGAAAACCCGTCCGCTGCGGAAAACCGCACGCCCGCCGCGTCGAGATCGCGGTGGTGCAGGCAAGGGGCGGCGCCGGCGCCCCGGCATCGGGCGGGGACCGGAACAGGGCCTGGAGCCGACAGACGGCGCGCGTCTCGGGCAACTGGGAAGCGAAGCTGAAGGAAGCGTTGGAGGCGGGAGGGGCCGCCGATCTCGGCCCCGAGGACGAGGCGCGGCGGCGCGCCATAGCGAAGGCGCGGTTATTCGCGCAACCGATGCTCGGCGCCTGGTCGAAGGGCGGTCAGTGGGGCTGGCTGCTGTATCCGCCCCAGCCGGGCCGCCGCATGGCGTTGCTGTGGCTCTCGCAGGGGCCGGAGCGGGAAGGGCCAGGCGAGGTCGAGGCCTTCCTGAAATATGCCAGCCTGCAATCCGTGGACTCGGCCATCCAGGCCATGCGCAGGCGGGCCCCGGCCGCCCGGCGGCCCCGGTTCCGGGCGGACGGCCTCCCCGGCTACAGCGAAGCCTCGGAGAGCCTGCGCTCTGCGACGAGCGGGATATGGTTGTCCTGGTTCGCCATGAACTACGCCCGCCCCTGGACGGAGCCGCAACACATGCCGGCCCGTATTCTGGGCCTGATGCGCAGGAAGGACCGGACGGGCTTCGACATCGCGAAGCAGCTGCGCATTCGGCTGGACTGGCGCTGCGCCATCGAGATGACGGAGATGATCGGCAATGGATAAGACGCCCTTCTTGGCCGGCGTGCAGCAGGAACTGTTCTTCCTGCCGGCGGCCGCCCGGATGCTGGCAAGCAGCGGCGCATCGGCGGACGCCGCCGCAGGCGTTCTTGAGATCGCGATCAAGAAGGCGGCCCTGAGCGATGCGCATCTGGAAGGTCTCGCCATTCTGGACGCCGGCGAAGGAAACGCGGACGGCCTTCCGCCGCGCCCGACACGCGCCGCCGCCGTCCGCGCCATGGTGGAGGATGTGATCGACCAGATGCGGCATCTGGAGTTGTTCGACAAGGACGGGCGGATCACGCCGCAGGGCCTGGAGCAGATCGAGAACCGGGACTGGCTCCGCCGCGCCGTCCGGCAGAACTACCGCGTCAGGGGCAGGGACGACACAAGGCGCAGTGTCGTCGGTCAGTTGAACAGGATCTTCCTGGACCTGGAGGACATGGACCCGGAGCGGGAGGCGGATCCGGGTTCGGTCCGGTTCCGGCGGGCGCTCTGCCTGGCGGAGTTCATGATGCTGCATTTCTGGATGCAGGAACTGGAGGGGCCGCCTGAACGCGGCGCCTTCACCGATCTGGTCATGGACGTGCGGGACGCAGCCCTGGACGGCCTGGATGCGGGCGAAGGCGGGATCGAATATGCCGCCCTCGTCATGGCCGACGCCGCTGCGGGGTGGCTGCTGAAGAACCGCAGCGATGCAAGGGGAAAGCTGCCGGCCGCCCGGTCGACCGTGCTGATGCTCTGCGACGCCGGCGTGCTTGCCCCTTCCGGCTTCCCCGGCGGCGTGCAGTGGCTCCGCCCGGTGGAAGACCTGAAGCAGCGGCGGCGCCGGCGGGAGGGCCGGCGATGACCCTGACGGCGCGGATTCTTGTCGGCGATGACCTGGAGACCGCTGCCGCCTTTCCCGCGCCGGGTTTCGAGATCGAGCCCGGGACGCTGGCCCAGGCGGCCCGGTATCTTCTGGATGAAAACCACACCCAGAACATGAAGGAGGTCTATCCGAGGATCGGGTTCGACGCCGGGGCTGCGCGGCGTCATCTGGCCGCCCTGGCGGAAGAAAGGCGCAGAACCGGGGACGAGCCGGAGACCGACTATACGCTGTCGGTGAAGGCGTTCCGGATCGCCGCCAAGGCGGTCGGCCTGGAGTTGATCGCCGGCCTGTTCCTGAGTTGTCTGGACACGCCGGCGAGAGCCCGGTGCCCCTGCCGCGCCTATATCGAAGGACGGAAGACGGTTCCCTACTACGCGGCCCCGCAGGGCAATCCCGATGCGCAGGCCGACTATGGTGCGTTCAGCATCCTGACAGAAGTCACCACGACACGCCGGCCCCGCAAGGACGATATCAACCTGCAATGGAAGAGCGCGCGGAACCATGTGGAAGAGGCGGACGCCCGGCCGCGCGTCTATTGCTTCATGGTAAGCCGGCTCGGCCTGGACGACAGAAACGGGTGGATGGCCGCCGAACTCCTGAAGGCCCAGGAGGAACGGCAAGCGCTGAAGGAACAGGCGGAGCAAGACGGGGCCTGCCAACCGCCGGATGTGAAGTTCCTCGTCTTCGACATCGAGGACATGGCGGAAATCGCCCAGAAGCTGGACGAACTCTATTGCGAAGGCCGCTCCAGAGCCGCGCCATTGACGGAGGACGTCCTGGGCGCGCTTCTGGACAGGCTGCACTCAAGGGCGATGCAGAGGATCGCCGCCGGAGACAACCCCCCCAAAGGCTGGGCCGGCGACACCTTCATCGAAATGCTCGAAGACCATGCCGTGAAGCGAAAGCCGATGAAGGGGCTGCTCGAGACGTGAGCCTGCAAGCAGCCGTATTATGCCGGCGACCCTCTCGGACCAACACCCGCGCCTTGCGATTCTGATCCGTTTGGGATCGGTGTGGCGGGCCTGGGGCATGCCATGATATTCTGGCTCTTGTATTTCTGACATATGGGAGACCCCGACCGTGTCCAGCCTTCCTGCGCGCATTCTGATGCACGCAGAAGCTCTTCCGGAAGCCGCCCCGCTATGTCCGGCTTGCCTGCTTCACCTCGGCGACCGAGCAGCCGTCGATCAGGCGCTGTCGCGTCTCGCCCTTGCCGGCAAGCTGATGCGGATTTGCCGAGGCGTCTATATGCGCCCGGTCGAGACCCGTTTCGGCCTTCGGGCGCCCCGTGTCGGCAAGGCGCTCAGGTCTCTCTCCGCGCTCTGGGGCGAAGTGATCGTTCCCTGCGGCGGCTCGGCCGCCACTTGCCTTGGATTGACCACACAGAATCCGGTGCGGGCGGTCTATCTCACATCCGGCCCCAACCGACGGCTGCGCTTCGGAGCGTATGCGGTCGAGTTGCGCCATGCGCCGCGCTGGCAACTTGCAGCCCCGCACCGCAAGGCGGGCGAAGTCGTTCGCGCCCTGGCATGGCTCGGCCCCGAAGAGGTCGAGAACAGTCTGGACGCGGTTCTGCCGACCCTCTCCGACGACGATCTTGCGGAACTGTCGTTTGCCCGGGCCCTCATGCCCATCTGGATGGCCAGGCCCGTGAGCGCGCGCCTTGCGCATCTTTCGCATGGCTGAGACGCGGTACCAGGATTTGCCCTGCGCCGACCGGCGCGACGCCCTGGAGGTGGTGGAGCGCAACAGCAGTTGCAGGGCGCATCTTCTGGAGAAGGATATCTGGGTCGTGGCCACGCTCGGCGCGTTGTTCGACGCACCCTTCGGCAAGCATCTGGTCTTCAAGGGTGGCACATCGCTGTCAAAGGTGTGGCGCGCGATCCGGCGTTTCTCCGAAGATGTGGACATCACCTACGACATCCGCGCCTTCGCGCCGGATCTGGTGGCCGGGGCCGGCGATGAAGCGCTGCCCCCCACGCGCAGCCAGCAGAAGCGCTGGTCGCGGGCGATCCGCGCCCGCCTCGACGAATGGGTCCGGGACCACGCCCGTCCCTTTGTCGAGGACGCACTTGCGCGCGACGGTTTCGTTGCCGAGGTTCGCGCCGACAGAAACCGGCTTCATGTCCGTTACGAACCCCTGTTCGAGGAGACCGGCATCATACGTCCCGAAGTCATGGTCGAGTTCGGCGCGCGATCGACAGGCGAACCGCGCAGGGCTTCGTCAGTCCTGTGCGACGCGGCAGCATATCTGACTGATCTCGCTTTCCCCCGGGCTCGCCCGAATACCATGCTGGCGGAACGAACCTTCTGGGAGAAGGCGACTGCGATCCACATCTTCTGCCGCCAGGAGCGGCGCCGGGGCGAGCGCTTGTCGAGGCATTGGCATGATCTGGCGCGCCTCGACGAAGCGGGGATCGCGGCGAGTGCGCTGGCTGACCGCGCGCTCGCACTTTCCGTTGCCCGCCACAAGGCGGTGTTCTTCGCCGAGAACGACGTGCACGGTAACCGCATCGATTACGAGGCGTCCGTGTCGGGCGGATTGCAACTCGTTCCGTCCGGCGCCGCGCGAACCGTGCTCGAGGACGACTACGCGAGAATGCAGGACGCCGGCATGCTGCTCGACGAGAACGAGACATTCGATATGTTGATGGAGCACTGCGCCGCGATCGAGACGCAGGCCAACGCTTTGCGGGCCGGGGCTAATTGCTCGTGAGCACGAGTTCTGGCGCTTGACCTTGGCAACACGAGAACTCAGGCTGAAGATACGGCTGCCGAGCAATGATCACCGCGTCGTCAGACTTCCCGTCCCGAGCTCGGGCGTTCTTGGTGGTCGGATTGCATGACTCGATTTCGTATCCTTGCTGCGCATCCAGGATGACCGATGAACGCTGTTGAGATCGACGAGGCGATTTCCGCCCTCTCCCTCGGGATCCACTGTGCCGACGCCGTGCGGCTCACCGTAGAGAAACCGTGTGTGCCCGACATTTTCCAATTCCGCGCGTAAGGCTTCGTAGGCATAGATCGTGAAATACGCCGAAATGATCGACAGGTCGGAACCAGGATCGAGGCGGTCGCGCAGGAAATCCCCCACACGGCGACCGCGATTATCGACGATAGCGTCCGCGCCGGTTTCCGCCGGGTAGCCGACCGGGGGCTTGGCCTTCCCTTGGGCCGTTGCCGATCTCTTGCGCGCACGGCTCATCGCAGCCCGACCGTCCAAGGGTTGATGGTCTCGACCCCGGTATTGCGGAACTCGCTTGTGTTCCGCGTCACCACTCCCAGGCCGCGCGTGGCAGCTGCTGCGGCAAGGAAGGCATCCGGCACGTGATCGTCAAGGGGCTCGCCGCGCCGGCGCTTGTCTTCCATGATCCGGGCGCAGGCTTGAGCATCGGCCAGGGTCCAGTCAACGATCCGGTCCTCGAACAACTCGTCCAGAAGATCGCGGAAACGGTCGGCAAGACCGCGCCGGCGCCGGCCGGGAGCGAGGCGGCCGATGCCGTCGAGCACTTCCCAGACGGTGACGGAGGCGAGACCGAGGCCCTCGTCGGCAATCGAATCCAGGAAGGCAGGGACCCTTGGCTCCGGCTTCGTCCGCATCATTTCCGAGACGACATTCGTGTCTACCAGCCACGCGAGCGGGGCGGTCATTCCTGCTCCTCACCGGAGAACGACAACGGCTTGTAGCCGCAACGGACCGGGGGTGGAAGCTCGACGCCGTGTTCTTCTCCGAAATACCGCGCAAAGGCCTCGGACGGCTTCGGGCGGCGCTCGGCCTTCATGCGCTTCTCGTGGATCAGGCGGCGGACCAACTCCTCCATCGACACGCCGATCTGACGGGCTTCCCGCCTGAGCCAGGACTCGTCGTCCGGAGCGATGTCCCGGACGGTGATGCTCGTGTTCATGCCGGCACCCCCTGTTCACTGAGCCTGCCCCCGGCTCGAACGGGGGACAGCCCGATTGCGGATCGTCCATCAAAACATGCTATCAGAATTCTCGGGTCAAAGGCTTGCGGCAGCAGCGCCTCGGGCGTGTCGATTCTACAAGATCACGACTATTGCCGCAGTAATACGCAGGACTGCGCATGCCGGCGTATGTATGTTGAGATGAGAGGATCGCCAGCGGCGAGCTTGCAGACTGACAGGGCGGTCGGGGTATAGTTCGGAATGATGTACGCTGAGGGCATGCATGGTCGGTTCCGGCTTGGCGACGGGGCGCAGCCCATTCATCTCTCCGCCGCCATCGCCGAGGACAGGGCGGAGATCGACCGCCTGGTTGCCGAGGGCGCGGACCCCGATGTCCGGGACGCCGGCGGGTGCACGCCGCTCCATTACGCCGCCTGGAACAACCCTGTCGGGGATGTGGCAAGGGCGCTGTTCGACGCCGGGGCCGATCCCGAAGCTTGCGACGGATATGGCCGGAAGCCGCTCGATTACGCCATCAGCGCCGTCAATGCCGCCTTCATCGACGCCGCGCTGGACGCCGGAGCCGACCCGTCCGGCGGCGCCTTCGACGATGCGCACGAGGAGGCCCGTTATTCCTGCCCCGCCTTCGCGCGCACCGGGGCCTATAAGCGCCTGATGCTTGCCGCCGGGCGGCGAGACTGATCCCGTTCAGGCCGCCAGCGCGCGTCCCTTGCGGCGGGCGCGTTTCGGCGCGGGGATCCGTTCTCCGGGCCAGAGCACATCGGCATAGTCGAGCGGGCGCGCCGCGAAGCCCAGCCGCATGGCGGGCGTGCAGCCGTCGGCGCCGGTGTGCATGAAGTTGTTCACCACCCGGAAGATGTCGAGATAGATCCGGACCATGTCCGGGTTGTAGGGCGCATAGCCGTACCAGACCTGGTTCCAGCCGCCGCTCGGCGTATAGAAGGGCCGCTCCAGCGCCGAGATAAACCGGCGGGTCAACTGGAAGACATTGTCGACCGGGGCGAGAGAGGCGCCGAGATGAAGCCGGGCAATGTCGTCCGTCTCCAGGGCGGGATGGCTGGTGATCCAGCGGACCTCCTTGCGCGGTTCCCGCCTGGTGGGCACCGGATGCCGGAGCCAGCCGTCTTCCAGCAGACCTGCGTCCAGGTCTGCCCGGAGCATCTCGAACCCGATCTCCCTGTCCGTGCCTCCGATATTGTGCGCCCGGGCGAAGGCGCGCATTTCCCTCCGGGCTTCCTGATAGAGTTGGGTGCGTCGATCAACCGTGCAGTCCTTGTCGTAGCGCACGAGGAGGCCGTGCGCACGGCCCTCCGCGACCTGCTCCTGAAAGGCGCACATGAAGGACGCGATGGTCGAGCGGTGCTGGTCCATGGACAGTTGGAGGCGTTCGACGCCGGCCCCCTTCAGGATCTCGCGCAGCACGAACATGTGGCCGAGCGTCCGGTAGCCGGTCTTCACCAGCAGACCGGAGCGCAGCATGGTGTCGCGCAGCGGCCCGCGGCCCGGCACAATCTCCATCTCGGCCACGTCATCCCAGGAGTGTGCGCCGCGGAAAGCGTTCTGGATATCCCCGACCGCCTGCTCGGCGGCGGCGCGGCCCATGCGGCGCTGGCCGGTCCGGCCGCTGCGCATCTCGTCGCCCGCGAGCCAGAAGCGCGCATATTTGCGAAACGCTTCCTTGCGCGTCATGTCGCCCCGCGCGGCCGACTCCCGGTTGACCTCGAAGGCATCGAAGCGCGGGTCGTGATTGACATCCAGTTCGAGGATGAAGCGCGAGGCCGCGTCCACGCTGCAGCAGGAGGTCATCTCGACGGTGCGGCGCAGGGCCTTGCGCGGCCAGTTGACCATGAGCGACTGGGAGTCGGTGGCGATGTCCATCTGCGCCGGCAGGCGGCGCGCGCCGGTCAGGAACGATCGCGTGAAGGCGCCGTTGAGTTCGCTGCAGCGGCGATGGATGAAGGCGAGAGTCGTGTAATAATCCTTGCAACTGTCGAGCCCGGCGCCGACGACTGTCCGGCGCATCGGGGACTTGTTGGCAATGCGCGAGAACACATCCACGGCGCGTCCCTGGTTCCTGGCGTGGATTCTGGGGGCCTTGCGCGAGACGAGCACGCGGCGCCAGCAGGCCTTGCACTGGTAGTAGCGGTTCTCCTGCGTCTTGTAGAAGCCGCGCTTCCAGTAGCGCCCGGGGTGTTCGCCGATGGATAGGCCCTGATTGGCGCATCCTTCGGTCTTGCAGGCGAAGCGGTGTTCGAGCGGGCGGGCATAGTCGGCAATCCGCCCGATCTCCTCGGCGATGGCGGCGTTCGACCGGACGGCGCCCTTGCCCCTGCAGGCCTTGCATTCGATGGCGGGCTCCTGGCCCTTGGCGGTCGAGATCACCCTGTAACGGGGGTCGCGGTCCTTGCTGGGCCCGGTCTTGCCAGGCCTCGTGCGGGCCGGCGCGCCGAAATTGACGCAGTCCGGCGTGCGGCAATGGTTGGTCTGGATCGGGAACGGCTCTCCGAGGATGCAGGCGCTGGCCATGTCGGGAACCCGGAGCGTGCGGGGTGCGGCTGCCATGGGCATGTCCTTTCACCAAGATGCCGCCATTCTACCGCCGGGGACGGAAAATGTCAAGTTAAGAATGCGATATTATCCAATATAATCAACATGATAAGCATGTATTTGCCACAATTTCTTCATCGGCTATCCCACCGCCATAGCCGATGAAAAAATTGTGGCAAAATTCGGGCGCGGAATTTCCGAGGGGCTGGATGCGGTTTGGGAGGCGACTGATTGGCCGCAGCCTGAGTTGACCGATGGCTGGCGTCGCCTTGATCGCGCCACTCACACTGCTGCCGGCGCCCGTTGCGTCCTGGACTGTGGTCCACGCGCTTCGGCTTGCGCTGTCCACGAATTCTTGCCAAAAGCCGGCTGAAGTGTGACATTATGTCAGTTGGAACTGCAGGGTTCCCGCGCGGGGCGGACGGTGTCGATGCCGGGCCGCCCATCTCATGCCCATTGAGGGGGCCGGACAGGGAGGAGACCGTGATGATGGCCATGACCGCAGGTGGAGCGTTCGTTCAGGGGTTGACAGCCCGTTTCCGGTTTCCGGCTATAATGAAGCCGAGCCGAGCCGAGCCGAGCCGAGCCGCCAGGATTCTGACCATCGCCTGACCCGCCGCGCGGCCGGATGGCTGCGCCGCTTTCTTCCTGCTTCACTATCGTTTCAGCAGACCTTCGGTCCTGTCCTTCGCTGTCCTGACAGCCTGCTCGGTCAGGGCTGCGCTCCATCTCGAAGTACATCCCGCACTTCCCGCACCGTTTCGGCCGCACAACGATGCCGGTCGCTTCTGGCGTATGCCCGAGGCTGGGGCTCGGCGCTTCCGCTGGCGTTGGTCGCCTGTCTGTCGCTGGCCGTTCCGGCTCAGGCCCAGACCGTCCTGCTCGACGCGACGATGACGGTGGGACAAAGTCAAGCAATCAACTCCCTTGGATACGAAAGCTCTTCCTTGGAAAGTTACGGGGCGCTCTCCGACGCCACCTTCTCGTCTGGCGGGAACGCTTACACCATCGATGAGCTGACTCTATGGGGCAGTAATGTCTATCTGAGTGTCGGAGAGGAGATTTCCGGGATTGATGATCTGACCCTTACGTTCGACGACAAGACGTTTGACGGTTCCGCTTTTACCTACTCAGCCGAGTTAAAGTACTACTCGCAGGGCAGTCAGGGCCTCAGCCTGACCAATGGCGAGACGGGCGTCACGGTGAAGATCACGGCGCCGGCGACCGCGGACCTGGAGTTCGACCCGGCCTCGGTGACGGTCGGGGAGAACGGCGGCACGGCGACCTACAAGGTGAAGCTGGCGACCCAGCCGACGCATGATGTGGAGGTAGCCGTCACGTCGGGGGACACGAAGGCCGCCACGGTCTCCCCCACCTCAGTCACACTGACCTCGATGACCTGGAGCGACGGCGCGACCGTCACCGTCACCGGGGTCGACGACAGCGTCAGCAACCCCGGCAGCAAGCGCACGGTGACGCTCTCGCACAGCGCGACTTCGATGGACGGTGATTACAACAACAAGACCGGCAACGTCTCCGTCGATGTCACCGACGTGCCGGCCGCGCCAACCGACCTCACGGCGGTTCCTGACACAGGAGCAGGGACTCTGGAGGTAAGCTGGACGGACGCGGTGGGAGCGACCGCTCATTTCTACAAATATGGCACCACCAGCGGTGCTGGCACATGGAAGCCCACCAGCAATCCGAGAAGGATAGACAATCTGACGCCCGGCGAGACCTATCATGTCCAGGTCCGTGGCTGGAACACTGCGGGCGACGGTCCCCACGCCGAGGTCGTCGGTGTGGCGTCAGGAGATTTCCCGGCGCCGACGGGCCTGTCGGTCACGGCGGGCGACGGGCAGCTGGAGGTGATGTGGACGGCGATTTCGGGCGCTATCAGCTATGAGATCAGGCATGGCGCCACCAGTCCAACCGGGACCTGGACCTCCACGACCAGCACCAGCTACACCATCCCTAACCTGACCAACGGTACGACCTACTACGTCCAGGTCCGAGGCAAAAAGTCCGCCACAAATTTAGGCACCCACGCCGAAATCACCGGCACGCCGGTGGCGGTGCCTGCGGCGCCAACCAACCTCACTGCGGTTCCTGGCACAGGAGCAGGGCATCTGGAGGTAAGCTGGACGGGCGAGTCGGGAGTGAACTATTACTACCGATATGGCACCACCAGCCCTACTGGCACTGGCGGATGGGCGCTCACCAGCAATCCGAGAGTGATAGGCAGTCTGACGCCCGGCGCGACCTATTACGTCCAGGTCCAGGGCAGGAACTCTTCGGGCGACGGTCCCCACGCCGAGGTCGCCGGTGTGGCGTCAGGAGGTTTCCCGGCGCCGACGGGCCTGTCGGTCACGGCGGGCGACGGGCAGTTGGCACTGACATGGACGCCCGACGCCCAGGCCACCAGCCATGAGATAAGGCATGGTACCACCAGCGGCGCCGGCACCTGGACAGCCACCACGACCAACACCAGCCACACGATCACGGGTCTGGACAACGGCACGACCTACTACGTCCAGGTCCGAGGCAAAAAGTCCGCCACAAATTTAGGCACCCACGCCGAAATCACCGGCACGCCGGCGGCTTCGGGCACGGTGCCGGGCCAGGTGATGAACCTCGCCCTGGCTGCGGGAAATGAGCAGCTATCGGCCACTTGGGATGTTCCGACCGGCACGGTGACGGGCTACGACGTGGAGTACAGCACGGACGGGACAAACTGGAGCGACGCCGGACACACCGGCACGGACGCTTCCCACACGATCGGCAGCCTGACCAACGGCACGGCGTATGACGTGCGCGTCAGGGCGAAGAACGGCAGCGCCAACGGGAACTGGTCCGCGGAAATGAGCGCCACCCCAGTTGCGGGCAACAGCCCGCCCGCGTTCAGCGGCCCGACGACGGTGAATTTCGCCGAGAACGGCACCGGCACGGTGCTGACGGCGCAGGCGAGCGACCCGGACGCGCAGGACACCACGGTGACCTTCAGCATCGGCACCTCCGCCGGTGACAATGTCTGGTTCACCATCACCGATGCGGGCGTGCTGACCTGGGACACGGACATCGCCTCCTACACGCCGAACTTCGAGGATCCGCGGGACGGCACCGATGAGGGTGATCAGCAGGGCGACCGGGACAACGACTACAAGGTGACGGTCACCGCCACCAGCGGCAGCGGTGCTCGCGAGATGATGGCGACGCGCACCTACACGGTGACGGTGACCGACGTGGCCGAGCCGCCTGCGGCGCCCGACGCTCCGACGGCGACGGCCGGTGACAAGTCCATCAGCCTGACTTGGACGGCGCCGGAGAACACCGGGCCGGCGATCAGCGGCTACGGTGTGGAATACACGGAGAGCGGCACTGAATCCTGGATGGACGCCGGTCACACCGGCACGGACGCTTCCCACAGCATCACCGGCCTGGACAACGGCACCGCCTATGAGGTGCAGGTGCGGGCGAAGAACGACGAGGGCGAGGGCGGCTGGTCGGCCTCGGCCACCGCCACGCCGCAGGGGCCGGGTGCGGGCCCGCAGGGGCTTCAGTTCTGGGAGGGCGACGAGGAACTGGTGGCCTTCTGGACCGCCGCGCAGGTCGGGCGCTACGAGATGGATTGGGGCACGGGCTGGAAGCAGGTGTCTTGGGGCGGGGCGTCGGGATACACCATCGACGGCCTGACCAACGGCACGGAATACACCGTGATGCTGCGCGCCTGCGAAGGGAACGCGTGCGGCACTCCGGCCATCGGGAAAGGCACACCGACCGCGAATCCCAAACCCTACGGCGTCCCGGATGTGACCGTGTCGGCGGCGGGTAGCGGCGAGTTGGCGTTGACATGGACGGCGGCAGAGCACGCGACCGGCTACGAGTTCCGTTACGGCAAGCGGCGCTGGGGCCTCGGCGCCTCGTGGGAGGATGTCGGAAATGTCACCACCCACACCATCACGGGTCTGGACAACTGGACGGAATACATGGTCGAGGTCCGAGGTGTGAACGCGGAGGGCCATGGCTGGGCGGCGCTTGGCTTCGGCACGCCGGAGGCCGAGGGGCTGCACGCGCCCGGCCATCTGACCGCCACCGGCGGCAACATGAAGCTGAAAGTGACCTGGGGCGCGGTGGACGCGGCCAGCGGCCACGAGATCTGCCATTCGGCCGCGGCTGACGACTGTTCGGGGGGTGGCTGGACGGCGACCGCCGGCAGTTCGGCGCACACCGTCACCGGCCTGACCAACGGCACGATGCATTACGTCTGGGTGCGGGGCGTTGACGGCACGACGAAAGGTCCCGCCAGCGAGGCCAGCGGTACGCCGGTGGCGGCGACCGAGCCGCCGGAGACACCCTGGCTCAACGCGCCCGATCCGGGCGACGGTCAGGTGACGGTGGACTGGGACCCATCGCAGGGCGGGGCCGAGGTGGAAGCCTACGAGGTGGCGGTGGCCGTTCAGGGCAAGGGCTGGAGCTCATGTCCATCGGACACGAAACCCATGTGTCCCGGCCCCACCGAAGCCGCCGGAGGCGGTGACGCCAGGGAGCATGCCGTGACCGGTCTGTCCAACCGGAAGCAATACGCCTTCCGGGTGCGGGCGAAGAACGCTGCGGGCGAGAGCGAGTGGTCGGCGACACGCTATGCCCGTCCGGACGGGTCGTCGCGGAAGCCCTATCAGGTCGACCGGCCGACGGCGACGCCGAAGGACGGCAAAGTGGCGGTGTCGTGGACAGCGCCGAATAACGGCGGTTCGGACATCACGGGTTACGACATCCAGACGGCGGTCAAGGGCGGGGGCTGGAGTTCGTGCCCGTCAACCACGCCCATGTGCCCGGATATTCTGGAGGAGATGGGCACGGCCAAGGACATCACGAACCTGACCAACGGAACTCACTATGCGTTCCGCGTGCGGGCGAAGAACGCCCAGGGCACAGGCGACTGGTCGCAGACCGCGTATGCGGAGCCGCAGTCGGGGCTGATGGGCATGAGCGGCAAGGTGCTGAAGCAGGTGCTGTCGAACCAGGCGCGGACGCTGCTGGAGGATGCGACGTCGGTGATCGGCAGACGGATGGCGGACAACCAGGCGGGGAGCGATACGCTGAGCGCCTTTGCCGGCCTGTTCGGCGGCGAGGGTCCGGGCGGCTGCACGCTGGCCGAGAGCATCGAGGACTGCGTGACGCGCGGCGCTTCCGGCGGCGGCGGCCATGGCTTCGGCCCTGGCGACCGGGACGGCGGCTGGTCGGGCAGTCTTTCCGACCTGCGCGGTCTGGTGAAGAGCCGGGGCTTTGCGGTCTCGCTGAACCGCCCGCTGCCGCAGGCCGGCGCGCCGTTCTCGCAGGATGCGCCGGTTCCCGATGAGGGGATGCAGTTGACCTTCTGGGGCGAGGGCGCGGCGTCACAGTCCACAGACGCCCTGTTCTGGGGCATGGACGCCTCTGGCGCGGGCTGGATGACGGGCGTGGCCTTTGCCGAGAGCGGGGAGGGCGTCACGGGGGCGCTGTCGCGCGGCGATGCCCGCGTGACGGGCTTTGCCCAGAGCGAGGTCTCTGCGGTCTATCCCTATGCGAAGGGCCGTTTCGGGTCTGGCCTGGAGGTATGGAGCCTTGCGGGCTGGGGCACGGGGCATGTGGACAGCACCTGGACGGGGTTTGCCTCGGTGTCGGGTCCGGAGGAGGTGATCCGCCTGCGGGGCGATCTCGGCTTCGCGATGGGCCTGTTCGGGGCGGAGCAGGTTCTCTATGAGCAGGACGGTCTGAGCCTCTCTGCAGTCGGCGATGCGGGCTGGTCGCAGCTTTCGGTGTCGGGCGGCGCGGCGGACGGGCTTGCGGCGTCGGTCTCGCGGACCCGCTTCGGTCTGGAGGGCCGGTATGCGTCGGGCGACGGGGCGTGGACCTCTGCGCTGCGCCTTGGCGGGCGCGTGGACGGCGGCGACGGCGAGACGGCGTCGGGTGCGGAGGTCTCAGGCGATGTGCACCACAGATGGGGCCGCTGGGAGGCGGGCCTGCAGGGCCGGTGGTACACGGCCGAGACGACCGGTGCCGGTTTCGGCGAGCAGGGCGTGCGTGCGGCGCTCGGGATGCGCGCGCGCGAGGACGGCACCGGCCTCGCCTTCGCCCTGTCACCGGGCTGGGGCACAGAGGCGGGGGTGCTGGAGGAGGCCCGGCTTCTGGACACGCTGGACAGGGATGCGGGGGCGGCCGCCGCGCCGGCGCTGCATCTCGACGGGCGCGTGTCATGGGGCGCCCGGCTCGGCGGCCTGTTCGGCGCAGGAGACGTGCTGCGCCCATATGGGGAGTTCTCGGCAGGCGAGGCGTCGCGCCACCTCCGCATGGGCCTCGCGCTGGAAGGCCCGGTAACCCTGGGCCTCGCCCTCGATCGCCGGCAAGGCGCAACCGGTCCTGCCGAGCACGGCGTCATGCTGCGGCTCGATACCAGGTTCTGAGAACCGGGAACGCAGACGGCGGACAGGAAACCGTCCGCCGTCTGCGTCCGACCATTGCAGGCAGCAAGCGGGTCCGCGAGACCGATGCCGCACTGTGCTGCTGCGAGTGGAATGGCGGGCCGGTGCATGCGTGAGGTCCATCTCAAGGCATTCGAACCGATCCCGTTCCCGCAATGCGCGCCGGGCATCGTCTTCAATGCCAATTTCTGCCGCAATCCGATGTGCCCCACTTTCGGGCCGGCCCCGGACCTCGCCGCCTGTGCGGATCGGTACACCATCCGATACGGCCTCTTCAAAGGGGACGGCAGCCGCTACCGATGCACCATTTGCGGGACGATATCGCGGCTGCTGTCGAACCGGTCGCTGCGCGCCGCCTATGTCTGGTTCAAGCGTCAGAGCATTCCGTTCGCCGCCTGCGCCAAGGAGGATTGCGCGTATTACGGCATCAATGCGTTCGAGCATCAGGACCGCTACAGGCTCGATACCCGCAAGAACGACTACCGCGTCCGATGCCGGCGGTGCCGGTCGGCAATCGACCTCGGCGAGCCATTCCGCCTGCATAGGGACGCCGCCGACCCGAAGACGACGGACAGGCGCCTGACCGGCATATTCAAGCATGTGCGCGTCGGGCTGGGCATGCGCAACTCGATGGTGCTTCTCGAAGACCCCGGCGTCGATTCCAAGCATTACCAGAGCATGCTCTCATGCCTGGGACGGCAACTGCGCGACTACCAGAGCTATTGCAATGCCGGCCTCATGGCGCCCGGTTACCTCAAACGGCTCCGCCGCCTGTTCCTGAACGCACATGACGGAGACGCGCCCGGTCCCCAAGACAGCCCGTTCAACGGCGTGGCCACGCTCAGGACCGACACGATGAACGTGTCGCTCAGGACGCCGACCGCGGCCCATGCGCAGCGTCAGCATCTGCTCCCGGTGTTGATGACGGCGCTGCGCATCCACAAGCCGCGCACCTGGTTTCTGCTCGCCGCCCATCCTTGCGCCGTATTCCGGGGCGAAGACATGCCGGCCAAGGGATCGCAGGACGACATTCGCGACGCACGGCTTCCTCTGGCGGAACGGCGGTTCGATCATCTCTATCACTTCGCCACCCCCCATGCGAGGACGACGCGGAAGACGGCGGATCGACAGGGCGGCGAACGGTCGCGACGACGGGACACGTCCTATCTCGGCGCCGGCGGGCTGTTCATGCGACCGGAATATGCCGCTGTCGCGCATTTCATGGTGCTCCGGGAACTGACCCGCCGGTTCAGGCAGGTCACGTTCTGCATGGACGGGGACAGGACCGCCTACAGGAGTGCGGCCGCCGTCTTCGCCGGGGACATGCAGACGCCTGTGGAGTTGGACGGAAAACCCGTCCGCTGCGGAAAACCGCACGCCCGCCGCGTCGAGATCGCGGTGGTGCAGGCAAGGGGCGGCGCCGGCGCCCCGGCATCGGGCGGGGACCGGAACAGGGCCTGGAGCCGACAGACGGCGCGCGTCTCGGGCAACTGGGAAGCGAAGCTGAAGGAAGCGTTGGAGGCGGGAGGGGCCGCCGATCTCGGCCCCGAGGACGAGGCGCGGCGGCGCGCCATAGCGAAGGCGCGGTTATTCGCGCAACCGATGCTCGGCGCCTGGTCGAAGGGCGGTCAGTGGGGCTGGCTGCTGTATCCGCCCCAGCCGGGCCGCCGCATGGCGTTGCTGTGGCTCTCGCAGGGGCCGGAGCGGGAAGGGCCAGGCGAGGTCGAGGCCTTCCTGAAATATGCCAGCCTGCAATCCGTGGACTCGGCCATCCAGGCCATGCGCAGGCGGGCCCCGGCCGCCCGGCGGCCCCGGTTCCGGGCGGACGGCCTCCCCGGCTACAGCGAAGCCTCGGAGAGCCTGCGCTCTGCGACGAGCGGGATATGGTTGTCCTGGTTCGCCATGAACTACGCCCGCCCCTGGACGGAGCCGCAACACATGCCGGCCCGTATTCTGGGCCTGATGCGCAGGAAGGACCGGACGGGCTTCGACATCGCGAAGCAGCTGCGCATTCGGCTGGACTGGCGCTGCGCCATCGAGATGACGGAGATGATCGGCAATGGATAAGACGCCCTTCTTGGCCGGCGTGCAGCAGGAACTGTTCTTCCTGCCGGCGGCCGCCCGGATGCTGGCAAGCAGCGGCGCATCGGCGGACGCCGCCGCAGGCGTTCTTGAGATCGCGATCAAGAAGGCGGCCCTGAGCGATGCGCATCTGGAAGGTCTCGCCATTCTGGACGCCGGCGAAGGAAACGCGGACGGCCTTCCGCCGCGCCCGACACGCGCCGCCGCCGTCCGCGCCATGGTGGAGGATGTGATCGACCAGATGCGGCATCTGGAGTTGTTCGACAAGGACGGGCGGATCACGCCGCAGGGCCTGGAGCAGATCGAGAACCGGGACTGGCTCCGCCGCGCCGTCCGGCAGAACTACCGCGTCAGGGGCAGGGACGACACAAGGCGCAGTGTCGTCGGTCAGTTGAACAGGATCTTCCTGGACCTGGAGGACATGGACCCGGAGCGGGAGGCGGATCCGGGTTCGGTCCGGTTCCGGCGGGCGCTCTGCCTGGCGGAGTTCATGATGCTGCATTTCTGGATGCAGGAACTGGAGGGGCCGCCTGAACGCGGCGCCTTCACCGATCTGGTCATGGACGTGCGGGACGCAGCCCTGGACGGCCTGGATGCGGGCGAAGGCGGGATCGAATATGCCGCCCTCGTCATGGCCGACGCCGCTGCGGGGTGGCTGCTGAAGAACCGCAGCGATGCAAGGGGAAAGCTGCCGGCCGCCCGGTCGACCGTGCTGATGCTCTGCGACGCCGGCGTGCTTGCCCCTTCCGGCTTCCCCGGCGGCGTGCAGTGGCTCCGCCCGGTGGAAGACCTGAAGCAGCGGCGGCGCCGGCGGGAGGGCCGGCGATGACCCTGACGGCGCGGATTCTTGTCGGCGATGACCCGGAAGCCGCTGCCGCCTTTCCCGATCCGGGTTTCGAGATCGAGCCCGGGACGCTGGCCCAGGCGGCCCGGTATCTTCTGGATGAAAACCACACCCAGAACATGAAGGAGGTCTATCCGAGGATCGGGTTCGACGCCGGGGCTGCGCGGCGTCATCTGGCCGCCCTGGCGGAAGAAAGGCGCAGAACCGGGGACGAGCCGGAGACCGACTATACGCTGTCGGTGAAGGCGTTCCGGATCGCCGCCAAGGCGGTCGGCCTGGAGTTGATCGCCGGCCTGTTCCTGAGTTGTCTGGACACGCCGGCGAGAGCCCGGTGCCCCTGCCGCGCCTATATCGAAGGACGGAAGACGGTTCCCTACTACGCGGCCCCGCAGGGCAATCCCGATGCGCAGGCCGACTATGGCGAGTTCAGCATCCTGACAGAAGTCACCACGACACGCCGGCCCCGCAAGGACGATATCAACCTGCAATGGAAGAGCGCGCGGAACCATGTGGAAGAGGCGGACGCCCGGCCGCGCGTCTATTGCTTCATGGTAAGCCGGCTCGGCCTGGACGACAGAAACGGGTGGATGGCCGCCGAACTCCTGAAGGCCCAGGGGGAACGGCAAGCGCTGAAGGAGCAGGCGGAGCAAGACGGGGCCTGCCAACCGCCGGATGTGAAGTTCCTCGTCTTCGACATCGAGGACATGGCGGAAATCGCCCAGAAGCTGGACGAACTCTATTGCGAAGGCCGCTCCAGAGCCGCGCCATTGACGGAGGACGTCCTGGGCGCGCTTCTGGACAGGCTGCACTCAAGGGCGATGCAGAGGATCGCCGCCGGAGACAACCCCCCCAAAGGCTGGGCCGGCGACACCTTCATCGAAATGCTCGAAGACCATGCCGTGAAGCGAAAGCCGGGCTAGGCCGATTACTGCAAGACAAGATACTGATGATTAACCACGGTTCCCTTGTCGCGAATCCCGTGGCTTTCGCAGTGCGAGACGCTCTCCGTATAGATATCGGCAACTCGGAACCACGTCTTGGCAACGCGAGCAAGCTCTTTCGCCATGTCGCACTTCCGGCTTGCCCCGAGGTGGAATACGGCCACCCCGCCTGATTTCAGCCTTTCGCGGCACTGCCGGAGGATCGGGTGGTAGACTTCGAAACTGCGCTTCTGCCGCTCATCGACGAACGCAAGCGGCCGTTTCTGGAAGTCATTCGCCTCCCAGCCGCAGAACCAGAGGCGCATCCAGTTACCGAGATGGAACCGCGTGCTGTCGAAGAACGGCGGTGACGTGATCATGACATCAAGCTCCTCAATATGCCCGGGCCACCATTCGGTCGCATCTTGGAACATCGAGTGCCCGTAGGCAAAACTGTCCGGGAGCGGCGTGGCGAGACTGCGCTCCAGCTTGTTCTGGAGCCGCGGTATCAGTGCGCGGTACTTGGTTTCACCAGTCGGTGCGAAGGGCGTGATCGGATGCGAGCGACGGCTCAGCGCATAGGGTCGGTTGCCGTGAAGGATATGCAGCAAGCAGGCAAAGACGAGGGATTGCGAGGCGTTGGCTGGTGGATTATCAATAAAGTACCTGCGAGCGAGTAGAATCTCTTCGAGTGTCTGCTTATGAAAATACGATGTTACGACGCCGTTAAAACAGATCGACTCGGCGGACTTCATGTCCATCGACCTTACTTGATGATTATTCATGTATCTTTCGAGCCGATTTATCACCTTCTCGCACTCCGAAACATTACACTCCCCTATTTTGCCAGCGGTGATGTGCACGGCAGGCGGGCTGATATCGAAGCCCCAGCTCTCTACGCCATGCAACGCTGCCTCGAAGGGTATTGTGCCGACACCGGAGAACGGATCCAGCATCCTACCGCCGGGTGTGGTAAATGTTTTCACAAGATGCGCAGCCAGAGACGGTTTCATTTTGCCTTGATACGAGCAAAGTGAATGCAGCGGATGCCCCCAGTTGCGCTTCGCGAATTCGTTCTGCTGGTGTGGCAGCGTCGTCTTGAAGCCTTCCCACGCTGCCGACCAGCCGTTCGCGTGCTTCGCCACGCGCCGTGCGCCGGGACGCCTGCCGAGTTTTGTCTTGAACACTAGGAGCTTCTGCGTCAGCTTCATCTGGCTCCGTGAATAACGCTGGCGTAACACGAGTTCGTCGCTGAGGTCAAAGCCCGCCACGTCTAGCGACTCCGTAATGAAACGGTCCGTCGGGACGTGTACGCCCGCATATGCCGAATCGCCGATATCAATGACGATTGTGCCGTCCTTCTGTGTGTGACCCGCCAGTGCCCGGAGGATCGCGTGCATTTCCGAGGCAAAGCAGGCGACCATGCGGGGGATGCGGACATCGTAGGCGCTGACGTCAAGTGCCTTCAGGACCGGGGACACGCAGGATGGCATATCGCCTATGGGCTTACCGACAGTCACGTCATTGATGCCGACCGTCATCGAGCCGAATCGGAACCGGGCTAGATCCTCCCGTTCCTTCAGGCAGCGCAGGAACCACAGTTCGACCTTGGTGTTCCGGAAATAGTTCGTACCGTTCAGATATGGTGGGCTAGTAATGACCGCGTCGATGGATAGAGCAGGAATTCGGTCGAGATTCTTCGTATTTTCGAGCAGTAGGATCGGCGATTCATCAATCGGCGACAAGTCTTCGATATCGCGGGCTATCATGTGCAGTGTCCCGCGCACTTCTTCCCGCAATTTGATGCGCCCGCGCGCCACTTCCTTCTTTGTCTTGAAGCGCAGATCGCCGCGGCGTATCAGCCGCGACGCCGGAATCAGAGAACGCAACACCGCTATCGAAAGAAAACGCGCGGTAAGCGGAGTCGCGTAACCGATATCGTCAATCAGTGTCCTACAGCGCAACACATCTTCAAATACATCACGGCAGAAGAACTCGCTTTCGCCGAATACTGCCTCGTAGGTTTGCCACAAATGAGTGTCCTGCTGAGACTTGTCAATGCGTTCGTCCAGCGTTTCCGCAAGCGCTCTAAGTCTAATGGACAGCCTCGCGCGTTCTTGGTCACGCAATTGCAGGGCGACCACCTTCGAGGCGGTCAGGAACTGGAGCACAGGGTTGATCTCGGAGAAATATGCCCTCTTGCCGAGGCGGGAGACCGTGAGCGGCGTAGTGCCCGCGCCGCTGAATGGATCGAATACGTGTTTCGCCTCCGTGCAGTAGCTGCCAATCACAGATTCGACGAAGGCCGGAGAGTACCCCTCAAGCCAAGGGTACCACTCGTGCAATGGTTCATGACGTCCGCCGCTGAAAGTAGCCTTGATCGGGTCGAATGCAATCGGACTTACAGCCTCGAAGCCGGGTAGCCAGGCGGCATCGGAATGTCCATTGGCTTCAAGGTGCCTACGGAGAATTGCCAGGCAGAAAGCGTTGAGAGATTTGCCCTGTGCCCGTGCGTCCTTCTGAAGCAATGCGAAACTCTTGTATCCGAGGGCATTGCGTAGCGCGTCGCTGGATAAGTGCCGCACCGCCTCGAAGATATCGTAGTCGTCCTTGCCGAAGGCGAGGGTGACACTGGACCGTCCTGACACTGCTCGCGGACAATCCCTGAAGTACACGTTCTTGTAAGATTGCCCCACGGCTTCCTCCGAATCGGTTCAGTATAGAAGTAACTACCATGCTATGATAGTTACTATCAAGAAAGAAAACTGCCGAATTCGGTTCAGTTCTAGCGGTGCGTGCGCGAGACACGGCGACCGTCTCGAAGTTAAGTGTCCTGTTCGGAAGCGCGCAGCCATTCAGCGCGGGAAATGACATAGCTCGCGGCCGTGCGTTCCTCGATTTCGAGCACCGCTACCGGGTTCTGGATCATTCGTAGGCGCGGCGAGTCGCTGTTCACGTGCTCGACGAGCGCCAGGACATAGCTGTCGCCGTGTTCCTGCGCCGCCCGATGTTCGGTCGGCGTCAGGCTAACTGCGCCGAGCGGGCCGAGACTACTCTTGACCTCGATTACCATCGCCCGATTCTCCTTCCGCGCCCATAGGTCGAAACCATAGCCCCGGCGGTTGGTATAGAAGGCCACGTCCCATCCCAGTGAACGGAGCACTTTTGCCACGAAGCTCTCCGCATCGGTGCCGTCGTTGCTTGCCGGTGCAGCGGGCGGTACCAGCAATGCTCCGAGCTCCGGCGGTTCCGGCATGCGCAGTCGCGGTGTGACTAGGACTTCGGGTGCTGCGGCGACAGCTGGCGCGGCAGGCACGGCATGCCCGCCGATCCAGTTCGGTGTCAGCAACAGGTGCGTCCCTTCGCGTACCATGCTGGTCCCGAGAGAGAACAGTGAAAATGTATGCAAGCCGACATCGCGCCAGTTCGAATATGCCTTAGCTCCCGGAATGCGATTGCGGACCTCCGCATGCAGGGTCAGTCGTTCGTCAAGGGTCAGCGCACGGTATTGCGCGATTCCGGTGGCGGCCCGATTCACTTCCCTCGCGCTGCGTATCCGGGATACGAAGAAGTCGAATTCGTTCCGGTCGATATAGCCACCGCATCGCCGGAGCACCTGTTTCGTGACTTCGTACACATGCACATTGAATGCGTCGTATTGTCTGACCCGGTTCGGCGGGGTCCAAGGTGCCACAGCGAACTGCATCGCTGAGAGCGACTGTTCGAGCACATCGGCGGGGTCGTCGGTATACGCAAGATCACGCCCTCGTTCGGTGAGCACAATCCGGTTCCACCTGCGCCCGTCCACACGCTGCAGAAGCTGCAGCGGCTTGTCCATGGCCAGCAACTGATGACGTCTGAGCTGCACGCTAGGATTGTCGATGTCGGACTCGATGATTGTCCCAAGACGGCTATAGTCTTGCCGGGTTAGCCGGATTACGCCGCCTCCGCCCCGGCTCTCCAAGTACTCGGCAATGCCTTTCAGCCAAGACAGCGCTACATGGACGCGGGTGATGACAAACCACCCACGGTCGCCACGATCCCCTTCATCGAGGCGGCCCACCAGATTGCGGCGAACCACTTCGAGACTCATGAGAAGCTCCCTCCAGAGTTCCCTGATGAAGTAGATGACGGATAGAACACGAAGGAGTCAAGGGGGGTGACCATTAGTGGACTCTGAACTGTCGAGACAGCATATGCGGCACACTTGACATAGGATAGCGCTATTTGCTATTGTTCAGCAAACATGCTTAAGGAGGATACGATGTCTCGAACCGTTACGATATCTACGGATGTCTTCGCGACGATCTGGGCAAACCGCCGCGACGGCGAGGAAACGGAGAACGCGATCCTGCGCCGTATGCTCGGCTGCCGCAGAGAAGCGCAGACAAACGAAACCGTTACCACAGGTGACGGCGGTGTCCGCGACACTCGGAACAACGTGCATTTCCCCGAAGGCTTTGAGGTGTTCCGGAACTATAAGCGCAAAGAATACAAGGCCATTGCGAGACAAGGTGCTTGGCTGCGGGAGGACACTGGGGAGCGATATCCAACACTTAACCGGCTCAACGACTCTATTGTCTCGGGAAACGAGAACATATGGAACGGAAATTGGAAATATCGGACTCCGGAAGGCGCCTGGCGGTCGATCGACACGTTGCGCAGCTAACCCGGATTTCTCACGGGTATGAGAGCAATAAGGTTGCAGCGCACCTGTGTTCATGTCTTGCGTTTATGTCGGTGAGGTCGATGAAGGTATCGCCAGCGGCGAGCTTGCAGTCTGACAGGGCGGTCGGGGTATAGTGCGGAATGATGTACGCTGAGGGCATGCATGGTCGGTTCCGGCTTGGCGGCGGGGCGCAGCCCATCCACCTCTCCGCCGCCGTCGCCGAGGACAGGGCGGAGATCGACCGCCTGGTTGCCGAGGGCGCGGACCCCGATGTCCGGGACGCCGGCGGGTGCACGCCGCTCCATTACGCCGCCTGGAACAACCCCGTCGGGGATGTGGCAAGGGCGCTGTTCGACGCCGGGGCCGATCCCGAAGCTTGCGACGGATATGGCCGGAAGCCGCTCGATTACGCCATCAGCGCCATCAATGCCGCCTTCATCGACGCCGCGCTGGACGCCGGGGCCGACCCGTCCGGCAGCGGCGGCGCCTTCGACGATGCGCATGAGGAGGCCCGTTATTCCTGCCCCGCCTTCGCGCGCACGGGGGCCTATAAGCGCCTGATGCTTGCCGCCGGGCGGCGAGACTGATCCCGTTCAGGCCGCCAGCGCGCGTCCCTTGCGGCGGGCGCGTTTCGGCGCGGGGATCCGTTCTCCGGGCCAGAGCACATCGGCATAGTCGAGCGGGCGCGCCGCGAAGCCCAGCCGCATGGCGGGCGTGCAGCCGTCGGCGCCGGTGTGCATGAAGTTGTTCACCACCCGGAAGATGTCGAGATAGATCCGCACCATGTCCGGGTTGTAGGGCGCATAGCCGTACCAGACCTGCTGCCAGCGCCCGCTTGCGGTATCGATCGGGCGCTCCAGCGCCGAGATGAACCGGCGGGTCAACTGGAAGACATTGTCGACCGGGGCGAGAGAGGCGCCGAGATGAAGCCGGGCAATGTCGTCCGTCTCCAGGGCGGGATGGCCGGTGATCCAGCGGACCTCCTTGCGCGGCTCCCGCCTGGTGGGCACCGGATGCCGGAGCCAGCCGTCCTCCAGCAGAGCTGCGTCCAGATCTGCCCGGAGCATCTCGAACCCGATCTCCCTGTCCGTGCCTCCGATATTGTGCGCCCGCGCGAAGGCGCGCATTTCCCTCCGGGCTTCCTGATAGAGTTGGGTGCGTCGATCGACCGTGCAGTCCTTGTCGTAGCGCACGAGAAGGCCGTGCGCACGGCCCTCCGCGACCTGCTCCTGAAAGGCGCACATGAAGGACGCGATGGTTGAGCGGTGCTGGTCCATGGACAGTTGGAGGCGTTCGACGCCGGCGCCCTTCAGGATCTCGCGCAGCACGAACATGTGGCCGAGCGTCCGGTAGCCGGTCTTCACCAGCAGACCGGAGCGCAGCATGGTGTCGCGCAGCGGCCCGCGGCCCGGCACGATCTCCATCTCGGCCACGTCATCCCAGGAGTGGGCGCCGCGGAAAGCGTTCTGGATATCCCCGACCGCCTGCTCGGCGGCGGCGCGGCCCATGCGGCGCTGGCCGGTCCGGCCGCTGCGCATCTCGTCGCCCGCGAGCCAGAAGCGTGCATATCTGCGAAACGCTTCCTTGCGCGTCATGTCGCCCCGCGCGGCCGACTCCCGGTTGACCTCGAAGGCATCGAAGCGCGGGTCGTGATTGACATCCAGTTCGAGGATGAAGCGCGAGGCCGCGTCCACGCTGCAGCAGGAGGTCATCTCGACGGTGCGGCGCAGGGCCTTGCGCGGCCAGTTGACCATGAGCGACTGAGAGTCGGTGGCGATGTCCATCTGCGCCGGCAGGCGGCGCTGGCCGGTCAGGAACGAGCGTGTGAAGGCGCCGTTGAGTTCGCTGCAGCGGCGATGGATGAAGGCGAGAGTCGTGTAATAGTCCTTGCAACTGTCGAGCCCGGCGCCGACGACCGTCCGGCGCATCGGGGACTTGTTGGCAATGCGCGAGAACACATCCACGGCGCGTTCCTGGTTCCTGGCGTGGATCCTGGGGGCCTTGCGCGAGACGAGCACGCGGCGCCAGCAGGCCTTGCACTGGTAGTAGCGGTTCTCTTGCGTCTTGTAGAAGCCGCGCCTCCAGTAGCGCCCGGGGTGCTCGCCGATGGAGAGGCCCACCGCCGCCACGAACGGCCTCATGCGCTCGAAATGCTGTGCATGACGGCGGGCGCACCGATGGGCGTCTCACAGCCCTGCTGCCGGAGCGCAGGGTGGAGGCGTTCCAGCCGGCACGGCGTTGACTGGCGCCCCTTTCACCTGCCGCGGAGCATGGCCCGGATCGTGTCCGCAGTGATGAACGCCGGCCGCGCGGGGGTCAGCGCCGTGTGCGTCTCCGGGGCGCTGACCACGAAAGGAAATTCCTGCGATGATTGAGGGCCGACAGGCCTGACCTGAATTCCAAAGTTCTCAACTATCGCGTCTTCCAGGGGGCAATCTGGCCGCCGACAGAGCCAACCGGACCTGACGGCCCAGTGGCGCTTCCTGATATTGGCTGTGAAGACTCTTGATTGGCAGGCGGGTCTGTATCGAACCTGAAATAGTCCATCAAGGATACACAGTGTTGGTGCAGGGGTAGATGAACTACCCCTGCACCTTTTGTCACAGATTATTCCGTCCAGGAAGGGCACGAGTCATAGTAGATCTCGCCATTGTTGCAGTTAACAAACCGCGACATTTCCTCCAGCGGATTATTATAGCTGTGCATTTCACTCATGTCGCCATTAGCGAGCGGGCATTGCACATGCATGACGCACCAGCCCCACTCCTGACTGTCAGGAGTTGTCCATATTTCACGGTATATGTCACTCGGCTCGCAGGCTTGCGACGCCTCGGCCTCTTCCCAAGCATCGATGCAGTCCTGATCCCCGTCTGAAGGCTCAAGATCTTCTTCGTTGCATTCGGTGCTCGGCAGACCCGCACAATTGATCAAGCCGGCAACGTCGTCCAGCGGAAGATATGACTTTGATCCCCTGAGTGCGGGTGGGCGCGGGCAGAAGGTTGAGATCCGGCACACGTCTCCTTCAGCGGCGACATAGGTTCCGCTGCACTCTTCACCGGCCGGACTGGCATCCCAGGCCTCCCTGCACTCCTCCGTTGTCGGCGGGTCCGGTTCCGGATCCGGTGACCACGGAGTCGGGCACTGCCCTGGAGTAGACAGGTGCTCTTCCCGGTAGATCAGCCCATCGCAGGCGATGATCTTGGAAATCTGCTCCAAGCTGGCATGGAATGCTGTCTGCTCATTGAGAGTTCCATCGTCCTTTTCACAAGTGACGTCGATCTCACACGAGCCGTCATCAAACTGTCCAGGCCAGTAGTCCCAATAGATGTCAGTTATGCTGCATGACTCTGCAGCCGGACTCTGCTCCCATCCTTCTACACATTCCTGGTCTTTCTCGGTAGGCTCAAGGTCTTCCGGAGTACATTCACCGACGTTGAATTGACCGTTGCAGGCGTGTAGATCAGAGATGTCTGAAGGCGGTCCTATCACCTCTGACATCATGGACATCTTGCCACGCTTGCAGCTGCCCTGGAGCTTGCACTGGTCCTCTCCATACTCGGTTATTTTTTCAGGATAGACGTTGCAGTCCTCCGCCACATTTGCCGGGCTCTCCTCCCAGGCGTCAGCGCATTGCTCGGAGAGCGGAGGCGGCGGCGGATCACACGGGCCTTGCAGGAACCCATGCTGGCAGAAATGCAAGTTGGCGGCATTCTCTGGCGGCAGTATAGCTACTGCACGCACGACATGACTGTTCGTCTTCGTGCATTGCGCATCGACAAAGCATTTTCCATCGCCCGTTTCGGTGAAGGCCGTTCCCTCACATACGCTGGAGGCTGCGCTGGTCTCGAAGTTTTCTTCGCAGATCTCCGCGACCGTCGGGTCCTCCGGCTCTTCTTCACCATCGCACGGACCCACGGTCAGCGTGGCGAGACAGTTCCGCAACTCGGAAATATCCTCCAGCGGCCGCGTGATCGACGCGGGCGTCGGGAACCCTTCCTTGTCGCAGGTGGTTTCGATCGAGCACTCGTTTCCGAAGGCCACCTCGGCGGTTGTATCCGTGCAGGTGGCGCTCGCTTCGCTCTCCGCCCAGGCCTCCGCGCATTCTTCGTCTGTTGTGTCTGCCCGAAGATCGGTTGCGCCCAAGACCATGAACGCGGCGACAACGAGCGCGCCTGCCCGCGCGGCAAAGCGTCCTGTTGACATTTCTTCCTCCCCATTGCTGAAAGCAGGGGCATTATGTCGCAGGAGAGTGGGCGCGTCAATCGCCAAGGCGGCGCTTTGTCGCGGTTTTCAACAATGGCAGGCGCCATCGGCGCTTCGGGGCGCCGCTTCCGTGCGGCCTGGTATTGCGGCCCCTTCCGGGAGAGGGGGCCGGCGGGAACAGCATAAGCCTCCCGGAACGCCGCATGCCTGATCGGCCGGAGAGCGTTCCTGTTCCGGCGTCAACTCTCCAGCGACAGCACGGGCAGAAAGCGCGCGCGCCGGAAGGCGTCAGGGGCGCACGACCATAACCGCCATTCAAACCACCTAAACCGCCCGCAGGCTGTCAGGCAGGCTTGCCGAAGGTCGCGATCCGGTCGATGCGGCAGACGAACAGCACCCGTTTCTCATCGATCTCGGGGTCCCGCAGTCCATAGGGCGGCTCCGCCCCGGTATATTTTGTCCAGATCCTGTCGAGCTGCTGCGTGACGCGCTCGCCGCCGGCCTCCCACTCCCGCAACTCCTCCTCCACGGTGCAGCGGATCTGGACCCAGTGATAGGCATTGTCGGGATTGACGATCAGCACGGTCAGCTCGGGATTGGCGCGGATCCAGCCGCATTTGGCCCGGTGCGAGGCCGTGTTCACCAGAATCTTGTCGTCCTCGTAATCGAACCACATCGGTGTGAGGCCAATCCGCCCGTCGGGCGTCATCACGCCAAGGGAAATCGTGATCGGCCTGGTCGAGCAGCGCCCGGTGAATCGGGTCCAGATCGTCGAGACTCGCCGCCTGCCGCCGCTCGCCGACCGCGAACTGGCCTTTCTGCAGCCCGTCGGCGACATCCCTGAACTTCGTGATCGTAAAGCCGTCCGACATGCCGTCTCTCCCTCGAGGCCGTTCTTCGAATTCGCAGTGTGAACGGCGCGGCAGCAAGCGGCAAGCAGGCAGCGGCGCCCTTCGGGATTCTCTCACGCGGCCCGGAACCGGGGCAGCACTTCGGCGGACAACCGCTCCATCAGCCTGTCCGGCCGGGACCAGGTGGCCTCGTCCCGCCACCAGATCGCGTCGATGTCCAGCGCTGCCAGCGCCCGCACCCGCTCCGCAACCTCGTCGGCGGAACCGAGCGCCACACAGGCCTCGACAGCGGCATCGGGCACATAGGAGGTTGCGCGTTTCGCCGCCTCCCAATCGACCGCATGGCCGAGGTCCGGATAGGGCTCAACATAGTCCGCAGGAACGGGCGGCATTGTGACACCCGCGCCGGCGAAGAAGATGTCGGCATGGCGGTGGCGGCAGAGACCCGCCGCGCAGGGCCGCATCTGATCGATTGCGCGCTCGCGGTCGTCGTCGATACAGGCCGTGACCACGAGGATGCGCCGCACGTCATGCCTGGCCCGGCCAGCGGCGGCCATGCCCGTCTCAACCCGCTCCAGCGCCCAGGCCACGGCCTCCGGCGCGGCGCCGACATGGATCAGCACGCCGTCGGCGATCCCGCCCGCAAGCGCCAGCATCCTGGGGCCCGTTGCGGCGAGAATGACAGGCAGGTCCGGGCAGGGGCGGTCGATCACTGTCTCCGAGCCGCCGGGGTCGGTCGGCGCGCCGCCGAGCAGGCCGCGCCAGAGAGCCGTTGCGCGGCGCATATCCGCAAGCGTCGCCGCCTTGCGGCCGATGATATAGGCCGAACTGTAGCCCGTGCCGGCCACCAGGTCCGCCCGCCCGTCCGACGCATCGTTCAGGGTCGCGATCGCGCTTGCCGTGGTCAGCGGGTGGCGGGTCAGCGGGTTGGTCACGCCCGGACCGAGGCGCATCCGGGCCGTTTGCCCGGCAGCCGCGCCCAGATGCATATAGACATCGCGCCAGCGCCCGGCGAGCAGCGGCGTGTCCGGCATCCACATGAAGTCGAAACCGGCGGCTTCCACCTGGGCGGCGTAGGCGGCAGTGTCTGCGGGCGCGCCAACGGTCGGGACGCGAAGGCCGAATTGCAGTGCCACGGAAGTGCTCCCCTCCGCCGCCCGGAAGGCCCGCAAGCGGCGTTCTTGACCCGGATAGGCAGGCGGGCGGACACTCCGACCGACCCCGCGACTTCAGGATGCACGGCATGACTGCGACCGGCAACCGGCTCGAATGGCACGATACGCAGAGCGAAAACGGCGCTCGGCTGCGCGAGTTCACGATCCATACCGGCGGCCGTCCGGTAACCGGCGTCCTCTGGTCCGGCCCGGACTCGAAGCCTGGCGCACCGCTTGTCTGCTACGGGCACGGCGCTTCCGGCAGCCGGCACCAGCGCCCCATTCCCCATATCGCCGGCGCGCTGTGCCGAAACCGGGGGTATTTCGGGCTTGCCCTCGACGGGCCGGTGCATGGGCGGCGCCAGGTCGGACCCGGCGGACGCGAGGCGTTCTGGCCGGAGTGGCAGCGGGAGGGCACGGCCGACGACATGGTCCGCGACTGGCGTCTCGCGCTGGAAACACTCTCCGGCCTGGAGGAGGTCGGCGCCGGGCCGGTGGGCTATTGGGGCCTGTCAATGGGCACGATTTACGGCGCGCCTTTCACGGCTGCGGAGCCGCGCATCTCCGTCGCCGTGCTGGGGCTGATGGGCCTTGTCTCCCAGCCTGGCCATTACAGGCCGGTCATCGAGGCTGCGGCGCGGGCGATCACCTGCCCTGTCCTGTTCCTCTGGCAACTCGAGGACGAGCTTTTCACCCGCGAGGAATGCCTCGGCCTGTTCGACGCTCTCGGCTCGGAGGACAAGCGGCTTCATGCCAATCCGGGCCTGCATCCGAATGTGCCGCTGGAAGAGCTCGATTTCTGCATGGCGTTTCTCGAACGCTATCTCGACGGCGGCCGCCCGACCCGCGACCCCATGTTCCGGATCAGCGAATGAGCAGCGGGGAAGCTGGCATCCCGCCTTCGCGCCGCCGACTATATCCGGAACTTGCGGCAAAGCCGGCAGTTGCATAGGCTTTCTCAGGGACGACATTCTGGAGGCGCGCAATGAATCACGTCTCGCCCTTGGCGGAACCGAGCCGGGCCGAACATGCCGCAACAGCGGCGGCCTATCTGAGCGGCGGTGAAGACCGTGCCCATGCGCTCGCCAATCGCGGTCCCGTGCGCTTCGGCGCTGACGGCAAGCTGCATCCGGATATCCTGGCGGCCTATTGGGAGCACGGCTTCTACGTCTTTGAAGGCGTGGTCGGGGAGGCGGAGCTTGCCGAACTGCGCGCCGATACCGACATGATGATCGGGCGGGCGCCGACCCGTCCGGGCGCCGATGTGGATGCGCTGGGCCGGCCCGCCCTTGGCCGGGACTACGCCCGCGAGCCTTATGTGCTTGTGAAGCCGCTTTCCGACCCCTGGGGCGGCACCGGTAAGCTCCACGGCCGCCATCCCCACCAGATGACGCAGCCCCGTCCCGACGCCGACGCGCCGGAATATGTCGTCTTCCTGATGTATGGCATGTGCCAGGCGATGCCGGCAGCGCTCCGGGTCTACGGCCATCCGCATCTGCTGGCGGTGGCCGAAGCCATCAACGGGCCGGATTTCGTGCCCTATAACGACGCCATTTTCGTGAAACAGGCCGGCGTCGGCGGTTCCGTCTCCTGGCACCAGGACGGTGTAACCCACTGGGAGTCGCCAGACTGGGACGCGGGCATACACGGCTTCAACTTTCAGGTGCAACTCTACCCGACCACAGCGGCGAACTGCCTTTGGGTCGTGCCGGGCACCCACACACAGGGGCGGATCGACATAAGGCGGCGAATCGCGGAAAACGGCGGCGACGAGAAGCTGCCAGATGCCGTGCCGTTGCTCTGCAAGCCGGGCGATGTCACGGCCGTCAACCGCCAGATGCTGCACGGCTCATTCGCCAACACCTCGCCCGACAAGCGCGTCTCGATCACCTTCGGCTTCCATCGGCGGCGCTCGGTGCTGGGCCAGAGGGGCGCCCTCAGCATGGCCGCCGACCAGGTTTACGACGAGAAGCGCATTTTCGACCGTTCGGCCGTCATCGCCGTGGCTGTCGATGCGCGCCGGCAGCGCTTCCCGGAAGAGGCGGCCTACAGATACCGGCCCTTTGACGGTCTGGAGGACGATTTCCGGCTGAACGACGAGACTTTCGAGCGTGTCATCCGCGACTACAACACCCGGGACCTCGCGATCTGACAGCGCGAGGCCGGCCGCCCGGCGGCGGCGGGCAAGCATGGAGGAACAGCTATGAGCAGGATGCGGGACTTTCTTGATTCGACGGAACTGATGGAGAACGGCCCCGCGCTCGCCGAGCGGCTGGAGCGTGACGGCTATCTGTTCCTGCGCGGCCTGCTGCCGCGCGGCACGGTGATGGAGGTCCGCCGGCGCCTGCTGGAGAAGGCCGCGGCCGGCGGCTGGCTGGACCCGGCATACCCGGTCGAGGACGGCATCGCCAACCCCGCCGCGGCCTGCAAGGACCCCGAGGAACGCTACATGAAGGTGTTTCGGGGCATGTGGATGGATGAGGCGCTGCACCGGCTCCGGACCCATCCGAACGTGCTGGGGCTGTTTGAGCGCATTTTCGGCGAGCCGGCGCTGGTGCACCCCATGTTCGTGCAGCGCAATATCTTCCCGCAGACCGAAACCTTCGACTTCACCACCGGCGCGCATCAGGACAAGGTGCATATCGGCGGCGCGACCAACCACGCCCTGTGGGCTCCGCTGGGCGACTGCCCGCGTGAGAAAGGCGCGCTGGCGGTGGCGGCCGGCTCGCACCACGCCGGCGTTCTCGACACCCGGGTCGGCACCGGGGCGGGCGGCATGGATATCAGCGTGCCGATTCCGGGTGAATGGGTGACCGGCGCTTTCCAGGCGGGCGATGCGCTGATCTTCGCCGACACCGCCGTGCATTGCGCGCTGCCCAACCGCACAGCAGAGATACGGCAGTCCTTCGACGCCCGCTATCAGCCGGCGCAACAGCCGGTCGCCGAGACGAACATGGACCCCTATTCCGGCTGCGGAAGCTGGGAGGAGGTCTATGCCGGCTGGTCCTCCGACGATCAGAAATACTACTGGCGTTCGCTTTGCCCGAATGTCGTGCCGCTCGACAGAAGCTATTACGAACGCCGCGACCGGATGGCCTTCGACATGGCCGCCGAGGGCGACCTTGCGGCCCGCGACGCCCTGCTTCGCATTGTCCAGCGCGACCCCGACGAGGCGAAGCGCCGGCAGGCGGAGGCCCTGCTGCAACATCTCGCCGCCGCTGCGGCGCAACAGAAAGGTGGGGCCGCCCGGGCCGCATCTGCGTAGACTCTGCTGCGAAACCCCTCCCCGCCTGCGGGCAAGGCCGGGCGAGGGGCCGCGCCCGCATCGAGCATCAGGGTATCAGACCCGGATGTTGCGTCCCGCCTCTTCCGGGTCCCAATGCAGGAATTCGGGGCCGAGCTGGTCCAGTGACGGGCAACCGATCTGCGCCATGACCTTGGCGGTCTCATCACGGAGAATGTCCACGGCCCTAGCGGCCCCCGCCGCGCCGCCGGCGACCGCGCCATAGAGCGTCGGGCGGCCCAGAAACACGAACTTCGCCCCGCTCGCCAGTGCAATCAGGATATCCGCGCCCCGTCGGACCCCGCCGTCGAGCATCAGCACCATCCGGTCGCCCACGGCTGCGTCGAGCGCCGGAAGCACATCCAGAGGCGCCGGCGCCCGGTCTAGCTGGCGGGCGCCGTGGTTCGATACCATCAGCCCGTCCACCCCGATATCCGCAGATCGAATGGCGTCGTCGGCGCGCATCACGCCCTTGAGAATCAGGGTGCGCGGCCAGAGCGCGCGAAACCGCTCGACGTCGGCCCATGTCAGGCTTGTCGGTAATTGCTCGGCGACAAACTCGCCGACTTCCCTGGCGCTGGAGCCAGCAGGCGCATAGGGCTTCCAGTTCTCCAGCATGGCGAAACCGTGCTGCATGTAGTCCTTGAGCCAGAGCGGCCGCCGCAAGGCATCCAGCTTGGTGCCCAGCGTGAGCTTGAGCGGGCGGCCGAAGCCGTTGCGCCGGTTGCGCTCCCGATTGGCGCCGGCCGGCACATCGACAGTAATCACCAGCGCCGGTATGCCAAGGTCCGCCGCGCGCCGGATCATATCCTCCGAGATCGACCGGTCCCTGGCCGTATAGAGCTGATACCAGCCATGCTCCGGGGCCTCGCGCGCCATATCCTCCATCGAGGCCGTGGCGGCGCCGGACATGATGAACGGGATATTGGCGTCGCGCGCAGCGCGCGCCAGCATCAGGTCGCCGCCATGGCGGTAATTGCCGATGCCGCCGGTGGGCGCAATGCCGTAGGGGCTTGACCAGTTGCGGCCGAACAGCCGCACAGACTGATCGAGCGTCGAAATATCCACCATATAGCGGGGCACCAGAGAACGGCGGGCAAAGGCGCTCTCGTTGCGCTCGAGCCCTTCCTCATCGTCCACGCCGCCCTCGATGAAGTCGTAAACCAGCCTTGGCACACGCTTCTTCGCGAGCACCCGCAAGTCGTCGAGATTGACGCATTTGTCGAGCTTCATCCGGCCGTTCCCCTGAGGCACCGTTTGCCGCGGTCGCGTTCCGCACAGTATTCTCAACCGTGCCGTGCTGCCAGCGGCAAACTCGCCTGGCCGTGTCTCAGTTTCACATTCGGCCGCTTGTCTGCAGTCGGTCGATGCAACCGCGCCGCTGCGGCGCAACAGGAAGGCGGGGCCGCCCGGGCCGCATCTGCGTAGACTCTGCTGCGAAACCCCTCCCCGCCTGCGGGCAAGGCCGGGCGAGGGGCCGCGCCCGCATCGAGCATCAGGGTATCAGACCCGGATGTTGCGTCCCGCCTCTTCCGGGTCCCAATGCAGGAATTCGGGGCCGAGCTGGTCCAGTGACGGGCAACCGATCTGCGCCATCACCTTGGCGGTCTCGTCACGGAGAATGTCCACCGCCCTGGCGGCCCCCGCCGCGCCGCCGGCGACCGCGCCATAGAGCGTCGGGCGGCCCAGAAATACGAACTTCGCCCCGCTCGCCAGTGCAATCAGGATATCCGCGCCCCGTCGGACCCCGCCGTCGAGCATCAGCACCATCCGGTCGCCCACGGCTGCGTCGAGCGCCGGAAGCACATCCAGAGGCGCCGGCGCCCGGTCTAGCTGGCGGGCGCCGTGGTTCGATACCATCAGCCCGTCCACCCCGATATCCGCAGATCGAATGGCGTCGTCGGCGCGCATCACGCCCTTGAGAATCAGGGTGCGCGGCCAGAGCGCGCGAAACCGCTCGATGTCCGCCCATGTCAGGCTTGTCGGTAACTGCTCGGCGACAAACTCGCCGACTTCCCTGGCGCTGGAGCCAGCAGGCGCATAGGGCTTCCAGTTCTCCAGCATGGCGAAACCGTGCTGCATGTAGTCCTTGAGCCAGAGCGGCCGCCGCAAGGCATCCAGCTTGGTGCCCAGCGTGAGCTTGAGCGGAGGGCCGAAGCCGTTGCGCCGGTTGCGTTCCCGATTGGCGCCGGCCGGCACATCGACAGTAATCACCAGCGCCGGTATGCCAAGGTCCGCCGCGCGCCGGATCATGTCCTCCGAGATCGACCGGTCCCTGGCCGTAGAGAGCTGATACCAGCCATGCTCCGGGGCCTCGCGCGCCATATCCTCCATCGAGGCCGTGGCGGCGCCGGACATGATGAACGGGATATTGGCGTCGCGCGCAGCGCGCGCCAGCATCAGGTCGCCGCCATGACGGTAATTGCCGATGCCGCCGGTGGGCGCAATGCCGTAGGGGCTTGACCAGGTACGGCCGAACAGCCGCACAGACTGATCGAGCGTCGAAATATCCACCATATAGCGGGGCACCAGAGAACGGCGGGCAAAGGCGTTCTCGTTGCGCTCAAGCCCTTCCTCATCGTCCACGCCGCCCTCGATGAAGTCGTAAACCAGCCTTGGCACACGCTTCTTCGCGAGCACCCGCAAGTCGTCGAGATTGACGCATTTGTCGAGCTTCATCCGGCCGTTCCCCTGAGGCACCGTTTGCCGCGGTCGCGTTCCGCACAGTATTCGCAACCGCCCCGTGCCGCCAGCGGCAAACTTGCCTGGCCGTGTCTCAGTTTCACATTCGGCCGCTTGTCCGCAGTCGGTCGATGCAACCGCGCCGCTGCGGTCGAGCAAGGACATTGCCTGCTCGGGCCCCCGCGCTCCCCTGTCACCCCCGGAGGCGGGGGTCCATCCCGGATACGCAATGCTGCCGCAGGCGGCGGAGAATGGACAAGCCGTCCGAGGCTGCGGAGAGAACCGGAGCCGGCCCCCTGCTTCCCCGGGGTGACGGATGAACGCAGTAACGCGTCCAAAAGTTAAACCGAGACAGCGCCACTTGCCTCTCCGGATAGACAGGCCGTTCGACCGCCGTTACGGTTTTGCCTGCACCGACAGGCTGCCGGAGAAGGCGGCGTGACCGAACCCGCATAATTGGACGGAATTCATGGCTCCCAGAATCGTTTTCGTCACCAATTTCCCCGATGCCGCAGATGCCGCGCGGGAAATGGCGCCTTCGGGCTTCGAGCTCTCGATCGTGCCGGCGGGCAGCAGCGAATATCTGGAAGCGATGCAGGACGCCGAATATCTGGTCGGTTTCGTGGACTGGCTGGTGAACGACGCGCTGTTCGAGGCCGGGCCGAAGCTGAAGCTGATCCAGCTTCTGAGCGCCGGCTATGACCAGGCGGACATCGATTCGGCGCGGGCGGCCGGCGTTCCGCTCTGCAATAATGGCGGCGCCAACTCCACCGCCGTCTCCGAACATGCCATTCTGCTGATGCTCGCGGCGTCGCGCCAGCTTGTGCGCCAGCACAGAAATGTGGCGGCCGGGAATTGGCGCGGCAACAGCACGCCGCGCCTGCATGAAATGCGCGGTAGGACGCTCGGTATTGTCGGCCTCGGCACTATCGGCAAGAAGACCGCGCGGCTCGCCGCGGCGTTCGGCATGACGGTCATCTATTATGACATCGAGCGGCTGACGGAGGACCGGGAAGACGCGCTCAATGTGCGTTTTCGGCTGCTGCGGGAGATGCTGCGAGAGGCCGATATCGTCTCGCTGCATGTGCCGCTGAACGAGTCCACCCGCCATTTGATCGGTCGGGAGGAGTTGGCCCTGATGAAGCCCTCCGCAATTCTCGTCAACACGTCGCGCGGGCCGGTCATCGACGAAGCGGCGCTCTATTCGGCGCTGGCGGAAGGCGCCATCGCTGCGGCAGGCCTGGATGTGTTCGACGAAGAGCCGCCGCCGGCCGACAATCCGCTGTTCGGACTGGAGAACGCGACGCTCACCGCGCATCTCGCCGGCCCGACCTTCGAGAGCAATACGGCGCGGGTGCGCAACGCCTTCGACAATGTGCAGCGCGTCTCGCGCGGCGCCGACCCGCTTTGGGTGGTTCCGGAACTGGCCGGAGAGGCGTAGCCGACCGGAGGATTCAGGCGAATTCGGCGGAAGCGACCGACCAGCCGGCCATCGCCTGGAGATCGACCTCTATGCCAAGGCCCGGTCCGTCCGGCAGATGGACATGGCCGTCGGCGACCTGGAGCGCGCCTCCCGTCACGGCGTCCCGAAGCGGGTTCGGATTGACATCCATTTCCAGCAGCCCGTCGCCGCCGACCGCGGCCAGGATATTGGCCGAATGCAGCAGGCCCAGCCCGCCGGCGAGCCAGTGCGGACAGTAGATGCGGCCCGCCGCAAGCGTGCGCCGCGCGATCGCCGTATTGTCCGAAACGCCGCCCCATTTGCCGACATCGGGCTGCATGATGTCGAGCCAGCCCAGCGCCCGGTCGATCAGGTCATGGTCGGTCAGGTTTTCCCCGCCGGCGAGCGGGAGGCGCATGGCGGCCCGCAGCCGGCGCCAGTCCGCGTCCGGAGTATCCGCGCGCATCGGCTCCTCCAGCCAGCCAACGCCTTCATCCGCCAGCCAGCCGGCGGCCGCTGCCGCCGTTTCCAGGTCCCACCGCTGATTCGCGTCCACGAACAGCCGCTCGCCTTCCTGCATGTCCCGGCGGATTGCCGCGACATTGCCCCGGTCCGTGCTGTCGCCGAAACCGACCTTGAGCTTGAAGTTCCGGAAGCCCCTCTGCCGCGCCCGCACCGCCATTTCCGGCCCGTCATCGGGGTTGAGGCCGCTGGCATAGGCGGGGACACGGTCTCGCGCATCCGCTGCGAGCAAGCAGCGCAGCGGCACACCCCGGCGCCGCGCCGCAAGGTCCCAGAGCGCCTGGTCGGCTGCGGCCACGATCGCCGCGACCGGGCCGTATTCCCCGGACTGGATGGCGAGCACACGCAATTGCCGCATCATGGCGGCATAGTGCGCCGGAATGTCGTCCACGGTCTTGCCGAGCAGGAGGTCCGGCAGCAACTGGCCGGCGAGCCTTGCGCGGTATTCCGTCGTGATCGACGGGAAATTGCCCCAAATGTCGCCCCAGCCGACGGCGCCCTCGGCATCTTCCAGCGCGACCATCGCGACGATGCGGTTTTCGATGGCGCCGAATGAGGCGACCACCGGCTTCTCCATTGCCGCGCTGAAAACCTCGATCCGGATGCGGGCGACCCGGATCGCGCTGCCCTCCCTCTCACTCAACGAAACTACTCCGCTTCGGCAGCCAGAGAGACGGCCAGGAAACGGTCCTCGCCGCTGCGGTTGATCAGCAGCAGCACAGACCGGCGCCCCGCTTCGCGCACAGCGGCGATACGGTCCTCCAGTTCGTCGGAGCTGGTCACCGGAACCTGGTCCACTTCGAGAATGAGATCGCCCGGCCGGACGCCCTTCTCCTCCGCATCGCTGTTTGGCGACACGCCGACAACGACCAGGCCGCCCCTTTCCAGCGCATCCTCGTCCAGCTCGTATTCCTTGCGCAGCTCATCGTTCGGCCGCGCAACCACAAGACCCAGGGCCTCGACAGCATGTTCCGGAGAGCTCACCGCCGCAGCCGCCGTCTCGTTCTCCTCCAACCGGCCGACGACCACTTCCAGAGTTTCGACGCGCCCCCTGCGCCAGAGCGCCACCGGCACCGTCGCGCCGACTTCGGTGTCGGAGACGATGCGCGGCAGGGCGCGCATCTTTTCCACTGCCTTCCCGTCGAAGGTGAGCACGATGTCGCCCGCCTGGATCCCCGCCTTGTCGGCGGGACTGTCCGGCATGACGGCCGCAATCAGCGCTCCGCGCGGCTCGCCGAAATTCTCGAACGCCGCGGCGATTTCCTCGGTCACATTCTGGATGCGCACGCCGAGCCAGCCGCGCCGGGTTTCGCGGAAGCGGCGCAACTGGTCGATCACGGGCGCGGCGAGTGAAGCCGGCACGGCGAAACCGATGCCCACACTGCCGCCCGAAGGCGAGGTAATTGCGGTGTTCACGCCGATGACCTTGCCGTCCAGGTTCAGCATCGGCCCGCCGGAATTGCCCCTGTTGATGGCGGCGTCCGTCTGGATGAAGTCGTCATAGGGTCCGGCGCGGATATCGCGCTTGCGGGCCGAAACGATGCCTGCCGTCACCGAACCGCTGAAGCCGAAGGGATTGCCGATCGCAACCACCCAGTCGCCGACCCGTGTCTTGTCGGAATCTCCGAACTCGAGGAAGGGCAGCGGTTCTTCCGCCTCGACCTGGAGCACCGCCAGATCGGTTTTCGGATCCCGCCCGACGACCTCCGCGTCCAGTTCCCTGTCGTCCTGCAGGCGGACCACGATCTTGTCCGCCTCGTCGATAACATGATTGTTGGTGACGATGATGCCGGACGAATCGATGATGAAGCCGGAACCCAGCGAGGTCGCCCTGCGCGGCGTTCCCGGACGGTTGCCCGGCCCCTGATCGAAAAACCTCTTGAAGAACTCCTCAAAGGGCGACCCCGGCGGGAATTGCGGCCGGTCCGGAGACTGGCGCGGCTCCACCATTTGCTGGGTCGAGATATTGACGACCGCCGGCAGGGTCCGCTCCGCAAGCTCGGCGAAACTCTCCGGCGCGTTGTGGGCGCCGGCCGGCGGCGCAGCGGCCGCCACAACGGCAACCAGGATCAGGGTGAAGGCAAAGCGCATGATGACGGACTGTCGTCCTCCTTCGAACTGCAGGCTTCCGGCCGGCCGCTCAACCGGCGCCGTCCCGCACATGGGCGTAGTTGGCGTTGGTGAACCAGAGCATATAGTCCATATAGGTCGTCGGCGGGAATTTTGGAGGGTCGCCGGGGCCGCAGCAGCTCGGCAGACAGACCATCTCGTAATCGATATTGCAATCGAAGAAGAACGGAATGGCGTAGCGCTCCCGCCCCGAGACATTGCGCACCCGGTGCGGCGTCGAGAGAAAGCGGCCGTTGGTCCAGCGGTGCCCCATGTCGCCGATATTGACGATGAAGCAATCCGGCTCCGACGGCGCGTCGATCCATTCGCCGGATGGCAGCCGGATCGAGAGGCCGGGCACGTCGGTGGTCGCCAGCAGGGTCATGAAGGAACTGTCCGTGTGCGGCGCTAGACTGAACTCGTCATCCTCGAAATGCGCCGGCGTGTCGTAATGCGTGAGCCGGAGCGTGAATTGCGGGTCGGTGAACGCCTCGTCGAAGAACTCCGGCGCAAGGTCGAGCGCACGGGCATAGAGCGGCAGCAGCCTTTTCGCCACCGTCTCCGCGGCTTCCGCATAGGCCAGCGCTGTCGCGCGAAAGCCCGGCAGCGCCGCCTCGTCCGGCCAGCGGTTCAGGGGGCGGAAGCGCTTGCCGGCCAGCACGTCCGGATGATTCGCCGGCAGGTCGCGCTTCATGAAGAACGCTTCGTTCCGGTTCGGCCGGTCGCCGGGATAGATGCCCGACGCACGCGACACGCTGCCCCGATAGGGCATGTAGCCGACATTGTCGGCCCCCGCCCGGAGCGCCATCTTGGCCTCGATCGGCTGCGCGTGGAAACGCCGCGCCTGCTCGAACACGGCATTGATGAGCGCACGCGGCACGCCGTGGCCGCGCAAATAGTAGAAGCCGACATTGCGGCAGGCATGGGACAGCTCGGCCGCCGCCCGGTCCGCACTGCCCGGTTCGCCCCGGAGAACGGGGCCGATGTCGATAATCGGAATAGGTGCCGCGCCCATCTTCGCCTATGCTCCCGGCCTGCTGGAGAAAACGGCGCCATGTTCCCCCGCCCGGCGCCCAAAGGCAAGAAAGCGAGGCAGCCCCATGCCGACGACAGGTTCGCCGATCTGGCCTGCGCCCTTGGATCATCTTCGCCTTGACAGCGACGCGCCGGACCGGTTGGCGGACTTCTACGCCGGCATTCTCGGTTTCGACCGCTTCGACCTTCCGGACGGCAGCCGGCTGCTGCAGGGGCCGGGCCGGCGCCTTGTCATCGGCGCGGGCGAAACCGGCGCCAGGCCGTATCACGGCTTCAGATTGAAGGACCAGGCGCAGCTCGACGCCGTGCGGGCTTTTATTGCGGCGCAGGGAATCAATATGGAGCCTTCGCCGTCCGCGGTGTTCGGCTCCGATGCGGTTGCGGTCCGCGACCCGGACGGCTGGCTTTCGGTCTTCGGTCTGCCGCGCCCCGACCTGCCGGCGATCCGCACCGTCAACGGCGTCCCGGGCCGCAGTTTCGCCGCCCGCCTGCAGCATGTCGTGGTGGCGAGCCGCGATCTCGGCGCCATGATGCGCTGGTATGAAGGGGTGCTCGGTTTCGCCGCGTCGGACTATGTGCTGTCGGACATGAACGACCCCGGGTCGCGCCAGGTCGCCTTCTACCGGACCGATGAGGAACATCACAGCTTCGCCGTGTTCGCCGCGTCCGAGACCAAGGCGGATCATCACGCATACGAAACCGGCGGCTGGACCGATATCCGCGACTGGGCGGACCATCTGGCCAACAGCGGCGCAAAAATCTGGTGGGGCCCGGGCCGCCACGGCCCCGGAAACAATCTGTTCTTCATGATCCGGGATCCGCATGGCGATCCGGTCGAATTTTCCGCCGAAATCGAACACATGCCGCGCGAAATGGCGCCCCGCCTGTGGCCCGCCGAGGAACGCACACTCAACCTCTGGGGCCCCGGCTGGATCCGCGACTAGATTGCACCCCGATTTTGGGCAATGCCCCGGCTTGCGGCCCGTATCCCCCGCCCCATCACTCCTGCCACCACGGTGACAGGAGGCCTGTGCATTATGGGCGCTCTCCGAGTGGCCAATGAGGATACATAACTTATGAAGAGAGCAGCTGTTAACCCGTGGTCGTGGTCGCTGAATTTCGGCTACAATCAAGCTGAAATGCTCGTCGGCGCAAGCCGGCTTCTGGTCTGTGCAGGCCAAACTTCCGTGGACGCTAACGGCAATCCGCAACACCCGGGGGATATGCGCAGCCAGATTGCTCTCGCGCTTGACAATCTGGAAGCTGTCCTGAACGCTGCCGATATGGGCCTTGCCAATATTGTCCGCCTCTCCATCTACACGACCGACATGGACGAAGCCATGAAGCATTTTGATGTTCTCGGGTCGCGTTTCGGGCCTGTCGATGCGGCGCCGCCGATGACCCTTCTCGGCGTTACCCGGCTCGCCATACCGCCGCTGATGTTCGAGATAGAAGCCACGGCCGCCGATTGAAGCGCTTTCGGAATTCGGGACGGGCATCAAGCCGGTGAGACGGGCGGAAAGACTGTTCAGGCTGGTGAACGAGATGCGGACCCGCGGCGTCAGCCGGGCCGGTGAACTTGCCGAGCATTTCGAAGTCAGCGTCAGCACGATCTACCGCGACATCGCCCATCTTCAGGCTTCCGGCCTGCCGATTGAAGGCGAGGCCGGCGTCGGTTATCTGCTGCGCCCGGGCTTTGATCTGCCCAATGTGACATTTACCTATGACCAGGTGGATGCGCTTGCCGTCGGTCTTTCCTTTGTGGAAAGCAGCGGCGATCCGGTGCTGGCGGCGGCGGCCCGCGAAGCACGCGCGAAAATCCAGGCAAGTATGCCGCAACCGGAGGAACGCAAGCTCGCCGACGCGCCATATTTCAGTCTTCAGGGCAGAAACAGGGCGACGCCGAATATGACCCTGCTGCGCCAGGCAATCCGCCGGCGGCAGATCGTGCAGTTCGACTATCGGGACGGTGAGGGGAGACGAACCGCACGCCGTGTCCGCCCGCTTGTGATCTGGAATTTAACCGATGGTTGGATGTTTTCCGCCTGGTGCGAGCTGCGGCGAGATTTCCGCACATTCCGTTTCGATCGCATTGCGAATCTCACCATAACCGGTGAAAGATTCGATGAAGATGAGGCGACAGGACTGCGCGCCTTTATGGAATTGGAGCAGTGCAAGGCGCAGGATCATTAGCCAGACTTTCGGAACTCCCAGCGAGTTTCAGCCAGGGCGTCTATGCGGCGTCGTGGAAGATAATGCCGAGCGCGAACCGTTCCCCGGAGCGGACGCGGGAGACGCCGTGGCGCATCTCGGCGCGAACATAGCCGCGCCTGCCCGCTACCGGGCGGTCGCGCACCGGAAAGAGGAGCATGTCGCCAAGGCCCAGCAGCACCGCTTCGCCCATGGCCTGCATCCGCATCCGGTTCTCCACCAGCAGGAACTCGCCGCCTGTATAGTCAGTCCCGGCCTCCGACAGCATGAACACGGCCTGGAACGGGAAGGACAGCGCGCCGTAGAGGTCCCGGTGCAGGCGGTTGTAGCCGCCGGCCTGATAGTGCAGGAGCAGCGGCGTCGGCCTGGCCTGGCCCGCCGCATGACATTGCGCCCGGTAGGCGGCATGGTCCGGTGGATAGCGCGTTTCCCTGTCGAGCCGGGCCATGGCCTCATTGGCAAGCGGGGCGAGATGGCGGTACAGCCCCTCGCGCAATGCCTGCACCGCTTGCGGCAACGGGTCGGCGAAATAGGCATAGGCGCCCTCGCCGTAGCCGTGGCGCGCCATGACGATCCGGCTCCGGAACAACGCCTCCCGCCCCCAGCAAGCCCGGAGCGCCGCGCACTCTTTGCCGGAAAGCACGCCTGCCGCCCGCGCATGGCCCCGCTCCAGCAGGTCTGAAGCCAGCGCCGGCCAGTCCAGCCTGTCGATGCTCCTGCTCACGGACGCCGGGTCTGCACCCCGCCCGGCGCGCCCCGGATCTTGCTTTCCCGTCAGCCCCGCTCCCAGACAACCGGGAACCAGTCCTCCGGCAACAGATCGCCCGTCCTTGCCTCGAGGCCGAGATCGGGAAAGGGCGGGGATACGGCGTGCGGACGTTCGAGATAGCGGGCGTCTTCGCCGACATAGCGCAGGCTGACAGCCCGGCGGCGTGACGCCGTCCGGTTCGGCGGCGCGTTGTGCAGCGTGTGGAAGTCGAACGCAACGGCGTCCCCCGGCTCCAGATCGAAGGCGCGGACATTCGCGGCCTCTGCCGATTCGTCGATCTCGGGGAACGGCTCATAGGCGCTGGTATCGCCTTCCAGCGCCGCCATCGTCTTGAACCGGCGCGGCAGCCAGGCCGTGCGCGACCGGTGGCTGCCGGCCAGGAAATGCGGACAGACCGCTGCCGCCACGGGGTCCAGCGGCACCCAGAAACTCACCGTCATCGCGCCCGACAGGCAGTAATAGGGCATGTCCTGGTGCCAGGGCGTCGGCTGCGCTGTGCCGGGTTCCTTCACCAGCACATGCTCGTGGAAGAACTGCACGCGGTCAGCGCCGGTGAGGCCGCCGGCGAGCCTTCCGAGCGGCCCCTCGCGGCCAACCTCCAGATAGGCGGGGAAGCGCCGCCAGTTCACATAATCGCCGAAATAGCTGCCCTGCCCCGGCTCGGCATGGTTGCGCCCGTAAGGCCCCGGCGACGCCATATTGGCGGCCACCGCCTCGGCCAGCCGGTCGAGCCAGCCGGCATCCAGCACGCCGCGCAGCACGGCGACGCCTTCGCGGCGGAATATCCCGGCCTCGGTTGTCATACCGTCAGATAGCGGTCGAGCACGTGGCGGTTCTCCCGAATATGGCCCGGCGAGCCGGAATAGACGATCTCACCCTTTTCCATGATATGGCACATATCGGAGAGCGCCAGCACAAAGCCCAGATTCTGTTCGGCCAGCACAATCGAGAGGCCGCTTTCCTTCAGCGCCCGGATGCGCTCCCGCAGGGTCTCCACGACGCGCGGGGCCAGGCCTTCCGACGGCTCGTCGAGCAATAGCAGCTTCGGATTGCCCATCAGAGAGCGCGCGATTGTCAGCATTTGCTGCTGGCCGCCGGAGAGCACGCCGCCGGGCCTGGACTGGATGTCCCGCAGGTCCGGAAACAGGTCGAAGACTTCATCCTCGCCCCAGGCCTGCCGCCCCGCCTCCGCCGGGCGGCGCGCGATATCGAGATTTTCCCAGACCGTGAGTTCGGGGAAGATGCGCCGGTCTTCGGGCACGAAACCGATGCCGAGCTTGGCGATGACATGCGGCGCGAGGCCGGCGATCTGCCGCCCTTCCCACACGACCTCGCCCTGCGAGGGCGGTGTCAGGCCCATCAGCGAGCGCATGGTCGTCGTCTTGCCGACGCCGTTGCGCCCGATCAATGCGATGCAGGCGCCCTGCTCGACCTCGAAGGTGACGCCGAACAACACCCGCGACAGGCCGTAGGAGGTGTGCAGGCCCTTGGCTTCAAGCTGCGCCATCCGCCTCCTCCTCGCCAAGATAGACCTGCCGCACCATCGGGTCGCTGCGCACCGCCTCCGGCGCCCCGGAGGCGATGATCTCGCCGTGATGCAACACCGAGATACGGTCTGCGATGCCGAACACGACCGTCATGTCATGCTCCGTGAACAGCAGTGTCAGGCCCCGCGCATCGGCGATTTCCCGGATCAGCCGGATCGCCTCCTCGGTCTCGCTCGGGGACATGCCGGCGGTCGGCTCGTCGAGCAGCAGGACGCGCGGATTCTCCGCCAGCGCAATGGCGAGCTCCAACTGCTTCTGCTTGCCATAGGCGAGTTCGCCCGCTAGTTCCTCCGCCTCGCCGGAGAGGCCGACCAGCTCCAGCAGCGCGCGCGTCTCCGGGCCGCAGAGGCCTGCGGCGAGAGTAAAGAAGCGCAGCTCCAGCCGTTCGCGGGCGATCAACGCCACCTGGACATTCTCGAACACCGTCATGCGCGGATAGATGTTGATCCGCTGGAAGGAGCGCGCCAGGCCGAGCTTGACGATGCGGTGCGGCGGCCTTCCGGTAATGTCTTCGCCCTGGAAGGCGACGCGCCCCCGGTCCGGCAGCAAATGGCCGGTGACAAGATTGAAGAAGGTCGTCTTGCCGGCGCCGTTCGGCCCGATAATGGCGTGCTTCTCGCCCTCGACAAGCTCGAAGGAGACATCGTCGATGGCCACGAAGCCGCCAAATTGCTTGAACAGGCCGTCGATTTTCAGCATGGCGTCAACGCACCCGCAGCAAATGGCGGCGGACCGTCCGGGCGAGGCCCGCCAGCCCTTCCGGCAGGAACATCAGGATCACCAGCAGGATCGTGCCCAGCACCAGCGGCCAGTATTCCGTATATTCGTTGGTCAGCCGCTCCAGCAGGAACAGGCTGGCGGCGCCGATCGCCGGGCCGAAGAACGAATACATGCCGCCCAGCAGGGTCATGATGAGCACTGTCGCGCTTTCGGTCCAGAACGCGGATTCCGTGTACATGCCGCGATGCACCATGGCGAACAGCGCCCCGGCAATGCCGGCGAAAGTGCCTGCCACGACGAAGGCGCACCACCGCATCAGCCGGGTGTCGATGCCGACAAAGCCGGCGCGGGTCGGGTTCTCGCGCACGGCCAGCAGCGCGCGCCCGAAGGCGGAATGGCAAATGACCCAGAGCACCGCAACCGCCGCCGCGATCACCACAAGCGAGAAATAGTAGAACGGCGCCCGCTCGGCGATGAACGCCGGCACATCGACACCGACAAAGCCGTCATCGCCGCCGGTCATCGACCGCCATTTGAAGGCCACGCCCCAGACCAGCATCGAGAACGCCAGCGTCAACATGGCGAAATAGATGTCTGTCAACCGCGTGCAGAAATAGGCGACCACCGCGGAGGCGAGGAAGGACAGGACGATGGCCGCGGCGAAGGCCGGCAACAGCGGCCATTGATAGCTGGTGAGCAGAATCGCCATGGTGTAGCCGCCGATCGCGAAATAGGCGGCGTGGCCGAAGGAGACATTGCCGGAATAGCCGATGATGACATTCAGGCTGAGCGCGAACAGCGCGTAGATCATGATCTCGTTGAAGAGGTCGATCAGATAGTCCGAGCCCGACAGCGGCACCAGCGCCAGCAGGACAAGCACCGCGATGCAGATCATCTGCACCGGGCGGGTCATGGGGCCGGTCATGTCAGGCGCCTCCCCGCTCCGGCTTGCCGAACAGCCCCCAGGGCCGGACCAGCAGCACGGCCAGCAGGATCAGGAAGGGAAACACATCCTGCCAGTTCGGCACGATGACCGAGCCGTAGTTGAACACCAGCCCGTAGATGATGGCGCCGATGAAGCTGCCCCAGATCGAGCCGAGGCCGCCGACAATGACGATGACGAAGCAGTCCACGATGATGGTGGCGTCCATGCCCGGCGTCGGCGAGTTGAAGGGTGATGCGAGGCCGCCCCCGATGCCGGCGAGCACGGAACCCAGGATGAACACGCCGGTGTAGATGATCGGCACATTCACGCCGAGCGCGGAGAGCATCTCGCGGTCCTGCGTTGCGGCGCGCGTCAGGCGGCCGAACCGGGTGCGCTCGGTGAACAGCCAGAGCCCGATGGCAATCGCCGGCCCGACCACGATCAGGAACAGCCGGTAGGTGGGATAGAAGGTGACGCCAAGATCGACCGCGCCGGTCATGCTCTGCGGATAGGAAACGCTGTATTGGTCGGTTCCCCAGAGGATCTTGGCGACATCCGACAGAATCAGCACCACGGCGAAGGTCAGGAGCAACTGCATCAGATGCTCCTTGTCGTAGATATACTGGAACAGCCCGCGCTCAATGATGACCGCCATGACCGCCAGCCCGGCGCCCGAAGCGGCGACGCCCAGCCAAAAATTGCCGGTCCATTCCTGGGCGACGGAATAAACGATATAGGCGCCGAACATGTAGAAGGCGCCATGCGCGAAATTGATGACGCGCAACACCCCGAAAATGAGCGACAGGCCCGCGGCGATGATGAACAGGTTCATCGCCTGCGAAAACGAGTTCATCAGCTGGATGAAGGCGAAAGACGGGTTGGACAACAGCGTCGCCAGCCCCGGATTGCCCAGATCCTGCTGCACGAACTGGATGAGAGCATCCACAGGCAGAGTCCGTTCCGGTATCGGGAGATAAGAAAACGCGGCCGGCCGGGCGGCCGGCCGCGCCTGTCCTGGCGGCTTCTACTCGATCTTCGCCGGAATGTAGGTCACCGGATCCATCACGCGGTAGTCCACGTCTTGCTTGACGACCATCGGCCCCCAGAACTGGCCGGCGTCGGCCTGGTGGGTTTCCGCATCAATGGTGCGCGGGCCGACGGGCGTCTGAATGGTCAGGCCCTTGAGCGCGGCGGCCAGCTTGTCCGCCTCCAGCGAGCCGGCTTTTTCAGCCGCGGCGGCGATGAACTTCACGCCGATATAGGCCAGCACCGGCCACATTGCCGTCTCCTTGCCGCCGGACCGCTCGGCCAGCGCCGCCTGGAAATCGACATGGCTCGGATCGTGGTGGTGATACCAGAGCTCGTATGTGTTCGACCACACATTATCCGGGTAGTCGCCCTTCATCTTGCCGGCAATCTCATGGCTCGCGATTTCGCCGCCCGAAATGTATTTGATCTGCTGGAACAGGCCGAACGGCTTGCCTTGCTGGGCGAAATTGACGAAATGCGAACCCCAGAGGCCGCTCGTCACGCCGTCGCAGCCGGCGCCCATGATCTGGGCGATGAAGGTGTTGTAGTCCGTCGCGCCCAGCTTGACGCGCAGGTCGAGCACCTTCTTGGCGTCAGGCGCATGGCGCTCCAGCCCCTTCTCGATGCCGGCGGCGAGATCGTGGCCGTAGGCGTAGTCGAGCTGAATGTCGCAGATCTTCTTCAGCCCCAGCTTGGCGACGATCTGGCCCATCGCGTCGCCTTCGAAATCGGTATGCGAGGCGGTGCGGAAGACGTGGTTGTGGCGCTTCGTGGTGGTGAGCTTGATGGTCTTCGGAATGGTCGCGACATAGACGAGCTTCTCTTCCCGCGCGACCTCGGAAATCGCGAGGCCGACAGCGGATGACAGTCCGCCGATCAGGACATCGACGCTGTCTTTGGTCACCAGCTCCTTGGCGGCGGCGGAAGCGGCGGCCGGCTTGAGCTTGGTGTCGCGTGCAACGGTCACGATTTGCTTGCCGAGAATACCGCCGGCGGCGTTGAGCTCCTCCACCGCCATATTGTGTCCATGCATCGCGGGCACGCCGTAAACGGCCCCGGTTCCGGCGATCGGATAGAGCACCCCGATCCTGATTTCGTCGGCCTGAGCCGCGCCTGCAAGCAGCAACGCCCCGGCGGCGGCATATAGCGAATGTCGCGTTCTCATACGACCCTCCCGTGTCGAAAGCCCGTTTCGGCTATGACGCGCGACTCTACTCTCGCGCGGGAACCGGGACAAGCGCGATAGTCGGAGGCGGTCGTCTCTCCGTTTGCAACGAAGGCAAGCGCCGGTGGGCCTTCCGGAGCGCGCCCCGGTGCTGCGCCCCTTCCACCATCCCCCTTTCGTCACCCCGGCCGAAGCTCAGCGGAGAGCCAGGGTGACGAAAGGGGAGTCCGGGGGCGGCCCTGCCTACTGCGAAGAGCGGAGCCGCGGATCGAGCACATCCCGCAAGGCGTCGCCGAACAGGTTGAAGCCGAACACGGCAAGCGTGATGGCAAGACCGGGGAAGACCGCAACCCACGGCGCGCTTTCGGCAAACTCCTCCGCCCCGCCCTGCAGCATCAGCCCCCAGGCCGGCGTCGGCTCCTGCACGCCGAGGCCGAGATAGGAAAGCGACGCTTCCGTCAGGATCGCCTGCCCGACAAAGGCGGTGACCATGATGAGGAACGGCGCCATCACATTCGGCGCCATATGCTTCAGGATGATCCGGGCATGGCCGAAACCGCACGCCTTCGCCGCGTCGATATAGGGGATTTCGCGTATCTGGAGCGCCGAAGACCGCACCACCCGCGCACATCGCGGCACGAAGGGGACGATGATCGCCAGGATCACATTCTCCGTGCCGGTGCCGAGGATCGACACGACGGCCAGTGCCATGATGACCAGCGGGAATGCCATGAAGACATCCATCACGCGCTGGAAGATGAGGTCGAAAAGGCCGCCGAAATAGGCGCTCGACACGCCCAGAACAAGGCCGAGAAAACCGCCTACCGCCGCAGAGGCGAAGCCGACGAACAACGCCGTGCGGGCGCCGTAAACGATGCGGGAATAGACATCACGGCCGAGCATGTCCGTGCCGAAGATAAAACTGCTATCCGGCGGCACCAGCATGTATTCGTAGGAATTTGCAACTGGATCGTAGGGTGTAACTACCCCCGCGAACATCGCCATGAGAATCATGAGTATGACGATCAATGCGCCGGCAACGCCGATCGGCTGCTTGCGCGCCGTTTCGCGCAGCTTCACATGCCACGGCTTAAACGCCGCGGGCTCCTCGAACATGGCTACCGCGAGGCTGCCTTGGGAAACAGTCGCCATAGGACCAGCCCTCCTAGCTGTAGCGGATGCGCGGGTCGAGCACCGCGTAGAGGATATCGACCACGAGATTGACGAGCACGAAGATAGTGACCACCAGCATGACCAAAGACTGGGTCATCACATAGTCCTGGTTGCCGACCGACTCGACGAACAGCTTGCCGATGCCGTTCAGGTTGAAGACCTGTTCTGTCACCACAAGACCACCCATCAGAAAGGCGAATTCGATGCCGATGATCGTCACCACGGGCAGCATGGCATTACGCAATGCATGGCGGTTGATAATCATCTTTTCCAGCAGACCCTTGGCGCGGGCGGTGCGCACATAGTCCTCCCGCAGAACCTCAAGCAAGGTCGAGCGCGTCATGCGGGTGGCCACGGCGGAATAGCGGTATCCCGTAGCCAGTGCGGGCCAGATCAGCATCGACAGGTTGTAGCCGGGATCCTCCCATAATGGCCGGTAGTCGATGGGCGGCATCCAGGGCACGCCTGTCCACGCCTGAGTCGATATGAGCAGGCCCAGAATGATAATGATGCCGAGCCAGAAGGATGGAATTGCCAGACCGGCAATGCTGATTGTGCGGACCAGATAATCGATCCAGGTGTTCTGCTTGATGGCTGAAATCGTGCCCAGCGGAAGAGCGATGATGATCGAGGCAAGCGTCGCCATGATCGCGATCTGGAGCGAAAGTTCAAATCTGAGGCCGATCTCATAGGCGACCGGCCGCCCTGTCCACATAGACTCGCCGAAATTGAAGGTGAAAAAGCTGGTCAGGAAATCGAAGAGCTGGACAGACAACGGGTTCATCAGGCCCAGTTCTTCTTGGCAAAGCGCCAGCGCCTTCGGGTCGATAAACTCACCGCCGCCGCCCAGCCGGAGCTGGCAAACATCGCCCGGGACCGCACGGAGCAACAGGAATACCAGCACTGCCGCGCCGAACAGCGTTGGAATCAGCAACAGAAGCCGTTTTACGACATATTTATACATGAATGAACACCTCTAATGAAGAAGGCGCCGCTCCGGTTGCCCGGAGCGGCGTGAGAGGTCAGGCGGTCAGCCGCCCAGTTCGTCCATGGTGCGCTGTTGGCGCTCCTCGTCCGGAAGGTCAAGCCAGACCTGATCCAGCGACTGGTTCAGGTAATGCGACGGCGCGATCTTCCAGCCCTTCACGAAGGAACGGTGCGGGTTGATCTTGTGCCACCACAGGATCTGCCCGAAATGCGCCTCTTCATGCAGGACACGCTTTTCGAACTTCCGATAGATTTCCGCCTGCTTGGCGGGATCGGTCTCGCGATTCATCTGGTCATACCACTCGTCCAACACCCGGTCCGTGTAGTAGCCGCGGTTGTTCTTGGCGATGTCTTTGGAAAGCCATGCGCCCGCATCCACGATCGGGTTCACGACACTCTGGCAGGACGGCGAGATCGCCACATCGAACGCGTCCGGATCCCGCAGGCCGGCATACCACGGACCCGACGGCAGCACTTCCTGCTCGACATCGAGGCCAATCTGACGCCACTGGTCCAGCATCCAGGTGCCGACCACCTTGTAGGGCTGATCGACGGCGCGGTTCCAGATCTTGAACGATGCACCTTCCGCGCCCGCTTCCTTGAGAAGCTCGCGAGCCTTCTCCCGGCTCTTCTTAATGTCAGGCCAGTAGCCGTAATAGGTCTTCAGCGTCTCCTCGTCCGTCGCCACCGGATGGCTCGGGAAGGCAAGGCCGCCGACGGTCTTCACGATTGCAATCTTGGACAGATAGTTCGACGCGCCCCAACGGTCGAGGGCTAGCGTCAACGCCTGTCTCACCCGCTTGTCCTGGAAGAGCGGCTTGGTCTGGTTCGCGGCATAGCCGAAAGTGCAGTTCCAGGCGCTTTCCTGCACCGTGATGTCGTCACCGAGCGCCTTCACGAGATCGTCGCGGGACTTCGGCGGGAAGGAGCGGAATTCGATATCGGCGCGCCCGCCACGAATCGCCTGAAGGCGAATTGACATTTTCGGCGCGGAGATCGCAACATAGCCGTCGAGATAAGGCTTGCCCTCGTGATGGTAGTTGTCGTAGCGCTTGCCTTTCACGAACGCGCCAGGCTGGTGCTCGACGAAGGTGAAGGCGCCCGTGCCGTTGATATTCTTCTGGTGCCAGCTCATCCCGTCTTCGCGCTCCAGGTCCTTCTTTGCATAAACAAAGTTGAACGGAGTCGCGACGAGCGGAATGAAGCCTGGCGAAGCATGCTTCAGATCGAACTGGACCGTGAAGTCATCCGGCGCCCAGATTTTCTCGATGGCGATGAAGAAGCTGACACGGCTGCTGAGAACGCCCTCCGGCGGGAAAACAATCTTGTTGTAGGTTGCGACGATGTCGTGCGCCGTCAACGGCGTGCCGTCGTGGAATTGTACGCCCTGACGGATCTTGAAGGTATAGGTCTTGCCATCATTGGTCGGCGCCGGCACATCACCTTCGCAAAGGTCACAGATGAAATCCGTCGTCGATTGCGGATTTTCTGGATTGACGCGGATCAACAGGCTGTAGAACGGCCGGATCGGATGGATCATGCCAAAGGTCGATTCCCGATGCCCGTCATAGGACGGGATTTTGGAGCCGACGACGATACGCAGCACGCCCCCTGTCTTCGGCTCTTCGGCCGACGCCGCCACGACGCCGCCGGCTGCAACAGCCGCGCCGAGGCCGGCCGCCAGAGCCAGTCTGGTGAAACTCGTTTTCATGGCAGACACGCTACCTCCCTGTTTATCGGGCCCTCTTGCCAAGGCCCGGCTGCGTGGCAGGCGCCGTAACGCCCTCTTTCCGCCCCCCGCGCTTGCGCGCGCTCCCGGGCGGCGTTCCCCGTTGCTACACTTCCGTGCAGGCAACCCAGTGGCCCGGCCTCACCTCGCGGAAAGCCGGGACCGCCTTCGGACATCCCTCCACCGCGATGTCGCAGCGCGGGTGGAAGACGCAACCCGAAGGCGGATTGATCGGGCTTGGAATCTCGCCCTTAATGACCTGGTGGGCGCGGGCCTGCTCGATCACCGGATCGGGAATCGGAACCGCCTCCAGCAGCGCCCTGGTATAGGGATGCATCGGATTGTCGAACAACTCGTCCGTCTCGGCGAGTTCGACCATCTTGCCGAGATACATCACCGCCACCCGGTGGCAGATATGGCGCACCACCGACAGGTCGTGGCTGATGAAGAGATAGGTAAGGTCGAACTCGTCCCGCAGCTCTTCCAGAAGGTTGATGACCTGCGCCTGGATCGACACATCGAGCGCCGACACCGCCTCGTCGCAGACGATGAAATCCGGCTCCAGACCGAGCGCGCGGGCAATGCCGACGCGTTGGCGCTGGCCGCCCGACATCTCGTGCGGGTAGCGGTCTGCAAAGGCCGGGTTAAGGCCGCAGACCGCCAGCAATTCGCGCACCCGCTCGATGCGCTTCGTCTTGTCGGGGATCAGGCCGTGGACGCGGATCGGCTCGCCGATGATCTCGCCGATCTTGAGGCGCGGATTGAGCGAGCTGTATGGGTCCTGAAAGATCACCTGGATGCGCCGGCGGATGGCACGGAGCGCCTCGCCCCGCAGGTCGCTCAACTTTTTCCCGTCGAATGTAATGGAGCCCGCCGTCGGTCGTTCCAATTGCAGGATGCAGCGTCCGGTCGTGGTCTTGCCGCAGCCGGATTCGCCGACAAGCCCGAGCGTCTCACCCCGGCGGATCTGGAAATCGATGCCGTCCACCGCCTTCACATGCGCGACGACGCGGCGAAGCACGATGCCTTCCGTCACCGGGAAATGCATTTTGAGGCCGTTGACCGAAATCAGGACGTCGTCGGATACCGTGCCGCGATGGCTTGCCTGCGTCCCAATGTCGTTCATGCGACCTGCTCCAGCCCGGCGGCGATCTCCTTTGAGCGGAAACAGGCTGCCCGGTGGCCTTCACCCACCTGGGCAAGCTCCGGAAACGCCTTGGCGCATTGCTCCTGCGCAAACCGGCAACGCGGGCGGAATGAGCAACTGCCGTCCAGCCGGGTTAGGTCTGGCGGCTGGCCTTCGACCGGATCGAGCTTGGCGGTGCGCTGGTGATCGACGCGCGGCACGGAATTCAGCAGCGCCAGGGTGTAGGGATGGCGCGGCCGGTGATAGACGTCTTCGGCAGTCCCCGTCTCGATGATCTTGCCGGCATACATCACATTCACGCGGTCCGCATAGCGGGCCACCACACCCAGATTGTGGGTGATGATAATCATCGCAACGCCGAGCTCGCGGGTGAGGTTCTTCATCAGCTCGAGTATCTGCGCCTGAATGGTGACATCGAGCGCAGTCGTCGGTTCGTCCGCGATAATCAGCTTGGGTTCGCAAGCCAGCGCCATCGCGATCATCACGCGCTGGCGCATTCCCCCGGAGAGATGATGCGGATATTGCGCCAGCCGGCGCGGCGGGTCGGAAATACCGACCATCTCCATCAACTCCTGCGCCCGCGATGCCGCTTTATCCTCGCTGTAGCCGAGATGGTGGATGACCGTCTCGGTCAACTGCGTGCCGATCGACAGCACCGGGTTCAGCGAGGTCATCGGCTCCTGGAAGATCATGCCGATATGACGCCCGCGGACTTCGCGGATTTCCCGATCGCTCAGCCCCAGCAGGTCCCGGCCCATGAAGCCGATGCGGCCGCCGACGACCTTGCCCGGCGGGTCCGCCACCAGACGCAGGATGGAAAGCGCCGACACCGATTTGCCGCAGCCGGACTCCCCGACCACCGCGACCGTTTCGCCTTCCTCGACTGTGTAGGATATACCATCTACGGCCAGAACCGTGCCCGCCGATGTGAAGAACTGCGTCTTCAACTCCTCAATTTCAAGAAGAGCCACACCCCCTCCCGACTTGTCACGGAGCAACGCCCTGCCCTCATTTTGACGGACCGTATGCGCTGCGTTCGGCCTTGTCAATCGCACCCCGCGCGGCCCATGGTAGCCAAATGCGGATATGTCTTTGCAACAATCTCTCGGCGCAGGCCGTCGAGGGCGCGGTCCGCGCCGGCGCGGGCGGTGTCGCGGAGGTTTTTCGCCGCAACGCATGTGCGCCGGTCTGCGGGCGGTGCATTCAGGCAATCCGCGACATGCTCGACAGCGCAAGGAGAAATGACGAATGAGCGCCGAAGCCAGGGAAGTGGCTCCCAACCGGTTCCGCGAGAGCTATGGCCGCTATTTCGAGGATTTCGTCGTCGGCCATATCTATGAACACCGGCCGGGGCGCACCATCACCGAAAGCGACAACACCTGGTTCACCTTGCTGACGATGAACCAGCATCCGGTCCATTTCGACAAGGAATATGCGCGCCACAGCGAATTCGGCCGGCCTCTGGTCAATTCCGCCTTTACGCTGGCGCTGGTGGCCGGCATGTCCGTCTCCGACACCAGCCAGAAGGCTGTCGCCAATCTCGGCTGGACCAATATCGCCCTCACCGCTCCGGTCTTCGTCGGCGATACGATCTATGCGGAATCGGAAGTGCTGGAAAAGCGCGAGAGCCGCTCCCGGCCGACCCAGGGAATCGTCGGCATCGCGACACGGGGGCTGAAGGCCGACGGCACGGTCTTCATGCGCTTCAACCGCAATATGCTGATCCCGAAACGCGGTCACGCCGTCGATGACAAGGCCGGATACTGAAACCGTGAGCACGCCCTTTTCCGAAGACGCCGGGGTCGAAGCAGCGCTGCTCGACACGGTGGACAAGTTTCTCGACCGCGATGTGCGCCCGCATGTGCTGGAGCTCGAGCACAGCGATACCTGGCCGGCCGAGATCGTCGAGCGGATGACCGAGCTCGGCCTGTTCGGCGCCATCATTCCGGAGGAATATGGCGGGCTCGGGCTCGGTGCCTCCGCCTATGCCCGTATTGTCGAGCGGGTTTCGGCCGTGTGGATGTCGCTCTCCGGCATCTTCAACTCGCATCTCATCATGTCGGCCGCGGTGCTGCGGTTCGGCACTGAAGACCAGAAGCGGACCTGGCTGCCGCGTTTCGCATCGGGCGAGCTCCGCGGCGGCCTGGCGCTCACCGAGCCGAATTGCGGCACCGACCTGCAGGCGATCCGCACCACGGCGCGGCGCGACGGCGATTCCTATGTCGTGAACGGCGGCAAGATCTGGATTTCCAACGGCATTCACGGCTCCTGTTTCGCGCTGCTGGTCAAGACCGATCCGGGGGCGAGCCCGCGCCACCGCGGCATGAGCCTGTTCCTGGCCGAGAAGGGTCCCGGCTTCACCGTCGGCCGCAAGCTGGAGAAGCTCGGCTACAAGGGCATCGATTCGGCGGAACTGGTGTTCGAGGACTACCGGATACCGGCTGATCGGCTGATCGGGCTGGAGGAAGGCAAGGGGCTGCGCCACGCGCTTGGCGGGCTGGAGCTCGGCCGGATCAATGTCGCGGCGCGCGGCGTCGGCGTTGCGCGCGCCGCCTTGGAAGACGCGCTGCGCTACGCCCAGCAGCGCGAAACCTTCGGACAGCCGATCGCCCGCCATCAGGCCATCCAGATCAAGCTTGCCGACATGGCGACCCGCGTCGAGGCCGCCCGGCTGCTGGTCGAGCAAGCCGCCCGCGCCTATGACGCCGGCGAGCGCTGCGACATGGAAGCCGGCATGGCCAAGCTGTTCGCCTCGGAGGCCGCGGTGGAGAACAGCATGGAGGCGATGCGCGTCCACGGAGCCTATGGCTATTCCAAGGAAATGCATGTCGAGCGCTACTACCGGGACGCCCCGCTCCTCGCCATTGGCGAGGGCACCAACGAGTTGCAGCGCATCATCATCGCCCGCCAGCTTGTCGAGCGGAATCCGGTCTGAACGGCAGCGGTTGGGGGTTCGGGGGCGGCAGTTGGTCGGCCTGGTCCCGCGGGCGCATGCGCAGCGCAATGCGCTTGGCGGAGGAACCGGCGTGTCGTCCGCGCCTCGATTGACGTTGCCGGCGGGCGCGTGCAAGACTCTAGCTATACAGGAGGCTGGCTTGCGGCCCTTGAAACGCGGCAAGCCCGGCTGGAGGAGCGCATGAAGACCATACAGGCGCCATCTCGTCACCGGAGCTTCTGTTTGCGTTGCTTCCCGGCGGAGTTCTGACGTTATGGAAGCTCTGGCATCCTGGGCGACACCGGCGATTGTTGTTGCGCTGTTTCTGTGGCTTCGCGCGGACATTCGCAACCTTCGGCAAGATTTGTCGTCCCGCATGGACCTCCTGGACAAGCGTATCGACGTCTTGGACAAGCGCATCGACAGCCTTGAGGCGCGCTTGGACAAGCGGATGGACGGCTTTGATGAGCGTCTCCGGGCTCTGGAGGCCGGGTTTGCCGAACTGCGCGGCGAGATGCGTTTCGTGCGCGATTACATCATGCGGCGAAACGAGCTTCCCGGCGCCGTCCAGGGCGACGACTAACCGGCGCGCTCCCGACGGCCATGAAACAAACCACTATGCGCCCGCCACACCAAGGGCAGCACTTCCTCCGCAACGCGTTCGAATTGTTCGGCCTGGTCCCGCGAGCATATACGCAGCGCAATGCGCTTGGCGGAGGAGCCGGCGTGCGGCCCCGCCTCGATTGACGTTGCCGGCGGGCGCGTGCGAGACTCTAGTTATACAGGAGTCTGGCTTGCGGCCCTTGAAACGCGGCAAGCCCGGCTGGAGGAGCGCATGAAGACCATGCAGGCCGCTGCTTCGTCACCGGGGCCTCTGTTCGCGTTGCTTCCCGGCGGAGTTCTGACGTGATGGAGGCTCTGGCGCCCTGGGCGACACCGGCGATTGTTGTTGCGCTGTTTCTGTGGCTTCGCGTGGACATTCGCAACCTTCGGCAAGATTTGTCGTCCCGCATGGACGTCCTGGACAAGCGTATCGACAGCCTTGAGGCGCGTTTCGACAAGCGGATGGACGGCTTTGATGAGCGTCTCCGGGCTCTGGAGGCCGGGTTTGCCGAACTGCGCGGCGAGATGCGTTTCATGCGCGATTACATCATGCGGCGAAACGAGCTTCCCGGCGCCGCCCAGGGCGACGACTAACCGGCGCGCTCCCGACGGCCATGAAACAAACCGCTATGCGCCCGTCACACCAAGGGCAGCACTTCCTCCGCAACGCGCTCGAATTGTCCGGCCTGGTCCCGCGAGCATATGCGCAGCGCAATACGCTTGACGGAAGAGCCGGCGAAGCGGCGCAAGCGGGCGGCGCAGGCTTCCGGCGGTCCCCACGCCGTCCAGGCGCGGGTGCGTTCCGGCGGGAACGCGATGCCGTAATAGTCGCGGAGAAACGCTGACGCCTCCGCGAAGGCCGCATCGGCGTCCTTGCCGACGCAGATATTGAAACAAAGCGTATTGTCGAGCGCCGACGGGTCCCGGCCGGCTTCCTCCGCCGACGCCGCAATCCGTTCCCAGGCGCGGTCGAATGTCTGCGGGTCCAGGGAGTGGGTCATCCAGCCGTCGCATTCCCGCCCCAGCCGGGCGAGCGTCCTGACCGGCAAGGCAGCGCCGGCAACGCCGCTCGCGAGGCGGGTGACATTTGTCGCCGCCCAGACGGGATAAGGTTGGCGCAGCGGTTTCGGCGCAATCGTCACACCCTCGAGGTGATGGAAACGACCGTCGAAATCCACATCGTCTTCCGACCACAGCCGGCGCAGCACCTGGATGCGCTCCCACATCTGCGCCCGGCGCTCGCCGGGAGCGGTGCCTGTCGCCCTGCCCTCGCGGCTCCATGCTTCGGCGCTGCCGCCGCCGACGCACGCAACCATGAGCGACCGGCCGCCGGCGATCCGGTCGAGCGACGCCCAGCTATAGGCGAGGTCCAGCAGGCCGCGCTGGGTGAAGCTGCCCATGCAGGCAGGCCCGATCCGGACGCGCTCGGTCTGCGCCGCCACACATGCAAGCAGCGCTATCGCGTCGAGGCGCGGATTGGTGAGGAAGGCGTCGCCCGACCAGACCGAATCGAACCGCCCGCTTGCTTCCGCCCGGACGCCCAGCGCGATCGTTTCGGCTGCATTGCCGTAGCCCAGCACCTCGCCCCGGTTCGACAACATCAACCCGAACTGCATGAGCCGCCTTCCCCCTGAGCCTCCGGCGCGGCGCCCTACAGGCGGTTTTCTTCAACCGCGTGGCAGGCGGTCTCCGAGGCGCCGGACCGCTTCAGCACCGGGGTTTCCGTCCGGCAGCGGGCATTGGCGAACGGGCAGCGCGGATGGAAGTGGCAGCCGGTCGGCGGGTCCAGCGGGTTCGGCACCTCGCCGCCCGTCGGCTCGCGCACGCGGCCCGACATGGCGAGGTCCGGAATCGCGTCGAGCAGCATCTGCGTATAGGGATGGCGCGGCTCGGCGAACAGCGTATCGGAATCGGCGGTCTCGACGATGCGGCCCAGATACATCACGCCCACCCGGTCGGAGATATGCCGCACCGCCGCCAGATTGTGGCTGATGAACAGATAGGTCAGGCCAAGCTGCTCCTGCAGGTCGCGCATCAGGTTAAGGATCTGGGCCTGGACCGACACGTCGAGCGCCGAGGTCGGCTCGTCGCAAACCAGGAATTCGGGATTGCTGGAAAGGGCGCGCGCAATCGAGATGCGCTGGCGCTGGCCGCCGGAAAACTCGTGGGGGTATTTCTCGCCGTCCGCCGGCGCCAGGCCGACCTGCGACAGCAACGCGCCGACGCGCTCGGCGGTCTCGGCCTGCCCGCCGGCGAGGCCGAAGGCGCGCAGCGGCTCCGCCACGATGTCGCGCACCCGCCAGCGCGGATTGAGGCTGGCATAGGGGTCCTGGAAGATCATCTGCATCCGCCGCCGGCACCGTGTGCGGTCGGCGGCGGAGAGGGTTGCCATATCCATGCCGTCGAACAGCACCCGGCCGGAGGTCGGGCTGTAAAGGCCCACGACCAGTCTCGCGACCGTGGATTTGCCGCAGCCGGACTCGCCGACCAGCGCCAGGGTGCTGCCTTTCGCCACGGCGAAGGAAACGCCGTCAACAGCCTTCAGGAAGACGCGCGGCGCACGCTCGATAACGCGCGCCAGCCACGGCCTGGAGACATCGAAGTGCCGCGCAACGGCCTCGGCCGCGACGAGGTTAGCGGAGCTTGGGGTTGAGGGCATCGCGCAGCCAGTCGCCGAGGAGGTTGACCGAGAGCACCAGCACGGCAAGCGTGGCGCCGGGAAAGATCGTCACCCACCATTCGCCGGAAAACAGGAAGTCGTTGCCGACGCGAATGAGGGTTCCGAGAGACGGCTCCGTCGGCGGCACGCCGATGCCGAGAAAGGACAGCGTCGCCTCCGTGATAATGGCGACGGCGAGATGAATTGTCGCAATCACCAGCACAGGCCCCATCGCATTGGGCAGGATGTGGCGAAGCATGATTCTGGCCGATGAAATGCCGATCAGGCGCGCGGCCTGCACATATTCCTTGTTCTTCTCCACCAGTGTCGAGCCGCGCACCGTGCGCGCATATTGCACCCACCCCGAAATGCCGATGGAGAGCACCAGCACGTAGATCGCCAGCTCGTCCTGGCGCTCGGCTGGCAGGATGCCGCGCAGCACGCCGTTCACCAGCAGCGCGATGAGAATCGCCGGGAAGCTGAGCTGGATGTCGGCCACGCGCATGATGAAGGCGTCGATGCGCCCACCCGCATAGCCCGAGACAAGGCCAAGCCCGACGCCGACCACCAGCGACAGCAGCACCGACGCAATGCCGACGCCGATCGAGATGCGCGCGCCGTAGAGGATGGCCGAGAGCAGGTCTCGGCCCTGGTCGTCGGTGCCGATGAGAAAGCGGATCTCGCCGTCCTCCGACCAGACCGGAGGAATATGCGCGTCGAGCAGGTCCAGGCTTGCGAGGTCGAACGGGTCGTGGGGCGCAATCAGCGGGGCCAGGAAAGCGGCCAGAACCATCGAACACGCCACAAAGGCCGCCGCGACCGTCATCCGGGAGCGGATGAAGGAATACCAGAGGTCGCTGTCCCGCCAGTTCTTCACCAGGCGGCGCCCCGGTCAAGGCGCAAGCGCGGATCGACGATGTAGTAGAGCAGGTCCACAACCAGGTTGATCGCAACGAACAGGAACGCGATCAGCATCAGATAGGCGGCCATGATCGGGATATCGACCGTCTGGATCGACTGCAGGAACAGCAGGCCCATTCCCGGCCACTGAAAAACCGTCTCGGTGATGATGGCGAAGGCGATGATGCCGCCGAGTTGCAGGCCGGTGATGGTGATGACCGGCACCAGCGTGTTCTTGAGCGCATGGCCGAAATGCACCGCCCGGTTCGGCAGGCCGCGGGCGCGGGCGAATTTGATGTAGTCGGTGCGCAGCACTTCCAGCATTTCCGACCGCACGAGCCGCATGATGAGCGTCATCTGGAAAAGCCCGAGCGTGACAGCCGGCATGACCAAGGCCTGCAGTCCGCTTGCCGTCAACAGGCCGGTGGTCCATCCGCCGAGATCGACGGTCTGCCCCCGCCCGAAACTCGGCATGAGGCCGAGAGTCACCGAAAACAGGAAGATCAGCAGGATGCCGATCAGGAAGGTCGGCAGCGAAATGCCGACCAGGGACACCGCCATGAAGACCTTCGACAGCCAGCTGTCCCGGTAAAGCCCGGTGAACACGCCCATCGGCACGCCGACCACCAGGGCCAGCAGGGCCGAGACCATCGCCAGCTCGAACGTCGCCGGGAAGCGCGAGCCGAGCAGTTCGGTAACGGGCTTCTTGTGCTGGTAGGAAACGCCGAAATCGAGCTGCGCCGCATCCGCGATATAGCGGGCGAATTGCAGGTGGAAGGGGTCGTTCAGGCCGAGTCGCTCGCGCAACGCCTCCCGCTCCTCGAGGCTCGTCTCGATACCGACCATCTGGTGCACAGGGTCGCCGACGAACCGGAACATGGAGAACGCAATCAGCGCCACGAACAGGATCACGACGACCGATTGCATCAGGCGCCGCAGGGCGAAAGCGATCATGGATCGTCTGCTACGCCGCCGCCCCGCAAGCGTCAAGCATGATGTGCGGGCAACGCCCCGGTTCCAGGGCCGTGCGCCCCGCCGGGCCCGCAGCGCCTGCTGTCGTTTCAAACGGAGGCGCGGCCGATATATGCTGCCGGCTGCCTGTCCTGCGAAGGGAAGTTTCATGCGTATCGTCGTCAACGGCCAGCAGGCCTTCGGCAAGGCGGTTCTGGAGGCGCTGATCGCGCGCGGCGAGGAGGTCGCCGCGGTCTATTGCGCGCCGGACGCCCGCCCGGACCGCCCGGACCCGCTCAAGGCCGCGGCCGTGGAGCGCGGCCTGCCGGTCTTTCAGCCGGCCAGCTTCAGGACCGAAGCGGTGCGGGAGGCGTTTGCGGCGCTGCAGCCCGATCTCTGCGTGATGGCCTATGTCACGAAGATCGTTCCCGCCGCCTTCCTGAACCTGCCGACCCACGGGACGATTCAATATCATCCGTCCCTTCTGCCGCTGCACCGCGGCCCGAGTTCGATTAACTGGCCCATCATCCAGGGCCGCTCGGAGACCGGGCTGACGATCTTCTGGCCCGATGACGGCCTCGATACCGGCCCCGTGCTGCTGCAGAAGAAGACTCCCATCGGCCCGGACGACACACTCGGCAGCATTTATTTCGACCGGCTCTTTCCGATGGGCGTCGAGGCGATGGTCGAGGCCGTTGATCTGGTCCGGAACGGCACCGCGCCCCGAATCGTGCAGGACGAGGCGCAGGCGACCTATGAGAGCTGGTGCACCGCGGATGATGCGCGGATCGACTGGTCCCGCCCGGCCGGCGACATCTACAATCTGATTCGCGGCTGCAACCCCCAACCGGGGGCCTGGACGGTGCGCGGGGGCGCGAAGCTCCAGATCTTCGATGCGGGCCTCGCGGAGGCCCCCGGTGGCGCAACACCGGGAACGGTGCTTTCGGTGGACGGAAGCGGCGCCGTCATTGCGGCAGGCAGCGGCGCCGTCCGCGCAATCCGGGTGCGCCCGGACGGCGCCGGCAAGATCGCCGCCGAGGCAGCCGGCCTGAAGGAGGGCGAGGCGCTCGGCGCGTAAGGGAAATGCCTGCCTGCCCCGGGCGAGGATGAAGCGATGAAACGGATCTATATCACGCGGCGCCTGCCGGAGCCTGTCGAGGCCCGGTTCGCCCGCTCTTTCGATATCAGCCTGAACCTCGACGACCGGGCGCTTTCACCCGCCGATGTGGCCGCAGCCTGCGCCGGCATGGACGGGCTTGTCATCAACGCCACCGAGCGTCTTGACGCCGGCGCGGTCGCTGCCCTGCCCGGCTCCGTCCAGGCTGTCGCCACCTATTCCGCCGGCCATGAGCATCTGGACCTGGAGGCCTTGCGGGCGCGCGGCATCCCGGCGGTCTATACGCCGGACGCGCTCAGCGCCTCTGTCGCGGACACGGCCATGCTGCTCATGCTGGGCGCCGCGCGGCGTGCGCGCGAAGGGCAGGCGCTGATTGCCGGGGGCGGTTGGCGGGGCTGGGGGCCGCGCCAACTGATCGGAACCGATGTCACCGGCAAGCGGCTCGGCATTTTCGGCATGGGGCGAATCGGGCGCGAGGTCGCCCGGCGGGCACGGGCCTTCTCGATGGAAATCGGCTATCACAACCGCAATCCGCTGGAGCCGGAGGCGGGCCTGTATTTCGCTGATGCGAACGAATTTCTGGCCCGCAGCGATATTCTGGTCATCGCGGCCCCGGCATCGCCGGAAACCCGGCGCTGGCTGAATGCGGAACGCATCGCCCGCCTGCCGCCGGGGGCGCTGGCGGTGAATGTCGCGCGGGGCAGCCTGGTCGATGACGCAGCGCTTGTTGCTGCGGTGGAAAGCGGGCATCTCGCCGGCGCCGGCCTCGATGTGTTCGAGGGTGAGCCAAACATTCATCCGGCCTATCTGCGGCTCGAGCGCATCTACCTGCAGCCCCATATCGGCAGTTCCACGCTGGAAACCCGGCTCGCGATGGCCGAGCATGTCATCTCGGGGCTGGAAGCCCTGTTCGCCGGCCGCAATCCGCCCAACCGCCTCGTCTAGGCGCGGCGTGCGTCCGTCCGGGCCGGCGGAAGTCCTTGACAATTCCGGAATTGTGCGCCAGCTATCACGCGCATTATTCGACGAGGGATCGTTTCGACAACACACATGACATTCCGAAATCTGGGGCTGAGCGAAGAAGCGCTCAAGGCGGTTGAGGACTCGGGCTACACCGAGCCGACGCCGATTCAGGAACAAGCGATACCGGTCGTACTCATGGGACGGGATGTCCTGGGTTGCGCGCAAACCGGCACCGGCAAAACGGCAGGCTTCACCCTGCCGATGGTCGATATACTCGCCAGCGGGCGGGCGCGGGCCCGGATGCCGCGGTCCCTCATCCTGGAGCCGACGCGCGAGCTTGCCGCCCAGGTGAGCGAAAGTTTCGAGCGTTACGGCAAGTATCACCGGCTTGGCACCGCGCTGCTGATTGGCGGGGAGAGCTTTGGCGACCAGGAGAAAGCGCTCGGGCGCGGCGTCGATGTGCTGATTGCAACGCCTGGCCGGCTGATAGACCTGTTCGAGCGCGGGCGCATCCTGCTGAGCGATGTCAAGGTGCTCGTTATCGACGAAGCCGACCGTATGCTGGATATGGGGTTCATCCCGGATATCGAACGCATTGTCGGGCTGCTGCCGCGAAACCGCCAGACGCTGTTCTTCTCCGCGACCATGCCGCCCGAGATTCGCAAGCTGGCCGACAACTTCCTGAGCGATCCGAAGGAAATCGCCGTCGCCCCGCCGGCTTCTCCGGCGGAAACGGTCGATCAGCAATTGGCGCTGGTCCATCGCGACGACAAGCGCGCGGCGCTGCGGGAGATCCTGCGCGCCGAGGAAATCGAGAACGGCCTGGTATTCTGCAATCGCAAGCGCGATGTCGATATCCTCGTCAAGTCCCTGATAAAACACGGTTTTGAAGCATCGGCGCTGCATGGCGACATGCCCCAGTTCCGGCGCACCGAAACGCTCGGCCGCTTCCGGGCGGGCGAGCTTCGGCTGCTGGTGGCCTCCGATGTCGCGGCGCGCGGCCTCGATATTCCGCTTGTCAGCCATGTCTTCAATTTCGATGTCCCGATCCATGCCGAAGACTATGTCCACCGCATCGGGCGCACCGGGCGGGCGGGACGGCCGGGCACGGCGATCACCATCGCAGAGCCGGAAGACGCCTTTCATGCCGAGCGGATCGAGAAGCTGATCGGCCGCGGCGTGCCGCGGCGTGCATTGACCACGGTGGAGGCCGCGAATTGGGGCGATGAACCCAAACGCCGCCGCAGCCGGGCGGCTCCGGCTGAACGCGGCCGGGCGCTGAAGGAACGGCCCCGCCGCGGATCAGCGGCGCCTGCTGCAGCAGAACGCAGGCGCAGGGCGGCCCCGGTCTCCGAGGCGCACCGTCCGGATACGGCCTTTGGCGAGCACATTCCCGCTTTCCTGCTGCGCCCGAGTCAGACGGCGCGGTCGGCGTGACGCAGGGGCGCAAGCCGGGAGACTGGAATGAAACCGATCTTCGTGATGGTGAAGTGCGCGCTCGGCAAGGCGTATGAGGTCGCCGACCATCTGGTGCAGGAGGTGGAGGAGGCTTCGGAGATCTACTCCACTTCCGGACAATACGACCTTCTGGTCAAATGCTATCTGGCTGACGATGCGGACCCGGGCCATTTCGTCACGGAGCGTCTGCAAACGCTGCCCGGCGTTGCCGATACATTCACCCTGATCGCCTTCAAGGCTTTCCGGTGACCGCAAACAACGACCCGCTGCCGGTCAGCGTCATCACCGGCTTTCTCGGCAGCGGCAAGACGACGCTGCTCTCCCGCCTGATTCGCCAGGCCGGCATGGAGCGCACGGCGGTCGTCATCAACGAGTTCGGCGAAATCGGCCTGGACCACGACCTGATTGCGGCGTCAAACGACGAGAACATCATGGTGATGGACTCCGGTTGTATCTGCTGCTCCATCCGGGGCGAATTGGCGGAAACGCTGCAGGACCTGTTCGCACGCCGGGTGCGGGAGGAGATTCCGGCCTTCGACCGCGTGGTGATAGAGACAACCGGGCTTGCCGACCCGGCGCCGGTGTTGCACACGCTGATGGCCGACCCGATGGTCGGGGCCTGTTTCCGGCTCGACAGCGTGCTGGCGACGGTGGACGGCGTGCATGGCGGCGGCCAGTTGGACCGCCATGAGGAATCGCTGAAGCAGGCCGCGATGGCGGACCGGCTGTTGCTGACCAAGACGGACCTCGCCGGGGAAGACGATCTGGCCCTGCTTGAGAAGCGCCTTGCCGGCATCAACCCGAGCGCGCCGCGCTACCATGTGCTTCACGGCGAGATCGAACCCGGCCGTCTGTTTGGCGCCGGCCTCTACGACCCCGGCACCAAGTCGGTGGATGTCCGCAACTGGCTGCGCGAAGAGGCGTTCGAGGCGCAGGAGCATGACAGCCTCCACAGCGGCCACGACCATGATCACGACCATCGCGACCATCACCACCATCACAGCCATCGGCACGACGAACGGTTCACCTCCTTTTGCCTGCGCCGGGAGGGCGCCTGTTCCTGGAACAGCTGGGTCGGTTTCCTGGAGGCGCTGATTACCTCCCATGGCAGTTCGCTGCTCCGCCTCAAGGGCATTCTGAATGTCAGCGGGCTTGAAACGCCCGTCGCCGTGCATGGCGTGCAGCACATGTTCCATCCTCCGGCGATTCTGGAAGCCTGGCCTTCCGAGGACCGCACCAGCCGGATTGTCTTCATCGGCGACGGACTCTCGCAAAGCGGGATCGAGAAGATGCTGACCGCCTGGATCGAAGCCGACAGGGATACAACCCCATGAAGATCGCGAATATCGAAACCGTCACCCTGTCCATCCCCTTCGATCACGGCGGCCCGCCGACAGGCTTCGGCGGCACGGAATGGCGCAATCTCGACACGCTGCTCATCAAGGTCGAAACCGACGAAGGCCATGTCGGCTGGGGCGAGGCCTTCGGCTTCAATGCAATTCCATCCTCGCGGGCGGCGCTGGAGACGATGATCGCCCCGCTCGTCATCGGGCGGGATGCGGGCGACATCGCTGCGCTCCATGCCGAGTTGCAGAAGACCCTGCATATCTTCGGGCGCTACGGGCAGACGATCTATGCGCTGTCCGGCCTGGACATAGCGCTTTGGGACATTGCCGGGAAGGCGGCGGGAATGCCCTTGCACCGCCTGCTCGGCGGCGCCCAGCGCATGAGCCTGGAGGCGTATGCAAGCCTGCTGCGCTATTTCGACCCCGATCTGGTGGGCGAGCGGTGCGCCGACGCAGCGTCGCAGGGTTTTCGGTGGATCAAGCTGCATGAGCGCATGGAGCCGGCCGTCGCCGCCGCCCGCGCCGCCATTCCGGCCGAAGCGAAGCTGATGGTGGACACCAATTGCCCCTGGACCCTGGCCGAAGCCGCGGCGAAGGCCGAAGCCTTCGAGCCGCATGATGTGCATTGGCTGGAGGAGCCGATCTGGCCGCCGGAGAATTTCGCCGGCCTGGCCGAACTGCGCCACCGGACCGATATGGGCATCGCGGCCGGCGAGAACCTCTGCACCGCATGGCAATTCCAGGCCATGCTGCAGGCAGAAGCGGTGGACGTGGCCCAGCCAAGCGTCACCAAGGTCGGCGGCGTCACCGAAATGCGCAAGGTCGAGACGCTCTGCGCTCTCCACAATGTCCGCTATGTGCCGCACTCGCCCTATTTCGGGCCGGGCTTCCTGGCGACCCTGCATCTGCTTGCCGTTGCGGACGCCGAGGAGCCGGTGGAGCGCTTCTTCGGGCGGCACGAAGCGGAGATATTCGGCGACCTCTGCAAGGTGGAGGGCGGACGCATCGCAGTGCCCGGCGGCCCCGGCCTCGGCGCCGACCCGAGCCCGGAAGTCCTGCGGGACTACGCCGTGGCCTGAACAGGGCGTCGATGACCGCCCTGCCCCGTTCGCCCGGCAGCCAGGAAAAGCGCGTTCGGCTTCCCTCCGGATGCTTCCGCCTATTGCACCAGCGGCGAGTCGGCGGCGGCGATGCTGAAGCCGGAAATGCGGGCTTCGCCGGCGAGTAGCTGGACATATTGCCGGAAGGCGCGGCGCCAGGATGCTTCCTTCAGATAATCTGCCACCTTGTCCGCCACAGCCTCATAGGGCAGCACCCTTCCCGGAAGGCGCTTGTCAACACGCAGGACATGAACGCCGTAGCGCGTCTTCACCGGAACCGGCGACAGCTGCCCCTCTTCCAGATTGAACAGGAAGGTCTCCAGTTCCGGCACCGTGTCGCCGCGCGAAAGCTGGCCCAGCCGCCCGTCATTGTGCTTCGAATCGCATCCCGAATGCGCCCGCGCCCGTTCGCCGAACCGCTCGGGTTCCCGGGACAGCGTTTCGATCAACGCCGCGGCCTGCGCCTCGGCCTTCGCGCGCTGCGGCGCGTCATCGGGTGCCGCGGGCAGCAGGATATGCGCGGCCTCGACGAAATCGGGGCTGCGGAAGCGCGCCGGATTGTTGTCGTAATAGCGGCGGCATTCAGCCTCGGCCGGCTCCGGAACGTCCACCTCGCATTCGACCACGGCCCGGATGGCGGCCGCTTCATCCGCCCCGCCAATCCCGAGCGCGCTTGCCCGATCGAGAATCAGGGCGCGGATCACCAGCCATTCGGCCGCGGCATGGCGGGCCGCGGCGGCATTTTCGGCCGGGTGGTACTGCATCTCGCGAAGGATCTCGTCTTCCCCGATGCAGCGGTCATTGATGCGGATCCCGGCCATGACCGCCTCAGGCCGCCCGGCTTCCGTCGCGGGCGCGCACCACCTGGTAGCCGCGCCGTCCGAGATAGCCGATCGGCGCGCTCCAGATATGCACCAGGCGGCTGAACGGGAAGATCAGGAAGATGGTGAGACCGAGGAAGATATGCAGTTGATACACCCAGGATACGCCGGCTGCGTAGCTGGCCGCGTCAGCCTGGAAGGTGACGATCTTCTGCGCCCACAGCGACAGCAGAACCATGACCTCGCCGCCTTCGCGGTGCGCCCAGGAGAACGGCAGGGTGGCCAGGCCGAGCACAAGCTGCACCCACAACAGAGCCAGGACCGCGATATCCATCGCACTTGACGTCCTGCGGATACGGGGGTCGAACAGCCGCCGGTGCAGAAGCATCGTCAGCCCGACGAAACAGCACACGCCGAAGAGGCCGCCGGCCACGATCGCCAACACCTGCTTGACGCCGGAGTCGAGGCCGACCGCGTGGTAGATCTCCTGCGGCGTCAGCAGGCCGACAAGATGGCCAAAAAACAGCAGCAGGATACCGATATGGAACAGAACGCTGCCCACCATCAGCTGCCGGCGCCGCAGCAATTGGCTCGATCCGCTCCGCCAGGTGTATTGCTCGCGGTCGAAGCGGATCAGGCTGCCCGCCAGAAATACCGTGGCCGCGAAATAGGGGTAGTAGCCGAAGATGAGGATGTGGAACCAGTCCGCCATGGTCATGCTCCATGCTGGCCGGGCGGGCGGGCGGCAGCCGCCAGCTCCGCCATACGGTTGAGGGTGTCCCGCGCCGCCGGGCAGGCGCCGTCCGCCGCGCCGGAGAAGGCCGGCGCCTCTTCCCATTCCTCGTCGATCGCCGCGGCTTCCTCTTCCGGCGGCTTGTCCTGCTTCAGCAGCGCCGCCACCGCGGCGCCGTCGGGGCGCCTCGCGGCCAGCGCCTCAAGCGCCTGGAAAACGGCGGCATAGTCGCTGCCGCGCCGCTCCAGACGGACGCGGATCGCGGCGAGGATATGCGCCACCTCGGACAGCAGCTCCGCCGCCTCCCCGGGCTCGATCAGCGACAGGAACTCCAGGAACAGCGGCAGGTAATCCGGCAATTCATTGGTGTCGATGCTGTAGCCATGCGACTCGTAATGCGCCGCCAGATTGACCATGGCCTGGCCGCGGTCGCGGGACTCGCCGTGGATATGCTCGAACAAATGCAGCGACAGGCTGCGAGAGCGGTCGAACAGGCCGACATAGACCTCCTGCGCGGTCAACAAATCGCCAAGGGCGAGCCGCGCCGTCAGCCGGTCGATCCCGGCGCGGCGAGGCGCCCTTGCCTCATTCCGGACCAGCGCGCCGATGTCGCCCGCCGCCTCGGCGAGTTCGGCGGTGGGGTATTGCAGCAGCGCGGCCAGGGCCCTGTACACCATCATCGTCCCGCCTCCGCCCGGCCGGAGCGCCCGCCCGCGCTGGGGCCGACCCGCACAGTGTGGCTGAACAGGTCGAGCTTGCCGCTGCCACCGCTGCAGCCGTCCCCGAAGCTGAAGCCGCACTCGCCGCGCAGGTCGAACGCTTCCTCCGCATATTCGCGGTGGGTGGTCGGGATCACGAACCGGTCCTCGTAATTCGCGATCGCCATGGTCTGGTACATGTCCTCGATAGCGGCCTCGCTCAGCCCGACCTGCTCCAGCACGCCCAATTCGCGGCGGTTATCGACATGCCTGGCGCGCATATAGGCCCGCATCGCCAGCATCCGCTCCAGAGCCAGCTTGACCGGCGCCTCGTCGCCGGCGGTCAGCATGTTGGCGAGATATTTGAGCGGGATGCGCAGTTGCGAGACATCCGGGATAAGCCCGCGGGAGCCGAGCGCGCCCGTCTCGGCCGCCGACTGGATCGGCGACAGCGGCGGCACATACCACACCATCGGCAGCGTGCGGTATTCCGGATGCAGCGGGAAAGCGACCTTCCAGTCCATCGCCATGCGCCAGACGGGAGAGCGCCGGGCCGCGTCGATCCACGCCTGCGGCACGCCGTCCTTCAACGCCTGGCGGGCCACCGCCGGGTCATGGGGGTCGAGAAAGATGTCGAGCTGCGCCTGATACAGATCTTCGGGGTGTTCCGCCGACGCCGCTTCCTCGATCCGGTCGGCGTCATACAGCAACACGCCGAGATAGCGGATGCGTCCGACGCAGGTCTCCGAACAGACGGTCGGCTGCCCCGCCTCGATGCGAGGATAGCAGAAGATGCACTTCTCCGATTTGCCCGAGCGCCAGTTGAAATAGATCTTCTTGTAGGGACAGGCGGAGACGCACATGCGCCAGCCGCGGCATTTGTCCTGGTCGATGAGGACGATGCCGTCCTCCTCCCGCTTGTAGATCGCCCCGGACGGGCAGGCCGCGACGCAGTTCGGGTTCAAGCAATGCTCGCACAGCCGCGGCAGATACATCATGAAAGTGTTTTCGAACTGGCCGTAAATGTCCTTTTCGATCGCCTCGAAATTCACGTCCTTGCTGCGCTTGGCGAACTCCCCGCCGAGGATTTCCTCCCAATTCGGCCCCCACTCGATCTTGTCCATACGCTCGCCGCTTATCAGCGAACGCGGGCGCGCCGTCGGCGGGGTTTGAGATTCCGGCGCGTTGTGCAGATGCTCGTAGTCAAAGGTGAAGGGTTCGTAATAGTCGTCGATCTGCGGCATGTCCGGATTGGCGAAGATCTTCGCCAGGATGCGCAGCTTGCCGCCCATCTTCGGCGCGATGCGTCCGTTCTTCTTGCGCACCCAGCCGCCGTTCCAGACGTCCTGGTTCTCCCACTGCCTGGGATAGCCGACGCCCGGCTTGGTCTCGACATTGTTGAACCAGGCATATTCCATGCCCTCGCGGCTGGTCCAGACATTCTTGCAGGTCACCGAGCAGGTGTGGCAGCCGATGCACTTGTCGAGGTTCAGGACCTTGCCGATTTGCGCGCGAATCTTCATTGCGCCGCCTCCATTGCGGGACTCTGATAGGGGCCTTCCATCCAATCGACCGCCCGCATCTTGCGGACGATCACGAATTCGTCCCGGTTCGAGCCGACTGTGCCGTAATAGTTGAAGCCGTAGGATTGCTGCGCGTAACCGCCGATCATGTGAGTCGGCTTGACCGTCGCCCGGGTTACGGAGTTGTGGATGCCGCCGCGCCCGCCGGTCACTTCGCTGCCCGGCATGTTCACGATCTTCTCCTGGGCGTGATACATCAGCGTCATGCCCTCCGGCACCCGCTGGCTGACCACGGCGCGCGCGACCAGCGCCCCATTGGCGTTGTAGGCCTCGATCCAGTCATTATCCTCAATGCCCGCCTTGCGGGCGTCGATTTCGCTGAGCCAGACGATCGGCCCGCCGCGCGACAGGGTCAGCATCAGCAGATTGTCTGTATAGGTGCTGTGGATGCCCCATTTCTGATGCGGCGTGATGAAGTTCAGCACCACCTGCGGGCTGCCATTGTCCTTGTCGCGGATCAACGGGTCGATCGTCTTGGTATCGACCGGCGGCTTGTAAACGCATAGCTGCTCGCCGAAGGCGCGCATCCACAGATGGTCCTGATAGAGCTGCTGGCGGCCCGAGAGCGTGCGCCAGGGAATCAGCTCATGCACATTGGTGTAGCCGGCGGTGTAGGTGACATGCTCCGCCTCGACGCCGGACCAGGTGGGCGAGGAGATGATCTTGCGGGGCTGGGCCTGCAAGTCGTGGAAGCGCAGCTTGTCCTCTTCGCGCGCCGCAGCCAGATGCTCATGCGCCCGCCCGGTGGCCTTGCCGAGCGCGGCCCAGGCCTTGACCGCGACATGGCCGTTGGTTTCAGGCGCCAGCGCGAGGACAACCTCCGTCGCGTCGATATCGGTCTCGATCTTCGCCAGGCCCTTCGAGACGCCCTCCTCGCGCACTTCCCCGTTCAACCGCCTGAGGAACGCAACCTCGTCGTCGGTGTTCCAGGCAATGCCCTTGCCGCCATTGCCGGCCCTGGTCATCAGCGGGCCCAGCGCGGTGAACTTCCTGTAGGTGTTCGGGTAGTCGCGCTCGACCGCCACGATGTTCGGCATGGTCTTGCCCGGAACCGGCAGGCATTCGCCCTTCTTCCAGTCCTTCACATCCGCCGGCTGCGCCAGCTCCATCGGCGTGTCGTGCAGGGTCGGCACCAGCACAAGGTCCCGCTCCACGCCGAGGACGCCTTCCGCGACCTCGGAGAACTTCCTTGCGATGCCCTTGAAGATCTCCCAGTCGCTGCGGGTTTCCCACACCGGATCAACCGCAGCCGACAACGGGTGGATGAACGGGTGCATGTCCGAGGTGTTGAGATCGTTTTTCTCGTACCAGGTCGCGGTCGGCAGCACGATGTCGGAGTAGAGGCAGGTGGTTGACATGCGGAAATCGAGCGTGACCAGCAGGTCGAGCTTGCCTTCGGGCGCGGTCTCATGCCACGCGACCTCGACCGGCTTGCTGCCGCCGGCCTCGCCCAGATCCTTGCCCTGGACGCCGTGCTGGGTGCCGAGCAGATGCTTCAGGAAATACTCGTGGCCCTTGCCGCTCGAGCCCAGCAGATTGGAGCGCCAGACGAACAGGTTGCGCGGCCAGTTGCTCGGATCGTCGGGGTCCTCGCAAGACATGCGCAGCGTGCCGTCCTTGAGCGCAGCCACCGCGCTCTTGACCGGATCGCCGCCTTCCGCATTCCGGGCCACCTCCAGCGGGTTCGCCGCCAGTTGGGGGGCGGAGGGCAGCCAGCCCATACGCTCCGAACGGACGTTGAAGTCGATGAGGCTCAATGCCTCCCACTCGCCCTCGGGCGCAAGCGGCGAGATGATTTCGCCCACCGCCAGCTTTTCGTAGCGCCATTGGTCTGTATGGCTGTACCAGAAGGAGGTGCTGTTCATGTGCCGCGGCGGGCGGTTCCAGTCGAGCGCGAAGGCGAGCGGCAGCCAGCCGGTCTGCGGCCTGAGCTTTTCCTGCCCGACATAATGCGACCAGCCGCCGCCCGACTTGCCGACACAACCGCACATCACCAGCATGTTGATGATGCCGCGGTAGATCATGTCCATGTGATACCAGTGATTGAGGGCGGCGCCGACGATGACCATCGAGCGGCCCTCGGTCTTGTGCGCGTTTTCCGCGAACTGCCGGGCCACCGCGATCACCTTGTCGGGCGCGACCCCGGTGATGCGCTCCTGCCAGGCAGGCGTATAGGGCACATCGTCATCGAAGCCGGCGGCCACATTCGGGCCGCCCAGACCGCGGTCGAGCCCGTAATTCGCCACGAACAGGTCATAGACCGTGGCGACAAGCGCTTCGCCGTTCCGGGTCTCGACCTTCATCGCCGGCACATTGCGCCACAGCACGTCGTCATGCTCCGTGCCGGCGAAATGGTCATGGCTGGTATTGCCGAAATAGGGGAAACCGACCGAAACGACGGCGTCGCGGCTGTCGATCAGGCTCAGCCGCAGCCGTGTGGCTTCACCGTCCCCGCCGTCGCGTTCCTCGATATTCCACTTGCCCGACTCGCCCCAGCGGAAGCCGATCGAGCCGACCGGGCAGACCAGGGCGCCGCCCCGCGCCTCGTCCACCGCCACCGTCTTCCATTCCGGGTTGTTGGATTGCCCCAGGGCATCCGGCAGGTCTGCGGCGCGCAGCATCCGGTCCGCCGCATAGCCGGCGCCGGTCTTCCGCAAGGCCACCAGAAACGGCATATCGGTATAGCGGCGGCAATATTCCTCAAAATACGCGCTCCTGCCGGCGAGATGCCACTCCTTGAGGATCACATGGCCCATCGCCAGCGCCAGCGCGGCGTCGGTGCCCTGCTTGGGGTTGAGCCAGATATCGGCGAATTTCGACGCCTCGCTGTAATCGGGCGTGACCGTCACCGTGGTCGCGCCCTTGTAGCGGACCTCGGTCATGAAATGGGCGTCAGGCGTGCGCGTCTGCGGCACGTTCGAACCCCACATCATCAGGAAGGTCGAGTTGTACCAGTCAGCGCTTTCCGGCACGTCGGTCTGCTCGCCCCAGGTCTGTGGACTGGACGGCGGCAGGTCGCAATACCAGTCGTAGAAGCTCATGCACACGCCGCCGATCAGGGACAGATAGCGCGAGCCCGCCGCATAGGAGACCATCGACATGGCCGGAATCGGCGAAAAGCCGATGATGCGGTCCGGCCCGTGGGTCTTGATCGTATAGACATTGGCCGCCGCGATGATTTCATTGACCTCGTCCCAGTCGGAGCGGACGAAACCGCCCAGCCCCCGCACCCGCTGATAGTCGCGGCGCCCGGCCGGATCCTCCACGATCGACGCCCAGGCGGCGACCGGCGCCAAGGACTTGCGCGCCTCGCGCCAGCGCCGGACCAGCCGGCTGCGCACCAGCGGATATTTCAGCCGGTTGGCGCTGTAGATGTACCAGGAATAGCTGGCGCCCCGCGAACAGCCGCGCGGCTCGTGATTGGGCAGGTCCGGGCGGGTCCGCGGATAATCGGTCTGCTGCGTTTCCCAGGTGATGATCCCGCCCTTGACATAGATCTTCCAACTGCACGAACCGGTGCAGTTCACGCCGTGGGTAGACCGCACAATCTTGTCGTGCTGCCAGCGCGCCCTGTAGGCGTCCTCCCAGTCGCGGTCCTCGCTGGTGACGATGCCGTGCCCGTCGGAAAAGCTGTCCACGGTTTTCCTGAAGAAGGTCAGCCGGTCCAGGAAGTGGCTCATGGGTTCCGTCTCCTCACGGGTTCTTCACATAGGCGTTCTTGCGCAGATAGAACCACCAATTGATGCCGATGCAGAGCGTGTAGAAGGCGGCGAAGCCGTATAGCGCGTATTCCGGCGTGGTCGCCTTGATCTGCTCGCCGAGCACCTTCGGGATGATGAACGCGCCATAGGCCGCCACCGCCGAGGTCCAGCCCAGAACCGGGCCGGCCTGCACCTTGTCGAAGACGACAGCGATGGTGCGGAAGGTCGATCCGTTGCCGATTCCGGTTGCCGCGAACAGGATCAGGAACAGGATCAGGAACGGCAGGAAATAGTCTTCCGGCGTCGGCGAGGCATAGGCCAGCGACAGGAAATACGCCACACCCAGGGCGCAGGCCACCATGATGACGGACACCACCTGCGTGACCAGGGCTCCGCCGAAACGGTCTGAAATCATGCCGCCGACAGGGCGGATCAGCGCGCCGATGAACGGGCCTGTCCAGGCATACATCAGCGCGCTCGGCCCGTTCGGGTTCTGCGTCGTGTGGGTCAGCACCCCGTCCACCTCGATATGCTGGAAGCCGAACACCACCTTGATCGCCAGGCCAAAGGCCGCAGCAAAGCCGATGAAGGAGCCGAAGGTCATCGTGTAGATGACCGTCATGGCCCAGGTGTGCTTGTTCCGGAATATCGCATATTGGCTGTCGAGGCTTCGGCGGACGGTGCCGGGGATCAGCCGCAGGGCAAACACGGTCGCGGCGATGACCAGCGGAAGGACGAGCCATTTGCTCAACTCCAGCCCGGAACCGCCGGCCGAGGCCGGCAGCAGCAGCCACAGCCCGGCCGCCGCCGTCACCAGCCCGATCGCCAGCATCCCCAGAATCTTGCCAAAGGCGGCCGGGGTCGAGGACAGGCCGGGCGTGACATGGTCTGCGGTAATGTTGTTCATCCCGAACCAGGCCGCGATCACCAGCGGGACGAGAACGGCGACCCAGATATAGCCGGCATTGTGAATATAGGTTTCGGTCCCGGCCGGAATCTTGCCGATCAGCGTGCCCGAGCCGTTGGCGAGAACCAGCGCCGAGCCTCCGAAAATCCCCGCCGTCATCACCAGCGGAACCAGGATCTGCATCGTGGTGACGCCGAAATTGCCCAGCCCGGCATTCATGCCGAGCGAATAGCCCTGCACGTTCTTGGGATAGAAGAAGGAGATGTTCGACATTGAGGAGGCGAAATTGCCGCCGCCGAAGCCGGAGAGCAGCGCCATGGCCTGGAACTGCCACAACGGCGTATCCGGGTTCTGGAGCAGCATCCCGGTCCCGGCTGCGGGAAGGATCAACAGCGCCGTCGTCAGGAAGATCGTGTTGCGGCCGCCGGCGATGCGGATGAAGAAGGATGACGGGATCCGCAGCGTGGCGCCGCTCAACCCCGCAATCGCGGCGAGCGTGAACAATTCCTCCTGTGAGAAGGGGAATTTCAGGTTGACCATCTGCACGGTGATGATCCCCCAATACAGCCACACCGCGAACCCGACCAGCAGGCAGGGAATCGATATCCAGAGGTTGCGGGTGGCGATGCGCCTGCCCTCGGTGCGCCAGAACGCATCGTCTTCGGGGTTCCAGGTCGTCAGGTTCTTGGCCATCCCGTTCCCCTTCCTCAAGCAGGACCGCGCATATCCGCCGGCGCGCGGCGTCTATCGGTCTGGCGGCGGTTGCGGCATGTCCGGCACGTCGCTGAGATAGCGCTCCTCGACCAGCGCGGGGTGACGGCGGCGCTCCATCAGGCGGATCGCCACATGCATCCAGACCGTGCTGACCAGCACGATGACGAACAGGAGCATGAATGAGCTGGTCCAGACGCCGAACCAGTCGTTCAGCATCCCGAAGGTAATCGGCAGGACGAAACCGCCCAGCCCGCCGATCATGCCGACCAGTCCGCCGACCGAGCCGACATGGTGCGGGTAATAGACCGGGATATGCTTGTAGACCGCAGCCTTGCCCAGCGACATCACGAAGCCCAGCACCACACTCAGACAGACGAAGGCCGTCAGCCCGACGCCAAAGGTGAACTCGATCGGGCCGTCGATACCCTGAACGGTGTAATGGGTGCGCGGGTAACTCATCACGAACAGGCACGCCAGCGACACGATGAACGTCAGATACATGACGAAGCGTGCGCCCCACCTGTCGGACATCCAGCCGCCAAGCGCGCGAAAGACGGACCCGGGCATGGAATAGGCCGCCGCCAACATGCCGGCGGTCGCCAGCGGTAGGTCATAGGCGCCGACATAGAACCGCGGCAGATAGGAGGCGAGCGCGACAAAGCCGCCGAACACGAAGAAATAATAGGTGGCGAAGCGCCAGACCTGCAGGTTCTTCAGCGGCGCGAGCTGCTCCCTGGCGGAAACCGGCTTGCGGCCCTCGCGCTTGCGCGCCACCTCTGCGGGGTCCGGCCTGGCCAGCAGGAAGAAGCCGACAGCGGTCAACGCCAGCAACACCGCATAGATCTGCGCGGTCTGCTCCCAGCCGAAGGCCAGCACCAGGAAGGGCGCGCCGAAATTGGTCACCGCCGCGCCGACATTGCCGACGCCGAAAATGCCGAGCGCCGTGCCCTGGCGTTCCTTTTCGAACCATTGCGAGGTGTAGGCGACGCCGACGATGAACGACCCGCCGGCCAGCCCGACGCCGAGGGCGGCGATCAGGAAAACCTCGTAGGTCCGCACCTCCGACAACAGCCAGCAGGCCACCGCGGTCGCCAGCATCTGGAGCGTGAAGACCAGGCGGCCGCCATATTGTTCGGTCCAGACGCCGAGGAATATGCGGCTGACCGACCCGGTCAGCACGGGCGTGGCGACCAGGATGCCGAACTCGGTCTCCGACAGCCCCAGATCCTGTTTGATCCTGACGCCGATGATGGAGAAAATCGTCCAGACGGCGAAGCACACGGTGAACGAAAAGGTGCTCAGCCCGAGCGCCCGATACTGATCGCCTCTGGTGACACCCGCGAGATCATACATGGAGCAAGCTCCCCCTCGCATTCCCGGGCATATCGACGGCGGAGCAACATGCACCGGCGCGGTAATGGAGGAATTGTCCCATACCGCCGGTCAAACGGCAATGTGAAACTGAGACACGACCCGATTTTGCGCTTGCACCCAGCCGGACTTTCCCTATGTTGCCGGTTCGGATGCGGGAGTAGCTCAGAGGTAGAGCATCACGTTGCCATCGTGAGGGTCGCGAGTTCGAATCTCGTCTCCCGCTCCAGACTCTCCCGAAAGCCGCGTCAATGCCGGTCGGGCAGGACGCTCCGCAGAGCGTGCTCGAAGGCGTCCGGCTGTTCATACATGGCCCAATGCCCGGCGCGCGGCACGAAGGCGATGCGGGCCTCCGGCTGTATGCTGCGGATAGCGGCGATGCGTTCGCGGAAATAGGGCCAGGCCGTCCAGTCCCATTCGCCCCAGATGGCGCCCAGCGGCGCGCGGCTCTGCGGCAGACGGTCCCGCAGAACGGGCGTCGCGCTGACCCAGCGGCTCTTGGTGACCGCGCGCATGGTGTTGACGACCTGCATATGGATGGCAAAGTCATCGACAGCGCGCGGGTCTGCGAGCATCAGGATTTCCAGGTTGCGGCGGGCCAGGCTCCTGAGCTGGGCCGGGGTCATGTCGCGGCGAAACCGCTCCAGCGCAGGCCCCCGCGCACGGCGCAGCCCCATCGCGCCCACCCCGACCATGGTGAAGCTGCGCAGCACGTCCTGCAGGTAGGGGGCCGCATGGCCGCCGACAATGCCGCCAAAGGAAAACCCGACCAGATCCACGCGCTGGTCCCGCTCTTCGAGAACGCATCGCAGCCCGTCGGCGACAATGCATCCGATGGAATCCATATCCCGCCGGTCCGGCGGCGGCGCCGACTCCCCGAGGCCGGGCGTGTCGCACACATAGACCCGGCGGTCGCGCGCCAGTGAGCGGACATTGCGGAACCAGTGCCACCAGGACCCGTATCCGCCGTGCATCAGCATGAGCGGCGGCGCCCCCGGCTCGCCGAAAACCCGCCAGACCATCTCGCCGGCGCCGCAAGGGGACGTCTTGACGACGGCATGAGCCTCAACCGCGCGAATTGCGGCCCCGACCGCAGCCGGCGGGCTTGCCGGCCCCTGCAACACCCTCCTTAGTCCGGCGTTTGCCCTGCCGGGGCCTCTCACGTGCGGGCTCTGCGCCCCGAACGATGCAGCAGGACCAGGCATTCCTGCTTCTTCCGCTTGAGGCGGTCGCATGCGCGCCTGGCGGCGGACTCCTCGAAGCCGATGAGCCGCGCCCGATAGAGTTTGCGGCCGCTCGACGCCGTCCTCGGCCAGGCGCCGGCATAGACGCCATCGGGCACCGACCGCAGCAACTGAACGGCGGACTGGGCGCGTTTGCGCGCGGTCTTCTGGCTCGAATACACGCCGACCTGTACGGCGTAGCCGCCGCCTTCTCCCTTGCCGGCTGCAGCAAGAGTCGGCGGCAGTTTCGGCAAGGCCGCCATGGCCGGTAATTTCTCCTTTGCCGAAGGCGGCGCCTTCTGCGGCACCGGGGCGGCAGCCACTGCCGTCGGCGCGGGCACCGGCAGCGGCGGCGGCGGCGCCTTGTGGCGGAGGACAAAGCAATCGGTCTTGCGCCGCTTCAGCTTGCTGCAGGCCCGGGCGGCGGCGGCCTTTTCGTAACCCACCAGACGGGCGAGATAGAGCATCCCCCCCTTGCGGCGCGTCTTGGGCCAGGCGCCCCAGGCGCCGCCGTCCGGCAGCCCGGCTATCTGCGCCGCCTTGCGGGCCATGCGGCGCGCGGCGGCCTTGTCGCCCACCGCGCCAACCTGCACAGCCCAAAGGCGCCCGTCATCGACCGGCACCGAGCGCGGCTTCAATCTGGCGAAAACCCGGTCTGTCAGCCGGGCGACCTGGCGGTTGCGCCGCTGGGCCGTGCGCCCTCCCATGACGACGGTGATGAGCCGCCGGCCGTGGCGGCGCGCAGAGAAGGCCAGGTTAAAGCCGGATTTGGAGATATAGCCTGTCTTCAGGCCGTCAGCCCCGGAATAGCTGCGCAGCAGGCGGTTGTGCGACCGGTAGGTGCGGCCCTTGAACTTGAAGCTCTTCTGGGAGAAGTATTTGTAATATTGTGGAAAATTATCCATCAGGGCGCGTGCGAGGCGCGCCATGTCGCGCGCCGTGGTCCATTGCTGCGAATGCCAGAGCCCCGATGCGTTGCGGAACGACGTATGGTTCATCCCGAGCTGCCGGGCCTTGCGGTTCATCACGCGGGCGAATTTCCGCTCGCTGCCCGAGATATGATAGGCGACGGTCGTCGCGACATCATTGGCCGACTTGACGACCAGCGCCTGCACCGCGTCTCCCACACTGATTTTGGAGCCTTTCTTGAGGCCGAGGCGGGAAGCCGGCTGAAGCGTTGCGCGGTGCGGAACCTTCATCCGCGTCGAAAGTGTGAATTTGCCGTTCCGCAGCCGCTCGAAGATGAGATAGAGAGTCATCATCTTGGTCAGCGATGCCGGATAGCGGCGCGCCGTGGAGCGTTCCCCGTGGAGCACAGCACCGCTGTCGGCGTCGATAACGACCGCGGCGTAGCGCGCCGCCGACGCGGGATGGACCCCGAGAACGGCAAGCGCCAGCAACAGGATAGCCAAAATCGCTCTCATAGAATCTACCATCCTATAGTCAAATCGCCTCAGCCGCAATGCCATATTTTGCTTTCCTGCGCAAGGCCGCCGCTGCTCTTGAACGGCCGCCGGGACTCTCCTACTTGAATACTGACTGTGCTAGTGTCTTGGCAGTGGTTTCGTTCGGGAGAGGATGGATGAGCGACGAACGGCGCGGCCAGGACAGCGGCCCTGCGACAGGCACGCTTGTCAAGGCCAAGCCGGTAACGAAAAAACCTTCGATGTATAAGGTTATCATGCTCAATGATGACTACACGCCGATGGAATTCGTTGTTCATATCCTGCAGGCCTTCTTTCACAAGAGCCGCGAGGAAGCGACGAATATCATGTTGATGGTCCATCAACGCGGGATCGGTGTATGCGGGGTCTATACCTATGAGGTCGCTGAAACCAAGGTGACCCAGGTGGTGGATTTTGCGCGGCGGCACGAACACCCGCTGCAGCTGACGCTTGAAAAGGAGTAGGCGCTCGATGTTGTCGCACACCCTGGAACAGACGCTGCATCGCGCGCTCTCCTACGCGAAGGAACGCAGTCACGAATACGCCACGCTGGAGCATCTGCTTCTTGCGCTTACGGAAGACCGGGACTGCGTGGCGGTGTTGCGCGCCTGCTCGGTGGATGTCGATAATCTGAAGGCGGCCGTTTCGGGCTATCTCGATGATGAGCTCGACAATCTGATCGTGGAGAGGAGCAGCGACCCCAAGCCGACGGCCGGCTTTCAGCGCGTGCTGCAGCGCGCCGCGATCCATGTGCAGTCGTCCGGACGCGAAGAGGTGACCGGCGCCAATGTTCTGGTTGCGATCTTTTCCGAGCGGGAGAGCCATGCGGTCTTCTTCCTGCAGGGACAGGAAATGACGCGCCTCGACGCCGTCAATTACATCAGCCACGGTATCGCCAAGAGCCACGGACAATCCGAAACCCGGCATGTGCGGGGCGCCGATGAGCCGCGGGAGTCCGAGGGCAAGGAAGAGACCGGGCGGAAGGCCAATGAGGCGCTGCAGGCCTATTGCATCGACCTCAACGGCAAGGCGGACGCCGGCAAGATCGACCCATTGATCGGGCGCGAGCTGGAAGTCGAACGAACCATCCAGATCCTGTGCCGGCGCACCAAGAACAACCCCCTTTATGTCGGTGACCCGGGCGTCGGCAAAACGGCGATCGCCGAAGGCCTCGCCCGCAAGATCGTCGAACGCAGCGTGCCGGATGTGCTGGCGGACGCGACCATATTTGCGCTCGATATGGGTTCGCTGCTGGCCGGAACCCGTTACCGGGGCGATTTTGAAGAGCGGTTGAAGCAGGTTCTGGCCGAACTCGAGGCGGTTGACGGCGCGATCCTGTTCATCGACGAGATCCACACGGTGATCGGCGCCGGCGCCACCAGCGGAGGCTCCATGGATGCGTCGAACATCCTGAAGCCGGCGCTTGCAAGCGGCACGCTGCGCTGCATCGGTTCGACCACCTACAAGGAATACCGCAACTATTTCGAGAAGGACCGCGCGCTGGTCCGGCGTTTCCAGAAGATCGACGTCAACGAGCCGTCGGTTCCGGACGCCGTCAAGATCATGATGGGGCTGAAACCCTATTACGAAGAGCATCACGGCGTGCGCTACACGGCGGAGGCCATCCGGACGGCGGTCAGCCTGTCGGCGCGGTATATCAACGACCGCAAGCTGCCGGACAAGGCCATCGACGTGATCGACGAGGTCGGCGCCGCCCAGCTGCTGCTGCCGCCGAGCCGGCGCAAGAAAACCGTCGGGGTGCGCGATATCGAAGGCATTGTGGCCAAGATTGCCCGCATTCCGCCGAAGAATGTGAGCCGGGACGACCGAGAGGCCCTGCAAACGCTCGAACGCGACCTGAAGACGGTGGTGTTCGGCCAGGATCGGGCCATCGAGGCGCTGGCAAGCGCCGTGAAGCTCGCGCGGGCCGGGCTGCGGGAGCCTGAGAAGCCGATCGGCAGCTACCTGTTTTCAGGCCCCACAGGGGTCGGAAAGACCGAGGCCGCCCGTCAGCTCGCGCGGTGCCTCGGGGTCGAACTGGTGCGCTTCGACATGTCGGAATACATGGAGCGCCACAGCGTCTCGCGGCTGATCGGCGCGCCGCCCGGCTATGTCGGCTTCGACCAGGGCGGGCTGCTGACGGATGCGGTGGACAAGAATCCGCATGTGGTGCTGCTGCTCGACGAGATCGAGAAGGCGCATCCGGATGTCTTCAATGTGCTGCTCCAGATCATGGATTACGGCAAGCTGACCGACCACAGCGGCAAAAAGGTCGATTTCCGCAATGTCATACTGATCATGACGACCAATGCCGGCGCGGCGGACCTTGCCAAGGCGGCGATCGGCTTCGGGCGCGGTATGCGCGAGGGCGACGACAAGGAAGCCATCGACAAGCTGTTCACACCGGAATTCCGCAACAGGCTGGATGCCGTCATTTCCTTCGGCAACCTACCGGTCGAGGTTGTGCATCGGGTGGTGGACAAATTCGTTGTCGAACTCGAGGGCCAGCTTGACGACCGCCAGGTCGAGATTCTGCTGACCGACGCGGCCCGCGCCTGGCTGGCGGACAAGGGCTACAGCCCGGAATACGGCGCCCGCCCGCTCGCCCGCGTGATCCAGGAGCATATCAAGAAGCCGCTGGCGGAGGAGTTGCTGTTCGGCCGTTTGGCAAAGGGCGGCTCGGTGAGGGTGGATGTCGGCGAAGACGGCCTTGCCTTCACCTTCCCGGATCCGCTTCCGGCCAAGGCCAAACGCAAGGAGCCGGCGGCCCTGTAGCAGACGGCCGCCTTTCCCCTGTCGTTCCCGGGGCTGCTGCTAGACCGCCCCTGCCCGTTCGGCCAGCGCCAGGATATGGCGGGCGGCCTTGAGATGGGGCATATCCAGCATCTTGCCGTCCAGGCCCACAGTGCCGGCGCCGCCGGCATTCTCCATGGCCGCGACGACGCGCCGGGCATGGGCGATTTCTTCTTCCGCGGGCGCATAGGCGCTGTTTATCGCTTCCACCTGCGCCGGATGGATCGCGACCTTCCCCGTGAAGCCGGTCTTCCTTCCCTGAAGCGCCTCGCGGTGCAGGCCGTCAATATCGCGGAAGTCGGGATATACCGAATCGACAGGTTCCGTTCCGGCCGCCTTGCATGCCGCCAGGCACAGCGAGCGCGCCAGGCGATACACGTCTTCATAGTTCCCGTTCGGCGCGCGGTTGGTCGAGGCGCCGAGTGCGGCCGACAGATCCTCTGCGCCCCAGGTCATGCCGTAGATGCGCGGGCTGGCGCCGATAAAGCTGTCCATCGTGAACAGCGAACGCGCCGTTTCGGTTGCGACCACCAGAATCTGCGTCGTTCCCGGCGCGACCCCCTCCCGCGTCTCCAGGGCTGAAAGGTAATGGTCGAGCCGGACCGCCTCGGCGGCGGAAAAGGTCTTCGGCAAGACGATTCCGTCCGGCGCCCCGGCCATGACCGCAGCGAGGTCCGGCAGGGCGAGCGCTGTATCGAGCGGGTTGATCCGCACCCAGAGCTGCTGGCCGCGTTCGTCCCTGGAAGCCTCGAGCCGCTCCCGGACCATTTGCCGGGCCGTCGGCAGATTGGCCTGCGCGACTGAGTCCTCAAGATCGAGAATCAATGCGTCGGCCGCGATTCCGCGGGCTTTCTCGAATTTTCGCGCGCTGTCGCCCGGCACGAACAGGAAGCATCTGAGGGGCGCGGTCATGAGGGGCGCTTCTTCATCATGCCCTGGCGCTTGCAGCGCCCGACTTCCTGCCCGCGCTGGTTTATCGCCCAATGCTCAAAGGTCACGATGCCGACCTCCGGCCGCGACCGGCTCTCCCGCTTGTCCAGAATTTTCGTGTAGGAGGTAATCGTGTCGCCGTGGAACACCGGGCTCCGGAATACCACATCGGTCATGCCGAGATTGCCGACAGTGGTGCCGAGCGTGGTTTCCTCCACCGACACGCCAATCATCAGTCCGAGTGTGAAGATCGAGTTGACAAGCCTTTGACCGAACTGTGAATTCTCCTTGGAGAACTCCTCGTCCAGATGCAGCGGCTGCGGGTTGTGGGTCAACGTCGTGAACAGGATATTGTCCATCTCGGTGACCGTGCGGGTAATCGGGTGTTTCCACTCCATCCCGACTTCGAATTCCTCATACCACAGACCGGCCATAACCGCTTTCCTTCCCTGCCGAGGGCGCCGTCATTCTATCGCATCCGCGATTTGCCGCCGGCCCCCTGCGACATCTGCGCGCCCGATCCCGTCTTTCTGTCGTCATTCATTGTCCTTCGACGCAGAACTGCATCCTGCGCTGGAGGCGCTGCAGGCTTGTCCGTTGCGCCGTCTTGGCCAATCATGGGCCCGAAAGTCCGGAAACGGACCTGCGGCCGATCTTCACATACCCGCAAAACCAGGGAGGCCTTTCATGGCCCTCAAGATTGACGCGCAATTGCGCGGATTTGACCTGACCCAGGTTCCGGCGCAGGCGCGGCGTCTCGAGGACCTCGGTTTTGACGCCGCCTGGACATTCGAGGCGGCCCAGGATCCGTTCCTGCCGCTCGCCGTCGCCGCTACCGCGACGGAGAAACTCGACCTCGGCACCAACATCGCCGTGGCGTTTGCGCGAAGTCCGTTTTCGATGGCCGGCACGGCGTGGGATATCCAGCGCGCATCCCGGGGGCGGCTGCATCTCGGGCTCGGCACACAGGTGCGCGCCCATGTCGAGCGGCGCTTTTCCATGCCCTTCGACCGGCCGGCGGCCCGCGTCACCGATTACATCCACTGCCTGCGTGCGATTTTCAACACCTTCCAGACCGACGCCCGACCGCAATATGAAGGCCCGTTCTACCGTTTCCGGTTGATGAACCCGTTCTTCAACCCCGGGCCCATCGACCATCCGCATATCCCGATCTACCTGGCGGGCGTCAATCCGCGCATGTGCCGGGCGGCCGGCGAGGCTGCGGACGGCTTCCATATCCATCCCATGCACTCGGTTTCATATCTCAACGAGGTCGTGAAACCCGCCATCGACGAAGGGGCGAGGACGCGCGGCAAGACCGCCGCAGACCTCGATCTTCAGACCATGGTCTGGCTGGTCACGGGGGATAGTCAAGCCGAGATGGACGCCGCCTTTGAACAGGTCCGGCGTGATATTTCGTTCTACGGCTCGACGCCCAACTACCGGCGTGTGCTGGAGCATCACGGCCTTGCCGACCTTGGCAAAACGCTGAGCGGCCTGGTGCGCCAGGGTGCTTTCGACGAAATGGCGGCCCTTGTTCCCGATAGCCTGGTGGAGGAGGCAGCCATTATCGGCAAGCCGAATGAAATCGGGGAAAAGCTGCGCAGCCGTTACGATGGACTCGTTGCGCGGGTCGCGCCCTATCAGCCGATTCCCGACAGCGACCCCGCCGAGCGCTGGCGGGCCTTTACCTCCGCAGTTCGAGGCTGAGCGCGCGGGCGACCTTCGCCTGGGCGCGCGCCATTGCCGGTGCTTCGCCGGTATAGCGTGCGGGATCGAGCAACGCCGCGATGCGCGGCGCATCCAGATGGGCGGCGACCGCCGGGTCCGCGGCGAGCAGGTCGCGGAACCTGCCTTCGCCGCGCGCAGCCGCCTGGGCTGACTCATAGACCACGTCATGCGCCTCCTGGCGGCCGAGCGTCTCGCCGAGCGCCAGCATGAGCGGCTCCGCCATGATAAGGCCGTCCGACAGGTCGAGATTGGCCCGCATCCGCCCGGCCTTCACATCGAGCCCTTCCAGCACGGCGACGAGCCGCGAAAGCATGTCTCCGGCATTGACGCAGGCCTGCTCCAGCCCGCGCCGAATCAGCATCGAGGTGGCCCGGTCCGCTTCGTGCTCGGTCTGCATCCCTTCCAGCACCAGCGGAAGTGCGGCGCGCACCTGGGCCGCGGCGGCGACGATATCCTGGCTTAGGACCGGATTGCGCTTCTGCGGCATGGTGGAGGACCCGACGGTGCCGCGCGGCACAGGCTCCTCCAGTTCGCCGAATTCCTGCTTCATGCCGGTATAGACCTCGCGCCCGATCTTGGCCGAGGTCGCGGCCAGCAAAGCCAGCAGCGCCACATATTCGCCGAAATGATCGCCCTGCGTGCGGGAAGGCACGGGCATGGAGCCAAGGTCCAGATGCGCAGCAAGACGCTCCTGCACCTGGAAGCCGTGTTCTCCGAACGACGCGAGAGTGCCCGCAGCACCGCCCAGCATGGCGACGAATGTGCGCTCTTCTAGGCCGCGCAGGCGCTCTGCATGGCGGGCCATTTCGTCGATCCAGACGGCCACTTTGGCGCCGAATGTCGTCGGCACGGCATGTTGGCCGTGCGTGCGGCCGGGCAAGGCGGCATCGGCCCAGGTTTCCGCCAGCCCTGCCATGGCCTCCAGCCCCCGGCCGATCTGGCCGAGCAGCACCGCGTGAACGCGGCGCAGCAGCAGCAGATCCCCCGTCTGAACGATGTTCTGGGTCGTGGCGCCCCAATGCACATAATTGCCGGCGTCGCCTTTGCAGAGTTTCGACAGTTCCCAAACCAGAGGCACCAGTTGATGCGCCGTGCGCCGGAACCCTTCCGTGAGGCTCTCGCGGTCCATCAATTCGAGCTTGGCCTTGGCGGCGATCTCCTCGGCCGCCGCCCCTGGAATCATGCCGAGATCGGCTTCGGCGCGCGCGAGGGCCGCCTCGACATCCAGCCATGCCTGCCATCGGGCCTCGATCCGGAACAGCGCCCGGATGCCCGGATCGGGAATACGCAGATCGGTCGGGTTGACGGTCGCAGCAGTCATCGGAAAGCGTCTCCATTCAGCGGAGCGGGACGATGCGCTAGACTGGCCGATGCGGCAAGCGCAGGAGCGTCGGGAGGAGTCGTATGGCGGCTGGAGGCAATATACGCATCGACGGGGATCGTCTGTGGCAGATGCACATGGAGATGGCCAAGATCGGCGCGACGGCGAAGGGCGGCAACAACCGCCAGGCGCTGACCGATCTGGACGCGGAGGGCCGCGCGCTGTTCCGCAGCTGGTGCGAGGCGGCGGGTTGCACCGTCACGGTCGATGCCATGGGCAACATGTTCGCGCGCCGTCCCGGCCGGCGCGACGACTTGCCGCCCGTGCTGGCAGGCAGCCATCTCGACACACAGCCGACCGGCGGACGTTTCGACGGCGTGTTCGGCGTCCTGGCGGCGCTGGAGGCGGTGCGGACTCTCAATGATTACGGCGTTGAAACCGAAGCGCCGATCGAGGTCGTCAACTGGACCAATGAGGAAGGCTCCCGCTTCGCTCCGCCGATGCTGGGCTCCGGCGTCTTCGCCGGCGTGTTCTCGCTGGAGGAAGGCCGCGCGAAAACCGATTTCGACGGCGTGACGGCCGGCAGCGAACTCGACCGGCTGGGCTTTGCCGGCTCCGCGCCGGTCGGCAGGCGCGAGATCGCCGCCTATTTCGAGTGCCATATCGAACAGGGCCCGATTCTCGAAAGCGAGGACAAGAGCATCGGCGTCGTTACCGGCGTTCAGGGTATGCGCTGGTATGAGGCCGTGGTCACCGGTTCGGAGAGCCATGCCGGCACGACTCCGCCCGCTAACCGGAAGGACGCGTTGGTCGGGGCCGCCAGCCTGGTGACGGCTATCGACGGCATCGGGCGCAGACGCGGCGTGGACGGACGCGCGACCGTGGGGGTGATGCAGGTGCGGCCGGGCTCGCCCAATGTCATTCCGGGCGAGGTGTTCCTCACCATTGATTTCCGCAACCCGTCGGTGGCGGAACTCGACGCCATGGACCGCGAACTCCGGGAAGCCGCGGCGAAGCTGCCGGTCGCGATCGAAATCACGGAAACCTGGTTCTCGCCTCCGGTTCACTTCGATGCGGAGTGCGTGGATGCGGTGCGCGAGGGCGCCCTCGCCGGCGGACACGCCTGGCGCGAGATTATGAGCGGCGCAGGGCATGACGCCGTGAATGTCGGCAAGAAACACCCCGCGGCCATGATCTTTGTGCCGTGCAAGGACGGCATCAGCCACAATGAGGCGGAATACGCCGCCCCGGAACACCTGGCGGCCGGCTGTGACGTGCTGCTCCGCGCGATGCTCGCCAAGGCGGGCGGGTCATGACGCTCCGGGTCGGAATCGGCGGCTTCGGCACGATCGGCAGAAAGGTCGCCGCCGCCATTGATGCGGGTATCGAAGGCTTGTCTCTGTCCGCCGTGTCGGCGCGGGACGCCGCCCGCGCCCAAGCCCGGCAGGGCGACTTCCGGGCGCCGGCGCCGGTGCTGCCGCTGGCCGGTCTCGCGGATTGCTCCGACATCGTTCTGGAATGCGCGCCGGCCGCCGTCTTCGAGGAAGTTGCCCTGCCGGCTATCGAGGCGGGGCGCATCTTCATGCCGACGAGCGTCGGCGCGTTGCTGCCGCGAATGCATCTGGTCGATCGCGCTGCAGAGACCGGGGCAAGGATCGTTGTGCCGACGGGCGCGCTGCTTGGCCTCGACGCCGTGAAGGCCGCCGCGGAAGGCACGATTCACCGGGTTGCAATGGTCACAAGAAAGCCGCCGCACAGTCTTGCCGGCGCCCCCTATCTGGTCGAAAACGCCATTGGGATAGATGGTCTGACGGAAGCCAAATGCGTCTTCAAGGGCAGCGCGAGGGAAGGCGCCAGGGGATTCCCCGCCAATATCAATGTCTCTGCCGCGCTCTCGCTCGCCGGCATCGGCCCCGACCGCACGGAGCTGGAAATCTGGGCGGACCCCGCCGTGGACCGGAACTGCCACAGGATCGAAGTCGAGGCCGACGCGGCCCGCTTCACGCTTGAGATTGCGGTTGTGCCCTCCGAGGAGAACCCGCGCACCGGCAGGATCGTCGCCCCGAGCGTCATCGCCTGCCTGAAGGGCCTGACGCGAACGCTGAGAGTCGGGACATAACGGCGGGCGGCCCCTCGGCTCTGCCGGCTATTGCTCGGCGTCGCTGGACGGATCCCGGTCCGGGTCCCAGTCGATCCCGTCAGCGCCCAGGAGAGGGCCAAACAGGCCGCGCAGAAAGCCCGGCGCCAGGACAGTCAGCGGATTGACGCTTGTTCGGGGGTCGTCAACCGGACCTGTTACTTCGTAGCTCGCGGCGAACAGGCCTTCGCCTTCACCGCCTGTCAGCAGATTGCCGAGCAGCGGAATCGAGCCGAGAACCCGGTTGGCGAAATAGACGGGAACCAGCATACCGCCGAGCATGACGACCCGCCGGTCCCGGTCGAACTCGCCGCGGAAGGTCGCGCCAAGAGACGTGCCGAACACCCTTCCCGGCCCGATAACGACGCGGCGCCCGCGCAGTCTCAACGGCGTCTCCAGCCGCTCGAAACCGAGGCCGGCGTCGCTGGAAAGGGCGTCTCCGATGCCGGTGAGCGATGCCGCCGCCAGGAAGCGGGCCAGCGCCGGCGCATCCTTGATGCGAAACTGCTCGACCCTCAACTGCCCGTCATAGCCGCGTCCTTCCCCGACCGTGCGTTCGGCGCTGAAATGAAGCTCCCCGCCGCGCATGTCGTCAAACCAGCCAAGGGCCGCGATCAGCGCCCCGGCGTCTTCCGCGTCCACGCTTACAGGGCCGTTGTCCGCCTGCGGCCGATATGAAAACGAAACGGCGCGATCATTCGCCGTGCGCGCATCGCCGGCTGCTTCCGTTATCTCTCCGTCATCCAGCCAAAAAAGTCCGGCGAAGTCGTGCAGCGGCGTATCCCCTCCAACCCAGGCGCGGGCAGTGGTGATCTGGAACGAGAGGCGCCCGAGACCGTCCTCCCCGCCGGTTTCATCGCCGCTGTCGCCGAGAAAACGGGAAAGGTCGATAGCCGCGCCTTGCGCCTGGATCGAGAATGCGCCGTCCGGCGCCGGCGCGGCACGCAGTATTGCGAGGTCGGTGCGCTCTCCGATCTGCAACCGGTCCAGAGACCCTTCGAGGAGCGTTCCTTTGACGGCATCGAAACGACCGCGGCCTGCGACTTCGAGATTCGGGCCGGCAGCGGCGAGCGACACCACCTCGACTGGCCCCTCCGGCGCCTGGCGCAGCGTCGCTTCCAGCCAGGCCGGTTCGCCGGCGGGTTTCTCCCAGCCGACCGCCTGCAGGTGGATGCCGCTCTTCTGGAGCCCTGCCTTGACGACATAGTCGCTCGTTCCGTTCCGATAATCGGTGCCGGCAGCCTCGATTGCCACAGGCCCGGTAACATAGGGCGCGAGATCGAAGCCGAGACTCTGCCATCCGCTCTCATCGACGACCGTGCGCAGTCCATAGACTGTTTCCAGCGGGTCCGTATCCGGGAAACGGCTTTCGAGCTCGAATGTCGCCGGCTGCCACTGGAGCGACCCGCCCCCCGAAACGGCGAGGCGCTGCTTGTCGACCTGGACATCGAGCCGCGCCTGCTCAAGGTCGATATCGAACAGAGCATCGGGCAGACGGGCCTCGACGACACTGCCTGACGCTTCGAGGTCGATTTCGTCGAACGCGAGCGCATCGAGCAATGGCAGGCGCACCTGGAGGCGAAACGCGGCATCGCCGCCGACCGCCGCCGGGTCGAGACCGAGATAGCCGGCGTAACCAAGCGGGTCGCGATCGAGCACTTCGAGAACCTGATTCAGCGGCCCTTCGAACTCGGCGTCCACGGCAAGCGTGGAGGGTGGTTCCTCGCGGTCCAGCCCGTCGAACGTCAATTCGCCCCCGACAACGCGAATGTCCCGGTAGCTGCCGCCGGAGAGGGTGAGGATGAAGGAACGGGCATCGAATACGGCGCTGCCGCTGATGTCCTCGAACGCCGGAAGCGGCGACCAGTAGCGCGCGGCGGTGCCGGAAAAGAGCAGCTTGCCATCGACCGCGGATATCGTCAGGCCGGGTTCCGAATCGGCGGTCAGCCCGGCTTCGACAGTGATTTGCGCCCCGTCGATCCGGCCCCGCATCAAATTCGACGAGATCCAGTCGCGCAGCCCCGGAGACCCGACGCCATGCGGCCAGAGACGCTTCACCTCCCCCACCGAAATGGCGGCGGCGTCGCCTTCGAAATGCATGCCCCAGCCGGACGCCTTTCGCTTGCCTCGACCGCTGGCTTCGATGCGGCCGCGGTTCAAGTCCAGGCTCACCTTCTCGACCAGTATCTGCCCGGCTGCCAAATCGACCTGGAAGGTCGCGTCGCCGCCCTTCACGGCGACGCCTCCCGGTTCGCCGCCGGACAGCTGCAATTCGCCGGCGCCCATGGTCAGCCCGGCATCGAGCGCCGTGATCCCCGAAGCGGTATCGAAAGTCCAGACGACGGTGCCGGAGAGGGGCATGTCCGACACCGTTGCGGCAGCAAGCCGGGGAGGCAGCAACGGCATGACCAGCGCCGGCGGGACATCCTCCAGATGCGTAAATACCGAGAAGGTACCCTCCTGCTTCGATCCCCCGCCCGACAGCTGCGCCGTATGGCCAAGCGCCTTGATCTCCAGCGCCTCGATTTCCAGCCGGGAGAGGCGGTCCAGAACACGGGCGCTGACCACAAACCCGTCCACCTCGACCCGGCGCTCCGGGTCCGCGGGATCGACAATCGCCCCGCCCGTTCCCTGCAGCTCGGCTCCGAGCGCAGCGACCGCGTAGTCGGGCGCCAGGCCGATGGTGACAGTGCCGCTAAGCGGCGTCGTGACATGGCCGAGCAAGGCCAGGGACGGATGGACATGCGCGACAATTTCAGGGCGAAGCCCGTCAAGGCGCGCAGAAAATGTCGGCCCGCCGGCTTCGCCATGGAGCACTGCTGTGAAATCGATGTCGGCTCTTGTGTCGCGAACATGCACGGAGGCGGCGCCTTCCATCGCCATGCCGCCGGCGTCGTCGCGGAAGGCAAGGTCCAATCGAGGCACGCTCCATTTCAAGCCGAGAATGTCGTCATCGACCGTCAGCGTCGCGTCCCGAACCCCGAACCGTGTGAGATCGAAACCGGCGCTCTCCGGCTCCATTGCGAACAAGCCCCGCAAATCGACGTCTTCCGGTTCCCCGGTTGTATCCGCACCCGCGGCGGCCAGAAGGCCGATACCGCCGTCGCTTCGGCGCCGCATGGCGGCATTGACGCCGAACAATTCTATCTCCCGAGGCGCTATCCGGCCGCCTGCCAGAGCGCTTGCGCTCAGGACGAATTCCAGCCTATCCGTCTCTACCAGCGGCCGGCCTTCGAGATCGACAATGCGCGCTCCGGAGACCTGAAACCGCAACAGGCGTTCCCAGCCGGCCCAGACGGCGGCGACCGATCCCATCTCTATCCGGTAGCCGTCCTCCGGGCGGGAAAGCACCCTCTCGACCTGGGGCGTCAGGAACGCCATATCGACCGGCCCCTGGGCGAGGCGCCAAAAGCCGGCGGCGGCAACCGCGAGCGCCAAACCCGCAATCAGCGCCACTGTCCGGACGATATGCCGACGCCGCACCTGCAATGCTTTGCTCCGCTTGACCGCTGTTAACTATATGGGGTCAATGGAGGCTATGACGACTGCAGAGAAACGCCCGCTTCCGGCCGACCCGGAACTGGCTGCCCGGCGGCTTGAGGACTGGCGCGCGCAGGTCGGTCCCCTGGACCGGGGCAGCGCCAGAGGAGAGGCGATTTGGGCGGCGCTCGGCTCCAGCCCCTTCCTGGCCGATTGCCTGCTGCGTTTCCCGGATTTTGCGCGGGAACTGGCGGCCGACGGATCGGAAGCAGCGGTCGAGGGCATATTCGCGCGGCTGGGCAGGCTGCCGCCCGATTGCGACACGCCGCGCTGGATGCGCGCGGTGCGAGAAGAGCGGTGCCGATTTGCCGCCGCGGTCGCGATAGCCGACATCGCAGGCGATTGGCCGCTTGAGCGGGTAACCGGAGCACTGAGCGATTTTGCGACGATGGCTCTCGAAGCCGCCATACGGCATTTGCTGGCGACCGGGCGCGAATTCCGGAACGCCGAACCGGAAGGTTCCGGCATCATCGTTCTCGGCATGGGCAAGCTGGGCGCGCATGAGCTCAACTATTCGAGCGATATCGACATTGTGCTGATCTATGACGAGGCGGTTGCGCCGGTTCGCCGGAAGGACCGCATCCTGCAGACAATGGTCCGCTTCGCCCGCAGCGTCGTCCGCCTGCTGCAGGAGCGCACGACGGACGGTTATGTGCTGCGGGTCGATCTGCGGCTGCGCCCCGACCCGTCCTCCACGCCGCTGGCCGTGCCGATTCGCGCCGCGGAAGCCTATTACGAGAGCATGGGCCAGAATTGGGAGCGCGCCGCCATGCTCAAAGCGCGCCCGGTCGCGGGCGACCGCGCCGCCGGCCAGGCCTTTCTGGATTACATCCGGCCGTTTATCTGGCGCCGCAGCCTCGATTTCTGGGCCATACAGGATATCCATTCCATCAAACGCCAGATTCACGCCCATCACGGTAGTGATTCATTCGCCGCCGCCGGACATGATGTGAAACTCGGGCGCGGCGGCATCCGGGAAATCGAGTTCTATGTCCAGACGCAGCAACTGATATGGGGCGGGCGCGATATGAGTCTGCGCGTGCGCCCCACATGCCAGGCGCTTGAGGCGCTCACCGCCGCGGGCCATGTCCAGCGCGCCGAGGCGGACACGCTTCGGCAATCCTACGAATTCCTGCGCCGCATCGAACACCGCATACAGATGATCGACGACCGGCAGACGCATACGGTGCCCGGCGACGGGCAACTCGCCGGATTTGCGCGCTTTGCGGGTTACGCCGGCAGCGGCGCATTTACAGAGGTCCTGCTCGGCCATCTGCGAAAAGTCCGGCAACTCTACGACACCCTGTTCTCGGATGCGGGCACGCTCGCCGGGTCCGGCAATCTGGTGTTCACGGGCACGGACCCTGACCCCGGCACGGCCGCAACGCTGACCGCGCTCGGTTTTCAGAATCCGCAGCGGGTATTCGAAGTCGTTCGCGGCTGGCATTCGGGGTCGATACGGGCAACCCGGAGCGCAAGGGCGCGCGAAATACTGACGGAGCTTGTGCCGGCCCTGCTGAAGTCTCTCGCCGGCGCGCCGCAGCCGGACCGGGCATTGGCGGATTTCGACCGCTTCCTGTCCCGGCTGCCGTTGGGGGTGCCGGTTTTCGCGCTGTTCCAGGCCAATCCGCAACTCATCGACCTGGTGACCGAAGTGCTCGGGAACTCGCCTTATCTCGCCGAGCATATGGCCCATCATCCGGACGCGCTGGAAGGAATCCTCGCCGGGAGCGCCGTGTCGGACGGACGGGCGCGCGAAGACCTCGACAACGCGCTGCAGCTGTCGGAGAGCTACCAGGATGTGCTCGATATCGTGCGCCGATGGGCCAATGACGCGCGCTTCAATGCCGGCCTCGCGCTGCTGCAGGGCGGGCGCACCCCGTCGGAAGCCGGCGCCGAACTGTCCGACGTCGCTGACGCAACCGTCGAGTCGCTTCTGGCGGCGACGCTGGACGAATTCCGCGAGCGGCACGGCACCTTCCCCGGCAGCGGCTTCGCCATTCTGGCTTACGGCAAGTGGGGAAGCGGAGACCTTACGCTCGGCTCCGACCTCGACATGGTCGCGGTCTATGACGCCGCCGCGGACGCGACGCATTCGGACGGCCCGAAACCCCTTTGGGCCTCGACTTATTTCAACCGGTTGATGCAGCGGCTGCAAACCGCGATCACGGCCCAGACGGGAGAGGGCCGGTTGTTCGAGATCGATCTCCGCCTCAGACCGTCGGGCAGCGACGGCCCGCTCGCCAGCCATATCGACGGCTTCGAGCACTACCACCGCCACGACGCCTGGACCTGGGAGCACATGGCGCTGGTGCGCTCCCGGGTTGCGGTCGGGCCGCCCGGCCTCGCCGCCCGGCTGGACGCCCTGCGGATGGAAATTCTGGCAAGGCCGCGCTGCGGCGTTCGACGCACCGTCCGCGAGATGCGCGCAAGAATGGCGGCGCAACACACAACGACCGAGCCGCTGGACCTCAAGCACCGCCCCGGCGGCCTGATCGATCTGGAGTTTCTGGCGCAGTATCTGGCGCTGACGCATACCGCCGCCTGCCCGGCGATTGCGCACTGTTCAGCAGCGGCAGTCTTTCGAGCAGCAGATGCCGCCGGTATCGAAAGCGGACCGCTTGGCTGCTGGAACGATCTTGCGGATGTTGCGCACCGCCTGGCCGGCCTCCAGGCCTTGTTCCGGCTGTCCGGCGCTTCTCCGCCGGACCAGATGCCGGTATTGGCGCGGCGTGCGGCGGAGTTGTGCTCCTGTTCGGATTTCACAGGCGTGCGCGAACGCATAGAACAGGACAGCACACTGGCGCGCGGGTTTTTCCTGCATCATCTCGGCGAAGGGTAGGAGCACATGACTCTGAAACAAGGCGATCCCGCCCCCGACTTCCGCATACCCGCGGACAACGGCGCCGTTGCCGCGCCCGGCGACTATCGCGGGCGCAGGCTGGTGCTCTACTTCTACCCCCGCGATGACACACCGGGTTGCACGACGGAGGCCCAGGCTTTCCGGGATGCCGCGGAAGACTTCGACCGGGCGAATGCGGCGATCCTGGGGATATCGCCCGACAAGCCGGCCAAGCACGACCGCTTCAAGGCAAAACACAATCTCCCCTTCGCATTGGGGTCGGATGAAGATCATGCCGTGGCCGAGGCCTACGGCGTCTGGGTGGAAAAGCGGATGTATGGCCGCGTCTATATGGGCGTCGAGCGCTCGACCTTTCTGATCGACGAAGACGGCCGGATCGCACAGATCTGGCGCAAGGTCCGGGTCAAGGGCCACGCCGAAGCCGTGCTCAAGGCGCTTGCCGACGGTTGAGGCCGCCCGCCAGCAGCAGCACTGTCGCCCCGGCCATACACGCGGCGCATATCAGCCCGATACCGGCAAGGCCGGCGCCGGCGTCGATCGCCTTGCCGAACACCGCCGGCGCAAGCGCGCTCGAAAACACCATCAGCACGAAATACGCCGACCGGATGGCGCCCAATTGCGCAACGCCGTAAATCTCGGCCCATATGGCGCCCAGCAGGGTTTGCGTCAAACCGCCCGAAATGCCCAGCAGCGCCATGAAGACGAACGCGGTCCAGGGTGCTGCGCTTGCCGACAGGGCCGAACAGGCGGCAATGAGCGGCAGAAGCATCAGCGGCAACAGGGCCCGCGCACCGAAACGGTCGATTGCGGGGCCGGCGCCGAGAGCGGTAACGATCTTGGCGGCCGCAAAGGCGGTGAAGGCCGCGGAGATTAGAGTCATGCTCCATGCCTGCCCCCGGGCCAGAGGCTCGATGTGAAACATATAGCCTGTCGATACGAAAGCGGGCGCCAGTATCGCCGGAAGAGCCAGCAGGAAACGCCGGTCGCCAAACAGCATGGCCCAGGCTCCGATGCGGGCGGCAGACGGCCGCGCCGGCGCCGACATTCGGGGAAGCAGCAACAGGGCCGACGGCGCTATTGCGAAGACAAGCACCGCCGCAGCCGCCCACCAGGCTTCGCGCCAGCCAAGCAGGGCCGCCAGCGCAACGGCGGCGGGCGGCAGCAGGGCTTCGCCCAACGGATGGCCGAGCATGACGACGCTGAGCGCCCTGCCCCGCTTCCGGTCGAAATGGCGCGCGGTCGCGGTGTGCGCGGTATGGGTGACGAGCCCCTGGCCGAAGAAGCGCAATGCGCACAGGGCGGCCGCCAGCATGAACACACCGGTCGCGCTTGCCATGACGACGCAGGCCGCCGCCAGACCGATGAGGGCGAAGGCCGCGTAGCTGCGGAGCGCAACATGGTCGATCAGCCGCCCGGCAAAGGCGAAGGCCGCGCCGCTGATGAGTGTACCAATCATGTAGAGCGAGCCGAATTCGGCATGGCTGAGCGCGAATTCCGCCCGGACGGCTGCGCCGAACAGACCGATATAGAAGGTTTGCCCGAAGCCGGAGAAGCAGGCCAGCAACAGGCCGAAACCGAGAAAAGGCGCATTCGCGGCGATGAAACGGAAATAGGCGGTCAAGATGTTGCCCGAATGGTGGTGCCCCGGTTTGAAGTCCGCGTTCCCCTGGCAGGTCCGAACAGGCGCTCAACAGGTTCGACCCGCCGCCCCGACCCGCCATTCCTCGCCCGGACCCTGCTTGCCGCCCGGTTGTATCGGAAGCGCCGACAAGCCATAACCGGCCGGCACGCACAAAGTAACGAGGAAACGGACGCCCCTCCATGCCGCATTCCGATTCGCTGTTCGACCTCACGGGCGAGGTCGCTGTCGTCACCGGCTCCACCAAGGGTATCGGCAAGGCCATTGCCTGCCGGATGGCCGAGGCCGGCGCCCATGTCGTGGTTTCCTCGCGCAAGGCCGAGGTCTGTGACGCCGTGACAGCCGAAATCAACGAAAAATGGGCGCGCAACGGGGCAGAGGCGGTCTCTTGCCCCGCTCATGTCGGCTACAAGGAGCACTTGCAGAAACTGGTCGATTGCGCTGTCGAACGCTGGGGCAAGCTGACGATTGCGGTGCCGAATGCCGCCGCCAACCCCTATTACGGCCCGATGGCGGGAATCCCCGATTCGGCGTTCGACAAGATCATGGAAACCAATATCCGCTCCACCCACTGGCTCTGCACGCTGGCGCTGCCGCATATGGAGGCTGCGGGCCATGGGTCGATCATCATCATCGCATCCATCGCCGGGCTGAAGGGCAATACCACGCTCGGCGCCTATGCGATCTCGAAGGTTGCCGAGCATCAGATTGCGCGCAATGTGGCGGTGGAATACGGACCGAAGAATATCCGCGCCAACGCCATCGCGCCGGGCCTCATCAAGACCGACTTCGCCAAGGCGCTGTGGACGGATCCGGTCCGGCTGGAAGGCGTGAACAACGCGCTGCCGCTTCGGCGTATCGGCGACCCGGACGAAATCGGATCGGTCGCCGTCTTCCTGGCCAGCAAGGCGGCGTCCTATGTCACCGGGCAGGTCATCAATGTGTGCGGCGGAGCAGCCGTTGTCTGAGCAGCCGATGCGGATCGCCGTTGCAGGCCTCGGCGCCATGGGCGGCATGATCGCCGCCCGGCTCGCGCAAGGCGGCGCCGAGGTGTCGGGGCTGGCGCGGGGCGCGACCCTGGAGGCCGTGCGCTCGCGCGGCCTGATGCTGGACTTCAACGGGGAGCGGCAGACCGTGCCGGTTGCGGTTGACGACGACCCGGCGGCGCTCGGCCTGCAGGATGCGGTCATCATTGCGGTCAAGGAACCGGCGCTGGCGGGGCTGGCGCCGACGCTCGCCCCGATGATCGGCCCGGACACCGCCATCGTGACCGCGATGAACGGGCTTTCCTGGTGGTTCTTTCACGGCGCCGGCGACCAGCGGATTGCGTGCCTTGACCCGAATGGCGAGATCGAAGCCGCCCTGCCCTCACGCCAGGCGGTCGGCGCCGTATTGCATCTGTGGGCGACAGTGCCGGCGCCGGGTCACATCGACGCCGGCCCCGGAAACCGCATTGTGCTGGGCAGCCCGGGCGCGATGGACGTCTCTCGGCTGGCGGCGGCGCTTGCCGCCGGCGGCTTTACCGTCGAGCAGACGGACGACATCCGCGCCGAAGTCTGGAGCAAGCTGCTGGGCAATATCTCCGGCAATCCCATCAGCGCGGTTACGGACGCGACGCTCGATCGTATCCTGGCGGCGGACGGCGCGCTGGACGTCGCCATGTCGCTGATGGCCGAGACCACGGCGGTCGGACGGTCTATCGGCATCGAGCCGCTGCTCTCGCTCGAAGACCGGGTGGAACTCGGCCGTAGGCTCGGGGCATTCAAAACCTCCATGCTGCAGGACTTCGAGAACGGCAAGCCGCCCGAGATCGCAGCACTCCTGGCCTGCGTCAGTGAGATCGGCAAGGCGGCGGGCGTCGCCACGCCCTTGATTGACGCCATAACCGGACTGGTAACGCTCAGAGCCGAGGCAGCGGGCCTTATCTGAATTTATCTGAAGCCGCCGGACGCGCTCTATTGCTGCCGCGCCGAGAAGCGGCGGTGCATGGCGTCCGCCGCCGCATGGGCGGCCAGCGCCGCGCCTTCCTGCCAGCCGGACAGTGCAGTAACCTGATCGCCGGCGAAATAAAACGGGCCGTCCGGCTGCCTGAGAATGGCGGTTGCGGCCTTGGCGGCCTCTGTGTGCCGGGCCCAGCCGCCCTTCTGCAGCGGCACATTCGACCAGGCGCGGCTGACGCCGCATTGCATCTCCGCGGCGTAACCGGGATGAAGCGGCTCGCCTTCCGCAAGCGCTGCGGCGATCCGGTCCGGCGCCGATCTGGCCGCATATCGCAGCGCCGCATCCTTGCTCCAGATATAAGCGCCCATCACGATGCCCTTGTCGCGGTGATAGCCGTTCGACGGATACCAGAGCTGCTGGATATCCCCGTCGGTCCATGAAATGCCGCCGTAAATGGCCGAATCCTCCTCCCAGAAACGCCGTTGCGCCTGGAAGGCGATTTTCACCGGCACGGCGAATTCCAGGGCCCGGAGCGCATCCTGCGTCGCCGGCGCAAAATCGTTCGGGATCGTCTTCAACACCGTCGCCGGGACCGTGCAGACAGCGAAATCCGCTTCGACCGCTTCCTGCCCGCCGTCCCGATTGCGGTAGATGATGCGCACTCCGTCTGCCGTCCTGCGAATCTGCTCAACGACGCATTGTGTGCGGACGAGATGGCCGACCCTCCCGGCGAATGCGCGCACGATGGCGTCCATACCGCCGACCGGCTGGAACAGCGTCGGGTTCTGGTTGAGGAAATGCCCGAAATGCAGCTTGTATTGCCAGAAATCCGAGCGCAGCAATTCACTGAAGTCCAGGGGTTCCTCGGCGTCGCCGCCGCCGAGGCCGGCGTTCTCCTGCCCTCCGCGATAGCCTGCCCGGTTGGAGCCGACATAGAGACGGTCCGCCTCCAGACCGCCAAACCGCTCCAGCATGGCGAGCACGCGCTGCTTGTCCTCGCCGGTCAACTCGGCGTCGAGCGCGCCCCGGTCCACGGCCTTGGAAAGCAGTTCCGAGACATATCCGCGCATGTCGGTCAACACACGCCGCGCCGCGACCGGCCTGCCGGCGAAGCGCTCCCGATTGTGAAACAGCGCAGCCCGGTTGTCGTTGGTGAAGACTTCGAGGTCGATGCCGAACGCCTTGCAATATCCGAGAATGGTGCGGTGATGATGCGGGATGCGCGCCGGGCCAAGATTGGCGTAGAGATAATCCTCGCGGTCGAAACAGACCTCCTGGCGCATGTCGCCCTCGGTCAGCACATCACCGCCCCGCACGGTGAGATTGCGTCCTCCGAGTCGTTCCGAGGCCTCCAGCACCGTGCAGCGCCAACCGGCGCGGGACAGTTCCCATGCGGCAATCAGGCCGGAAATGCCGGCGCCCAGAATGACGACGCTTCCGCCCTCGCCGGACCCGGCGGGCAAATCGAGCGCCGCCGCTTCAGCCGCGCCCTGGCCGAACATGCCGAGCGCATCCATTGTCCGATATACCGCGGCAGAGCCTGCCCCGGCTGCAACCGAGCGGAGCAATTGCCGTTTGGTAATCTTGCGCATCGCCGTCACTCCTCATTTGCCGGTCGTGTCTCCGTTTGCAACGAAGGCCCGTGCCGGCGGGTTTTTCGGAACGCGCCTCCGTGCCGCGCCGCTTGTATCGCCTCCCTTGTCGTCTCCCCGGCCGGAGAGCGCCCGTTCTCTTGTCACCCCGGATAGAGCGAGTGCCCTCTCTTGTCACCCCGGCCGGAGCGCAGCGGAGAGCCGGGGTCCATCCTCCACCGTTTCGGCCCTGCGGAAGGATCGGAGGCTGGGCCCCGGCTCAGGGCCGGGGCGACAGTAGGGGGGCCGAGCCTCTCAAGCCCCTGGCTGACTCTGCCAGAGGAACGCGAATGTGAAACTGAGACACGACCCAGTTGTCGGCGCTTTTGTCCTGGCAACCATCGGAAGATGACGGGGCGGATGCGGCTGCGATCAAACAGAAGCCGATTCCATCGCTACAATCCTGCTCCATGTCCCGCCTCTCTCCGGCCGAGCGCCGCATCCTGTTGTGGATGTGTGTATTGATCGGCGTGAATCAGCTCGGCTTCGGCGCCATCGTCCCCGTCTTGCCGCTCTACGCGCAGGCTTTCGGCGTCACCGCATCGGCCGTCGGGCTTGCCGTCGCCGTTTACGGCCTGGCGCGCTTTGCCGTCGCCATGCCGACCGGGCGGCTGTCGGACGCGCTGGGGCGCCGGGCGACGCTCGCCCTGGGCGGCCTGGTTTCCGCCGCAGGCAATTTCTGGTGCGCCTGGGCGCCGGACTTCCCCGATTTCATCCTGGCGCGTTTCGTCGCCGGCGCGGGAGCCGGCGCCATTGTGACCACCGGCCAGGTCGTGCTGGCTGACATTACCCGGCCGGAATGGCGCGGCCGCGCCATTGGCATCTATCAGGGCGTGTTCATCTTCTCCGTCGGCATCGGCCCGTTTCCCGGAGGATGGCTGGCGGAAACTTGGGGGCTGGCGGCGCCTTTCGCGGCATGCGGCCTGGCAAGCGTCATTGCCGGCGGAATCGCCTGGTTCGCAGTCGGCGAAACCCGGGATTTTGCCGTCAGCCGCAAGGACGCCGGCTCGGCTCCGGGCTTCCTCCAGCAATTGCGGCTCATCGTCTCGAAACGGGCCTTTCTGCTTGTCGGCTGGGTCGCCTTCATCAATGCGTTTACCCGCACCGGCGGCCTGTTCATGATCGTGCCGATCATGGGAGTGTCGCGCCTCGGGCTCGGGGAGGTTCAAATCGGCTTCGGCCTCGCGCTCGGCGCCGTTCTCGGCCTGCTCGCCGCCTGGCCGACAGGTGCTGCGGCGGACCGGTTCGGCCGCAAGACGGTCATCGTTCCCGCGACAGCGATTTCAGGCGGCGCAATGCTGTTGTTTGCGCTGGCGCCGTCCTATGTCTGGTTTGCATCGGCCTGCGCGCTCTGGAGCGTGGCGACATCGATCGGAGGCGCCGCCCCGGCGGCCTATGCAGCAGACAATGCGCCCGGCGGCATGAATGCCGCCGCCATGAGCAGTTTCCGCATGATGGGCGACGCCGGCTATGTGCTCGGGCCTGTCCTGCTGGGCGCTGTCGTCGATGCCGCCGGCGCCGGCGCCGCCCTCTATCTTTGTTCCGGCCTGCTTGTTCTGGCGGCCCTCGCCTTTGCCGGATTCGCGCGAGAAAGCCACCGCTTGTGAGCGCAGCAGCGTCAACGCGGATCAGCGGCCGCCAGTGGCTGATCGTGATAACGGTGCAGGCCGTGACCCTGCTCTTCGGGATCACGCTGACCAGCGTCACGGTCATCCTGCCCCAAATGAAGGGCGCCCTGTCGGCGACGCAGGACCAGATTTCCTGGATTCTGACGCTGAACCTCGTCGCCACCGCCGTCGCCACGCCGCTGACCGGCTGGCTGGCCGGCAAGCTCGGCTGGCGCAATCTGCTGCTCGCCTCCGTGCTCGGCTTCACCGCCGCATCGGTCTGCTGCGGCTTCGTTTCCTCGCTGGAGACCCTGCTCGCGGTCCGTATTATCCAGGGCGCCTTCGGCGCACCGATCTTCCCGCTCGGACAAGCGATCCTGCTCGGCAGCTTCACCCGCGAGCAACAGCCCTTCGCGGTGATGATGTGGGGCGTCGGCGGCGTCTTCGGGCCTATACTCGGGCCGACCTTCGGCGGCATCGTCGGCGAGTTGCTGGACTGGCGCTGGGCGTTCTTCCTGATACTGCCGCTCGGCCTCGCCGCCTGCATACCCATCCTGCTCGCCATCGAGCACCGGGAACGGGGCACGGCGCGGCGTTTCGACGCCGCCGGTTTCGTCCTGATCGCGGTCGCGATCGGCGCAACGCAGCTCTTTTTCGACCGCGGCCAGCGCAATGACTGGTTCGACTCCGCGGAAATCGTCGTCGCAGCGGTGCTCGCGGCGGCGTGCTTCTATCTCTTCCTGGTCCATAGCTGGCTGGCGCGGACGCCGCTGTTTGCGCCGGCCGCCTTCGCCGACCGCAATTTCGTGCTGGGCCTCTTCTTTGCCTTCGCCCTGGGTATGCTGCAGTTCACGCCGATGGTCCTGTTTCCGCCGCTGCTGCAGGAATTGCGCGGCTACCCGGAAGCGGTCGTCGGCTATCTCATCGCGACGCGCGGCGTGGGCAATCTGCTGAGTTTTCTTGTCGTGGCCCAATTCACACGCCATGCGCCGCGCCTTTGCCTGGCGACCGGCATGGTCATCCAGGCGGGCGCCGGGGTCTGGATGGGGTCGCTCGACATCAACCTGCGCAGCGAGGATGTCTTCTGGTCCAACCTGATGCACGGCTTCGGCTTCGGCCTCGCCTACACGCCCGCGGCGATTCTCACCTTCTCCACCCTGCCGCCGGCCTTCCTTACCCAGGGCAATGCCGCCTTCAGCCTGTTGCGGATGCTGGGCAGCAGCATCTTCATATCACTGACCCTCCTGCTCTTCGTGCATTCCGCTGCCGAGGCGCGGGCCGCCCTGACGAGTCTTGTCAGCGTTTTCGACTTCGGCCTCGGCGCGTCGTGGCTGACGCCCTTTGCGGGCGCAGGGGGCGGCGCCGACCTCGTCCGGCTGGACCGCGCCGTGTATCTCCAGGCCAGCATGATCGGCTATCTGAACACCTTTCATCTGTTGACCCTGGCGCCAATTGTCGCCGCGCCGCTCGCATTCCTGTTCACCTTCCGGCGGACAGCCCCGATTGCCGCGCGCAACCAGTCTTGATAGACCGACGCACATTCAAATTCGGAGCAACGAAGCACATGGTCGAGAGAGTGCAGGCCGGACGCAGCCAGATCGCCGCCGAGCTGTATGCCTTTGTCGAGAACGAGGTCCTGCCCGGCCTCGGTCTTGCCAGCGATGTCTTCTGGCGGGACTTCGATGCGCTGCTGCATGATCTCGCGCCGGTCAACCGCGACCTGCTGACCAAGCGCGAAAGGCTCCAGGCCCGGATCGACGCCTGGCACAAGCCCCGCCGCGGGCAGCCGACCGATATGGAGGCCTATCGGGCCTTCCTTGGCGAGATCGGCTATCTGGTGCCCGAGGGGCCCGATTTCAGCATCGAGACCTCGCATATCGACGATGAAATCGCGCATATCGCCGGGCCGCAGCTTGTCGTCCCGGTGACCAATGCCCGTTATGCGCTGAATGCGGCCAATGCGCGCTGGGGCAGCCTCTATGACGCCCTTTACGGCACCGATGCGATCCCGGAAGACGGGGGCGCCGGCCGCGCCGGAGGCTACAATCCGGTGCGCGGACAGAAGGTCATCGCATGGACGCGCGGCTTTCTCGACGAGGCGGCGCCGCTTGCCGCCGGCTCGCACAGCGATGTTGCCGCCTACCGCATCGAAGCCGGCGCCCTGGCGGCAGACATGCCGGACGGGACGACCGGCCTGGCCGAACCGGCCCTGTTTGCGGGCTATCGCGGAGACCCGGCGGCGCCCGAAGCCGTGCTGCTGCGCCATAACGGGCTGCATATCGAAATCGCCATAGACCGCGCCCATCCGGTCGGCAGGGATGACAGGGCCGGCGTTTCGGATGTGCTGCTGGAGTCGGCTGTCACGACAATCGTCGATTGCGAGGACTCCATCGCCGCTGTCGATGCCGAAGACAAGGTCGCGGCCTATCGGAACTGGCTCGGCCTTATCAAGGGCGACCTCTCCGCCAGCTTCGACAAGGACGGCGGAGCGGTGGAGCGGCGCCTGAATCCGGACCGCCGCTATACCGGCGCGGAAGGCGGCGAGATCGTCCTGCCGGGGCGTTCCCTGATGCTCAACCGCAATGTCGGCCATTTGATGACCAACCCGGCAGTGCTGGACGGCGAAGGCCGGGAAGCGCCGGAGGGCATTCTCGACGCCGTGTTCACATGCCTGATCGCCATGCACGATCTCGAAGGCAACGGGGTCTATGGCAACAGCCGGGCCGGGTCGATCTACATCGTCAAACCGAAAATGCACGGCCCGGAGGAGGTTGCGTTCGCAAACACGCTCTTCGGCCGCGTCGAGGACATGCTGGGTCTCGAGCGCTACCGCATCAAGATCGGCATCATGGACGAGGAGCGGCGCACGACCGTCAATCTCAAGGAGTGCATCCGGGCTGCGCGCCGGCGGGTCGCTTTCATCAATACCGGCTTCCTGGACCGGACCGGAGATGAAATACACACGGCGATGGAAGCCGGGCCGATGATCCGCAAGGCGGACATGAAGGCCGCCCCCTGGCTGCGGACCTATGAGGACTGGAATGTCGATACCGGCATCGCCTGCGGCCTGCGGGGCCGCGCCCAGATCGGCAAGGGCATGTGGGCCATGCCGGACCTGATGGCCGACATGCTGGAACAGAAGATCGGCCACCCGATGGCTGGCGCCGATACGGCATGGGTGCCGTCGCCGACCGCAGCGACCCTGCACGCAACGCATTATCACCGCGTCAAGGTCGAGGCGCGCCAGGAGGAGATCGCCGGCCGCGCCAGGGCCGATCTCGCCGACATCCTGTCGGTCCCGGTAGCGCCGCGCCCCAACTGGTCGCCGGAGGACATCCGCGCCGAACTGGAGAACAACGCCCAGGGCATACTGGGCTATGTCGTGCGCTGGGTCGATCAGGGGATCGGCTGCTCGAAAGTGCCGGACATCAACGATGTCGGCCTCATGGAAGACCGCGCCACCTGCCGCATCTCCAGCCAGCACATGGCCAACTGGCTGCATCACGGAGTCTGCACCGAAGACGAGGTGCGTGCGACCATGCAAAAGATGGCGGAAGTCGTGGATCGGCAGAATGCCGGCGACCCTGACTATGCGGCGATGGCGCCCGGCTTCGACGGTCCCGCATTTCTGGCGGCCTGCGACCTGGTTTTCCAGGGCAGGGAGCAGCCCTCCGGCTATACGGAACCCGTGCTCCACCGCCGGCGCGCCGAGCGCAAGGCATCTTCATAGGCCCGGCAGCAATAGCGCAGCGGCGCTGCGCCTAGATTTTCGCGTCGCGCCCGAGGGCCAGAAAGCGCTCGCGCCGGGCGCGGCGGAGCGCGCCGCTCTCCAGGCCGTCCAGATCCTCGAAAGTCTCTTCGAGAGCCCTGCCGAGTGCGGCGATGGCGACCTCGGGCTTGCGGTGCGCGCCCCCGAGCGGCTCCTGCACGACCCGGTCGATAACGCCGAGCCCGAGCAGGTCTTCGGCGGTCAGCTTGAGCGCCTCGGCCGCCTCGGGGCCATGCTCGCTGCTGCGCCACAAGATCGAAGCGCAGCCCTCCGGGGAAATCACCGAATAGATGGCGTGCTCAAGCATCAGCACACGGTCGGCGGAAGCCAGCGCAACAGCCCCGCCCGATCCGCCTTCTCCGATGACGGACGCAATATACGGCACGCCGAGTTCGAGGCCGGTCTCGATGCACCGCGCAATCGCCTCCGCCTGGCCCCGCTCTTCCGCCTCGACGCCGGGATAGGCGCCGGGTGTGTCGATAAAGGTCAACACCGGGATACCGAAACGGTCAGCCAGACGCATCAGCCGCTGCGCCTTGCGGTAGCCCTCCGGATGCGCCATGCCGAAATTATGCCGCCGGCGCGATTCGATGTCGGCTCCCTTCTCCTGCCCCAGCACGAGCACGGACCGCCCCCGGAATCGTCCGATACCGCCGATCACGGCCGCATCGTCGCGAAAGGCCCGGTCGCCCGACAGCGGGAGGAAGTCATCGATCAACTCGTCAAGAAAATGCGTCAGGCGCGGCCGTCCCGGATGGCGGGCAACCTGAACCCGCTGCCAAGGCGACAATTTGGAATATGTCTGGACCAGAAGCCGCTCCGCCTTGGCCCGTAATTCGGCAATCTCCTCGGCGATATTCAGGTCGCTGTCGCCGCTCAACTGGTTCAGTTCGTCGATTTTGGCTTCGAGTTCCAGGATCGGCTTTTCGAAGTCGAGGGGCACCAGCATCAGGAACCGCCCCGCGGGGCCAGAGGGTGATAGTCGAAGACAGTGCGCCGCAACTGCTCTTCCACAACATGGGTATAGATCTGCGTTGTCGCGATATCGGTATGGCCCAGCAATTGCTGCAGGCTGCGCAGGTCTGCCCCGCCTTCAAGAAGATGCGAGGCAAAGGCATGGCGCATCGCATGGGGCGACACCCGGCCCGGATCGAGCCCGGCCCGGACGGCTAGTTCATCGAGCAGCTGCCCGACACGGCGCCGTGTCAGATGCCCCTCCTTGCTCCGGGAGGGAAACAGCCAGCGCGAAGGCTTGCCGCCGGCGGCATGGGGCAGGCGGACTTTCGCCCAGGCGTCTATGGCGGCGCGCGCCGGAGCGCCCAGCGGCACAATGCGTTCGCGGCCGCCCTTGCCCTTTACCGTCAACCAGTCACGGCCGGGCGGCACATCGGACAGGGCGAGGCCGACAAGCTCCGAAACGCGCAGGCCCGCGCCGTAAAGCAACTCCACGACGCAGCCGAGCCGGAGACGGGCCGGCCCGTCATAGCTCTCGACCGCTTCAATCAGCGCGTTCAGCTCTTCGATCCGGAGATAGCGCGGCAGGGGCCTGCCGATCTTCGGGGCATCGAGCCGGTCGGCGGGGTTATCGCGGCGAAAGCCGTCGGCCGCGCAGAAGCGGAAAAACTGCCGCAGCGCTGAACGCCGCCGCGAAATCGTGCGCGGAGACCGGCCGGCGCGCTGCAGGCTCGCCAGGTAGCGGCGCAAATCGGCCTCGTCGGCCGCCTCCAGCCCGCCTCCAAGCGCCGCCTGGGCATCCTGGAGGTCGCGGCGATAGGCGGCGACCGTATTTGCCGCCGCTCCGCGTTCGACGATAAGCGCCTCCAGAAAGGCGTCGAGCGCGCTTATGCTCACCGCGCCGTCTCCATCAGGCATTCAAAGGCGTAGGCCCGCGCCTCCGCCGCCAGCCCGACGCCCGAAAGGGCCTGCACGACTGCAGCCGCAGTCGATACATCGCCCAGCGCCCGGCCGCCGGAAGCAATGACGGCGTAAAGCACGGCCTCGCCGATGCGCCCGGTGCGGCCCGCTATGGTCAGGCCGCGCCAGACAACAGGGGCGGGGAACTCGCCGGCCACGCTGTCGAAATTGCCGAGCAGCCTGGTCCAGTCGTCGGTCGATACCGGCTCGCCCAACGCCTCCAGCAAGGCGAACAGCATATCGGCGCGCGGATGAGGCGGCCCGCCGCCGCCCGCCTCCGACCAGCGGCGCAAGCCGTCCTCGGCCCAGGCCACGACCCCGTCGATGTCCGCAAGCTTCATCAGCGGCCAGGCGAGCACCGCCCGCGCAACGTCGTCTTCCAGCGCCGCGCCCCGCTCCACCGCCGCCAGATACCAGCGCTCCGCGATATCGAAACGGTTGGCGCCAAGCGCCGCGGCTGTCACGGCGACGGTATATTGTGCAAGCTCGGAAGACGGCGCTATCGGGGCAGCCAGGTCGATCGTCGCTGCCGCAACGGGCGTGAACAGGCCGGCCGACTGCGCATCCGCCCAAAGCAGGGACAACGCATCCAGCGTGTGCTGCGGCTCCGCCCCTGCAACCGCCGCGCGGGCAAGCAGCGCGCGGGGATGTTCGTCGCTGCCCGGCCGCAAATAATAGGCAAGCAGCATTCCCGGCGACAACAAGCCGTGCCGCGCCGCCTCCTCGGCGGCCGCCGCATTTTCGAACAGGCCCGCCCGCGCCCGGATGGCCCGAATGCCGCCCCTGGCGGCCCACGCCTTCGGCAACTCCTCGCCGAGATAGGCCAGCATTGCAACATTGAGCGGGTTGGACGGGCCGTCCTCCGGCAGCGGCGAAGCCCGGTCTCTCCTGCTGTCCATCGTGCGCAGTATCAGGCTTTCGAACAGTGCGTCGCCGGCGGCGCCCACTTCGCGAAGAAGATCGAGGATTAACCGCGCCCGCTCGATATCCCCCGCCCTGACCGCGCAGAAGGCGGCTGTGCGCTGCACATAGGCGGAGGGCGCGCGCAACATCTCCGCGTCGGCGGCAGCGCAGGCCGTGTCGAGATCGCCTGCCGCCAGAGCCGGATCGACGGCATCAGAACCCGCTTCGCCGCCGGCGGTCTCAAGACCCGCTGCCTCGGCGAGCTGCGCTGCCTCCACGGCATAACCCAGATTGCGCAATTGCCGGATTCTGAGTGGTATGAGAGGCGGTCCCTCGCCTTCCGGCGCCTTCGCCCCTGCGGCCAGAACCCGAAACAGCACCGCCCGCAAGGCCGGCGAATCAACCGTTTGCGGCAGCCCGGCCAGCAAGCGGACGACCCCCTCCCTGGAACTGCCCCGCCAGAGCGGCAGGCCGAACCCTCCTGCAAAACCCGGCAGGCCTACCGAATCGGCGCTGGCGGCCGCAGCCGGCGCCACGCCGATGACCTGACGCGGCAGCGGCTGCGGCTGCTCCGACGGTCGCGAAGGCTCCTCGCTGACAGCCGCCGGCGGAGCCTCCACCGGCATCAACCGGATCGGAGCGCGGTCCTGGGCAGCCGCTGCGCTGGCGGCAACCAGCCCTGCAACGACAACGAGCAGGCCTCTAGCGAGGGAAACGGTCATCCGGCAACACCTTTTCCACCGCGGTTTCCGGCGGCGGCGATTCCACAAATCCAAGATACAATGCACCGGCGACAATAACCGCACCGAGAATCACGATGAGCGTTGTTGCGAGCAATCTCCGAGCGGACATGGACTTTCCTTGCTCTTGCCGTCCGGGGTAGCGGTCTGAACCCCGTTCCCGATAATACGCTTCTAGCGAAAGACAACCAAAGGCGCTAATGAGTAGTGTCTCAGTTTCACATTCGGTCTCTCGTCTGCAGTCGGTCGGCGCAAGCGCGCCGCCGGTGTCGGGCAAGGGCCCTGCCTGCACGAACCTCCACGCCTGCCCTGTCACCCCCCGTGAATGCGGGGGGTGACAGGGAAGACGGCAACGAGTCCAAATGTTGAACGGAGACACTGCCCGCTAATGCGGCAAAATCGAGGCGCGCCGCTGGGCCGCGAAGCCTGTATCCCGGAAAGCCGCCATGAGACCAGCCAAGACCATTGCATTGATAGGCATGATGGGCGCCGGCAAGACCAAGGTCGGCCGCTTGCTCGCGCAACGCCTCGGATTGCAGTTCGTCGATGCCGACAGCGAAATCCAGGAAGCCGCCGGCTGCTCCATCGAGGACATTTTCGCAACCCGGGGCGAGGCCGCGTTCCGCGAAGGCGAATACAAGGTCATCGCAAGGCTGCTGGGCGAACCGCCGCATGTGCTCGCCACCGGCGGCGGCGCCTTCCAGAACGACGGGACCCGCGCCCTTATCAGGGAGCGCGCCGTCTCCGTCTGGCTGAAGGCGGATTTCGAGGTGCTTTGGGAGCGCGTGTCGCGGCGCACCCACCGCCCGTTGCTCAAGACGCCGGACCCGCGCCGCACCCTGGCCGAGCTTGTCGAGAGACGCTACCCGGTCTATGCGCTCGCCGACCTGACGGTAACGAGCGGCGTCGGCCCTGTGGAGGAGACCGTCACGCGGGTTGAAACGGCGCTGCGCGACGCAGGTTATCTGGCCGGCGGCCTCCCGGAGAACAGCCGATGAGTTCTGTCCGCACCACCGCGGTCGGCCTCGGCGACCGCAGCTACGACATCGTGGCCGGCGCCGGCCTTCTGGAACGCGCCGGCGACTATCTGGCCCCGGTTCTCAAACGCCGCCATGTCGCGGTCGTCACCGACGAAAATGTCGCCCTGCGCCAGCTGCCGCGTCTTGCGGCCGGGCTGCGGGCTGCCGACATCTCCTTCGCACCCATCGTGCTGCCGCCGGGTGAGGCGACGAAGTCCTTTCATTGTCTCGAAGACTTGCTGAACCGGCTGCTGGACGCCGGGCTCGACCGGAACGGCTGTGTTCTGGCTCTCGGCGGCGGGGTGGTCGGCGATCTGGCCGGTTTCGCGGCGGCAGTGCTGTTGCGCGGCATCGACTATGTGCAAATCCCGACAACGTTGCTTGCCCAGGCAGACAGCGCCGTGGGCGGCAAGACAGCCATCGACACGCCGCATGGGAAAAACCTTGTCGGCGCCTTCCATCAGCCGCGCCTGGTGCTTGCGGATACGACCTCGCTCTCCACCCTGCCCGACCGCGAGCTCCGGGCCGGTTACGCGGAGGTCGTGAAATACGGCCTCATCGACCGCCCCGACTTCTTCCGCTGGCTGGAGGTCCATGGCGGACGGGTGCTTGCCCGCGAAGACGAGGCGCTCGCCCATGCCGTCTCCGTCAGTTGCGAGGCGAAGGCCGACACGGTTGCAGCGGACGAGCGCGAGGCCGGGCGCCGCGCCCTGCTCAACCTGGGCCATACCTTCGGACACGCCTTCGAGGCCGAAGCCGGCTTCGGCGAGGCGCTGCTGCACGGCGAAGCGGTATCGCTCGGCATGGTGCTGGCCTTCCGCATGTCGCACCGCCTGGGGTTGTGCCCGCAAGCCGATCTCGACCGGGTGACGGCGCATCTCGCCGGGGCCGGCCTGCCCGTCCATCCGCCGGGCGCCAATGCCGTGCCCGGCCGCCGCGAGGCGCTGGTCGAGCGGATGCGCCGCGACAAGAAGGCGGAGGCGGGCAGGATCGTGCTCGTGCTGGCGCACGGCATCGGCCGCGCCTTTATCCACCGCGAGGTCGCGGAGGAAGCGCTTTCCGGCCTGCTCGACGAGGCGCTGGCGGCATGACGCTGGAATTCTGGATCGTCGTCGTCACCATCGTTGCGCTTCTGGTGCTGTCGGCGTTTTTCTCCGGCTCCGAGACGGCGCTTACCGCCGTCAGCGGCGCCCGGATGCACCATCGGGCGCGGCGCGGCGATGCGCGCGCGTCAACAGTGCGCCGCCTGCGCGGAGATCAGGAAGGCTTGATTGCGGCGATCCTGCTCGGCAACAATCTGGTCAACATCCTGGCGGCCTCGCTCGCAACAAGCCTGCTGATCGGCCTGTTCGGCGAGGCCGGTGTCGCCTACGCCACCGCCGGCATGACTGTGCTGATTCTGGTCTTCGCGGAGGTGCTGCCCAAGACCTACGCCTTTAACCGGGCAGACCGGGTGGCTCCCGCCGTTGCGCCGGCGATAGCCTTCCTTGTCCGTGTCCTGGGGCCGCCGGCGCACACCGTCCGGTGGGTGGTGCGCGGCATATTGCGCATCTTCGGCGTCGCGGTTAACCCGCCGGCCGGCTCCGAGGCGCATGAGGAGGAGCTGCGCGGCGCCATCGAGCTTCACCGCGGCGAGGGCGCGGAGATCCGCGACGAGCGGCGGATGCTGCACAGCGTGCTCGATCTCGGCGATGTTTCGGTCGGCGAAGTAATGACGCACCGGCGCAACATGGCGATGGTGGACCTCGCCTTGCCATCGGAGGAAATCGTCGCGCAGGTGCTGGCCAGCCCCTATACGCGCCTGCCGCTCTGGCAGGACGCGCCCGACAACATCGTCGGCGTCCTGCACGCAAAGGCGGTGCTGCGGGCGTTGCACGAGGCCGACGCATCGAGCCTCGACGCGGCCGCGCTGGCCGCCAGCCCCTGGTTCATACCGGATCAGACGACGCTGCTGGACCAGCTGCACGCATTCCGGCGGCGGCGGGAGCATTTCGCCCTGGTCGTGGACGAATATGGCGCGCTGATGGGCCTGGTGACGCTGGAGGACATCCTGGAGGAGATCGTCGGCGATATCGCCGACGAGCACGATATTGCGGTGCCGGGCGTGCGCGCCCAGCCGGACGGCTCCTATATCTGCACTGGCGGGGTCACGATCCGCGATCTCAACCGGGAGTTCGAATGGTCGCTCCCGGACGGGGAAGCCACCACGATCGCCGGCCTGCTGCTGCGCGAGTCGCGGCGCATACCGACGCCGGGCCAGGTATTCGACGTGCATGGCTTCCGTTTCGAGGTGTTGCGCCGCAACCGCCAGCACATTGCGTCGATCCGCATCACGCCGCCGCGGCGGTGACGACAGGCCGGCTTCTGCAGCTATAATCGACGCCGAACCGAGGGAGAGCTTCATGGCCGAGCGCGAATACTGCACCGTCGAGCGCGACGGGCGCTTGCTAACCGTTACCCTGAACCGACCGGAGCGCTACAACGCCCTGCATTGGCCGGCGCATTTCGAACTGTCGGAAGTGTGGGACGAATTCGCGGCCGATCCCGACCTTTGGGTCGCCATTGTGACGGGTGCGGGGGACAAGGCATTCTGCGCCGGCAATGATTTGCGCTTCCAGGCGGAAGGCAACGCCCGCAAACGCTGCCCGACCGGTTTTGCGGGCATCACGGACCGCTATGACCTCAACAAGCCCGTCATCGCCGCCGTCAACGGCTTTGCAATGGGCGGCGGATTCGAGACGGCGCTGGCCTGCGATCTCATCATCGCTGCCGAAAACGCGATTTTTGCCCTGCCCGAGCCGCGTGTCGGCCTGATGGCCGGCGCCGGCGGCGTCCACCGCCTGCCCCGTATGATCGGCCAGAAACAGGCGCTCGGCATGATCCTGACCGGGCGCCGTGTCGGAGCCGAGGAGGGCAAGGAGCTCGGCTTCGTCAACGAGGTTGTGCCGGAGGGCGGGGCGCTGGCCGGCGCCCGGCGCTGGGCGGAACAGATTCTGGAATGTGCGCCGATCTCGATCCGCGCATCGAAGGAAGCCGTCTATGCCGGCATGAACGAAACCAGTATTGAAGCGGCTATCGGCCGGACCTACGAGCAGCAGCATGTGCTGATCGACAGCGCCGACTATATTGAGGGGCCAAGGGCCTTTGCCGAAAAACGGCCGCCAGTCTGGCAGAACCGATGATAGAATCACAAACCTGGCTGGACGGCGCCTGGCACGCCGGCAACCCGCCCGTTTTCGGGCCGATGACGCATTCGACCTGGATGGCTTCGGTCGCATTCGACGGCGCGCGGGCGTTTGAAGGCGTGATGCCGGACCTCGACCGGCATTGCGCGCGCGCCATAGCCTCCGCCCGGTCGCTCGGCCTTGCGCCGGCGGTCTCGGCGGAAGAGATTACCGCGCTCGCGGTCGAGGGAGTGCGCCGCTTTCCCGAGGACGCCGAGCTCTATATCCGCCCGTTGTTCTGGGCCGATGACGGTTTCGTCGAGCCGGACCCGGAATCGACCCGCTTCATGCTGACCCTGTTCGAAATGCCCCTGCCGGCCGCGGGCGCCACGATCTCGGCGGCCCTGGCGGACGAACGGCGGCCGCGCCCCGAAATGGCGCCGACGGACGCCAAGGCGTCCTGTCTCTATCCCAATGTGCAGCGGATGCTGCGCAAGGCGAGGCAGCGGGGCTTCGCAACGGCGCTGGTGCTGGACCCCGACGACAAGGTCGCCGAGTTCGCCACCGCCAACCTGTTCATGGCCAAGGACGGCAAGGTCGTGACGCCGGCCGACAACGGCACATTCCTGAACGGGATCACCCGGCAGCGGCTCATCGCCCTGCTTGGCGAGGACGGGTTCGAAGTTGCGGAGCGGGTCGTGGAGCTCGACGAGCTGCTCGAGGCCGACGAGATCTTTGCTTCCGGCAATGCGCCGAAGGTCGTCGCTGTCAACCGGATCGAGGACCGGGACTATCAGCCCGGCCCGGTCGCGCGGAGGGCGCGGGAACTCTACTGGGCCTTCGCCCACGCCCACGGGAAACCGGCGGATTTCGGCTTGTGACGGCTCGCGCCGCCCGCGGCTAGGCCGGCGCCGGCCAGTAATACTCCGTCCGGTTGAGCCGAATGCCCCAGCGTTCGACCGTCTGCCGGACGCCGGGGCGGCCGCCCAGCCGGGCATAGAAGCCGGCTGCCGGGTTGCCGTCCAGCACCCAGAGCGATACCGGCCCCTCAAGGAAACCGGCGAGGCGGCAGAACAGCAGCCGCCCTGTGCCGATTCCCTGAGCATACGGCCGCACATAAAGGGTCGTGATCTCGCCGGCCTCCCGCAGGGCGCTGCCGAACCCGGCAATGCCGCCGTCATCGGCCACGAAAACCTGGCCCAACTCCCTTTCCGGGTCGCGGATTGCGCGCCGCCAACGGCGTGTCTGCTGCCTTTCGGACAGCCCGTCCAGCACCTCGGCCGGCAGCAACCCGGCATAGGCGTCCCGCCATGTCTCCACATGCGCCCGGGCAATCGCCTCCGCATCGCCCGGGCGCGCGGGGCGCACGACTACGCCCATTCCCGGCCCGGGTGGTAATTGGGCGGTTCGCGGGTCATGGCCACATCGTGCACATGGCTCTCGCGCAGGCCGGAGTTGGTGATGCGCACAAAGCGCGTGCGTTCCTGCAGATCGGCAATCGTCGCCGACCCGGTATAGCCCATCGCGGACCGCAGGCCGCCGACCAGTTGCTGCACGACATTGCCGACCGGCCCCTTGTAGGGCACCCGTCCTTCGACGCCCTCCGGAACCAGCTTCAACGTGTCGTTGACCTCTTCCTGGAAATAGCGGTCCGCGGAGCCGCGCGCCATGGCGCCGACCGACCCCATGCCGCGATAGGACTTGTAGGACCGCCCCTGATAAAGGAACACATCCCCCGGGCTTTCCTCCGTGCCGGCGAACAGCGACCCGATCATGGCGCAATCGGCGCCGGCGGCGATCGCCTTGGCGAGATCGCCGGAAGACTTGATGCCGCCGTCGGCAATTGCCGGGACGCCGGCCTCGCGGCACACGGCCGCCGCCTCGGCCACAGCGGTCAGTTGCGGCACCCCGACGCCGGCAACGATGCGAGTCGTGCAAATCGACCCGGGCCCGATACCGATTTTGACCGCATCCGCCCCGGCGTCGATCAGACTTCTCGCTCCTTCGGCGGTGGCGACATTGCCGGCGACGATCTGCGTATAGTTGGAGAGGCGGCGGATATGGGCCACGGCGGCGGCCACGCCTTCGGAATGGCCGTGAGCAGTGTCCACGACGATCGCGTCCACATCGGCGTCGAACAGCGCTTCCGCTCTCTCGATCCCGTCGCGCCCGACCCCGGTCGCCGCGGCAACCCGCAATCGGCCTTGCCGGTCCTTGGTGGCGGTCGGGAACCGGGCAGCCTTGTCGATATCCTTGACCGTTATCAGCCCGACGCAGAAACCCTTGTCGTCCACCACCACCAGTTTTTCTATCCGGTGCCGGTGCAGGAGTTGTTTGGCTTCCTCCGACCCCACGCCTTCCGGCACTGTAATCACATCCCGGGTCATCAACTCGGAGACCGGCTGGTTCATGTCGCTGGCGAAGCGGACATCGCGGTGGGTCAGGATGCCGACCAGCCGCCCGTCGTTCTCGACGATCGGGATGCCCGATATGCGGTTTTCGGACATCGTGGCCAGCGCTTCCGCCAGCGGGCGGGCCGGACCGATGGTGAGCGGGTCCACCACCATGCCGGACTCAAACTTCTTGACCCGCCGCACCTCGGCGGCCTGGCGTTCGACGCTCAGATTCTTGTGTATGCAGCCCAGCGCCCCGGCCTGCGCCATGGCGATGGCGAGGTCCGCTTCGGTCACGGTGTCCATCGCCGCCGAGACGACCGGCAACGCCAGTTCGATTTCCGCGGTCAGGCGGGTGCGGGTGTTCGCTGTCGCAGGCAGGATCGACGAGTGGGCCGGTTGCAGCAGCACGTCATCGAATGTCAACGCCAACGGGATTTCGGCAAGATCGCTCAAGGCTGGCCGTCCCATGCTATGCGGATTGACGCGCTTCTATACCCGTCTCAGACAGAATGTGAAACCGCTGGTGGTGTCTCAGTTTGCAACGAAGGCCCGTGCGGGCGGGTTTTTCGGAACGCGCCTCCGCGCTGCGCCGCTTCTATCGCCTCCCTTTCGTCACCCCGGTCCCTCGCCTGCCGCCGCGGCCTCTTTCCTGCCGCCCCGGAATCCCGCCGCCACCAGATAAAGCTCCGAGGATTCCTTGCGGCTCGCATCGGGCTTCACATGGCGCACAAAGACGAAGTTCTTCTTCAAGGAGTCCAGGAGGTCCTGATATGCGCCTCCCTGAAAAATCTTGACAATGAAGGCGCCGCCCGGCTGCAGGATGTCCTGCGCGGTCGCATAAGCCAACTCGGCAAGCGCGGCGATGCGCAGCCGGTCGGTCGCGGCATGGCCTGTGGTTCGAGGCGCCATGTCGCTCAGCACAACATTCGCGCCGTCCGGGAGCGCGGCTTCGAGTCGTGCGGCTGCGTCGTCGTCCCACAGGTCCAGCAACAGGGTCCGGGCGCCGGGAACAGCCTCGACAGGCTGGATATCCACCGCCACCACCTGTCCGCCGCAGCGCTGCGCCGCCACCTGGGTCCAGCCGCCCGGCGCCGCCCCGAGATCGAGCACGGTGCTTCCGGGTTTCAGCAAACCGAAACGGTCGTCGAGCTGCATCAGCTTGAAGGCCGCCCGGGACCGCAGGCCAAGCCTCTTCGCCTCGGCCACATAGGAATCATCGAGTTGACGCTGCAGCCACCGGGTCGATGCCGGTTTGCGCCGCTTGGCGGTCCGCAGCCGGGTCTTCAGCCCGATCTGCCGCCCCGGCCGGCCTCCGCGGGGCCGGTTCACGGCGCCTTCCTGTCATTGGCGATCATCCGGAACAGGATTCCCTCGCGCACCCCCCTGTCGGCGACCCGAAACGAGCCAACAGGCCACATCCGGCAAATCGCCTCGAGGATTGCGCAGCCTCCGACCACCATGTCGGCGCGCTCGCGGCCGATGCAGGGCAGCCGCGCCCGGCCCGCGCGGTCAAGCCCGCGCACGGTGCCGGAAACCGCTTTGAGGTCGTCGAAAACCAGCGAGCAGCCGTCCACCAGGTCCCGGCGGTAGCGGGCGAGGCCCAGATGCAAGCCGGCGACAATGGTCGCCGGCCCCGAGGTGCCGAGCATCTGAACGCGGCCGTCCGCCACTGCCCCGGAAATGCCGTTCGCTTCATCGAAACGGCGCAGCCAGGGCGCGACGGCTTCCATCATGGCGTGATATGCGCGGTCTGAAATGCGGTTGGAGCCAAAGGTCTCAGCCATGCGGGCCACGCCCCAGGGCAGCGAAATCGAGTCCAGCAGCCGTGCGCTGCCCCGCCCGGTAACGGCCAGCCACATGAGTTCGCTGCTGCCGCCCCCGATATCGAACACGAGCGCGCGCTCGACGGCCGGATCGACCAGGGGCGAACAGCCCGCCGCCGCCAGCGCCGCCTCCTCCCGCGCGCCGATAATCTCCAGCCGCACGCCCGTCTCGCGCTTCACGCGCTCCACGAAGCCGGCGCAGTTCTTCGCCCGGCGGCAGGCGTCGGTTGCAACGCTGCGCAGGCGCGTGACGCGCTGCCTCCGGATCTTGTCGGCGCAGATATGCAAGGCGCCGATGGTGCGCTCGATCGCCGTTTCGGAAAGCCGCCCGGTGCTCTGGAGGCCTTCTCCAAGCCGGACGATGCGCGAGAAGCTGTCCAGCACGCGGAAACCGCTCCGCGCCGGCCGCGCGACCAGCAGCCGGCAATTATTGGTGCCGAGATCAAGCGCCGCATAAACCGGCCTCCCGGTTTGCAGCGCTGCTGTCTGCCGCCGTCCGTGCATCGCCGTTTCAACTCCCCCGCCATGATAGCGGGGAAGCGCGCCTATTGCTCCTTTCAACGCACCCGGACGGCAGGCAATGTCTCAGTTTAGCTTTTTGGACTCGGTGCTGCGTTCATCCGTCATCCCGGCGGAAGCAGGGGTCGAGCTTCGGTTCTCTCCGCAGCCTCGGACGGCTTGTCCATTCTCCACCACCTGCGGCAGCATCGCGTATCCGGGACGGCCCCCCGCCTCCGGGAGTGACAGGGGAGCGCGGGGCCCCGAGCAGGCAAGTCCCTGCTCCACGGCAGCGGCGCGGTTGCATCGACCGGCTGCAGACAAGAGGCCGAATGTGCAACCGAGACGCGACCGGACGGCGTTTCCGTTCGACATGATCGCCGACTCTTGCAAAACTCGCCCGGATGGACGATATGTTCCGTCCAGGCGTTGGGCGATAGTTTAGCGGCAGAACGCTGGGTTCTGGCCCCAGTAGCCCTGGTTCGAATCCAGGTCGCCCAGCCAACGCCGTTCTCTCCCTTCTGAAATCCTGCCTGGTGTGCTGCCGATGTCCGATTATGCCGCGCCCCTCGCCGACATTCGTTTCGTCATGGCCGAAGTCGCCGGCCTCGACGATGTGATTACCCTGCCCGGCCTGGAGGAAATCTCGACGGACCTTGTCGATGCCGTGTTGCATGAAGCGGCGCGGTTTGCCGGCGAGGCGGTGGCGCCGCTCAACCGCGTTGGCGACGCACAGGGCGCGGTGCTCGAAAACGGCGTCGTCCGCACGGCGGACGGGTTTCGGGACACCTATCGACGCTTCTGCGAGGGCGGCTGGAACGGCGCGCCCTTCGACCCCGAATATGGCGGGCAGGGCTTGCCCTGGCTGGTGTCCACGGCGCTGACGGAAATGTGGCAGTCTGCATGCCTGTCCTTTTCGCTGGGGCCTTTATTGACCCAGGGCGCGGTGGACCTTCTCGCTCATCACGGCTCCGACGCCCAGAAAGCGCTCTTTCTGGAAAAGATGATCTCCGGCGAGTGGACCGGAACCATGAACCTGACCGAGCCGCAGGCCGGCACGGATGTCGGCGCGCTCAGGACCCGCGCCGTGCCGGTGGGCGGCGGCGTCTATCGCATCAAGGGCCAGAAGATTTTCATCAGCTATGGCGACCATGACTGGACGGACAATGTCGTCCACATGGTTCTGGCCCGCACACCGGACGCGCCGCACGGCATTCGCGGCGTTTCGCTCTTCATCGTGCCAAAGATTCTGGTCAACGAGGACGGCAGCCTCGGCGCACGCAACGACCTGCGCCCGGTGGGGCTGGAGCACAAGCTCGGCATCCATGCGAGCCCGACCTGCGTGATGGCTTACGGCGAGGGCGACGGCGCGCTCGGCATGTTGGTCGGCGAGGAGAATTGCGGCATCCAGTACATGTTCACGATGATGAACAATGCCCGGCTGGGTGTGGGGCTCCAGGGCCTTTCAATGGCCGAACGCGCCTATCAGCAGGCGCGCGCTTTCGCGATGGAGCGCCTCCAGGGCAGGGATGAGATGACAGGAGAAAAGGGGCCGGTCCCTATTCTGCGCCATCCCGATGTGCGGCGGATGCTGATGACCATGAAGGCCCGGATCGAAGCGATGCGCGCGCTTTGCTACTGGGTTGCCGCGGCCTCCGACCTGGCGCAGCGCGGCGGCGATGCGGAGGCCCAGGCGCGTGTCGATCTAATGATCCCGGTGGTCAAGGCCTGGTGCACCGACCTCGGCGTCGAGATCGCGTCGCTCGGCGTCCAGGTGCATGGCGGCATGGGGTTTATCGAGGAAACCGGCGCCGCGCAGCATATGCGAGACAGCCGCATCGCCCCGATCTATGAGGGCACCAACGGCGTCCAGGCCATGGATCTGATTGCGCGCAAGCTGGCCCGGGACGGCGGCGCTGCGCTCTGCGCGCAGATCGCCCTGATGCGCCAGGACAACCCCGCCGGCGCGCTGGCGGCGGCCATCGACGCCGTCGAGCGCGCCGGCGCCCTTGTTCTCGGGCGTCTGGGCCGGGAGTTCGGTGCGGCGGCGGCAGCCGCGGTTCCGTTCTGCCGGCTGCTGGGGCTCGCGACCGGCGGCTGGCTGCTCGCCAGAGGCGCGGCGGCGGCGGAGCGCCGGCTGGCCGACGGTGCGGAGGATGTGGAGTTTCTGGAAGGCAAGCGGCTCACCGCGCGCTTCTATGCAGACACGCTGCTGCCCGAGTCCGGCGCGCTTCTGGCCGCCATCGAGGCCGCCGGCGGTGCGGAGCTGGAAATGACGGCGGAACAGTTCTAGCAGGCCGGCGGCGCTGCGCAGGGAGACGGCGCATGACATATACCGCTATCGGGGTTTGCACGAAGACGGACCGGCTTGGCATCGCCATCGCCACCTACTCCATCGGCGTGGGCGGATATTGCCCGTTTTTCGAGCGCGGGGTTGCGGTGCTGTCCACGCAGGCGTTTGCGAATCCGGCTCTCGGCCCGGAGGCCGTCGCACGGCTCCGCGAGACGCCGGAGCCGGCGCGCGTGCTGAAGCAGCTTGCCGGGACGGACCCGGGATTTGACTGGCGGCAGGTCGTCATCGCGGCGGCGGACGGCCGCGTTGCAGCGCATACAGGCGTGCATACGCGGCCCTGGTCGGGCCATGTCGTCGAACAGGGATTTGCGGCGTTCGGCAATGTCCTGGCCGGAGAAGAAACGGTGCAGGCCATGGTCTCCGCATGGAGCGGCCGGCCCGGCCTGGACCTTCCGGAGCGGCTGCTCGCGGCGGTCGAGGCCGGAAGGGATGCGGGCGGCCAGGCCTCCCCGGACGGCGCGCATCTGCCCGAGCGGTCCGCCGCTCTCATCGTGCGCGGCGCGGACATCGTGGAGGACATGGACCTCCGGGTCGATCTTCACGAGGATGCCGTCGGCGCGTTGCGGCGCCTTCACGACCGATACCGCGTCTATCTGCCCTATTACGCCCTCCGGGCGCGATCACCGGCCGAAACACCCCCGCAGGACGTCTGGGCGCGGGAGAATGATCCCGCCGCCGACTGACCCGGCCCGCCGAGCCCGGCCTCGGAACAGACAACAGACTGCCGGATTTCCTTGGTGAGCGCGCCAGGATTCGAACCTGGGACCGTCTGATTAAAAGTCAGATGCTCTACCTGCTGAGCTACGCGCCCGACCCGGACGCCGCCGAAACTGTGCGGCGGCGCGCCCGGTGTCAAGAGTCGGTCAATAGACCTTGGACGCCGCCCCGCTCTCGACCTTGCTCCCGCCGCTGAACCGGGACTGCAGGGCCGCGATCACGCGCGGCGAGGTGAAGGCGGAGGAATCCCCGCCCAGCGCTGCGATTTCCTTGACGAAACGCGACGAGATGAACTGGTGGCTCTCCGATGCGGCCAGAAAGATCGTCTCGACATCCGGCGCCATCGTCCGGTTCAGACTCGCCATCTGCATTTCATATTCGAAATCCGAAACCGCCCTCAAGCCGCGCACAATGACATTGACATGGTGTTCGCGTGCATAGGCGACCAGAAGGCCGTCCATCAACTGCACCTCGATGCGCGCCGCAACAACCCGGTCGTCAAAAGCGGCGATCTCCGCTTCCACCATCGCCTTGCGCTCTTCCGGGGTGAACAACGGCCCCTTGCCGGCATTGTTGAACACGCCGACGATCAGCCGGTCCACCAGCCGCCCGCCCCGGTAGATGATGTCTATATGGCCGTTGGTGACCGGATCGAACGTGCCGGGATAAAGGCCGACCTTCTGCTGGCTCACCCCTGATCTCCTGCGCTGCCGGCGTCTGCTTTATCCATGGCGCCTTCGTCGTCCTTGCCCTGGGCCCGGTCCGCCCCGTCGGCGTCCGCCAGATGCGAAACCGAAACCACCCGCGCGCCCTCCGGGATGCTGAACAGACGCACGCCCCTTGTCGGCCGGCGCGCGATACGAATATCGGCGACGGGACAGCGAATCAATTGTCCGCCATCGGTCATCAGCAGCAACTGGTCCGACTCGTCCACCGGGAACGCCGCAACCACTTCGACATCGTCGCTGCTGCGCGCCATCAGCTCGACCCCCTGCCCGCCCCTTCGCGTCACCCGGTAGTCATAGGCGGAGCTGCGTTTGCCGTAGCCGTCCGAGGCGACCGATAGGATCATCTGTTCATGTTCCCTGAGTTCGGCGGTGCGCAGCAGATCGCCGATACCGCTCTGGCTGAGATATGTGTCCCGTTCCTCCGCGGTGAACTCCGCCCCGTCAAGAACGCTCATCGAGATGACCCGGTCGCCGTCGCCCAGCGCGATGCCGCGCACGCCCATCGAAGAGCGGCTCTGGAACAGACGCACCTGGTCGGCCGGAAAACGCATCGCCTTGCCCCGCCGGGTCGCCAGCAGGATGTGGTCGCCCGGGCTGCAGGGCACCGCGCCCACCAGCACATCGCCCTCGTCGAGCTTCATCGCGATTTTGCCGCGGCGGGGAATATGGATGAAATCCGCCAGCGTGTTGCGCCGCACATAGCCGCCTTCGGTCGCGAACATGACCGACAAGCCGTGCCAGCTGGCCTCGTCGTCCGGCATCGCCATGACGGCGGTGATGCGGTCGCCGGCCGGGAGGGCCTCGATCACCTGCTGCATCTTGACCCCGCGCCCCTGCGGCCCGGTTCGCGGCAGGCGGTGGACCTTGAGCTTGTAAACGATGCCGGACGCCGAGAAGAACAGCAGCGGCGTATGGGTGTGCGCGATGATGACCTGCGACACCGCATCCTCATAGCGGCTCGACATGCCGGCGCGCCCCTTGCCGCCGCGCCGCTGCGCCCGGTAGGTGGAAAGCTGCACGCGCCGGATATTGCCGCCCTGGCTGACCGTCACCACCATGTCTTCGCGCTGGATCAGGTCTTCTTCATCCGGGTCAATATCGGCGTCGGTGAAGGTCGAACGGCGGTCGTCCGCGAAACGCTCCCGAACGGCCTGCAATTCCTCCCGGATGACCGCGAGCAGCCGCTCCCGCGAACCCAGAATCTCCAGATAGCCCCGGATGCGCCCGGCGACCTCCTCCAGTTCATCGGCGACTTTCCGGCGCTCCAGGCCGGTAAGCCGGTGCAAACGCAAATCGAGGATGGCGCGGGCCTGCGCCTCGCTCAGCCGATAGCCGCCGTCTTCGAGCGCGCCCCCGGCGCCGCCCAGCAGGGCCAGCAGAGGCTCGGTATCGGCCGCCGGCCAGACGCGCGCAAGCAGGCCGGCGCGGGCTTCCGCCGGATCGCCCGCCTGACGGATGACGCGGATGATCTCGTCGATATTGGCGACCGCCACTGCAAGGCCGATCAGCACATGCGCGCGCTCCCGCGCCTTGCCGAGGTCGTAGCGCGTGCGTCTGCCGACGACCTCCTCGCGAAATGCGACAAAGGCCTGAAAGATCCGGTCGAGCGACAGCGTCTCGGGACGCCCGCCGTTCAGCGCCAGCATGTTGATGCCGAAAGTCACCTGGAGCTGGGTGTGCCGGTAGAGCTGGTTCAGCAGGATACGGTGTTCAACGCCGGACTTCAGTTCGATCACGATGCGAATGCCGCGCCGGTCGCTCTCGTCGCGCAGCGCCTGGATGCCCTCGACCAGCTTGAGGTTGGCAACCTCGCTGATGCGCTCGATCATTCGCGCCTTGTTGACTTGGTAGGGAACCTCCGTGACGATAATCGCCTCGCGGTTGTTCGGGCGGCTCTCCACCTCGGTGCGGGCGCGCAGCACGACCGGGCCCCGGCCGGTGAGATAAGCCTGCCGGATGCCACCGCGGTCGAGCAGGATGCCGCCTGTCGGGAAGTCCGGCCCGGGCATCTGCTCCATCAGCTCATCGACTGTAATGGCCGGATTGTCGAGATAGGCCAGGCAGGCGTCGATGACCTCGCCCAGATTGTGGGTCGGGATGTTGGTGGCCATGCCGACGGCGATGCCGCCGGCCCCGTTGACAAGCAGGTTCGGGAATTGCGCAGGCAGGACGACAGGCTCCTGCTCGCTCTCGTCGTAGTTTGGCTGGAAGTCAACCGTATCCTTGTCGATATCGGTGAGCAGCGCCTCGGCCGCCCGTGCGAGGCGCGCCTCGGTATAGCGCATCGCCGCCGGCGGGTCGTTGTCCATGGAGCCGAAATTGCCCTGACCCGCAACCAGCGGCAGCCGCATCGAAAAAGGCTGCGCCATCCGCACCATGGCGTCGTAAATCGCGTTGTCGCCATGGGGATGAAACCGGCCCATCACATCGCCGACAATGCGCGCCGACTTCCGGAAAGGCTGGTTCCATCCGTAACCGCCCTCGCGCATGGCGTAGAGGATGCGGCGGTGGACCGGCTTCAGGCCGTCGCGCACATCCGGCAGCGCGCGCGCCACGATGACGCTCATCGCGTAATCGAGATAGGAGCGGCGCATCTCGTCTTCGAGCGCGACCGGCGCGATGTCGTCGGGCTCGATGATTGTGGTGTCGCTCACGGTCTTCTAGAGGGCGGCGAACTTGCCGGTTCCGGTCCGCCCCCGGCGCAGTGCAAGGATCGGATCATCAGAACGGAATATCGTCGTCCAGGTCGTCGCCCATGGGCGCGGGCGGTGCGGCCGATCTGCCGCCGCGCCCTCCCCGGTCCGCATAACCGCCGCCGTAACTCCCGCCCCGGTCCCGTGAGTCGGCGTCTCCCAACCTGTCGAGCATCTGCAGGTGGCCGCGGAACCCCTGCAGCACCACCTCGGTCGAATAGCGGTCCTGCCCGGACTGGTCCTGCCATTTGCGCGTCTGCAGGCTGCCCTCGATATAGACCTTCGAGCCCTTGCGGAGATATTGTTCGGTGATTTCCGCCAGGCGGCCGAAGATGACGACCCGATGCCATTCCGTGCGCTCGCGCCGTTCGCCGGTCTGCCGGTCGTTCCAGCTTTCGGAGGTTGCAACGGACAAATTCGCAACCTTGTCGCCGGATTGCAGGCTGCGAATCTCGGGGTCCCGCCCGAGATTTCCGACCAGGATCACCTTGTTCACGCTGCCTGCCATGCCGCCGCCCCTCCGCACACGATTCCATTCGGAAACATACACCCGGCAGGCCGTTCGCGCGATAGGCGGCAACCCTCGCTCACTGCCCGAGCCCCGCCCTGCCGCCCCGGTCCGCCGGGCGGCACCGCGCTATCGGCGTGGCAGGGCTGTTATCCCGGTCCGAAGAAGAGGTTCGGCAGCCACAACACAAAGTCCGGAAACAGCGCGATCAGGACGATCACGACGACATAGGTGAGCAGGAACGGGATCACGGCGACAGAAATCCTGTCAATGCTCAAATTCGTCAATCGTGTCGCGACGAACAGATTTGCCCCGACCGGCGGCGTCAGGAAGCCGATCTCACAGGCGATCACCATGATCACGCCGAACACCACCGGATCGATGCCGACAGAGACCGCGATGGGAAGCATCAGCGGGGTCAGCAGGATGATCTGGGCAATGGACTCGAGGAACATGCCGGTGATGATCAGGATTGTGGCGATGACCATGATCAGGATGAAGCTGCTGTCCGTGAAGCCGATCAGGAATTCGCCGATCAGGAACGGCACATCCATCAGGCTCAGCAATTCGCCGAAGGCCTTGGCCGGACCGACGATGATCAGAACCGCGCCCGAGATCATGGCCGTGGTCTTCAGGCAGGACAGGATCGCATCCCGGGTCAATTCGCGATGCACGAATTGGCCGACCAGAAAGGCGTAAACCACCGCGACCGAAGCCGCTTCGGTAGGCGTGAAGGCCCCGCTGTAGATGCCGCCGAGGATCAGGACAGGCGCGCCGATAGCCCATTTGCCGTCCCAGCAGGCCCGTCCGACCCTTCCCCATGAGAACTCATGATCAGCCTGCCCGCCATAGCCGCGCCGGCGCGCGATCAGCCAGGTAACCAGCAAGAGCAAGGCGCTCGCGAGCAGGCCCGGCAGGACGCCGGCGAGAAACATGCGCGGAATCGAAACATCCGAAACCACGCCATATATGATCATCAGGTTGCTCGGCGGGATAAGGCTGCCCAATGCGCCGCCGGAGGCAGCGATCGCGCCGCCAAAAGCCGGGTCGTAACGCTCGCGCACCATCGCCGGAATCATGACAGCGCCAATCGCCGCCGTGGTCGCGGGGCCCGAGCCCGACAGGGCGGCGAAGAACGTGCATCCGAGCACGGCCACAAGGCCGAGGCTGCCCATATAGTTGCCGATCAGCGACTGGGCGATCGTCACGATCCTCAGGGCGAGGCCGCCGCGCTCCATCAGGGCGCCGGCAAACACGAAGAGCGGCACGGTGAGGAGCGGGAAAGGCTCGACCCCCGTGTACATGGCCTGAGCCAGCGCCACGGCCGGAATATCGATCAGGAAGTAGCCGACCAGCGTTGCGATCGCCACCGCAATCGGGATCGGAACGCCGAAAGCGATGGTGACAACCAGCGCCCCGAACATCCAGAGCGCTTCAATCATGGATAATCGTCCCGCCCTCGGGGGCCGCCGTCGGTGGAACACCGTCCCGGACCCAGTGGTAATAGACCTGAACCAGACGAGCCGTCATCAGGGCAAAGCCGACGACCAGGCACAGATACGGCCACTTCTGGGGGACGCCCAGGACCGGCGATTCGAAGGGAAGCTCCCACATCGAAAGATGCAGCAGCAAACTCTGCCAGGTCAGATATACGGCGAACACGAACCACACCAGATCGCTCAGCACGGCCAGGCCGAGCGCAAACCGTCCCGGGAAAAGGTTGATGAGGTTCATCACCCGTATGTGCGCGCGCTCCCGCACCGCCCAGGAGGCCGAAATATAGACGGACCAGAGCATCGCATAGACGGCGATTTCGTCCGACCAGGAGGTTGGCGCGCTGAACACATAGCGCATCACGACCTGGAAGAAGACGAGCACCGCCATGACGACGACGCAGACGCCCGCAACGACTTCTTCGGCGCGCCGTTCAAGGAAGGAGAAGATTGTGCTGAACGAAGGCATCAAGCCCACAATAGAACAAATATCCGGGCGGAAATCGAGGGCCGCGGCGGGGCTGTTGAATTTTCACCCCGCCGCGGCCGCCCGCGACCGGAACGCCCCGCCTAGTCGGCGATGGCGTTGATCGCCTCGATCAGCTCGACATATTCGGGCCCGCGTTCGGCCGCGAAGGCCTCATGCACCTTGGCCGCCGCTTCGATGAAGGGCGCGGTGTCCGGGGTCGTGATCTGCACGCCGGACTCCACGAGCTTTTGCGTAAACCCTTCATTGCCGATCCTCAGATGCGCCCGCGCCGCCTCCGCCGCGATATCGGCGGCCATGTAGAGCGCCTCCTTCTGCTCATCGTTCAACTTGTCCATGAACTTGGCGCTGACAAAGAACGGCGGCGTCAGCGCGAAGTGGCCGGTCAGCGCGATATGCTTGGCGACTTCGTGGAACTTCTGGGTGTATATGACGTCGAGCGGAAGATCGCCGCCATCGACGGTTCCGGTCTGCACGGCAGTCAGGGTTTCCGACCAGGCCATCGGGACGGGGTCGGAGCCGAATGCCTTGTAGGTGTCCACCATCACCACATTCTTGGGAACCCGGTATTTCAGCGGCCGGAAATCCTCAATGCTGTTGATCGCCTGCTTCGAATTGTAGATGTGCCGGAACGAGACCAGGACGATCTTCACCAGGTGAACGCCGGCTTCTTCCGGCATTGCGCCCCAGATCTTCTTCCCGGCTTCGCCATCGACCACCTTGAGAGCGTGGTCGAGATTCTGCAGCATATACGGCATGACCAGCAGGTCGATCTTGGGATAGAACGGGCCGGCATTGTTCTGTGCGATCAAAGTGCCGTCGAGCGTTCCGAGCTGCAGTTTCTTGAACATGTCCTGCTCGCCGCCCATCTTGAAACAGCAATGAACCTTGACCCGGATTTCGCCGCCGGTGAATTTGTTCAGGCGGTCGGCAAAGGTGTTCATGAACGTGCCGTAAGCATTCGATTCGGCGGTTGCATAGCCGATATTCATCACTGTGGCTGCAAGCGACGAGCCCGTCGAAATCGCCGTGACGACAGCCATCGCGGCGACCGTCAGAAGCATTCGCTTGATCATGTATTCCTCCCTGTTCCGGAAATGGATTCCTCTTGGCAACGGCGCATGGAATGATCTGCCCCCATGTCCGCAACGCGGTTGCAGGCCGGGACGAACACAGCCGGACTGGCCGCGCCGCCCTGACGGACCTAGGCAATGGACCGAGTGTCGCACAGCGCCCCGGCGGATTCCACAGCCTCGACGCCGCAGGACGGAGGCTGTATCACAAGGTCGCACATCAAATTCCGGACGACGCAAATGAAGCGCGGCGGCGCTGCGGCGCAAGCGCGCCGAGGCTTCTAAGCGGCGGCGGTTCGCCATAGAGTCGGCTTCGTGATGACAGGCGCTTCCCAGCTCCGGATCGTCGTTCGCGGCGCTCGGGAGCACAATCTGAAATCCGTCGATGTGGCGCTGCCCCGCGGCAGGCTGATCGTCGTCACCGGCCTTTCCGGCTCCGGCAAGTCGTCGCTGGCCTTCGATACGATCTATGCCGAAGGCCAGCGCCGTTATGTCGAGAGTCTGTCCGCCTATGCACGGCAGTTCCTGGAGCTGATGCGCAAGCCGGACGTCGATTCGATAGAGGGCCTGTCGCCGGCAATTTCGATCGAGCAGAAGACCACCTCGCGCAACCCCCGCTCGACCGTCGCGACGGTCACGGAGATCTATGACTATATGCGGCTGCTCTGGGCGCGGGCCGGCATTCCCTATTCCCCGGCGACCGGCCTGCCGATCGAGAGCCAGAGCGTCGCCCAGATGGCGGACCGGATTCAATCCCTGCCGGAAGGCTCCCGCCTGCTGCTGATGGCGCCGGTGGTGCGCGGACGCAAGGGCGAATACCGCAAGGAGCTTCGGGAATACCGGCGGCGCGGGTTCCAACGGGTGAAGATCGACGGCGAACTCTACGATATCGAGGATGCGCCTGCGCTGAAGAAGAATGTCAAGCACGACATCGCCATTGTCGTGGACCGGCTGGCCGTGCGCCCCGATCTCGGAAACCGCCTTGCCGACAGCCTCGAAACGGCGCTGGAACTGGCCGACGGCCTGGCTGCGGTCGAGAATGTCAGAACCGGCGAGAGCATCCTTTTTTCCGCGCGGTTCGCCTGCCCGGTCTCGGGCTTCACCATCGAGGAGATCGAGCCCCGCCTGTTTTCGTTCAACAACCCCGCAGGCGCCTGTCCCGCCTGTGACGGCCTTGGCAGCCGGCAGCATATGGACGAAGCCCTGGTGGTGCCGGATGACGGGCTGAGCCTGCAGGCCGGCGCAATCGCGCCGTGGAAGAACACCACCGCCAAATACTACCAGCAGACATTGCGCAGCGTCGCGCGCCATTACGGCGCCCGCATCACTGTTCCCTGGCGCGATCTGCCGCGCGACATACGCAATGTGCTGCTCTACGGCTCCGGCAAGGAGTCGGTAACGGTGGTCTATGACGACGGCCTGCGGAACTACAGGGTCACCAGGCCGTTTGAGGGCGTTATCCGGAATCTGGAGCGCCGGTTGAGGGAGACCGACAGCACCTGGGTGCGCGAGGAATTGTCGAAATATCTGGCCTCGCGGCCCTGCGAGACATGCGGCGGAAAGCGGCTTCGGCCCGAGGCGCTGGCGGTGCGGGTCGGCGGGCGCGACATTTCCGAGGTCGCGGCGCTGTCCATTGGCGAGGCGGGCCGCTGGTTCGCCGGGCTGGAAGACGAACTGACACCGAAACAGCGCGAGATCGCCGCCCGCATCCTGCGTGAAATCAACGACCGGCTCGGCTTCCTGAACAATGTCGGGCTCGACTATCTTTCCCTGGACCGGGCATCCGGCACGCTTTCCGGCGGCGAAAGCCAGCGTATCCGGCTCGCCTCCCAGATCGGCTCCGGGCTTACAGGCGTGCTCTATGTGCTCGACGAGCCTTCCATCGGCCTGCACCAGCGCGACAATGACCGCCTGCTGGCGACCCTGCGCCGTTTGCGCGACCTCGATAACACGGTCATCGTCGTCGAGCATGACGAGGAAGCGATCCGCAGCGCCGACTATCTGGTCGATATGGGCCCCGGCGCCGGCGTGCATGGCGGCCGCGTGGTCGCCGAAGGCGCGCCCGAGGAGGTCATCGCGCGCGGAGACAGCCTGACTGCGCAATATCTGACCGGTCGGCGGCGCATCGACATACCCGGGACGCGCAGGACCGGCAACGGGCGCCGCCTGGTCGTCTCCGGCGCATCCGGACACAACCTGCAGACTATCGATGCAACCTTCCCGCTGGGCGTCTTCGCCTGCGTCACCGGCGTTTCCGGCGGCGGCAAGTCCACCCTTGTGGTGGAGACGCTCTATAAGGCGCTGGCGGCCCAGCTTCACAAATCGCGCAACCGGGCTGCGCCGCACGACCGGATCGAAGGCACGGAGTATATCGACAAGGTGATCGACATCGACCAGTCGCCCATCGGGCGGACGCCGCGGTCGAACCCGGCCACCTATACCGGCGCGTTCACCCCGATCCGCGACTGGTTCGCCGGCCTGCCGGAGTCAAAAATGCGCGGCTACAAGCCGGGCCGGTTTTCTTTCAACGTCAAAGGCGGCCGCTGCGAGACCTGCCAGGGAGACGGCGTCATCAAGATCGAGATGCACTTCCTGCCAGACGTGTATGTCGAATGCGACACCTGCAAGGGGCAGCGGTATAACCGCGAGACGCTGGAGGTGCGCTTCCGGGGGCGGTCCATCGCCGATGTGCTGGACCTGACGGTCGAGGAAGGCGTCGAGTTGTTCCGGGCCGTCCCGGCGGTTCACGGCAAGCTGGAGACGCTGCACCGCGTCGGCTTGGGCTATATCAAGATCGGCCAGCAGGCGACGACGCTCTCCGGCGGCGAGGCGCAGCGCGTCAAGCTCGCCAAGGAGCTGTCCAGGCGCTCGACGGGGCGCACCCTCTACATTCTCGACGAACCGACGACCGGCCTGCATTTCGAGGATGTGCGCAAGCTGCTGGAAGTGCTCCATGCGCTGGTCGATGCCGGCAATACGGTGATCGTCATCGAGCACAATCTCGAGGTCATCAAGACAGCGGACTGGATCGTCGATCTCGGCCCCGAGGGCGGCTCGGGCGGCGGACGAATCGTCGCCGCCGGCACGCCCGAAGAGATTGTCGATGCCCCCGAGAGCCACACGGCGCGCTACCTGGCCGCCAGCCTCGGCCGCGCGGAGCGGCTGGCCGGATAGGCGCGGCCGCCGCGCAGCCGGTGCGGCGGCTGCCGTCAGCCCTGCAACGCGATCAGCGACAGGTGGCGTCCATAGTCCGGCTCTCCGTTCAGGACTGCGCGCCTGTAGCTGAAGAACCGCTCCGGTTCGGCGCATGTGTCCGCCTGCGCCACGGAAACCGCCGCGACGCCCGCCCGCAACAGACGCGCGGCGGCATATCCGGCAAGCTCGAAGCGAAAATGGCCGGGCCGTTCGGCCGGAACGAACCAGCGCTCATTGTCCGGATCGGCCGCCTCGAACCGCGCCCGGAACTCCGAGCCGACCTCGTAGGAGGCCTGCGCGATGCAGGGGCCGATAGCCGCGCTTGTCCGCCCGGTGTCGCCGCCAAGCTGCGCCATCCGCTCCAGCGTCGCCTCCATCACGCCTGCCAGCGCCCCGCGCCAGCCGGCATGGGCCGCTCCGACGACGCCCGCCTTCGCGTCAGCGAACAATATGGGGGCGCAATCCGCCGTCAGGATGCCGAGAGCGAGGCCGGGGCGGTCGGTGGCCATGCCGTCGGCCCTGAGTCCCTGCGGCGGTTCCGTGACGATCACGGCTTCCGCGCTGTGAATCTGGTAGAGCGCCGCCAGCCGGTCCGCCCCGACCGCCTCCAGGGCGCGGCGGCGGTTTTCGCGGACGGCGCCCCGGTCGTCGCCGGAGCCGAAACCGCAATTCAACCCGGCATACAGGCCTGCACTCACGCCGCCGCTGCGGTCCAGAAAGGCATGGGCGATTCCGTCCAGGCCGGAAAGCGCTTCACCCGGTATCATCCCGCTTCCCCGCTGCTGAAACCTGCCGGCGGCGGCGCGTTTGCCGGCCCGAAGGCGGCCGCCTGGAACAGTCTGCCCATAGCATCATCTCCCGTCAGCCTGGCCAGCGCCGCTCCCTGCCCGCCGAGCCGGGCGGCGCGGGCCTCTATGCCAAGCCGTTTCAGCCATGTCCCCTGCGGCACCGGCCCCCAGACCGCCGCTCCCGCCTGCCGCCCGGCCTGCATCAGCGCCCTGAAATCCACATGGGCGCTCATATCCACTTCGCCGGGCCTGGACAACGGATCGACCGGCGCATGGTCCTGCAGCGCCTGCAGGGTCGGCCGGCGCGGCGGCTCCAGATAGCCGTAATCCACCACAAGGCCGTAGGCGGGGCGGGCGGCAAGCGCCGCCGCGATGCCGCAGGCGGCCGGGCAGACTTCGACAATATCGCCGTCGCCGCCCGCCCCGGCGGGGCGCAGGGCCGGGCCGGCGACAAAGCGGAAGCCGCCGCAGCCCCGGTCCACGAGGCGCTCGCACCAATATCCGTTCACTCTCAGAAACTGGCGGACCGGCAGCGCGTCGAAGAATTCATTGGCGATCCAGACGGCCGGTCCTTCGGGAACCGTCTCGACCCGATTATGCCAGACGGCCTCGACGCCCTCAGCCCGCTGGACGGCGCGCAAGACCGGCGAGGTTTCGACCAGATGCACTTCAGGACGGAAATCGGGTTCCAGCCGCGCGGCGCGCAACGCATCCGCCATCAGCACGCCGCGACCCGGCCCCAGCTCGATCAGGCGGAAGTCGGCCGGCCGTCCGAGGCGCCGCCACGCATCGACGCACCAGAGCCCGACGAGCTCGCCGAACATCTGGCTGATTTCCGGTGCCGTCACGAAATCGCCGCCGCGCCCGAACGGGTTGCGGCCGGCATAATAGGCCGCATTGGCCAGCGCCATGAACTCCGCCAGCGGGATCGGCCCCTCGCGCTCGATGCGCCAGGCGATTCGGTCTGCCAAACCGTTGCTCACGGACGGCGGAGTATCAACGCCAGTCCGGCAATCGCCAGCGGCACGGAAAGCAGTTGCCCCATCGTGACCGGCCCCAGAATGAAGCCCAGATGCACATCCGGTTCGCGGAACAGTTCGGAGAAGGACCGCGCAACGGCGTAGCCGAGCCAGCAAACGCCCGACAACAGGCCGGGCCGCGCCCTGACCCGCTCGCGCAGCGCCAATACCAGCAGGATCAGGCCAAGCAGCAGCCCTTCCAGCGCCGCTTCATAGAGCTGGCTGGGATGGCGCGGGCTTTGCAGGGGATCCGCTGGAAACACCATCGCCCAGGGCACATCGGATATCCGGCCATACAGCTCGCCGTTCACGAAATTGGCGAGGCGGCCGAGAAACAGCCCGATCGGCGCCACCGTCGCCACAATGTCGCCAACCCGCAGGATCGGCAGATTATGGCGGCGCGCGAACAGCACGACCGCCAGCGTGACGCCGGCAAGCCCGCCGTGAAAGGACATGCCGCCCTGCCAGAGGAACAGAGCCTCTTCCGGGTGGGAGAGATAGTAGCCGGGCTTGTAGAACAGCACATAGCCGAGCCGTCCTCCCAGCACGACGCCGAGGACGATCCAGGCGAACAGGTCGTCCACCCGCTCGGGACGCATGACGCGCGGCGGCGCGGCGGCGAGCCTGCGCGCCAGGCGCCATCCGGCCAGCAGGCCGACAACATATGCGAGCGCATACCAGCGTATCGCCAGCGGCCCCAGTTCGATTGCAACCGGGTCGATAACCGGAAACGGAATCGCCGGCAGAATCACGACCGGAATCCCGCCGGCCGTTCCCCGCCGGCACGATCTTCCGTGACAAGCATCATGTCATGGCCCATTCTGTCGGGGTCGCCGCGAAGCTAGGCTTGGAGTCGAACCCATGCAAATTGGAAAGCGTATGCTTGACGACCTCGCCCGCGTCACGGCGGGCGCAGCCGGCACGGCCGGCGCCGTTCGCGACGAAATGGAATCCGCCTTCCGCGACCGGATGCAGCAACTGCTCGATTCGATGGACGTCGTGCGGCGCGAAGACTTCGAGGCTGTGCAGGCCATGGCGCAGAACGCGCGCATGGCGCAGGAGCAGCTGGAGGCGCGCGTCGCCGCACTGGAAGCCCGGCTGGCCGAAAACGGCTCGTGAGCGAGATCGTCGTCGAATACCCGTATGACGAGCCGCCGCCGGAAGGCGCGGCGCAGCGGGTTGCGGACGGAGTCTGGTGGGTGCGGATGCCGCTGCCCTTCGTGCTCGATCACATCAACCTCTATCTGCTGGAGGACGGAGACGGCTGGACGGTCGTCGATTGCGGGCTGAACAAGGACGGTGGGCGCGACATTTGGGAGACCCTGATCCGCACGCTGCTTGCCGGACGGCCGGTCCGCCGCGTGCTGGTCACGCATTTCCACCCCGACCATATGGGCCTCGCGCAGTGGCTGCTGGCGCGCTTCCCCGGGGCCGAACTCTGGATGAGCCTGTCGGAATGGCTGTGGGCGCATTTTGCGTTCGACGCCAGGGAACGCAACATGGAGGAGATGCTGCGCTTCTGGCGGCGCAACGGCATGGCGACCTCGACAGTGGACGCCATGCGCGGGCGCGGCAATTTCTACGCCCAGAACGTTGTTCGGCCGCCGATCGTCTATCGGCGCATCCAGAACGGCGACAGGATCCGGATCGGCGAACGCGACTGGCAGGTGATTATCGGCACCGGCCACTCGCCCGAACATGTTTGCCTCGCCTGCCCCGAGTCGAAGCTGCTGATCGCCGGAGATCAGGTGCTGCCGCGTATCACGACCAATGTCTCGGTGCAGTTTGTCGAGCCGGACGGCGACCCCTTGCAGCACTTCCTCGACAGCACGCACGCTTTCGCGCATCTGCCGGACGACACCTTCACCCTGTGCAGCCACGACCGGCCGTTTTACGGATTGCATGAGCGGCTGGCGCAATTGCGCGGCCATCACCAGGTCCGCCTCGACGACGGGCTGGCGGCGCTGGCCGAACCGCGCCACGCCATCGACCTGCTGCCGGTCTTCTTCCACCGTCCGCTGGATCTGCACCAGCAGTCCTTCGCCATCGGCGAGGCCATCGCGCATCTTCACAATCTCTGGCGAGGCGGGCGCGCCGAGCGTATCGAGGGGCCCGACGGCGTTTTCCGTTTCGTGCGGAAATGACGCGAACCCCGGAAACGCTGTCTGCGCTGCTTGAGAGCGCCGCTGCAAAAGCCGGCGGGGCGCCTGCGTTGATCCATGGCGGCGGAACCTGGAGCTACAGCTTCCTTCTGGACCAGTCGCGGCGCGCGGCGGGCGCTCTGGCGGCGCTCGGCATCGGCCGCGGCGACAGGGTTGCCCTGTGGCTGCCGAATGTGCCGGCATATCTGGCGCTCTATTTCGCCCTCGGGCGGCTCGGCGCCGTGGCCGTCGCGGTCAACACGCGCTTCCGGGCGCTCGAAGCCGCAGACATTCTGTCGCGCTCCGGCGCGAAGGCGCTGGTCATGTGGCCCGGTTTCAAGGATATCGACTTCTCCGGCCTGCTGACCGAGATCGGCGGCGATGCGCTCGCCGGACTGGAGCGGGTTCTGGTTTATGACGAGGGCGAGGCCCCGATTCCGGAACGGATCGCCGGCAAGCCGGTTTCCGGAGTGCAGGCCCTGTTCCGAGCGCCGCCATTGCTGGAGGACCGCGCCGCGCCCGGTGACCCGTGCAATATCTTCACAACATCGGGCACCACGTCGAAGCCGAAATTCGTGCTGCACGGGCAGGCGCCGGTTACGCGCCATGCGCGCGACTGCGTCTCCGCTTTCGGCTGGGACCGGCCGGGGGCGGTGAGCTACCAGGCGACGCCGCTATGCGGCGTGTTCGGCTTTTCCACCATGATGGCGACGCTGGCGGCCGGCGCGCCGAATGTGCTGGCCCCGCTGTTCTCTCCGGGCGAGGCCGCCGACGCCGTGCAGCGCCACAGGGTCACGCATTTCATGGGCACGGACGACATGTATGCCGGGATGCTGGCCTCGCGGGAGGAACCCCGGCCGTTTCCGAGTCTGCGCCTTTGCGGCTACGCCCTGTTCAATCCGACGCTGGAGGATTTCGAGGCCCGGACGCTCGCGCGCGGCGTGCCGCTGATCGGCCTTTACGGCATGAGCGAGGTGGGCGCGCTGATGGCGGTCCAGCGGATGGATGCGCCGCTTGCGGACCGGCTGGCGGGCGGCGGCTACCCGGTTGCGCCGGAAGCCGCCGTGCGGGTGCGCGATGTAGGGACGGGCGAGCTCTGCCCGCCGGGCGTTTCCGGGGAAGTCGAAATCCGCTGCCCCAGCCTCTTCCTGCGCTATGACGGCAATATGGATGCGACCGCAGCGGCGATGACGGAGGACGGGTTCCTGCGCACGGGAGACGCCGGACACATGCGCGCCGACGGCAGCTTCGTGTATGAGGCGCGCATGGGGGATACGCTGCGCCTCGCCGGTTTCCTGACCAGCCCGGGCGAGATCGAGGCGCATGTTGAGACGCATCCCGCCGTAGCCGGCTGCCAGGTCGTCGGCGTCGCGACGCCCCGCGGGCCGCGCGCATTCGCTTTCGTGCGCCCTGCGGACACGGCCTCCTATGATGAAGCCGCGGTCCTGGCCTGGTGCCGGGAGACCATGGCCAATTACAAGGTCCCGGTTCGGGCCGCGGCCATAGACGCCTTTCCGGTGACTCACAGCGCCAACGGCACCAAGATCCAAAAGGCGGAACTGCGCCGCATGGCGGAGGCCATGGAAGCGAACGCGGATTCGGTGCAAGCTGTTCCGGCGGCATAGAGACGGGGTTGTGAAGGCGATGAGCTGGCGCGATGCACTTCCGGCGGACGGGCTGCTTGCAGTTGTCAAGCGCGACTGCCCGACCTGCGTTCTGGTAGCCCCGGTGCTTGCGGAACTGGCGGCAGCCGGGACGGTAGCGGTGACGCAGGACGACCCCGCCTTCCCGGAGGGCGCCGCACCGCGGCATGACAGCGATCTGGAGCTTTCCTACCGTCTTGATGTGGAGATCGTGCCGACATTGATCCGGTTCAGCGGCGGCAGGGAGGCCGCACGCACCATCGGATGGAACAAGGCGGAATGGCGCGCCATGACCGGCCGCCCGGACCTCGGCGAAAGCCTGCCGGAAAACCAGCCCGGATGCGGGTCGCTTTCGGTCGAATTCGGGATGCCCGAACGGCTGGCGGTGCGGTTCGGCGATGTCTCGTTTTCGGCGCGGGAAGTCGCCGTCGGGGCCTATGACGATCCGATGGAAACGGCGTTCGACCGCGGCTGGACCGACGGGCTGCCGATCACGCCGCCGACCGACCTTCGCGTCGCCCGGATGCTGGCCGGCACCACGCGGGCCGCCGATGAGATTGTTGGCGCGATACCGCCCAACCTCGTCCCGTGCTCGGTTGAGAAAGCGGCCATCAATGCTGTCATGGCCGGCTGCCGGCCGGAATATTTCCCAACCGTTCTGGCGGTGGTCGAGGCGGCGCTGGATCCGGCGTTTTCCATGCACGGCCTGCTGTGCACGACTCATTTCGCGGGGCCGGTGATCGTCGTAAACGGGCCCGTTGCGCGCCGCATCGGCATGAACTGGGGCCTGAACGCGCTTGGCCAGGGCAATCGCGCCAATGCCACTATCGGCCGGGCGTTTCAGCTCATTGTCCGCAATGTCGGCGGCGGCAGGCCGGGCGAGATCGACCGCGCCGCGCTCGGCAATCCGGGCAAATACACATTCTGCTTCGCGGAGGACGAAACGGACCCGGACTGGGTGCCGCTCTCGGTCGCGCGCGGCATCCGCCCGGGAGCGTCGGCCGTCACACTGTTCCACGGCGAGGGCGTAAGCGGCTTCGTGGACCAGAAAAGCCGCACTGCGCAAGAGCTGACAACCTCGCTCGCCCGCTATCTATGGCACGTCAATCACCCGAAATTATGCGAATTCGGCGGGGCGCTGCTGGTGCTCACGCCGGAGCATTACGCCATCTACAAGGCCGAGGGCTGGGGCCGCCAGGAGATCGAGGAGGCGCTTTGGGCGGCGCTGAAGCGTCCCGGCAGCGCCGTGGTGCGCGGCGCAGACGGGCTTGCCGAAGGCATGGAACCCGGCCGCGAGGAGGCGCTTATCGACAAGTTCCGCCCCGGCACCTTTCTCATCGCGCGCGCCGGCGGGCCGGCCGGCCTGTTCTCGGCGGTGATCGGCGGCTGGACCGGCATGCGGATGACCGGAGAAGTGGACCCTGTAACGAAGGAGATCGGCACATGACGGAACCCTATGCGATGCGAGACCCGACGGCGGAAACGGAGCCGGCTGCGCGCCGGCCCGTGGTTCCGCCGGCAAGTCTGGAGGGCCTTACCATCGGGCTGCTGTCCATCGGCAAGGAGCGCTCGGTCGAATTTCTCGATTCGGTTCAGGAGCGGCTGGCGGCGCAGGGCCTGGAGGTGCTGCGTTTCGCGAAGCCGACACATACCAAGCCGGCCCCGCGCGGCGTCATCCAGGACCTTGTGGAGCGTTGCGACATTGTTGTCGAAGGGCTGGCGGACTGAGGCTCGTGCACGTCGTGCAGTTTGCATGACATCATCGAGCTGGACCGTCGGGGCGTGCCCGGCTGCGCTATAGCCACCGAGGAGTTCCGCGATGCGGCCGCAGCGCAGGCGGACGCAATGGGTGTGCATCCTGCCGTGGTATTTGTGGACCATCCGATCCAGAACCGCACGCCGAACGAATTGACGGACATCGCCGACCGCGCCATCGCGCCAATTCTGGCGGCAATCCGCAGTTCGTGAAGAGGCGGCAAAGGCCGCGCGGCGACAGTGACAAGGCTGCGGGCCGCCTCACGCAAGGTTGCGGCGGCCCGCAGTAGTGATGCTCAACGGGCGACGTAGCTGCGATGCACCCAGACGTCGTCCGAATGGCCCATTTGGGCGAACAGGGTCTCATCCGTCGCCCGGGACACCAGTTTCATCTGGCCGGGCATGTCCCTGCTGCCGGCCTCCCCGTTGCGTGCGGTATCAATAAAGGCGGCGACCTCAGCCAGCGGCGGCGCATTCGCCTCCCCGCCCGCTTCCGCTATCGCTTCCGTTGCCGCGGCATCCAACTGCCGCTGCCAGAGCTTGCGAAACAGGCCGGCGCTGTTGAACTCGTCGCCGCTGTTGATCTTGCCGCCAATGGCGAAGACATAGCCCACGGCGTCGGGATGCTCCTCCGCCAGCCGGCCCAAGGCCGTTTGATACGGTTTCAGAGCCGCCGTGACCGACTTGTTTTCCAGCGAGAGCTGCAGGCTGGTAGGCGAGCGCGCGCTGACGATACTGAGTCCCCCGGTCGCCCTCACCAGACCTGCCTGTGTCTCGCGCACCGAGTCCCACATCCGTTGCTGTTGGCTCCCGTTCCCCAGCGTCATGTTCCACCCGAATGCACTGAGGTTCGACGCCGGCGGGGCGTTGCCGCTGGCCCGCTCGGCCATGGCAATCCTGCCGGCCTTCGACGGCAGGCGCGTCGTGGACATCGCGAACAGGGAGCTGCCTCCGGACCAGCGGCCCTGCTCCACGCAAAACGCATCAACCGGAATGTCGCCCGAATGCGGCTGCAGGATCATGCTGGCGGTGAGCACACGATCCTGCTTGCCGCCCTTGACGATGTCTCCCGACTGGATGAAGACTTGGCGGTCGCCGGGGTTGCGGACAACAAGCTGCTGGACGGTGCCGGTTTCGATGACCTCGACAAGATTCTGGTCCATCGCCTCCCCCAGCGTCAGCGGCACCGGGCCGTCGTCCCGGTTGTCGCCGTGGATCAGATAGATGGCGAGACCGTTATGCGTATATGGCCCGCTAAGGCGGTAGTCGTCACCTGCCGCCATTGCGGCCGAGCCCGCAACGATGATGCCGGCAGTCAAAGCGGCTGCCAGTCTGCGATTGAATCGGTCCATGACACGTCCTCCAGATGTTGCGTCCCAGACCGATGATACGCAGCAAATGCAGCAATTTTTGGGCAGCGCCGGCCGCTGACCAGAGGCGCGCCTATGCAAGAGCGGCGGCGCGCAGGGCGTCGGGCGTGAACGGGATACGCCTCAACCTCAGCCCGGTGGCCGCATGGACGGCATTGCCGATTGCCGCCGCCGTCGGGCCTGCCGCGGCTTCTCCGGCGCCAAGAAACGGCGCGTCCTCCCGGTCAATCAGCACAGTCGAAAATACCGGCACATTGTCGAAGCCGAGGATCGGATAGGACGTCCAGTCCCGGCTGATGATGCCCTCGCGGTCGAACGCCACGGCCTCGTGGAGGGTCCAGCTTGCAGCCTGGATGACCCCGCCCTCAAGTTGGGCGGCAAGCCCTGCGCGGTCCACAATCCTCCCGGCGTCGGCGGCGATGACGCAGCGCTCGAGCCGTATTTCCGCAGCTTCGGATACTGAAATCTCCATGACAACAGCAGTATAGGCAGCGCTGTTCTTGTATTGCGCGAATGCCATGCCGCGCCCCCGGCCCTCGGGGCAATCCCCACCTGCCGGGTGAAGACGCTCCGCTGCCGCCTCGATTACCGCCCGGCCGCGCGGGTCCGAAAGATGGCGCAGGCGGAATGCCGCCGGGTCGCAGCCCGCTTCCCCCGCAAGCTCGTCCATGAAGGATTCGATGGCGAACACATTGGCGTAGGCCCCGAGCGAGCGCAGCGCCGAAACCCGCAGCGGCATACCGCGCACCAGATGCTTCACCAGCCGCTTCTGCGGCAGGTCGTAAAGCGGATCGAGATTGCGGTGAATGCCGGTATGACGCCCCATCGCCGGCGCCGCAACGGGCGGGTCCAGCGGTTCGGCAAGGAACCGGCTGGCAAGCAGGCGGGCCGCGCCGGTCTTTCCGGGCCCCGGCCGCGGGCGCATTAAATATGTGTCACTATAGGTCTCATGCGACCAGGCGGTGATCCTGCCGCCGCTGTCGAGGCTTGCGCGCAAATCCATCGACGCGCAGGAGCCGTAGGGTTCCCAAGCGTGTTCCTCCTCGCGGGTCCATTTGAGCAGCACCGGCGCACCGGGTAGCGCGCGGGCCATGATGGCCGCGTCAAAGGCTGCATCGTCTGCACCGTTATGGCCGTAGCAGCCGGACCCCGGCATGTGGACGACCCGGATGGTTTCCGGCTTCATGTCGAAGGCCTCGGCAAGCGAAGCACGCAGAACGTAGATTCCCTGGCTGTGCGAATGAACGGTGAGCCGGCCTTCGGCGAAGACCGCCATCGCCGCCGACGGGCCGAGCGAGCCGTGCATCTGGTATGGCCGCTCATAACGCGCCTCGAGCGTGGCGGCGGCGGCAGCCGGCGGGGCATCCTGCTGCGGCAGCGCCGCCTCGACCGGAGCGCCGTCGATAACCGGCAGGCTCACCCTTTCCTTCCTGCGCAAGCTCTCATGGATGTCGCAGGCCTCCAGCCCGCCGCGCGGATCCCACGACACGGCGGCGGCAAGGCGTTCCGCCGCCCTGACTGCGCGGTATTCATCGGCTGCCGCAACCGCGAGAAAACTGCCGTCCCGCACGACCCTGACGCCTTCCGCGGCGAGGCGGTCGAGAACGGCCGCGCGAATGGTCGTCAACCTTGCATGGTAATGCGGCGGGCGGACCAGCCGCCCGTGCAGCATGTCCGGAAGGGCCATATCGTGGAGGAAATACGGCCGGCCGCGGACGAGATCGTGCATTCCCCGCGGCGTCGCTGCTGTTCCGGCATAGCGGCGCGCCGGGGACGCCCTGAGCGGCGCTTCCGGATCAACCGCAATCCCCAAGGGCTTGTCTGCCGCGAGTTGCCAGTAGCTGCTGCTGCGATTGGTGGCGCGCGAGTGGATTCTGCCGTCATCGACCTCCAGCGTGCCGGGGTCCACATCGAGCGTCTGCGCGGCGCGGGCCAGCAAGTGCCGTCTGGCGGTTGCCGCCGCCAGACGAACCGCATCGCCGCTTTGACTCATGGATTGACTGCCAGAGGTAAACCCTTCGTCCGGCGACGATCCGGTCTCCACGCGTGCGGTCTCCACCCGGCCCAGATCAATATCGAGTTCATCGGCTACCAGCATTGCGACCGCAGTCGAGATGCGCTGGCCGATATCGACCTTGCCGCTGCAGACGACGACCGTGCCGCCGGGACCGAAGGCAAGCCAGTCATCCACTGCCGGGTTGGCTTCCAGGCTCGGGTTAGATGTCATCGGTCCTCTCGGCGAGAATCCGGTCCATCGCCCTCAGCACATCGGCATGTGCGCCGCAGCGGCAGAGATGGCCCTGCAGGGCCTCGACCGCCCCGCGCCGGCTTGGACGCGGCGCGGCCTCCAGATATGCCGTCAGCGCAACGATCAGCCCGCTCGTGCAATATCCACATTGCGCCGCGCCTTCGTCCAGGAAAGCGCGCTGCACCGGGTTGAGTTCGCCATTCCCGGCAAGGCCCTCGATCGTGACGACGGCGCGCCTCTCGAATTCGGATACCGGGCGCACGCAGCTCAACACCTTCTCGCCGTCGGCGATCACCGCACAGGCCCCGCATTGCTCAAGCCCGCAGCCAAGTTTCGCGCCCATGAGCCCGAGTTGATTGCGAAGCACATAGATCAACGGCGCCGCCGGGTCTGTCTCAACCTCGCAGGCCGCACCGTTAATGGTCAACGCGACGATCGCCATGTTTCAGCCGCTCCGGCGTCTTCCGGCGTTACCGGGCAAGCTCGTCCAGGCCCCCTGCAAACTCCCTGCTGGCGAACATGTCGGGAAGTATCGAGGCGAGCCATTCCGGATCGACGGACAGGCCATTGCCTTGCAGCATGGGCATACTGTCCGCCGCCAGCGCCTGCCAGTCCGCAGCCATCCGCCAGCCAGCGAGAAGGTCTGCGCGCGGTTCGCCGCCAAGCGCCCGGACGAGAATATCCGTGAAATTCAGCACTGGCGGCCCCTGGGCCTCGGACCCGGCGGAAAGCTGGACATGGCAGCCGTGATAGAGCGACACTAGGGTGCCGACTCCTGTTTCTTCGGCCGCGGCATAGGTCGCACTGCGGCGCTCCGCTTTCAGGCCGGGGGACCTGTCCGCCCCTGAACCCCCGCAGGTATATCCGGACTCCCACGCGATTCCGGCAACCTCCAGGCCCGGCACGCCGTCCAGCAGGCTGGCGACATTCTCGCCGAGTTCCGCCATGCCCTCATGGGCGTGGAGCAGGACGCGCATCGGCACTTCCGTCGTGTAGAGCGTCCGCAGCTGCCGGCTGTTTTCGACCAGAAAACGGGTCACATGCTCAAAGGCGAAGGCGGCCTCCCCGTATCCCGACAAGGTTTCCCCGAGATGGAGCTGGCAGGAGGGACACCAGCTCAGCACGCGCTCCGGCTCGAAGCCGCCGAACCGCTGCAAGGTTGAATCGGCGACGCGGCCGCCAGTGTCCGCCTCTCCTTCCCACTTGGTGTGAATTATGCCGCAGCAGGAGGCGGGGCCGCCAAGGACCTCGTAATCGACCCCGATGGCGTCCAGCACATACATTGCGTTGAACAGCAGGTGCGGCGTGCGCACCGCATTGCAGCCGACATAGAAGACGACCGGAACCGACCGCGGCCGCGGCGGCTGCAGCAGCCTTGCGAGGTCCGCCGGCGCCAGCTGCATCGCCGCCATCAGACGGATAGCGCGCGCCATCTTGCGGAAAAGTTGCGGCGTCTCGCTATGGGTTTCCGCAGACTTGCTGTTGGCGAGCATCAACATGGTGCGCGGATTGATTCCCTCGGGGCAGGCGGGAATGCACGCGCCGCATCCATTGCATTGATGCGCCCAGGCGGCGGCCGGCCCGTCCAGCCTGCCGCCGTTCCGGAGCACCTGCAAAACACCGCCAATAACGGCCCCCGGTTCCGCATCGGCTATGCCCGCATGGGGCGCAACCGGGCAAATCCCGACGCAGCGCCCGCAACTCGTGCAGGCGGCGGCAATATCGTCCGCCCGCGCAGTCATGAAGGACTTGATCGGATGATCCGGCATCGCTGCTTTCTCCCGTCACCCTTGAAGGCCGCCGGGCCCCGCCGCCTCCGCTCAGGCCGCCGCCTCGGCCAGCACGCGAAGCGCCTCCGGCGTCGCGCCGGTCAGCGCAATGCCGGCGATACGGCCGGCAGAGATCGCGTCCTTCCAGGCGCCGAGCCGGTCCCGGATGCGGGCCTTGTCGCCAAGCAAGGCGACGCCGTCCACCAACTCGTCGGGCAGCGCGGCGGTCGCTTCCTTGCGCTGGCCGGAAAGGAACAGGTCCTGGACCTTGCGCGCTTCGCCCTCAAAGCCCATGCGCGCGACATAGTCGTTGTAGAAGTTCTTGTTCCGCGCGCCCATGCCGCCCACATAGAAGGCCAGATGTTCGCGCACCGGAGCGCGGCACGCCTCCAGGTCGTCGCCGACACGGATCGGCACGAAGGGCACAACCTCGAAATCCGCTGCCGTCTTGCTGTCGGGCGCCTTGGCGAGGCCCTCTGCAATCGGCGCGCTGAGGACGTCACGCTCCGGGTCCATGAAGACCGGGATCACCCCGTCCGCCACTTCCGCTGCGGTGCGCACACCGGCCGGCGTGATGGCTGCGGTGTAGATTTTCAGATTCGGATCGGGATGCAGGATGGTCTTGAGCGGTTTGCCGAGGCCGGTGGCGCCCGGGCCGTGATAGGGGATGCTGTAGTGCTCGCCGTGATGCTCCAGCACGCCTTCCCGGCGCAGGATCTGGCGGATGATCGAGATATATTCCCGGGTCCGCGCCAGCGGCTTGCCGAACGGCACGCCATGCCAGCCCTCGATGACCTGCGGCCCCGACGGGCCGATGCCGAGCACGAAACGCCCGCCGGACATGTCCTGGAGCGTCATCGAGGTCATGGCCGCCAGCGCCGGCGAACGCGCCTGCATCTGGATAATCGCCGTGCCGACCTTGAGCCGATCGGTCCGGGCGAGAATCCATGCGGCGGTCGAAATAGCGTCCGTGCCCCAGGCCTCGGAGGTCCAGCACATTTCATATCCAAGCCGCTCCGCTTCCTGCGCCAGCGCCACCTTTTCGGCGATGTCGCCGCCGCTGTAACCGAGCGTGATGCCAAGCCGCATCGCTTTCCTCCCCCGAAATTTCGTCCTGCGGACCTTAGCGCCAATCCGTCTCCCCGGCTATCCTTGCCCGCAGGCAAAGAGGATTGCGGCATGGTCAGCGAACAGGAGCGGGCAAGTGCGGCCGGACGGCGGCCGATTGGCGATACGGAAATTGCGCAGCAGCACTGGGGCGGCTTCGAGGGCAGCATCCTCACCGGAGACAGGGTCATTGTCGAACCGGTGGCGCCGGACCGGGACGCCGCCGACATCCATGCCATAGGGATCGAGGGCGAGGAACCGGAGCGTATCTGGGACTATCTCGGTTACGGCCCGTTTCCTGACATTGCGGCAGTGCGAGGCTGGCTCGAAGGCTGCGCCGCGTCGACGGACCCTCTCTTCATGGTCTATCGCGACCGGAACATCGGCCGCCCCGGCGGCATGGGCAGCTTCATGGAGATCCGGCCCGCCGCCGGGGTCGGCGAAATCGGCAATATCTGGTTCGGCCGCGCCTGGCAGCGCGACATCCGCGCAACCGAAGTGCTTTCGCTGATGATGCACCATGTGCTGGAGACGCGCGGCTATCGACGCCTCGAATGGAAGTGCAACGCGCTGAACGCCGGTTCGCGTTCTGCGGCGCTGCGCCTGGGTTTTCGCTTTGAGGGCATTTTTCTCAACCATCTGATCGTGAAGGGGCGCAGCCGCGACACAGCCTGGTTTTCGTTGACCGATGAAGAATGGCCCGCCGTTCGCGCCGCCCATGCCCGCTGGTTCGAGCCGGGCAATTTCGATGCCGACGGCCGGCAGAAAACCTCTCTCAGCGCCCTGACCCGCGCCCTCTGGTAGGCGCTTCCCGGCTATCCGTCCGGGTGGAAGTGGTCGTAGAGCCGGCGCGCGACCGTTTTCGAGATGCCCGGCACTGCCAGCAAATCCTCGAAACCGGCGCCCTCGACGCCGCGCGCCGAGCCGAAATGATGCAGGAGCGCGCGCTTGCGCGCTGCGCCGATGCCCGCCACTTCGTCGAGCGGCGATCTGCGAACGGCCTTGGCGCGGCGCGCCCGATGGGTGCCGATGGCGAAGCGGTGGGCTTCATCCCGCAGGCGCTGCAGGAAATGCAGCACGGGGTGGTGGGGCGGCAGCGTGAAGGGCGGCTTTTCCGCCGTGAACAGGCGTTCGCGCCCGGCATTGCGGTCCGGCCCCTTGGCGATGGCGGCCAGCGGCACGTCCTCGATCCCGAGTTCGGCAAGCGCCTGGCGCGCGGAGGAAAGCTGCCCTGCCCCGCCATCGACCAGCACGAGGTCCGGCCATGAGCCGCCCATGCGCTCCGGGTCTTCTTTCAGGGCGCGCGAGAAACGCCGGCGCAGGACCTCGCGCATCATTGCAAAGTCGTCGCCGGGCGCCGCATCGCCCTTGATGTTGAACTTGCGGTAGGCGCTGCGGACCAGCCCTTCCGGCCCGGCGACGATCATGCCGCCGACGGCGTTCCGGCCCTGGATATGGCTGTTGTCGTAAACCTCGATCCGCGCCGGAGGCCCGTCGAGATCGAGCAACTCCGCCAGCCGCCGGAGCAGGTCGCGCTGCGTTGCGCTTTCGGCGGACCGCCGCTTCAGCGCATCGCGGGCATTGGCGAGGGCGTGGTCCACCAGCTTGCGCTTGGCGCCGCGCATCGGCCAGCGCAGATCTATGCGGCGGCCGGCCTTCAGGCTCAGCGCCTCGGCAAGCAACGCATCCTCGGCCGGCCGGGCGCTCAGCAGGACGCGGCGCGGCGGCGGCCGGTTGCTGTAGAACTGGCCGACAAACGCCGCGAGGAACTGCGCCGGATCGTAATGCCGGCTTCCGGCAGGGAAATAGGCGCGATTGCCGAAATTCTGGCCGGCCCGGAAGAAGAACACCTGGATACAGGCCTGCCCCGCCTCGAAATGGGCCGCGATGACATCGGCGTCTCCCACGCCCTCGACATTGATGTCCTGATGCGCCTGGACGCGCGTCAGCGCCCGGATACGGTCGCGGTAGAGCGCCGCCGTCTCGAACTCCAGCGCATTGCTTGCCGTCTGCATACGCTCCGAAAACGCCCGCTGGACGGCCCGGCTTTCACCGGAGAGGAAGGCGCGCGCCTCTCCGATGGCGGCTTCGTAATCCTCGGCGGATACCTTGCCGACGCAGGGCGCGGAGCACCGCTTGATCTGATGGAGCAGGCAGGGGCGCGTGCGGCTGCGGAACACCGCGTCCGAGCAGGACCGCAGGAGAAAGGCGCGCTGAAGCGCCGTCAGCGTCCGGTTCACGGCGCCGGCCGAGGCGAACGGCCCGAAATATTCCCCCGGCCGCGAGCGCGCCCCGCGATGCTTGAGGATGCGCGGCCATTCATGGTCCCGCGCGATGAGGATATGGGGGAAGCTCTTGTCGTCGCGCAGCAGCACATTATAACGGGGGCGCAACTCCTTGATAAGATTGATTTCAAGGAGCAGCGCCTCGACCTCGGTGTGGGTCGTCACCACCTCCATCGAGGCGGTTTCGGAGATCATGCGGCGAATGCGGTAGGGCTGGTTGTCCGGCCGGACATAGGCGGAGACGCGCCGGCGCAGCGACCGCGCCTTGCCGACATACAGCACCTGCCCGCGCCGGTCGATCATCCGATAGACCCCCGGAGCGAGCGGCATGACGCGCAGATGCCGGCGGATCGCCTCCACGCCCGCGGCGACGCGCTGCGGTGCTTCCGGCGGAGCCTGTTCTTCCGCCGCGCGCCTATCCCGCGCCGGCCGAGGGTCCATACTCGATTGCGACATAGGCGGCATAGACCGCGAGGAACAACAGGCCTGCCGGGCGCCCGAACCTGCCCCGGAACATCAGCCACGAGATCAGGGCAAGGGTCGCGGCCAGCATCACCCAGACGGCGAGATCAAGCAGACGAGCCGGGATGTCGAGCGGCTGGACCGCCGCCACCACGCCGCCGATCGCCAGCAGGTTGAAGACGTTGGCGCCAAGCACATTGCCTACCGCCACTTCAGGATGGCGGCGGTAGGCGGAGACAACCGCCGTGGCAAGCTCCGGCAATGAGGTGCCGACGGCGACGACCGTAACGCCGATCACCGCTTCCGACACGCCCAGCACGCGCGCCATGCCGATGGCGCCCTCCACCAGCAGGTTGGACCCGCCAATGACGCAGCCGAGGCCGACAGCGAGCGTCCCTGCCGCCATCCAGAGCGGTCGGTCCGGCGCGTCTTCCTCCGTATGCGCCGCATTCCGGCTGCGGCGCGCGCGCTGGTAGGACGCTATCGTGAAGGCCGCGAGGCAGGCCAGCAGCAGCAAGCCGTCAAACAGGCTCAGCCGGCCTGACAGTGCAAGCGCGATGAACAGCAGCGTCACGCCGACGACAATGCTGCCCTCGAAACGGACCTCGCGCGGCTCCACCGCCAGCGGACACACGCAGGCTGCCGCGCCCAGGATCAACAGCAGGTTGCAAATATTGCTGCCGACAATATTGCCGACCGCAATGCCCGGCGCCCCGCGGAACGCCGCCTCCAGGCTGACGAACAGTTCCGGCATGGTGGTGCAATAGGCCACCACGGTAAGGCCGATAATCAGCGGCGAGACCCCGAGGCGCGTTGCAAGCTGCACCGCGCCCCGCACGAGAAACTCCGCCCCGCCGAGAAGCAGAACGAAGCCGCCGAGCAATTGGAGATAGATCATCCGCGTTCCGGACGCAGGCAGACAGCCGGCCCGGCCGGACGATGCGCCAGCGCGCCGATCATTCCGCCGGCGCGGGCCCCGCCGTTCGCGCGATCAGCGCCTCCAGCGCGCGCATGGCCTCGCTGTGCCGATCGTCCTCCCGCCGCATGGCCTCGGTGTGCCGGTCGTTCTCCCGCCGCATGGCTTCGGTGTGCCGGGCATCCGCTTCACTGCGCCGCTCATCAATAGCTTTCATGGCCTCGCTGTGCCGTTCATCGGCAGCTTTCATGGCTTCGGTGTGCCGGGCATCCGCTTCGCTGCGCCGCTCATCAACAGCTTTCATGGCCTCATTGTGCCGTTTATCGGCAGCTTTCATGGCTTCTTCATGACGGGTCGCGATATCGGCCATCGTTTGGCGGTGCCGGCGTTCGTGCTCGCGTTCGCGCTGCTCGCTGCTGCGCGTCATCCGGCGTATGCCCCACCAGACCACGGCAATCTGCCCGGTGCCGATCACCAGCCCGACCACCACCAGCCCCAGCGTCGCCAGCGCGGTGACCGTAGAAGCCAAAGCTGCCGCCGCCGCCGGATTCGCGGTAATCCAGGCAACCCAGTCTTCGATCAACACCGCACCTCCAGCCCGCACCGCTCCCGACACGGGTCGCTTCCAACAGTCTCATTTTACGGCAGCGCAGCCCGCCTGTCATGGCGGCCCGTCGGGGGAGCAGTGTCTCCGTTTGACATTCGCGTTCCTCTGGCGGGTTCAGCCCAGGGCTTGAGAGGCCCAGCCCGCCGCCCCGAATTCCCCGGCACCGCCTCGGCCCGCCTGTTGCCGCCCCGGCCCCCCTAATGTCGCCTCCGATCCTTCCGCAGGGCCGAAACGGCGGAGGATGGACCCCGGCTCTCCGCTACGCTCCGGCCGGGGTGACGAAAGAGAGGCGACATAAGCGGCGCGGCACGGAGGCCCCTTCCGAAAAACCCGCCAGCACCGGCCTTCGTTGCAAACTGAGACACGGCCCGGCAGGGCAGACCGCCGTAAGCCCGAGCCTCAATGGCTTCAGGCGTCGGCGCGCCGGTTGGTAATCGTACGCTCGGCCGCCAAGCGCCGCCGCCAGTCCGCCACGACTTCCGGCCCGACACCAAGCGCCAGCGCCGCCGCTTCATCTATCACCTGCCGGACAGCACATTCCTCCGCCTGCCTCATGGGCAGCAATTCGTCGTTGCAGGTCAGGTCGAAAGCGTCCTTCAGCGCCTCCCAGGCGGGATTGTCGGGTTTGGGGACGCGGATATCGCGCAACTGCGCCAGTGACCATGCGGGGTAGTCCAGTGTCTTGCTACGACGATTAAGGAGCATCAGCCGGGCAGGGGTGGAATTCCACCAAGCGGCAAGAGCCTGCGCTATTTCTTGTGATTCAACAGCGATCGGTACCCAGCCGGAACCGATCGAAGGCTCCGGCGACCAAAGACCGGTTAGCAATCCGTTAGTTGTGCGGAAACGTTGAGCAACAAGAAGAGAACTGCGCTGCGCCCAGTATTGTTGTGCGATGGCTTCCTTGCCGGGTTTCGGCCTGCGCCACGCTTCCGGTTCTCCCCGCATGGTGCGCCGCAGTTTCGCGCTAACGGAATAAAAAACCCGGACCGCTCCTGTAGCACCGCTTACGCATTCCTGAAAATTCACACGAACGACTTGTCCAATCGGCCCAATCTTGTAGCGAAGTCCTGCTGGCTCCAGAAACGGCGACCTCTCCACTTCACAAATTGTTTCCGAAAGTATGTCATCAAACCACTGAACCGGCGTCCAGTTGCCTTCCCTCACACGGTCTTCCGGCCATAGATGAACCCGGCCCCAGTCGCCTGCTTGGCCAGCGGCAATAGCATCTGCAACCGCAACTGCCTCCTCCGCATTCGTAGGCATTCGGCGCAAGGACAGAAACTCCGTCGGCGGCTGTTGTCCTTCGATGCGGCGGCAGATGAGCAGGCATTCATGGATGCCGGTGTTTTCCGAAAAATTTATCTGTCGAGGGTCATGCGAGGTGATAATCCGCTCGACGTGGAAGCGTTCGGCAAGGAAACGACGCTCGGGGATACCGGAGGCATTCGTGCAACCGGTGACCGGCATCACTTTCGCTAATACACCTCGCTGCAGGTGCAGAATCTGTTCCGCGAGCGGCGTAAAGAATGTGCTGATACTGCGGTGATTGACCGCGCTGCCCGCGCCCGAATCACGCTCGCCCATCTCATCTCTGATGCTCACTTGATGCTGCTGCATCTGCGTAATGACGGATTGGGGGAATTTACTACCCTGATTTACAATTTCGGTAAACGGCGGGTTCATGATGACCAGATCGAGCCCGTCGGTCGGGAACCCGGCTTCCGGCGCGGCATCCACCTGTTCGGCCGCGAGGCCATCCAGTGTGCGCAGCGGCTGGACAAGGCGGCCGAGCGAGGTTTCCCGGTCTGCTGCCGCCAGAAGCTCCAGCGAACCGGCCCTGACGTTCCCGTCCGGCTGCGGCCCGTGCCGCAGCGTGAACAGATTCATGCGGCGGTAATCGACTGTCGGCGCGCCGAGGGTCAGATTGCACGCGGCGAGCTGGACCGCATGACGATTGATGTCGAGGCCGCAAAGCATTTCTTCGACCAGACGGCGATGCAAAACAGAGTCGTTCGGGGGGGGGGGGGGGGGGGGGCAAGGTTCGCCCGCGTGCGAGCCTTGATTGTCTGCATCGCCGCCATCAGCAATGTGCCGGTGCCGCAGGCCGGGTCCATGATGCGCAGGGCCGCGACCGCCTCCGGGTCAGACCAGTCGGTGAAGTCCTCGCGCAGGGCCAGCCGCGCCAGCATCAGGGCGGAGACGTTGTTGGTGTAGAAGGCGCCGTCGCTCCTCGCCGTGCCGAGGATACGATGGTAAAGTGGCCCGGCATGGTCGTAGCCGAGTTCACTCAAGCTATCCGCGATGCGATTGGCGCATTCCGCCAGCCTGCGGACGGCGTTACCAACGGCGCGGCGGGGCGGCAACACGTCAAGCACCGCAAGGGCCGGCTCGAATACCGGCGCGTAATCCATGTCGAGAATCACGCCCCAGGCGGCGTGAAGGGCGGCGGCAGGGTCCTGCGCGCCCCCGACGCCGTTCAATGACGGCACGTTTTGCATGGAAGGCACCTCGCGGAGCCGCCGGTGCAGCAGGCAAGCATTGGCCAGCAGCAGCGCCGCCACGGTGCACACGCCTTTCGCGCCGCCGTCCTGCTCCACAGCGAGACCCAGTGCCTTAGCAAGTTCGGTTTCGAGCTCCGCCTCTTCAAACAGGCGCGCAACAGCCTTTACGACATCCTCGATTTCCTGCGAGACCAGCAGACCGGGCTTGCCGAGACCCGAAGCGGCGACAACCTGGGCGTAGAGACCTTCGCTGGCATGATAAACGTCCAGAACGCCCTGCGCGGGACCAAGCGGCCGCGGCTCCTCGCGCAGGGCGTCGTCTTCGCCCGGTTCCCCGTTGAACTCCGTTGGCTGCGTTGTCCGGATTTCGACAAAGCGCAACGGTGCCTCCGCCAGTCGCCCGTCATGCGCCTGAAGCGCGCGCAGCACCCGGCCGAGCGTGCGGTAGCCGTCCGTCCCTTCCGCGAGGGCAGCCGCAATGTCCTGGCCCGGATCGACCGGAATCGGCACCACGATATAGCCGAAACGCTTGCCTTCGCTGCGGCGCATCACCCGACCGACGGCCTGCACAACATCTATCTGACTGTCACGCGGCTCCATGAACACCACCGCGTCGAGCGACGGCACATCCACGCCTTCGCTGAACAGCCTGACATTGCTGAGAAGGCGGGGCGTCCCATCCCGGTCAGCCCGGTCGAGATTGTGCAGCGCGCGGTTGCGCTCCAATGCGCTGTCCGAAGCGTCAAGATGTTGCGTTTCGAGCGCGAGCGCCCGGTCGCCGCCGGCATCGACCGCGCGGATGCGGCGGGTGGTCGCCCGCCTTACCTCGGGATGGCGCATGGCCTCTGCAAAGAACTTCGACCGCACAATCGAATTGGCAAATGCAAGCGTCTTGAGCAGGCGGCCCGGCTTGTCTTCAGTCCGGCCCTCGGTCACGCCGTTGACGGCGAGCGATGTGCCGATAACCCGCATCATGTCTCGCGAAGTGACGACAAACGGCGGGCCCTCTCCCGGCTCCTGCGCTTCTCCGAGCGACACGAGTTGGCCGCGCAACCCCGGCGTTACTGCGCCTTCATGGACGCCCAGCACAATCACGCGGTAATCGGAAAGCAGTCTCGCATCCACCGCCAGTGAAAAAGGCAGGTAGTGGAATTCCGGCCCATAGATGTCCAGGTCGCCCATATCGACCGTTTCGATACCCCTGCTGTTGAGGGCGGCTCTCGAAGCAGCGGTGTAAAGACGCGGCGTCGCCGTCATGTAGAGGCGCTTGCGGCTGCGCAGCCGGTCCTCGTGATGAACGGACTGGAAAGCCCCGCCGGCGTCCACACCGGTCGTCCGGTGGGCTTCGTCGGCGATGGTGAGGTCGAAATCGGGGGCGCCATGCTCGAATTGCGCCGCTGTGACCTGCGCCAGCGACTGATAGGTGCAAAACACGGCCCGAACACCCGTGCCGGCCTCCGCCGTCAGCGCAGCGGCAATATTCGTCGGGTCGGTCGTTACCGGGCACTCCAGTTCGGAGAGCCTGATGTCCTCCTCGCCGCGCCCGCCGGCCGTGCTGTCCGAACACACCACGATGGAATGCAGTTCACGGACCGTATGGCGCAGCCATTCGCGCCGGGCTTGCGACACCAGCGCAATGCTGGGGGCGAGAAACAGGATGCGCCCGCCCTCCGCGACGGTCTCCTCGGCAATGCGCAGCGCGGTGAAGGTCTTGCCTGAACCGCAGGCCATGACCAGCCGGCCGCGGTCATGGTTGTCAAACCCCTCGACAACATTGGCAATGGCTTCCTGCTGCAACGGCCAGGGTTGCTGCACAGGCCGCTGCCGCGCCTCTTCTGCAACGGGCTCATCGGCGTGGCGCAGGAAGTCGATTCGCCGCACTTGCGGCGTCAGACCATTGATCTCGTCTTCTGCCGCCCGTGTCCAAGGGCAGGTCGCCACAATCCAGCGCAACGGAAACACCTCGCGCCCGGAGTTGGCAAGGAAGGAGTCGATCTGCTCCTTCCTGACCCGCGCGGTCTCCGCGTAGCATTTGCACTGGATCGCAACCCAGCTGCCGTCCCGACGCTGCGCGACAAGGTCGATGCCAATGTCGCGGCCGTCGAGGCCCGTCAGGTCCTGCCGCTCGGGCCAGTCAGCCCACCGGTGAACCTGCATGACCTCATATTCCTCGAGATCGAGCAGCAGCCTTGCAACCAGGTTCTCGAACCAGCGCCCCTTCTCGGCTTCGTCGCGGCTTTCGCGCCGGATGCGCGCCAGCACTTGTCCGGCGCTGGTTTCGCCCGGGCGGAGTTCGAGATTGAGTTGGCCGGTTGGCATGATGCGGTTTCCCCCTGCCGGTTCGTCTCGCGGCCGGGTAAATATGGCACGGTATGATTGCAGGAGAGACACCGGACATGAGCAGCCTGCCGCTGGACGACCGAACGCGCTTTGGCCTGATGACCCGTTTGCCGACGCCGGAGCTGTCGCGCAGGACGGTCGCGTTGCTGGACCGGCTGGAGTTCGATTCGGTCTGGGTCGGCGATCATCTGGCGTTCACCACGCCGATCCTGGACCCGTTTGTGCAGCTTTCCTACGCAGCCGCCCTGTCGCCGCGCCTCACGGTGGGCAGCGCCGTCTATCTGCTGCCGATGCGCCATCCCGCGCCGGTGGCCAAGCAGGCGGCGTCGCTCGACCATCTGGCGGAGGGCCGCTTCGTTTTCGGCATTGGCGTCGGCGGCGAATTCCCGCGCGAATGGGAGCTGGCCGGCGTGCCCCGCCGCGAGCGCGGCACGCGCATGACCGAGTCCATCGAGGTGATGCGGAAATTATGGACCGGCGAGCCGGTCTCCCATAACGGGCGTTTCTTCTCGTTCCCGGAAGTGCATATGCAGCCGGCAGCCTACAGCCCCGGCGGGCCGCCGATCTGGTGCGGCGGGCGCAAGCCGGCGGCGCTCCGGCGCGCAGGCCGGCTGGCGGACGGCTACATGTCCTATGTCGTCACGCCGGAGATGTTCGCGGACGCGCTTGGCACGATCGCCGCCGCCGCCGAGGAGGCGGGCCGCGAGATCGAGGCTTTCGGCACGGCGCATCTGCTCTTCTGCTGCATCGACGACAGCTATGAGAAAGCCCTCGACCGGGCGGCCGCACTTCTCTCGAAGCGCTACGCCATGGATTTCCGCAAGCCGGCGGCGCGCTATGCGGCGTTGGGCACGCCGGCGGACATCGCCGAGAAGATCGCCGCCTTCCACAAGGCCGGCGTGCGCCATTTCAACTTCGACTTCATCGGCGACCAGCCGATGCGTATCGAAGCGCTGCACCGCTTTGCCGAGGAAGTCCGCCCGCTCATCGCCTGAGCGCGGCGGCCACCTGCCGCGCGGCGCGCTGTCCGTCGGCCGCGGCCTCGACAAGGGAGCCGGGACGGCGCACGGCGCCGGCGGCGGCGACGCCCTCCCCCGTCAGCGCCGCAACCGGCTCCAGGCCGATGAAGACGAAGACGCCGGAAACCTCCAGCCGCCGGCCGTCGGCAAGCGCCAGCCCCTCGACGCCGCTGTCTCCGTCTATGGAGACGACCTCGCTGTTCCAATAGAAGCGGAATTTCGGGTCGGCAGCCGCCCGCGCGCCATAGCCCGGCCGCGCCGAAAGGCGGTCGCCGCGCACGATCATCGCAATCGAACGCGCATGGCCGGCGAGATGCAGGGCCTCCTGCAAGGCCGCATCGCCGCCGCCGACAACCGCCACATCGGCATCCCGGAAAAAGCCGGCATCACAGAACGCGCATTGCGACACGCCGCGCCCGGTCAGCTTCGCCTCGCCCGGCACATCCAGGCGGCGAAGCCGCGCGCCGGTTGCGGCGATCGCCGCCCTCGCCCGATAGCGGCCCCGATTCGTCTCGACGATCCGGCGGCGGCCCTGCACACGGACGGCCTCGACATGCTCCTCGTGGAAGCGGACCCCGGCGGCGGCCAGCCGCTCCTTCCACGCAAAGGCCAGTTCCGTGCCGCCAACGGGCGCCGGCCAGCCGTCAAGCACTCCCACATTGGCGACGAGCCCGCCATAGAGGCCGGATTCGAACAGGGCCACCTCAAGGCCTTGCGACACCGCCTCCTGCGCCGCCGCCAGCCCTGCCGCGCCGCCGCCGACCACCGCAAGATCGAGCGGCCTCACGCGCCGATCTCCCGGACAATGCAGCAGGGCGGGAACCCCCAGGAAGGGAACCAGGCGCATTGGGGGATCGGGATGTCGCCGCCGGCCACAATCAGCACAATGTCTTCCGGCCGCGCGACGGCGGGCACCGCCTCCTGCCCTTCCGTCCACGCCGGCCAGCGCCCGCCGCCGAGCAGACGGGTGCGCAGCCAGAGCTTCTCGAAATCGGCGCGCGGCATTCGCCCCCGCCGCCAAAGGGCTTCCTTCACATCCGCCTTCGACCAGCCCTGCCCTGCCAGCTCCTGCGCCACGAACGGCGCCAGCACGACCGCCGCCTTGCCCTCCCAAGCCATGGTGAAGGCGGAGGCGGCGGAGCCCATGACGCTGGCGAGATCGTCCAGCCCGCCGGTGACATTGACCGCCGTCTCCGCCCGCATCAGCGCGAGCGCATTCCTGCAGCCAAGCTCCTCATGCAGCGGCTCCCAGGGGTTGAGGGCGGCGTTCTCGGCCAGCACCATGGTGTAGCGCCCCGGCTGGCCCAGCCCGGCGAAGGAAACGGCCTCCGGCCAGCCGCCGCCGATATTGTTCATCACGAACCGCACGGCGCGGCCGATGGCGGCATTGGCCTGCCAGCCCGGCCCCAACATGCCGAACCCGGCATTGACCTCCAGCCGCTCGACCACCGGCCCGCTCAGCAGGATCAGCGGCGCCACATTCTCGTCGGTCGTCTGCACCCCGCGCAGGTTGAAGGCGGGATCGGCCAGCGCTTCGACGGCGGCTGTCACGACAGGAAAGTGCTCCGGCGCGCAGCCGGCCATGACGGCGTTGGCAGCCACGCGCTCGACCACCGCCGCGCCCTTCAGCGGGTCGAGTTCGCCCAGGTTTTCATTCCGCCCGCGCGCGCCGCCGCGCAGCATGGCGTTCACCCGGTCGAGCGTCGGCGGCACGATCGGCAGCCCGTCGGTCCAGCCCCGCCGGTAGTAGAGCGCATTGGGATCGCCGCCGCGCAGCACCTCGACCCGTTGCCGCGGGAAGCGGCCGGCGGCGGTGAGCCGGGCTGTCATGCCCTTCTCGCGCGCCCGGCGGACAAGCGTGTCGTCGATCCACTCGCCATTCGCCCGCTGGCCCGCCGGCGTCAGCAGCCAAAGCGTTTCTCCGGCCATGTCGTCAGCCCCTTGCCGGCCGCCGCATCGCTGCCTCCCCTCCTTGCCGACCCGCGCCATCCTACCCGGAACAGGGCGGCAGCACGCTATGGTCTGAAGCCGACACACTACCGAAACGCGGGCAGTGTCTCGGTTTGGCATTCGCGTTCCTCCGGCAGAGTCAGCCAAGGGCTTGAGAGGCCCAGCCCGCCGCCCCGAACGCCCCGGCGCCGCCTCGAACTCCCCGGCATCGCCTCGGACGCCCCTACTGTCGCCCCGGCCTTGAGCCGGGGCCCAGCCTCCGATCCTTCCGCAGGGCCGAAACGGCGGAGGATGGACCCCGGCTCTCCGCTCTGCTCCGGCCGGGGTGACAAGAGGACGGGCGCGCCGGCGGGGTGACGGGAGAGCACGCGCGCCGGCCGGGGTGACGACAGGGAGGCGATAGAAGCGGCGCGGCGCGGAGGCGCGGTCCGAAAAACCCGCCAGTATGGGCCTTCGTTGCAAACTGAGACACTGCCGAAACGCGACCCGGCTTGACTTTCCGTGTGCTGCAATCCTAAAAGGCCGGCCTTGCTGGCAAATTCCATTCTGCGGAGCTCCCCTTGAAGGTCCTCGTCCCCGTCAAGCGCGTCATCGACTACAATGTGAAGATTCGGGTCAAGCCCGACGGCACCGGCGTCGAGACTCGGAATGTCAAGATGTCGATGAACCCGTTCGACGAAATATCCGTCGAACAGGCGATCCGGATGAAAGAAAACGGCTCCGCCGAAGAGATTGTGGCGGTTTCCATCGGCGTGCAGCAATGCCAGGAAACCATCCGCACAGCGCTCGCGATGGGCGCGGACCGCGGCGTTCTGGTGACCACGGAAGAGACGGTCGAGCCGCTGGCCGTCGCCAAGATGCTGAAGGCGATCTGCGAGAAGGAACAGCCGGGGATGGTCATTCTCGGCAAGCAGGCAATCGACGACGACTGCAATCAGACCGGCCAGATGCTGGCGGCGCTGCTCGGTTGGTCGCAGGCGACTTTCGCTTCCGAGATTGTCGTTGACGACGGCAGGGCGCGCGTGACCCGGGAGGTCGACGGGGGCCTCGAGACGGTGGAGGTCACGCTGCCGACCGTCGTGACCGTGGATCTGCGCCTCAACGAGCCGCGCTACGCCTCCCTGCCCAATATCATGAAGGCGAAGCGCAAGCCCATCGACCGCATGACGCCGGGCGACCTCGGCGTCGATACGGCGCCGCGCCTCAAGGTGCTGCATGTCGGCGAGCCGGAGAAGCGGGCCGGCGGCGTGAAGGTCGAGACCATCGAGGAACTCGTGCAGAAGCTCTCTACCGAAGCAAAGGTGATCTGAGCCATGAGCGTTCTCGTCATCGCCGAACATGACAATGCCTCGCTGAAGGCGGCCACGCGCAACGCCGTGGCTGCAGCGGTGCGACTCGACGCCGATGTGCATGTGCTGGTCGCAGGCCTGGATTGCAGCGAAGCGGCAGCGGCCGCCGCCCGGGTGGCGGGCGTCTCGAAGGTGCTGGTCGCCGAGGATGCGGCCTATGAACATGCGCTCGCAGAGAATGTCGCCGGGCTGGTGGTCGAGCTCGCCGGCGGATACAGCCACGTACTGGCGCCCTCGACCGCCAATGGCAAGAATATCCTGCCCCGCGCGGCGGCCCTGCTGGATGTCGCGCAGATTTCGGACATCGTTGAGGTCGTTTCGCCGGATACCTTCGTGCGGCCCATCTATGCGGGCAACGCCATGGCGAAGGTGCAGTCCAGCGACCCGGTCAAACTCATTACCGTGCGCATGACGGCGTTCGATGCAGCCCCGGCCGAAGGCGGCTCCGCATCTGTCGAGCCGGCTTCCGGCGCGGGCAGCGTCGGGCTTTCCAGCTTTGTCGGGCGCGAGCTCACAAAGTCCGAGCGCCCGGAACTGACGACGGCAGGTATCGTCGTCTCCGGCGGGCGCGGCATGGGCTCGGGCGAGAACTTCAACATTCTGGAGGCGCTCGCCGACCGGCTGGGAGCCGCTGTCGGGGCGTCGCGTGCGGCCGTCGATGCCGGCTATGTGCCGAACGACTACCAGGTGGGGCAGACCGGCAAGGTGGTGGCTCCCGAGTTGTATATCGCCGTCGGCATTTCCGGGGCCATCCAGCATCTCGCCGGCATGAAGGACAGCCGCGTGATCGTCGCGATCAACAAGGACGAGGAAGCACCGATCTTCCAGGTCGCCGATTACGGCCTCGTCGCGGACCTGTTCAAGGCTGTGCCGGAACTCACCGAGGCGATCGCCGGATACAAGGCGGAAAACGATTGACCGTCATGCCAAAGGGTCTCGACAATCGTATCCGCACGGTGGGCGTGATCGGCGCCGGGCAGATGGGCAGCGGCATCGCCCATGTTTCCGCGCTTTCCGGTTTCAAGGTGCATCTCGTCGATGTGGAGGATGCAGCCCTGGAGCGGAGCCTGTCCGTAATCGACCGCAATCTGGACCGCCAGTTGCGGCGGGGGCTTTTCGACGAAGCCGCCAAGGCCGAGGCGCTGGCGCGAATCGATACCGGCACCGACTATGCCGGCTTCAGCGATTGCGACATCGTGATCGAAGCCGCGACCGAGAACGAGGCGGTGAAGCGCGAGGTGTTCAAGACGCTGCTGCCGCACCTGTCGGAAAGCGCGATCGTCGCCTCGAACACCTCGTCTATTTCGATCACGCGGCTGGCCTCCACCACGGACCGGCCGGAGCGGTTCATCGGCCTGCATTTCATGAACCCCGTGCCGATGATGACCCTTGTCGAGCTGATCCGGGGCATCGCGACCGAGGACGACACCTTCGAGGATGTCAAGGAATTCGCCGTTTCACTCGGCAAAACGCCTGTGGCGGCGGAGGACTTTCCGGCCTTCATCGTCAACCGCATCCTGCTGCCGATGATCAATGAGGCCGTTTATACGCTTTATGAGGGCGTCGGCTCGGTGGACGCCATCGACACCGGTATGCGCCTCGGCGCCAACCACCCGATGGGGCCGCTGGAACTCGCAGACTTCATCGGTCTCGATACCTGCCTGGCGGTCATGCAGGTGCTCTATGACGGCCTCGCCGACAGCAAATACCGCCCCTGCCCGCTGCTGGTGAAATATGTCGAAGCCGGCTGGATCGGCAGGAAGGCCGGCCGCGGCTTCTACGACTATTCCGGCGCTCACCCGGTCCCCACGCGGTAGCGCGGCCCCTGGCCGACAGCGCGGCCGGGTGGTGACGCAGGCCGCCGGGCGGTCTCTTCGTTGCCGTGCGCGACCGCCGGGCGCAGGCGTTCACACCACTCCTTCGCCTCGCAGGGCATCGACTGCCGCCCCGTCATAGCCCAGGGCGGCGAGGACCTCTGCGGTATGCTCGCCCTGGTCGGGCGTATGGCGGCGAATATCGGGCCGGCTGCCGCTGCGCGAGAGCGTCGCCGGCTGGCCGACGACGCCCACCTCGCCCAGCGCCGGATGAGTCATCGCTTTCTCGATGCCGAGATGCCGGACCTGCGGGTCGGTCATCGTCTTGTCTATGGTGTTTATCGGCCCGCAGGGCACGCGCGCCTCGTTCAGCACCCGGACCCATTCCCCGCTCGGCCGCCGCGCGGTGTATTCGGCCAGCACGGCGTTCAGGACGCCCCGGTTTGCGGACCGGCTGTCGTCGTCGGCATAGTCGGGATGGGATGTCAGCTGCGGACAGCCGAGCGCGCCGCAGAGCCGCTCGAACATGGTATCGCCCGAAGCTGCGATGTTGATATGGCCGTCGGCTGTCGGGAAGACGCCTGTCGGAATCGAGGTCGGATGGTCGTTGCCGGCCTGCGGGGCCACTTCGCCGGCCACGGTCCAGCGCGCCGCCTGGAAGTCCAGCATCATGATCTGCGCTTCCAGCAGCGAGGTGTGCACCCACTGCCCCTCGCCCGACCGCTCGCGCTCGAACAGGGCCAGCAGAATGCCCTGCGCCAGATGGAGTCCGGCGGTGAGGTCCGCGATCGGAATGCCGACCCGGACCGGCCCCTGCCCCGGCAAGCCGGTCACCGACATCAGGCCGCCCAGCCCTTGCGCAATCTGGTCCACGCCCGGCCGGTCGCGATAGGGGCCGGACTGGCCGAAACCCGATATCGACCCGTAAACGATACGCGGATTGACCGCCCGGACCGCCTCGTAATCAATGCCAAGCCGGTGCTTGACCCCGGCGCGGTAATTCTCCACGACCACATCGGCGTCTTTCGCCAAATCCAGGAAAATCTCGCGGCCCTTATCGGCCTTGAGGTTCAGCGTCATCGACCGCTTGTTGCGATGGAGATTCTGGAAGTCGAAGCCGTGGCGCTTGCCCGCCACCACCTCGCGCGCATCGCCGCCGGGCGGCGCCTCGATCTTGACGACATCCGCGCCCCAGTCGGCCAATTGGCGCACCGCAGTCGGTCCGGCGCGGGCGCGGGTGAGATCGAGGACCTTGATATCGGCGAGCGGCAATCGGGCGGACATGACGGTTCGAATCGCTGTTTCGGAAGAGAAGGCAGGCTGCGGGCCGCATTCAAGCACGCCCGCGCAGGGATGCGCCAGCCTACCGCGCGCGCCGGGGGCAGTCAGTCGTCGAGCCGCTTCAGGGAAATCGGGTCGAACGGCGTCTGGAAGCGGCCTGTGGGGCGGATGAAATCATAGGCGCCGCGCTTGAGCCAGCGGCCGCGCCCCGGCTCCGCCATCACTTCTCCGTCATTCCACAGCACCTCGCCGCGCGAGAGCGTCATGATCGGCCAACCGGTCACGGACATACCCTCATAGGGTGTGTAATCGGTCAGGGTGTGCAAGTCCGCGCTGCGGATCACGACCTCCCGCTCCGGGTCCCAGATAGCGATATCCGCATCGGAGCCGACCGCCAGCGTGCCCTTCTTCGGATAAAGGCCGAACAGCCGGGCGGGATTGGCCGCCGTCAGCGCCACGAACGCGCAAGGCGTGAGCCGCCCGCGCGCAACCCCTTCCGAGAACACGAGCGGCAAGCGCGTCTCCAGCCCCGGCAAGCCGTTTGGAATCTCGCTGAAACGCGCATTTGCGCCATGCAGCGCCTTGCCCCGGGGGTCGTCGAAGCTGTAGGGCGCATGGTCGGAACTCACAATGCCGAGCGTGCCGTCGGCCAGCGCGCGCCAGAGCGCCGCATGGTCCGCTGTGGTGCGCGGCGCCGGGGAGCAGATGAATTTGGCGCCTTCGAAGCCGTCCCGGTCGAGGTCGTCGGCGGTCAGGGTCAGATATTGCGGACAGGTTTCGCCGAAGACCTTGACACCCCGCGCCTGCGCCCGGCGGATTTCCTCCGCCGCTTCCTCGCAGGTCACATGAAAAACCTGGATCGGCAGGTCCAGCAGCTCGGCCAGCGCGATCACCCGATGCACCGCCTCGCGCTCGACTACCGGCGGCTTGGACCAGGCATGGTAGCGCGGCGCGGTCAGCCCGGCCTCCAGCAGCCGGTCCGTCATCCACATGATGGCGTCGTGGTTTTCCGCATGGACACAGACAAAGGCCCCGTGCTTGCGGGCGCAGGCGAACACCTTGAGCAACTGGGCGTCGTCCATGCGATTGGACGGATAGGTCATGAAGACCTTGATCGAGCGGTGCCCCTCCGCAATCAGCTCCGGCAATTCCTCCTCGATCACCGTGTCCGAAGGGTCGTTGACGATGATGTGGAAGCAGTAATCGATGACCGACTTGCGCGCGAGCGCGGCATAGCCGTCCATGGCTTCCCGGACGCCCCGGCCCCTGACCTGCGGCGAAAAGCTGATTGTCGTCGTCGTGCCGCCGCAAACAGCCGAAATCGAGCCGCTGGTGAATGTGTCGGCATTGGTGCCGCCGGTCGAGCCGGGCTGCTCGATATGGCAATGGCTGTCCACGCCGCCGGGCATCACCAGCCGGCCGGCGGCGTCGATCTCGCGCCTGCCCCTATCCAGGTTTTCCCCGAGCGCGGCGATGCGCCCGTCCACTATGCCGATATCGGCCCGGACCATATCCGACGCCGTGACCGCCATGCCGCCGCGAATGACCGTGTCATATGCCGCCATCTGTCTGTTCCCCGCTCTCAACTCGCGCCCAGAATAACCGAACGCGCGCGCAGCGATTCACCCGCATCGACGAAAAGCGTTTCTCCGGTGACGGACGGCGTCTCGATCAGGTAGGAGAGCGCGGCGGCGACCTCGCCCGGCCGCGCCGCCCGCCCGAGCGGCAGCCTGGCGCCGAGCGTCTCCAGGCGCCCGGGTTTCATGCCGGCGCTCTCATAGACGATCCCCGGCGCAATCGCGGCGATACGCAGCCGGGGCGCAAGATCGGCCGCGAGCGCCCGCACGGCCCCTTCCAGCGCAATCTTGCTCAGCGTGTAGGAGAGATAACCAGCCCCCGGATGGCGGATTTTCTGGTCCAGAATGTTGACGGCCAGCCCGCCTTCCTGCGGCCCGAGCGTTTCGGCGAAGGCCTGTATCGCCAGCAGGGGCGCCCGCAGATTGGTGGCCATATGCGCATCGAAGGAGGCCGCGTCGAAAGTCCCGATCCTGTCCGGCTCGAAACGCGCGGCGTTGTTCACCAGCACGGAAAGCCCGCCCATGCGCTCGCGCGCCTCCAGGATGAGGCGGGCCGGGACCGCAGGATCGTCCAGGTCGCCCTGCAGCACAGCGGCACCGAGGTCGGGCGGCGGCTCGGTTCGGCGCGTATGGACCGCCACGCGGTGCCCTGCCGCCAGCATCGCCCGCGCCAGCGCAAGGCCCAGGCGCTGCGCCCCGCCGGTGATCAGAATACACTCCGCCATCCGCCCGTCCCCTCCGGTAGCACGCCGCCCCTCTTTAGCGCGCAGGAGACCCGGCGGGCGCGGGGCGCAAAGGCGTTGCGACCAACCGTCCCGCCGTCTTCTATGACGCGCAGCAATGCTTTATATCAGCGTTCCTTTGGGCAGCACCCGATCCGGCATCGAGAGGTGGGGGCTCTTCCTGGACGAAACCTGCGGAGGTGACATTCCTTGTCTGCGTTGCCACCCAAGCAGGGACTCTACGACCCGCGCAATGAGCATGACAGTTGCGGCGTCGGGTTCGTGGTCGATATCCAGAACAGGAAGTCGAACCGGATCGTCCGGCAGGGTCTCGAAATTCTGCTGAATCTGAACCATCGCGGCGCTGTCGGCGCCGATCCGCTGGCCGGCGACGGCTCCGGCATCCTGCTGCAGAAGCCCGACGCCCTGTTCCGCGCCGTCGCGCCGGAAGCCGGCATCAACCTGCCGGACGACGAGGCCGATTATGCGGTCGGCTGTGTGTTCCTGCCGCAGGCGGAAGCGCCGCGCGCCGCCTATGAAGCGCTTGTCGAACGGGTCATTCGCGAGGAACGGCAGGAGGTTGCGGGCTGGCGCACAGTGCCGGTCGCCAGCCGCATCCTGGGTTCGACGGTCGCCGCTACGGAGCCGGCAGTGCGGCAGGTCTTCGTCACGCGGGGCAGCGGGACAGAGCCGGGCGACGCCTTCGAGCGCAAGCTCTTCGTCATCCGCAAGCGGATCGAGAACGAGGCGGCGGCGGAAGCCGCACCCGGTCTCGACGATTTCTACATCGCCTCGCTGTCGTCCCGGACCATTGTTTACAAGGGGATGCTGCTCGCGCCGCAATTGGGCGATTATTATCTGGACCTCCAGGACGACCGGACCGCCTCGGCGCTGGCGCTGATCCATCAGCGTTTCTCGACCAATACTTTCCCCTCCTGGCGGCTGGCGCATCCCTATCGGATGATCTGCCATAATGGCGAGATCAACACCGTGCGCGGCAATTACAACTGGATGGCGGCGCGGCGGCACGCCACCAGCTCCAGATTGTTCGGCAGCGATCTGGAGAAGCTCTGGCCGCTGATTCCGCCGGGTCAGTCGGACACCGCCTGCTTCGACAATGCGCTCGAACTGCTCGTTCAGGGCGGCTACTCGCTCGCCCATGCGATGATGATGCTGATCCCGGAGGCCTGGGCCGGCAATCCGTTGATGGATGAGGAGCGCCGCGCCTTCTACGAGTATCACGCGGCGTTGATGGAGCCCTGGGACGGGCCGGCGGCGGTGGCTTTCACCGACGGACGCCAGATCGGCGCCACTCTGGACCGCAACGGCTTGCGGCCGGCGCGCTATCTGGTGACCACGGACGGTCTTGTGGTGATGGCGTCGGAAGCCGGGGTGCTCGACATTCCGCCGGAACGCATATCCCGGCAATGGCGCCTGCAGCCCGGCAAGATGTTCCTGATCGACCTGGAGCGGCAGCGCATCGTGGATGACGGCGAGCTCAAGGCGGAGCTTGCGCGTTCTCACCCCTACCGCCAGTGGCTTGCGCGCACCCGTTTCCGGCTCGACGAGCTCGAGGCGCCAGAGCGTGCAGCCAGCAACCGGCCGCCGGACGATCTGCTCGACCGCCAGCAGGCGTTCGGATACACGAAGGAAGATATCGAGGTCTTCCTGCAGCCGATGGCGGAAGGCGGCGACGATCCCGTCGGGTCGATGGGCTCGGACACCCCGATCTCCGTCCTCTCGCACCGGCCGAAGCTGCTCTATACCTATTTCAAGCAGTTGTTCGCCCAGGTCACCAACCCTCCGATCGACCCGATCCGGGAGGAGCTGGTGATGTCGCTTGTGTCGATGGTCGGGCCGCGCCCGAACCTGCTCGATCTGGACAGCGGCGGCACGCATAACCGACTCGAAGTCTCACAGCCGGTGTTGACCGATGCCGACCTCGACAAGATCCGCCATGTCGGCGACCTGGTCGGCGGAGCGTTCAACACCGGAACGCTGGATACGACCTGGGACGCCGCGGAGGGGCCGGAGGGCATGGGGCCGGCGCTGGAGCGTCTGTGCAGCGAGGCGAACCGGGCCGTGGCCGAAGGGTTCAACATCCTCATCCTCTCCGACCGCGCCGTTGGGCCGGACCGGATCGCCCTGCCGGCGCTGCTTGCCTGCTCCGCGGTTCATCACCGCCTGATTCTGGAGGGCTCGCGGACCGGCGTCGGCCTGGTTCTGGAGACCGGTGAAGCGCGGGAGGTGCACCATTTCTGCGTGCTGGCCGGCTATGGCGCCGAGGCGGTCAACCCGTGGCTGGCCTTCGAGACGCTGGACGCGCTCCATGACGACGGCGCCTTTCCCGCCGGCTACACGCGCGAGAAAATCCACGGCAACTATATCAAGGCAGTCAGCAAGGGCCTGTTGAAGGTGATGTCCAAGATGGGCATCTCTACCTATCAGTCCTATTGCGGCGCCCAGATCTTCGATGCGGTCGGCCTGTCGAGCGCTTTTGTGGACCGTTACTTCACCGGGACCGCGACCACCGTCGAGGGGGCCTCGCTGGCGGAGGTGGCGGCCGAAACGGTCGCCAGACACCGCACCGCCTGGGGAGACGCGCCGATCTACCGCAACATGCTGGACGTCGGCGGCGAATACACTTTCCGGCTGCGCGGCGAACGGCATCAATGGGAGCCGGACTCGGTTGCCATGCTCCAGCACGCCGTGCGCGCCAACAAGGCCGGGAGCTATGAGGACTATGCGGCGATCCTGAACGACCAGAGCCGCAGGCTGATGACATTGCGGGGGCTGTTCGAATTCCGGGAGGACGGCAACGGCGTGCCGCTGGAGGAAGTCGAGCCTGCGGCCCGGATCGTCCGGCGCTTCGCTACCGGCGCCATGTCCTTCGGTTCGATCTCGCGGGAAGCGCACACGACGCTGGCCATTGCGATGAACCGCATCGGCGGCAAGTCGAACACCGGCGAAGGCGGCGAGGAGGCCGACCGCTTCACGCCGATGCCGAACGGCGACAGCATGCGCTCGGCAATCAAGCAGGTCGCGTCCGGCCGGTTTGGCGTCACGGCCGAATATCTCGCCAACTCCAGCGACATCCAGATCAAGATGGCGCAGGGCGCCAAGCCCGGAGAGGGCGGGCAGCTGCCCGGCCACAAGGTGGACCGCAATATCGCTAGGGTGCGCCACTCGACCCCCGGCGTCGGCCTCATTTCGCCGCCGCCGCACCATGACATCTATTCGATCGAGGACCTGGCCCAGCTCATCCACGATCTGAAGAATGTGAACCCGGAGGCGCGGATCAGCGTCAAGCTGGTCTCCGAGGTCGGCGTCGGCACGGTCGCCGCCGGCGTCTCGAAGGCCAAAGCCGACCATGTCACGATTTCCGGCTTCGAGGGCGGCACCGGCGCATCGCCGGTGACCTCCCTGACCCATGCCGGCTCGCCCTGGGAGATCGGTCTTTCCGAGACCCATCAGACCCTGGTGCTGAACAATCTGCGCACCCGTATCGCCGTGCAGGTCGATGGCGGCCTGCGCACCGGGCGCGATGTCGCCATCGGCGCATTGCTCGGGGCAGACGAGTTCGGTTTCTCCACGGCGCCGCTCATCGCGATGGGCTGCATCATGATGCGCAAATGCCATCTGAACACCTGCCCGGTCGGTATCGCGACCCAGGACGCCGGGCTGCGGGAGCGTTTCACCGGCTTGCCGGAGCATGTCATCAACTTCTTCTTCTTCATCGCCGAGGAAGTACGGCAGATCATGGCGCGGCTGGGCTTCCGGCGCTTCGACGAGATGATCGGACGCTCCGACAGGCTCGACATGCGCTGTGCGGAAGACCACTGGAAGGCGCATGGGGTTGATCTGAACCGGCTGCTGTTCAGGCCGGAGATCGGGCCTGGCGTCGATATCCACAACAGCGATGGGCAGGACCACGGCCTGGACCGCGCGCTCGACAAGCGCCTGATCGAGCAGGCCGCGCCGGCGCTGGACGAAGGCCGCCCGGTCAAGATCCGGACCGAGGTGCGCAATGTGAACCGGTCCGTCGGCGCCATGCTGGCGGGCGAATTGGCCAAGCGCCGCGGCCATGCCGCCCTGCCTGAAGACACCATCGTCATCGAGGCCAGCGGTGTGGGGGGGCAGAGCTTTGGCGCCTGGGCCGCCCGGGGCATGGCGATCCATCTGGAAGGCGTTGCGAACGATTATGTCGGCAAGGGCCTGTCCGGCGGGCGGCTGGTCATCTACCCGCCCGCATCGGCCTCCTACACGCCGAAGGACAACATCGTTGTCGGCAATACCGTTCTTTACGGGGCGATCGAGGGGGAATGCTACTTCTCCGGCGTCGCCGGCGAGCGGTTCGCGGTCCGCAATTCGGGCGCCTGGGCGGTGGTCGAGGGCGTTGGCGACCATGGCTGCGAATACATGACCGGCGGCTGTGTCGTGGTGCTCGGCCCCACGGGGCGGAACTTCGCTGCGGGGATGAGCGGCGGCGTCGCCTATGTCCACGACCCCGACGGCGCTTTCGAGCAGCGGTGCAATCTGGCTGCCGCCGTCCTGGAGCCGGTAGCGGCGACAGGGACGAAAGCGGACGATCTGCACGACATGATGCGCCATGACGAAGCGCGGCTGCATTACCTGATCGAGCGCCATCGCCGCTATACCGGCAGCGCCGTCGCCGCCGCCATGCTTGCGGACTGGGAGGCCGCACGCACCCGGTTCGTCAAGGTGATGCCGACCGACTACCGCCGCGCGCTGATGGAATTGGCGGTCTCCGCCCAGGGGGCCGAGGCGCATGGGTAAGGTCACGGGCTTTCTCGATTACGGACGCACGGACCGCGCCTACCGGCCGGTCGAGGAGCGCATCCGGCACTGGCGGGAATTCGTCGTTCCGCTCGGTGATGCGGGCGCCAGGGAGCAAGCGGCGCGCTGCATGGATTGCGGCATTCCGTTCTGTCACAACGGGTGTCCGGTCAACAACCAGATCCCGGACTGGAACGATCTGGTCTATCGCGACGACTGGCGGGAGGCGCTGGTCAACCTGCACTCGACCAATAATTTCCCCGAGTTCACCGGCCGCGTCTGCCCGGCGCCCTGCGAAGAAGCCTGCGTGCTGAACATCAATGACGACCCGGTCTCGATCAAGACCATCGAATGCGCGATCGTGGACAAGGGGTTCGAGGAAGGCTGGATCGAGCCGCAGCCCGCGGCGGCGCGAACCGGCAAGCGGGTCGCCATTGTCGGCTCCGGGCCGGCCGGCATGGCCGCGGCCCAGCAATTGGCGCGCGCCGGCCATGATGTCGTGCTGATGGAAAAGGAGGACCGTATCGGCGGCCTGCTGCGCTACGGCATCCCGGACTTCAAGATGGAGAAGGACCTGATCGACCGGCGCATGGCGCAAATGGCGGCCGAGGGGGTCGTGTTCCGGACCGGCGCGCATGTCGGCGTGAACATCGATGCCGATGAGCTGGTCGCAAGCCATGACGCGGTTGTGCTTGCAGGCGGAGCCGAAGCGCCGCGCGACCTGGCCGATACGCCCGGCCGCACTCTGGACGGCATCCATTTCGCGATGGACTTCCTGCCGCAGCAGAACCGTATCAACGCAGGCGATCCGGCGGCGGCGGACCGGATCGACGCCGCCGGCCGCAAGCTGGTGGTCATCGGCGGCGGCGATACGGGGTCGGACTGCATCGGCACATCCACCCGTCAGGGCGCCAGGCGAATCGTGCAGCTCGAGATTTTCGACGAACCGGAGGAGAATCCGGACTTGAGCCTGGTCTGGCCCTATTGGCCGCGCCGGCTCAGGATTTCCTCGTCGCAGAAGGAAGGCTCGGAGCAGCGCTACGAAATCGAAACCACGGCGTTCCTGGGGGATGCCGCCGGGCGGGTGCGGGCGCTTGCAACGCGGCAGGTGCGCTTCGCGCCGGGCAAGGGGTTCGTGCCCGTTCCGGGGTCCGAAGGCGAGATCGAAGCCGATCTGGTGCTGCTCGCCATGGGCTTCACGGGGCCTGTCCGCGCGGGCATGGTGGAGCAACTGGGCGTGGCGCTGGATGCGCGCGGCAATGTGCAGGCGGATACCGACAGCTACCGGACCTCGCGCGACAAGGTTTTCGCCGCCGGAGACATGCGCCGGGGTCAGTCGCTGGTGGTGTGGGCGATCCGCGAAGGCCGCCAATGCGCCCGGGAGGTGGACGCCTTCCTGACAGGACGCCCCTCCGACCTGCCGCGCTGAGCCCCTTGGCCGGCGTTATTCGTGGGGCGCATCGCGGCAGTCGAGCGCCCATACGTCATAGACCGGGTGCTCCAGCGCCGACATTGCGGGACTCGACGCGAACATCCAGCCCTGGAACAGCCGCACCGGCGGCGCGTCCCGGCGGCGTTCGACGATTGTCAGGAACACCGCGCTTTCCGGCGGCTCCTCCGGGGGCCGTTTCCTGCAGGCCCATACCGTGATTTCAAGAGTGCCGAAGCGCTGCGTCACCGCGAGCGGCAGCGTCAGGGTCGATACCCGTGCGGTGATCTTGTCGAGGCCCTGGAGCACAGCCATGCCCATCTCTCGATAGGTGAATGGCTGCTGCTGCTCGGCGCCGGCCGGCGCGGCCGTCAGCAAGAGCGGCAGAAGCAGCACCCAATACAGACCCGAAAGCCGCGAATCGCCGAAACGGCGCCGGGGCGCGGCCCTAATCGTTCTTGTCATCGGCCCCGCTGAATATGAAGCGGCCGATCAGGTCCTCGATACTGACCGATGATTGCGCAAAGCGGATGCGGCCGCCGGCCGGGATCGTCTTGTCCTCCGCCCCGGGGGTGAGCTGCACATATTTGCCGCCGAGCAGGCTTTCGCTGGCGATTCGGGCGGAACTGTCGGTCGGCAGTTTCACGGACGGGTCTATGGAGAACGTCACCAGCGCGGAAAAGGTTTCCTGGTCAAGCCGCTGGCCGGAAACGGCGCCGACCTTGATGCCGCTCATCCGCACATCGGCGCCGACGGCGAGCCCGCCGATATTGTCGAACTCGGCCGTGACCTCATAACCGCCGCCGCGGCCGAGATCGGCCGTTGAATAGGCGAAGAAGACAAACGCCGCCGCAGCCAGCAGCACTGCCGCGCCCGTCACTGTCTCCAGCACGCTGCGCCGCATTATTCAGGTGTCCAGGCCTCGTAATCACCCGTCGCGTCCGCACGGCGCCCGCCGGCGAAATCATGTCCGGGCGGGCGATAGGCCGCCGGCGTGCCGGTCAAATTCGGCTCATGCGGCCGCTGCCACGGATAGCGCGGCCGGTCTGCGGCGGGCGGCGACTCGGCCATGCGGTGCAACCAGCCATGCCACTCGGCCGGCACCCGCGAGGCTTCCACCGGCCCCCTATAGACGACCCAGCGCCGCTCGCGCCCGTGCAGGCGGCCGCGGCGGCTGCGGAAATAGCGGTTGCCCTGCTCGTCCTCGCCGACAAGCTCGCCCTGCACCCATGTGTAAAGCCGTGTTCCGATCGAAGTCACAACCGTCTCTTCCCAGAACCTGCACAGTTATCGCACCGCCCGGCCGCCCGGGTCAACATTCGCCACCCGGGGGTAGTGTCTCCGTTTGACATTTGGACTCGTTGCCGCATTCATTCGTCACCCTCGCTCTCCCTTGTCACCCCGGCGCCGCCTCGCCCCCCCTGCTGTCGCCCTGGACGCCCCCACTTGTCGCCCCGGCCTTGAGCCGGGGCCCAGCCTCCGATCTTTCCGCAAGGCCGAAGCGGCGGAGGATGGACCCCGGCTCTCCGCTCTGCTCCGGCCGGGGTGACGAAAGAGAGGCGACATAAGCGGCGCGGCACGGAGGCGCCTTCCGAGGCGGCAATCCGAAAAGCATTGCATTTGCCACATTCAGCGTTTCGGACTGTGGCATAGATACTACATCTTGACGACGCACTTTTAATTGGGGAAGACTTTTGCCCGTTTGTGGCTGGGAGAGCCTTTGCGGCTGGGAGGGTCATCGTGCGTTTTCTGCGTTACCGCACTGACGGATGCGCGTCGGCCTATGACGGTGTCGCGTTCGTTCGCAGAAACAGCGAAATCCGGAATCCCGACGGCACCCCCGTGTTCATTGCAGACGATATTCTGGCGCCGCAAGGGTGGTCCCAGGTGGCTGTCGATGTGCTGGCGCAGAAATATTTCCGCAAGGCCGGCGTGCCGGACCGGACCGAGCCTGTTGCCGAGCAAGGCGTGCCGGACTGGCTCTTGCGCCGCCGCCCGGCCGAAGGGGCCGTATTCGGCAGCGAGCGGGATGCGCGGCAGGTCTTCCACCGGCTTGCCGGGGCGTGGACCTATTGGGGCTGGAAAGGCGGTTATTTCTCCGGCGAAGAGGATGCGCGGGTCTATTACGATGAAATCCGCGCAATGCTGGCCGGGCAGATGGCCGCGCCGAACTCGCCGCAATGGTTCAATACCGGCCTTCATTGGGCCTACGGCATTAACGGGCCGGCGCAGGGCCATTTCCATGTCGATCCTGCAACCGGCGCGTGCCGCGCATCCGATTCGGCCTATGCGCGGCCGCAGCCCCATGCCTGCTTCATCCAGTCGGTCGCCGACGATCTCGTCGGCGATGGCGGGATCATGGATCTCTGGCAGCGCGAGGCGCGGCTGTTCAAATACGGTTCCGGCACCGGCACCAATTTCTCCAGATTGCGCGCAGAGGGCGAGCCCCTTTCCGGCGGCGGCCGATCCTCCGGGCTGATGAGCTTCCTGAAGATCGGGGACCGCGCGGCGGGCGCCATCAAGTCCGGCGGCACCACGCGCCGGGCCGCCAAGATGGTGACGCTCGATATCGACCACCCGGATATCGAGGAATATATCGACTGGAAGGTCGTCGAGGAGCAGAAGGTTGCCGCCCTGGTGGCCGGCTCCCGGCTGTGCGCGAAATATCTGGGCCGCGTCGTCGCGGCCTGCGCCGCCGGAGAGACCGGCCCAGGCAGGGACGCGGGGCCTGACCGGTTCGACCCGAAGCGCAACAAGGCGCTCCGCAAGGCCATTCGCGACGCCCGCGAGGCCGCGATTCCGGAGAGCTATATCCAGCGCGTGATCCAGTTCGCCCGGCAGGGCTTCACGGAAATCGACTTCCGCACCTATGACACCGACTGGGACAGCGAGGCCTATCGGACTGTCGCCGGCCAGAATTCCAATAATTCCATCCGCTTGACGGATGCGTTTCTCCGCGCCGTCGAGGCCGGCGGAGACTGGGCGCTGACCCGGCGCACCGACGGCGCGGTGTCGCGCACGGTGAGCGCCCGCGGTCTTCTGGACCGTGCGGCCCATGCCGCCTGGGCCTCCGCAGACCCTGGCGTGCAGTTCGATACCACCATCAACGACTGGCATACCTGCCCGGCAGAGGGGCGCATAGACGCCTCGAATCCCTGCTCGGAATACATGTTTCTCGACGACACGGCCTGCAATCTGGCGTCGCTCAACCTCATGGCGTTCCGGACGGAAGACGGCGGCTTCGATGTCGCGGGTTTCCGGCACGCCGTTCGGCTGTGGACGGTGGCGCTCGAAATTTCCGAGTCGATGGCGCAATTCCCGTCGCGGCGTATCGCCGAGCGTTCCTACCGCTACCGCCCGCTGGGCCTCGGCTACGCCAATGTCGGCGGCCTGCTGATGGCGTCCGGCATCCCCTATGACAGCGAGACTGGCCGCGCGGCCGCCGGCGCGGTCGCCGCACTGATGACCGGCGCGGCCTATGCCGCATCCGCCGAGATGGCGGGCGAGCTCGGCCCGTTCCAGGGCTATCCCGCCAATGCCGCGGCGATGCTGCGCGTGATCCGCAACCACCGCCGCGCGGCTTACGGGAGCAGCGGCGGCTATGAGGCGCTGAGCACCAGGCCGCAGCCGCTGAATGCGGCTTCCTGCCCGTTCGAGGGTCTCGCCGAGGCGGCGCGCGCGGCCTGGGACGACGCCCTGAACGCCGGTGAGCGGCATGGCTACCGCAATGCGCAGGCGACCGTCATCGCCCCCACCGGCACCATTGGTCTGGTCATGGACTGCGATACGACCGGCATCGAGCCGGACTTCGCGCTTGTGAAATTCAAGAAGCTCGCCGGCGGCGGCTATTTCAAGATCATCAACAGCCTGGTGCCGGAGGCGCTGGCGGCGCTCGGCTATGATGAAGACCGGATCGAGGCTATCGAGCGTTACGCGGTCGGCCGGGGGACGCTCAGGGGCGCGCCGGCGCTTGGCCATGAAGCACTGGCCGCAAAGGGCTTTACGCCTGCAATGCTCGACGCCGTGGAGGCGGCGCTGCCCGGCGCCTTCGACATCCGGTTCGCGTTCAATCGCTGGACGCTCGGCGAAGAGGCCTGCCGCGAGGCGCTTGGCCTCAGCGATGCGCAACTGGACAGCGGCGATCTTCTGGAGGCGCTCGGCTTTTCCGGCCCCGAAATCGATGCCGCCAACCTGTATTGCGGCGGCGCGATGACCGTCGAGGGCGCGCCGGAGCTGCACCCGGATCATCTGGCCGTGTTCGATTGCGCCAATCCCTGCGGGCGGACGGGCGTCCGCCATCTTTCGACGGAAAGCCATATCCGGATGCTGGGCGCGGTGCAGCCCTTCATCTCGGGCGCGATCTCGAAGACCGTGAACATGGCGAACCACGCCACCGTGCAGGACTGTATCGAGGCCTATCTGCTGTCCTGGCGCCTGGGATTGAAGGCGAATGCGCTCTATCGCGACGGGTCGAAGCTGTCGCAGCCGCTCGCTTCCGGCGCGCTGGGCGACGACCTGGTCGAGGAAGTCGCGGAGGCGCCCGCTGCGGCGCGCGCGCAGATTCTGGCCGAACGCATCGTCGAAAGGCGCCTGATCGAGCGCAGGCGCCTGCCGGACCGCCGCAAGGGCTATACACAGAAGGCCACGGTCGGGAACCACAAGGTCTATCTGCGAACCGGGGAGTATGACGACGGCAAACTTGGCGAGATCTTCATCGACATGCACAAGGAGGGCGCGGCCTTCCGCAGCCTGATGAACAATTTTGCCATCGCAATCTCCATCGGCCTGCAATACGGCGTGCCGCTGGAGGAATATGTCGAGGCCTTCGTGTTCACGCGCTTCGAGCCCTCCGGTCTGGTGGAGGGCAATGACGCCATCAAGATGTCCACCTCCATTCTGGACTACATGTTCCGCGAGCTTGCAATCTCCTATCTCGGCCGCGGCGACCTGTCCCATGTCATGGCGGACGACCTCCGGCCCGACAGCCTTGGCGGGGGCGAGAAGGAGGCCGCGCTGGCCGAACGCAAGATGGGCCAACCGATCCCGACAGCCGCCAGCCGCGGTTTCGTGCGCGATAATCTGTATGTGCTTTCCGGCGGACGCGCCGGAGCCTCGGCAGACGGGCGGGACGCTGCGGAACTGCCGCTGGCCGCCGGGCCGTTGCCTGTCGTGGCGGGCGGCGGGCGCAATGCTGCGGTCCGTCAGGCCCGGATGCTGGGCTTCGAGGGCGATGCTTGCGGCGGCTGCGGCAATTTCACCATGGTCCGCAACGGCACCTGCATGAAGTGCATCACCTGCGGCCAGACCGACGGCTGTAGCTGACGCTGGACAACACTTCCCGAAGCGCCGACCGCGGTAACGGCCGGCGCTTCTAACGAATGGCAGCAGACCTAGGTCTGGGCCTGAACCGGTGTCTTCCCACAGACACCACACCCGGCAGTGGTTGGTGCCGGGCCGACGAAAGGAGGATAGAGGTGTTCTGGCCAACACCCGTTTTACTGGACTGAGTTGCCTACTGTGTCACTGCCAGTTTATGGCAGTGACACAGTAACATCCTCGCTCATCCCTTCATGCTTACGTCAGGAGACTATCACCTTTAGGTCTCAATGTCCACGGATGAGGAAAGTGAGTAGTGTCTCAGTTTCACATTCGGTCTCTCATCTGCAGTCGGTCGGCGTAACCGCGTCGCTGGCGTCGAGCAAGGACATTGCCGGAAAATGATGGACCAAAGGGACAATCGAGGGGTCGCAGAAGAAAAGGGACCAAATAGCGTCTCGGCTTTCGGTACTCAGCACGCCGGGGTCGTAGCGACTCCGGCCGCAGGTCAGTCAAGCTGGCAGGACTACACGCTACCGCCCGGTGAAGACTGGCTTGCGCTTTTCGACGAACGCCTTTGAGGCCTCCAGGTGGTCGGCAGTGAGGCCGGAGCGGGAGTGGTTGCGGGCTTCCATGTCCAGCGTCTCGCTCAGCGAGGCCGTTACGGCGCCGTTGAGCGTCTGTTTCATGTAACCCAGCGTGATGCGCGGCCCGGCGGCGAGGCCTTCCGCCAGGCCCGCGGTTTCCGCCTCCAGCGCATCATCGGCGACGACCCGGTTGAGAATGCCGAGGCGGTGCGCCTCCTCTGCCCGGAGCCGCGCGCCGGTGAGATAAAGCTCCTTCGCCTTGCCGGGGCCGACCAGCCGCGTCAGAAACCAGGAGCCGCCAAAGTCTCCGGACAGCGCCACCTGCACGAAAGCGGTGGTAATCAGCGCTGTGTCGCTGCCGATGCGCATGTCGCACGCCAGCGCGATCGACAGCCCGGCGCCGGCGGCCGGGCCGCGGACCATGGCGATAACCGGCTTCGGCATTTCATGGATTATCCGGCTGACCTCCATGCGGCGGCGCAGCGATTGCGTGCGGCCCTCCAGCGTATCGTCCTGATGCGACCCGGCGGCCATGCCCTTCACATCTCCGCCGGCGCAGAAACCGCGCCCCGCGCCCGCCAGCACGATGCAGCCGATTTCCGAATCCGCCGACAGCCGCTGCACCGCCGCAGCGAGGCCGTCCAGCATGGCATCGGTCAGCGCGTTCAGCCGCTCCGGCCGATTGAGCGTCAGCCATGCGACGCCGTTCTCATGGCGCTCAAGCAAGTCACTGGACATGGTTTCCCCCCGGCGGTGCTGTCGGGGCGGCAAGGTAGCGCCGGTGTCGGGAACCGGCAAACCATCTTCACGACAGACGCTATTCGGCCGCCTGCAGCCCGGCCGCGCCGCCGATATCCGCCAGCGGCCCGAGTTCCTTTTCCACCATGGGCCGAATGTCGGTCATCAGCTTTTCCATGCTGTGGAGCGCCGCGCGATGCGACGACCCGCCGACCTGGAAATGGAACATCATGTGAGCCGGCTGCGCGGCGCGGATTTCCGCGCAGAGCCGCTCCGCTATCGTCTCGCAATCGCCGACCAGCAGGTTGTCTGCAATATCCTCCAGCGGCAGTTCGTTGGGCATCGCCACTTCGGTCATCATCGCCCCGTCCATGACCTCCGCGCGCCGGCGCAGCGCCGACGCCAGCCGCATCTGGTGCCGGGCGTTATCGACATAGGCGAGCGTTTCGGCGCGGCTTTCCGTCACGCAGAGAAAGCGCTGGATACCCAGCCGCATCGTTTCCGGGTCCCGGCCCTCGGCCCGGTAGGCTTCGGCGACGCGGGCGCGCATTTCCGCCAGATACGCCGCCCCAAGCCATCGGCCGGTGAACATGGGCGCATAGCCGCGACGGGCGCAGAGACGGTGGCCGGCATCGCCGTCTCCCGCGACCCAGACGTCCGGCCGGCCGTTTACCGGGCGCGCGCTGATATGAGTCTCGGGCATCCGGTAATGCGCGCCCTCATAGCTGAAGGTCTCGTTGTCGAAAGCAAGCTCCAGCATGTCGAGGAACTCTTCCAGCATCGGCCGCGCTTCGGCGAGGTTCTGGCCAAAACGCTCGAATTCATAGGGCTGGTAGCCGCTGCCGACCCCGAGAACGAGCCGGCCTTGCGAGCACGCATCCACCATGCCGATTTCAGCCAGCAGCCGCGCGGGCTGATAAAGCGGCGTCACCACCACTGCCGGCGCGAGTTTGATATGGCGGGTCTCGCCGGCGCAGCGCGCCGCCATCAGCAGGGGTGACGGGCAGATGCAATAGTTGGAGAAGTGGTGCTCTGCGAACCAGGCAGTCCCGAAGCCGAGGCGGTCTGCGTGCCGCACCTGCTCGATATGCTCTTCGAAAATGCGCTGCGAGGACATTCCCCGCTCGCGGTAGCCCATCAGGCCGAAATAGCCGAAATCCATCGCCTGCCTTCCCTTGCGCCGAAGCTCGTCTCAGGCAGCATAAACGGCCCCGCGCCGAACTGCAGCCGAACCGTCAGATGGGTGGTGTCTCCGTTTCACCTTCGCGTTCCTCTGGCAGAGTCAGCCAGGGGCTTGAGAGGCCCAGCCCGCCGCTCCGAACGCCCCGGCACCGCCTCGGACCCCCTACTGTCGCCCCGGACCCCCTGTTGTCGCCCCGGCCTTGAGCCGGGGCCCAGCCTCCGATCCTTCCGCAGGGCCGAAACGGCGGAGGATGGACCCCGGCTCTCCGCTCCGCTCCGGCCGGGGTGACGAAAGAGAGGCGATACAAGCGGCGCGGCACGAAGGCGCGGTCCGAAAAACCCGCTGGCAGAGTCAGCCAGGGGCTTGAGAGGCCCGGCCCGCTGCCCCGAACGCCCCGGCGCCGCCTCGGACCCCCTGTTGTCGCCCGGACGCCCCTACTGTTGCCCTGGACGCCCTACTGTCGCCCCGGCCTTGAGCCGGGGCCCAGCCTCCGATCCTTCCGCAGAGCCGAAACGGCAGAGGATGGACCCCGGCTCTCCGCTACGCTCCGGCCGGGGTGACAAGAGAGGGCACACGCTTCGGCCGGGGCGACAAGAGGACGTGCGCTCTCCGGGCAGGGTGCTTCACTCGGGCCGCAATACGGGCTGTGCCCTGAATGGTCCTGCCCGCTGCACCCGGCCCCCGTCACCCCGAACCCCCACTTGCCGCCCCGGCCTTGAGCCGGGGCCCAGCCTCCGATCCATCCGCAGAGCCGAAACGGCCGAGGATGGACCCCGGCTCTCCGCTTTGCTCCGGCCGGGGTGACGACAAGGGAGGCGACATAAGCGGCGCGGCGCGGAGGCGCGTTCCGAAAAACACGCCGGCACGGGCCTTCGTTGCAAACTGAGACATGACCAATAGCCGACTGCTCTTGCCTTTGTTTCAACGTGAGACACTGCCGTCAGATGAGCCGGAGCCGCATGCCGCCGAGCGCAATGACCCTGTCCTCAACGGCCAGATTCGCGGCGCGCGCATTGGCCAGGGCTGCATCCGCGTCCTCGGCCTTCAGGTCCAGCCCGGCCAGCCCCTCGCCGCGTCCGTCCGCGGCTTCCACGAAGCGCAGTTCCGCATTGTCGAGCGGCAGCGCTGCTGCGCCGCCGCCGCTGCGTCCGAGCGGGATTTCGGCAATCTCGCTCCAGCGTGCGGCCAGCCGTTCCGGGTCGGGACTCTGCAGTTCGGCCGCGCAGATGGCGGAGATAATGCCGGTGCGCACATGCCGCCGCCAGTCGGGCCCGGCGGGATGCCACGGGCCGTCCTCCGCCCCGCCGTCCCGCTGGCAGTCGATTTCGAAAAAGGCGCCGCCCGTGTCCCGCGGATGCAGTTGCATCCCCCGGAAATCGCCATGCTCCAGCGGATTGGCGATGCGAACGCCGAGTTCGGCAATGCGGCGGCGGCGCGCTTCCAGATCGGCGCATTGCGTGATGACCATATAGCCCCCGTCCCCGCCGCGCCGGTCCAGATAGCGGCCGGCGGCGGTTTCCGGCTGTGTCGGCGCCACGACCTCGAGAAACTGGTTGCCGACAGGCAACAGCGCATTCACAAGGCCATAGGCGGCAACCGCATCGTCCACATGACAGACTTCCAGCCCGAAGACGCGCTTCAGGTCTTGCACAACCGGTTCCAGTTGCCGCGCAACCAGGCAGATCTGTCTGAGTCGCAGCCGCATGGGAATGCCCTCCCTTCCGCTCCTGCACTCACTCTGCCCGGCGCGGGGGCGCCGGGGCAAGCGGATTGACTTCGCTGCCGGCCCGGCCCGATAGTCCGGCCTATTCGCTTGACCTGCACATGCCCTGCCCGGGCGAGGAGACGAAGCAGCTATGCCGACCCCAATGCCCCTGGAGGGCGTCAAGGTTCTCGATGCCACGCAGGGCGTCGCCGGCCCGCACAGCACGATGCTGCTCGCGCAATACGGCGCGGAAGTGACCAAGCTGGAGCCGCTTGACGGCGATTGGGGGCGGACGCTCGGCAAGACCTATGGTGACCAATGCGCCCATTCCGTGGTGTTCAATCGCGGCAAGAAGTCGCTTGCCATGAACATGAAGGACAAGGCCGCGCAGGACATCGCCTTCAAGCTCGCCTCCAGGGCCGATATTGTGGTCGAGAGCTTCCGCCCCGGCGTCATGGCGCGCTTCGGGATCGGCTATGACCAGGTGAAAGCCGTCAATCCGGAAGTGATCTACCTGTCGGTCACCGGCTTCGGCCAGAGCGGCCCCTATAACCGCCTGCCGGTTACCGATTCTGTAATTCAGGCGTTTTCGGGCTGGATGTCGATCAACCGCGATTCCGGCGGGACCCCGCAGCGCATCGGCATGATCGCGGTCGATGTCATGACAGGCCTCTATGCCTATCAGGCCATCTCGTCCGCTCTCCTGCGCAAGTTCCGCTTCGGCAAGGGGGCTTATATCGACTGCTCGCTGATGCAATCGGCGGCGGCGTTCCAGTCTGCCAAGATCATGGAGCATTATCTGGAAGGCGGCGCGCCCCAGGTGCTCTATGTGCCGGTAGGCACGATGCAAACGGCTGACGGCTATATCAATGTCACCGCGATGCGCGAGCACCATTATGTCTCGCTGTGCAAGGTGCTCGGGCGCGATGATCTCGCCGGCGACCCCCGCTATGACGCGCGCGAGAAGCGCATCGAACGCGAGGCGGAGCTCATGCCGATCATCCGGGCCGAGTTCCTGAAACGCAGCACGGCCGAATGGGCGGAGGCGCTGACGCAGGCGGGCGTGATGAACGCTCCGGTCTCGACTTACGATCACTATCTCGCCGATGAGCATGTCAAGGCGGTGGAGAGCGTCTCCTGGATCGACCATCCGGGCATCACCGCCACCTTGCCGTTCTCGAACATTCCCGGATTGCCGAAGATCGGCGCCGGCGCGGCGCTCGACAGGGCCCCGCATATCGGCGAACACTCCCGCGAAATCCTGCTGCGCGAGGGCTGGACACCGGCGCAGGTGGAGGAACTTCTCGCCGCCGGAGCGGTCGGCGAGGTGATGGAAACAACTGCCGAAGCGGCGGAGTAAACGATGAAATTGCTGCGTTACGGCCCGAGGGGCCAGGAAAAGCCGGGTCTGCTGGACAGCTCCGGCGCCATTCGCGACCTCTCGGGCGTGATTGCCGATCTGGGGCCGGAAGCGATTTCGCCTGCAGGTCTGGAGCGCCTGGCCGGCCTCGACCCGGCCGCATTGCCGGAGGCGCCGGGTGCGCCGCGCCTCGGCCTGCCGATTGCAGGAACGGCCAAGGTGCTCTGCGTCGGCCTCAACTATATCGACCACGCCAACGAGGTCGGCGCGGCGATCCCGAAGGATGCCATCTACTTCCAGAAGCCCGTAACGGCGCTCACCGGGCCGAACGACCCGATCGTCAAGCCGGTCGATTCGACGATGCTGGACTGGGAAGTCGAACTCGTCGTCGTCATCGGATCGAAAGCGCAATATATCGGCGAAGACGAGGTCATGGACCATATTGCGGGCTTCGCGCTTGGCAATGATGTTTCCGAGCGCGAATTCCAGACCCGGCGCTCCGGCCAGTGGACCAAGGGCAAAAGCCATGACAGCTTCGCGCCCATCGGCCCCTGGCTGGTGACGAAGGACGAAATCGCCGACGTGCAGAACCTCGACATGTTCCTGAATGTGAACGGCGAGCGGATGCAAACCGGCAACACGTCCAAAATGATCTTTTCGGTGGTCGAGTCTGTTGCCTATGCCAGCCGCTTCATGACCCTGATGCCCGGAGACGTGGTGATGACCGGCACGCCGCCCGGCGTCGGCAGCGCCATGAAGCCGCCGCGTTTCCTCGATGTCGGCGACGAGGTCCATCTCGGTATCGAGGGCCTTGGCGAAGCGCGTCAGACGGTCGTGTCCTGGGGCGACCGCCCGAAGGATTAGCGGGCGCGGCGGCGCGGGGCGCAGACTTACCCGGTCGGCGTTTCATCCGGCAGCAGCGCCGCCTCCCAGACCGTCTGCGTGACAATGTCCTGCGTCCAGGGCCGCATGACCGGGGCTGCGCGGGCGTCCCGGAGATGGCGCTCCAGCGGGAAGCGCTTGAGGATGGCGCGGCCGCCGCATATGCGCATCGCTTCGGAGGTCACGGCGACCACATTGCGCTGCACTGTGGCGTGGGCCGCCCGCGCGCGCCGGCGGGTCTCGGGCGTCGGCGGCAGTTTGGCCTCCGAAGCGGCGTGGTAGAAGAGCGAGCGCGTCGCCTCGACCGTGAAGACCATCTCCGCGACGGCATGGCTTGTTGCGGGCGCGACGCCGGAACGGCCCGGCGCGCCCTTCAGGCTGCCCCGGAGATAGGCGAGCGCCGTCTCGCAGGCTTCGACCATGATGCCGACAAAGGTGGCGGAGAAAGTCATCGGGCCGTGCGATGCAGCCACATACAGGCCGCCGAAAACCCCGGGCGGCAGAATCTCGGCGCTGTCGGGCACAAACACATCCTCCAGGCGCATCTCCCGGCTGACAGTGCCGCGCATCCCGATCGGGTCCCAGTCCCCCTCGAAGGACACGCCCGCAGCATCGCGCGGCACCTGGAGATAGAGCGTGCGCTCCAGCCAGGGCATGTCCGAGTCGTCCACCAGCATCGCCGGCGTCGCGAAATAGTCCGCCGCACCGGAAAGGGAGACAAAGAACTTGCGCCCGGTCACCCGGTAGCCGCTGTCGACCTTGCGCGCCTCCGTGCCGAAACGCCGGCCGCCGACGCCAAAGGCCGCATCGGTCTCACCCTGCTCCACCGGCTCGCTGTGCGGCTGGCCGTAGAACACGCCGTGTTCCACGACCTCGCGAAACTTGGCCGCCCGCAGCCGCTCATGGCGCGCCCGCTTGTCGTCCGGCATCTCGAACCGGTCGGCCATCTCGCCCATCATCATCATGGTCAGGCAGTGCATGTTGTAGGTGAGCGCGGTGGAGGCATTGCCCCGCGCAATCTGCTCTGCGACCAGACAATAGGTCTCGAAGTCCGCGCCGAGCCCGCCATGCGCCTCCGGAACGCAAAGCGCCAGAAGGCCGGCTTCGCGCAGGTCGTCATAGTCGTCAAAGGGAAAAGCCGCGCTGCGGTCAATGGCGTCAGCGCGCGGCGCAAACCGTTCCTCGGCCAGACGGCGCGCCGTCTCGACCAGGCCGTGCTGAAACGGTGTCAAACGCATATCCATGGGGCCGGCGCTCCAGACTCTGCAATCCATCCACAATCCCGCGGAGGCGGACCCTTGATTGCAAGTAGAATCCGCCGCACAAAGCAGCTTTATGGCCAATATTGCTTCATACAGCTACCCGCACCGCCACCTGCTCGGCATCGAGGGGCTGGCGCCCGGTGAGATATCGGCCCTGCTCGACTTGTCGGAAAGCTATGTCGAACAGAGCCGGCGCGACGACAAGAAAGTGTCGGTGCTGACCGGGCGCACCGTCATCAATGTCTTCTTCGAGACCTCGACGCGCACACGAACCAGCTTCGAGCTTGCCGGCAAGCGGCTCGGCGCCGACGTCATCAACATCTCGCCCGACATCAGCGCGATCAAGAAAGGGGAAACCCTGCTCGATACCGCCTTGACCCTGAACGCCATGCGCCCCGACCTGCTGGTGGTGCGCCACCCGGAATCGGGCGCTGTCCATCTGCTGGCGGAGAAGGTGGACGGCGCGGTCATCAATGCAGGCGACGGCTGGCACGAACACCCCACGCAAGCCCTGCTTGACGCCTTGACGATCCGGCGGCGTCTCGGGCGTCTGAGCGGCCTCACCGTCGCGATTTGCGGCGACATCATGCACAGCCGCGTCGCGCGGTCGAATATCCACCTGTTCAACGCCATGGGCACGCGCGTGCGCGTCGTGGCGCCCCCGACCCTGATGCCGGCGGAGATGGACCGGTTCGGCGTCGAGGTCTTCCACGACATGCGCGCCGGTCTCGACGGTGTCGATATCGTCATGATGCTGCGTTTGCAGACAGAACGGATGCGGGGCAGCTTCGTGCCCTCTGTGCGCGAATATTTCCACTTCTTCGGCCTCGATGCCGGCAAGCTGGCAGCCGCGCGGCCGGATGCGCTGGTCATGCACCCGGGCCCGATGAACCGCGGCGTCGAGATCGACAGCGATGTCGCCGACGATATTCACCGGTCGCTGATCCAGGAGCAGGTGGAGATGGGCGTCGCCGTGCGCATGGCCTGCCTGGACCTGCTCACCCGCAAGCTGCAGTCGAACCGCACCGCAGGGAAGGCCGCGTGACGAAGCGCACCGTCCTGGCGGATGCGCGGCTGCTCGATCCGGCGGCCGGGCTGGACGCGCCCGGCGGCGTGCTGATCGAAGACGGCCAGATCGCAGCCCTCGGCCCCGGCGTCACCGCAGCTTCCGCGCCCGAGGGCGCGGCCGTCATCGACTGCGCAGGCGCCTGCCTCGCGCCGGGCCTCATCGATATGCGCGTCCAGTTGGGCGAGCCCGGCGGCGAGCATAAGGAAACCATCGACAGCGGCAGCATGGCGGCCGCAGCCGGCGGCGTGACCGCCGTCGTCGCCCTGCCCAACACAGCGCCGGTCATCGACGATGTGAATGTCGTGGAGTTCATCGCCCGGCGCGCGCGGGAGGTGCGCCGGGTCAAGGTGTTCGCCTACGGCGCCCTTACGCGCGGGCTGAAGGGCGAGCAGTTGACGGAGCTCGGCATGTTGAAGGCCGCCGGCGCTCTCGCCTTCACGGACGGGCTGCGCGCCGTTTCCAGCGCCCGCGTCATGCGCCGGGCGCTCTCCTACGCCCGCACTTTCGACGCCCTGATCGTGCAGCATCCGGAAGACCCCGAACTGGCGCGGGACGGCGCCGTTACGGAGGGAGAGATTGCCACGCGTCTCGGCCTGCCGGGAGTGCCGGCGGTTGCGGAAGCAATGATGATCGAGCGCGACCTGCGCCTGGTCGAGCTTACCGAGGGGCGCTACCACGCCGCCCATGTCACCACGGCTCCGGCGCTTGCGCTCATCCGCCGCGCCAAGCGCCAGGGATGGCGCGTCACCTGCGACACAGCACCGCATTATTTCGCCCTGAACGAGGGGGCCGTCGGCGATTACCGCACTTTCGGCAAGGTTTCGCCGCCGCTGCGCGCCGAAGCCGATCGGCGGGCGGTGGTCGAGGCCCTGGCCGACGGAACCATCGACGCGATTGCGAGCGACCACGACCCGCAGGACCAGGAGTCGAAACGTCTGCCCTTCGCGGACGCCGAGCCGGGCATCGTCGGCCTGGAAAGCCTGCTGCCGCTGTCGCTGGAGCTCTACCACAACGGCTATCTGCCGCTGCTCGATGTGCTGGCGAAACTGACCTGCGGCCCGGCGGGCCTGCTGGGCCTGCCGCTCGGCCGGCTGGCGCCCGGCGCACCCGGCGATATTGTCGTGTTCGACCCGGACATTCCGACCCGCATCGAGGTGGACCGCTTCCGGAGCAAGTCGAAGAACTCGCCCTTCGACCGCCGGCCGGTGCAAGGTCGTGTGCTGCGCACGATCGTGGACGGACGAACCGTGTTCGAGGCCGCTTGAGCGCCGGCCCGGAGCCGATTTACCGTCCCGGCCTTCGCCGCTGTCAGGCTATCCGCCCTTCCTTCATCGCTTCCTCCGTCAAGACGAGGCCGTGGCCGGGTTTCTCGGGCGCGCGGATGATGCCGCCTTCGGTCGGCGGCGCATCGACGAACAGGTCCTGCGTCAAGCCCATATCCTCCAGGATCAGCCCGTTCGGGATTGACGCCATGAGGTGGATCATCAGTTCCGGATAGAGATGCGGGGCGATCGTCATGCCCCAGGTGTCGGCGATCGCCGCCGTCTTGCGCAGGTCCGTCAGGCCGCCGCGCACGACGTCCGGCTGCAGGATGGGCATTTTGGGATTCTCGAAGAAGGGCTTGAGGTCGAAGCGGGTCATGTGGCTCTCGCCCCCGACGACCCGCAGGTCGAGCGCATCGGCGATGCGGAAATATCCGGCGAAATCGTCGGGCACGACCGGCTCCTCCAGCCAGTAGATGTCATGCTCCTGCAGCTTGCGGCCCTGCAGGATGGCATGGTCGGCAGTCCACGCCATGTTGACATCGACCATGATATCGACCTCTGCGCCGACCGCCTCGCGCACCCGGCGGACATGCTCCAGATCCTCCGCATCGCTCCACGCATGGCCGACCTGCATCTTGACCGCGGGGTAGCCTTCCGCCTTGAAACGCCGTGCTTTCTCGACCATCGCGTCGGGATCAAGGCCGCGCCAGACCCCCGAACCGTAGGCGGGCACCTCGGCGCGGTAGTGGCCCCAGAGACGGTGCAACGGCATTCCGGCTGCCTGACCCACAATGTCCCAGAGCGCCACGTCGATGGCCGATAGCGCCAACACGGGCGCGCCGCCCCGCCCGTCCGCCAGTGAGGCGGTCCAGAGTTCGCGCCAGACCGCCTCAACCTCACTGGCGTCGCGGCCGATCAGATGCGGAACCATGGTCTCTTCCAGACAGGCCTTCACCGTGCGGAAGCCCTCGCGCAGGTAAAGCTGATAGCCGAGCCCGACATGGCCGGAGCGGGTTTCAATCTCGACCGCGAGCACATTGCGGTCCCGCGCATAGCCGCGCTGGAAAGCCGGCTGCTCCCGCCAGGGCAGCACCAGAAGATGAACGCGGATGTCCTCTATACGCATAGAAACAGTCTCCTCATGTTGCTGTGTCTGTCTGTCACAACAGAACCGGAATGAGCTGTCCGGCCCCCTGTTTGCCGTCCGCGGTTGCTGACTGGCCCGGCCCTCCGCTCCAAACGCCCCGGCGCCGCCTCGGACCCCCTGTTGTCGCCCCGGACGCCCCTACTGTCACCCCGGCCCTCCCTACTGTCGCCCCGGCCCTGAGCCGGGGCCCAGCCTCCGATCCTTCCGCAGGGCCGAAACGGCGGAGGATGGACCCCGGCGCTCCGCTCTGCTCCGGCCGGGGTGACGAAAGGAAGGCGATACACGCGGCGCGATGAGAAGTTTGAACCAGTCTCAGAAGTCCATAAGTCGGGCCTCAGCTGCTATCCCCGCCATTCCCGGACAATCCGCCGCGTGTTTCCTTCCCGCCGGGTGAAGCCTTCATTGTCGAAGAACTCCAGCAGCTCGATGGTGACATTGCGCCCGATGCCGGCGCGGTCCTTGTAGGCCGCCGCGGTGAACTTCCCGTCGGCGCTCTCCGCCGCGAGGCCTTCGGCGATTTCCGCCAGCCCCCGGAGCGCCGCGGGCGGGAACCAGCGATTATCCGCGACACGGCGAACCAGGCCGAAGCGTCCGGCCTGGCGCAGCACGCGATCGACCTTCACATGATCGACCCCAAGCCCCTCCGCGATTTCGCGCACGCGCGGCGGACGCAGACCGCCCTTCTCCACCAGCGGCTCGATACGGCGCCACAGCGCCTCGTCTTCCGGAGCGAGCGCCGCCCGATGGCCGGGGCGGTGCACGAAACCGCCGGAGCGCGCGAGCCTGCCCGCCGCAGCCAGCGCCGCCAGCGCCGCTTCGGCGATGTCGCGCGGCGGCACCGGATCCAGCCGGCGGCGCAGCGCCACCGGGCCGAGGCCGGGGCTGTCAGGACGGGCCGCCGTCCAGGCATCGACCTCGCGCTCGAAGGAGGCGCAGAGCGCCTGCCAGCGCCCGGCATCGACCGCCACCGGCCCGGCGAAGACCACGCCCGGCCGCCGGCGCAGCGCCGCCTGTTCCGCATCGTTGAGATTGTGCGCAAGCGCGAACCGGCCGAAGTCGAAGCCGAAGGGCGCAGCCTTCACCAGCCCGCCAAAGGCGTCCTTCCCGGCCCTGATCGAAAGCTCGGCTAGCCGCGCCGGTTTCGCCCGGCCGCGGGCCGGCGGGAAGGGGTCCGCAACGCGGCCGCCCGCGATTGTGCGCGTGGCCGACTGGTCGCGCAGCACAATGCCGTCGCCCGCCAGCGCGCCGATCTCCCGGTCGAGCAGCAATTGCGCCCAGCCGGTCTCGCCGGGAGGAATGGCCGCGCCGTCCAGCACCGCCACCCGCCCGGTGACGTCGCCCGCGCCCAGATGGACATGCACCGGCGTGCGGTCGCGGAGAGATCGGGACTCGCCGGCAAGAACACGGAGGCGGACATCAATACGGCGTGTCGGGCCGTGGGCCTCCGGGGCCAGCAGCCAGTCGCCGCGCGCCACGGCATGGCGGCGCAGCCCGGCCCCTGCGAGATTGAGCGCAACCCTCTGGCCCGCCTGGGCGGCATGGGTTTCGACATTCTGGGCGTGTATGGCGCGCACCCGCACCTCGACGCCGCCCGGCGAGGCCAGAAGCCGGTCCCCGACCCTGACAGCGCCCGAGAATGCAGTGCCCGTCGCCACCAGGCCAGCGCCGCGCAGCGTGAAGCTGCGGTCCACCGCCAGGCGAAAGCGGCCGGCGGCCCGGCGGCGGCCGACAGAACCTGCGAGGCGCTGCAATGTCCGGCGAAGCGCTGGCACGCCATCGCCCGTCATCGCCGAGACGGGCAGCACCGGCGCGCCGGCAAGGCCGGTGCCGGAGACAAGCGCCCGCGCCTCGTCCGCCACCGCCTGCACCCGGTCCGGCTCAACGCGGTCCTCCTTGCTAACCGCGACGATGCCGCGCTGCACCCCCAGAAGGTCCAGGATCGCCAGATGCTCGCGCGTCTGCGGCATTGGTCCGTCGTCCGCAGCCACGATCAGCAATGCAGCGTCGATACCGGTCACGCCCGCCAGCATGTTCTTGATGAAGCGCTCATGCCCCGGCACATCGACGAAACCGACGGTCAGGCCGGCGGCCGCCTGCCAATAGGCGAAACCGAGATCGATGGTGAGGCCGCGCGCTTTTTCCTCCGGCAGGCGGTCGGCGTCGGTGCCGGTCAGCGCCTTCACCAGCGCGGTCTTGCCGTGGTCGATATGCCCCGCCGTGGCGACGATCATGAACGCAGTTGGGACAGGAAAGCGTCTTCGTCGTCAAGGGCGCGGAGATCGAACAGCAGCCGCCCCTCGGAGATGCGCCCGATAACCGGGATCGGAAGCCGGCGAAACGCCGCCGCACGCGCCTCCAGCGCCTTGCCGCCGGGTGCGGAAAGCGCCAGCGCGCGGCTCTCCAGCCGCTCCACCGGCAGCGATCCGGAGCCGATCTGGCTCGCCACCGCCGCGACCGCCGCACCCTCGACCGCCGGCGCCAGCCGGTGCGCCTGGACTTCGATGTCCGCCACCGGACGGGCGAGCGCGCGCAGTGCCGGAAGGCGGTCCACCAACCGGTCCGGATCCCGGTAGAGGCGCAGGACCGCCTCCAGCGCGGCGAGCGAGAGCTTGCCGAGGCGCATGGCGCGGCGCATCGGGTTGCGCTTGACGGCGGCGACATGCTCCGCCCGCCCTACGATGATCCCGGCCTGCGGGCCGCCCAGCAGCTTGTCGCCGCTGAAGGTGACGAGGTCCGCGCCGGCGGCCAGCGCCTGCCCCGGCATGGGCTCCTGGGGCAAGCCGTAGCGGGCAAGATCAACGAGCTGGCCGGCGCCGAGATCAACGACAAAGGGCACCCCCGCCGCCCTTGCGACGCCGGCAAGGCTGTCTTCCGGAACCGCGGCCGTGAAGCCGACCACCATATAGTTGGAGGTGTGCACCTTCATCACGCATCCGGTTTCCGGGCCGACCGCGGCCTCGAAATCCCGGAGGTGCGTGCGGTTGGTCGTGCCGACTTCGACCAGCCGGGCGCCTGCCCGCGCCATGATTTCGGGCATACGGAAGGCGCCGCCGATCTCGACCAGTTCGCCGCGCGAGACCAGCGTATCGCGCCCGGCCGACAGGCTGTTCAGCAGCAGCAGCACGGCTGCGGCGTTGTTGTTGACGACTGTCGCCGCCTCTGCGCCCGTGAGTTCCGTGAGTAAAGCCTCGACATGGGAGTCGCGGTCGCCGCGCCGGCCGGTCTCCAGGTCGTATTCGAGATTGCAGGCGCCAGCGGCAGACGCAACCGCCGCCATCGCCTGTTCCGGCAAGGGCGCCCTGCCGAGATTGGTGTGCAGGACAACGCCGGTCAGGTTGAACACGCGCCGGAGAGACGCCCGGCCGCGCGACGCCGCATGGGCCGCCGCAGCCGCGCCCAGCCGGGACGGCTCAACCGAACCGCCGGCTTTCAACACCCGCCGCGCATCCGCCAGCGCCGCGCGAATGCTCGCCAGCCCCTCGGCCCGGCCATATTCGGCTGCGATGGCGGCGACCGCCGGCTCCTCGAGCAGCCGGTCCACCGAAGGCAGGACAGAAAAATCCGGGCGGGCCATGGGTCCCTACGGCCTCAAAACGTCCGAAACAGCCAAACGCATTGCCAAGCGGCTCCCTGTCTGTCGCCCGGGGCGCGGTATCGAGCCGGCCAGCATATCCCGCCTGCTGTTCCCGCGACACCGAGGTAGGCGCCTTGCGTCATTTTTTTACTTGGCTTCGAAGCGCGGCTTGGCTACCAAACTCCCGCTCATGTCTCACACATCGCGACCGTAGCCGACCCGACATGCAGGGTTTGCACTCGCCGGGGAGATCGGAATTATGGCCGGCGCACCGGATATCTCGCAGCATGACACGTTTCCGAAACTGCTGCGTTACAACGCCGAACACCGTGCCGGGGTAGCCGCCGTCCGCGAAAAGGACCTCGGAATCTGGCAGACATGGACGTGGGCTGACTTCCGCAATACCGTGCGCAAGCTCTCTGCCGGCATGAAGGCGCTCGGTCTCCGGCGAGGCGAGAAAATCGCCATCGTCGGCGACAATCGCCCGCGGCTGTATTTCGCGATGAGCGCGGCGCAGAGCCTGGGCGCCATCCCGGTGCCGGTCTATCAGGACGCGGTCGCCGAGGAAATGCGCTTTGTGCTCGACCATGCGGAAGTGTCGTTCATTGTTGCAGAAGATCAGGAACAGGTTGATAAGATTCTATCGCAAAAGGATAAACTTCCCTTGTTGCGAACCGTCATATATGATGACCCGCGCGGGATGCGGGACTATCGGGAGCCCTTCCTTCACGCCTATGACGCTGTCGTCGGAATGGGCGGCGACAGCGTTTGGGACAGCGAGGTCGATCTGGGCAAGGGCAGCGACACCGCCATTATCCTCTACACTTCAGGCACCACCGGTACGCCGAAGGGCGTGGTGCTGTCATACGACAATCTGCTCCTTTGCGCGAAGATCGGCGCGGACTTTGAGAAGCTGCGCGAAGACGAGGTGGTGCTCGCCTATCTGCCAATGGCCTGGGTCGGCGACAATGTGCTCTCTTATTGTCAGGCGCATCTGGTCGGTTTTTCATTCGCCTGCCCGGAGTCTCCGGAGACGGTGCCGCATGACCTGCGCGAGCTCGGGCCGACCTATTTCTTCGCGCCGCCGCGGGTGTTCGAGAACCTGTTGACACAGGTGACGATCCGCATGGAGGACGCCGCCCCGCTGAAGCAGCGCCTGTTCCGTTTCTTCATGGCGGTCGCGGAGCGGGCCGGCGTTGACATATTGGAAGGCCGGCAGGTCTCACTCGCCGACCGACTGCTCTACCGGCTGGGCGAACTCTGCATATACGGCCCGCTGAAGAATGTGCTGGGCTTGTCGCGGCTGCGCGTGGGCTACACGGCCGGTGAGGCCATCGGCCCGGAGATCTTCCGCTTTTTCCGCTCGCTCGGCATCAACCTGAAGCAGCTATACGGGCAGACCGAGGCCAGCGTCTTCGTCACCATACAGGCGGACAGGGGCGTGCGCGCCGACAGCGTCGGCCCGCCGGCGCCCGGCGTCGAATTGCGCATCACCGACGACGGCGAGGTGCTCTATCGCAGCCCGGGCGTCTTCCAGGAGTATTACAAGAACAGCGAGGCGACGGCGGAAACCAAAACGAGCGACGGCTGGGTGCATACCGGCGATGCCGGCGTGATCGACAAGGACGGCCATTTGCGGATCATCGACCGCGCCAAGGATGTCGGCAAGCTCCGCAACGGCACTCTCTTTGCCCCCAAATACCTGGAAAACAAGCTGAAATTCTATCCGAATATCCGCGAGGCGGTCACCTTCGGCCATGAGCGGGACTTCGTGACCGCCATGATAAATATCGACATGGAAGCGGTCGGCAATTGGGCGGAGAGGCGCAATATCCCCTATTCCAGCTATCAGGAGCTCGCCGCACGGGCCGAGGTGCTGGATATCGTCGAGGGCCATGTCTCGGAATTGAATACCGCCCTTGCGGCCGACCCGCAATTCGCCGGTTCGCAGATCCATCGTTTCCTGGTGCTGCACAAGATGCTCGAGGCCGATGACGGCGAACTGACCCGCACGCAGAAAGTGCGCCGCCGCTTCATCGCGGAGCGCTACGCCCCGGCCATCGACGCGCTCTATGGCAGCGGCGGCGCTGTGCAGCTCGAAACGCCGGTCACCTTTGAAGACGGGCGCTCCGGCACCATCACCGGCGACCTCGTCATCCGCGACGCCCGCGTGCGGGACGCCGGCGGCGAAAGGGCCGCTGCATGAGCCGCCCGGGGAACATTCTGCTCAGCGTCAAGGACATCTCGCTGCGTTTCGGCGGCGTGCGGGCGCTGACGAATGTCAGCTTCGACATCCACGAAGGCGAGATTTTCGCCATTATCGGCCCCAATGGCGCCGGCAAATCCTCGATGCTGAATTGCATCAACGGCTTCTACCACCCGCAGGAAGGCACGATTTCCTTCAAGGGCGAGGCGCGCCGGCAGATGCGCCCGCATGAGGCCGCGGCCCAGGGCATCAGCCGGACCTTCCAGAACATCGCGCTCTTCAAGGGCATGACGACCCTGGAGAATGTCATGACCGGGCGCATGTTGAAGATGCGGGCCTCGCTGGTGGAGCAGGCGCTCTATATCGGCCGCGGGCGGCGCGAGGAGTTTGCCCACCGCGAGAAGGTCGAGGAGGTCATCGACTTCCTGGAAATCCAGTCGATCCGCAAGACGCCGGTCGGGCGCCTGCCCTACGGCCTGCAGAAAAGGGTCGAGCTGGCGCGCGCCCTTGCGGCGGAGCCCGACCTGCTGCTGCTCGACGAGCCGATGGCTGGCATGAATGTCGAAGAGAAGGAAGACATGTGCCGCTTCGTGCTGTCCACCAATCACGAACTCGGCACCACGATCGCGCTGATCGAGCATGACATGGGTGTCGTCATGGACTTGTCGGACCGGGTGGTGGTGCTGGATTACGGCAAGAAGCTGGCCGAGGGCACGCCGGACGACGTTCGCGGCAATCAGGATGTCATCGACGCCTATCTCGGCGTCAGCCACGAATAGGACGATCCGGCGATGGAAACCCTCTACCTGATCTTCATCGACCCGTTCGTGCAGATGGTCGATCAGCCTTCCTTCCTGATCGAGGTGCTGATCGGCGGGCTGACTTCCGGCGTCATGTATTCGCTGGTCGCGCTGGGCTTCGTGCTGATCTTCAAGGCATCGGGCATCTTCAACTTCGCCCAGGGCATCTTTGTGCTGTTCGCCGCCCTGAACTTTGTCGGACTGATGGATCTGGGCGTCCACCCCATCCTGGCCTTCGTGGCAACGCTTGGCATTATGACGGCCGTGGCATTCGCCGTGGACCGGCTGGTCCTGCGCCCGCTGGTGAACCAGGACCCCATCATCCTGTTCATGGCGACGATCGGCATCGCCTTTTTTCTGGAAGGATTCGGGGAGTCGATCTGGGGCGGCGATGTGCGCCCGGTCCGGGTCGGCATACCCGATGCGGCGCTGTTCTGGGAACTCGGCTTCGGCGAGATCCTGGTGCAGTCTTCCGACCTGTTCGCCGGGGTGATCGCCGCATTCCTCGTTACCGTCCTGGCGCTGTTCTTTCACTTCACGCCGGTCGGACGGGCGCTTCGGGCCGTCGCCGACGACCATCAGGCGGCGCTCTCGGTCGGCATCCCGCTCAACAATATATGGGTGATCGTCTGGGCGGTTGCCGGGTTCGTGGCGCTCGTGGCCGGCATCATGTGGGGCGCCAAGCTGGGCGTCCAGTTCGCGCTCTCCACCATCGCGCTCAAGGCGCTGCCGGTGCTGATCCTGGGCGGCTTTACATCGATCCCCGGCGCCATCATCGGCGGGCTGATTGTTGGCGCGGGCGAAAAATTGTTCGAGAACTACTGGGGCGTCCCGCTGCTTGAAGGCGCGACGGAAGAGTGGTTTGCCTATATCGTTGCCATGATCTTCCTCTTCTTCAGGCCGCAGGGCCTGTTCGGAGAGAAGATCATCGAGCGGGTGTGAGTCGATGCTTTACCGCGAAGCCGGACAGTTCAAGACCAGCTATGCCGCCGACCAGGCGATACTGACCATCCCGCTCGACCGCTTTTTCGTGGTCGGGTTGACAGCATTCGCCGTCATCGCGGTGCCGTTCCTGGCGAGCGAATATGTGATGGCGTCGATCCTGATCCCGGTGCTGATCCTGTCGATCGCAGCGCTCGGGTTGAACATTCTGACCGGCTATTGCGGTCAGCTCTCGCTCGGCACCGGCGCATTCATGGCTGCGGGCGCCTATCTGGCCTACAAGATCGCGACCAACATAACCTGGCTGCCGATATGGGTTGTGATTCCCATGGCCGGGCTTTGCGCGGCGGCCATTGGCGTGGCTTTCGGCCTGCCCAGCCTGCGCATCAAGGGCTTCTATCTCGCGGTTGCAACCCTGGCGGCGCAGTTCTTCCTGCTCTGGCTGTTCGTCAAGGTGCCGTGGTTCGTCAACAACTCGATCTCGGGCGTGCCGACGGCGCCGCCCCGCAGCGTCTTCGGCTTCGAGGTCACCGGCGCTACCGCCAGCAACGAGGCGAAATATCTGTTCGTGCTGGCTTTCGTCATCGTGCTCGCCTGGATGGCGCGCAACATGGCGCGCTCGCGCATCGGGCGCTCCTGGATGGCGATACGGGATATGGATATTGCCGCGGAGCTGATCGGCATCCGCCCGCTTCCGACCAAGCTCTCGGCCTTCGCGATCTCCAGTTTCTATTGCGGCGTCGCCGGCGCCCTTTGGGCCATGTGCTTCATCAACACGGTGGAACCCACAGCCTTCGACATCAACCGGTCCTTCCAGGTTCTGTTCATGATTATCGTCGGCGGGCTCGGCAGCGTGCTCGGCTCCTTTCTCGGCGCCGCGTTCATCTTTTTGCTGCCGATCTTTCTCAACAGTGTGCCCGGCTGGTTCGGCTTTACGGTGGCCGGCGACATCATCACTCATATCGAATTCATGCTGTTCGGCGTTCTCATCGTCTTCTTCCTGATCGTCGAACCGCATGGTCTGGCGCGGCTCTGGCAAATCGCCAAGGAAAAGCTGCGCCTCTGGCCGTTCCCGTATTGACGGTGGCGGAATACGGCCGCAACGCCAATGAGGCATAAACCCAAGGGAGTTCCCATGATGCTCACGAGAAAACTGGCGACGGCGGGGCTGGCTGCGGCCGTCGCGGCCGGCGCTGTCGGCGTCGCCCAGGCGGAGGAAGGCCAGTTCATCCCGGTGTTGTCCTACCGCACCGGCGCCTATGCCCCCAACGGCACGCCGTTCGCCAACGGCTATGTCGATTACTTTCAGCTCATCAATGAGCGCGACGGCGGCGTCAACGGCGTCAAGTTCATCGTCGAGGAATGCGAAACCGGCTACAAGACCGACCGCGGCGTCGAATGCTACGACCGGTTGAAGGACAAGCATGGCGGCGCGACCGCACTCAGCCCGTGGTCAACCGGCACCACCTATGCGCTGATCGAAAAGGCCACCAATGACAAGATTCCGATCCTGTCGATGGGTTACGGCCGCACCAGCGCCGCCGACGGACGGGTGTTTCCCTATGTCTTCAACTTCCCTTCCACCTATTGGAGCCAGGCCACGGCGGTCGTTCAGTATATCGCCAACGAGATGGGCGGCCTCGAGGCGCTGAAAGGCCAGCGCTTCGCCTTCATCTATCTCGACCACCCGTATGGACGCGAGCCGATCCCGACCTTCGACGTCCTTGCCGACAAATTCGGCTTCACCTATGACAAATATCCGGTGCCGCCGGCGACCATGACGGAACAGAAGTCCATCTGGCTTCAGATCCGCCGCACCAAACCCGCCTACGCGATCATGTGGGGCTGGGGCGCGATGAACTCCACCGCTGTCAAGGAAGCCGCGAACATCAGGTTCGATATGAGCAAGTTCATCGGCAACTGGTGGTCGGCTTCAGAGCCCGATGTGCTGCCGGCCGGCGACGGCGCGATCGGATACAAGGGCGCAACCTTCAACGGCGCGGGCACCGGCTACAAGGTCTTCGAGACCATGCAGGGCATCAGCGGACTGAAGGGCAGCGACGACATGGGCACGGTGCTCTACAACCGCGGCATGGTGAACGCAGCGTTCATCGTCGAAGCCGTGCGGCTGGCCCAAGAGAAATTCGGCATGGGCAAGCATGTCAACGGCGAGCAGGTGCGCTGGGCGTTCGAGAATATCGACCTTTCTGCCGAGGATGTGGAAGCTCTCGGCCTGACAGGCCTGATGCCGCCGACCAAGGTGACCTGCCTGAACCATGAGGGCACCAATCCGGCGATCCTGATCCAGCAGTGGAACGGGTCGGCCTGGGAGATCAAGACCGACTGGATCCCGGCAATGACCGATATCGTCCGGCCGTTGATCGAGCAGGATGCAGCCCAATACGCCTCTGAAAACAACATCACGCCGCGAAGCTGCTCGTAGAGCGGCGCGTCCCCGACCGGCGGGAGAGGCCTGGAAGCCATGAGCGAGACCAACCGAAACGACCTCGAAGTCAATAATGTCGAGGTCATTTACGACCATGTCATCCTCGTGCTGAAGGGCGTCTCCCTCCACGTGCCGCAGGGGGGCATCGTCGCCCTCCTCGGCGCGAACGGGGCCGGCAAGACGACAACCCTGAAAGCCGTTTCAAACCTGCTGCGCGCCGAGCGCGGCGAGGTCACCAAAGGCTCCATTCTTTATCGCGGCGAGCAGATCGACGCGCAAACGCCGACCGACCTGGTCCGCAAGGGCGTGATTCAGGTCATGGAAGGCCGCCATTGTTTCGAGCATCTGACTGTTGAGGAAAATCTTCTGACCGGCGCCTATACGCGCCACGCACGCCGCGCGGAGCTGAACGAGGATCTGGAGGCGGTTTACGGCTATTTTCCTGCCCTCAGAAGCCGCCGGAAGAGTTTGGCCGGCTACATATCCGGCGGCGAGCAACAGATGTGCGCAATCGGCCGCGCCTTGATGTCGAGACCGCAGATGATCCTGCTCGACGAACCGTCCATGGGCCTCGCCCCGCAACTCGTCGAGCAGATTTTCGAAATCGTGAAACGTATCAACGAAGAAGAGAACGTATCGATCCTGCTGGCCGAACAGAACACCAATATGGCGCTCAAATACGCCCATTACGGCTATATTCTGGAGAACGGCCGCATCGTGATGGACGGCGATGCGAAGACATTGCGGGAAAACGAGGATGTGAAGGAGTTTTATCTCGGCATCAGTTCGGCCGGGCGCAGAAGCTACCGGGACATCAAATTCTACCGCCGGCGCAAACGCTGGGTATGAGGGACCATGACCCATAACGGTGATTTTTACGACAAGCTGGAGATCCGCGATCCGGAGCAGCGTGAGCGCGAACATCTCGCACAACTGCGCGAGTTGCTTGTCCTCGCGAAACAAAAGGCGCCGTACTGGCAGAGAACGCTCGCTGGAATAGAGGCCGGGGATATCGATTCCCGCGGCGCCCTCGCCTCCCTTCCCGTCACCCGCAAGTCCGACCTGATGGCGGTGCAGGCGGCGGAGCCGCCCTTTGGCGGCATGACCACCGTGCCTGCCGGCGACTTCAAGCGCATCTTCCGCTCGCCGGGCCCGATATGCGAGCCGATGGGCAGGAAACCCGACTGGTTCCGGGGCGCCCGCTCGCTCTACGCCGCGGGCTTCCGCAAGGGCGACATCGTCCACAACACCTTCAGCTACCACTTCACGCCCGGCGCCTTCATGATGGAGAGCGCGGCGGAGGCATTGGGCTGCACCGTGTTTCCCGGCGGGGTCGGCCAGACCGAGCAGCAGGTCGAGGCAATCCGGCATTTCAGCGCCGCGGCTTTTCTCGGCACGCCGGATTTCCTGAAGATCGTGCTGGACAGGGCGGCGGACATGGGCGTCTCCCTGCCCTCGCTCACCAAGGCGCTGGTCGGCGGCGGCGCGCTTTTTCCGTCGCTCCGCCGCGAAATCCGCTCCAAGGGCGTCAATGTGATGCAGAGCTACGGGACAGCGGATGTCGGCCTGATCGCCTATGAGACGCCGGCGCTGGAAGGCATGGTGCTGGATGAGGGCGTGATCGTGGAGATCGTCAGGCCCGGCTCCGGCGACCCCGTGCCGGACGGCGAAGTCGGCGAGGTTCTGGTCACAACGCTGAACGATGACTACCCGCTGTTCCGCTTTGCAACCGGCGACATGTCTGCGGTCGATGCGGGCCAAAGCTCCTGCGGGCGCACCAATACGCGCATCAAGGGCTGGATGGGCCGCGCCGACCAGACCGCCAAGGTGCGCGGCATGTTCATCCGCCCGGAGCAGGTCAACCGGGTGCTCGCCCGCCATCCGGAGATTGTGCGGCTGCGGCTTGTCGTCGGATCCAAGGACAATCTCGATACGGCGGTCCTGCAGGTGGAGACGCCGAACCGGGATGACGCCTTCCGCGATGCGGTCGCGGAAAGTTTCCGGGCCGAATGCAAGATGCGCGGGCGGGTCGCGTTCGCCGATGGACTGCCCAATGACGGCAAGGTCATCGACGACCAGCGCAGTTACGACTGATCTGCCGCGGCCGGCGCAACAACCCCGGACCCGCGCCGCCCTTGCAGGATGATCCCGGCCAGAGACGGCGCCGGCAGCCTGTTTGGCGATCATCTCCGGGGCCATTGCAGTCCTGTGGAAAGATCGGGAGATGAATCAGGTCCGGGGCGAAGAAGGACGGGGAGACGACAACGGAGGCGATAGAAGCGCCGCGGCGCGGAGGCGCCTTCCGAAAAACCCGCCAGCTCGGGCCTTCGTTGCAAACTGAGGCACGACCAAGGGTTCCCCATTGATGACAGGCGGCATAAAGTCCGCCCCGGTTAACAGCTGCCAGTAGGGAACCATGACCTGGCTTACCAATGACCGGTGGATCAAGGAACCGGCTGGGCAGCGGTTCGCTGCCTTGCTTGCCCAGCCCGGAATCCTGCGGGCGCCCGGCGCCCACAATGCAATGGCCGGCCTGCTGGCCAAACGGGCCGGCTTCAAGTGCCTGTATGTTTCCGGCGCGGCGCTGACGGCCTCCATGGGAATGCCGGACCTCGGCATCATCAGCCTGGAGGAACTCTGCTTCCATGTCCGCAGCGTTTACCGGGCCACGCAGCTGCCGCTGATCGTGGATGCGGATACCGGTTACGGCGAAACGCTCAACGTCATGCGCACGGTCCGCGAACTGGAGGCTGCCGGCGCAGCAGCCGTGCAAATCGAAGACCAATTGCTGCCGAAGAAATGCGGCCATTTGAACGACAAACAGTTGGCGAACGCCGATGACATGGCGCAAAAGGTCGAGGCGGCGCGGCGGGCGCGCACGCATCTGCGCATCGTTGCCCGCACGGATGCCGTTGCGCAGGAAGGCGTTGCCGCCGGCATAGAACGGGCCAATCTTTATATCGAGGCCGGCGCCGACCTCGTGTTTGCCGATGCGCTGACCAGCGAGGCAATGTTCCGGCATTTCGCCGCATCGGTAAACGCGCCGCTGATGGCCAATATGACGGAGTTTGGCCGCACGCCCTATCTCACCGGCGCCCGGTTCGAGGAGATGGGCTGCAAGGTGGTGATCTGGCCGGTCTCGTCGCTGCGCGTGGCCGCCAAGGCCATGGCCGACATGTTCGCGCATCTGGCCCGGGAGGACGAGACCACGGGATTGCTGGACGCCATGCAAAGCCGCGCCGAGCTCTACGAAACGATAGGCTACAGCGCATTCGAATCGCTCGACGCCTCGATCGCCTCCAGCACCATCCCGCCCGACATCCGCGACCTTCGCGGCCACAATACCGGCTGGCCGCCCTCCGGCGAGCCTCAGTAGGCCGTGCCCTCTCGACGGTGCAGATCGACCAGCGCCCGGTTATAGGCGAGCATCACATCGCGCTCGTGGACAAACCCGACAAGGTGCCGGTCCACCCGGTTGTCCACGACGGCAATGTGCTCTTCATGGCGTGACTCCATCAGGTTGAAGGCGCTCTCCAGATCGTCTTCCACGGTCAGCATGGGCGGGTTCAGCCTGGCGGCGTCGCCGGCGCAGATCAGATCCTGGATCCCGGGGTCGAACGCGGCCTCATCAAGGTCGGCAAGTGTAATTGTGCCGAAAAGGCGGTTTGCCGGATCGACGACAAACAACTCGCCATAGGGGGCCGTGGCCAGCGCCACACGCAGCTCGCGCATCTTCATGGTGCGCGGCACGGAAGAGAACGACCGGCTCATCACCCCGCGCACGCGCATCTGGCGCATGGCGTCCGTTTCCAGCCGCTCGTCGAGGTCGATACCCCGTTCCGCGAGGACGGTTCGGAAATAGGAGGCGCCGTTCAGCGCCCGAGTGAGCATGGCGGCTGTCACCGTTGCGAGGGTAACAGCCATGGTCAGCTGGTAGTCGCCGGTAAGCTCGACCATGATCAGGATGGTCGAGATCGGCGCACCCAGAACCGCGCCTGCCATCGCACCCATGCCGACCATGGCATAGGCGCCAACGCCGGCGAAGAGATGCGGCGCCACAGATCCGGCAACGGAGCCGAACGCGCCTCCGAGCATCGCGCCGAGAAACAGGGAAGGGCTGAAGACGCCGCCGCCGAAACCGCCGCCGACCGTGATTGCCGTCGCTGCGGTCTTGGCGACAATGAGGCCGACCAGCAGCCAGAAACCGTATTCGCCCTTCAGCGCGTCGTCGGTTGCCCCATATCCCACGCCCAGCACCTGCGGAAAGACCACCGCTATGAGGCCGACGGCGAGGCCGGCGAAGGCGGGGCGCAACCATGCCGGCACGGTGGACGCCTCGACCAGGCCGGCGGTAACGCGAATCGACCGGATGAAGGTGACGGCGACAATGGCCGTTACGACGCCCAGCAGGACGAAAGCAGGGAATTCCAGCCACGAGCCCAAACCGTATTCAGGAACGATGAAGGCGGGGAACGCGCCATAGGCGGCGTGCGAAATCAGGGTTGCGACGACCGATGACGCCGCGACCGGCACCAGGGCGCCGAAAGCATAGCGGCCGATCACCACCTCCTGGGCGAAGAAGATTCCGGCAAACGGCGCGTTGAACGACGCCGCCACCGCACCGGCGACGCCGCAGGCGAGCAAGGTCCGGGCCGTGCCCCGTCCCTGGTTGAACAGCCGCGCCAGCCAGGACGCCACCGCCGCGCCGAGATGAACGACCGGCCCTTCCCGCCCCGCCGATCCGCCGGCGCCAAGCGTCAGCGCATTGGCCGCCGCGCCGTGCAAGGCCGGGATGAGCGCCATGCGCCCTCCGGAAGCACTCGCCTCCATGACCTGCGCCACGCCGGTCGGCCGGCCGCCCAGGAACCAGCGAAGATAAAGGCCGACGGCCAGGCCCCCGACAGTTGGCGCGAGCACGATCTGCCACGGCGGCAGGCCGGCGACGAATTCCGTCAGGTCTTCTGCGCCGGTGCCGAGAAAGACCAGTTGGAACAACGCCAGGAGCTCGCGAAACAACACGGCGCAACAGCCGGCCGCGACCCCGACGGCCAGCGCCACTGCCAACAACGCCATCTGTTCATCGTTGACGACCTGTCCGAGCCGGTTCCGAAGAGGCCGCAGGAGGCCCCTGGCCGCCTTTACCGCGGCGAGCCTAGCGACACTGACCGATGGAACCCGGAGCGCACACATGTTTGCCGTCGATCCAGACCGCCCCGGAAAGATCCGCGTCGAAGAAGTCAGTCTGCCGCAGACGCGCACCGGCGAAATCGGCATTCTCCAGCCGGGCCCGGAAGAACCGCGCCCGGCGCAGGTCGGCCTCCCGGAATACCGCGCCTCTCAAATCCGCTTTGGTGAAGTCGGCTTCGTTCAGCCTCGCCTTGTCGAAACGAGCGTTGCGGAGGCTGGCCGAGATGAATTTGGCGCGCGCACCAACGGCGCCGGTGAGCACGGCGTTGTCGAGATTGGCGCGCTTGAACGAGGACGAACGAATTTCGGCGTCGGAAAGATCGACGTCCGGCATATCGCGTTCGTCGAACAGGCAGCGGTTCCAGTCGACGCCGGGCCCGGCCGCGTCGGTGCAGAACGCCGCCGCCGGACCGGCGAAACCGAGGAGGAAAAAGATTACGGTCCGCGCCAGCATGTAGCCGCCATCATCCTTCGCATCGGCGCATCATTCAAGAGCCGGACTTGCGCCGGATGCCGATAACCCGCCCGGCCTTCTCGGGACGCGGCAATGCCGCATGCCGTTCCCTGGTCTCCGCCAGCTTCCGCAGAATCGGCGGCGGGAACGGGGCAGAGCGGCGCCGGTCCATATCTATATGCATCGCGATCAACTCGTTGGTCGCAGCCAAATAACCTTTGTCGGCATGATACATGACATGGAAATAATGCAGGCGCTTCTCGTCGAAATCGAGCAATTGCGTTGTAAAGCGCAGCGGGTCTCCCTGGAGGACCTCCTGGTCGTAGGTTATGTGGCCTTCAAGCGTAAAGGTCGAAAAATTTCCGTCTTCCTTGTAGTGCTCTCCGCAACCCATGGCGTCGTAAAATGCATCGGTCGCATGGTCGAATGCGAGAAAATAAAAGGCGACATTCATGTGGCCGTTATAGTCGATCCATTCAGGCTGGACGATTTCTCGGTGTTCGTCGAACAGAACAGGCATGGTTTTCATCCGTATCGGTTTCTCAGGAAGATTTGCGCGGGAGAACAACAGTGGCGGTGCCAAGCGCCGAAGTGCGGTCGTGCTGGTTGACGCAGCGCACGGAGCATTCGACCCGCCCCTCGCCGTCCACGATTTCCTTGCCGACAACCTCGCCTCTGCACCATGTTGCATCGCCGACGACATTGTGGCCTCGCACCTGGACATTGAGACGCTTCAGAAAGCCGTCGTCTCCCATCCAGTCGGTCACCAGATGCCCCAGCCATGCAATGCGTTCCGGCCCGAAGTCATAGGCGCCCGGAACGCCGACTTCCTGTGCGAATTCGCGGTCCCAATGGACGCGCACGGGCGGTTCCGGCACGTTGTTCTGGTTCCTCGCAGCCAATTTCGGATGCCGGTTGTAGTAGCGCCACGCTTGGCGGTGGTTGCGCACGGCGTAATTGCCCCAAGCCTGCATGAAGGCGACCGCGGCGGTGACGGTATAGGGGCCCTTCAGAATCGGTCCGAGAACATCGCCTTCCCTTGCGTCCTCGAAATACCGGGGCGTGGCGCCGCGCGGCGCTTCGGAGAGATATTGCTCCTGAAACCCGGCAATTTCCGCATCGCTATAGCGATGCGGCTCCCTCGCCGCCGGGTCGTATTTGGAGCCGCTGGTCCGCGCGGTGTCGCGTTCGGTGCGGAAACACCATGAATCCGCCTCGGCGACTTCCCGGTCCTGCTGGTCGAAGAAGCGAATACGATAGATCTGCTGGACGGCGGCGCCGGCGAACCGGGTGCGATGTTCGACAATGTCGTGCAACCGCGATTCCGCACGGAATTTCATGCCGACTTCTACGGGCAGTTTCCAGCGGAAATCGGTTCCGGCGAACATGGCGTGGACGCCCGGAAGCCCCTCCACGGCCCCGGAGACCGTGTTTTCCAGGCTGTAAAGAATCGACGGCGGCGCCAACTGCCTGCGCCAGCGGGTGCCCGCCGCATAGGCAGCGTCGTGATACAGGGGGTTGTCGTCTCCGATCGCCCATGCGAAGCGGCTCGCCGCATCGGCATTGACCTCGGTGTAGAACGGCGGTGTTACCCGGCGCACCGGCTGGCCGATACGGGCGCGAAGCGCAGCGACATCCGCTTCGGTAATCCGGCTGTGCGCCATGAATGACTCTCTCGGTGGTTTCGCGGTTCCGGGGCTTTATAGAATCCGTCAGGCGAGTGCGTCGAGGGCGGCTTCCAGACGCGGCCGGTGCACCGGGTCTGCGATTGCAATCATCGCCCGGGCGCGTTCCTGCAAGGTCCTGCCGGCGAGTTCGGCAATGCCGTGCTCCGTCACCACAATATCGGCGTCGGCGCGCGCGGTCGTGACCGGGCCGGAAAGGCCTGCCACGATGCGCGAATGCCGCCCCGCTGTCGATGGCAGGGCCACGACGCCCCGGCCGCCGGGGCTGTGCAGGGCCGCGCGCTGGAAGTCCCCCTGCCCGCCAATGGCGCCGATATAGCGTCCGTTCAACGCCTCGGCATTCACCTGCCCGGTCAAGTCCACCTCTATGGCGGAGTTGACGGCAAAGAAACGCTCCAGGCTCGCGAGCACGCGCGGGCCGTGGATGTGGTTCGACCCGCGCATACCGAACGCCGGATTGCGGTGGACATAGCGATACAGCCGCGGCGTGCCGAACAGGAAGCCGACCGAGACGAGACCGGGGTCGGTTTCGCGATAGCGGTTGGTCACGGCGCCGCTCTCGATGAAATCGACAGCGGCGTCATCCAGCAAGCCGGTGTGAATCGCCAGATCACGCTTGCCGGCGAGAGCGTGCTGAACCGCTGCCGGGATCGCGCCAATGCCGAACTCGAGCGTTGCGCGGTCGGGCACCAGCCGCGCCACATGCCCGCCGATCGCATTCTCGACCGGGCCGGGCCGGCGCGGGTCCAGACATTCGAGATCGCATGCCGCCGGCACCAGCAGGTCGATGTTTTCATCGCCGATGACCGCATCGCCGCCTGTCCACGGCAGTTTCGGGTTTTCCTGAGCGATGATCTTTGCTCCGGCGGCCATATAGGCCGGCGCATGGCCGACGACGGTGCCAAGACTGCGCCGGCCGGACGCATCCGCCGGCGTGACCTGCAGCAGCACGACATCCGGGCGCATCCGGTCGAGGCAGGAATAGTGCAGCGGCCGGATGCGCACCGAGCCGCGCTCGAAAAGGTCGAAATAGCGGAACAGCGTGCAATAGGTGGAAATATCGAACCGCGACGGGTCGATGGCCCGCAGCGTGTCGGACAGCGTGACGCCGATGAAGAGTTCAGCCCGAAGCCGATGCTGCTGGGCGATCAACCGGGCCGTCAGGGCCGTCGGTTCGCCGGACCCCTCCGACCAGGTGACCAGGGCGCCCGGCGCGATAACCCGGGCGAAGTCGAGCCGGTCCAGGGGACAGGTCTCCATCTGTCAACTGCATTTGAACGGGAAGAACCGAAGCGCGAACCGCTGGGCATCCTCGCTGTGCTCGAACCAGAATACCGGCGTCATGTCCGGTTCGAGTATCGCTTTCCAGGGGCGTTGCACTTCCTTTTTGCACCACGCGATCATCGGCGCCGGGTCGCGCCGGCCCTGCGGCGTGCGCCGGAAACGCCGCAAGCGGCGTTCGGGAAGAATGCGCACCGGATACCATGTCTCCGGCGGCAGTGCTGCTGACCCGATCTCCATGATCGGCTAGTCTGAACGGGTCGGCGGCAGGGACGCAAGCCCATGACCTTTGAACTGACGGACGGACAGCGCGCGCTGCAGTCAGCGGCGCGAGAGCTGGCCGAAGGGCCGGTGCGGGAGCGGGCTGCGGAGGTGGACCGGACCGAGTCCTATCCCTGGGACCATGTGGACCGTCTGGTAGAGGCCGGGTTTGTCGGTATGACAATCCCTGAAGATTATGGCGGGCAGGGGCGGTCCTGGCTCGACGCGGTGCTGGTCATCGAAGAGATGGCCAAGGCCTGTTCAGTGACCGCGCGCATCGCCGTTGAAACAAATATGGGCGCGATCAGCGCCGTCATGGCCTACGGCACGGAAGAACAGAGGCGCATGGCCGCCGATATGGTGCTGGCGGGCGACAAGCCGGCGATCTGCATTACAGAGCCGGCGGCCGGCTCCTCCGCCGGCGAGATGACGACGAGGGCGGACCAGCGCGGAAACCGCTATGTGCTGAATGGCGCCAAGCACTGGATCACCGGCGGCGGCGTTTCCCGGCTGCACCTGATCTTCGCGCGGGTGTTCGACGAGGGTGGCGAGGAGCAGGGAATAGGCGGCTTTCTGGCGATTCGCGACGAGACGGAGGGGCTGCGCATTGTCCGGCGCGAGCCGACCATGGGCCTGCGCGGCATCCCGGAGGCGGAGATCGCGTTCGAGGATATGGAGCTGCCGCCGTCCATGATGCTCATGCCGCCGCGCGGCCTGCGCAAGGGCTTCGCAGACCTGATGACCGCCTATAACAGCCAGCGCGTCGGCGCCGCGACGGTGGCGCTCGGTATTGCCGAAGGCGCATACCGGCTGGCGCTCGACTGGTCCGAGGTGCGCGAGCAGTTCGGGCGGCCGATCAACGAGTTCCAGGGATTGCAATGGAAGCTGGCGGACATGTCGATCAAGCTCGCCGCCAGCCGGGCGCTGGTCTACGGCGCGGCGCGCAGCGGCGAAGGCGGGTTCCCCGATATGCTGCTCGCCGCGCAAGCGAAGGTGATGACCTCGGAGAGCGCTATTCAGGTGGTCAATGACGCCTTGCAGTGCTTCGGCGCGCGGGGCTATTCGCGAGACCGCCCGCTGGAGCGCATGGCCCGGGATGTGCGCATGTTCACCATCGGAGGCGGGACGGCCGAAGTGCTGCGCAATGTCGTTGCCAGCGCCATCCTCGGTAAGAAGCTCCCTCAGACACGAGGCGGTTATCTGAGAGCGTAGCCCGTATCGCCACCCTGACAGCGCCGCGCGAATCATGCCCTTCCCGAGAAAATCGGGCCGAAGACAGTTTCCGCGGCGCACTGCCTTGGATTATGGTTGGGTCTTCTGCAATCAAGCGAAGTCGTAACACCGGGAGGAGCAATGCGAAGCAGGACATTGAAATGGACGGCCGGCTGGGCCCTTGCGGTTGTTGTGGCGTTTGCAGCGTTCAGTCCGGAGCAGCCCGCGGTCGCCGACCAACAGGGCAAGGTTGCGGAGGAGCGAAGCAAGCTCATGAAGGGCTTGGGCGGCGCGATGCGCACCCTCAAGGGCTTCATGGAGGGCCGCGGCTCGGTCGAGGACGCCTCTCAAGGGGCCGCGGTCATCGCGGCAGCGGCGTCGAAAATTCCGGATGTCTTCCCGCCCGGCACCGGGATGGGCGCGAATCCGAAGTCCGAAGCGAAGGACGTCATCTGGGAAAAGTGGGACGACTTTACGGCGGCGTCAGCCTTGCTCGGAGACAAGGCGGCGGCCCTTGAGGCAGCGCTGGCGTCCGGGGATATGGACGCAGTGGGCGCGGCTTTCGGCGATCTCGGAAAGAACGGTTGCGGCGGCTGCCACAGCCAGTTCCGCGAAAAACGGGGTTAGAGTCGGCTCTGGTCTGTCAGGCGGCGCGCGCCTCGGCTAGAAGACGCGCGCCGCAATCTCGATTCCGCCCAGGACCAGGACTGCCGCCAGCGCAAGCACCAGGAGCGCGCGCCAATCAGAGACGAGGCGCGGCGGCACCTGCCCTTCCGCCAGCCATGCGCGGCCGGTCAGCATCGTCCGGGTAAGGTTCTCCCGCTTGTAGAGCTGGTGGAACAGCACGGCGGCGAGATGGAGGCCGACGAGAATGAGCAGGCCGTCCACGACCATGGCGTGCAACTCCGCCGCTTCGCGCGCGGCGTCGTAACTGACGAGGAAGCTGAGCGGGCCGTCATAGAGCCCGTCCACATCGACCGCGAAGAGGCCCAGGCTCGCCTGCACGGCCAGCACGAGCAACATGGCGGCCACTGCCAGCCCGCCAAGCGGATTGTGGCCGGCGCGCCCGTCTGGCTCGCGCCTGGGGAGAGTTGGCAGATAGGCTGCAATCTCCCGCACCGGGCGCAGGAAAGCGCCGAAGCGGGACGACGCGCTGCCCGCAAAGCCCCATAAAATGCGCGCGGCGACAAGCACGAGCAGCGCCTGCCCCGCCGGGATGTGGATATCGAACCGGCCGTTGCGCCCGCTCAGATAGCAAACGACGACCAGCACCACGAGAACCCAATGAAAGATCCGTGTCGGACGGTCCCAGACACGCGCTTCCCTCGATTCTCCTCCAGCGTCCACCATGCGTCCTTTCCAGCCCCGGCCAGCGCAAACCGCGCCATTTGCGGCCATACCGCAGTCTATACGAAGCCCGCGCCTGCTCCGCCGCGCCCGCTGGCGGGCCAATGACGCGTGCAATCTTTGCCGGCGCCCTCCTGCCAAGGGTGCGACGATGTATAGCATGGCCGCATGGCAGCCGTCAGCAGGGCCGTCAGACGCCGGGAGCCGCCGGGCTCGAGCCGGCAGGCAATGCGAATGCGCAGCGGCGAAGAACCCGGAAGGGCGCCCCTGCCGCCGGCTCGACCATGACCGTCACTGCATCAACGAAGAGCGGCGCAGCCACCCCGTTCAGCATCGCCTCGGCGAAGGCGCGTTCCTGCGCCAGTCCGGCCTCGTCCAGGCGGCTGGTCAGGGTGAGGTGGAAGCGGAAGGCATCCATGACAAAGGGATACCCCCACCGCAGCAACAGCGCCTCTTCGCGGCAGTTGAGACCTGCCCGACGCCGCCGCGCCGCCTCCGCAGCGTCGAGCGGCGCCCGGAACCTGTCGAACACCGTCACGCAATCGGCGGCCAGACGATCAAGGTCCTCAAACGGTCGGGAGGGCACCAGGGCCAGAAATCCGGCCAGCACGGAAAGCCGCAACGGCGGGCCCGCAAGCGCCGGCCGCGCGGCCGCAAAACGCTCGGCCGCCGCCAGCAGGTCCGCTTCGTTCGTCTCTGGCGCCAGTCGGAACGGCGCCTTCAAGGTGCCGTGAAAGCCGTAGCGGCGCGGGGTGTCGAGATGGGGCGCCCCGCGCGCAAACCACGCCTCGCCAAACGCCGCCAGCGCGCTTTGCGGCGCCGGCGTGTAGTAGAGTGCGTATCTCATGGCGCGGCCTTATTCCGGCTGGCCGGGCGCTGCCTTCGGGTTGTCGTCCACGCCAATGCCGAGCACCTCGTAAACGACCGCAAGCGCAGGCCATTCGGCCACGATGGCGTGCCTTGCCTCATATCCAGTGATGCACACCACCAATACCGCGAGGCTCACCATCCATGTCCACAAGGAGCGTCTGCGCCGCGGCCGCATCGGAACCGCCGGCACGGGAAGCTGGGCTTTCCGCCTCGGCCGGTCCGCATCGCTGTCCGCCTCGGGAGCAACAGGCTCCGGTTCTTCCGGTTCGGCCTGGATGACCTCGACCATACGGTCCGGAGGCTCTGCAAACCAGACATTACCGCACTCAACGCATTTGACCCGCCGCCCGAGCGCGCCCAACGCCTCGACCTCGACACGGTATCGTGTCATACAGCTTGAGCAAACGAGGATCATGCGGACGCCCCTGAAACCGCCCGCGAAGGGCGGTTCTGTATAAGCGCCCCATGGGGTTCAATCAAGGTTACGCCAAGGTGCCGACACGCGACCGTGCGACTTCATCGAGGCTGGCAGCCGGCCCCGGCGGCCGGGGGTTTGCGCGTCTCGCGGAAGGACGCGCTTCACTGCGTTGAGACGGATCGTCATTCTGCTGTTTCTGCTGCTTGCCTTGACCTGGGCAGGCGGTCTGCTGCAATTCGTTTCCACCTTGCCGGTTGTCCCCGACGCTCCGAACCGGAAGGTTGATGCCGTTGTGGTGCTGACCGGCGGGCCGGACCGCGTAACGGAAGGCATGCGCCTGCTCAAGGAAGGCGCAGCGCCGGTTCTCTTCGTCTCGGGCGTCGGCGAGGGCGTGACGGTGGCGCGTCTGCTGGATATTTCAGGATACGGCGCAGACGACTCGCTCTCTTGCTGCATCGAACTCGGGCGGGGCGCGCGGGACACCCTCGGCAACGCTACCGAAGTGGCGGTTTGGGCGGCGGCCAGGCGCGCCCGCAGCCTGCGCATCGTCACGGCGGCCTATCATCTGCCGCGCGCGCTCCATCTGCTGCGGCGCACGATACCGGGCGTCGAAATACTGGCGCATCCCGTCATCCCGGAAACGCTCAAGCTGGAGGATTGGTGGCGCTGGCCCGGCACGCGCGAGGTGTTGCTGCGCGCCTATCACAAATATCTTCTTGCATTGACTCTGGAACGCCTCGTCGAGTGGTACAGCTCGAAGACGAGCGGCGGCTGATCCCATGTTCCGTTCGGCCCTCTTCGCGGTGAGTTTCGTCACCGCTACCGCAATGCTGGTCTTCCTGCTGTCGCCGATGCTGTTCGCTTCGCGGCGGGCGGCGCGGCGGGCGGGCGCTGTCTGGGGGCGGACAACAATCCTGCTCCTGCGCATGACAGCCGGCATCCGGCACGAGATTCGGGGGCCTCTGCCGCCTCGGGGCAGCATCGTCGCCGCCAAGCACCAATCCGCCTGGGAGACCCTGGCGCTGGCGGCGCTGCTTTCGGACCCGGTTTATGTCGTCAAGCAGGAACTGCTCTCGATTCCCGGGGTGGGATGGTATTTCCGCCGCGCCGGCCAGATTGCGGTGGACCGGGAGGGAGGCGCATCGGCCTTGCGGCTCATGGTGCGGAAGGCTGCGGCCGCCTTGGGAAGCGGCGCGCAGCTGGTGGTCTTCCCGGAAGGCACACGGGTCGCGCCCGGCGAGCGGCGGCCGTATCACCCCGGCATCGCCGCGCTCTATCGCGAGACCGGCGCCAGGGTCGTGCCCGTCGCGCTCAATTCGGGCCGCCACTGGAGCCGCCGCGGTTTTCGAATGCGCCCCGGCACCATCCGGCTGGAATTCCTGGAGCCGATCGAGCCGGGCCTGACGCGGCGGGTGTTCATGGAGGTTCTGGAGCAGCGAATCGAACAGGCCTGCCGGAAACTCGACGCAGAGGCCAGGCAGGCGTAACCCGCTGACACGACCAAGCCGTGTGTTCTACCATGGGCCCATGACTGCACAGATCCGCCTGCCCGCCGCCTTCATGCGCGGCGGGACTTCCAATGCCCTCATATTCCACGCCTGCGACCTGCCGGAGGACCGGAGGCGGTGGCCGGCCCTGTTTTGCGCCGCCATGGGCAGCCCGGACCCGAACGGCCGCCAGCTCGACGGTATGGGCGGCGGCATTTCCTCACTATCCAAGGTCTGCGTCGTCGGGCCGCCGAGTCGGCCCGATGCGGACATCGACTACAGCTTCTTCCAGATTGCTGTGGACCGCCCCGAAGCCGACGCCTCCGGTAATTGCGGCAACATGTCGTCGGCCATAGGCCCGTTTGCCGTGGATGAAGGGCTGGTGGCCGCTGCAGACGGCGACGCCGTTGTGCGCATCCACAACACCAATACCGCCAGAATGATCCACGCCCGGTTCCCGGTCCGGGCCGGCCGCGCGGTTGTGGACGGCGAGTTCTCCTTGTCCGGCGTGGCCGGAACCGGCGCTCCGGTCCGACTCGACTTTCTCGACCCCGGCGGGGCCGGCACCGGCAGGCTGTTGCCGACCGGCCGAGCTGTCGATCGCCTCGATGTCCCCGGCCTCGGCGAAATCGACGTTTCGATTGTCGATGCCGCCAATCTCTGCTGCTTCGTCCGGGCCGCCGACCTCGGCTTCACCGGCGTCGAGACGCCCGCCATGCTCGACAGCGATGCGCAGGCGCTGGCCAGACTGGAAGCCGTGCGCGGCGCCGCCGGGCGCGCGGCCGGTCTCGACCCGGTGCCGGGCAGCATCCCGAAAGTCGGCATGGTCGCGCCGCCAACCGCCTTCGAGACCCTGTCCGGAGAGCGCCTCGAACCGGCGGACATGGACATTGCAGCGCGCATGATCTCGGTCGGAAGACCACACCGCGCGGTGCCGTTGACCGCGGCGCTCTGCCTGGGAGTCGCTGTCAAGGTGGAAGGCACGCTGATATCGCAGGCGAGCACGGCGTCAGGCAGCGGCGACATTCGCATCGGCCATCCGTCCGGCGTCGTGCCGGTCGCCGCCGAGGTTTCGGGCAGCGGCGCCCGGAGCCATGCCGAGCGAGCAGCGGTCTATCGAACGGCGCGCCGCCTGATGGACGGCTTCGTCCATTTTCCGGAGCCGTAGCCGGAAGCGCCCGAAGTCAGCCCGAACGGGCCGCTGCCAGCGAAGCCGGCGTGTCGATGTCGCGCAACACGCCGGCATCCGGCATCGGAACTTCCACCAGAAGGTCTCCATTGGCGCCAATCAGATGCTTGGCGCCGACATCGCCGGAGACTGCCCGTATCTCGGCAAACAGGTCGCGGCCCCAAAGCACGGGATTGCCGCGCTTGCCATTGAAGGTCGGCACGCAGATCGACCGGCCCTCGAGCGGGTTGAAGGCCGCAATCAAGCGGTCGATATGGGCGGCCGAGACGAACGGCATGTCGCCCAGCAATACCAGGGCGCCGTCGATATCCTCCGGCAAGGCGGCAATGCCCGTGCGCAGCGAGGTCGACAGACCGTCTGCATAATCGGGGTTGTGGACCGTCGGCGCGTCAACGGAAGCCTCGATGCGCTTGCGGTCATGGCCGGTAACCACCAGGACCGAGACGGCCTGCGACCGGCGCGCAGCCGCCAGCGCACGGTCGAGCATGGCCACGCCGTCGATCTCGGCCAGCAGCTTGTTCGCCGCCCCCATACGGCGGGACTGCCCGGCGGCCAGCACGACGGCGGCGATGCGCGGCAGGCGGGCCGGTTCTGCCTGAGCGCGGCCGCGCAAACGCGGCTGCGGGCGGGTCGGAATGTCGATCAACAGCCCGCCGACGCCCATCGACATGATCTCCTCCGGGCCCACGGTCAGGCCGGCGGCCAGCCGTTGCAGCACCCAGTCGAACCCGTTGGGCTTCGGCGACCGGGCGCAGCCCGGCAAGCCGATGACCGGCATGGCGCCGATGCGCGCGATCAGCAGCAGATTGCCCGGATCGACCGGCATACCGAAATGTTCGATTTCACCGCCTGCGGCTTCGATCGCTTCGGGAAGCACATCGCGCCGGTCCACTATGGCCGATGCGCCTGCAATCAGCAGAATGTCGGGAGCCTGCCGCATACTGTCTGCGATCGCCTCTGCGAGAGCGGCTTTCCCATGGCCCGCCCGGCGCTCGCCGATCAACGCGCCGCCAAGGGCGTCGATGCGCCGGCGGGTTATCTCGACCGTCTTGTCCAGCACGCTCGACTTGATGCTCGGCAGCACGGTCTGTATGAGCGCAACCCGTTTCGGCGCAAGCGGATGCAGGGCCATCAGCGGCCCCCGGACCCGTTCCAGGACATCGCATGGCGCGGCGAATGGAATGACCTTCACCGTCGCCACCATCTGGCGCCGCTCCACCAGGCTGTAGGGCGGCACTGTCGCGAGCGTGACGCTCTCATCCAGCCGGTTCAGGCGGTTCACCCCGTCCGCATCGACGGTCAGCACGCCGCGCTCTTCGGCGAACAGATTGACGCGCCCGGTAAAGGGGGCCGCGGCCTCCAGCCCCGTTCCCGACACCGCAGCCGCTATGGCCGCGGCCGCGCTGTCCTCATCCATGTCGCCCGGCTCAATCCGGGCGGCCGTGACCGTTTCGACGCCGGCCTGCGCCAGCGCCGCCAGGTCTGCCGCCGACAGCAGCCGCCCCTTGCGGAACACCGCCCGCTCCACGCGAATCGAATGCGCCAGCAGCGCGCCTTCGGCATCTTTCAGCGGGACCGGTCCAAACTTCATCGATAGAGCGCCCCTGTCATTTGCGCCGCGATGGCAAGTGCGATCTCGGCGGGCGCCCGGCCGCCGAGATCGAGGCCCACAGGCGCGCAAATGCGCTCTATGTCGCCGGCGCCGAAACCCGCTTCGACAAGACGCTCGACCCGCCGGGCATGCGTCTTCCGGCTGCCGAGCGCACCGATATAGAAAGCCTCCGAACGCAGCGCCACATGCAGCGCCGGATCGTCCAGCTTGGGGTCGTGGGTGAGTGTCACCACGGCTGTCCGGGCATCCACGCCCAGGGCCTCGAGCGCGTCATCCGGCCACTCATCGCATATCGCGACGCCGGGGAAACGCTGGCCGGTCGCGAACGCGCCGCGCGGATCGACCAGCGTCACATCATAACCGAGGCTGCCCGCCATCCCGATCAATGGCTGCGAGATATGCACGGCGCCCACCACGATCAACCGCAGCGGCGGATTGAAGACCTGCACGAACCAGCGCCGGCCTTCATGCTCGAAATCGCGGCTCTGGTTCTGCTTCAACGCGGCGAGCGCAACGGCCAGAACGGCCTCCGGCAGCGGCCCTTCGCCGTTTTCAACGACAGCGTCCGCACTGCCGTCCAGTGCGGCGACGCGCGCAACCGGCCGCCGCTCGGCGCGTGCGGCGCGCAGGCGGGCCAGTGTCTCCGGTTTCATGCCAGCTTCTCGACAAACACGTCTATCGAGCCGCCGCAGGCGAGCCCGACTTCCCAGGCTTCCTCGTCGCTGACGCCGAATTCGAGCAGGCGCGGCGCGCCGTCGGCGATGGCGCTGCGGGCCTCGATGACGACCGCCCCCTCGATACAGCCGCCCGAAACCGACCCCTCGAAAGCGCCGGTGTCGTCCACCACCAACTGGCTGCCGACCGCGCGCGGCGATGAACCCCAGGTCTTCACGACCGTAGCAAGGGCGACGCCCTTACCGGCCGCCAACCACGCCGCCGCTGTCTCGAGAATCGCATCCGTTTCGTTTACAGCCGCGTCAGCCATTCGCTTGCTCCTTCCAGCCGGCGGACGGGTTCCCGTCCGAGCGCGGCGGCCAAGTCTTCAAGACTATCCAGATTGTGCGCCGGTCGGAATTCGTCAACATGCGGGATCAACGCCGCCGCGCCGCGCGTGCGCGGCTCATAGGCATCGTAGCGCAGCAGGGGGTTGAGCCAGACCAGCCGCCGGCAGGACTTGTGCAGGCGTTCGATCTCGGCGGCCAGCCCTTCGCCGGCATCGCGGTCGAGCCCGTCGCTGATGAGCAGCACGACCGCGCCCTGCCCCAGGACCCGGCGCGACCAGACCCGGTTGAATATCCGCAGGGAAGTGCCGATCCGGGTTCCGCCCGACCAGTCCTCCACCGAACCGGAGACCCCCGCAAGCGCGGCGTCCACGTCCTTCTGGCGCAGTTGGCGGGTTACATTGGTCAAACGTGTCCCGAACAGGAAGCAATGCACGCGGTCGCGGTCGTTGGTAATGGCGTGCATGAAATGCAGCAACATCCGCGAATACCGGGCCATCGAGCCGGAGATATCGCAGATCACGACCAAGGGCGGCGGGCGGCGCAGGCGGCGCTTGCGCCGGATCGCGACGAAATCGCCTCCGGTGCGCATGGTGCTGCGCAGGGTCGCGCGCAGGTCGGGACGGCGCCCCCTTGGATGGGACCGGAAGCGCCGGGACGGCAAGGGCCGCAGCGGCAGGCGCATCCGCGCCATCAGGCGCCGCGCCGCTTCCTGCTCCGCCGTGGACATGGTCTCGAAATCCATCCCGCGCAGCACTTCCCGGTCGGACCATGTCAGTTCGGCGCGAATCTCGACCGCGTCTTCCTCCCGCTTGCGGGCAGGCGCTTCCTGCGGCGACAGGGCTTCGGCAAGGCGCCGCGCCACCACCTCGTCCCCTTGCTCCGGGCCTGTATCAACGCTGGAGGTGGGGATGACCAAGGACATCATCCGCTCCAGAAGGCGCGGATTGCGCCAGAAAATATGAAACGCCTGGTCAAACAGGTCGCGCTGGTCGCGCCTGTTGACCAAGGCGGCGTGAAGCGCCCAGTAGAATTGCGCCCGATCCGTAACCTCGACGGCGGACACGGCCTCAATCGCTTTCAGCACCTGCCCCGGACCGACCGGCAGACCCGCGGTGCGCAGCACGCGGCCGAAATGCATGATGTTGTCGGGCAGCCGCCCGCCGGTCATGCGGCGCCTGCGCTGGCGAGCTCGGCGCGAACCTCGTTCAGGATGCGTTCGGCCTCGCTGCCCTGCAGGCGGGCGATGTCGTCCTGGTATTTGAGCAACACACCCAGCGTGTCGTTCACCGCCGCCGGATCAAGCGCGACGGTATCCAGCTGCATGAGCGCATGGACCCAGTCGATGGTTTCGGCGATTCCCGGCAGCTTGAAGAGATCGAGCTCGCGCACCTTCTGCACATAACCGACGACCTGGCGAGACAGGCCGACCGGCGCCTCGGGTGCCTTGCGGCGCAGGATATCAAGCTCGCGCCGGGCGTCGGGATAGCCGACCCAGTGGTAGAAGCAGCGCCGCTTGAGCGCATCGTGGATCTCGCGCGTGCGGTTGGAGGTGATGACCACGGCCGGCGGCGTAACGGCGGCGATCGGGCCGATTTCCGGCACTGTGACCTGGAAATCGGAGAGGACTTCGAGCAGATAGGCCTCGAACGGCTCATCCGTTCGGTCGAGTTCGTCGATCAGCAACACGGGAGGATCCGCCGCGCCGCCGCGCAGCGCCTGGAGCAGGGGCCGCTCGATCAGGAAATCCGGCCCGAAGAGATCGCGGCCGAGGCGTTCCCGGTCGGCCTCTCCGGACGCTTCGGCAAGCCGGATCTCGATCATCTGACGGGCGTAGTTCCACTCATAAACGGCGGACGCCACATCGAGGCCTTCATAGCATTGCAAGCGAATCAGCCGGCGGCCGAGCGTCGCTGCCAGCACCTTGGCAATCTCGGTCTTGCCGACGCCGGCCTCGCCCTCGAGAAACAGCGGCCGCCCGAGCTTCAACGACAGGAACACCGCCGTCGCCAGCGCCGTATCTGACACATAGTCGCCCGCCTCAAGCAGCACACCGGTCTCGGCAACCGATCGAGGCAAGGCTATTCCGGTTTTCATCGGCACAATCCGGTCAGTGGCGGAAATGGCGCATCCCGGTAAATACCATGGCGAGGCCGTGTTCGTCGGCCGCCCGGATCACCTCTTCGTCCCGCATGGAGCCGCCCGGTTGCACGACCGCCGTTGCGCCGGCCTCCGCCGCAGCCAGCAGCCCGTCGGCGAAGGGAAAGAAGGCATCGGACGCCACGACCGAGCCATGCGTCGCCGGCGTTCCGCCGGCGGCTGCATCCCCGGCCTTGCGGGCGGCGATGCGGGCGCTGTCCACACGGCTCATCTGTCCCGCGCCGACGCCGACCGTGGCGCCGTTCTTCACATAAACAATGGCGTTCGACTTCACATGCTTGCAAACGGTAAAGGCGATCTTCAGGTCCGCCTTCTCCGCCTCGCTTGGCGCGCGCCGCGTCACGACCCGGAAGTCGCCCGCGCGGCCGTTGTCCCGGCCTTGTAGCAGAAAACCGCCGGAAAGCGAACGGAAGGTCATGCCAGGAGCCGTCGGGTCCGGCATTTTCCCTGTCAGCAGCAGCCGCAGATTGGTCTTGCCGGCAAGCCTTGCGCGCGCGGCTGCATCAGCGCCGGGCGCAATCACCGCTTCCAGGAACAGCCCGGCCAGCCTGTCCGCAAGCGGCGCATCCAGCGGCCGGTTGACAGCCACGATGCCGCCAAAGGCGCTGACGGGATCGCAGGCCAGCGCCTTGTCCCACGCTTCCGCGAGACTGCCGGAAACAGCGGCCCCGCACGGATTGGCATGTTTGACGATAACAACGGCCGGCGCCTCGAACTCGCCCGCCAACTCGAATGCGGCATCCGCATCGTTCAGATTGTTGTAGCTGAGCGCCTTGCCCTGCACCTGCTCGGCGGTCGCTACGCCCGGACGGGCTGCGCCGTCTGTGTAGAACGCGGCCTGCTGGTGGGGGTTCTCGCCATAGCGCAGCACCTGGCGGCGCACGCCCGGCATCGAAATGCGCGGCGGAAAGGACTCGCCCAGCCTGCCGGCAAACCAGGCGGCAATGGCCGCATCATAGGCGGCCGTATGCCCGTAAGCCTCGGCGGCGAGCCGGCGGCGCAGCGCCAGAGAGGTCGCGCCGTCAAGCTCCATCTCAGCGCGGATATCGTCCAGATGCTCCGGCGCCGTGGCGACGGCGACGAAACGGTGATTCTTGGCCGCCGCCCGGATCAGCGCCGGCCCGCCGATGTCGATTTGCTCGATGCAGGCCTCTTCGCCCGCTCCACCCGCCGCGGTCTCCTCGAACGGATAGAGGTTGACGACCAGAAGGTCGATCGGCGCAATGCCGTGCGCCGCCATCGCCTGGATGTGGTCAGGATTGTCGCGCAGCCCCAGAAGCCCGCCATGCACCGCCGGATGCAAGGTCTTGACCCGTCCGTCCAGCATCTCCGGGAAGCCGGTCCTGTCCGCAACCTCCACGACCGGAAGCCCGGCTGCGCGCAGCCGCCCGGCTGTGCCGCCCGTCGAGAGAAGCTCCACACCCCGTGCTGCAAGGAAATGCCCGAATGCCTCCAGGCCGGTCTTGTCCGACACGGAGAGCAGGGCGCGGCGGATCTGTATGCGGTCGCAGGCGGTCACCATGGCCCTCCGGCTCGGAGCTTCGGCGCCTGCTGCGTATATCACCGCCCCGACCCGGGCGTCATCGAACGAGAATGTCGCGGGCGCGCCGTTATCCGGTGGTGATGTAGTCCTTCAGCGCCTGCGCCTCCGCCTCGATTTCGCTCATGCGCGCCTTCACGACATCGCCGATCGAGACGATGCCGACCAGTTCCCCGCCGTCCAGCACCGGCAGATGGCGCATCCGCCCGCTGGTCATCCGCGCCATAAGGTCGTCGATATGGTCCGAGCGCGTGCAGGTGATGACCCGGCGGGTCATGATTTCCTCTGCAGGGCGGTCCAGCACATCGCGGCCGCGCTGCGCCAGCGCATCGACAATGTCCCGCTCCGAAACGATCCCGACCAGAACACCCCGGGGGGTGCATACCGGCATGGCGCCAATACGGTGCTCCGCCAGAATCGCGGCAATGCCCGCTACCGATTCGCCGGGGCTGGCTGTCACGACCTCATGGCCTTTGTCAGCAAGGATTCTCGCAACCAGCATGGCCTGCTCCCCTGCCAAGACGAAACAGCCCCGCCGGAACATGCGTTGCACGGCAGGGCTTTATCGATGGTGTTTCGATCGGTTTCGCCTGAAACCTCTTGTTCGCCGGATGTCTGGCGAACTCTTGTGCATCATTTGTCGAATGAGGCCCCTTATGCGGGGCCGTCCTGGACCGGCGGCTTCATGGCGAACATCCTCCCCTGGTCCGATCCGGCAACGCCCATCGCATTCCCGTCTTTGCCCGCTCAGTCTGCGACCTTCCGCCGCAAACTGTCAACAAAAAATAATTCCGACAGATCAATCGGTTGTGATTTTTTTTGCGGTCGCCCGGTTGCCGTATTCAATGCGCCATGAACACCGGCAGCGTGCTCTCCGCCAGAATGTGGCTGGTCGGCCCGCCCAGAATCATCTGCCGGAGGCGGCTGCTGGTATAGCCGCCCTTGAACAGGAAGTCGGCCCCGAAGGCCGCGGCTTCTTCCAGCATCGCCTCGCCATTGCTCCTCCGCCCACGCGGACGCACTGCCGCCTCCACCGGCAGGCCGTGGCGGGCAAGCCCTTCCGCCATGTCCTCCGCGCTCGGCCCCGGCACGAACACGCCCTCGATTGTCAGAACCACAATGCGCTCCGCCTGTTTGAGAAACGTCATGCCCATGGCGATCGTTCGCGCGGTTTCGGTGCTGCCATTCCACAGAACGGCGATATGTGCGCCGAAGCCCTCCGGCGCGTCGGGCGGCGCGACCAGCATCGGGCGGCCGCTTTCGAACAGCACGGCTTCCAGCGTGCTCATTGAAGGCGAGTCCCCGGCATTGGTCGGGCGGCCGACCACGGTGAGGTCGAACGCCCGGGCGCGCTCCGATACATCCAGATGGCGCGCAACCTCCTCCCGCCATTGCCTGGAGTGCCGGGCGAGCGCCGCATCAAACAATTTGCGCGCCCTGGCCGAGGCCTGATTATCGCGGCGCTCCAGATCGTCCAGCAATGCCGGCGACGCCGCATCGGCAGCACCGGCAGCCATGATGTCGGGCAGTGACCGCCGCTGATAGAAGCCTTCCACATGCGAGGCGAACCGCCCGGCCACACTCTGTGCGCAGGCAAGCATCGAGGCGAGCCCGCCGGCCTCGTTCATTGGCACCAATACGGTTTTCATCGGCAGTCTCTCCCTGGCCGCGTGCGGGCTTCCCCAAACAGGCGGTTTTCGGTTGCCCTGAGAAAAAGGGTCAAAATGATGCGGTCAATAACGGGCCGCGACATCGGATACCGCCCCGCGCGCCGATGCGGAACCGTGGATTGCCTGGAGCTCCGGGCGAACAGCCTGCTTGGCGACCTTGCCGCTGCCGGTCTTCGGCAGGGCATCACAAAACGCCACGACGCGGGGGCGCTTGTAGCCTGCCAGAATGTCGCCGCAATGATTGCGAATTGACGCTTCGTCAATCTTCAGGCCGGGTTTTGGCGCAATCATTGCCGCCACGACCTCGCCCCATTCCGGATCCTGCACACCGCAAACGGCGGCTTCCAGAACCGCCGGGTGGCGATAGAGGGCATCCTCCACCTCGCGCGCGTAAACATTGAAACCGCCGGTGATAATCATGTCCTTGATGCGGCCGACGATAAACAGAAAGCCCGCCTCGTCGAACCGCCCGAGATCGCCCGTATGAAACCATCCGCCGCGCACGGCCTCGGCTGTCAGGTCCGGCCGGCGCCAATATTCCACTTCCGCTGCGCCTTCTGCCCGGATGACGATTTCGCCGACTTCGCCGGGCGGCAGGTCGCGGCCGTCCGGGCCGACGACGCGAATCTGCATACCGGCGACAGGCCGACCGCAGGAAGAGAGCCGCGCCGCTTCCTCGGGGCTGCCGTCCGGGACATGCTCGTCGGGATAGAGCAGCGTCAGCGGGCTGTTGGCCTCGGACATGCCGTAATGCTGGCGGAAGACCGGCCCGAGCAGCCGAATGCCCCTGCGCAGCGTTTCGACCGGAATGGGGGCGGTGCCGTAATTGATTCGCTTGAGGCTGGAGAGGTCGCGGCGGCCGGGTTCGACCGCGTCGATCAGCCGGACGATCATGGTCGGGACCAGCAGGGCATGGTCGATGCGGAAGCGTTCTATCGCCTCCAGCACCGCCGACGGCTCGAAACGCGGCAGCACGATTCCCCGCGCGCCGCGCATGAAGCAGGGGAGCAGGTAGTTTCCGGCAACATGGGACAGGGGGCCGACATGCAGCATGGTGTGCTCCCGGCCGAGCGCGTATTCGAGCGAGGCGAAGAAATTGTCGAGCCGGGCGTAGAAACGGCGCCAGGTCACGACAACCCCCTTTGGCCTGCCGGTTGAGCCGGAGGTGTAGGTGAGGCGCATGAGGTCCGAGGCTTGCACCTCGATATTCGGCTCCTCATCGGATGCGGAGGCGGTAAGACCCTCGTAATCGTTATCCCCCCATCCGACCCCGACGACCAGCCGCACCGACGGCGCCGCCGCGGCGGCTTCCGCAACAATATCCCCGAAGCCGGGACCGGCCAGCACGGCGGCGACCTCGCCGTCCTTCAGGATGTCGGCATGTTCGGCGGCCGTGTGCCGGTCGTTGAGGGGAACGCTGGCATAGCCTCCCTTGAGCAGCCCGAAATTGGCATCGACCGCTTCCATCGAGTTGCGCATCAGCACGCCCACCCGGTCTCCGGGGGCCAGCCCCGCCGCCAGCAGCGCATTGGCCAGCCGATTGGCCCGTGCGTTCGCCTCCCGGAAGGAGAACCGCTGCTCTCCGAAGACGAAGGCTTCGCGGTCGCCGTGCTGGGCGGCGGCCCAGGCGATCGGCCAGCCCGCGATCATGCGCTGTGCGGCGCCAGAATCTGCCGCACTGTCGCGACATCCTGCAGCTTGTCGAAGCCCGCATTGATCTCGTTGAAGCCGATCTTGCGGTCAATCAGCCGATCCACGGGCATCCGGCCCTGGAGATAGAGGTCGATGAAGCGCGGGATGTCGCGCACCGGCACGCAACTGCCCATATAGGAGCCCAGAATCGACTTTTCCTGAGCCACCAGCTCGCTCTGGTTGAAGCTGAAATCGGCCGAGGCGGGCGAGAGGCCGGCCGTGACAACCGCGCCGCCGTAACGGGTGCTCTTCCAGGCCGTCTCCATCGCCTTGATCGTGCCGGCAAGCTCGATTGCGAAATCAACCCCGCCATTGGAAAGGTCGCGGATCTGCTCGATATGGTCGGCGTCGCGGGCGTTGACGGTATGCGTCGCGCCCAGTTGCCGCGCCAGGCCCAGCTTCGAGTCCTCCAGATCGACGGCGATGATCTGGCCGGCGCCGGCGAGCTTCGCGCCGAGCAGTCCGTTCAACCCCACGCCGCCGAGGCCGACAATCGCCACGCTGTCGCCGGCCCGCACGCGCGCCGTGTTGATGACAGCGCCCGCGCCGGTCATTACCGCGCAGCCGAACAGCGCGGCGTCCTCGATATCGACTTTCTTGTCCACGACAACGCAGGTTCCGCGGTCCACCACTGCATATTCCGCCATGCAGGAAATGCCGGTGTGGTGGGCGATGTATTCGCCGTTCAGCTTCAGACGCTGGGCGCCGGACATGAGTTGACCGAGCCCCTTGGTCTGCGCGGCAGTCTCGCAAACCTGCGGACGCCCTTCGAGGCAGCGCCGGCAGCGCCCGCAGGCGGAGCCGAACTGAAACACGATATGGTCGTCCGGCGCGATGTCATGCACCCCTGGCCCCGTCTCGACGCAAATGCCGGAACCTTCATGGCCCAGCACCATGGGCACCGGGCGCGGACGGTCGCCGTTCAACAGCGACAGATCCGAATGGCAGAGGCCCGCGCCGCCAATCTTCACCAGCACCTCGCCCGGCCCCGGCGGATCCAGCTCGACTTCCATGATCTCGACGGGCCTGCTGTGGGCGAAGGGGCGCGGCGCTCCACATTGCACCAGCACGGCGGCGGTCATCTTCATCCTTCGGGTATCCCTTGTTTTCGGATCGGCGCGCCACAGAATAGCGGAGCGGAAGCACGGCAAACAGCCGGTCTGGCCGTTCGGTCGTGTCTCAGTTTGCAACGAGGGCCCGTGCCGGCGGGTTTTTCGGATGGCGCCTCCGTGCCGCGCCGCTTCTATCGCCTCCCTTGTCGTCACCCCGGCCGGAGCAGAGCGGAGAGCCGGGGTCCATCCTCCGCCGTTTCGGCCCTGCGGAAGGATCGGAGGCTGGGCCCCGGCTCAGGGCCGGGGCGACAACAGGGGGTTCGGGGCGGAGGGCCCGGGCCTCTCAAGCCCCTGGCTCAATCTGCCAGAGGAACGCGAATGTCAAACGGAGACACGACCGGCCGTTCGGGTGACGTCTGCTTGACCCCGCAATCGAATGGTGGATGCTCGCGCCGCCCCTTTCGAGAGCAGGTTCCATGGTTAGCCAGACCGAAGGCGAGTTCCTGTGCCTTCACGAAATTGTCCACCGCGCCCACAACAATCTCAACGGCAACTACTGGGACTATCTGGCGGGCGGCAGTGAAAGCGAGGCGACTCTGCGCCGGAACCGCCTGGCGCTGGACAGGCTGGCCCTGAAACACCGCGTGCTGCGCAATGTCTCCAGCGTTTCGGTGCGCAGGCGGGTGGCCGGACAGGACCTCCGTCTGCCGGTGCTGCTGGCGCCCATTGGCTCGCTGCAGAGTTTCGACCCCGACGGCGGTGCGGCGGCGGCCCGGGCAGCGCACGCTTTCGGCACCATGAACATCCAAAGTTCCGTCTCGCAGCCGGACCTGGAAGAAACCGCGGCCGCAGCCCCCAATCCCAAGGTCTTCCAGCTCTATGTCCGGGGCGGCGACGCCTGGGTGGACGACATCGCGCGGCGCGCAATCGCCGCCGGTTACACCGCCTTCTGCATCACCGTCGATACCGCCCATTACAGCCGGCGCGAGCGCGACATCGCCAAGCGCTTCGTCAAGCCCTGGCGCATTGACAACCGCAATATGGAGTTCCAGGGCGCGTTTGACTGGGACAAGGTCAAGCGCTTCAAGGACCGCCACGACATTCCGCTCGTCATCAAGGGCATCGGCACAGGCGAGGATGCCGCCCTGTGCGTCGAGCACGGCGTTGATGTCGTTTATGTGTCCAATCACGGCGGGCGGCAGCTCGATGCCGGACGCGGCGCAATGGACATACTGCCCGAGGCCGTCGCCGCGGTCGGCGGCAAGGCCGAAGTCTGGGTGGACGGGGGCATTCTGCGCGGCACCGATGTGGTGAAGGCGCTGGCGCTCGGAGCGGATGCGGTCGGGATCGGGCGGCTGACGGCTGCCGCACTGGCCGCCGGCGGGGAAGCCGGCGTCGTCGCCATGCTGGAATTGCTGGAGGACGAAGTGACCACCGCTCTCGGCCTCATGGGGTGCACCGGCTGGGACGATCTCGGCCCGGACTATGTCACCCGCGCCGACCCGACATGCCTGCCGTCGGTATTCAGCGGCTACCCGCTGCTCGATCTGGCCGAAACAGGCTATAACTGACCGTCCCCGCGCCGCTGTTCGGCGTGGAAGCGCGGCCGCCGGTCATGTGGCGGCCGTCTTTTCGTAAACCGGGAGAAAGAACCGACATGACTTCGCGTATTGCAACCGGGCTGATCGCCGGCGCCGCAGCGCTCGCCTTTGCGGGCACCGCGGCCGCCGACGGCCACGCGCCGGAACTTCCGCGCTCCATGGTCTGGAGCGCCTATGACCTCGGATCGTCCGGCTATGCCGAGGCTGCCGGCATTGCCAACGCGCTGCGGAAGAACTACGGCACCCGCATCCGCATCGTTCCCGCCGGCACCTCCATCGGACGTCTGCTCCCGATCACGACCGGCAAGGTTTCCTACGGCTTCCTCGCCAATGAGGTGTTCTTCGCCGCGGAAGGAACCTACGATTTTGCGGTGCGCGAATGGGGGCCGCAGGACCTGCGTATCGTGGTCGGCCGCGTGGCCACTGTCGGCCTCGCCGTTGCAGCCGATATCGGCGTCAAGGAAATTTCGGACCTCAAGGGCAAGCGTATCGGCTTCGTGAAGGCGAACCCGTCCGTCAATGTCAAGAACGACGGCTATCTCGCTTTCGGCGGCCTCACCCGCAACGACGTTCAGCCGGTCTGGTTCGGCAGCTACCGGGCCATGAAGGATGCGTTGCTCGCCAACCAGTTGGACGCCTTCGGCAGCGTGACGACCTCGGCCAATATGCGCCAGATCGAGGCCAGCCCGCGCGGCCTCTACTGGCCGCCTTTCCGGCCGGACAATCAGGCCGGCTGGGACGCGATGAAGAGCATCATCAGCTTCGTCAAGCCCGTCGAGGAAACCCGCGGCGCCGGACTTTCGGAAGAGAATCCGACATGGCTGGTCGGCTATCGGTACCCGATGATTACCACCTATGCCCGCCAGAGCGCGGACGAGGTTTATAATCTCGTCAAGGCGCTGGATCAGAGCTTCGACGACTACAGGAACACCACGGCCAGTTCGTTCAACTGGGCGCTGGAGACAGCGGGCCGTCCGCCCGCCGACGCACCGTGGCATGAAGGCTCGATCCGCTACGCCAAGGAAAAGGGATATTGGACCGCTGAAGACCAGGCCTGGCACGATACCCGCCTGGCGCGGCTGGAAAAGGTCATCGAGGTCTGGGATCTCGCCAATGCCGACTTCGACGCCATGCGCGTCGAAAAGAAGGAAAAGGGCGAGCAGGTCGACGTAAAGGCGGCCTGGCCCGAGTGGTGGCAGCGTTACCGCGACGAAAACCTGTAAGCCGGCCAGCTTTTGACGGCGCTCCCCTGCCCTAACGGGCAGGGGAGTTTCTTATGCGTTTCCCCATTCGGCGAGACAATTGCAATGACTGACGCCACCGAACAGCCGATGCCTTCCCTTCGCGGCAAGGGCGGTATCGCCCGCCCCCTGATTCTGGCTTTCGGGCTGGCCGGCGTTCTTTTGCACATCAACCAGATCTACAATATCCAGTTCTTCGTCGGTCATCTGATGATCGATACTTCCTACTACTATATTCTTGTCGCTCTTTTCCTTTCACTCGTGTTTGTCATCTACCCGGCGCACAAGAAGGCCGCTTACCATATACCGATTTACGATTGGGGGCTGTTCCTGGCGGCCATCGCTTCGGGGTTGTATCTCGCCTGGAACGGCGAACGCATCATCCAGGAAGGATGGGACATCCTGGCGCCCACCGGCGCGACTATCGTTGCCGGAATCGTCTGTCTTCTGGCGCTGGAGGCTGTCAGGCGCATCGGCGGCTGGATCCTCTTCTCGATTTGCGGGTTCTTCTTCCTTTATCCGCTGTTTGCAGAACAAATGCCGGGTTTCATGTGGGGCCCGGAAAGCCCGTTCGAGGAAGTCGTGCGCGTGCACGCCATGGGCACGGAAAGCATTATCGGCGTGCCCATGCGCGCCGTTTCCTCCATCCTGATCGGGTTTCTCGTGTTCGGTTCGGCGCTGGCAATCACGGGCGGCGGCGAGTTCTTCATGGCGTTCGCGACAGCGTTGATGGGCACCTCGCGCGGCGGTCCGGCCAAGGTGGCGGTCCTGTCGAGCGGCTTCTTCGGCTCGCTCTCCGGCAGCGTCATCTCCAATGTCGTGACGACCGGAAAGCTCACCATCCCGACCATGAGGCGCACCGGCTATCCGCCGACCTATGCGGCGTCCGTCGAGGCCTGTGCGTCAACGGGCGGCGCCCTGATGCCGCCGGTCATGGGCGTTGTCGCCTTCATCATGGCGGAGATCCTGAACATCTCCTATGCAACGGTGGTCATCGCGGCGCTTGTGCCCGCAGTGTTGTTCTATCTGGCGCTCCTGTTGCAGGCGGACAATTTCGCAGCCCGCAACGGCCTGGTGGGGCAGGACCGTTCGGAAATACCGAAACTCCGCACCGTGCTGGCGGATGGCTGGCATTTCCTCTTCAGCCTCGTCGTTCTGATCTACCTGTTGATCTGGGTCGGCGTGGAAAGTCAGGCGCCCTATTATGCGACGCTGGTGCTGCTCGCTTCCTCGGCCGCCATGTCGAAACTCGCGCCGGGGCGCATCCGGTTCCGCCCGGTGCAACTCGTGGACCTGATCGACGACGCCGCGCGCAATATCGCGAACATCGTCGGCATTCTGGTCGGTATCGGCATGATCGTCGGCGCGCTGTCCTTCACCGGCGTGGGCCCCGCCTTTTCCAGCGAGCTGGTGCTGCTGGCGGGCGACGACGTGCTGTTCCTGCTCCTCATGGGTGCGATCACGAGCTTCGTGCTCGGCATGGGGATGACGGTCAGCGCCTGCTACATCTTCCTCGCGATCGTACTGGGTCCGGCCTTGCAGGAAGCCGGATTGAATGTCATCGCGAGCCATCTGTTCATCCTCTATTGGGGCATGTTGTCCTACATCACCCCGCCGGTGGCGCTGGCTGCCGTCGCGGCATCGACGATCTCCGGTTCCAATCCGTTGCGCACCGGGTTCATGGCGATGCGCATGGGCATCATCAACTTCATTCTGCCGTTCCTGTTCGTGCTCACGCCGACGCTGATACTGGACGGGGACTTCTTTGCTATCCTGCGCGACACAAGCACGGCGATCGTCGCCGTCTGGTTGATGGCGGCAGGGTTCGAAGGCTGGCTGTACGGCGTCGGCCGCATCGAGTGGCCTTTGCGGCTGCCTGTGCTGGCGGCTGCGGCGGCCTTCCTGTTCCCCGGCTGGGAAAGCGACCTCGGCGGCATCGTCGTCCTGGCCGCCGTCTTCGCCGCCGGCTGGTCCATCCGGAAGCGGGCGCATTAGGCGAGGTGCTGTCTGCATTGCAGCAAGTGCGGCCGAGATAATCGGGAGTATCGGGGAATGAGCGTTCTTGCAGGTCGGGTCGCCGTCGTCACGGGCGCGCAGCAGGGCATCGGGGCCGCCATAGCGCGGGCGGCGGCGGAAGCAGGCGCCGGCGTCGTCGTCAACTATCTGGATGACGCCCCGGCCGCCGCCGCCGTCGCCGCTTCGGTGCAGGCGGCAGGCGCAGAGGCAATAGCCGTGCAGGCCGACATCTCGCAGCCTGCCGGGGTCGAGCGCCTCATGGCGGCCGCCGACGATCTCGGCGGCGTCGATATTCTCGTGAACAATGCCGCCGTCTTCCCGCGCACCGCTTTTCTCGACATGACGGAAAGCAATTGGGACGGCGTGCTTTCGGTCAACCTGAAGGGGCCGTTCCTCTGTTCGCTGGCCGCAGCGCGGCGCATGACCGGCGCCGGCCGGGAAGGCGCCATCGTGAACATTGCGTCGGGCGCGGCGTTTCGCTCATCGCCGCGCGGCGCGCATTACGTTGCGTCGAAAGCCGGCCTTGTCGGCCTGACGCGCGCGACCGCTCTCGAGCTTGCGCCGCACGGCATCCGCGTCAACGCCATCGCGCCGGGCCTCGCGGACACAGCCCAGCCGCGTTACGGCATGACCGAGGCGGAGATACTGGAAGCGGCCGGGCGGCTCCCGTTGAAGGGGCTGACGCTGCCGGAGGATGTGGCCCGTCTGGCGGTCTTTCTCACATCCGCCGCCGCACGCCGCATCACCGGGCAGACGGTCCATGTGAACGGCGGCGATTACCTGGCCTGACGGAGCCCGATCACCGCGCGGCCAGCCCGGCGGCCAGGGCGAGAGCGGCAGCGGCCATGAGGGACGGGGCGAGGTAGCTGCCCGTCCCGTCATGCAACACGCCGGCAAGCGCGGGGCCGACCATCTGGCCGAGGCCGAAGGCCGCGGTCATCAGCGCCAGGTTGCGGCGCGGGTCGCCGATGGACAGGCGGCGGGCATTGACCAGGCCGAGCGCCGTCAAACCCATGAAAGTGCCGCCGAGCAGGGCGGCCGCCGCCAGCACCGGCCAAATTCCCCCGCCCAGCACGCTCAGCAGCACGCCGAACGCCTCGACAAGGCAGGCGGCGGCGAACGCCTGTTCAAGGCCCCAGCGCTGGCCCGCCCAGCCCCAGAACGCGACCGACGGCGCCGCCGCCAGTCCGACGCAGAGCCAGACGACAGGCTCCGCCGGCTGCAGGGCCGGGTCGGCGCGCACCATGTCGGAGATGAAGGTGGCGGTGATGACATAGCCGAAACCGAACAGCCCATAGGCAAGGGCGAAGCGGACGAAGCCTTCCCTGCTGCCGCCGGTTTCGGCCGCCGCCTTGTCGGGCGCGCGCTGCCGCGGCCCTTGCAGCAGCAGCCAGACCGGGACCACCAGCGCCAGCGAAAGCGCGCCGCAGACCAGCCAGGGGCCTTGCCAGTCGCCGTCTCCCAGAGCCGCCGCGGGAACCGCCAGGGACGACACCGCGATGCCGATCCCCACGCCCGCATAGATGCCCGCCGCCCACATCGTCCGGCCGGCGGCGGCCAGCCGGTCCATCGTCAGCGATGACGCCAGCACCATCGCCAGTGCGGCAACAGCCCCGCTCGCGAAACGCAGGGCGAGGAACGCGCCCAGGCTCTCCGTCAGCCCCATGGCGCCGGTCGTCGCGGCGCTTGCCGCGAGTGCACCCGTCAGCCAAAGGCGTTGATCGCCGGGCACGGGTTTCCACGCCGCCGTCAACGCGCCCAGCAGGTAGCCCAGGAAATTGGCCGAGGCGATCAACCCGGCTTCCGATTTGCCGAGTCCGAACCCCGTCGTCATATAGGGCAGGATCGGCGTATAGACGAACCGCCCGATCCCGATGGCGACCGCAAGGGCCAGACACCCCGCCAGCGCCAGCGCCGCCGGATGGCGAAGCGGTTGCGGTGCGGACATGCGGCGCTCCAGGCTCAGCCGTCTGCGTGTTGAAGAATGAAGAAGGCGTAGCCCGCTTCATCGGCAAAGCGCCGCATGACATCGATCTCCCTGCGAATGTCCTCAAGGACTTTCAGGAGGTCGGCGTCAGCGTGCCCTGCGAGTTCGGCCGCGCGCGCCTCCAGCGGAAGATAATAGGCGTCATGCGCTTCCTGCGGCATGCGGAAGCCGCCGACGACCCGATAGCCGGCGGCCTCTGCGCGGGACCGGACCGCGGCTTCGGTCGCCATGTCGGGATATTCGGCCGCCCAAAACGCGCCGGCTTCCTCGGAGGGGTCGTCGGTCCGCCAGACGGCGTCGCTGAAGGCAACGCAGCCGCCCGGACGAAGCCAGGGGCGCCACATGGCGAGCGCCCGCGCCATGTCGATCGTATAGATCGACCCTTCGGCCCAGATGAGGTCGATGCTTCGCTCCGCGACCTCGATCTCTTCCATGTTTTCGCACACCGCAAGGACGCGGCCCGCAAGGCCTGCCGCGCGGGCGCGTTCGGCTATCCGCTCGACAAAGGGCGCATGAATCTCGACGGCCGTGACCTGCGCCTCCGGCAGCGCCTCGGCCAGGGTGAAGGTCGTGCGGCCGTGTCCCGCGCCCAGGTCGAGCACCTGTCGAACGGCCCCGCGGCCCGGAACCGCCTCGAGCGCAAGCAGCGTTGCGGCGTCGCTGCCCGGAGCGCCCTGCGGCAGCGGTGCGAAAACCTCATATATGACGGTGTCCGTGCTCACACGCTCGTCCTGACGAACCGGGACGCCGGCCGCTACGCTGTCGAGCCGCCGTCCACCGCAAGCGTTGTGGCTGTTATGAAGGATGCTTCATCGGAGAGCAGGAAAAGCGCCGCATTGGCGATTTCTTCCGGCTTTCCGGGCCGGCCCATCGGCAAGGCGCCGCCATGCTGTGCGATGAGTTGCTCCTTGTCGAGGCCGTGCGTTGCCTGCTGGTCCGGGCGTGCGACGAAAACGCGGAGCATCGGCGTGTCGATCGGGCCGGGGCAAATCGCATTCACGCGGATGTTTTCCTTCGCGAGCCGCTTGCCGAGCGCCTTCACGAAGCCGACCACGCCATGCTTCACGGCCGAATAGACGGGGCTGTAGGGCGAGCCGCGCAGGCCGGACGTGGAAGCGGTGTAGAGCAGCGCACCGCCGCCGCGCGCGCGCATCTCCGGGATCGCCGCCTCGGTCGTGACCAGCACCGTGCGCATGTTCAGCGCGACGGCCGTATCGAAGTCCGCCATCTCGATGCCTTCGACCGAGGCCGGGCCGGGATGGCCGACATGGTTCCACACAAAGTCGATGCCGCCGAGCGCATTCGCCGCCTCGCGCACGATGCGGCGGCTGTCGTCGTCGCGGGTGAGATCGGCAGCTATGCCGACCGCACGGCCCCCGGCGGCCTCGATTTCCGCAACCACAGCCTGCACCGCGTCGGTGTCGATATCCACAACGGCGACCGCAGCGCCTTCCCGGGCGAAACGCAGCGCCCCCGCGCGCCCCATGCCGGAGCCGGCTGCGGTAACAATCCCGCATTTGTCCTTCATTCGCATATGTTCGGTCATCCTCCGAAAGACTGCATCCTTTGAATGGCCAGCGCGGCCTCCTCGACAACCCGCCGCACCACCTCGCCCGCCGGAACGACATCGCCGATCATGCCGCAGCTCTGCCCGGCGGGCAGCACGCCGCTCTCGACCTCGCCCTCGATCCGGCCGCGATTCGAGGCAGGATGGCCGACTTCCATCGCCTGCAGCGGGAATGGCTTGATCTCCGACTCCCGGGCTGCCCAGCTTCGGGTGAAATCATTGTCGATCAGGCGGCAAGGCTTGCCGCTATGGGCGCGGGTGATAACGGTGCCGGCAACGTCTGTGCCGGCGATCTTGCGCTTGTAGTTGTCGTGGCTGCGGCTTTCGGCGGTGGCGATGAAGCGCGTGCCCATCCACACGCCCTGCGCGCCGAAAGCAAGCGCAGCCGCGAGGCCGCGGCCGTCTGCCAGGCCGCCGCCGGCGAGCACGGGCACGTCAACGGCGTCCACCACCGCCGGGACCAGCGCAGCCGTCCCGATGCGCCCCACATGGCCGCCGCCTTCCATGCCGGAGGCGATGACCGCATCCACACCGTCGGCCACCGCCTTGCGGGCATGACGGACGGCGCCGACGACCGACATGACATAGATGCCGCGCTCATGCGCCGCCGGAACGACCGCCGCCGGACTGCCGAGACCTGAAACCAGCACTGGAACCCGCTCTTCCAGCACCGTGGCAATCATCTGTTCAACCGAGTCGGTGTACCGCGCCACCCGGTCGCCCTCCGCCCGGATGGTTGCGAACAGGATATCGACGCCGAACGGCTTGTCGGTCAGCGCCCGGACCCGGCGGATTTCGGCGCGCAGCTGCTCGCCGTCCATTGTCGAACCGGCGCCGATGACCCCGAGCCCGCCTGCTTCGGAGACGGCCGCCGCCAGTTCGGCGCGGGCGACCCAGCCCATGCCCGCCTGAAACACCGGATGCTCGATTCCGAGCCGTTCGCAAATCGGGGTCTCGATACGGACCATTGCCTCAAGCCCTCGCTTCCCTGGCAAAGACGCCGCCGCGCGGCCCGGTATTCAGCCGGTCGGCGAATTCCGGGGCCAGCGGACGGCCCTCTGCAATGTTGATCCAGAGCCGCAGCAGCAGGCGGCGGCGTTCAGCACTGTCCCTGTAGCCGGCCCGCCCATGCAGGATGGCATGGTTGTTGAGCCACTGGATATCGCCCGGGCGGAAATCCATGTCGAGACGAAAGCGGGGGTCGAGCGCCAGCTGTTCGACAAGGTCCACGGCCTCGCGCTCCCGGCTGTCGAGTTCCCGTCCGAGCTTGCGTTGTCCGTCCTCGATCTGCTTGCGGTTGAACCGGCAGGAAAGCCGCCCGGCATGCCAGGAGAAGACCGGGATCCGGGCGCGCGTCACCTCGTCAGCCGCGCCGGTCGGCCCTTTGCCTGCCAGGTCGATGCGGAAGCCGCCGGCAAGCGCATCGACCAGATGCGGCGCGACGGCCAGGATTTCGTTGTAGATCGCGGATGAGGACGCGATCAGGCTTTCGCCGCCCTCTTCCGCCGGATGGATGCAAAGCAGGCCGACGACATCCGCGGTGTCGCAATGCGGCCCGATCCTGGCATTGGTGGTGTGGCCGCGCACATTGTTGTCGCCATAGTCGAGGCCGCGGTCGAACACCTCTCCGATCAATGCACCGGAGGAGTTCTGGGAGATGACGCGGCCCATATGCTGGGCCAGGCCCCAATAGACGTCCCGGAGGCCGCGCGGATCGAGACCGAGCCGGTCGAGGCCGCGCATCATCACGAAGCCGCGGCCGTTCTCCAGTTCGTCCACAACCGCCGCCAGGCGCGGCCCGAGCGTTGGCAGCGGAAAGTCCGCCTTGCCGAAGCCGGGGGCCCCGAAGCGGCGCGGCAAGGCCCGGCGGATCTCGGCCAGTTCCGCATCCGAGAAGGTGCGGACCCAGTCGTCCCGGCCGGCCATGTCTTGCCGCCGCCAGACGCTCGGATGGTCGAGCGGCGTTCGGAGTATCATGTCTGCGGCTCCTCTACAGTCCCGGCCGAGAACAAGGCGTCGATCTCGCCGGCCGCCAGGCCCGCCTCGGCAAGCAATGCCCGCGAATGCTCGCCCAGATGCGGCGCCGGCCCTGACGGCGCAGGCGTCTCGCCGTCGAAGGCGTAGGGCGTTCCGTGCAGCTTGAAGCCCTGGCCGGGCCGGGCCGGGTCCGGGATTTCGGCGACGAAGCCGCGCTCGGAAATGCAGCTCTCCGCCAGCGCCTCCGGCACTGTGCGCAGCCTGCCGGTCGGCACTCCGGCGGCATTCAGCACCTGCTCCCAATGCGCCGCGCCGCGCTGCTTGAGCCTGGCTGCTATGGCGTCGCGCACATAAGACAGATCGACGGCGGGGTCGCGCCATGACAATGGATCGGGAGCCTCGCCGGAACTGTCGAGTCCGAGCACGGCGCTGAGGTTGCGGAACTGCGCCTCCGTATTCGCCGTCAGCACCACCGGAGCATCGGCGGTGTCATAGGTGCCGGAGGCCGGCGACCCCGAAAAGGCTGTATTGCCGATACGCCGCGGCAGATGCCCGGTGGCGAGGAAGCCGTAAACCGGCGTCGCCATCATGGCCAGCGTGGCAGCGGTCATCGACACATCGATATGCCGGCCCCGGCCGGTGGCGTTGCGCTCGATCAATGCGACGCAAATCGCTGTGAACGCGGCATAACCCGCCGCCGTATCGGCCATGGGGAAGCCGATCTTGATGGGCGGTGCCCCTTCCTCGCCCTGTGTCCACATCGCGCCGGCCACGCCCTGCACAATGTGGTCATAGGCGGGCCGCCCGGCCCAGTCCGGATGGCGCCCATAGCCTGACAGTGAACAATAGACTGCGCGCGGATTGAGCTCCCGCACCCGGTCTGCCCCGAGGCCGAGACGCTCCATGACGCCGGGGCGGAAATTTTCTGCGACAACATCGGCGCCGGCAAGCAGGCGCAGCGCTGCATCCCGCCCCGCCGGATGCTTCAGATCGAGGGCCAGGGACCGCTTGCCGGCATTGATGGCGAGGAAGCCGGCGCTCATGCCCGCCCGCGCCCGCTCATCCCCGCCGCCCATGCCGCGCAGCTGGTCGCCCTGTCCCGGCGGCTCGATCTTGACGACATCCGCGCCCATTGTCGCAAGCTGGAAGGTTGCCAGCGGTCCGGCGATCACATGGGTGAAATCGACCACCCGGAGGCCGTCGAAAGGCAATCTTTTTGTCACGCAGGCCCCCCGCACCCGTATCCTGTCGAAGCCGAGTTTATGTCAGACCGCTCCGGAATGCCCGGCTTGCTGCAACGAGCGCGGCCTCGCGGCCGGGGCCTGCTATGGCTTGAAGCCCGAAGGGCATCCCGTTCTTCATCCGCCCGCAGTGGAAGGCAAGCGCGGGCAGGCCGGTAAGATTGGCGAAAGCAAGCAGTTCGGCCTGGTTGGCGGGCGCCTTGCGCGAGCGCGGGAACGGCCCGCAGGGCGCAACCGGCGCGATAATGACGGCATCCCCAATGCGCTCCACAGCCTCGTCCCGAAGCGACTGAACCGTCTCGCGCGCCCGGGCCAGCCGCTCCGGCGCCAGATTCGCGCCGTAGTCGAGATAGGCCCGCAACTCCTCCGACGCCCCGGCCGGGATGCCAAGCGCCGCGAACGCTTCGGCTTCGATAATCAGCAAGCCCACCTTGCGCGCTGCCGCCGGATCTTAATCCGGCCAATCCAGAACCGGCAGGTCCAACGCCGGCAGGGCGGCGGCAACATCGTCTTCGAGCGTAACCTTGTCGAACGCCGCCAGCCGCGCCGAATACCAGCTTCCTTCTTCTCCGGCCGGGCGCCCGGCCATGACCTCGAACAACAGCAGCGCATCTTCGGCAATGCGTGTGAGCGGCCCCACATGGTCCAGCCTCGGAGACAGCGGGACCACGCCGTCGAGCGGCACGGCGCCCCAGGTCGGCTTCAAGCCGAAACAGCCGCAATAGGCCGCCGGCAGGCGCACCGAGCCCATGGTGTCGCTGCCGAGCGCCGCCGCCGCCAGACCCGCCGCCACGGCGGCGCCGGACCCGCCGCTGGAGCCGCCCGCAGTCCATCCCTCGCGATGCGGGTTGTGGGTCATGCCCCAATGCGGATTGAAGGTCGTGGTTCCGAACGCCGCCTCATGCAGATTGGTCTTGCCAAGCAGCACGGCGCCTGCCTCCCGCAGACGCGCGACAACGGCTGCATCCGCCCCGGCGCGCCGCCCGCCGGGCAGGCCGTTCGTCGTGACGACGCCGGCCATGTCGATATTGTCCTTGACCGCGATGGGCGCCCCGTCGATGGCCGAGGCCGGACGTCCGGCCCGCCAGCGCGCAGCCGAGGCCGCCGCTGCCTCGCGGGCGATGTCCGCCGTCACCGAGACATAGGCGTTGAGCCGGGGATTCTCGCGTGCGATCCGGTCCAGATAGCTGTCTGTGACGGCGGCAGGATCGAGGGTTCCCGCGGCATAGCCTTCACGGAGTTCAGCAAGGGAAAAGTCAGCGCTCATCGATCAACCGCAGCGGTTTCTGCCGCTCATGGACATGGGTGAGCGCAGCCGTTTGTCCCGGCTCCACAAGCTCAACCATCACCTGGACGCCCAAGCCCCGCTTCAACCGTTCGGCGACTTCCTCCGCCAGACGGCCGCCATGTTCGCGCGCTTCGACCATAACCGTCATTTCCTCCCGCCCGCCGGCCCGGAATGCACGGCAGACATATTCGCCGGTCAACGCCTTATACTCCGCAAGCAAGGCGCCGACAGCGGTCGGATAGACATTGATGCCGCGCAGCTTGACCATATTGTCGGACCGGCCTTCAAAGCCGGACATGCGCCGGAAGCCGATATTCGAGGCCGCGTCGGGTTCGGACAGCGTCGTCAGGTCCTTGGTGTCGAAGCGCACGATCGGATAGACGCCGGTCTTGAACAGCACGGTGGCGCAGAGATTGCCGGCATGGCCGTCCTCGACCGGGACGCCGGTCTCGGGGTCGAGCGCTTCCACGACATGCGCGTCCTCGAAGATGTGCAGGCCGTCGCCGCCCGGGCTTTCCGCTGCGATGACCCCGGTGTCGCCGACGCCGTACCAGTCATAGACCCCGGCCCCGCCCCACGCCTCGGATATGGCCTGTCGATCGCCGCGGCCGAAATGACCGATAACGAGACGCAAGGGAACATACAGGTCTTTCTTCCGCGCGACTTCGGCCAAGTGGCGGATGTAGTCCGCGAAACCGACCAGCACCGTTGCGCCGAGTCGCAGCATGGTTGCCACCTGGAGTTCGGAGGGCATGTCGCGCCCAGTGCCGGCCGGCACGAACAGCGCGTCGGTAAAGTGCGTCACGGCCTCCCGGATATAGTGCCCGCCATTGACCATGCCGAAGCCGTAAACGGAATGGACGACATCGTCGTCGCGCAGCCCCATCAGGCGGTAGGCCCGCGCCAGCAGCAGATTCTGGATTTCCCGGTCCTCGGCGCCATAGAACAGGGGCTGCGGGATGCCCGTCGTTCCTGAAGTGGTGTGGAAGACGGCAAAGGGGTTTTCGTCGTCCAGCCCGCTGAAGGTTCCGAAGGGCGGCGATTCCGCAACGCCCGCCATCAGGTCTTCCTTGGAGAAAGCCGGGATCGACGGCAGATCGTCGAGGCCGGCAATATCTCCGGGCTCCATGCCGGCCGCGGCCCAGCGTTCGCGGTAGAACGGAACCTGCCAGGCGCGTTCCATGACGCGGGCGAAACGCCGCTCCTGAAGCGCCCGCAGCGCATCGCGCGAAAGCGCCGCCGGCCCGTCCAGAAACGCCCGCCCGAGCGGATAGGCGCGGAGCATGGCGTCCACATCGATCCGGCGCAGAAGACCGCTCACGGCAGGCAGCCCGCAATGTCCCGCCGGAGCGCGACCCAGACGCCCTCATGCGTCTGCACATGGTCGAGGAAACGCTCCAGATAGCCGATCCGTCCCGGCCGCCCGATAATGCGGAGATGAACGCCGAGGCTCATCATTTTCGGCGCCCCCGCTGCGCCTTCCTGATAAAGCCGGTCGAATGTGTCCCGCGCATAGTCCAGCCAGTGCGCCGGGGTATATGCCGGGTCCGTCCACATTTTCATATCGTTCGTATCGAGCGCATAGGGCACAACGGCAATCCGGCCCGCCGGCTCGTCGTGCCAGAACGGCAGGTCGTCGGAATAGTCGTCCATGTGGTAGGCGAAGCCTTCCTCGATCAGCAGCCGCCTGGTGTCGGGGGTGAGCAGATACCGCGACAGCCACCCCTTCGGCCGGTCGCCGGTCGTGCGCTCTATCGATTCGGCGGCGGCGCGAATGAAGGCGCGCTCGCGCGCCTCGTCCATCCGGAACTGATGCACCCAGCGATGGCCGTGGGCGCAAACCTCGTGGCCGCCGGCGGTAATCCGGGCGGCAAGCCCCGGCGCACGCTCCAGCGCGACGGCGGCTGCGGTGAAGGTCGCTTTCAGTCCGCGCTCTTCCAGAAGACGCATCACCCGGGGCGCGCCGGCCTTGATGCCATAGGCGTAGTTGCTTTCATTGCCGTAATTGCGGACCGCCCGCCTCGGGCTGGCGCCCAATTCGTCCACGGGTTCGGGAAACGGGTCCCCGTCGTCGATACGCGCCTCCGCGCCCTCCTCGACATTCACCACCAACGACAATGCAATCCGCGCACCGTCCGGCCACGGCGCGCGCCGCCACTCGCTATCGGTTATCGGCATCCTGTCTCCGCCGCCGGCCTCGCTTCGCGCACCGTCCGTGCTAGTTTGCGGCTGGTGCAATACCCGCACAGCATAGATTATTTCGTCACCGATGGCTGATATCCCGATAAAGAAGCGCCGACGTCCTTATGGCTATCTGCTGTTGGCGGCGCCGGTGGTGCTGATCGCCGTGGGCGTCAATGAGGCGATCCACTGGTGGCACCATGTCTATGAGCCGAACGCCAAGGTCGCCGCGGATTTCACCCTGCTCTCTTCCAGTGTCAATGCACGCATTGCCGCGATCCGCGTCCGCAAGGGCGATGTTGTGGAGCAAAACGCGCCGCTCGCGGATATGGATGCCGCTGTTGCTGAGCTCGACCTTCGCGCGCTCGAAGCCGAATTCGAGAAGCAGAAGGCGCAGCGCCGCCAGGTGGAGGCGGAACAGGCCCTGTTCAAGTCCGAACTTGCGAACAAGATCGCCACCGTCGAGGAAACGGTGCGCCTGCTGCGCCTCGAACTCGAGACCCTGCAACGCCGCAAACAGATTGCCGACGACAATCTGGCGCGCAACAGGCGGCTCGGCCGCAATGTGGTTCCGCAGCGGCGCATCGACGAGGCCCGCGACGAGCTTCTGGAGATGGAGAGCCGGCAGCGGGACATCCAGACCCGTATCGCCACGAACCTGAAGCGGGCGGACGAACTCGCCGGCACCGCAGCACGCGACCGTCTGTTCCGGACGCGGCTCGCGGTTATCGACCGGGACATCGACAAGACCAGCGTCGGCGTCCAGCAGGCGCGGCGCCGCCTGGAGGACATGCACATTCGCGCCCCGGTCCGCGCTGTGATTGACGAGGTTCATGTCAATCCGGGCGCCTATGTCGAGGATGGTGACCCGGTGTTCCTGATCCACGATACGGACCGTGTCTGGATCGAGGCCGATATCGACGAGTCCGACATCCGGCATGTCCGGCCCGGCCAGACGGTGGCCGTCGATCTCGACGCCTGGCCCGACGACACGCTGGAGGGCCGGGTGCGCGCCATAGGCCGAACAACCGTCGGCGGCCCGGCAACCAATGGCCGCAGCGGCGCCCGGAAGATTCCGGTGTTCATCGACATCCCGCCGGTGGAAAAGACCCTCTGGCCCGGGATGCGGGCGTCCGTCAACATCCGCATCCGGTGATGGATCTCGGGCGCTTCAGCCCGCGCACGATCATGGCGGCAGCGACTGCCGCCATGCTGGTCCAGCAGGCGTTTTCCTATGTCTGCCAGATCGTGCTGCCAATCCTCGCCGACCGGATCGCCGAGGATTTCGGCATTTCGCGGGCCTGGCTCGGCCTGTATCTCTTCATCCAGAACGTAGCCGCGATTATCGCCGCGGTTGGATGCGGCGGCTTCATCCTCCGCTACGGCCCGCTGCGCGTGAGCCAGGCGGCTCTGCTGCTGATGGGCGCGAGCCTCCTGGTTATTGCCTCCGGCCAGTTATGGCTGTTCCCGCTGGGCGCGATATTGCTGGGCGCCGCCTCCGTTTCGACACCGGCCAGTTCGCACATTCTGGCGCGGGTGACGCCGCTGCGCCTTGCGCCGCTGGTCTTCTCGATCAAGCAGACCGGCGTGCCGGTGGGCGCCTTGATTGGCGGCCTTCTCGTGCCGTTCCTGCTCGGCGTTGTCTTCTATTCGGACACACTCGGCGTTTCGGTCCGGCTCGGCCCCTACGGCACGGCTTTCGTGACCTGCCTGATCGTTTTCGGCGTCATGGTGTCTCTGGAGCCGGTCCGAAACTATTTCGACGCCGACCGCCGGCCGGAAACGAAAATCGCCTTTGGAGACCTGCCGACAACCCTGAAGACGGTGCTGTCCATCCGCCCGCTGCGCGACCTGGCCTTTGCGGCATTCGCCTTTGGCGGCCTGCAGTCGCTCTTTGCCGGCTTCTTCATTCTCTATCTCATCGACGGTCTCGACTATTCCGAGGCGGAGGCCGGCACCGTCTTCGCCATCGCGTCCTTCTCCGCGGTCTGGGCGCGCATCCTTTGGGGCGCCCTGGGCGGCAGCCTCGTCTCGCCGCGCACCATCATGGCCGGCATCGGCCTGGTGGCCGGTCTTGCTTCGGTCGCAACGGCCTTCTACGGCAGCGCATGGATGCTCTGGGAGATCGCCGTCATTGCCATCGTCTTCAACATGACGGCCTTGAGCTGGCACGGCATCTTGCTGGCGGAGACGGCGCGCCTTGCACCGGAGGGCCAGGTCGGCGGCGTTACCGGCGGCGTGCTGGCGTTCACCTCCATCGCCATGATGACCTATCCGGCGCTCTATGGCGGCCTGCTTGCCTGGACCGGCTCCTACGGGGCCGGCTTCGTTCTGGGCGCACTGCCGTCCTTTGCGGCCTGCATTATCTTCGCCTGCCCGACGGTGGACGGCGCATGGACGGGCATGGCGGCACGGTTCGCATCCCGGCTCCTGTCATGGCGCGCCCTGGCCTGCGCCGGGCTCACCGCCGCGCTGGGGTCGGCGCTCGGCCTAGCGCTCAATGCTGCGGTCGGTTGACCCGGTCCAGAAAGGCAAGCAGCGGCGGGTTGAAGAGCTCCGGCGCCTCGACATTGGAGAAATGCCGCAGGCCCGGCAGCATGACAAGCTCGGCCCCGGCGATGCGGCTCCGGATTTCCTCGGCGCGGACCGGCGGTGTCACCGGGTCGTCATCGGCGCCGATGACCAGCACAGGGCAGGCAATCCGGTGCAGGCGGTCCAGATAGTCCAGCTCCGCAACTGCCGAAGTTCCGGCGAGATAGCCCGTCATATTTGTTGCTTCGAAGACCTCGCGGACAGCCGCATAGTCGGCGCCGGCTGCCGCCGCAAAGGCGTCTGAAAACCACAGCTTGTCGGTCATCGCCCATACCGCCGCCATGCCCGACGCATGCATGACAGCCTGGCGCTCGACCACCCACTGGCGATACCAGGGCGTGGCGCGCGCCATGGTGTTGCAGAGCGCGGCGGCGCGAATGCGCTCGGGATGGGCGATGGCGACGCCCTGCCCGATCATGCCGCCGGTGGAAATGCCGACCCATGTCACCCGCTCGATCTCCAGCGCATCCATGACGCCAACCGCATCGGCAACGAAGCCGTCGAGCGCATAGGGCCCCTCCGGAGCGTCGCTGGCGCCATGGCCGCGCCAGTCATAGAGCAGCAGCCGATGGCGGGCGGCCAGAGCAGCCACCTGCCGGTCCCAGATATGATGGCTGGTTCCCATCGCGTGCGCCAGCATCGCAACGGGGCCGTCGGCAGGCCCTTCCCAGCGGTAGAAGAAGCGGTTGCCGCCGACCTCGACATGGCCGGTCCGGCCTGTCATCGGTCTATCCTGAAGGCTGCGACCTTTTCCGGATCGAGCCGAATGCCGAAGCCCGGCCGGTCCGGAACATGCAGCCGGCCCCCGCGCAGGTCCGGCGGGTCGAGCAACATGCCGGGCCAGATCGGGTCGCGCTCCGGATCGGCGAAACACTCCACCGCGAAACTGTTGGGCGTTCCGGCCAGAAGGTGAAGCGCAATCTGCGGCTCCTCATGATGCGTCATCTGAACATCATGCAGCCGGCAGACCGCCGCCGCATCCAGCCAGGCCGTCGGCCCTCCGGCCTCCGAAGCGTCGATATTGACCATATCGACGGCGCCGGCCTCGACCAGCCGGCGCGCGCCATGCGCCGTGATCTCGCTTTGGCCGGCATTGATCGGGATCGAAGTCGTGCTGCGCAGAGCGGCCATTGCGGACACATCGTCGAACCAGTGACACGGCTCCTCGAACCACGCAATGTCGAGCGGCTCCACCAGCCGCGCAAAGCGTTCGGCGTCGCGCCGGTGCCAGCCCCGGTTCGCATCGACGGCCAGCATGAAGTCCGGACCGGCGCCGTCGCGGCAGGCGGCCACGCGCTCGGCGTCCGCTTCCGGCGAAAGGCCGCCGACCTTCACCTTGCAGCCCGCCATGCCCCATTCCTGAAGCTGGCGCATTTCCGCGCCCAGATCATCCAGGGTCTTGCCTTCCTCGTAATAGCCGCCAATGGAGAAAATCGGCAGCGAATCGCGGGCGCCGCCGAGCAGCCGCGCGACGCTGACACCGTAGATGCGGCCAAGTCCGTCCCAGACGGCGCTATCGACGCAGGCCATCGCCTCCAGCAGCAATTTCGGCGCCATCGCCGCGCCGGGCACGCGCGCAAACATTTCCGAATAGAGGCGGCGCCAGTCCCGCAGGTCGCGCCCCACCAGCAACGGCGCCAGCACTTCCTCGACCAGGCTTGCGACTTCCCTGCCTTCGCTGCGGTTATCGCCGTTATAGACCTCCGCGGTCGGCCCGTCCTTGATCGCGAGCCGGGTGATGACCGTGCAGCGGCTCGGCACGGCATAGACACTGCCCCCGAATACCCGGGACAGCGGGATCTCGATCGGGACGGCTTCGATTCGGTCAACGCGCATAGGAACGACCTCCGGCAGACAGCGGGCGGACAAGAGTTTGCAAGCACGCATCCCGCCTGTCTAATGGGCGCGTTCATGCGTAGTGTCTCAGTTTCACATTCGGCCTCTCGTCTGCAGTCGATCGGCGCCACCGCGCCGCCGGCGTCGGGGGTGACGAATGACCGCGGCAACGAGTCCAAATCTTAAACTGAAACACTGCCCATGAACGCGCCGAACACGGACGGAATCACTCTGGGAGCCTGCTACCGCTTTTTCATTCCGCTCATTTTCATGACCGAACTCAACATGATCTCCAAGTCGGTCATCAATGCCTTTCTCGCCCGTATGGACGACAGCAGTATTGTTCTTGCAGCCTTTCACAGCGCCTTCACGCTCTACTACTCCATCGCCAGCGGCACGGAGGTCTGCTCCCTCCTGACGCTCTCCTATCTGCGCAGCCGCCGGGCGCTCACGCATCTGCTGCGGTTCATGGGCATCGTCGTTGCGGTTCCCTGGGCTGTTGCACAGGTGCTGGCCTTCACCAGCGTTGGCGATTTTGCGTTCCAGACCCTTTTCGGCATCAGTGATGCTGCGGTTTCCGAGGCCAAGACTGCGACCTTCCTGCTGTCGCTCAGCGCGCCGATCCTGATCTGCCGGTCGGTCGCCTTCGGCCTGTTGATGATCGGCCAGAAGACGATCTTCATCACCTGGGCCACGCTGGTGCGGCTCATGTCGCTTGCCGGTTCACTCGCCGTGCTGCCGCATTTTCTGGACGGCGCTGCGGTCGGCGCTGGCGCGCTGGTGTTCTGCATGTTGTGCGAGACCGTCGTGGCGGTGTGCCTGGCCGCGCGCATCTACAACGCCCTGCCGGAGCGCGGCGAGACGCCGCCGACCATGAGGGCGCAATGGCGTTTTTCCTGGCCGCTCATGCTGAACACCTCGGCCGAGATGGGCATGGTGTTCTCCGTCAGCGTGTTTCTCGGCCGCCTTGCAGACCCGGACCTCGCGCTTGCCGCATTCGCCGTCGTTTACGGGCTGGTGAGCCTGATGCTCAGCCCGTTGCGCAATCTCGTGCAAAGCGCCCAGACGCTGGCGCGCCGGGCGGCAGACCGGCCAGTGCTGCTGCGTTTCGCCGCTCATTTGATCCTGTTCTTCGGCGCCGTTGCCGCCCTGCTGTTTCACACGCCGCTCGACCGTCTGGTTCTTTCCGACGCGATGGGTCTGAAGCCTGTCCTGGAGGCCTACTGCGCCCCGGCCATGCAATTCGCTTTCCTGATGGCGGTGTTCTGGGGCCTCTCGGCAGTTTTTCGCGGCCTGTTGGCGGGGGCGCGGTCCACCGGCGCGCTCGCGGTCTCGGGGATCGCCCGCGTTTCCGCCGCCACGCTGGTTGCAGCGGCATCCCTGCTGCTGCCCGGCGGCAACGGGGCCGTGATCGGCCTTGCCGCCTGGATGGCCGGGTATTGCGCAGAAGCCGTTATCCTCGCTGCCCGGGTGCGGCGCCTCGGACCACCGCGCTAGCCCGGATTTCTCACGGGCTGCATTTGTGTAGTGAGTTGGGGGTTTTGTCTGGCATAGCGGTGTTGTCCGTGTTGGGGCGCGCAGGGGGGGTGCTTGCGCTGTTGGCGCGGTGTGATTTGGGGTCTTGTGTCTGTGTTGTTGTCGGGCGGGTTCGGTTGGTCCCCTTGCTCTGGGGTCAGGTGGATAATCGCTGGTGTGCGAGGGTGAAGACGTCGGCGTGGGGGCAGGCGGCGGCCATGGCGAAGCGGATGCGGCGTGTACTGAGGCGCATCTGTGCGCCGATCTTGAGGAGCTTGAGGCGTATGGAGCGGCATGTGGCTTTGGCGAGGCGGGTTCCGGCGAGGGCGATGCGTCTGAGTGCCGAGAGCAGCACATAGGCCATGGAGGCGAACCAGAGGCGGAGTTGGTTGGCGCGCATGGTGTGGGCCGAGCTGCGGTCGGCGAAGAGGTCGAGCTGGCATTCCTTGATGCGGTTCTCCATGTCGCCTCTGGCGCAGTAGAGTTTTTCGTAGAGGGTCCGCCGGTCGATGGTGGTCGGGTTCAGCGAGGTGACGAGGAAGCGCGGGTTGGCACCACCCGGGAGCCACTCGGCTTTGCCGACGACACGGCGCTGGCGCGACCAACTGTTCAGGGTGCGATAGCGGAACTCGGTGAACAGGCGGGCCGGCTGGCCGCTCTTGCGCCAGCGCGCCCCGGCCCGCTCCAGGGCCGGGTGCAGGCGGGCCGTCAGGCGCGCATTGCGCGCCAGACCGAAGACATAATCGACGCCATTGTCCTCGCACCACGCCATCAGGGCCTCGCGGGCGAAGCCCGAATCTGCGCGCAGCACGATCTCCACTGCCGGCCAGCGGGCGCGGATCTGCCCGACAATACGCGCCACCTCCTCCAGCGCGCCGGCGCTGGCGTCACTATTCGCCCGCCGCAGCTTTGCCGCCAGGAGATGGTCGCCGCAGAAAATGTAGAGCGGCAGATAGCAGTAGCAATCGTAGTAACCGTGGAAGAACCGCCCCTCCTGACGCCCGTGCAGCGGGTCGTCAGTGGCGTCCAGATCAAGCACCAGACGCGCCGGCGCCTGCTCATGGGCGTCGAGAAACTGATCGACGAACAACGCCTCAATCGCGCCGGCGTCGTGGCCGATGCGGCGATAGCGATGCGCGCCCTCGGGCGCGTGCTCCAGACGGTTCAGCGTCGATTTGCCGGCCAGCGGCGCACAGTCCCGACGACGCCCCTCAAGCCGGCCAAGCGCCACACCCAGCGCCGGATCGTGGCGCAACTCGTCGTGATCCAGCAGGTCCTCGTAGCCCAGCGCAATGGCAAACACGCGCTGGCCCACCAGGGTCGCAACATCGTGCACAACACGATCCGCAGTGCGGCCATCCGAAAAGCACGCCGCAAACCGGTCCACCAGACCGATCGCCCGGTCCGTCGCCCCCAGCAGCAACGCGCCGGTGTTCGACGTCAGCACACCACCGCCAAAATCAGCTACAACCTCGCGCCCTTTAAGGCGTGCAAAACGCATCGCTCCCAGACTACACTCTGCCGGCATCGGGGAACCCCTCTGCATATGATCAAGCCTTTGTCGCAAAAGAACTTTCTCATATGCAGAACCCCGATGCACTCAACATTGTGAGAAATCCGGGCTAGTTCGGCAAAGGAGGCGCGGATGTCCTGGTGTTCGCAATGTCACCGGTCCGGTCCTCACGCAGAAGTCGGCGGAACGCAAGCCGCCGCCGGATTTCCTGACGAACGAGCATAGCGATGCGCCTTGTCAGTATTGTCGGCCGGCGGAGCCGTTCGCGGCGATGGCGCAGTCGTTCTATGCTCCGGGTTTCGTGTATTTGGGAAGCGCTTGTGTCGTCTTCCCGCACCACCGGCGGGTCCAGGTAGAACACATTGAGGCCGTTGTCCCAAAAATGAGACAGGACATGATCGATCTCGCGGACCATGCGCGGTGTGCGTTCGAGCAAAAGCTGCGCCGCCGCGCGCGTGATGACATATCCTTCCGATCCGAAATCGGCGAATCGCACCCGTCCTAACGAATATTGCCCCCCCCCCCCCCCCCCCCAGCGGAATTGTGGGGATGAAAGGCCGTTGCAGATTGCGCCGCTGCAGCTTCACGATGTCAAAGGCCCCGGAGTGTTGCTCGAGTGCTTCCAGCACCAGGGGCAGGTCGCCGTCGAACCGGGCATCGTCTTCGAACACCGCCATCATGTCCGGGCCGTTCGCCACCAGGTCCCGCATGGCGGCGCGCTGGCTGAGGGTATTCGCCAGCGATCCGTCCGGAATGGGATGAAGCCCCATCCGGGCGCGGCGGTCGCGGTCCACAAAGTTGCGGTCTTCATCCGTAAGCGTTCTGGCGTCTCTGGCGGGCCAGAGTTCGTAATCGAGGCCGATTCGGGCAAACTCCGCCGCCATCAGCCGCCGCCGTTCCACCGCCCGTTCGAGACTGATAAGGACAACTCTCATTGGTGCTGCAACCGACCCGGTATTCCTGGGCACAAGAATCATTCGCCAGACATTGCAACAATGCCTGGAACCATATGCCGTCCATCGGCATTCCTGCACGAGAAAGACAAGCCAATTCCTAGCAGTTCACGTCGATGCGGTCACCCCTCTATCGGGCCATTCCGCTCCAGGTTCAGGACTCCCGCCCGCCGTCGAATTCGGCCTCCGCCAGCAGCACCGCCCATTGTGCGCCGTGCATGTCGCGGTCGCGGCGGCTGCCCTGTGGAACCGGGCGGGGAAAGCTGAATTTCACCACCCGGAGCCCGGGCAGCTCGAATCGGCGAATATCCTGCGGGCGCACGCGGTAAAGCCGCCCGACCGCCGCCGGCGACAGCACGGCGTTGACCCACTGGAATGCGGCATCCGTGCCGCAAAATATATCGACGGTGACCATGAACGGTCCGGCATTCTTCGACCGGACCGCTTCCACTGCGTCACCGAGCCGGACCATGCCCGACCTCCACGACATCGAGCCGGAACGCCTCCATCGGGTCGTCGAGTTGCATGGTGTGATTGAGGGCGAACTCGTAGAGCGGGCCGCGCTCGGTTTCGGCAGGCGAATAGGGAAAGGCGAAGGTGGGCAGGTCTTCCTCATCCGTCAGCGGAAAGTGCAGCAGAAAGGGGTTTGCGAGCCGGGCGATTTCCGTTGCCGCAGCCTGCGAAGCGGCCGTCACGATGGCCAGAACGCCCACCTCGACCGGATCCGATGCCCTGGACTCCAGCGCGCCGAGCGCCGCGTCCACGCCGATCAACCGGAATTCGAGCGTGTAACTGTCTGCTTCGAGACCTGTCCGGACAGGGATTTCCGCAGAGAGAAAGGCGTCCAGCCGATCGAGCCAGCGCCGAGCATTGGCAGCATAGCGCGCATCGCGCAGGATTGCGAGGGCGGTCGTCTGATAGCCGGCGAGCCTCGCCCCTTCCAGCTTCACGGTATAGCTGTCCGACGCGACCCAGCGGGAGCCGGAGATGCGCACGCGGCGGTCGTCCAGCGCTGTATATTCGGCGCCGCGCGCATCCAGATATCCGCCCGGTTCGTAGAGCACGAACGGGTCCGCGTTTTCATAAAGCATATGCGCGGCCACCGACCTCGGCGTGCAGCGCGCGCCTTCCGCATGGGGTTCGACGGTGCAGCCGGACCCGTCGAATTCGAGGCCGACGACGCCGCTCATCGGCCGCGTGGAGCACAAGGCGCCGCATTCGCCGATTTTTGCGCCGTGCCAGGCGGCGCCCGCATCCTCGCCATTGATGAGCGGCAGGGCTGCGATTGCCGCCGTATCCGTTGCGCGGCCGGCAATGACCACATCCGCGCCCGTCCGCAGCGCCGCTGCGATCTGCTCGGCGCCCGCCAGCGCGACGATATTCGTGCAGCCCGCTATGTCGTCTTCAGTGATGCCGGGCTCCGGCGCGCCCGCAAGCGGCGTCAGCCTGCCGGTTCGCAGCGCCTCGCGTACCGTCCGGCGGGGCTGCCCCGATTTGAGCGTCGCGACCTTGAGGCGCCGCTTCGCCGCCTCCGCGAGACTGCGGGTCGCCTCCAGCATCCAGTCCACCATGCCGTCGGCGCCGCATGTCCCGGCCGAACCGAGCACGAGCGGGCACCCGGCCGTTTCACGCGCCTCCAGCAGCTCGCGCCATTCGGAGCGCACCGACGCGCCGGAATATTTCGACGCCCCGGCGCCGAGATAGTAGGGGCCGCTGTCGGTGGAGCCGCCGTCTATGCAGATGATGTCCGGCTTCCGGGCGGCGGCCCGGTGCAGCGCAGCGCGGTCGAAGCCGAGCCCGAGCACGCCGGAGGGAACAAGAACGCGGGTCGTCATGTCATCCGGCGCCGGGCCGCTTCAACAGGTTGCGCAGGAACATGGGCGCAATGAAGCCGGCGATTGCAGCCGTCCAGAGGCCGATGGAGATGCCCGACGAAAACAGATAGGTCCAGTCGCCGTCGGAAATGACCATCGCCCGGCGCAGGCTGTCTTCCATATTGTTGCCGAGCAAGATGCCGAGAATGATCGGCACGGTCGGAACATCCAGCTTGCGCAGAACATAGCCCAGCACGCCGAACGCAATCATCAGCAACAGGTCGAAACTGCTGCCGGAGAGCGAATAGATGCCGGAGAACGAGACCATGGTGATGCCGGGCAGCAGCAGCCAGGGCGGCACCGACAGGATTTTCACGAACAGGCGCACCAGCGGCACGTTCATCACAAGGAGCACGAAATTCGCGATCAGCAGCGCCGCCATCAGGCCCCAGACCACCTCGGGCCGCTCCTCGAACAGCAAGGGCCCGGGCGTGATATTGAGCGTGAGCAGCAGCGCCAGCAGAACGGCGGTCGTCCCGGACCCCGGAACGCCGAGCGTGAGCATCGGCACAAGCGCGCCGCCGGCGGCTGCGTTGTTTCCGGACTCGGGCGCCGCGACGCCTTTCGGGTTGCCCGTGCCGAAAGAGGCCTTGTCGCGCGCGACGGACTTCTCGGCCATATAGGCCAGGAAGCTGCCGAGCGAGGCGCCCGCGCCGGGCAGCACGCCCGCGACGAAGCCGATTCCGGTTGCGCGCAGCATCGTCCACGAACAGCGCGCAATGTCCTTCACAGGGATCGTGATGCGCCCCAGCGCGACGCCCAAGGCGGTCCCCCGCCCGTGGCTCTCCATGAAGACGAACACCTCCGCCACGGCGAACAGGCCGACGATCGCGACCAGGAAGTCCACGCCGTCCATGAGGTGCATTTCGCCGAAGGTCAGGCGCGGAATGCCGGTCTGGTTGTCGAGGCCGATCATCGCGATGCCGAGGCCGATGGCGGCGGCGAGCGCCGATTTCGCCTGGTTGCGCGATGCGAGGCCGCCAAGCGTGCAGAAGGCGAGCATATAGAGGGCGAAATATTCCGGCGGCCCGAAGAGATAGGCGACGCGGGCGAGCACCGGGGCGAGCAGCATCAGCCCTATCGTCGCCAGCAGCGCGCCCACGAAGGACGCGACGCCGGACAGCACCAGCGCATCGCCCGCCCGGCCCCGGCGGGCCATGGGGTAGCCGTCCAGGGTCGTCATCAGCGCGGGTTCATCGCCCGGGATGTTGAGCAGGATCGAGGAAATCCGCCCCCCATACATGGCGCCGTAATAGACCGAGGTCATAAGCACCAGCGCCTCTGTCGCGTCGAGGCCCAGGGAGAATGCGAGCGGGATGAGAATGGCCACGCCGTTGGAGGGCCCGAGGCCCGGCAGCGCGCCGATGATCGTGCCGATGAAGCAGCCGCCCACCGCAAACAGCAGCGTCGTCGGAGTCAGGGCGACGGCAAAGCCCTGCGCGAGATGTGCAAGCAGGTCCATCCGGCGCCGATCAGCCGGTCAGCGTCCTGCCGAACGGCGCAAGACCGAGGCCGAGTGCATATCTGAGGACCGCGAAAAGCCCGAAGGAAAGGCCGACACCGGCGGCGGCGGCGAGCTTTATGTCGGGCCGAACCTGATAGGCGAGGATTGCGGATGCGACGGTTGCCGGAATGAGGAAGCCGAGCGGCTTCAGCGCAATAGCGAACCCGTAGAGCACGACAAGCGCAACGCCGATGCGCCCCAGCGCCCGGCGGGAGGGCCATTCAGGGTCCGGGTCCGGCCGCGCCGCGATGGCGAGCCCGCAGAGCAACGCCACGCCGCCGACGATATAGGGGAAAGTGCGCGAGCCGACCGGGTCCGAAAGGAACCCGATCTGGATTTGCGTTGCGCTCAGAATGTATCCGAGCGCAATCGCGGCAATCAGGAACCCGAAGACCCGGTCGCCCGTCACTACTGTATGACCCCGATCTGGCGCGAGAGTTCGCGGACTTCGCCGACCACCTTGTTCACATAGTCCTGGAAGTCCTTGCCGACCTTGTTGAACGGCGCAAGGCCGTTGGCCTTCATTGCAGCGGCCCATTCATCTGAAGCGCCGACAGCGGCGAGCGCCCCGGACCATTTGTCGTAGTCGGCCTCGGAGATGCCTTTCGGCACGTAAAGCCCGCGCCAGTTGACGGCGACGAGTTCAATACCCTGCTCCTTGGCGGTCGGGATTTCCTCGAAACCCGGAACACGCTCATCGGTCATCACCGCAAGCACGCGCACCTCGCCGGCGGCGAGGAAGCCGACGACCTCGGAAATGTCGCCTGTCATGGCTTGCGTATGGCCGCCGATGGTCTGGGTGATGGCGTCGGCGCCGCCGTCGAGGCCGATATATTTCACGGCCGTGATGTCGTTGAAGCCGGCGCGGCCGAGAGCCATCAGAACCTTGAGATGGTCGAAGCCGCCGACCGCCGAACCGCCGGCGAAGGTGACGGAGCTGGGGTCCGCGATGACCGCATCGATGAGATCCTTCAGGCCCATATAGGGCGAGTCCTTGGCGACGACGATGACGCCCGGGTCGGCGCCAATAGCCCCGAGGAAGCTCACCTGGTCGGCGGTCAGGCCGCCATAGGCGTTCTGGGCGAGTCGGGTCGCGGTCGCCGACGAGGCGGCGACAATCAGGTCCGGGTCGTCGCCGCGTTCATTCACGACATGGTTGAACGCCAGGCCGCCGCCGCCGCCTGCCATGTTGATGACCTGGATCGGCGAATCGACCGCGCCGATGTCGTGCATGATCTTGCCGATGGTCCGGCATGTGAAATCCCAGCCGCCGCCGGGATTTGCGGGCGCAATGCACTCCGCCGCCATCGCCGAGGTCGCCAGGGCGGCACCGATGACAGCGCCGGCAGCGCGTCCGACCAGTCTGCGCGTATTCATGATGTCTCCAGTCGCAGTTGTTTCAAACCCGCCTATACGGGAGCCGCACCCGTCCGGCAAGCGTGCGCCGCGCCCGCCCCGGAACCGGGCCCATACCGTGTCAGAGGACGCGAAGGCGGTCCAGCGCGTCCTCGAATATCTCCGGATCGCCGGCCGCCAGCACCCTGCCGTCCGAGTGGAGGCCAAGCGGTTGGCCCTGCCAGTCGGAAATCCGCCCGCCGGCGCCCTCTATAATGGCGACATGGGCGAGATAGTCGTAGGGCGCGAGGCCGGCCTCCGCGACGAGGTCGATCCACCCGCAGGCGAGCAGGCCGTAGAGATGGCAATCGCCGCCGAAATGCCGTTGGCCGCAAGCCGCGGACAGGCGCTCGAACGCCGCCCGTGACGCCGCGTCCGGAAAGATGTCGGGCGAGGTGGCGTTGAGGGAGGCGTCGGAGAGGCTTGCGCATCCGCGCACCCGCGCCGGCGCGCCGTTGAAGGTCGTCGGTTCGCCGGCAACGCCAATCCAGCGCTCCGACAGAATCGGCATGTCGATCAGCCCGGCGATCGGCCGGTTTTCCTCGAGCAGCGCCGCCATCACGCCGAATACCGGCTTGCCGTTGACGAAAGCCCGGGTGCCGTCCAGCGGGTCCAGAACCCATACGCGGCGCGCATCGAGGCGTTCGGAGCCGAACTCCTCGCCCAGAATGCCGTCTTCGGGGAAGGTCTCGGCAATCGCCTGGCGGAGCGCCTGCTCGGCTTCCCGGTCGGAGCGGGTCACAGGCGACTCGTCATCCTTGCGCTCGACCAGGACGCCGGAACGGAAATGGCGCCGGTGAATGGGGCGTGCGAGGTCGCCCAGGCGGTCGAGGAAGGCGCGGATCATCGGTGCGGCGCGCGCAACGCCGGCCTCAGGGCAGCGGCAGCGGTTCGTCCGCGAAACTGCGCATGAAAACGATCATCGCCGCCCGGTCTTTCGGTTTCTTCAGGCCGATGAACGACATCTTGCCGCCGGGCACAGCCTTTCTCGGCTTGGTGAGATAGGCGTCCAGCCGCTCATAGGTCCACTTGCCGCCGAATGCGATCAACCCCTTGGAGTATTTGTATCCTTCGCGCGCGGCGACATCCGCGCCCACGATGTTCCAGAGATTGGGCCCGACGCGCTTCTTGCCGCCCTTGTCGAAGGTGTGGCAGGCGGTGCATTTGCGGGAAACCTTCTTCCCGGCTGCGGGGTCGGCCGCAGCCAGAAGCTCCGCAAGACTCTGCGCCGGCTCGGCGGCTGCGGCTGTTCCGACAAGCGAAAAACGCCATGCCTGCCGCTCGTTCGTCACCGGAGCCGCATCAAGGACGGGCGATGCCTCCTGCGCCGGCGGCGCCGCATCCGCCGCGGTCGGCAGCGCGGCCCTCGGCTTCGGCATATCCTTTTGTTCGGACTCCAGAGCGGCGCCGTCGCCTTCCGGCAAGGGTAATGGCGCGGCAGAGAGCGAGCGCAGATAGGCGATGAGGTCGGCCCGGTCGCGGGCTTTCTTCAAGCCCGCAAAGGTCATCTTTGTGCCCTTGATGAAACCCTTGGGCTTGTAAAGGAACTGGTTGAGGCTGTCGTAATTCCACTCGCCGGGCAGCTCCGCCATCGCGTCGGAATATTTGAAATCGCCCCGGCCGGCGATGTCCGCGCCAACGATATTGTAAAGGTTCGGCCCCTGCTTGGCTGCGCCGCCCTCTGTAAAGGTATGGCAGGCCGTGCATTTCTTGGTGATCGACTCGCCGCGCGCGATGTCGGCGCCCGCCAGCATGGTGGCTATAGGCTCTGGCCCGGCCGGCTTGGCCGGGGCCGTAGGCGCAGCGGCGGTTACCCCGGTGTCATGCGGCATTGCGCCGTGTCCGGCCTCCTGCTTCGGCACCAGCATGTTGCCGAAAATGCCGATGAAAATCGTCACAACGCCGGCCAGCAGCAGCCCGCCCGCAAGTTTGTTGAACTCGAAAAAGTCCATCGCCTTGTCGTCCAGTTGACGGCCGCGCGCGCCTGGGCATTGTTGCACGGCGGCAGGGCGTGTGCCGGGGGATTTATATTCGGGCACGGAGTGTAGGGGCGGCGGAAGTGAGCGGATATGCGGCGTGGCGTCGCGTAAATCGACGCCGATGAGCGGTCAGGCGCTGATTGCCATACCTGCCCGGATGGCGTCGACGCGCCTGCCCGGCAAGCCGCTGGCGGATATCGCCGGGCGGCCGTTGATCGCGCATGTGCTGGAGCGCGGCATGGAGGCCGGAGTGGGGCCTGTGCTCGTTGCGTGCTGCGAAGAGGAAGTGGCTGCAGCGGTGCGCCGGGCCGGCGGCGAGGCGGCGATGACCGACCCGCGCCTGCCGTCCGGTTCGGACCGCATCCGCGCCGCCCTCGACGCCTTCGACCCCGGGCGGCGCTTCGACCGGGTGGTCAATCTCCAGGGAGATCTGCCGACGGTTCCGCCGGGGAACATCCGCGCCGCCCTGGCATTGCTCGACGACCCGCAGGTGGATATCGGCACTGTCGCGGCGGAGATTGTCCGGGAAGAGGAGCGCACGAACCCCAATGTGGTGAAGGCGGTGTTCGGCGCCAACGGCCGGGCGCTCTATTTCACCCGCGCGCCGGCTCCGGCGGGGCCCGGCCCGCTCTACCACCATATCGGCCTCTATGCCTGGCGGCGCCGGGCCCTGGAGCGCTTCACGGAGCTTCCGCCGAGCCTGCTGGAGCAGCGCGAGAAGCTGGAGCAGTTGCGCGCGCTCGAGGCCGGTATGCGGATCGCGGTTGCGGTCGTTGACAGCGTTCCGCTCGGTGTCGATACTCCCGCCGATCTTGCCCGAGCGCGGGATCTTCTTGCCACACAGCCATAAGTCGAAGCATCCGATGGCCGCCGACGCCGCTGCCCGCCGGATCGCCTTTCAGGGCGAACCGGGCGCTTATTCAGACCTTGCCTGCCGCCGCGCCTATCCGGAGCTGGCGCCGATGCCCTGCCAGGCCTTCGAAGACGCCTTCGCGGCGGTCGAACAGGGCGAGGCGGCGCTGGCGATGATCCCGATCGAGAACACGATCGCCGGCCGGGTCGCCGATATTCACCGTCTGCTGCCGGAAACCGGACTGCACATCATCGCCGAACGCTTCGAGCTTGTGCGCCACCAGCTTCTCGCCGCCCCCGGCGCCAGCCTCGACACCATCCGGCGGGTGCGCAGCCATGTCCATGCGCTCGGCCAGTGCGGCAAGCTGATCCGCGAACTCGGCCTCACGCCGCTGGTCCATGCCGACACGGCGGGCGCCGCCGCCGAGGTCGCGCGGCACGCCGATCCCGAGGAAGCCGCTATCGCATCCTCGCTCGCGGCCGAGCAATACGGCCTGGACATTCTGCGCGCCGACATCGAGGACGCAGCGCATAACACCACGCGCTTCATCGTGCTGGCGCGCGAGCCGGGGCAGCCGCCGCCCGGCTCGCCGATGATGACCACGCTGCTGTTCAAGGTGCGCAATGTGCCGGCCGCGCTCTACAAGGCGCTCGGCGGTTTCGCCACCAATGGCGTCAACATGACCAAGCTCGAAAGCTACATGATCGACGGCAGCTTCACGGCGACGCAGTTCTACGCCGATATTGACGGCCATCCCGAAGACGGTGCTGTCCGTCTGGCGCTTGAGGAACTCGAATTCTTTTCGCGGGAGACCCGCATACTGGGCGTCTATCCGGCCTCTCCGGCGCGGGGCCGCGCAGCCGGCGGGGACTGCTGAAGCGGCGCGGTCCAACCGAAAGCAGGACGCAATGGATTTCGAGTATTCTGAGAAGGTCCGCCAGATCCAGGATCAGCTGACCCGTTTCATGGCCCGCGAGATCGCACCGCGCGACAAGGAATGGCACGAGTTGATAGGGCAGGGCGTCTTTCCGCCGCCCTTCTGCGCCGGCATCAAGGCGCAGGCGAAGGAAGAGGGCCTCTGGAACATGTTTCTGCCCTCGCTGCCCGAGGATGCGCCCGGCACGCGCTGCACCAATCTGGAATATGCGCCGCTGGCCGAGATCATGGGGCGGATCTACTGGGCACCGGAAATGTTCAACTGCAATGCGCCGGATACGGGCAATATGGAAGTGTTCCATATGTTTGGAACGCCGGAGCAGAAGCGCCGCTATCTGGAGCCGCTGCTCGAGGGCCACATCCGGTCGGCGTTCTGCATGACGGAGCCCGAGGTCGCCTCGTCGGACGCCACCAATGTGCGCACCAGCATCCGGCGCGAGGGCGGCGAGTGGGTCATCAACGGGCGCAAATGGTTCATCACCAACGCCGCCCATCCCGAACTCGGCGTGATGATCGTCATGGGCGTGACCGACCCGGAAGCCGCCGTGCACCGCCGGCAGAGCCAGGTGCTGGTCGATCCGGACACGCCCGGCCTGCGCATCGCGCGCAACATTCCGATCATGCACCACATCGCGCCGGAAGGGCATTGCGAGGTTGTCTTCGAGAATGTCCGGGTGCCTTGCGAAAACCTGATGGGCGAGGTCGGCGGCGGTTTCGCCATCGCCCAGGCGCGGCTCGGGCCGGGCCGCATCCATCACTGTATGCGCACGATCGGCCAGTGCGAGGTGGCGCTGCAATTGATGATCGAGCGCGGCCTGAACCGCACGACATTCGGCAAGCGCACCATCGACCATGACACGGTCCGCGAGGCGGTGGCCCTGTCGCGGACCGAGATCGACATGGCGCGGCTGCTGTGCCTGCGCACGGCCTGGCTGATTGACCGGCACGGCAACAAGGCGGCGCGCAACGAGGTGTCGCAGATCAAGGTGGTGGCGGCGCGCCTGCAGACCGCGGTGGCCAACCGGGCGATGCAGGTGTTCGGCGCCATGGGCCTGACGCCCGACACGCCGCTTTCCTGGCTCTGGACCTGGGGCCGCGCGCTGCAGTTCATCGACGGGCCGGACGAGGTGCATCTGCGCGGCATCGCACGCAATGTGGTCCGGGCGCATGAGCGGGCGGGCCTCGATGCGGTCATGCCCCACTTCTACCGCATCAGCCAAGACTATGACGAGGGCCGCTCCGCGGGCGTCTGAAGGCCGGTTTTTGTCAGCCGGGTTCGGCCAGCTTCTTCGTCAGGGTGATGATATTGCACTCCCCGGCGCGCCGGTAGTCAACCTCGTCCATCAACTCATGCACGAGGAAGAGGCCGAGTCCGCCCACCGCCCGTTCGTCCAGCGACGCCTCGAAATCAACCTCCGGCGGCGGCTGCGACAGGTCGAATTCCCTGCTGTCATCGGTAATGGTGACGACCAGCGCATCTGCGCTTGCGCGCAGCTGGATCTCTATGCGGTGCGGCTTGTCGTCGTCATAGCCGTAGCCGATTGTATTGGTGAGAATTTCATCGATCGAGAGATTGACCGCATAGGCGGTCTTCAACCCCAGTTCCCGGGCTTCGCAGAAGGCGTCGATCTGCTCGGCAACGCCGGCGATCTCACGCACATCATTGGCGATCGAGACTTTGATGCTGTCCATGTCCACGGCCTTCACGTCCTTTCGCGGGGGCGGCGGCGGTGTTCACTGCGTCTTTTCCATCGCGGCGCGGACATCCGCGGTGCGGTCGCGCGGTTCGGTGGCCACCATGGCGATCTCCGACACCGTGGCCCGGCGCGGCAGCGCCAGCGCCGTCGTGATCGCCGCGGCGACGTCTTCCGGCATCATCATGGTGGCGCGCGCGGCAGCATCGGGCGGCAGGGCGCGCCTGTCGAGGATCGGCGTATCGACCTCGCCCGGCAGCACGGTGATACATCTGACGCCGTGCTGCTGCACTTCGGCCGCGAGCACCGTCATCCAGGCGCGGACGGCGGCCTTGGCGGCGCTGTAGGCGGCGCCGGCCATGATGCTGGGACTGACAGCGGCCATCGAGGAAACCGTCACCACATCGCCTGCCCCATTCTCGATCATGGCGGGCAGCAGCGCGCGGGTCAGCATGGCCGGGCCGAGCGTGTTCACATCCATGACCGCGCGCCATTCTTCCGGTCCGATATGCCGCGTGCTGCGCACCAGGGACGAGAAGCCGGCATTGTTGACCAGGATATCGACCGGCCCGACCGCTTCGGCCAGGCGGAAGGCGTCGTCCGGGTCCGTCAGGTCGGCCGTGTGCAGGGCGATGCCGCCGCCGGCGAGCCGCGCGGTTTCCTCCAGCGGGGCGCGGCGGCGGCCGCAAATGGCGACCTCCGCCCCGGCCGCGGCGAGGTCGAGTGCCAGCCGGGCGCCGATGCCTGTGCCGGCGCCGGTGATCAGCGCGCGTTTTCCCTGAAAGTCATGCATGGGGTTCAATAGCCTCTGTTGCGGTCCACGGGATGGGAAAGCGGTTCACCGGCGCGCGCCCGGCGGATGTTGTCCGCGACGAGCCGGGCGCCGGTGACGGGGTTGGTGACGCCTGCGACATGCGGCGTGATCCGCACTTTCGGATGGCGCCAGAGCGGGTCGCCCGGCGGCAGCGGCTCGGGCTCGGCGACATCCAGGAAAGCGCCGCCGAGCCGGCCCGAATCGAGCGCGGCAAGCAGGTCTTTCTGCACGATCAGCGCGCCGCGCGCGGCGTTCACCACAAAGGCGCCGTCGGGCAGCTGAGCCAGCCGGGCGGCGTCCAGCAGGCCCTCCGTCTCCGGCGTCAGCGGCAGCAGGCAAACGAGGAACTCGCTTTCGGCGAGCAGCGCATCCAGGCCCGCCGCGCCGTGCCGGTTTTCCAGTGCGCCCGTATCGCGGGGCGTGCGCGTCCAGCCGGAGACGCGAAAGCCGAGGTCGGCGAGCATGCCGCCGGCGCGCCGGCCGATCTCGCCGCAGCCGAGAATCCCGACGCGGCGCGGTTCGAAATACGCCTCGAACAACTCCCGCCAGACGCCCCGGGCTTGCTGAGCGGCATAGGCCGGCATGTTGCGGGCGAAATGCAGCACCGCATGGACGACCCAGCCGGCCATTGCCGTGTGCATCCAGGGATCGACCAGCCGGGCGGCCGGGACGCCCGCCGGCAGGTCGTCGAGAAAGCCGTCCACGCCCGCCCCGGCCGAGAACACCGCGCGCAGCCCGGTCATGCCGTCGAACAGGCCGGGCGCGCCGGAAAACAGCAGGACGAACTCGGCTTCGGCCGGGTCGCCGATGTCGGGCCAGTCGCGGATATCGAGCGCCGGCATGAGCCGGTGCAGCGCCGCCTTCCAGAGCGCGTCGTCGCCGGCGCCGCCGGTCTTGCAAATCAGCACCATGCGCTGGCGCAGCCTCCATGCCATACTGGCCTATAATGGCCCCGGAAGGACGCAGGACCAAGGCCGAGGAAACGGTGATCGAGGGCGCCGCATCACTGGACGGCGTTTTGGCGGCGCTGGCGCAATGCGAGGGCGATTGCGTGCTCCTCGTCAGCCCGGCAGGCGCGGCCATATCGCTCGGGGTGCTGTTCTTCCGCAAGCTCGTCGATCTCGCCGCGGCGCGCTTCCCCGGGAAGACCGTGCGCGGCCGCCTGGACTGCGGCGACCGGCCGGGCCTCGCCCTGGCCGCGTTCCGCCACGGCCTGGATGCCTCGGTCGATATCGACGACGACCGCTTCCGGCGTCTGCAGGCGATCGCCTGCGCCTCCGGGGTGCGCGCCGTGCGGGGCAGGGGGCAGGCGCCGCGGGATGGTATATGCTTGCAGCACGGCTTCTCGGCAACGCAGCGGAGAGACTGACATGGCGCTCGCGGACACGCTCAGGGACCGCCCTGACTGGCGCTATCTGCTCAACGAAATCTACTGGGCCTACCGGCACAGCTCCTCCGGCGGCAGCCCCCTGATCCGCGCCCATCATCGTTTGGTGCGCGAGCGGCTCAATAGGGCCATTGCGGAGAATCCGTTCGTGCTGGAGCGGCGGCCGCGAAAGAAGCCGGTCTGCGTCCATCTCGGCCGCGCCCTCGACAACGGCAAGCGGTCCGGGCCGGAAGCGCTTGTGCGCTGCGTCGAGACGCTCGCCCCGGAGCTGACCTGGCGCTACGGCTACCGCTCCATGCCGGGAAAATTGGGCGAGAAATACGCCTATGCGGAGTTCCTCGGGCCGATGGGGCCGGTCATGGCGGATGATCTGGTGCTCGGCTGCGTCCTGTTCGCGCCCCGGACGATCTATCCGAGCCACGCGCATCAGGGCGTGACGGAAAGCTATATCTGTCTGTCCGGCGCCATGTCGCAGAACGACGCCGCAGTCTATATGCCGGGCTCCATGATCCTGAACACGCCGGACTTCGACCACAAGATCACCACCTGCGCGCTGGAGCCGACGCTGCTGGTCTATGCCTGGATCGGCAGCACCGCCGATCTTGCCGAACAGGAAATGGCCTTTCGGCGCCGGCCCCGGAGGTCTTGAAATCGGCGGCGCGGCGTCGTAATCGGGCAGCCTATGCTGGCCAGGCGGGAGCCGATCCCATATGCGCGTCACAGAAACGGTCCGGACCATCCTCTCCGGCTATGAGAGCGACAATCCCGGCGTCAAGGCGAATCTCGCCCGCATCCTGATGCAGGGCCGGCTCGGCGGCACGGGCAAGCTGGTCATCCTGCCGGTGGACCAGGGCTTCGAGCACGGGCCCGCGCGCAGCTTTGCGCCCAACCCGCCGGCCTATGATCCGCATTACCATTTCGACCTGGCGCTTGAAGCCGGCCTGTCCGCCTATGCCGCGCCGCTCGGCATGATCGAGGCCGGCGCCGACAGCTTTGCCGGCCAGATCCCGACCATCCTCAAGATGAACAGCGCCAACAGCCTTGCCCGCGCCAAGGATCAGGCGGTGACGGCCTCTGTCGCCGATGCGCTCCGGCTCGGCTGTTCGGCCATCGGCTTCACCATCTATCCCGCCTCGGACGACCAGTTCGGGATGATGGAGGAGATTCGCGATCTTGCCAGGGAGGCGAAGGCGTCCGGACTCGCTGTCGTCATCTGGAGTTATCCGCGCGGCGGAGACCTGACCAAGGCGGGCGAGACGGCGGTCGATATCTGCGCCTATGCCGCGCATATGGCCTGCTTGCTCGGCGCGCATATCGTCAAGGTGAAGCCGCCGACCGCGGCGCTGGAGCTCGACGCGGCGGCGAAGGTCTATCGCGACCAGGGCATCCCGACAGTGACGCTGGCGGAGCGCACCGCCCATGTGGTGCAATCCTGCTTCAACGGGCGGCGCATGGTGGTGTTCTCGGGCGGCGAGGCGCGGGACACGGAGGGGCTGCTGGACGAGATTCGCCAATTGCGGGACGGCGGCGCCACCGGCTCCATTGTCGGCCGCAACGCCTTCCAGCGCCCGCGGGAGGAGGCGCTGGCGCTGCTCGGCCGGATCGTGGACATCTATCGGGGGCAGGCATGAGCACGCCAATGCCGCAAGGCCCCGACGCAATCCGGAGTTGGCACGCGCATGTCTATTTCGACCAGGCCGGCAAGACGCGGGCCTGGGAGTTGAAACGGCGCGCTGCCGAAGTTTTCGGGGATCGGGTGACGGTCGGCCGGTTCCATGAGCGCCCGGTCGGGCCGCACCCGATGTGGAGCTTCCAGATCGCCTTCGGCGTGGAGGTGTTTCCGGAGCTGGTGCCCTGGCTCGCATGGGAGCGGGACGGCCTGATCGTCTTCGTCCATCCCAATTCAGACGATGGTCTGAAAGACCACCGCGACCGCGCCCTCTGGCTCGGAACCGGCCTCGACCTCAATCTCGGCATCTTCGACCCAACCGGCTGAACGCTGCCCCTCGCCCGGAGGGGGGTGAGCGTGTTTCTTGCTGCCGAAAGAGCCTGGGGCATGGCCGCTTCCCCCTCACCCGCCCTGCAGGGTGAAGGCCGGGGAGAGGGGCCTTTCTCTCCACCGGCACCGCCTGCGCCAGCCGCACCACCGGCCCCCTCACCCTGCCCTCTCCCCCGGCAGGGGCGAGGGTTTTTCTTCTGCCGGGAGGGCTGGGGCATGGCTGCGATATCCTCCCTCTCCCTGCAGGATTCCTCTGCGGAAGGGATGTTTTGGGTTATGGCGGTGTATTGGGGGGGCTTTTGGGGGTTGGGCGGGGCCGATTGAGGGTCGCGCGCCGGTGTTGTTGGGCGATGGCGTGTCGGCGTCGACCGTTTGGCGGCGGGATAGGGTGTCAGGCGCCCGCAATCAGGCAGGCTCGGCGCAGATTGTAGGCGGCGGCGGTGACATAGAGGCGGGCGGTGTTGCGCTCCAGGGACCGGCTCTTGGCCCGCCTCAGACCGTAGAGGTGCTTCAAGGCCGAGAAGACGGCTTCAACCGGCGCCCGCCGTCTGGCCTTGTGCTCATACGCACGGTCGCCATAGACCGCCGCCTCGTCGCCGCAGATCAACTGCTCCGCGACCGTGCTCTCCCAGATCTTGGCTGACGTCAGCACCACGCGCCGGATCAGACCCGAACCCGCATCCACACCGATATGCACCTTGTAGCCGAAGAACGCCTTGCCCTTCTTCTTCGTCCAGTCCGCACCCGGCTCGTACGCACTCCTGGCCCCTGCCCCTAACCAAATCCGCAAACCAACATTTCGCAGAGGAATCCTGCAGGGGGAGGTGTCATTCTTTCCGCCCGCACTGCCTGTGCCGGCCACCCCGCCGACCCTGTTCCGCTCCACATCTGTTGCATGGATGCGACAGTCACCGGTTTTCTACACTCAAAGTCCTGTTTTTCATTGACCCCCCCCCCCCCGTCTATGGTTCCGTCACGCGCTGAAGCGGATCCGCCGCACCAGCGCGCAAAACCAACAACGGGGTTCCAGGAACAATGAAGAAAACCCTCCTCACAACCAGCGCTCTCGCCTTCGCTGGTGCCGTCGCAGTCGGCTCCGCCAGCGCCGCCGACCAGCTGAGCGTCGGGCTCAGCGGCTCCATGGAGCAATGGGTCGGCATGACCAGTGTCGAAGAAGGCGACGGCGGCTTCGCCCAGCAGTCGGACACCGAGTTCCACATCAAGGGCGCGCTCGAAGCCGATAACGGCCTCACCTTCAGCGTCAAGATCGAAGTGAAGGGCAATGGCAACGCCAGCGGCGGCGCCAATATCGACGAGTCGCAGGCGACGGTCACCGGTTCCTTTGGCCAGATCATGCTCGGGGCCGAGGACAATGTGGTCCCGGCCATGCACTACGGCAACGGGGATGTCGGCATCGGCCTGAACCATGGCGATGTCGGAAACTGGATCGACGGCGTTGACGTTGGCGGCACCAATGGGTGGATCGGCGACAAGAAGACGATCACCTACTACTCGCCGCGCATTTCCGGCGTGCAGTTCGGCGCATCCTATATCCCGGACATGGATAACGGGCGAGGGGGCAATGTTGCGCCGATGGGCAATGAAGATGACGCCTGGTCTGTCGCCCTGAATGTCGACCAGTCCGTGGGCGACGCCAGCGTCAAGTTCTCCGTCGGCCATTACATTCAGAGCAGCGATGCCCTGTTCGATTTCAATTCGAGTGTTGACGGACAGCAAAACTACAGGCCTTGGGCCGGCGAGGGCGACGGGGCGCTTACGAGGGGGCAGCACGCAGCCTTGGCGGCTCTTTGGGACGCCTATGAAATGGGTCTTGAGGACGGCTTTATGAGTATGGGGGGCGACCTGCTTTCTCATGGAGCGAATTCTGCGAACAGAAAGCCGATGAACTACGACCTTCCCAATCCGTTTTATGACTCTATGAGTGATGAGACTACCGTCGAGAGCAACGGGATTGTTTTCGACAACATTCAGAACTTCAACAGTATGCGGAGGATCGTCAGCAACGCCTATGCCGCCAGAGCTCGGCTGGAGCAAGAGCCGTATAGAACTGTCGTGATGCCAGTGGGCGACACGACCACGACAAATGTCGGCTTGAATGTGGGCTTCGGCGCATTCGGCTTCGATGTCGCCCATGCGATCTATGACGGGCCGGCCACTTATCGGGGCGTGTGGGATTACAAGGTCGTGACCGACGAAGACCATATGTTCGAGGGGGACGACGGCACGATGATCATGGAAACAGAGGACAACAATGACCCGATGAACGACATCAGGCGCGGCAGAGCGGTAATGACCGACACCGGCGACAGCACGGTGACAAGCGCCGGCATCAATTATGCCGATGGCCCGATGGCGGCCAGCCTCAGCTATATGACCAGGGATCGCGACAACGGCATGGACGCCTCGGCGGTCATGGCGTCGTTCCGCTACACGCTGGCGCCGGGCGTCGAGTCGCGGACCTCGATCTTCCAGGCGGAGGATGACTCCTCGGGCGCCGAGGGCACCGGCTTCGTGACCGGTATCAAGATCGGTTTCTGACCTGTCGTTACTTTCTGCGGACCGCCTCCGGGCGGTCCGCGCCTTTCCTCCGGCCTGGCCGGAAGGTGCGGCTCCAGTCCCCCTGGCGCCGTTTCGGAGCGGGGCTTGGCGCCATGTCGGTTGAAGGGCAGCCGGGCGCCGGCTCCGCCCCGCTTGTCTCTCCACACGCATTGCCGGAAGGCCCGGCTTGCGGCGGCGCTGCGAAGGTGTAGGGTTCGCTTTTCCTACCCGCGAGGGTGTGTTGGAGAAGGCGGTCTTCTTCCTGCTTCGGGCAGGTTGTGATTTCGGCCTGACGGGGCGCCGTCCGGGGCTGCGGGCCCCCTGACCTCCGGCCATGCGCAGCGATATTGCGGAACTTCGCGCATTCTATGCCGGGCCGCTCGGGCGGGCGGCGGCGCGTGTGCTGGCGGAGCGGGTGCGGCGGCGCTGGCCGGCGCTGGGGGGCATGCAGGTGCTGGGCCTGGGCTATGCGCCGCCCTTGCTCGACGGGCTTGCGGAAGGGGCGGCCCATGCGCTGGCGGCCATGCCGGCAGGGCAGGGCGCAGCCCGCTGGCCGCCGGAGGGCCGCAGCCGCACCGTGCTGACCGGCGAGGACGCGCTGCCCTTTCCCGACATGGCGTTCGACCGCGTGCTGCTCGCGCATGATGTCGAGACCGCCGAGCCGCTTGGCGGACGGCTGCGCGAAGTGTGGCGGATTCTGGCCGCCGAAGGGCGGCTGATCGTCGTCGCGCCCAGCCGCCGCGGCCTCTGGGCGCGCTTCGAGCACACGCCCTTCGGCCACGGCCGCCCCTGGTCCGGCGGGCAGTTGGAGCGTCTGCTGCGCGAGGCGATGTTCACCCCTCTCGGCACCGAGGAGGCGCTGTTCGCGCCGCCATTGCGGAGGCTGTTCCGGCCGGGCGCGGCGGAGGCGTGGGAGCGCTTCGGGCGCCGCTGCCTGCCGGTATTCGGCGGGGTCGTGCTCGCCGAGGCAGCGAAACGGCTGGCCGGTGTGACGCCGGAGCCTGCGCGCCGCCCGCTGCTCCGGGGCGTGCTTACGCCGCAGCCGAGCGCGGCGTCTCGCGGCGGGCGGCTTCCCAGCCGATCAGCGCCGCCTTGCGGGCCAGCCCCCACTCGTAATTGTGGAGATAGCCGTTCGACAGGATGACCCGGTGGCAGGGAATGAGCCAGGAGATCGGGTTGCGGCCGATGGCGGCGCCGACCGCCCGCGCCGCCCGCGGGGCGCCGACCGCCGCGGCGATATCGCCATAGGCGGCAAGACCGCTTGCCGGGATGCGCAGCAGCGCCTCCCAGACGCGAATCTGGAAATTGGTGCCGTGCAGCACCAGCGGCGGCGCGCCGCCCGCAGGCGCGAAGACGCGGTCGGCCAGGGCCGCGGTGTCACCCGCCGCCTCGACAATCTCCGCCGCCGGCCAGCGGCGGCTCATGTTCTCCAGCCCGGAGCGCTCCTCTCCCCCGGCGGTGAAGGCGAGGCCGCAAATGCCCCGGTCGGTCGCCATCAACAGACAGCGCCCGAACGGCGACTCATGGAAGCCGTAGCGAATGACAAGGCCGGCTCCGCGCCGCTTGTAGTCTCCGGGCGTGACCGCCTCATGGCTCACAAACAAGTCATGCAGCCGGCCGGGGCCGGAAAGACCGGCGCCCAGCGATGCGTCCAGAACGCTGGCATTCTCCGCCAGGCAGGCCTTGGCGCGGTCCAGCGTCAGATATTGCAGAAATTTCGTGGGGCTGATGCCGGCCCAGCGGCGGAAGGTGCGCTGGAAGTGATAGCAACTCACGCCGGCGGCGGCGGCCATGTCTTCCAGGCTCGGCTGGTCGGCCTGGTTCTCGGCGATCATGGCAAGCGCGGCTTCGATACGGGAATAGAGGCTGGGGGGCATGGCGTCCGGGTCTCCTTGCCGGGGGTGCGGGCCGAAGCTAGGATCGGCCGGCGGCGCCCGCCACCCGATATTTGCGCTTTTTCGCACGGAGGCCGACTCGATGCGCCTGACCCTGCTTGGCACCGGCACGCCGGCGCCTTCCCTGAAACGCATGGGCTCCGGCTATCTGGTGGAAATCGGCGGCGACACGATCGTGTTCGACCATGGACCGGGCGCGCATCACCGGCTTCTGCAAGCCGGACGGCGCGCTGTCGATGTCACGCATTGTTTCCTCACCCACCTGCATTACGACCATTGCATGGACTATGCGCGCCTGGTGATGAACCGCTGGGACCAGAGCGCCGGCGGACTGCCGGAACTCCAGGTGTTCGGCCCGTCGCCGACGGCGCGCATGACCCGTCTGCTGTTTGCGCCGGACGGCGTTTACGGCCCCGATATTGAAGCGCGCACCCGCCATCAATGCAGCCTCGATATCTATCATGCGCGCGGCGGGGAAGGCGACCGCGCCGGGCCGGACCCGCAAGTGCACGAGATCGCCTCCGGCGACGTCATCGAAGGCAGGGACTGGCGCGTGACCGTCGGCGAAGGCTGGCATTTCCAGCCCTATCTGCAATGCCTCGCCTTCCGCATCGACACCGGCGCCGGGTCGGTCTGCTATTCGGGCGACAGCGGCGGCGTGTGCCCCGGCATCATCGACCTTGCGCGGGGCGCGGACGTGCTGATCCACATGAATCACTTTTTCTCCGGCACGGAACCCTCGCCGGCATACCGCCGCGCCTGCGGCAACCATCTGGACACGGCGCAGATCGCTGCCGAGGCCGGTGTGGCGACCCTGGTGCTCACGCATATCACGAGCCAGATCGACACGCCTGTCATGCGCTCGCGCATCCTGCGCGAAATGGCGCCGGTGTTCGGCGGCGATATTGTCTGGGGCAAGGACCTGATGGAGGTTCCGGTCCGTCCGGCGGAAATGGGACGGATCGACTGATGAGACGGGGAAACGGTGCGATGGACGACATTCATGGGGCCATGCCCGTTCCGGCAGAGACGCCCCAATGCTGGCGCGGCCCGGAGCTGGCGGCAGACCCGGGCCTCTGGACGCATTGGCTCTCGCCCGCGGAGGTGGAGGAAATCGAGGCCGCAGCCGCCAGCCTCGACAAGGTTCCGATTCCGGAGATTGCGCGCCTCCCGCTGCCGAAGCTGGAGGACCGCCTCCGCCGCATCCGGCGCCAGGCGCTGCACGGCATCGGCTTGCAGGTGATTCGCGGCCTGCCGGTCGGGCGCTGGCCGATCGAGCGGTCGGCGGCGGCGTTCTGGCTGCTCGGACTGCATCTGGGCGAGGCGGTTTCGCAGAATGGCAAGGGCCATATACTCGGCCATGTCAGGGATCTCGGCCTCGACTATGGCCGCCCGGAGACTCGCGGCTATCAGACGCGCGCCCGCTTGCCGTATCACACGGACGAATCCGACCTGGCGTGTCTGCTCTGCCTGCGCACGGCCTGTGCGGGCGGGCTGTCCTCGGTCGTCAGCTCGGTCACCCTCTGGAACGAGATGGTCCGCCGCCGGCCTGATCTGGCGGCGGCGCTCTGCCGGCCGGTCGCCCGAACGCGCTGGGGCGAGGTGCCCGAAGGCAGGCGGCCCTGGGCGGAGGTGCCGGTCTTCGTGCCATGGCAAGGCAATGTCGTGACCACCTATGTGCGCAGCGCCATAGAGAAGGCCCGCGCCATGCCCGGCGCGCCTGCGGCCGATGCGCAGCAGACCGAGGCGATGGACATGATCGACGCGCTCGCCGCGGACCCGGCGCTGCATCTCGACATGACGCTGGAGGAAGGCGATCTGCAGATCGTCAACAATCACCGTATCCTGCATTCCCGCACTGCCTATGAGGACTGGACCGACCCGGCGCGAAAACGCCACATGCTGCGCCTCTGGCTGGCCTGCCCCGACGGCCCCGACCTGCCGCCGGTGATGACGGAGGAATATCAGGAAGCGACAGAATCGGGCCGGCCGAACGGCATCCGCGTGCCGGGCGTCCCGCTTTCCGCGCCGCTCGCCGCAAAATAAGTTGGGCCGGGCGGGGCGGAATGATAAGTTCCGCTCCCCTTGCGCCGGGGAGGCAGTCCCCGGCGCCTGCTGCCGCGCCGGACGCGGTATAGGATTGCCCTGCATATGACCGCGAATACCGTCAAGTTCCTGCTGTCCGACGGCAGCACGATCCATATCGAAACCGCAGCCGGGCCACCGGACGGCGGCGATGCTGTTGCCGGCGGCGTGGAAGTGGTGCCGCGCTTCGAGCGCGCCGCCTCGCGCCTGCAGCCGCTTGCCGCAACCATGCTGGAACAGGTGAAGGCCGCCGACCCCGGCAAGGTCGCAATCGCCTTTGCGCTGAAATTCGATGCGTCGGGCGAGCCGGTTGTGGCGGCGGGAGACGAGGGCGCCGCGTTCCGCATCACGCTCGAATGGCAGAGGGGCGGGCGCCCGGCGGACCAGCGCGGCGACCAGCGCCGGGGCAGGTCGTTCGACGACCGGCGCGGCGGCCATGATGACCGCCGCGACGACCGGCGGGGCGGCGGCTATGATGACCGGCGGGGCGGCTATGACGACCGTCGCGGCCCTCCCCGGGGCGGCGGGCCCCGCCGGCCGGGCGGCTACCGCAGGGACCGCGACTGATCCGCCGCAGCGCCTCCGCGCTTATCGCCAGAGGCGATTCTATTGCGGGCCGGCTGCTCGATTGAAGCGGCCGATATTGCCGAGTATCTGCTCGAGAATGGTCAGCGAATGGCCTGCCGTCGGTGTTTCGCGGCTGACCAGCATCACCTCGCGGCCGCTTGCCGCGTCGCGGGTCGCGAGTTCAGACAGCAGGCCGGCATCGTCGAACCGCAGGATCAGAATGTGGCGCTCGATCAGTTCCGGATCGAAGAAGGCTTCGCGCTGCGTCGTCGCGCCGAAATAATACCAGGTGTTGTCGTCGAAGGCGGCCACGGTGGACGGCGTCCCCAGGGCCGCCAGCACATCGGCGCGTGATGCGGCGCCCGCAGCAATCTTTTCCACCGATTGTTTCGGCACCACAAAGCCGCGGTGGTCGATGGCAGGCGCACAGCCGGCGAAGACGAAGCCGACCGCGACAAGCATAGCGGCAATCCGTATCATGGCGACCCTGTTCCTGCTCCGGAGTTCCCGGTCTTGATGGCGAGACGACGCCCTGCTGTCAATCTCGGCGCGCTGAAACGCCTGTTTTTCCGCCCGCCCGCGCCGGATGCGGCATGGGCGCTTTACGACTCGGCCGTGCGCGCCGCGCGCCGGCCGGAGACCATGCTGGCGCTCGGCGCGCCGGATACGCTGGACGGCCGGTTCGAACTGGTCACGCTGCATGTCGCGCTGCTGCTGCGCCGGGTCCAGCGGGCGCCGGATCTGGATGCGCTGAGCCAGGGGCTGGTCGATCTCTTCGTGGCGGATATGGACCAGAGCCTCCGCGAACTCGGCGCAGGCGACCTCTCGGTCGGCAGGAAGGTCAAGCGGATGACATCGGCCTTTTACGGCCGGCTGGATGCCTACAGCGCCGGGCTGGACCGCGGCGCCGACCTCGCGGCGGCGGCGAAACGCAATCTCTACGGAACGCTGGAGGTCGGGCCTGACTTGCCGGACCGGGCGGCGGCCTATATCCGGGCGGTCGAGGCCGCGCTTGCGGCGCAGGAAGACGCCCGCCTGGCCGCCGGCGAGGCCGATTTTCCCGAGGCGCCGCCGTGCTGACCTGCCGGGTCTCCCGGCCCCTGGCCGAGTCGCATATCGAGGCGCGCGCGACGCCGGCGGAGCGCCGGGCACTGGCCTCGGCCCTGGACCTGCCGGCGGTGCTCTCGGTCGAGGTGTCTCTGGCCGTCAGCCCGCGGCGCGAGGACGGTGTTGCGCTCCAGGGGCAGATGACGGCCCGGCTGCGGCGGTTCTGCGTCGTGACGGACGAGCCGTTTGAACAGACTTTCCAGGAGCCGGTTTCGCGATGCTACCTGCCCGGGGCGGGGAAGACCGAGGCCGGCGAGGTCGAGGTCGGGGCGCTCGACGAGGACGAACCGGAGCTGCTGCCGGCGGAAGGCGTCGATCTGCTGGAGCTGGTGCATGAGACGCTGGCGCTCGGCCTTGACCCGCATCCCCGCGCGCCGGACGCGGACATCGCCGCGCTCGACTACAGGCCGGAGCCGGATGAAACACCGGCAGGCCCCTTTGCCGCGCTGGCGGGGCTCAAGCCGGCATCAGGCGGATGATGCGCGGAAGGCAAGACCTGCAGCCGTGCTGACGAAACTCACATTCCGCAATTTCAAGCGCTTCGATGAAGCAGAGATCGAGCTCGGCAATCCGGTTGTTTTCATCGGCCCGAACAATTCCGGCAAGACGACGGCGATGCAGGCGCTTGCGCTCTGGGATGTCGGGTTGAAGCAATGGCTGGCCAAGCGCTCCGGGCGAACGCCGGAAAGGCGGCCCGGCGTCACCGTCAACCGCCGCGACCTGACAGCTATTCCGGTGCCGGCCGCCAACATGCTCTGGCGCGGGCTGCATACCCGCCATATCCGGCGCGGCGAGGACGGCCGGCAGAAGACCGGCAATGTTCGCATTGACATTGCGGTTGAAGGCATTACCGAAGGCGCGCCTTGGGTTTGCGGCCTCGAATTCGATTACGCCAACGAGCAATCCCTTTACTGCCGCCCCCTGCGCCGCGGCGAGGAGAGGCCGCACGACCGGATGCCGGTGCCGGAACGCGCAGGAGCGGCGCGGATCGCGTTCCTGCCGCCCATGTCGGGCCTTGCCGCAACGGAAATCCACCTGCCGGAAGGCGCGGTCAATGTGCGCATCGGCGAAGGGCGCACCGCCGAAGTGTTGCGGAACCTGTGTTACAGCATTTCCGGCGACGAGGAGCGGTCCGAGTCCTGGGAGCGGTTGGTGAAGCAAATCGACCGCCTGTTCGGCGTCCGGCTCGAAGAGCCGCGCCCTGTGCCGGAGCGCGGCGAGATCGAGATGGCATACAGGGAGAACGGCGTCCGGCTCGACCTCTCCGCCAGCGGGCGCGGATTGCAGCAAACCCTGCTGATCCTGGCCTATCTCTATGCCAATCCCGGCAATGTCCTGCTGCTGGACGAACCGGACGCGCATCTGGAGATATTGCGCCAGCGAGAGATTTATCGGCTGCTTTCCGAGACTGCAGAACGAAGCGGCAGCCAGGTCATTGCCGCAAGTCATTCCGAAGTTCTGCTGAATGAAGCGGCGGGGCGGGACCTCGTTGTCGCATTCGTCGGGCAACCGCACCCGATCGGCGGCGGGACAAGCCAGCTTTACAAGGCATTGGCCGAAATCGGTTGGGAACAGTATTACCAGGCCGAGCAGAACGGCTGGGTGCTGTATCTGGAGGGGTCTACCGACCTCACGATCCTGCAAAAATTTGCACAACGGCTCGGCCATCAAGACGCCGCCGAGGCGCTCGCCCGCTGCTTCGTCCACTATTGCGGCAACCAGGCCGGGAAGGCTCTCGGCCATTTTTACGGGCTTGCCGAGGCGCTGCCGAAGCTGAAGGGCATTGCGCTGTTCGACAGAATGGAAGCGCCATTGCGCGGCCAGGGGCGCTTGCCCGTCCTGAGCTGGCGTCGGCGGGAGATCGAAAACTACCTCTGCACGCAGGCGACGCTGGAAGCATGGGCTTCCGCTCCTCCTCCGGAAGGGCAGCCGGGGCCGCTATTTGCCGAGGCGCAGGCTGCCGACAGGGTGGCAGCCATGCGGGAGGCGGTTGCGGAAGTCTCGACGGCTCTCCGAACTCTTGGCAAAGGCAGCCCATGGGGTGAGGACATGAAGGTCCGCGACGATTTTCTCAAGCCGTTGTTCGAGAGCTATTTCAGGAGGTTGAACCTGCCCAACCTTATGCAAAAGAAGAATTTCCATGAACTCGCCGACCATGTGCCGGAGGATGAGATCGACCCGGAAATCCGGGAAAAGCTGGACGCCGTCGCGTGTGCGGCGCAAGGCGCCCAGGCAGCATGAAGGCGGCGGAGGTCATCCGGCGGCTTGGTCTGGAGCCGCATCCGGAGGGCGGGTTCTATCGGGAGATCTACCGTGCTCCGGGCGAGGGGCGGACGGCTGTCACTTCGATCTATTTCCTGCTCGAAGCCGGGCCGTCGCGCTGGCATCGGGTGGATGCGCCGGAAATCTGGGCCTACCACGCCGGCGCCGCGCTGGCGCTGGAAACAGAGACCGACAGGGTGACGCTCGGGCCTCTGGAGGAAGGCCATGCGCTTCAGGCGGTTGTGCCGGCGCATCGCTGGCAGCGCTGCCGGTCCTTCGGCGCATGGAGCCTTGTCGGCTGCATCGTGGCGCCGGCTTTCACCTTCGAGGGCTTCGAGATCGCGCCGCCGGGCTGGACGCCGCCCGGATCAGGCCTCTGAATCAGCCAGCAGCTTGAGACCGGCTGCGCCGACGACGATCATCGCGATCAGCCCGGCTTTCAACGGGGTCATCTTTTCGCCGAACAGCAGCACGCCGACCAGCACGACCAGAGCCGTGCCGACGCCGGCCCAGATGGCATAGGCCGTGCCAACCGGAATCGCCTTCAGCGAGCGCGCCATGAAGAAAAAGCACACGCAGTAGGACAACATGGCGAGACTGCCGATCCCGACCCGCTCGAAGCCGTGGGAGAGCTTCAGCAGGCCGGTGCCGACGATCTCGAACAGGATGGCGAGCGCCAGATACGCCCAGGCCATCTCCCTATCCGCAGGCGGCGACCGCCCGGCGCGCCATGACGCCGACCAGATGTGCGCGATATTCCGCCGAGGCGTGGATGTCCTCGTTCAGCTCCTCGGCGGAGGCGGTCATGCCGTCCAGCGCGGCGGGCGAGAAATTCGCTTCCAACGCGGCTTCCATCGCCGTTTCGCGATAGACGCATGAGGCCGCTCCGGTGACCGCCACCCGCACGCTGCCGCCGGTCCGGGCGACAAACACACCGACAATGGCGTAGCGCGACGCCGGATTCGGGAACTTCACGTAGGCTGCCGCTTCCGGCGCCGGGAAGCGCACGGATGTGACGATCTCGCCGTCCTCCAGAGCGGTCTCGAACATGCCGGTGAAGAAGTCGTCGGCCGCGATTTCCCGCCGGTCGGTGCAGACCGTTGCGCCGAGGCCGACCAGACCCGCCGGATAGTCGGCCGCCGGGTCGTTATTGGAGATGGAGCCGCCGATGGTGCCGCGATTGCGGACCTGCGGATCGCCGATATGCCCGGCGAGCGCCGCCAGGGCCGGAATAGCCGCCGCGACGTCCGATGAGCCGGCGACAGCATCGTGGACCGTCATGGCGCCGACCACGACGGCGCCGTCAGACACCTCGATACCCCGAAGGCTGGCGATATTGCCGAGATCGACAACATCGGAGGGCTGGGCGAGGCGCTGCTTCAGGGTCGGCAGCAGAGTCATGCCGCCGGCCATCAGCACCGCGTCGTCTCCGGCGGCAATCTTCGCAGCAGCATCCGCGACCGAACTCGCTGCGCGGTAGGTGAAATCGTGCATGGGGAGGAGACTCCTTGGGCTCAGGCGGCGTTCAACGCCTGCCAGATACGGGCCGGGGTCGCCGGCATGTCGATCCGTGCAACGCCGCGCGAGCGCAGCGCATCATGCACAGCGTTCATCACGGCCGCCGGCGCAGCGATGGCGCCGGCCTCGCCGCAACCTTTCACCCCGAGCGGGTTGTGCGGGCAGGGCGTGGTCTGCGTCGAAACCGAGAAGGACGGCACATCGTCGGCGCGGGGCATGGTGTAATCCATGTAGGAGCCCGTCGCCATCTGGCCGTCGCTGTCATAGACACAGCCTTCCAGCAGCGCCTGGCCGACGCCCTGGACGATGCCGCCATGCACCTGCCCCTCGACGATCATCGGATTGACGACATTGCCGAAATCGTCCGATGCGGCGAAGCCCGCGATCTCCACCGCGCCGGTCTCGGGGTCGATCTCGACCTCGCAGACATGGCAGCCGGCAGGGAAGGTGAAATTGGCGGGGTCGTAAAAGGCCGTTTCGTCCAGCCCCGGCTCCAGTTCGTCGATCGGGTAGTTGTGCGGCACATAGGCGGTGAGCGCGACATCGCCGAAGCCCACCGACTTGTCGGTGCCGGCCACGGAGAACTGGCCGTCCGCAAATTCGATATCGGCCTCCGAGGCCTCCATCAGATGCGCGGCGATGCGCTTGGCCTTGGCCTCCACCTTGTCCAGCGCCCGGGCGAGCGCCGAACCGCCCACGGCGAGCGACCGTGACCCGTAAGTGCCCATGCCAAAAGGAATCTTCGAGGTATCGCCATGCACGACCTCGACCGCATCGATGTCCACCCCCAGCCTGTCGGCGATAATCTGCGCAAAGGTGGTCTCGTGGCCCTGGCCGTGCGAATGGGTGCCGGTGAAGAAGGTGACCGATCCGGTCGGATGCACCCGGACCTCGCCGCACTCATAAAGCCCGGCGCGCGCGCCAAGCGACCCGACCACCGCCGACGGCGCGATGCCGCAAGCCTCGATATAGGCCGAAAGGCCGATGCCGCGCAGTTTGCCGCGCGCCTCCGCCTCCGCCCGGCGGGCCGCGAAACCGTCGTAATCGGCGGCTGCCAGCGCGGCTGCGAGCGTGCCTTCATAGTCGCCGCTGTCATAGACCAGCGCCACCGGCGTCTGATAGGGGAAGGCGTCGGCGGGCACGAAATTGCGCCGGCGCAGCTCCGCCGGGTCGATGCCCATTTCCTGCGCCGCGGTCTCGACGATCCGCTCGACGACGAAAGTCGCTTCCGGCCGCCCGGCGCCGCGATAGGCGTCCACCGGCACGGTGTGCGTGAAGACCGCCTGCACCCCGCACCAGATCTTCGGTGTGGTGTATTGGCCGGCCAGCAGCGTCGCGTAGAGATAGGTCGGCACGCAGGGCGCGAATGTGGAAAGATAGGCCCCCATATTGGCCTTGGTCTCGACCTTGAGGCCGAGGAAACGCCCGTCCTTGTCCATGGCGAGTTCCGCCACGGTGACATGGTCGCGTCCATGCGCATCGGTGACGAAGCTCTCGGAACGCTCGGCTGTCCACTTGATCGGCCGCCCGACCTTGCCGGAAGCCCAGGTGAGGATCGCTTCCTCCGCATAGTGGAAGATCTTGGAGCCGAAGCCGCCGCCGACATCGGGCGCGACAACGCGCAGCCTGTGTTCCGGAAGCTGGAGCACAAAGGCGCCCATCAGCAGGCGGATGACATGCGGGTTCTGGCTTGTGGTGTAGAGCGTGTATTCGCGCGTCGCCCGGTCATATTCGGCGACGGCCGCACGCGGCTCCATGGCATTCGGCACCAGCCGGTTGTTCACCAGCTCAATGCGCGTCACATGATGCGCATCCGCAAAGGCGGACTCGACGTCGCCCTTGTCGCCGATTTCCCAGTCGTAGCAGAGATTGCCGGGCGCCTCGTCATGGACCTGCGGCGCGCCGTCCGCCATCGCGGCCTCGATGGAGGCCGCCGCGGACAGCGCTTCATACTCCACGGCCACCGCCTCGGCCGCGTCGCGGGCCTCGGCCGCGCTCTTTGCGATAACCACCGCCACCTGGTCGCCGACATGGCGCACCCGGTCGGCCGCCAAGGGCGGATGAGCCGGCTCCACCATGGGGCCGTCCTTGCCCACGACCTGCCAGCCGCAGGGCAGGCCGCCAAGGCCTTCGGCAGCGTAGTCGGCGCCGGTCAATATCCTGACGACGCCCGGCATGGCCGCGGCCGCCGCCACATCCACAGAGGCGATGCGCGCATGGGCGTGCGGGGAGCGCACGAAAACGGCGTAAAGCTGCCCCGGCCTGTCGAGGTCGTCGGTGTATGCACCCTGGCCGGTGACGAAGCGGTAGTCTTCCTTGCGCTTGACGGATGCGCCGATCCCGTCCTTGGGCATGGGCTTGCCTCCTTATCGAGCGGCCATGGCGCGCGCGCCGGCCATGATCGATTTCACGATATTGTGGTAGCCGGTGCAGCGGCAGATATTGCCCTCCAGCCACTCGCGCACTTCCTGCTCGCTCGGCGCGCTGTTGCGGTTGGCGAGATCGAGCGCGCTCATAATCATGCCGGGTGTGCAGAAGCCGCATTGCAGGCCGTGATTGTCCCGGAACGCTTCCTGCATCGGATGCAGCGTATCGCCGTCGGCAAGGCCCTCGATGGTGGTGACATCGGCGCCCTCGCACTGCACCGCCAGCATGGTGCAGCTCTTCGCCGAGACGCCGTTCACATGGACCACGCAGGCGCCGCACTGGCTGGTGTCGCAGCCGACATGCGTGCCGGTCAGGCGCAAGCGCTCGCGCAGGAATTGCACCAGCAGCGTGCGCGCCTCGACTTCGCCGGAGACGGCTTCGCCATTAACATTCATGTTGACGGTAGGCATGGGAACGCTTCCTCCTAGAGTTCCTGGCGCAAGTGTTGGCCCGACAATGCGGCCGGGTCAAGACGGATTGAAGACGCAGGGCGCCGGGCGCCCGCATTCGCAAGGCAGGCCCGCGCGGCTGTGATTGCCGGCGCGGCAAGCTGGCAATCTCCCCGCGGCCCGGTGCAGTATGTTCCCGACCTAATTTCCGGATCCGAACCCGATGACCCTTCGATTGCCCGCCGCGCCAGATACCGTCCATTGGGGTTTCTTCGACGCCCGGCTCAAGCCGGCGCTCACCGTCGAAAGCGGTGCGGAAATCGAGGTGGAGACCGTATCCGGCGGCCCGGACGCCCTGCCGGACGGGGATTTCGAGATTCCGGACGCATTGCGCCGCATTCATGCCGAGACGCCGCGGCCGCTCGGGTCCGGGCATATCCTTACCGGGCCGGTCGCCATTGCCGGGGCCGCGCCCGGCGATGTGCTCCAGGTTGATATCCTGGAAGCGCGGCTCGGCACGGACTGGGGCTGGAATGCCATCCGGCCCCTCGGCGGCGCCCTGCCCGACGACTTTCCCGAAGGACGCATGGTCACCATCCCGCTGAACCGGGAAACCGGCATGGCGGAAATGCCCTGGGGCGCGACGCTCGCCTGCCGCCCCTTCTTTGGTGTGATGGGCACAGCGCCGCCGGCGCATTGGGGCACGGTCAGCACCATTCAGCCGCGCGCCTTCGGCGGCAATATTGACTGCAAGGAGTTGACGGCCGGCGCCGTTCTGTATCTGCCGGTGTTCGCCGGGGGCGCCTTGTTCTCCTGCGGCGACGGCCATGCCGTGCAGGGAGACGGGGAAGTTTGCCTGACTGCGGTTGAAACGGCGCTCACGGGGCGGTTTCGACTGACCGTGAGGAAGGACATGGCGCTGCAGGCGCCAATGGCCGAAACGGCGGACCGCTGGATCCAGTTTGCCTTCGACGCTTCGCTCGACAGGGCGGCCCGCACTGCGCTCAGGCGGATGATCGCCTTCATCTGTTCACGCTCGAACCTGTCGCGCGAGGACGCTTACATGTTGTGCAGTCTCGCTTGCGACCTGCGGATCACCCAGCTCGTCAATCAGCAGCAGGGCGTGCACGCCATGCTCGATAAACGATTGTTTCCGTAGCGGAAAGCCAGGGAGACGCGGCACATGCTGTTTGGCGCTGCGATGTTCGTCACCGACTATTCGATGCACCCGGCGGCGCTGGCGCGGGCGCTGGAAGAGCGCGGCTTCGAGTCGTTCTGGGCGCCGGAGCATTCGCATATCCCGGTCGAGCGCGCCTCGCCCTGGCCGCAGGGCGGGCCGCTGCCGGAAAAATATGTCGATGTGGCAGACCCCTTCGTCACCTTGTCGATGGCCGCCGCCGTGACCGAACGCCTCCGCCTCGCAACCGGAATTTGCCTCGCCGCCCAACGCGACCCGATCCAGCTCGCCAAGGAGACCGCGAGCCTGGACGCGCTGTCAGGCGGCCGCTTCCTGTTCGGCGTCGGCGGAGGCTGGAACCGGGAAGAAATGGCGGACCACGGCACGGCGTTCGAAGACCGCTTCTCCATATTGCGCGAGCGCCTGGCGGCAATCCGGGCCGTCTGGACGGAGGAGGAAGCAGCCTTTTCCGGGCGGCATGTTTCCTTCCCGCCGATGCGCTCCCGGCCGAAACCCGCGCAGGCGGGCGGGCCGCCGGTGCTGGTGGGCGGCGAGTTTCCTTACGGCGCGCGCCGTGCGCTCGAATGGGGCGACGGCTGGGCGCCCCACGCCTACCGCCCGACTTACCACCTGCTGGACAAGCTGCCGGCGTTCCGCGCCATGGAGGCGGAAGCCGGACGCTCCGTGCCGATCAGCGTCTTCGGGGTCCGGGATGACCCGGCGGAACTGGAGGCATGGCAGGAGGCGGGCGCTGAGCGCGTGATCTTCAACCTGCCGAGCGCGGGCGCCGATGCGGTGCTGCCGCTGCTCGACCGCTGGGCGGCCTTGCTGTGACGGCGTTGATCGTCGGCGGCGGCCTGGGCGGCCTGGCGGCGGCCCTGGCCCTGGCCCGCCGCGGCATCGCCAGCCATGTGCTGGAGCAGGCGCCGGCCTTTGGCGAGATCGGCGCCGGCATTCAGCTCGGGCCGAACGTCTTTCGCATGTTCGACCGGCTGGGCGTCACCGAAGCCATCTCGCGCGACGCGGTCTTTGTCGATCGCTTGTCGATGATGGACGCCCTTACCGGCGAAACCGTCGTGACCGGCGATCTGGGCCAGACATTCCGCGACCGGTTCAAGGCGCCCTATGCCGTGACGCACCGGGCCGACTTTCACCGCACATTGTTCACAGCCTGCGAGGCGGCGGGGCTGGTGACATTCGAAACCGGCGCGCCGGTCGTCTCGGTGGAGGATACCGGAAACCGTGTCCGCGCCGGCCTGGCCGGCGGCGGCCGGCGCGAAGGAGCCTTTCTTGTCGGGGCGGACGGCCTCTGGTCAACGGTGCGCCAATATGTCGTCGGCGACGGCCCGCCCAGGGTCTCGGGGCACATTGCCTACCGGGCGGTGCTGCCGATCGAGGACGTGCCGGCAGAGATGCGCTGGAATGCGGCGGCGCTATGGGCCGGGCCGCGCAATCATCTGGTCCACTATCCGTTGCGGCGCTCGACGCTGTTCAATCTTGTGGCGGTGTTCCATTCCGACCGGTATGTCGAGGGCTGGGACAGCGAGGGCGACCGGGACGAACTGATGGAGCGGTTCGCCGGCGTCTCGGCCCGGCCGATGGCGCTGCTGGAAAAGATCGAGACCTGGCGCATGTGGGTGCTGTGCGACCGCGAGCCGGTTGCCGACTGGTCGCGCGGGCGCGTCTGCCTGCTCGGCGATGCGGCCCACCCGATGCTGCAATATCTGGCCCAGGGCGCCTGCATGGCGGTCGAGGATGCGGTTGCGCTCGCGGACGCGCTCGCTGCCGACAGCGATGTCGAACGGGCGTTCCGGTCCTATGCGCAGGCGCGCTATCTGCGCACCGCCCGGGTGCAGCTTACGGCGCGGCTGATGGGCGAGATCTACCACGCAGAAGGCGTGCGCCGCGAGCTGCGCAACCAGGTGTTGTCGGGCGCCGAATTGCGAGAAGGCATGGCCTGGCTCTATGGCGGTCCGTGACGGCTCCCTTCCGGGAGGCTATTCATCCCGCGCCCTTGCCAGCGCATCGAGACGCCGCTGCATCCGGGCGACTTCGTCGCGCATGGCCTGCAATTCGCTCCCGGCGTCGGGAGTTTGCTTTTCGGGCCCCGGCTTCGGAGCCATGAACGGATTCCAGAGCTGCACGGCCTGCTCAAACAGCACCATATTGCGCTTGCCGATATCGTCCAGAGCGCCCAGTGAGAAGCCGGCTCCATAGACGTTTTCGACTTCCCGGCGCATCTTCTCCTGATTGGCGGCGAACCAGTCCATCGACTGATCGAGATAAGCGGGCAGCATCCAGCCCATATTGTCCCTGTACATCGAGATGATTCGCCTCAGAAGAGAAACCGGCAACAGATTGGCGCCGTTCTGTTCCTCATCGACGATGATCTGCGTGAGAATGGCCCGCGTCAGATCCTCGCCGCTCTTGGCGTCCTCGACGACGAAATCCACCCCGTCGCGAACCAGCTGGGCCAGATCCGCCAGGGTGACATAACTGCTGGAAGCGGTGTTATAGAGACGCCGGTTTGCATATTTGCGGATGCGGACCGGCGCTTCATCCTTGCTCGCAGCCATCACAGCACCGCCTCAAAGGGTTGCAGTTGCGGTGCAGCATAGCATGAGCGCCGGCTATGTCCCCACCAGCCACTCATCGACCAGCGCCAATTCCTCGGCTGTCAACGGGCGCTGGGCCTGCTCGCAACGGATGACAACATAGTCCCGGAACGCCTTTGCCACGACATCGGGGTCCGAAGCATCGGAACCGACATCGAAGCCGGACTGCCAAAGCCCGGCCGTGACGAACTCCGCCGCATCCCGCGGGAGCGGGACGCCCTCGTCGCCGGCCCTTTCCTGGAGCAGTTTCGACATGACGGCCCGGTCGGTGACGCCTTCGTCGAAGAGTTTGGCCATATGCTCGAAGAGAAGGTCGAAACCGTCGGGGTCCAGCGCCGGAACCCCGATCAGGTGATGAACCGTCTCTATGAGGGCGGACAGACCTTCGCTGTTGCCCGTCGATTCCGGCGGCAAGTCGAAACCCGATGCGTCCGAAGACACAGCCGTCTTCGGCGGGGCTTCTCGCAGCGACATTTGCCACTCTTCGCCGGGCTCGCCGCATTCCAGCTCGGGGTCCACCGTCGTCAATGCTTCCGCCAGCCGGCGCAGCGACCGGAAACCGAACCAGTCGCTATTGCGGAAATTGGCGAAACGGAAGAAGAAATGCGGCAGTTCGGCCGCTGGAATCGGCCCGTCCTGCGCGATTGATTCATGCAAGACGGAAGCGACTTCCGGGAGCACCGCATAGTCCCCTGTCGGGGAGGGCCGCGGCGTAAAGCTGCGCGGCGGCGCCGGCCGCGGCGCCTCCGGTCGGTCCGATGCGGACGGCCCGCCGCCCGCTGCGTCTCCGAGTGCGCTCTCGATGAAGACTGTCTGGTCGATCGTATAGCTGCATGAGGCGGTCAATGCCGGCGCGGCAACAGCATTGGCGAGTATGGCCGTGCGCCTGTCATGGGCGCGCAGGCGCAGCAATACCGGGGTATAGTCGGCCTCTGCCGACAGGATGATGAATTCGTCGAACGGCGTCGCGTGATTCAGCGACTCAACGATGTCGATTGCCATGCAGATATCGCTGCCGCTCTTGCCCTCTCCTGTCAGCGGCGGGCAGTCGATGACCGAAAAGGCGCTTCTCGAGAAAAACCCGCGGTATCGGGAAAATGCGGCGGGATTGAGGTAACACTTGCGCATCAGCAGTGCGCGGCTTGTGCGCCCCTCCCTTGCGCCGCCTGTGGTATGGTAGCCGCGCTCCAGCCAGTGCATCCAGCGCCCCGGCTGTTCGGCAAATCGCTTGGCGGCGCGTGGATCGACGGCTTCCAGACTGCGGAATACATTGTCGAAATCCACGAACAGGGCAGTTCGAATGCGGCCTGGGCGGGAAGGCATCATGGCGGTCTCGATCCAATCAAAATCCGCTATCGAATTACAGCGAGCATATGCCAGCAATTATAAACTAAAATTCAAACCCGATGAGTCAAGACCCCGAAAGCAAACAGGCGGACCGATTCCTCGATCTGTGGGAGAGAAACATGCTGGCGTGGTGGCGCGAGAATACGGGCTTTCTGCTCCCGCCGGTTCCGGATGATGCCGGCGAGCGAACGGATCGGGCCGAGGCCGCTGGCCCTCCACATGGCGACGGCGGCGGCGGTCTGGGGCAGCGCGGCGGCGGCCGCAATGGCGGGTCCCTCTAGCCGCCTCTTGTGGCATCGCTGTCTGGCCGACGAGGTCTCCAGCCTGGCCGCTGCGCCGGAGGCCGTCGCGCGAGCGGCCATGCGCCGTTTGCAGGATTTCGAGGCTGCGGTTGCCCGCTATCGCGCGCATCCCTCTCGACGAGAGGCAGGGCCGGAGCCGGTGGTTGCCCGCCGCGGGGCCGCACGGCTGATCTGCCACGGCGAAGGCGCGCGCACTGCGCTGATCGTGCCGTCCCTGGTCAATCGTTACCATGTCTGCGACCTGGCGGGACGGCGCAGTTTCGCCCGCTGGCTCGCCGCGCGGGGCTGGCGCGTCCTGATTGTCGATTGGGGTTCTCCCGGCAGCCGGGAACGGCAATTCGACTGCACGGACTACATCCGTAACGTCCTGGAGCCTTTCGCGCGCGATGCAGCGCGTTTTGCGGACCGCCCGCCCGTCGTCATCGGGTATTGCATGGGCGGATTGCTGGCGCTTGCGATGGCTGCGCGGGCAGAGGCGCGGCTTTCCGGCCTGGCGCTTCTGGCGGCGCCCTGGGATTTCCACGGAGCAGGCGGGGTGGAAGCGCGGCGGTTCGCATTCGCCGGCGCAGCACTCGCCGACATGTTCGCCGGGGCCGGAGAGATGCCGGTCGATGCGCTCCAGAGTTGCTTTTACGCACTCGATCCCATGTTGACGCCCCGGAAGTTCCTGGCTTTCGGGAAGCTGGCGCCAGGGTCCGAAGCGGAGCGGGCCTTTGTCGAGCTGGAAGACTGGGTGAATGACGGCGTGCCGCTTGCAGCCCCCGTGGCGCGGGAGTGCTTCACCGGATGGTACGGCCGCAACGACACCATGCGGGGAACCTGGCGCATTGCCGGCAGGCCGGTGCGGCCGGACGCCGTCCGGCTCTCGACCTGGGTCGTCGTGCCGACCGGCGACCGCATCGTGCCGCCTGCTTCGGCGCTTGCGCTGGGCCGCGCCCTGCCAAACGCGATAGTGCGCCGGCCCCGCCTGGGTCATATCGGGCTGATGGCGTCTGCAACCGCCGCCCGCCGCGTCTGGCGCCCATTGCTCAACTGGATGAACGGCTTGCCATGACATAATGCCACAGCACCGGAGATTATGTTGCATTGCAGCAATGCAATGTCATCTTTTGTGCGTTGCACAAATACAGGAACCGATGCGATGCCAAGAACTGCTCTGATTACCGGCGGCACCAGAGGGATCGGCGCTGAAATCTCCCGAGGCATGAAGGCGGACGGCTACGACGTGATCGCCAGTTTCCACCGCAATGTGGAGCGGGCGCAGAGTTTCCGCGAGGAAACGGGCATCGACATCATGCAGTTCGATGTCGCCGACTACGAGGCTTGCGACCGGGCCGTGCATGAGATCGAGGAAGCCCACGGGCCGGTCGATATCCTCATCAACAATGCCGGCATCACCCATGATGTCTTCCTGCACCGTATGCCCCAGGAAGCGTGGCATGAAGTGATCGAGACCAACCTGACCTCCTGCTTCAACATGTGCCGCGCGGTTATCACCAAGATGCGGGACCGGGGCTTCGGCCGCATCGTCAATGTCTCCTCCGTCAACGGCCAGACCGGCCAGATCGGACAGACCAACTATGCCGCCGCGAAGGCCGGCATACTCGGCTTCACCAAGGCGCTTGCACTGGAGAACGCCCCGAAGGGCATCACCGTGAATGCGATTTGCCCCGGCTATGTGGATACCGAGATGGTCCGGGCGGTGCCCGAGCGCGTGCAGGAAGCGATCAAGAGCAAGATCCCGGTAGGGCGTTTCGGAGACCCGAGGGAGATTTGCCACGTGGTCCGTTTCCTGGTGGCGGACGACGCCTGCTTCGTCACCGGCTCGACAGTCTCGGTGAACGGCGGCCAGTATATGGCCTGACGTTCGGGAGGCGCGGGGGATGATCGGCGCTGGCAGACCGGTTGTAGGGGTCGGCGTGGTGGTGCTGCGCGGCGGTGATGTGCTGCTTGTGCGGCGGGGCCGGCCGCCGCGGCGGAACGAGTGGAGCATTCCCGGCGGCAAGCAGGAACTCGGCGAGACGGTGCGCGAGACCGCATGTCGCGAGATTCGGGAGGAGGCCGGCGTCGAGATCAAGCTGATCGGCCTGGTCGATGTCGTGGACGGTATCCGCCGCGACGAAACAGGGGCGGCGATCTCGCATTACACGCTGGTGGACTTTGCAGCCGAATGGGTCTCCGGCGAACCGGTCGCCGGCGACGACGCCGCAGAAGCGCGCTGGGCGCCGCTGGACAGTCTTGAGGAATACCGGCTGTGGTCCGAGACGCGCCGGATTATCGCCGCGGCGGCCGCGATGTGTGGTGATGCGCGGGATCGTAGAGACGGCTCTCCTGAAACTCTCCCGCCGCCAGCGCGCGGCCGACCAGGATCAGCGCGGTCCGGGTGAAGCCCGCCGCCTTCACGCGGCTGCGGATCGTGGACAGCGTGCCGGTCACGATTCTCTGGTCCGGCTGGCTCGCGCGATAGACAACCGCTGCGGGGCACTCCTCGCCCAGCACCGGCGTGAGCACGCGGACGACATTGGCAAGATTGGCCGTCGACAGGTGAATCGCCAGCGTGCCGCCGCTTCTTGCCTGGGCGGCGAGTTCCTCTCCCGCAGGCATCGCGCTTGCCCGCACCGCCGTCCGGGTGAGCGTCACCGTCTGGACGAGGCCGGGCACGGTCAGCTCGACGCCGAGCGCGGCTGCGGCGGCGGCGAAGGCGGGCACGCCCGGCGTGATCGTATAGGCGATCTTCCGCCGTTCGAGCCGGCGCATCTGCTCGGCGATTGCGCCGTAAAGCGACGGATCGCCGGAATGCACGCGCGCCACATCCTTGCCCGCAGCGTCGGCGGCAATGAACTCCGCCTCGATCTCGTCAAGCGTCATGGCGGCCGTGTCCAGCACCCGCGCGTCGGCGCGCGCCTCGGCAATCACTTCTTCCGGCACCAGCGAGCCGGCGTAAAGCACCACCGGCGCGCTGCGGATCAATGCCAACCCTCGCACTGTAATGAGATCGGGCGCGCCGGGGCCCGCGCCGATGAAATGCACGGTCACGACGGATATCCCCTGGGCGTGAAGACCCTGCCGGCGGCCGCGGTCGTCCGGCTGCTGCCGACGATCAGCACGGTCATCATGTCCACTGCATCCCGGTCAAGGCTCGCGAGTGTTTCGACAGCGACCTGCTCATCCGCACGGCCCAGATTGCGGGCGCGCACAACGGGTGTGTCCGGCGTCCGGTGCGCAGCAAGGATTGCGAGCGCGTCCTCCAGGGGCTGGCGGCGGTCCCTCGAGGCCGGATTGTAGAAGGCGATGACGAAATCCGCGGCGGCGGCCGCTTCGACGCGGGCGCGAATGACCGCAAGCGGCGTCAGCAGGTCGGAGAGCGAAATAACTGAGAAGTCATGGCCCAGCGGCGCGCCCGCCCGTGCACTCGCAAGCTGCATCGCAGAGACCCCCGGCAGCACCCTTACCGGAACGGCGCCTTCACTGCGTTCGAGCGCGAGGCCGGCGAGGGCGTAGATTCCGGGGTCGCCAGAGGCGAGGAGCACCACTTCCCAGCCCTGCCGGGCCAGGCCGAGCGCCTGATCGACACGCTCTCTCTCCGTCCCGATCGGCCAGGGATGACGGCGTTTCGTGCCGGTGAGGTCCGCAACCAGGTCGAGATACAGGCCGTAACCCACAATGTCGGTTGCAGCGGCAATGGCGGCCTCGGCCTCGGCCGTGCGCGTGGCCGGAGCGCCGGGGCCGATGCCGGCGACGGTCAACCGGCCTCCCGGCGGCGCAATTCGGGCGACAGCGCACGTGACGCGCGCACCGATCCGTTTGGGCACCGCAAGCCTCGCGCCCTCCCCGGCGGCGGCGAGCGCGGCCGCTTCCGCAACGCTTGCCGTGCCGACAGACGCCGCGACGATCGAAGACGGATTGGGAACCATGATCCGGTCGAGCGCCTCCGCCGCAAAAACGTGCAGCGGTAGGCCCAGCGCTGCAACGGCTGGTTCGTCCGCCTTGAGATCGAGGGTCGCTGCAGCGGCGAGCGAGGCGCGGGCCAGCCCTTCGCCCTCAAGCGTTTTCGCGACATGGTCGAGCAGAAGGTGGGCCGGCGCATTGCGCTCCAGCCCGACGCCAAGGACAAGGCTCGGCGGATGCAAGAGCAGCTCGCCCTCGACGGGCGCGGCGGCGCGGTCTGAAACGCGCACGGCCAACCGCCCCTCGAGCGACCACGGGAGCGGCGCGAGCCACCCGGCATCGCCCGCTTCGACCTCAAGCCGCACGCCGTCGCCGGCGATCAATGCCGCCATGACAGGCTTTGCCATCTCCGGGTTGGCGAGCGACCAGCCGGGCGGCGGATCGTCCAGCGCCACGCCGAACAGCACATCGCTGGCCGTGGTGATGGCGGCCTGCACGCCGAGACGCCGGGCGACCCGGCGGGCAAGACGATTGGCGCCTCGATGCCCGCCGAGCAGCGGCACAACGGCGCTGCCGTCCTCGGCCACGGCGACGACCGGCGGCTCGCTCCGCTTGTCGGCCAGCAAGGGAGCCAGTCGGCGAATCACGATTCCGGCGGCCATGATGGCGACGATCGGCTCTCCGGCCCGGAACCGGTCCTCGATCGCTTCCAGGGGCAGGGTGTCGAAACCGAGTCGTTCGGCGAGCGCCGCGCCGCGCGCGCCCAGCACGACGGCGGCCGTCATCGCCACGCCTCGCCCCGTTTGTGAAGCAATATCGTGGAGAAATAGGGCACGTCCGCCGGATCGACCCGGTCGAGCCGGAGCACGCGCTGGTCCGGAAGGCCGGCATGGACAACCAGCCGGGCATGGTCCGCGAGGCCGAGATGCGCCAGCAGCGCCCTGACGCGCGCGAAATGGCGCCCGACCTTGACGAACACCGCCGCTTCGCAACGCGCCAGCCGGTCCCGCAGCTCCGCGTCGGCAAGCGGAGCCGGCAGCACCGACAGCACATCATTGCGCGCGGCGAGGGGCGCGCCGGCTGCCGCTGCGCAAGCCGTCAGCGAAGAAACGCCCGGTATCACTTCCACCGGCCAATCCGCCGCCAGCCGGGCGAACAGATACAGGAAGGAGCCGTAGAGGAACGGGTCGCCCTGGCAGAGCACGGCGACGCCCCGCCCCGCTGCGGCATGTGCGGCGATGCCGGATGCAGCGGCGTCATAGACCGCCTCCGCCGGGAAACGCGCCGCCAGCATCGGCATCCGGATGGGCATCTCGATTCTGGCGGCGCCGTCGAGATGGGGGGCAACGACCGATCGGGCGAAGCTGTCTCCTTCCAGCGGCGCCGGGAAGGCAAGCACCTGGGCTTCCCGAACAACGCGCAAGCCCTTCAATGTCAGCAGTTCGGGGTCGCCGGGGCCGACGCCGACCCCTCGAATCCAGCCGCTCACGGGCCGGACCGCCAAGGCTTGCTGGCAGCCCATTGCGTGACCGTCATGGCAGGCCGGAAACCGCTGAAGCGCCCGATCGGCTCCGCCTTCTCCACCGAGAGGCGGTAGAGGTCGCCGCCCAGCTCCGACCGAGCCCGGACCAGCCGGGCCTCGCCCTCCAGGGTGACCGCATTGGCGACGATGCGTCCGCCCGGCCCCAGCGCCGCCCATGCCGCCTCCAGGACCCCTTCGGCGCCGAGGCCGCCGCCGATGAACACCGCATCCGGCGGCGGCAGCCCCTCCAGCGCCTGCGGCGCCTCGCCGGCTTGGATCTCGAGACTCGGAGCGCCAAGCGCCTCGGCATTGCGCGCGATCGCTGCGCGGCGGGCCGCGTCGGCCTCTACGGCATGCGCCTTGCCCCCGGCCCGCATCCATTCGATGGAGACGGCTCCCGACCCGGCGCCGATGTCCCAGAGCCGGGCGCCCGCAGTGGGCGCCAGCAAGGCGAGCGTCGCGGCGCGGACATGCCTGCGGGTCAGCATCCCGTCATGCTCGAAGAGGCTGTCCGGCAGGCCGGGAGCGCGGGAGAAGATGCGCGCCCCGGCCCCGGCGGCGCATTCGATAGCCAGCGTGTTGAAGTCCGCGATCTCTCCGGTCCAGCAATCCGCCCGCCCCTGCAGGCGCGCCTCGAGCGGGCCTCCCATATGCGCAAGCGCCGTCATGCGGCTTGCGCCATAGCCGTGTTCGGTGAGCCACGCCGCTGCGCGCGCCGGCGTGCGGCGGTCATGCGACAGCACAAGCAGCCGCGCGCCGGGGGCGACATGCAGCGCCAACAGCCCCAGGGGCCTGCCATGCAGCGACAGCGCCGCCGTGCTCTCCAGCGGCCATGCCAGACAGGCCGCCGCCAGCGAGAAGGCCCCTGCAACCGGCAGGATGCGCATTTCCCGCGCCGGCACGCGCCGCGCCAATGCCGCGCCGATGCCGAACCACATCGGATCCCCGGTCGCCAGCACCACCGTCGGTCTCGGGCGCCGCGCCAGAATGGCGTCGAGAGTCGCCGATAACGGCCTTTGCCAGGTCAGCCGCTCGCCCGCGCTTTCGCCCGCGAGCGCCAGATGGCGCTCGCCGCCGACCAGAAACTCCGCACTTTCGACGATGGCGCGGCCTGCCGGGGAGAGACCGTCCTCGCCGATTCCGAGCACGGTGAGCCAGGGCGTCACGGCGCGGTTTCCGATGGATAGAGCAGCGCGTTGACAGCGGCCGCAGCCAGGGCGCTGCCGCCGAACCGGCCCCGCAGGGTAATGTGCGGCAAGCCGCTCTCGACGAGCGCTGTCTTCGACTCCGCCGCACCGACGAACCCCACCGGAAACCCGAGCACCGCCAATGGCCGCGGCCTGCCCGCCGCAACGAGTTCGAGCAGGCGAAAGAGGGCCGTGGGGGCATTCCCGATCGCGACGACAGCGCCGTCGAAACGCTCTGCCAGCGCATCCATTGCGGCCATCGCGCGGGTATGGCCGCCGCCCTGCGCCGCCTCGACAACCGCCGGGTCGTCGATCGCGCAGACGGCCTTCCGGCCAATGATCCCCTCCGCCGTCATGCGCGTGTCGGCAATGACAGGCGCGCCCGCCGCCAGCGCGGCCTCCACATGCGGGACACACCCTTCGCTGAACGCGAGATCGCGCACGACCTCCGGCCGGCCGCAGGCATGGACGAGGCGCAAGGCAAGCCCCGCCGCGCGCGGCGGCAGGCCGGAGAAATCCGTCTCCTGCCGGGCGATCCGGAAAGAGAGCCGGTAGATCGCCGCCGGGTCGCGCAGATAGGGCTGCATCACTGGTCGTGGGAGTGGTGATGCCCGTGGGGATGGTGGTGGCCGTGGGGATGGTCGTGGCCGTGGTGGTGAGAGTGAGAACGAGCGTCGCCGCGCACATGGTGATGGTGGCCCACCTGCGGCGCGCCGACCTCATGTTCATGGCCCACGATCTGTTCGCGGTATTTGCAGAGCGCGCAATTCATGGCATTGCTGCCCGTCAGTATCTCCCCGACCCGCTCGGCGAAACTGTCGAGAACCAGGGGATGGTCGTTGAGATAGGGCGCCTTGACGAAGGATACGCCCGGATGCGCTGCCGCCACCTTGTCGGTCTGGTCGTAAATGCGGCGCACCAGGACGCCGGTAAACAGGAAATAGGGGAAGACCACGATTCGCCGGAAGCCAAGCCGGACTGCGCGTTCGAGTCCGGCATCGACACGCGGATGGGCGACGCCCGAATAGCAGGTCTCGGCCCAGCCGAATCCCATGCCCTCCCACAGCATGCGGGCGACCTTGCTGACATTGGAATTGGCGTCGGGATCGTTGGTGCCCCGTCCCACGACCATCAGCAGCGTGTCGGCGCGGGAGGCATCGGCATCGAGCACGCTCTCGATACGCATCCGGGAAGCCTGCAGAAGTTTCGAGTCGATGGCGAGGTCGCGCCCGAGCCGTATGTCGATATCGGGATGCGCGCGGGCGAACTCGTTGATTTCCGACGGCACATCGTTCTTCACATGGCCGGCTGCGAACAACATACCCGGCACGGCGAGAATGCGCTGATTGCCGCGCGCGGCCAGGGCTTCCAGCCCCTCCCGGATCACCGGCTGCGCAAACTCCAGGAAGCCGGTCTCCAGATCGTAATCCGGCAGGCGGGGCCGCAATCCTTCGGCAAGCGCCAGGAACTCGCGCACGGCGTCGGCATCCCGGCTGCCGTGGCCGCAAATCATGACTCCGGTCCTGAGCATCACGTCTCTCAAATCGACTACAATTGCCGCCATGATAGACGCATCCGCCAGCATCGTCCCGGTCTTGCTCGCTGCCTTGTTGCTTGACGCCTTGCTGGGCGACATGCCGGCGCTGTTCCGCCGCGCGCCCCATCCGGTGGTGTTGATCGGCCGCGCGGTCGAACAGCTGGACGCCCGCCTCAACCGTCCGGAACGCTCCGCCCGGGACCGGCGGCTGCGCGGAGGCCTGGCCTTGTTGGCAGTGGCGGGAACGGCCGCCGCGGCAGGATGGGCCCTCAGCCTTCTGGGCTGGTTGCCGACGATGCTGGCCGCGTTCCTGCTCATCGCGCAGCGCGGGCTTTACGACCATGTCTCGGCGGTCGCCGCCGGCCTAGAAACCGGGCTCGAAACGGGACGCGAAGCGGTGTCCCATGTCGCCGGTCGCGACCCCGCTTCCCTGGACGCCCACGGTGTCGCCCGCGCCGGGATCGAGTCGCTGGCGGAGAACTTCTCCGACAGCGTCGTTGCGCCCGCTTTCTGGTTCCTGCTTCTCGGCCTTCCGGGGCTGTGCGCCTTCAAGGCGGTCAACACGCTGGACAGCATGATCGGGCACCGCACGGCGCGTTATGCAGCCTTCGGTTTCTGGTCCGCGCGCGCCGACGATATTGCCTGTTTCCTGCCGGCCCGGCTTGCCGCCCTGTTGCTTATGGGGGCCGCATTCTGCTTCCGGCGAACAAGTCCGGGCGGCGCCTGGCGCGCTGTGCTCGATGACGCACACCGCCACCGGTCGCCGAATGCCGGTTGGCCCGAGGCGGCGATGGCGGGCGTGCTCGGCCTCGCGCTAGCCGGCCCCCGGCGCTATGGCGGGAAAGTCGTTCACGATGCCTGGATGGGAAGCGGCCGCAGCCGGGCGACAACGAACGACATCCGCATGGCGCTGCGTCTGTTCATCGCGGCCTGCGCCTTGCACGCTTGTCTGCTGGCCCTGTTCTGGGCCGCCGGAGTCGCTTGATTGCCGTTCAGGGAACGTCAGTCACTTCACCAGCGGGGCCAGAATCTGGTCCAGATCCTCGGCCGTCAGCACCCCCGGATGTTTGCGCCCGTCAATGATGAAACTCGGCGTTGACTCAATCTCGTGGTCTTGCTGGCCGGTCAGTCTTTCCTGAATTATGCTTTCCAGCTTCGCCTCGTCTTGCAGACACTGCATGGCGCGCTCCTCGTCCAGACCTGCGAGCTTGCCCAACCGCACAAGATCCGTGATCGGATCGTCGCTGCGCGCCCAGTTTTTCTGGCCTTCAAAGAGCAATTGAAGAAACGGGAAATACCGCTCGGCCGGCACACACTCGGCCAGCGCCGCCGCGCGCAGAGCCAAACCGTCGAGCGGGAAGTCGCGGAACACCAGTCTGACCTTGCCGGTGTCGATGTAGGCGCTCTTGAGATGCCTGTAGCCCTCGGCATGGAACTGCGCGCAATGCGGGCAAGTCAGTGACGAGTATTCAAGGATCGTAACGCCGGCGCCCTCGTCGCCCAGCACACGGTCTTCAGGCCGGATTTCGGGGTTCGACACCGTATCGGCTGCGTGAGCCGCAACGTTGTGCAGCGGGTTTGCTGCGAACTCTCCGCCGTTCGACGAAGTGAAGAATGAGTGATATGCGGCGCTGACGAGAACCGCAGCCGCCACCGCCGCCACAATAATCAATATGTTCCGCATTGATGACCCCCGGGGACAAGATTTGGTATCCTATCGAGAGATTCGGGCAGAAACAAGGCATTGCAACGCCGGGTTGTGTCTCAGTTTGACATCCGCGTTCCTCTGGCAAAGTCAGCCAGGGGCTTGAGAGGCCCAGCCCTCCGCTCCGAACTCCCCGGCACCGCCTCGAACCCCCTGTTGCCGCCCCGGACGCCCTTACTGTCGCCCCGGCCCCCTTACTGTCGCCCCGGCCTTGAGCCGGGGCCCAGCCTCCGATCTTTCCGCAGGGCCGAAACGGCGGAGGATGGCCCCCGGCTCTCCGCTTTGCTCCGGCCGGGGTGACGAAAGGGAGGCGATCCAAGCGGCGCGGCACGGAGGCGCCTTCCAAAAAACCCGCCAGCACGGGCATTCGTTGCAAACTGAGACGCTACCCAACGCAGAATAGTGTCTCAATTTGAGGCGCGGCCGGGCGCTGTCTTCGTTTCAATGTTGCGGAACTACGAACGGCCCCGGCTTTCCCGCGCACGGACGGCCCCGCCCAGGCGCGCAAGCGCGCTGCGCAGGTCCGGATCGGATATCCCGGAAACCGCGACCGGTTCGGGAGCGCGATATGCGGCGGTGCGAGGGGCCGGCGGCGGCGTAACCAGGCCCTGCTTCAGTGCAATGCGCGTCACCGCCTTGCGCCCCAGAAAGAGGTTGACACGCTCCAGGATCGACGGCGCCTGATGCTGGATATAGGGCGCCCAGGCCGACGCGACCCGAAGATGCAGGACACCGCGAACCAGCCGCAACGGGCGCGTCCAGGCCGCAATGTCCGCCCCGACGACGCCTTCCCAGCGCATCAGCAGGCGTGTCTGCGAAAAGCCGTGCTTGCGGGCGAAAGGCGCCAGCCCCCGTTCAAGCGCTGCGCCTGCGGTGACGGTTCGGCCCCGCCTGCGTCCGGTTCTCATGCCCTTCGCCATGCCGCCAGCATGACCGAAGAGAGGCAAAGCTCAATGGCCGGGACAGGCGCCCGGATGACGCTGCGCTGCCGGGGCGGCCGCCTTCGCCGCAGCCTCCACCCGCATGGCAGGGGTGAGCCGCGGCCATGCCTGCGGTATGACGAAGCGGGCCGGCTCCGTGGAACGGAGGCAAGACGGATGGCAGCAGAGGCCAGCGCGGAAACGCTGCTCGCTTGGTACGACGTCCATCGCAGGGACCTGCCCTGGCGTGCGCCCCCGGGGGAGCGCGCGGAACCCTATCGGGTATGGCTCAGCGAGATCATGCTGCAACAGACCGGCGCTGCTGTCGTCGGGCCGTATTTCCTCCGCTTCATCGCGCGTTGGCCGGATGTCGGGGCGCTTGCGGCGGCCTCTCTGGATGAGGTGCTGCAAGCCTGGCAGGGCCTCGGCTATTACGCCCGGGCGCGAAACCTGCACGCCGCCGCGCGCGTCGTGGCGGAGCGTCATGCCGGGTGCTTCCCCGACAGCGAAGCCGGGCTGCGTGCGTTGCCCGGAGTCGGCGTCTATTCGGCCGCCGCCATCGCCGCGATCGCCTTCGACATCAAGGCGACAGTTGTGGACGGCAATGTCGAACGGGTCATGGCGCGCCTGTTCGGCATCGAAACACCATTGCCGGCCGCGAAGAAACCAATCCGGAATGCGGCTGCCCGGCTTACTCCGGAAACACGGCCGGGCGATTACGCCCAGGCTGTCATGGACCTCGGCGCCACCATATGTCTGCCGCGCAAACCGGGCTGCGGCGCCTGCCCGTGGTCGCCGGCCTGCCGGGCGAAGGCGGCGGGGATCGCGGAAAGCCTGCCGGCCAGAGCGCCGAAGAAGAAGCGGCCGGTGAGGCGGGGGATCGCCTACTGGACCGAGGACGGCGCCGGGCGGGTGCTGCTGCGCCGCCGGCCGGAAAAGGGCCTGCTTGGCGGCATGATGGAAGTGCCGTCGGGCCCCTGGGTGGAGCAGGGGCCTCCCCCGGAGGCTCCGCCCGTTGCCGGCGAGTGGCGCGCGCTGGACAGTGTGGCCCGGCACGGATTTACCCATTTCGTGCTGGAGCTGGAAGTGCGCACCGGCAGGAGCTGCGGCGCCTTGCCCGATGGGTGCGTCTGGGCGCCCATAGACGCGCTGGACGACTACGCCCTGCCGACGGCCATGAAAAAGGTCGTCAGGCTTGCGCTGGCGGGCAAGGAGCGCCTAATATGAACATATGAAGAACAATGGCTTTGTGCTGGCGCGCGGCGTGTGCCGGTTCCTCCGCCGGGGCGGCTTCGGGACCATGACGGAATTCACCCTGCGCAATCGCCGCCGGGTGGATGTCATCGGCATTGCCGGGGACGGCCGGATCGTGATCGTCGAAGTGAAATCGTCCGAAGCCGACTACCGCGCCGATCTCAAATGGCGGGACTATCTGGACTTTTGCGACGCCTTCTATTTCGCCGTTCCGGAAGACTTTCCCAAACAGTTGATTCCACAAGACTGCGGCCTGCTGGCCGCGGACGGTTTCGGCGCCGAAATACTGCGCGAGCCGAAGGAAGGCCGGGTCAATCCGGCGCGGCGCAAATCCCTCATTACGCGCTTTGCGCATACTGCCAGCCTTCGCCTGCAAACACTGACCGACCCGGACAGCGAATTCAGCGGGCGTTGAAGGTGGCGATCCGCCGGAATGTCTCGGGATCGTTGTAGGAGCGGACGACAGCATCCACTTCCCGTTCCATCGCCTGCGAGACATCGCCATAGGCGGCCCGGTTGAGCGTGCGTTTCATGTCGCGCACGGCCCGGACCGGCAGCGCCGCGAGCCGCTCCGCCACCGCATTGGCCTCGTCGAGCAGCGCATCGTCGGGCGCGACCCGCCAGGCGATGCCGAGCCGGTGAAGCGCCGCTGCATCATAGCGCTCTCCCAGCATCAGCATTTCCCTGGTCTTCTGCAGCCCGATCAGATTCGGCAGGATGGCCGAAACGCCGCCCGTGACGAACAGGCCCCAGGAGACTTCCGGGAAGAAGCCCCGGGCGGTTTCCGCCCAGATCGGGAAGTCGCAGTTGAGCGCCCATTCGAAGCCGCCGCCGACTGCCCAGCCGTGAACGGCGCCGACGACCGGAACGTCCCCATAGACAATGGCGCGCGTGACATCCTGGATTGCCTGCGCCCGCGCCCGTGCTTCAGCCTCGTCCGCTGCCAGCTTGCGCGCCTTGAGGTCAGCGCCGGAGCAGAATGCCCTGCCTGCCCCCCGGAACACGACGGCGCGGGTGCCCGCATCGCCGTTGGCGGCGCGAAACTCGCGGGTGAGCGCCGATATCAGGGCGTCATTGATGGCGTTCAACGCCTTCGGGCGGTTGAGCACGATATGGCGCACGGCGCCCCGCTGCTCGATGAGCACAACGGATCCGGTTGCGGACATGGTTTCGCCCTCCAGGACTGGCCGGGTATTCTAGCTTCTTCTCTGCACAGAAGGGCGTCCTGATGACCAATTCCGTTCGGCTGGAAATCCTCGACAGGCGGGTCTTTGCTGGCGGTGAGCGCTTTGCAGAAACCGGGGCTTATGAGCGCATTTCCGCGCGCGCGCATTATCGGGTCGATCCGCTGGCGCCTTCCCAGGCGGGCGTCACCGACATTGAACTCGCGCCCAGGGACGGAGACGGAATGGTCTCCTTCAGCGGCGATGTGTTCATCCTGCAGCCGGCGGACCCGGCGCTCGGCAATCGCGGCCTGTTGTTCGATTGGGGCAATCGGGGAAACAAGCGCGCCTTGCAGTATTTCTGCGACGCCGAGCACAGCAACGACCCGGAGACCGCGGCCCATGCCGGCAACGGATTCCTTTTCCGGCGGGGCTACACCATCGTCTTCGGCTCGTGGCAGGGCGACCTCCTGCCCGGTGAGGGCCGGATGCTGCTTGATCTTCCGATTGCCCGCTGCGGCGACCGGCCGGTGACCGGCCCGGTGCGCACCGAGTTCATCACCGACGAACCCGGCGTGGCCAGCCTGCCGCTGAGCGGCCGCGGATCGACCCGCTCGCATCCGGCCGTCTCGCTCGATACGACGCGGGCGCGGCTGACCATGCGGCCCTATGCCGGCGACGCGCGCCGGCCGGTGCCGCCGGATGCCTGGTCTTTCGCGCGTATCGAGGCCGGCGGCGGGCTTGACGGCCTCGGCCCGGAGCGGGCCGTCGTGCCGTCCGACGGACATATCCATATGCCGGACGGGTTTCGGCCCGGCTGGATCTACGAACTCGTCTATGAAGGCCGCGACCCTCTCGTCATGGGCCTCGGACATGTCGCCGTGCGCGATCTGGTGAGCTGGCTGCGCTTTGAGGAAGGCGTCGGCAACCCTTTGGGAGGCATCGACAAGGCATATGGCTATGGCCGGTCCCAGACGGGGAGGGCGATACGGGATTTTGTGTGGAGGGGTTTCAACACGGACGCCGCCGGCCGGCGCGTCTTCGACGGATTGATGCCGCATGTGTCGGGCGCCGGCGGCAAATGGCTCAACCAGCGCTTCGCCAATGCCGTTGTGTCCGGCGGTCAGCAGCATGAAGACCACTACGCGCCCGCCGACCGTTTCCCCTTCGCCTACAGCGCCTGCACCGACCCGCATGGCGGCGGCTGCGATGCGATTCTCAAGCGCCCCGAAACCGACCCGCTCATCATCCACACGCAAACCGCGACCGAGTACTGGCAGCGGCGCGGCTCCCTGGTCCATACCGATTGTGAAGGGCGCGACCTGGCCGAGCCGGAGACGGTGCGCATCTACCACTGGGCCGGAACCCAGCATTCGGCCGACCCGAACCAGACGCGCCCGCGGCGGGCCATATGCCGCAACTGGCTGAATGTCGCGCAGACTTCGATGCTGTTCCGGGCCATGCTTGACGCGCTCGACCGCTGGGCGCGCGGCGGGCCGCCGCCCCCGCCCAGCCGGTATCCCCGCGTCTCGGACGGCACGCTCGTGCCCTATGAAAGCTGGCGGCGGCAATTCCCCGCCATTCCCGGCGCAGCGGTGCCGCAATCGCCCAATGTGATGCCGGCGCTCGATTTCGGCCCGCGCGCCGGGCAGGGACTCCTGGACCGCGAACCGCCGGAAGTCCTTGCGGAGGAAGGCTATCCGGTGCTGGTGCCGTCCGTCGATTCCGACGGAAACGAGATTGCCGGCGTTCATGCGCCGATGATCGCCGCCCCGGTCGGCACCTTCGCCGGCTGGAACCTCCGCCGGCGCGGCGTCGCCGGCGGGGCGATGCATGAGTTCTCCGGCAGCTATATCCCCTTCCCGGAAACACCGGAGGAGCGCGCGGCGACGGGCGACCCGCGCGCCTCCCTGCTGGAGCGGTACGGGGATGCGGGCGGCTATGTGCGCGCCATCGAGGCGGCGGCGCGGAAACTTGTCGAAGAAGGCTTCATGCTGGAAGAGGACATGCCGCGCGTCCGCGCCCGCGCAAGAGACTGGGGCCGGCCGCTGACAGATGTCAGGCTCCCGTGAGCGGCGATGACCTTTCCTCTCGACCACACAGGCCATATGCGGGCCGATCTTGACGCCGGCGCCGCCGCCTGGGAACGGCTCGGCTTCCGCCTGTCTCCGGAAACGCCGCAGCAGGGCGCAGCGCCGGGCGGGGAGGGGCTGCAGCCCTGGGCGACCGCCAATCGCTGCGCGATCCTGCGGCGGGGATATCTGGAGCTGATCGGCTTGCGGAATCCGGACCGGTTCAACCCCTGGGCGCATTTCATGGCCCGCCATGAAGGCCTGCATATCGCCGCTTTCCGGTGCGAATCGGCGGATGGAGCATGGCCGCGCATGGCGCCGCTGGGGTTCGACCCGCCGCTGCAGCGCGCCCGTTCGACGCCCGCGGGCGAAATGCGGTTCCGCAATATCTTCTCCCGGGACGCCCGCTGGCCGGTTGGCCGCATCATCGTCATCGAGCACCAGACGCCGGACGTGCTGTGGCGGCCCGAGCTGATGGACCATCCGAACGGGGCGTCCGCATTGGCGCAATGCCTGCTGGTCTCCGAGCGGCCGGACGCGCTCGCGGCCCGGTTCCGCGCATTCGGCACAGACCCCGCCGGTTATGCCGTCCTCTCCCCGGAAGGTTTCGCCGGCCTGTTTCCCGGAGAAACGCCGCCGCCGGCGCCCTGCATGGCCGGACATGTCCTTGCCTTCGCCGACCTCGACCGGGCCGTTCGCCATATCGAGAGCAATGGCGTCGCGGTCCGGCGCGACCGCCTCGGCCGCCCGTTTGTCGGCGGGGGCTCCAATAACGGCGCCGTGATGGTGCTGATTGAGGACCGGCAGGCCTGACGGCATAATCGGCGTTTTCCGGCGAGGAGGGTTCCATGGCGGGGGACCGGTTTCGTTTCCCGAAGGTGGCGTTCGGTCCCGAGGAGCGGGCGTTGCGCGAGGAAGTCCGCGACTTCATCCGCTCCGAACGCGCCTCCGGCGGCTTTACGCCGATGTCGGACAGCTGGGGTTCCGGCTGGTCGCCGGAATGGTCGCGCAAGATGGGCGAACGCGGCTGGCTCGGCATGATGTGGCCCGAACGCTATGGCGGCGGCGAGCGCCCGGCGCTTCACCGCTATATCGTCACGGAGGAGATGGTCTCGGCAGGGGCGCCCTGCGCCGCCCACTGGGTCGCCGACCGCCAGTCCGGGCCGCTGCTGCTGCGCTACGGCACGGAGGAGCAGCGGCAGTCGATCCTGCCCCGCATCGCCGCCGGCGAATGCTATTTCGCGATCGGCATGAGCGAACCGGACTCCGGTTCCGACCTGGCGTCGGTCCGCACCACTGCGGCGAAGGTTGACGGCGGCTGGTCGATCAACGGGCGCAAGATCTGGTCCTCGGGCGCCCACCGCTCCCATTACATGATTGCCTTGGTCCGCACCGCGCCCCGCGACATGAAGGCCCGTCATGCCGGGTTGACCCAATTCCTGATCGATCTCGGGTCTCCCGGCATCGACATACGCGGCATCCGCAACATTGCCGGCGAGCGGCACTTCAACGAAACCGTGTTCGACGATGTCTTCGTTCCCGACGACATGGCGATCGGGGAAGTCGGGGACGGCTGGCGGCAGGTGACAAGCGAACTGGCGATCGAGCGGTCCGGCCCGGAACGTTTCCTGTCCACCTTCCCGGTGCTGACGGAACTGGTGCGCGAATTGGGCCCCGAACCCGACGAACGCGGTGCCGAGGCCGTCGGCAGCCTTGCGGCGCGGACAATGGCGCTCCGGCGCATGTCGCTCGGCATCTCGAAATTGCTGGACGAAGGCGAGGCGCCCGAAGTCGCGGCTGCGCTCGTCAAGGACCTCGGCACCCGTTTCGAGGGCGAACTGGTGCGGGAGGCGCGGAGCCTGCTGCCGGCGCGGGCCGGGAACCAGTCTCCGGACCTTTACGGCAAGGTGCTGGCCGACGGCGTGCTGCATGTGCCGTCCTCCACCATTCGCGGAGGCACCAACGAGGTGCTGAAGGGTATCGTCGCGCGGGAACTCGGGCTCAGATGAGCGACCGCATCGTTCTCGACACGGCCGAGCGCATTTTCGCCGATCTCTGCCCGCCGGAGGTCGTCAATGATGCCGAAAACGGGATTTGGCCAAAGGCGCTCTGGGAGGCCCTCGAGGAAAGCGGCCTTGCCCTCGCCTGGGTCCGCGAGGAGCTTGGCGGCGGCGGCGCGGAAGTCGGAGACGGCTTCGATGTCCTGAAGGCGGCCGGCGCCTGGGCGGTCCCGGCGCCGCTCGCGGAAACGCTGCTGGCCGGCTGGCTGCTGGAGCAGGGCGGTCTGGCCGCGCCGGCGGGCGCCATGACCGTGGCGCCGGTTGATCCCGGTGACGCGGTTCGCCTCTCGGACAGCGGCATGCTGTCCGGCACTGCGCGGCAGGTGCCGTTCGCCCGCCAGGCGACGCACATCGTGCTGCTGGCTGCGGGCCGCATCCTTGTCGTCGAGCAGGCGTCCTGCGCGCTTGCGCCCGGAACCAGCCTGGCCGGCGAGCCGCGGGACACTGTCGCTTTCGACGGCGTCCGGCTGCTGCGTTCCGCGCCGGCGCCCGACGGCCTCGACGGCTGCCGGCTGGAGGCGGTCGGCGCCGCTGTCCGTTCGGCGCAAATCGCCGGCGCGCTTTCCCGCCTGCTTGACCAGTCGGTGCACTATGCGCGGGAGCGGGTGCAATTCGGCCGGCCGATCGGTGCCTTCCAGGCTGTGCAGCATGCGCTGGCGGAGTTGGCCGGCGAGGCGGCTGCGGCGGAAGCGGCAGCCGATGCGGCAGCCGAATCCGTCGCGGCGGGACGGTTCGATGCGGCCGGAATTGCAGCCATTGCGGCCGCCAAATGCCGCGCTTCTGAGGCCGCCTCGAAGGGCGCCGCCATCGCGCACCAGGTTCACGGCGCCATAGGGTTCACCTATGAGCATTCGCTGCACCATCGCACGAGGCGGCTCTGGTCCTGGCGCGACGAGTTCGGCGGCGAGCGCAGCTGGGCTGTTCGGCTGGGCCGGCTTGTTGCGGCGCAGGGAGCCGATGGGCTGTGGCCCTTCGTGACCGGGGGATGAACGGCATGGAACGCCGTGAGAGGGTGGACGCGCTTCGGGCTGAATTGTGCAGACGCGGCCTGGACGGGTTTGTGGTGCCGCGTGCTGACGAGCATCAGGGGGAATATGTGCCGCCCTGCGCGGCGCGTCTGGCCTGGCTGACCGGTTTCACCGGTTCCGCCGGAGCCGCCGTGCTGCTGCTCGAAAAGGGCGCCGTCTTCAGCGACGGCCGCTATACGCTGCAATTGCGGGAGCAGGTGGATACGGAGGTGTTCGACTGCCTCCATATTCGGCAGGAACCGCCCGCAAGCTGGATCGCCGCCGCGTTGCCGCCCGGCGGCAGGCTCGGATACGACCCCTGGCTGCATGTCGAAGCGGAGGTCGCCGCGTTGGCGGACGCTGCGCGCGAGGCGGGCGGCGATCTGGTTCCCTGTGCGGACAATCCGGTCGATGCGGTCTGGTCGGACCGGCCTTCGCCGCCCCGGACGCCGATGGTGCCGCACGACAATATCTATGCCGGGAAGGGCTCGACCGCAAAGCGCCGGGAACTGGCCGGGGCGCTTGAAGAAGCAGGCCGGGATGCAGCCGTGCTCACCATGCCCGACTCGATAGCCTGGTTGTTGAATGTGCGCGGCAGCGATGTCGCCCATACGCCGCTGCCGCTCAGCTTCGCGGTGCTGGATCGGGCGGGCAGGGTGGAACTGTTCATTGATCCGGCCAAGCCGGCGCCGGGCGCGGCGGCGCATCTCGGCAATGAAGTATCGCTTGCACCGCCGGAAGCCTTCGGGCCGGCGCTCGACGCGCTTTCCGGCAAGACAGTGCTGGTCGATGCCGGCCGGGCGCCCGCCTGGGTCGTCTCGCGGCTGGAGGCGGCGGGCGCGACGGTTGAACGCGGCCGCGACCCCTGCGTGCTGCCCAAGGCGTGCAAGAACGAGGGAGAAATTGCGGGGACGCGCGCCGCGCACCGCCGCGACGCGGCTGCAATGGCGAACTTTCTTGCCTGGCTGGACCGTGAAGGCGCGGCCGGGCGGCAGACAGAGCTTTCCGCCGCGGCCCGCCTGCGCCGCTATCGCGAGCAATTGCCGCTGTTCCGCGACCTGAGCTTCCCGACCATTTCCGGAGCAGGGCCGAACGGCGCGGTGATCCACTACGGCGTCACCGAAGCCACTGACCGCCCGATTGCGCCGGACATGCTGTATCTCGTCGATTCCGGCGCCCAGTTCCTGGACGGCACGACGGACATCACCCGCACGATCGCCATAGGCGTGCCGACGGATCACCAGCGCGCCTGTTTCACGCGGGTGCTGAAGGGGCATATCGCCCTCGCCATGGCCCGGTTTCCGCGCGGCACATCCGGCGCCCGGCTCGACCCGCTGGCGCGCGCGCCGCTTTGGGACGCCGGGCTGGACTTCGACCACGGCACCGGCCACGGCGTCGGCAGTTATCTCTCGGTGCATGAAGGCCCGCAGCGCATCGCGCAGCGCGGCGACGAATCCCTGCTGCCGGGCATGATCGTGTCCAACGAACCCGGCTATTACGAACCCGGCGCGTTCGGCATCCGTATCGAGAACCTGCTGCTGGTGCGGGAGGACCCGCAGTTTCCCGACATGCTGAGCTTTGAGACGCTGACCTTCGCGCCCATCGACCGCCGCCTGATCGACCCGGGCCTGCTCGACGCCAAAGAGCGCGACTGGCTGAACAGCTATCACGCGGAGGTCCGCGCAATCGCCGACTGCGAAAACACCATCTGGCTGGAGGCCGCCACCACACCGATCTGACCGCCCCCAGTCCTCCGGAAGCCGCCGTCGCATAAGGTCAACAGCGCCCAATCATCTGCATCTCATGAAGCGGATGACGGGCCGCATTGCTGCGGTGCAGGTCCGCAATTTCTTCAAACAGCGTCAAAACTCCCTCGTCTCAAACCCCGGAAACCGGCAAGCCACACCGGTATGAGCCGACGATCCATGGCTCAGATTTCGAAGTCTCCAATAGCGTTTCCCCTCGCCGCTGCTGGAATCCAGGGTGCATTTGTGCATCGTGTTTGTTGAGATAGAGCGCCGGAGACAATTTTGATGGACACATCCTTTCTCCAGGAAATCTCTCACTGGCACTGGCTCGGTTTGGGCCTGGTTCTTGTGCCGGTGGGAATTTTGGCTCCGGGCACGCTTCTTCTGCGAATTGGAAGCGCGGCTGTCCTGACCGGCCTTCTTCTTGCTGCTCTGCCGCAAATGGGCTGGCAGGGCCAGGTGACAGCGTTCGCCGTTCTGTCGGCGGCGGGAATTCTCCTGGGTCGGCGCTTTGCGCTGTCCCGGCTGAAGCCTGCCGCCCGCCCGGCCGGCAACCGGCGCGGCCGCGATATGGTTGGTATGCGCTGCACGCTGTGGGACGACACCGTGAACGGGCGCGGCCGCGTGCGGGTCGACGACGCGATGTGGGCACTGCGGCTGTCGTCTCCCGGCGGCGACCTTCCCGCCGGGACCGAAGTGACCGTCGAGAAAGTGGACGGGGTAACGCTGGTCGTGCGGGGCACCGCCGCCGAGGCAACGGGGGAAGCCTAGCCCGGATTTCTCACAATGTTGAGTGCATCGGGGTTCTGCATATGAGAAAGTTCTTTTGCGACAAAGGCTTGATCATATGCAGAGGGGTTCCCCGATGCCGGCAGAGTGTAGTCTGGGAGCGATGCGTTTTGCACGCCTTAAAGGGCGCGAGGTTGTAGCTGATTTTGGCGGTGGTGTGCTGACGTCGAACACCGGCGCGTTGCTGCTGGGGGCGACGGACCGGGCGATCGGTCTGGTGGACCGGTTTGCGGCGTGCTTTTCGGATGGCCGCACTGCGGATCGTGTTGTGCACGATGTTGCGACCCTGGTGGGCCAGCGCGTGTTTGCCATTGCGCTGGGCTACGAGGACCTGCTGGATCACGACGAGTTGCGCCACGATCCGGCGCTGGGTGTGGCGCTTGGCCGGCTTGAGGGGCGTCGTCGGGACTGTGCGCCGCTGGCCGGCAAATCGACGCTGAACCGTCTGGAGCACGCGCCCGAGGGCGCGCATCGCTATCGCCGCATCGGCCACGACGCCGGCGCGATTGAGGCGTTGTTCGTCGATCAGTTTCTCGACGCCCATGAGCAGGCGCCGGCGCGTCTGGTGCTTGATCTGGACGCCACTGACGACCCGCTGCACGGGCGTCAGGAGGGGCGGTTCTTCCACGGTTACTACGATTGCTACTGCTATCTGCCGCTCTACATTTTCTGCGGCGACCATCTCCTGGCGGCAAAGCTGCGGCGGGCGAATAGTGACGCCAGCGCCGGCGCGCTGGAGGAGGTGGCGCGTATTGTCGGGCAGATCCGCGCCCGCTGGCCGGCAGTGGAGATCGTGCTGCGCGCAGATTCGGACTTCGCCCGCGAGGCCCTGATGGCGTGGTGCGAGGACAATGGCGTCGATTATGTCTTCGGTCTGGCGCGCAATGCGCGCCTGACGGCCCGCCTGCACCCGGCCCTGGAGCGGGCCGGGGCGCGCTGGCGCAAGAGCGGCCAGCCGGCCCGCCTGTTCACCGAGTTCCGCTATCGCACCCTGAACAGTTGGTCGCGCCAGCGCCGTGTCGTCGGCAAAGCCGAGTGGCTCCCGGGTGGTGCCAACCCGCGCTTCCTCGTCACCTCGCTGAACCCGACCACCATCGACCGGCGGACCCTCTACGAAAAACTCTACTGCGCCAGAGGCGACATGGAGAACCGCATCAAGGAATGCCAGCTCGACCTCTTCGCCGACCGCAGCTCGGCCCACACCATGCGCGCCAACCAACTCCGCCTCTGGTTCGCCTCCATGGCCTATGTGCTGCTCTCGGCACTCAGACGCATCGCCCTCGCCGGAACCCGCCTCGCCAAAGCCACATGCCGCTCCATACGCCTCAAGCTCCTCAAGATCGGCGCACAGATGCGCCTCAGTACACGCCGCATCCGCTTCGCCATGGCCGCCGCCTGCCCCCACGCCGACGTCTTCACCCTCGCACACCAGCGATTATCCACCTGACCCCAGAGCAAGGGGACCAACCGAACCCGCCCGACAACAACACAGACACAAGACCCCAAATCACACCGCGCCAACAGCGCAAGCACCCCCCCTGCGCGCCCCAACACGGACAACACCGCTATGCCAGACAAAACCCCCAACTCACTACACAAATGCAGCCCGTGAGAAATCCGGGCTAGGTGCCATCATGGGCACCCTCAAAGAAACCCGAAAGCAGCTCTCTCCGACGCCTTCGCTTCGCATCGCGATCGTAATTCCCACGCTCTACGGCTATGGCGCCGAGCGGGTCATGATGCGGGTCGCCGGCGGGCTGATTGATCACGGCCATCAAGTAGATCTCCTTCTTTTTCGACCTGTCATTGATCGCCCAATGGAGGTTCCGACCGCTGCCCGTATCGTATTGATGGAACAGCGCCAGAACGACTCGGCAAAAGACCAACTATTCCGCATATTCGGGACACGCCTTCGACAGACAATCTGTTTCGATGGAAAATTAAACCTGAAAAATTGCATGAGAATGCTCAAGGCTATCGGGCCAAATCCCTTGATTATGCCAAGCATAAGCATGTTCAAGGAAGCACAGTTCGTTGCGAATTACGTCCAGGAAAAGACTCCGGATTGTATCCTCCCGCTCCTGCCCAAGGCTAAGGTCGCGGTGCTCCTGGCGAAGAGTTTATCGAATGCATTTCCACCAGTGATCGCATCTATACGCAGTGATTTTCTGAATCGACGGAGGAGAGAAATTGCCAGATACCGGCGCCTCCTGCCACAAAGCGACCATATCATAGCTGTATCGGAAGGCGTGCGGTCCAGTGTTGTTCGAATGATAGGAATTTCTCCGACGAAGATCACCACCATCTATAATCCCGTCTTTAGGCCAGACATTCAGGTCTTGGCACAACAAACGCCCGATTGTCCCCTGACGGAAGGGGAGGAGGATCTTGTTCTTGCAGTCGGGAGATTGAGTAAAGTCAAGGATTTTTCTACCTTGCTGAGAGCTTTCGCTCGTGTCTCCGGTTCACGGCCAGCACGGCTGCTCATTCTTGGCGAAGGACGGCAACGCGCAAAGCTGCTTCGGATTGCCCGCAAACTCAACATAGAAGATCGCGTTGCAATGCCAGGTTACGTGGACAACCCCTATGCGTTCATGGCGCGGGCATCGGTGTTCGTTCTTTCGTCGAGACACGAAGGGCTCGGCAACGTTCTGATTGAAGCACTGGCTTGCGGCTGCCCTTGCGTCAGCACCGACTGTCCATCGGGGCCAGCCGAAATTCTGGAGGGCGGTCGGATTGGTCCGCTCGTTCCGGTAGGCGATGATGTCGCGCTCGCCGATGCGATAGAGCACATGCTCAACGCACCTCCCGACAAACAGGCATTGCAACGCAAGGCGAGACAATTTTCTCAGGAGAAAGCAATTGCAATGTATGAAAAAGTTATCGCGCAATCGGTGCATCCGGCAGGTTCATCTATTCGGTTAACGTAAACTGGAGCTTCGCGGCAGGTAATGCCGCTCGCCAAAAAAAAGCAGCAATGTTCGTCGTATCTGTGCGTGGTCTAAAATAGAACGTGAACCGTCCAATAGCATTGGTTTCTATCTTTCTCGTTCAGCCAGGCGTCGGCGAAACGCGCGGCGGCGGCGCACTTCCTCAGCAGCGACGGACTGCGCCCTTTGAATCAGGGAAGGCACCGCGCGTTGGCGGCGCGGACGAGAGGCTTCTCCCAGGACCGAACGAAGTCCGCTCCTGTGGACTACAATCGGCGGATTCAGGGTGTATGTGCGCAAGCCGTGATCCCAGTAGGCGTGGATGGAATGATCGTTTCGATGAACTATTCGCGGATAGAAGGAGAGCAGACGCTCCGCACCAGCCCTGCTCAACACATATCCCTGGGCACCCCAATCGGAGAACTTCATCACTCCCAGGTCGTGCGACGCGGACAGTGTCACCAGCTTCCGGAAACGATCCCGCGACTTGTTGCGATGGAGGAATATGACGTCGAACGGGATAGGCGTCTCCTCGATATGCGACAGCACGTCTCCCGCATCGTCAGTCAGCTCTACATCGTCCTCGAAGACCGCGAGACGCGATTCCCGGCCTGCGACAAACGCCTCCCGCACCCGCCGGTGGCTGAGCCAGCAGGCAATCATCCCCAAGCTGAGCGGCCTTCTCCCTTGGCGAGCGCGCTCTTCCCGGTCAACGATCCTGAGGTCACTGTCCGTCAGGCACCGCCAGTCGGTGGCGGCGAAGAACTCATAGTCAACACCCGCCACACGGAAGGTTTCGGCGGCCCGCCGCCGCCGGTCCGCCGCTCTCGGCAGATTGATGACTACGGCGCGCATGAGACGACGCTCCCCTTGTCCAGCCTCGGCGCATGTTTGCCAACTGCCCAGCGCCGCTGCCCCATCCTTGATCCGGAACCCATGCTCGACATGGCTGCGCCACCAGCAGGTCCAGCGCCCGGCACCAGCGCGACATCGCTTCCACCGGCCCCGGGATCCGGCCCGGCAGGCCGGCAGGCGGCGGGCTTCAAATGATCCCCGCGTTCCTAAGCGACGCGATTCGCTCCGGACTGTAGCCGAGATCAGCCAGCAGCGCGTCGGTATCGGCGCCCAAGGCCGGCCCTGGGCGGGCCGGCGGCGCCGTTCCGGTGCGAATCGCCGGGCCGGCCGAGCCGACCCGGCGGCCGGAGGGATGCGCCACCCAGAGATGACGCCCCGTCTCCACCGGGAAGGGCGCGTCCATCGCAGCCGCAATGTCATGCACCGGCGCGACCGGCACCCGGCCTTGCAGGACATCCAGCCACTCCGCCGTGGTGCGGGCCGAAAGCGCCTCGTCGAGCAGCTCCGTCACCAGGGGGCGATTGGCGAGGCGGGCGGCGAAATCCCTGAAGCGCGGGTCGTCCTTCCATTCCGGCTTCCCGAGCGCGTCCGCCAATACGCCCCAGAACTTCTCCTTGTTGCACATGATGAAGAGCCAGCCGTCGCGCGTGCGGTAGAGCTGGGAAGGCGTCAGATTCGGGTGCGAGGACCGCGGCTCGCGCCCCTGGACGATACCGGCGGTGAGATACCAGCAGGAGAGATAGGCGAGGTTCGCCATGGCGGTGTCATAGAGCGACACATCGAGGTCCATCCCTGCGCCGCTCGTCCGCGCCGCCAGAATGCCGGAGGTCATGGCGAGCGCCGCCTGCACGCCCGTCGCCAGATCGACCATGGAGAGCCCCATGCGGGCCGGCGGCGCGCCCGGCTCGCCGGTGACCGAGAGATAGCCGGCCTCCGCCTGCATGAGATAGTCATAGCCGGGCCAGGCCGCGCGCGGACCGTCGCGGCCATAGCCGGAAAGATGAACGCAGACAATCGCCGGATTGACGGCCTTGAGACTATCGTGGGTGAGGCCCAGCCGGGCCGGCTGGTCGCCGCGCAAATTGTCAAGCAAGCCGTCGGCGGAGCGCACCAGGTCACGCAGCACGTCCTGGCCGGCCTCCTGCTTGAGGTCCAGCGCGACCGAGCGCTTGTTGCGGTTGAACGCCTGAAAGAACAGGCTGTCACCTTCCGGCAGCGGGTCTTGCGGATGGCGCACGAAGCGCCCGACATCGCCGCCTTCCGCGATATTCTCGACCTTGACCACTTCCGCGCCCAGGTCCGCAAGCTGGAGCGTCGCGAACGGCCCGGCCCCGTATTGCTCCACCGCGATGATGCGAACGCCTGCCAGCGGCAACATGATGCCCTCCCCCGATGGACACTCCAGGACGCCATGCCGTATCGCGGCCCGCAGCCTGCCCCGGAAAATCTCTGCGAATGCCGCCGCATGGCAGCGCAACGGCTCCGAACCTACCACGCTTTCCCTGCATCGCGGCCGCAGGACCGCATTCCGGGCAACCGCCGGGTTTCCGGAGGCCGCAATTCCGAAATCTCAATAAGTCAACATGATTTATGTATTGAAGCGGAATTGACGGCGTGCTTTCTTGGCAGGCGGCGGCTTGGTCCGGCCTCGGCGCGCAGCGGCGGCATGTCGGAATGACATCATTCGGGAGGATATCGTGATGAGTATTGCTGTCCGTTCACTCGCCGCCGCAGAACCGGCATTCGGGTTGTTTGCGCCCCCGGCGGCAGACGCGAGAAACGCCTGCGGGTGCTCGACCTGATCCTGGAATGCAAAGCCAGAGGGCTGTTTGTCGTCCTGATTTCTCATAACATGCCTCATATATTCGAGGCCGCCGACCGCACCCGCATTCACAGGCTGGGCCGCCGGCGCGCCGTTATCCGACCGGGCGAGTTTTCGATGTCCGATGCTGTCGCGATCATGACAGGCGCAATGGACCCTCCCCAGGGAACCGCCTGATGTATCTCGTCTGCGGCGAGGCGCTTTATGATTTCTTTCCGGAGAGCAGCAGCCCGGCCGGCGCCATGCGTTTTGAAGCGCGCCCCGGCGGCTCGCCCTTTAACGTCGCTGTCGGCGTCGCACGGCTGGGCGGCCGCTCGGCATTGCTGACGGCCTTGCCCAGAGACATGCTTGGCGAACGGCTGATGCAGACGCTGGGACAAGAGTCGGTTTCCACGGACTATGTCATGCGGTGCAACGGCGAGACAACGCTCAGCCTTGTCGGCACGGACCTCCGCGGCGAACCGCGTTACAGCTTCTACGGCCTCGCCTCGACCGATTGCCGCATCGCGCCGGAGGACTTGCCTGAGCTGGGACCGGACATCGCCGGCCTGCATTTCGGCTCGTATTCGATGGTCATGCGGCCGACTGCGGAAGCCTTTTCGAGGCTGGCCGAGAAGTCGCATGACAAGTTCATCTCGATCGACCCCAATGTCCGCACGATTGTCGAGCCCGACCCCCGGGTCTGGCGAGACCGGATAGGGCGCTATGCGCGCTGCGCCGACCTGTTGAAGATGAGCGCCGACGATCTGAATGCCGTTTATCCGAACCTGGAACCGGAAGCCGCCGCCTCCGGATGGCTCGCCGATGGCGTCAGGCTCGTGGTCATCACCGACGGCGGCGGCAAGGTTTGCGCATGGTCCCGCAGCGCGTCTGTCGCCCGGACCCCGCCGCCGGACTCGGCGATTGTCGATACCGTCGGCGCGGGCGACAGCTTCCAGGCGGCCCTGCTCGCCAGGCTTGCCGAAGACGGCAGCGGAGACCCGGGGGCTGCGGTCGAGGCGCTCGACGAGACAGGCCTGGCGCGCTTGCTGGACTTTGCGATTTGCGCCGCCCAGATCACCTGCCGGCGCCGCGGCGCGGACCTGCCCCGCCGCGCCGACCTCTGCCTTGCGAACGCCTGACGGCCGGCAGTCCGGATTGCGGCCTGCGGAACGCCGCACCGCCCTGCGCCGGATTGCGGCGGCAGCGGAAATGGCGAAACTGGCGGCTCCATTTGCTGCCGGAGACGCTGCACCCATGACAGGCCCGAAGATCGGCTACCTGCTGCCCACCCGCGAACGCATCATGGGCGGTATGCCCGAAACCGGACCAATGCTGGCGCTTGCCGAGCGGGCTGAAGCGCTGGGCTACGATTCGATCTGGATCGGCGACAGCCTGCTCGCCCGGCCGCGGCATGATCCGCTGACGCTGATGGCGGCGGTCGCCGCGCGCACGACACGGGCAGTGATCGGCACGGCAGTGCTGCTGCCGGCGCTTCGCAACCCGATAATCCTCGCGCATCAGGTCGCCACGCTCGACCGGATTGCCGAAGGGCGGTTGATCCTCGGATACGGCATCGCGGGCGATGTGCCCAATATCCGCGCCGAGTTCGCGGCGGCCGGCGTGCCTTTCGAGAAGCGCGTTGGACGAATGCTCGAGGGATTGCGGCTTTGCCGTGCGCTCTGGTCGGGCGAGCCGGTGGACTGGGACGGCCGCTGGACCGTGAAAGACGGCGTGCTCGGGCCGACGCCGCATAATCCGGGCGGTCCCCCGGTCTGGCTCGGCACCGGCGCGCCGGCCGGCCTGAAGCGCGCCGCACGGCATTTCGACGGCTGGTTCCCGACCGGCCCCGACGCCGAGGGCTGGGGAGAAAGATGGCGGACCGTGCAGGCCGCCGCCGCAGAGGCGGGGCGGCCGGCAGGCGCGGTCGCGGGCGCGGTCTATCTGACGCTCGCGCTCGATGACGATCCGGCAGCCGGAAATGCCCGCATCGACGCCTATCTGGAAAGCTATTACGGCGCGCCGGCGGCCGTGATACGCCGCCGCCAGACCGCCTTCGCCGGCACGCCCGAAGCGGCGGCGGACTGGATCAGCGGCTATGCCGAGCGCGGCGCCGGCCACATCATGCTGCGTTTCGTCGGAGACCACGAGCGGATGCTGGAGGCCGTCGCAGGCATAAGGGAGCGGATCGGCTGAACGGCCCCCGGCAGCCGCAGGGCATGAATGGTCGGAGTGGCAAGATTCGAACTTGCGGCCCCTGCCTCCCGAAGACAGTGCTCTACCAGGCTGAGCTACACTCCGGCCGTGCGCCGGAGTGTATAGCGGCGGCGCCGGGCAAGTTCAACGGGGTATGGCGGAACGGAAGGCCGGCCGCATGGCGAAAAGGGCGGAGAGAAAGCGCATGAGCGGAGGCTGGCAGTTCTGGATCGACCGGGGCGGAACCTTCACCGATATCGTGGCCCGCAGCCCGGACGGCGGCTATATGACGCGCAAGCTGCTGTCGGAGGCTCCGGAGCATTACGACGACGCCGCGCTCCAGGGCATTCGCGACATTCTGGGCGCGGCGGCGCCGATTCCGGCCGAGCGCATCGACTCGGTGCGGATGGGCACCACGGTCGCGACCAACGCGCTGCTGGAGCGCAAGGGCGAACGCACGCTGCTGGTGGTGACCCGCGGTTTCGCCGACCAGCTCCGGATCGGCTACCAGAACCGGCCGCGCCTTTTCGACCTGAACATCAGGCTGCCGGAAATCCTCTACGACCGGGTCGTCGAGGCGGATGAACGCATGGGGCCGCAGGGCGAGGTGGTGCAGCCGCTGGATGCGGAGAAGCTGAAGGCGGCGCTCGAGCACGCTCGGAGAGAGGGCTACCGGGCCGTCGCCATCTGCCTGATGCACGGCTACCGCCATACCGCCCATGAAGCCGAGGCGGAGGCGATTGCGCGCCGCGCGGGCTTCGAGCAGGTATCGGTGAGTCACAAGGTCTCGCCGCTGATGAAATTCGTTTCGCGCGGCGACACCACGGTGGTGGACGCCTATCTCTCCCCGATCCTGCGCCGCCATGTCGAGCGCATGGCGGCGGCGCTCGGCGGGGCGCGGCTGCTGTTCATGCAATCCAATGGCGGGCTGGTGGATGCGCGCCGTTTCCAGGGCAAGGACGCGATTCTCTCCGGACCGGCAGGCGGCATTGTCGGCGCGGTGGAAACCGCGCGGGCCGCCGGTTTCGAGCGCATCATCGGCTTCGACATGGGCGGCACCTCCACCGATGTCTCGCATTATGCCGGCAGCTATGAGCGCGCCTTTGAAACCGAAGTCGCCGGCGTGCGGATGCGCGCGCCGATGCTCGACATTCACACCGTCGCCGCCGGCGGCGGATCGATCCTGCATTATGACGGCCGGCGCTTCCGGGTCGGTCCGGACAGCGCCGGGGCCGATCCCGGCCCCGCCTGCTATCGGCGCGGAGGCCCGCTGACGGTCACCGACTGCAACCTCATGCTCGGCCGGCTGCTGCCCGGTTTCTTCCCGCACATTTTCGGCCCCGGGCGCGACCAGCCGCTCGATGCGGATATCGTGCACCGCAAATTCGCCGCGCTCGCCGGGGAAATTGGCGACGGGCGCACGCCGGAGGCCGTGGCGGAGGGCTTCCTGCGCATCGCGGTCGAGAACATGGCCCATGCCATCAAGCGCATTTCCATCGAGCGCGGCCATGATGCGACCGGCTATGCGCTCAACTGCTTCGGCGGCGCCGGCGGCCAGCACGCCTGCGCCGTCGCCGATGCGCTCGGCATCAAGACCGTGCTGATCCATCCCTTTGCTGGCGTGCTGTCCGCCTACGGCATGGGCCTTGCCGATATCAGGGTGCTGCGCGAAGCGGCGGTCGAGGCGCCGCTTGCCGAAATCGGGAGGGCGGAAACGGTCTTCGAACGGCTGGAGGCCGAGGCCCGGGCGGAGATGGCGGCCCAGGGCGTGCCGCCTGAACGGATCGAGGCGTTCCGGCGCCTCCATGTGCGCTATGACGGCACCGATTCGCCGCTGACCGTTCCGTTCGGCCCGGAGGCCGCGGTGCGCCGTGCGTTCGAGGACCAGCACCGGCAGCGCTTCGGTTTTGTCTCGGAGACCAAGGGGCTGGTCATCGAGGCGGCGGCGCTGGAGCTGGTCGGGCGGACCGACCGGTCGGCGGACCGCGCCATTGCCGGAAACGGCGGCGAGCCTGCCCCGGCCGCGAAGACGGCGTTCTTTGCCGAAGGCCGGATGCAGACGGCCGCGGTGCATATTCGCGCGAAGCTCGGCCCCGGAAACAGTGTTGCAGGGCCGGCGATCATCGTCGAGGACACCGCAACCACGGTGGTTGAACCCGGCTGGGAAGCCCGGTTGACGACAAGCGGCAATCTTGTGCTGGAGCGGGTTCGGCAGGTGAAGCGCGAGGCGACGTCCGGCACGAAGGCCGATCCCGTACTGCTGGAGGTGTTCAACAATCTCTTCATGTCGGCGGCCGAGCAGATGGGCGCGACGCTCGCTGCCACCGCCTCCTCCGTGAATATCAAGGAGCGGCTCGACTTCTCCTGCGCCGTGTTCGACCCCGACGGCGAACTGGTCGCCAATGCCCCGCATATCCCGGTTCATCTCGGGTCAATGTCCGAATCGGTGCAGTCGGTCATCCGGTCGCGCGGCGGGCGGATGGCGCCGGGCGATGTCTTCATGCTGAACGCGCCCTATAACGGCGGCACGCACCTGCCGGATGTCACGCTTGTGACGCCGATTTTCGCGCCCGACGGCGGCGCGGTCTGGTTCTATGTCGCCAGCCGCGGCCACCATGCCGATATCGGCGGCATCACGCCGGGGTCCATGCCCCCCGACAGCCGCCATATCGACGAGGAAGGCGTGCTGTTCGACGATGTCCAGGCAGTTCGCGGCGGGCGCTTTCTGGAGGAGGACGTGTTGGCGCTGCTGAAGGGCGCGCGCTACCCGGCCCGCAATCCGGCCGAGAACCTGGCCGATTTTCGCGCCCAGATCGCCGCCAACCGCAAGGGCGTGGACGAGCTCCGCAAGATGGTGGCGCATTTCGGCCTGGATACCGTCCAGAGCTATATGCGCCATGTGCGCGACAATGCCGAGGAAAGCGTGCGCCGCGTGCTGGACATCCTCCGGCCCGGAAGTTTCGAGATGGAAACCGACCAGGGGTGGCGGGTCGCGGTCGATATCGCCATCGACAAGGAGGCCCGCCGGGCGGTGCTGGATTTCACCGGATCGTCGGACCAGGTGGACGGCAATTTCAACGCGCCGACCGCGGTCTGCATGGCGGCCGTGCTGTATGTCTTCCGTTGCCTCTGCGGCGTCGATATCCCGTTGAACGCGGGCTGTCTCAGGCCTCTGGATGTCCGTGTGCGGGAGCGGTCGATCCTGCGGCCGCATTATCCGGCCGCGGTGGTGGCCGGCAATGTCGAGACCTCGCAATACATCACCGATGCGCTGTTCGGCGCGGTGAATGCCGTGGCCGAGTCGCAGGGGACGGTTAACAATTTCACCTTCGGCAACGCCCGCTACCAGTATTACGAAACCATTTGCGGCGGCGCCGGCGCGGGAGAGGGTTTCGACGGGGCGGACGCCGTGCATGTTCATATGACCAACACCCGCCTCACGGATCCCGAGATACTCGAATGGCGCTATCCGGTGCGGCTGGAGAGCTTTGAAATCCGGCGGGGCAGCGGCGGCTCCGGGCGCTGGCGGGGCGGCAACGGCATCCGCCGGCGCATCCGCTTCCTAGAGCCGATGACAGCGGCCATCCTTTCCAGCCACCGCCGCGTGCCGCCCTACGGCCTCGCAGGCGGCGGCAGCGGCAAGCCGGGGCGCAACAGCGTCGAACGCGCCGACGGACAGGTGGAAACATTGCTCGGCGCCGACCGCACCGAAATGAACGCCGGCGACATCTTCGTCATCGAAACGCCGGGCGGCGGCGGCTGGGGGCGGGCGGAGGACCGATGACGGCCCGCCTCGCAGGCGCTGCCGGATGACATGCAAGGCGGCCTCGTAGAAACTATGCTCACGGGAAAAGCCGGAACATCGAACTGGAGGTCCCATGCCCCTTAACGCCGAGCTCAGCCGCAGGATCTACTCCGACATGTGGCGCATCCGCCTCTTCGAAGAGGAGGCCCTCCGCCAGACAAGCCTCGGGTCCGTCAAGGGCACGCTGCATACCTATTGCGGTGAGGAGGCGGTCGCGGTCGGGGTCTGCGCCCATCTGCGCGACGACGATTATGTGCTCGGCACCCATCGCAGCCACGGGCACTGCCTGGCGAAGGGCGCGCCGATGGAGCGCATGATGGCGGAACTGTTCGGGCGCGCGACCGGCAGTTGCCGCGCCAAGGGCGGGTCCATGCACATCGCGGACTTCTCCCGCAATATCCTCGGCGCCAACGGCATTGTCGCCGGCGGCATCGGGCCGGGCACCGGCACGGCGCTCGCCAGCAAGATCCGGCGGAGCGATCAGGTTTCGGTAGTGTTCTTCGGCGATGGCGCGGCGGCCCGCGGGACATTTCACGAAGGCATTCTGTTCGGCTCGCTGTGGAAGCTGCCGGTGATCTATGTCTGCGAGAACAACGGCTACCAGCAATGGGTGCCCCGCAGCAAAGTGGCGGTGGTGGATTCGGTGGCGGACATGGCCGCGTCCTACGCCATCCCCGGCGTCTCGGTGGACGGGCAGGACCTGGAAGCGGTTTACGACGCCGCCGGCGAGGCCGTGGCCCGCGCCCGGGAGGGCGGGGGGCCGACCCTGATCGAGGCCCGGACCTACCGCTTCTACGGCCACAGCCTGGGAGACCGGGAGGAATATCGCAGCCGAGAGGAAGTCGATGCGTGGCGCCGGGAGCGGGACCCCATAACGCTGTTCAGCGCCTGGATGAAGGAGCGCCAGTGGCTGGGCGACGACGAGGACGAGGCGATCCAGGCGTCGGTGAAGCTGGAGATTGCGAAATCCGTGGCCTATGCCGAGGAAAGCCCGCCGCCCGCCCCGGAGGAAGTGATGACCGATGTTCTGGATACCGGGTGGAGGGTTTCGGCATGAGGACCATCGCCATTCGCGACGCATTGCGGGAAGCGCTGTTCGAGGAAATGGACCGGGACGACACGGTGTTCGTCATCGGCGAGGACGTCATCGCGCATGGCGGCCCCTATACGGTCACCGAGGGCATTGTTGACAAGTGGCCGGACCGGATCTTCGAAACGCCGATTGCGGAGGCGGGCATTGTCGGCCTCGGCGTGGGCGCGGCACTGGCCGGTATGCGCCCCGTGGTCGAGATCATGTATGTCGATTTCATCACCTGCGCGATGGATGAAGTCGTCAATCAGGCCGCCAAGATGCGGTACATGACAGGCGGACAGGCCAGCGTGCCCATCGTCATCCGCCTTCCCTGCGGTCCGGCCCGGCTGGTCGCGGCCCAGCATTCCCAGATCATGGAATCCTGGTTCATGCATGTGCCGGGGCTGCAGGTGGTGGTGCCCAGCACGCCCTATGACGCCAAGGGCCTGATGAAAACGGCGATTCGAAGCCCTGATCCGGTGGTGTTTTTCGAATACAAGAACCTGTATCTGCACGAAGGCGCAGTGCCGGACGATGAGTATGCGGTTCCGTTCGGGAAGGCCGATATCAAGCGGGAAGGCGAGGACGCGACCGTTGTCGCCATCGGCGGCATGGTTCCCCAGGCGCTGGAGGCGGGTATCGCGCTCGAGGACGAGGGGTACGACATCGAGGTGGTGGACCCGAGAACGCTTGCGCCGCTGGACATGGACACGATCTGCGAATCGGTGCGCCGGACCGGGCGCGCCGTGATCTGCGAGATGGATTCCTCCTTCGCCGGCAGCGGCGCAGAGATCGCCGCCGCCCTGGCGGAGCAGTGCTTCCACGATCTGCGCGCGCCCGTTCTGCGGGTGGGCAGCCCGCATGTGCCCATGCCGTTCGCGGAGGAACTGGTCAACCTGACCGTGCCCGGCGCCGAGCATGTCTGCGCGGCCGTGCGCAAGGTCATGGCCTGATGGCGGTCCGGCTCAAGCTCGCCGCGCTCGGCCACACCATGGAGCGCGGCAAGGTCGTGGAGTGGTTCGTGTCCGAAGGCGGAACCGTCGAGGCAGGCGCGCCGCTGTTCTCGGTGGAGACCGACAAGGCGGTGGTGGATGTCGAGGCGCCCGCCGCCGGCGTGCTGCTCCGCATCGACGCCGACACGGGCCGGGAATATCCGGTGGGCGCAACGCTGGCCTGGATCGGCGAGAGCGGCGAGGCGCTGCCCGACAGGGCGGACGAAGCCGTTGCGGCGCCGGAGGCGGTGTCCGACGAGCAGCGGGTCACGCCCGTTGCCAGGCGTCTGGCGGAGCGCCACGGCGTGGATGCCGACCGGCTGGAGGGAACAGGCCCCGGCGGACGGGTGACGAAGGAGGATGTGCGGCGCGCAATCGACTCGGGCGCAGCGCCGCTGCTGGAAAGCAAGCCTTCCGGCGAACCGCCGCATGACGTGGTGCCGCTCGAAGGGATTCGCCAGGTGACCGCCCGGCGGTTGAGCGCGCACTGGACCGACACGCCCCAGGTCACCGAAGGCGTCGATATCGACATGACCGAGATGCGCGCCTTCCGCAATGCCAGCCGCAGCGCTTGGCGCACCGCCTTCGGCATGGTGCCTGCGCTCAACGATATCGTCCTGAAGGCCGCCGCTATCGCGCTGGAGGCGCATCCGGCGCTCAACTCAGCCTTGGTGGACGGCGCGATCCGACGCTACAGGGAAATCAATCTCGGCGTGGCTGTCGATATAGAGGACGGCCTTGTGGTGCCGGTTCTGCGCAATGCCGGCGGGCTCGATCTCGGCGGAATCGCCAGGGCCGCAGCCGACCTGACCGCCAGGGCCAAGGCCGGCAAGCTCACCGTCACCGACTTTGAAGGCGCCACCTTCACGGTCAGCAATCTCGCGGCGCTGGGTGTGGACTGGTTCACCCCGGTGCTGAATCCGCCGCAATGCGCGCTGCTGGGCGTCGGCAGGATGCGGCGCGTGCCCGCCGTCGTCGGGCGCGAGGTAGCGATTCGGGACGTCGCCACCTTCGTGTTGACCTTCGACCACAGGGCGCTTGACGGCGCCCCGGCCGGGCGCTTTCTCGCCAGGCTCAAGCGGCTGCTGGAGTCCCCCGATCCGGCGCTGTTTTCGTAACCGAGCGTTCATCGGCGCCCGGCTGCCTCCTTACGGGCACACCCATGTATCGGCGGAGCCGTGCCTCAGTTTCACATTCGGCCTCGCGTCTGCAGTCGGTCGGCGCGCGCTGCGCCGCCTCCGGAGCCGGCCGTGGGCGAGTGAGCCGCCGTTCGGGCAGCCGCGCCTCGAATATCCGAGCTTGTCGGGGCGGACCCCAGGGGAAATGATGCCCTACCGGCCCGCCGGAAGCGTCATGCGCGGCGGCGGGTGTGATACGCGATCAGCCAGAAGACAAAACCGTGCATCCGAGGAAGCCGGCCCAGGCGATCCATCCGACCGCCCCGTGCATCCGGCTGGCGACGAACAGGAAACCTGCAGCGCAGAGGATCATCGTCATCCCGTAAAGATATTTGCCGACCCCGTTGTCCCACACGGCCCGAGCCTCCCCATAGTGCCGGAAACGGTTCTAGCGAAGAGCCGGCGGCCGTTCAACGCCGCCGGTCCGGATGCGCCCCCGCGCCGCGTCACAGGGCCGCGCCTTGATTGCGGCCCGCCCGCCCTTTAGGGTCCGCCGACCGCGCACGCGAAGCGACGAAGGAATAAGCGCCCCTATGAGTGAGATGCGTTTCACCGGCACCGACAGTTATGTGGCCACCGAAGACCTGATGCTGGCGGTCAACGCCTCCATCACCCTGGAGCGGCCGCTGCTGGTCAAGGGGGAGCCGGGCACCGGCAAGACCATGCTCGCGGAGGAAGTCGCCTCGGCGCTCAATATGCGGCTCATCACCTGGCACATCAAATCGACCACCAAGGCCCAGCACGGCCTCTATGAATATGATGCCGTCTCGCGCCTGCGCGACAGCCAGCTTGGCGATGAGCGGGTGAAAGATATCCGTAACTATATCGACCGCGGTAAGCTCTGGGATGCGTTCACCGCGGAAGAAAAGATCGTCCTGCTGATCGACGAGATCGACAAGGCCGATATCGAGTTCCCGAACGATCTGTTGCAGGAGCTCGACCGCATGGAGTTTTTCGTTTACGAGACCGGCGAGACGATCAAGGCGAAAGTCCGGCCGATCGTCATCATCACGTCAAACAACGAGAAAGAGCTGCCCGACGCCTTTCTGCGCCGCTGCTTCTTCCACTATATCCGCTTCCCCGATCCCCAGACGATGCAGGAGATCGTGGATGTCCATTATCCGGACATCAAGAAGGAGCTGGTGAAGGAGTCTCTGGAGGCGTTCTTCCAGATGCGCGAGGTGCCGGGCCTCAAGAAGAAGCCCTCGACTTCGGAGCTCCTGGACTGGCTCAAGCTGCTGATGGCGGAGGACATTCCTCCCGAAGTGCTGCGCGGCAAGGACGGGAACAAGACGATCCCGCCGCTTTACGGCGCGCTGCTGAAAAACGAACAGGACGTGCATCTGTTCGAGCGGCTGATCTTCATGGCGAGACGCGAGGGCCGCTGATGCTCATCAACTTCTTCTTCGACGTAAAGAAAGCGAAGATCCCGGCGACGATTCGCGAGTTCCTGATGCTGCTCGAGGCGATGAACAAGCGCCTCGTGATGTACAATATCGACGACTTCTACTACCTCTCCCGCGCCGCGCTGGTGAAGGACGAAAAGTATTTCGACCGCTATGACCGCGTGTTCGGCACATTCTTCAAGGGCGTCGAGGACATAACGGAGGCGTTGTTCGGCGGCGACATTCCGGAGGAATGGCTGGCGATGCAGGCGGAGAGGCTGTTCAGCGACGAGGACAAGGCGGCGATCGAGGCCATGGGCGGCTGGGAGAAGCTCATGGAGGAGCTGCGCAAGCGTCTGGAGGAACAGAAGAAACGCCATCAGGGCGGCAATCGCTGGATCGGCACCGGCGGCACCTCGCCGTTCGGCACCGGCGGCTATAACCCGGAAGGCGTCGCCATCGGGCAGCGCAGGCGCAGGCAGGGCCGCGCGCTGAAGGTGTGGGACAGGCGCGAATACAAGAACTATGACGACAGCGTGCAGATCGGAATCCGCAATATCCAGCTTGCACTGCGTCGGCTGCGCGAGTTTGCGCGCGTCGGCGAGGACGACGAGCTCGATCTCGACGAGACCATCCGCGGCACGGCGCATAATGGCGGGCTGCTCGATATCGTCATGCGCCCGGAGCGCCGCAATCGTGTGAAGGTGCTGATGTTCTTCGATGTCGGCGGCTCGATGGACGACCATATCCGGGTATGCGAGGAATTGTTCTCGGCCGCGCGCACCGAATTCAAGCATCTGGAATATTACTACTTCCACAATTTCGTTTACGAATACATGTGGAAGGACAACCGCAGGCGCCACGAGCAGCGCACGACGACCTGGGATGTCATCAACACCTATCCCAAGGATTACAAGGTCATCTTCGTCGGCGACGCCTTCATGAGCCCGTATGAGATTACCTACAAGGGCGGCTCGGTGGAGCACTGGAACGAGGAGCCCGGCCTGCTGTGGGCGCAGCGCATGATCGACCAGTGGCCGAACACCATCTGGCTGAACCCGCGGCCGGAGACGCGCTGGGAGCACACGCCCTCGACCATGATCGTCAAGGAAGTGATGGCGAACCGGATGTTTCCGCTTTCCATAGACGGCCTCGACCGGGGCTTACGCGTGCTTACCACGGCCTGATGCTTCGCATCGTCATTGCTGCGGCTCTGGCCTGGTCGTTTTCCTTCGCCGCCCCGGCCTCAGCAGACGGTCCGCTGACGGTGGAAGACGCCCGCGCGCGTATCCTGCTGGCGAACCGGCCGGGCGCCGCCTGGCTGACCATCCGCAATTCCGGCGGCGCGGACCGCCTGATCGGCGTGGAAAGCCCGGCAGCGGAACGCATCGAACTGCACACGCATCGTCACGAAGGCGGCGTGATGGTGATGCGTCCGCTGGAGGGTATGGACGTGCCGGCGAAGGGCGAGGTGACGCTCATGCCCGGCGGCGACCACATCATGCTGTTCGGCCTGAAACCCGGGCTGGCCGTCGGCGTCCGCTTCCCGCTTACGCTCGTCTTCGAAAAGGCGGGCCGCGTAACCGTTGAAGTCCGCATCGCCCCGCTCGCCGAAACCGTGCCGCAGCACAAGCAATAGTGATGCTGCCGGGCGAGACGCTCAGCCGAGCAGCGCGCCCTCCAGCACCTCGACCGTGAAAGCCAGGCCGATGCCGGCGCAGACGGCGCCCGCAAGGCGCGGCTGCAGCGCCGCGGCGGAGCCTGCTTTCCAGATGCTGCGCGCCAAGGCCGCCGCGCCAAGCGCGATCGCCATTTGCACGGCTGCAAGGCCGATCAGATAAGCGGCGATCGGCGTCGCCTCGGCGCCGATAACGGCCTCGCCATAGGCTGCACCGTGGAAGACGCCGGCGAAGGCGAACAGCACTGTGCTGGCCGTGGCCGGCAGCTGCCGTCCGAACAGCACCATCCCGCCGAGCAACAGCGCCGACAGCGCCACCATCGCCTCCACCATGGGAAGAGCGATGGAGGCCACCGTGAACAGGCAGCCTGCCCCCATGCCAATCACTGCCGCCAGCGGCGGCAGCCAGGACGTGCGCATGAATGCCGCCGCAAGACCCAGCGCAACGACGAAAGCGAAATGATCGAGCCCGATTACCGGATGGCCAATGCCGGAAAGCAGCCCCTGCATGAACGTCGCCGGGGCACCGCCGCCCATCGGATGGTGGGCGAAGGCGGGCGCAGCGGCCAGCAGGAACGGCAGAACGGCGGGGACAATACGGGACGGCATGAGTGCAGCAGCCTCCACTGGCGTGATCTCGCGGCCAGCCTATCGGCCCTGCCGCGCCTTGTCGATAACACTCCTCGACCGGCGCAGCGAAGCGGCCGCTATGCGGCGCGGCGCTGCGGCAGCACGCCGGCGGCCTCGCGCTCAATGCGGCGCTGACGGCGCTCCTCGCGCGGGCAGACGCCGAAGAACTGGCGGTAATTCTTGGAAAAATGGGAGGTCGAGCCGAAGCCGCAAGCGACTGCGATCCAGGTCACCGGCATCTGCGTCTCGATCAGCAATTGGCGCGCCCGGGTGAGGCGCATACGCAGATACCAGCGCGCCGGAGTCGAATCGAGGTAGCGCCGGAACAACCGTTCCAGCTGGCGCGGCGAGACATTGGCTTCGCGCGCAATTTCCACCAGCGAGAGGCGTTCTTCGCGGTTGGCCGCCATGGCCGAAAGCGCCTTCACAAGCACTGGATGACTGGTCCGCAGCCAGGCCTGGTGAGGCAGATAGCGTTCATCCCGGCCGGTGCGGATGCGGTCGTGCAGCAACTGGCCCGCAACCGCCGCCGCCAGGTCCGCGCCGTGTCGCCAGATGATGTCCTGGAGGACCATGTCGCAGGCTGCCACGCCGCCGGTGCAGGTGAACCGGTCGCGGTCGATCTCGAACAGCGCCGCGCGCAGGTCGATGTCCGGGAACCGCTCGGCGAAGCCGTCCAGGCTCTCCCAATGGATGGTGCAGCGGCGGCCGCGCAGCAGACCGGCCCGCGCCAGCACATAGGCGCCGGTGCAAACCGCGCCCGTATGCGCCCCGTCCCGCGCCCAGCGCCGCAACAGCGCAAGCGAGGCCGGGTCCTCGAACGCCCAGCCGTCCACCCCGCCGCAGACCACGACATTTTGCGGGCGGACAAGACGCTCTGCCGGCTCGTCCGCCGCAATCTCGACGCCGCTGCTGGAACGGGCCGGCAAACCGCCGGACGTCGCCACGCGCCATCGGTAGTGCGTGCGCTCCGCGACGTAGTTCGCGAGGCGCAAGGGCTCGACCAATGCCGCGAAACTGGAGAGGGAAAAATTGGGGACAGGCAAGAGCGTCACCTCGATCGGTGCGCTGTCGCTCCCGCGGAAGACCTGTTCGCCAGCCATTGGCCGACTCCGCCAATATGTCGTTTGAATCCCAATGCCGATGGTTCGGTTTCTTGTCAATCGGTTCCGACGGCTTCGGAAACGAAATTCTGTCGTTCATTCCGCGAAAGTGGTCGCGAACGGGCGTATTCCGTCCCGGCGGCGCTTCCAAGCTGGGCCATCAACCCGCTGCGGAGGCGCGAAGCCCATGCCCCTCGATAATTCCAGCCACAATTCCCGCTACAGCAGGGAGCAGGCGACAAGTGTCGATCAGTCCGACCGCATCGTGCCCTATAATCTGCGCCAGAGCGGCCCGACTCCGACCGAACTGCTGATCTCGACCCGGGTCCGCAAATCGCCCTACTGGCATCTCAGCCACGAAGCCGGCTGCTGGCGGGCGACGGTCTATAACCGCGTCTATCATCCGCGCGGTTATGTGCGCCCCGAAGACGGCGGCGCCGCGGTGGAATATGAAGCGCTCACCAAGCATGTGACCATGTGGAATGTCGCGGTCGAGCGGCAGATTCGCGTCAAGGGGCCGGATGCGGAGCGGTTCGTGAATTATGTCATCACCCGCGATGCGGCCCGCATCCAGCCGATGCACGGCAAATATGTCATCCTTTGCAACGAGAAGGGCGGCATTCTCAACGACCCCGTTCTGCTGCGGCTCGCCGAGGACGAGTTCTGGTTTTCGCTTTCGGACAGCGACATCCTGTTCTGGCTCCAGGGCGTCAATGTCGGCATGCGGATGAATGTCGAAATCGACGAGATCGACGTCTGTCCGGTCCAGATTCAGGGCCCGAAGTCGGAAGCGCTGCTGGCCGACCTGGTGGGGCCGGCGATCCATGACATTCCGTTCTACGGCATCATGGAGGCGGAGGTCGGCGGCTGCGCCGTTGTCATTTCGCAATCGGGCTTTTCTGGCGAGAAGGGCTACGAAATCTATCTGCGCGACGCCACCCTGCATGCCAACGCGATGTGGGAAGCGGTGTTGGAGGCCGGCAAGGCGCATAAGCTGATGGTGATCGCGCCGGGCCATCAGCGCCGTATCGCCGCCGGCATTCTCTCCTGGGGCCAGGACCTGGACCACGAGACCAACCCCTTCCAGTGCAATCTCGCCTACCAGGTGCCGCGCAAGAAAACCGCCGACTATATCGGCAGGAAGACGCTTGAGCGGATGCGCACAGAGCTGGAGGCAGGCCGCCCGCCCTGGCGCCAGCAATTGGTGGGCCTGCGCCTGGGCGGCAAGCCGATCGACGACTATGCGCCGGACTTCTGGCTGGTTTCGGAGCCGGGCGGCGGCGAGCCGGTCGGTTATCTGACCTCGCCCTGGCACTCGCCTGAACTCGGCTGCAACATCGCCATGGCTTATGTGCCGGTGGAGAAATCGGGCGTCGGCACGGAATTCGATGTCTGGCTGCCGGACCGCTATGCCGAAGAAGCCGGGCATCCGGTGGCTGCGGAGGTCTGCGAAATGCCGTTCCGCCCGTCCGTCAACCCCAATGCCCGCGAACTCGCCAGGGCCAAGGGCCGGGACGCCGCGTTCTGACGCGCGGCCGCAGGGCCGGACAGAGTGTTGTCGGCCTGCCGCTCCGTCCCGAAGGCCGGAGCGGCAGCGCTGCTTTAGACGATGGTCCGGTCGCCGAGACGGCGGGTGGCGCCGGCAAATACGGCGATGACCTCCCCGCCGTCTTCGCGCACCTCGACGGTGAAATTGGTCGTGCGCCCGGCGCCCGCCTGTTCGCGCGCCTCGGCCACCAGCAGCTGGCCGGCCAGGCCCGGACGCAGGAAGGAAATTGAACAGAACTGCGCCACGCACACCCGGTTGCGGCTGTTGCTCGCAAAGGCCATCGCCGAATCGGCAAGAGAGAAAATCTGGCCGCCGTGACAGACGCGGTGGCCGTTGAGCATGTTTGCCGTCACCCGCATGGTCATGCGCGCCCAGCCGGCTCCGACCGCTTCCAGCCGAATCCCGAGATTCTTCGATCCGGCGTCCATTTCATACATCGCTTCGGCGACGCGGCGGGCGAGCGCGTCGGCGGCCTCCTCTTCCGACCGGGCGTCCATCAGCTCCGGGCCTCGAAGCGGTGGATATAGTCCCGCGTCTCCGGCACCGCATCCAGATCCTTCGCCAACTGAATCTGGAACACGGCGACAATCCCGTTCAGGAAACTGACCTCAGAGGCTGTCAGGTAGAACTCCCACATCCGGCAGAAACGCTCGTCATACATCGCCCGCGCCTGATCCCAATTCGACACAAACCGGTCCCGCCACGCCCGCAGCGTCTTCGCATAATGACGCTTCAGCACCTCTATATCCGTCACAAGCAGATTGTGCGCCTCTATCGCCGGCATCAACTCCGACAGCGTCGGCAGATACCCGCCCGGAAAGATATAGCGCGCGATCCACGGATTGACCGGGCCGGGCATGTCGTAGCGCCCGATCGTGTGCACCACCGCCACCCCGTCCTCCGTCAGCAACTCCCGGACCTTCCCGAAAAACTCACGGTAATGCCCCAACCCCACATGCTCCAGCATCCCTACCGACACAATACGGTCAAACCGGCCCCGCTCCTCCCGATAGTCCCGAAGCGCAAAACGCACACGCTCCGAAAGCCCCGCCTCCAACGCCCGCGCATTGGATAACTCATGCTGCTCGTGGCTCAGCGTCACCCCCGTCACATCAACATCCGCCTCCGCCGCAAGATACAGACCAAGGCCGCCCCAGCCCGAGCCGATATCCAGAACACGATGCCCCGGACGCAGCAGCAGCTTCGCTGCAAGATGCGTCTTCTTGCGCCGCTGCGCCGTCTCTATGTCGTCATTGTCGGACGCAAAATAGGCGCAGGAATACTGGCGGTCGCTGTCCAGGAACAGGTCGAACAGCGCCGGCTTCAGATCGTAGTGATGCGAAACCTTGCGCCGCGCCTTCCCCACCGGATTATGCGTCCGGTAACGGCCCGCAAGCCTGCGCCAAAGGGCCAGAAGGCGGGAATCGCGCCGCAGCCGGGCGCGGCGTTCATTGACAAGGGCGATGGTCAGGAAGTCGAACAGCGTCCCGTCTTCGACCGTCAGCCGCCCGTCCATATAGGCTTCACCAACCGCGAGCGCCGGGCTCAGAAACATGGCGCGCGCCACCGAGGGCTCATGCAGCCGAATAGCGACCGACGGCCCGCCCGCGCCTTCCAGACGCTGCGAGACGCCGCGCGGGTCAATGACCGTCAGTGTGCCGAATTCGACGAACCGGCGCAGAAACGGCAGATACAGCATAAGCCGCGCCCTCCCCGGCTTTCCGGCCGGCCGCGCCGCGCCAGCCCGGCGTCTGTCAATGCGCGGCCTCGAAGCGGTGGATATAGTCCCGCGTCTCCGGCACCGCATCCAGATCCTTCGCCAACTGAATCTGAAATACATTGAGTTCCCTGGAAAGGAAACCGATCTCACAGGCCGTCAGGTAGAACTCCCACATCCGGCAGAAACGCTCGTCATACATCGCCCGCGCCTGATCCCAATTCGACACAAACCGGTCCCGCCACGCCCGCAGCGTCTTCGCATAATGACGCTTCAGCACCTCTATATCCGTCACAAGCAGATTATGCGCCTCTATCGCCGGCATCAGCTCCGACAGCGTCGGCACATAAGTGCCTGGAAAGATATAGCGCGCGATCCACGGATTGACCGGGCCGGGCATGTCGTAGCGCCCGATCGTGTGCACCACCGCCACCCCGTCCTCCGTCAGCAACTCCCGGACCTTCCCGAAAAACTCACGGTAATGCCCCAACCCCACATGCTCCAGCATCCCTACCGACACAATACGGTCAAACCGGCCCCGCTCCTCCCGATAGTCCCGAAGCGCAAAACGCACACGCTCCGAAAGCCCCGCCTCCAACGCCCGCGCATTGGATAACTCATGCTGCTCGTGGCTCAGCGTCACCCCCGTCACATCGACATCCGCCTCCGCCGCAAGATACAGACCAAGGCCGCCCCAGCCCGAGCCGATATCCAGAACACGATGCCCCGGACGCAGCAGCAGCTTCGCCGCAAGATGCGTCTTCTTGCGCCGCTGCGCCGTCTCTATGTCGTCATTGTCAGACGCAAAATAGGCGCAGGAATACTGGCGGTCGCTGTCCAGGAACAGGTCGAACAGCGCCGGCTTCAGGTCGTAGTGATGCGAAACCTTGCGCCGCGCCTTCCCCACCGGATTATGCGTCCGGTAACGGTCCGCAAGTTTGCGCAACCGGCCGGCGACGCCGCCCGACCGGCCGATGAGCGCCTGGCGGCGGTTGACCACCAGTATGGTGAGGAAGTCGAACAGCGTCCCGTCTTCCACCGTCAGCCGCCCGTCCATATAGGCTTCGCCGACAGCGAGCGCCGGGTTCCGGACCAGCGCCCGGAATACACCATTGTCATGCAGGCGGATGGCGACCGACGGCCCGCCCGCGCCTTCCAGACGCCGCGAGACGCCGCGCGGGTCAATGACCGTCAGTGTGCCGAATTCGACGAACCGGCGCAGAAACGGCGCGAACAGCATCGGCCCCGCTCCCCTTTTCGCACTCCTGCCGCCGACGGGAAAGCGAAACCCTAGCGGCCTTCGCCCGGATCCTCCGGTGCCGCGCCGTCGTCGCCTTGTCCGTCCCCGAAGAACTCCGACATGCCGCCCTCGAAGCGATAGGCGTCCTCGTCGTCCATCGCCAGCACATCCTCGCCGCGGGCCTGCGCTTCCGCTTCATCGAGCGTGCGGGCGACATTGGCCATGATCGGCACCTGGACCTCGGGATGCAGCTGCACGGCGATGCTGTGCAGGCCGAGGGACTTGATCGGCTGCGCCAGACGCAGTTGCCGGCGGTCGAGCTCGACGCCGGCCTCATGCGCGGCCTCGGCGATGTCGCGCACCGTAACCGAGCCGTAGAGATGGCCGGTGTCGCCGGCGCGCCGGATCAGCGTGACGCTGAAGCCCTCGAGTTTCGCAGCAACCCCCTCGGCCTCGCCCCGGCGCTCCAGATTGCGCGCTTCCAGCTCGGTGCGGCGGGCCTCGAAAACCGCCATGTTCTCAGGCGTCGCCCGCAGCGCTTTCTTCTGCGGCAACAGGTAGTTCCGCGCATAGCCGGGCTTGACTGTCACCACATCGCCCATCAGCCCGAGGCTTTCAACCCGCTCGAGAAGGACCAGTTCCATCACTCATTCTCCTTCGGACCGCCCCCGAGCCGGGCGCGCAAACCGATAAAGGGCTCGGCAAGACCAAACGCCACAACCAGCAGCACCGGCCAGGCCATGACGAGCCCCAGCAAATAGAAACCGATCAGCCACACCATCCGCGCCGGAAGCCGGGCCGCAACCGTATGAACGACGGCCAGCCCCTGAAACAGGAACGGAACGGCGAAGACGATCGCCAGATTGCGCCCGATATACTCCAGCACCCCGCCTGCAGCAATCCCGGCGAGGCAGGAAAGGCCGAGCGCAAATGTGGGCCAGACCGGCAGCGTCATCTCGCGCCAGACAGGCGTCGGACGCCTTGCAATATCCAGACGGGCGGCAATGGCCTGCCCAAGCACGCCGTCGAGCGCCAGCGTCAGGAACAGCGCGGCCGCCGCCGTGCCCGGCAGGAAGCCGGCAATCCGCTCGGCGATCCCCTGGCTCCTGGCGCGTTCGGCGATCTCCGGTGGCAGCCCGGCATCCATAATCGACTCGATCGCCTGCTGGACCGCACTGCGCGGATCGACGCCCTCGACAACGGCGACGGCCAGCATGGCAAGCAATGCCGCAGCGCCGAGCGCGGAAACCGCTGCCACGAGCCGGCCGGACGGATACCACTCGACGCCGCCCTGCCCGTCCGGGCGGCTTAGCAGAGCCTGCCGGCACAGCACCGCTACCGGAAGCCCGACAACAAGCGAAAAGTAGCCCCCGGCGAACAGGCCGATTATCCCGGCGACCACGACAGCGCCGATCAGGGCGGCCGCCGCCGCCGACAGCCAGCCGAGGGAAAGCCCGACCAGAAACAGCGGCGCCGCCGCGAAATAGGCAAGCAGCGCCGCGCCGAAAGAACCCGTCGAAATCGAGCCGAAGAGCAAGCCGGCGGTCAATCCGCCGACGATCAACAGGATGAGATCTTTTCCCATCCAACCCGCGCGGGGTGCGGCCCCGGCCCTACTTTACGACGTAGGGCAACAGCCCCATATAGCGGGCGCGCTTGATCGCCTGCGCGAGTTCGCGCTGCTTCTTCGCTGAAACGGCGGTAATCCGGCTGGGCACAATCTTGCCCCGCTCGGACAGGAAACGCTGCAGGAGCTTGACATCCTTGTAGTCGATCTCGGGCGCGTTGGGCCCGGAAAACGGACAGCTCTTGCGGCGCCGGAAAAACGGGCGGCGCGGGGCGGCATTCATTGGGCGGCCTCCACTGCAGCGGCGGTCTGCTCGCCGGTATTTGCTTGTTTCGCTTCCCCGGCGTCGCGGCGCGGGCGCTGGTCGCGCCGGCCCCTGTCGTCGCGGGGACGCGCCTGCAACATCACCGAAGGACGCTCATCGACGGCGTCGATGCGAATGGTGAGATAGCGCAGCACGTCTTCCGACAGGCGCATCCGCCGCTCAAGCTCCTGAACCGCATCGCCGGATGCATCGAAGTTGAAGAGGACATAATGCCCCTTGCGATTTTTCTTGATGCGGTAGGCCAGGGTCTTCAGGCCCCAATGCTCGCGTTTTTCGACCTTGCCGCCCAGGGACTCCATTACGGACGCATAATCGTCCGCCAAGTTCTCCACCTGTGCGGGCGACATGTCCTGCCGCGCTATAAAGACATTCTCGTAGAGAGCCATAGTCGATGCGTTTCGCCCCGGAGGTTGCACTGCGAGCGCGGTTTATACACAAACCCGCCGCGCGCGCAAGCCGGGACGCTAACCGGTCCTGCCTCGGTTTGCAACGAAGGCCCGTGCCGGCGGGTTTTTCAGAACGCGCCTCCGTGCCGCGCCGCTTCCATCGCCTTCCCTTCGTCACCCCGGCCGGAGCAGAGCGCAGAGCCGGGGTCCATCCTCCGCCGTTTCGGCCCTGCGGAAGGATCGGAGGCTGGGCCTCAGATCAGGGCCGGGGCGGCAACAGGGGGTCCGAGGCGCCGCCCCGTCCTTGACACTCTTCGCCGCCGCGCCTTGATTGCAGTTCGGCGACGGGGATCGGGAGGGATTCGTGGCACGGGCATTCGTCTTTCCGGGACAGGGGTCGCAGGCTGTCGGCATGGGGCGCGCGCTGGCGGAGGCTTCGGCCGCAGCCCGCGAGGTATTCGAGGAAGTGGACGAGGCGCTCGGACAGCACCTCTCGCGCCTGATGTTCCACGGACCGGCTGATGCGCTGACCCTTACCGAGAATGCGCAGCCGGCGCTGATGGCGCACAGCGTCGCTGTCCTGCGCGTGCTGGCGCGCGAGGGCGGCGTGGCGCTGCCGGACGCCTGCCGCTATGTCGCCGGACATTCGCTCGGCGAATACTCGGCGCTGACCGCCGTCGGCGCCCTCCGCCTGGCCGATACGGCGCGGCTGCTGAAACGGCGCGGCCGGGCGATGCAGGAGGCCGTGCCGGTCGGCGCCGGCGCCATGGCGGCACTGCTCGGCCTGGAGTTCGACGAGGTGAGGGAGATCGCCCGGGAAGCGGCGGAGGGCGAGGTCTGCGACCCCGCCAATGACAACGCGCCGGGCCAGGTCGTGGTGAGCGGCAACCGCGCGGCCGTCGAGCGGGCCGTTGCGCTGGGAAAGGCGCGGGGCGCGCGCCGGGCAATCATGCTGGATGTGAGCGCGCCCTTCCATTGCTCGCTGCTGCAACCGGCCGCCGCCGCCATGGCGGAGGCGCTGGACGGCGTCGCTGTGGAAGACCCTTCCGTGCCGCTCATCGCCAATGTCACCGCGCGCCCGGCGGAGCGGGCCGCCGACCTGCCGGACCTGCTGGTGCGCCAGGTGACGGCGACCGTCCGCTGGCGGGAGAGCATGATATTCATGCGCGACAACGATATTGACCGGGTGGTCGAGCTTGGCGCCGGCAAGGTGCTTTCCGGCCTGGTGCGGCGGATCGACCGGGGGATGTCCGGTGTGGCCGCGGCGGGGCCGGAGGATGTCGAGGCGCTGTTGAAGGAGCTTTGAAGCCATGTTGACGCTGACGCCTGCCGAAAACGGCTTTGCGCGCATTGTGGAAGGCATCGCGCTGCATGAACGGCCCGATGAGGACACGCGCCGGGCGCTCGATTCGGCGCTCGCCGAGCATGGCGTCCTGGTGTTCCGGCGGCAGGCCCTTTCGGAAGCGGAGCTTGCAGCGGCCGCGTCCTGGTTCGGCGCGCTGGAGCGAATCGTGCGGGACGACTGGGCGTCGAAATACCAGCCCGAGATCACCTATATCTCCAACATGCGCGGCCCCGGCGGCGACACGATCGGCGGCATCGGCCAGGGCGAGCTCGCCTGGCACACCGACCAGTCCTACATGGCCCGGCCCGCGACCGGCTCGCTGCTCTACTGCGTCGAGACGCCGGCCGGCGGCGCGCCGACCTGCTGGGCCAATCTGGAAGCGGCCTATGACGCGCTCGACGACGACATGAAGGCCGGGATCGACGGGCGGCGGGGCGTCTTCAGCTACGCGGTCCGCGTAGCCGGCTATGGCGAGATCGACAAGCTGGCGGAGGACGAGATCCGCCGGCGCACGCCCGATGTCACGCATCCGCTGGTGCATACCCACCCGGAGACCGGGCGCAAGGCGCTCTATCTCGACCCCGGCACCATGTCCGGCATCGAGGGCATGGACGCGGAGGAAGGCCGCGCCCTGCTCGACCGGCTGATTGCCCATGCGACCGAGCCGCGTTTCGTCTATCGCCACGACTGGCAGGTGGGCGACACCGTGCTTTGGGACAACGGCTTTCTGCTGCACCGGCGCGACGATTTCGACCCGACGGAGAACCGCTGGTTGAAGCGCGCGACATTCCGGCCGTCCCCGGCCCGCCATATCGTGCCCGGATACGCCTGAGACCCGGTATGGCGCCGGCGCTCACGCCCCGCCTCTACATCCAGGCCTGTATCCGGGCGGCGTCCGTCCGGGGCTGCGCGGCCCAGGTCGTGCGGCGCGGCTTCGACGGCGCCGGGGCCGTGCTGCTGAAACTCAACCGGCTCGACGGCACGGCGCAGATGCTCCGCCCCGCCTGGACCGAGGGCGACCGCCGCCGCTGGCTCGCCCGCCCGCCGGCGGCGGAAGCCGATACCGACAGCGAAATCGCCCGCGAAGCCGCCCGCGACCCCGATCTGTGGGTGCTCGAAATCGAAGACCGCGAAGGACGGCACCCGCTGGATGAGCCGGTGGAACTACTGGAGTGAAGCGGCTTTCGCGCTCACCGCATGCACGCCGCCGCCCTATTCCGCCGCCGTCAGGCCCGGGCGGTAGAGGGTGCGGGGGCCGCGGCGTTCATATTTGCGCGCCGGCGTCTCCACCACCTCCGCCAGCGGCGCCGCCTGGCGGGAGCGAAGCACCTGGATTTCCGGCGGGCGGCCGTAATCCGTGGTGCGCTGCGCCGGACGGCGCCCGGCCGCCAGGATGGTCTCCTCCATGCGGTGCGGCGGCATCTCCTGCCCGTGGACCGTGCCTGCGGCGCGGGTGATGCTTTCGTTCATCAGCGTGCCGCCGAGATCGTTTGCGCCGGCCGCCAGGGCCGCTGCAATGCCCGCCGGCCCCATCTTGACCCAGGATGTCTGGATATTCGTGAAATGCGGCGCCAGCGCCAGCCGCGCCACGGCGTGCATCAGCACGGCTTCGCGGAAGGTCGGCCCCGGCCGCGCGCGCCCCTTCAGATAGATCGGCGCTTCCATATGGACGAAGGGCAGCGGCACGAATTCGGTGAACCCGCCGGTGCGCGCCTGCAGGCCGCGCAGCCGCAGCAGATGGCGCGCCCAGTGCACCGGCCGCTCGACATGGCCGTACATGATCGTTGTCGTGGACCGGATGCCGAGGCCGTGCGCCGTTTCCATGACGTCGAGCCATTGCTGCGTGTCGATCTTGTCCGGACAGATGATGCGCCGCACCTCGTCGTCCAGCACTTCCGCCGCCGTGCCCGGCAGGGTGCCGAGGCCCGCGGCCTTGAGGTCGCGCAGGAAGGAGTCGACCGTCACCCCGAGCGTATGCGCGCCCTGGAACACCTCCAGCGGCGTGAACGCATGGACATGGATATCCGGCGCCGCCGACTTCACCGCGTCCAGAATGTCCAGATAGGTCCGGCCGGTATAGTCCGGGTGGATGCCGCCCTGCATACAGACCTCGGTCGCCCCCCGGGCCCAGGCCTCGCGGACCCGGCGGCGGATTTCATCCAGATCGAGATCATAGGGGCGGCCCCGCAGATTCTCGGACAGCTTGCCCTTCGAGAAGGCGCAGAACTGGCATTTGAAGTAGCAGACATTGGTGTAGTTGATGTTGCGGTTCACCACATAGGTGACCGTGTCGCCCGCAAGACGCCGCCGCACCCGGTCAGCGGCCTCCGCAACGGCGTGGAAGTCGTCGTCGCGCGCCTGGAACAGCCGCACGATCGCGGCTTCGTCGAGCGCAGCACCGGCTTCCGCATCCGCAAGAATCGTCTCGATATCGGCGCTTGCCGCGCCCCGGCGCGGGATCGGCGCAGGCGCGGTCGTCTCGCCCGGCGACCAGGCGTCGGGCCGCGCCAGGCCCTCGGCGTCAGAAAGCTGCAGCGCGCGGGTCAGCATCGCCGGCGCGAGCCATTCGGCCGTGAGATGGCGCGGATAGGCCGTAAGCCGCTCTACCAATTGCTTGCCGGCCGCGGCCGTCTCGCGGGCAAGCGTCTCCAGATGCGGCCAGGGCGCTTCCGGATTCACGAAATCCGGCGTCACCGGCGACACGCCGCCCCAGTCGTCGATGCCCGCCGCCACGATGGGCCGGAGCGCGCCCGGCGAGAGGTTCGGCGGCGCCTGAATCGACGCTGCCGGGCCGAAGATCAGCCGCGCCGCGGCGATGGTCCAGAGCAGCTCCTCCGGGCCCGGCTCCGGCGCGCCGGCCATTTTCGTGCCGGGCTTGGCGCGGAAGTTCTGGACGATGATTTCTTGCACCGCCCCGGTGGCGTCGTCGATCTCGCGCAGCGCCAGCAGCGCCTCGATACGCTCGCGGCGCGTTTCGCCGATGCCGATCAGGATGCCGGAGGTGAACGGCACCTTCGCCTCGCCCGCGAGCCGGATGGTCTCCAGGCGCCGCGCCGGCACCTTGTCCGGAGAGCCGTAATGCGGCATTCCCTTTTCGCAGAGCCGGTCCGAGGCGCTTTCCAGCATGATGCCCATGGAGGCCGAAACCTCCCGCAGCCCCGCAAGCTCCTCCGCCGTCATCAGGCCCGGATTCAGGTGCGGCAGCAGGCCGGTTTTCTCGAACACCAGGCGCGCCATGGCCTTCAGGTAGTCCAGCGTCGTCTCGCAGCCGAACTCGGCCAGGGCCGTGCGGGCGGCGCGGTATCGCCGTTCCGGCTTGTCGCCCAGAGTGAACAGCGCTTCCTTGCAGCCGGCCGCAGCGCCGGCGCGCGCGATTTCGAGCACTTGCTCCGGCGTCATATAGGCGGCTTCGCCCCGGCGCGGCGGCTTCGCGAAGGTGCAATAGTGGCAGACATCCCGGCAAAGATGCGTGAGCGGGATGAACACCTTGCGCGAATAGCTGATCCGCGGCCCATGCAGCCGGTCGCGCAACTGCGCGGCCGCGCGCATCAGCCCCGCCGGATCGCGGCACTCGGCAAATGCCAAGGCCTCGTCCGGTTCCGGGCGCCGGTCGATATATCGGGAAAACTCCATGACGCGCGACCCTAACGGCGAACTGCACAACTCGGCAAGCATATGGAGCAGCCGGCCCCGCAGGTCCATGGGGGGGCGGTCAATAGTCCGGGCGGCGTTTTTCCAGGAAGGCGGCCACGCCTTCCCGGAAGTCGGGGGAGGCGCGGACGCGGTCGCCGAGGGCCTGCTCGCGCGGCTCCTGGGAGAGCGTCCACTCCTCCAGGCCCGCGGTGATCTGTTCCTTGACCGCCTGAACGGCCGCCGGGCTGTTGGCGGCAATCAGCCGCGCCTTGTCCACCGCCCGGTCCAGCAGCTCTCCGGCGGGCGCCACGGCGTTCACCAGGCCGATGGCGCGGGCTTCCTCCGCATCCAGCAGGCGCCCCGTCAGGATCATGTCCATGAGATGGACATAGCCGATCTGGCGCACGAGCTTGGTCGCCGCGCCGCCGAAGGGATAGATGCCCCACTTGACCTCCGGCAGGCCGAAACGGGCATGGGGCGCGGCGATGCGCATATCGGTCGAGATCAGCAATTCGACCCCTCCGGCGACGCAATCGCCGTTAACCGCAGCAACGATGGGCTTGCGGTAGCGCTTCGTCTTGAGCAGCGCGCGCGCCACTGCCGCGGCCGTCTCGGGCGACGCCGACAGATCGCCCGAAACATCGGCGCCACTGCAAAACCCCCTATCGCCCGCCCCGGTCAACACGATCGCGCGCGCCGGCCCGGCCTCCAGCTCGTCCCAAAGCTCCGCGAGCCGCACCATCATCGCGCGCGTCATGGCGTTGCGGCGCGCCGGGTTCTCGATACGCACCAGCACCACATGGCCGCCCAATTGCTCGGAATGGATCCGCATCGCATTGCTTCCCTGTCGCCGGCGGCCAAGTCTAAGCTGCGAAACTGGCCCCGGAAACGCATGAGAAAGGCCGCCAATGCCCATCCTGATTTCCCTGGACGAATGCCGCAGCCTGGCGCTGCAGGCGCTCTCGAATGCCGGCGTTGCGCGCGCCCATGCCGAGGCGGTCGCCGACCACATAACCCGCGCGGAAGCCGACGGCTGCAAGAGTCACGGCCTGTTCCGGCTGGCGGGCTATATCGCGTCTGTGAAAAGCGGGGCCGCAGACCCGCAGGCGGAGCCGGAAATCACGGACGCCGCGCCGGGCCTGGTCGCGGTGGACGGGCGGTGCGGCTTTGCGCCGCTCTCGATTGCGCGCGGGCGCCCGCTGCTGGCCGCGAAAGCGCGGTCGCAGGGCATCGCCTGCATGACGATCCGCAACTCGTTCAACTTCGCCGCTCTCTGGCCGGATATCGAACCCCTGGCGGAGGAGGGCCTTGTCGCCTTCACCTTCGTGAACTCGCAGAGCTTTGTCGCGCCTGCCGGCGGCACGGAGGCCCTGTTCGGCACCAATCCAATGGCCTTCGCCTGCCCGCGCGGGGACGGCAAGCCGCCGATGATCTTCGACCAGGCATCCTCGGCGATGGCGCGCGGAGAAATCCAGATTGCGGCCCGGGACGGCCATGCGGTCCCTGCCGGCGCCGGCCTCGGCCCGGACGGGCAGCCGACCACCGACCCCGCCGCAATCCTGCAAGGCGTGCAACTGCCGTTCGGCGGCTACAAGGGCTCGTCCATCGCGCTGATGGTGGAGTTGATGACCGGCGGGCTTGCCGGCGGCTTCTTCGCCTATGAAAGCAGGGCCGACCACAAGGGCGACGGCGGCCCGTCCAACGCCGCCCAGTCCTTCATCGCAATCGACCCCTCCCGGCTTGCCGGCGGCGGATTCCTCGCCCATGTCGAGGAGCTGTTCGAGCGGGTGCTGGCAAACGGGACGGCGCGGCTTCCGGGAGACCGGCGCCACAAGGCGCGCGCCCGCACAGCCGCGGAAGGCATTGCAGTGGAAGATGCGCTCCACGCGACAGTGCTCGGCCTCGCCGGCAGGATTTAGGCCGGCTTTCGACAGCGGGCGTCTTGCGCTAGGCTCCGCCTAAAGAAATGCGAACTCCGGGAGGAAACCGGCCCGATGCACTTCGAATTCAACGACCGGACCAAGGAACTGGTCGGTCGCGTGCAGGACTTCATGGACCGCTACGTCTATCCGAACGAAGAGGTCTATTACGAACAATTGAACGAGGGTGACACCCGCTGGAAGGTCATTCCGGTGCTGGAGGAACTGAAGGCCAAGGCGCATGAGGAAGGCCTTTGGAACCTGTTCCTGCCGGAAAGCGAACTCGGCGGCGGCCTCACCAATCTCGAATACGCCCCGGTCTGCGAGGTGATGGGGCGGATCAACTGGGCGCCGGAGGTGTTCAACTGCTCGGCGCCGGATACCGGCAACATGGAAGTGCTGGAGCGCTACGGCACGCCGGAACAGAAGAAACAATGGCTCGAACCGCTGCTGGCGGGCGAGATCCGCTCCGCCTTCGCGATGACGGAGCCCCGCGTCGCGTCGTCCGACGCCACCAATATCGAGAGCCGCATCGAGCGCGACGGCGACGACTATGTCATCAACGGGCGCAAATGGTGGACCTCCGGCATCGGCGACCCCCGCTGCAAGGTGCTCATCTTCATGGGCAAGACCGATCCGGGCGGCCCGACCTACAACCAGCAGTCGATGATCCTGGTGCCCACCGATGCGCCCGGCATCGAGATCGTGCGCATGCTGAATGTGATGGGCTTCGACGACGCGCCGCACGGCCACGGCGAGGTTGACTTCAAGGATGTGCGCGTGCCGGCCTCGAACATGCTGCTCGGCGAGGGGCGCGGTTTCGAGATCGCGCAGGGCCGCCTGGGCCCGGGCCGCATCCATCATTGCATGCGCATCATCGGCGTGGCCGAGCGGGCCCTGGAAATGATGTGCCGGCGCGGCACCCAGCGGGTGACCTGGGGCACGCCGGTCGGCGACCGCGACAATTTCCGCGAGCGGGTGGCGGATGCGCGCATCAATATCGAGATGTGCCGGCTGCTGACGCTCAAGGCCGCCTATATGATGGACACGGTCGGCAACAAGGCGGCGCGCCAGGAGATCGCCATGATCAAGGTGGCGGCGCCGAACATGGCCCTGCAGGTCATCGACGACGCCATGCAGGCGCATGGCGGCGGCGCGATGAGCCAAGCGTTCAAGCTGTCCTTCATGTGGTCCAGGATGCGGGCGCTGCGCTTTGCCGACGGTCCGGACGAGGTGCACCGCCAGCAGATCGCCCGGCTGGAAATGCGCCGGCAGGTCGATTGGCCGCCCCGCGCCGCCCAGGCTGCAGAGTGACGCAGCCGGCGCCAGTGCAGATTCCCGACAACAAGGAGACATCCCCATGCTGAAATCCGTTCTGGGGGCAGCCGCCCTTCTGGGCATGGTTGCTGTGCCCGCAGTCGCCGCCGACGACTTCCCCGGCGGCAAGACCATCGAAGTGGTCATCCACGCCAAATATGGCGGCGGCACCGACACGACGGCGCGGATGATGATGATTCGCTCGCGGCGCAATCTCGACACCGACATGGTCGTGGTCTCGAAGCGCGGCGGCGGCGGCGCGGCGGCGCAAGCCTATGTCAACGGCAAATCGGCGGACGGCTACACCCTGATGGCGCTGACGCAGACCCATCTCTACACCATCGCGCGCGGCAAGGGCGGCATGGAGATCGACGACATGGTCGGCGTGGCCCGCGCCATGGACGACCCGACCTTCATCACCGTCCACAAGGACAGCCCGTTCCAGACCCTGGAGGATCTGGTCGCGGCTTCCAAGGAGAAGGCGCTTAACTGGGGCGTCGGCGAAATCGGCTCGACGGAGCATATCGGCCTGCTGCAATTTGCAAAGGCGGCCGGCATCAAGCAGAAGGCGGTGCCGTTCGGAAGCGGCGCGCAAATGGTGCAGGCGCTGATGTCGGGCGCCATCGACGCAACCCTGCCGAATGTGTCCGAAGCGCTGACCCAGGTGCAGGACGGCACGTTCCGGCCGATTGCGGTGATGAGCGACAAGCGCCTCGGCGGCTACCCGGATGTGCCCACGACCTTTGAACTCGGCTATCCCGTGAAGACCTCCACCACCAGGGGTTATGCGGTCAAGGCCGGCACGCCGGAGCCGATTATCCAGAAACTTTCGGACGCGCTCACCAAGGCGATGAAACACAAGACCTTCGGCGGGTATCTGCGGTCTTCCGGCCTCGATCCCGAGGAAAGCGTCGCCGGCTGGCAGGTGTGGGACAAGCAGCTCAAGGAAATCCACGCACAGGCCAAGACGGCCATGGAAGAACTCGGGCTGTAGGACCGCCCGTCCATGCGGCGTCCCGCTTTTGGCCGGGTGCATCGCACCGACCTTGCGCTCGGCCTGACGATCCTCGCGCTGGTCGGCGCAGGGTTCTATTTCAGCACGACCTTCGAGGAGGTGTCGCCGCTGTTCGCCGACAGCATCCCGCCGGAGTTCTTCCCGCGGTTGATGCTGTGGGTGATCGGCTTCCTTGCGCTGCTGTTGCCGTTCGAGCACGCCTTCCGCCGCAAACGCGGCGACAGCGGCCTCGACGAAGACCGCAAGGACGCCGTGCAGCCGATAGCCTACGCCACTTTCGGCGCGGCGCTGGTTCTCGTCACCGCGGCGAGCTGGCTCGGGACCTATCTGACGCTGATCGCCATTTGTTTCGCCCTGCCGCTGCTGTGGGGCGAGCGGCGCTGGGTGCCGCTGACGGCCTTCGCGCTGGGCTTCCCGACGGCGGTGATGCTGTTGTTCACCCAGGCTTTCAAGATCTATTTCCAGCCGGGCGTCTTTGGCCTGAGCTTCCACTGAGCGGACTCTGACGGTCATGGAACCGATCCTGGAGGGCCTCGGGCTCGCTTTCAGCCTCTACAACATGGCGCTGGTCATTGCGGGCGTGCTGATCGGCGTGTTGTTCGGCGCCCTGCCCGGCCTGTCATCGCCGCTCGCAATCGCCCTGCTGTTGCCGTTCACGATCATGCTGGAGCCGGTTTCGGCGATCTGCATGATGGCGGCGCTCTATTGCGCCGGCACATTTGGCGGTTCCATTACGGCGATCCTCATCAACGCCCCCGGCGCGCCGCCGGCTGTGGCGACCGCCTTTGACGGCTATCCCATGGCCCGCCGGGGCGAGGCCGGGCGGGCGCTCGGGCTTGCGGCTGTTTCCAGCGTGACCGGCGGCCTGCTGTCACTGGTCGTGTTCATCGTCGCCACACCGCTGCTCGCCAAGGTCGCGGTATCGTTCCGGCCGCCGGAATATTTCGCGCTCACCGTCTTCGCGCTCAGTATGCTGGCCTCGATCAGCGGCCGGTCGTCGCTGCGCAATCTGATCGCCGGCGCGGTCGGCGTGCTCATCAGCACGGTCGGCACGCATCTGGCGACCGGCATTGAACGCTTCACCTTCGGTTTCCACGAGCTGACCGAGGGGGTCGAGTTCGTTCCCGTCCTGATCGGCCTGTTCGCCGTTTCCGAAATGCTGGTTCAGAGCCAGTCGGCGGACATGGCGCTGGAACGCATCAAGTCGGTGGTGGTCAAACTGCCGAGCCGGGAGGACATCCGCCGCGTCGCCGGCACGGTGCTGCGCTCCAGCGGCATCGGCACCTTCATCGGCATCCTGCCGGCCGAGGGCAGCACCGTCGCCGCCATCATGGGCTACAACGAAGCCAAACGCTGGTCGCCCCGCAGGGATGAGTTCGGCACCGGCGTGCCGGAAGGCATTGCCGGCCCCGAAGCCGCCAACAATGCCGCCACCGGCGGCGCCATGGTGCCGACGCTGGCGCTCGGCATTCCGGGCAGCGGCACGACAGCGCTCATTCTCGCCGCCCTCATCGCCCACGGCTTCCGGCCCGGCCCCTACCTCATTCAGGAGACGCCGGAGTTCGTCTATGCGATCTTCGGCGCCATGGCGGTGGGCAATATCGCCTTCCTGGTCATTGGCCTTGCAGGCGCGAAGCTGTTTGCGCGCATCACGCTCATCCCCCGCACCTTTCTCTGGCCGATGGTGTTCGGCTTCTCGGTAATCGGCGCCTACAGCCTCAGCGGCTCCTTCTTCGATGTCTGGGTCATGCTGATCGCAGGCGCGGCCGGTTTCATCATGCGCCGGCACGGCTTTGGCGCCGCACCGCTGGTCATGGGGCTGATTCTCGGCAAGATGCTGGAAGAAACGCTGAGCCAGTCGATGATCATGTATGACAACAACTGGCTGCGGCTGCTGGAAAGCCCGATCGTGTGCGGCTTCTTCGCGCTAGCGATTCTCAGCCTTGCCTGGCCCGCTATCGCATCCCGGCTGGCGGCCCGCCGCAGCAGGGGCGCAGAACAATGAGGAGCGCGCAATGGGTATTCCCGCACCGAAGCGGCTGCACCCCTCCCTGGGCGCGGAGATCGACGGCCTGGACCTGCGCAGGTCGCTTTCCCCAGCCGCGCGCGAGGCTGTCGCCGCCGCGCTTGCCGAGCATCTGGTGCTCGTGTTTCGCAACCAGGCGTTCACGCCCGGCGAGTATCTGACGGCCTGCTCACAGCTCGGCAGGCCGATGGAGCAGCATTACAGCCAGCACAATCTGCCGGACCAACCGATGATCGGGCGCATCTGGCACCGCAACGGCCAGCTTCCGGCCGAACGCTGGCACACGGACCATACCAACCGCGAACGCCCGCCCAAGGCGACGATCCTTTACGGCGTCGCAATCCCGCCCCGGGGCGGCGACACCAGCTTCGCCAATATGCGCGCGGCCTTTGCCGGCCTTGATGCCGAGGAGCAGCAGCGCCTGGCCGGGCTCCGCACGGTCAACGGCCTCGACCGCCACCTGACCGACACGCGCAGCGAAGACCGGGAGAAATACGACATCCCGGCCGTCCATCCGATGGTGCGCACCCATCCCGAGCACGGCTCCAGGGCGCTCTATTTCCACATCAGCAAGGCGCGCTGCGTCGAGGGCATGACGCCGGAAGCCTCGCAGGCGCTCATGCAGGACCTGCTCGACCGCACCATCCACAGCGACATTGTTTACCGCCACAGCTGGCGCCAGGGCGATATGGTGGTCTGCGACAACAGGGCCACAATGCACCGCGCCCATGGCGACTATGACCGCCGGCACCCCCGAATGCTGTGGCGCATCATCCTGGAAGGCGACCGCCCGGCGTGATGCCCGGCCAGAACGGACGGACGACACAGGCGCCCGGCATCAGACCTTGCCCTTCCACGGGACAAGCGCCCGTTCCAGCCGGCGCATGGCGAGGTCGAAGACGAAAGCGACCGCGCCGATAACGATAATGCCGAGAAAGACGATGTCCGTGGCGAGGAACCTGGCCGCGTTCAGCACCATGACGCCGATGCCCGCTTTGGCCGCCACCATCTCGGCGGCAACCAGCGTCGTCCATCCGAATGCGATTGCGACCCGCATACCGGTGAGGATTTCGGGAAGGGCGGCCTTGAGCACGACCTGGCGCAATACCTGCCCGTGGCTTGCCCCCATCGAATATGCCGCATGGATCTGTTCCATCGAAACGGAGCGGACGCCGGCGCGCGCATTGATGGCGATCGGGGCGAAACAGGCAAGGAAGATGAGGAAGAGCTTGCCGGACTCGCCGATCCCGAACCAGATGATGGTCAGCGGCAGATAGGCAAGCGGCGGGATGGGGCGGTAGAACTCGATGGGCGGGTCGAAAACGCCGCGCGCATATCGGCTCATGCCCATGGCGATGCCGATCGGCACCGCCGTGATGGTCGCAACGAAGAAAGCGCCGAAAACGCGGTAGAGGCTCCAGAGAACATGCTCGTGCAGCGCGTGGTCGCTGAAGCCGCGGCACTCCGCCTCGACTCCGTCCCGCGCGCCGAGAGCGGCGAGCAGCCGTTCGAAATAATGGTCTGTGCAGGCGATCCTGGCGAATTTGGAAATCACCATTTCGGGCGCCGGCAGGAACAGCGGCCGGATCAGTTCCAGTTGCGTGACCAGCCACCAGCCGCCGAGAAGCACGATGATGGTGACGGCGCTGATCGCCGTCCCGGAACCCCGCCCCGGCGCGCCATATTGTTCAACCGGCTGCGGCCGGCGCGGCCCGAACAGTCCCAGCCTCATGGCGGCCCGTCGCCGGTTTCTTCGCCATAGATGATCGACAGGATTTCCTCGCGAAGCGTGATGAAATCCGGCGATGACTTGATCGCCCTGGCATTGCCGGTCTCAAGGAACCGGCGGCAAAAATCGAGATCGTAGCTGTGCGTAATTCGGCCCGGCCGCGGCGACATCACAATCAGGCGCGTCGCCATGAACAACGCCTCCTCGACGCTGTGCGTAATGAAGAACACGACCTTGCCGGTCTTGCTCCACGCATCCAGCACCAGTTCCTGCATGTTTTCGCGCGTGAACGCATCCAGCGCGCCCAGCGGCTCGTCCATGAGCAGCATATCCGGATTGCAGGTCAGCGCCCGGGCGAGGCCGACGCGCTGCTGCATACCGCCGGAAAGCTGGTAGATCGGATAGCGCTCGAAGTCCGACAATCCGACCAGGGCGAGATAGTCGCGGGCCCGGGAGCGGCGTTCCTCCAGCGCAACGCCCTGGAGCTTCAGCCCGAATTCGGTGTTTTCGAGAACATTCAGCCAGGGGAGCAGCGCGTGTTTCTGGAACACCACGCCGCGGTCGCGCCCCGGACCGCGGACCGGCATGTCCTTGTGCAGCACCTCACCCGATGTCGGCGAGAGGAAGCCCGCGATGACATTGAGCAAGGTCGTCTTGCCGCAGCCTGACGCGCCGAGAGCGACGACAAACTCGTTCTCCCGGAAGTCGAGGTTCACGGCGTCCAGCGCCTTGACCGTGCCTCTGCCCTCCACAGCCGGAAATTCGACGGATACGCGGCTGAGCCTGACGACCGCTGTCATGGAAGCGCGCTCACAGTGCGAAGCGGGGCGGCCCCGGCGGAGAAACCGGGGCCGTGTTCCAGGATCTGCATGGCGGCGTCCGGCCGGCTGCCGCCGCGGACGCTCAGCAACCGCCGTCCAGCACCATCTGGGCGAATTTCGGCGTTGCAGAGTCCGAATAGTCGTCGAGGACGCTGTCCAGCTTGCCCTGGGAGACCAGGAACTCGGACGCCGCCTTCAGCGCATTCTGCACGCCGCCGCCGAGCCAGACGCCCGACACCTGCTCCTCGAGGGTGGGATAATCATAGAGGGCGAGCACGCCGCCGACCTGGTCCGCATTGCCGGAGACACTGTCGGCGATGCCGGCCGCATTCGCCGTCCCCGGGCCGTAATCGCCCGGATTCGCGCGATAGTCGGCGTCGGCGGACGAGACCATCTTGACCCACTGACAGGCGAAGTCCGGATTCTCCTCCGTGAAGCCCTTGCGCGCCACCATGGCGTCGAAAGTCGCCTTGCCCCAATTGCTGAGATCGCCCGAGGTCAGCAGCACCCGGCCCTTGTCCTTCATGCGGCCGAGAGCGGGGTCCCAGACGAAGCCGCCATTGATGTCGCCGCGCTCCCAGGCGGCGACCATATCCGGCGGCGACATGTCGATCACCTCAAGGTCCTTCGGCGAGATGTTGAACTGTTCGAGGGCGAACATCATGTGGAAATGGGTGGTGGAGCCGAACGGAACCGCAATCGTCTTGCCGGCGAGATCCTGCGGGGCCGTAACGGAGTCGTCAACGACCAGCGCTTCCGCATCGTTGATATTGTCGTAAATGTAGATGACCTGCAGATCGACGCCCCGGCTGTAACCCGCCGCCGTCGGCGACGAGCCGTTCAGCGATATGTCCACGGAGCCGGAGGCCATGGCGTTGATGACCTCGGTGCCGGAGGTGAACTTCACGAACTCGATGCTTTTGCCGCCAAGGCCGTTCGCCTCAAGCTCCTTCATCTGGGCCTTCCACGGCCCGTAAACCAGCTGATAGCCGACCGTGACATCGGCGGCCTGCACGGTCGCCGACATGCCGGCCAATACGGAAGCGGCAGCGATCGCAAAGGTCTGCAATTGCCTTTTCATGTTTACCCTCTCTGTTGCAGCCATGCTGCACCGGTTTCACTCAAAGGGCGGCCGGCTCCCGCATCCCGGGGCAGGCGGCCCGACAACAGTCCGTCCCGCCTCGCCGAGCCGGGACAGCCGCAGCCTACAACAGCACGGCCACACAAACAGCAAAGATTGCGCCCGGAGAGGAGGCGCCGCTAACCGTCGGGAGCGCCGGGCAGCGGCGCGGCGGTTGGCGCGGAATCCTCTATCCGCGCTTCCTCGATCAGCGCCAGCACCCTCTCTGCACCGCCGACCTCATTGGCCAGCAACAGGATGAGCCGCGCATCCAGCCGCCGGCTCGCCGCGTCGTCCAGCTCCCGATGCGCCTCCACCAGAGCCGCAAAAATATCGTCGGCGCGTCTCACTGCCGGCCCCGTGCGCGGGCCAGCGCCGCCTCGATGCGGGCAGGGTCGAAACCGCGCCAGCGCGCGGCAACATGCTGGTCCGGCCGGAACAGCCAGGTTGTGCCGGGCCGGCCGTCATAGCGCGCCGCAAGCAGCCCGCCGGGTTCGGCGCAATGCACCGGCAATGCGGCATCGCCCGCCGGCGGCGCGCCGCCCGGCGCCGCGAAATGCAGCAGCGCAAAACCGCCGCGCAACCGGTGCAGCCACCAGCCTTCCCTGTATGGCGCATCGACCGCTGCAGCGCCCGGCTGCATCCTCCCCGCGAAAGCCGCTTCTCCCGGTTCGTCGGGCGTCGAAAGCGGCGAGCCGGCGAGCAGCGCCGGGGTCGAGAGCCGGCCGCTGTTCACGAAGCTGCGCGCGAAGGCGTGGCGGCGCGACAGCGCCAGCGCGGCATCCCGGAAGGCCTGCGCCGCGCCGGTGACAGGCGTCATGAAGTCCGTCGAACGCGAGGAGTTGAGGATGTTTTCGTCGGCGGCGGGAATACGCTCGGCCTCGTAGCTGTCCAGCAATGCGGCGGCCGCGCGGCCCTGAGTGACCTCCGCCAGCTTCCAGGCCAGATTGTCGGCATCCTGAATGCCGCCATTGCCGCCGCGCGCGCCGAAGGGCGAAACCTGATGCGCGGCATCGCCGAGAAAGAAGATGCGCCCGTGCCGGAAGCGCTCCAGACGCCGGCAGCGAAACGTGTAAACGGAGACCCATTCCAGCTCGAACGGCGTATCCGGGCCGACCATCGCGCGGATGCGCGGAACCACCTTTTCGGGCTTCGCCTCCTCCTCCGGGTCGGCATCCGGGCCAAGCTGGAGGTCGATGCGCCAGATATTGTCCGGCTGCTTGTGCAGCAGCGCCGAGCGGCCGGCATGAAAGGGCGGATCGAACCAGAACCGGCGCTCCGCCGGAAATTCCGCCTTCATACGGACATCGGCGATCAGAAAGCGGTCCGGGAACGACTGGCCGCGAAACGGCAGGCCGAGGCCATGCCGCACCGTGGAACGCACCCCGTCGCAGGCCAGGAGCCAGTCGCAGGTGAAGGCGTATCCGCCCGCCGGCGTCGATAGCTGCACGCGAACCGCGCCGTCCCGTTCTTCGGCTCCCGCCAGACGGGTCTTCCAGCGCAGGTCCATGCCGAGAGCGCGGGCGCGCTCCACCAGATACCGCTCAACATGATATTGCTGGATATTGATGAAGGCGGGCCAGCGGTGCCCTTCCTCCGGCAACAGGTCGAATGCATAGACAAGGGCATCGCCGTGGAACACCTTGCCCCGATTCCAGACCACCCCCTTCGCCGCGAGTTCCGGGCCGAGGCCGAGCCGGTCGAGGATCTCCAGGCTGCGCTTGGCGACGCAGATGAGGCGCGAACCGACGCTTACCGTATCGTCCTCGTCGATCAGCAGAACATCGACGCCCCGCAGCTTCAGGTCGATGGCGGCGGCAAGGCCGACCGGCCCGGCGCCGACAACGCAGACCGGATAATGCCGCTCGCGTCCGTCAAGGTCGGCAGGCCGCCGGAAAGGATAGACCGGAGCCGCCTGTTCCGAATTTCCGGTTGCCTGCATGGTTCTGTCATCGCCGCCGACACGGAGCGCGGTATATTCGCCGCTCCATGCAACAGCCGCAAGAAGGTGGTCTCCGATGGCGCGCGTCCGCAATATCCTGTTCATCATGGCCGACCAGCTTCGGGCGGACTATCTCTCCTGTTACGGCCATCCCGCGCTGGAGACGCCTCATCTGGACAGTCTGGCGGCGCGGGGCGTGCGGTTCGACCGCGCCTATTGCCAGTCGCCGATCTGCGGCGCATCGCGGATGTCGTTCTATACCGGGCGCTACATGTTCAGCCACGGCGCGACCTGGAACAATGTTCCCCTGCCTGTCGGCGAACGCACGCTGGGCGACTATCTGCGTCCGTTGGGGTTGCGCACGGCGCTGGTCGGCAAGACCCATATGGTCGCCGACCGCGAGGGGATGCGCCGGCTCGGCATCGACCCGGCGAGCAATACCGGCGTGCTGCTGTCGGAATGCGGGTTCGAGCCGTTCGAACGCGACGACGGGCTGCATCCCGATATCTCCGCCGACCCGGACCTTGCCTATAACCGCTGGCTGCGGGAGCGCGGCTATCCCGGCCCCAACCCCTGGCACGACTACGCCAACTCCGCCGAGGGGCCGAACGGCGAGCAGCTTTCCGGCTGGTATCTGCGCTACGCCCCGCTGCCCGCCCGCGTGAAGGCGGAGCACTCCGAAACCGCCTACATGACCGGGCGCGCGATGGACTTCATCCGCGAACAGGGCGAGCGGCCCTGGTGCCTGCACCTCTCCTATATCAAGCCGCACTGGCCCTATATCGCGCCGTCGCCCTATCACAGTCTTTACGGTGCCGATTCCGTGCAGGCCGCCAACCGCCACGAGGACGAGCGCCGGGACCCGCATCCGGTCCACGCCGCCTTCATGGCGCATCAGGACAGCCTCAGCTTCGCCCGCGATGACGTCCGGCGCGCCGTGATTCCGGCCTATATGGGCCTGGTGAAGGAAATCGACGACCATATGGGCCGCCTGTTCGCATTTCTGGAGGAACAGGGGCGGATGGACGACACGATGATCGTCTTCACCAGCGACCACGGCGACTATCTCGGCGATCACTGGCTCGGCGAGAAGGAGTTGATGCACGAGGAAAGCGTGCGCATACCGCTGATCTGCTACGATCCTGCGGGGCGCCGGGGCGCCGTGGTGGACGAGCTGGTCGAGGCCATCGATCTTGTGCCCAGCTTCGTGGAAGCCGTCGGCGGCGAGGTCCAGACCCACCGTATGGAGGGGCGCTCCCTGCTGCCGCTGCTCCGCGGCGGGGAAGCGCCGGCGCGCGACGCCGTGTTCTCCGAAATCGACTATGCGCTCCGCGCCGCCCGCCTGTCGCTCGGTCGCGGCGTTGACGAATCGCGCGGCTATATGGTTCGCACCGAACGCTGGAAATATGTGCTGTGGGAAGGGTTCCGCCCCCAATTGTTCGATCTTGCGGAGGACCCCCGGGAACGCACCGATCTCGGCCGCGATCCCGCCCGGGCCGCCATCCGCGCCGAACTCCACGAAAGGCTGTTCGCCTGGCTTCGCGGCCGGCGGACCCGCACCAGCTTCTCCGACGACGACATGGCGCAACGCACGGACAACAGCGCCGCGCGCGGCTTCCTCATCGGCGTCTGGTAGCGCCGGGCGGCCGCGCCCCGGTCTGAAGCCCGCGCCCCCCGGCGGGGGCCGAAGCCGCCGGCCATGCTCGCCGCAGGAGGACAGCGCCGGTCTGGCATGACTGCCAGAGGCGCCTATTATCCCCGTCCTCCAGCTTGCGTCAGGAGCGCCACCCTTGGACCGCGGTCCGCTCTATGTCTGGCTTGTCACCGTAACGGGGCTCTTCGCCTTCTTCACCATGGTGTTCTCCGGGACGATGGTGAATGTGGCGATCCCGCATGTCATGGGGTCGTTCGGCATCGGGCAGGACCGGGCGCAGTTCCTGTCCACAGCCTTTCTCGCCACCAATACCGCAAGCCTGCTCATCAACCGCTGGCTGATCGCGCGCGTCGGCCAGCGCAACGCCTTCACGCTCTCCCTGGTGCTGTTCGGGGCCGGCAGCGCGATCTGTTGGCTGGCGCCCAATTTCAGCCTGATCGTGGTCGGCCGCATCGTCCAGGGGCTTTCCGCCGGCATCGTGCAGCCGCTGGTCATGGTGGTGCTGTTCCAGGTCTTTCCGCCGCACAAGCGCGGCCTCGCCATGGGGCTGTTCAGCATGGGCGTGGTGTTCGCACTCGGTCTCGGGCCGGCGATCGGCGGCGTCACCATCGACCTGCTGGAATGGCGCTACATCTTCCTGGTGCCCCTGCCGGCAGCGGCGGCGGCGCTGGCGCTGGGCCTGCTGTTCATCCCCGAACGGACCGAGCGCGCGCCGCCCCAATCCTTCGACGTGCTCGGCTTCGCGCTGATCGCGGCGGCGATCTTTCTGTTGACGACCGGCATCGCATCCGGCCAGCGGGAAGGCTGGTTCTCGGACTATATGCTTGCGGTCTGGGGCGGTTTTCTGGTCAGCACCCTCGGCTTCCTGCTCTCGCAGCGCCGGCCGCGGGCCAATCTGCTGGACCTCACCCTGTTCCGGAACCTGCGCTTTTCCGCCGCAGTGGCCACCACTTTCGTGTTTGCCTTCGCCTCTTTCGGCACCGTCTATATCTTCCCCGTCTTCGGGCAGATCGTGCCGGGCTACACGGCGACGGCCGCCGGCGCCATGCTGCTGCCGGGCTGCGTGGTCGCGGCGCTGCTGCTGCCGCTCGCGGGTCGTCTTTCGGACCGTTTTCCTGCGCCGATAATCGTTGTCGTCGGCATGTCGGCCGCCATGGTGAGCGCCGTGCTGATGGCGAATGCGGACAGCGACACCGTGTTCTGGACCATTGCAGGCTATCTGCTGGTGAACCGCGTGGGCGTCGCGCTCGTGACGCCGTCGCTCAACAACACCGCCCTTGCCTCGCTGTCCGCCAGGCAATTGGACAGCGGCGCGGGCATTGTGAACCTGCTGCTGATGCTGGGCGGCTCCTGCGGCATCAACATCCTCGTCGTGGTGCTCGAACGGCGCATCGAGCACCACAGCGACGCCTTCGCCGCAACGCAGACGGCCGCCAACGATGTCACGCGCGAGCTTCTGGGCCGGGTCGGCGGCCTGCTGAACCGGGCGGGTCTGCCGGACGGCGCCCGCGAGCAGGTGGCGCTCGACTATCTCGGCAATGTCGTCAGCGCCCAGGCGAACATGCTGGGCTTCCAGGACGGCTTCCTGGCCGTCGCATTGTTCTGCCTGCTGCCGATGCTGCCCGTCTGCCTGCTGATCGGCAGGACAGCGCGGCCCGTTCGACAATAGCCGCGCTGCGCGTCCGGGGCGTTGACCGCGCAGCGGCGGTCGGGGCCGTCACTCGACAGTGACCGCCTTGGCGAGATTGCGGGGCTGGTCCACATCGGTGCCCTTGGCCACGGCCGTGTGGTAGGCGAGAAGCTGCACCGGGACGGCATAGAGGATCGGCGCGACGAACGGATCGACCGCCGGCATCTCGATGGCGGTTTCCGCATGGTCCCCAACCGCCGCAATTCCGGCCGCGTCGCTGATCAGCACCACCCGCGCGCCCCGCGCCGCGACCTGGCGGATATTCGAGGCTGTCTTGTCGAACAGCCTGTCCGACGGCGCAATGGCGACCACGGGCACCTCCTCGTCGATCAGCGCGATCGGCCCGTGCTTCATCTCGCCGGCGGCATGTCCGGCAGCGTGGATGTAGGAGAGCTCCTTGAGCTTCAGCGCTCCTTCGAGCGCGATGGCGTAGCTGGTGCCGCGGCCGATATAGAGCACGTCTCGGGCCGTTGCGATGCGGTGCGCAAGCGCCTCGACGCCAGTGTCCTGCTCCAGAATGTCCGCCGTGCGCGAAGGCACCTCCAGCAGCGCCTCGGTCAGCCTGCCGGCCTCCGCGGCGTCTATCGCGCCCCGCGCGCGCGCCGCCGCTATCGACAGCGCCGCCAGGACGACCAGTTGGGTGGTGAATGCCTTGGTGGAGGCCACGCCGATTTCCGGGCCGGCGAGCGTCTGGATCACGGCGTCGCTCTCGCGCGCCAGCGCGCTCTCCGCCACATTGACGACCGACACCGTATGCAGGCCCTGGCCGCGGGCGTAGCGAAGCGCCGCCAGCGTGTCGATGGTCTCGCCCGACTGCGAAATCTGAAGCGCCAGGCCGCCGGCCTCCAGCGGCGGTTCCCGGTAGCGCAGTTCCGAAGCGATATCGAGGTCCACCGGCAGCCGCGCCAGGCTTTCCAGCCAGTATTTGCCGATCAGGCCGGCATAATAGGCCGTGCCGCAAGCCGATGCGGTCACGCGCCCGACCCCGGCCAGGTCGATGCCAAGGTCCGGCAGGCTTACCGCGCGCGTCAGCGGGTTGAACAGCGCCCTGAGCGTATCCCCGATCACGGCCGGCTGCTCGTGGATTTCCTTTTGCATGTAATGGCGGTAGTTGCCCTTGCCGATCATGGCGCCGGCGAGCCGGTTGCGGCGCATCGGCCGCTCCACCATGCGCCCTTCGGGATCGCGCACCTCCGCAGCGCCGCGCGAGAACACCGCCCAGTCGCCTTCTTCCAGAAAAGCGATGCGGTCCGTAAAGGGCGCCAGCGCGAGCGCGTCGGAAGCCAGAAACAGCTCGCCGTCGCTCCGGCCGAAGGCCAGCGGGCTGCCCCGCCTCGCGCCGATCATCAAATCTTCTTCGCCGGCAAACAGGATGGCGAGCGCAAACGCCCCTTCGAGCCGCTGCAATGCGGCGTGGGTCGCCGCCGCGGGGTCCAGCCCCCGTTCCAGATTGCGGGTGACGAGTTGCGCCACGACCTCCGTGTCGGTTTCGGAGGTGAAGACGCAGCCTTCGGCCTCCAGTTCGCTCCGCAGCCCGAGAAAGTTCTCGACGATGCCGTTATGCACCACTGCCACCGACTCGGTCGCGTGGGGGTGGGCGTTGGCCTCATTGGCCGCGCCATGGGTCGCCCAGCGCGTATGGCCAATGCCGGCCAGCCCCGCCGCCGGCGCGGACGCCAGCAGGCTGCGCAGCCGGTCGATCTTGCCTTCCGCGCGCCGCCGGCAGATGGCGCCGTCATTCAGCACCGCGATGCCGGCGGAGTCGTAGCCCCTGTATTCGAGGCGCTTCAGCCCGTCGATCAGCGGCCATGCGACCGGTTCGCGGCCTAGGATGCCGATAATGCCGCACATCTGCCGGTCAGGCCCCCCCGGACCGGCTGCGCCGCGCGCGGATGCGCGCAGCCCAGCCCTTGCGCTCGGTCCGCGCGGCGCGCGCCACCATCAGCGCGTCGGCCTCGACATCCCGGCTGACGGTGGAGCCTGCGCCGACAACGGCCCCGGCGCCTATGGACACCGGCGCGACGAGCGCACTGTTGGAGCCGATGAACGCCCCTGGGCCGATTTCGGTCCGGTGTTTGCGGAAGCCGTCATAATTGCAGGTGATCGTGCCCGCGCCGACATTGGCGCCGGCGCCGACAGAGGCGTCGCCGATATAGGCGAGATGATTGGCCTTGGCGCCTTCCTCCAGCACGGCGTTCTTCACCTCGACAAAGTTTCCGACCCGCGCGCCGGGGCCGATCACGGCTCCCGGCCGCAGCCGCGCATAGGGGCCGACCCGGGCGCCCGAACGCACGACCGCGCCCTCGAGATGACAGAAAGCGCGGATTTCCGCGCCGTCCTCGACCGTTACCCCGGTCAGAAAGACCGTGTTCGAGCCAATGAGGACATCCTGGCCGAAGCGCGTGTCGTGGCTCAGATAAACGGTTTCCGGCATGGTCATGGTGACGCCTGCGGCAAAGGCGCGTTCGCGCAGCCGCCGCTGCATGACGGCTTCGGCGCGGGCGAGTTCGGCCCGCGAATTGACGCCGAGCGCCTCCTCCTCTGCGGTTTCGACCAGCGCCGTGTCAAACCCCTCCCGGCGCGCCAGCGCCACGATGTCGGTCAGGTAGTATTCGCGCTTGACATTGCGATTGCCCACCCGCTCCAGCAAACGGAAGAGGCAGCGGCTGTCGGCCGCCATGATGCCGGCATTGCAAATCGGAAGCGCCCGGACCTCCGGCCCGGCGTCGCGCCATTCCACGATCGCTTCCGGCCGTCCTGCGGCGTCAACAATGACGCGGCCATACTGGTTGGGACGGGCCGGGCGCATTCCCAGCACGGCGACGGCGGCGCCGCCGGCGGCCGCATCCGCCAAGGCCTGCATGGCCGGCGTCCGGAGCAGCGGCGTGTCCGCAAACAGCACCAGCACCGTTCCCTGGAAGCCGGCCAGCGCCTCTCGGGCGGCAAGCACGGCGTGGGCGGTGCCCAGAGGTTCGGACTGCACGACCGTTACCGCCGGCGCGGCGGCGGCCGCCACCTCTTCCATGCCGGAACCGGCGACGCAGACCGTCCGCTCCGGACCGAGCTCGGCGAGCGTGTCGAGCACATGGGCGAGCATCGTCTTCCCGGCGATCTCGTGCAGCACCTTCGGCCTGGAGGAGCGCATCCGTTCGCCCCTGCCTGCCGCCAGCACCACCGCCGCGAGCGCGCGCCGCGCCATATCGTTTCCTCCAGTTCGCAAACCCGGCCCAAAACTATGCAAAACTCGTCGCGGCACAACCAGACGCGGTTCAACCATTATTGCAGGTTATGACAATCGACACGGTCATCTTCGATCTCGACGGCACGCTTGTGGACAGCGCCGCGGATATCGCCTTTGCGGCAAATGCGGCCCTGGCCGGCGAAGGCCTGAAGCCGGTCACGCGGGAGGAAGCGGTGGCGCTGATTGGCGACGGCAGCCGCAAGGCGGTCGAGCGCGCCTTCGCGCTGCGCGGCGGGCCGTCCGACCCCGACGCCCTCGACCGGGGCGAGCGCGCCTTCGCCAGCGCCTATGCAGATGCCGGGCAACCGGTTCTGGGCCGCCTTTATCCGGGGGTGGCGGAGACGCTCGACCGGATGGCCGCGCGCGGGCTCTGCTTCGGCGTCTGCACCAACAAGCCGCAGGCGGCGGCCTGCCGGACGCTTGCCGCGCTCGGCATTGCGGACCGGTTCGCCGTGCTGGTCGGCGGCGACCGGACGCCCTTCCGCAAGCCGGACCCGCGCCATCTGCTCGCCTGTCTGGAACCGCTCGACCGACGACCCGGTTCGGTCGTCATGGTGGGCGATTCGACGAATGACGAAGAGGCGGCGCGCGGCGCCGGCACGGCGTTCATTGGCGTGAGCTTCGGCTATGGCCGTCCGGGCGGCGGCGCGCTCATTGTGGACCGCTTTTCGGACATAACCCGGGCGCTCGGCCTGTGACCGGGCGCTTCCCGCACGACAAGGACCCTTTCCGCCATGACCCATGAATTCGTAACCGTCGAGCGCCGGGGCCGCGTCGCGACCGTCACCTTCGACCGGGGCAACAGACTCAACCCGCTGTCGCTGCAGGCGATCCGGGAGTTGACCGAGACCGCGCTGAGCTTCACGGACGATCTCGAAACCTCGGCTGTCGTGCTGCGCACGCCGGACGGCAGCGGCTTTTCGGCCGGGCGCGACCTTTCGGACCCGGCGATGAACCTCCGCCGCGACAAGCCGATGCTGGCCCGGCGCTATGCCGCGGGCGCCGGCAGGCGCCTCTGCGCGGCGTGGGAAGGTCTGGAACAGTTCACTGTCGCTGCCGTGGAACGCTTCGCCATCGGCGGCGGGCTGGCGCTGGCGGCTGCGTTCGATCTGCGCGTGATGGGCAGGAATGCGCATTTTCGGGCCCCGGAAGTCGCGCTCGGCCTTTCGATGAGCTGGGGCACGATTCCGCGCCTCGTGGCGCTTGTCGGCCCGGCGCGCGCCAAGCAGATTCTGTGCCTTGGCAATGACCGCATCGAGGCGGCAGACGCGCTTGCCTGGGGTCTGGCGCAGGAGGTCGTGGATGACGGCATGGCAGCCGGGCGCGCGCTGGAGCTTGCCGCCCGGGCCGCCGCCATGCCGCCGGTGCCGCTGCGCATGACCAAGGCGACAGTCAACGCCATTGCCGGCGCGCTGGCCGGGGTCGCCAGCCACATGGATACCGAGGAGGTCATGCTGACCGAGATGACTGAGGATTTCGCCGAAGGCGTCGCTGCTTTCCGGGAGTCCCGCCCGGCGAACTTCCGGGGCGCGTGAGCAGACTGTTGCAAGACGCGCCGCGCTGGCGGTTTCCGGCCCGGCGGTGATATAGTTGCGGCGCAGCGCCGCCGGGCGGGGAGTCCGGGCGGAAGCCCCGAAAAGGACAGCGCATGACCGACTGCACAGGTGTGGGCCGCCATGCGGCCGGCCGGCGATGAACGCCGCGCCCGCACCTTACGCCACCTCTCCCTGCGCCGCGCGGGGGCGGCTTCATGCAGAGCCGGAGACCGGCGACCGGACGCCGTTCCAGCGCGACCGCGACCGTATCCTTCATTCGGCCGCGTTCCGCCGCCTGCAATACAAGACCCAGGTGTTCGTCTGCGACGAGGGCGACCACTACCGCAGCCGGCTGACCCACTCGCTCGAAGTCGGGCAGATCGCGCGCGGCATCTGCCGCAGCCTCGGCCTGGAGGAAACCCTGGCGGAAACGCTGGCGCTCGCGCATGACCTCGGCCACACCCCGTTTGGCCATGCCGGCGAAGCGGCGCTCAGCAAGGCGCTCAACGGCTATGGCGGCTTCGACCACAATGTCCAGACGCTGCGCATCGTCACCAAGCTGGAGGCTCGCTATGCCGCCTTCGACGGCCTCAACCTGACATGGGAAACGCTGGAGGGACTCGCGAAGCATAACGGGCCGGTCGCCCCCGGCGCCGCGCCCGGCCCGATAGCAGCGCTCGACCGAAAGATGGACCTGCGCCTCGGCGACTGGCCGGGCCTTGAAGCGCAGGCCGCCGCGCTTGCCGACGACATCGCCTACAACAATCATGACATTGATGACGGCGTGCGCGCCGGGCTGATCGCTGCGGACGACCTGCGGGACCTGCCGCTGTTCGGCGATGCGCTTGCCGAAGTGGAGCAGCGCCACGGACGGCTGCAGCCGGCCAGGCTCATCCATGAGACCGTGCGCCGCGGGGTGCGGGCCATGGTCGCCGACGCCGTGACGGAAACCCGCCAGCGGCTGGCCGAAGTCCGGCCCGGCTGCGCAGACGATGTTCGCCGGGCGGGCCGACCGCTTGTCGCCTTCTCCGACAGCATGGCGGCGATCGACCGGGAGCTGAAGGGTTTTCTGCGTCGGCGCCTTTACAACCACCCGCATGTCGAGGCGGAGGCCGAAACGGCGCGAGCGGTGATAACGGACCTGTTCGGCATTCTGAACAGCCAGCCGGACGCCTTGCCGAAGGAATGGCGCTGCCGCGCGGACGGCCCCGGCTCTTGCCGCACGGCGCGCCTTGTCGCGGACTATATTGCCGGGATGACAGACCGCTTCGCTTTTCGCGAACACAAACGCCTCTGCGGCGGGGAAACGCCGGCATGAATGTCTTTCACGAACTCGGACAGGCCGTAAGCAGCGCCCTCGCCGCCGCTGCCGGCATTGAGGCGCGCGCTGCCGGCGTGGAACTGCCGCGCGACCCGTCGCACGGCGATTTCGCCACCAATGCGGCCATGCCCGCGGCCCGCGCCGCCGGCATGAAGCCCCGCGACCTGGCGGCGGCGCTGGCAGAACATCTCCGCATGGACGGGCGCATCGCCAGCGCCGAGGTCGCCGGGCCGGGTTTCGTCAATCTGCGCATGACGCCGGCATTCTGGCAGGCGCAGCTTCCCGCGATTCTCGCAGCCGGGCCGGCCTGGGGCGACTCGACGCTCGGCGCCGGACGGAAGGTCAATGTCGAATATGTCTCCGCCAACCCGACCGGCCCGCTGCATGTCGGCCATGCGCGCGGCGCGGTGTTCGGAGACGCACTCGCCCGCTTGCTCGCCAAGGCCGGCTATGCGGTCACCACCGAATATTACATCAACGACGCCGGCGCCCAGGTGGATGCGCTCGGCCGATCCGCCCATTACCGCTATCTGGAGGCGCTGGGCGAAACGCCCGGCCCGATGACGGAGGATATGTACCCCGGCGACTACCTGAAGCCGGTGGGCGAGGCGCTGGCCGGCGAGTTCGGCGGCGGCTATCGGGAGGCCGGGGAAGCCGAGTGGCTGACGGCGTTTCGCGACCGCGCCGTGGCGGCGATGATGGCCGTGATTCGCGAGGACCTGGCCGCGGCCGGCATTGCCCAGGAGGTCTTCACCTCCGAGCGGGCCATGGTGGAGTCCGGCGGCGTCGAGCGCGCAATCGCCGGGTTGGCGGAACGGAATCTGGTCTATACGGGCGTGCTCGACCCGCCCAGGGGCCGAAAGCCGGAAGGATGGCAGCCCGGCCGGCAGCAATTGCTGTTCCGTTCCACCGAAGCCGGAGACGATGTGGACCGGCCGCTGAAGAAAGCCGACGGCGGATGGACCTATTTTGCATCCGACATCGCCTACCACATGGACAAGGCGGCGCGCGGCTATACGGAGCTGATCGACGTCTGGGGCGCCGACCACAGCGGTTATGTCAAGCGGATGCAGGCCGCCGTCTCGGCGGCGACAGACGCCCGGCTCGACATCAAGCTATGCCGGCTGGTGCGCGTGCTGCGCGGCGGCAGTCCGGTGCGCATGTCAAAACGCAGCGGCGATTTCGTGACGTTGCGGGAGGTGGTGGATGAGGTCGGGCGGGACGCGCTGCGCTTCCTGATGTTGACCCGCCGCAATGATGCGCCGCTCGATTTCGATCTTGCCCAGGCCGTCGCGCAGTCGCGCGACAACCCGGTGTTCTATGTCCAGTATGCCCATGCCCGATGCTGCTCCGTGCTGCGTCACGGCGAGAGCATCGGCGCCGCCACAGCCGACGATCTGGCGCGTCTCGTCGAGCCGGAGGAACTCGCGCTGATCCGCCGGCTGGTAGCGTGGCCGCACACGGTCGAGACTGCGGCCGAGGCCCATGAACCGCATCGGGCGGCGTTCTATCTGATGGATGTGGCAACGGACTTCCACGCTCTCTGGACGAAGGGCCGGGAAAACGCACGGCTGCGCTTCATTCAGGACAACGATCCGGCCGGAACGCGCGCCAGGCTGGCGCTGGTCCGTGCAACCGCTGTCGTGGTCGCGGGCGGTCTCCGGACACTCGGCGTCGAGCCGGTGGAGCGGATGTAGCGTCGTGGCCGAGGCGCGGGACAACCGGCGGCACACGCTTCGATTGGCCGGAGTAGGCGTGCTGTCGGTTATCCTGCTGGCAGGGGCGCTCTGGCTGGGCTATCGGATACTGGTCCAGCCTGGCAATGCTGACCTGCCTGTTATCGCGGCCCCCGAGGGGGACTACAAGGTGGCGCCGGACGACCCCGGCGGCCTCGATATCAGCCATCGGGATGTCCGCGTTTACGATGCGCTGGTGCGCGGCCGGTCGGCTGCGGCGCCGGAGGCCGTCGGCCCGTTTCCGGAAGCCCCCCGGCCCGTCATTCCGCTGCCGGAACCGGAGTTCGAACCCGTTCCTGTGATGCATGAGCAGGCGACCGGCCCGCCGATACCGGAACCTGCACCCCGGGACGGCGCATTGGCGGCGGCGTCGCCCGAGCAGCCGTCGGCGCTTTTGCGGCGGCAGCCCGCGGATCAGCCTGGCGTCACCGTGCAGGTCGGCGCATTCAGGACCGGCACCGCAGCCCAGAACGCGTGGGCGGCGCTCCAGGAAGACCATGAGGACCTGCTCGGCGGCATGGAGGCGGTTTTCGTCCCCGGCAACGGGCTCGTGCGCGTTCAGGCAGGGCCGGTCCTCACGCCGACAGTCGCTGAAATCGTTTGTGAAGAACTCAGGGCGCGCGATGTCGATTGCTTCATCACCCGTTGACCACGGCAACTCCCGCTCGGCGCCGCTGGCGGCCGTCTTCGGCTGCGCCGGGCCGGAATTGACAGCCTGGGAGCGGGACTTCTTCCGCGATGCGGACCCGCTCGGTTTTATCCTGTTCCCGCGCAACCTGCCGGACCCGGCCGGCGTCCGCCGGTTGACGGCGGCGTTGCGGGACGCCGTGGGCGACGCCGGCGCGCCCATACTGATCGACCAGGAGGGGGGGCGCGTCGCGCGGCTCGGTCCGCCCCACTGGCCCGTCTTCCCTTCCGCGGCCCGTCTTGCCGAAGGGCCGGTTGAAACGACGCGGGCCACGGCGCGGACCATCGCGGAAATGCTTGCGGCGCTCGGCATTGACGTCAACTGCGCTCCGGTCGGGGACGTTCACGCGCCCGGCGTGACTCATGAAGTGATCGGGGAACGGTCCTTCTCCAGCGATCCCGCCATTGTCGCGGCCCATGCCCGCGCCTATGCAGAGGGCCTGCGGGACGCCGGCGTGCTGCCGGTGCTCAAGCATCTGCCCGGGCACGGGCGCGCCAGGGAGGACAGCCATGAAGCGCTGCCGGAAACCGACGCCGACGAGCCTTCCGTCGCCGCATTCACGGCTCTCGCGGACATACCGGTCGGCATGACCGCCCATGTCCGCTACCGAGACTGGGACGCCGCGCTGCCTGCGACGCTGTCGCCGGCGGTGATCGCCGGGATCGTGCGGGGGCGGATCGGCTTCGACGGCCTGCTGCTCACCGACGACCTGTCCATGGGCGCCCTTGACGGCCCGGTCGGCGGACGGGCGCGCCGCGCGCTCGACGCCGGCTGCGATATCGTCCTGCATTGCAACAGCGACCCCGCCGAGATGACGCTGGTCGCCGAAGCGGCCGGCGCCGTGACGGAAGCGGCGGCAGCGCGCTGGCGCCGCGCCCGCAACTGGCTGGCCGCGTCGTGAGCGGCGTCACGCTCGAGGAGTTCGTTTATCAGCTGTCGATCTGGGCGCTCCCGGTGCTCGTCGCGGTCGGTTGCCATGAAGCAGCGCATGGCTGGGCCGCGTCGAAGCTCGGCGACGACACCGCAGAGCGCCTTGGCCGGGTCACGCTCAATCCCGTCCGCCATATCGACCCGTTCGGGACGCTGCTGCTGCCGGGCCTGTTGCTGATGACCGGCGCGCCGTTTCTCTTCGGCTATGCACGGCCCGTGCCGGTCGCTTTCCACCGCTTGCGGCCTGCCCGGCTGGGCATGGTTCTGGTGGCGGCGGCTGGCCCGGCCGCCAATCTGGCGCTCTGCGTGATCTCGCTGGTGCTGGTCCAGGTAAGCGCTTATGTCCCCGACCCGCTGGGCGGCAGCTGGCTGGCGGAAACAGCCCGCAAGAGCGTGATGCTGAACGCCGTCCTTGCTGTCTTCAACATGCTGCCGATTCCGCCGCTCGACGGCGGGCGGATTGTGGCGGCGCTGCTTCCCGCGACCCTCGCCCGCCGCTTCACCGCTCTGGAGCGCGGCGGGCTTGCTTTCATTGTCCTTGCGCTGTTCTTGCTGCCATGGCTGTTGTCCAGGACGAATCTCGGCTTCGACCCCATCTCCTGGCTGGTCATCACGCCGGTGGAGTGGCTCATCAACGGCCTGATAACAGTCGTTTGAGCGGAGACGGCGCAATGAGTGCACCTGTCCTGCATGTCGACGGCGTCACACACGGATATGACGGGCCGATCGTGCTCGACGGCGTGAGTTTCTCCGTGGATGCAGGAGAAATCGTCTGCCTGCTCGGGCCCTCAGGCTGCGGCAAGACCACCACATTGCGGCTGGTCGCCGGCCTGGAGCAGCCGGCATCGGGACAGATCGTCATTGCCGGCGACGCCGTCACCGGGCCCGGCCGGGTGGTCCCGCCCGAACGCAGGCGCATTTCGATGATGTTTCAGGACTATGCGCTCTTTCCCCATCTCCGGGTGCGCGACAATGTCACTTTCGGCCTGCGCCGCCTGACGCGCCGGGAGCAGCGCCGCCGCGCCGACGAACTGCTCGAGAAGGTCGGCATGACCGACCATGCAGGCTCCTACCCCCATGTGCTTTCCGGCGGCCAGCAGCAGCGCGTCGCGCTCGCCCGCGCCCTGGCGCCGGAGCCCTATCTGGTGCTTCTGGACGAGCCGTTTTCCGGGCTGGACCCGGAGCTGCGCGGGCGGGTGCGGGACGACTCCATGCACCTGCTCAAGACCAGTGGAGCCGCAACGCTGTTCGTCACCCACAATGCCGAGGAGGCCATGATGATGGCCGACAGGGTGGTGGTCATGCAGGACGGCCGGGTCATCCAGGACGGGGTTCCGGAGGAGGTCTATTTTCGCCCGGCTTCCCCTTTCGTCGCGGCGTTATTGGGGGAGGTGAACCGTTTCGACGGCGAAGTGGCCGCAGGAGCGGTGCAAACGCCGCTGGGCGCCGTCGCCGCCCCGGGCTTCCGTGAGGGCGCGCCGGTCCAGGTGCTTGTCCGCCCCGAAGCGATCCGCATCGGCGATGCCGGGAGCGCCGGGGCGGAGGCGCTGATCGAGGCGGTGCGCATGGTCGGCCGCAGCACATTGGTGCATCTGACACTGCCGGGGGACGGCGGCGCCGGCCCGCCGGACGCCCAGGACGGACATCATCTCCATGTCCGCTCTCCCGGCCGGTTCCGCGGCGGCGAGGGCGAGCCCTTGCGCCTTTCGCTGGACGGCGAACAGGTCTTCGTCTTTCCGCGCGGGTGAGTCGCGTTGCGGGCGGCCCGCGCTTCTGCGATAAGGGCTGCTACGCAGCAGGAGGCACAGCATATGAGCATCGGTCCCTGGCAAGTCATCATCGTTCTGGTGATCATCCTGATCCTGTTCGGCGCCGGGAAGCTGCCGCGCGTGATGGGCGATCTCGCCAAGGGCGTGAAGAATTTCAAGAAGGGCCTGAACGAGGAAGACCGCGACACGGCGATCGAGTCCAAGCCGGCGGAGACGGTTGTCGCCGCCGAGAGTGAAAAAGACACAGCAGCCCGCACCTGACGCGGGGGAGTCGGGCAGCCTGCCATGCTCGATATCGGCTGGACGGAAATGCTGGTGATCGCGGTCATCGCGATCGTTGTCATCGGCCCCAGAGATCTGCCGAAGATGCTCCGGACCGTCGGCGTCTGGGTGCGCAAGGCGCGCTCCACCGTGCGCGAGCTGCAGACCGGCATCGAGGACATGGCGCGCGAGGCGGAACTCAACGAGATGAAGAAATCCGTTGAAAGCGCAACGCGCGTGGACAACTGGCTGGATGACAGCGCGGTGGTGAAACCGCCGGCCTCCAAGACGCCGCCCGCCGCGCCGTCGTCTCAAACGGCTGAAGCGGCGCCGTCTGACGCCGAGGAAGGCAAGCCGGCGAAACTTTGGTGAGCAAGGGAGCGGAAGACGACAAGGAGGCCCCGCTGCTCGACCACATCGTCGAGCTGCGCAACCGGCTTGTCTATTCCGTCATCGCCCTTCTGGTGTGCTTTATCGCCTGCGTGTCGGTCGCAAGCTATATTTTCGAGTTCCTGACGGCGCCGCTGGCCCGCGCGCTCGGCGACGAAGCCGGGCGGCGGATGATCTTCACGGCGCTCTACGAGCCGTTCTTCGTCTATATCAAGATCGGCATTTATGCGGGGCTGTTCATCGCTTTCCCGATCATCGCGAACCAGCTCTGGCGCTTTGTGGCGCCCGGCCTCTACCGCCGCGAGAAGCAGGCGTTCCTGCCCTATCTGGCGGCCACGCCGGTGCTGTTCTTCGCCGGCGGGGCGATGGTGTATTACGCCGTCATGCCGCTCGCCTGGGAGTTCTTCCTGACCTTCGAGACGCCGGGGTCTCCGGGTGAAGCGGGCGAAGCCGGCACCCTGCCGATTCAGCTTGAAGCCAAGGTCTCGGAATATCTGGCGCTGGTCATCAAGCTGATGTTCGCTTTCGGCCTGTTCTTCCAGATGCCGGTCGCGCTCACCCTGGTCGCCCGCGCGGGGCTGGTGACGGCCAACCAATTGGCGCGCGGGCGCAAATACGCTGTCGTTGTGGTGTTTCTGGTGGCGGCCGTGCTCACCCCGCCGGACATCATCAGCCAGGTCGGCCTGGCGCTGCCGGGGCTGGTGCTCTACGAGGCGTCGATCGTGCTCGCGCGCGGAATCGAACGCCGGCGCGCCCGCGCGGAAGCCGAGGAGGACGAGGAAGAAGCCGGGGCAGAAGGATAGGATGGCCGTCGGCTTTGCGCTGACGGGCGTTGACGGGCGGGCGCGGCGCGGCCGGCTGGAGACCGCCCACGGCGCTGTCGAGACGCCGGCCTTCATGCCCGTCGGCACCGCGGCGACGGTCAAGGCGCTCACGCCGGCCATGGTCGCCGGAACGGGCGCAGCCATGATTCTCGGCAACACCTACCACCTGATGCTGCGCCCCGGCGCGGAACGGGTCGCGCGTCTGGGCGGCCTCCATGCCTTCATGCGCTGGCCGGGGCCGATCCTGACCGATTCGGGCGGCTTCCAGGCCATGTCGCTGGGCGGGCTCGCCAAAGTCGGGGAAGAGGGCGTGCGGTTCCGCAGCCATCTCGACGGGGCCGCGCTGGACCTCACGCCGGAGCGCGCGGTCGAGGCGCAGTGCCTTCTGGATGCCGATGTGACCATGGCGCTCGACGAATGCACGGCCTGGCCGATCGGGAAGGACGGCGCCGCCGAATCCATGCGCCGGTCGATGCGGTGGGCCGGGCGCTGCCGGGCCGCCTTCCGCGACCGGCCCGGCTACGGCCTGTTCGGCATCGTCCAGGGCGGCGTCCATGACGACCTCCGCGCGGAATCGGCGGAAACGCTGGTCCGGCTCGGCTTCGACGGTTATGCGGTTGGCGGGCTGGCTGTGGGCGAGGGCCGGGCCGCCATGTTCGCGGTTCTCGATACTGTCCCGGACGCGCTGCCGGCGGACCGGCCGCGCTATCTCATGGGCGTCGGCAAGCCCGCCGACATCGTGGGCGCGGTGGCGCGCGGCATCGACATGTTCGACTGCGTGCTGCCCACGCGGTCCGGGCGCACGGCGCAGGCATGGACCTGGGACGGGCCGCTCAACCTGCGCAATGCCCGCCATGCGGAAGACCCGGCGCCGCTCGACCTCCGCATTGACTGCCCGGCGAGCCGCGACTTCAGCCGCGCCTATCTGCACCATCTCGTCAAGGCCGGCGAAATGCTGGGCGCCATCCTGCTAAGCTGGCACAATACCGCCTTCTACCAGGCGCTCATGGCCGAAATCCGCAGCGCCATAGAGCGGGGTTGCTTCACGGCCTGGCGGCAGGCGTTCGAGGCGCGACCGGGATACAGGACCGCATGACCGATATAGACGACCCCATCGCTTTCGAGCTGTTCAGGAACGCCATCTTCTCGATTGCCGACGAGATGGCGCTTACCATCTGCCGCACCACCTATTCCGGCGTGCTCCGCGACAATATGGACTTTTCCACCGCCTTCGCGGATGCCGACGGGCGGCTGGTGGCGCAGGGGCTGACCCTGCCGGGGCATCTGGGCTCGATCCCGACGGCGCTCGCCGCCACGGTCGAGCGGTTCCGGGACGATATTCATCCGGGCGACATATTCTGTCTCAACGACCCGTTTGACGGCGGGATGCACCTGCCGGACATTTTCGTGTTCCAGCCGATCTTTCGCGGCGGGCGGCGGCTCGCCTTCGCCTGCACCATCTGCCATCACACCGATGTCGGCGGCCGGGTGGCCGGGTCCAACGCTTCCGATTCCACGGAGATCTACCAGGAAGGGCTGCGTATCCCGCCGCTCAAGCTGTTCGACCGGGGCCGGCGCAACGAGACGCTCTGGGCGCTGATCGAGTGCAATGTGCGCCTGCCGGTGCGCCTTGCGGGCGATCTGCGCGCCCAGCTTGCCGCCTGCCATATTGCAGAGACCGCCTTCCTGGACCTGGTGGACAAATATGGCGAGGCCCGGGTGCAGACCTATATGGAGGCGGCGATAGACTATGCGGAGCGGCTGACGCGGGCGGCGCTGGCGGAACTGCCGGACGGCAGCTGGTCGTTCGAGGACTGGATCGACGATGACGGCATCGATGTCGGCCGGCCGATCCGTCTGTTCGTGACCTTCACCAAGTCCGGCGATTCCATGCAGGCGGACTGGACCGGATCGTCCGAGCAGGTGAAAGGGGCGATCAACAACACGCTTTCCTTCACCAAGGCGGCGACCTATTGCGCGGTGCGCTCGATCCTGCCGCCCGGCATCCCGAACAATGAGGGCGTGTTTCGCGCCATCGAGGTGACGGCCCCGCCCGGCACCATCGCCAATGCGGTGCTGCCGGCGGCCTGCGCGGCGCGCGGGCTCACCGGCTTCCGCATGGTGGACTGCGCGTTTGGCGCGCTGGCCCAATGCGCGCCCGACCGTGTGTTCGCCGCCTCCGACGGCGGCAATACCGGCATTTCGATCGGCGGTTACGACCGGGAGCGGCGGCCCTTCGTCTATGTCGATTTCGCCTGCGGCACATGGGGCGGGCGGCCTTTCGCCGACGGGCTGGAGGGCAACGCCAACATGTTCGCCAATATGGCGTCGCATTCCGTCGAGACCACGGAAGCGGAGCAGCCGGTCCAGATCCTGCGCTACGACCTGGTCGCGGACCGGATGGGCGCCGGCGCCTGGCGGGGCGGCGCGCCATACCGGCGGGAATACCGCTTTCTCGAGCATGAGGCGGTGCTGCAGGTGCGCGCCGACCGGATGGCCTTCCAGCCCTACGGCCTGGCGGGCGGGAAACCGGGCGCGCCCGGGGCGAACTATCTGAACGGCGAGCCGGCGCCGTCCAAGATCACCCGGACCATCCATAACGGCGATGTCTTCCTGCACGAACTGGCGGGCGGCGGCGGCTGGGGCGACCCGCTGGAGCGCCCGCCCGAAGCGGTGGCGCGGGATGTGCTGAACGAACTGCTCTCGCCCGAAGGCGCGGAGCGGGACTATGGCGTCATCCTCTCCCCGGACGGCCGCACGGCCGATGCCGCGGCAACAGCCCGCCGCCGCGCGAAAATGCGCTCACAGGAGGCCCGCAGCCCGGCGTCCGAACAGCCGGCCTCCTCCGGTCCCGGACCGCGCCCTTGAGGCTTCCCCCTGCGAAGAGGGCGGAGCAGGGCCGCTGCATCCTCCCTCTCCCTGCCCCCGCCCCCAAAGGGGGCGAGGGTTTCTTCCGCTGCCGGAGGGGGCGGGTCAGGTGGTCAGCCAGCCGAATTGCTGCGGCTTGCGGCCGGCCTGGGGGTGCAGGCGCACATTGACCAGGGCCGGGCCGTCGAAGGCCTTCGCCGCTTCCAGCACCGCCGGCAGGTCCGCGGGGTCCTCCACGAAAGCGCCGAAGCCGCCGAACGCCTCCATCATCTTGTCGTAGCGCGCGCCGTAGATCAGCACGCCGGCCGGGTTGTCGAACGGGTCTTCGGGATATTCCGGGATGCCCTGCCCGATGCCGCCATTGTTCAGCACCACCACCTTGATCGGCAGCTTGTAGCGGCAAGCCGTCTCCATCTCCATGCCGGAGAAGCCGATGGCCGAATCGCCCGAAACCGAGACGATCGGGCGGTCAGGATGCACCACCGCGGCCGCGACCGCAAAGCCCATGCCGATGCCCATCGTGCCATAGCTGCCGGCGTCGAGGCGGAGCCGGGCCGACGCATTCGGAAGCTGTGTGCGCCCGATATCCATGGTGTTGGCGCCCTCGCCGATAATCACCGCATCCTTGCCGGCCCAGGCGTTGATGTCCTTCAGCGCGCGGTAGTAGTTGGTCGGCGTGGAATCATCTTCCAGCATCGGACGGATCTGCTCGGCATTGCCGGCGGCCTTCGCCGCGATGGCGCTGCGCCAGTCCGTGTCGGCCGGATAGAACCATTGCCGCCCGCCCAGGGCCGCGTTCAACTGGCCGACCACGGCCTTGCCGTCCCCGACAAGCGCCACTTCAGCCGGCACATTATTGCCGATGGCTTCCGGGGAAATATCGAGCTGGACGATCCGCACCTTCTTGTTGAAGCGCGGCGGCATCCCGAAATGCATGATCCAGTTGAGCCGCGCGCCCATGAGGAAGATGACATCGGCCTCGCGCAGCGCATGGCTGCGCGCCGCGCCGACGGACAAGGGATGGCTGTCGTCGATAACGCCCTTGCCGAGCGGCGACGCCAGAAACGGCAGTTGGGTGCGCTCGATGAAGGCGCGCACCTCGTCCTCGGCCCGCGACCAGGCCATGCCCTTGCCGACAATGACCAGCGGGCGCTCTGCGGATTCGAGCGCGTCCAGCGCCGCGTCGATATCCGCGCCCATCGCCTGCATCCGCGGCGGATCGGCCACCGGCGCCGCCTCGACGATATCCGCCTCCGCGACTTCCTCGCGGATGATGTCGTCCGGCATGTCCAGATAGACCGGCCCCGGACGGCCGTAAATCGAGGTGCGCACGGCCTTTTCGACATAGAACGGGATGCGCCGGGCATGTTCGACCGCATGGGCGAACTTGCAATAGGGCGATGCCAGCTGAACCTGGTTCTCCTCCTGGAACGCCCCCATGCCGTTCTGATAGACAGGCGAGGCGCCGCCGATCAGGATCATCGGCCAGCAATTCTGCTCGGCATTCGCCAGCCCGGCCAGCGCATGGATCACGCCCGGCCCGGAGACCGTGAGGCAAGCGCCCGGCCGGCCGGTGAGATAGCCCGCGGCCTGCGCGGCGTAGGACGCCGCCTGCTCGTTGCGCATCCCGACATATTTGATGCCGATTTCCTGCGCCGCCTTGGCTATCGGCTGCACCGGAAATCCGACGATCCCGAACATGTATTCGACGCCGTGTTTCTTCAGTTCGCGCGCCATGATTTCGGCGCCGGTCAAATTACCCATCTTGTGCCTGTCCTCCGGAGGGGTTGCGGCAAACCTAGCAGCGAGCCTCCCGCCATGTCATCCCGGCTGCGCCTGGGGGCGGAGGCCTGCAAACGCCGTCAGGCGGGCCGATACCGCGTCTGCCCGCTCCTGCTGGACCCAGTGTCCGGCGCCTGCAATCAGGAAGCTGCCAGCCCAGCGCGCGGCGGCCCCCGTTTCCATGGCTTCCAGCGCGCCCGGCGACTGGTGCACGCCCCAGTCCGCCGCCCCGGCGATGAAGCAGGCCGGAACCTCGATCCGGCGGCCGGAGAACAGCTCATGTTCCCTGTCGAAGCGCCCGCCGGTGCGGCAGCGATACCATTGCAGGCCGCCCTGGAAGCCGGTTCGCCCGAATTCCCGCGCATAGACGGCAAGCTCCGCCTCCGGCAGCCAGGCGCAGGCGGCGATTTGCGCCGCATCCGGCATCTCCGCCGCAACCGTTTCCGCCATCGTCCGGCCGCGGTCCATGATGTAGTAGGTCGGCATCCGGGCGAGTTCTCCGGCGCTCCAGCCGGCGAGGCGGAACGGGCGGTTGCCCTTCCAGTCGGCGCTCTTGTGGTGGAAATAGGCGCGCAGGAACGCGTGGACGCCCTGAGGGCAGCGCAGCATGTCCGCATTGGCTTCCGGCGTCGAATAATACCACTGATAGTGTTTGCGCGGCCTCCTGAGGGCGGCCAGGTCGTCATGGATGGAGCGGGCGGGCGGCGGTTGCGGCGAAATGTCCGGCGGACCCGCAAAGGGCGCGCTCATCAGCGCGAGCCTCTGAAAGATGTCAGGCCGGAGCAGCGCCGCCCAGGCCGCAACCGATGCGCCGAAATCGTGGCCGGCGAGCAAGGCGGCTTGCTCATGCCCCAATGCGTCCAGCAATCCCATGATGTCGCGCACAAGGTTGAACAGCCGGAAAGGCGCAAGGTCGGCGTCATAGGCCGGGTTCCATCCGCTTGTCCGCCCGTAGCCCCGCTGGTCCGGAGCCACGGCGTGGAAGCCCGCCCGGGCAAGCGCGGGCATGACGCGCCGCCAGCTATAGGCGAGTTCCGGAAAGCCGTGCAGCAGCAGGGCGCAGGGCCGCCCCCGCTCCTCGAACCCGGCCTCCAGAATGTGCATCTCGAGCCCGTTGCCGTTCCCGACCATGCGCGAGCGAATGCCGCCCGGCAACGGAACCCGGCCATAGGCCGTCTCCCGATCTTCATGCATCGCCTCATCCTCCGGAGCCCCCTGCAGGCGGCACCATACCGGACCTCCGGAGGCAATGCGGTCCCGGCGGGTGTCAGAGACATGACAAGGGCGCGGGTAATGCGGTCAGGCGCAGTCGGGGCGGGGGTCTTGCTCCACTCTGCCACCGACCGCGCCCGGCCGAACCGCCGGCTTTCCATCCGTCGACATGCGCTTTGCCATGCCGGGCCGCTTCCGACAGAATGCCGCCCCATGAGTGGCAAACGCTTCGTCGCGGCGCTGATGCGCCATGAGACCAATACCTTCTCCCCGGTGCCGACGCCGGTCCGGGCCTTCGGCCGGATAGGCCCGACTGACGGGCCGGCGCGGGGCGGGGAGGCGGTGCGCGTCTATCGCGGCACCAACAATCCGCTCGCAGCCTATATCGACATCGCCGAACGCGAAGGCGCATCGCTCGCCGTGCCGATTGCGGCCAACGCACATCCGAGCGCGCCGGCGCCCGACGACCTGCTCGACCTCGTTTCGGACGCCGTGCTGGCAGAGATCCGCGCTGGCTGCGACGCGCTCTTCTTCGACCTTCACGGCGCGATGGTGACCGAGGGCTTCGACGACGGCGAAGGCGAATTGCTGCGCCGCATCCGGGCGGCAGCGCCGGACCTGCCGATCGCCGTTGCGCTCGACTTCCACACCAATCTCACCCGCGACCTCGCCTTGCTGCCGACCGTCCTGGCCGGCTACCGCACCTATCCGCATATCGACATGTATGAAACGGGCATTCGGGCCGGCGAGGCGCTGCTGCGGGTCATGGCGGGCGAGACGGCGGCGACCGCCTGGCATTCGCTGCCGCTGATGCCGCATATGAACGTGCATGCGCCCTCGCGGCCCCCCATGCAGGCGATCATGGACCGCGCCCGGGCTGCGGAGGAAAGCGGCGAGGTGCTGCTGGCCACGGTGTTCGGCACTTTTCCGCTTGCCGATATCGAGCATGTCGGCATTTCGGCCGTTGTCGTCGGGGCGCGGGACAGGGCGGAGCGGTTGACACTCGACCTGATGCGCGAAGCCTGGGACCGGCGCGCCGACTTCCTCTTCGAGATAGAACCGATGGCCGACTCGATCGCGCGCGCGGCGGCGATGGAAAGCGGCCCCGTGCTGCTGGTCGATCACGGCGACAATACCGGCTCCGGCGGCAACCAGGATGTGATGGCGGCGCTGCGCGAATGCCTGCGGCAGGGCCTGACCGACATGGCGGCGGGGCCGTTCACAGACCCGCAGGCGGTCGCGGAGATGATCGCCGCCGGCGTCGGGGCCGAGGTCGAGATCGAGATCGGCGGCAAGACCGACATGCCGGCAATGGGGCTGACCGGCGAGCCGCTCCGGCTGCGCGGCCGGGTGCGGCGGATTACCGACGGCGTCTTCACCGTCACCGGCCCGATGTTCACCGGCGTCCGGCTCTCCATCGGGCGCACCGCCGTGCTCGACACGGGCGCGGCGGAAATCGTCGTTTCCGAAGACCGCTACGAACCCTTCGACACCGGCTGTTTCACCCATTGCGGCATCGACCCGGCGCGCAAGCGGTTCGTTCTCATCAAGTCGCGCCAGCATTTCCGCGCCGGTTTCGAGCCGATTGCGCGCGACATCGTGATGCTTGCCGGGCCGGGCGCGACAAGCTCCGACTACAGCCTGTTCCCCTGGAAGAAGCTGCGCCGCCCGATCTATCCTCTCGACCCCGACATCCCCTCCAACCTGCCGAGCCAGGCCTGAAGGAGCCCGCGCCCATGACCCTCACCATGCTGCAACATGTCAACATCATGACCGACAAGCTCGACGAGACGGTCGCCTTCTATGAGGACATTCTTGGTTTCGAGAACGGCGACCGGCCGAATTTCGCCTTCCCCGGCGCCTGGCTCTATTGCGGCGAGGAAGCGGTGATCCATCTGATCGGCGTGGACGAACAGCAGGATTCCGGCTCGGGCGTCATCGACCATGTGGCCTTCGCCGCCGAAGGGTTCGACCGCTACGCCGCCTTTCTGAACGACAAGGGCTATGAGCACGAAACCCGCATCGTGCCGGGCGGCAAGCTGCGCCAGATCTTCGTGCGCGATCCCAACCAGGTGCTGATCGAGCTCAATTTCCGCGCAGACGAATAGGGGCTCCGCGGGCAGAGCGCGCTACCAGCGCAGCACCTCAGCAGCCCAGGTCGGGCGGACGCCGAGTTCGGCGCAGCGGGCCGCGAGACGCGCCGGGTCGGGCGGTGCGCCGACCTCTTCTGCGTGAATGCCGCCCGACAGGAACAGCGTGTCGATGCCGAAAGCGTTGCCGCCGGCAATGTCCGTGCGCAGGCCGTCGCCGATCATCAGCGTCTGCCCCCGCTCCGGACCGCTGAGCGCGGCGCAGGCTCGGACAAACACGGAACCGTTCGGCTTGCCGTGCCAGGCGACATCTCCGCCGAGCTCGATATAGCGCATGGCGAGGGAGCCGGCGCAGAGCGACAGCCGCTCCCCGATATGCACCACCAGGTCCGGATTGGCGCACACCATCGGCAGGCCGTGCGCGGCGCCCGCCGCCAGCAGCGGCTCATGGTCCGCCACGGTTTCGTCGGGGTCGTCGATGCCGGTGCACAGGATGAAATCGGCATCCTCCACCCGCTGCACGATGTCCAGCCCGTTGCCTTCGCGCACATCATTGTCACGCTCCGGCCCGATATGCAGGCAGCGCCGGCCCAGCCGCCTGTGCCAGGCGTCATCGCGGTGCTTGAGCGCCGCCCAGGCGGATTCGCCGGAAGACATGACCGCATCGTAGAGGCTGCGCGGGACGCCCATTTCGTCGAGGCGGCGGATGAGCGACGCAATGCGGCGCGGCCCGTTGGAAAGGAAACAAACCCGCTTGCCGCCGCCGGCCCGCAACCGCGCCAGGGCGTCGAGGGCGGCGGGAAAAGGCGTGACGCCGTTATGCAGGCACCCCCAGAGATCGACGAGATACGCGTCGTAACGGGCTGCCAGAGGCTCAAGGCCGGGGACGATTTCAGTGCCGCTCACGGCTGATCCTCAAGGCTGTTGCGTCGTAACGGGAGACAAGGCCGGCGCGGGCGCTTTACCGTCCGGGCCGGCGCCAAGCACAGGGTTGAAGCTGCGGGTCAGATCGCGGGCGATTCGACAGGGCAGCAGGCTGCCGCCATATATCATGGCCGTGTGGATCTGGACGAGAGACGCGCCCGCTTCGAGCTTCTCACGCGCATCTTCGGCAGTCTCGATGCCGCCTGCTCCGATCAGATCGACCTTGCCTTCGCTCGCGGCCGCAATGTCGCGCAGCACGTCGGTGGCGAGCGCCTTGAGCGGCCTGCCGCTGAGCCCGCCCGCTTCAATGCGTCCGGGCGACCGGAGGCCGTCGGGGCGGTCGATCGTCGTATTGCCGACCACAACGCCATCCACCGGCATCGCCGGGAGCGCTTGCCCCAGCGCAGCCCGCTCCGCCTTCGTCAAATCCGGCGACAGCTTGACCCATAATGCGGTCTTTGCGGGCAGCGCCTCGCGCACCTTTTCCACAATCGGGCGCAGTTGGCCCTCCGCCTGCAAGGCGCGCAGGCCCGGCGTATTGGGGGAGGAGACATTGATGGTGACGAAATCCGCGAGGCCGGCGACCGTCCGCGCCACGGCTGCATAATCGCCGGCGGCGTCCGCGCTGTCCCTGTTCTTGGCCATGTTGACGCCGACCACGCCCCGGCCGCCCCGGTCGCGGTAGCGTTCCAGCCGCCGGGCCACGGCGTCCGCGCCGTGGCTGTTGAAGCCCATGCGGTTGACGATGGCGCGGTCGGCGGCAAGGCGGAACAGCCTTGGCCGCGGATTGCCGGGCTGCGGTTTCGGCGTAACGGCGCCGATCTCGACGAAGCCGAAGCCGAGTCCGAACAGGCCGCGGATCGCCTCGCCATGCTTGTCGAAGCCCGGCGCGAGGCCGACCGGATTGTCTGCTTCGATGCCGGCCCGCCGCACGGGCAATGCCGGGGGCCGCAAGCGCAGAGGAGACCCCTTGAGGAGCAGAAGCGCTGCCGCGTGCGCCGTTTCCGGCGGCAACAGATGGAGCAGCCGGCTCGGCAATACAGGAAACAACGCGCTCACCCCTCGCGAACCGAAGCACCGCGGCTTCCGCAGGCCAGACGATTCTGCACCATAATATATCAACTTCCAGGGCTTTGGGCACCGCCCGCTGCGTGTCTGTGGATGCGGAATGACGACAGCTGATGGCCGGCACCCCGGGTTATCTGCACAATCAAAGCGGTGACGATATGGAGGCCGAGGCGACCATGTTCTTGTCCGGCTGCGTGCTGTCCGGCTTCCATGCCGAAGGCGCGCCATGGTAGAATCACTGAAACTCCGCGAATGGTGGGCGTGGTGGATCCGGATTGGACTTGGCAGGCGGTCACAGCCGTTGCGACCGCTTCCATAGCATTCATTACAGCAGCGGTCGGCATTGCGACCTGCTATTTCATTCGCTCCGGCATCAAGGCGATGAACCGGTCGTCGGATGAGCGCGCCGCCGACCGCAAGGCAGCCATGGCGCAGCGTGCCGCAGATCGGCAGGCCGATGCGGTGCAGCGCGCGGCGGAGCGGCAGGCCGACGCAATGCAGCGTGCGGCGGAACGGCAGGCCGATGAAGAGCAGCGTGCAGCGGAGCGGCAGGAGGCGGCGGAGCAGCGCGTTGCAGAGCAGAAGGCCTATGAAGCGCGCCGTGCTGCGGAACGGCAGGAGTTGGCCGAACAGCGTGCTGCCGAGCAGCAGGCGGCGGCGGAGGAACGCAGGCAGGCGCGTGAAGAACTGGCCGAGTGGCGTAGAACGCAGGAAATCTGGCGCGAGGCCGATATCCGCCGGCATGAGGAGGCGATGGCCGCGCTCACTGCGTTGATCGAACGGACAGGCGGCCCGCGGCCCGCGCAGTTGCCGTAGCGCCGCCTGCTTTCAGCCGCGCGTCAGCGGCTTGTAGCGGATGCGGTGGGGGCGGTCGGCTTCCGCGCCGAGACGGCGGCGGCGGTCGGCCTCGTAATCGGCATAATTGCCCTCGAACCACTCCACATGGCTGTCGCCCTCGAAGGCGAGGATGTGGGTCGCGATCCGGTCCAGGAACCAGCGGTCATGGCTGATGACCAGCACGGAGCCGGCGAAGGCCAGCAACGCCTCCTCCAGCGAGCGCAGTGTCTCGACATCGAGGTCGTTGGTCGGCTCGTCCAGAAGCAGCAGATTGGCGCCGGACCGGAGCATTTTGGCCAGATGGACGCGGTTGCGTTCGCCGCCCGAAAGGCTGCCGACCTTCTTCTGCTGGTCCGGCCCCTTGAAGTTGAAGGTGGAGACATAGGCCCGGCTCGCCACCTCGCGTCCGCCGAGCGCGATTGTATCAAGGCCGCCGGAGATTTCCTGCCAGACGGTATGGTCGGCGTTCAGCGCGTCGCGGCTCTGGTCCACCGCGCCGATCTTCACGGTCTCGCCGACATGCAGCGCACCGCTGTCCGGCGCCTCGTCGCCGGTCAGCATCCGGAACAATGTGGTCTTGCCGGCGCCGTTCGGCCCGATGACGCCCACAATGCCGGCCGGCGGCAGACGGAAGGACACGCCTTCCATCAGCAGCCGGTCCCCGAAGGCCTTGGCCAGCCCCCTTGCCTCGATCACGACATCGCCGAGCCGCGGCCCCGGCGGGATGACGATTTCCGCCGTGTCGAGCCCCCGCCGCGCGCCCTCGGCCAGGAGTTCCTCATAGGCCCGAAGCCGCGCCCTGCTCTTTGCCTGCCGGGCGCGCGGGCTCTGGCGAACCCATTCGAGCTCCCGCTGCAACACCTTCCGGCGCGCGCTTTCCTGCTTTTCCTCAAGCGCGAGGCGGCGTTCCTTCTGCTCCAGCCAGGAGGAGTAGTTGCCTTCGAACGGCACGCCGCGCCCGCGGTCGAGCTCCAGGATCCAGCCGGCGACATTGTCGAGGAAATAGCGGTCATGGGTGACGGCCACCACCGTGCCTTCATAGCGTTCCAGAAAGCGCTCAAGCCAGGCGACGCTCTCGGCATCCAGATGGTTGGTCGGCTCGTCCAGCAGCAGCAGGTCCGGTCTGGAGAGCAGAAGCCGGCAGAGTGCGACGCGCCGGCGCTCGCCGCCGGAAAGCGTTCTCGTGTCCGCCTCGCCGGGCGGACAGCGCAGCGCGTCCATGGCGATCTCGACGGTGCGCTCAAGCTCCCAGCCATTGACCGCGTCGATCTGTTCCTGGAGCGCGCCCTGCTCCTCGATCAACGCGTCCATCTCGTCGGCGTCGAGCTCCTCGGCGAAACGCGCGCTCACCTCATTGAAGCGTTCGAGCAACCGCGCCGTTTCGGCCGCACCCTCCATGACATTGCCCATCACGGTCCGGTCCGGATCGAGCTCCGGCTCCTGGGGCAGGTAGCCGACCCGCACGCCGTCCGCCGCCCAGGCCTCGCCGTCGAACTCGGTTTCAAGGCCGGCCATGATGCGCATGAGCGTCGATTTGCCGGCGCCGTTCGGCCCGAGCACGCCGATCTTGGCGCCGGGCAGAAAGGCCAGCCGAATGTTGTCCAGCACCTTGCGCCCGCCGGGATACGCCTTGGCGAGGCCGTGCATGACATAAACATATTGATGTGCAGACATGGCGCCGCTCATACCCCGCCCGTCACTCTGCTGCAACGCTCCTGGCGGGGCGGCAATCGCCGCGCGTCCTTATGGCTCCGCAGCATATCCCGCCAGGGACAGGGCGGGCGGCTGTCAGGCGGCCCGTGCGCGCTGCCGCTGCAGGCCGCGTGCGAAATTCTCAAGGGTGATCTTGCGGTCGAGCGACAGGTCCTCGCGGAGGATGTCATAGACGTCGCCGTCCACGGCCTGCATCGAGAGCAGGATGATTGCGCCCTCCGGTCCGCCGCCCTCGACATGGGTCTCGTCGCCGCGATTCTCCGAAAAAGCGCCTGCCGGGCGAATGTCGGGCGGGCCGAGCCCGCCGCCGGGGGCCGGCTTGTAGATTCGGTGCTCGCCCTCCAGCACCAGCGTCTTGGTGACACCGACATGGGTATGCGGCACGCATGTGGCGTTGGGGTCGAACTTCATCAGCATATCGACCCGGTTCAGCTCCCGGTCCACGCTCTGTATGGCGTAGTAGAGGCCGTCAAAGCCGTTGAACGGCGCCCAGTCGATGGCGCGGTCATCAAATTTGTATCCGGTCATGGCGCTTCGCCCGGTCCCCCCTGCTGCAATCCGCACCCAGCGTCGTGTCCTTCAGGGATGGTGTCAACGCCCGGCGGGCAGCCTCCCGGTTGGCGGCTTGCGCGCCTTTCCGAACCGGCGGGGGAACGCGGACTTCAAACCGGGGCGCGGCCCGCATACCATGCAGCGGGTGGAGCAACCGTCATCGAGGGGTGCAGGCATGAAGTTCGGGGTCGTCTTTCCGCAGACCGAAATCGGGGCCGATCCGGCCGGGTGCCGTGACTTTGCACAGGCGGCCGAAGAGTTGGGTTATGCTCATCTGCTCGCCTTCGATCATGTGCTCGGCGCCGACCCGGCCGTCCACAACCTGACCGGCCCCTACACGCATGACTCGATGTTTCACGAACCGCTGGTGCTGTTCGGCTGGCTTGCGGCGCTGACGCAGCGCATCGAGTTCGTCTCCGGCGTGTTGATCCTGCCGCAGCGCCAGACTGCGCTGGTCGCCAAGCAGGCGGCGGAAGTCGATCTGCTCTCCGGCGGACGGCTGCGGCTCGGCATCGGCGTCGGCTGGAACCAGGTTGAATACCAGGCGCTGAACGAGGATTTCGGCAATCGCGGGCGGCGGTCGGAGGAGCAGATCGCGGTGTTGCGCCGGCTCTGGACCGAGGAGCTTGTGGACTTCGAGGGCCGCTGGCACATGGTGCGCGGCGCGGGCCTCAACCCGCTTCCGGTCCAGCGGCCGATTCCGGTGTGGATCGGCGGCCATGCCGAGGCGGTGCTGGAGCGCATCGGCCGCATCGGCGACGGCTGGTTCCCGCTCGTCACCCCGTCCGACAAGACGGCGGCGCGGGTGGAGCGGCTGCGCCAGTATGCGCGCGCCGCCGGACGCGACCCGGCGGAGATCGGGATCGACTCCTGGCTGCGTTACGCCAAACGGGGCACCGTCGCCGGGCCGGAGCACTGGCAGTCCGAAATCGACTTCTGGCAGGGTATCGGCGCCTCCCATCTGACGGTCAACACGATGGATGCGGGCCTCCGCGGGCCGGACGCCCATATCGAAGCCATCCGCCATGTGAAGGAGACCCTGGCGCTGTGACCGACGAAGCGCTGGATGGCGGCCGGTTCGACTGGATCGTCGTCGGCACCGGTTCGGCGGGTTCCGTGCTCGCGGCCCGGCTGTCGGAACGGTCCCGGGACCGCGTGTTGGTGCTGGAGGCAGGCGGGCTAGACCGCAACCCGTTCATCCATATACCCGCCGGCTACACGAGGACGCTGAACAGCGGCGCCGTGAACTGGCGTTTCGAAATCGACCCTGAGGATTACACCCATAACCGGCCCATGCCGCTGCCGCGCGGCAAGGTGGTCGGCGGCTCTTCCTCGATCAACGGAATGCTCTATGTGCGCGGCAACGCCCGTGATTTCGACGACTGGGCGCAGATGGGCAATCGCGGCTGGTCCTGGGACGAGGTGCTGCCGTTCTTCCGGAAGTCGGAGCGGCGCGACGGCGGCGACCCCGCGTTTCGCGGCCGCGCCGGCGCCCTCCGGGTCTCCGACATGCGCGACCGTCCGGGCCTGACCGATGATGTGATCCGGGCCGGCGAGGAACTCGGCTATCCCCGCAACCCGGACTATAACGGCGCGGCGCAGGACGGCTTCGGCTATTTTCAGGTTTGCCAGAAAGGCGGGCTTCGGCACAGCGCCTTCCGCGCCTTTCTGAAGCCGGCGCTGAAGCGCCCCAACCTGGCGCTGCGCACCCATGCGCTGGTTGAGCGTGTGATTATCGAGGAAGGACGGGCCGCCGCGGTCGAATACCGGCGCGGCGGGCGGCTTGAGCGCGCCGCAGCCGGCCGCGGCATTGTGCTGGCGGCGGGCGCGGTGCAGTCGCCGCAGCTTCTGGAACTGTCCGGCATCGGCAGGCCGGAGGTGCTGCAGGCCCAGGGCGTGGCCGTCCAGGCCGCGCTTCCGGGCGTGGGCGAGAATTACCGCGACCACTACATGACGCGCATGTCGTGGCGCATCGCGCGCCCGGTCACGCTGAACGAGAGGTCGCGCGGCCTCGCCTTCGCCGGCGAGGTGCTGCGCTATGTGTTGACGCGGCGCGGGCTGTTGACGACGGCACCGGGCGTCGTCGCCGGGTTCGTGCGCACGCGGAGCGATCTGGCCGCGCCCGATGTGCAATATCACATTGTGCCGGCGAGCTATGACAACGCCGCGACCAAGGCGCTGGCGAGGACTCCCGGCATGAGCATCGGGACCTATCAGACGCGCCCGGAAAGCGCCGGAATGATTCATATCCGTTCGCCGCGGGCCGACGAGCAGCCATCGATCCGGGGAAACTATCTCGCGGCGGACCATGACCGCCGGGCTCTGGTGGCCGGCATGAAGATCGCCCGTGCGCTCATGGAGACCGAAGCGATGCGCCGCCATGTCGCGTTCGAGGAAGCGCCGGGCCCGGAAGTCCGGGACGATGCCGGGTGGCTCGATTTCGCGCGCCGGACGGGGCAGGCCATCTACCACCCGGTCGGCACCTGCAAAATGGGCGTCGATCCGATGGCCGTCGTCGATCCCCGCTTGCGTGTGCACGGCGTGCCGGGCCTGCGGATCGCCGACGCTTCCATCATGCCGACCCTCACCAACGGCAATACCCATGCTCCGACCATGATGATCGCCGAAAAGGCAGCCGCGATGATGCTGGAGGACGGCAGGGGCTGACGCCCCGCCCGGAGCCGCTCTCGCCGGAAACGCAATGACGGCCAAGGCCTGGCTATGGTGGCCCGGCACCTGCATCTCCCTGACCGGATTTGACGCGGCGCGCCGCGGCCGTCAATAGTGCCGGCAGACGATTTTCGGGAAAACAGTAATGGCAGGCAGGCATTTCCTGCACATCCCCGGCCCGACCAATGTGCCCGAGCGCATATTGCGGGCCATAGACGGGGCGGTCATCGACCATCGCGGGCCGGGTTTCGCGCCTCTCGGCCGTGCCGTGCTGGAGGGCATGAAGCCGCTGTTCGGCACGGAGGCCGGCCGCATCATCATCTATCCCGCCTCCGGCACCGGGGCGTGGGAGGCCGCGCTGGTCAACACGCTCTCGCCGGGCGACCGGGTGCTGATGTTCGAGACCGGCCAGTTCTCGGCGCTCTGGCGCGCGCTTGCCGGCCGGCTGGGGCTTGATGTGCGCTTCGAGCCCGGCGACTGGCGCCACCCGGCGGATCCGGACCGGGTGGAGGCCGTGCTGCGCGAGGAGCCGGACATCCGGGCGGTCGCGGTGGTGCATAACGACACGTCGACCGGCATTGCCAGCCCCGTGGCGGAAATCCGCCGCGCCATGGACCGCGCCCGCCACCCGGCGCTGCTCATGGTCGATACTATCTCCTCGCTCGCCTCCATGCCCTATGCGCATGACGAATGGGGTGTTGATGTCACCGTAGCCGGCTCGCAGAAGGGCCTGATGCTGCCGCCCGGCCTGTCCTTCAACTGCGTCTCGGAAAAGGCGCTCGCCGCATCCCGGACCGCGCGGCTGCCGCGCGCCTACTGGGATTGGGAGGCGATGGCGGCGCCGAACGCAGCCGGCTATTTCCCCTATACCCCGGCCACCAACATGCTTTACGGCCTGCGCGAGGCGCTGGTCATGCTGGTTGAGGAAGAGGGTCTGGAGGCGGTTTTCGCCCGCCACAGACGGCTGGCGGCCGCGACGCGCCGGGCGGTCAGCGCCTGGGGCCTCGAACTGCAATGCCTCGACCCGCCGGCTTACTCCGACTCGCTGACGGCCGTGCGCGTGCCGGAAGGCTCCAGCGCCGATGCGCTGCGCGCTGCTATTCTGGAGCGCTTCGATGTCTCGCTCGGCAACGGCCTCGGCAAGATTGCCGACAGGGTCTTCCGCGTCGGCCATCTGGGCGATTGCAATGAGCCGATGCTGCTGGGCGCGCTGGCAGCCGTCGAGATGGGCCTCGGCGCGGCCGGCGTGCCGCATGAGCGGGGCGGCGTGCAGGCGGCGATGGATTTCCTCGCCGGCCGGAACGCTCCCGCCTGAAGACGCGCCCGCCCGTGAGCATTCTTGTTACCGGCGCCGCCGGCTTCATCGGCATGCACGCCGTCGCCGCCCTGCTGGCCCGGGGCGAGTCCGTCATCGGCGTGGACAATCTCGACGGCTATTACGACCCGGTGCTGAAGCGCGCCCGCATTGCCCGGCTTAACGGTCTGCCCGGCTTTACCTTTCTGCGCACGGACATCGCCTGCGATGAAGCCATGGACGGGCTGCCCGTTGCCGGCGTGGACCGCATCCTGCATCTGGCGGCCCAGGCCGGCGTGCGCTACTCGCTGCAAAATCCGCGCGCCTATGTCCGCGCCAATCTCGCCGGCCATCTGAATCTGCTGGAGCTGGCGCGGCGGCTGGAGGTTGCGCATTTCGTCTATGCGAGTTCCTCTTCCGTTTACGGCAATGCAGGGGGCGGGCCGCTCTCGCTCGAGGCCCCCGCGGACCGGCCGCGCTCGCTTTACGCCGCCACCAAGCGCGCCGACGAGTTGATGACGGAGTGCTACACGCATCTCTACGGCTTCAAGGCGACGGGGCTTCGCTATTTCACGGTTTACGGGCCGTGGGGTCGGCCCGACATGGCGCCGGTGCTGTTCTCCCGCGCGATTCTCGCCGGAGAGCCGGTGCCGGTGTTCAACGAAGGCAGGCTCGCCCGGGATTTCACCTTTGTCGAGGATGTCGTCGCCGGCACGCTTGGCGCGTTCGACAGGCCGGGCGGCGGCCACCGGATCTACAATATCGGCAACAACCGGGCCGAACCGTTGATGCGTTTCATCCGGGTGCTCGAACAGGCCCTCGGCGCCCGGGCGCATATCGACTTCCAGCCGATGCAGCCGGGCGATGTGCTGGAAACCTGCGCCGATATCGACGCCGCCGCGCAGGATTTCGGCTACGCTCCCCGGACCCCCATTGACGAGGGGCTGCCGCGCTTCGCCTCCTGGTATCGACGCTATTACGGCTGAGAGCGGCAAGCCGCGGCCGGATGCCGCGGCTCCGGAATGGGTCGTGTCTCCGTTTGCAACGAAGGCCCGTGCTGGCGGGTTTTTCGGAACGCGCCTCCGTGCCGCGCCGCTTGTATCGCCTCCCTTTCGTCACTCTGGCCGTAGCGCAGCACAGAATCGGGGGCCATCCTCCTCCGCTTCGGCTTTGCGGAAGGATCGGAGGCTGGGCCCCGGCTCAGGGCCGGGGCGACAACAGGGGGTCCGGGGCGACAACGGGGGGTCCGGGGCGACAACAGGGGGTCCGAAGCGACGCCGGGGAGTTCGGGGCGACGCCGGGGGGCTCGGAGCGGCGCCGGGGGGTTCGGAGCGGAGGGCCGGGGCTCTCAAGCCCTTGGCTGACTCTGCCAGAGGAACGCGAATGTCGAACTGAGACATTACCCCGGAATGGAGCGCATTGCCGCAATTACGGGCCGCTGTTAGGGTTCCCCCTTCAGCAACAGCCTCTGGGATGGCGCGCGATGGCCCTTGACCTTGTTGTCCGGAACGGCACGGTGGTGGACGGTTCCGGAATGCCTCGCTACCGGGCGGATGTCGGCGTCCGGCAGGGACGAATTGTCGAAATCGGCCGGATCCGCAGCCCGGCCGACGAGACGATCGACGCCGAGGGCATGATCGTTGCGCCGGGCTTCATCGACGGCCACACGCATATGGACGCCCAGGTGGCCTGGGACCCGCTCGGAAGCTGCTCATGCTGGCACGGCGTGACGAGCGTGGTGATGGGCAATTGCGGATTCGCGCTGGCGCCCTGCAAGCCGGAGGCGCGGGAATGGTTCGCCGAATGCCTGGAGGCGGTCGAGGATATCCCCAAGGAAGCCATGGCCGCCGGGATCGACTGGCGCTGGGAGACCTTCCCGGAATATCTCGACGCCGTCGAAACATTCCCGAAAGCAATCAACTACGCCTCCTATATCGGCCATTCGGCGCTGCGCATGTATGCGATGGGCGACCGCGCCCTGGACCGGGAAGCCAATGACGACGACCTGAAGCTCATGGCGCATCTGGTCCGGGAAGCGCTCCGCGCCGGCGCCATGGGCCTGTCCTCGTCCAGGGCCAACACCCATATCCGGCCGGACGGCGGGCCGGTCGCGAGCCGCATCGCAAACTGGGCGGAGATTGCATATCTGGTGGACGCCATGGCGGAGATGAATGCCGGCATCTTCCAGGTCGGGCCGGACGTCTCCGGTGGCGAGGCGCAGCGCGCCTGCCTGGAGGCGCTGGGCAGAATCGCGGTCGCCAGCGGCCGCCCCCTCATGCTGGGCGCGGTGTCCTCCAGCCAGGGCGACAAACCCAACCCGTTCCAGTATCAGTTCGAGTGGATGGACCGGGTGGCGGCCGAGGGCGGACGGGTCTTCGGGCAGGCCACGACCCGGTCGATCAATGCGCTGTTCTCGCTGAAATCCTATCTGCCCTTCGACGCATTGCCGGTTTGGAAGGATGTCCGGGGGCTGTCGGTCGCGGAGCAGAGGGCGCGGTTCCGCGACCCGGAAACCCGCGCCGGCCTGGTGGCCGCAGAAGCCGGGATGCGGCCGAAGGGAACCGAGTTCCAGGGCGGCGGCGCCGCCACGACGGACCCGCGCAAGCCCGACTACACCAATCTGTTCCCCATGTTCGATGTGAAATGGGACGACCCCAGCGTCGCGGATCTCGCGCAGTCCTCCGGCCGGAACCCTGTCGAGGTCATGCTCGACCTGATGGCGGAAAACGAGAATCTCATGTTCGTCCAGCCTCTGGTCAACGAGAAGCCGCTGGAGGTCCGCGAGATGCTGAAGCATCCCCGCACGCTGGCGACCTTCTCGGACTCCGGCGCCCATGTGTGCCAGGAGATGGGGTCGTCGCTGCAGACGCATCTGCTGAGCTACTGGGTGCGCGGCCGGCAGGCATTCACGCTGGAAGAGGCGGTGCGGATGCTGACGTTCGAGAACGCGGCAGCCTGGGACATACAAGACCGGGGCCTGTTGCGAACCGGCCTCGCGGCCGACATCGTGGTTTTCGACGAGGCTGCGGTGCAGCCCCGGCTGCCGACCGTCGAACACGACCTGCCAGGCGGCGCGCGCCGGCTGGTGCAGAAGGCCGACGGCATAGCCGCAACGGTCGTCAACGGCGCGGTCACACTGAGAGACGGCGAACCGACGGGCGCGCATACCGGCGTGCTGATCCGCGGAGCCGCCGCCAGCGCCTGACCGGCCGGCGGTGAAAAAGGGGCGGCGGCCTTTCTTCGCCGCGCCCCGGGGCTACACGGAGAAGTCTGTGATTTCCACGGCTTCGGTTTCGGTGTCGAGCACGGCGAAGCTCAGCCGGCGGCCATTGGCGTGGTCGCGCGCATCGCCGGCGGAACCCGGATTGATGACCAGCACCCCGCCGACCCGCTCGACGGCCTGCATGTGGGTGTGGCCGTAAAGCACGAAGCGGGCGTCCGTCTCGCCGAAACGGCGGAACTCGCGGCTGTGCGGATAGACATAGGCGCCGTAAGGCTCCCAGGCGGTGGAGTGGACCATCAGCAGCGTCTTGCCGCCATAATCGAGCCGCCGCCAACGCGGCTGGCTGCCGAGCCACGCCATCAACTCCGGGTCGATCCATTCCGCCTGGCGCGCACGCTCGCCGCCCGGGCCGAAGAACACTTCCTCATGATTGCCGAGGATTGTCGTGACGCCCCGGTCGCGCAGGAACGCGGCGACCTCGTTCGAGAACCGGTATTCATAGATGGAATCACCGAGGCAGAGCAGCTCGTCCACCGGCCCCATGAGCGCCGCGGCTTTCTCCAGGCCAGCGATATTGCAATGCAGGTCCGATACGATGCCGAGCCTCACGGCTTCGCCGCCTTCAGCCCATATGCCGCAAGGTCCAGACGGTCGAAGATTTCGCGGCGCAGAATGCCGGCGATCGAATCAACCGACGGTTCCTGCTCCGCAGCAAACAGCCCGGCAAACTTGTCGTGCAGGCGGCGGAACCGGGCCGCCAGCACCTTGGCCCCCTTTCTGCCGGTAAGCAATTCCACTGTCCCGGCCTCGGCGTCAAAACCCGCCGCCGCCTTCACCAACGCGGGATGGGCGCGGCTGAAAGCAATGCCGGCAGCCGCCATCGCCTTGCGGGCCTTCCTGTCTGCATCCTGATAGGCGAGGGCGGCGGCGGCGAGGCCCCGGGCCGCTGCGTGGAACAGCACGCGCCGCTCTTCCGGCGTCAAGGCCCGCCAGAAGCCCAGATTCGCGGAAAACGGGCTGGCCACACGGTAGATGCCCAAATGCATCGCCGTCACGCTGCGAACCTGGCCCGCAAGGGCCGGATCGACAAGCAGGGCGACCGGGCCGAGAACGGCGCCGATCCGCCCCTCTTCAAGCGACGCCGCCATACCCCCCGAGATCGGCTCCGGCTGGCCGTGGAGACGGCGCACCAGATTGTCCCATGGCGGGCCGGCGCTGGCGATGTGCACGCCCTTCAGCGAATCGGCCTGCGCCAGCGGCCCGGACGAAAGCAGGTGGAACGGCCCGGCGGCGTGGCTGCCGAGGAAGACGATGCCGCGGCGGGTCAATGATTCCAGACACCGCCGGCAATGCAGCATGACGAGCTCGGTCATGGCGGCAGCGCCGGCCATGGGGTCGGGTCCGGCAAGGGCCAGGCGGCCGAGCGTCACCCGCTGTGCGATGCCGGCGGACTGGGCCGTTAGTGCGACATAGCCCATATGGGCCTCGCCGAGCGCAAGCCCCTTCAGCCCGCGCCCGCGCCCGAGCAGGGAGCCGTCGACAAAGAGCCGGAATGTGAACCGCCCGCCCTTCTCGGCCGCCTCGACGAAATTGCCCCATCCGGACGCCGTGACCGGATGCGCCGCCGGCAGCGGGAGGTTGACGGAAACAATGCGCGCGCCCGCCGCCCGATCCGCGAGCGACGCCCCGGCCAGAAGCAGGCAGCCGGCAAGAACGCGCCCGGTCCAGTTCACGGATGCCCCGCCGCCGTTCCTTCCCCGGCCGGGACGACCCGGGCGGCACAGAATTTGAACTCGGGGATCTTGCCCCAGGGGTCGAGCTGCGGGTTGGTGAGTTCGTTCGCCGCCGCCTCCACATAGGCGAAGGGCGCGAACACCAGGCCGGCCGGCACCGCGCCGTCCATGCGCGCTGTCATCTCTATGGCCCCCCGCCGGGTTTCAACGCGCACGCGGTCGCCGGGCGCCAGGCCGAGCGCACGCAGGTCCGCGGGCGAGAGGCTCGCGGTCGCCTCGGGCTCGATGGCGTCCAGCACGGTTGCGCGCCGCGTCATGGCGCCGGTGTGCCAGTGCTCCAATTGCCGGCCGGTGGTCAACACCATCGGAAACTCCGAGTCCGGCTCCTCGGCAGGCGGCAGAATATCCGCCGGCACGAAGCGCGCCCTGCCGTCGCCGGTCGGGAACCGGTCGGCGAACACCACCGGATGGCCCGGATGATCCGGCCCGTCGGATGGATAGGTGACCGCGCTCTCCGCCTCCAGCCGCTCCCAGCCGATATGGTCCAGAGACGGCATCAGCCCCGCCATTTCGGCATAGATCTCGCGGGGGTGGCTGTAGTTCCAGCCAAGGCCCATGCGCCGGGCGATGTCCCGGATGATTCGCCAGTCCTCGCGCGCCTTCCCGGGCGGCTCGAACGCCTTGCGGCCGCGCTGCACCTGGCGGTTGGTGTTGGTGACCGTCCCGTCCTTTTCCGGCCATGCGGAGGCCGGGAGCACGACATCGGCGAACATGGCGGTCTCGGTGAGGAACAGGTCCTGCACCACAAGGTGGTCGAGCTTCGCCAGCGCCTCCCTGGCGTGGGTCGCATCCGGGTCCGACATCGCCGGGTTCTCGCCCATGATATACATGGCGCGCACACCGCCCCGGTGTATGGAATCGACGATCTCGACCACGGTAAGGCCCGGCTCCGGGTCGAGTTCCGTCCCCCATGCCGCCTCGAAACGGGTGCGGGCGTCCGGCTCGGCGACCCGCCGGTAGTCCGGATACATCATCGGAATCAGGCCGGCGTCGGACGCGCCCTGGACGTTGTTTTGCCCGCGCAGCGGGTGCAGCCCGGTGCCCGGCCGGCCGACATGGCCGCACATCAGCGCCAGCGCAATCAGGCAGCGCGCATTGTCTGTGCCGTGGACATGCTGCGAGACGCCCATGCCCCAGAAAATCATCGCGCGCTCCGCCCGCGCATAGACATGCGCCACCTCTTTCAGCACCGCAGCGTCGATGCCGCAGAGCGGCGCCATCGCCTCCGGCGGGAAAGCGGCCAGATGGTCCCTGAGCGCCTCGAAATCGGCGGTATGCGCCGCGACATACTGGCGGTCGTAAAGCCCTTCCGCGATGATGGTGTGCATGATCGCGTTCAGCATCGCGACATCGCGGCCGGGGCGGAACTGCAGCATATGCGTCGCGTGGCGCTTCAGCGCCTGGCCGCGCGGGTCCATGACGATCAGTGCCGCGCCGCGCTTCGCCGCCTGCTTGAAATAGGTGGCGGCGACCGGGTGGTTCTCGGTCGGGTTGGCGCCGATGACGATCAGCGCGTCTGCATTGCGGACCTCGTTGAACGTGGCGGTGACGGCGCCGGAGCCGATGCCCTCCAGCAGGGCGGCGACCGAAGAGGCGTGGCAGAGCCGGGTGCAGTGGTCCACATTGTTGGAGCCGAAGCCGGTGCGCACCAGCTTCTGGAACAGATAGGCTTCTTCATTCGACCCCTTGGCGGAGCCGAAGCCGGCAAGCGCGCGGGGGCCGTGCGCCGCCTTGGCGGCCGTCAGCCCAGCGGCGGCCCGGTCCAGCGCCTCGTCCCAGCTCGCCTCGCGGAAATGCGTCAACGGCCGGGCGGGATCGACCGTCATGCCTTTCGGCGCACCGTCCCGGCGGATCAGCGGCTTTGTCAGCCGTTCGGGGTGGGAGATGTAGTCGAACCCGAACCGCCCCTTGACGCAGAGCCGCTGCTCATTGGCGGGGCCGTTCCGGCCCTCGACCGAGATCAGTCGGTCGCCGGCGATCGAATAGGTGATCTGGCAGCCGACGCCGCAATAAGGGCACACACTCTCCACCTGCCGGTCCGGCGGCGGCGCGCCCAGCGCCGTTGCGGGCATGAGCGCGCCGGTCGGACAGGCCTGCACGCATTCTCCGCAGGCCACACAGGTCGAGGCGCCCATGGGGTCGTCGAAATCGAAGACGATCTTCGCCCCGGCCCCGCGCCCGGCCATGCCGATGACATCATTGACCTGCACTTCCCGGCAGGCGCGCACGCAAAGATTGCAATGGATGCAGGCGTCGAGATTGACCGCCATGGCCGGATGGCTCGCATCCGCGGCAGGCTGCGCCCCGCGGGCAGGCAAGCGCCCGGCCTCGAGGCCGGCGGCGGCCACCCATCCGCCGAAGCGCGAGGCCGGGTCGTGCGCCTCCGCCGGCTGGTCGGCGAGCAGCAGCTCCAGCACCATGCGCCGGGCGCGCTCCGGGCGGTCGCCGGCGCTGCGCACCGTCATGCCCGCCTCAGGCATCCGCAGGCAGGACGGGGCGAGCGCGCGCTCGCCCTCGATCTCGACCATGCAGGCGCGGCAATTGCCGTCGGCGCGGTAGCCCGGCTCCGGCGCATAGCAGAGATGCGGCAGGACTGTGCCGAGGCGCGCGGCTGCATCCCATATCGTCTCGCCAGGCAGCGCCTCCACCTCGCACCCGTCCAGCGTGAACGGGACGGCCTCTGCGTTCGTATCGGTCATGGGCGCGCTTGCACTCCCTGTTCCCGTCTTCCATATACTTACGCCGCCGGGCGCCGCAATGCACGGACCCGATGGCACGAATCTCACCTGTCGGCAAGGAGAAGCAGCCCCCATGGCGCGAATGCCGGTATTCAACAGCCCGCTGCTGCTCGGTTTCGACCATCTGGAGCAGATTCTCGACTCGGTGTCGAAGGCCTCGGCCGACGGCTATCCGCCCTACAATATCGAGCAGTCGGGGAAGAACCGGCTGCGCATTTCGCTGGCGGTGGCAGGCTTTGCGCGCGAAGACCTGTCGATTGCAGTGGAGGACCGGCAGTTGATCGTGCGCGGGCGCCAGAGCGAGGAGCCGGAGGGGCGCGTCTTTCTGCATCGGGGCATCGCGGCGCGCCAGTTCCAGCGCCGCTTCGTGCTGGCCGAGGGCATCGAGGTCCAGCGGGCGCATACGGAGAACGGCCTGCTGCATATCGACCTCGCGCGCCCGGAGCCGGAACTCCGCACCCGCACCATCAAGATCGACGCCGGCTCGTAACAGCCGCATCGCCCGCCGGAGGCGTTACGGCCTCCTCCTTCCGCCGCCTCGGCCGCCAGTGCTGCCCGCCGGCCGGGGCGGGCGGAGGAAGGCCGGCGTTCTACTCGGCCACGCGCACGCACATCTTGCCGAAATTATCGCCGTGGAAGAGGCCGATAAAGGCCCCGGGAGCGGCTTCCAGGCCGTCCACCACCGTCTCGCGCCAGCGGAGCTTGCCGTCGCGGATCCAGCCGCCCATATCGGCGAGGAACGCATCGGTGCGGTCCGCGTGGTCGGACACGATGAAGCCCTGCATCCGGATGCGCTTGCCGACGACGAAGAACAAATTGGCCGGCCCCGGCGTCGGCCGCGTGTCGTTGTAGCCGGCAATCATGCCGCAGGCGACGATGCGGCCGAAAAAGTTCATATGCGCCAGCGCCGCCTGAAGATGCGCCCCGCCGACATTCTCGAAATAGACATCGACGCCGTCCGGGCAGGCGGCGGCGAGCGCGGCTTCGAGGTCGCCGCAGGTCTTGTAGTTGATCGCCGCATCGACGCCGGCTTGCTCTCGCAGCCAGGCGCATTTTTCATCCGACCCGGCCGAGCCGACGACACGGCAGCCCTTCAGCTTCGCGATCTGGCAGACAACCGCGCCGACCGCGCCGGACGCTGCGGAAACGAACACCGTTTCCCCCGGCTTCGGCTGGCCGATATCGAGCAGGCCGACATAAGCGGTCTGGCCCGGCATTCCGAGCACGCCGATATTGGCCTGCAGCGGCGCCAGGTCGGGATCGACGGCCCGCAGCGCCTTGCCGTTGGCGGTGTGGTAGTCCCGCCATCCGCCGCCAGTGCCGAAGACATGCGTTCCCGCCGGGAACCGCCCGCCCTTCGACTCCTCCACCCGGCCGACGAAATAGCCGTCCAGCGGCTCGCCGATCCCGAATGGCGGCGCATAGCTCTTCCGGCCGCTTATCCGGCCGCGGATATAGGGATCGACCGACATCCAGAGCGTGCGGACGAGCATCTCACCGTCCCCCGCCACCGGCATCGGCGCATTTTCCAGGGCGAAGTTCTCGGGCGTCGGCAAGCCGACCGGGCGGCTCTTCAGGACAATCTGTCGGTTTTCGTTCGCGGCCATTGCGCTTTAATCTCCTCTCGGGCGGCAGCGCACCATGCCCTCCCGCGCCCGCTGAAGCAAGAATACAGCCTTGGCATAACTTTATAGCCTTGCATGCAACATTATGTCCGGGCGCGACATTGCCGCCGGGGCATATCCATGCCAAATACCGCCATATGTTCAGGCTTCTGGCAGCCCTGTGCGCCTTGCCGGCGCTGGCCGCGCTCTCCGCCGCCGCGGCTGCGGACCGGGGGCCGGTCGCCACAATCGCCATGATCGCCGAGCCGCTCGGCGTCGAAAGCCTGATGGGCCCGGGCGTGGACCCGCATCTCTACAAGCTGACGCGCGCCGATGTCGCAAGGCTGATCGGCGCCTCGCATCTGCTCTATTGCGGCCTTGGCCTGGAGGGCAAGCTGCTGGACGCGTTCGAGCGCCTCGCGGCGGCCGGAAAGCCGGTCACGGCGGTTTGCGAAATGCCGCCTGCGGCGCGGCGGCTGGCGGTCGCGCCCGGCTATCCGGGCGCAGCAGACCCGCATCTGTGGATGGACCCGGCGCTCTGGGCCGAAGCCTTGCAGGCGGCCGCCCGGCGGCTCGGCGTCCCGGCCCCGAGCGGCCTTGCCGAGCTGGACGCCTATGCCCGCCGCTGCATCGCGACGATTCCGCCGGAAGCGCGCATGCTCGTCACCGCGCATGACGCCTTTGCCTATTTCGGCCGCCGGTACGGCCTGGAGGTGATCGGCATCCAGGGCGTCAACACCGAGTCCGAAGCGGGCCTCCGGGCTATCGAGGCCGTCGTCGAAACCATCGTGTCGCGGCGGTTGCCGGCGGTATTCGTGGAGTCGACCGTGTCCGACCGCAATGTCCACGCCATCGTCGAGGGCGCCGCCGCGCGCGGCCATCGGGTGCGTATCGGCGGGCGGCTGTTCTCCGACGCGATGGGCCCCGAGGGCAGTTACGAGGGAACCTATCTCGGCATGATCGACCACAATGTCACCACGATCACCCGCGCGCTCGGAGGCCGGGCGCCGGAACGCGGGATGCAGGGAAAGCTCCGCGCCCATGACGGCTGAACGGCAGGGCGCGCCGCCCTTCGAGGCAAGCGGGCTTACGGTTTCCTGGCACGGCCGGCCCGTGCTCTGGAATATCGATCTTTGCCTGCCGCAGCGGGGCCTGGCGGCGGTGGTCGGGCCCAACGGCGCCGGCAAGTCCACCCTGTTCAAGGCCGCGCTCGGGCTCGCGCCGGTGCTGTCCGGCCAGGTGCGCCTGCTGGGCCAACCCGTCGGCCGGGTGCGGCGGCGCATCGCCTACATGCCGCAGCGCAACAGCGTCGATTGGGATTTCCCGGCTTCCGCGCGGGATGTCGCGGCCATGGGGCTTTACGGGCGGGTCGGATGGTTCCGCCCGCTTGGCCGGCGGCATATGGAGGCGGCGGATGCGGCCCTGGACAGGGTCGGCCTCGGCGACTTGCGCACACGCCAGATCGGGCGCCTTTCCGGCGGCCAACAGCAGCGCGTCTTCCTCGCCCGCGCGCTTGCCCAGGAGGCAGACCTGCTGCTGCTGGACGAGCCGTTCTCCGGCATCGACACCGCCTCGGAAGCCGCCATTCTCGACGTGCTGGCCGACCTCGAAAAGGAAGGCCGGCATATCGTCTGCATCCATCACGACCTGCGCACCGTGGCGGCCTATTTCGATCATGCAACGGTGCTGAATGCCGTCGTCATCGCCAGCGGGCCGCCGGCGGAGGTTCTGGCCGAGGACACGCTCCGCCGCGCCTATGACGCTTCCGGCCTGAAGCCCCGCGCGCTGGCGGCGGAATGACCGGCGGCGGGGACGGGCTGCTGGAAATCCTGACCTTCCGGGCAGGCTACAATACAGGCGTGGTTATGGCGGGCGCGGCGGCGCTGGGCGCGGCGGCGGGCGGTGTCGGCGCGTTTCTGTTTCTGCGCGCAAGGGCGATGGCGGCGGATGCAGTCGGCCATGCCACTCTTCCGGGCATCGTGCTTGCCTTCATTGTCTCCGGCGCGCTGGGCGCGGAAGGGCGTTCGCTGCCCGTGCTGCTCGCCGGGGCGGCCGTCACCGGGATACTCGGCATGGCGGCTGCGGAGGCGCTGACCCGCCGCACCCGCCTCGCCCCCGACGCCGCCATCGCCATTGCGCTCAGCGTCTCCTACGCCGTCGGCGTGGTGCTGCTGTCATGGGTCCAGACCCTGCCGCAAGGCAGCCAGGGCGGCCTCGAGACCTTCATTCTGGGCCAGGCGGCCGCGCTGACCGCGGCCGAGGCGGCGGGGCTTGCCGCCGCGGCGCTGGCGGCGCTCGCCATTCTGCTGGCCCTGTTCCGCCCGCTCGGCCTGCTGTGTTTCGACGAGGGTCATGCGCGCGCCCGGGGCTGGCCCGCCGCGCGGCTGGATGCGGCGCTGATCGGCCTCGGCGTGCTGGTCACGGTTCTCGGCCTCCAGGCGGTGGGGCTGGTCCTGGTCGTGGCCCTGCTGATCCTGCCGGCCGTCGCCGCACGCTTCTGGTCCGACCGGCTGGCGGGGGTGTTCTGGCTGTCGGTCGGCTTCGGCGCGGGCGGCGCATTTCTGGGCGCGGCCGCCTCGGCGGCCTGGACGCGCGCGCCCGCCGGCGCCTCGATCGTGCTGGCGCTCGGCGCGGTGTTTGCGGCCAGCCTGCTGGCGGCGCCCGAACGCGGCGTGCTGGCGGAGGCGCTGCGGCGTATCCGGGTCGGATGGCAATTGCGCGCCGCGCGGGCTCTGCAAGCCGGGCGCAGCTATCCGGGCGCGGGCCTGTTCGGGTGGCGGCGCCGGGGCCGGCTCACCGCGAGGGGGGCCGCAGCGGTGGTGCGGCTCGAACTCTGGGACCGCTGCCTGGCGGAGGCCCCGGAACTCCTGCCGGCCGGGCTTGCCTGGGGCGTTGATCCGCTGCCGCCGGAAGCACTGGCCCATCTGGCCGGGCGCAATCGGTGAGCCTCTTCTGGCAGGTCGATTTCCCGGCGCTGCTGGCGGCGGGCCTGGCTTCGGGCCTTTGCGCGCTGCTCGGCAATTTCCTCGTCTTGCGGCGGGAGAGCCTGCTCGGCGACGCCATCGCCCATGCGGTGCTGCCGGGCATTGTCGGCGGCTTCATGCTGGCCGGCGCCCTGGCTGTATCCGCCATGCTGGCCGGCGCAATGGGCGCGGCGCTGCTGGCGGCGGCCGCGATCCAGCTTGTGCGCCGCCTCGGGCGCATCGAGCCGGGCGCGGCCATGGGCGCGGTCTTCACCGTCATGTTCGCGGCCGGGGTGTTCATGCTGGAGCAGGCGGCGGCGCGCAATCTGCACATCGACACTGATTGCGTGCTTTACGGCCAGCTGGAAGACATCCTCTGGCTCGAGGCGCCCGACATAGGGTCGCTGCCGCGCGAAATCTGGACGCTCGCCGGGGTTTTCGCAGCGGCCGCCGCAGCGGTCTTGCTGCTGGCGAAGGAGATCAAGCTGGCGGTGTTCGACCCGGATTTCGCCGCCGCGCTCGGCCTGCGGCCCGGGCTGCTGCATTACGGCCTGGTGCTGTTCGTGGCGGCGGCCGCGATCGCCTCTTTCGAGGCTGTCGGCTCGATCCTGGTGATCGCCATGCTCATCTGTCCGCCCGCGGCCGCGCGATTGCTGACGGACCGCTACCGCACCCAGATTCTGCTCAGCATGGCGTTCGGCATCGGCTCGGCCTTCGCCGGCTACGGCCTGGCCGGCTTCGCGCCGGGGGCGTTCGGCGCTTCATGGTCGCTCAACGCCGCCGGCTGCATCGCCGTCGTCTCCGGCCTCGCCGTGGCCGCCGCCGCCCTCCTCGGCCAGCGCCGCCCCAACCCGGCCGCCGGCGCGGCGGTTCTTGACAGGATATAGGCCGAAATGGCCGGCAATGTCTCAGTTTGCAACGAAGCCCCGAACTGGCGGGTTTTTCGAAACGCACCTCCGTGCGGCGCCGCTTAGATCGCCTCCCTTTCGTCACCCCGGCCGGAGCAGAGCGGAGCGCCGGGACCCATCCTCCGCCGTTTCGGCCCTGCGGAAGGATCGGAGGCGACAGTAGGGGCGTCCGGGGCGGCGCCGGGGAGTCCGGAGCGGTGGGCCGGGCCTCTCAAGCCCCTGGCTGAACCTGCCGGAGGAACGCGAATGTCAAACTCTGACACTACCGATTGATACAGGATCTTGACCCGCCGCCGCACCCTGCGTTTCGTCACGCTCGGGCCGGGCGGGACCAATCATGAGCTGGTGACCCGCAACTATCTCGAATTCCACGGCCTCCATGATGCGGTGGTCATTCTCATCGACGATTTCTTCGAGGGCCTGGCGATGATGGCCGGCGGTCAAGCCGATTTCATGGTCCAGGTTGCGGTCCATCCCCAGTGCGCCGACACCGTATCGAAGGCGCATTTCGACTATGGCATCCACATCGTGGATACCTTCATATCTCCGAGCCGGGAGCTCGGCATCCTGACCCGGTCGGAAGTCGCCAGCCCTGTGACCCTGGCGCTGCAGCCGGCCACGCGCGGCTATGCCGATATCTCGGCCTGGCCGGAAATCGTGGCCGCACGCTCCATCATGCAGGTCGCGGAAGACCTGCTTGACGGCGCCTGCGACAGCGGGCTGACAATCCTGGCGCTGGCCGAACAGCATCCGGGGCGGTTCCGCGTCGATAAGGTGATCGGCACCGTGGACGACCCCTGGCTGGTCTATGGCCGGAAACGGGTCGCGGGCAACGGCCTCGCCGCCTGGCCGAAAAGCCCCGGAAGCCGGCAGTTCCGAACCCCTGCGGAATAACGGTTCGTCTAGCGCCTCCCCAGCATGGCCTGGTAGTGGTCCACATTGCGGTCCGCCGACAGCGTCCGCTCCAGACTGGCGATCTCACGACTCGCACGGCTGGAGAAACTGAGGCCCGGGAGCGCTTTCAGGAAATGGAAGTAGCAGACATTGACGGCGCCGCCGAGCCGGAGCCGGACATCCACCGTCACATCCCGGAAACCCTCCTCCGCCTTGCGGGCGGAGCAGGTCACATCGGCGCTCAGATAGTCGTCAAAGGGAAGTTCATCCGCGTCTTTCACGACCCCGCGGCCGAACATGTCCCGCAGGCGGCTCCGCAATCGGGCTTCCGAGCGCTTCTTCAGCCTGCCGCTGTAACGGTAGCCGGTGCTGCTATAGCTTTCGCTGTCCGTCAGCACCGGCTCACGGCGCCCGGAGAAGATGGCGTCGAACAAGCTGTCGAAGAGCGCCGTATGCTGCTCCATCAGCGTGCGCATCCCGGCCTTGATCTCGGCCGCGCCCTCGCCCTCAGCGGGCTGCAGCGTGAACTGCGCGCGCACCGAGTCCAGCCCGCCCTTGTTCCCGTGCAGCGAGAAGTCATAGGAAAGATGGTGGAGCTCGCTCTTCATGATGTCTGGTCCCTGCCGCTGCCGCGCCAGACCTTGCCGCGATAGCCGTTGACGATGGGATAGCGCCGGTCGCGGCCAAAGGCGCGGCGGGTGAGCTTGACGCCGGGCGGCGCCTGGCGGCGCTTGTATTCCGCAATATCCAGCATCCGCCAGACGCGCTCCACCGTTTCGGGCGCATGGCCGCGCGCCGCGATTTCCCCGACCGAAAGCTCATCCTCGATCAGGCATTCGAGGATATCGTCGAGCGCATCATAGGGCGGCAGGCTGTCCTGGTCGGTCTGGTCGGGGCGGAGCTCGGCCGAAGGCGGCTTGTCGATGATATTCCGCGGCACCACCCGCCCCGCCGGGCCAAGCGCGCCTTCGGGGCGGTTGCGGTTGCGCCAGTCCGAAAGCGCAAACACGGTTGTCTTGTAAACATCCTTCAGCGCGTTGTAGCCGCCGCACATATCCCCGTAGAGGGTGGCGTATCCAACCGACATTTCCGACTTGTTGCCGGTCGAAAGCACCATATGGCCGAATTTGTTGGAGAGCGCCATCAGGGTAAGGCCGCGCGCGCGGGCCTGGATGTTCTCTTCCGTCGTGTCCTCGCCGCGCCCCTCGAAAGCGCCGGCCAGCATGGCGCCGAACGCGCCCATCGCCGGTTCGATGGAGATCGTCTCGCAGGACGTTCCGAGCGCCGCCGCGGCGTCGCGGGCGTCGTCGAGCGAGGCTTGCGAGGTATATCGCGACGGCATCATCACACAGCGCACCCGGTCCGCGCCCAGCGCATCCACCGCCACGGCCGCCGACAGCGCGGAGTCGATTCCGCCGGACAGACCCAGCACGACGCCCGGAAAACGGTTCTTGTTCACATAATCGCGCAGGCCCAGCATCATCGCGGCGTAGATATCCGCGAGGCGCTCCCCGCCGGCCGCCATCGGCCCGCCGACACATTCCAGCCCCTCAGCGGTGCGCTCCCACCGGGTGAGCGCCACGCATTCGGCCCAGGCCGGCAATTGCGCCTTGAGCGCCCGGTCGCGCCCGATAACGAAGGACGCGCCGTCGAACACCAGTTCGTCCTGCCCGCCCACCTGGTTGATATAGGCCAGCGGCAGGCCGCTTTCCACGACGCGCTCGACGGCGGTATGCAGCCGGACGTCGTCCTTCGTCGTCTCGAAGGGCGAGCCGTTCGGCACCAGCAGCATGTCCGCGCCGCTCTCCTCCAGGCACTCGACGACGGCGGGGGACCAAATGTCCTCGCAGATCGGCACGCCGATGCGCACATCGCGGAACGGGACCGGCCCCGGCATTTCGCCTGCCGCGAAAACGCGCTTTTCGTCGAACACGCCGTAATTCGGCAGCAGCGCCTTGTAGCGCAGGGCCGCGACCGTGCCGCCGTCCAGCAGCGCCGCCGCGTTATAGAGTTTCCCGTTCTCCCGCCAGGGCAGGCCGATCAGCAGCGCCGGCCCGCCGTCTGCGGTTTCGGCCGCCAGGGCCTCGCACGCTTCCCGGCACGCATCCTGGAAGGCGGGCTTCAGCACCAGATCCTCCGGCGGGTAGCCGGACAGCACCAGCTCCGGAAAGACGACCAGATCGGCCGCCCCGGCCTCGGCCCGCGCGCGCCGGATGCGCGCCGCATTGCCGGCGATATCGCCCACGGTCGGGTTGATCTGGGCGATGGCGATCGCCAGCCGGTCGGTCATCGGCGCCTCAACAGGAATTCGCGGCCGACCTTGACGCTCGGCTTGCCGTCATATTCGACAATATCGGCCGTCGCATAGGTCTCCGACCAGTGGTCGGGAAGATAGGACCCGGTGCCGATGGTATCGACCGGCGCCCGGGCCAGCCCCATGACGCGGCACTTGCCGGCCGTGAAGCCGGAGGATGCGGTGATCTTCGTCTTCGGAAAGCCGGCGGCGTCAAGCGTTTCGCGCAGATGCCAGATCGCGGCGGCAGTGACCCCAGTGCCGACCAGATGGCGCAGCTCGCCCTCGGTGCGGTAATCGCGTATCGCCTGCGGCGCATTGCGGTCCAGCACCTCATAGGATTTCTGCAGGTCTAGCCCTTCCGCGTAGCGCCCGCCATGCGTGTCGAGACGGATGGAGACGCGCCCGGTCGCCGCCCGTTCGGGAAAGCGCCGGCAGACCGCGACCGCATCCGACATCTCGGCCCCGTAATAGTCCGTGACGACGGTGAGCGGCTCGTCGGGGAAGGTTTCGGCGAACATCTCCGCCGCGCGCAGGGTCGAGCCGGCATAGCCGATCAACCCGTGCGGCATGGTGCCGAGCCCCCGGGCGGCGCCGAAGAAATGCGCCGTCGCGTCGGTCGCATTGCCGACGAAGCCGACCGCGCCCACTTCCCGCCTGGCCGCATCGGAGCCGACGCTGGCGGCATAGGCCATGATCTCGGCCATGTCGGTGCCGGCGCAGTGGCGGGCGTCCATGGCCAGAAACCCGACCCCCGGCAGCTCCTCGCACATCGCCCGGGCGTTATAGGCGGCAACGCAGGCCGAGCCGAGCTTCTGGAGATAGAGCGTCTCCAGGTCGATCAGGTGCTGCAGCGGCCCGGAAATGTAGAGCAGCGGGTCTCCCGCGCCGACCCACACGCCCTCGGCATAGCGCTGTTCGATGTCGAAAGCCGTGCCGCGGGCGCGCGCAACGGCGCTCAGCCACTCGACCGTGAGCCGGGCGGCGGAGACGACCGGGCGGCGCATGAATACCGCATATGTGACGCGCACATCGCCGAAGCGCTCCACCACCGCCTTGCTCTTGCTGAAATAGGCGTCGGTGTAGTGCGGGACGTCCTCGGCGTCCGGATGCGGCAGGGCGCCGTCCATCGCCTATTCCGCGGCGATCGCCAGTGCGCCGCGGCCGGTGCGCTCTTCCTTGAGCTGCTCGGCGATCAGGAAGGCGAGCTCCAGCGCCTGGCTTGCATTCAGCCGGGGGTCGCAATGGGTATGGTACCGGTCCTGGAGGCCCGCCTCGGTCACCGCGCTGACGCCGCCGGTGCATTCGGTCACATCCTGCCCCGTCATCTCGAAATGCACCCCGCCGGGCCATGTGCCATGCTCGTGGTGCACGGCGAAGAACTCGCGCACTTCCGACACGATCGAGCCGAAGGGCCGCGTCTTGAGGCCGCCGGCCGCCTTGATCGTGTTGCCGTGCATCGGGTCGCAGGACCAGACCACCTCCGCGCCTTCGGCCTGAACGGTCTCGATCAGGCGCGGCAGATGCTCCGCAACATGGCCCGCGCCGACGCGGCAGACGAGCGTGAGGCGGCCCGGCTCGTTCTCCGGGTTGAGAAGCCAGAGCAGGCGCTTCAGATGATCGACCGTCAGCGACGGGCCGCATTTCAGCCCGAGGGGATTGCTGACGCCGCGCAGGAACTCCACATGCGCCTCGTCGGGGTCGCGCGTGCGGTCGCCGATCCAGAGCATATGCGCCGAACAGTCGTACCAATCGCCGGTCAGGCTGTCCACGCGGGTCAGCGCCTCCTCCCAGGGCAGCAGCAGCGCCTCATGCGAGGTGTAGAAGGCGGTCTCGCGAAGCTGCGGCGTCGTCTCCGAGGTCAGGCCGCAGGCAGCGATGAATTCCAGCGCCTCGGAAAGCCGGTCCGCCAGATCGCGGTAGCGCTCCGCCTGCTCCTCGCGCACGAAATCGAGGTTCCAGCGATGCACCTGGTGCAGGTCCGCGAAGCCGCCCATCGCGAAGGCGCGCAGCAGGTTCAGCGTCGCCGAGGCCTGGGTATAGGCCTGGAGCATCCGCGCGGGGTCCGGCTCCCGCGATCCTGCGTCAAACGGCATGGCGTTGATGATGTCGCCGCGGTAGCTCGGCAGCTCGGCGCCGCCCACCGTCTCGGTCGGCGCCGAACGCGGCTTCGCGAACTGGCCGGCCATGCGCCCGACCTTGACCACCGGACAGGCCGCGCCATAGGTCAGCACCACCGCCATCTGCAGCAGCACCTTGAAGGTGTCGCGGATATTGTTGGCGTGGAACTCGGCGAAACTCTCGGCGCAGTCGCCGCCCTGCAGCAGGAACGCCTCGCCGCGGGCCACACGGGCAAGGTCCGCCTTGAGGTTGCGCGCCTCTCCGGCAAACACCAGCGGCGGCCAGGTCGCGAGGCTCTTCTCGGCGGCGTCGAGCGCGGTGCTGTCTGTATATTCCGGCATCTGCCGGGCCGGCTTGCCGCGCCAGGTCCGGGGCGTCCAAGTCTCGCCCATGAGCCTACTCCTTTATTTCGCGCCTATTATTTCGCGCCTATCGGGGACGCGGGGCTATACGCCGAAACGACGGGGATTTCAAACGCCGCCGCCGAGCCCGGCCAGCAGGGTTTCACGCGGCAGGCCGCGGGTGATGAAGACCAGGCGCGAACGGCGGTCGTCGTCGGGCCAGCCGGCCATGCGCACTGGCGACTGGAAGATGTGCTGCACGCCGTGGACGACAACGGGGCCGTCCTCGCCCTCCAGATTCAGGATCCCCTTGACGCGCAGCAGCGCGTGGCCGTGGTGGTTGCGCAGTTCCGTAAGCCAGCGCGAGAACGCCATCCAGTCGATCGGCTGCTCGAAAGTCAGCGAGACCGTGTCGATATCGTCCAGGTCGTGGCTGTGATGGTGGTGGTCATGGCCGCCGCCCTCCTGGCCCACGAGACCGAGCCAGCGGCTGTCTGCCGTGTCGAGGCCGAACAGGAACTCCGGCGGCACATGGCCCATTGCCGCCTCCCGCCGCTGCGCGCCGGGGGCGAGCCGGTCCAGAATCCCGGTCAGCGCCTCGGGCGTTGCATCCGCGCGGTCGCATTTGGTCACCACGATGCGGTCGGCGAGCGCCACCTGCTTGGCGGCTTCCGGCTGTTCGGCAAGGTGGCCGGGGCCGAGAACGCCGTCCACGGTCGAGGCGATGCCGTCGAGGCGGTAGAAATTCGAGACCAGCGGGTTGTTCAGAAGCGTTTGCGCAATCGGCGCCGGGTCGGCAAGGCCGGTGGTCTCCACCGCAACGCGGGCGAAGGGCGGCACCTCTCCCTCGCGCCGGCGGGCCAGCAGGTCGCGCAGCGTCTGCTCCAGGTCGGAGCGAAGCTGGCAGCACACGCAGCCGCCGTTGACCACCATGGTCTCGCCGTCCACGGCCTCGACCAGCAGATGGTCGAGCGCGATGTCGCCGAATTCATTGACGATCACGGCCGTGCCGGCCATGCCCGGGTCGCGCAGCAGCGCGTTGAGCAGGGTGGTCTTGCCGCTGCCGAGAAAGCCGGTCAGCACCGTAACGGGCAGGCGCGCCTCGGGCGCATGGGCTTCAAAGAGACTCATCAGGGCGTTTTTCCTGCTTGTTGGGCCTTGACCTGCTGCCGCAGCCGGGCGGAAAATGCAATTCTGAATTTACCGGAATTGCCGCAAGGGAGACAGGCACATGATCTTCAGCAAGTTTGAAACCCTGCCGAAGACAGCGGATCTGGAATCGCCGGACCGACGGAGTTTCATGCGCACCGCTGCCGTCGGCGCCGGCGCCATGGCGGCCGCCGGCGCGGCAATGACGGGCGGGAGCATCCAGGAGGCCAAGGCAGACGGCCATATGACGCCGATCGGCGAGAAATGGTGGCCGTCGCGCTGGGGCGAGGGCGACCAGGCCGGCGCGTCCAACTGGATGACGCCCGAAAAGACGCTCGATGCGGTGAAGTGGATCAAGAACGGCAAGGTCCGCCGGCTGGGGCGCGACTACGAGGCGGGCATTCCCTTCTTCGGCCCGCGCGGCTTCGCGCTTCGCATTCCGGGAGCGCCCACCGGCGGTCCATTCGGCGAGAACATGCTGGTCTATAACGACGAATATCTCGCCACCGAAATCGGCCAGGTCGGCACCCAGTTCGACGGCCTCGGCCATATCGGCGCGATTGTGGGGTCGGCGACCGACAAGGCCGACCACCGCTACTATAACGGCTTCACCGGGGCGGAAGTCGAGGGGTCCTACGGGCTCCAGAAGATCGGCGTCGAGCATGTCAAACCGTTCTTCACGCGCGGCCATCTCATCGATGTGAAACCGCAAAAGGCGTGGGACAAGGGCGAGGAGATCACGCCCGCCAATGTCGAGATGGCGCTCGCCGCGCAGGGCATGTCGGGAGACGACATCAAGGAAGGCGATGCGGTGTTCTTCAACACCGGTTGGGGCGACCTGTGGATGCAGAACAACGACCGCTTCAACTCCGGCTGCCCCGGCATCGGCATGGATGTCGCGGCATGGCTGGTGGACAAGGGCATCTGCCTCGTCGGCGCCGATACCTGGCCGGTCGAGGTGGTGCCGAACCCGGACCCGAAAAAGGCGTTCGTGGTGCATAACGAGCTTATCACCCGCAACGGCATCTACATTCACGAGAACCTGATCTTCGACGAAATGATCGCCGACAGCGCGTATCAGTTCGTCTATGTGTTCGCACCGCTGCCGATCAAGGGCGGCACCGGCTCCATCGGAACCCCGATCGCGATCACGTAAGGCCCCGGCGGCGCACGGCCGGAACCCGGGCCGCAACTGTTCCCGCTCCTCAAACAGGCTTCCTTCGGGAAGTCCTGTTTGAGGAGTGTTTGTTGTGCGCTTCCTGATGTCTCCGGCGAGGCGCGCGAGTCAGCGGTCGGTGTTGACCTGTCGGGTCTGCCGACATGTCGCCTTGTGTTCTTCCCGTTGAAGCGGTTTCACGGAAACCGCGGGTAATCCGCCCGCCCCGATTTCAACAGGCCTGCAGCCCCGCCTCGCCATTCGGACCGCCGCCGGGCGCCGCCTCGGCAACCAGCGCCGAGACGCTGGGCCCCTGCATCATCATGCCGTCAACGCGCTTGTATTCGCCGAGACAGACATTCCGGATGCCGAGCGCGCCGATGCTGCTCCAGGACCCCGCCTGTCTCGAAGCCGGCGCGGCGGGGTGTCCGCTCCTGCCGGCGATTGCAGACAACATGCAGCGAATGGCCGCGGCCATTGTCGCGGACGGGAAAGGCGGCGCGGCGGCCTTGTGATGTTTCGGGACCCGGATTCGGAAACCTGCCCTGCCGCGACGCAAATCCCCGACAGCAGCGGCATCGCGCCGAGCGGGCGTCCGGGCGGCTTCATCGCCGGCAGCGGCGAAGGCGGCCTATGTGTCATCGACGCCTGGGCGGGCGCTGCAAGGCCGACAGGCCCCGGCGCTCCCGAAACGGGCCCCCGGGACGACCGTCTGGCTGTCGCACCGGGATGGATCGGCGGCTGCGGGTGTGGTCAAGCAGGCCGTCCAACCTGGCGGAAGCGCCGCAGCGGCGAGAGGCGCCGCGCGCGCTTCAGAGTTGCGCGAAGAAGTCGTTGCCCTTGTCGTCGATGACGATGAAGGCGGGGAAGTCCTCGACCTCGATGCGCCAGACCGCTTCCATGCCCAGTTCCGGATATTCCAGCAGATCGACCTTGCGGATGTGGTCCCGGGCGAGGCGCGCGGCGGCGCCGCCGACGGAACCCAGATAGAAGCCGCCATGCGCCTTGCAGGCCGCTGTTACCTGCGGCGAGCGGTTGCCCTTGGCCAGCATGACATGGCTGCCGCCGGCCGCCTGGAAGGCATCCACGAAAGCGTCCATGCGCCCGGCGGTCGTCGGCCCGAAGGAGCCCGACGCCATGCCTTCCGGCGTCTTGGCGGGCCCGGCATAGTAGATCGGATGATTGCGGAAATAGTCCGGCATCGCCTCGCCGGCGGCCAACCGCGCCTCGATCTTCTGGTGCGCAAGGTCGCGCGCCACGGTGATCGGGCCGGTCAGTGCGAGCCGCGTGCGGATCGGATAGCCCGACAGCGTTGCGCGAATCTCGTCCATCGGCCGGTTGAGGTCGAGCGCCACCACCCCGTCGCCGAGCGCCTCCGGGCCGGTTTCCGGCAGGAACCGCGCCGGGTCGCGTTCCAGCTGCTCCAGGAAAACGCCGTCGCGGGTGATCTTCCCCAGCGCCTGGCGGTCGGCCGAGCAGGAGACGCCAAGGCCGATAGGCAGCGAGGCGCCGTGGCGCGGCAGCCGCACCACGCGCACGTCGTGGCAGAAATACTTGCCGCCGAACTGCGCGCCGATGCCCATGCGGCGCGTCGCCTCCAGCAGCCGGGCTTCCGTCTCGCGGTCGCGATAGGCGCTGCCATGCGGGCCGCCCTGTGTCGGCAGGCCGTCGAGATAGCCGGTGCTGGCGAGCTTGACGGTTTTCAGGTTGAGCTCCGCCGAGGTGCCCCCGATGACGACCGCCAGGTGATATGGCGGGCAGGCCGCCGTGCCGAGCGTGCGGATCTTCTCGTCGATGAAGGCGAGCAGCCGGTCCGGATGCAGGGTCGCGGGCGTTGCTTGATAGAGGAACGACTTGTTGGCCGACCCGCCGCCCTTGGCGACGAACAGCATTTCATATTCCTCGCCGGGCGTTGCATAGAGATCGAACTGCGCCGGCAGGTTGGAGCCGGTATTGCGTTCCTCGAACATGGAGATCGGGGACAGTTGCGAATAACGCAGATTGTCCTGCGTATAGGCGCGGAAGATGCCGCGCGAGAACGCTTCCTCATCCCCGCCGCCGGTCAGCACCCGCTCGCCCTTCTTGCCCATGACGATGGCGGTGCCGGTGTCCTGGCACATCGGCAGCACGCCGCCCGCGGCGACATTCGCGTTCTTCAGCAGGTCGAGCGCGACGAAGCGGTCATTGGGCGAGGCTTCGGGGTCGTCGAGGATCGCCGCGAGCTGGGCCAGATGGCCCGGGCGCAGCAGGTGTGAAATATCGTGGAACGCCTCGCGCGCCAGCCGGGTCAACGCCTCGGGCGCAACGCAGACGAAATCCTGCCCGCGAAACCGGTCCACGGACACGAAGTCTCCTTCCAGCATCCGCCAGGGCGTCCCGCCCTTGGCGAGCGGGAACATCTCATGGAAGGCGAATTCGGGCATGGCGCACGCCCCCTATTTCTTGCGGAACCGGTCGAGCGACACGACATTGCCGTCCTTGCCGCCCGCATCTTCAGCCTCGGCCGCCGCCTCCCCGTCTCCGTCCTGCCCATCGGCCGTCAGCAGCGGCTCGGCGCCCTGGGGGGAGAAGCGCAGGCCGAAATCGACCGACGGATCGTGAAAGACGGTCACCGCCTCCCAGGGCACATGAAGGCGCTCCTGCACCCGGTTGAAGGATAATGTGACCTCGAAATGGGTGGAATGAACCTCCAGGCCGAAATACTGGTGCTGGAGCACAATGGTCATGGTTTCGGGATATTGCGCGGCCAGACGCGCCGGCAGCACGACCGCCGGATGCCGGGTTGCGAAGGTGACATAGAAGTGATGGAGGCCGGGCAGGCCCCGCTCGGCAACCGCCCCGAGCGCGCTGCGGACGACGCCGCGCATCGCATCTTCGACCAGGCGGTCATAGTGCAGGAAATCGTCGGCCATCACTCCCCCGGCGCCCTTGGCGGTGCGGATGGAGGGCTTCTGTTGCCCGGTGCCCTCCAAACCGCGCTTGCCTGATCAGCGATCAAGCAGCGAGTGCGACCTCATTGTCATTCGCACTTGAGTTGCGGCCCGATAACGGTGGTGCCATGCCGAACGAAGACCATGCCTTTATCACGCACGTCGATCCTGGTTCGCCCCCGCGGGTGGTGGAGGCGCCGGGTACTGCCCCCGGGTCCGCAACGCTTATTCCGCATAGCGTTTATCGCCATAGCCGGACATGTCCGGCGCCAGGAATATAAGACGAAATCCCGCGGCCGGCAATCATATGTGCTGAACCAGGGGTCGTGTATCGGTTTGACAGTCGCGTTCCTCTGGCAGACTCAACCAGGGGCTTGAGAGGCCCGGCCTGCCGCTCCGAACTCCCCGGCGCCGCCCCGGACCCCCTGTTGTCGCCTCGGACGCCCCTACCGTAGCCGGGGCCCAGCCTCCGATCCTTCCGCAGGGCCGAAACGGCGGAGGATGGACCCCGGCTCTCCGCTCTGCTCCGGCCGGGGCGACAAAAGGGAGGCGAGATATGCGCCGCGGCACGGAGGCGCCTTCCGAAAAACCCGCCCGCACGGGCCTTCGTTGCAAACTGAGACACGACCGAACCAGGACACCGTCTTTCGCAGACGGGGAAAGACGCTATCATTCGGCCCGAAACCGTAAATCCGAGGGGGCTTTTTCTTGTCCGACTATCAGAAATGGATTCCCGTCCCGACGCCGGAGACGCAGCACTTCTGGGACGGCTGCCGAAACGGCAAGCTGTTGCTGCAGCGCTGCGGCGACACCGGCAGGGCCTACTTTCCGCCGCGCCCGTTCAGTCCGTTCACGGGCAGCCGCAATGTCTCCGTGTTCGAGGCGTCGGGCCAGGGCGTGCTGTACAGCTATGTCATCAATCACCGGCCGGCAAAGGGCTTCGACGCGCCCTATGCGATTGCCATCGTCCAGCTTCCCGAAGGCGTGCGGATGATGACCAATATCGTCGATTGCGAGCAGACGCCGGACGCGCTGGCGCTCGATATGCCGCTCGAAGTCTGCTTCGAGAAGATCGACGACGATATCTCGCTGCCGCTCTGGCGGCCGGCGCGCGGTTGAAGGAGGAGCCGGAGAATGACCTACAAACCCGGTTCCGTCGCCATTGTCGGCGCCGCTGAGACGACCGATCTCGGCAAACTGCCCGCGATCTCGCAACTGCAGCTTCACGCCGATGCGGCATTGAACGCCATGGCCGACTGCGGCTTGCGGCCCGCCGACATCGACGGCATCGCCACGGCGCGCGAAGCGCCGACCGAACTCGCCCACTATCTCGGCATCGTGCCGAAATGGGTGGACGGCACCTCGGTCGGCGGGTGCTCCTTCATGATCCATGTGCGCCATGCCTGCGCCGCCATCGAGGCGGGGCTCTGCAACACGGTGCTCATCACCCACGGCGAAAGCGGCCGCTCGCAGATCGGACGCCCCGTCCAGGGCGTTGGCCCCTCGACCCAGGAAGGCCAGTTCCAGATGCCATACGGGCCGATGGGGCCGCCGACGATGTTCACCATCCCGGTGCTGCGCTATCTGAAGACCTACGGCGTTGGTATCGAGAAAGTCGCCAATGTCGGCGTGGTGCAGCGCAAATGGGCGGGCTTCCATCCGCGCGCGAGTTTCCGCGACCCGATCACGCTCGACGACGTGCTGAACTCGCGCATGATCGCCTGGCCGTTCCGGCTGCTGATGTGCTGCCTGGTCACCGACGGCGGCGGGGCGCTCATCCTGACCAAGGCCGACCGGGCGGCGAGTTTCCCGACCAAGCCGGTCTATATCCAGGGCATTGGCGAAAGCGTGGAAACCAGCCTCATCAGCCAGATGGAGGACTTCACCTCCTCGCGCGCGTTCCGCGTCGCCGGGCGCACGGCGTTCGAAAACGCGGGCATAACCCACAGGGATGTCGATCACCTGATGATCTACGACGCCTTCGCGCATCTGCCGATCTACGGCCTGGAGGATCTCGGCTTCTGCGGGCGCGGCGAAGGCGGCGACTTCATATGGGACGGCCACACGGCGCCCGGAGCGACCGGGTCCGACGCCCTGCCGCTGAACACCAATGGCGGCGGCCTCTCCTACATGCACTCCGGCATGTATGGCATGTATGCGCTGCAGGAGAGCGTGCGCCAGATGCGCGGCGTCTCGCCGGCCCAGGTCGAGGGCGCAGAGCTTTCGGTCTGCCACGGCGTCGGCGGCATGTTCGCGGCGTCGGGCACGGTGGTGATGTCGAATCAGCCCGCCTGATCAGCGGAGGCGCACGCCGTCATGGACCTCTCGGGCCGGGTCCTCTACCGCGACGGCATGGCGCTGATTATCGACAAGCCCGCCGGGGTTCCGGTTCATGCCGGCCCCGGCGGCGGCCCGAATCTGGAACGGGGCTTCGACAGCCTGCGTTTCGGCTGGAGGCGCCCGCCCGCGCTGGCGCACCGGCTCGACCGGGAAACCAGCGGCTGCCTGGTGCTGGGCCGGCATCCGAAAGCTCTGCGGCGGCTTGGCCGGCTGTTTGCCTCGGGCCGGGCAGACAAGACCTATTGGGCCTGGACCGCCGGTGCGCCGCCGGAAGAGGCCGGGCTTGTCGACGCGCCGCTGCTCAAAGTCAGCACCCGCGCCGGCGGCTGGACCATGCGTGCAGACCCCGCCGGCAAACCCGCCGCCACCCGCTACCGTGTGCTGCAGTGCGAGGCCGGCATCACCTGGATGGAATGCCGGCCTCTGACGGGCCGCACTCACCAGATCCGCGCCCATCTGGCGCTGCTCGGCTGCCCTGTCATCGGAGACCTACGCTATGGCGGCCCGCCGGCCCCCCGCACCCTTCTTCATGCCCGCGCCATATCGCTGCCGCTCTATGACAACCGGCCTCCGGTCACGGCGGCGGCGCCGCTGCCGGGGGATATAGAGGCCTGGCTCGGCGGAGGATGGGCGCCCCCGCGCAGGGCGAAACCGCTCCGGAAGGACGTCCGTTGACAGAGCCAGCCCTGACCCGGCGGCCGCGCATGGCGGCCGGCAGGCTGCATCACACCCGTTTCGGCAATGTGGAGGCGCCGCCGAGGATTGCGGTTGCGGCCACGGCCAGCACGATGAACAGCGCTCCGAATCCCCAATCTTCATGCAGGCGCGCGATCAATGGCACGGAAATTGCCGCCACCGCGAAGGTCACGATATAGCGGGCGGCAAAGGCGCGCGCGCGCCATTCGCTCTTCGCCATGCGGCCGACCAGCACATCGTTGATCGGAATCTGGCCAAACACCGCCAGCATGAAGCCGACGGCGATGAAGAAAGCCAGCAGGCCGTCCGCATGGATCATGGCGACGAACAGGACGGCCTGCGACGCCGCGACGCCGACGAACACGGTGCGGATCGACCGGTTGTCCACCAGCCAGCCGACGACAAGCTGCGCAAACGCAGCCGCGGTGAAGACGGCGAAGGCGTAACCGCCGACGGCGGTCGCCGACACTGCGAGGTCGGAGAGACGTTCGTCAAAGACCTTGGGCAAGGCGAAGGTCGTGCTCTGAAAGACCAGGCCGCCAAGCGCGGTCGTAAAGAACACTGCCGCGAAGATGCGCACCAACAAGGCCCGGCTCGGCTCCTCCACCGCCCGGGAGGCCGGGGCCGCCGCGGTCACTGCGGGGGGCGCCACGATCGGCCCGCCGCGCAGCAGCAGCATCCAGGCCAGCCCGACACAGATCGAGAAGATGCCCGGAACGAAGAAAGCAGCCCGCCAGCCCGCGGTATCGATGAGAAATCCGGTAAGCAGCGCGGCGACGGCCACGCCCATATTGCCGAAAATGCCGTTGACGGCGATCGGGATTCCGGTGCGGCCGCGGCCCTCGACCACCATGGCGAGACCGACCGGGTGGTAGATCGCCGCGAAGACGCCGACCGCCAGAAGCCCGGCGCCGATCTGCAGCGGCGTGTTGGCAAAGCCTGTCGCAATGGCGCTGGCGCCGATGCCGAAGAAGAAGACGGTCATCATCCCCTCCCGGCTCCACTTGTCGCCGAGCCACCCGGCAACAAGCGCCAGAATGCCGAACGCGACGACGCCGGGCGTCGCATAGGGGATGAGCTCCGCATATTCGAGATTCCATGCGTCCGCCAGATAGACCGCCGCGGCGGTTGCGAAGATCAGCATGAACAGATGGTCGAGAAAATGCCCGACATTCAGGAACAGGAACTGTGCAGAGAAGCGTGTCATGCCCGCCAGATTCGTGCACCATTCTGCCAAGTGCAAGCGGAAAATGGCGCGAATTCACAGCCCGGCGCGATGCGCTCCGGATGCTTCAGCTTCCCGGCGGTCTGCCCGGCGCGCCGCCCTCCCCCGCCGCGAACAGGGCGCTGAGGCCCTCCCGATAGGTGGGGTAGCGCAGACGGACGCCCAGTTCCGCCTTGATGCGCGCATTGGAAACGCGCTTGCTGTCGCGGTAGAAACTCCGCGCCATGGGTGACAATTGCGCGGTCTCGAAGGGTTCCGCCGCCGGCGGCGGCACGCCCAGCAGGCAGCAGGCGAAGGCCGTCACCTCCGCCGGCGGGGCCGGGGCGTCGTCAGCAAGGTTATAGACCCGGCCGGGATTGGGCCGTGAGATCGAGGCGGCCAGCACCGAAGCGATGTCCTCCACATGGATGCGCGAGAACACCTGGCCCGGCTTGACGATGCGCCGCGCCCGCCCTGCGCGGACAGCCGCCAGCGCGTTGCGCCCCGGCCCGTAAATTCCGGGCAGCCGAAATACATGCAGAGGCAGCTTCAGCGCTGCCCAGCCGGCTTCGGCTGCCGTGCGCCGGCGGCCGCGCCCGCCGGTCGGCGCCAGCGCGCTCTCCTCGTTCACCCAGCCGCCGCCCCGGTCTCCGTAAACGCCGGTCGTCGAGAGATAGCCGGCCCAGACCAGCCCCGGCGGCGGCTCGAAGCCCGGCAGGAACGGATCGCCTGTTTCTCCCGGCGGCGCCGAAAGCAGCACATGCGTCGCCGCCGCGCTCCGGAAACGATTCCAGCCGAGCGCAGCGAAACGCGCCGCTTTCCCGCGGTCGCGGGTGGTGCCGGCGATCTCCCAGCCTTCGGCCGCAAGACGCAGCGCCAGCCGTTCGGCCGTATACCCCAGGCCGTGCACGAAGAGCCTCACAGGCCGGACGCCCGGAGGGTCAAAAGTCGAGGTCCGTGTAATGGGGCACCGGCAGCCAGTGGGGAATCCGGTCGCTCAGCAGGGGGCGCACCGACGGAAGCGATTTGAACCGGGCATACCAGTCATGCGCCCGGGGATGACGGGCCCAGGGAATGGCGCCCATATAGTCGAGGGAGGACACATGAGCGCCGGCGGCGACGTCCGCCAGCGAGAAGAAGTCGCTCGCCAGCCAGTGCCGGCGCGACAGCAGCAGGTCGATATAGTTGAGATGCTGCTCCAGGTTATACGAGCCGGCGCGGATATATTCGGAGTTCGGCGGGCCGCCTCGCGCCAGACGCTTGAGCACACGTTCGCCGTAAAGATAATCGGTCACTTCAGCGGCGAATTTGCCGTCGAACCAGAAGACAAGCCGCCGGACCTCGGCCCGCTCCACCGCTGTATCCCCGAACAGCGCCGTCGTATCGGCAGTCTCGCCCAGATATTCCACAATCGCCTGGCTGTCGACAAGCGCATGGCCGTTGTCGAGCAGCAGCACCGGCACCGTTCCGGCGGGATTGAGCGCCAGAAACGCGTCGCGCCGTTCCCATACCGGCTCTTCCTCCAGCGCAAACGGAATCCGGAGTTCGTTCAGCACCACACGAACCTTGCGGCAATAGGGCGACAGCGGCAGATGGAACAGGGTCGCCATGCGCTCTCCCCGGAAACAGCGGGGCAATCTAACCCGCAACCGCCGGCCAATGCTATATTCCGCCGGCTTGCCGCAGCAACCGGACCGCCCTTGCCGCTTTTCGCCATCGCCGTCCTCGCAGTCGTTCAGGGCATAACGGAGTTTCTGCCGGTCAGTTCCTCGGCGCATCTGGTCTTCGTCCACGCCGCCTTCGGGCCGGAGCACCGCGGCGGGGCGGCGGCGCTGGCGCTTGATACCGCCGCGCATGTCGGCACGCTGGGCGCGGTGCTGGTCTATTTCCGGCGCGACATCGCCCGTCTGATCCGGACGGGCCTCGCCGGCCTTGCCGGCCCCCGCCCGCCCGGCTGGGCGCTCGGCTGGCAAATCGCCGCGGCTGCAATTCCGGTCGCCGCAGCCGGCGCGCTCTTCAAGGACATCATCATTGCCGAGGCGCGCAGTATCGAGGTCATCGGCTGGACAACGCTCGGCTTCGGCCTCGTCCTCTGGGCCGCCGACCGATACGGCCTCCGGAACAGACGACTCGAGTCGCTGCGTCTGCCGCACGCCCTGGTCATCGGCGCGGCGCAGATGCTGGCGCTGGTGCCGGGCGTCAGCCGGTCCGGGATCACCATCACAGCGGCTCTGGCGCTGGGCTTCGAGCGGGCGGAAGCGGCGCGCTTCTCGCTGCTGCTTTCGATCCCGGTCATCCTGGGCGCGGGACTATGGACGGCACGGGACCTGGCGCGAATGGGCGATGCCTCGATTACCGTGGACGCGGCCGCTGCGGCGGCGCTGGCCTTTGCGGCGGCGCTTCTGGCCATTGCGGCGATGATGCGGTGGCTGGCCCGGTCCGGCTTCACCCCCTTCGTCATCTACCGGGTTCTGTTGGGCGGGGCCCTGCTCGCCTGGGTCTATGCCTGATCTTTCCCGGTCCGAAGCGCAGGAGAAACCGCCATGACCGCTCTGGCAGGCATTCGCGTCCTCGATCTGACCCGCGTGCTGTCCGGCCCCTGGTGCGCGATGCAGCTTGCCGATCTGGGCGCGGAGGTGCTCAAGGTCGAAAATCCGGCGGGCGGCGACGACACGCGCGGCTTTCTGTCTCCCGCCCGCGACGGCCATTCGACCTACTTCCTGGCCGTCAATCGCAACAAGAAAAGCCTTGCCGTCGATCTGACCAGGCCGGAGGGCGCGGCGATCCTGCGCCGACTCGCGCGAATATCCGATGTCCTGCTGGAAAACGCCCGCACCGGCGCGCTGGACAAGCGCGGCCTGGGCTACGCCGCGTTGAGCGCCGAAAACCCCGGCCTCGTCTATTGCTCGATATCGGGCTACGGCCGCAGCGGCGCGCTCGCCGACCGGCCCGGTTACGACCCGGTCGCCCAGGGGGAAAGCGGCTTCATGTCGCTGACCGGCGAACCGGACGGGCCGCCAATGCGCACCGGCGTGTCGATGGTCGATATCATGGCCGGCATGTATGCGGCCCAGGCGGTGACGGCGGCGCTGGTCGCGCGCGAACGCACCGGGCGGGGCCAGCGGATCGACGTGCCGCTGTTCGATACGGCCGTCGCCATGATGTCGCATGCCGCGACCGCGTGGCTCGAAGGCGGGGTGGATATCGGCCGTCCCGGCAACTCGAACCTGGTCGCCATGCCGGCCGGGCTGTTCGAGGCGGCGGACGGCCCGATCATGATTACGGTGACGACAGACCGCCTGTTCCGGCGCCTGGCCGAGGATGTCTTCGCACGCCCCGATCTCGCCGAAGACCCCCGCTTCGCGACAAACGCCGCCCGCATGGAAAACCGCCAGGTCTTGACGGCGGCCATGAACGACATCCTGAAAGCCGACAGGCGGGACGGCTGGATCGCGCGGATGCGGGCCGCCGGCATTCCCGGCGGGCCGGTGCGCACTGTGGCGGAAGCCTTCGAATCCGACGAGATGGCGCTTCGGGACATGGTCGTTCCGCAGATGCACACGGCGCTGGGGCGGGTGCAGGCGGTTCGTTCGCCAATGACGCTCTCGGAGACGCCGGTGCGCAGCCCAACCGGCGCACCGCTTCTGGGCGAGCATACCGGGAGTTGCCTGGCGGAATTGCTTGGTTATTCGGCGGAAGACATCACGCGGCTCTGCCGCAACGGAACGATTCTGCAGGCCTGAAATGCAAGACGCCCCGCCATGCAGGCGGGGCGTCCGACAGCCGTTTCGCGAGCCGTCCGGCAGACGGCTTATTTTGTCAGGTGAAGGACAACCCGGCGGTTCAGCACCTCACGGGTGTTGTCCGGCGTTATGACCGCCAGTTCTTCTTCCCCGACGGCTCTCACGGAAACCTGATCCTCGGGCACCAGCAGGTCGAGAGTAAACACCTCAAACACTGCATGAGCCCGCATTTCGGACAGCTTCTGGTTGTAATCCGAGGGACCGCTGGTATCCGCATGGCCCGAAATGTTCATCACCGAACCCTTGAGCTTGCCGAGCGACGTATAGGCCCGGTTGATCTCCTGCTGGGCTGCGGCATCAATCGCCGCGCTGTCCCAGGCGAAGTAGATTTCCCACGGCCCCTTGTCGACAGGCTTCGGCGGCGGCGGCCGCAGCGCCTCTTCGGCAGCGCTGGCGCCTTCCTCGAACATCTGCTTGCAGTTTGCGATGTCGCCGGGCTGGAAGTTCTCTTCCTGCTCCTGCACCCAGCAATCGAAGCCGACCTGCGCCATGGCGGCCGCCCCTCCGGCCTTTTCGCGGCCGCCTCCATCCAGAATGGTCTCAAGCCGCGCCTGCGCGATCTCCAGCGCCAGCATCTCGTCCGCCGGCAGCCGGCGCATGGACAGGTCTTCCGGCATCACTTCTGCGCCCGCGGCAAGCGCGAGCACCCGGTCGGAAAACACGCGGGCATCGATCCAGTCGGCCTCGGCCTGTTCCAGGGCCGCCAGCTTCTTGTATCCGTCTATCAGACCCATCTGAAAGTCGGAGCCGGTCGCCTCCGCCATTTGCGCATCCTTGAGGCTCGAGGCGCATCCCCCGAGTGCAAGCGCCGTGGCTCCGACCACCATTGCAGCGATCCGTGATGCCATATCATTCCCTCGCGATTGCCATTTGTTCCAAACGGCAAGCGTAGCCGCCTGCGCGTTCAACCGCCAGTCAAGTTATGCGCCTATCTGCAGATAGTAAACAAAAATCGGCGCCGAGAGGCCCGGGAATGAAACGCCGGCCTCCGCTTCCCCCAAGGGGAGCGGGGGGTTCCCTCACTCCGCCGGGAAGCGGGACACCGCCGAAAAATCACGCCTGCGTCACGGCTTCCTTCAACGGCGTCCCGCTCTCCGCCAAACGGCGCAGCAGGGGCGCCGGCGCCCAACGGCCGCCATAGCGCTGATGCCAGGCCGCGATCCGGTCATAGACCCGGCGCACGCCTATCGTGTCGGCCCAATACATCAACCCGCCCCGATAGCGCGGGAAGCCGAACCCGTAGAGCCACATGATATCGACCTCCACGGCCCGCCGGGCCACGCCCTCGTCGATAATCCGGCAGGCTTCGTTGACAGAGGAGAACAGCAGGCGCTCCACGATCTCGTCATCGCCGAAGACGCGCTGCTCGACGCCCGCTTCGCCGGCCATGCGGCGGATCAGCCCGGCGACTTCGGGGTCGGGATGCGGCGTGCGGCTGCCGGGTTCGTAGCGGTACCACCCGGCGCCGGTCTTCATGCCAAGACGCCCCGCCTCAACCAGGGCGTCGGCAATCGGCAGCCGGCGCATGGCGGGGTCCGCGGCTTCCCGGCGCTTGCGCCCGGCATATCCGATGTCGAGGCCGGCAAGATCGCCGACCGCAAACGGCCCCATGGGATAGCCGAATGCGACCATCGCCTCGTCCACCTGCTCCGGCAGCGCCCCTTCCTCCAGCAACAGCACCATCTCGGTATTGAACGGCGCCCGCGAGCGGTTGGCGACGAAGCCGTCGCAATTGCCGCAGACGACGCCCACCTTGCCGAGCCGTTTCGCCAGCGCCTGGACCGAAGCGAGCGTTTCCGTGGAAGACCGTGCGCCGCGCACGATCTCCAGCAGTTTCATGACATTGGCCGGGCTGAAGAAATGCGCGCCAGCGACATCCTCCGGCCGGCCGGTTGCGGCTGCGATCTCATCGACATCGAGCGCGGAGGTATTGGTCAGCAGCAGCGCGCCCGGCTTCATCGCTGCGTCAAGCGCCGCGAACACCTCCCGCTTGACTCCGATTTCCTCGAACACCGCCTCGATAACGACATCGGCGCCGGCAATCGCGTCATAGCTGTCCACCGGCTCGATAAGGGCCATGCGGGCCGCCATGCCGGCGGGATCGAGCGAACCGCGCCGCACGCTGGCTGCATAGGTCTTCTCGATTCGCTCCAGTCCGCGCGCCAGCGTGTCCGGGTCCTTGTCCATGATCTTCACCGGCAGGCCGGCATCAGCGCATGTCATGGCAATGCCGCCCCCCATGGTACCGGCGCCGACCACCGACGCAGCTTCCACCGGGCGCGCCGGCGTCCCGCGCGGGACATGCGGCGAGCGCTGCGCCTGCCGCTCGCCGAAGAACGCATAGCGCAGCGCCTTCGCCTCATCGGAATTCTCGAGTTCATCGAACAGCGCGCGTTCCTGCCTCAGTCCTTCCTCGAAGGGCGTGCTGCACGCGATCTCCACGCAGCGGATGCAATGCCAGGGCGCCTTCTGGCCGCGCGCCCGGCGGGCGATCTTCTTGCGCATCGCGTCGAAGATACCAGGGTCGTGGTCCTGTATCCCGCGCTCGGACACCCTTGGCATGACGGGCGCATCCATCACCTGCATCGCAAAGGCGACGGCGGCCTCGCGCAGCCCCTGCCCTTCCACCAGCTCGTCCAGAATGCCAAGGGCCAAAGCCTCGGGCGCCGGCACATGGCGGCCCGAAACGATCATCTCGAGCGCCGCCTCGGGGCCGATCAGGCGCGGCAGGCGCTGCGTGCCGCCGCCCGCCGGCAGTATTCCGATCAGGACTTCCGGCAGGCCGACCCGGGCGTCCGGCACAGCGATACGGTAGTGGCAGCCGAGCGCGTTCTCCAGGCCGCCCCCGAGCGCATAGCCGTGAATCGCGGCGACCACCGGCTTCGGACTCGCCTCCAGCGCATCATGGGTGCGCCGGGCAACCGGGCGGCGGGCGGCGCCGAAACCGCGAATGTCCGCGCCGGCGATGAAGGTGCGGCCGGCGCCGATCAGCACCATGGCCCGCACCTGCGGGTCGGCGACGCCGCGGTCGAGCGCATCCAGTATGCCCTCGCGCACGCCCGGACCGAGCGCGTTCACCGGCGGGTAGTCCACCGTGATGATGCCTACCGGGCCCTGCCTGTCGAAATGGACGACCTCGGACATAACGCTTCCCCTCCCGCTCGCCATAGAGCGCCTTATACCGGATAGGTGCCGGCCATACGCCCCCGCAGGCGGATCAACGCCAGCACCGTGTCGATCGCCGGCGTCGGGACGCCCGCCCGCCGCCCGAGGTCGCTGACAGCGCCCACCAGCGCGTCGATCTCCATCGGCCGGCCGCGCTCGAGGTCCTGGAGCATGGACGTCTTGTGCTCGCCGACGGCGACGGCGCCCTCAAGGCGCCGCTGAAGCGGAATGCGGAACCGCGCGCCCGCCGCCTCGCCCACGGCCTGCCCTTCCCGCATCATCGTTTCGACCAGCCGGCGCACGCCGCTGTCCGCGCCGATCCCGGCCAGCGTCGCATGGGTCAGGGCGGAAATCGGGTTGAAGCAGAGATTGCCCCAGAGCTTGATCCAGATTTCGTCGCGGATGCGCGAACGCACGGGCGCGCGAAACCCCGCCCGGACAAGCAGCGACGAGAGCGCCAGAACCCGCTCGCTGCGCGTCCCGTCCGGCTCGCCCAGCGCATAGGTGTTGCCGTCCATATGCCTGCAAACGCCCGGCTCGATGATTTCCGCCGCCGGATAGACAACGCAGCCGATGGCGCGCTCCGGCCCCAATCCGCGCCATTGTGCGCCGCCCGGATCGACCGCCTCCACCGGACCCGCCGGGAAACCGGTTTCGATGCCGTGGAAATACCACCAGGGAACGCCGTTCATGGCCGTCACCACCGCCGTTTCCGGCCCGAGCAGCGGGCGCATGGCGGCCACCGCGCCCGGCGATTGATGCGCCTTGAGGGTGACGAACACGACATCCTGCACCGGGAAGGCCGCCGGATCGTCGCTGGCCGCCACCGGCAGGGTGAAATCCTCCTCATCGGAGATGAAACGCAGGCCGTTCGCCTGCATGGCGGCGAGATGAGGCCCACGCGCAATCAGGCTGACTCCGGCCTCACCCTTGCGGGCGAGCAGCGCAGCCAGATGGCAGCCGATCGCCCCCGCGCCGAAAATCGCGATCTTCACCGGACAAGGCCGAGCTTTTCGGCAAGCCCGATGCGCTGCAGCTTGCCGGTGGCGCCCTTGGGAATCTCCTCGACGAACACGATCCGGCGCGGCACCTTGAAATCCGCGAGCCGCGCGCCGGCGAAGGTCCTGAGTTCGCCGTCGGTTGCGTTCGCGCCTTCGGCCAGCACCACGGCGGCCGCCACTTCCTCGCCCAGCGTCCTGTGCGGCAGGGCGAAGGTCACGACCTGCTGCACAGCGGCATGGTCCATCAGCGCCTCGTCTACTTCGCGCGGCGAGATCTTTTCCCCGCCCCGGTTGATGATCTCCTTGAGCCGGCCCGTGATCGTCAGATAGCCCGCCGCGTCGATGACGCCCTGATCGCCCGTCCGGAACCAGCCGTCGGCAAAGGCGCTCTCATTCGCCTCCGGATTGTTCTCATATGCGGCCATGACATTCGGGCCCCGAATGACCACCTCGCCGGTCTCGCCGGCGGGAAGCAAACGGCCCGCCTCGTCCATGACGGCGATATCGGGTCCGGCGGCGAGGCCGACCGAACCGGCGCGGCGCTCGCCGGGCGGCAGCGGGTTGCTCGCCATCTGATGCGCCGCTTCCGTCATGCCGTAGCTTTCGATGACCGGGCAGCGGAACAGCGTTTCCAGATCGCGCATCACCTGCGGCGGCAGGGAGGACGAGGACGAGCGGACGAACCGCAATTGCATGGCGTCCGTTACGGCGGCGTTCCTGCGGGCGCGGGCGAGAATCGCCTGGTGCATGGTCGGCACGGCAGTGTACCAGCTCGGCCTGGCATCGGCGAACCACTCAAACACCCTGAACGCATCGAAACCGGGCGTGCAATAGACCGACGATCCGGCGCGTATCGGCGCAAGCACGGCGGCGACAAGGCCGTGGATGTGAAAGAGGGGCATGATGTTCATGCCGCGGTCCGCAGGCTCCAGACGAAGCGTCTTGCCGATATGGTCCGCGGAGGCGCAGAGATTCGCCTGGCTGAGCGGCACGATTTTCGGCCGCGAGGTGGTGCCCGAGGTGTGCAGCACAAGCGCCGTATCCGCAGCGCCGGCATACCCTTTCACCGGCGAACCTTCGCTCCCGCCCCCCTCGGCGAGCAGCGAGAAGCTGCCCGCCGGCCGGTCCGCATCACAAACCAGACGCAGCAGCGGGATGTCCAGCCGCGCGGCGGCCTCCACGGCCGGCCCGCTTTCGGTTTCGGATACAATCAGCGCCCTGGCCGACAGGTCGCGCAGGTAGAACAGGAACTCGTCTTCCCGATAGGCCGGGTTGAGCGGCGCCACCGCGGCGCCGGCGCCAACGGCGAGGAAGCACGCCGCCATCTCCGGGCCATTGGGCAGCACCGCCGCCACCCTGTCGTTCCGACCAATCCCGAAGGCATTGAGCGCCGCGACGGTTTCGTCCATCAGCCTGCCGAGCGCCCCGAAGGTGAGGGGCGCCCGGCCGGGCGCCGCCAGCGCCGGACGGCCGCCGGGATGGGCCGCGATCAGGTCGGCCAGCGTGCAGGGAGAGTGCATTTGCGATCCTCGTTCGCTCAGGGTTCGACGACCACGGTGCCGATCTTGTCCAGACCTTCGACAAGCTCGTGCGCGGCAACGATCTCCTCCAGCGGAAACCGGGCCGCCACGGGGAAGAGCCCGTCGCCGCCGGCCGCCCAGCGCGTCACATCGCGCTGCGCCTGCCGGCGCGCCTCCACCGGTATGCTGTTCAACACCACGAAACGCAGGGCGGCGTTCAGCGCCATCAGGCCGCGCACATCGATCTCCGGGCGCGTATCGCCGTCGCTGGCATAAACCGCCACGGCGCCGTTGCGTTTCAGCACGCCCATGACGACATCAAGATTGCCGCCGAAATCGACTTCGATGATCCGGTCCACGCCTTCGCCGCCGGTGAGTTCCAGGACCCGGGCGGCGGTATCTTCCTGGCGGTAGTTGACGGTCGCATCCGCGCCGCCGGCCATGGCATGCGCCGCCTTGGCCTCGCCGCTCACGGTCGCCAGCACGCGCGCGCCGCCCCATTTCGCAAGCTGGACCGCATAATGGCCGACCGCGCCCGCCCCGCCGGCGACCAGCATGGTCTGCCCGGCGACCGACCCGTCGGCGAACACGCAGCGATGCGCCGTCATCGCCGGAATGCCGAGCGTGGCACCCTCTGCGAAGTCCAGTTCGTCGGGCAGCGTGTGAACCAGCCCGGCGTTCAGTGCGATATATTCCGCCGCCGTGCCGAAAGCCCGTCCGAGACGCTGGCCGTTATAGAGCCAGATTCGCCGGCCGACCCAGGCGGGATCGACGCCGGCGCCGACCTGGTCCACCACCCCGGCGCCGTCGCTGTTCGGGATCACACGGGGGAAATCGAAGCCGTAATTGTTAGCGCCGGAGCGCAGTTTGACATCAGCCGGGTTGACGCCGGAAGCCGCCAGGCGCACGCGCACCTCGCCCGGCCCGGCCTCGGGCGTCGGCATTTCGCCGATTTCCAGCACCTCCCGCGCCGGCCCTTTGCGCTCATACCACGCTGCTCGCATCTGTCCGCTCTCTCCTGTGCCGCATCGCACGATTTCAGGACTGAGGGTTCACGATTCAAGACGTGCAGGCAACATCCCGGAAGACGTGGAGCCGCTCGGCGGATTTCGGATTATGACACTGCCCGACCGAGCGCCTCGATGCGCCGTTCCAGAACATCGAGAAAGGCGGGGTCGTATGTCTCATCGACATGGTTGTTGTTCCAGAGGCCCGAGCGGCGCACGCGCTCGCGGTCGCTCCAATATCCAAGCCAGCCCGGCGACGGCGCGTCAGGAGCGGGCACGACATGGCCGCTCAACAGCGCGATGGCGTTGCGCTCGACGAGGCCGCGCTCGCTGCCGGGGCCGGGCGCATCATCCAGTTCCAGCCACAGGAACGGCATCGCGCCAATACAGCCGCTTACACGCGCTTCGAGATCAGCCTCGGCCCGCTTCACTGCCTCGCGCTCCATGCCAAGCCGCCTTGCGGCTCTGCCGGGGTCGCTTTCGACACCCCAGGAATCGGGCAAGGGGAGGCCCAGGCGGCGGGCCAGAGCGACGCCCACCAGCAATCGGAAAATCGATCCCCTGTGGTTGCCGCCTGCGGCGCCGGCCCGGCCGCGATGTTGCGACAGCCGGCCCCACAGCGTGCTGCGGCTCCCGGCCTTGAGCGCGTGGGTGCCGATTCGCACTGCACGGCGGCCGCATCCTGAACGACACCGTGCCTCGCCAGCCTCGAAGAATATGTAGAGCCCGCGCTTTGGCCAGCCCATGCGGCCCGTGCAGTCGGCGAGAATGCGCGCGCCGCCGAGGCGGCCCTCCAACCGGTCGAGCAGCGCATAGAAGCGCGCAGTGTCGGCGGCGCGGTCAGCCACGAAGTGCCTCGTTCAGCCACTGTAGCTGACGCCCCTGGCTCAACCCCTTCATCGGAGCCCCCACCGCCAGGCCCCGGGCGCGGAGCGCGGGTTCAAGATGCTCGCGGTATCGCTGACCCGCCAGAAAGACCACGCTGCAGACGCCGGCAAGGTCCGGTTCCAACTGGGCCAGCACCCGGCGCGCCCACGCCCGCCGCTCGGCGGCAGGCATTGTGTTGAGCGTCTTTTCGTAAGGCGCGACATTCGTCTCCGGATGAACCAGGCCGTATTGCGCAGACAAGATGCGCCACTGGCAATCCTGCCGCTCGGCATACGCTCGGGCCTTCGTGAACCAGTCGGAGACATAGAAATCCTTCGCACGGCACGAGGAGGTGCGCTTCGTCTTCACGCAGGACACCAGGTAAAGCGCCTTGCCGCCCCGTTCGCACCGTGAAATCACATCGGTCATCGGGGGCGAAGCCCTGCTGTCATCCGCAGCCGCCATTGTCTCCCGGTCCGCAGCCCGGTCGAGAAGCCGATAGTGAAATGTCGTCGTTGTGCTTTGCGGCGGCCCTCGACGCTCCAATAGCTCCACACCCGCCAGATCGAGAAACAGCTTCGATCCGAGCGCGCTGCATACCGACGGCGTGAGATTCCGCAAACCCATGTCCCGAACGACATCGCCCGCCCGGACGGCCACTTTCATCCGGCCTTCCGCCCGCGCCGGCGCGATATGGCGATTCAGGACATGCCGTCTGATGGTATCGGCCCGGCTTTGCATCGCTGCAGCCTTTTCCCCCGGTTGATGCGCCTTACAGTGTAGTAGCGTGTCAGCAATGTCGAACAGGAGGCGCCGGGGCCATGAAGCGAATCGTGTTTCTGGAGCGCAACTCCTTCCCGCCCAGCGTGACGATTCGCCGGCCGGACTTTGCGCATGAGTGGGTCGAGTGGGAGGATTCGCAGCCCGGGCAGGTGGCGGAGCGGGTGAAGGATGCGCATGTCGCGATCACCAACAAGTGCCGCATCGGCGCATCCGCCTTCGCGGCGGCGCCGGGGTTGGAGCTTGTGGCGGTGGCGGCCACCGGCACCGACTGCGTGGACAAGGCGGCCGCGCAGGCCGCGGGCGTGCCGGTCACCAATGTCACCGGCTACGCCGCGGACAGCGTGGCGGAACATGCGCTCGCCCTGCTTCTGGCGCTGGCGCGCGCGGTGCCCGCCTATGACCGGGCGGTCGCCGAGGGCCGCTGGACGAAGGCGCGCCAGTTCTGCCTGTTCGACTATCCGATTCTCGACCTGGCCGGCCGGCGGCTCGGCATCATCGGCGCGGGCGTCATCGGGCGCGCCGTCGCGGCGAAGGCAGCCGCATTCGGCATGAAGACCGTATTTGCCGCCCGAAAGGGCGCGCCGCCGGGCCCGGGCCGCATGGCGTTCGACGAGATGCTGGCCAGCACCGACGCCATTTCGATCCATTGCCCGCTCAACGAGGAGACACGCGGGCTGATAGACGGCGCCGCATTCGACGCCATGCAGCGGCGCCCCTTCCTCATCAATACCGCAAGAGGCGGCATCGTGGACGAGGCCGCGCTTGTCGAGGCGCTCGACCGGGGGGCGATTCGGGGCGCGGCCTTCGATGTCGCATCGGCCGAGCCGCCGCCGGAAGGCCACCCGATACCCGCGCTTGCCGGACGGCCCAATGTCATCGTCACGCCGCATGTCGCCTGGGCGAGCGAGGCGGCGATGGCCGCCCTTGCCGAGGGCCTGATCTCGGGGCTGGAAGCGTGGGCGCGCGGCGCGCTTCGCAACCGCGTGGCTTGACCGGCCATGCGCGCTGGGGCGATATCAGGCTCCGATCCCCACTCACGGACAAGTGGCCCGACTCATGCCTGTCGTCAATCGCATAGCCGAGTTTCACAAGGAAATGACCGCCTGGCGGCGCGAAATCCACATGTATCCCGAAACGGCGTTCGAGGAAGTGCGCACTGCCGCTTTCGTGGCCGAGAAGCTGGAAGGCTTCGGCGTGGACGCCGTCCACACCGGCATCGGCAAGACGGGCGTTGTCGCGGTGCTCCGGGGCCGGGGCGGCAGCCCGCGGTCGATCGCAATCCGCGCCGATATGGACGCGCTGGATATCGAGGAGGCCAACGACTTCGATTACCGGTCGCGCAACCCCGGAAAGATGCATGCCTGCGGCCATGACGGGCATACGACCATGCTGCTCGGCGCGGCGAAATACCTTGCCGAAACACGCAATTTCGACGGCACGGTCTATTTCGTTTTCCAGCCCGCAGAGGAGAACGAAGGCGGCGGGCGCGCCATGGTGGAGGACGGCCTTTTCGAGCGGTTCCCGGCGGATGCGGTTTATGGGATGCACAACTCGCCCGGCTTGGCAGTCGGGCGTTTCTCGACCCGGCCCGGCCCCGCCATGGCCGGATTCGACATTTTCGAGATCGAGATCGACGGCTACGGCACCCACGCCGCCCGGCCCCACCAGGGCATCGACGCCATTGTCGTGCAGGCGCAGATCGTCCTTGCGCTCCAGACCATAGCGAGCCGGTCGGTCAACGCGATCGATTCAGTGGTGCTCACCATCACGCAGGTGCATGGCGGCGATACCTGGAATGTCATCCCGCAAACGGTGGTGCTGCGCGGCACGGTCCGGGCCTTCAAGCCGGAAGTGCAGGATCTGACCGAGGCGCGTATGCGCCGCATCTGCGCCAGCATCGCAGAAGCCTTCGGCGCCAGCGTGTCGGTGCGCTACGAACGGCGCTACCCGCCGACGGTGAATGATCCGGCGCATGTCGATATCGCCGCCGCCGTCGCGCGTGACGTCTTCGGGGGCGACAGGGTGGCCACCGATGCGCCGCCCGGCATGGGTTCGGAGGACTTCTCCTTCATGCTCAACGCCAAACCCGGCGCTTATGTGCGAATCGGCAACGGCCTTGTCGGCGAACATGGCGGAGTCGTGGTTCACAATCCGCATTACGACTTCAACGACGAGGCCCTGCCCTGGGGGGCGACATATTGGTCGCGGCTGGTCGAAACGACCCTGGTGCGTGCATGAGACTCGTGGATTTCGATGCGCTCAGCTTCGATTGCTACGGCACGCTGATCGACTGGGAAGGCGGCATTCTCGCCGCCTGGCGCCCTTGGGCCGCCCGGGAAGGCATCGAGGCGGCGGACGACGCGGTGCTTGAATGCTTCGCCGCCAACGAGTCGCGCCAGCAGGCGGAGACGCCCGGCCTGCCCTATCCCGAGGTCCTGGCCCGGGCGTTCATGGGCATGGCCGGGGATTTCGGGCGGACGCCGGTCGAGGCGGATGCGGTGGCCTTCGGCCGGTCCGTGCCGGATTGGCCCGCCTTCCCGGACAGCGCCGCGGCGCTCGACTATCTGGGCCGGCATTATCGGCTCATTGTGCTGTCCAATGTGGACCGCGCGAGTTTCGCCGGCTCGGCGCAGCGGCTCGGCACCCGGTTCGATGCCGTCTTCACGGCGCAGGACGTCGGCTCCTACAAGCCGGCGCCGGCGAATTTCGAAGCCCTGACCACAGGGCTGGAAGCGCTTGGCCTTGCGAAGGCGCGGGTGCTGCATACGGCCCAGTCGCTGTTCCACGACCATGTGCCGGCGGCCGCGGCGGGCTTTGCGACCTGCTGGATCGACCGGCGCAGGGACAGGCCGGGCTGGGGCGCCACCATGCCGCCGCCGTCGGCGGTGCAGGTCGATTTCCATTTCGGCTCGATGGCCGAGCTGGCCGAGGCGCATCGCCGCGAGGCTTAACCCCGGCGCGGGCGGGGGTTACAATCGCGCCGGGCGGCAAAAGGAGGTGCAGGCGTCATGCTCAAGAGCATCGTGGTAGCGCTTGATGCGTCTCCGTCCAGCGTGGAGGGAGAGAAGCTGGCGCTGGCCATTGCCGAGTCTCACGGCGCGCGGCTGGTCGGCATCGGCGTGCTCGACACGCCATTCTTCACCGCGCCCATGGCGCGTCCGATGGGTGCCGGCGCCTACAAGGAGCACCGTGACGAAACACTGCTCGCGGCGGCGCGCGTGGATCTCGAAGCGCGAATGAAGGAGTTCCAGGCCTCTTGCGCGGCGGCCGGGGCCGCGCATGGCGTGGTCGAGGCAGAGGGCGTGCCGCATCTGCTGATCGAGGCGGAGGCGGACCGGCACGACCTCATCGTGATCGGCCGCGAAACCAATTTTCACGGCGTCGAGAAACACGATGTCGCCGATGTCGTCCAACGCCTGCTGCACGACAATCCGAGGCCGGTGGTGATGGTGCCGCCGGCCCCGCAGCGGGGCGAACGGGTCGTAGTGGCGTTCGACGGCAGCCGCGAATCATCCCGCGCCATGCACATGTATATCTTGCTCGGCCTTGCCAGGGGGCAGGAGGCGCATGTGGTCAGCATCGCCGCAGACCGCGCCGACGCCGCTGAAACCGCCGCCAAAGGCGCCAGCCTGTTCCACTCGCACGGTTTCGAGGCAGAGGCGCACGGCATCGCGGCGCGCGGCAATCCCGCAGATGTGATCCTGTCCCAGGTTGAGGCGATGAAGGCCGGGATGCTCGTCATGGGCGCCTATGGGCACCACAATGTCGTCCACAATATTCTGGTCGGCAGCGCCACCCGCCGCTTGCTGCACGACTGTCCGGCCCCGGTTTTCGTGCATCATTGACACAGGGCCGGCACGGCCGGCGCGGAAGCGGCGCGGCTATACGGCCCAGTGCTCCTTCAGATGGTCGGCGGCGTCGCGAACGGCGCGGGCCGCGATTTCGACTTCCGGAGCCATCTTCAGGAACCCGTGCGGCGCGCCCGGGTAGAGAATATAGCGGTGCGGCACATGGGCGGCGGCCAGTTTGAGGCCCAGCGCCTCGGCGTCGTCCCGCAGCGGATCGAGCGCGGCCGCAGTCAATAGAACCGGCGGCAGGCCGCGAAAATCCATGTTGAGGGAGCAGAACAACGGGTCCCGGCCGTCTTCCTCCCCGCGCAGATAATCCGCATAGAAGCGCCGCATGATGTCGAGGCCAAGGCCGTAGCGGCCGTCGCCATAGGCGGCCGCCGCATCTCCGAGATCATAGCCGTATTCCGGCATCCGACCGTAACAGCCGTAGAACAGCAGCGCGGTGGCGAGCGCCTCGCGCCGCCGGTCCAGAACCGCGAGCGCAAGATTGGCCCCGGCGGAATCGCCGCCGACGGCAAGCCGCGACACATCCGCCCCGATCTCGCCGCCATGTTCTGCCAGCCAGTCGCAGGCGAAAAAGCACTCGTCCACCGCAACGGGGAAGCGGTGTTCGGGCGCAAGACGGTAATCGACCGACACGACGACCGCGTCCGCCTCCCTGGCGAACAGGCGGCAAAGCGTGTCATGCGATTCGATGCTGCCCAGCATGAAGCCGCCGCCATGGAGATAGAGCAGCGCCGGCAACGCCGCCTGCTCGCGCGGCCGATAGACGCGCACCCGCAGCTCTCCATGCGGCCCTGGCAGAGCGAGATTGACGACTGACGCCACTGGCGGCGGATTGGCGTTCCAATAGGCCGACGACGCATCGTAGGCCGCCCGAATCTCCGCTGCAGACGCGCCAACCAGGGCCTTCAGGTCAAGCGCAGGCGCAATGGCGGCAGCGCGCCGGCCCGCTTCCGCGATGGCAGGATCGATGGTGTCGATACGGGTCATGGCTTCCCCCGGGCAATGCGCAATCCGGCGCACTATACCGCAGCGGCGCTCCCCTGTAATTCACCCGCCGGCCAGTGCCGAGAACAAGGGGTTGCAAACCCGCCGTTCCGGGTTACTCTTGCACTTGGATCCGGATTGCAGCTTGCGCAGCAGAACCGGGGCGGCGCGAATGAAGACCCGTCTGGCGGGCGCCGCCATATGACAGCCTCTAGATACAGAGTGCAAATGAAACAGAACTTGCCTCCGCGACGCTCACGCGGCCGCAACCATATAAGGGGCGGGCGGAACCCCGCCCATCGCAACCAGCCGCTTGAGAGTAATGGACCGGAAGGGCGGGTGCGCGGCACTGCGCAACAGATCCTTGACCGTTATCTGGCCATGGCGAGAGACGCCCAGTCGAGCGGCGATTCGGTGCTGGCCGAGAATCTGTTTCAACATGCCGAGCATTATCAGCGTCTGGTGGCGCAGTTTGCGCCGCCTCAGGCGCAGCAGCAGCCGGCGCCGGAAGAGGCGCAGCGCAGCGGCGACGCCGCCGAGGAGTCGGAGGCCGGAAACCGCCCCGCCCAGGATGCAGCGGATCGTCCTGCTGCGGCCGAGACCAGCGAATCCGGCAGTGGCCGGCCGCGCCGGCGCCGGAGGCAGCGCACGGCGCCGCCCGAGGAAACGCCGAGCGAGAGCAGCGAGACAGCCGCGCAGCCGGAAAGCGCGCCGGCGGAAGAGGTCGCGGCCAGCGCCGCCTGAGACTCCTGCCCGCTTCGGGCAGCCGCCGGCCCCGGCCGCCGTTCTCCTCCGTCACTCCGGCCGGAACAGGGCAGAGCCGTCCGAATCGTCTTGCGCTTGCCGGAGGCGATTCCCATATCTCTCTTCGGGCGGAAGCCGGTGCGTGTGGTGCGGCCCTTCCGCCGCCGGCTCGCGTCTGAAGGCGGAGACACAAAATGGATTTCGAGACCTATACCGAGCGCGCGCGCGGATTCGTGCAGGCGGCGCAGAGCGCGGCGCTGGCCGCCGGGCACCAGCGGCTGGTGCCCGAACACATCCTCAAGGCGATGCTCGACGATCCCGAAGGGCTGGCCGCCGGCCTGATCGGGCGCGCCGGCGGCGATCCGGCGAAGGCGCGGGCCGCTGTCGAGGCGGCGCTCGCCGCCCTGCCGGTTGTCAGCGGCTCGGGGTCGGGCGGGCTGCGTCTGGCGCCGGAGACCGCGCGCCTGTTTGAAACGGCCCGCAAGACAGCCCAGAAGGCCGGCGACCGTTTCGTCACCGTGGAGCGTTTGCTGCAGGCGATGGCGATGTCCCGCGGCCCGCTCGGCGAGGCCGGCGTGGACGCCAAGGGGCTCGAGCGCGCCATTGCCGAACTGCGCAAGGGCCGCACCGCCGACAGTGCGAATGCCGAAGCCGGCTTCGACGCCCTTGCCAAATACGCCCAGGACCTGACAGAGGCCGCGCGCTCGGGCAGGCTCGACCCCGTCATCGGACGCGACGAGGAGATCCGGCGCGCCATCCAGGTGCTGTCCCGGCGCACCAAGAACAATCCGGTGCTGATCGGGGAGCCCGGTGTCGGCAAGACGGCCATCGCCGAGGGTCTGGCGCAGCGCATCGTCAACGGCGACACGCCTGAAGGGCTGCGGGACAAGCGGCTGGTCGCCCTCGATCTCGGCGCCATGGTCGCCGGTGCGAAATACCGCGGCGAATTCGAGGAGCGGCTGAAAGCCGTGCTGGCCGAAATCAAGGCGGCGGAAGGCGAAATTGTCGTCTTTATCGACGAACTGCACACGCTGGTCGGCGCCGGCAAGGGCGACGGCGCGATGGACGCCTCGAATATGCTCAAGCCGGCCCTGGCGCGCGGCGAGCTGCACTGCATCGGCGCAACGACGCTCGACGAATTCCGCCAGCATGTCGAAAAGGACGCTGCGCTGGCGCGCCGCTTCCAGCCGGTTTTCGTCGGCGAGCCCAATGTGGAAGACACGATCTCCATTCTTCGGGGCCTGAAGGAGAAATACGAGGTCCATCACGGCGTACGCATCACCGACGGCGCCCTGGTGTCGGCCGCGACCTTGTCCAACCGATACATCACGGACCGTTTCCTGCCCGACAAGGCCATCGACCTGATCGACGAGGCGGCGAGCCGGCTGAGAATGCAGATCGATTCCAAGCCGGAAGCGATCGACGAACTCGACCGGCGAATCGTCCAGCTCAAGATCGAGCGCGAAGCCCTCCGGAAGGAAACCGACGACGCCTCGCGGAACCGCCTGGACAAGCTGGAACAGGAACTCGGCGATCTGGAGGACCGTTCCGATGCGCTGACGCTGCAATGGCGCAACGAAAAGTCGGCCATCGACGGCGCCAAGGGATTGAAAGAGGAACTGGAGCGGGCGCGGCTGGAACTGGACGCAACCCAGAGAAAGGGCGAGTTGGAGCGCGCCAGCGAACTGCGTTTCGCCGTCATTCCGGACCTTGAGAAGCGCATCGCCCTGTCGGACGGGCAACGGGAAGGCCGCCTGCTGGATGAAGAGGTCAGCGGCGAGCATGTCGCGGGCGTGGTGTCGCGCTGGACCGGCGTGCCGGTTGCGCGGATGCTCGAAGGCGAACGCGAAAAGCTGCTGCGGATGGAAGAGCGGCTGCACGCCCGCATCGTCGGCCAGGATGCGGCCGTCAAGGCGGTCTCGGAAGCGGTGCGCCGCGCCCGGGCCGGCCTGCAGGATCCGAGCCGGCCGGTCGGCTCCTTCCTGTTCCTCGGGCCGACCGGCGTCGGCAAGACGGAATTATGCAAGGCGTTGGCGGCGTTCCTGTTCGACGACGACACGGCCATGCTGCGCCTCGACATGTCGGAATACATGGAGAGGCACGCCGTCTCGCGCCTGCTTGGCGCGCCGCCCGGCTATATCGGCTACGAGGAGGGCGGCTCGCTGACCGAGTCGGTCCGCCGGCGCCCCTATCAGGTCGTGCTCTTCGACGAAGTGGAGAAGGCGCATGCCGACATCTTCAACATCCTGCTCCAGGTGCTCGACGACGGCCGTCTGACCGACGGGCACGGCCGAACGGTGGATTTCCGCAACACCATCATCGTTCTGACATCCAATCTGGGCAGCGAGGCGTTCGCGCAGGCCAGCGAAAGCACATTCCACGGGCCTATCGTGGACCGCGTGATGACCATCGTCCGCGGCCACTTCCGGCCCGAATTCCTGAACCGGCTCGATGAGATCGTCGTCTTTCACCGCCTGGAGCGCGAGCATATGGCGGGCATCGTCTCGATCCAGCTTGAGGAGCTGCGCAAGCTGCTGGCCGCGCGGAGCATCGCGCTTGATCTGGATTCGGCGGCGCTGCACTGGTTGGCGCAGACCGGCTTCGACCCGGTTTACGGCGCCCGCCCGCTGAAGCGCGCGATTCAGACCAACCTGCAGAACGCCCTTGCAAGGCGGATTCTGGAGGGCGCTGTGCAGGACGGCGACCGCCTGGAGGTCGGCGTCGAGGCCGGCGGGCTGGCGATCCGCGTCACCCGCCCGACGGCGGCGGCGGCGTGATCGGAGCCTGAAAAGGGTCGTGTCTCGGTTTGCAGCGAAGGCCCGTGCCGGCGGGTTTCTCGGAACGCGCCTCCGTGCCGCGCCGCTTGCATCGCCTCCCTTGTCGTCATCCCGGCCGGAGAGCGCACGTCCTCTTGTCACCCCGGATGGAGCGTGTGCCCTCTCTTGTCACCCCGGCCGGAGCGCAGCGGAGAGCCGGGGTCCGTCCTCCGCCGTTTCGGCCCTGCGGAAAGATCGGAGGCTGGGCCCCGGGCGGCGATGCTGGTCGATGAGTTTATCGCCGAACGCCGCGCCGAAGCGCGCCGCGAGGCCGGCGGGTAACGATCATTCTCGATGACGATGGACCGCAGCTGGGCTGCACTGGACCTGGAGATCGAGGTCGTGGTTCCCCGTTGACTGCGCCGCCCGCTATTCGCCCCTGAAGTTCGGGCGGCGCTTTTCCGTGAAGGCCGCGACGCCCTCGGCGAAGTCGGCGCTCATGCGCAGCCGGCCATAGGCCTGGCCCTCGATCTCCATCGCCTGTTCCAGCGGCGCGTTCTCGCCGGCATTGAAGACCTGCTTGAGCGTTCGCTGGGCCAGCGGCGAGAAACGGCGCAGTTCCTTGACCAATGCGTCCGCCGCCGCCTCAAGGGCGGAGTCCTCGACCAGTTCGCAGGCGATGCCCCAGTCGAAGGCCTCCCGGCCTGTGATGCGCCGGCCGCGCATGGCCATATTCTTGGCGCGCGAGATGCCGATCATGCGTTGCAGCCGCGCGGAGCCGCCCGAGCCGGGGATCATGCCGAGATTGATCTCGGGCAGCGCCAGACGCGCCGTTTCGCTCACAATGCGGAAGTCACAGGCCAGCGCCAGCTCGAAGCCGACGCCCATGCAGAAACCGCGTATCGCGGCGACCACCGGCTTGGAGCATCGTTCCGCCGCGGCGATGTTCTTGTGGAGTTGCGACACGGTTTCCGGCGTCGCCTCCATGAAGCCCGGAATATCGCCGCCGCTGGTGAAATGTTCGCCTTCGCCCCGGACAACAACAACGCGCACACCCGGATCGCGGTCGAACGCCTCGAAGGCGGCGCGCAATTGCGGGCGCTGAGCCATGCGCACGACATTGAGCGGCGGCCGGTCGAGCACGATGTCGGCGCGTTCGTTCTCCCGGTCGATCTCGATACGGAAGCCGTCCTTTTCGGAGGTCATGGCGGGCCGGTGTCCCTCGTTATCTGTCTGTGGAATATCCGAGGCGCTTGTCCCGGGTGGTATCTCCGCGGTCGCGGTCTTCCGCCGCGCCATGCCCGCCGCCGCCTGAGGTTTGCAGCAGAATGCGGTCGCCCCGGCGCACGGGCAGGTTCGATACCTTGGACCCGAGTTCCATCGCCTCGCCGTCGCGCGTCAGCACTGAGCGCCCCGGCGCGCCGGGGCCGCCGCCGGCAAGCCCGTAGGGCGGAATGCGGAACCGCTCGTAATTGGTGGAGAGCATCCCTTCTTCGGCATCCAGCCGGAATTCGCGCCGCAGCCCGAGGCCGCCCCGGCGCTTGCCCCGCCCCCCGCTGCCCGGCGCGAGCCCGTATTCGGTGACCGTAATCGGGTAGAGGCTCTCCACCATCTCGATCGGCGTGTTGGCGAGGTTGTGCAGGCAGGCCGAGAGCGCGTTGGCGCCGTCGGCGTCGGGATGCGCGCCCCAGCCGCCGACCTCGATATCGAAATAGACTTCCGGACGCCCCGACCGCCCCTTGAGGCCAAGGGCATAGACATAGCTGACACCGTAATATGCGGCCGAGATACGCTCCGGCGCCGCCTGACCCAAGGCGCCCAGCACTGTGGTGACGATCCGGTGGGCCGTCGCCATGCGGTTCGCCACCGGGGCCGGCGGCAATGCGTTGCAGATCGTGCCCGGACGGGCGGAGATTGCTATTGGCCGGTAAGCGCCGGAATTGGCAGGAATCTCCACGCCGGCAGCGCACATAAAAGCGCAATAGACGGCTGATTTCGACATATTGAGCGTGCAATTGACCGGGCCGGCCGCCTGCGGACCGGACTCCGAGAGATCGACCTGCGCGCTGTCGCCGTCGATCCGGATCGCGGCGGCGATGCGGCGCGGCTCATCCGTGATGCCGTCATCATCCACGAAATCCTCGAAGCCGTATGTCCCGTCGGGGATGCCGGCAAGCGCCAGCCGCATTGCGGCCTCGGAGCGGTCGAGAATGCGGTCGGTGGCCGCCTCCAGTCTTTCGGGGCCGTAGCGCTCCGCCAGCCGCATCACCCCTGCCGCACCGATGTCGAGCGATGCCAGCTGGGCCTCGAAATCGCCCCGCACCTTCTCCGGCTCGCGGCTATTGGCGTAGAAGACGCCGAGCAAGGCTTCATTCGCCCGCCCCGCCTCGACGACCTTGCAGGGCGGAATCCGCAGGCCTTCCTGATAGATCTCGCGGGCGCGGGCGTCATAACTGCCGGGCGCGCCGCCGCCGACATCGGTGTGATGGGTGAGCGTGCCGGTAATCGCGATCCGGCGGCCGCGGAAATATACCGGCTTGAAAGTCAGCACATCGGGCAGATGCTGGCCGCCGGAATACGGATCATTGGTGACGATGACATCGCCTTCGGCCCACTCCTCCAGCGGGATCGGGCCGGCGATGATGCCTTCCAGGCATGTCGCCATGGAATTCAGATGGATGGCGATGCGGGCCGACTGCGCGACATTGCGTCCCCGGGCGTCGAAAACCGCGGTTGAATAGTCGAGTGTTTCCCGCACGACCGTCGAGCGCGCCGTGCGCCAGATGGTCACATTCATGTCTTCCGCCGCGGCTACCAGCGCGTTGCGGACGATCTCGATGTCTATGGGGCTGAGATCGGTCACGGCCGTTCTCCCTGACGCTCCGCGACCAGATCGCCGCTCGACAGCAGCGCCAGCCTCCAGCCCGGTGGAATCAGCAGCGTCGCATGGGCCTCCTCGACGATGACGGGGCCTGCGACGGCCTCCGGCAGATGCCCGCGGTCATAGATGGGCAGGCGCCGCCAGCCGCCGTCCATCCAGACGCGCCGCCTGCCTTTCGGCCCCGCCTCCGCCGCTGACGGCGGATTGATGCGCGGCTTGGGAAGCAATCCCCGGGCGGTCGCGCGCAAGGTCACGATCTCGACCGGCGCGCTGCTGTCTGAATGCGCATAACGCTCCCGATGCAGGGTGTGGAAATCGGCGACCAGACGCGCCAGCGACGGCCCGTCGGGCGGCGCTTCGCCCCAGGGCACCAGCAATTCGAACGCCTGCCCCCGATAGCGCATGTCGGCGGCGAGACGAACACTGCGCGCATCCTCGGCGATGCCGTCGCCGGCGAGCAGGCCGTGGCCCTCCGCAAACAGTTCCGCCGCCAGCGCCGCCAAAACCGGCAATGCGGTGTCGTCGGCGTCGAGCAGGCGGGAGCGCGCCACATCATGCGCAATGTCGGCGGTCAGAATGCCGCGGGCCGAGAACGTCCCGGGATTGCGCGGGAAAATGACCTGCCTCATCTCAAGTTCTTCCGCGAGGCTCACCGCGTGCAATCCTCCGGCCCCGCCAAAGGCTGCGATTGCGAAGTCGCGGGGGTCGGCGCCCTTCTCGAACAGGCTGAGCTTGATTGCCGAGGCCATATGCGCGTTGACGACCGCGAGGATGCCGTCCGCCGCTTCCTCCACGCCGAGGCCGAGCGGCGCCGCTATCCGCTCCGCCACGGCGGCACGCGCGCGCGCCGCATCCAGTTGCACGGCCCCGCCAAGGAAAAAGCCGGGGTCCAGGCGGCCGAGAACGACATTGGCGTCGGTGACCGTCGGCTCGACGCCCCCCTTGCCGTAGGCGGCGGGTCCCGGATCGGCGCCCGCGCTTCTTGGCCCGACGCTGAGCGCGCGCCCGGGCGCGGCCTCCGCAATCGACCCGCCGCCGGCGCCTATCGTGCGCATTTCGACCATCGGCAGGCGCACCGGCAAGCCGTCGATCTCGCCCTCCGTCACCACCGTGCTCTCGCCGCCCCGCACCACCGAGACATCGAAACTGGTGCCGCCCATATCGACCGCCACCAGATTTGGCTGCCGAAGGGTCCGGGCCAGTTCCGCCGCCGCCATGGCCCCGCCCGACGGCCCTGAAAGCAGCAGCCGGACCGGCAGCCGCGCAGCACGGGCGGAGGTCGTCACACCGCCATTGGACTGCACGAGATAAAGCCGGGCCTCGAGGCCGGCATTGCGGAGCCGCGCCACCAGCCGCTCCAGATAGGCCCGCACCGCCGGCACGAGCAGCGCGTTGAGCACGGTCGTCGAAACCCGCTCGAATTCGCGGATTTCGGGGCTGACTTCCGAGGACAGTGCGATCGAAACGCCGGGCGCGGCCTCGGCCAGTATCTCTGCGGCGCGGCGCTCATGCGCCGGGTTCCGATAGGCATGCAGAAACGCGACGGCGACCGCGTCCACGCCGGCGAGTTCTGCGCCGATCCGGCCGATGCCCGCCTCGTCGAGCGGCGTTTCCTCGCTGCCGTCCCAGCGTATCCGGCCCTCGACGCCGTAACGCCGGTCGCGCGGGATCAGCACCGTTTGCGGCGCGGGCTTCAGCGTATAGGGCTCACGGCGCACATGGCGCCCGATCTCCAGCACATCGCTGAAGCCCCGATTGGCGATCAACGCCCCCCTGGGCAGCTTGCGCTCCAGCACGGCGTTGGTGGCAATCGTGGTGCCGTGCAGGATGAACCCGACTTCTTCCGGCTCCAGCCCGAAGCGTTCGGCCGCGGCGGCGATGCCGGCCAGCAGCCCGTCCGACGGATCAGCCGGCGTGGTGGGCGTCTTGAGGACATGAACCGCGCCCGACCGCTCGTCCAGCACCATCAGGTCAGTAAACGTGCCGCCGACATCAACACCGATCCGCCAGGAAGATTTCAAGCGCTTCGGGTCAATCATCATCCAAAGAACCCGATGCGACGGCGCGGCCCCCGCCCGCCGCCCCGGCAGTGGCTGCCGGCTCCTCCAGCTCACGCATGATCTCCTCCGTGTGCTGGCCGAGCGCCGGGGCGGTGGCGGCGGGGGCTCCCGAGACCAACGGCGGGGTTCCCGCCGGCTTCGCCACCGGCCAGAGCCGCTCGCCGCCGGGCTGGGCCAGCCAGGCGACCGCGCCGGCCGCCTCCGTCTGCGGATGGGCCGTGAATTGCGCATAGTCCTGAAGCGCCTCGTTCTGGAGGCCGGCTTCGGTCAGGCAGGCCTGCCAATGCGCGGTCGGCTCGGCTGCAATATGCTCGCCGACCGCGGCATTGAGCATCTCGGCATGGGCAGACCGGTCCGCCGGCCCGGCGAAGCGCGGGTCCGCCGCGAGGTCCGCACGGCCGATCAGGCCGCAAAGCGCGTGGAAGTCGCTGTCCTTCAGCACCACCATCTGCAGCCAGCCGTCCGCCGTGCGGAACACGCCCGAGGGCGCGGTCGGCGCGCGCATCGGCTTGCCTTCCATCACCGTCGCCGCCATGCGCACCGCCTGGAGGTTGGCGGCGGCGGCCATCAGGCTTGAGTCGATAAAGCGCGGCCGCGGGTCGTCGCGGCGCGCATAAAGGGCTGCGGCGACCGCCTGGTGGGTATAGAGCGCCGTGGACATGTCCACGATAATCGGGTTGGCGCGGTGCGGAATGCCGTCAAGGCCCTTGTTGTCGAGCGTGAAGCCGGTGAACGCCTGCAGCACCGGGTCCATGGCCGGCTTGGCGCTCAACGGCCCGGCCTGCCCGAAACCCGACACCGAGACATAGACGACAGACGGCGCCAGCGCCCTGACCGCGTCATAGCTGAAGCCGAGCCGGGCGGCGACGCCGGGCCGGAAGCCCTCCATGAAGACATCCGCCGTCCGGACCAGACGCCGCAAACGGTCTTTCCCCTCCGCCTGCTTGAGGTCCAGCACCAGGCTGCGCTTGCCGAGATTGCCGATGATCGAGAAGGCTGTGTGGCTGCCATAGCGGGGCCCCAGCACGCGCGCCCAGTCCCCTTCCGGCGGTTCGACCTTGATGACATCCGCGCCGTATTGCGCCAGCAACATGCCGCAATACGGCCCGGCGATTCCCTGGCTGATATCGACGACGCGCAGCCCCGCATAGGGCTTCTCATGGCTCATTCGGGCCGTTCCCTTTTCGCTTGCAGCGGAGGCACTGTGCGCCGGGGGCGCGCGCCCGCGCAAGGCGGGCGCCGGGGGTTTAGGCGGCCCGCCGGGCGTTCTCGGCGACGGCGCGCACGACGGTCGGCGCCGCGCCGTCGGGAATGTCGTGGCCCATGCCGTCTATGACGACCATGCGCGCGCCGGGAATGGCGTTCCGGACATCCTCGCCCTGCCCCAGCGGCACCAGCGGATCTTCGGCGCCGTGGATGACCACCGTCGGCGCCGAAATGCTGCCGAGCGCGGCGCAGCGGCTGTCGCCGGAAGCGATGCTGGCGAGAAGATGGCGCCCGTGGCCGGCCGGATACCAGGCGCGGTCATAGAGTGCGCCGGCGCGCGCCTTGACGCCCGCCTCGTCGCGCGGAAAGCCCGGCGACCCCATGATCCGGTTCTGCTCCCAGGCGAGTTCCATATAGGCGCCGCGGTCGACATCGGACGGGCGGGGGGCGTTCAACCAGTCCGAGGCCGCCTTGCTGGGCCGCGGCAGGCCGCGCCGGCCGGAAGTGGCCATGACGGAGGCCAGAGATTTCGTCCTTGCGGGATGGCGGATCGCCACAAGCTGCGCCACCGCGCCGCCATTGGAGCTGCCATAGATATGTGCGGCCTCGATGCCGAGCGCATCGAGCAAGCCGGCTGCATCATCGGCCATGTCCTCGATGGTATAGGGCGCTGTCACCGGCTCTCCGGCCCGCGCCTGCCTGAAGGCCCGGCCGATATCCGCCGGCCCGGCCTCGTCGAACCGGGTGGACAGGCCGCAATCGCGGTTGTCGAACAGGATTGGCCGGAAGCCGGCGTCCGCCAGCCCGTCGATCAATGCCTCCGGCCATGAGATGAGCTGCATCCCGAGCCCGCCGATCATCGCGATCGGCTCGCCCCCGGCCGGCCCTCGCAGTTCATATTCGATCTCGATCCCGTTCGCCTGCGCCCGAGCCACAGCTTCCCTTTCTCACACGCGCCCGGCGCCGATCCGATACCGGCGCCTGACCACCAAGTCCGTCATCGGCTTCGCCCCTTGCGTCCGGATCGTCAACGCCGCGACATGCGGCAAATCAGCCTGCCGCGGGCGCGGGGCTTCAAACCGCGACACGGCCGGAAATCGCCCTCCGGGCGCCAACGGTGCTATGTCAGGCGGCGTCATGTGTCCGTGAGGGGAGAGAACCCGTGTTGCTCGACGGAATAAGGGTTATCGAGGCGGCGACCTATATTGCCGGGCCGGCGGCCGCGATGATTCTAGGCGAGTTCGGCGCCGATGTCGTCAAGATCGAGCCGCCCGGCGGCGACCCGTTCCGCCAGTCCGTCGGCGCGCCGGGCAATCCGCCCTCGGCCTTCAACTACCCGTTCAACATGGACAACCGGCACAAGCGCAGCCTGGTGCTGGACCTGAAGCAGGAGACGGACCGCGCCCGACTTCACGCCCTGCTGCGCGAGGCCGATATCTTCATCACCAACGCGCCGCCCGGCGCCCGCGCCCGGCTCGGCATCCGCAGCAGCGACCTGACGCCGCTGAACGAGCGGCTGATCTACGCCTCGGTCACCGCCTATGGCGAGACCGGGCCGGAGGCGGCGCGCACCGGCTTCGACTCCACAGCGCTCTGGGCCCGCACCGGGCTGATGGACATGGTGCGCCCCGCGCCCGATTCACCGCCGGCCCGCTCGCTGCCCGGCATGGGCGACCATCCGACCGCGATGACCCTGTTCGCCGCCGTCGTCATGGCGCTCTACCGCCGCGAGCGCACGGGGAAAGGCGGCGTCGTGTCCACCAATCTCATGGCCAACGGCCTGTGGTGGAATGCGTTTCAGACCAGCGCCATGCTCTGCGGCGCCGAGCACAAGCGGCGCGCGGCGCGGGAGGACGCCTCCAACGCCCTCCACAATCTCTACTGTTGCCGCGACGGACGCTGGTTCCATCTGGTCGTGCTGCCGGAAGACCGCAATTGGCCGAAGCTCGCCGCCGCGCTCGGAAAGCCAGAATGGCTTGGGGACCCGCGCTACCGCGACCGGGCGGCGCGGGCCGCCAACCGCCATGCGCTGATCGCCGAGCTCGACGCCCTGTTCGCCGCCCGCGACTGGCCGGAATGGCGCGAGATTCTGGTCCGCCACGCCGTCAGCTTCGGCGAGATCGGGACGCTCGCCGACATTCCGGGCGATGTGCAGATGCGGGAATGCGGGGCGCTCATTCCCTGCGACGACCCGGAGACGGGCGCCTCGCTCGCGCTCGCCGCCCCGCTCTTCCTGGAAGGCGAGGCGCGCCGCAAGCCCCGGGCGGCGCCGGCCCTCGACAGCGGCTGACAAGGCGGCGCGCCGCCCGGGCTGCCGCCTCCGCCCCGATCGACTGAAGGCCCCGCCTCGAGGGGCGGAGCCGCGCTGAAACACGCACTGCCCGCCAGGGGAAGCCTGAAACTGTCGAATGAGCCTGGAAGGCGCCGTTAGCTGGTGATCAGCCCGCCATCCACATTCCAGGCCTGCCCGGTGACATTGCGGGCGCCCGGCCCGGCCAGGAACACGCAGAGCGCGGCGACATCCGCGGGGTCGTTGCCGCGCCCGATCGGGATCGGCGCCTCCATGCGCCGGCGCATGTCCTCTGCCGAAATGCCCCGTTCGGCGGCGCGGTCCCGGACCAGCCGTTCCACCAGCGCGGTAAAGGTGACGCCCGGGCAGACGGCGTTCACATTGATGTCGTGCCCGCCCAATTGCTGGGCCGCCGTCCGGGTGAGCGCGATGACCGCCCCCTTGCTGGCGGCGTAGGCGGCGTTGGAGGTGTCCTTGAAGCCGCGCCCGGCGATGGATGCGATATTGACGATACGCCCGCCCCGGCCCTGGTCGATCATGCGCCGCGCCGCGCTTTGCAGGCAGAAGAACACGCCCTTCGCATTGACGCGGTGAATACGGTCCCAGTCCTGCTCGGTCAGGTCCATGATGCCGGCATGGCGGGTGACGCCGGCATTGTTGACCAGCACGTCGAGGCCGCCCAGCGCCGCCGCAGCGGCTTCCATCATCGCCTCTATGGAAACGACATCGCCGCAATCGGCCTCGATGACCGCCGCCGCGCCGCCGCAGGCTTCAGCGGTCCGCTCCGCCGCCGCCCGATCTATATCCGCGAGCGCGAGGCGGGCGCCGGCATCGGCGAAAGCATGGGCGCAGGCCGCGCCAATGCCGCTTCCGGCCCCTGTAATCAGCACCGCTTTGTCTTTCGGCATTCCCGTTATTCCTCCAGCCTGGCGCGCAGCAGCGCATTTGCGAGTTTCGGATTGGCCTTGCCGCCGGTCGCCTTCATCACCTGCCCGACGAAGAAGCCGAGCAGGCGGGTCTTGCCGGCCCGGTATTCGGCCGCCTTGCCGGCCTCGCGGGCCAGCAGGTCGTCCACCAGCGCCTCGAGCGCGCCCGTGTCCGAGATCTGCTTCAGCCCCCGCGCCTCCACGATTTCGGCGGCCGGGCGGCCGGTTTCCCACATGGCCTCGAACACCTCGCGGCCCATGCGCCCGGAAAGCGTGCCGTCGGCGACAAGGTCGATGAGATCGCCGAGGCCTGCGGCCGAAATGGGCGCCGCCTCGATCTCCAGCCCTTCCCGGTTCAACCGGCCGAGCAGTTCGCCGGCGACCCAGTTGGCGGCCTGCTTGGGGTTGCGCCCTGCAGCGGCGGCCTCGAAATAATCGGCGCGGGCGCGCTCGGCCGTCAGCAGCCCGGCATCGTAGTCGGAAAGGCCGAAATCCCGCACGAAGCGGTCCCGCCGCGCCTCTGGCAGTTCCGGCATCGAGGCGCGGATTGCCTCGATAACGGCCTCGTCCAGTTCCAGCGGCAGCAGGTCGGGGTCGGGGAAATAGCGGTAGTCATGCGCGTCTTCCTTGCTGCGCATGGCGCGGGTCTCGCCCCGGTCGGGATCGAACAGGCGGGTCTCCTGCACCACCGCGCCGCCGGCCTCGATGAGGTCCACCTGGCGCCGGGCTTCCCATTCAATGGCCTCGCGCAGGAAGCGGATCGAGTTCAGGTTCTTGATCTCCGTGCGCGTGCCGAGCGGCGCGCCCGGCCGGCGCACCGAAACATTGGCGTCGCAGCGCAGCGAGCCTTCCTGCATGTTGCCGTCGCAGGTGCCGAGCCAGCGCAGCAGGGCGCGCAGGCGGGTGAGGAAGTCGGCCGCCTCCTCCGGGCTGCGCAGATCCGGCTCGCTCACGATCTCCATCAACGCCACCCCGGCGCGGTTCAGGTCGATCATCGTGCGGTCGGGGTCGCGGTCATGCACGCTCTTGCCCGCATCCTGCTCCAGGTGCAGGCGGGTAATCCGCACCGTGCGGCCGGGAATCGCCACCGATCCGCCCGCCACGACAGGGTCGGAATATTGCGAGATCTGGTAGCCCTGCGGCAGGTCCGGGTAGAAATAGTTCTTGCGGTCGAACACCGAGAACCGCGCGATGCGGCCGCCCAGGCCGAGGCCGGTGCGCACCGCCTGCTCGACACAGACCCGGTTGATGACCGGCAACATCCCCGGCATGGCGGCATCGACGAGGCTGACCTGCGTGTTCGGCTCGGCCCCGAAGGCCGCCGGCGCGCCGGAGAACAGCTTGGAGGCCGAGGCCACCTGGGCATGGACCTCCAGGCCGATGGCGTATTCCCAAACGCCTTCCCGGCCTTCGATGACAACGCTCACAGCACGAACTCCGGCTCCGCATCGAAACCGGCGGCGCTTTCCAGAACCGCCGCCGCGCGCAGCATCGTCTCCTCGTCGAATGGCCGGCCGATCAGTTGCAGGCCGAGCGGCAGGCCCTCGCCGTCCAGCCCGGCCGGCACCGAGACCGCGGGCAGGCCCGCAAGGCTCGCCGGCACGGTGAAGACATCGTTCAGATACATGGCGATCGGGTCGTCCATCTTCTCGCCGAGCGGGAAGGCGGCGGTCGGCGCGGTCGGCGTCAGCACCGCATCGACCGTCTGGAACGCCTGCTCGAAATCGCGCGCGATCAACCGCCGGATCCGCTGCGCCTTGGTGTAGTACGCGTCGTAATAGCCCGCCGAGAGCACATAGGTGCCAATCAGCACCCGCCGGCGCACCTCGGCCCCGAAGCCCGCACGGCGGGTGCGCGCATATTGCTCCTCAATGCCCGCGCCCGGCGCCCGCAGGCCGTAGCGCACGCCGTCATAGCGCGCGAGGTTGGACGACGCCTCCGCAGGCGCGACGATATAGTAGGCCGGCAGCGCATAGCGCGTATGCGGCAGCGAGATATCGACAGGCTCGGCTCCGGCGTCCTTCAGCCAGGCGGCGCCCTGGGTCCAGAGCGCATCGAGCGCCTCCGGCATGCCGTCCACGCGGTATTCCCTCGGCACCCCGATGCGCAGGCCCCGAACCCCGCCGCCGAGCGCCGCCTCGAAATCCGGCGCCGGCTCCCTGGCGCTGGTCGAGTCCTTCGGATCATGGCCCGCCATGGCGGTCAGCATGATGGCGGCGTCGCGCACGCTCCGGGTCATCGGGCCGGCCTGGTCGAGCGAAGAGGCAAAGGCGACGATGCCCCAGCGCGAGCAGCGCCCATAGGTGGGCTTCAGGCCGACAACGCCGCAGAACGCCGCCGGCTGGCGGATCGAGCCGCCGGTATCGGTGCCCAGCGCCGCCGGCACGACCGAGGCCGCCACCAGCGCGGCCGAGCCGCCCGAGGAGCCGCCGGGCGCGCGCGGGCGCGGGTCGCCCTTTGCCTTCCACGGATTGACCGCCGGGCCGAAATGCGAGGTCACGGTGGAGGAGCCCATGGCGAATTCGTCGAGATTGGTCTTGGCGGCGAGCGCCGCGCCGGCCGCGGCGAGTTTCGCGGTCACGGTCGATTCATATGGCGGAACGAATTCCTCCAGCATGGCCGACGAGGCCGTGGTGCGCACGCCCTCGGTGCAGAACAGGTCCTTGACGGCGACCGGCGCGCCGTCGAGCGGCAGGGCCGGCTCCCCCGCCGCACGCCGGCGGTCGGCCGCCCGCGCCGCCTCCAGCGCCTGGTCGGGCATCGGCGTGACGACGGCGTTCAGCGCCCCGGCGGCCTCCAGCGCGGCCAGCCGGTCCTCGACCAGCTCCACTGCCGAGAAGTCGCCCCCGGCGAGGCCGGCGCGGATGTCCGCAAGCCCCAGGCGGCGCATCACTCCACCACCTTCGGCACGGCGAAGAAGGCCCCGGCGGCGTCGGGCGCATTGGCGAGGATGCGGTCGGGATAGCCGCCGTCATTCACCTCGTCGCTGCGCCAGGGCAGGCGGTGGCCGCCGACGGAGGTCAACGGCGCCACGCCGTCGGTATCGACCTCGTTCAGCGCCTCCACCCAGCCCAGGATCGCGCCAAGCTCCCCGGCGAGGGCGTCCTGCTCCTCCTCGGCGATTTCGATACGGGCGAGCGCGGCAATGCGTTCGACGGTCGCGCGGTCCAAGGCCATCGCCGGAAGGCTCCTCCAGCCGGAAGCGCACCGATACCCCCTCCGCCCGCCGGCTTCAAGGCTCCGATGCCGGGCCCGGCCTTCCGGCGCGGCGGCGGCCCCTGTCGCGGCGGGGCCGGTGCGGTTATGCTTCCGGCGTTCAACTGCCATATCAGGGAGCCCGCACGCCCCATGCCGAACCAACGGAGCCAGGGGCCGCTCAGCGGCGTCACTGTCATCGATCTCACGCGCGTGCTGGCAGGGCCGTACAGCACGATGATCCTTGCCGAACTCGGCGCGCGCGTCATCAAGGTGGAAACGCCCGGGCGCGGCGACGACGCCCGGGAATACGGCCCGTTCGTCAACGGCAAGTCGGCCTATTTCATCTCCGTGAACCGCGGCAAGGAAAGCATCGCGCTCGACCTCAAGGCCGAGGGCGACCGCGCGATTTTCGAGGCGCTGCTGGCCGGTGCCGATGTGGTGGCCGAGAACTTCCGCCCCGGCACGATGGAGAAGCTCGGCTATGGATGGGAGGCGCTGAAGGAACGCTACCCCGCCCTGATCTATGCCGCATGTTCCGGCTTCGGCCATACCGGCCCCCATTCCAAACGCCCGGCCTACGACATGGTCGTGCAGGCCATGGGCGGCATCATGTCGATCACCGGCCAGCCGGGGCAGGAGCCGACCCGCGTCGGCATGTCGATCGGCGATATCGGCGCCGGCCTGTTCACCGCCGTCGGTATCGTCACCGCGCTGTTCGACCGCGCCCGCACCGGCGAGGGCCGCAAGCTCGACATCGCCATGCTCGACTGCCAGATCGCGCTTTGCGAAAACGCCGTTGCGCGCTACGCCGCGACCGGCCAGGCGCCGGGGCCGCTTGGCGGGCGCCATCCCTCGATCACGCCGTTCCAGACCTTCCGCACGCTGGACGGCTGGATGGTGGTCGCCGCCGGCAATGATGTCATGTTCCGCCGCTTCTGCGACATTCTCGACCGCCCGGACCTGAAAGACGACCCGCGCTACGCCTCCAACAAGCTGCGCAACGAGAACCAGGCGCGCCTCGAAAGCGAGATCGAAGCCATCCTCGCCGCCCGAAGCACGGCCGACTGGCTCGCATTCCTCGATCCCGCCGGCATTCCCGCGAGCGGCATCAACGATGTGGCGACGGTCATGGCGCATCCCCAGGTGGAGCCGCGCAACATGGTCGTCGATGTGGACGACCCGACGGCCGGAAAGCTCCGGGTCGCAGGCAATCCCATCAAGCTCTCCGGCTATGACGATCCGCAGACCCGCGCCTCCGCCCCGGATGTCGATCAGGACCGGGCCCGCATACTCGAGGAGCTGACAGGGCGCGCCGCCGCGCCCCGGTGAGCCGGTCGTTATGAAAGCGCGGCGGCGCTGGGCGCTGCGCCTCGCCGTCGGTCTGCCGCTGGCGCTCGTGCTGGCCGTTGCCGCCGCGCTGCTCTGGCTCCGCAGCTCCCTGCCGCAGCTTGACGGCGAGCTCCGGCTGGCCGGCCTCGCGGGGCCGGTCGAGATTCTGCGCGACCGTTACGGGGTTCCGACAATCCGGGCCGGCGGCGCCGCCGACGCCGCATTCGGCCTCGGCTATGTCCACGCCCAGGACCGGTTCGCGCAGATGGAGATGATGCGGCGCGGCGGCGCCGGGCGCATGAGCGAAATCGCGGGCAGCGCCACACTCGGTCTGGACCGCTATGCGCGCGGTCTTGGCCTCATGCAGCAGGCCAGGGGCCAGGCCGCCGCGCTTGCCCCCGAACGCCGCCGCATTGCCGAAGCCTATGCCGCCGGGGTCAATGCCTGGCTTGCCGCGCGCAGCGGCGCGCTGCCCTGGGAGCTTGCCCTGCTGTTCTACGAACCGGAGCCGTGGCGGATTGCCGATTCGATGCTCTGGGGCCGGATCATGGCGTTCAGGCTGATCGGCAACTGGCGCGCCGAGGCGCTGCGCGCGCGCCTGGCGGACCGGCTGACACCGGAACAGATCGACGACCTCTGGCCGCAGGCGGCCGTGGACGACCCGGTGACCCTGCCGGGCCTCGGCAGCAGCGGCGGTTCGAATGTCTGGGCGGCAGGCGATATTCCGACGCTCGCCAACGACCCGCATCTCGGCTTCACGATCCCGAATATCTGGTATCTCGCGCGGATCGAGACGCCGGACGGCGTGCTGGCGGGCGCCACTGCGCCGGGCGTTCCCTTCATGGTGCTCGGGCATAATGGCAGCATCGCCTGGGGCTTCACCACGCCCTATACGGACACTGCCGATGTCGTAACGCGCCCCGATGTTGTCAGCATCCGGCGCGAAACGCTGGCGGTGCGGTGGGGAGACGCGGCGCATCTGGAACTCCGGCAGACCCGCAGCGGCGTCGTCGCGTCGGACTTCTCCGACGCATTGCCCGACGGCTGGGCGGTCGAAAGCCCGGCCTTTCGGGACGACGATCGCACGCCCGAGGCGCTCGGACGCCTGAACGAGGCGCGGGACTGGCCGGGCTTCGTCGCCGCGCTCAGGCTCTTCCACTCTCCGCAGCAGAACATCGTCTTTGCCGACAGCGGCCGCATCGGAATACTCACTCCGGGCCGGGTACCGCTCCGGCGGGGCGGTTTCACGGTATCCGACAAGAACGGCTGGTCCGGCTTCATCCCCTTCGACGAACTGCCGCGCCGCGTGGATCCGCCGTCCGGGCGTATCGTCAACGCCAATAACCGCCTGGTGGACGATGCCTATCCGCACTATCTCGGCCGGGAGTGGGAGGCGCCCTACCGCGCCGCGCGCATCGAAACGCTGCTGGACGCGGGGGCCGGCCATGCGGATATACAGAACGACACCGTCTCCCTGTCGGCGCGCGCATTGCTGCCGCATCTGCTGGCGGCGGTCCCGGATGTGCGCCTCCGGGCGTGGGACGGCGATATGGACCGGCGGCGCCCGGAGCCGTTGATCTACATGGCCTGGGTGCGCGCAGCGATGCGCGCGGTGTTCGCAGACGAACTGGGGCCGCATTTCCAGGCCTGGTGGGCCTATCGGCCGCTGGTGCTTCACCGCGTGTTGCGCGACCGGCCGGCCTGGTGCGACGACACGGGAACCGCCGAAACGGAGACCTGCCAGGACCGCCTCGCCCTGGCGCACAGGCGCGCGGTCGCCTTCCTGCAGGAGCGCTACGGCGCCGAGACGCCGCCCTGGGGCGAGGCGCACCAGGCGCGCTTTTCCCACCCGATCGCCGGGCGCATTCCCTTGCTGCGCAATCTTGTGGACCGTGAAATCGCGACCGGCGGCGGCCCGACCGCTGTCAACCGCGCCGGCGTGCGGTTCCGGGACGCGCAACACCCGTTCCGCAACAGCCACGGCCCGGGCTACCGCGCCATCTACGACCTCGCCGATCTCGACAAGTCGCAGTTCATCCAGGCGGTCGGGCAGTCGGGCAACCCGTTCTCGCCGCATTATGACGACCTGATGGAACTCTGGCGGGATGGCGGCTATATCGTTCTGGATCCGGCCCGACCGCCGGCCCACCGTTTGGTGCTGCGGCCAGAATGAGCGTTTCCATCACCGATATCGAGGCGGCAGACCGCCTTCTGGAGGGGCGCATCGTGCGCACGCCCTTCCTGCGCTCCGATACCCTGAGCGCCATCTCCGGGGCGGAGCTGTTTCTCAAATTCGAGAACCGGCAATACACCGCCTCGTTCAAGGACCGGGGAGCCTGCGTCCGCCTTGCCGATCTTGACGAGGCGCAGCGCCGGGCCGGGGTGATCGCGCTGTCGGCCGGCAACCATGCCCAGGGCGTGGCCTATCACGCCGGCCGCATGGGCGCGCCGGCCACCATCGTCATGCCGGAGGCGACGCCGTTCGCCAAGGTTCGGGCGGCGGAATTCCTCGGCGCGCGGGTGATCCTGAAGGGCGAGAGCATCTCGGAGAGCGAGGCGTTCGTGCGCGAGCGGGCGGAGGCCGACGGGCTGACCTTCGTGCATCCCTATGACGATGCGCGCATCGTTGCCGGCCAGGGAACGGTGGGGCTCGAAATGCTGCGCGCCGGCCCCGAGCTCGACTTCCTGGTTGTGCCGATCGGCGGCGGCGGACTCATTGCCGGCATCGCGGTTGCAGCGCGCGCCGTCAGCCCCCGCACCCGGGTGGTCGGCGTCGAGGCGTCCGGCTACCCCTCCATGCACCACGCGCTGCGGGGGCTGGCGGCGCCGCCCGGCGGGCCGACGATCGCCGAAGGCATCGCCGTCAAGCGGCCCGGCGCCGTCACGCTGCCGCTGGTGCGCGACCTCGTCGAGGACATTCTGCTCGTGGATGAGGCCGCCATGGAGGAAGGCGTGCAGCTGCTTGCCGAAATCGAGAAGACCGTGGCGGAAGGCGCCGGCGCCGCGGCGCTGGCGGCTGTGCTGACCCATCCGGAGCGCTTCCGCGGCAAGCGCGCCGGCCTGGTGGTCTCCGGCGGCAATATCGACCCCCGCCTGCTGGCCTCCGTGTTGATGCGGGGCCTGGTGCGCGGCGGACGGCTGGTGCGCCTGCGCATTGAAATCCAGGACCAGCCGGGCGGCCTCGCCCGCGCCGCCGCCGCCATCGCCAGGGCGGGCGGCAATATCGTCGATGTCCAGCATCAGCGCTGGTTCGAGGATGTGCCGATCAAGCTCACCGATATCGAGGTTGCCCTGGAGACCCGCGACGAAGCGCATGTCGGCCAGGTTCTGGCCGCGCTTCAGGAAGCGGGCATGCACGCCGTCCGGCTCAGTTCGCGCTCGGTCTGAGAAGCCCCGCCAGATCCTCGGACAGCAGCAGGGCCTCGATTGCCCGTGTGTCTGCCTCGCGGACAGGATCGTCGAGCGGGCCGGCGATCGTGAAACCAAGCGGCGGCATGTCCGGCCGGCCGCGCAGTGCAATGCGGCCTGTCATGTCGATATACCGGCCGGGCAGATCGACCGAGCCCGCAAGCGCCGCCCGCCCGCCGGCCAGCGCAAAGCCGCCCGCGACCGGGCGGGCGACGCCGTTGCGGAAGCGGGCCGCCAGCCGGCCGGAATCGAGCTGGCTGCCGCCCGAAACCAGCGCGGCGCGCAAGCGCCGCAGCAACTCTGCCGAGCTTGGGGCGTCGTCGAGAGCGGCGCGCACAGCCGCCGGATCGACGCCGTTCAGGCGTCCGCCGGCGAAGTCTATCCGCGCCGAGCCGGAAAGCGTCGAGACGAGCCCGTGCAGGCTGCCGCCTTCCCCGGCAAGATCGACAAAGGCGTCGATCCGCGCCTCGGCCGGGCCGAAGCCGGTGCGGCGGGGCAAGACCGCATCCCGCAATTCCAGCTTCAGCTCCGCGCGGCCGTCCTGCGCCTGATACCCGCCATCCACCAGCAGGCGTCCGCCCCGCCAGCCGGCCCTGGCGGCGTTGACCGTCCAGGCCTCCGGCGTGAGCGACAGGTCCAGGCGCAGGTCGTCCAGCATCTCGCCGCGGACGCCGAGTGCCTCGACTTCGAGATCGAGATCGAGGTCGAGGTCTCCGAACGGCGCGGTATTCAGCGGGCTGCGCGGCCAGACAGGCAGGCCGGCGGCCGGCGCGGGCAGGGTGAAGCGGTCCGCGGCCAGCGTGATCCTGGCCGCCGGGCGCTCACCCTCCGGCAGCGAAACCGCGCCGCGCCCATGCGCGCGCATGGCGCCCAGCCGGATCTCGATGTCATCAAATGCCGCATGGCCGCGTCTCGCCGAGACCGACGCTGTCATCACCGCAAGATCGCCGGCCGCCGCCAGGCCGGCCGGCGGCGGCCCTTCCAGCTCTACCTGCCCGTCGAAGCGGGCCTGGTCCGCCAGACTCCCCGCCAGCCGCAGACGCCGCCCGCCGGCGCGCGCCTCGACATCCAGGTTGAGCGACTCCGAGGCGCCGTCGACACGGCCTTCGAACGCGACTTCGCCCACATCATGCGCAATCGCCGGCAGGGCGATCCCGTAATGGTCGGCGCTCTGGCGGAGATCGGTCGTCCGCCCTGCCAGGCGCAGCATTGTGCGCCCGGCGCCGAAACGGCCTTCGGCCTCGCCGCTCACCCCTCCCGCGTCCTGGACGGCCAGCCGGGAAATGGTGATGCCGCCGTCTTCCCCGGTTGCGGCGTCGAGTTCCAGGCTGCGGACAGGGACACCAAAAAGCCGGGTTCGGGCCAGGTCCAGCTGCGCCGCAAGCGGCGGCAGGGCTCGGCCTTCCAGCATCGGCCGGTAGGGATCGAGCGGCAGGTTCTCGGCCGCTATCCGCGCCTCGTAGCGCCCCTCCCGGCGGGCGAGGCGGCCTTCGAACCGCGCGCCGTCGAAGCGGCCCCGGACCTCCTCCAGCGCAAAATCGGCGCTCTCGATCCGGGCGCGCAATGCCTCTGGCGTGAGCCCGCTTCCGGCGAGCCGCAGCCGGCCCTCGACCTCCAGATCCCGCAGCCTGCCTTCGGCTGCAAGGCCCCCCAGCCGGGCGTCCGCCGCAGCCCCCGGATCAACCTGCAGCCCGGCCAGCAAGGCGCGCAGATTCTTCGTCCTGAGCGACACAGCGGCGCTGCCCGGCTCCTGCTCGGCTATCTCCAACTGCGTTCCGCCCGGCAAGGCGGCGGCGAACCGCTCGACCGCAAGGCCGTCGGCGTTGCGGCGCAGAACCGCCTCGACCCGCCGCGCGGTCCAGGCGCCGGACCGCACGGCGCCGGCCGTCAGCCGAACGCGCAGGCCTGCGTCAGCGGCCAGGCCGGCCAATTGCGACAAACGCTCGCGCCAGTCGTCGAGCGAGAGCAGTCCGGTGGCAAGATCGGCGTCGATCGTCAGCATGTCCCGCCAGCCGGCCCGCATCCCGCCGGTGAAGCGCCGGCCCGCCACCGCCGCATCGATGCCGGTCAGGTCCACACCGTCGGGGCCGAGGGTCATTTCGGCGTCGAAAACGCCATTCCAGCCCGGCGCGGGCTCTCCCTGGAGCCTGAGCCGCCCTGAAAAGACGGGGCTGCCGGCGGGGGCTTCGGCGATCTTGCCGATCGCGGACGCCTCGAAGCCGTCACCGCTCAACGAAACGGCGGCGGACGCTCCGCCGCGCCAGCGGCCGATGGAAGCCGCGGTCCGATAGCGCTGGCCTGCCAGAACGGTCTCGCCCTGCAGACGATAGGGGCCTTCCGGGCCTTCGATCTCCAGGGCTGCGGCCTCGACAGGGAGGACGGCGCCGCCAAGGCGCACGGTGCTGTCCTCGATGCGGATGCGGCGCGCCGGCAGCACTGTCAACGCCGGCAGCGGCGCCGCGAGCGCCGGATCAAAGGCGAGTGCGGCGCCGGATATCTCCAGCGTCTCCACCTGGATCTCTCCGCGGAGCAGCGCGCCGAAATCCAGAACGGCCGCCGCCCGCCTGGCATTGAGGTCGCCGGCCGAGAGTCCGGTGAGCGTCAGTTGCGGCCGCGGCAGCAGGTCCAGCCGGATCGGACCCTCCAGGATGACTTCGCGGCCGAGAGCAGCCTCGATGCGCGGCTCGAGATGCGACCAGTCAAGATTGCGCGGCGCCAGCCATGCGGCCGCCGACAGGCCGGCAACCGCGAGAACAGCGGCTATCGCGATGACAGGAAGTCTGCGCATTGCGCTCCGGCGGTGATAGGGTCGGTGCCAACGAAACCCCGAATTTACACGAAGCGGACGAGCCGGTGGCGGAGATCGTCAATCTGAACAGGGCGCGCAAGGCCGCAACCCGCGCCGAGCGGAAGAAGAAGGCGCAAGAGCGCCGCATGAGCAAGAACGGCGCCTGCGCGGACCCGGCTTCCCGGAAACGGGCGCGCGATCTCGACGGCAAGCGCCTCGACCGCCCCGGGCGGGATGCCTGAACGCGTTGTCGCCCTGAGGCCCTGCCTGGAATCTTTCCGCTTTTTCACTTGATCGCGCCTGCGCGGCGGGGCGCCATGTTCGAATAGCCCCTCCATCCACCTTGTCCGCCGAGGAGAGCGCGCATGTTTCGATCCTTTTTCGCCAACCGGCGCTGGATGCACTGGTCCCTGCTCGGCAGCATCCTCATCCTGAGCGTCACCTGGTACAAGGTGCAGCTCGATGTGCGCATCAATGAGTGGTTCGGGGATTTCTACGATACGCTCCAGAAGGCTCTGGCGACGCCCGGCGCGGTTCCCTTCGATGACTTTCTCGCGAAATGCCTGACCTTCGCCGAGATCGCGGCGCTTTATGTTCTGCTTGCGGTCCTGCTGGAGTTTTTCGTCCGCCATTACGTCTTTCGCTGGCGCACGGCGATGAACGATTACTACATGCACCACTGGCCGCAATTGCGGCATATCGAGGGCGCAGCCCAGCGCGTCCAGGAAGACACCATGCGTTTCGCCCGCATCGTCGAGGGGCTGGGCGTCGCCTTCATGCGCTCGGTGATGACCCTGTTCGCCTTCCTGCCGCTGCTTTGGCAGTTGAGCGCGCATGTCACCGAGCTTCCGTGGATCGGGGCGGTCGATCACTCGCTGGTGTGGCTCGCGATCATTTCGGCCGCAGTCGGCACCGTCCTGCTCGCGGTCGTGGGCATCAAGCTGCCGGGCCTCGAATTCAACAACCAGAAGGTTGAAGCCGCCTATCGCAAGGAATTGGTCTATGGCGAAGATGCGCAGGAGCGGGCGGAGCCGGAGACCATCGGCGAGCTGTTCGCCAATGTGCGCCGCAACTATTTCCGCCTCTACCTCCACTACATGTATTTCGACGTTGCGAAATGGTCCTATCTGCAGTTCGGCGTCATGGTGCCCTACATCATGATGGGGCCGACCATCGTGTCGGGCGTCATCACGCTCGGCGTGCTGCGCCAGATCATGCGCGCATTCGACCGCGTCGAGGGGTCGTTCCAGTTTCTGGTCAACTCCTGGGGGACCATTGTCGAGCTGATCTCGATCTACAAGCGCCTCAAGGCATTCGAGAGCGAGATCGGCGGGCGGTCGTCGGGGGCCGGGCTTCCCGCCCGCGCCTGACGGCGGCGCTTGCGGCGGCGCGGCGCCTGGGCCATGGTCCGCGCCGCCTTTTCGCAGGAGGGACGGCTGTGGCGATTGCGTTCGAGGATTTTCTCAAGGTCGATATCCGGGTTGGCACGGTGTCGCGCGCCGAACCGTTCCCGGAGGCGCGCCGGCCCGCCGTCAAGCTCTGGATCGACTTCGGCCCCGAAATCGGGGAGCGCAAGACCTCGGCGCAACTCACCCACTACTACACGCCCGAAACGCTGGTCGGGCGCCAGGTGGCGGGCGTGGTCAATTTTCCGGCGAAGCAGATCGGCAAGTTCATGTCGGAAGTGCTGGTGCTGGGCTTTCCGGACAAGGACGGCGAGGTGGTGCTGCTGGCCCCGGAGCGCGCGGTGCCGGACGGCGGGCGGTTGTTCTGAAGCAGGCCGGGCGGCGGGGCCGCCGCTTGTGCTTGGCAGGCGAAGGCCGTAGCTTCGCCCTCGGGTGAGGGAGGCATGCCATGCAGATCGATATTGCCGAGCGGGACCGCGCTTTTCGCGAAGAAGTGCGCGCCTTTATCGGCGAGCGGCTGCCGCCGGATGTGCGCGACAAGGTCCGGGACGGCAGCGGGTTGACGCGCGAGGATGTCGTGGGCTGGATGCGCGCCGTTTCGGACCGCGGATGGATGTGCCCGAATTGGCCGGAGGCGGCCGGCGGGCCGGGCTGGACGCCGTCGCAAAGGTTCATCTTCGAGGAAGAAAGCTATCTCGCCTGCGCGCCGGGCGCTGTGCCCTTCGGCCCGCAAATGGTGGGGCCGGTGCTGCTTGCCTTCGGCACCGAGGAGCAGAAGGCCCGCCATCTGCCCAGCATCCTTTCCAGCGAGACCATCTGGTGCCAGGGCTATTCGGAGCCGAATTCGGGTTCCGACCTCGCCTCCCTCGGCTGCCGGGCCGTGCGCGACGGCGACGATTACATCGTCAACGGGCGCAAGATCTGGACCACCAATGCGGACTGGGCGGACTGGTGCTTCGCGCTGGTGCGCACCGACAGTTCCGGCAAGAAGCAGGACGGCATCTCCGTCCTGTTGATCGACATGACGCTGCCCGGCGTCACGGTGCGGCCAATCCAGCGTTTCAGCCGCATGTCGGACTTCAACGAGGTGATCTTCGAGGATGTCCGTGTGCCGGTCCGCGAGCGCGTCCATGACGAGGGCAAGGGGTGGACCTGCGCCAAATATCTGCTGGGCCATGAGCGCTCCGGCACGGCCGGCATCGGCCTTTGCCGCCAGCGCCTCGACCGGCTGGAAGCCATGGACGACGGGCGCGACCCGGACTTCTCGCGCCGCGTCGCCGAGACCGGCGCGGCTCTGGAAGACCTGCGCTGGTCCTATCTGCGCATGGTGGCGGCGAAGGAGGCCGACGACGAAATCGGCCCCGAGGCCTCGTTGCTCAAGATTCGCGGCACCGAGATCCAGCAGGATGTCATGGAGCTGCTGATGCAGGCGCAGGGCTATTTCGCCCATCCCTTCATCGAGCGCGCGCTCGCCCAGGGCTGGAACGAGCCGCCGGTCGGCCCGAGCGAGGCCGCCGGCGCGACCGCCTATTATTTCGATTGGCGCAAGGCCTCGATCTACGGCGGTTCAAACGAAATTCAGCGCAATATCATCGCCAAGGCCGTGCTCGGCCTCTGAGCGGCACCGGAAGACGGGAAGGAACGGGAACACGTCATGGACTTCGACTATTCCGAGGACCAGCAACTCCTGCAGGAGAGCGTGCAGCGCTTCGTGCGCGAAAACTACAGCTTCGAGGCCCGGCGGCAATTGGTGGCGACCGAGCAGGGTTACGCCGATGCGCACTGGCGGCAATTCGCGGAGCTTGGCTGGCTCGGCATTCCCTTCCCGGAGGCGCATGGCGGCCTTGGCATGTCGGGCGTCGAGACGATGATCGTCATGGAAGCCATCGGCAGCGGCCTTGTGGCTGAGCCGTATCTGTCCACCGTGGTCCTGGGCGGCGGCGCGGTCGCGCTTGCCGGATCAGAGGAGCAGAAAGCGGAAATCCTGCCGGCTGTCATGGAGGGCCGGTGCAAGCTCGCCTTTGCGTTCGCTGAACGCCAGGCCCGCTACAATCTGCAGGATGTCGAGGTCCGGGGCGAGGCGGCGGCCGGCGGTTACCGCCTTTCCGGCATGAAAAGCGTCGTCTTCGGCGCGCCGACGGCCGATTGCTTCATCGTGTCGGCGCGCACCGCCGGCGGCCAGCGCGACGCGGAAGGCATCACCCTCTTCCTGGTTGAGAAGGATGCGCCCGGCCTGTCGGTGCGCGGCTATCCGACGGCTGACGGCCTCCGAGCCGGAGAGGTGACGCTGGACAATACGCCGGCCCGGGCCGTGCTGGGCGCGGTGGATGGCGGCCTTGCCGTTGTCGAGGAAGTCGTGGACCGGGCGATTGCGGCAGTGTCTGCAGAGGCCGTCGGCCTGATGGGCGCGCTGAATGACATGACGCTCGACTACATCAAGACACGCGAGCAGTTCGGCCAGCCGATCGGCCGCTTCCAGGTGCTGCAGCACCGCATGGTGGACATGTTCATCGCGCATGAGGAAGCGAAGTCGATGGCGATGATGGCGGCGATACGGATCGACGAGGAGGATGCGGACGCGCGCAAGAAGGCGTTGTCCGCCACCAAGGTGCAGATCGGCAAATCGGCCCGCTTCGTCGGCCAGCAGTCGATCCAGCTTCACGGCGGCATCGGCATGACCGACGAATATGCCGCCGGCCACTATTTCAAGCGCCTCACCATGATCGACCGCAGCTTCGGCGACGGCGACTACCACCTGAAACGCTACGCCGCCTTGTAGGCCGGGCGGACGGCCGGACACGCCGCGCTTCCCGGAAACCCGCTGCAAGGAGGCGTCCGGGCCGGGCAGCTGGAGGAAATAACGCACTCATGCGTGTGATCCTTTGCCGGGAGCTCGGCGCGCCCGAGGCGCTGACGGTCGAGGAACGGCCCGATCCGGCGCCCGGCTTCGGAGAGGTGCTCGTCCGCCAGGAAGCATGGGGCGTCAACTATGTCGATGCGCTGATGGTGGCCGGCGGCTATCAGCTCAAACCGGACCTGCCCTTCGTGCCCGGCCTGGAAGCCGCGGGAAGGATTGTCGCCACCGGCTTCGACGGGGGCGCGTTCCAGCCGGGCGACCGGGTGGTCGTGAGTCACCGGCCCGGAGGCTTCGCCGAGCTGGCGGCGGTGTCTTATGGCCGCGTGCGCCGGGCGCCGCCGGAACTCGACATGGCGGAAGCCGCCGTGTTCCGTTCCGCCTATCACACCGCCCTTCATGCACTGCTGCAGCGCGGCCGGCTGGCGCCCGGAGAAACCGTGCTGGTGCTAGGCGCGGCGGGCGGCGTCGGCATGGCGGCGGTGCATTGCGCCAGGCGGCTCGGCGCGCGCGTGATTGCCGCTGCCGGCGGAGAAGCCAAGCTGGCGGCGCTGCGAGAACAGGGGGCCGATGTCGCGATAGACTATCGCAACGGTTTTCGGGGCGCCGTGCTGGCCGCGACCGGCGGCCGCGGCGTCGATGTCGTCTATGACCCGGTCGGCGGCGACGCTTTCGACGAGGCGATGCGGGCGACCGCCTGGGGCGGGCGTATCCTGACGGTCGGCTTTACCAGCGGGCGCCGGCCGGTAGCCAAGGTGAATCATATCCTCATCAAGGGCATCGAGGTCATCGGGGTGCGCGCAGGCGAGGCGGGACGGCGCAACCCGCGCCTGCCGGAAGAGACCTGGCGCTATCTGACGCGCTGGGTCGCCGAGGACGGCCTGCGCCCGCATATCAGCCACCGCGTTCCGTTTTCCCGCGCTGCGGAAGCATTGCAACTCGTGCTCGACCGGAAAGTCATCGGAAAGGCGGTGCTGGTCCCCGACATGTGAACCGCCTTGCCGCTTCCGGCGCCGCTTCGTGTCCCGGACATGCTAAAGAGGGGCATGTCATCGCAGAATGACCCTACGCTCGTCTGGGACGAGCGCCCGCCGCGCGCCTTCGAGATCGCCGTCGAGGACACGGTGCTCGACGACCTGCGCAGCCGGCTCCGCGCCACCCGCTGGCCCGATCAGGCGCCCGGCGATGCCTGGCAGTTCGGCACTGACGTCGCCTATCTTGAAGCGCTGTGCGCCTATTGGGCCGAGGACTATGACTGGAGGGCCCAGGAGGCGGCGCTCAACCGCCTGAACAACCATAAGGTCACCATCGCAGGCCACGACCTGCACTACGCCCACCTGCCGGGAGAGGCGCCGGATGCGCCGCCATTGCTTCTGACCCATGGCTGGCCCGGATCCTTCTACGAGTACCACCGGCTGATTCCACGCCTGACCCGGCCGTCGGACTTTGGCGGCCGTGCAGAAGACTCTTTCACGGTCGTGGCGCCGTCACTGCCCGGCTATGGTTTTTCCTTCACCCCGGGCCAGCGCCGCTTTGGCCTGAGGGACGCCACGGACATTCTCGCGGTGCTGATGACCGATGTGCTCGGCCATGACCGGTTCTTCGCCCATGGCCAGGATTTCGGCTCCTATGTTGCGGCCCATCTCGGCAACGCCCATGCTGACAAGATGCGGGGCATCCACATCACGCTGATGGCGCTGCCGCGCGTCCTGCCCGAATTGGCCGAACCAACCGAGGACGAGCAGCGTTATCAGGCGCAGCTTTCACACTGGCTGACCGAAGAGACCGGTTATGTGCAGATCATGGGCACCAAACCGCAAACCCTCTCTTTCGGGCTTACCGATTCGCCTGCCGGGCTGGCGTCGTGGATCGTCGAGAAGTGGCGCTCATGGAGCGATTGCGGGGGCGATGTCGATGCTTGTTTCGGCCGGGATACGCTGCTGACAAACATCATGATCTACTGGATTACCGGCGCGATCGGCTCCTCAGCCTGGCCCTATTACCAGCGCAGCCGGGAGCCCTGGATCATATCGGAAGACGAGCCGGTCACGGCGCCCACCGCCTATGTCGAACATCCTTTCGAGATCCTGACGCCGCCGCGCTCGCTCGCCGAGACCATGTACACCAACATTCAGCGCTGGACGGTTCGGGAAAGCGGCGGTCATTTCGCAGCCCTGGAGGACCCGGACTGGCTTGCGGCTGACATTTCGTCCTTCTTCGGCAGCCTGCGCTAGGGAACAGGCGGCATGGTGGCGCGCCCGCGCAGTGCCGGGCACTGACTGGAGGATCGGATGCGGTCTCGTTTCTCGTCCATCACCGCAGGGCTTGCCGTCGGCGCGGTGGCGCTCCTGGTCTCGGCTTGTTCGCTGCTCGCGCCCTTGCCGAAGCCCAAGGGCGTCGCGGCGCGTCTGGAGGCGTTTCCCACGCGCGGCCTGCCCCTGGAAGGGCGCGTGACGATCCGCTGGAACGAACGGCAGATTCCCTTCATCGAAGCCGGGAGCGACGGCGATGCGGCGTTCGCGCTCGGCCTCGTCCATGCGCATTTGCGGCTCGGCCAGATGGCGACGGCGCGTATGCTCGCGCGGGGCCGATTGTCCGAGATGATCGGCCCGCTCGGCGTCGATATCGACCGCGGCCTGCGCACAATCTCCTACGGACGCGCCGCCGCAGAGATCGAACCGACCATGGACAAGGCCACCCAGCTTTGGGTCCGGCGTTTCGTGGACGGCGTCAACCACTATCAGAACACCGCCGCCGAATTGCCGCATGATTTCGGTATTCTGGGCCTGAAGCCGGAGCCGTGGAGCGTGGCTGATGTCCTGGCCATCGGGCGCCTCGGGGGCACCGATGTGAACTGGCTGGTCTGGGCCGACCTGATGCCGTTCCGCGCCCGCGCGGACTGGCCCGAGCTCTGGTCGCGCCTGGTGAAGGAGGGGGGAGCGTCGTTTGCCAGCTTCGGCGGCCCGGAGCGGACAGCGGCGATTCGGCAATGGCTCGCCGGGCTGCCGAAATCAGGCAGCAACAGCGTCGCCGTGGCGGCGCATCGCAGCGCCACCGGCGGGGCGCTCATGGCCAATGATCCCCATCTCGGCATTCTCGTGCCCAATGTTTGGCTGATCGCCGGCGTCAGGTCCCCCTCGTATCACGCAGTCGGGCTGATGGCGCCGGGCCTGCCGATCTTCGCCATCGGCCGCAATCCGCACATCGCCTGGGGCGGCACGAATATGCGCGCGGCCTCCAGCGACCTCTACGATGTCCGCGGCATACCGGAATCCGAAATCTCGGAGAGGCGCGAGCGGATCGGCGTGCGCTGGTGGTTCGACACGGAGGCAACCGTCCGCGAGACCCCCTGGGGGCCGATCGTGACCGACACGCCGCTTCTCTCGGAGTTCGACCTGCCGCCGCTGGCGTTGAAATGGACGGGGCATGGCGCGAGCGACGAAATCGGCGCCATGCTGGCGGCGAGCCGGGCGCGGAGCTTCCCGGAGTTCCGAGCCGCTTTCGACCGCTTCGCGGTGCCCGGGCAGAACATGCTCTATGCCGACAGGGACGGGAATATCGGCCAGGTCATGGCGGTGTGGCTGCCCGCGCGCCGCGGGGCGCCTGCGGACATTTTCCTCGACAGGGCCGCGCATGACGCCTCCTGGGGCGCGATCCGCACCGCGGCGGACCTTCCCTACAGCCTCAACCCGGAAACCGGCTTCCTGGTCTCGGCCAATAACCGCCCCTCGGAGACCGATGTGCCGGTCGGGTTCTTCTTCTCGCCGGACGACCGCGTAACGCGCATGACCCGGCTGATCGGGAGCGAGGAAAAGGTGGGCGTCGAGGCCCTCAAGGCGCTGCAGCAGGACGTGCATATGCCGTCCTCGGCCGCCTTGCGCGACCTCTTCGTTTCCGGACTCGACGAGACCGGGCTGGCCGCGGCGGCCGACGCCGCAGGCGCCAAGGCACTGGACCGGCTGCGCAATTGGGACGGGGCGTATCGGCGCGACTCCCTGGGCGCTGTTTCGTTCGAGCAGTTCCGCCACAGCTTCACGCAGCGCTTCTACGCCCTGCGTTACGGCGAAGACGACGGCGCGGCTTTCGCGAAGATGCGCCGGGCCGGGGCGCTGCTGGCGGAGGATATCGCCGCTGCGGATGAAGAGACCCTGCGCATGGCGCTGGCCGCCGGGCTGCGCGCGGCGGCGGAGGGGCTCGACGCCTTCGCCGATTGGGGCGACATGCACCGCCTCCGCCTCGCGCATCCGCTTTCCCGCATTCCGCTCATCGGCGGGCGGTACCGTTTTGCCGAAGAAGGCGTCGGCGGGAGTTCGGAAACGGTGATGAAGACCGCGCATAACGCGGCGGCGGAGCGCCATACCGTCACCTACGGCTCCAATGCGCGCCATATCTCGGACATGTCGGACCCGGACGAAAACTGGTTTGTCCTGCTCGGCGGGCAGGACGGCTGGTTCAACAGCTCGACCATGCTCGACCAGTGGGAATTATGGCGCCGCGGCGAGTATGTGCGCATGCCCCTGACGCCCTCCGAGGTGCGCGCGCATTTCCAGCATGTGCTGTTGCTGGAGAACTGACGCCGGAACGGGGTAATGTCCCGGTTTGGAGTCCGCGTTTCCCCGGCAGACCCGGCCAGGAGCTCGAGAAGCCCTGCCCGCCGCCTTCGGACACCCCGGTGCAATCCGGGCCCCCCGGTGCAACCCCGGTCCCCCAGTGCAAACCCGGCCCCCCAGTGTCGCCCCGGACTCCACAGTGTCGCCCCGGCCTTGAGCCGGGGCCCAGCCTCCGATCCTTCCGCAGGGCCGAAGCGGTGGAGGCTGGCCCCCGGATTTCCGCTGCGCTCCATCCGGGGTGACAAGAGAGGGCATGCGCTCCATCCGGAGCGACATGGGAGAGGGCGCGCTCTGGCCGGGGTAACGACAAGAGCGGCGATGGCAGGGGTGCAACACGGGGGATGCCCCGACAGGCCTGCGGTCCATGCCATTATGTCTGACTGAGACACACCCCCCCAAACGGGAAGGATCGCCGACCGATCATGTATGACGCGACCCGGCTCCTCCGGATCTACGCCCGCCGGCGTCTTCGGCATCTGGCGCATATGGACCCGAAGCAGGCGCAGCGCCGCGTCCTGTCGTCTCTCATCCGGCGGGCGCGCCGCACGCAATTCGGGCGGGACCACGAATTCTCCGAGGCCTGGTCTCTCGACGACTTCCGTTCGCGCGTTCCGCTCCGGGACTATGATGCGTTCTGGGAAGCCTATTGGCGGCCCGCCTTTCCCCGCCTGACCGATTGCACATGGCCGGGGGCGGTCCCGTGGTTCGCCGTGTCGTCCGGCACAACCACCGGCACGACGAAATACCTCCCCGTCAGCCGGGAAATGCGCCGGTCCAACGTCCGCGCGGGCGCGGAGCTGATGGTCCACCATCTTGCCAACCGCCCGGCAAGCCGGCTGCTGGCAGGCCGGGTTTTCATGCTGGGCGGCTCGACCGGGCTGGTCCGCCACGCGCCGGGGATCTTCAGCGGCGATCTGAGCGGCATCGCGGCGGCGGAAATGCCCGGCTGGGCAAGACTGCGTTACTTCCCGCCGCGCGATCTGGAGCAGATCGCCGACTGGGAGGAGAAGATCGACCGTTTTGCGGAGCGCTCCCTGGATGCGGAGATTTCGGCCGTGGCCGGCACGCCGAGCTGGCTGCTGATCTTCTTCGAGCGCCTGGCCGAGATTGCCCGGGCCCGAGGGGGCGTTGCGTCGGGGCGGGTCGCCGACATCTATCCCCGGCTCGAAATGCTGTCGCATGGCGGCGTCGCCTGGGCGCCCTACCGCGACCGTTTCGCGGCGCTGCTCGAAGGAAGCGGCGCGGAGACGCGCGAGGTCTATCCGGCAAGCGAGGGGTTCTTCGCCATTGCCGACCGCGCGGACGGCGAGGGCCTCAGGCTTCTGCTCGACACCGGCATCTTCTACGAGTTCATCCCCCTCGACGCGCTCGACAGCGCCGAACCGGACTGCCGCTGGGTCGGCGATGCGGAGCCGGGCGTCAACTACGCCCTGGCCGTCACCACCTGCGCGGGGCTTTGGCGCTATCTCGTCGGCGATACGGTGACCGTGGTCGAACGCGACCCGCCGCGCGTCCTTGTCACCGGACGGACGAGCTACATGCTGTCCGCCTTCGGCGAACATGTGATCGGCGCCGAAGCCGAGCGCGCCGTGGCGGAGGCCGCAAGGGCCATCGGCGCAACGGTCACCGACTTTGCCGCCGGAAGCCTGTTTCCGGAGGAGGCCGGCGCGCGCGGCGGGCATCTCTATATCGTCGAATTGGGGGCGCAGCCCGGCGGGGGCGGGATGGCCCCCGAGCGGCAGGCGCGTTTCGCCGAACGGCTCGACCGGACTCTCTGCCGCCTCAATGACGACTATGCCGCCCACCGCGCCGGCGGCTACGGCATGGACGCCGCGCGCGTGCGCATTGTTCCTCCCGGCGGCTTCGCCGCATGGATGAAGAGCCGCGGCAAGCTCGGCGGACAGAACAAGGTGCCCCGCATCATCAATGACCGCGCGTTCTTCGCCGGGTTACAGGCGTTCGTCGATAGTTACGACAAGACGGGCCGCCATCGAGGCCGGTGACGCTCCAGCGCAAAACCGGCGCGCCTCCCGGCCGCCGCCATCGAGCTCTACACCGCCAGGGCGGACGGCAAGGCGGCACGGAGAGGCCGGGCACGGGACTGCGCACGCCTGACCGCACGACCTGCGCCGCGCCGAAAAATCTGCTTGCACACAGAGGGCCGTCCACACACGGCGCCGCGCCCGCTCCGCCCTGTCACAGCCCGACCTCTGCCGGGAAATATTGCATGGCGCAGCGGAGCGGGTTGGGGGCTGCTTGGCCGAGGCCGCAGATCGAGGCGTCGGCCATTACCGCCGCCAGATCCTCCAGCACCTCCCGGTCCCAGACAGGCTCGGCCATCAACAGCGCGGCCTTCTCGGTGCCCACGCGGCACGGCGTGCATTGTCCGCAGCTCTCATAGGCGAAGAAGCGCATCAGGTTCAGCGCCGCCGCGCCCATGTCGTCGCCTTCCGCCAGCACGACGACGGCGCCCGACCCGGTAAAGCAGCCATGCGGCTCCAGCTTGCCGAAATCGAGCGGAATATCGGCGAGGCTCGCCGGCAGAATGCCCCCCGAAGCGCCGCCCGGCAGATAGGCCTTGAAACGCCGGCCCTCCGCCATGCCGCCGGAGAACTCCTCGATCAACTCGCGCGCGGTGACGCCCGCCGGCACGATCTTGACGCCCGGATCGCGCACCCGGCCGGAGACGGAATAAGCCCGCCAGCCCGTGCCGCCATGCCGGCCGGCGCCGGCGAACCAGGCCGCGCCCCGCTCCAGAATCGCCGGCATCCAGTAGAGCGTCTCGACATTGTGGACGAGTGTCGGCCGGCCGTGCAGGCCGACCTGCGCAACATAGGGCGGGCGATGGCGCGGCAAGCCGCGCTTGCCCTCGATGCTTTCGATCATCGCCGATTCTTCGCCGCAGATATAGGCGCCTGCGCCCCGTCGCAGATGCACGCCGCCGGGCGGCGCCAGCCGGCCCAGCCGGGCGATCTCGGCGGCCATGATTTCCCGCGCATCGGGATACTCGTCGCGCAGATAGATGGTGATCGTCTCCGCCTCGACCGCCCACGCCGCGATCAGCGCGCCCTCCAGCACGGCGCCGGGCGCCGTTTCCAGGAAATACCGGTCCTTGAAGGTGCCGGGTTCGCCTTCATCGGCATTGACGGCAAGATGACGGGGCTTCGGCCCGGCGCGCACGAAGCCCCATTTGCGCGCGCTCGGGAAGCCGGCGCCGCCCATGCCGCGCAGACCGGCCTCCCCGATCTCGCGCGCAACCTCCTCCCGGGTCCGGCTGCCGTTCAGGCAGGCGCGAAACTGCGCATACCGCCCCTCCGGGGCCGCCGGAACGACATGCGCCGCACCGCCGGCGATCGCCGCCTGCACCAGAGCGGGCGTGGCATGATCCACATGGCGGTGCCCGGCCTCGACGGCCGGCGCCCGATCGCAGCGGCCCATGCAGGGAGCGGCGGCGATGCGCGCCTCCGGCAGCGCAGCGCGGAGCGCCTCTATCAACGCCGGCGCGCCCGCCAGCTCGCAGGAAAGGCTGTCGCAGACGCGCAGGGTAACGGCCGGCGGCGGTTCCTCGCCCTCCTTCACGACATCCAGATGCGCGTAGAAGGTCGCCACCTCCCAGACTTCCGCCATGGCGAGGCGCATGTCTTCCGCCAGCGCCGCCAGATGCCGGGCCGAGAGATGGCCGAAACGGCCCTGCAGCCGGTGCAGATGCTCGATCAGCAGAGCGCGGTCGCGCGGCGCGTCCCCGAGCAGGTTGCGTACTTCCGCCAACGCCTCCGGCTCGACCTGCCGCCCTTTGGGCTGCGCGCGCCCCCGGCGGCGCTGTTTTACCGATTCCTCCGGCACGTCCCGCGCATCCTTTCCGCCGACACCGCTCCCCCGATATACAGGCCGCGGGGCGCCATGCCTATACGCGCATGAGCCCCGCGGCCGGCCTCCGGGGGAGCCGGCGCCGGGAAGCGGCAGAAATGCGCCCTAGCCGAGCGTGCCGCCGTCGTCGCGAGTGATGGCGATCACGGTCGAGCGCGGCACGGAATCGCCGCCGCCCGGGAAGTGGCCGCCGCCCTTGTCGCCCGGATGCTGGAGACCGACAAACATGGTCTTGCGATCCGTGGACCAGCAGAGGCCTGTGACCTCGCATTGGTTCGGACCGACAAGGAAACGGTGGATTTCGCCGGTATCGGCGTTGGCATAGAGCATCTGGTTGTTGCCCTGGCCGGCGAAGTCGCCCTCATTGGTGTATTTGCCGTCGGTCTGGATCCAGAGGCCGCCGGTGCTGTCGAATACCAGCCCGTCCGGAGAGTTGAACATATTGTCCGGGTTGATATTGGCGGAGCCGGCATTCGCATCGTCATGCACTGTCGGATTGCCGGCTACCACAAACAGGTCCCAGGTGAAGGCGGCGGCGGTATGGTCGCCGTCCGCCGGCCGCCAGCGCACGATCTGGCCGTATATGTTGTTGGCGCGGGGGTTCGGGCCGCCGACCGGCGTCTCGTCACCGCCCTTGTTCGGCTTCTTGCCGCGGTTCTTGTTGTTGGTGAGGCAGCAATAGACTTCCGCGCGGGCCGGATGCGCCGCGACCCATTCCGGGCGGTCCATCGTGGTGGCGCCGACCGCCGACCCGGCCATGCGGGCATGCACGGCGACCTCGGCCGCCGAGGCCATTCCTGTCGCCTCCGGCGTCAGCGCCAGCCATTCGCCGCTGCCGTCCTCGGCGAAGCGGGCGACGAAAAGCGCGCCGGCTTCCAGAAGATTGCTGTTGTCGCCGCCTTCCACATAGCGGCCTTCCGAGATGAAGCGGTAAAGAAACTCGCCGCGCTCGTCGTCGCCCATATAGACCACGACATGGCCGTTGGCCGCGACCACGACCTCGGCATTCTCATGCTTGAAACGGCCGAGCGCCGTGCGCTTCCTTGGCGTCGAGGCCGGATCGAGAGGGTCGATCTCGACGACATAGCCGGCGCGATTCGATTCGTTCGGGTGTTTCGAGATATCGAAACGCTCGTCCGCCATCGCCCAGGCGTAGCCCCTGTCCTTGATACCGACGCCATAGCGCTTCATGGCGCTGGACGGCGCATAATCGGGGTCGGAGGAGGAGAAGTATCCGTGGAAGTTTTCCTCACAGGCCAGGTAAGTGCCCCAGGGGGTCTTGCCGTTGCCGCAATTGTTCCAGGTGCCGAGCGCCATCGCGCCGGCCGGATCGGCAGCCGTCTTCAGCAGGTCGTGGCCGCGCGCAGGCCCGGTAATCTCCATTGGCGTGTCGGCGGTAATCCGGCGGTTGTAGGGAGAATCCAGCACCGGCCGCCAGCCGCCGTCCGTCATTGCTATCTCGAAGATACTGACGCCGTGACCGGCCTTGCCCTTGCGCACGTCATCGGCATTCTCCGGCAGGCCAGAAGCGCGGTTGCCGTACATGACAGCGCGATTCACAAATTCGTTGTTGATGGCGAGCACGGTGCGACCGTCGGCATCGAAGGAGGACATGCCGTCATTGTTGTCTCCGAAGGCCCGCTCCTGGCTTGCGCCGTCGCCGCGCGTTGCATGGTCGAAGGGAACGCCGTCCGACCAGAGCGGGTCGCCCCAGCTCGCGACGCTGCGCCACGAGAAACCGGGCGGCAGGGTCACCGTGTCCAGACTGTTGGCGGGGACAGGCTCGAAGCTCAGGCTGTCGGCGCCTGCGGCACCGGCGGGGCGGAATGCGCCCAGGCCGAAAAATACGCCGGCTGCGCCGATAGCGGCTACCCCCCCCCCCCAGAAACCGGCGGCGGGAGACGACATGCTCGAAGCCCGTCGGCTCGGGGTGCGGGTCGTTCTGGTCGTCGAATTCGTCGAATTGCAGGTCGTGAATCTGGTCGGGCATCGGATTCATCCGCTTTCGTAGTGGCAGGAAGAGGCACAGTTAGAACATTTTTTCGATTATGGGAAATCTATTGGCTTCCCGCTTGGTTGGATTTGTGATCCGAGATGCGGGCTGGCTGCAAGAGGCCAGCCTGCATGACACGACCTCTTTCTGATGATCTGCGCCGCCGGGTGAAGCTCTGAGCCCCCGGTCGTCAGTGACGGCGGATGACGGGCGCGCTAACGCTCCGATGACACCTTGGTTTCGCGGACAACCCGGCGCACGGTTTCGGCCGCGCGAAGGCTGGGCCGCATACCGCCGCCGAGCAGGGCGGCCAGATCCCGGAAGGCGGCCAGTTGCACGGCGCGCGCATCCTCGTCGAGCAACAGCGGTTCGAGCGCATGCGCAAGCGGGCCCGGGCGGCAGCCGCCCTGGATCAGTTCCGGCACGACCGGGCGGTCGAGCAGCAGGTTGACCGGGCAGAACCGGCGGCGCCGGATCATGACCCGGCCGACAAGCGCCGTCGCCGGGTTGAGCCGATAGGCGGTTATCTGCGGCACGCCGGCCAGCGCAAGCTCCAGCGCCACCGTGCCGGACGCCCCGAGCGCCGCCCGGCTGGCGGCGAAGGCGTCCTGCTTCTCCGCCTCGCCGAGCGTTACGGCCGCCGGCCACGGCCAGCCTGCCACCGCCTGCCGCACCCGGTCCGCTACCGTGCCGACGGTCGGGACGGCCAGGTGCAGGCCGGACGTCTGGCCCCCCAGACGCTCCAGCGCTTGCCGGAAAATCGGGAGCAGCCGGCGCACCTCGCCAGACCGGCTGCCGGGCAGGACAGTCAGCACGGTACTGTCCGGCGCCACGCCGTGCCTGCGCCGGAAGGCGGCGCCGTCGCCGGCCGCTGCTTCCACGAGAGAATGGCCGACAAAGCTCGCCGCCAGCCCTTCGCGCTCGAACAAGGGCGGCTCGAACGGCCAGAGAGTCATCAGATGGTCGAAGAGCCGCACCATGCGCCGCGCGCGCCCCGGCGCCCAGACCCAGACCATCGGTGCGACATAATGAATGCGCGCCGCCGGGCAGCCGGCTGCGATCAGCCGCCTGGCCACGCCCTTGTTGAAGCCGCCGGAGTCGATCGTGACCACCGCGTCAGGCCGAAACCGCAGGATGTCGGCGACTGTCTCCTCCATCCGGCGCAGCAGCCTCCGGGCGCGCGGCAACACCTCGAACAGCCCCATCACGGCGGTTTCCGTCTGGGGAAACAGGCTGGCGACGCCTTCCCGGGCCATGAATTCGCCGCCGACCCCCGCAGCCTCCACCGGGCCGCCCTCGCGCAACGCCCTCAACAGCCGGGCGCCAAGCGCATCGCCGGAGGGTTCGCCGGCGACGATATAGACGCGCAGGCTCATGCCCGCCCGGCGCCGGAGGGGCCGGTCTGTCTTCGGCCTTGCCCCGGCAGGGTGGACGAAAGGCTGCGGCCGTGCACTAATGGTCCGCTGACGGCGGGGAGGCCTATGCCCGGTTTAGCACGCATGATCGGAGAGCGGCTGGCGCTCGGCGCCTTGACGCTCCTGATTGTCAGCATCGTCATCTTCGCCGCGATCGAGGCGCTGCCGGGCGATTTCGCCCAGGCGATTCTGGGCCAGGGCGCGACGCCGGAAGCGGTTGCCGCCATTCGCGAGAGCCTGGGCATGGACCGCTCGCCGGTCGCACGCTATTTCGCCTGGCTGGGCGGCGTGCTCAGCGGCGATTTCGGTATCAGCTTCAACCAGTTGAGCTTCCAGTCCCAATACGGCCGCACCGGCGAACGGGACATTGTCACGGTTGCGGACCAGCTGGCGCCGCGCTTTGCGAACACCATTTTCCTGGCCGCGGTAGCCGCAGCCGTCGCTGTGCCGCTGTCGCTCGCGCTCGGCATTCTGGCGGCGCTGTACCGGGGCTCGCTCTTCGATCGGGCCGCGAATGTCGGCACGCTCACCTCGATTTCCAGCCCGGAATTCTTCGTCGCCTATATCCTGATCCTCTTCCTCGCCGCGGCCAATCCGATCTTCCCCTCGATCTCGAAGATCCATGCCGATCTCGACTTCTGGGAGCGGCTTTACCGCACCGTGCTGCCGGCGCTCACGCTCACCCTCGTGGTCACCGCGCACATGATGCGCATGACGCGCGTCGCGATCATCAACCTTCTGGCGTCTCAATATATCGAGATGGCGCGCCTCAAGGGAGTCCCGCGCTGGCGCGTCATCGTGCGCCACGCCCTGCCCAATGCGCTCGCCCCGATCATCAATGTGATCGCGCTCAACCTCGCCTATCTGGTCACCGGCGTGGTGGTGGTGGAGGTCGTCTTCGTCTATCCGGGCATCGGGCAGATGTTCGTGGACGCGGTAAAGCTGCGCGACATGCCGACCGTGCAGGCCTGCTGCCTGGTGTTCGCCGCCGCCTATATCCTGCTCAACCTGCTTGCGGATGTGCTCTCGGTGCTCACCAATCCGCGTCTCAGGCATCCCAAATAGGCCGGCGCTGTGGGTTTCCTCACCTATGTCGTCTTGCCATTGGCCCTCCTGACGGGGCTGGCCTGGACGCTCCGCGCCGGGCTGCGCGGCATTGCCGGGCCGTTCGGCGCCGTATTTCGCGCCATGCCGCTGTCGGCGGCCTTCGGCCTCACTGTCGTCGGGCTGTATGTTCTGGCGGCCCTGTTCGCGCCGGCGATAGCCCCCTATGGCGAGTCCCAGGTCTTCGACGAGTTCAACCTCTTTCCCGGCGAAAACCCCGATTATGTGCTCGGCACCGACCAGCTGGGCCGAGACCTGCTCACCCGGCTGCTTTACGGCGGACGCAACACGATCGGCATCGCGTTCATCACGACGGTGTGCGCCTTCCTGATCGGGGCGACCCTGGGTTTCGTCGCAGCCGTGCTGGGCGGCTGGCTGGACCAGACCGTGTCGCGCGCCGTGGATGTGCTGATGGCGATTCCGCAGCTCATTTTCGCGCTGCTGCTGCTCACCATTCTCGGGCAATCGACGGTCAACATGATCCTGGTGATCGCCGTTCTGGACTCGACGCGCGTGTTCCGCCTTGCGCGGGCGGTGGGCGGCAATATCGTGGTGATGGACTATATCGAGGCTGCAAAGCTGCGCGGCGAAGGGCTGGGCTACCTGATTTTCCGGGAGATCCTGCCCAATGCGGCCGCGCCCTTGCTGGCCGAGTTCGGGCTGCGCTTCTGTTTCGTGTTCCTGCTGATCGCGGCGCTGAGCTTCCTCGGAATCGGCATTCAGCCGCCTTTGGCGGACTGGGGCACCATGGTTCGGGAGTTGTCGATCTATATCGGCTATGCGGAATATGGCGACTGGCAGGCGGCGTCGCTGCCGCTGCTGCCGGCGGCGGCGATCGCGCTGCTGACGGTCGCCATCAATTTCACCGTGGACTGGATGCTGGACCGCCATTCGGGTCTGAAACAGTGATGCAGGGAGAGTGGCGCGATGCGTAGCGGCCGTCCGCTGGTGACGATCCGGGGCCTCAAGATCGAAGGACTTGCGGGCGAAGACTGGCTGCCGATCGTGAACGATATCGACCTCGACCTCGCGCGCGGCGAGGTGCTGGGGCTGATCGGCGAGTCCGGCGCCGGCAAATCGACGGTGGGCCTGGCTGCGATGGGCTTTACCCGGGACGGCTGCCGCATCGCCGGCGGCTCCATCGAGTTCGACAATATCGACCTGGTCGCGGCCTCGGATGAAGCCAGGCGCAGCCTGCTCGGCCGGCGCATCGCCTATGTCGCACAGTCGGCCGCGGCGAGTTTCAACCCCGCCCACAAGCTGATCGACCAGCATACGGAAGGGCCGGTGCTGCACGGCGTCTCCACATTGCAGGAGAGCCAGGAAGACGCGATGGCGCTCTACGCCCGGCTCCGGCTTCCGGAGCCGGAGAGCATCGGCTTCCGCTATCCGCATCAGGTCTCAGGCGGGCAGTTGCAGCGCGCCATGACTGCGATGGCGATGTCCTGCCGCCCCGATCTCATCATCTTCGACGAGCCGACCACAGCGCTGGATGTGACGACGCAAATCGAGGTGCTGGCCGCCATTCGGGACATTGTCGAGCAGTTCGGCACGGCGGCCATCTACATCACCCACGATCTCGCCGTGGTCGCGCAGATGGCCGACCGGATCAAGGTGCTGCTGAAGGGCAGCGAGGTCGAGGAAAACGACACGCGCGCCATGCTGTCGGACCCGAAGGAGGACTACACCAAATCGCTCTGGGCCGTGCGGAGTTTCCGGCGGCCGGAACAGCCGCCCGCCGGACGCGGCGTTCAGCCGGTCATCTCGGTGGCGGGCGTCACCGCCGGCTACGGCAAGGCGGCCGATGTGCTGCACGATGTGTCCTTCGCGGTCCATGCCGGGCGAACCGTTGCGGTGGTCGGCGAATCGGGTTCGGGGAAATCGACCGTGGCGCGCTGCATCACCGGCCTGCTGCCGCCCCGCCTGGGGGAAGTGCGCTTCAACGGCGCGCCGCTGCCGGCCCATTACCGGGCGCGGACAAAGAGCCAGCTTCGCCAAGTCCAGATGATCTACCAGATGGCCGACACGGCGCTGAACCCGAAACTGCGCATCCGGGACATTATCGGCCGTCCGGTGCAGTTCTATGGCGGGCTCCGGGGCCGCGAATTGCACCGGAGGGTGGAGGAGCTTCTGGACCAGATCGAGCTTGAGCCGGACCGTTATATCGACCGCTTCCCGCCCGAGCTTTCGGGCGGCCAGAAGCAGCGCATCGGGATTGCGCGCGCGCTGGCCGCCGAGGCGCAGTTCATCATCTGCGACGAGGTGACTTCGGCGCTGGACCAGCTTGTCGCCGAGGGCATCCTGAAATTGCTCGACCGGCTCCAGACCGAGCTGGATCTCGCCTATATGTTCATCACCCATGACCTTGCCACGGTCCGCGCAATCGCCGACGAGGTGGTGGTGATGAAGGACGGCCGGGTTGTGGAGTCCGGGCCGAAGACGGAAATGTTCACGCCGCCGCATCACGATTACACCGACCTTCTGTTGAGTTCCGTGCCGGAGATGGACCCGGACTGGCTGGACCGGCTGCTGGAGCAGCGCGGCGTGGACAATATCGGCGAGGCGGCGCGGGCAACGCTCAATTAGGAGATACGGCACCGGAAGGCAGCCGCCTGCCGGACAGGACCGGAAGACGTCAACAACACATAAGGAGAGGATTTTCCATGGATCTGAAATTCAACAGACGCACTCTGCTCAAGGCGAGCGCCGCGACGGCGCTGGTCACGGGCGTCGGCCCGGCTTTCGCCGCCGGTCCGCGGGCCGGCGGGACATTGCGCCTCGGCCTCTCGGGCGGCAATTCAACGGACAGCTGGGACGGGCGCACGCATTCCGACGTGTTCATGCAGGTTGCGGCCATGGGCGCCGTTTTCGACTGCCTGACCGAAATCGCGGCGGACGGCTCTCTGGCCGGAGAGCTGGCGGAAAGCTGGGAGCCTTCAGCGGATCTCGCCACCTGGACATTCAACCTGCGCCAGGGAGTCGAGTTCCATAACGGCAAGAGCTTCGGCGCGGACGATGTCATCGAGTCGCTGCAGATGCACGTGGCGGAAGGCGCGAAGTCACCGGCCAAGCCGCTTGTCGAGCCGATCGTCGAGATGAAGAAGATGAACGACCACCAGGTCCAGTTCATCCTCGACGCCGGCAATGCGGATTTCCCCTACCTGCTCTCGGATTATCACATCCTGATCTATCCGGCCGGCATGGTGGACGAGGCCATCCGCCAGGGAATAGGCACCGGCGCATACCGCAATGCCGGTTTCGATCCCGGTGTGCGCTTGCAGCTTGCGCGCAATCCGAACGCCCACAAGCAGACCTGGTTCGACGAAGTCGAGGCGATCTCGATCACCGACCCGGCCGCGCGCGTCAACGCGCTGATGACCGGCGAGGTGGACGCGATCAGCCGCATCGATGCCAAGTCGGTCCGTCTGCTCGACCGCAATCCGGGCGTGGAAGTGTCGGAGGTGACAGGCAACCAGCACTACACCTTCCCGATGATTACCAACGCCGCCCCGTTCGACAGCAATGATGTGCGCCTTGCGCTGAAGCTGCTGTTCGACCGCGAGGAACTGGTCCGCAAGATCCTGCTCGGACATGGCAAGGTCGGCAACGACCACCCGATCGGGCCGGCAAACCGCTTCTACCACGCCGATCTGGAACAGCGGGTTTACGACCCCGACAAGGCGAAGCATCTGCTGAAAAAGGCCGGGGTGGACAGCTTGCAGCTTGACCTCTCCGCCTCCGACGCCGCTTTTGCCGGGGCGGTGGATGCCTCGCAGCTGTTCCAGGAATCGGCGCGCGCCGGCGGCGTCAGCATCAATGTCATCAAGGAGCCGGCGGACGGTTATTGGTCCAATGTCTGGATGAAGAAGCCGTTTTGCGCCTGCTTCTGGTCCGGCCGCGCAACCGAAGACCTGATGTTCGCGACGGCCTATGCCGCCGGCAAGCCGTGGAACGACAGCTATTGGGAGCATGAGCGCTTCAACATGCTGCTGGCCGAGGCGCGGACCGAGCGCGACGATGCGCGGCGCCGCGAACTCTATTACGAGATGCAGGTCATCGTCCGCGACGAGGCGGCGTCGCCGTGCCGATGTATGCCAACTGGATCGACGCCAAGTCCAAGAAGCTGGCGCATGGCGAGCATCTCGGCAATGTCTGGGCGCTCGATTCAGCGCGGATCATCGAGCGCTGGTGGTTTAGCTGACCGGTCCGGCGGCGGCCTATAGCTGCGGATCCCGGGGGCCGTCGCGCATGGCGCGGCGGCCCCTTCCTTTTTGTGCCGGCGGCCTCAGACCGCCCGGCGCCGCGCAGCGGCCACCGCGCCCCAGGAGCACAGAAACGCTAGGACGAGGAACGCCCCGCTGCCGATGAACAGCAGCGCCGGCAGGTCGCGGTCCATGATCCATCCGAACAGCAGCGGCGAGAGGCCGCCGCCGACCGACAGGCCCACGAAGACGAAGCCGATCACCCGCCCGGTGCTGCCGGGCGGCGTAATCCGCTTCAGCATCAGGTCGCGCGCCGGCAGCACGACGCCCATCGCGAAGCCGGCCGCGCCCGTCAGCGCCGCCAGGCCCACGGCGCCCGCATCGACGAGGCCGGCCAGCGCCAGCAGCACGCCGCCGCCGATCAGCGCCGCGCCGGTAAGGCGCAATTGCAGCCCCTCGCGGTCGGGCGCCTCGCCGCCGGCGAGAATGCCGAAGGCGAGCGCCAGCAGGGCCGTTGTCAGCACCGCGCCGGCGGCCGCCGGATCGAGGCCGTAGAGCTTGCCAAGGCCGATGACGGTAAAGGACATGATGCCGCCGCTGGCCATGCCATAGGCTGCGAAGAAGCCGAAAAACAACAGGATCGGCAGGGTCAGGCGGTGGGCGGAGGCCGCGGCGTCGGCGCCCCTGGGGCGCGGCGGGGAGGCGACCGCCGCGCCACTCATCGCCATGACCAGCACGGTCGCGATGCCGACGGCGCCGACAAATGCGACCGCGCTTCGCCAGCCGGCCCAGGCCGCCAGCGCGGCCATGGTGGCCGGCGCCACGGCGGTGCCGAAGAAGCCGAGAAAGGTGTGCAGGCTGTAGGCGCGCGGCAGCCGCCGCTCGCGGATGCGCGCCGCCAGCACCGCATAGTCGGCGGGATGGAAGACACTGTTGCCGATGCCTGCCGCTATGGCGAGCAGCGCCAGCACCCAATAGCTGGAGGCAAGCCCGATGGCGGCGATGGCGGCGGCGTTGAGCGTGAGGCCCGCGAGCAGCACCGGCCGCGCGCCCCAGCGGTCCACCGCAAGCCCGACCGGCGCCTGCAGCACGCCGCCAATCACGGCATAGCCGGTGACCAGCGCCCCCAGCAGGGCATAGCTGACGCCGAAATCCTCGCGGAAGAACAGGAACAGCGGCGGCAGCGTGAGCGCATAGAAATGGCTGAGGAAATGGCCGGCGCCGACCAGCGCCAGCGTCCGCGCCTCCCCCGCCCCCGCACCTGCCCCAGCCATCAGCCCCATATCCGGCTCCCTGCCGCTCATGCTCTGTCCCGGCCCCACGGCCATCGGAAAGTTGCGGTTTATAGCGCCTTCCGGCACCGCGATCTTGACAATATCCGCACTGCGGCAGCGAGGCTCTGTGCGCGGCAGCACCCCGGCAGTATCCGGCTGAGACCGATGACGCGCATGCCGCGAAGGGTGCTCATGCCAAGCCTGCTTTCCTGCGCTCCTGCTGGCGCAGGTCGCGGCGGCGGATCTTGCCGGTGGCGGTCATCGGCAGCGCCGCTACGAACTCGATGGCGCGGGGATATTCATGCGCCGACAGCCGATTGCGGACATGGTTGCGCAGCGCCGCTTCCAGGGCCGCCGACGGCGTCTCGGTCTCGCGCAGCACCACAAACGCCTTCACAATGTCGCCGCGCACCGGGTCCGGCGCGCCGACCGCCGCCGCCATGGCGACCGCCGGATGGCCCATCAGGCACTCCTCGATCTCGCCCGGGCCGATGCGGTAGCCGGCAGAGGCGATCACATCGTCTTCGCGCCCGACGAAACGGAAGGCGCCGTCCTCGTCCTGCACGCCCAGATCGCCGGTCAGCAGCCAGTCGCCGTTGAACTTGGCGGCCGTCGCTTCAGGGTCCTGCCAGTAGCCGAGAAACATCACCGGGTCCGGACGGCGGACGGCGATTTCTCCGGCCTCGCCCGGCGGCAGCGGATTGCCGGCGCCGTCGAGCACCGCCACTTCATGTCCTGGAACAGCCCTCCCGAGCCAGCCCGGCCGGACAGGGAACAGGCCGGCGCAATTGCCCACCACCAGGTTGCACTCCGTCTGCCCGTAGAACTCGTTGATCGTCAACCCGAAGGTCTCCTGCCCCCAGCCGAGCAATTCCTCGCCCAGGCTCTCGCCGCCGCTGCCGATGCTGCGCATGGCGAGGCCGGGCGTGCGCCGGGCGGTCTCCGGCGCCTGGCGCATCATCTTGAGCGCTGTCGGAGGCAGGAAGGCGTTGCGCACGCCATGGCGGGCGATCAGCCGGAACGCCTCTTCGGGGTCGAACTTGCCGGGGCGGCTTGCCAGCACCGGCACGCCTGCCGCCCAGGCCGGCAGCAGCACATCCAGCAGTCCGCCCGCCCAGGCCCAGTCCGCCGGCGTCCAGAACAGGTCTCCGGGCTGCGGGAAGAATTCATGCGGCAAAGCCACGCCCGGCAGATGACCCGGCAGCACCCGGTGGCCGTGCAGCGCGCCCTTGGGCGGCCCGGTTGTGCCGGAGGTATAGATCAGCAGCGCCGGGTCGTCGGGGCCGGTCGCCGCCGTCTCAAGGCGGTCCGAGGCGCGCTCCAGCACGCTCCAGAAGTCCTCCGCAATCACCAGGGAGAGCGCCGGCAGGTCGAGCGCCGCGGCCTGCTCGCGCCCCCGGGCGTCGGTAATGAGCGCCTTTGCGCCGGAATGACGCAGCCTGTATTCCAGCGCCTCTTCGCCGAACAGCGTGAACAAGGGCAGAGCGACCGCCCCCAGCTTGTAGGCGGCAAGATGCGCGATCCCGGTCTCGACCTCCTGGCCCCGCAGCACCGCCACCCGGTCTCCGCGCGCAACGCCCGCGGCGGCCAGCGCATTGGCAAGCCGGTTGGAGAGCCTGGAAAGCTCGAGAAACGACCAGAGGCGCGCCTCCCCGCCTGCGGGATCCGGGCAGATCAGGGCCGGGCGCGCGCTGCCGACATGGCGCTCACAGGCATGTTCGGCGATGTTGTAGCGGGCCGGCAACCGCCAGCGGAAAGCCGCCCGCACCGCCTCCCAGCTTCCGCGGCGTTCGACGATCATGGCGGCGCCGGCTCCAGGTCGAAGCGCAGCACCTCGCCCGCAAGCTCCGGGGCGGCGGCGGGGTAGCGCCGGACAAGCTCCGGGTCATGCCCGGGTATCAGGAAGTCGCGGGAGGGCGCCCGGGCCTGCAGCACCCGGTAGCCTTCCAGCATCTCGCGAAGGTCGTAGAAGACGCGAAAGGGGCGCAGCTGCTCCATCTCGTCATAGAGATGCACGGCATCCGAAGCGAGGATCACCCGCCCGCGCCGGGTTTCCACCTCGAGCGCGATCTGGCCGCGCGAATGGCCGCCGACCAGAATCTGCGACAGGCCGGGCGCAAGCATGGTGTCGCCGTCATGGAAGCGAACGCGCCCGTCATAGTTCAGGCCGACAAGAGTGAGCGTGTTGCGCTTGCCAAACATCTTCAGCGCCGGATGGGTCACATCGCGCCCGGTCACGGTCAGCATTTCCCGGTCCTGGATATGGAACACCGCCTGCGGGAAGTCTTCCAGATTGCCGACATGATCGTAATGGCAGTGCGTGATGACGACATCCGAGACCGTCGCCGGGTCGATGCCGAGCCGGCGCAGCCCGTCCGCCGGTTCGTAAAGCGTGTCATGCCCCAGCCGGTCGCCCACGCGCACCGCATAGCCGCAATCAACCACCCAGACCCGCCCGCCGCCGCGGACGACCCAGAAATAGAAGTCGAGGCCCGGCACCCGCTTCGCGGGGTCGCCGTCGACATAAAGTTCGCTTTCGGGCTGCAGGCCCTGGCGGCCGTAGCGCAAGCCGTAGATCTCGTATTCCGGGGTCATCGCCGCTCCTTCCGCCGGCAGCATAGCGCGCGCCGGGCGCAGGGCGTATAAGCCGCCGGCGCCCATGTCCGATACCGATACTGCGACCGCCCAGCCGGAATATACCGAGCTTCAGCGTTGGCTGACGCTGCTAACCGTCACGCTCGCCACCACGCTCTATGCGATGACGGTGACAATCGCCAATGTTGCGCTGCCCAAGATGCAGGGAACCTTCGGCGCCACGCAGGACGAAATCGCCTGGGTCGTCACCTTCAACATCATCGCGACCGCGGTTGCGACTCCGGCCACCGGATGGCTGGCCGAGAAGGTCGGGCGGCGCAATGTCATGGTTTGGGGCATTGCGCTCTTCACCGCGGTTTCCGCCGGTTGCGGGCTGGCCGAGAGTCTGGAGCAACTGGTCTTCTTCCGTATCCTGCAAGGCCTTGCGGGTGCGCCGCTGGTCCCGGTCAGCCAGGCCATCGTGATGACGATCTTCCCGCGCGAGCGCCACGGCACGGCGCTTTCGATCTGGGGCATCGGCGTCACCATCGGCCCCATCATCGCGCCGACGCTCGGCGGCTATGTCACCGAGCTCTATAACTGGCGATGGATCTTCTTTCTGCTCGTGCCGGTCGGATCGGTCGCCTTCCTGTGCGCCGCGGCTTTCGTGCGCCGCCGCGCACAACGCCACCCGACGACCCTGGACTGGACCGGCTTCATCGCGCTGTCGCTGGCCATCGCCGCGCTGCAACTGATGCTCGACCGGGGCGAACGGCTTGGATGGTTCAACCACAATGAGATCATTCTGGAGGCGTTCGTCGCCTGCCTGGCGTTCTATATCTTTGTCGCCCATATCTTCACGGCCGAGCGGCCCTTCCTGCAGCCGCGCATCCTCACCAACCGTAATTTCGTTCTCGGGCTGACGCTCACCTTCGTGTTCGGCCTGTTGAACTTCACGCCCATGGTGCTGTTTCCGTCCCTGCTGCAGGGTTTACGAGGCTATCCGGACGGCATCATCGGGTTCCTGCTGGCGGTGCGCGGCTTCGGCACGCTTTGCGGCTTCTTCTTCATCATGCTCTACGGCCAGCGGATCGACCCGCGCCTGCTGTTGCTCGCCGGTTTCGTCACGCAAGGCATCTCCGGGCTCGCCATGGCGCAGTTCGATCTCAACCTGACCACCTTCGGCGTCGCCTGGACCTCCATGCTGCAGGGCTTCGGCGTCGGGTTGATCTGGGTGCCGCTGTCCATCGCAACCTTCTGGACGCTTGCGCCGAGGGACATGACCGAAGGCACGGCGGTCTTCCACCTGATGCGCAATATCGGCTCATCCATTCACATCTCGCTGTCGGTGGCCCTGGTGATCCACACGGCCAAGGTGAGCTATTCGGAACTGTCGGGCTTTGCGACGCCCTACAACGCTGCGCTCGGGCAGGCCGCGTCGGAAGGGCCGTGGAGCCTGGAGGGCGGGCCGGGCATGGCGGTGCTGATCCGCGAGATCGGCCGTCAGGCGCAGATGATCGGCTATGTCAACGCCTTCTATTTCTTCGCCGCCACCGCTTTTGTCTGCATCCCCCTGCTGCTGTTCGTGCGCCGCCCGGTCACCGCGGCCGACGGCGCGGCCGGCAAGTAAGCGGCACGGCCGGAGCGCAGCGGAGGGGCCGGGAGCGATGAACGGTCGCGAATGCGGGGCGGATGGCCCATAGTCGCACACCGATTCCCCGAAACGATGCACCGCAACACCATGACCGATACGCCCCCGCTCCCGCTTGCCGGCATCCGGGCGCTGGAGTTCTGCCAGACGATCATGGGGCCGAGCTGCGGCCTCGTGCTGGCCGATCTCGGCGCCGATGTCATCAAGATCGAGCCCGCGCCGGACGGCGACAAGACCCGGCGCCTGCCCGGCTTCGCCGCCGGTTTCTTCGGCGGTTTCAACCGCAACAAGCGCTCGCTTGCCGTCAATCTCAAATCGGACCGGGGCCGGGAAGTCGTTCACCGGCTCGCCGCCGGCGCCGATGTGGTGGTCGAGAACTATGCCCCCGGCACCATGGACCGGCTGGGCTGCGGCTGGGAGGTCTTGCGCGAGGCCAATCCGGGGCTGATTTTCGCCTCGCTCAAGGGCTTCCTTTCCGGCCCCTATGAAAACCGGCCCGCGCTTGACGAGGTCGTGCAGTTCATGGCCGGCCTTTCCTACATGACCGGCCCGCCGGGGCGGCCGCTGCGGGCCGGCACCTCGGTCATCGACATCATGGGCGGCAGCTACGCCGTCATCGGCATCCTCTGCGCGCTGAAGGAGCGCGAAACAACCGGAAAGGGCCAGTTCGTAAAGTCGGCGCTGTTCGAATCGACGGCGTTTCTCATGTCGCAGCACATGGCCGGCATCAGCGCGACCGGGCGCGAACCGCAGCCCATGCCGTCGCGCGCCCGGGCCTGGGCGATATACGAAACCTTCGCGACCGGAGACGGCGAGCAGGTCTTTATCGGCATCACCAGCGACAATCACTGGCGCGCATGGTGCGAGCATTTCGGCTGGGCGGACGAACTGGCAGACCCGCGCAACGCCACCAATGAGGGCCGCGTGGTGCAGGGGGACCGGATCGCCGCCCGCATTGCGGAGATCGTCAAGACCCGGACGCGCGCCGAAATGTCGGCGCTCCTGGAAGCCATCGGCGTGCCCTTCTCGCCTGTGGCAAAACCGGTGGACCTGTTCGACGACCCGCAGCTGAACCATGAAGGCCGCCTGATGGACGTGCAGCTTCCCGGCGGCCCGGCCACACGCCTGCCGCGCCTGCCGGTGGAAATCGGCGCCCATGATTTCGGCCTGCGCCACCAGCCGCCGGGTGTCGGCGAGCACACGGCGGAAATCCTGGCGGAGGCGGGTTTCGGAGACGGGGAGATCGAGTCTCTGGCGGCGGCGGGGATCGTTAGCCGGTGAAGGCGCGGTAGTCCTCGACGACATCCTCGACGGCGGCTTCCAGCAGGCGCGCACCGTCCACAGCGCGGGCCAGCGAGGCGTCGGAGCCGATGCGGCCGTCGGGGAAGCGCGCCCGGAAGGCGTCCGGCTCTTTCTCGAAACCGCCGGGTGCGCGTTCCGGCTGCATGACGACCCCTTCTCGCCGGGTCTCCGGCGCGACATGCCAGGCGAGTGCGATCTCCGACGGCGTGGCGTGCATGCCTTCCGCCTTGCCGTAAAGCTCCCTGGCGAGCGCACGCACGCGCGGCCCGGCGAACCAGTTGTGCATCCGGCAATGCGGGGCCTCCAGGCTTTCGAGCAGGCGGCGGATGAACGGGATGTTGCCGCCATGGCCGTTCAGCACATAGAGACGGGCGAAACCGTGCCGGGCAAGGGAGGTTGCTGTCTCCCGCAGCACTGCCGAAAAGGTCTCGGGCGCAAGTGTGATCGTGCCCGGAAAGGCCATGTGATACGGCGCCACGCCGAGCGCAAGCGTGGGCGCCACGAGCACGCCGAGACGCTCCGCCGCAGCTTCCGCCACCGCTTCGGGGCACAGGGCGTCCGTGCCGAGCGGCCCGTTCGGCCCGTGCTGTTCCGTGGAGCCGACCGGCAGCAGAATGCCGTTCGCCCGTTCGAGATAGGCCCCGACTTCGGGCCAGGTGAGGCGGTCCAGACGCATGGAAGCAGCATAGAGCGCGGAACCGGGGCCGCCATGCGGTAATTCGGCCGCCCCGCGGCGGGTGTCCGCCGCGCTTGCGCGGGTGGGCGGATGCGGCTAGGGTGCCGCCCTCTTTGGGGGTCCGTAGCTCAGTTGGTTAGAGCGCCGTCTTGACATGGCGGAGGTCACAAGTTCAAGTCTTGTCGGACCCACCATTCTCCATGCTTTCCCTTGCAGGGCTGATGTTCGAGGGCTTTGAGGAACGGCGCGTCGAGGGCGACGGAGCGTCGATTTACCTGCGCATTGGCGGCGTCGGCCCGCCGCTGCTGTTGCTGCACGGCTACCCGCAGACCCATGCCATCTGGCATGACGTGGCGGCCCGGCTCGCCGGGCGTTTCACCGTCGTTTGCCCGGATATGCGCGGCTACGGCCGGAGCAGCAAGCCGGCGAACGACCCGGAGAACCATGCCTATTCCAAGCGCGCCATGGCCGCCGACATGGTGCGCGTCATGGAACGCCTCGGCCATGCGCGTTTCCATCTCGCCGGGCATGACCGGGGCGGGCGCGTCGCCTACCGGCTGGCGCTCGACTCTCCTGCCTCGGTCGACCGCCTTGCCGTGCTCGACATCGTGCCGACCCTGGAGCAGTTCGAGCGCCTCGGACGGACCGGCGGTCTGGACGCCTTCCACTGGTATTTTCTCGCCCAGCCGCCGCCCTGGCCGGAAACGATGATCGGGCGCGATCCGGACTGGTTTCTTCAGGCCCTGCTGCGGCGCTGGTCGGGGGCCGCCTGCTTCGCCGACGCCGCCATGGCGGACTATCTGGCCGCCTTTCGCGACCCGGAAACGATCCGCGCGACCTGCGACGACTACCGCGCCGGCGCCAGCATCGACTGCGACCTTGACGCCGCCGACCGCGAGGCGGGGCGGCGCATCGCCGCGCCGCTGCTGGCGCTCTGGGGTGCGGCCGGGCGCCCGCACAAGCGCGATTCAGTGCTGGAAATCTGGCGTCTCTGGGCGGATCGTGTCGAGGGCGAGGGCCTGCCTTGCGGGCATTTCCTGCCGGAGGAGATGCCGGAGGCGGTGGCGCAGCGGCTGCAGGCATTCTTCTCGCTGGCATGAGCCGCCCGGCGCTGCTATAGACTGCCCTGGAGGCCGGCGGCGGGCGGACCCCTCGCCAACCCGGTCAGGTCCGGAAGGAAGCAGCCGTAACGAGTTTCCGGTCCGGGTCGCCTGCCGGCCTCTGCCCCCTCCCGACAGGTTCACGCGTTCCCATGAGCGCCGGCCGATGGGTTACACTGCCGGCAATGAGCGAGATCCCTGCCGCCTACCGGGTGCTGGCCCGGAAATACCGGCCCGCCGCCTTCGGCGACCTGATCGGCCAGGAAGCGCTGGTGCGCATCCTCACCAATGCAATCCGGGCCGGCCGGATCGCCCACGCCTTCATGTTCACCGGGGTCAGGGGAGTCGGCAAGACGACAACAGCGCGGATTCTGGCTCGCGCTCTCAATTGCCTCGGCCCGGACGGCGAACGCGACGCGCCCGCGGAAGAACCCTGCGGGGTCTGCGATGCCTGCACGGCCATTGCCGCCGACCGCCATGTCGATATCATCGAAATGGACGCCGCCTCGCATACCAGGGTGGACGATGTGCGCGAGATTATCGAGGCGGTGCGCTATCGGCCGGTTTCGGCGCGCTTCAAGGTCTATATCATCGACGAAGTGCATATGCTGTCGCGCAATGCGTTCAACGCTCTGTTGAAGACGCTTGAGGAGCCGCCGGGCCATGTGAAATTCGTCTTCGCGACCACGGAGATCCGCAAGGTGCCGGTGACGGTGTTGTCGCGCTGCCAGCGGTTCGATCTGCGGCGTGTTCCGGTCGGGATGCTGGAGATGCATTTCGCCGCCGTCGCCGCCAGGGAGGGGGCGGAAATCGAGCCGGAGGCGCTGGCGCGGATCGCGCGTGCGGCCGACGGCTCGGTGCGCGACGGCCTTTCCATGCTGGACCAGGCCATCGCCGAGGCCGCGGGGGGCAAGGTCGCCGCCGCCGCCGTGAACGAGATGCTGGGGCTGGCCGACCGGCTGGACACTTACGACCTGTTCGAGGCGTTGATGCGCGGCGAGCCGGCCGCAGCCCTCTCCCGCTTTGACACCATGTATCAGGCCGGGGCCGATCCGGGCCTCGTGCTCCAGGATATGGCGGAACTGGTGCACTGGTTGACCCGTGCCAGGGTCGTGCCGTCCGGGGCGGAAGACGCCGCGCTGCCGGAAGCCGAGCGGGTGCGCGGCCGCAGGCTGGCCGAGGCGCTGTCCATGCCGGCGCTGGCGCGGGTCTGGCAATTGCTGCTGAAGGGCATCCAGGAAGTGAACACCGCCCCGGCTGCAAAGCCCGCCTTCGAGATGCTGCTGATGCGCATCGCCTATGCCGCCAGCCTGCCGACACCGGCGGAAGCAATCGGGCAGCTCCGGTCCGGCGCGCCGGCACCCGCTGCCGCCCCGCTGCCGGCCCCTGCCCCGGCACCCGCTGCCGCCCCGCTGCCGGCCCCTGCCCTGGCGCCGCTGCCGGAACCGGCCCCGGACTCCCTGCCGCCCTCCGCGAATGCCGGCGCACCCGCTGCGGCCGAAGAACCTGCCGCGCTGCCCTGCACGCCGCCGCCCGCCGTCGGACTGGCCGACGAGTCGGCGCCGCCTGCGGCTGCGCCGCCCGAAATCGCGGATTTCGATGCAGCGGCGGCGCTGTTTCGCGAGCGCCGGGAAGCGCGGCTTTACTCCCATCTGGTTCACGACACGCATCCGGTGTCGTTCGAGCAGGGGCATATCGCGCTGCGGCTCGGCGCCAATGCGCCTTCCTCCCTGCCCGGCGCTGTGGCCGAGCGCCTCACCCTCTGGACGGGTGCGCCGTGGGAAGTGACCGCGGTCGAGGAGGGCGGCGGCGCCACTCTCGCTGAGCAATACGAGGATATCCGGCGCGACCTGCTCGAGCGCGCAAGGCGGCATCCGCTTGCGCAGCGGACGCTTGAGATCTTTCCCGACGCCGTTATCGCCGATATACGCCCGATCCAACCGGGCGAATCGCTGCCCGAAGCCCCCGAAGAACAGGATGACGACCGATGAAAAACCTCGCCGGCATGATGAAGCAGGCCCAGGAAATGCAGCAGAAAATGGCTGCGATGCAGGAGGCGCTGGCCGAGCGCGAGGTCGTCGGGCAGGCGGCGGCCGGCATGGTTGAGGTGCGGATGAACGCCAAGGGCGAACTGCTTGGCCTCCGGATCGACCCAAGCCTGATCGACCCCGCCGAGGCCGAGGTGCTGGAAGATCTGATTACCGCCGGCTTCAACGACGCCAAGGGCAAGGCCGAGGCCCATGCGCGCGAGGAAATGCGCCGGCTTTCCGGAGGGCTGGAATTGCCGCCCGGTTTCAAGCTACCATTCTGACATGGCGGCGCCCGGCGACCTGGAGACGCTGATCCGCCTGCTCGCGCGGCTGCCGGGCCTGGGGCCGCGCTCGGCGCGCCGCGCCGCGCTCCATCTCATCAAGCGGCGCGAAGGGCTGCTGACGCCGCTTGCCCGCGCCATGGAAGCGGCGTCGGCCTCCATCGCGCCCTGCTCCGAGTGCCGCAATCTTGACACGAGCGACCCTTGCGCTGTCTGCGCCGACCCGTCGCGCGATCCGTCAGCGCTTTGCGTCGTCGAGGATGTTTCCGACCTCTGGGCGCTGGAGCGGACCGGCGCATTCCGGGGCCGCTACCATGTGCTGGGCGGCGTTCTCTCGGCGCTGGACGGCGTGGGGCCGGAGGAGCTGGGCGTCGCCGCGCTCGTTGCACGCGCGGGCGCTCCGGGAATCACGGAAGTGGTGCTGGCCACTGGCGCGACTGTGGAGGGGCAGACCACCGCGCATTATCTTGCCGAACGCCTGCGTGAGTGTGGCGTGTCCGTCACACGGCTGGCCCGCGGAGTGCCGGTTGGCGGCGCACTCGACTATCTGGACGACGGCACGCTGACAGCCGCGCTCCGCGCCCGCGGCCCCTTGTGAGGCGCGGCGCCGGCGCTCAGGAAAGCTGGGCCGCCGGCAGCGCGTTGAGGGCCGCCTCGACCTCCGCCCTGCCGAAACGGCGTACAAGCGCGAGCAGATAGCCGGTGCAAACCGCGTTCGGCTCGCGGCGGGCCTCGACGGCCTTCATGTTCCTCTCCGTGAGGCTTGCAACTTCCTCGACGGTGGCCTCGTGAAGCCGCCGCAACTCGGTTGCGGAAACTGCCTTCCGGGGCGGCCATCGGCGCAGCGCCGCAAGCGTCTCGCCGCCGTCCGGGGTCTCGCCGTTGGGGCCGACCAGTTCGAGGTCGATGCGGCGCAGGCGCAGGTCTGCTGTCAGGCTTGCCTCCAGCGTGTCGAGCAGCCGGGCGGCGGTCCAGTCCTCCTGCGCTTCCTCCTCGAAGGGGCGGTATTTGAAGACGCGGTCGCGGCGCACCACCCGGCCGGAGCGTGCGCTTCGCAGCACAACCTTCGATCCGTTCGGCAGCTTGCAGTGCTCGACGAATTTTCGGGAGAGGACCCACCATTCGTCTTCTTGCCATTTCTTCATCTGCATAGGCGGACTCCGTATCGGGCAGCAGGGAGTGTGGCGTTACGGAACCGGCCTGTAAATTCGCAACATTCCCACCCGCCCGTATTTGCATTCAGGGCCGCAAGTCGGGGCGCAGCCTTGCGAATCCCGGCAAATTGCCGCATCATCCACCTGTTGCAATAATACAACAGGCGTTGACTTTTTTCGCGCTCTGGCCTTTTTCCCGTTGACCCTCCCCTCCCCCTTCCATGGCCGCCTTGAGCGAACTGGTGTAACGCAGTGCGGCGGCGCCGGGCTGCTGCGGGCGGCTTCACTGCATTCAGATGCCGGCCGGGACCGGCCGGCATGTTCTGAACCGGGGCGCCGGTTTGCGCAGCGCAGCAAAATCGCTATATCTCTGCCCGGCGGCGCATGACGGGCCGGCGGACGGTATCGGGGCAATGGCGAAAGACAGCGGAGCGGCGCTGGCGGCGGCCGCCGGAGAACGCATCCTCATTCTCGACGGCGCAATGGGCACCATGCTCCAGCGGCTCGGCCTGGAAGAGGCCGACTTCCGGGGTGCGCGCTTCGCCGACTGGCGCCGGGACCTGAAGGGCAATAACGACCTGTTGAACCTGACACTTCCGGATGCGGTGGCGGAGGTGCATGACGCCTTCCTGGAAGCGGGCGCCGACATCCTCGAGACCAACAGCTTCAACGCCAACCGGATAAGCCTCGCCGATTACGGCATGGAGGGCCTGGCCCGCGAGATCAACGAGGCGGCCGCCAGGATTGCGCGCGCTGCGGCGGACGGGCGCCGGGACGGACGCCGGCGCTGGGTTGCCGGCGCTATCGGGCCGACCAACCGCACAGCCTCGATCTCCCCCGATGTCGAGGATCCGGCGGCGCGCAATGTCGATTTCGACACGCTCTGCGCCGCCTATCGGGAAGCTGCGGAGGGGTTGATCGACGGCGGCGCGGACCTGCTGATGGTTGAGACGGTCTTCGACACGCTGAACGCCAAGGCGGCGCTCCATGCTGTCGAGGATGTGTTCGAGGCTCGCGGCCTGCGCCTGCCGGTGATCGTTTCCGGCACAGTCACCGACCTCTCCGGGCGCACGCTTTCGGGCCAGACGCCGGAGGCTTTCTGGTATTCCGTGCGCCATGCGGCGCCCTTCGCCGTCGGCCTCAATTGCGCGCTTGGCGCCGAGCAGATGCGCGGCTTCCTCGCGGAGATGGCGCGCGCGGCTGACACCCTTATCTCCGCCTACCCCAATGCCGGCTTGCCCAACGCCTTCGGCGGTTACGACGAGACGCCGGAGGAAACCGCAGGCCATCTGGGCGCCTGGGCGCGGGACGGGCTGGTCAATCTGGTCGGAGGCTGTTGCGGCACCACGCCCGCGCATATTGCGGCCATCGCGCAGGCGGTGGAAGGCGTGCCGCCGCGCAAGCCGCCCGCCATCGAGCGGCGTATGCGCCTTGCCGGGCTCGAACCCTTCGTCGCCGCGGCATGAGCGACGGGCCCGCGCGCGCAAGCGCCCGCTTCATCAATATCGGGGAGCGCACCAATGTCACCGGGTCGGCGGTCTTCCGCCGCCTGATCGAGGCGGAGGATTACGAGGCCGCGCTCGATGTCGCCCGCCGGCAGGTCGAGAACGGCGCCCAGATCCTCGACGTCAATATGGACGAGGGCATGCTCGACAGCGAGCACGCGATGACCGTGTTCCTCAACATGATCGCCGGCGAGCCGGACATTGCGCGTGTGCCGCTGATGATCGACTCGTCGAAATGGTCGGTGATCGAGGCGGGGCTGAAATGCGTGCAGGGCAAGGCGATCGTCAACTCGATCAGCCTGAAGGAGGGCGAGGCGCCCTTTCTGGACCAGGCCCGCCGTATCCGCCGCTACGGCGCTGCGGCGGTCGTCATGGCCTTCGACGAGGAAGGCCAGGCCGAAACCGCGGAGCGCAAGTTCCGGATTTGCGAGCGCAGCTACCGCTTGCTGGTGGACAGGCTGGACTTCCCGCCGGAGGACATCATCTTCGACCCCAATATCTTCGCTGTGGCGACCGGGATCGAGGAGCATGACGATTATGCCGTCGCGTTTTTCGAGGCGGCCCGGAGAATCAAGGCGAACCTGCCCCATGCCAAGGTTTCGGGCGGGCTCTCCAATGTCTCCTTCGCCTTTCGCGGCAACGATACCGTGCGCGAGGCCATGCACGCGGCGTTCCTCTATCACGCCATCCCGGCCGGGCTCGACATGGCGATCGTCAATGCGGGCCGGCTGCCGGTTTACGAGGATATTCCGGAGCGTTTGCGCGAAGCGGTCGAGGATGTGCTGCTGAACCGCAGCCCCGGCGCCACCGAGCGCCTGGTCGCGCTGGCCGAACGCTACAGGGGCCGGTCGCAGGAGGCCGCCGCCGACCTCTCCTGGCGCAGCCTCCCGGTTGAGGAGCGCCTCGCCCACGCGCTCACGCAGGGGATCGCCGAGTGGGTGGAAGAGGACGCGGAAGAAGCCCGGCTCGCGCTCGGCCGGCCGCTGGCCGTGATCGAGGGGCCGCTGATGGCCGGGATGAACCATGTCGGCGACCTCTTCGCCGCAGGCAAGATGTTCCTCCCGCAAGTCGTTAAGAGCGCACGGGTGATGAAGCGCGCCGTCGCCTGGCTGACCCCGTTTCTGGAAGCCGAGAAAACCGGCGGCGGCCCCTCCTCCGCCGGCAAGGTGCTGCTTGCGACCGTCAAGGGCGATGTTCATGACATCGGCAAGAACATTGTCGGCGTCGTATTGCAGTGCAACAATTACGAGATTGTTGACCTCGGCGTTATGACGCCCGCCGCCCGGATCCTGGAGACGGCGCGCCGCGAGAACGTCGATATCGTCGGGCTTTCCGGGCTGATCACGCCGAGCCTGGACGAAATGTGCTTCGTCGCGGCCGAGTTGACGCGCGAGGGCTTCGAACTGCCGCTGCTGATCGGCGGGGCGACGACCAGCAAGGCGCATACGGCCGTGCGCATCGCGCCGAACTATGACGGACCGCTTGTGCATGTCACGGATGCGTCGAGGGCCGTCAGCGTGGTCGCGGCGCTGATGTCGCCGGAGCGCCGGACAGCCTATGCCGGCGAAGTCCGCGCCGATTACGACCGCCTGCGCGAATCGCATGGGAGCGCCGGCGGCCGGCGCGCGCGCGCCACCCTGGAGGAAGCGCGCGCCAACCGCCTGAAGACCGACTGGAGCGTTTATGCGCCTCCCGCGCCGGCGACCTGCGGGCTGCGGGTCTTTGACGATTACGACCTCGCCGAACTCGTGCCCTATATTGACTGGCAGCCGTTTTTCGCTGCCTGGGAGATCGCCGGACGGTTCCCCGATATTCTGGAAGACGGCAAGGTCGGCGCGGCAGCGCGCAGCCTGTATGCCGACGCGCAGGCGATGCTGAAGCGGCTGGTGTCCGAAGCCTGGACGCGGCCGCGCGCCGTCGCCGGCCTTTGGCCGGCGAACCGGGACGGAGACGACGACATCGCCGTATTCGCCGATGACAGCCGCCGCAGCCGTCTCGCCACCTTCCACACGCTTCGCCAGCAGATGCAGCGCGGCCGCTCCGGGCGCCCCAATCTGGCGCTTGCCGATTTCGTCGCGCCGCCGGGGACGCCCGACTATATCGGCGCCTTCGCCGTCACCGCCGGGGACGGCATCGAGGTCCGGGCGCGGGCCTTCGAGGCCGACCGGGACGACTACAGCGCCATCATGGCGAAGGCGCTTGGCGACCGTCTGGCGGAAGCCTTCGCCGAGCGCCTGCATGAGCGTGTGCGCCGCGAATTCTGGGGCTATGCGCCCGGCGAGAGACTGGCCAATGACGAATTGATCGCCGAGGCCTATTGCGGCATCCGCCCGGCGCCGGGCTATCCGGCCTGCCCCGACCATACGGAGAAACGCACGTTGTTCCGGCTTCTGGAGGCCGGGCCCCATGCCGGCATGGGGCTTACCGAAAGCTGCGCGATGACTCCGGCGGCGTCTGTTGCGGGCCTCTATTTCGCCCATCCCGAAGCGCGCTATTTCGGTGTCGGACGGATCGACCGGGACCAGGTCGGCGACTACGCCCGGCGCAAGGGCATGGGCCAGGCGGAGGTTGAACGCTGGCTGGCGCCCAGCCTCGCCTATTCGCCGTCATGAGCGCGCGAAACCGCCTGCCCGGTTGACGGCGCTGGTCACCGCCTTGAGAGAGGCGGAGACGATATCCGGGTCCATGCCGGCGCCGTGAACGGTGCTGCCGTCCGGGCGCGCCATTTGCACGAAAGCGGCCGCGGTGGCGTCGGCGCCCTTGCCAACGGCATGTTCATGAAAGTCGGTCAGCGAAAGAGCGATGCCATAGGCTTGCCGCAGCGCGTTCACATAGGCGTCGATCGGCCCGTTGCCGCGCCCCGAGATGGTTTTCTCGACGCCGTTTTCACGCAATGTCGCGGAGATGATGCGCATCTCCGTTGCATGGGGATCGGGGCGGGTGGTGTCCGAGATGAACTCCAGCGGCGTGCACGCCTTCAGATAGGCGGTTTCGAACGCCTCCCAGATGCGGCCCGGCGCCAGCTCCTCTTCGGTTTCGTCGGCGATTTGCTGCACTTGCTGGCTGAACTCGACCTGGACCGAGCGCGGCAGCGAGACGCCGAAGGAGCGTTCGAGGATATAGGCGATGCCGCCCTTGCCGGACTGGCTGTTGATCCGCACCACCGTCTCGTAGCTGCGGCCGAGATCGGCCGGGTCGATCGGCAGATACGGCACTTCCCAGACCGGGCTGTTGGCCCGTTCCAGGGCGGCGAAGCCCTTTTTGATGGCGTCCTGATGCGAGCCGGAAAAGGCCGTATAGACCAGCTCGCCCGCCCAGGGGTGGCGCGGATGGACAGGCAGGCGGTTGCAGTGCTCGGCGACGCCGATGGTGCGGTTGATATCCGAGAAGTCGAGCCCCGGATCGACGCCCTGCGTGTACATGTTGATGGCCAGCGTCACGATATCGACATTGCCGGTGCGCTCGCCATTGCCGAACAGCGTGCCTTCGATACGGTCGGCGCCGGCCATGAACCCGAGCTCGGCGGCGGCGACGCCGGTGCCCCGGTCGTTATGCGGATGCAGGCTCAGCACGATGCTGTCGCGCCTTGCGAGATTGCGGTGCATCCATTCGATCTGGTCGGCATAGATGTTCGGCGTCGCCATCTCGACCGTGGCCGGCAGGTTGACGATCATCTTGCGCTCGGGCGTCGGCTGCCAGACTTCCGAGACCGCGTCGCAAATCTCCTTGGCGTATTCGAGTTCCGTGCCGGTGAAGCTCTCCGGCGAATACTGATAGACGACCTCGGTCTCCGGCACGGTCGGCGTCAGCTCCTTGATGAGTTTCGCGCCGTTCACCGCGATCTGTGTGATGCCCGAGCGGTCCTGTCCGAAGACGACGCGGCGCTGGAGCGTCGAGGTTGAGTTGTAGAGATGAACGATGGCGCGCCGCGCCCCGGCGATGGCCTCGAAAGTGCGCCGGATCAGCTCTTCGCGCGATTGCGTGAGCACCTGGATGGTGACATCGCCGGGAATCAGGTCCTCTTCGATAATCGTCCGGCAGAAGTCGAAGTCCGTCTGGCTGGCCGAAGGGAAGCCAACCTCGATCTCCTTGAAGCCGAGCCGCAGCAATTCCTCGAACATGCGCAGCTTCCGCTGGCTGCCCATCGGCTCCACAAGCGCCTGGTTGCCGTCACGCAGATCGACGGAGCACCAGACAGGCGGGCGGGTGATGACGGCGCCCGGCCAGGATCGGTCGGGCAGATCAATCGGCGCGAAGGCGGCATATTTCTCGGTCGGGTCGATACGGGGCATGGGAGCGGACTGTCCTTGCGTCGGCGGGGCGCATCGGCAAGGGATGCGCCGCAAGTCTGAACGATAATTCAGGGGATGGTTCGACGGCGGTGAGGCGACACCCGCCGGGCAGCCGTTCAGGCCCGGCGAGCGCCGGTAAGGCCGAGAAGCAGAATGCCGCCAACACCGAACATGACGCCACGCTTATAGGCGAGCATGGTTGGCATTGTCAACGGCTTTCCGGAAGGAACCCCATCCGGCTTGCGTGGTCATGCGGCCATCATGGCCTCCAGCACCCACTGGCGCACAGCATTGGTCCATGCCGTGAGGTCGGCCAATGTCGGCTCGGGCAGATGTCTGCTGTACTCTACCAGCCGGCATCTGTCGAAGAGCAGCCCGGCAGAAATGGATAACTGACGCCACTCTTCCCGACCGATGGATTCAGCGATGAAATGCGCGCGAACTGGCTGAACCAGCATTGGGTCGCGCAGCCAGGCATTGACGAAATCGCCGGGTTGCAATCGGGTTACCTGGTTCCGCCACTCTGTTCCGGTCTTGCATTGAACAAAGACAATCAACTTCCCGGCTTCCCCGTCTGCAAACGGTATCCACGCGACCGTATCAAGCCCCCCGTCATTGGCCCGAGCGGCAGCCCCCTCCTCCGTCGGCCTTACCCCGCCGCCCTCACCAAGCTCGCGGCACAATGCGTCCACTCTATCCCGGAACGAACCGCCTGCTGCAGTCCCGAAGGCAAACGACTTCGACCTGGGACCGAGGAATGCTTCCACCACATGCTCCGCAAGACGCTCAAGAAGAGCCGCCCCGTCGATTCCGGCATGGATACGATTTTGGGCCATGTTGAGCCGTGTGCTCAGCAGCAAGTATATGTACATTACTGCATCACTTCCCGCTGGAAGTTCTGTATCGCAAACGAAAACATCTCCATTCCGACCCGGCTTTCGCGAGAATGGGTATCCGCCGGCGCAAGCTTCCGATCTGCGTTGCATTTCTGTTACTACATCGTCCATTTTGTCGTGAATAATGTCCTCCGAATCCTCACATCCATCATTAACGTCATTGTCGTCCATCCTGACGAGATAACGAGAAACTTCTTGAGAAGATATCTGCTTGCTCAGCCAACACATAACCTCCGCATAGTCCGCAAGCTCATGCACACGGGCGTGGCGTGTTGGTAACTGGTTCGGTAACTTGAACATCGGCAGCCGCCGTCAGCTGCCCCCACTGCGCCGTTCTTTCCTGGTTGGCCGGAGATGACGCTCCATATATCGATAAATGTCATCTCCCAAGTCGGCAATCTCGCCAGCTACACGTAGTAGCGATTCCGAATTCTCGTAACCGATGGTCAAATGGCTACTCGCGCGGATCAATTCGCGCTTGGCATGCAGAAGAGATTCTTCCAGGACATCTGCCGCATTGCGGCTAAACTCCAAAGCACTATCCAAAGATTCCCCTGCTCGCAACGCCATCAGGGATTCCCGATTTGCCAGAATTGCATCCAGTTTCTTCAAATCGGGATTCTGGCTTTTGATGACTGGTGGTTTATCTTGTTGTTTGCTTCCATACAGCCAGAAACACAATTCCTGGAGGTTTTTTACAGCATTATTCGGAACCGGATATTGCAGCTCAGAATCAACAGAGTTCAGAGACAAGAAACTGCTTATGCCATCATAATCAAGGCCCGTATACAGATGCGAAAATGCAAACCGAGAGCGATAAATGTCGCTTCGCCTAAAGACTTTTAGCTGTTCTGCTTGTTCTATAACCATCAACCCTCGATAAAGCCTCTGGACTGTCTTGTGTCGATCGCCAATTTGTTCTGCAATTTGAGCAAGAGGAATACCATACACATGGTGAACTTCTGCTATATATCGAGCCTTGGCATAACTGCTCCACTTTGCCGGACCATTAACATGCTTGAATCCGAGATACCGCCAGGAGGAAGCTCGATCGGAAATCAGAACAGGCAGCTGTCGAAGCGCATGTCGTTTGCCTCTATCTGCGATGCGGACTTGGCAATTGACAGTTTTGGCGAGATCACTTTCGAGTAGAACCCGCACGGCAGCCAGTCGCCGATTGCCCTCGATAACAGTATATTGGCCTCCTTCCTTCGCGACGATCAAAGGCTCGTGTTCAAAGTAGCCGCTGGCGGCGATAGACTGAACCAGCTCCTGGACATCCATGGTGTCCCAAAGGATTTCGATGACTTCCCTTTCCGGCGTGTTCGGGGTGACGCCGAATTCGACCAGGCGGGGATTGCGGCGATCCAGTCGGAGGCTGTCGGTGGGCAGCCGGATAACAGTTGGCGCTTCAATCATGACAGGTTTCCCGCCTGTCGCGGTCGGGGGACGGCCGGACCGGCAAGGAGCGTGTTTCAGTCGGTGTTGCCATGGCTCGTAGCTGTTTCACCCGCCATCTCCCGTCGGAAGTGGCCGCAGATCCGTAAGGAGCATAAACGAATTCCCCGATGCGGGCACCGGCTGAAGAATGGCTTCTGGACCGCGCCGCGGGAACGGGTTACCGAGGGCGGGTTTCGGGGAGCGGGAAAGGAGAAGCGGGATGCGGCTGCAGGGGCGAATCGCGGCGGTGACGGGGGCTGGCGGCGGGATTGGCGGGGCGATTGCCTCTGCCTTCCGCGCCGAAGGAGCCGAGGTGGTGGCGGCGGACCTTGAGGCCGGCGGGCTCGGCCCGGACGGGCTCGCCATTGATGTTTCCAGCCCGGAAGACGCCCGGCGGCTTGTCGCCGAAACGGTGGCGCGCCACGGCCGCATCGACATTCTCGCCAATGTCGCAGGCGTCAGCCGCCGGCACGCCTTTCTCGAGGTCACGCCGGAAGCGTTCGACCATGTGCTCCGGGTCAATCTCTACGGCAGCTTCTATTGCGCCCAGGAGGCCGCGCGCGTCATGGCCGGGCAGGGCTATGGGCGGATCATCAACATCGCATCGATCTCCGGTATCCGCGCCGGTGCGGCGCGCACCGCCTACGGCGTATCCAAGGCCGGCGTCATCGCGCTCACGCGCCAGGCCGCCCATGAGCTTGCGCCGCTCGGCATTACGGTGAACGCCATCGCGCCCGGACCGGTCGAGACCGAGCTGACCCGCGTCCATCACACACCGGCCGCCCGGGCCAACTACAAGCGCATGATTCCGGCGGGCCGCTACGGCTTGCAGGAGGAAATGGCCGATGCGGCGGTCTTTCTGGCGGGCGAGGCGGCTGCATATGTCAACGGCCATGTCCTGACCGTGGACGGCGGCTATCTCGCCGCAGGCGTGCGGGAGGATTGAAGTGAATGCCGGGCGTTGACGGTCGTGTCTCCGTTTGACATTCGCGTTCCTCCGGCAGATTGAGCCAGGGGCTTGAGAGGCCCGGCCCTCCGCTCCGAACGCCCCGGCGCCGCCTCGGACTCCCTGTCGCCGCCCCCGGACGCCCCTACAGTCGCCCCGGACCCCCTATTGTCGCCCCGGACCCGCTACTGTCGCCCCGGACCCGAGCCGGGGCCCGGCCTCCGATCCTTCCGCAGGGCCGAAACGGCGGAGGATGGACCCTGGCTCTCCGCTGCGCTCCGGCCGGGGTGACAAGAAGACGTGCGCTCTCCGGCCGGGGCGACGACAAGGGAGGCAATCTAAGCGGCGCGGCGCGGAGGCGCCTTCCGAAAAACCCGCCAGCACGGGCCTTCATTGCAAACTAAGTCACGACCGCGTTGACATGCAGCGTTCGGAGGCCATTATTGCGGGCTTCCCGGCCGCGCGCGGCCGGGAAGATGTTGTTTGAAGAACGTTGCAAAGGAGATCCCTTCAGTGATCGCCCCCCTGATGCCGACCTACGGGGATCGGGACATCGCCTTCGAGAAGGGCGAGGGACCTTATCTCTTCACGTCCGACGGGCGGCGGTTCCTGGACTTCGGCGGCGGGATTGCCGTGACCGCGCTCGGTCACGCTCATCCCGGCCTCGTTGCCGCACTCCAGGACCAAGCCGGCCGCCTCTGGCATACCTCGAACCTGTACAACATTCCCAATCAGGAGCGAGCCGGGCGACGACTGACGGAAAACAGCTTCGCCGACACGGTCTTCTTCTGCAATTCCGGCCTTGAGGCAATCGAGTGCGGCATCAAGCTGGTGCGCAAGCACTATGCCGACAAGGGCGAGGCGGAGCGCTTCCGCATCATCACCGTCGACGGCTGTTTCCACGGCCGCTCGCTCGCCTCGATCGCGGCTTCGGGCCAGGAAAAGCTGTTCAAGGGCTTCGGGCCGGTCGTTGAAGGTTTCGATCAGGTTGCATTCGGCAATCTGAACGAGTTGCGCGCCGCGGTCACCGGGGCGACCTGCGCCGTGCTGGTCGAGCCTGTGCAGGGCGAGGGCGGCATTCGGTCGATGTCCACGGACTACCTGCAAGGGGTCCGGGCGGTCTGCGACGAGTTCGGGCTGTTGATGTTCCTCGACGAGGTGCAAAGCGGCATGGGGCGCACGGGCAAGCTGTTCGCCCATGAATGGGCCGGGGTGCGCCCGGATGTCATGGCGCTCGCCAAGGGGCTGGGCGGCGGCTTCCCGGTCGGCGCCTGTCTGGCGACGGAAGACGCGGCTTCCGGCATGGTCGCCGGCACGCACGGTTCCACCTTCGGCGGCAACCCGCTGGCGACGGCGGTCGTCAATGCCGTTCTGGATGCGCTGCTGGCCGAGGGCTTCCTCGAAGGCGTGCAGGCCCGCGCCGCAGAGCTGCGGCAGGGTCTGGAGGCGCTTTCGGCGCGCTATCCGGAGACCGTTCTCGACGTGCGCGGCACAGGCATGATGCTGGGCATTCGGGTCGGCCCGTCCAATGGCGATTTTGTGGGCGCGCTGCGCCGCCAGGGCCTGCTGACGGTGCCTGCGGGCGAGAATGTCGTGCGGTTGCTGCCGCCGCTGGTCGTCGAGGCCTCCCATATCGGCGAGGCCGTTGCGATGATTGAAGAGGCCTGCCGGGAATTCGCTGCCGCCGCTGCCTGAGCGTCATGACTGGACTGCGGCATTTTCTTGACTTGAAGGATCATGACGGAGCGGCGCTCCGTCATATCCTGAACCGGGGCCTTGCCTTCAAGGCGGGGGACTCCGCGCGGCCGCTTGAAGGCAAGACGCTCGCCATGATCTTCGAGCAGCCCTCGACCCGCACCCGCGTCTCCTTTGAAGTCGCCATGCGCCAGCTCGGCGGTCATGTCGTCAATCTTTCGGGCAGGGAAACGCAGGTCAAGCGCGGCGAAAGCTGGGCCGACACCGCGCGGGTGCTGTCGCGCTATGTCGATGCGATCGTGATTCGCACCGACGACCATGCCAAGCTGACCGAACTCGCTGGCAATGCCGGGGTGCCGGTCATCAACGGCCTCACGGACCGTTCGCATCCCTGCCAGTTGATGGCGGATGTGATGACCTTCGAGGAGCGGCGCGGCGCCATTGCCGGCAAGCGCATTGCCTGGAGCGGCGACGGCAACAATGTCGCAACAAGCTGGATCCATGCCGCCGCGCGGTTCGACTTCGATCTCGCTGTCGGCTGCCCGCCGGCGCGCCGCCCGCCGCCGGAGGCGCTTGTCTGGGCGGCGGAGAACGGCGCGCGGGTCAGCGTGCATGACGACCCGGAAGCGGCGGTCCGCGATGCGGATGCGGTTGTGACCGATGTGTGGGTTTCGATGAACGACGGCGACGAAGCCAACCGCCACAACCTTCTGGCGCCCTACCGCGTCGATGAACGCCTGATGGCGGCGGCACGGCCCGACGCCATTTTTCTGCACTGCCTGCCTGCGCATCGCGGCGAAGAGGTCACCGACGCTGTGATCGACGGGCCGCAATCGGTGGTCTGGGATGAGGCCGAGAACCGGCTCCATGCGCAAAAGGGCATCCTCGCCTGGTGTCTTGAGCGGTAGCGCAGAGGGTGGACGGACAAGCGGCGTTTCGTGACGACTATGTGCGGCCGTTCCGGCTCGGGAAGACGCAAGTGCGCGGCCGTCTCGTGCGGCTCGGCGCTGAAGTGGCGCGTATTCTCGACCGGCACGCCTATCCCGATGCGGCGGCGCAGGTTCTCGGCGAGTCGCTGGCGATTGCAGCGTCGCTGTCCCATGCGCTCAAGGCGGAAGGCATCTTCACGCTTCAGGTCGAGGGCAGCGGGCCGGTCGGCCGGCTGGTCGCGGATATCGATGCTTCCGGGCTGATGCGCGGTTTCGCCGGCTTCGATGACGCGGTCTGGCCGGAGGAAGCCGACAGCGCGCCTTTCGGCTCCGGCTATCTCGCGCTTACCTTCGACCCCGCGGATGGCGGTGAGCGGTATCAGGGTGTGGTGGAGTTGACGGAGGGCGGACTCGCCGGTTGCGTGCTGCACTACTTTCGCCAGTCGGAGCAGATCGACACCTGCCTCGCGGCCGCATGCGGCCGGCGCGGCGGCGCCTGGCGGGCTGCGGCGCTGATGCTTCAGCGCCTGCCGGAGGAGTCCGGCGCGCAGGCAAGGGAACCCGACGAACTCTGGACCCGCCTCGGCCACTACATGCAGACCGTCGGCCCCGGCGAGCTTCTCGATCCCGCCCTTCCGGGGGACGCGTTGCTGCTGCGCCTCTTTCATCGCGACGAGCTGCGCGTCGATCCCCCGCGGCCGCTTCGCGACGGCTGCCGCTGCGGCGGCCGGGCCCGGATGGAGGCCGTGCTTCGGGCCTTCTCCGCCGATGAAATGGCCGATATGCGTCGGGAAGACGGCTCGCTGGAGATGGTATGCCAGTTCTGCGGCCGCGCAGAGGCGTTCTCGATGGAGCAGGCGGCCGCCCTTGCCGGCGGCGCCGGCATTTCGGAAGCGTAGTCCGTATCACCCGCTTCGGACAGAGTGCGCCCCTTCCGTCCGGTTCGGGCTATGCTCTGCCCAAGCCAGTCTGCAGCGAAGGAAGCGCCAGTCCATGCCCTATGCCGTGACCAACGACGAAACGCGCCTGTATTACGAAGAGGCGGGAGCGGGGACGCCGGTTGTCTTCGTGCATGAATTCGCCGGTGATATGCGATCCTGGGAGCCGCAGATGCGGCATTTCTCGCACCGCTACCGCGTCATCGCCTATAACGCGCGCGGCTATCCGCCCTCCGACGTGCCCGAAGAGCCGGCCCGCTACGGCCAGGCGCGCGCCGCGGACGATATCGCCGCCGTCATGGATGCGGCCAGAATAGAGCGGGCGCATGTCTGCGGGCTTTCCATGGGCGGCTTTGCGGCGCTGCATTTCGGCTTTCGCCATGCCGACCGGGCGCGTTCCCTGGTCGTGGCCGGATGCGGCTACGGCGCGGAGCCCGATCGGCGCGCGCAGTTCAAGGCCGAGGCCGAGGCGACGGCCGATCTGATCGAGCGGGACGGCATGGAAGCCTTCGCCGACATCTATTCGCGCGGGCCGACCCGCGTGCAGTTCGAAAACAAGGACCCGCGCGGCTGGCGCGAGTTTCGCGACCAGCTTGCCGAACATTCATCGGTCGGCGCGGCTGCCACCATGCGCGGCGTCCAGGCGCTCCGCCCCTCGCTCTACGAGCTTGCCGACGAGATGGCGGCGCTCCACACGCCTACCCTGGTGCTGACCGGCGATGAGGACTGGCCCTGCCTGCTGCCGGGCGTGCTGATGAAGCAGACCATCCCGTCAGCGGCGCTGGCGGTGATGGTCAATTGCGGGCACACGATCAACATCGAGGACCCGGACGAATTCAACCGCATTTGCGGGGGTTTCTTCGCCCAGGTCGATGCCGGCCGCTGGCCGGACCGGGACCCGCGCGCGGTGACAGGCTCGATCCTCGGCGTCGAGGCGAAATAAGGCGCGGTCAGGCCGCCGCCGCTTCGACCGCATCCAGCGGCGCCGACGGCACGACATGCGCCGGCAATTGCAATCCGAGCGGCCGGCCTGTCGCCGCGTCGCGGCCGTGGCGGCGGTAGAAGGGCTCCGGCACGGAGCGCCCATCCGGCACGGCCAGCCAGAGGCGGTAGAGATGGCGCTTCCGGCCCGGAAGCTCCTCATAGGCGGTCCGCGTGTGCAGGACGGCCAGATTGTCGATCCACTGGATGTCGCCCGGCTGGAAATCCATGTCGAGGCGCAGGTCCTCCTCGGCGGCGGTCCGCTCCAGCAGGTCGAGCGCCTCCACCTGCGCACGGGTCAGCGCGGGCGCGCCTTCATGCCGGGCGCATGAATCGATGAAACGGCGCACCAGATTGACCGTCATGCGCCCGTCGGCGGCGGGCATGAAGACCGGCATTTCATACCAGGGAAGCTGGCCTTCGACCTCCTCGCCCCGCCGGTCTATCGGGAACGGCTCGGCCAATACTCTCGCCAGGTCGGGCCGGCGTTCCAGAAGCCGGTTCCAGACCGCGCCGGCGCTGACGATACTCGAAAGCCCGCCCGTCCGCGCCGGAACGAGACAGAAAAGTCCGACGATTTCCGCGCCGATATCGGTGTGGAACGGCAGTTCGGCCGAAGACTGGTAGCCGCGCTTGTTGGGCGCCCATGCGTCCACGCCAAGATCCTTCACATGGCCCAGCAAATGCCCGACCGGATTCTGGCAGACAGGCATGCCGATGCGCGCGCCAACCGCCCAGAAGGCCCGCGCGGCCACCTCACGCGGCCAGCGGTCCACCGGCAAGCCGCGCATCAGCGCAAAGCCGCAGCCTTCAACGACGGCGTCGCGCATTTCCCGAAGGCGCGCATCGAGCCGCGGCAGGGGCAATTCGGCGCGGCCAAGCGCCTTCAGGTCGCGATCCAGCGCGGCCGTTGCAGCCGTCTCCAGCTCGGCAATGTCCTCCCCATCGAGTGTGACGATCCAGTCATTCCGTTTCATGAGCTCGCGCCCATGCCAGACGGACCGGCCTCGGACAGGTTCAAGCGCCGTCATGGGTGTTCCTCCTGCTGCTCGTCGATGCGGGCGATGTCGCGACGGCAGAATGCGCCCGGCCAGTCTATCGCATCGATGCCCCGATAGGCCAGCGCCCGCGCCTCGCCGCGCGTGCCGCCGCTGGCGGCGACGCCGAGCACCCGGCCGCCTGTCGCGAGCATACCCCCGTCTGCGGCCGCTGCGGTGCCCGCATGGAAGACCACGGCGCCCTTCGGCGCATCACCGAGGCCAGCGATGCTGCCGCCCCGCTCATATGGTCCGGGATATCCCCGGTTGGCCATGACGACGCAAACCGACGCTTCGTTGGACCAGCGCAAGTCAACATGCGCGAGGCTGCCTTCCGCCGCCGCCAGCAGGGCGGGCAGCAGGTCGGACCGCAGCCGAAGCATCAGCGCCTGCGTCTCCGGGTCGCCGAAACGCACATTGAACTCCAGCAGGCGCGGGGCGCCGTCGGCGATCATCAACCCGGCGAACAGCACGCCGCGATAGGGTATGCCGTCGGCCGCCATCTGCCGAACGGCCGGCAGGAAAATCTCGTGTTCGATCCGGGCCGCCAGGCCGGGCGTAACCGAGGGCGCCGGCGAATGGCTGCCCATGCCGCCGGTATTGGGGCCAGTGTCCCCTTCGCCGACGCGCTTGTAGTCCTGGGCCGTCTCCAGCATCAGCACGCGCTCGCCGTCCGCCAATGCGAAGGCGCTGACCTCCTCGCCCGTCAGGCATTCCTCCACGACCACCCTGGCACCCGCCTCGCCGAAGGCGCGCTCGATCATGGCGGCGCGGACGGCGGCTTCGGCCTCCTCGACAGTCGCGGCGACGACAACGCCCTTGCCGGCGGCGAGGCCGTCCGCCTTCACCACGATCGGCGCGCCCTCGGCATGAATATGGGCGATGGCCGCCCGGGCGTCCTCGAAGACGGCGAAGCCTGCGGTCGGAATCCCGGCGCGCCGCGCGAGGTCTTTCATGAAGGCCTTGGAGCTTTCCAGTCGCGCCGCCGCACGGCTCGGCCCGAATACAGCGATTCCGGATTGCCGGAGGCGGTCCGCCAGCCCGGCCGCCAGCGGCGCCTCCGGCCCGACAACGACCAGGTCGATGCGTTCCTGCCGGGCAAGCGCGGCCAGGCCCTCCACATCGTCGGCCGCCACCGGCGCGCATTCCGCTTCCGCCGCGATGCCGGGATTGCCCGGCGCGCAGAACAGCCGCTCTACCAACGGCGACGCCGCTATTGTCCAGGCGAGCGCATGTTCCCGTCCGCCGCCGCCCACCACCAGAACCCGCATGGCCTTCACGCCCCCCTGATTCGCGTGTATCTCCAGCACCCATGTCCGACGCGGCGCCACTCTCCAACATACCGGAATACAGCGTCGGCGAGGTGTCGGCGGCCGTGCGCCGCACCCTGGAGGCCGGGTTTTCGCGCGTGCGGGTGCGCGGCGAGATTTCCGGCTTCAAGCGCGCCGCTTCCGGCCATCTCTATTTCAACCTGAAAGACGACCGGGACGTGCTGAACGCCGTGTGCTGGCGCGGCGCGGCAAGACGGCTCGGGATCATGCCGGAAGACGGCATGGAGGTCGTGGCGACCGGGCGGGTGACGGCTTACGGCGCGCGCTCCAGCTATCAGATCGTCGTGGACGCCCTCGACATCGCAGGCGAAGGGGCGCTGCTGAAGCTGCTCGAGGAACGCCGCCGCCGCCTAGCCGGGGAAGGGCTGTTCGAGCCGGCGCGCAAGCGGCCTGTGCCGTTTCTGCCGGAACGCGTCGGCGTCGTCACCTCGCCGGGAGGCGCCGTGCTGCACGACATCCTGCACCGGCTGCGAGAGCGTTTCCCCCGCCATGTGCTGGTGTGGCCCGTGCCGGTGCAGGGCGAAGGCGCGGCGGCGCAAATCGCCGCAGCGATTGACGGCATGGGTGCGCTTCCGCCGGGATTGCGCCCGGACACGGTTATCGTGGCGCGGGGCGGCGGTTCACTGGAGGATCTGTGGGCCTTCAACGAGGAAGCCGTGGTGCGGGCCGCGGCGCGGTCGGCCATTCCGCTGATCTCGGCGGTGGGCCATGAGACCGATACGACGCTGATCGACTTCGCCGCCGATCTGCGTGCGCCCACGCCAACCGCTGCGGCGGAAATGGCCGTGCCGGTTCGCGCTGAGCTTCTCGCGCAGACGGTCGGACAGGGGGAGCGGCTGCTGGCGGCCAGCGCCCGTATGCTGGAGAACCGGCGCGCGCAGATCACGGGCCTGGCGCGCGGGTTGCCGGCGCCCGCAACGCTGCTGGAGCAGGCCGGCCAGCGGCTGGACGAGAGGGGCGAACGGCTGGAAGCCGGGCTGCGGGCGCGCCTGGCGCTTGCGGAGGCCGGGCTGGCGCAGAAGTCCACGCGCTTCGGCTGGCCGCGCGCCCTGCTGGACATGCAGGACCGGCGCCTGGATATGCTGGACGCCGCCTTTCTGCGCGCCGGCCAGCGGGCGCTTGAGACGCAGGCGCACCGGCTGGACCGGCTCGATGCGGCCCGCCGCCTGCCGCGGGCCTGGCTCCGCTTGGCGGAGAACGCTGCCGCCGGTCTGGAGAGGGCCGGCGCACTGCTTGAGAGTTGCTCCCACCACCGTGTGCTGGAACGCGGATTCGCCCTTGTTCGGGACGAGCAAGGGCCTGTGGTGTCGGCAGAGGAAGCCAGGAGCCGGAGCCGGGTGAGCCTAGTTTTTGCCGATGGCGAAGCGCCCGCCCGCATTCTGCGGCAGGGCCGGGGCCAGCGCAGCAAGCCGGATCAGGGCTCGCTGTTCTGACCCCGCCGGCTCAGGTCAGCGGCACGCCCGCGACATGCTCGGCGAAGGCCGGGCGGTCGGAGAGCCGCGCCAGCCAGGCGTCGCAATGCGGCAGTTCCGGGCGCTCGATTTCCGGCAGGCGGACATAGCGGCAGTAGAATGCGCCAACCGGAATGTCGCCCATGGTCAGGCGCGCGCCTGCAACGAAATCGCGGTCCGCGAGGTGGGCGTCGAGAATACCCCAGATCGATTGCAGCGATCTGGCGGACCGTTGAATGGCGTCCATGTCGCGCTCGGCTTCCGGCGTGCGGATCAAGCCCCAGAAAACGGGTGTCATGGACGGTTGCAGGGAAGCGGTCGCCCAGTCCATCCAGCGGTCGGCGAGGCTCCTCTCCGCCGCATCCTCCGGCCACAGCCCGCCCGCATCGTGGACTGCGCCCAGATAACGCACAATGCTGTGGCTTTCCCAGATGACCGTATCGCCGTCCACCAATACCGGCACCAGGCCGTTCGGGTTCATGGCGCGGTAGTCCGGGGTGTCGTTGCCGCCGAACGGCCCGCCGACATCGAGGCGTTCACAGGCGAGGCCGATCTCGCCAATTGCCCACATCGCCTTCTGGACATTGATCGAGTTGCGGCGTCCGTGAATGGTCATCATCCTTGGCTCTCCTCATCCCCGCCGGCGGCGCTCAGTGCGTCCCAGCGTTCGCCCCAGCGGTCAAGATAGACGATCTCCTCCAGCGGCCCGCGGCCGACCGGGCCGAAATTACCCATCGGCCAGCCGATCGGCAGAATGGCCCATGAATGCACGCCCGGCGGCAGGCCGAGCGCGCGCTCGCTTTCTTCCTCGAAGAACAGGTGGCGGGTGGTCAGCGTCGCGCCCAGGCCAAGCCCGCGCGCCGCCAGCAGCATGTTCTGCACTGCGGGATAGATCGACGCCCCGGACATGCGTGACGGCGCCTCGCCTTCCTCCAGGCACGCGACAATCCAGACCGGCGCTTCGTCGAAATGCTCGGTCAGATATTCCACCGCAGCATGTTGGCGGTGGTAGCGCTCGGCGGTGACGCCGGGCGGCGGCGCGCTTTGGGCGTAGCGCGGGCCGATGATCTCGTCGAAAGCGCGCTTGTAGGGGATTTTGACCGCCTGCTTTATCGCCCGGTCCTTGATGACCAGGAAGCGCCAGCGCTGAAAATTGCCGCCATTGGCCGCGGAGGCGCCGGCTTCCAGGATTTTGCGGATCAGGGCATCGGGCACGGGGTCCGGCTTCAGCCGGCGCATGGCGCGGGTGCCGTGAAGGATGTCGAAGAGTTCGGGCATGGGGATCGGGAAACCTCCGTCCGTATCTCGGGGTGCGGCGCGTATGAAAGGGCTATGGATAGTGCCTTTCCACCGCCGACGGAAGGCGCAGGCGCGCCTGTCAGGGCGCGGCGATATCGGCGATCGTGGCGCCGGCTGCCCGGTGCAGCAGGGCCGGGGTGATTGCGAACACGCTGAACGGGCTGCCCGCAGCCGCCCAGACCCGGTCGAAGCGGAACAGGCCGCGGTCCATGAATACGGGCACGGGCGCGGCATGTCCGAGAGGGGGGACGCCGCCGATCGCAAACCCTGTCGCGGCGCGCACAAAGCCCGCATCGGCCCGCCCGACTTCCTCGCCGAGCGCATCGGCGAGCTTGCCGGGATCGAGCCGGCTGTCGCCGCTCAGAACCGCGACGACCGCGCGGTCTCCGGCGCGGAAGACGAGCGATTTTGCGATCTCGCCTACCGAACAGCCGATTGCCGCCGCCGCTTCCGCCGCGGTGCGAGTCGAATCGGGAAGGGTCAGGATCTCGCAGTCGAGCGAGAGGGCGTCGAGGGCGGCCCGAACGCGCGCCGGTCCCTTTGCTTTTTTCGCCATTTGCGGTCTTACCCCTGTTGGCCGGCCAATGCGGCATGCGGCGGCACGCAGTCGTCGCCGACCAGGTGGCAGGAAACGAGATGCCCTTTCCTGACTTCGCGCAGCGCCGGCTTCTCGCGATGGCACCGGTCCACCGCAAACGGGCAGCGCGGCGCAAAGCGGCAGCCGGGCGGCGGGTCGATAGGGCTGGGCGGGTCCCCGTGCAGGCGCACCCGGGCATCCTTCCCGCTCCGGCGGCGCCGCGCCGAAGGCACGGCCGAAATGAGCGCCCAAGTGTATGGGTGCAGGGGCAGGGTGAACAGCGAGACACGGTCGGACTGTTCAACGATCTCGCCCAGATACATGACCGCAATGTCGTCGCAAATATATTGCACCACGCCCAGATCGTGGGAAATGAACAGGTAGGTCAGGCCGAAACTGTCCTGTAATTCCCGCAGCAAGTTCAGGATCTGGGCCTGGATGGCGACATCGAGGGCGGAGACAGGCTCGTCGCAGACGATCAGCTCCGGCTGCGTCGCCAGCGCCCGGGCGACGCCGATACGCTGGCGCTGGCCGCCCGAGAACTGGTGCGGAAAGAGGGCCGCCTGCTCGGGGCGCAGGCCGACGCGGCGAAACAACTCGGCGACCCGGGCGTCGCGTTCACCGCGGTTCCCCATTTCCATCAGGTCCATCGGCTCCCGCACGATAGCCTGGGCGCGCATACGCGGGTTGAGCGACGAATAGGGGTCCTGGAACACGATCTGGATCCGGCGCCGCATTTCGCGCAGCGCATCGCCTTTCAAGGTCGTCAACTCGACACCGTCCAGCTTGATGGACCCTTCGGTCACAGGCGCCAGGCGCATGGCGGCCAGGGCGGCGGTGGTCTTGCCCGAGCCGCTTTCGCCGACAATGCCGAAGGTCGAGCCGCGGCGCACAGTGTAGCTGATGCCATCCACGGCATGGACCGTGCCGCCCGGCGTCAGAATGTTCCGGCGCGGCAACCGGAAGTGAACCTTCAGGTTGCGGACCTCAAGCAGGCTGTCTGCGCCTTCGCTCCGGACTTCCTGCCCGGTCATGCCGCGTCCGCGTCCTCATACAGCCAGCAGGCAACGCGGTGGTTGCCGCCAGTGCTGTTCACCGTCGGCGTTTCCCGCCGGCATCGGGCGGTGGCGTGGGCGCAGCGCGGCGCGAACGAACACCCCGTCCCGAGTTCCGTCAACGAAGGCACGACGCCCGGGATTTCGGTCAATGCGGCCCGCACCGGAGGCGGGCTGTCCTCCATATGCGGCACGCAGGAAATCAGGCCCCGGGTATAGGGATGCCTGGGATTGTCCAGCACTTCCTCAACCGAGGCCTCTTCGACAACCCGGCCGGCATACATGACCATCACGCGGTCGGCCATCTCGGCAATCGCGCCCATGTCATGGCTTATCAGGATAATGGCCGCGCCCGTCTTTTCCTGCATCTCGTTCAGCAGATCGAACACCTGGGCCTGCACCGTCACGTCGAGGGCGGTGGTCGGCTCGTCGGCGATCAGCACGCTGGGTCGGCAGGCCAGAGCCATGGCGATCATCACGCGCTGGCGCATCCCGCCCGACATCTGGTGCGGGAATTCGCGCACCCGCCGCTCGGCGGCCGGAATGTGAACGGCCTTCAGCATCTCCACGGCCCGGTCGAATGATTCGCGGCGGCCGAGGCCCTCATGCAGCCGCACGGTCTCGGCAATCTGATCGCCGATCGAATAGACCGGATTCAGCGAGGTCATCGGCTCCTGGAAGATCATGGAGATATCCTTGCCGCGCACCTCCCGCATCCGCTTTTCGCTGGCCTGCAGCAGGTCCTCGCCCTTGAGCCGGACAGAGCCGGCGCTGATGCGCCCGGGCGGGATCGGCACCAGACGCATGATCGAGAGCGCCGTTATGCTCTTGCCGCATCCGGACTCGCCGACGATGCCGAGCGTCTGGCCCGGCCCGAGCGAGAAGCCGATGTCATTGAGAACCCTGGCCGCGCCGCGCCGGGTGTTGAACTCGACCTCCAGGCCCTCGACTTCCAGCAGCGGCGCGGACGCATCCACGGTCAACGCTCCCGCAGCCGCGGATTGAAGGCGTCGTTCAAACCGTCGCCGATCAGGCTGACGGCCAGCACGGTGAGGAAGATCGCAACGCCGGGAACGGTCACGGTCCAGGGGGCGTCCAGCAGGTAATCGCGGTTGTCGCCGATCAACTTGCCCCAGCTCATCACATTGGGGTCGCTGAGCCCAAGGAAGCTGAGCGCGGCCTCGAATAGGATCGCGATACCGACAGTCAGTGCGGCATTGACGATCAGCGGCGGCAGGGCGTTGGGCAGAATCACGCGCCAGATGATGCGGCGGTCGCGGGAGCCGATGGAGCGCGCCGCCTTGACGAACTCTAGCTCGCGAATGCGCATGAACTCGGCGCGCGCCAGACGCGCCACGCCGGTCCAGCTTACGACGCCGATGGCGATCGCAACCGTCGTCAGGGTCGGCGAAAACAGCGCCACGAGCACCATGGCCAGAAGCAGCGGAGGCAGCACCTGGAAGAACTCGGTGATGCGCATCAGCACCTCTTCGACCCAGCCGCGGTAATATCCCGCAAGCGAGCCGACGGCGATGCCGATGACGATGGTAAGCCCCGCGGCGGAGGCGCCGACCACAAGGGTGGCGCGCGCGCCGTAGAGGATGGCGGTCAGCATGTCGCGCCCGAGATTGTCCGTGCCCAGCACATAGCCGTCCTGGCCCGGCGGGGTGAAGGGCATCCACACCATCTCGAAAGGGTCCGTCGGCACGATCACAGGCGCGAAGAGAGCCGCGAAGACGATTGCCGAAAACACCAGGAACCCCGCAACCGCAGCCCAGTTGCGCATATACATGCGCAGGAATTCGACAAACGGATGCTCGATTCGGACCGTTTCGGTTTCGCCGCCGGAAGAGGACGAGACGGCCGGGGCCGCTGTTGTCCGCGGCTCCTTCATGCGTTGCGCGCCGAGCGAATTCTCGGGTCCGCTATCCGGCAGGCGAGATCGGTCAGAAGGTTGACGACAATGACGATCATGGCGGAGAAAAACAGTATCCCCATGATTGTGGGCGTATCGCCCCGCAGGATCGATTCGAAGGCAAGAGTGCCGAGGCCGGGCCAAGTGAACACGGTCTCCACCACCACCGCGCCGGAAAAGATATGGGAGAATTGCAGCCCCGCTATGGTTATCACGGGGATAACCGCGTTGCGCAGGGCGTGCTTGTAGGTGATGGCGGTATCGCCAAGGCCCTTGGCGCGGGCGGTGCGGATGAAGTCGGAGCCCAGCACATCCATCATGCTGGCGCGCGCAAGGCGGCTGTAGGCGGCCAGATAGATCGAGGAGAGCGACAGCACGGGCAGAAACAGGTGGTGCAGCACGTCAAGATACCAGGCAAGCGTGCCCCTCGGCGTGGTCGGGTCCACGAGGCCGGAAAGCGGCATGATCTCGAGCATGGCCACGAACAGCACAATCAGCAGGAACGCTGTCCAGAACACCGGCGCCGAAAAGCCGACCAGCGCGAGAACGGTCACGAAATGGCTGAAAAGGCCGTTGGGCTTCTTTGAAGCAATGACGCCGAACAGGGTGCCGATCAGGATTGCCAGAACCAGCGCCGTAACGACCAGCAGGAGCGTCGGCGCGACGCGGCCGAGTATCAGTTCCGTGACCGGCATGTTGAAGTAATAGGACATGCCGAGATCGCCCTGGACCACCTTGCCGACATAGGTCGCCAACTGGATGTGAAACGGCCGGTCAAGCCCGTAGGCGCGGCGGATGTCGGCCATGACTTCGGCGCTGGCGCCGCCGCTTTCCCCGGCCAGCGTATCGGCAATATCGCCGGGCACCAGCGACAGCAGGATGAAATTGAATACGATCACCGCCAGCAGCAATACAGCAGCATAAAACAGCCGCTGAAAGATGACGGTCATGAATTTGATGGCGGATCCACCCCTGGCATGAAGCCCCGGCAGCGGGATGACATATCTTCATCCCGCTCCGGCAGCCGGTTGCGCTATTTGATGTAAACCTCGTCCCACGGCGAGCACACGCCCCAGATCGAATTCACGGGCGGATTGCCGACGCGGTCGTGGTTATACACGGTGTGATAGGGCGACGTATGCAGATAGGCGATGGGCGCCTCGTCCACGACCATCTGCTGCATTTCCTGATACAGCGCCGCGCGCTTGTCGCGATCCAGTTCCTTGCCCGCTTTCTCCATAATCGCATCGACATCGGCGTTCTGGAACTGCTGGGTATTGTGCCACGGCACGCCCTTGCGAATGTTGGTGGACTGGTAGGTGCGATGCACGCCGATTACCGGATCGCCCCAGTTGAAGACCGAGTCCATCGTCATGTCGAACTCGTGGTTGGACACGGTCTTGATCCAGGCGCGGAAGTCCGCCGAAGCCTTGATGGTGACGTCGATGCCGATCTTCTTGAGCTGCGCCTTGACGTATTCGGTCTTGCGTTTCCAGGTGCCCCCGGCGGGAATGTAGTCCAGCGTCGTGCGGATGCGGATGCCGTCAGCGTCCGGCGTGTAGCCGGCCTCGTCGAGCAGCGCCTTAGCCTTGTCGAGATCGAATTTGTAGGGGTTCACATCCTTCGGGGCGAACACACTGCCGGGGTGGATCGGGCCTGTCGACCGCTGTGCGTAACCCCCATAGAGCACATTGACGATGAACTCCTTGTCGATTGCATAGGCGATGGCCTGGCGCACGCGCTTGTCGTCGAAAGGCTTGTTCTTGGTGTTGAAGGCCAACCATTCCAGCGGGCCGATGGCCGAGTAGCCGTCCGGCGTCAGCGTCAGATGGTCGTTCTTTTTCAGGCGGTTGAGGAACTGGGCGTCGGACTCGAAGGCAGTCAGATCGACATCGCGCTTCTCCAGGGAAATCACCCGGCTCGTCGTCTCCGAGATCTTCTTGTAGACGATCTGGTCAAGATACGGCTTGCCTTCCAGGAAGTAGTCGTCGTTCCGCTCCATGATGATGTATTCGCCGGGCTTGAACTCCTTGAGCTTGAAGGGGCCCGAGCCGACGACATTCTGGCTGTTCTGGGGATGTGTCCGGATGTCGTCCGTATCGCCATAGACATGCTTGGGGATGACTGCGCCCAGCTGCGAGGAGAACGCCAGCAGGATCGCCGGATGCGGGCTGCTCAGGTTAAATACCGCGGTCAGCTCGTCAGGCGTGTCTATCGATTGCACCGGGGCATACATGGGTTTGAACGGATGGTGACTCTGGTAGGTCTCGATGGAGAATTTGACATCCTCCGAGGTGATCTTTTTTCCGTCGTGGAAACGCGCATTGTCGCGCAGCTTCACAGTCACCGTCAGGCCGTCCTCGGAGATGTCCCAGCTCTCCGCCAGATAGGGCTGCGGGTTCCACTCGTCGTCGAACCGCAGCAATGCCGCGAACAACTGGGTTCCGGGAATTCCGGTGGGAGTGCCGGACGCGATCGCCGGATTGAAGTGCCCTGCGATGATTCGGTAGGAGAAGGTGAGGGTCCCGCCCTGCTTCGGCTCGGCGGCCGCCGTTCCTGCTACCGACAGGGATAACGCAGCAAGGGTCGCCGCAGCCAATAGCTTCTTCATATTTCCGTTCTCCCGATGTGTTCCTCAGCCTTTCGCAGCGTCCGGGCCTGATGCAGGCTCCGGCGCCGCTTCACAGACAGGTTCACTGCCTGCGGCATCCTCCAGGGTCGCGGTTTTCTTGTCAACGGCCCGCCTGGGCCGGCAGGGGCTGCTCTAGCCGGGCTGCGGTCCGCCGGCCGCGATTGCTTTCGCCTGCTCGAAGTGGCGCACCGCGCTTTCGAACTTGTCGCGGCAGCCGGCATTGCAGAAGCCGACGACCTGGCCGTCATATTCCAGGAGCGAATCGGCCTGCACCGGCTTGCCAGACCACGGGCAGGTGTCATTGATGCAGTCGGCGATATCGAGCACAGACATAGCGTTTCCCCGGCCGTTCCGTGTCACTCGTCTTCGATTTCAGCCAGAAGGGCCGTGACGACGCGGGCCGCGTTGTTGGCCGCCAACTGGAAGAAGACCACCATCTGGTTCGTCTGTCCGCTGCCGCCCGCGAGGTCCGCAAGGCTCCGGACGGCAATGAAGGGAACGCTGTTCGCCCAGGCGACATGGGCCACGGCAGCGCTTTCCATATCGAGAACCCGCGCTTCGAAGGTCTTGAAGGTGTAGTCGCGGAATTCGGCATTGTCGATGAATGCGCCGCCCGAGACGCCCGAGCCGCCAATGACGATGCTAGGCGTCTGCGACAGGCACTGATTGTCCGCGGTGCAGCGTTCGAGTTCGATTCCGGCGGCTGCCCGCCGGGCGCTGTCGAGAAGCGCCGTGTCCACAGGGAACCAGAAGCGCGTTTCAGGCTCGGTCGAGCCGGTGCGGTTCACGGTCACCGAGCGTGGAAACATCATGCCGAAATTCGCATACGGATATTCGAAGAACGGCGGTTTCTCCCAGCCGCCTTCGATCTTTCGCGCAAACAGCGACTCAAGATACTGGCCCCAGCGGTCTGCGACCACGACATCGCCGATATCGAGGCCGGGATCCACGCCGCCCGCAATGCCGGAGAAAATGATGCGGTCTATGTGATAGCGGTCGAGCGCAAGCTGCATGGTCATTGCGGCGTTGACGACGCTGACGCCGCTCAGGAACAGGACGACATCGCGGCCCGCGAGCCGGCCCGTCACGAATTCGACACCATTCACCACATGCGATGCCTCGTCCTGGATTTCGGCTCGGAGAATCATCATTTCCGGCGGATAGGCCGAAACGACGGCGGTCCGGCGCGTTTCGTCCTCGGCAGCGTGCGCGGCTGCTTCCCGCATCTCCGCGGCCGAGACGGCGGCGCCGGCGGCCAGAATGAGGGCGAGATATCCGAGCCTGCGCACTGCGCCCGCCGCCATCGAGAACATGAGACGGCGTTTCGCCGACCAGGTTGTTCGACTCATCTGTGTTCTCCCGGGGTCAGCCGGCGGCCGCCACCATGAGCCGGCCTTCCACGCCGTGCCGGGCGATGAGGCTGGCCACCAGGCCGCTGGATTTGGCGTCTTCAACGAATTCGGCAAGGAAGGCGGCGGCGGTTTCCGGCCGGGTGCGGGGCACGCCGACGGCCTGCTGCACGGCGGAGAAGCGCCCGTCCAGAATGCGCGCGCCGGGCAGTTTCCCGACATCGCCGATCAGGCCCGGGCGCAGGCCGGCCAAGGCCTCGCAACCCTGCTCGACGAACAGGTCGAAGGCGGCGCCAAGGCCTGCCGCGCGCACCAGTTCAGCGTGCTGAATGTTGCGGGTGAGCCAGAGATCATAGGCGCTGCGGGCCGAGACGGCGATGCGGATGCCGGCGCGGTCCACCTCCTCGACGGCCTGGATCGGCGAGCCCGGCGGCACCATGTAGGTCGCCTCGATTTCCGAATAGGCGAGCGTGAAAGCGATCTTCTCCGCCCGCTGCGGCTCGGCGCCGATCAGGCCGATATCCCACACGTCATCCACGACGGCGTCGGCCAATTCGCCGGGCGTCGGGAACGGCACCATCTTCACCGGCACGCCAAGCCGCTCTCCGAGCGCGCGCGCCATATCGGGCGACACGCCGTCGGGATCGCCGGACTCGGTCCGGCCGGTGACGAGCAGAAAGTTGGACATGTTTATGCCTGCGCGCAGCACCCCGGTAGGCGCAAGCTGATCGGCGATATTGTCTGGCATGGAGGCCGGGTTCCCTTGTTCCGTTGTCCTGCAGTTTCGGCGTTGCGGCCGCGCGCCGGTCAGACCGCGCCTTTGTCGCGCAGCGCCGCGACTTCGCCGCCGGAAAGGCCGAGCCAGTCCGACAGCACTTCGTCGGTGTGCTCGCCAAGCGTGGGCGAGCACTGGACGGGCACATCGCTACCGGACATCTTCACCGGCCAGCCGGGCATAAGAAAATCCCCGCGCTCGGGATGCTGGACGGTCTGGAAGATGCCGCGCGCGCGCATATCCTCGCTGTCCGAAAGCTCCTTCGAGTCGAACACCGCGCCCACCGGCACGCCGGCGGCGCCGATGGCCTGCATGGCCTCTTCCTTGCTGCGCTGCGACGTCCAGGCGGTGATGGCCTCCTCCAGATCGGTCTGATGGGCCGAGCGGGCCGGCGCATCGGCAAAGCGGGGATCGTCCTTGAGCTCCGGACGGCCGATCACCTCGCAGAGACGCTCCCAATGCGCGTTGGAGGCGCGGGTCGTGTAGATATAGACATAATCATTCGGCCCGCCGGGCGCGCAGAGATAGACATCGGACGGCGCGCTGCCGGCCATGATGACCTCATTGCCGCGCCGCTCGGCGGCCTTGCCGGTTGTCGCCTGCACGGCATAGGCGAGGCGGCAATAATTTATCATCGCGTCCTGCATCGCGACCTCGATATGCTGGCCCTTGCCGGTGCGCCCGCGCTGATAGAGCGCGCCCAGGATCGAGATCGCCATATGCAGGCCGGTGCCGGTGTCGCCGATGGTCGGGCCGGGATTGATCGGCCGCCCCTGCGGGTCTCCGGTGATCGCCATGACCCCGCCCACGGCCTTGCCGATCATGTCGAAGGACAGGAATTTCTCATAAGGGCTGCCGGGGGCGAAGCCCTTGATCTGGGCGTAGATGATGCCCGGATTAATCGCCCGCGCAACATCATAGCCGAGACCGAGGCGCTCGATGGCGCCGGGCGCGAAATTCTCGATCATCACATCGGCCTCGGCGATCATGGCCTTCACCGTCTCCAGCCCTTCCGGGCTCTTCAGATTGACGGTGATGCTTTTCTTGTTCGCGTTCAGCAGCATGAAATAGTAGCTGTCCACGCCTGCCCGGTCCGTGGAGGCAAAGCGGCCCTGTTCGCCGCTGCCGGGCCGCTCGACCTTCACCACATCGGCGCCGAGCCAGGCCAGCGCCTCGGTGCAGGAGGGGCCGGCCTCGAACTGGGTGAGGTCGAGAACGCGGACGCCCGCCAGGGCGCGGTTGCTGTCGTCGGTCTTGTCGGTCATCGGGTTCGTCAGTCCTCGTCTGGCCGGAGGCCCGCCTTGAAGCGCGCCCGGTTGCGCACATAGTCCTGGTTCTGCTCGGCGAAAAAGGCCGCCATCTCCGGCGTCACCTTGCGGATCACCTTGCCGGGGATGCCGACCACCATCGAATTGTCGGGAATCTCGGCGTTCTCGCGCACCAGCGCCTTGGAGCCGACCACGCAATTGCTGCCGATCTTGGCCCCGTTCAGCACCACCGCGCCGATGCCGATCACGGTATTGTCGCCGACGATGCAGCCATGCAGCATCGCCATATGGCCGACCGTGACGTTGCGGCCCAGCACCAGCGGCGCGCCGGGGTCGGTGTGCAGCACGCAGCCGTCCTGCACATTGGTTTCCTCGCCGATCTCGATCGGCTCCTGATCGCCGCGCAGCACGGCGTTCCACCAGATCGAGGCATTGCGCAACACCCGCACGCTGCCGATGCACACCGCCGTCGGCGCGATATAGGCGCTCTCATGCGCCTCCACCCGCCGGTCTTCCAGAATGTATTTCATGGACGCGCATTAGACCGGCGCGAAGGCAGGGTTGCAAGCGGGCCCGGCGTTAGTTGCGCACGATGTTGTGCTCCGGGCCGTAGGGGAAGCCGGTGATGTTTTTGGCGCCGTCCTCCGTGACGACCAGGATGTCATGCTCGCGGTAGCCGCCGGCGCCGGGCCGGCCTTGAGGGATGGCGATCATGGGTTCCATGGACAGCACCATGTTGGGCTGCAGCACGGTCGTCACGTCCTCGCGCAGTTCCAGGCCCGCCTCGCGGCCGTAGTAATGGGACAACACGCCAAAGCTGTGGCCATAGCCGAAGGTGCGGTAGTCGAGCAGCCCGTGGCGGTCGTAAATTCCATTGAGTTCAGCAGCGATGTCGCAGCAGCGCGCGCCGGGCCGGATCAGTTCGAGCCCGGCCTCATGCACCTCGACATTGATCCGCCAGAGCCGCAAATGTTCATCCGAACACTCTTCGGCGAACAGGGTGCGTTCGAGCGCGGCGTAATAGCCGGCCATCATCGGGAAGCAATTCAGCACCATGATGTCGCCGCGTTCGATCCGCCGCGACGTGACGGGGCTGTGGGCGCCGTCGCTGTTGATGCCGGACTGCAGCCAGGACCAGGTGTCCATCAACTCGACATGCGGCTGGCTCTTGCCGATCTCGCGCACCATGGCCTGCGTGGCGTGCAGCGCCACCTCATATTCCGGCACGCCGACGGCGATGGCCTCCAGCGCCGCTGCGCCGCCGATGTCCGCGATGCGGGCGCCTTCTTCAATCCAGGCCACCTCCTCGTCGGACTTCACCATCCGCATCCGCATGGCCGGCTTGCCTGCATCCACCAATTGCGCGGTCGGCAGCGCGCCCTGCAATTTGCGCAGGGTCTCGACGCTGATGTGGTCGAACTCGACGCCGACCCGCCAGCCGTCCGGGATCAGTGTTTTCACGGCGGCGAAATAGTTGTCCCGATGCCAGTCGGTATAGACGAGATTGTCGCCGAAGCTGCGCCGCCAGGGCTGCGCCCCGTCCACATTCGGGGTGATCGTCGTCTGGCCTTCATGGGTGATGACAAGGCCGAACGGGCGCCCGAAGGCCGTGTGGAGGAAATCGCTGAAGTAGTTGATGTTGTGGTAGGAGGTGAACAGACAGGCGTCGATCTGCTTCTCCGCCATAAGGGCGCGCAGGGCGGAGAGCCGGCGGCCCATCTCGCCGGCGGAGAAAGTGGGCTGGACTTTCTCGCCGTTTCGGATCGTCTTGTACTGTTCCATCGCGGTCTTCCCCTTCGTCTGTCGTTATCGTGCACACGGGCCGCCTGTGTCTGCAACAGCACGCGGCGAGATATTGCGGCGACTGTCTGCGCTGCTACCATTTCGCTGCTCATGCGCCGCAATCCCGGGCAGGCAACCGGTCCAGCCTCCGGTTGTTCCTGGTGCTGCAGGCATCCGGTTGAAAGAGGCAGGCCCAATGTTTCAAGACTTCGACGGCGCCCGGCTCCGCCATGCCGCCGGCCCCCGTTTCCCCGGCGACGCTGCGGCGCGCGTTGTTCCGGCCGCGGCGTTTGAGCGGGCGGCTGCCGAAATTACGCAATGGGAGGGCTATGCCCCGACTCCGCTGGCGGAACTCGACGCCCTCGCCGGCGGTCTGCATGTCGCGAAGGTGCTTTACAAGCATGAGGGCCCGCGCTTCGGGCTGGGCAGTTTCAAGGCGCTTGGCGGCGCCTATGCAGCGATTCGGGTGCTGCAACGCGAACTCTCGCGGGCCCTGGGCCGCCATGTTTCGCTGGCCGATATTCGCAGCCGCAGACATGCAGACCTTGCTTCCCGGATCACCCTGGTTTCAGCCACGGACGGCAATCACGGCCGCTCGCTTGCCTGGGGGTGCAAGCGCTTCGGCGCGCGCTGCCGGATCTATATTCACGCCGAAGTCAGCGAAGCCCGCGCCGCGGCCATGCGCGCCCTGGGCGGCGCGGTTGTCCGGATCGACGGCAATTACGACGATTCGGTCGCTCTGGCGCGCCGGGAGGCCGAGGCGAACGGCTGGTTTGCGGTCTCGGATACCTCCTGGCCGGGCTACACCGAGCCGCCCCGCGACACGATGGCCGGCTATGGCGTGATGACGCATGAAATCTGCGGCGTGCTGGATCGCCCGCCGACGCATGTATTCGTGCAGGGGGGCGTCGGCGGTCTGGCCGCCTCGGTTGCCGCCGGCCTGCGCCAGCATTGGGGCGGCGAGGCGCCGCGCGTCGTCGTGGCGGAACCCGAATTGGCGGCCTGTCTGTTCGAGAGCGCCCGCGCCGGCAGGATGACCAGCGTCCCGGTCGAGAAGGAAACCGTCATGGCCGGCCTCTCCTGCGGCGAGCCGTCCGGGATCGCCTGGGAGATCCTCTCGGAGGAAGCGGGCGACTTTCTCACGCTGCCCGACAGCCTTGTCGGCCCTGCCATCCGGCTGCTCGCCAGCCCGGCCGGCGATGACCCGAAAATCGAGGCCGGCGAAAGCGCCGTCGCCGGCCTTGCGGCGCTGATCGCCGCGGCCGGATGCAAGGCGCTGCGGGAGACGCTGGGGCTTGCTCCGACCTCGCATGTGCTGCTGATCGGCTCCGAAGGCGTGACCGACCCGGAGAGTTTCGCAGCAATCATGGCGGAGGGCCGAGATACAGCAGAGGCGCACGCCGCCGCCCGGATGCACGCCTAGCGCGGCGCCAGGCGGATTGCGCCGTCGAGGCGGATGGTTTCGCCGTTCATGTAGTCGTTGCGGATGATCTCCATGACGAGGGATGCGAATTCGCGGTCGCGCCCGGTGCGCTTGGGAAAGGGCACCTGTTTGCCGAGCAGGTCGAGCGTTGCGTCGGGCAGGCCCGCGAGCAAGGGTGTGTCCATGATTCCGGGCGCGATGGTGCAGACGCGCACGCCCCAGGCCGCCAGGTCGCGCGCCGCCGGCAGGGTCATGCCCACGATCCCGGCCTTGGCGGAAGCATAGGCGATCTGGCCGATCTGGCCCTCATAGCCGGCGACGGAGGCCGTGTTGACGATCACCCCGCGCAGGCCCTCGCCGTCCGCCGGCTCCAGGCGGGCCATGTCCTCCGCAGCCTGCGAGAGCACGTTGAAGGAGCCGAACAGGCAAATATCGACGACGCGCCTGTAGGCCGCGAGCGGGATGCGCCGGCCCTTGCGGTCCACAATGCGCTGGGAGTCGCCGACGCCGGCGCAGTTGATGCAGATGCGGGCGATTCCGTGCGCTTCTCTTGCGCGCGCAATGGCGGCCGCCACGTCTTCCTCGCCCGTCACATCGCAGGCCACGGGCAGCGCGCCGATCTCGCGCGCGGTCTCCTCGGCCAGCGCCGCATTGCGGTCGAGCAGCGCCACCCGCGCGCCCGCGGCCGTCAAGGCCGCCGCCGTTGCGCGCCCAAGCCCCGACGCTCCGCCAGTCACCAGCGCCGCCACACCCTTCGCGTCCATCCGTATATCCCCTCGCCTCCTGATGCGGCGCTTACTTTGTCACACTCCTCCAGCGCATTCGACACGCTTGATTTCCGCGCGCCGTCGTCCATTATGCGTTCCTTCCGCTTCCGCGCGGCCCCTTCGTCTAGCGGTCTAGGACGCCGGCCTCTCACGCCGGAAACACGGGTTCGAGTCCCGTAGGGGTCACCAGCCGTGCCGGGATGCCTTGCGCCTCGTGGACCCGTTCTTGAAGACAGACCCGTTCTGGTGGGAGGCCGCGCCGCGCCCGGACCCCGAGCCGGAGCCGCTGCCGGCGCGCGCCGACGCGGTGATTGTCGGCGCCGGCTATACGGGGCTGACCGCCGCGCTCACACTGGCGCGGGCGGGGCGGAATGTCGCCGTGCTGGAGAAGGACAGGCCCGGCGAGGGCGCATCGAGCCGCAATGGCGGCATCGCCAGCGGCAATCTTCGGCAGAGCTTCGCCGGCATGATCCGCGCCTGGGGCCTGGAGCGCGCCAGGGCTGTCGCGGCCGAAGGACAAGCGGCGCGGGCCGATCTCGCGCGCTTCATCGAGGATGAACGGATCGACTGCGACTGGAAGCTCTCCGGCCGCTTCACGGGCGCCATGCGCCCGAAACATTACGACGCCATGGCCGCCGAATGCGAGCTGCTGAACCGCCATCTCGACTTCGGCGCCTGGATGGTGCCGAAGGCGGACCAGCACAAGGAGATCGGCTCCGACCTCTATCACGGCGGCATGGTGCGCGAAGACATTGGCGGGCTGCATCCCGGCAAGTTCCATCGGGGTCTGCTCGAGCGGGCGCTTGAAGCCGGCGTGGCCGTCCATGCGCGGACAGCCGTCGAGGCGGTCGAGGATGACGGCAGCCTGAAGCGCGTCCGCACCACGCGCGGCAGCATCGCTGCGCCGCATGTCGTCGTCGCGACCAACGGCTATACCGGACCGGCGACCCCTTGGCTGCGCCGGCGCATCGTGCCGATTCCGAGCCAGATCGTCGCGACCGATCCGCTTCCGAAGGCGGTGCTGGACCGCCTGATGCCGAAGCGGCGGATGCTGGGCGAGACGCGCAACCTCTATCACTATTTCCGCCCGGCGCCGGATGACAGCCGCATCATATTCGGCGGCCGCGCCGGCGCGCTGACCGAGGACGAGGGGCGCAAGGCGCGGCGGCTCCGCGGCGGCCTGGCCGGCATCTTCCCGGAACTGGCCGGCATCGGCGTCACCCATTGCTGGTATGGCTATACCGGCTTCACCTTCGACTTCATGCCCAAGCTGGTGGTGCGCAACGGCGTGCATTACGCCGCCGGCTTCTGCGGCTCGGGCGTGGTCTGGGCGCGCTGGCTCGGCGCGAAGGCGGCCCAAAGCATCGCCGGAAACCAGCCGCCGGAAACCGTTTTCGCCGCCCGCGACTTCTCCACGCGCCCGCTCTATTACGGCCGGCCGTGGTTCCTGCCGCTTATGGTCGGCTGGTATGCCTTCAAGGACCGGACAGGCCTGTAGCGGCCCGCGAACGAAGCCGCAGTTTCACACCTGCTGCGCCGCGAGGCCGCGCTGAACGGCGGGGCGGGCCGTCATGGCGTCGAACCAGCGCTTCACATTGGGGAAGCGGTCGAAATCCAGGTCGATCCACTCATGGCGGCAGGTCCAGGGATAGACGGCGATATCGGCGATGGAATAGTCGTCGCAAAGGAAACCGCGCCCCTCCAGCCGCCGGTCCATGACGCCGTAAAGCCGGTACGTCTCCCCGGTATAGCGCTCGATGCCGTAGGGCACCGCCACCTTGGCGGCGCGGCGGAAGTGATGCGCCTGGCCCTGCATCGGCCCAACGCCGCCCATCTGCCACATCAGCCATTGCAGCACCTCATAGCGCTGGCGCGGCTCCGACGGCCAGAGCGGGCTGCCGGTCTTCTCGGCAAGGTAGATCAGGATGGCGCCGCTCTCGAACAGCGAGATCGGCCCGCCGCCGGGGCCGTCCGTATCCACGATGGCCGGGATACGGTTGTTCGGGCTGATCTTCAGGAAATCCGGCGCAAACTGCTCATCCTTGCCGATATTGACCGGGTGCCACTCATAGGCCAGCCCCAGCTCCTCGAGCATGATGGAGATCTTGCGCCCGTTGGACGTGTTCCAGCTATGGAGATGGATCATTGGGTGAGAACCCTTCTCTCTGCTTCGGCTGCCGGCGGGTTTATCAGAGGACGTTAGCCGCCCGTAGGCGCATTGGCGAGCAGCGCCTCCATGCGCTCCGCCGCCAGGCCGGTCTTGCGGACGGCGGCGAGAATGGCGTTCCAGGCGTCATCCGCAAGCGGCAGGCCATTGGCGCGGCGCTCGGCGGCGGTGATCCGCTCCGGGTCGCCCGGCACCAGCACCGGCCTGTCCGGGTCGGCCGGGCGGGCGGACAGCAGCCACTCGACATAATCCTCCACCGCGTCGGCGAATGCCTGCCCTGCGCCGAATGCGCCGGGCGCGGCATAGAGCGAGAACATGCCGTTGGCGAACGGGCGTTCCTCCGGGCCGCAAACGCCGTTGCCGGTGAGCGCGCCGCCCAGCAACTCGCACATCAGCGCAAGGCCGGAGCCTTTATGGTCGCCCATGGCGCGGATGGCGCCCTCGCCATTGCGGAATTGCGGCGGCGCATCGGGGCCGGCCGAACCGTAAAGCGCCATCGGATCGCCGGTGAGCCGGCCGTCGCCGTCGATCAGCGCGTTGTCCGGCACCGGCTTGCCGCCCTTGGCGGCGACCAGCACCTTGCCTTCCGCGACAACGGAGGTGGCGAAATCGAGCACCAGAGGCTCGCGGTCCGTCCGCGGAACGGCCACGCAGAACGGCGCGGTGGAGAAGCGCCGCTCGCGCGCGCCATAAGGCGCGACCAGGATACTGCCGCGCGCATTGACGAAATGAACCGACACCAGCCCCGCCTCGGCCGCCATGGCGCCCCATTCGCCGATGCGCCCGAGATGGCCCGTATTGCGCAGCGCAACCACGCCGACGCCCTTGGCGCGCGCCTTGTCTATCCCGCAGCGCACGGCCTGCGGGCCGATGGTCTGGCCGAAGCCTTCCTGCCCGTCGAGCACCGCCATTGTGTCATTGTCCAGCACGACCGCCGCCTGGCGGTCCGCCTTCACCCGGCCGTCGCGCAGCATGTCGAGATAGCGCGGCACGCGCACGATGCCGTGGCTGTCGTGGCCGGCGAGATTCGCGGAGACGAGGGAGGCGGCGATGCGCCCGCCCTCCGCAGCGGAACACCCCGCAGCCGTAAAGGCCTCGCCGATCAGGGATTCGGCGGTTTCGACCGGGACGCGCGGCACGCGATCCTCCTTACAGACTTGGAACGAGAAGCCCGAAAACGATACCGGAGAGCACGGCGCCCGCAAAGCCGAGCCCGACATAGGCCATGAAGACCGTATGCCGCACCAGCGCGTAAACGGCCGTCATCGCCGGAATGCAGCTCACCGCGCCCGCGACCATGAACGCCATGCCGGCGCCGTTGCTCATGCCCTGCTCGATCAGCCCGGCGACGAGCGCCGGCGCGGCGTAGCCGTTGAGATAGGCGGGCGCCCCCACCAGCGCCGCAGTGACGATTGGCAACAAGCCGTCTCCGCCAACGACGCCGGCGATCGCCTCCGCCGGCAGCCAGGCCAGCATCAGGCTTTCCAGCAGATAGGCCAGAGTCAGCCACCGGAGCAGGAAAAGCGCATTGCCGCGCGCCTCGGCCGCGAACAATTGCCGCCGGTCCGAATGCCGCCAGAAACGCCATTCCGGCGTATCCCGTTGAACGGCCGGGCCGCCGCAGCAGCCGCCGGCCTGTTGCGGCTTCAGCGGGTTTGCAAACAGGCCCGCGCCCACGGCCATCTGCATGGCGAAGCCGCCCAGAAGCCCGACCGCGACCGCCGCAGCCGCCTTGCCGAAGGCGAACGGCCAACCCAGCGCGCCGGCGGTAATGAGGAAGGCCGCCGGGTCCATCAGCGGGGAGGACAGCCAGAACGCCATCACCGCCGATACCGGCACACCGAGCATCAGAAGCGCGGCGATGAAGGGAATCACCTCGCAGGAGCAGAACGGCGCAGCGCCGCCAACCAGCGCCGCCAGCACGATCATGCGGGTTTCCCGCCCGACAAATGCGCGCGCCACCAGCGCATCGGCCCCCGTCGCCTTCAGCAGGGCGACGGCCAGCACGGCAAAGACAAGGAACGGCAGGGTGTGGAGCAGCGCGTCGAGCGTGAAAGAAACGGACGGGAGGAACTGCGCCGGGTCGGCAAGCGCCGTCGCGGCGAGAATGGCGAGCACGGCCAGCCAGACGCGCCCGGTCTTCGGCAACTCCATCCGCCTCAGGGAAGCAGCGAGCGCGGTCATCGAAAGCGCCCCCTATTTCTATATTTCTAACTATATCGAAATATGATGGTGGGGACACGGCGTGTCAAGGTCGTCGGCGCAGCATTCCCGGAGCAGGAAACCCAGCGTCTCGTTCATCGCCTCCGCATTGGCGCGGCAGATGAGCGTGGTGCCGCGGCGCTCGCGGCTGACCAGGCCGGAATCGATCAGCCGGCGCAGATGGTGGGAGAGCGTCGAGCGGGCGACGCCGGTGCGCTCATGGATGTCGTTGACGGCCAGCCCCCGCGCGCCCGCCCGCACGATATGGCGAAACACGGCTAACCGCGTCTCATTGCCGAGCACTTCCAGCCGGGCGGCAATTTCCGCGAGCGTCATGGGGGCGCCGTGCTGCGCCGCCGGCGCGCCGTTTCACACAATCTCCAGCTCCACGCGACCGAGCGCCTCATGCGTATAAACGGCGCGGTTGCCGGCTTCGAGGAATTGCGTCGGGATTATCGAGCCGGTCATGACGATTTCGCCGGCGCGGAGCGGGCGGCCGCGGCCAATGGCGTTGTTGGCGAGCCAGGCAAGCGGCTCGAAGGGGTGGCCCATGGCGTCGCCGCCCCGGCCTTCGCCGACAGGCTTGCCGTCGATCTCCAGGCTGCCTTGTGCGCCAACAAGGTCCAGTCCCTGCCAGTCCGCAATCTCCGCCCCGGCCACCACGCCGCCGTTCCAGGCATTGTCGGCAATCAGGTCGAAGGCGGTCATGTTGTTGTAGTCCGCCTGCCGGTCGTCGATAAGCTCGAAGGCGGCTGCGACCGCGCCGACATGGGGCGCGACGCTCTCCTGCGTCCAGGGCCGGCCGGTATCCGGCAGGTCGTCCGAGAGACGCACCATCGCCTCGCATTCCAGACCGATGCGCATCAGCGCCGAACGCGGCAGGCGCGCCGGCGAGTGGTGGACGCGCTCGGCGAAAATCGCGCCGGCGCAGGGCTGGTCGATACCGGGCACCACCCGGCGCATGGCGGCGGAAGTGAGCGCCACCTTCCAGCCCGCGACCGGCAGGGCGAGGGCGCCGACAAGCGCCGCCTGCACCCGATAGGCCTCTTCCTCCGATTGCGGCGCGATGCCGGCGGGCAGGCGCTCGAAGCGCCGGCCCCGGCGATGCGCGTCAAGCAGGAAGTCCGCCGCCGCCTCGACAGTCACACCCCCATCTCCTCGAACACTTTGGAAGCCTCCCGAAACGCCTCGACGGCCGCCGGCACGCCGGCATAGATGCCGACCTGAAGGAACACCTCGGCGATCTCCTCCTTGGTGACGCCGTTATTGAGCGCGCCGCGGGTGTGCAGGCGGAGTTCATGCGTGCGCCCGAGCGCCGCCAGCATGGTCAGATTCATGATGCTGCGCGTCTTGTCCGGCAAGCCGTCGCGGCACCACACCGTGCCCCAGCAATATTCGGTGACGAATTGCTGCAATTGATGGGTGAAGGCGTCCTCCGCGCCCCTGGCGATGGAGGGGCCGACATACTCTTCGCCGAGCACCCGGCGGCGGGCCTCCAGGCCCTGCTCGAAGCCCGGCGTGCGGTTGTAGCTGCTGAGGTCCATGGTTCCGGTACTCTCCAGTTCGGGTCCGGCCCAGCAAAGCCCATTCGCGGGCCGCGCTCAAGCATCGACAGGCCGGTGCAGCCGGTCACATGACGGCGCAGAGCCTCAGGGCATCCAGGATCGCCGCGTGAATGTTGCGGCTGGCCACGGCATCGCCGATCCGGTGCAGCTCGAAAGCGCCGTTCGGGTTGAGGCCGCGCGGCTGCGGGCGGCCCGCCAGCAGCGCGTCCATGTCGGTCACGCCGTCATTGGTGGAGCGGCCCCGAAGCTGGCGATAGAGCGCGTCCAGCGGGACGGTGCCGTGCTCGACGATCACCTGATCGGCGGTCAGACTTTCCGACTCCAGCGTGACATCGTTCACCAAGGTGACCCGAAGGCGGTTGCCGGCCGCATCGACCCGCGCAAGCCGCCGGTCGAACAGCGTGCGGAGGCCGAAGCCGTAGATGCGGCGCTTCCATGCGACACGCTCGGCATAGGTCAACTCGGCCGCCGGGAACGCGTCGATCGAGCCGAAAATAACGGCCTTGCCCTCGACTGCCGCCTTTTCCGCCGCGAGCGGCGCCGGATGGCGCCCGGTGCCGTCGTAAATGAAGACCTCGTCGCGCAGCGGCGCCTGGCCGCTCAGGACGTCCCAAACGCTCGTGCAGTGCTGCGCTCCGTCGATCCAGTCCAGGTCCGGCAGCCCGCCGGTCGCCGCGATGACGACCTCCGGCTGCAGGGCGAGCGCCTCCTCCGGCTCGACATAACAGTTCAGCCGCACCGTTACCCCGAGCCGCTCCAGTTCCGCGGCGCGCCAATCGACGATGCCGCGAAGATCCCGGCGCCAGGAACCCCGGGCGCCGAGCAGCACCTGCCCGCCCAGCTCGCCTGCCGCCTCGTAGAGCACGACCTGGTGGCCGCGTTCGCCGCAGACCCGCGCCGCCTCCAGCCCGGCCGGCCCGCCGCCGATGACGGCGATGCGGCGGCCGGGGCGTTCGGCGCGCAACACGTTCTGGGGCAACCGGTGCTCGCGGCCGGTCGCCGGGTTGTGCAGGCAGGCGGGCCGGGCCGGCGACTGGCAGTGCGTGGCGCCGACGCAGGGGCGGATCTCCGCCTCGCGCCCCTCGGCCAGCTTGGTGACCAGGTGCGGGTCGGCGATGTGGGCCCGCGTCATGCCAACCATGTCGAGCAAGCCCTCGGCTATGGCATGACGGGCCGAGGCGATATCGGAGATGCGCGCGGCATGGAACACGGGCAGACCGACCTCGCGCTTGAAGGCGCCGACCGCTCCGACCCAGGGCGCGATCGGCGTGTCCATGCCCGGCATATTGTCTGTCGCCAAGGCGCGCTCGGTGTCCATCCGGCCGTAAATGGCGTTGAAAAAGTCGATTGCGCCGCTGGCCTCGAAGAGCCGTGCGGCAGCCACGCAGTCCTCGAACGACAGGCCGCCGGCCGGGCCTTCATCGACGACGAAGCGCAGGCCGACCAGGAAATCCTCGCCGACCGCTTCACGGATCGCCTCGTGCACCATGAGGCCGAAGCGGCAGCGGTTCTCGAGCGTCCCGCCGAAGCGGTCGGTTCGGCGATTCGTGGCCGGCGACAGGAATTGGCCGATCAGATGGCCGCCGGCGAGCGTCTCGATGCCGTCCAGGCCGCCCTCCTTGCAGCGCCGGGCGGCGGCCGCATAGGCCTGCACAATGCGCGCGATATCGTGCTCGTCCATCTCCTTGGGGATGCTGCGGTGCAGGATCTCGCGTATCGGCGAGGGGCCGATCGTCGGCAACATGTTGCCGGCATAGGGGTCGCCGCGCCGCCCCAGATGCGTGATCTGGCACATCAGCGCCGCGCCGTGGCGGTGGACCGCCTCCGAGAACGCTTGCAGACAGGGTATGATGCGGTCTTCGCCGACATTGAGCTGCCGGAAGATACTGGGTGAGTCCGGCGCCACATTGGACGAGCCGCCGAACATGGTGAGCGCGATGCCGCCGCGCGCCTTTTCCTCGTGATAGCGCCGGTAGCGCGCGCCCGGCATGCCGCCCTCCTCCAGTCCGCAGGCGTGGCTCGTGCTCATGAAGCGGTTCCGGAGGCGAAGGCGCTTGATTGTCAGCGGCCGAAACAGCGGGTCGTTCGCCTTCGCCGGGGCGCCGAGGGGCCGGGGACTGCTCACGACAGCACCGAGATGGTCTTCGCCCGGATCAGGTCGAAGTCGATGGCGGCACCAAGGCCCGGCCCCTCCGGGGCGTGGACGCGGCCCTCGCCGTCCACCCGGATTTCCTCGGCGAGGCCGTAGCGGTGCGCGCCGTCCGGCATCAGTACCTCGAACATCTCCGTGTTCGGGATGGAGCAGATCAGGTGCAGATTGGCGACATTGTTGAGCGAGTTGCCGCCGTGATGCACCTCGTAGGACATGTGGAAGGCCTCGGCGAGATGCGCCGTCTTGAGGCAGGCGGTCAGGCCGCCCTTCACCGCCACATCGCCGCGCAGATAGTCGGTTGCCTGCAACAGCAGCCAGGGCGCATAGGCCTGGAAGCCGCCGGGGCTGTATTCCGTCGCCAGGATGGGAATGTCGAGCTTCTGGCGCAGCTTGATGTAGTTGGTGATGTCGTCATCGGCGAGCGGGTCTTCATACCAGTAGAAGCCGAGCCGTTCGGCCGCCCGCCCGACGCGCAGCGCCGCCGGATAGTCGTAGGACCAGGTGCTGTCGAGCATGATCCGGTAGGTGTCGCCGACGGCCGCGCGCACCGCCTCGCAGACGCGGATGTCCTCGTCCGGATCGGTGGGCGGGTGGATCTTGTAGGCCTTCCAGTTGGCGTCGCGGAAGGAAACCGCCTCCTCCGCATAGGCCTCCGGCGAGGCAAGCACGGCGGAGCTGGCATAGGCGGGCGCGCTCGTCCTCGATGTGCCCATGAGGCGGTGGATCGGCAGGCCGGCCGCCTTGCCGGCGATGTCCCAGAGCGCGATATCGACGGCGCCGATCGCCCGCCAGGTGGTGTTGCGGTTGCGCGCCGTCAGCTTGAGATACAGCTTTTCGCGGTCGAGCGGATTCTCGCCCATGACCTGCGGCTTGAGGAAGCGGATCAGCGAGTCGGCGTCGCTGGCGGCGCCCCGGCTGGCTGAACCGAGAAAGGCATGGCCTTCAACGCCGTCATCGGTGCGCAGCGTCAGCAGGCCGAGCTCGCTGCGGCCCTCGAAACGCCCCGTATGCCGGCCATAGGAGGTCGCCGGAATGCCGTCCCAGGCGAACAGGGTGAGTGTGGCGTCGTCGATCTTCATGGGCTGCGGACCTTCCTGCCGTCTTGAACCGGAGCGCAAAGCGTCTCATATGCCGGGCCGGGGCGAAACAGGCGACAGGATGAGCGGGATGGGCGAAGAGCGCCGGGCATTTCAGGCGGAGGTCGGACGCATACTCGATCTCATGGTGCATTCGGTATATTCGAACAAGGAAATCTTCCTGCGCGAGTTGATTTCCAACGCAGCCGACGCCTGCGACCGGCTGCGGTACCGCGCGATTGCCGACCCGGCGCTGCTGGACGGCGACAACAGCTTCCGCATCCGCATCGAGGTGGACAAGGAAGCGCGCACCATTGCGGTCTCCGACAATGGCGAGGGCATGGGGCATGACGAGTTGGCCGAGAATCTCGGCACGATCGCACGCTCCGGCACCGCCGCCTTCGCCGAGAAGCTGACCGGCGATACGAAGCGCGACGTCGCGTTGATCGGGCAGTTCGGCGTTGGCTTCTACTCCGCGTTCATGGTGGCGGAGCGGGTGCAGGCGATCTCGCGCGCCGCCGGGGCGGATGCGGCATTCGCGTGGGAATCGGACGGGCGCGGCGAGTTCACGATTTCCGGGGCCGAACGCGCGGCGCGCGGCACAGAAATTCGGCTGTATCTGCGAGAGGGCGAGGATGAGTTCCTGGAGCCGGCCCGGCTCCGGTCTGTCGTCAAGACCTACTCCGACCACATCACCGTGCCGGTGGAGATGGACGGGGAGGCGGTCAATGCCGCCTCGGCGCTCTGGACCCGGCCGAAACCCGAGATCGAACCGGAGCAATACACCGAATTCTACCGCCATGCGGGGCGCGCCTTCGACGAACCCTGGCTCACCCTGCATTTCCGGGCCGAGGGCGTAATCGAGTATTCGGGTTTGCTGTTCGTCCCGAGCGTGCGCCCGTTCGACCTGTTCAATCCGGACCGCAAATCCGCGCTCAAGCTCTATGTGAAGCGCGTGTTCATCACGGATGACGCGCCGGACCTGATCCCCGCCTGGCTCCGCTTCCTGCGCGGCGTCGTGGACAGCGAAGACCTGCCGCTCAACCTCTCGCGGGAAATGCTGCAGCGCAACCCGGTATTGCGGCGCATTCGCGATGGCGTGGTCCGCCGGGTATTGAGCGAGCTGAAGGCGAAAGCCGCAGCCGACAAGGAGGGGTATGAGACGACCTTCTGGGAGGCTTTCGGGCCGGTGCTGAAGGAGGGGCTTTACGAGGAGGTCGGCCAGCGGGAGGCGCTTCTGGAGCTGGCGCGCTTCCGCTCGACCGCCTCGGAGGGCTGGACGACGCTCGCGGACTATGTCGGGCGTATGCGCGAGGGCCAGGAGGCGATCTATTACATCGCCGGCGAGGAGGGCGCGGCGCTCGCCGGCAGCCCGCATCTCGAGGGCTTCCGCGCCCGAAAGATCGAGGTGCTGCTGCTCCAGGACCCGGTGGACGAATTCTGGGTGCCGACGGTTGGCGAGTATGACGGCAAGCATTTCGTGTCGGCGTCTCGCGGCGGCGCCGATCTGAGCGCGGTTCCGCTGGCCGACGGCGAAATGCCGGATGATAGCGGCGCGCCGGAAGCCGACATTGCGCCGCTGGTCGCGCTCCTCAAGGTGACGCTCGGCGAAGCGGTCAAGGATGTGCGCGGATCGGAGGCGCTGACGGAGAGCGCCGTGCGTCTGGTGGCCGACGAGGGCGACATGGACCTGCATCTGGAGCGCATGTTGCGCCGCCACGGCCAGATCGACAGCGCGGCGTCGCGGCGGGTGCTGGAGCTCAACCCGCGCCACCGGCTGGTGCAGGGCCTGGTGCGGTCCATGGCGGCGGGCGGCGACCGGGCGGCGCAGCTTGCACCGCTGCTGCTGGACCAGGCGCGGATCGCGGAAGGCGAGGCGCCCGCCGACCCCGCCGCCTTCGCCCGCCGCCTCGCCGACGCGCTCGCCGACACCCTGCCGGGCGCTTAGCCGGAAAAACCGCGCGCGGCCTCGACCGACTGCCCGGATACCCTGTATGCAGCGCGCAATACCGGTTGGCAGGCAAGCATTCTCTCGGATGGGTCATGTCTCCGTTTGACAGTCGCGTTCCTCTGGCAGATTGAGCCAGGGGCTTGAGAGGCCCAGCCCTCCGCTCCGAACGCCCCGGCACCGCCCCGGCCCCCCTATTGTCGCCCCGGACTCCCTACTGTCGCCCCGGACGCCCCTACTGTCGCCCCGGCCCTGAGCCGGGGCCCAGCCTCCGGGGCCCAGCCTCCGATCCTTCCGCAGGGCCGAAACAGCCGAGGATGGACCCCGGCTCTCCGCTCCGCTCCGGCCGGGGTGACAAGAGGACGTGCGCTCTCCGGCCGGGGTGACGATAAGGGAGGCGATCTATGCGCCGCAGCACGGAGGCGCCTTCCGAAAAACCCGCCGGCACGGGCCTTCGTTGCAAACTGAGACACAACCCCGTTGCGCTCGAATTACATGAACGACCGGTGCTCGATCAGTCTGCCGGGGATAGTCGGCTGCTCTGCCGGCTCAATAGCGGACGCGGGTGAGGCAGAGGCCGTGCGGCGGCGCGGTGGGGCCGGCGGCGGGGCGCCGGGCGGCGCGGAGGGCCGCCGACACATCCTCCGGCGTGCGCCGCCCGCGGCCGACTTCGCGCAAGGTGCCGGCGATGATGCGCACCTGATGATGCAAAAAAGAGCGCGCCTCCGCATGGAGCACGACCTCCTCGCCCTTGCGGCGGACCTCGAGCCGGTCGAGCGTGCGGACGGGTGACTTTGCCTGGCATTCCGAAGAGCGGAAACTGCTGAAGTCATGGCGTCCGAGCAGGCGCTCGGCGGCTAGGTTCATCCGTGTGACGTCCAGCGGCGTCCCGACATGCCAGACGCGGCCCTTGTCCAGCGCCGGCGGGGCGCGGCGGTTCAGGATGCGGAAGCGGTAGGCGCGGCCGAGAGCGGAGAAGCGGGCGTGGAAGTCCGGCTCGGCCTCCTCGGCCGCCAACACGGAAACCGGCTGCCTGCCCAGATGATGGTTGACGGCGTCGCGCAGCACGGCGGGAGGCCGATGGCCGGCGAGGTCGAGATGCGCCGCCTGGCCTTCGGCGTGGACGCCGGCATCGGTGCGCCCGGCGCCATGCACGCGCACCCGTTCGCCGCAGAAGCGAAACACTGCTTCTTCCAGCGCCGCCTGCACGGAAGGGCCGTTCGCCTGGGCCTGCCAGCCGACGAACGGCCCGCCGTCATACTCGATCAGGATGCGGTAGCGGGGCATCGAGCAGGTCCGCGCCTTTCGGCAGCGCGAAGCCGCGCAGGAAGGCGGCGGCGTCCATCGCGGAGCGTCCGGGCCGCTGCAGACGGCGCAGGCGCAGCGCGCCCGCGCCGCAGGCGACCGCAGCGCCGTCGTCCATGATCCGTCCGGGCGGCCCGGCGCCTGTTTCGACTCCGGCGGCCCCGACCTTGATCGTTTCCCCTCTGAACAGGAACCAGGCGCCGGGCTGCGGGGCGAGCGCGCGCACCTGCCGTTCCAGTTCGCAAGCCGGGCGGGTCCAGTCGAGCCGCCCGTCTTCGCGGGTCAGCTTCGGCGCCCAGGTGGCGCCGGTCTCCAGCTGCGGTGCGGGTTTCAGCCGGCCTTCCGCCAGCCGCGACAGCGCCTCCGTTATCGCTTCGCCGCCGAGCCGGGCCAGGCGGTCGTGGAGTTCTCCGCCGGTGGTTTCCGGGCCGATGGGCGTGCGCCGCTCCAGCAGCACGGGGCCGGTATCCAGGCCCTCATCCATCGCCATGACGCAAATGCCGGTTTCGCGGTCGCCGGCGAGGATGGCGTGCTGAATCGGCGCCGCGCCGCGCCAGCGCGGCAGCAGCGAAGCGTGGAGGTTCAGACAGCCGAAGCGCGGCGCGGCCAGAATCGCCGGGGGCAGAAGCAGCCCATAGGCGGCAGTAACCGCGGCGTCGAGACCGAGCGCGGCGAAATCGCACTGCAGCGCAGGGTCGCGCAGGCTCGCCGGCGTCTCTGCCGGAATGCCGTGCGCCTCGGCGAAGGCCTGCACCGGAGAGGGGCGCAGCCTGCGCCGGCGGCCGGCCGGGCGCGGCGGCTGCGTGTAGGCGCAGACGACCTCATGGCCTGCATCCAGCAGCGCCTCGAACGCCGGCAGGGCAAAGTCCGGCGTGCCCAGAAAAGCGAGGCGCACCGGCGGTCAGTCCCGATTGCGGCGCTTCGACTTCTCCAGCCGCCGCAGAATTGTGCTGCGCTTGATCGCGGAGAGGTAGTCCACATGCAGCACGCCGTTCAGATGGTCGATCTCATGCTGGAGGCAGCGGGCGCGCAGGCCGTCGGCCTCGATCTCCCGCGCCGCGCCCGTTTCGTCGAGATAGGCGACGCGGACGGCCTCCGGGCGCTCGACATCCACATAGATCTCCGGCAGCGACAGGCAGCCTTCATTGCCGATCACGAGTTCGTCCGAGCGCCAGACGATTTCGGGATCGACCAGCTTGAGCGGCTCCGGCTCCTCGCCCTCGCGCGCGCAATCCAGCACCGCCAGGCGCTTCAGCACGCCGACCTGCGGCGCCGCAAGCCCGATGCCGGGCGCGGCATACATGGTCTCCAGCATGTCGTCGAGGATGCGTTGCACCGCCGCGTCCACCCTGCCCAAGGGGGCGCATCTGGTTCGCAGCCGCCGGTCGGGGGCGATCAGGATTTCCAGTCTGGCCATCTTCCTGCGGATCGTGACGTGACGGCGCCTTATGCCACGCCGCCGCCCGCGCCGAAAGCCCGCGCCAGCCAAACCGCCGGCCCCCTCACCCTACCCTCTCCCCCAAAACGGGCGAGGGCTTCCTCTACTGCCGAAGGAGCGGGGCAGAGCCTCCTTCTTCCCCCTCTCCCTGCAGGGAGAGGGCCGGGGTGAGGGGTCTTCCCCTCCACAAGCACCGACCGCGCCAGCCGAGCCGCCGGCCCCCTCACCCTGCCCTCTCCCCCAATGGGGGCGAGGGTTTCCTCTGCTGCCGGAGGGGGATGGGGCAGGGCCTCCTTCTTCCCCCTCCCCATGCAGGGGGAGGGCCGGGGTGAGGGGTCTTCCCCTCCACAAGCACCGACCGCGCCAGCTGCACCGCCAGCCCCCTCACCCTACCCTCTCCCCCAATGGGGGCGAGGGTTTCCTCTGCTGCCGAAGGGGGCGGGGCAGGGCCTCCTTCTTTCCCCTCCCCATGCAGGGGGAGGGCCGGGGTGAGGGGTCTTCCCCTCCACAAGCACCGACCGCGCCAGCTGCACCGCCGGCCCCCTCACCCTACCCTCTCCCCCAAAGCGGGCGAGGGTTTCCTCTGCTGCCGGAAGGGCTGGGGCAGGGCCACTGCATCCTCCCTCTCCCTGCAGGGAGAGGGCCGGGGTGAGGGGTCTTTCCCTCCACACCCACCGCCCGCGCCAGCCGAACCGCCGGCCCCCTCACCCTGCCCTCTCCCCCGAAGGGGGCGAGGGTTTTCTCCTCCCGCCGGCGCGTTTCGCCGCTTGACGAAGGCGGCGCTGCAAACAAGTCTGTCGCATCCGCGCCGGGGAGATTTCTCATGTATCGCTTCGACCTTACCGAGTCCTACATTCCCGCCCAGACGGACGATGTCGTGCTGGAGACGACGGTCGGCGGCGTGTTGCGCGAGACCGCGCAGCAGCGGGGCGGCAGCCTTGCGCTGGCCGAGGTCGATCTTGCCGGAGAGACGGCGCGCCGCTGGACCTATGCGGAATTGCTGGCGGACAGCGAGCGCCTGGGCAAGGCGCTGGCGTCGCGTTTCGCGCCGGGCGAGCGGGTCGTCGTCTGGGCGCCCAATGTGCCGGAATGGGTGCTGATGGAATATGCCTGCGGCCTTGCCGGGCTGATTCTGGTGACAGCCAATCCCTCCTTCCAGGCGGCGGAACTACGCTATGTGCTGGAGCAGTCCGGCGCTTCCGCGCTGTTCTCCGTGGAGAGTTACCGCGGCAATCCCATGGCGGAGATCGCCGTGGAGGCGGCCGCCGGCCTCGAGGCGGTGCGCGAGATCGTCGATCTCGACGACCCGGAGGCGCTCTTCGCTATCGGCAGCCGGCCGGCAGCGCTGCCCCATGTGGCGCCGGCGGACGCCGCGCAGATTCAATACACCTCCGGCACAACCGGCTTCCCCAAAGGGGCTGTGCTGTCGCACCGCTCGCTCACCAATAATGCGCGCTATTGCGCCATTCGCTCCGGCACACGACCAGACTCCGTCTGGGCGAACTTCATGCCGATGTTCCACACCAGCGGCTGCGGCCTGATAACCCTGGGCGCGCTCCAGGCGGGCTGCGCGATGTTCCTCGTCAAGCTGTTCGATCCCTCCGCCATCCTGCGCCTGATGGAACGCGAGAAGGTGACCGCCCTGCTGGGCGTGCCGACCATGCTGGTCGCCATGATGGAATGCCTGGACCAGGAGCCGGTGGACATGTCCTCGGTGGAGGTTGCGGTGTCAGGCGGCTCGATGGTCGCCCCGGAGCTGGTGCGCAGCGTGACCGAACGCTTCGGCTGCGAATTCCAGACCGTCTATGGCCAGACCGAAGCCTCGCCGCTCGTCACCCAGCATCACAGCGGCGAGAGTCTCGACATCGTGTGCAACACGACCGGCCTGCCAATGCCGCAGACCGAGGTGTCGATCCGCAGCGTGGACGGGGAGAACAGGGTGCTGCCGGTCGGCGAGGTCGGCGAGATCTGCGTGCGCGGATACTGCGTGATGATCGGCTATCACGACAATCCGTCGGCGACCGCCGCGGCCATCGACGCCGAGGGCTGGCTGCATTCCGGCGATCTCGGCACGCTGGACCGCCAGGGCTATCTGCGCATCACCGGGCGGGTGAAGGAGATGATCATACGGGGCGGCGAAAATCTGTTCCCCGCCGAGATCGAGAACGCGCTGCTGGAGCATCCCGATGTGGCGGAGGCGGCCGTGGTCGGTCTGCCTGACGGGAAGTGGGGCGAGATCGTCGCCTGTTTCGTCCGCCTGGAACCCGGCTGCACGCTCGACGAGCAGGATCTGCGCCGCCACTGCCGCGCCCGCCTCTCGCCCCAGAAGACGCCGGTTGTCTGGCGCCAAGTGCCTGTCTTCCCGCTCACCGGCTCCGGCAAGATCCGGAAATTCTCGCTCGTGGACGACTGGCTGGCGGAGAACGGATGAGCGCGGCCGGCGGCTACAGGCGCTACAGGCTCCGGTAAACCGCCGTCTCGAAGTCCAGGAACAGCGGCAGGGATTTTTCGTCCGCAAAGGGCAGCAGCTGGGTCATATAGGCCCCGCCGATCCCCTTCGCCGGATCGATCCAGAAATAGGAATTGGCGAGGCCGGCCCATGCCAGGCTGCCGGCGGAGCGGCCGGTCGGCGCCTGCTCGTTGTTGACCATGAAGGTCAACCCCCATGTCTTCTCCATGCCGGGGAAGAACTCCGCATCGTTGGAGTAGGGCGGCATGACCGTATTCAGCCTTGCGACGCGGGTATCGCCGATATTGTTGGCCGACATGGCCTCGACGGTTTCCGCTTTCAGCACCCGGTTTCCGTTGGCGGCGCCCTTGTTCAGGATCATGCGAATGAACTTGAGATAGTCGCCGACGGTGGAGTAGAGGCCGCCGCCGCCCATCTCGAACTCGGGGTTCTGCTCGACCTGGAATTCCATCTGCGCCCAGGCGCCGTCTTCGCCGCGCACATGGACCGTCGCCAGCCGCTCCTGCATCGCCGGCGAGATCCTGAAGGCGGTATCGCCCATGCCGAGCGGCTCGAAGAGTTTCTCCTGCATATACTGGCCGAGTTTCTGGCCGGTCACCGTCTCGACCATCTTGCCGGCCCAGTCGATGCCGATGCCGTAATCCCAGCGGTCGCCGGGGTCGAACAGCAGCGGCGTGGTAAGCGCCGCGTTCTCGCATGTGGTGATCTGGGGCACGCCCATCGCCTCCTGATAGGCGAGGATGTCCGCGTTCCAGATTTCATAGACATAACCGGACGTGTGCGTGAGCAAATGGCGCAGCGTCACCGGGCGTTTCGGCGGGCGCGTCTTCGGCCGGCCTTCATCATCGAACCCTTCCAGCACCTGGACTTCGCCCAGATGCGGGATGACGGCGCCGGCCGGCCCGTCCAGCTCCAGCCTGCCCTGCTCGACCAGCTGCATCGCGGCCGCGCCGGTCACGGCCTTGGTCATGGACGCGATCCAGCCCACCGTGTCCGGCGTCATCGCGACGCCGCTGCCGACCGCCCGTTCGCCGAAACCGCCCTCATAGACCGTTTCATCCGCCGTCGTCGCAGCAGCCACGACGCCGGGGACATCGCCCCTCGAAACCGCTGCTTCCAGGATCCCGTCCACATTTGCCTTGAGCGACATCCACGCCTCCCGTCCGACCGGCCTGTCTCCAAAAGGTGGTGGGCGCACTAGGACTCGAACCTAGGACCCGCTGATTAAGAGTCAGCTGCTCTACCGACTGAGCTATGCGCCCCACCGAGAGCGGGACATCTACCCCTTTTGGGGCTGCTTGTCGAGAATATGTCCACATGCCCCGACCCTTCCCGCAAGAAGGGAGCCGGGGTGAAGGGCACCTTCTCCCCCCTCAAACGGGAATGCCGCCCTTGATGGTCGTGCGCCACATCAGCCGGCGCTGCGGCAGGTCGTAGTCCATGACAGCCCGGTGCTGCACCGTGCAATTGTCCCAGACCACGACATCGCCGACCTCCCACCGGTGCTGATAAACGAAGTCCGGACGAACAATATGGTCCGCCAGCGCCTCGATCAGGGCGCGCGAGGCTTCCTCGTCCCGGCCCACGATCCCGGTGCAGTCGTCGCGTGCGATATAGAGGCTCTTGCGCCCGGTGCGCGGATGGGTGCGGACAATCGGGTGCTCGACCGGCGGATAGCGGGCGATGTCCTCTGCGCTGACCGGCGAGGAGCGCTTGCGGCCGCGAAAATCGAAGATGCCGCGCAGTCCGAGGATTTCCTGCTGCATCCTGCGCGGCAGCGCGTCCCAGGCGGCTGCGGCATTGGCGAAGCAGGTGCCGCCCAGGGGAAGGCCGTAGAGGACCGGCACTTCGACCGCATAGAGCATTGTCGCGCCGGCCGGGCGCTCGGCATAGCTCATGTCGGTGTGCCAGGTTTCGCCCGCGCGCCGGGTGCCGATGGGCGCGCCATGCTCGACGATATTGGAAATGATGTAGATTTCCGGGCTGCCGTCGATGCCGAAGCGGGCCGCGTTGAAGTTGAACTCCGGCTCGCCGAGCCGCCGCGTGAAGGCGACCTGCCCTTCCGGTGTCAATGTCTGGTTGCGCAGCACGATGACGCCATGTGCGTCGAGCGCATTTCGGACAATTGCGAAGTCGGCGTCTTCCAGTCCCGCGCCGATATCCGCCCCCAGGATTTCCGCACCCGCGGCCGGCGAAGCCGGCCTTACTTCCAAGCCCATAATGGTCGCCTCCTGCCTCCCGGTTCCGTTTCAATCGCCGGCGACGCGCGCTCCGGTGTCCGCCTCCTTGATCGAGGTGCGCCAGTGGATGCGGTCTTCCTCCGGCGGATAATCGCCCGCAGCCTTGTGGATCATGCAGCGATTGTCCCAGATCACGACATCGCCCGCCCGCCAGCGGTGATCGTAGCGGGCGTCCGCCGCCACCATGCGGTCCTCGAGCTCGTCGATCAGCGCGTCGCTGTCCGCAGGCGCCAGCCCCTCGACATGGAGAATCTTTCCGGGGTCGAAATAGAGCGACTTCCGCCCCGTCTCCGGGTGGGTGCGGACCAGGGGATGGAACGCCGGCGGGTGGCCGCGGTCCTCCGGATTCAGGAGGGCGTTGGAGCCCTGCGTCCGGCCGCCATATGTGAACGCGCCCCGGCGGCCTTCCAGCAGCGACCTGAGGCGGGCGGGCAGCCTGTCCCAGGCGCGGTACATGGAAGAGAAATGCGTGTCGCCGCCCCGGCTCGGCACGGCGAGCGCATAGAGTTGCGTCGCCTTGAAGGGCACTTCGTCATAGGCGCCGTCGGTATGCCAGCCGGCGGCGCCGCGCCTGTAGATCGCCTCGTTCAACCGGCCTTCGGCGTCGAACTTGCCGACGCCGAGCACGGTCAGCTCCGGATAGCCGGGATGCCGGGTCGACCTGGACGGATGCGGCACGACATGGCCGAAGCGGCGGCTGTAGGCGATGAAGTCCGCGATTTCCAGCGTCTGATCCCGAACCACCGCAACGCCGTAATCGAGCCAGGCCCGATAGATGGACCGGAAAGCGTCACCGTCCAGCCGCCGCACATCGACGCCGGTGATCTCGACTCCCGTATGCTCGGACAAGGGCCGGATCTTGGCCACAGGGTAAACCTCCGCTCCGGTCGGCGGCTTCAGGGCAGCGTGTCGAGATAGGTCTCGAGATCGACCTCGTTCACCAGAGCTTCGCCGGAAGCATAGCGCGAAAGATTGGCGATGAAGAGGTCGTCGGCGCGCGCCAGCGTGCCATTGCCGGCAAAGGAACAGTGGCCGGTAAGCCGCACCGAAGGGTGTTTCCAGTAGCGGCTGCTGCGGGGCAAGGGCTCGGGATCGAAGACGTCGAGCACGGCGGCGCCGACCCTGCCGCTGTCGAGCGCTTCCAGCAGCGCGGCGTCGTCCACCACGCCGCCGCGCGCGACATTCACCAGCACCGCCCCCGGCTTCATCCGGGCGAGAAACCCGGCATCGACGAGCCGGTCGGTCTCGGAGGAATGGGGGCAACAGAGCACGACCACATCGGCTTTCCCGAGCCGGTCCCGCAGGCCGTCCATGGCGCAGACTTCATCGGCATAGGGCGCAGGAGACGCCCGGCGGCGGACGCCAATGACCCGCGCGCCGAAAGCGCCGGCCCGCTTGCCGATCTCGCGGCCGATATTGCCGTAGCCGACGACGAGCCAGGCGGTGCCGGCGATCTCGCGGAAGCGAAGCTGTTTCCACTCGCCTGCGGCTTGCGCGGCGCGCCGGGCGGCCAGCTCCTGAAAGATGTCGAGCACATGGGCGAAGACATATTCCGAAATTGCAACCGCCTGCGCGCTGGATGCGCCAATGCGGATGCCTCTGGCGGCAATATCGCGGTAACCCGGATGGTCGAGGCCCGCATTGAAGGTCTGCACCCATTTGATCGTATGCGAGGCGGCAATCGACTGCAGGCAGTCTGCAAAGGACTGGCCGTGCGTCATGTCGGAAGTCAGCCAGACGGCTTCCACGGGGGCCTCGGCCAGCGGCGTCGATTCCCCGTCCGTCATGCAGCGCCCGCCGTCCAGCAGGGGAAACACGCGGGGCGGCGAGTCGAGAACGGCAAGCCGGTCCGCGACGCGGCCCCGGGCAGACGGGGACATGACGACATGCACCGTCACGGCGCCGGCTTCCGCAGAGCCGCCGGAAGGAGGCCGGCGGCCGGCCTATCCGGAATAGTCGGCATCGCTGACCTTCTCGAACCAACGGGTTCCGCCGCCGTCCTCTCCGGTTTCGGACATGGCGAGGTGGGTGAAAATCCGGTCCGGCGCAGCGCCGTGCCAGTGGCGCGTATCGGGCGGAATGACGGCGGTGTCGCCGGGGCGCAATTCCTCGACCGGCCCTCCCTCGACCTGCACGCACCCTACCCCGGCAACGGCCCATAATGTCTGGCCTACCGGATGGCTGTGCCAGGCGGTGCGGGCGCCCGGGTTGAAGGTCACATTCGTCGCCCGCATCCGGGAGGGCGCTGTGCCGACCAACACTTCGTCCTGATACACCTCGCCGGTGAACCGGTCCGCCGGCGCCTTCTTCGTCGCCCGATCTTCAACCCTGTATATCTTCAGCATTTCCCGCTTTCCGTTCCGGCAAACCGAGGTGCGGCAGCCGCCGAAGGGTAACAGCGCGGTTGCCGGACTGTCGAGGCGGATGGACCGGGAACACCCGCCCCTGCCGGGAGAATAAAGAGAGCCTGCGCCTCAATGAAGCGCGGCCGGCAAGATAGGCAAATCCCCGTTCCGCAGAGGCGCCCCAAGGGGACGCGTTCTCCTGTGCTCTCGAAAGGAGTTGCGAACCGCTACCGCGCCTCCGCGGCGTTGTTGCCGATCGCCGCGGCCAATTGACCGGCGACGCCTTCCATCTCGACAGCGACCGTGTCTGCGCCTACCCGGCGCAGCTCTTCCGCCCAGTGCTCGTCATGGGCGCGGGCGACGATGCGCAGATGGGGAAAGATGTATCGCAACTGCCCCACAATCGTCACCGCCCGCTTCGGATCGTTGAAGGCCACGACAACCGCATTGGCCTTTTCGACGCCGGCCGCCTCGAGCACTTCGGGGCGCAGCGCATCGCCGTGAAACACCGCGAAACCGAGCCGGCGGCCAGCGGCGATATTGTCCGCATTGATGTCGATGCCGACCGGCGTCTCGCCGCCCGCCTGCAATTGCGCGGCGCATTCGAGCCCGGCCCGGCCGAAGCCGGCGACGACCACATGGCCCGAATGCGGCCCCGCCGCCTCCACGCGCTCGCCCGACTCCTGCGTGATGTCGGGCAAGGCGCGGCGGCCGATCAGCGCCAGCAACGGCGTCGCCGCCATCGACAAGGTCACCGCCATGCCGAGCAACTGCGCATCCGGGCCCTCGATCAGCGAGCGGGTGACCGCCGCGCCCAGCAGCACGAAACCGAACTCTCCGCTGCCTGCGAGCAGCAGACCGACATAGACCGCCCGCCCGCGCGGCATCCCCAGCGCAACGCCGATCGCGGCCGCAACCGCGGTCTTCGCCGCCAGCAGCCCGAGAACCAGCAGCGCCAGCACCGCGGCCCGCGCAATCACCCCGCCGGCGTCGATCGACATGCCGACGGTCATGAAGAAGAGCCCCAGCAGCAGCCCCCGGAAGGGCTGGATGACCGCGGCGATCTGGTGGCGGTGGCGCGTGTCCGCCAGCAGCATGCCGGCGAGGAAGGCACCGAACGCCATCGACAGGCCGGCAAGCTCCGTGGCAAGGCCGGTGGCCAGCACAATCAGCAGGGTCAGCGCGGTGAAGGTCTCGATCTGGCCGCCTTCGGAAATCGGCCCGTAGATCGGCCGCACCACCCAGCGCCCGACCACCAGGATGCCGACGACCGCCGCCACCGCCTTCAGCACAGACCAGAAAAGCGCCTCCGCGACGGCGCCCGGCTCCCCGCCAAGCACCAGCGCCACCACCAGAAGCGGGCCGACGGCGATATCCTGGACCAGCAGCACCGCGAAGGCGGACCGCCCCGCCTGGGTCGTCAGCTCGCTGCGCTCGGCGAGCAGTTGCAGCACCATCGCGGTCGAGGACAGCGCGAGGGCCGACGCGACCACGATTGCGGCCTGCGGCGACAGCCCGAAGGCCATGCCCGCGCCCGCAAACACCGCCATGGTCAGCACGATCTGCAACAGGCCGAGGGCGAATTTGCCGCCGCCCAAGGCCCGCAGCCGGTCCAGCGGTAATTCCAGCCCGACCGTGAACAGCAGGAAGACGACGCCGAACTCCGCCAGCGCGCGCGCGCTGTCAATGCGTTCGACCAGACCGAACGCATGGGGGCCGATAACGGCGCCGGCGCCGATATAGCCGAGTATGGCCGCGAGCCCGAGCCGGCGGAACAGCGGCACCGCGATCACCGCCGCCAGCAGGAAAATCAGGACATCGGCAAGATAGCTCGGATGGTCCATGCCGGTCTTCCCGGCGCCGCCCGGAGAGACCGGGCCGCCGCCGGCAGGTTCAGTCGGCCAGCGCCGGGGCGGCCGTCAGCCGGTGCGCGCCAGCGCAGCGATTTCATCCTTCAGCGCCAACTTGCGCTTCTTGAGCGTCTGCACTTTCAGAGCGTCGGCGAAAGGGTTGGTTTCAAGGGCGTGGATCTCTGCGTCGAGGGCAGCATGCTGCGCCGCCAGGGCGGCGCGGCGCTCCTGCAGGTCCGTCATGCGCATCTTCCTCTTTGCTGCGATACTGCGGGCGCCCGCCGCCCGCCGGACTGGTTTGCGAGACTGGCCCAAGGCGAGCGGTTTGTCACCCCGTCGGCCGCAACTTCCGGCCAAGCGAGGACAAGAAGATGAAATCGATTCTGGTGCCGACCAACGATCTCGATACGCTGGAAAGCGTGCTTGCTGCGGCAGAATGCCTCCGCGCCCGCATGGACGGCTGGCTCGAGGCGGCGCATTTCCACACAGACCCCTCCGCCATCATGGCGACGGACGACAGCGGCGCGGCGCTGCCGGCGCTGGTCGAACGGTTCGAGCGCGAGGACGACCGGCGCGCCGCCGAGGCGCGGCGCCGTTTCGAGGCATTCGCCGCCGGGGCCGGCATCAGCGAACGGGCGGTCTGGTCGGAAAGCGAGACCGGCCTCGACAATCTCGGCAATCATGCCCGCGTGTTCGATGTCGTCGTTGTCGGCCGGCCGGTGAAGGGATCCGGCGGCCCCTCGCTCGGCACGCTCGAGACCGCCCTGTTCGACAGCGGGCAGGCCATTCTGGTGGTGCCGCCCGAACCGCCGGCGGCGTTCGGCCGCAACATCCTGATCGCCTGGAACGGCTCCTCGGAAACCGCCCGCACCATCCGCGCCGCGCTCGACCTGCTGCGCCTGGCGGAGCAGGTTACCGTGCTGACCGTGACCGGCATGACGGTGCCGGGGCCGACCGGGGAGGCGGTGGTGCGCCAGCTCGGACGCCAGGGCATCAAGGCGGATTCGCTGGTCGTCGAGGCCGGGCTGGGAGAAAGCGGCCACAAAACCCTCGAGGTCGCCGCCGGGCGCGGCGCCGACCTTGTGCTCAAGGGCGGATATACCCGCGGCCGGCTGCGCCAGGCGCTGTTCGGCGGGCCGACCAACTATATTCTCTTCAATGCCGGCCTGCCGGTGTTCATGGCGCATTGACAAGCGGCGCCGAAGCCTGCGACCATGGGCCTGCCGTTGATCTGCGCGGGAGAGTCCGGCAGCACACCGAGCCGGCGCCGAAGGAGCAACCGCCCCGGAAACTCTCAGGCACCCGGACCGCGCGGGGAGGCAACTCTGGAAAGCGGGCGCATACGCCCCACCGAAGATGTAACGGCGCCGCCGGAATCTTTCAGGTCGGACGGACAGAGGGGGCAGACGGGCAGGCCAGAGGGCGGGCCCGGAAGCCGGAGGGTTCGTCGATGATCGATTTGCTCAAGACCCCGTTTCACGCCATGCACTTGGCCGCCGGCGCGCGCATGGCGCCTTTCGCGGGTTACGACATGCCGCTGCGCTATCCGGAAGGCAGCGTTGCCGAGCACCATCACGCGCGCAGCCGGGCCGCGCTGTTCGATGTCAGCCATATGGGCCAGATCCGCCTTGTCGGGTCCGGCGCCGATGCGGCGCTCGAAACGCTGGTGCCGGGCGACATTCGCGGCCTCGGCGCGGGCCGGATGTGTTACACGCTGTTCACCGCCGAGGACGGCGGCATTCTCGACGACCTGATTGTCGCGCGCGCGCCGGACGGCCTTGCGGTGGTCGTCAATGCCGCGCGCAAGGAGCACGACACCGCGCATCTCCGCCGCGGCCTGGCAGGAGCGGTGGATGTTGTGCCGGAGCCGGACCGCGCCCTGCTGGCGCTGCAGGGGCCGGCGGCGGCGGCGGTGCTGGCGCAATTCGCGGACCTGCCGTTCATGGCCTGGCGCGACGGCGAGGCCTGCGGCGTGCCGGTCCGCGCCTCCCGGTCCGGCTATACCGGCGGCGACGGTTTCGAGCTGTCGGTGGCGGCCGGAGACGCCGAGGCGCTCGCCGCAGGGCTGCTGGCCCATGAAGCGGTCGCCTGGGCCGGGCTCGGCGCCCGCGATTCGCTGCGGCTGGAAGCCGGGCTCTGCCTCTACGGCCACGATATCGACGAGGGCACCACGCCGCTGGAGGCCGGCCTTGGCTGGACCATGCCGAAGCGCCGGCGCGAGGCGCAGGACTTTCCGGGCGCAGCGCGCATTCTCGCCGGCCCGCCCGCCCGCCGCCGGGTCGGCCTGAGACCCGAAGGCAAGGCGATCGCGCGCGAAGGCACGGCGCTGCTCGACGCGGCCGGCGAAGCGGTCGGCCGCGTCACCAGCGGCGGTTTCGCGCCGACTCTGGGCGGCTCCGTCGCCATGGGCTACCTGCCGGTTGCGCTTGCCGCGCCCGGCGCGGCGGTTGCCTTCGACATTCGCGGAAGGCCGCGGCCCGGCCAGGTCGTGCGCCTTCCTTTCGTCCCCCACGACTATTTCCGAGGCTGAGAGGTCCCATGGCCGACAGGGTTTACTACACGCGCGAACATGAATGGGTGCGGATCGAGGACGGCGTCGCGGTCTGCGGCATCACCGACTATGCCCAGACGCAGCTGGGCGATGTCGTCTATGTCGAGCTGCCGGAGGTCGGCGCGCAGATTCCCCGCGACGGCGAGGCCGCCGTGGTCGAGAGCACCAAGGCGGCGAGCGATGTCTATGCGCCGCTGAGCGGCACGATCGTCGCCGTCAATGAGCGGCTCGAGGAGGCGCCGGATCTGGTCAATGACTCCGCCGAACATGAGGGGTGGTTCTTCCGCATGACGCTCGACGACGAGGGCGAGCTCGACGAGCTGATGGACGAAGAGGGCTACCGCGCCTTTGTCGAGGAAGGCGACTGATGCGCTATCTGCCGATTACGGAAGGCGACCGCAGCCGGATGCTGGAAGCAATCGGCGCGCCGTCGGTCGAGGCGCTGTTCGCCGATGTGCCGGAAGGCGCGCTGCTTTCCGAGCCGGTGGACCTGCCGCATCACGCCAGCGAATACGAGGTCGAGCGGCGGCTTTCCCGGCTGGCGGCGCGGAACCGGGCGGGCGGCGCAGGCCCGTTCTTCTGCGGCGCCGGCAGCTATCGCCACCATGTTCCGGCGGCGGTGGACTATCTGATCCAGCGCGGCGAGTTCCTCACTTCCTACACCCCCTACCAGCCCGAAATCGCCCAGGGCACGCTGCAATATCTGTTCGAGTTCCAGACCCAGGTGTGCCTGTTGACCGGCATGGAGGCCGCCAACGCCTCCATGTATGACGGCGCGACCGCCGCGGCCGAGGCCGTGATGATGGCGAACCGCGTGACGCGGCGGTCGAAGGCGGTCGTCTCCGGCAATCTGCACCCGCATTACCGCGAGACGACCGCGACGCTGGCGCGCTTCCAGGGCTTCACGCTGGACGCCGCCCCGCCAATGCCGGCCGCCGGCGAGGACCTGGCTTCGCGCATCGACGGCGACACTTCCTGCGTTGTCGTCCAGTATCCGGACCTGTTCGGCAATATCGTCGATTTTTCGGCGCTGGCCGAGGCCGCCCATGCCAGGGGGGCGCTGCTGGTCGTCGTGGTGACGGAGATCGTGGCGCTCGGCGCGCTCAAGCCGCCGGGGGAGATGGGCGCCGATATTGTCGCGGCGGAGGGGCAGTCGCTCGGCAATGCGATGAATTTCGGCGGCCCGCATCTCGGGCTGTTTGCGGCCCGCAAGCGCCATTTGCGCCAGATGCCGGGCCGGTTGTGCGGCGAAACCGTGGATGCCGACGGGCGGCGCGGCTATGTGCTCACCCTTGCCACGCGCGAGCAGCATATCCGCCGGGAGCGGGCGACCAGCAATATCTGCACCAATTCCGGCCTCTGCGCGCTCGCCTTCACCATTCATCTCACGCTGCTCGGCGAAACCGGGCTGCGGCGGCTCGCGGCGCTCAACCATGCCGGGGCCGTTGCGCTCGCCGACCGGCTTGGCGGGCGCGTCGTGACCCCGCGCTTCTTCAACGAATTCGCCGTGCGGCTGGACGGCGATGCGGCGGCGGCGGTCGAGCGGCTGGCGGGCGAGGGCATTCTTGCGGGCGTTCCCGTCTCCCGCCTGTATCCCGATGCGGGCCTCGACGACCTGCTCCTGGTGGCGGTGACCGAGACCGCCGATGCGGACGACCTGACGGCCCTGGCGGAGGCATTGGCATGAGCAGCGACTTCCGGGACACGGTCTCCGGCGACCGGGGGCTCCATATCGAGGAGCCGCTGATCTTTGAGCAGGACAGCCCCGGCGCGGTCGGGGTGGACTGGCCTGCGGCAGAAGGCCCCGGCCGGCTGGGCGCGCTGGCGCGATCCGGCCCCATCGGCCTGCCAAGCCTCGCCGAGCCGACGGCGGTGCGCCACTACACGCGGCTTTCGCAGAAGAATTACGGCATCGACACCGGGCTGTTCCCGCTCGGCTCCTGCACCATGAAGCACAATCCCCGCCTGAACGAGCGCGTGGCGCGGCTGCCGGGATTTGCGGACATCCACCCGCTCCAGCCCGAAAGCACGGTGCAGGGAGCGCTGGCGCTGTGCCGCGAATTGCAGCGCTGGCTGACGGTGCTCACCGGAATGCCCGGCGTGGCGCTGACGCCCGGCGCCGGCGCCCATGGCGAGCTTTGCGGGATGATGGCGATCCGCACGGCCTTGGACGCCCGCGGCGAAGCGGCGGACCGGCGCCGCGTGCTGGTGCCGGATTCGGCGCACGGCACCAACCCCGCCACCGCCGCCGCGCTCGGCTTCAAGGTGGTTTCCATCCCGGAGGACGGGCGCGGCCGGGTCGATCCGGCCCGTTTCGAGGCGCTGGCCGGGGAAGGCGGCGTTGCGGCCGTCATGCTGACCAACCCGAACACCTGCGGCGTGTTCGAAAACGACATCCGCCGCATCGCCGACATCGTGCATGCGGCCGGCGGTTATTTCTATTGCGACGGCGCGAATTTCAACGCCATTGTCGGGCGGGTGCGGCCGGGCGATCTCGGCGTCGATGCCATGCATATCAACCTGCACAAGACCTTCTCCACGCCCCATGGCGGCGGCGGCCCGGGCTCCGGGCCGGTGGTGTTCTCGGAGGCGCTTGCGCCCTATGCGCCGGTGCCGCGCATTGTCGAGGAAGACGGTGTGCTGCGGCTGGAGGAGGCGAACGGCGCGGCCTTCGGGCGGATGAAGGCGTTTCACGGCCAGATGGGCATGTTCGTGCGCGCGCTGTCCTACATGATGAGCCACGGCGCGGACGGGCTGCGGCAGGTTTCCGGCGATGCGGTGCTGAACGCCAACTACCTGCTGCGCAAGCTGGAGGATGTGTATTCGGCGCCTTTCAGCCATGCCGGCCCGGCGATGCACGAGGCGCTGTTCGATGACCGCGCGCTCCGCGACAGCGGCGTCTCCACGCTCGATATCGCCAAGGCGATGATCGACGAAGGGCTGCATCCGATGACGGTGTATTTCCCGCTGGTGGTGCATGGCGCCATGCTGATCGAGCCGACCGAGACCGAAACCCGCGCGAGCCTGGACCGCTTCATCGCGATCATGCGGGGCCTGGCCGAGCGCGCGCATGAAGGCGCCCCGCTCTCCGAAGCCCCCCACCACGCCCCCCGCCGCCGCCTCGACGAAACCCGCGCCGCCCGCAGGCCGGTGCTCCGCTGGCAGCCGGAGGGAGAGGATTAGCGGGCGGCGGCGGCGGCGGGTCACTCCGTATTCGTCTTGCCCTCAATCACAGGAATGAGCGCCTTTGCCGTGTTGCGTAGCTCGTCTCCATAGTCCGTGTTTGACGAAATGCATTCGAGTCTTCGAACCGCCGAGCTGATCGGATCGAGAAGCATATGCTGCGTCGGACTCAAAAAGTAGCTCCTGCCCGGATGTTTGTGCTTCATGCGGTCCAGCATATGCACGAACGCCTGGTCATCCGAGCATTGCCTTTCCATCCACGCCTTGGCTCCCTTTTTGTCCGCAAAATACCACCCATACATAAGTTGTCGGAAATATGGCATGTTCTTGATGTCATGCGCATCGGCAGCTTTCAATCGCTCCCGCAGCCTGTCCCGAACATACTCATATTCGTCTTTGGAAAGAAATTTCTGCTCCGACTCCTTTCCGTCCGAATGGCCGTGCTCTATAACCGCTTTGATGAAAACTTCATTCAACAGTATTAGGGATGATTTTTGCTCGGATAATTCCTCCAAAATTTCCTCTTTGCGCACTGTATCGAAATTCCCAATCAAACCAATTATCTCATCGACGCTACCGGGCAGAGAACAATATGCCTTATTCTGTTCGATACCCTCTCGTGCAAAATGATCCATTTCCTTACCAAGCATAAATAGAAGTGCCTGTATCTGACCATTTGACGCGATTGTCTTCTGCTCGACAATACGATCGAGAAGGACTTGAGCCATTATCCCGCCTTGTGGACGCCTTTCTTCACAGCGTCTCCGGAATTCACAAGCTCCCCGTTCTGGATCGCTTTCGCACTGCTTCAGAAACTCGAGTGCGTATTCACGGCTGACAAAACCGGGGGAGGCAAGAAAAGCAAAATAAAAGCGGAAATTTTCCTGCCTGTATAACCGGCGCCTCCCCGCAGATCTTTGCTCGCGTAAAGCAACGCGCTCCTCTTGTTTCGCCTTATCATCGGGTATTGTAACCAAAGGAAGGTGATTTCTGATTCGATTAAGAAAACGGCTCGCATTTCTTCCATGGGTCTTCTTCCTTACGTGAGTATTCACTATATCGGCGAGTCTGGAGTCCGAAGATCCGGAATCTTCTTGGTCAATCCCGGACCATTCATCTTCAGAAGAAAGGAAAGTTGTTAAAGACAGGCTTTCAACATACTGTTCAATCCAATCATGAAATTCTGGGTGAAAAATTCTGGTTACTTGAACAAATATAGCATCCGCCATATCTACTTCCCGAATAACCGGCTTGACATACAGCTTCAGGGCATTCGAGACTCTAACGATATCGCGGGGCGTGGAAATATATTCGTCACACCAAAGGTCCACCGCGGAATTCAGACGCTTCTTCTCATCGTGTGTCAAATCAACCTCTCCGATAATGGAACAAGCTGCGTCACGAAGCCAATTCCGTAGATCCAAACCGATAGGAGAGGGAATCTTGAATGATGCCTGCACGATCTTCTCGATATATCCTTGACCGTTGTCGATACCAAGTTCAGATTCCAGACATCGGGCCAGATGGCCAGGATCGTAGGCCAGAAGATAGGCGACCTTCGGGAAATCGGCTACCGCGCGGATCAGGCGAAGAACCTCAACGGCTTCCGGCGGCTCCAGTCGGTCGATATCGTCTATGAACACCACGACAGTCCGGCCGAGCTTACCGAATTGTTGGCGAAGGTCTCTGTTCAAGGCACCAAGCGACGGATTCGCAACTGTGGAGACTCGATCTTTGACAGCCTGCGAGACGGTTCCGACGAGAGGTAAGCCGACAGAGGTCGCGGCATCGCCGGCTGCGGAGAGCGCAGGTTCGATCCAGGCGTGCTTGCGTAGTAGAGTCCGAATTCTCGCCCGGCTCGCCGTCGCCGGGATCGTGTCGCATATAGCGCTGTCGAATTCGAGAAACAGTTCCCGGAGGAGTTCGGAGCGGTGACCTACAATCCAGGGAGAGAAACGAACGATGACTGGCTCGTCTTTTTCTTTCTTCAGCATGTCGAGCGCCAGATTGGCGAGCGAGGATTTCCCCGACCCCCAAGGGCCCTCTATTCCGATAACCAGGCCGCGCGACAGATCGTTATGGAGGAAGGCATCCGCAAGATGCCGTGCCAATATGCCGAAACCAAGCCGGTCTTGGCCCGGTTTGGTGATCGGGGCGTCGTTGCCGAGCTTGTCCTTGTTCATGGAGGCGTCCCATCCGGAAGCGGCGGGTGACAATGGCAGCGGTGCCGGAACGGGGCAGGCACCCCCGCGCCGGCCATTCTCTCACCGGTCTGAAACGCGGCGAGGCGCTCTGCTATATCAGGACCGAAGCGAAAACTCGCAAGATTGTCGCCTGGAAACAGTAGCGCTCCCGGTTCCGCTGGAATGCGCCGCCGGGCGCTCAGCCGGCGCGGGGGGTGGCGGTGCGGACAATCAGCTCGCGCAGCGCGTTCATGGCTTCTTCGTGGCGCTGGTCCTGTTCACGGGCCCGCTGCGCTCCGGTGCGCTGCATGACGCGGATGCCGAACCACACAATGGCGATCTGCCCCAGGCCGATGACGATCGTGGCGGCGACCTGGGCCACGGCGACCCAGACAGCGCCCTCCTGAAGGGCGAGCCCGCTCCCCTGAAGGGCGAGCCCGCGTTCCTGGAGGGCAAGCGCGCGTTCCTGCAGGGCAAGTGTGTTCTCCTGAAAGGCAAGCACGCGTTCCTGAAGGGCAAGCGTGCTCTCCTGAAGGGCGAGTGTGCTCTGTTGAAGGGTGAGCGTGGCGATTTCGAACTCAGTCATTCCTGACGGCTCCACTCCCCGACTGCGCGCGACGGAACGGCCTGTTACCGCGACAACAGAACATAATGTGGCCAATTCGGCCACCCGCGGCAAGGGCCGGGATGTCCCCCCGCGCCGCCGGGCGCTCAGCCGGCGCGGGGGGCGGCGGTGCGGACAATCAGCTCGCGCAGCGCGATCATCGCTTCCGTGTGTGCGCCCATGGATTCCGTGTGCGCATTCATGGCTTCTTCGTGGCGCTGGTCCTGTTCACGGGCCCGCTGCGCTCCGGTGCGCTGCATGACGCGGATGCCGAACCACACAATGGCGATCTGCCCCAGGCCGATGACGATCGTGGCGGCGACCTGGGCCACGGCGACCCAGACAGCGCTCTCCTGAAGGGCGAGCGCGCTCCCCTGGAAGGCAAGCGCGCGTTCCTGGAGGGCAAGCGTGTTCTCCTGAAAGGCAAGCGCGCGTTCCTGAAGGGCAAGCGTGCTCTCCTGAAGGGCGAGTGTGCTCTGTTGAAGGGCGAGGGTGGCGATTTCGAACTCAGTCATTCCTGACAGCTCCACTCCCGGACGGCGCGCGACCAAACGGCCTGTTGCCGCGGCGGCAGAACATAATGTGGCCAATGCGGCCGCCCGCTGCAAGGGCCGGGGGCGTCCGATACGCAGCACGCAAATTGGTGTTCCGGCGGCAGCCGGGGGGCGGGAGGAACAGCCGCTGTATCGACAACGGATTTGGGCGGCGACCCGGGGGTCAAGGGATCAGTTTGAGCGCTGCAAACAACAGGCCGGCGGCAGCGGCCATGGCAGCGCAGCGCCGCCGCTCCGTTCCCGGTATGCGGCCATCAAGGCCGGCCTTGAGCGCAGCATAATCCGCTTTCCTTGCCAAGGCGTCATGCCCGGCGCCGAACGCCTTGAGGCCGCTTGCGGCCATGGCTTCAGCGGCTTCGCAAGACAGGCCCGCGTCTTCCGTACCGCGAATGGCGGCAATCCTGTCGAAGACAGCGGATATGGGGGAATTACGGCGAGCCCGGGGCGCGGCGGCAAGGGAGGGAACAGCCGGCGGGGCGCATACCGGGGCCGTAACGGCGTTGACTCGCGGCACCGCGTTCGGTAGCGTCCGGCCAGCGGAGGAAGCGAGAGGGATGTTCAATGGGGGTTTTCCTGCCTCCCGACTACAAACCTTCCAAACATGAAGATTTCATGAACCCGAGACAGCAGGAATACTTCCGGTTGAAGCTGCTCGACTGGAAGAATCGTCTGATCCGCGACTCATCCGATACCGTTCTCCAGCTCCAGACCGAGAGCTTGCGCGTTCCCGATGACGGCGAGCGCGCCTCGCTGGAGACGGACAAGCGCCTCGCCCTGCGCACGCGGGACCGTGCGCGCAAGCTGATCGTCAAGATCGACCAGGCGCTGAAGCGCATCGATGACGGCACATACGGCTATTGCGAACATACCGAGGAACCGATAGACCTAGGCCGGCTGGAAGCCCGGCCGATCGCGACGCTTTCGATTCAGGCGCAGGAGCGCCACGAGCGTCTCGAACGTATGCACCGGTCGGATTGAGGCTTCCGGAAAGCCGCGGTCCGGCGGCGCCCCCTGTCCACCGTCCTGCCGAGCTGCGACCCCGCATGACCCGAGATTACCGAGATACCGTTTTCCTGCCGAAGACGGACTTTCCGATGCGCGCCGGCCTCGCCAGGCGCGAGCCGCAAATCCTGGCGCGCTGGGAGGCGCAGCAATTGTTCCGCCGCCAGCGCGAGGCGGCGCGCGGGCGCGAGAAGTTCATCCTGCATGACGGCCCCCCCTATGCCAACGGCCACCTGCATATCGGCCATGCGCTCAACAAGATCCTGAAGGATGTCGTCAACCGCAGCCGGCAGATGACCGGCATGGACGCCCATTACATTCCCGGCTGGGACTGCCACGGCCTACCGATCGAGTGGAAGGTCGAGGAGGACTACCGCGCGCGCGGCAAGGACAAGGACGCCGTGCCGATTCTGGAATTCCGCCGGGAATGCCGCGAGTTCGCGGCGCTGTGGATCAACACCCAGCGCGAGGAGTTCAAGCGCCTGGGCGTGCTCGGCGACTGGGACAACTACTACACCACCATGTCCAACGGCGCCGAGGCGGCGATCGCCAGCGAAATCTGCCGCTATGTGATGAATGGCGGCCTCTATCGCGGCATGAAGCCCGTTCTGTGGTCCGTGGCCGAAAAGACCGCGCTCGCGGATGCCGAGGTCGAGTATTACGACCATGTCTCGCCCTGGATCCATGTCGCGCTGCCGGTGCTGCGCGGCCTGGACGGGCCGGCCGCGCTGGTCATCTGGACCACGACGCCCTGGACGATTCCCGGCAATCGCGGGCTCGCCGTGGCCGCCGACGCCGATTATGTGCGCGTCGCCGTGCCCGGACGCAGGGAGGCGCTGATCGTCGCGGAGGCGCGGCTGCAGCCTTTCCTGGAGGAATGCGGGATCGAGTCGCATGAGGTGCTGGCGCGCTTCAAGGGCGCGGCGCTTCTGGGCGCCGTTGCCGCGCATCCGCTTGCGGCGTTTGGCTACGACACGGAATCGCCGGTGCTGGCCGCCGATTTCGTCACCATGGACCAGGGCACGGGCGTGGTGCATATCGCGCCCGGCCACGGCGCCGACGACTTCAATCTGGGCGTCGCCAACGGGCTGGAGGTGACCGACCATCTCGACGGCGACAGCATGTATCGGGCGCATGTGCCGCTGTTCGCCGGCGAGCGGGTGCTGACGCCGGAAGGCAAGCCGGGCGGCGCCGATGCGGCGGTTGTCGCCGCGCTGGAGCGGGCGGGCGCGCTGCTCGGGCGCGGCAGGCTGCGGCACAGCTATCCGCATTCCTGGCGGTCGCACGCGCCGCTGATCTTCCGCGCGACGACGCAGTGGTTCATCTCCATGGAGACCAACGGGCTGCGGGACAAGGCGCTCGACGCCGTCGCCCGGACCCGGTTCGTGCCCGAAAGCGGGCGCCGCCGGCTCGGTCCGATGATCGAGAACCGGCCGGACTGGTGCGTCTCGCGCCAGCGCGCCTGGGGCGTGCCGATTCCGGTGTTCACCCATCGCGAGAGCGGCGAACTGCTGCGCGACGAGGCCGTCAATGAACGCGTCCGGACGGCCTTCCGCGAACAGGGCGGGGATGCCTGGTTCGCGCTGCCGGCCGCGCATTTCCTGGGTCCGGACCGCAACCCCGAAGACTGGGAGCAGGTGCAGGACATCGTGGAGGTCTGGTTCGATTCCGGCTCGACCCACGCGTTCGTTCTGGAAGGCAATGAGAGCCAGCGCTGGCCGGCCTCGCTCTATCTGGAAGGGTCGGACCAGCATCGGGGCTGGTTTCACTCCTCCCTGCTGGAGGCTTGCGGCACCCGCGGCCGCGCGCCCTTCGACGCCGTGCTGACGCATGGCTTCGTGCTCGACGAGGACGGGCGCAAAATGTCGAAATCGCTCGGCAATGTGACAGCGCCGCAGACGGTCATAGACCGCTACGGCGCCGACATCCTGCGCATCTGGACCGTATCGGCCGACTACTCCGACGATCTGCGGATCGGCGAGAACATTCTGAAGCATCAGGCCGAGCTTTACCGGCGGATCCGCAACACGCTGCGCTATCTGCTCGGCAATCTGGCCGGCTTCGCCCCCTCCGAGCGCGTAGCGCGCGAGGCGATGCCGGAACTGGAGCGCTGGGTGCTGCACCGGCTCTGGGAACTCGACGGGCTGGTGCGCCGCGCGATCGAGGATTACGACTTCCATGCCATGTGGACGGCGCTGCACAATTTCTGCACCGTGGATCTGTCCGCTTTCTATTTCGATATCCGCAAGGACGTCCTCTATTGCGACCCCGCATCGAGCCTGCGGCGGCGGGCGGCGCGCACCGTGCTGGACCTGCTGTTCGATTGCCTGACCGCCTGGTCCGCGCCCATTCTCTGCTTCACGGCCGAGGAAGCGTGGCTGGCCCGCTACGGCGATGCGGAAGGCGAATCCGTGCATCTGCGCTGCTTCCCGGACCTGCCGGAGGACTGGCGCGACGATGCGTTGGCGGCCCGCTGGGCGGAAGTGCGGACCGTCCGCCGCGTGGTCACCGGCGCGATTGAGCGCGAGCGGGCCGCGAAGCGGATGCGCTCCGGCCTGGAGGCGGCGCCCGCGGTCTATCTTGCGCCGGAGCGCCGGGCGGCGCTGCAGGGGCTCGATCTCGCCGAGATCGCCATCGTTTCGACGCTGGCCTTCGGCGAGGGCGAGCCGCCCGCCGACGCCTTTCGCCTGGACGATGTCGAGGGCGTGGCGGTGGTGCCGGCCGGGTCGGAGGATGCGCGCTGCGCGCGCTGCTGGCGGCGCTTGCCGGATGTCGGCGAAGCCGGCGCGGATATTTGCCGGCGCTGCGCCGACGCCGTTGCGCCGCCGCAAGCCGCCGCCTGACGCCTGGTCTGATGCCCGCGGCATACGGAATTGCCGCAGCGATACTCGTTTTCGCCGCGGACCAGGCGTCCAAGCTCTGGGTGCTGTCGGCTGCCGGGAGCCTGCCGGCGGAGGTTCTGCCGTTCTTCAATATCGTGCTGGTCTGGAACCGGGGCGTCAGTTTCGGGATGTTCGGCGCGGCCGGCCCGTTGCTGCTGGCCGGCCTCGCGGGCGCGGTGACGCTGGTGCTGGTGGTGTGGATGCTGCGCTCTTCCCGCCGTTTCGAGGCGCTGGCGCTGGGGGCTGTCGCGGGCGGGGCGGCCGGCAACATTCTCGACCGGCTGACACGCGGCGCGGTGGTGGACTTCCTTGACTTCCATACCGGCGGCTGGCACTGGTATGCCTTCAATATCGCCGATTCCGCCATCACCGTCGGCATTGTCATGCTATTGTTCGATGCCGTGTTCATGCGCCGCCGGAAAGCCGGCTGACCCCGGCGGCGGGAAGGGGACCGAATCGATGTTCATGCGGTCGATCGTGCTGGCTGCGGGCGCCCTTCTGGTGCTTGGCGGCTGCGATAACCTGTCCAGGACGCTCGGCATCGACCGCCAGGCGCCCGACGAATTCCAGGTGCTGCGCCATGCGCCCCTGTCGGTGCCGCCCAATTTCCGGCTTCGCCCGCCCGAGCCGGGCGCCGTGCGCCCCCAGCAGGCGCCGCCGCGCGAGCGGACCCGCCAGGCGCTGATCGGCGCGGCGGGCGGCGGCTCCGACCCGGCGGCGCGTTCCGCCGGCGAAACCGCGCTGCTCTCGAAGATGGACAGCGCCCCCGTCGATGACAGCTTCCGCCGGCGCATCGACGAGGAAACCGCCGCGCTCGCCGAGAAGAACAGCCGGCTGCTCGATGACCTGCTCTTCTGGAAAGATGGCGAGCCGCCGGCAAGCGTTGTCGATGCGGCTGCCGAACAGAAGCGCCTGCAGGAGAACGCCGTTCTCGGCAAGACGCCCACCGAGGGCGAGACGCCGACCATCGAGCGCCGCTAGACGAGGAAGCGCGGGCCTTGCTGGGCGATCTTCCTTACCGGCAGGACCTCTCGCGCTGCTCGGACCTCACCGGCAGCCGCGCGTTCGACCGCGCTCTCGCCGGCGCTGCGGAAGGGCTGGCGGCGCTGCGCGGCGCCTATGACGACGGCAGCCTGCCGCTGCTGCGCCTGCCCGAAACGCGCAGCGACCTCGCCATGATCGAGGCGCGCGCCGAACACCACCGCGAACATGCCGATGATGTCGTGGTGCTCGGCACCGGCGGCTCCAGCCTTGGCGGGCAGGCGCTTTACGCGCTCGCCGATTCCGGCTTCGGGCCGAGCGGCGATTCCCCCCGGCTGCATTTCCTCGACAATATCGACCCCCATACCTTCGACCATCTGTTCCGCAGCCTCGACCTGTCGCGCACGGATTTCCTGGTCATTTCCAAGTCGGGCGGCACGGCCGAAACGCTGCTGCAATTCCTGGTCTGCCTGGAGGCGCTGGTCGATGCCGTCGGCCGGGCGGGCGCTGCGCCCCATGTAACCGTCATCGCCGAACCCGGCGCCAACCCGCTCCGCAGCCTTGCCGGCAGTTGGGGCTTCACCGTGATCGACCACGACCCCGGCATCGGAGGGCGTTATGCGGCGCTGACGCCGGTCGGGCTGCTGCCGGCGGTGATCGCGGGCCTCGACCCGGGCGCGCTGCGCGAGGGCGCGCATATGGTGTTGCATGGCAGCCTGAACGCCGCGACGCCGGGCGCGAGCGGGCCGGCGCTCGGCGCGGCGCTCAACGCCGTTTCCGGGCGCAATACGGTGGTGATGGCCTATGCCGACCGGCTGGCCCCGTTCACCATGTGGTTCCGCCAGCTCTGGGCCGAGAGCCTCGGCAAGGACGGCAAGGGCACGCTGCCCGTCCCCGCCGTCGGCGCGGTGGACCAGCACAGCCAGCTTCAACTCTATCTGGACGGCCCGGACGACAAGCTGTTCACCGTCATGACGGTCGATACCGCCGGGCGCGGCCGGACGCCGCCGCTGATCGGCGACGAGCGGCTGGACTGGCTGGCCGGGCGCAGCATGGGCGACCTGCTGGACGCCGAGGCGCGCGCAACGGTCGAGACCCTGGCGCAGAGGGGCCGTCCGGTGCGCCAACTCTCCCTGGAGCGCCTCGACGAAACGGCGCTCGGCGCCCTGATGATGCACTTCATGCTGGAGACCGTGCTTGCCGCGCATCTGCTGGGCGTCGATCCGTTCAACCAGCCGGCGGTCGAGCAGGGGAAGGCGCTGGCGCGGGAATATCTCGACGCCATGGACCGGCGGTGATGCTGCGCCGCCTGCCGGAAGCGGTGGTCAACCGCATTGCCGCCGGCGAGGTGGTCGAGCGCCCTGCGGCGGCGCTCAAGGAGCTGGTCGAAAACGCCATCGACGCCGGGGCCGGGCGCATCGACTGCGAATTGCGGGCCGGCGGCGCCGCCTGGATCGCGGTGGATGACGACGGCGCCGGCATCGCCGCCGGAGACCTGGAGCTGGCGCTGGAGCGCCATGCGACCTCGAAGCTCGCCGATGACGACCTGGTGGACATCCGCACGCTCGGTTTTCGCGGCGAGGCCCTGCCGTCGATCGGCTCCGTTTCCCGGCTGACGATCACCAGCCGGGCCAGGGGCGCAGACACCGCCTGGCGCATCTCGGTGGACAATGGCAGGGCGGAGCGGCCGGAGCCGGCCGCGCGCGGCCGCGGCACCCGGGTGGAGGCGGCCGGCCTGTTTCGCGCCGTGCCCGCCCGGCTCAAATTCCTGAAATCCGCGCGCGCCGAATATCTCGCCGCCGCCGACTTGCTGAAGCGCCTCGCCATGGCGCGGCCGGACATCGCTTTCTCGCTGGTGCATGACGGGCGGCGAAGCTGGGCCTCGCCGGCAACGGCGGACCCGCTCGCCAGGCTGGCGGATGTGCTGGGGCCGGATTTCTCGGCCAATTCGACAGCGGTCGAGCTGGAAGCCGACGGGCTCTGCCTCTCCGGACATGCCGGCCTGCCGACCTGGCATCGGGGCACGGCCCAGGCGCAATATCTGTTCGTCAACGGGCGGCCGGTGCGCGACCGTCTGCTCCAGGGTGCGGTGCGCGCCGGTTACGAGGAGCTGGTGCCGCGCGGGCGCTTCCCCGTGGCGGCGTTGTTCCTCGAGGTGCCGACGGGTGAGGTGGATGTGAATGTCCACCCGGCCAAGACCGAGATTCGGTTCCGCAATGCCGGGCGGGTGCGCTCGCTCATCGTGTCCGCCCTGCGCCGGGCGCTGGCGGAGGAAGGCCACCGCGCCGCCGCGCCCGCCGCCGCCGCGCCGCTCATGGGGCGCTTCCGGCAGGGCGGCGCCGCGCCGCCGCCGGAGCTGGCCGAGCGCGCCGCCGCCTGGCAGGCGCCGCTCGACCCGGTGTTGCCGCCGTCTGCGCCGCCGCCGGCCCCCGAGGAGCCGGAGGCCGTCGACCTGCCGCTTGGCGCGGCGCGCGCGCAACTGCATGACACCTATATCGTCGCGCAAACCGGCGACGGCATCGTGCTGGTGGACCAGCATGCCGCGCATGAGCGGCTGGTGCTGGAGCGGATGCGCCGGGCGCTGGCGGATGACAGGCCGGCGCGCCAGGCGCTGCTGCTGCCCGAAGTGGTCGAGCTCGGCGAGGCCGGCGCGGAGCGTCTGGCCGCCAAGGCGGAGGAACTCGGAGAGCTCGGCCTGGCGCTGGAGCGCTTCGGCCCGGAGGCGGTGCTGGTGCGCGAAACGCCGGCGGCGCTCGGCGAGGTGAATATCGGAGGCCTGGTGCGCGACCTTGCCGACGATCTGGCCGAGCACGGTCTGGCGCTGGCGCTCAAGGAGCGGCTGGAGGATGTGGCGGCGACCATGGCCTGCCACAGCTCCGTGCGCGCCGGCCGCCGCCTCGGCGCGGCGGAGATGGATGCGCTGCTGCGCGAGATGGAAGCCACGCCCCGCTCCGGCCAATGCAATCACGGCCGCCCGACCTATGTCGAACTGAAACTCGCGGATATCGAACGCCTGTTCGGCCGGCGCTGAACGACCGGGCGGGATTGCGTTTCAGCAATCCGGGGAGGTGAGCAGTTCGAGGTCTTTCAGGCGGTAGCGGAGCGTGAAGTCGGGGAAGGTGATGACGGCGTCGCCGCCGACGCCGTTCTCGAAGAACCGCTCCGTTGCTTCGAAGGCGGGCGTCGAACCGCCTTCCGGGCTGAAGAAGGCGGTCTGCGCGCGCCAGCTTGCGATGCCCTTCAATGCTTCCGGAAGCGCGGTCTCCTCGCCCGCCGCGCTGTCGGGCAGCACCAGCAGGCTCGCAGTCAGCAGTCCGTCCTCGTCCTCGCCGAAGAAGACCGAGCGTGTCATCACGCCGCTGCCGCTCTTGGCATGATCGAGGACATCCCGAATCCAGGCGCCGGGGAACAGCGTGCCGGGGGGCAGCGCCATGCGCTGGCTCTCGGGTTTGCTATAGACGGCCTCGCCGTTGCCGCCCATGGCCGCGAGATTGGCCGTGCCCCGCCGCTCCTCCACCAGAACGCCGGACCGGCTTGTCTTGCCGGCGAAGCCGTAAGCGGCGCCGTCCAGGCTTTCCCAGGCCGAGAAGTCCACCCGGATCGTCGTCTCACCGCCCTCGGCAGGCTGCATCAGCAGCCGCGTTTCGCGGTTCACGACCTCCCTGTCGCAACCGGACGACAATTCGAACGCCGCCGCTCCGGAAATCGCGCGGAAGCCGGAGGCCGGGCCGGCGCGCACCAGATCGACCACATAGAAGGCGCGGTGCGGCGCGATATCCGCCGCCGCAGTATCCGTCCCGGCAGCTGCCGCCAGGATGCCCAGGCCCGCGCCCGCGGCCAACCCCGCGGCGGCGCAAAGGCGCCTTGCGGCGAATCCCGAACCCATGATCAACCACTCCGTCCGGCGCCCCTGACTATACCGGATTGCGCAGAAAGGAAAGCAGGCGCCGCTGCATCCGGATATTCCGCGCCTGGTCGGAACGCCAGCCTCCTCACTCTGCCTTCTCCTCCAAGGACTCCTCTGCAAGACGGCGGTTCGTGAATTGTGTTGCCCGGGATTCATTGGAGCGGGCCGGCAGCGCGGCCCTGCGGACAGATCGGGCGATGGTCTCCGGATCGAGTCCGGGGTGACGATTATGTCTTCGAGGGCGGCGGCTGTTGCGGCGGCAGGTGCTCCCGGAACCAGGCGAGGGTCTCGCGCATCACTTCGCTGAACGCCGGCTCCGTATAGACTTCGTAATGTCCGCAGCCCTGCAGCACGACCAGCCGCTTGGGCTCGCCGGCCCGCTCGTAGAGCGCCCGGGACTCCTCCGGCGGGACCAGCCGGTCATCATCGGCGGCAATGAACAGGACCGGGCGCGGCGCAATCCTGTCCACGATCCATTCCGGATGAAAGCCCAGCGTATCGTCCACATATTCCAGTGGCAGGGTATTGAGCGCGGACGGAACCTCGCGGCGCGCCGCGGCCGCAAGCGCTGCCGACTGGCGGTCCGGCAGCAGCACCTCATTGCGATCGACGAACTCCGACGCGCCGCTCAGGGTGCGCGCGACCCGGTCTGCGGCGGACCGTTCCAGCAGATCGAACCATTCGTCCGGGCGGCGCACGCTCCGCATCCACCGCTCGCCATGGCCGACCCCGACGACACTGACGACGCACCGGACCCGCCGGTCCACCGCGCCGGTCCACACCACTGTTGCGCCGCCATAGCTGGTGCCGTAGAGGCCGAGCCGCTTCTCGTCCACCTCCGCCTGCGCCCCGAGAAAGGTCAGCGCGGCCTGCACATCCGCAACCCGGCTATAGGGCGCGAGGCGGGTGCGCGGGCCTTCGCTGCCGCCCCACCCCTTGTAGTCGAAGACGAGGACGACATATCCGGCCTCGGCAAGCATGCGGGCATTGTCCGGCAAATAGAGGTCCTTGACGCCGGTATAGCCGTGGCAGAGCACGACGCCGGCCCGCCCGCCATCCGGTCCGGGACCGTCGGGGTGATACAGATCCCCCACAAGCCGGACGCCTTCGGAGTAGAACGCGACAGGGGTTGCGGTCATGCAGACGCTCCTCTTCCTGTTTTTCGCCCCCCAACCATGCCGGCCGCCGGGCGGCGGTCAGCCCGCCGAGGGCGCCCAGCCGTAAACGCGCTGGAGCGTTTCGCCCATCAGCGCCGCGCGGTCGCTTTCCGTCAGGCGGTCGGTCCGGCGGAACGGCTCCACCCCCTGTTCGTAGGTCAGCAGTTCGACAGCGCGGGTCCAGTCCGTGCCCCACAGGCAGCGGTCGATGCCAAAGCGTTCGAAGATGCGGCAAAGCGGATCCCAGATGTCGTCATAGGGATACGGCATGTGCGAGAGCGTGCAGGCGCCCGTGATCTTGACGACGACATTGTCGCAGTCGGCGAGCGCCAGCAGGCGCGGCAGCTCCGCAAAAGGCTCCGGCGGAGCCGGCGGCCGGTAGGGCTGCTTCAGGCCCAGATGGTCGATGACCAGCATGGTATCGGGATGGGCGCGCGCGAGTTCCGCCGCCTGGTCCAGAATCCCCCAGCACAGCAGGTTGACCGGCAGTCCGCAGCGCGCAGCGGCCCGCAGGACAGTCGAGACGCCCGCATGGTCCGGACCGGCCGAAACCCCGTAAGCCAGCATGATCCGCACCGCTACGGCGCCCTCCGTCCGGGACCATTCGGCCACCGTTTCGGCGGCGGCGGGGTCGGCCGGATCGACCGGCTTGACAAGGCAGAAGCGGCCCGGACGCGCGGCATGGGTTTCCAGCGCATAGCTGGCGTCGTAGCGGTACATCGTATAGGGCGACACCAGCACGGCCCCGTCCACGCCGACCGCGTCCATGGCGGCCACCATATCGGCGCCCGTGACTTCCGCCGGCCCTGCGAGCACTGCGGTCCAGGGCCTTTCCGGGCGGTCCCGTTCATACGCATGGACCTGGGCGTCGATGATCGGCACGGTGCATCTCTCCATTCAAGCAGGCTGCTCCTGGGTGTAACAAAAACAACCGGCCGGGTCGTTCGTTTTCTGCCGCGGCGCAGACTGCCCCGGCTGCATCGGCGAACCGCCCGGCCAGGATGCGCCTGTCGGGCGCCCGCCCGGAGCGGCACTTTCAATTTCGCCGCACAAGGCCATGATGCCGAAGCAGGTTCGGCGGCGAGGGCCAGGCGATATGGACAAGACAATCTACGGCTTTGTGTTCCGCCACAGCCTGCCGCAGCAAATGGCTCTGCTGGCGCTCACGGCGGCGTCGTTCCCCGTGCTCTATATTTCCTTCGAACTGCCGAAGATGATCATCAACGATGCGATCTCGGGCAGCGATTTCCCCAAGGCGGTGTTCGGGCTGAACCTGACGCAGATCGACTATTTGCTGGTGTTGAGTTTCGCATTCCTTGGCCTCGTGCTTCTGAACGGCGCGTTCAAATTCGCCATCAACACCGCCAAGGGGCGTCTTGGCGAGCGGATGCTGCGCCGGCTGCGCTACACCCTGTATTCGCGCCTGCTGCGTTTCCCGCTTCCGGTATTCAAGCGAGTCGGGCAAGGCGAGGTCATCCCGATGATTACCCAGGAGGTGGAGCCGCTTGGCGGCTTCATGGGAGATGCGCTCGCGCAGCCGGTCTATCAGTTGGGGATGCTTGTCACCATCGGCGCCTTCATGCTGATGCAGGAGCCGGTGCTGGGCCTGGCCGCCCTCGCGCTCTACCCCTTCCAGATGTATGTGATCCCGAAACTGCAGCGGCGGGTCACGGGCCTCGCCAAGCAGCGGGTGCAGCATGTGCGCCGCCTGTCGGAACGCATTGGCGAGTCGATCTCCACCATCGAGGCCGTGCACGCGAATGACGCCAGCAACTTCTTCCGCGCCGACATCTCCGACCGTCTGGGCGCCATCTACGACATTCGTTACGAGATCTTCCGCCGCAAGTTCTTCATCAAGTTCCTCAATAATTTCCTGGCGCAGCTTACGCCGTTCTTCTTCTATTCCATCGGCGGCTACCTGATTATCGAGGGGGACTTGAGCTTCGGCGCCATGGTCGCCGTGCTCGCCGCCTACAAGGACATGTCCGCGCCTTGGAAGGAGCTTCTGGCCTATTACCAGCAGCAGGCCGACGCCCGGATAAAATACGACCAGGTGGTGCAGCAATTCGATCCTCCGGGCATGATCGAGGAGGCGCTGCAGGTCGAGGAGCCGGACGTGATGCCGGCGCTGAAGCCCGAAAGCCGGCTTGCCTTCGAGAATGCCGCCTATGCGGAGGACGACATTTCCACCCCGGTGCGGAGCGCCACGGTCGCCATCGGCCTCGACGAGCATGTCGCTGTCGTCGGGCCGAGCGGCGGCGGCAAGGAGGAGTTCGGTTTGCTCGCCGCCCGGCTGGCTGTGATCACCGGCGGGCGGGCGCATCTCGACGGCGCGGCGCTCGCCGAACTGCCGCAGGCCGTGTTCGGCCGCCAGGCCTCCTATGTCGGCCCGAGCGCCAATCTCTTCAATGCAAGCCTGCGCGAGAATCTGCTGTTCGGCCTTCGGCACCGGCCCTTGCGGCCCGCCGATTCCGGGCCGGAGGGCACCGCCCGCCGCGAGGCGCGGACCGCCGAGGCGCGCCGGGCGGGCAATAGCGAGGCGGATATCCGCGCCGACTGGGTCGATTATGACGCCGTCGGCGCGGCGCCGGGCGCGGACATGGCGCAGCGTATCGTGCATGTGGTCACGGCTGTCGGCCTGGACGACGATCTCTACGCGCTCGGCCTGCGCGGCAGCGTGGACCCCGATATCCATCCCGGCCTCGCCGACAGGGTGCTCGAGGCGCGGGCCGCGCTCCGCGCCCGGCTCGACGATCCGCAGGTCGCCGCCCTGATCGAGCCGTTCGACGCCGGGGTCTATAACGTCAATGCCACGCTGGCGGAGAACCTGTTGTTCGGCGCGCCGATCGGGCCTGCATTCGCGACAGGCAATCTGGCCGGACACGGTTTCGTCCGCACCGTGCTGGAGGAGGCCGGCCTGCTGAACCGGCTGGAGGCCGTCGGCCTGCAGGTGGCGCGGATTATGGTGGAGCTGTTCGCCGACCTCGACCCGGGCGACGAGCTGTTCCAGCAATTCAGCTTCATCGACGCCGACGACCTGCCGGGATTCCGGGTCATTGCAGCGCGCGCGGACCGTCTGGGGCTGGACGGGCTGGATGCGGAGGAGCGGCAGCAGCTCCTGGGCCTGCCCTTCCTGCTGATTCCCGAGCGGCACCGCCTCGGGCTGATCGACGACCAGATCCGCAGCGATCTGCTGGCCGCGCGTCGTCTCTTCCGCGAGCGCCTTCCGGAAGAATACCGGGACGCCATCGAGTTTTTCGACGCCGACCGCTACGCCGCCCGCGCCAGCCTGCAGGACAATATCCTGTTCGGACGCATTCGCTACGGCCAGGCGCATGGCGCCGCCAGGGTCGGCGCGCTGCTCTCCGAGGTCGTCGATGAAGTCGGCATCCGCCCGGCGGTGATGGAGGCCGGGCTTGCTTTCGGGGTCGGTATCGGCGGCAGCCGCCTTACCGCCACCCAGCGGCAGAAGCTGGCCTTTGCGCGGGCGCTGCTCCGGCGCCCGGCATTGCTGGTCGTCAACATGGCGACGGCCGGCGTCGAGCGCGCGGCGCGCGAGCTGCTGCTCAGCACGGCCTTCGCGGAAATGGACGGACGCGGCATTGTCTGGGTGCTGGAATCGCCGGAACTCGCGGAGCCGTTCTCCCGCATCGTTGTCATCGAGGAAGGACGCGTTGCGGAGGAGGGAGCCTTTGAAACCCTCCGTGACGCCGGCGGCCCGTTCGCCCGTCTGCTCCGGTCATAAGGAGAAACGAGCCATGGCTCTGAACGAAGAAGTCGATGCCCTGAAGGCGATCCCGCTGTTCCAGCGCATCGAGGCGTCCAAATTGCGGCTGCTTGCCTTCACCAGCGAGCGGATGCGCTTCGCGCCGGGGGATCTGGTGGTCAGGCAGGGTGATATCGGCGATGCCGCCTATATCGTGCTGGAAGGTGCTGCCGAAGTGCTTGTGGATACGCCGCAGGGGCCGCTCAAGGTGGCCGAACTCGGCAGAAACGACATCATCGGCGAAATCGCGATCCTGATCGATGTGCCGCGCACGGCGACGGTGCGCACCACCGCGGCGATGACCGCGCTGCGCATCTCCAAGGAGCTGTTCTTTCGCCTGGTGACGGAATTTCCGCAGATCGCCGTCGAGATCATGCGCGAACTGGCGCAGCGGCTCGACGCGACCACGGCCGACCTTCGCGAGGCGCGCAACAAGCTGGCCGCAGGGTGACGCGGCTCGACAGCGCCATCCGGCGCCTCCAGGCCCAGCGCGCCTGCCTCGACCGCGCGGCGGCGCTGGTTCGCGGCATGGACGGGCCGGTGCTCGAACTCGGCCTCGGCAACGGCCGAACCTATGACCATCTCCGCGCGCGCCTGCCCGGCCGGGATATCTTCGTGTTCGAGCGCGCACCGGCCGCGCATCCGGACTGTATGCCGCCCGCCGACCGGCTGATCGTCGGCGACTTCCTCGAGACGCTCGCGCAAATACGCCTGCCCGCTCCGGCGGCGCTGGTCCATGCCGATATCGGCACCGGCGACAAGGCGGCATCGCTGGCGCTTGCAGAAGCGCTGGCGCGCCTTCTGCCGCCGCTGACCGCCCCGGGCGCGGTCGCCGCCGCCGACCAGCCGCTGCCCCTGGCCGGCTGGTCCGTCGAACCCCTGCCGGAAGGCGTGGCCGCCGGCCGCTACTATCTCTATCGGCGCCCCGCGGGCGACTGACCCGGCCCGTTCCGGTTCATGCGCCGGCAGCAGGAGACAAGTATTCCCGGGGAGCCTGTGCTGCATGGAAGCGGATCGGCATGGAGGTCGTGCCGCGCAGGCTGACCCCGTCGCGCCAGTCGAGCCGCTCCGTTGCGATCTCGATGTCCTCCATCGCCGACAGCAGGCGCGGAAATGCCAGCGCCGCCTCCAGCCGGGCGAGCGGCGCGCCGACGCAGAAATGGATGCCGAAGCCGAAGGCGATCTGCCGGCCTTGCTTGCGCGCAATGTCGAAGCGCTCCGGGTTCTCGAAGGCTTCCGGGTCGCGGTTGGCGGCGTTCAGCATCAGGAAGACGCGCTCGCCGGCGCGGATCTGTCTGCCGCGCAGGGTCATGTCTTCGGCCGCAATCCGCGAGATGGCCGGCGCCGGGGAATCGAAACGCAGCATTTCCTCGACCGCCGCTTCCATGCGCTCCGGCTCGCGGCGCAGCAAGGCCTGCTGATCCGGATGGCCGACCAGGCGCATCAGCCCGTTGGCGAGCAGACCGGTGGTCGTTTCGTGGCCGGCAAACAGCAGCAGGATGCAGTTCGCAGTCAGATCGTCGTCCGAAAGGCGGGGATCGGCTGCCAGCTCGGAGATCAAATCGCCGGCCGGCTGCTGGCGGCGCGCCGCCAGCAGGCTGCGAAATGTGTCGTCGAGACCGGCGATGGCGGCCTCCGCCCGGGCATGCTTGTCCGGCGCGGTCTGCGAGGAGCCCACGAACAGGGCCAGATCGTGGCTCCAGCGCTGGATGTCGTCCAGCCGATCGGACGGCGCGCCCAGAATCTCCATGATGACGCCGGCCGGCAGCGGGTAGGCGAAGTCGGCCACGAAATCCATCGCCCCGCCTTCCAGCGCCCCCGCCAGCAGGGTGTCGATACGCCGGGCGATCCGGGGCGCCATCGCCGACAGCGCAGCGGTCGTGAAACGGCCGTTGAGATGGGAGCGGATGCGGGTATGCGCCGGCGGGTCCAGAAACACCGCCCAGCGTCCGAGCGCGCCCTCGCTGCGCTGCAATTGCCGGCGGCGCGTCGGGTCCAGGCCGCCGAAATAGTCCGCCATGCGTTCGGCCGAAAACCGCCGGTCGCGCTGGGCGGCGAGGCAGTCGTCATAGCGAGTCAACAGCCACGCTTTCAGCCGACCGCTCCAGGCGACAGGCGCCTCGGCGCGCAGCCGGGCGAGTGCAGGCCAGGGGTCGGCAATGGTCGCCGGATCGGTCGGATCGTATATGTCGTCGGCCGCCGTCATTGGTCCGCCTCCAGTGCTTCGATACGCCTGTCCGTCCGGATGCGCGCAGGCGAGCCTTCGGGCAGAAGGCGGGCAAGCGCCGCGAGCGCATCGCGCTCCTTCCCCGCCTCGCCGAGCACGCGGTAAGAGCGCGCAAGCCGCTCCCAGCCCTCCACATCGCCAGGCTCTTCCTCCAGCCTGAGAGCGAGCCGCCCGACCATGCCGCGCACCGCCTCCTCCCGTTCTTCAGGCGTCATCTGCTGCGCCGCGGCGATATCCTCGCGCGTCGGGCCGGGGGTGGCCTCATCGGCCGATGCGAGGCCGTCGATATGCCAGCGCAGCATGGGCAACCATTCCGCATCCGCCGGCGACGCGGCTTCCAGCGCACGCCAGCGCGCGAGCGCGCCGCTTCGGTCCCCCTTCTGCAGCGCGGCGAGCCCGAGATAGAAGCGGGCGCGCGGCTCTCCCGGATCGAGCGCGAGGGCCGCAGCGAAGGCCCGCTCGGCCTCGGGCGTCACCATCCCTGCCCCGGCCACAGCAAGCGCCTCGCCGCGGAGCGCCTGCAGGCCGGCGTCGGCGGGAAGCAGCGCCGAAGCGCGGCCATAGGCATCCGCGGCCTCGGCATAGCGTTCAAGCGACGCCAGGGACCGGCCGAGCATCCGCCAGCCTTCCGCATTGTCGGGCCGCTCCTGCAGCCGTTCAGCGAGTTGCCGGACCAGCGCCGCCATGTCCGCCGGAGGCTCGGCCGGGCGGCTATCGGGCGCTGCAGCCTGCGGAGCGGCGCTGCCGGCAACGGACGGCGCCCCCTGCCGGAAATAGAGCGCGCCCGCGCCAAGCGGCAGGGCGACAGCCAGCGCAGCGGCAAGCATCATGCGGGTTCGCGGGGCGCCGCGGCCTTCCGGCGCCGTTTCCGCCGCGGCGTCGGCGGCGAGCAGGCGGCGCCCGATCTCTGCCCGCAGCGCGTCGAACTGTCTGTCCGTGACAAGGCCGCGCGCGCGGTCCCGCTCAAGCTCCGCAAGCTGGTCCCGATAGATTTCGACATCATGCGCGGCGCGCGATTGCGGCGTCTCATGCTTTCGCAGCAACGGCGCAAGGATGCAGGCCATGGCGGCCAGCGCCATGCAGGCAAGGACTGCAAACAGGATCACGGCGCCCCGTCTCCGTCGAGAAGCCGGGCGAGCCGCTCCCTGTCCGCTTCGCTCAATGTCTCGTCCGGCGGGGCGGCGCGGCGGCGCAGAAAGACCAGGACGGCCGCCGCGCCCGCCAGCAGAAACGCCGCCGGACCGAACCAGAGCGCATAGGTGGCAAGCCCGAACGGCGGTGACAGCAGAACAAAGTCACCGTAGCGCGCCGCAACATAGTCCATGACCTCGTCGTCGCTCGCGCCGGCGGCCAGGCGCTCCCGGACAAGGATGCGCAAATCCCTGGCGAGCCGGGCGTCGGAATCGTCTATCGACTGGTTCTGGCATACCAGGCAGCGAAGCTGCTTCGAAATCTCCCGCGCCCGGCTTTCGAGCGCCTTGTCGGCCAGAATCTCGTCCGGCTCCACTGCAAACGACGGAGCAGCGAGCACTGCAGACAAAACGGCGAGAATCGCTGCGAGGCGCCTCATTCGCCGAGCTCTTCAAGCAATGGAAGGATCCGGGTTTTGAGATCGCCCGCCAATATGGGGCCGACATGTCTGTATCGGATGCGCCCGGTGCGGTCGAGGACAAAGGTCTCCGGATACCCGTAAACCCCCCACTCGATGGCTGCGCGCCCAGTGGTGTCGGCGCCGACCCGCCGATAGGGGTTGCCCTTCTCGCGGAGAAACGCGCGGGCGTCTTCCGGCGGGTCCTTGTAGTCGATGCCGTAGATCGCGGCGCCGGATTGCGCAAGCTGCATCAGGAACGGATGCTCCTGGTGGCACGGCGGACACCAGGAAGCGAAGACATTGACCAGCGCCACCTTGCCGAGGAGGTCGGCCGTGGACAGGCCTCCGGTCGCCTCCTCCATGCCTTCGATCGGCGGCAGGTCGAATTGCGGCGCCGGCTTGCCGATCAGCGCCGACGGGACCACCGAAACATTCTTCGCGCCGGTCCCGATCTGGTGGAGATAGACGCCGAACACCACGGCGACGGCGGCGAATGCGGCGGCGGGAATAATGGCGGAAAGGCGCATCGCCTTCATGTCGGCGCGGCTGCCGGCGCGGCTCTGCCCGCGGCGGCCCGACGGGGCGCACCCATGCGCAGCCTGCGGTCTGTAAGCGATACCGCCCCGCCTGCCGCCATGACGATGGCGCCAAGCCAGATCCAGGGCACCAGCGGGTTGTGATAGAGCCGTGCTGTCCAGGCACCGTCCTGCCCGCGGTCGCCGAGCACCGCATAGACGTCGGCAAGCCAGGAAGTATAGATCGCCGCTTCGGTGGTCTGGGAGCGTTCGGCCGGATAATTGCGCTTCTCGGGCCGGAGCACGGCGACCAGGCGGCCGCCGCTTTCGAGGTCAAAACGGCCCGTTACGGCGGTGTAATTCGGACCCTTCGTGCCTTCCGCGCCCCGGAAAACCAAGCGGTAGCCGGCCAGGTCCACGGCATCGCCCGCCACCATCCGTTCGATCCGTTCGGTCTGCCATGCAGACGACGCGGTAACGCCGGCCACGACGATGCCGAGCCCCGCATGGGCCGCTGTCATTCCCCAGGCGCTTCGGGGCAGATTGGCTGCGCGCCGCAGGACCACGCCGGGCGCCAGACGACCGACACCGGCGCGGCCGGCAAACTCGACCAGAGCGCCGACGAAGAGCCACGCCGCGAGGCCAAGCCCGAACGCGGCGAGGAGATCGCTGCCGCCGGCGCTCCAGGCCACAGCGAGGACCACCGCCAGCGCGGCGGCGAACGCGACACCCAGCCGGCCGAGCACACCGGCGAGGTCGCCTCTCTTCCAGGCCAGCATGGCGCCGATCGGGCAGGCGGCCAGCAACGGCACCGCAATCGGGACGAAGGTCGCCTCGAAGAAGGGCGGGCCGACCGAGACCTTGCCGCCGCCCAGCGCGTCGAGGATCAACGGATAGAGCGTGCCCAGAAGCACTGCCGCAGCCCCGGCGGCCAGCAGCAGATTGTTGAGCAGCAACGCCCCCTCGCGGGAGATCGGCGCAAACAGTCCGCCGCCGGCGAGGCCGGGCGCGCGCACCGCGTAAAGCGCGAGCGCGCCGCCTGTGACAAGCACGAGAAGGCCGAGGATGAAGACGCCGCGTTCGGGATCGGCCGCAAAGGTGTGGACCGAGGTGAGCACGCCCGAACGCACCAGGAAGGTGCCGAGCAGGGACAGCCCGAAGGTCAGGATCGCCAGCAGCACCGTCCAGCCCTTCAGCGCATCGCGTTTCTCCGCCACGATGGCGGAGTGGAGCAGCGCCGTGCCGGCGAGCCACGGTATGAAAGACGCATTCTCCACCGGGTCCCAGAACCACCAGCCGCCCCAGCCGAGTTCGTAATAGGCCCACCAGCTTCCAAGCGCGATGCCGATTGTGAGCGCGCACCAGGCGAGCAGCGTCCACGGCCGGACCCAGCGCGCCCAGGCCGGATCGACACGGCCCTCGATGAGCGCAGCCACGGCGAACGAGAACGAGATCGAGAATCCGACATAGCCGAGATAGAGAAAGGGCGGGTGGAACGCGAGGCCGGGATCCTGCAGCAGCGGGTTGAGGCCCTGGCCTTCGAGCGGCGCCGGCGCAAGGCGGACAAACGGGTTGGAGGTGAACAGGATGAAGGCGAAGAAGCCGGCCGCGACCAGCCCGTGCACGGCCAGCACCCGGGCGCGAAGGGCCGCGGGAAGATTGCCGCCGAAGGCCGCGATCATGGCGCCGAACAGCGTGAGAATCAGCACCCAGAGCACCATCGAGCCTTCATGGTTCGCCCAGACCCCGGTGATCTTGTAGAGCAGCGGCTTCAGCGTGTGCGAATGCCGGGCGACCAGCTCGACCGAGAAATCCGAAACGACGAAGGCATGGACAAGCGCCAGGAAGGCGGCGGCCGTGAGGGCGAACTGCAACAACGCCGAAGGGCGCGCCACCGCCATCATGGCGGCTTCGCCCTTCCCCGCCCCGATCATCGGCACCACGCCCTGGACCAGGGCCAGGAGAAAGGCGAGGATGAGGGCGAAATGGCCGATCTCGGCAATCATTCGGCGGCCCCCGGCGCGCCGTGCCACTGGCCCGCTTCCTTGAGTGCGTCTGCGACCTCCTTGGGCATATAGGTCTCGTCATGCTTGGCGAGGACTTCGCCGGCGCGAAACAGGCCCCCGGAATCGAGCCGGCCCTCGGCAACGACGCCCTGCCCTTCGCGAAAGAGGTCCGGCAGGATCCCCGTATAGACGACCTCGACCGTTTCCGCGGTGTCGGTGACGCGGAAGCCGACGGTCTTTCCGTCGGCGCCCCGGACCACCGAATCCTTGACCACGATCCCGCCAAGGCGGAACGGACGGTCCGCCGGAGGCGTGTTCGCGGCCACATCGCTCGGGCTGTAGAAATAGATGATGCTGTCCTCGAAGGCGCTCAGGACAAGCGCGGCCGCAGCGCCCAGAGCCGCGAGGCTGAAAACGACGAAGGCCAGCCGGCGCCGTTTAGGCCGAAGCATCGATCTTCGGGTTCGGGCGCGCGCGGCCCCTCATGCCGCGGGCGGCATGCGCTTCCTCCAGCGCCGCGACCTGGCGCCGGAGCGCGCGCAGGCTGCAGATGCTCTGCACGGCAAGACCGCCAAGCGCGGCCAGCGCAACCGCATAGGCCGGCCAGACGAAACCGGCATATCCGCCCATCGCCAGAAAATCGAGGATCTCAGCCAAGGTCCGCAGCGGCGCCAAACATGTCCGCCGGTGTTTCTAGTGCAGGCCGCTCTGCGTGTCCATTCCGCCAGCGGGCGGTGCGTGCGCCCGGGCGTGCCGCAGCACCTGCAGCCGCCGCGCCAGCAGCGCCGCGCGCACGCGCACGAACAGCAGCGTCGCGAACAAGCAGGTAAAGCCCGCCGCCATCAGCAGCAGCGGCGTCAGCATCGAGGCGTGAATCGACGGCGCGCCGATCTTCGCCACGCTGGCGGGCTGGTGCAGCGTGTTCCACCAGTCCACCGAGAATTTGATGACCGGCAGGTTGACCGCGCCCGCCAGCGCCAGCACCGCCGAAGACCGGTCTCCGCGCGTCGTGTTGTCAAAGGCGTTTGCGAGCGCGATATAGCCGAGATAGAGGAACAGCAGAATCAGCACCGAGGTCAGGCGCGCATCCCAGGCCCACCACCGGCCCCACATCGGCTTGCCCCAAAGCATGCCCGTAGCAAGGCAGACAATGGTGAAGCAGGCGCCGACCGGCGCGGCGCTATGGGCGATCACATGCGCCAGTTGATGGCGCCAGATCAGCCCGGCAGCGGCGCAGGCGACCATGACCGTATAGCAGAACAGCGCCATCCACGCCGAGGGAACATGGACATACATGATCCGGACGGTATCGCCCTGCTGGTAGTCGGGGGGCGAGAATCCGAACCCGACCACCAGCCCCGCGCCGATCAGCAGCAGGGCGCCCCAGCCCGTCCAGGGCTGGACGCGGTCGGCCAGACGCAGAAACCGCGCCGGACTTGCAAACCGGTGCAAGCGTGACACCCGAACTCGCCCCCTCCTGTTTCCAAGCCGGGAGTATAAGGCAATATCCGCCCGCGGCGTGCTCCATGCAGGCATTCGGTCGTGTCTCAGTTTGCAACGAAGGCCCGTGCTGGCGGGTTTTCGGAACGCGCCTCCGCGCCGCGCCGCTTCTATCGCCTCCCTTTCGTCACCCCGGCCGGAGCAAAGCGGAGAGCCGGGGTCCATCCTCCGCCGTTTCGGCCCCGCGGAAGGATCGGAGGCTGGGCCCCGGCTCAAGGCCGGGGCGACAGCAAGGGGTCCGGGGCGACGGTAGGGGCGTCCGGGGCGACAACAGGGGGCCGAGGCGGCGCCGGGGTGTTCGGAGCGGAGGGCCGGGCCTCTCAAGCCCCTGGCTGACCCTGCCAGAGGAACGCGCATGTCAAACTGAGACACGACCGGGCATTCGGCACTGTGCCTGCTTGAATTCCGCACTCCCGAGCTGCCGGCGTTCCGGACCGGGGCACGACCCACGGCCGCGCTCCCTTGCCGGGCGGGGTGTATGCTGCGAGAGTGCGGCTTCGGGATGCAAGCGGAAAGGGGCTGCCATGGAACTCGACAAGGCGATGCGGACCACATTCGCCTGCCGCGATTTCACGGAGGAGCCGGTTTCGGACGAAACGATCTACAGGCTGCTCGACGCCGCCCGCTTCGCGCCGAGCGGCGGAAACCGGCAGGGCAACCGCGTGATCGTCGTTCGCGACCCGGCCGCGAAAGCCCGACTGGCGGAACTCTCGAAGCCGGCTGCGAAGCGCTACACCGCGCAGGTTGCGCGCGGCGAAAGCCCTTGGAACACGGTGATTCCGACCGCCGTCACAGACGAGGAAGCGGCGGCCACCCCGCCTCCCTCCCATCTGACCGAACCCTTCCGGAAAGCGCCGGTCGTGCTGGTCTTCATCGTCGATCTGCGCGCCGTCGCCTCCATGGACCAGTATCTCGACCGGGTCGGCGTCATCTCCGGCGCGTCGATCTATCCCTTTGTCTGGAACACGCTGCTGGCGGCGCGCCAGGCCGGCCTTGGCGGCACCATCACCACGCTCGCGGTCGCCCAGGAGCCGGAGGTGAAGCGCCTGCTCGACATTCCACCGCATTTCGCCGTGGCGGCCGTCGTGCCGCTCGGCAAGCCGGTCCGCCAACTCACGAAGCTCCGGCGCCGCGATGTCGCGGAGATCGCGGTGCGCGAACGCTTTGACGGCGAAGCCCTGACAGGCGCGTAAGGATCGCCCGATGTCGCGCGGCAGGAAGATGCACCTGGCGCAATTCCTGGTGCATGGGCCGACCTATCACAGCCTCGCCATGTGGCGGCATCCGAAAACGGACCCGGCATGGAACTGGTCCCGGCCGGAGCTCTATGCCCATATTTCCCGGACCTGCGAGCGCGGCCTGTTCGACATGGTCTTCTTCGCAGACCTCAACTACATCTCGGACACCTACACGGCCTCGCTGGAGCCGGCGCTGCGCTACGCCGTGCAGGCGCCCGAGCACGATCCGATACCCCTTCTCGGCTGGCTCGGCGCGGTGACGGAGCGGATCGGCCTCGCCGCGACCTTCTCGGTCAGCAACCAGCATCCCTTCTACGCCGCCCGCCTCTGGGCGACGCTCGACCATATGACCTCGGGGCGCGCCGGCTGGAATGTGGTGACGTCGATCAACCACAACCAGGCCGCCAATTACGGCACCGAGCGCGAGCCGACCGAACGCCGCTACGAGCGGGCGCATGAATATATCGCGGTGTGCCGCAAGCTCTGGAACAGTTGGGATGAGGACGCGGTTCTGCTCGACCGCGCCGGCGCCCGGTTCGCCGATGCCGGCAAGGTGCGCCGGATCGAGCATGAGGGCGAATTCTTCCGCTCGCGCGGCCCGCTCAATGTCGTGCGGTCGCCGCAGAACGGGCCGGCGATCCTGCAGGCCGGCACCTCGCCCGGCGGCCGCGACTTCGCCGCCCGCTATGCCGATGCGGTGTTCGCCATCCAGCCGCGCGCGGAAGACGCCGGCGCCTATCTCGCCGACATCAAGGACCGCATGGCCGGCTTCGGGCGCCCGCCGGAAAGCTGCCGCATCCTGTTCGGGATGCAGCCTATTCTGGGCGAAACCGAGGCGGAGGCGCGCGAGAAACAGCAGGAACACAATGAGCTGGTGCCGGTGGAAGGCGGCAAGGCCATCCTCTCCGCCCATCTCGATTTCGATCTCGCGCGCCTAGACGATGACGACATCATGCTGGAGCGCCCGGAACCGGAACTGGTGCGAATGCGCACCCGGTTCCGCAAGACGGACGGCGCACCGATGACCATGGCCGAAGCGGCGCACCGTCACGGGGAGAGCGTCGGCCTGCCGCAATTTGTCGGCACGCCGGAAAGCGTGGCGGACCAGATGGAGGCCTTTTTCGACGCCGCCGGAGGAGACGGCTTCATGCTGTCGCCGATCTACTGCCCCGGCGCGATCGAGGAATTCGTGGACCGGGTGGTGCCGATCCTGCAACGGCGCGGCCGCTTCCGCACGGAATACAAGGGCGCCACGCAGCGCGAATTGCTGCTGCAGGAGGATTGAGGCAGGTTCTCATGCCAATTGTAGAGGCGCGGGACCTGCCGGCTGCGGGACGATTGCTGGCGCTGGATGTGGGCGACAGGACTGTGGGCTTGGCCGCCTCGGATCCGGGGCGGCGCGTGGCTTCCCCGGCGGGCGCCGTCCGGCGAGCGCGGCGCTTTGCCGATACGGCGGCGGCTCTGCTCGCGGCGGCGGATGAGCGGGGCGCTGCGGCGCTGGTCGTCGGCCTGCCGCTCGACCTCGACGGACGGGAGGGCCGGCGCGCCCGGCAGGTGCGCCAGTTCGTCGTGAACCTGCTCGAACGCCGGGACCTGCCGGCGCTTCTGTGGGACGAGCGGTTCTCGACCAATGCGATCGAGCGCGCCATGCTCGCCGACGATGTCAGCCGCCGCCGCCGCCGCGCTGCGAAGGACACTCTGGCTGCCGTCTATATCCTGCAGGGCTTTCTGGACTCGCTGCCGCCGTAACGGACGGCTCGACGGTTACAGGTCCTGCAGATGAGTGAAATTAAGGACATTCGGAGCAACGCCGGCCCGGCCCGTTTCACCGATTATCTCCATGAGACGGCCGTAACCTTCCGGGACAAATGGACGGGTTTTTCGGTGCTTTGACACTCAACTTCTGTCAAGACTTCCTGTGACCAGAAGGACAAAAAGGGCTGGTGTCCATGAAGACACTGGCAGCGAGCATTGGCTCACTCTGCAGCAGGCAGGGATCGATGCGTCATGGAACGAATTTCTCCCGTTTCATTATCGATTCGAACCACCTTGAAGGCCCTTCTTTTCCAGTCGGGAGTCTCGCCGCTTACCCTGACTGCTAATCCGCTAGACGGTTTACTTCTTTTGTCCCACTCCCTGAAGAAGCCGATAGTAACCTTCCAGGCGTCGAATTCGTTGTCGAATGTCACTTCTTCGAGCCCGACATGCTGGATGCTCTCATCGGCATAAAGGTCGGCTATGTGCGCTTTGGCCGTTTGCACGGCTTCCTTCACATCCATCGGGGCCTCCATCCACGCAAGCGGCGGTTGAGGGGGGCGTGCCCCCTGCGCAATGGCACCGTCACTATAGCCGATGCAGCGACCTTGTCAGGGATTCTGGTCCCAGTTCGGGTCGTCGCTCGGGGAGGCGGGCGTGTCTCCGGCGAGCAGGCCCTTGCCGGGGACATAGTTGATCTCGAGGCGAATGCCGTCCGGATCCTCGAAGACGAAGAAATAGTAGCCGGGCGCAAAGTCGCGTTCCATCGGTCCGCGGTCAATCTTCGCGCCCATCTCGCGCAGCTTCGCCGCCGCCTTGTCAACATCCTCGCGGGAGCGTGCGCGCAGGCAGAGATGATGCAGCCCGACGCGGTTCTGGACGAAGCGCTCCCCCTCATATTCCGGCGCCGGGCGCTGAATGCCGAGCGCTGTGCGTCCGCCTACGTGATAGACGAAATTATTACCGTCATAGACCTTGTGCATCCCGAGAAAGGGCAGCAACTCGCAATAGAACGCGCGCGCTTCGTCAAAACGGCTCACGGTCAGGATGACATGGGCCATGCCGTTGACCTGGATCATCGTGTCTCTCCGGGATTGGGATGTGCGAGAAGGTTCTTGCGCGCTTCGGCGTCCCACTGGCCGGTCGGTTTGCCGAATTCGCGCCCGACCTCATAGCCGCGCCGGAGCGCGGGGCGCTGCTGCAGGGCCTTGTACCAGCGTTTCACATTCGGAAAGCTGTCAAGGTCTACCTGCTGGCGTTTGTAGGTAATGATCCAGGGCCAGCAGGCCATATCCGCAATGGAATAGTCGCCGGCGATGAACTCGCGGCCCGCCAGACGCCGGTCAAGTACGCCATAGAGCCGCAGCATTTCGTTGGTGTAGCGCTCGACGGCATAGGGCAGCGTCTCGGGCGCGTAGAAGCGGAAATGGCCGGACTGGCCGAGCATCGGCCCGAGGCCGCCCATTTGCCACATCAGCCACGCCACTACCTCCATGCGCCCGCGCAGGTCGGAGGGCAGAAACTTCCCGGTCTTCTCCGCGAGATAGAGCAGGATGGCACCGCTCTCGAACACCGAAACCGGGTCGCCGCCGCCCGGCGGGTCATGGTCCACGATTGCGGGCATCCGGTTGTTGGGGCTGATCTTGAGAAAATCCGGCTCGAACTGGGCGCCGCGGCCGATATTGACGGGCACGATGCGGTAGTCCAGCGCCATCTCCTCCAGCGCGATGGAGATTTTCCAGCCATTCGGCGTGGGCCAGTAATAGGCGTCGATCAAGACAGGTCCCTCCGTCGGGCAGTTAGAAATGAAGCTCCAGACTCCGGTGTCCGGAGTTGCAGGCGGCAACCTCGAGCGCGATATCGTCCGGCAGGCGCGGCTGCCGGCGCAGACCGACAGTGCCCCGCAGCGCCGCCTCGAAGCGTTCCAGCCCCGGCAGCAAGGAGCCGGCGGCGGCCCGGCGCCACGCAATCTCGGCGCGCAATTGCTGCTGCGCCTTCTCCAGGGCCTCGCTTGCCGCCTCCAGCTTGGGCTTGCGCGCGCTGAGCGCCTTGCGGACCTTGGAAACCGCAGACCGGAGCGCGCGCCCGCCCGCAACGGCGCCGACGGCCCGCTCCACCGCCCGCACCTCCTTGGCCGCCTCTTTCGGCGGCAGGCTGTCGAGTGCGCCGCGCAGCGCCTCCGCCAGCGGCAGGGTCACCGCCAGCGCGTCCGCCGCCCGCAGCAGGCCGATGGTCTCGATCAGCGTGTCATAGGCCTCGTCCACGGAGCGGCGATAGGTGCGTCTGGCTTTCAGCTCGGCCTGCCGCAACGCCTGGAAGGCGGCCGCCTCGGCCTCCCAAGCGGCCGGGATGCGCGCTTCCAGCGCCGCCGCCTCGCGCTCCAGCCGCGCGGCTTCGGCCTTCAGGGAAGCCGCATCGCGGCCGCCCCGTTCCGCCTGTGCAATCTCCCTGGCCAGCTGCTTATGCCCGGCCTGCTTGCGCCGGAGGTCGCGCTGGATGGCGCGCACCTCGCGATGCAGCGGCGCATAGGCGACAGCAACCTCGGCGGCATTCGCCTCTGCGAGGCGGACCGCCTCGACCAGCGCGAAAACGCCGCCGGCGCCGTCTATGGCGTCCTGGAGCGCCCCGGCCGTCTTGCGCGGCAGAACGCCGAGGTCGAGCGTGCGGGCCTCGGAGACAGCCTGCTCCAGATCCGGCCTCAGGGCCGCATATTGCGCGAAAACATGCTCCTCGACGCAGGCCTGCAGGCGCGGATTGACAGGGGGCGGCGCCGTTTCCGACAGCAGGGCGATACGGTTCGGCAGGTAGTTCACCAGCGACGGCGTCAGGCCCACAATCGCCAGCGCCAGCAATTGCAGCAGGATGAAGGGGATGACGCCCTTGTACATCTGCACCGTGCGCACGGCGGCCGATGCGACGCCGCGCAGGTAGAACAGCGCGAAGCCGAAAGGCGGCGTGAGGAAGGATGTCTGAATGTTCAGGCCGATCATCACGCCGAGCCAGACCGCGGTGATATTGGCGGACGGATCAGCAAGCAGGATCGGGGCGACGATCGGCACGACCACCACGGCGATCTCGATGAAATCGAGGAAGAAGCCGAGCAGGAAGATCACCGCCATGACAATGACGAATTGCGCCCAGAAGCCGCCCGGCAGGCCTTGCAGGAAATCCTTGACCAGCTCCTCGCCGCCAAAGGCGCGGAAGGCCGCCGTCAGCATCGCCGCGCCGAGCAGGATGATGAAGACCAGGGAGGTGGTCTTGGCGGTTTCCAGCATCACCGCCTGCAGGGTGCGGTCGATCCGGAAGACCCGCCAGCCGCTCCAGAGCAGCGCCGCCAGGAGCAGGCCCGAGCCGATGACGCCGATGAGAATGCCGGTATAGTCTTCGGCGCTGTCCGCGGCCTTCAGGTTCATCTCGTAATTGGCCAGCGCATATCCAAGCAGCGCCAGCGCCGCCAGCGACAGGATCGCGGGCGCGTAAGTCAGCCTGCCGCTGTCGGAAAGCCGGTAGCCGGCCATGACCAGGGCGCCCACAGCGCCGATGGCGCCCGCCTGATTGACCGTCGCTATGCCGCTGATGATCGAACCCAGAACCAGGAAAATCAGCGCCAGGGGCGGCACCAGGGTCAGGAGCACCCGGGCGGCGAAGCGCCGGTCCCGAACCCCGTCATAGGGAACCGCGGGCGCGAGAGCCGGGCGAAGGACCGCCGCGCCCAGGATGAAAGCCATGTAAAGGCCCACCAGCACCAAGCCGGGGATGAAGGCGCCGAGGAACATCTCCCCGGCGCTGGTCGAGGAGACATCGAGGGCCGACGGCATGGTCAATTCGCCGGTATTGGCCTTGTACAGCGCCTTGCGGGCCGAGCTCGCCTGGTCCGTGGCCGAAGCCAATTGGTCGGCCAGGATGATGAGCACGATCGACGGCGGAATGATCTGCCCCAGCGTGCCAGATGCGGCGATGGTGCCGGTCGCCAGAGAAGGCGAATAGCGGTTGCGCAGCATGGCGGGCAGCGAGATCAGGCCCATCGCCACCACCGTGGCGCCGACAATGCCCGTTGTGGCTGCAAGCAGCGCGCCGACAAAGACCACCGAAATGCCGAGCCCGCCCGGCACCGGGCCGAACAACTGCGCCATGCTCACCAGCAGGTCCTCGGCGATCTTCGACCGCTGAAGCATGATGCCCATGAAGATGAAGAGCGGGATGGCGATCAACGTATCTCGCTCGACTTCCCAATAGACGCCTCTCAGATTCGTCACCCCGGCCGAGAGCCATTGCGACGGCCCGCCGGAATAAAAATAGGCGTCGGTGTCGCCCGCAAACAGATAGCCGGCGCCGGCGGCCAGCCCGATGGAGAGAATGGCGGCGCCGGGCAGCGCGAACGCCACCGGGAAGCCCGATCCGAGCGCGACCGCCATAATCAGAACCAGCAATGCCAGAAACAGGAGTTCCACGGTTCAGAACCTCAATGCGGCGTCGGGTCGTGATCGCGATGTCCGGATTCGTCACGATAGTCGGCGACGGCATCGAAATAATAGCTCGTGAACTGAATCAGCATGGTGATGGCGAAAACCGCCAGAAAGACCGCCATATGGTATTTGACGAACATGCCGACGCCGCCGGTTTGCGTGACCTCGAAATTGGCGACAGGGCTGTTGATGATCGATTGCTTGCCGTCGAAACCGATGGCGATGATGACCCAGCAGGTCGTCATGCCCAGCAGGACGGCGCCGAAGGCATTGATATAGCCGCGCGCTGTCCGCCCGAAGCCGGCATACAGCACATCAACCCTTACATGGCCTTCATCGAAAAGCGTATAGGCGGAAGCGAACAGGAACAGCGCCGCATACCAGTAGCGAACCAGATCGCCCATCAGCGCCTGTTCATAGGAGAAAACGAAACGGGTAATGACGATCGCCAGTTCGGCCACGACGATCAGCAGCGCCAGCCAGTCGAAACCCGGCGCGCGCGAGAACAGCGCAACGGCCGCACCGACGACGATAAGCGGGACATGAATGTTCCAGCCCACCCAGCGGGGACGCCCGAAAGAACGGATCGTCTCTTCGTCGAACAATCCGGAAAACAGCCCCTCGACACGGGCGAAGGCGACCGCTGCATCGGCGATGCCAACCAGCAGCACGATCCAGAAACAGGCCCGGACAAGATACATGTTGAAGCGGTGAAGACGCTCCGCATCCCGGCGAAGCGCTGTTTCCGGCGTGCGCAGCACATAAAGCGCCGCCGCGCCGATGCCGGCGGCATAGAGCGCGGCCTGGAGCCAGGCGGGGCCGCCTCCGCCGGAAAGGGCGGCGGCGGATCCCGGGAGGCCGAAAGCCACTGTCAGCACATTGTTGGCAAGAAAGGCGGCCAGCACCGCCATCATGCTCCACCCGAAAATCCGCGCAGCGGGCGCAGGGGCGCCGACATGCACGGTCGCAGGCTTCATATCCCGATCGGTCATGCTCCGCTTCGCCCGAACGCGCCGCGCGAAAAAGGGCGGGAGCAGCGCCCGCCCTTCCCCGGCACGGCGTCAGCGGCCGCTCAGGTCAGTCCAAGCACGCGGTTGCGCTGATTGACGAAGGTCGTCTCGAACTTCGCCATCGTTCCGCCGATCTCGCGAAGCGCGGCCTGGAAGGCGTCGTCGATTTCCGCCGCCAGCGCCGAGTGGGCGCGGGTATCGGCGTAAACCTCTTCCGCCGCTTCGCCGAACGCATCCCACACATCGTCATTGAAGGCGCGGATCTGAACGCCGTGGTCGTTCTCCAGCTTGGCCATATATTCGCCGTTCTTGGCCATGGCCTCTTCGAACTGCGCCGCGTGTTCTTCCATGCAGGCGGCCTCGATAATGGCCTTCTCCCACTCGGAGAGCGTGCCCCACCAGGAAGCGTTCATGCCGAAAGCCAGTCCGCCGCCCGGTTCGTGCATACCGCCGGTATAGTAGAACTTGGCGGCCTCGTAGAACTTCATGAAATAGTCGTTGTAGGGGCCGACCCATTCGGTCGCATCAATGGCGCCGGAAACCAGATTTTCGTAAATCTGGCCGCCCGGCAGGGAAACGGTGGAAACGCCGAGCTTCGACATCACCGAGCCGCCGAGGCCGGGGATGCGCATCTTCAGGCCCTTCAGGTCGTCGGCCGACTCGATTTCCTTGTTGAACCAGCCGCCGGCCTGCGTGCCGGTCGCGCCGCACATGAGCGCCTTCAGCCCGAAATCACCGGAAATCCTGTCCCACAACGCCTGGCCGCCCTTGAACTTGATCCAGGCGTTCCACTCCACCGTGGTCATGCCGAACGGCACCGCGGTGAAATAGGCAAAGCCCGGATGCTTGCCGACCCAGTAATAATCGGCGGCGATATAGGCCTGACTGTTGCCGGAAGCGACGTCATCGAAGACATCGAACGCGCCGACGCGCTCATTGGCGGCGAAATACTCGACATTCAGCGCGCCCTGCGACAACTGCGCGATCCTCGCGGCCAGCCGCTGGGCGGAGATGCCGAGGCCCGGGAAGTCGCGCGGCCAGGTGGAAACAATGACCAGAGTCTTGGTTCCCTGCGCGATAGCGGGTGTGGCGAGCGCGGCGGCCCCGCCAGCGGCGGCGACTGCGCCGGTTTTCAGAAACGAGCGGCGATCCATGTGCCAGAACTCCCTTTTTGTTTGCGAGGCGTCCGGATGTTTCTAGATAACCCGGCGCGGCGGCAGACGAAAGCGGCGAATTGCGGCGGCAGGCCTTGTCCCCGCGGCGCACGCCTTTCAACCCTTCCGGCTGCATAGTGGCAGGAACCGCGCGCGACGACAGCGTCATGGCGCCGGCGCGGCTCCATATGGCTGACACAGAGGCGTTTCTAGCCGCCTGATTAGCCAGATATCTGGTATCACGGTGAAGGACCGATATAGGTCGTCAATGGGTCGTGTCTCAGTTCAACATTTGGGCTCGTTTGCGAAACGGAGACACGACTCGTCGATGTCCATAGAGAGCCGGCCCGAGAGGCGCGGCGCGGCGTCAGCCGTCCAGATCGAGCGCGTAACCGCCGGAGCGCACGGTGCGAATCGCGTCGGGCTCGCCCTCGCCGTTGAGCGCCTTGCGCAGGCGGCGGATATGGACGTCCACCGTGCGTTCCTCGACATAGACGCCGCTGCCCCAGACGGCGTCCAGCAATTGCGCGCGGGTCAACACCCGTGTCGGCCGCGCCATGAATGTCCGCAACAGGCGGTATTCTTTCGGGCCGAGTTGCACCGGCCGCCCGTCCCGTGAAACGCGGTGGCGCGTCAGGTCGATGACGATGCCGCGATAGTCGAGCGTCTCCTCTACCAGAGCAGGATGCGAGCGGCGCAGCACCGCCTTGAGGCGCGCCTGGAGCTCTCTCAGCGAGAAGGGTTTGACGATGTAGTCGTCGGCGCCGGTCTCGAGCCCGCGGATCCGGTCGGCTTCCTCGCCGCGCGCCGTCAGCAGGATGATCGGCAGCGTCCGCGTGCTCGGCCCGGCGCGCAATTGCCGACAGACCTCGATGCCCGATTTGCTCGGCAGCATCCAGTCCAGCAGCACGGCGTCCGGCGGGCTCTCGGCGACCAGCAACAGGGCTTCCTCGCCGTCGGCCGCTACCGATACGGCATAGCCGGATTTCTCCAGATTGTAGCGAAGCAGCGCGACGATAGCCGCGTCATCCTCCACCACCAGAACATGGGGCCGGTTTTCGTTCACTGGCTGTCCGCCTCCGGAACGAGGGTGTTGGTCGGATCGTGGGTTTCGCGGTCCGGCGGGTGTGTGCCGAGCACGGCATAGCTGATTTGCTCCGCGATATTGGTCGCGTGGTCGCCCATGCGCTCCAGATTCTTGGCGACGAACAGCAAATGGGTGCAAGGCCCGATATTGCGCGGGTCTTCCATCATATAGGTCAGCAATTCGCGAAACAGGCTGGCGTAATGCTGGTCCACCTCGACATCGCGGGCGCACACATCCGCTGCGGCCTCGGCATCGCGGGCGGTCCAGGCGTCCAGCACCCGCTTGATCATGGCCTGCACGACATTCGCCATGGACGCCATGGAAACCGTGGTCGGCAGCGGCGCGAAGCGGCTGACCGCAAGCGTTCGCCGGGCGATATTCTTGGCCAGGTCGCCGATCCGCTCCAGGTCGGAGGAAATCTTGATGGCGGCGAAGATCGTTCTCAGATCGGCCGCAACGGGCTGGCGCAGCGCCACCAGACGCACGCTGAACAGGCCGATCTCGACATCGAGGGCGTCAATTTCCTTGTCTCGCGCAACGATTTGCTCGGCAAGCTCGATATTGCTGCGGCAAAGGGCCTCCACGGCGCCGGCCAATTGCGCCTCCGCCATGCCCCCCATCTCCGCCAGCCGGTTGTCGAGCTGATGCAGCTCTTCGTCGAAGGCCTTGGAGATATGCTCGGCCCTGTCGTTCATCGCGGCTGCCTCCTGCCGTCCGTCAGCCGATATGGCCGGAAATGTAGGACTCCGTTCGCGGATCGACAGGTTTGGTGAACACCGTGTCGGTGTCGCCGACCTCGACCAGGTCGCCCAGGTGAAAGAAGGCCGTGCGCTGCGATACGCGCGCAGCCTGCTGCATGGAATGGGTCACGATAACGATGGTGAAATTCTGCTTGAGTTCGTCGATCAACGCCTCGATCCGGGCCGTGGCGATCGGGTCGAGCGCGGAGCAGGGCTCGTCCATCAGAATGACTTCCGGGCGCACCGCAATGGCGCGGGCGATGCACAGGCGCTGCTGCTGCCCGCCGGACAGCCCGGTAGCCGGCGCCTCGAGCCGGTCCTTCACTTCCTCCAGCAACCCGGCGCGCTCCAGGCTCGACATCACAATCTCGTCCATCTCGGCGCGCGAACGCGCCAGGCCGTGGATTTTCGGCCCGTAGGCCACATTGTCATAGATCGACTTCGGAAACGGGTTCGGCTTCTGGAATACCATGCCGATACGGGCGCGGAGATAGACCAGGTCCACGGCCGGGTCGTAAATGTTCTCGCCGTCCAGCCGAATGTCCCCGTTCACCCGGCAGATCTCGATCAGGTCGTTCATCCGGTTGAGGCAGCGCAGAAAAGTGGACTTGCCGCAGCCGGACGGGCCGATCAGCGCCGTAACCTCATGCTCTCGAATGTCGAGATCGACCTGCTTCAGCGCATGGGCGTCGCCGTAGAAGACGTTGACGCCGCGCGCTGTCAGCTTGGGCCGGGCATCGGTTGGGGATGTCGTCAACAGGGCGGACCTCCTGCCGGCTACCAGCGGCGCTCGAAACGGCGGCGCAGGAGAACGGCCGCCAGGTTCATCACGATCAGGAAGACCAGCAGCACGATAATCGCGGCTGCGGTCTTCTCGGCGAAGGCGCGTTCCGGGCTGTCGGCCCAGATATAGATCTGCACCGGCAGGGCCGCGGCCGGGTCCAGCAGCCCCTGGGGCACGTCCACGATGAAGGCGACCATGCCGATCATGATGAGCGGCGCCGACTCGCCCAGCGCCTGCGCCATGCCGATGATCGTGCCGGTCATGATGCCCGGCATGGCGAGCGGCAGGGTGTGGTGCAGCATGGCCTGCATGGGGCTGGCGCCGAGGCCGATGGCGGCCTCCCGAATCGAGGGCGGCACGGCGCGCAGCGAGGCGCGCGTCGCGATGATGACGGTCGGCAGCGTCATCAGGGCCAGCACCATGCCGCCGACCAGCGGCGCCGAACGGGTCAGGCCCATGAAGCCGAGAAAGACGGCAAGGCCCAGAAGCCCGAATACGATCGACGGCACTGCAGCGAGATTGTTGATGTTGATCTCGACAAGGTCCGTCCATCGGTTGCGCGGCGCAAACTCCTCCAGATAGATCGCCGTCATCACGCCGAGCGGGAAGCTCAATACCAGGCAGGTAATCAGCGCAAAGAACGACCCGGAGATCGCGCCCAATATGCCGGCCAGTTCCGGCTCCCGGCTGTCGCCGCTGGAGAAGAAGCGCCAGTTGAACGTGCTGCGGATGCGGCCCTCTTCCTCCAGGCGGTCGAGCCAGCCGAGCTGCTTGTCGGTGAAGCGGCCTGACTCCCGTTCGACCGCGCCCTTGAACAGCAGGTCCACTTCATCGTCGGCCGGCGCCCAGACGCGCATTGACTGGCCGATCAGGCCGGGATCGTCGAGCACCAGACCGCGCAGCTCGAAGCCGGCGCCGACGCTGACCAGCCGCATGAGCTGGCGCCGGTCGCGGCGCTTGCGAATCGCTTCCGGGAAAATCGCGCCAAGCGCGGTCCGCACCAGCGCGCGGTAATTCGCGGTCGAGAGGACGTCCGGACTGCGCGCGCCGGACGGGTCCAGCACGCTCTCGTCGAAGACGATATCAAGGGCGATCTCGGTCTGGGTAAAGGCGCCGATGCCCTTGGCGCCGATCGCCCCGATCAGCAGCAGCAGGAAGGCGAGCGCGATGCCGATTGCGGCAATGCCGTAGAAGCGGAAGCGCGCCTCCGCCCGCCGCCGGCGCCGCAGCGAGGCCAGAATCGTCTCCGTCGGATTGCGCTGCCGGTCAGTCATAGCGTTCCTGGTAGCGGCGCACGAGCATGAGTGCGATGAGGTTGAGAATCAGCGTTGCAACAAACAGCAGCAGGCCGAGCGCGAAAGCGGCGAGCGTCTTGGGGCTGTCGAACTCCTGGTCGCCGGTCAGCAAGGCCACCATCTGCACGGTGATGGTCGTCACCGCCTGGAGCGGATTGACCGTGAGATGCGCGGAAAGGCCCGCCGCCATGACCACGATCATGGTCTCGCCGATGGCGCGCGAAACGCCCAGCAGCAGGGCGCCGCCAATGCCGGGCAACGCCGCCGGCAGCACGATGTTCCGAACGGTCTCGGACTTGGTGGCGCCAAGGCCGTAAGCGCCCTCGCGCAATGACTGCGGCACGGCGGTGATGATGTCGTCGGCAAGCGAGGACACGATGGGCACGATCATCATGCCCATGACAATGCCGGCCGCGAGCGCGCTTTCCGACGACACCTCGAAACCGACGGCTTCGGAGCTGTCCCTCACGAACGGCGCGACGACCAGCACAGCGAAAAAGCCGTAAACCACTGTCGGAACGCCGGCCAGGATTTCGAGGATCGGTTTGGCGAAAGACCGGGCGCGCGGTGTGGCGTATTCGGCCAGGTAAATCGCCGAAAACAGGCCGAGCGGCCCCGCAACGGTCATGGCGACGGCGGCGATGAGACCCGTGCCGACCAGAAGCGGGATGACGCCGAATGCGCCGCTCGACCCGACCTGATCCTCCCGGATGGCGATCTGCGGGCTCCAGTTCAGCCCGAACAGGAAGTCGAAGAGTGGAACCGCGTCGAGGAAACGAAGGGTCTCGAAGATCAGCGAGAGCACGATCCCGATCGTTGTCAGGATCGCGACGAGGGAGCTGGCCATGAGGAACCCGAGCAGGACGCGCTCGCCAAGAATCTGGCGGGCGCGCCGCCCCGCAGGCGCCGACAGCAGCGAAGGACGTTGCTCGCCCTTCGCTGCCGGCGCTGTGCGTGTCATGCCGGGTTCCGACGCCATCGGGCCTTTACATGGACAGGTTCTGAAGGCCGTTGGCCGCAGCGCTCCACCGCCGGCGCTCGGCGTCGGACATCGGGATCATACCCTTGTCGGCCAGGTAGCCTTCGGGACCCCAGGCCGCCTCATTGGTGAACTCGGCGATATATTCCGCGATGCCGGGCACCTGGCCGATATGCGCCTTCTTCGCATAGAAGAACAGCGCCCGCGAGACCGGGTAATTCCCTGCGGCGATCTCGTCGAATTCCGGCGCCACATCGTTGACCATGCTGCCCTGCAGTTTGTCGGCGTTCTGGTCCAGGAAGCTGAAGCCGAAGATGCCGAGCGCGCGCGGATTGGTGGTCAGCTTCTGAACGATCAGGTTGTCGTTCTCGCCGGCCTCGATATACATGCCGTCCTCGCGGATCGTGTGGCAGACCTTCTTGTAGGCCTGCTTGTCCGTCTTCTTCATGGCCCTGATCCAGTCGAAGCCGTCGCAGCCGCCTTCCATGGCGAGTTCGACGAAGGCGTCGCGCGTGCCGGAAGTTGCGGGAGGGCCGAGAACCTCGATGCGCACATCCGGAAGGGTCGCATTGACCTCCTTCCAGCTGCGGTAGGGATTGGCCACAAGTTTGCCCTCGCCGTCCGGCACTTGATGCGCGAGCGCCAGGAAAACATCCTTCAGCGTCAGCGACATGCGGGCGGTATCGCGGGAGTTGGCGAGGACGATGCCGTCATAGCCGACCTTGACCTCGACAATGTCGGCGATGCCGTTTTCGGCGCATGTCTTCACTTCCCTCGCCTTGATCCGGCGCGAAGCGTTGGTGATGTCGGGGTGGCCTTCGCCGATCCCGGCGCAGAACAGCTTGAGCCCGCCGCCCGAGCCTGTCGCTTCGACGATCGGGGTCCTGAAAGAGGTGGTCTTGCCGAACCGCTCGGCGACCGCGGTCGAGAACGGGAACACGGTCGATGACCCGACAATGCGGATCTGGTCGCGGGCTTCTGCGGCGCCTGCAGCCGCTACGCCGGCGAACAACGCGGCGATCAGCGTCTTCTTCATCTGGGGAGAATTCCTTGTTGGCGTTACTGCGGCGCCGGGCCTTGCCGCCTCCCGCAGAGCGCCTGTTTCGCCGACAGTCGTGATGCGACCGTTTCAGAAATATGACGATATTGTTGCAATCGCAGCGCTATGCCTGTGCATTATGATGACACAGACCGCCTGCCCGAAGCCGGCAAATATACCGTGAAGCAACCGCCTTGGCCGGCGGCATTCGACACGGCCAGCCGTCCGCGGTGGCGGTTGACGATGTGCTTGACAATGGCGAGGCCGAGGCCGGTGCCGCCAAGAGCCCGGGACCGGGCCTTGCTGGCGCGGTAGAAGCGCTCGGTCAGCCGCGGCAGGTCGGCCGCATCGATACCGGGGCCGTTGTCGATCACGTCGATGCGCGCCCCTGGCAGCCCGATATCCGGGATACGCGCCGTCGAGGCCGCCTTGAGCCGAACGCCGGAGCCGCCGTATTTGATCGCATTGTCGAGGAGATTCTCGAACACTTGCGTCAGTTCATCCTTGTCGCCGAGCACAGGCGACAGCGCATCCGCAATATCGAGCGCAATCGGGACGCCGGACCGCACCGCCAGCATTTCCGTCACGCCCTTGAGCAGCGGCGTGAGGTCGAGCACCGTCTCCGGCTGAATGTGCTCGCGCGCCTCGACGCGGGCAAGCGACAACAGGTCGTCCACGAGACGCGACATGCGCGCGGCTTCGCCGTCCATAATCTCCAGGAAGCGGGTCCGCGCCTCCGGGTCGTTCGCCGCCGGCCCCCGCAGGGTTTCGATGAAGCCGATCAGTGTCGCCAGCGGCGACCGTAATTCATGGCTCACATTGGAGACGAAATCCGCGCGCATCCGCTCATTCTGCCGCAGCGCCGTCACATCGCGCATGATGACCAGCGCGCCGGGGCGCCCGTCAGGGGCCGCGAGCGCCCGGAGATCGAAGGCGCGTGCGATCGGCACCGGAAGCAGCACCTCGACCTCGTGCTGGCCGCCGTCTGCGAGAACGGAATCCACAGCCCGCAGCGCGTCGGGATGGCGCAGGCTGCGGCTGAGATTGCTGCCAAGGGCGTGGTCGCCCAGCACGGCGCGCGCGGCAGGATTGATGCGTGTCACAACCCGCCCGGCGTCCACCAGAAACACCGGGTCGGGCAGCGACGCGAGAATGTCTGTGGCGAGACTCTGCATGCCGACCTAAAGTGCACAGGCTATAGGACGTTTCAACGCCAGGACAGCCTCCTCGATGCGCGATTTTCACCTCCCCGGCCGATCTCCCGTCCGTGCGGCCAATGCAATGGTCGCCACCAGCCAGCCTTCCGCGACCCTGGCCGGGGTGGAAGTGCTGCGGGCGGGAGGCAATGCTGTCGATGCAGCGGTCGCCGCTTGCGCGGTTCTGTGCGTAACCGAGCCGCAATCCACCGGAATCGGCGGAGATTGCTTCTGCCTCTATACCCCGGCGGGGGCGGAGGAGCCGGTGGCGCTCAACGGGTCCGGCCACGCGCCGGCTGCGTTGTCGGCGGAATGGCTGGCCGATCGGGGTGTGGCGGCGCTTGACCAGTCGAGCCCCCATGCCGTGACCGTGCCGGGCGCCGTCGATGCCTGGGCCCGGCTTGTGGAAGACCACGGCCGCAAGAGCCTCGACGAGTTGCTGCAGCCGGCGATCGGTTACGCGGAGGAAGGCTTTGTCGTCCATGCGCGCACCGCCGCCGACTGGCGCGATAGCGCCGGACGCCTGGCCGCCGACAGCGACAGCGCGGCGAGATTCCTGCCGGAAGGCAAGGCGGTGGGCGAGGGCCAGCTGTTTCGCCAGCCGGAACTTGCCCGGACGCTGCGCCGGATCGCGCGCGAAGGCCGGGCCGCGTTCTACGAAGGCCCGGTCGCCGAGGACATGGTTGCCAAGCTGCGCGCCGCCGGCGGGCTGCACACGCTGGAAGACTTTGCGGCCCGGCGGGCGGAGTATGTCGCGCCGATCTCGACCGACTACCGGGGCTACCGCGTGTTCGAGTGCCCGCCCAACGGCGTCGGCGTCATCACCCTGCTGATTCTCAACATGCTGGAAGGCTTCGAGCCGGCAGGCGGCCCGTTGTCGCCAGACCGTATGCACCAGCTGATCGAGGCGACCCGGCTCGCCTATCGGGACCGCAACGCTTTCGTCGCCGACCCGGCGGATGGGGCGGTGCCGGTGGAGATGCTGCTGTCGAAGGACTATGCAGCGGCGCTGCGCGGGCTCATCCGGGAAGACCGGGCGCTCGACGCATTGCCGCCCGCCGGCTGGCCGGCGCATGACGACACGGTCTATCTCTCGGTCGTGGACCGGGACGGCAATGCCTGTTCCTTCATCAACTCGTTGTTCAAGTCCTTCGGCAGCGCCATCCTGGCGCCGGGGTCGGGTGTGATGCTGCACAATCGCGGCCTCGGCTTCTCGCTCGACCCGCAGCATCCGAATGCGGTCCGCTCGAACCGGCGCCCGATGCACACCATCATTCCGGCGATGCTGGCAAAGGACGGCCGGACGGCAATGTCCTTCGGCGTCATGGGCGGGCACTACCAGCCGGTCGGCCAGGCATGGGTGTTGTCGTCGATGCTGGACCACGGCCTGGACCCGCAGGCGGCGCTGGACCTGCCGCGTCTGTTCGCCTTCGACGATCGGGTGGAGGTCGAACGCGGCGTGCCGGAGTCGGCCTGCGCGGAACTGCGCCGCCGGGGCCACACGCCGGCAGCGGTGGATCCTCCGCATGGCGGCGGCCAGGCGATCTGGATCGACCATGCAGCCGGCGCGCTGGTCGCGGGCTCGGACCCGCGCAAGGACGGTCTGGCGCTCGGATATTGAGGCGGCCGATAGCGGACAGGAGGCGCGGCATGGGCGGACGGCTGGACGGCAAGGTTGTGGTGGTCGCGGGCGCTGCTTCGCGCGGCGAGGGGGTCGGCACGGGCAAGGCCATCGCGCTGCTGTCCGCGCGCGAGGGCGCGAAGGTGGTGCTCGTCAACCGTTCAGCCGAGCGCGCCGGGAGCCTGGCCGAGGAAATCCGGGCCGCCGGCGGCGAGGCGATGGTTTTCGCAGGCGACATGACGCAGGAGGCCGATGCCGCCGCCATGGCGGCGGCCGCCGAGTCCGGTTTCGGGCGCATCGACGCGCTGGTCAACAATATCGGCGGTTCGATGCAGCAGGGAGCGGTGACGGAAATCGGCCGCAAGGGCTGGGACGCCACCCTCGCCGTGAATCTGACCTCGGCAATGCTTTGCGCGCAGGCCTGTATCCCGGCGCTCCGGCGGGCGGGCGGCGGTTCCATCCTCAATATCTCTTCGGTGGTCGGGGCGAGCGGCCTGTTGAGCCGCACCGGCTCCGCCGCCTATGCGTCGGCCAAGGCCGGCCTGCACGGCCTCACGCTCTCGCTGGCCGCTGACTATGCGAAGGACGCCATTCGCTGCAATTGCATCGTGGTCGGCACCATCTTCACGCCGATGGTCGCGCATCAGGGGCCGGAGGCGCGGGCGCGGCGGGCGGCCATGGTGCCGCTCGGCACGGAAGGCACGGGCTGGGATATCGGCTGGGCCGCCATATATCTGGCGAGCGACGAGGCGCGCTGGGTCACCGGGGTGCTGCTGCCGGTCGATGCCGGCCTTCTGGCGATCCGGGACTGGCCGCGTTAGACGGCCGCTATTGCGGACGCAGGCGGAAGGCGACGCGCGCGCCGGCGCCATCCGCGGAGACGGCAAGGGACAGGGTTTCGCCTTCCCGGCGGAACAGGCCGGTGCCGGCCGGCTGCCAGCCCAGTTGCGGCAGAGCTTCTGCATACCAGCGCCGGATGCGCGCCGCCGGCACCCCGCCGGCAGCCGCAGCCTCGACAATCCGGCCGCCCGGCTTGTCGAACACCATCGCCGAGCCGGGTTCGATCTCCAGCCCCGCCATCAGCGGCAAGGCCTGGAAGCCCGGCACGAACCGCTCGCCGGCCTCGACTCCGGAAACGAACAGGCAGCAGGCAAGGAAGAGCGCGGTTCTTACCGCAGACATGCCGGACAGCACTCCATCGACCCCAACGCGCCAGGACAACCCGGCGTTTCCGCTCCCGATTGCCGGCGGGGGCAGGAAAGCGCCGCCGCAGCCGCCTGTGACAGCAAACAGCCTATGCCCGGTCGGCGGCCCGCGCAAGCCGCCGCGCGGGCGGGCAGTGTCTCCGTTTCACATTCGCGTTCCTCTGGCAGATTGAGCCAGGGGCTTGAGAGGCCCTGCCCGCCGCCCCGAACGCCCCGGCGGCGCCCCGCCCCCCCTGTTGTCACCCCGGCCCCCCTACTGTCGCCCCGGCCCTGAGCCGGGGCCCAGCCTCCGATCCTTCCGCAAAGCCGAAACGGCAGAGGATGGACCCCGGCTCTCCGCTGCGCTTCGGCCGGGGTGACGACAAGGGAGGCGATACAAGCGGCGCGGCATGGAGGCGCCTTCCGAACTACCCGGCGGCACCCAGGCCCCCTGTTGCCGCTCCGGACCCCTTACTGTCGCCCCGGCCCTAAGCCGGGGTCCAGCCTCCACTCCTTCCGCAAAACCGAAACGGCAGAGGATGGACCCTGGCTCTCCGCTGCGCTCCGGCCGGGGTGACAAAAAGGAGGCGATCTATGCGTCGCGGCACGGAGGCGCCTTCCGAAAAACCCGCCAGCACAGGCCTTCGTTGCAAACTGAGACACGACCGAAACGCGGGTCGTGTCTCCGTTTCACATTCGCGTTCCTCTGGCAGATTGAGCCAGGGGCTTGAGAGGCCCAGCCCCCCTACTGTCGCCCCGGCCTTGAGCCGGGGCCCAGCCTCCGATCCGTCCGCAGGGCCGAAACGGCGGAGGATGGACCCCGGCTCTCCGCTGCGCTCCGGCCGGGGTGACAAAAGGGAAGCGATATAAGCAGTGCGGCACGGAGGCGCGTTCCGAACTCCCCGGCGGCACCCCGGCCCCCCTGTTGTCGCCCCGAACCCCCTACTGTCGCCCCGGCCCTGAGCCGGGGCCCAGCCTCCGATCCTTCCGCAGGGCCGAAGCGGCGGAGGATGGACCCCGGCTCTCCGCTGCGCTCCGGCCGGGGTGACAAGAGAGGGCACACGCGCCGGCCGGGGTGACAAGAGGGTGTGCGCTCTCCGGCCGGGGCGACGAAAGGGAGGCGATCTATGCGCCGCGGCATGGAGGCGCGTTCCGAAAAACCCGCCAGCACGGGCCTTCGTTGCAAACTGAGACACGGCCCGCGGGCGGCAGTCCCGCTTCAGCCGAAGAACAGCGCCGCCAGCAGCAGCAGCAGCACGAGCCCGCCGACAAGCCCCTGAATCTGGACCGGGATGCCCCGTTTCGACGCCGCCTCGCTTTCGGCAATGCGTTCGAGCGCCTGGTCGATGCGCTCCATCGTGACGAACACCCGGTCCAGACGCCCCCGCCATTCCGCCGCCGACCGTCTCGCACGGAGGACGGGATTGACCCGGTCGAGCATCCATTCCTCGATCAGCGGACGCGCCATTTCCCAGATATTCACATTCGGGTTCAGCCGGCGGCCCATGCCTTCAGCCATCAGCATGGTCTTCTGCAACAGCAGCAATTGCGGCTGCGTCTCCATCTTGAACTGCGCCGTCACCTGGAAGAGCTGGCGCATCAGACGGGCAACGGAAATCTCGTTCAGCGGCCGCTCGAGGATCGGCTCGCCGATGGACCGGGCAGCCTGGGCGAACAGGGCTTCCGACTGATCGGACGGCACATACCCGGCGCGGAAATGCACGGCCGCCACCCGCCGATAGTCGCGCGAGAGGAAGCCGAGCAGCATCTCGGCAAGATATTCCCGCGTCGGCCGGTCGAGCCGGCCCATAATGCCGAAATCCACCGGAACGATGGCGCCGTCGGGCGCGACGAATATGTTGCCGGCGTGCATATCGGCGTGGAAGAAGCCGTCCCGGAACACCTGCTTGAAGAAGACTTCCGCGGCGGTCGCCATAATGGCGTCGGCGTCATGCCCGGCGGCCCGGAGCGCCTCGACCTCATCGACCGGCAAACCCTCCACCCGCTCCAGCGTCAGAACCCGGCGAGAGGTCCGCCGCCAATCCACCGACGGCACGCGGAAATGTTCCTCATCCTCGAAATTCGCCGCCAACTCGACCGCAGCAGCAGCCTCCAGCCTCATATCCATCTCGACACGCACGCTTGCCGCAAATGTCTGCACGACCTCGACCGGGTGCAGGCGTCTTGCGATCGGCGCCAGGCGCTCCAGCCAGCGCGCGATCCACAGGAACAGGCGCAAATCCTGCTCCATGGCCCGCTCGATTCCCGGCCGCAGGACCTTGACAGCGACCGGGTCGCCCGCCGGCGTCGTGGCGAAGTGGACCTGGGAGACCGATGCGGCGGCGACCGCCTCGGTCTCGAACGCCGCGAACAGCTCGCTCAGCGGCAAATCGAACTCGGCTTCGATCCGTTGCCGCACCGTGTCGAAAGGCAGTGCAGGAAGATGGTCCTGGAGGTCGGCCAGGTCGTCGGCCACCGCATCGCCCAGCAGATCGCCGCGCGTGGAGAGCGCCTGTCCGAACTTGATGAAGGTCGGGCCCAGGTCGCGCAGCGCGGCGGCGAGACGTTCGCCCCTGCGCCGCTCCGGCCGCCGGCGGCTGACAAGGCGGGCCACAATCGCGACGGTCTCCAGGCCCTCGGCCATGTCGAGCGGCCAGAGCGCATCGTGGCGGGTCAGCGTCCAGCCGATCCGTCCGAGGCGCAGGACATAGCGCGCGAAGTCGAACATGTCAGAGACGCCAGCCGCGGTGCAGCGCAGCGATGCCGCCCGAAAGATTGCCCCATCGGACCTGCTCGAAGCCGCTTCTGCGCATAAGGTCGGCCAGCGTCTGCTGATCCGGGAACCGGGCGATGCTTTCCGCCAGATAGCGGTATGCGTCCGCATCGCCCGCCACCAGCGCCCCCAGCCGCGGCAGCACGCCGAAAACATAGCGCTCATGGACCGCCCGCAATGCCGGCGCCGCCACTGCGGAAAACTCGAGGCAGAAGAAGCGCCCGCCCGGCTTCAGGACGCGGCGCATTTCACGAAGGGCCTTGTCGCGGCCGGTGACATTGCGCAGCCCGAAGGCAATCGTGACCGCATCCTGGCTCATGTCCGGAAACGGCAAGGCCTCGGCGTCGCCGACGGTCCAGGCGATTTCCAGGCAGCCCCGGTCCAACGCCCGGTCGCGCCCGGCGGTCGTCATCTCTGCATTGATATCGACGACAACGACATCGGCGCCGCGGGCCGCCGCAGCGGCGGCAATGTCGCCGGTGCCGCCGGCGACGTCGAGCACCGCCATGCCGGGCTCCGGGCGCAGCGCGCGGACCAGCGCCGCCTTCCAGAGCCGGTGAACGCCGAAACTCATCAGGTCGTTCATCAGGTCGTAGCGCGGCGCCACGCTGTCGAAGACGCCGCTGACAAGGCGGGCCTTGTCTTCCTTCGGCACGTCCCGGAAGCCGAAATCCGCCGATTCGCCCTGCACCCCGCTCATTGCCCGAAGCATAGGGCAGCAGCGCCGGGTCCGATAGGCCGCCGCGCCGGCGCTCCGACGCATTTCCTCCCGCGGCCGAAACCCGCTAGCCTTGCGCCCGATGCCCGAACTGCCCGAAGTCGAAACGGTGATGCGGGGGCTGGCGGCGGCGCTCACCGGCCGTCGGATCGAGCGCGTTGCACAGCGCCGTGCAGACCTGCGCTTTCCCCTGCCGAAATGCTTTGCGGCCCGGTTGCAGGGCCGGCGCATCGCGAAGCTCAGCCGGCGCGCGAAATACATTCTGGCGGAACTGGATGACGGGATTTTCTGGCTTATCCATCTCGGCATGTCGGGGCGGATGATGCTGGGTGCGGGCCCCGCGCCGGAGCCGGCCCGCCACGATCACATCATCGTTGAAACCGACGACGGACAGCACCTCGTCTATCGCGATGCGCGGCGTTTCGGCTTCATGGATCTGATCGAGGCCGGCGAACTGGCGGACCATCCGAGGCTCGCCGGGCTCGGCATCGAGCCGCTCGGCCCGGACCTCACCGGCCGCCGGTTGCGCGGCATCTTCGCCGGCCGCCGCGCGCCGCTCAAGGCCGCCCTGCTCGACCAGCGCCGCATCGCCGGGCTCGGCAATATCTATGTCTGCGAGGCGTTGAACCGCGCCCGGCTCAACCCGGACCGGCCGGCCGGCTCTCTCTCCGCGGCGGAAGCGCGGGCGCTTGCCCGGGCGGTGCGCGAAACGCTGGAGGATGCGGTGGCCGCCGGCGGCTCTTCGCTTCGCGACTATGTGCAGGCATCGGGCGAGCTCGGCTGGTTCCAGCATAGCTGGCGCGTTTACGGGCGCGAGGGAAGCCCCTGCCCGTGCGGGCGCAAGGGCGCCGTTGTCCGCCGCACCGTCCGGTCCGGCAGGTCCACCTTCTTCTGCCCGGTTTGCCAAGGGCAGACATAGCCCCTATTGCAGGCGCCACAAGAAGATGCAGGCCTGTGCAGACACCATCCTATCGGGGGTACCGAGGCGTGATTACTGTCTATTCCGCCCGCAAGATCATCACCATGAATCCGTCCCGTCCCCATGCGACGCATGTCGCGGTGCGCGGCGGGCGCATCCTCGGCGCCGGCTCGCCGGAGGAACTGGCCGGATGGGGCGCATACAAGTCGGATGACCGCTTCGCGGACAAGGTGCTGATGCCCGGCCTCGTCGAAGGCCACAGCCATGTCATGGAAGGCTCGCTCTGGGCCCATGTCTATTGCGGCTTCTTCGACCGGTTGGACCCCGAGGGGACGATCTGGCCCGGCCTCAAGTCGATCGACGCGGTGGTGGAGCGACTTCAGGAAGCCGCCGCCCGGCTCGAAGACCCGGCCGCGCCGCTGTCCGGCTGGTCGCTGGACGCCATCTATTACGGCGGCCGGCGGGTTAACCGCCACGATCTCGACCGGGTTTCGACCGAACACCCGATTGGCGTGCTGAACGCTTCCGGCCATATCCTGAACGTCAACAGCAAGGCGCTCGAACTGGCCGGGCTGCTGAGGCCCGGGATCAACCATCCCGGCATCCCGCTGGGCGGAGACGGCTTGCCGACGGGAGAGATGAAGGGGCCGGAGGCCATGGCACCGGTCGGCGTCCATACCGGGTTCGACAGGGATTTGCTGGCCTGCGACGAGCCCGGCCTGCGCCGCTTCGCCAGGCTGTGCGTGCGCACCGGGGTGACGACGGCCGCCGACCTCGCCAACCAGCTCCCCGAGGAAGCGGTGGACATGATGGCGCGGGTGACGGCCGAGCCGGACTTCCCGGCGCGCATCGTGTCACTGCGCCGCTTCTACGGGCTGACCCCGAAGGATCTGATTGCGCGGGCGCTGGAGCTGCGCGCGCGGAGCGGCGAGAATTTGCGCCTCGGCATGGTCAAGGTGATCGCCGACGGGTCGATCCAGGGGTTCTCGGCGCGGCTGCGCTGGCCCGGCTACTATAACGGGGCGCCCGAAGGGTTGTGGTATGTGCCGCCGGAGCACCTGCTGGAGATTTACGAGCGCGCCCTGGCGGCGGGCGTCCAGGTGCACACCCACACCAATGGCGACGAGGCGACGGAGCTGGCGCTGGACTGCATGGACGCCGCCTTGCGCAAACATCCCGCCGCCGACCATCGCTTCACGCTGCAGCACTGCCAGCTTGCCGACGCCGCCCAGTTCCGGCGCATCCGGGCGCTCGGCCTGTGCGTCAACCTGTTTCCGAACCACCACTATTACTGGGGCGACCAGCACTATGCGGTGACGGTCGGGCCGGAGCGCGCCGAACGGATGAACGCCTGCGCGACCGCGCTTGCGGCGGGCGTGCCGCTCGCCATCCATTCCGATGCCCCGGTCACGCCGCTGGGGCCGCTGTTCACCGCCTGGTGCGCAGTCAACCGCCGGACCGCCTCCGGCCGAACCCTGGGCGAGGCGGAGCGGATCGGCGTCGCGGACGCCTTGCGGACGATTACGCTGGGTGCGGCCTATACGCTCCGGCTGGACGGCGAGGTCGGCTCGATCGAGACCGGCAAACGCGCCGATTTTGCGGTGCTGGAGGACGATCCCGAGACCGTCGGCGGCGAGCGGCTGAGGGATGTGCGGGTCTGGGGCACCGTGCAGGGCGGCCGGGTCTTCCCGGCAGCCGGCCTATAGGCCGGCGTCATGGCCTCCACCCCCCTGCCCGTGACCGTTATCGGCGGCTATCTGGGCGCCGGCAAGACAACGCTGGTCAATAATTTGCTGCGCCGGGCGGGCGGCAGGCGGCTTGCCGTCATGGTCAACGAATTCGGCGCCTTGCCCATCGACGGGAGCCTGGTCGAGGCGGCGGACGACCGGATTATCAGCCTCGCCGGCGGTTGTGTCTGTTGCAGCTATGGCGAAGACCTGGTGTCGTCGCTCGTCATGCTCGCCGCGCTCGAGCCCCCGCCGGACCATGTCCTGCTCGAGGCCAGCGGCGTCGCCTTTCCCGGCGCCATTGCCGGCACGGTCGGCCTGGTGGCCGGCTTCGAGCTCGACGGCGTGGTCGTGCTCGCCGATGCGGAGACGGTGCGCCTTCGCGCGGCAGACCGCTATCTCGGCAGCACCGTCCGGCGGCAATTGGCGGAGAGTGATCTCATCCTGCTCAACAAGTGCGATCTGGCGCCCGACGCCGATGAGGTGGCAGGCTGGCTGGCCGGGACGGCTCCGGACAGCCGGATTGTGCGCACGATAAGCGCGGAGACGCCCATCGAGGTCGTTCTGGGCGCGCAGACCGGCCGCACTGTCATTGCGGCGGGCGGGGGGCCGTTCGAGCATACCGGCGCCTATGTCGCCGCAACTCTCGATCCGCCGGACGGCGCCGACCCGGAGGCCGTTGCCCGCATTCTCGCCCATCCGGCGCACCAGCTGTTGCGCGCCAAGGGCTTTCTTCAGCAGTCCGACGGCGCCATGGCCGCCCTCCAGGTCGTCGGCAGCCGCTGGGCGGTGTCCGGGGCGCCTGCCGGGGCGCCGGCAGGCCTCGTCTGTATCGGCCTGAAAGGGCAGACGGACATGGCAGCGGTGCGCCGCGCGGTCTGCGGGGCCTGAGCCGGCCGGCTTCGGGGCGGCAGGGGCGGCGCGGGCTGCAGGCCCGGGCGCCGCCGAATGCTTTGCCGCCGAATGCTTCCCCCTGCGGCGGAACCGTTCTAAAACCCCGGTATCATGCTGGACAGCAAACGCATTCTGCTGATCGTCGGGGGCGGCGTCGCCGCCTATAAGAGCCTTGTGCTGGTGCGCCGGCTGCGCGAGCGCGGCGCGTCGGTCCGCTCGGTGCTGACAGCGGGCGGCGCGCAATTCGTCACCCCGCTCGCACTCGCCGCATTGACCGAGGACAAGGTTTATCAGGACCTGTTTTCGCTGACCGACGAAAGCGAGATGGGCCATATCCGCCTGTCGCGCGAGGCGGACCTGGTGGTTGTTGCGCCGGCGACGGCGGACCTGTTGGCGAAAATGGCGGCCGGGCTCGCCGGCGACCTCGCCTCGACGGCCCTGCTCGCAACCGACAAGCCGGTGCTGGTCGCGCCCGCGATGAATGTCCGGATGTGGGGCCATGCCGCCACGCAGGCCAATATCGCACTGCTGGAGCGGCGCGGCGTGCGGCGGGTCGGGCCCGGCGCGGGCGACCTTGCCTGCGGCGAAACGGGCGCCGGGCGCATGGCCGAACCGGAAGAGATTGTCGCCGCCATCGAAGGCGTGCTGGAGGGCCGCCCGTCGGGGGCGCTTGCCGGCAGGCGCGCCGTCGTCACCAGCGGCCCGACCTGGGAGCCGATCGACCCGGTGCGCTATATCGCCAACCGCTCGTCCGGCAAACAGGGCCATGCGGTCGCTGCGGCCCTTGCGCGCCACGGTGCGGAGGTGACGCTGGTGACCGGCCCGACGCATGAGCCGGACCCCGCCCATGTGCAAATCCACCGCATCGAGACGGCGCGCGAAATGCTGGAGGCCTGCATGGCGGCCCTGCCGGCCGACATCGCGGTCTGTGCGGCCGCGGTCGCGGACTGGCGCGTGGCGGCCGAGGCCGGGCAAAAGCTGAAGAAGGAAGCCGGCGGCCCGCCGGCGCTCGCGCTCACCGAGAACCCGGATATCCTGCATTGCTTGGCCAGGCTGGGGAACCGCCGGCCGCTTCTGGTGGTGGGCTTCGCGGCCGAGACTGCAAATGTCGTCGCCCATGCCCGGAGCAAACGCCGGCGCAAGGGCTGCGACTGGATTCTCGCCAATGATGTCTCGCCCGGAACCGGCACATTCGGCGGCGAGGACAACACGATCCACCTGATCGATGCGGAGGATTGCGTCGAGGACTGGCCGCCCTCCAGCAAGGTTGAGGCGGCGGAGCGGCTCGCCCGGCGCATCGCGGGCCATTTCGCCGCCGCCCGATGAGGGACGTCGCGGTCCGCATACAGCGCCTGCCCCACGCGCCCGGCCTGCCGGCCTATGCCACGCCCGGCAGCGCCGGCCTCGACATTCTGGCCGCGCCCGCCGAACCGATGGATCTGGCGCCCGGCGCGCGCGCGCTGGTGCCGACCGGGCTGCGCCTTGCGCTGCCGGAAGGTTATGAAGCGCAGATACGGCCGCGCTCGGGCCTGGCGCTGCGCCGCGGCCTGATGCTGCCGAACAGTCCCGGCACGATCGACTCCGACTATCGGGGCGAACTGCAGATCATCGTCCTGAACGCCGGCGCCGACCCCATCCGCATCGAACCCGGCATGAAGATCGCCCAGCTCGTCGTCATGCCGGTGCCCAGGGTGACATGGCACGAATGCACGGAACTGGACGCCACGGAACGCGGCGAAGGCGGCTTCGGCTCGACGGGGGTGGTGTAAATTGCGGGCGCTGTCTCAGTTTGCAGCGACGGCCCGTGCTGGCGGGTTTTTCGGAACGCGCCTCCGTGCCGCGCCGCTTCTATCGCCTCCCTTTCGTCACCCCGGCCGGAGCGCAGCGGAGAGCCGGGGTCCATCCTCCGCCGTTTCCGCCCTGCGGAAGGATCGCAGGCTGGGCCCCGGCTCAGGGCCGGCGCGACAACAGGGGGGCCGGGGCGCCGCCGGGGAGTTCGGGGCGACGCCGGAGGGCCGGGCCTCTCAAGCCCCTGGCTGAATCTGCCAGACGAACGCGACTGTCAAACTGAGACACTGCCAAATAGAACCAGTTCTTGACGCCTGCCGGGAAAAGTCATACTGCCCGGGAGAGGGGAAACTTTCGGGGCGTTCGCGATGACCAGGTTCGAACAGGCGTTCGATGATGCGGAAAAGGCTGCCGAAGCGGCGCGGAAAGCAGCGGCGCGCCTGGTTTCCGGCGCCAACGCGCTGAAAAAGGCAGCGCAAACCGGCAATATCGCGACGATCCGGCGCGAGCAGGGCAAGCTCAGCGAAACGCTGGAAGCAGCGCGGCAGGAGGTTGACTGCGCGGCCGCCAGTTGGCCGTTCTCCGAAAGCGAGGAGACGGACTATCTCAAGGACGGATACGCCGCCGAGTTGCTGGAAGTCGCCGCCGAAATGGGCCTGAACATCTACAAGCGCGACGAACAGCTCATCTCTCCGCCTTCCATCCTGCGGATTACTCCAACGGATCTTTCGGTAAAATTAGGCGGCAAGCGCATAGCGACACTCCGCCCCTCTCACCTTATAGACTTCCTGATTCGCAATCGAGACAAGTCCAGCGGCTTTACCCCGGCGAGATTCCTGGAGGCGCTGTACTCAGTTTACGCCGATATTACCGGCCCGTCGGCGTTAATGTCGAAGCAGGGCGGGGGCGTCGTGCCGCTGGCCCGCATCTACCGACTAATGACGGCCCTGCCCGGCGTCGGCCGCAATTATGACCGGATGGATTTCGGCAGAGATCTGTACATACTGGATTCGAAAGGGCCGAGCAGGACGAGGAAAGGAGCACAGGTGTCCTTCTCGTCGTCCGGAGGCAAATACCGTCCGCGCGACCTCTTCTATTTCGTCGATCCCAACGGGGTCAGCATGAACTATTACGGGATTCGCTTCAGGGGCGTCTCCGAATGAGTAACAGGATTGCGCTCGATGATTGGCTTGAAGCTATAGACCGGGAATATTTATCCGACTTCATCGGGGCCGGCGGTGCGGCCGTGAAATTCGCCGTCGCCAATGAGGACAGGAGACCGGCGCTGCGGCAGGCGTTGAAGTCACGCGGTGAATCGCTGGGGTATCTGTTCGTTGATCTGGACGCAACGACGTGCCGGGTCCATATGCCGCAAGACCTGTTCTTCGGCATGGCGCGGAAGATCAATTGGCGGGTTCTGGCCCGGCGTGTCGTCTTGAGCTTTCTGGCCGAGGAAGGCTTCGGGACAGAGGGCATAGACGCGCGGGAGCCGTGCATGATCGATGCCGTTATCGCTGAAAACGGCTCCGGGCGGGACTATATCGGCCATGTGTTGAGACCTTATCTCGAAAACCGGATTTTCAGGAATGCAGACCTGTCCAAGGCATTCCGTGACGCCATGCTGCATCTGTGCCGGCACGAGATTCAGAATACTGCAGGCGTGGTCGAATATCCGGGACAGCCTCTTCTGAACTGGTTGACGGGTGAGGACGGCAGAATCGGCCAGCTGCGCGATTACCAGATCCGCACCCGGATCGACCGGACGACGGCCCGGTATTTCCTGGAGTCCACCTGCCACTGGATACGACAAGCCGGCTATCCCGGTATGATCATCCTTCTGGACAATTCCCGTGTCACCATAGCGCGGAATCCAAGAGACGGCTTGAGATATTACACCAAGGCAATGACACTGGACCACTATGAGGTGCTGCGGGAGTTTATCGACGACACCGACCGGCTGTCGAACCTTCTGCTTGTAGTCGTGACCGACTATGAATTTCTGGACGATTCTTCGAGCAGGGGCTGGGGCATCTACTCCGCCTTGCGCACCCGAGTTATGGACGATGTTCGAGACAGGAATATCGTCAATCCGGTTTCCTCGTTGGTCAGAACAGTCTGAATGATAGGACGATATTTGCCATGCCCGAGCAACCGAATGCGAATACGACGATCTCCTCCAGAAGAGCGATAGAGGCCCTCAGGAACGGAGTGCCCAATAAGGATGCAGTACGGGAGCTCGGCAGTAGCCAACCGGACGCCGAGCGGCAAATTATGAACCTGCTGGGTCGAAGCTCCAGTCCGGCGCGGCCATTGTCCGTAACGAACGGAATGCTGATCTCGGGAGATTTTGGCGCGGGAAAGTCTCATCTTCTGACTCATCTGGAGCAAATAGCGTTGTCGGAGAACTTTGCTACCAGTCGGGTCGTGATAAGCAAGGAAGCACCTCTGTATGACTTGGGAAAAGTTTTTTATTCGGCGATAGAGAACGGTAGGATCCCCGGTTATAGCGGCCGGTTTATCGAGGGGTTGGCCTTGGCGTTGAAGCCGGGAACGGAAAATTATGAACTGTTTTCCGGCGCCGTCGCCAAGGCAGCGCTCGACGGTGAATTAAATATGATATTTCCTGCAACTCTGACTTTGCATGGACGATCTCAGGATCAAGACATAATCAACGAAATAGAGTCATTTTGGGCCGGAGAACGAGTTGCAGTCGCGAGCGTGAGAAGGGGGTTGCGGTCGATAGGCGAGGCGCAAAATTACCGTTTCTCTGCGCCGAAGGCGAGTGAGTTGCCTTCAGAGCGGCTCCGGTTTGTCTCTGAACTCGTCCGGGGAGCGGGCTACCGGGGATGGATTATCTTTCTGGATGAAATCGAGCTGGTCGGCAATTACTCGATATTGCAACGTGGTCGGTCTTATGCGGAAATCGCGCGCTGGACGGGATGCGCGCCGGGCGACGGCTATCCCGGATTGGTCGCGGTGGGCGCCGTGACGGTGGATTTCGTTCCGTCGGTCATCAGTCCCGACGGAAAGCAGGACGGAGACAAGATAGCGCCCCGGCTGCGGGAAAGCGCACGATATGCCGGGCTTGCCGGGGCGGCCGAGATGGGTATGCGCGCGCTGGGGCGGGAAGCCGTCGAATTGAGGCCGATCCGCGAGGCTGATGTCGTGGAGATGCTGGGGAAGCTGCGGGACATTTACGAGCGGGCGTATCGCTGGCGACCGCCGCCCGCGACGACGGCGTCGGAAACCGCCGGGCATATGAACCAGATGCGCTACAAGGTGCGGGCGGCGATTAATGAGTGGGATTTGCTCAGACTGCGGCCCGGTTACCGACCGGAAATCGAGACAGAGGCGTTTCGGCGCACTTACGGCGAAGACACCGATCTCGAGAAGCCGGCTGCGGACAAGCCCGAATAGGAGGCGGGGATATCTGTTCGGATCGCATGGCGGCCGACAGATCGGATGAGGCGGCGCGCATGGGCGTCATTGCCTGGTTGGCCATGGCGGCCGAGAAGGACGGAGCCGGGTTTAGCGCCGGTCTGCTGGCGGCCTCGCCGGAAGGAAAGCCGCTGGGCTTTGCCGTCACCAGCGGCGGCGACCGGCAGGACGTTGGCAGGGCGGTCGAGAGGCTTCTCGGGGCAGTGAAGCACAGGCCGGCGTTGGTCGTCGTTCGCGCGGATGCACCGGTCGTCAGCAGGTCGCTGGAGATTTCTCGCCTTGCCGCGCCTCTTTGCCGTGTCGATGCGTCGGGCGGGCGGGTGCGTTCCGGCGTATCCTGGGCGGGAGAGCGGCCGGCGCCGGCCACGCCCGCAGGCCGGGCCCTTGCCTCGCTGACAGCCCGGCGCGATCCGTTCGAACCTCTGGAGCGGGCGGCGGCAGGGCTTCGCACGGCTCTTGCCGATACCGGGCTCCGGCAGGCAGTCGGCATTCCGGGCCTCGACATCACCGTTTCCCTGCCGATGGACGCCGCCCGGTCCGGCGGCGGCCTGGGGCAGGATCTGGCCGACCGGCTGCGCGCCGTGCTGGCCGCCCCTTCGGCGCCGCCCCCGGTCGATGCGGACACGCCGCTGGAATGGGCCGGCGAGTTGATGCCGTTTCAGCAGGACGGCGTCCGGGCGCTGCTCGACATGGAGCGGCTGTTGCTGGCGGACGATATGGGGCTCGGCAAGACCGTGCAGGCCGTTGCGGCACTCCGGATTCTGGCGGCGCGCGGCGGTGCAGGCTCCAGCCTTGTGGTTGCGCCGGCGAGCGTGCTCGACCAGTGGCGGCGGGAATTGGCCAAATGGGCGCCGGAACTCTCCGCAATCGTCATTCGCGGCTCGGCGGGCGACCGGACATGGCAATGGCGGGCGCGCAAGGACGTAACACTGGTCAGCTACGAAACGCTGCGTTCGGACGCCGGCCGCATCCGGTCGCTCCGGCCGCCGGGAGAAATCTGGCACACAGTTGTCGCCGACGAGGCGCAGAGGATCAAGAACCGCAACAGCACGAGCGAAGCGGTCAAGCGCCTGCCGAGAGTCCGCTCATGGGCGCTTACCGGCACGCCCGTCGAAAACCATGAGGACGAGCTGGCGTCGATCATGGAGTTCGTGGACCGCAGCAACAACAGCCCGCCGCCGCGTTACCGCGTCGGCCCGGCGCTGATGAGGCGTCACCGGGAATTACAGCTTCGGCGGAAGAAGAGCGATGTGCTGACCGATCTTCCGCCCAAGCTGGAGACGAAATTGACGGTTGCACTCCAGCGCGTCCAACAGCGAAGCTATGATGCAGCGGAGCGGGAAGGAATCGTTTATCTCCAATCTCTCGGCACCGACGTTACGATTCAGCATGTTCTTGAGTTGATTACCCGATTGAAGCAGATATGCAACTTCGATCCGAAAACCGGATCTTCCAGCAAAATGGACGACATAAGGGAAAAGTTGGGAGAAATCTCGGCGCGGGGGCATAAGGCTCTGATCTTTTCCCAATATACCAGCGGCATATATGGCGTTGCAGCCGCCGCAAGATGTTTGCAGGCGTTTAATCCGCTTGTCCTGACCGGGGAAGTACCGGTCGGAGAACGTTCCGATCTTGTCGAGCGGTTCAGGACGTCGAACTTTCACAAGGTCATGGTAATATCGCTGCGCGCCGGCGGCGTCGGCTTGAATCTTCAGGAAGCGTCCTATGTCTTCCATCTGGACCGCTGGTGGAACCCGGCGGTGGAGAGACAAGCGGAGGACAGAGCGCACCGGATCGGGCAGACGGTAAAACTGAATGTCGTGAAATATATTTGCGCAGACACCATCGAGCAGCGTATCGACCGGATACTCGAGGACAAGCAGCAGCTATTCGACGAGCTTGTCGATGATGTATCGCTGGACCTTTCGAAACGCTTGAGCCGCAGAGAGCTTCTGGGGCTGTTCGGACTCTGAATCACCGGGAATGCCGTCTTCCGAACCGCGGCCGTTCGTGTAACATCCGGCCAGGTTCTGGAGGAGGGAAACGCCATGCCTGATGGTGCTGTCGTCGAATTTCCGCAAGAGGGGCGTCCGCGCTCTGTGGCGCCGGAGGAGTGGCAGGCGCGGTGCGAGCTTGCGGCGGCCTACAGGCTTGCCGCGCTCTATGGCTGGACGGACCTCAACAACACGCATTTCTCGCTCCGCGTGCCAGGCACCAAGGATCACTTCCTGCTCAACCCGTTCGGCATGTTCTTCGAGGAGATCACGGCCTCATCGCTCATCAAGGTGGACGGCGAGGGCAATCTGCTCGGCGAGAGCGACTATCCGGTGAACCCGGCGGGCTTCGTGATTCACGGCGCGATCCACATGTCGGGGGATGAGCGGCATTGCGTCATCCACACCCACAGCCGCTACGGCACCGCGGTGGCGATGCAGAAGCAGGGCCTGCTGCCGGTCAGCCAGAAGGCGCTGACCGTCATGGGTTGGGTCGGCTATCACGATTTTGAAGGCCCCGCGCTGGAGGAGGGCGAGCAGCCGCGCATCGTCCGCGACATCGAGGGCAAGAAAATCCTGATCCTGCGCAATCACGGCCTGCTTTCCGTCGGGGAGACGGTCGGCGAGGCGTTTGTGTGGATCTACCGGATCGAGACCGCCTGCCGCCACCAGATCGACGCGCTGGCCGGGGGCGCCGAACTGCAGCCGGTATCGGAGGCGGCGCAGCAGAAATCGATCCGGACCGGGCTCGGCATGTATGCCAAGGGCGGTTTCCTCGAGGTGGGGCGCGAATGGCCCATGCTGCTCCGCCAGTTGGAGCGCGCCGGCATGGACGACTACGCACGATAGCCGGAGGCCTGCGGCGGCGCCTGAAAGCGGCCCCGGTGCAAACGGCGGCCGGAGCCGAGGACCGCGCCGAGGCATAGGAGGACGCATGACCACATCCGCTTCCGCACCCGAGCTTGCCTATGTCGCGCTCGCTGTCGATGAACCGGAGACCGGCGCGGCCATCTTCGAGAGGGATTTCGGCCTGCCGCGGCAGGATTTCGTCTGCGGCGGCTCTGTGGTGCCGGTTATCTCCGCCGGGCGCTCGGCTGTTGCGCTTTTCCGCCCGGACGACCCGTTCCTGGGGCCGGGCGCGAAGAAGGGCATCCATCACATTGCCATCGCGGCCGCCGACCCGGAGGCCGCAGCCGGGGAGGCAGGCATCGCCGCGGCCGGCGGCGTGTCGGAGGGGCTCGGAGGCCGGGCGCAGGTCGAGCTTGCGCGCGGAGAGACCTGCGGGGTCCGGACCCGCCTCACGACCTCGCTCGGCCTGGCGCCGGCGTCGTCCGGCATGGTGGAGCGGATCGACCATATCGGCGTCGCCTCCGCAGACAACCAGGCCGCGCGCCGGGTCTTCATCGAGAGGCTCGGCTGCGCCTATGAAAGCCAGCAGACCGACAGCGAGGTCGAAACGATCTCGGAGAACTTCACCTCCGACACCTATAACTACATCTTCCACACACGCCCGCCGCAACTGGTCGGCAGTATGCGCGTCACCTTCATCACCGTCGGCGATACGGAGCTGGAATTCATCCAGGACCTGACGGCGGGCGTCGAGGCCGATGCGGCGCGGCATGACAGCGCCGGCAATACGCGCGGCGACCGCAGCGCCATTGCGCGCTATATCGCCTCGCGCGGCGCCGGGCTGCACCATATTGCCTTCAAGACGCCGGATGTCGCCGGGTCGCTTGCGAAGCTCCGCGCGGCGGGCCGCCGGACAATCGACACGGTGGGCCGGCCGGGCTCGCGCCGCGCGCTGATCGGCTTCATGCACCCGACGCTGATCGGCGGCGCGCTGATGCATTTCGTCCAGCGGGAGGAGGTCTGACCATGACCGGATATGCGCTCGACCATCTGGCGCTGGCGGCCCGCGATATGGACGCCGCCTGCAGGTTCCTCGGCGGGTCGCTGGGCCTGAAGCGAACCGATCTGGCGCTCGGGGGCCGCATGGTGCCGTTCTTCGGCGTGGGGCAATCGGCCATTGTGCTGTTTGACCCCCATGACCCCTATCTCGAGCACCCGCACCATGCCGGCGTGCACCACATGGCGCTGGCCGCGCCGGACCCCGCTGCCGCCGCCGCCAGGCACGGCCTGACGGTGACAGCCGAGGGCAAGGGCCCCGGCGGCAGGCGCGTCGCCGTCATCGATCCCGGAGAGACCGTGGGCATCCGCACGCGCTTCATCGAACCGCTGGAGATCCCGTCGGCGGACGGCCCCGCCTACAAGATCGACCATCTCGGCATCGCGACCGACGACAACGACGCCACGGTCCGCGTCTTCGCCGGCACTCTCGGCTGCCCTGTCGACAGCACGCAGACCGATATCGAAATCCGGAATGTGACGGAGAGCTTCGTCTCCGACAAATATGGCGCCGTCTATCATGCCCGCCCGCCCGAGATTCTGGGCGGGCTGCGCGATGTGTTCATCACCGTCGGCGACTGCGAACTCGAACTCCTGATGGATTACGACCCGGCGCTGAAACCGAGGGACGGGCTGGGCGAGGAAAAGGGCAACACCAAGGGCGACCAGAGCGCGATTGCGAAATTCGTGGCGCGCCGGGGGCCGGGCCTCGCGCATGTCGCCTTCGCCACGCGCGATATAGACCGGCTGCTGCCGAGGCTCGCCGGCGAAGGCTGGCGCATGATCGACGTCGAAGGGCGCCCCGGCGGGCGCGGCTCACTGATCGGCTTCGTCCACCCCTCGAATTTCGGCGGCGGCCTGTTGATCCACTTTGTCGAACCGCAGGCCGACGGCGGCTACGCCCGGAAATATGGATGAAGCCGCCGCCCGCCGGGCCGCCTTGCCGGTTCGGCGTTACGTGTTCCACCACGGCATGTCGCTGAACGAACGCATGTCGATTTCGTTCGTCCAGGTGGACGGATGCTGCTGAGAGAGGTGGAAATAGGTGTCGGCGATCTTCTCCGGCAGCATCAGGCCGTTATGCTCCATGCCGCGGCTTTCGCGCAGCGCCTGGTATTTTTCCGGGCCGAGCATCTTGCCGAGCGTATCGGGCGCATCGACCGCGCCGTCGATCAGCATGTGGACGATGTGAATCCCCTTGGGGCCGAACTCGGCGTTCAATGTCTGACACAGCATCCGCCGCCCGCCCATTGAGGCTGCGTGCGAATGCTGGCCCTTGTTGCCGCGCACCGCAGCCGTCGCCGAAGTGACCAGAATGGCGCCGCCGCCGCGCCCGGCCATCAGCGGGCAGACGGTCGAGGCCACGCGGAAAAGCCCGAAGGTCGCCATGCGCCAGCCCCTCTCGAAGGTCTTGTAGCTGGTCTCTTCCAGGCTCCGGTCGCCCACCTGCGAGCCGAGATTGTAGAGCACGACCTCGATAGGCCCGATATCCGCCTCGACGGCGGCGATCCGGTCCTCGATGCTGTCCGGCTGCACGGCGTTGAGCAGATACCCCGTCGCGTCGCCGCCCTCGCTCCTGATGCTGTGGACCAGCCGGTTCAGGCCGTCCTCATCGGTGCGGCGGCAAAGAACGGCATGATACCCTTCTCTCGCGAAGCGCTTTCCGACGGTGCCGCCGATACCGGCGCCGGCGCCGATGACAAGACAAACCGGCTTCATCGCCAGTTACCCGGCGGCGGCGCAACGGCCGGATTGCGGGCGTGGACAGTCGATAACTGCATGGGTTGAAAGGCCTCTGTTTCGGACGATACCGCGCAACCTTACCGCAGGCGCGCGGCAGACAGGACATGAAATTCGCCGATGCCGGGCCGGTGGATCCCGCACCGCCGGGTTTTTGCCGCGCCGGCCGCGCGGAACCGCTGTATAATGCGCCCGGCCATGACAGAAACCCGGACACTCATCCTCACCGGAGCCAGCCGAGGCATCGGCCACGCGACGGCGATCAAGTTCAAGAACGCCGGCTGGCGCGTCGTCACCTGCTCGCGGCAGCCCTTCCCCGGCGGCGTCTGCCCCTGGGGCGCGGGACCGGAGGACCATATCGAGGTCGATCTGTCCGACCCGGAAGGGCTTGCCGTCACGATAGAGGAGATGCGCAAGCGGCTGACGGACGGGCGCGTCCATGCGCTGGTCAACAATGCGGCGGTGTCGCCCAAGGCCGCCGGCGGCAATCGGCTTGGCCTGCGCGACACCCGCCTCGTCACCTGGCACCATGTCATGCAGGTCAATTTCTACGCGCCGCTGATGCTGGCGCGGGGCTTGGCGCGGGAGCTGGCGGCCGGCGGCGGCTCCGTGGTCAATGTCACATCAATCGCCGGAGGCCGCGTGCACCGCTTCGCCGGCCCGGCCTATGCCACATCGAAGGCCGCACTGGCGGCGCTCACCCGGGAAATGGCGGCCGAATTCGGGCCGGACGGGATTCGCGTCAACGCCATCGCGCCGGGCGAGATCGACACGCCGATGCTCTCCCCGGGCTCGGACGAGATCGTGCGCGCCATTCCGGTCGGGCGCATGGGCGAGCCGGATGAGGTGGCCGACACGATCTATTTCCTCTGCACCGACGCCTCCCGTTACATCAACGGCGCCGAAATCCATGTGAACGGCGGCCAGCACGTATAGGGGCGCCCTCCGCCGCCCGGCTGTCACAATCCCAGCACGCGCGCCGTTGAGCGGGATAGAATCTCCGCCCGCTCCTCGCCCGTCAGCGGTGTGTCTTCCACCACCTTGCGCGGCTCCGGGTCGCCGATCGGAAAGGGATAATCGGAGCCGAGCATGACCCGCTCCGCACCCATCAGCTCCACCAGAAAGCGCAGCGCGTCCGGGCGGAACACGCAGCTGTCCACGTAAAGCCGCGAAAGACCCTCCGCCGGGTCCGCATACCGGCCGGGATGCGCCTGCACATTCCGCACCAGCCGCCCGAGCGCAAACGGCAGCGCCGCCCCGCCATGGCTCAGAATCACCTTCGCGCCGCTATATTTCAGCACATGGCCGGAGAACAGCAGCCGCGCGACCGCAACCGTCGTGTCCGTCAGCCGGCCGACAGCGTTGATCATGTCGTAATCCACGACGCGCGGGTCGCCCGCCACATACATCGGATGGACATAAAGCACCGCGCCGCGCTCATGCGCCGCCGCCCAGAACGGCTCCAGGCCCGGATCGTCGAGCACCCCGGAATCGCCTCTCGGCTGGGTGCCGATCATGGCGCCGCGAAAGCCGTGGTCGAGCGCCTCGCACAGCACCTCGGCGGCGGCCTCGCCATCCTGCAGCGGCACACCGGCGAGCGGGATCAGGCGGTCCCCGCCTTCGCAGGCGCGCCAGAGCGCCTCATTCAGGAAGCGGCTCCAGCCGGTCCCGGTCTCGGCGTCCAGTTCATAGCCGAAGCTGTCGGTCCAGGGCGCAACCACCTGCCGGTCGAGGCCCTGCTCGTCCATCCAGGCGAGCCGCTGGTCGGCCTCGCGCAGTCTGGGCATCACCGGCCGCGTCGGCTGCCGGCCGGCGAAGGCGAGGCGGAACCGCCCGTCTTCATGCAGACAGTCGACGCCGCCGAAGCGGGCCGAACCGCGCGCAAGCGCATCGAACATCGGCTGCGGGGCGTAATGGGCATGAGAATCGATGACCTTCACCGGCGCGCTCCATTCGCGAAACGGGAAAGGAGACATCATTGCCGGGCCGCCCCCGGAAGCCAAGCGCAGCGGCGGCGCCAAATCCCCCCGGCCGATTGAAACAGCGGTGCTTCCGGGCCAAGGTTCCGGCAGGAGTGGATGACCGACAGGGGGCGGCGGCGTGGATAGCGGGACCGGGGGCGGGGAGATCGGCGCGCCGCGCCGGCGGGCGGAAGACCAGCGGCTGGTCTCCGGCAAGGGCCGCTATGCGGACGATTTCGCGCCCGACGGGCTGGCTTACGCCTTCATGGTGCGCAGCCCCCATGCCCATGCCCGTATCCGCTCGATCGACGTCTCGCGCGCCGCCGCCTTGCCCGGCGTACTGGCGGTGCTGACCGGGGCGGACGCCGCCGACGACGGCATCGGGCCGATCCCGCACAATCCGGACTGGACCGGCCCGCCAGACGTCGAATTACGCCTTCCTGAAGGGTTCGAGGTCACGGTGACGCCGAACCCGCCGCTGCCCGTCGATACCGTGCGCTATTGCGGCGAGGCGGTCGCGCTGGTCGTGGCGGAGACAGCCGCTATAGCGGCCGATGCGGGCGAGCGCGTCCGGGTGGACTACCGCCCCCTGCCGGCCGTGACGGAAGCGCGGGCCGCCATGGCCCAAGGCGCCCCGCAGCTCTGGACCGGCTGCCCGGACAATCTGGCGCTGACCTGCGAGGTGGGCGACCGGGCGGCGGCGGATGCGGCTTTCGCGGAAGCCGCCCATATCGTGACGCTCGAAAGCCATATCCACCGCGTCAACGGCGCCCCCATGGAGCCGCGGGCCGTCATCGGCGAATATGACCCGTCGGCCGACCGCTACACCCTGCGCGCGGCCTCCGGGCGCGGCGCCGTGCAAACGCGCGAACGGCTCGCGCGCACGCTTGGCGTGCCGGTGGAGAATTGCCGCGCGGTGTTCGGCGATATGGGCGGTAATTTCGGCACGAGAAACGCGTTTTCGCCGGAATTCGCCCTCATGCCCTGGGCGGCGCGGCGGACAGGGCGGCCGGTGAAGTGGGTGGCGGACCGGAGCGAATGTTTCCTCTCCGACTATCAGGCCCGAGACCTGGTCTCGGAGGCGGCGCTGGCGCTTGACGCCGAAGGCAATTTCCTCGCCCTGCGCGGCGTCAACACACTCAATCTCGGCGCCTACACGGTCTATTTCTGGCCGCTGCGCAAGGGCCTCTCCATGATGCAGGGGGTGTACCGCATTCCGGCGGTGCATTTCCAGGGCCGTGCGGCGCTCACCAATACCGCGCCGACGGCGGTCTATCGCAGCGCAGGCCGGCCGGAGGCCATCTACACCATCGAGCGGCTGATCGACCTTGCCGCGGAACGGCACGGCTTCGACCGGACCGCGCTGCGCCGGCGGAACCTGATCGCGCCGGACGCCATGCCGTTCACCAACGCCGTCGGCGTCACCTATGACAGCGGCGATTACGCAGCCGCGATGGATGCGGCGCTCGAAGCGGCGGACTGGGCAGGCTTCGAGGCTCGGCGGATGGAGTCGGAAGCGCGGGGCCTCCGCCGGGGCATCGCGATCGCGAACTATATCGAAGTGACAAGCGGCATTCCGCGCGAGCGGGCGGAGTTAAGGGCGCTGGCGGACGGCGCCGTCGAACTCGTCATCGGCACGATGAGCAGCGGCCAAGGCCATGAAACCAGCTTCCCGCAACTGGCCGGCGACTGGCTCGGCGTGCCGTTCGAGCGCATCCGCTACATCGCCAATGACACCGACCGCGTCTCGGTCGGCGGCGGCTCGCATTCGGGCCGCTCCATGCGGCTCGCCAGCATCGCCATCGACAAGGCCGTCACGGCGCTTGTGGAGCGGGGCAAGGCGGTCGCCGCCCATGCGCTGCAAGCCGCGCCGGAGGATATCGACTGGCGCGGCGGCGCGTTCCACACCGAAGGCGGGGCGTGCATCGACCTGGCCCAGGTGGCGGCGCTGGCTGCCGGCGGCACGGGCCTGCCGGCGCATCTGCGCGGCGCGCTCGAGGGCGTGGGCGACATTACCGACCAGAGCGGCGGCTATCCGTACGGCGCCCATGTCTGCGAGGTCGAGGTCGATCCCGAAACCGGGCAGCTGCGCGTTGCGGCATGGACGGCGGTGGACGATGTGGGCCTTGCCGTCAATCCGCTCATCCTGCACGGGCAGGCGCATGGCGCGGTTGCGCAGGGGCTCGGCCAGGCGCTGATGGAGGAGGTCCGCTATTCGCCGGAAGACGGCCAGCTGGTGACCGGCTCCTTCATGGACTACGCCATGCCGCGCGCCGATGCCGTGCCGCCGATCCGCACGCTGATAACCGAGACGCCGGCAAGCTCGCACCCGCACGGCATCCGCCCCGGCGGCGAAGGCGGCACCACACCCGCGCTCGGCGTGCTCATAAACGCACTCTGCCACGCCCTGAAAGGCCTCGGCGTCCGCCATATAGACATGCCGGCCACCCCCGAACGCGTCCGGCGCGCCATAGAGGCGGCAGAGCGCGGCACGGGATAGCCTCCCGCGCAGCAGCGCGGCGAGGCCTGTCGGTATCCAGCAGCCGTCGAAACGCTGCGCGGGTCATTCCGGCTGCGGCGGGGTGCGCATCAGGCGGGCGAGCAGGGCTGTTTCCATCCCGAAACCCTCGGCCTCGATGCGGTCGGCCGCCTTCAGCCGTGCTTCACCGGCCCGGTTCTGGTTCAGCTTCCAGGTGCCGTCCACCGCTTCCACCGCAAGCTCGACCGGCTGAATCGCCCGCATCAACGCCTCCAGATGGCGGTCGGGCACCTTGGCGGTCCGCCAGGGCGGCTTGGGCAGAAGCCGCTGCTCATATTGCGCCGAGAGTTCGTCCAGATGCTCGCGCAGCGTCTCTTGCGGGCGCAGCCGCAGCACGCCGCGCAGATGCACCGCGACATAGTTCCAGGTCGGCACCATTTCGGTTCCGGCCTCATACCAGTCGGGCGAGATGTAGCCGTCCGGCCCGCCGACCGCCAGCACAGCCGGCTGCTCCCCCGCCGCCAGGCATTGCGCTATCGGGTTCGACCGGACGAGATGCGCATGCACTGCCGCCCCGTCCTCCGCCAGCACGAACGGGATATGGCTGAGCAAGGGGCCGCCTGCGCCGCCGTCGACCGCGAGCACGCCGAAGCTCCGCTCTCTCGCCACGGCCAGATTCGCCTCCCGCGAGGCCCGCCGGAATACGGGGGACGGGTGCATCTGCCGTCCGCCCCGGCCTCAGCCCGCCGGAAACCGGCCGTCGGGCGCCCATACCGCGTCGCTCTCCTCATGCGGCGCGCCGCTGCTGCGCAGGATCTGCGAATACATCCGCCAGTGCGAGATCGCCGCCACCAGCTCCAGCAATTCGGGTTCCGTCTCGAAAGCCGCCGCGCAGGCCGCCCAGGCGTCATCGCCGATTGCTCCCGTCTCCAGCGTATCGTCGGTCGCCGCCAGCGCCGCGCGCTCGGCAGCGGTGAAGCCTGCCTCTTCCACAGGCCCGCGCACGGCCAGCAGGTCCGCATCGCGCACGCCGATGCGGCGGCAGAACGGCACATGGCGCGCCCATTCGACAGCGGAGCCGGTCCGCCAAGCGATGCGCATGATGACCAGTTCGCGCACCCGCGCCTCCAGAACGCCGTTGTAGAGCAGGCGCGACAGCAGCCCGTTCAGCGCCCGCGCCAGAGGCAGATGGTGCAGCAGAAGTCGATAAGGCGCGCGCCGGGACTGCGCCTCGTCCATGCCGAGTTCGCGCGCCCGGGCGGCGGCTTCCTCCGGAGCCAGCAAGGCGAGCACGGGCGCGCCGCCCGTCCCCTCCCGGCCCGCCATGCCGCCAAAGACCCCGATGCGCGGCTCCGGCGCCGCCAACCCGTCGGGCGGCCACTCGGCTGTGCCGTCCTCCAGGGGAATCCGCAGGCTGCGCAGCAATTGCGAGAACATGCGCCAATTGCCGATCGCCGCCAGCAATTCGAGGCCCTGCGCCGGGCTGCCGAGAATGTCGAGACATTCCGCCATCGTGCCCGGCGAGACGGCGCCGGTGTCCAGCGTTTCGTCCACGGCGGCGAGCACGGCGCGTTCCGGCGCGCCATAGCCTGCGAAGCCCCGCCAGTCCCGCACGCCCAGAATGTCGGCCTCGCCCATGCCGAGTTCGCGGGCGACGCGCCAGTGCTGCGTCCATTCATAGAGCGAGGCCGTCCGCCAAGCGATGCGCATGATGACCAGCTCGCGCAGTCGTTCGTCGAGCAGCCGGCCCTTGTAGAGCAGCATGATGAGCAGCGTCTGGACGGCCTTGGCGAGAGGCGGGTGGTGCAGCAGCACGCGCATCACTTCCAGGCGCGCCAGGTCGGGATGGATACGCACCTCCGCCCCGCGCGCAACGGCCTCCTCGACGGACAAGGGCGCAATACGGCGCTCGGTCATGGGCGGTCCCCGATCGTTTCAGGCGTTTTCGGCGCGATGCCGCCGCCGGCGCGGTCGTGCCTGGCGTGCATCGTCATGTCTGCGGGGCGTTCCGGCCAATCCGGCATCATCAGCCAGAGGCGCAGCATGTGGCGTTTGCGGGCCGGGTCCGGCGAGTCGCGGTAGTCGGCGCGGCCGTGCAGGACGAGCCGGTTGTTCAGGAACTGCATGTCGCCCGGCTCGAGGTCCATCTCGAAGGCAAGCGCGTCCTGCGCGGCTGTCCGGGCCAGCATCTCCAGCGCCTCGCGCTCCGCCGGCGAAAGCGCCGCCCCTTCCCGCTCGGCATTGCGGATAGCGATCGGCAGGAAGAACGCCGCGAACCGGCCGGCGATCTCCCCGAATACCGGCACAAGATGCGGCGTGACCGGCGGCGCGCCTGCAGCCCTGTCCTCCCGCCGGCTGGTGTAGCGAAACCCCCGGCGGAGAATCGGCATGAGGTCCGGCCGCTCCGCCAGCAGGGCGTTATGCACCCCGGCCGAACTCGCGACCCGGCTGGCGCCGCCGCTGGCCGCCTTCTCGAGACACAGCAGCCCGACGACATCCACCGGGTCCATGTGCATCTCCAGCGCGCCGCCGGCGGTATAGTAGCGCCCGGCCTCGCCGATATCGCGGACATGGCCCAGGCGGTCGCCCTTGTAGCTCTGCGAGACGGCTATGCCGAGCGCACCGCCGATGCCCTCGAAAATCGCTGCCGCCGTCTGCTCGTCATACCGCCCTGCCGGCAGGCCCCGGAGCAGCGCGAGGCCGCGGCCGCTCTCCAGCATCCAGCGCACCGTATCGAGGCAGGGCAGATCGAACCGGCCCGCTTCCAGCGCCGCGACATCCCCGGCGGTCAGCGCCACGACCCAGGAGCGGTCGGCGGCGAGATCGGCCGCCCGCCAGACATGCGGCCCCGCGGCGGGCTTCATCCGGCGTCCCGCCCGGCGACAACATCCTTGGCGACAAGTGCGGCGGTCATCGCCGCCGGCCAGCCGGCATAGAGCGCCAGATGGGTGATAAGCTCGGAAAGCTCCTCCGCCGTCACGCCATTGTCGAGCGCCCGCCCGACATGTCCTTTCAACTGCCGCTCGCGGCCGAGCGCCACCAGGGCCGCCACGGTAATCAGGCTGCGGTCGCGTTTCGACAGGGCTTCGCGCTCCCAGACATCGCCATAGACGACCCGTTCGGTCATCTCGATCAGTTTGGGGGCGAAGCCGCGAACGGCGTCGCGGTCCGGCGGCGTCTGCGCGGCCATGGGGGTTCCTCCCGTCATGCTCGTATCGGGTATGATTGTATCCGACCGACCGCAGCGAGAAAGAGCCGCAATCCCATGCCCGCACCCACCAGCCAAATTCCCGGCGTCTATCACCGGCGGATCGGCGATATCGTCGTGACCGCCCTCAGCGACGGCTATCTCGACGGCGACCTGAGCGTTCTGCGCGGGATCGACCCTGCGGTGGGCGAAGCCGAGATGGCGACTGTGTTCCAGCCGGCGCGGCGCACTTCGGTCAATACCTTCGTCGTCCACGCCGGCGGCCGCACGGCCTTGATCGACACCGGCTCCGGCACCTATCTCGGCCCCACCGCCGGCTGGCTCGGCAGAAACCTGAACGCAGCCGGCATAGAGCCTTCCGCCATCGACACCGTGCTGTTGACCCACATGCACCCCGACCATTCGGCCGGGCTCTCGAACCGGGAGACGGGCGAGCGGCTGTTCCCCAATGCGGAACTCGCCATGCACGAAAACGAACCGGGGCACTGGGCGGACGACAGCGCCATGAACCGGGCCACAGAACGCGAGAAGCTGCTCTTCTTCCAGGCGGGGCGGGACCAGATCGCGCCCTACCGCAATGCCATGCGGCTGTTTCAGGCAGGAGAGGTGTTTCCGGGCGTCACCGCCCTGCCGGCGCATGGCCACACGCCCGGCCATACCGCCTATCTCATCGCTTCCGGAGACCGCAGCCTGCTGATCTGGGGCGACACGGTGCATGTGCCGGATATCCAGGTCGCGCACCCCGAAGTCACCATCGACTTCGATACCGATCCGGACCGCGCGGCGGCCTCCAGGGCGCGGCTCTTCGACATGGCCGCCAGCGACCGGCTGCTCATCGCCGGTATGCATCTGCACTTCCCCGGCTTCTCGCGTCTGGTGCGCAAGAACGGCGAATACCGTCTGCTGCCGGAATCCTGGGACCAGGCCTTCGAGTAAGAGGCGCTGCCGGGAACACCGGGCGCGGCGTCATCCTGCAGCAGGATCGCTCACGGCCCGGTCCTGAGCATGAATTCCAGGCCGGCCCGCATTCCCGCCGGATCGATGCCGTGGCCGAGGCCCGCCCGCCCGTGCGTCTCGACCGGGAACGCCGCCTGCCGGAGCGCCGCCGCGGCGTCGGCCATGGACGAATAGGGCACCATCTCGTCCATCTCGCCGTGGATGAGCGCCACCGGGGGGCGGCTCTGCGCCTCCCCGGCCAGCAATTCCGGCGCCAGCAGACGGCCCGAATAGCCCACTATGCCCGCCAGGGGCGCCGCCCGGCGCGGCCCCGCATGAAGCGCCAGCATCGCGCCCTGGCTGAAGCCGGCGAGGGTCAACGCGGCCGGCGGCAGGCCGGTTTCGCCGAGCAGGTCGTCGATGAACGCATCCACCATCGCCGATGCCGCGCGCAGCCCGGCGAGGCGCATCTCCGGCTCCCGCCCGGCGAGGCCGAACCATTGGCGGCCGAACGGCGCGCCCTCGCAGGGAAACGGCGCGTGCGGCGACACGAACAGCGCGCCGGGCATGGCAGGCGCCCAGGCCGGCGCGAGGCCGATCAGGTCGTCGCCGTCTGCGCCGTAGCCGTGCAGCAGCAGGACGATGCGGGTCGGGGCGGCGCCGGCCGCGGGGGGATGTCGGGGTCCGTCGAGTTGCATGGCATTGACGGCTAACCCAAAGCCGGGGTCTTGTCACCATCCGATGCAGACAGTCACCCGCTTCGCTCCCAGCCCTACAGGCCGGCTGCATCTCGGCCATGCCTATTCGGCGCTGTTCGCCGCCGACCGCGCGGCGCGCCGGCGGACGCTTCCTGCTGAGAATCGAGGACATAGACCGGAACCGCTGCCGCCCCGAATTCGAGGCCGGCATCCTGGAAGACCTGGCGTGGCTGGGCCTTGTCTGGGAGGAGCCGGTGCGCCGCCAGTCCGACCATATGGACGACTATGCCGCCGCGCTCGCGGCGCTCGAGGCCAGGGGCCTGCTTTACCCCTGTTTCTGCACACGCAAGGAGATCGAAGCGGCGGCGACGGCGCCGCACGGCCCCGAAGGCGCGCCCTATTCCGGCGTCTGCCGCGCACTGGCGCCGGCCATGCGCGAGAAGCGGATAGCGCGCGGCGACCCCTATGCGCTCCGCCTTGTCGAGGGGGACACGGTTGTTGCGCGCAAGGATATCCGCACCAGCTACCATCTCGCGGTGGTGGTGGACGACGCCTTGCAGGGCGTGACCCTGGTGACGCGCGGCGAAGACCTCGCATTCGCGGCGCCGATCCAGAACCGCCTGCAGCGCCTGCTGGGCCTGCCAAGGCCCGACTACGAGCATCACAGACTGTTGAGGGACGCCAACGGCCGCCGGCTGGCCAAGCGCGACAGGGCGCTGACGCTGCAAAGCCTGCGCCGGGACGGCGTCGCTCCACAGGAAATCCGGGCGCGTGTCGAGCGGATGGGCGGGGTCTTCTGAGCCTTCCCCGCCCGGCGGCGGCTACATCTTGGCGGCGAACGCCTCGAAGGACGCGCCGCCCGCCTGCACGGCGTCGAAGAGCATCGAGAAGTGGTCGGCGCCCGGCACGAGGACGCGCTCCACGGCGCAGCCGGCGGCTTCGGCAATATCGGCATAGCCCGCGCTTTGCGCCTGCCAGCCTTCCGGCTCCGCGCCGCCGACCGATACGACCATCGGCACGGCAGCCCGGGGCGGATTGGCGAAGGCATTGTTGCGGGCCGCCATGGCGGCGTCCAGCCGCACATCCTCATTGACCGAGATGCGCATTACCGCAGGCGTTTCGTAGATGCCGCTCATGCAGTGCGCGCCTGCGATCCGCGCCGCCGACGCCGGGTCTGCAAGCAGCATGGCGGTCAGATGCGCGCCCGCGGAATGCCCGCCGACGAAGAGCCGGCCCGGATCGCACCCCCATTCCCCCGCATGGGCGTGAACGAAGGCAAGACAGGCGCGCATCTGCGAGACGATCTCGTCCAGCGTCGCATCGGGGCACAGGGCGTAATCGACATTGGCAACCGTCACGCCGCGTTCCAGGAAACCGCCGACGACGAAGCTGTGGTCGCCCTTGGTGAAACGGCGCCAATAGCCGCCGTGAATGAACATGAACAGCGCGCCGGTCGCGCCCGAGGCCGGCCTGTACAGGTCCAGCGCCTCGCGCGGCCCGGGGCCGTAGGCAATGCCGCAGCACCCCGGCCACGCCTCGCGCGCCTTGGCGGCTGCCTCCAGATACGCGCCGATATAGGCCTCCGCCGCCTCGTCGCCGACAGCCACGCGCGGGTTGAAATGCGCTTCCAGCGCCGCATCGTCCACCGAACGCCAGTCGAATGTCATCTCGCCTCCTCCGCGCCGAAAACAGCGCCGGCCCAGAATAGGGCGCAGTCAGCGCCGGTGAAACCGCATCCTCCGGAGGAGAAGACGGCTACGAACCGGAATCGCGCCCGCCGCGGCCGACCTCTTCCCGCAGGGCGCGGATTTCGCTGCGCAGGCTGTCCAGTTCGGCTGCGAGGAAGGACGCCTCGGCTGCGGTAATCTGTCTGAGCGCCGTCTCCGTCTCTTCCCGGTCGGTTGCGTGCAGCGTCTGCATGGCGTCCACGATGACGGCGATAAACAGGTTCAGCACTGCGAAACTGGTCAGCAGGATGAAGGGCACGAAAAAGGCCCATGCCCAGTCATGCGCCTCCATGACCGGCCGCACAATACCCATCGACCAGCTCTCCAGCGTCATGATCTGGAACAGCGAATACATCGAGGCGCCGATGCTGCCGAACCACTCCGGAAAGTCGTTTCCGAACATCCGGGTCGCCATGACGGCGCCGACATAGAACACCAGAAGCAGCAGGCTGGAGATCGAACCGAGCCCCGGAATGGCGTGCAGCAGCGCCTCCACCACCTTGCGCATTTGCGGCACCACCGACACCAGCCGCAGCACGCGCAGGATGCGCAGGGCGCGGAGCACCGAGAGATTGCCGGTCGCCGGAATCAGCGTGATGCCGACGACCGCGAAATCAAACAGGTTCCAGCCCCGCTTGAAGAAGCCTCGCCCCTGCGCCAGCAGCCGGGCGGTCAGTTCGACGACGAACACCGCGACAATGGCCTTGTCGAGCCAGCCGAGCCAGGGCGACAGCGCCGCCTCGATCGTCGGCGACGTCTCAAGGCCCAGCGTTACCGCATTGACCACGATCAACACCGTGACCAGCCGTTCCGTCTTCGGCGAACACACCAGGTCGTTCAAACGGCTGCGCCATACCGCCATCACCGCCTCCCCTGCCGGACCGGAAGGTCTGATAGTCAAGGCCGGCGGCGGGGCGCAAGCGGTTGCAGCGGCGGCCCCTTGCGGCTATCCGGCGCGCTCATGGCCGCTGTCCTGCCCGCCCTTGCCGCGACGCTTGCAATGCAGGCTATCGTCGTCATCGCCTCGCTCATCGTGCCGATCACGATACAGGAGAGCGCCGGCGCGCTTGGCGTCGATCCTTCCCTGGTCGGCTATTACACAACGGTGACCTGGATTGGCGGCATGGCTTCCGCCTTGTTTTCGGGGGGTCTGATCCGCCGTTTCGGCGCGCTGCGCGTTTGTCAGGCCATGCTGGGATTCGCCGCCGCCGGCGCCTTGTTGACAAGCGTGGCCAGCATTGCCGCCTTCGCGCTTGCGGGTTTTCTGATCGGAGTCGCCTACGGGCCGGCCAACCCCGCCGGCTCCCATCTGCTTGCGCGGCTCGCGCCGGCGCATTTGCGCGGCCGGGTGTTCTCCATCAAGCAAACCAGCGTACCCGTCGGCAGCGCCGTCGCGGGTTTGCTGGTGCCGGCATTGGCGGTCGCCTGGGGCTGGCAGGCCGCCGGCCCCGCGGTTGCCCTGCTGTGCATTGCAGCGATCGCCGCCGTCCAGCCCTGGCGCGAGCAGCTCGACAGCGACCGGATGTCCGCTGCCCGCCAGCCGGGCGTGCGCCCGCTGGCGGCACTGCGACAAACCTGGAAGTCGCCCGCCCTGCGCCGCACGGTGCTCGCATCCGCGGTGTTTTCCATGGGGCAGTTCTGCTTCACCGCTTTCTTCGTGGTTTTCGTCATGCAGCGCACCCGTTTCGACCTCGCCGAGGCAGGCTCGCTGTTCTCGGTCGGCTTCATGGCCGGCATTGCAGCCCGCATCGGCTGGGGATGGGCGGCGGACGCGGCCTCGAGCCGTGCGGCGCTGGCCGCGCTGGGCCTTGCCATGGCCGCCGCCGCACTGGCGGCCACGGCGCTCGACACGAGCTGGCCGTGGCCCGCCGTCGCCGCGCTCTCCATCGCCTTCGGCTCGACGGCTGTGGGATGGAACGGCGTCTATCTGGCAGAGGTCGCCCGGCTGGCTCCCGCCGGCGATGTCGGCGCGGCAACCGGCGCAGCGATGGTCTTCACCCTTGCCGGCTCCGCCCTGGGTCCGGCGCTGTTCGGCGCGACCGCCGCCTCCTTCGGATACAGCGCCGCCTTCATGCTGATGGCGGCGGCCACGGCAGGCGCGGGTATCTGGGTGGCGTTCGGCAAGGACCCGGCGCCGGAAGGCGCGTAATTCTCCTTGCGCAAGCGGCGAACGGGCGTAGATTGGCGCGCCTCGCCGTCAGGCGCGCCGCCGTTCACCGGAAATTTCGGGAGCACGCCGTTGTCCCAGACATCTGCCGCCATGTCGGATGATACAGCGCCGGTTCGCCTGTTTCCCCGCGAACAACCCGTTGCAAAGGACTATTTCGTCGAGCGCGACGGCGTGCGCTATGCCGGCACGCATCTGCTCGTCGATTTGTGGGGCGCGCACAGCCTCGACGATCCGGCGGCGATCGACAGCGCGTTGCGCGCCTGCGCCGAGGCGTCGGGCGCGACGGTGCTCGGCGGAGACTTCCACCGTTTCGAGCCGAACGGCGTTTCCGGCATCCTGCTGCTGGCGGAGTCGCATATTTCCATCCACACATGGCCCGAGCGCAATTTCGCCGCTCTCGACCTTTTCATGTGCGGGGATTGCGACCCCTATGCCGGCATCGAGATACTGAAACGCACTTTCGCGCCCGAGCAGATCACGCTGACCGAGCACAAGCGGGGCCTGGTGCCGTGACCGCCGGGGGCTGGTTCGAGGAAGCCATCCACGCCCACGCGACGCAAAAGCTCGAAATCGCCGAAGTCCTCTACAGTTCCGATACCGACCTGCAGAAAATCGTCATCTTTGAAAACCCGACTTTCGGGCGTGTGATGACGCTCGACGATGTCGTGCAGGTCACCGAAGGCGACGAGTTCATCTATCACGAGATGATGGCCCATGTGCCGATCCTGGCGCATGGCGCGGTCCGCGATGTGCTGATCGTCGGCGGCGGCGACGGCGGCCTGCTGGAGGAAGTGCTGAAGCACCCGGTCGAGCGCGCCACAATGGTGGAAATCGACCGCGGCGTGGTGGACCTGGCGCGGCGATATCTGCCGTCGATCTGCAAGGGCGCGTTTGACGATCCGCGCACCGACCTGGTTATCGCCGACGGGGCGCGTTTCGTCGCCGAAACCGAAGCGCGCTATGATGTCGTTCTGATCGATTCGACCGACCCGATCGGCCCCGGCGAGGTCCTGTTCGAGCGGCGCTTCTACGCCGGCTGCAAGCGCTGCCTCCGGCCGGGCGGCATATTGGTGACACAGAACGGCGTCGCCTTCGTGCAGGGCGAGGAGCTGACCTCGACCTGGCGCCATTTCAGGGCGTTGTTTGCCGACCCGGCCGCCTATGCGGTCGCCGTGCCGACCTATATCTGGGGCTTCATGGCGCTCGGCTGGGCGAGCGACGATCCGGGCCACCGCCGCGTGGGGCTCGAGACCGTCGGGCAGCGTTATGCCGCAGCCGGGCTGGAAACGCGGTATTACAATCCGGAAATTCATCTCGGCGCCTTTGCGCTGCCGAATTACATGAAGGCGTTGATGCGGTGACGCCGGGGAGGAAACGGTGGCGGTAGAGGTCGTCCCGACAGGATTTGCGGTCGGCGCGGAGATACGCGGCGTCGATGCGCGCCGGCCGCTGCCGCCCGCAGCGGGCGAGGCGCTGCGCGAGGCGTGGAAACAGCATCTGGTGCTGCTGTTTCGCGGACAGACCGGCATGACCGACGAGGAACTGATTGCCTTCACCCGCGCTTTCGGGCCGCTGCAGGATGCGCCGAACAGCGAGGTGACGGCGGATTTCGGCGCGTTCCACCAGGTGCCGAAGGAGGTGACGATCATCTCCAATATCGAGGTGAACGGCCGGCAGATCGGCGCGCTCGGCTCGGGCGAGGCGGACTGGCACACCGACATGTCGTTCATCGAGGAACCGCCCGCCGGTTCCTGTCTCTACGCCATCGAGGTGCCGCCGACCGGCGGCAACACCGCCTTCACCAATATGCACCGCGCCCTCGACACACTGGACAGCGAGACGCTGGATGCCGTGCAGGACGCCTTCTGCGTCCATGACGAGTCGCTGACTTCTACCGGCGCGCGCCGGCAGGGTGTTCCCGAAGTCTCCGATGTGCGCGAGACGCCGGGCGCGCGCCACCCGGTCTTGCGCACCCATCCCGATACCGGGCGCAAGGCGCTGTTTCTGGGGCGGCGCCGCAATGCCTGGCTGGTCGGGTTCGGGATCGACGAAAGCGAACGCCTGCTCGACCGGCTCTGGAGCCATGCAGCCGATGCGGGCCATGTCTGGGAGCATCGGTGGCGCGCGGGCGATATCGTGCTGTGGGACAACCGCTCGGTCATGCACCGGCGCGACCCGTTCGATCCAGCGGCGCGCCGCCTGATGCACCGCACCCAGGTCAAGGGCGGGCGGCCCTACTGACAGGCGGGCCGCGCGGCGGACCGGCGCGGGAGCCGCCGATGCGGAACACGAACGAACAACGCCGCGGGCAGCAGGCCGCGCTTCGTCTTGCGCGGGGGCGGCGGCGGGCCTAAGAGAGGCTTCCATGCAGATCTATCTGCCTGTTGCCGAACTCTCGGTCGATGTCTTTCTGTTGCTGGGGATGGGCGCCGCCGTCGGCGTGTTGTCCGGGCTGTTCGGGGTCGGCGGCGGTTTCCTGATGACGCCGCTGCTGATTTTCATCGGCATTCCGCCGGCTGTCGCCGTGGCCAGCGAGGCGAACCAGCTTGTCGCCACCTCGGTCTCCGGCGTGCTGGCCCATTGGCGGCGCGGCGGAGTCGATTTCAAGATGGGCGGCGTGCTGCTCGCCGGCGGCGTGCTCGGCTCCGCTCTCGGCGTGTGGCTGTTCAAGCTGCTGCGCGGCGTCGGCCAGATCGATCTGGCCATTTCCCTTTGCTATGTCGTGTTCCTGGGCATTGTCGGCGCGCTGATGATGGCGGAGAGCCTGCGCGCCCTGTTGCGCAAGCGCAAGGGCGTGGCCCGGCGCGGCAAACTGCACCGCCACACCTGGATCCACGGCCTGCCGCTCAAGATGCGGTTCCAGAAGTCGCGCCTCTATATCAGCGCCGTGATGCCGTTCCTCATCGGCGTGCTTGTCGGCCTGCTGGCGGCGATCATGGGCGTGGGCGGCGGCTTCATCATGGTTCCGGCGATGATCTACCTGCTTGGTATGCCGACCGCCATGGTGGCCGGCACCTCGCTGTTCCAGATTCTGTTCGTGGTGTCGACCGTCACCCTCCTCCAGTCCGCCGCCAATCAGACCGTCGATGTCATTCTGGCATTGCTGCTGCTCGCGGGCTCGGTCGTCGGCGTGCAGGTGGGCACCCGCCTCGGCGCCCGGCTGCCGAGCGAGCAATTCCGTGTGCTGCTGGCCGGACTCGTTCTCGCGGTCTGCATCAAGCTGCTGTTCGACCTGGTGACGCCGCCGGACGACCTGTTCTCGCTCCAGCCGAGTGTGCATTGATGCGGGCGCTGGCGGTGCTGATGCTCCTCGCCGCCGCCGGCCCGGCGGCGGCCGGGCAGTTCGTCGTCGATGTTTCCGAGCGGACGGTCGCGATCACGGCGGGCTTTACCGGCGCCAACCTTGTCGTGTTCGGCACCACGGCGGAGGCGCATGGCGCCATAGGCGAGCCGCATGGCGTGGTCATCGTCATACGCGGCCCTGCACAATCGACCACGGTGCGGCGCAAGGAGCGCGATTTCGGCATCTGGGCCAATCGCGGCGGCGTGACCTTTCCGGAAGCGCCGGCCTTTGTCTGGGTCGCCGCCAGCGAGGGCCTGGCGGAGCGGCCGGTGCGCGAGGTCCTCGCCGCGCACAGTATCGGGGAGGATTTCCTCACCCCCGCACCGGCCGACGCTAATCTGGACGATCTCGAGGTGTTCCAGGCGGCGCTGGTGCGGCGCAAACAGGCGAACGGGCTTTATGCGGCGGAATTCGGCCGTATCGATTTTCTGGGGCAGCACCTGTTCCGCACAAGCGTTGCGTTTCCGGCCAATGTTCCGGTGGGCGGTTACCGTATCGAGGTGTTCGAGCTGCGCAGCGGGGCGGTCATCAACGCAACGGCAAGCGCACTTCATATCCGCAAGGCCGGCCTCGAGGCGGCCGTGTTCCGTTTCGCCCACGACTTTCCGATCCTGCACGGCTTCGTTGCCATCCTCGCCGCCTTGATGGCAGGATGGCTGGCAGGCGTTATCGCGCGGAGAAGCTGACTCGTTGACCGAATTACCCTCACTCTCGACACGCACCTTGCTCTGTGTCGTCGATGAGAGCGACGAGCTGCCGGTGGCGCTGACCTTTGCAGCCCTGCGCTCCAGGCGAACCGGCAGCCATGTCGGCCTGCTCTATGTCGTTGATATGCCGGCGGACTTCCAGCACTGGTCGGCCATCGGCGAATTGATGCGCGAGGAGGCGCGCGAGCATGGCGAAACTGTTATCCTCCAGGCAGCGGCGCAGGTGCAGCGCCTGTCGGGCAGGCTGCCTTCCCTGGTGATCCGGGAGGGGGACCGGGTGGAAGAAACGATCCTGGCCTGCGAGGAGGACCCGTCGATCGCCTTCCTCATCCTCGCTTCGGATACCGGCCCCAAGGGGCCGGGGCCGCTGATTTCGTCGCTGACCGGGAAATCCGTCGGCCGCCTGCAAGTGCCGGTGGTCATCCTGCCGGGCAATCTCTCCGAAGAAGAGATCGCCCGCTTCGCCTGAAGGAGACGGCGCCGCCATGTGGCTCGAAGACCTTTCCGGCCCGCCCGAACGGGTGCGCCTGTCCCCGACGGTCGCGGACGAAACGAAGACCACGACCTGCTACATGTGCGCCTGCCGGTGCGGGATCAAGGTGCATCTGAAGAACGGCAAGGTGCGGTATATCGAGGGCAACCGCGACCATCCCGTCAATCGCGGCGTGCTTTGCGCCAAGGGCTCGGCGGGCATCATGCAGCACTACTCCCCGGCCCGGCTGACGAAGCCGCTGAAGCGCGCCGGACCTCGGGGCGCCGGCCAATTCGAGGAGATCGAGTGGGAAGAGGCGCTGGAGATCGTATCCTCCCGCCTGGCCGGCATCCGGGCGGAAGACCCGCGCAAGCTGGCCTTCTTCACCGGGCGCGACCAGTCCCAGGGGCTGACGGGGTTCTGGGCGACGCAGTTCGGCACGCCCAATTACGCCGCGCATGGCGGCTTCTGCTCCGTCAACATGGCCGCCGGCGGCATCTATACAATCGGCGGGTCCTTCTGGGAGTTCGGGGAGCCGGACTGGGACCACGCCCGCTACTTCCTGATGTTCGGGGTGGCCGAGGACCACGATTCCAATCCGATCAAGATCGGCCTCTCCAAACTGCGCGCGCGCGGCGCCAAATTCGTCTCGATCAACCCGGTGCGGACCGGCTATTCCGCCGTGGCGGACGAATGGGTCGGCATCCGGCCGGGCACGGACGGGCTGTTCGTGCTCTCGCTCTGCCATGAACTGCTGAAGGCGGACCGCATAGACCTGGATTTCCTGGTCCGTTACACGAACGCATCATGGCTCGTGCGCGCCGATAACGGCCTGTTCGCGCGCGACGGCGACGGCAACCCGCTGGCCTGGGACAAACAGGCCGGGCGGGCCGTGGATGCGGGCGGCACGGGCTTCTGCCCGGCGCTGGCGGAGCGCGTGACGCTGGAGGACGGCACAGAGGCGGCGCCGGTATTCGCGCTGCTTGCCGAACGCTATCTGGACGAGGCCTATGCGCCGGAGGCGGTCGCCGAACGCTGCGGTGTGACGGCGGACACCATCCGCCGCCTCGCCGCCGAGATCGCGCATGCCGCCTTCGAGCAGAAGGTCGTTCTGGACCGGCCATGGACCGATTGGGCCGGCCGCCGGCACAAGAAGACCATTGGCCGGCCGGTATCGGTGCATGCCATGCGGGGCATTTCGGCCCATTCCAACGGGTTCCACACCTGCCGGGCGCTGCATTTGCTGCAAATGCTGATCGGCGCAATCGACCGTCCGGGCTCCTTCCGCTACAAGCCGCCCTTCCCGCGCCCGGCGCCGCCGGGGCCGAAACCCGCCGGCAAGCCGGAACAGGTGGCGGCGGGCAAACCCATGAGCGGGCCGCCGCTCGGCTTCGTGGCCGGCCCGGAAGACCTGCTGCTGGAGGCCGACGGCGCCACGCCGCGGCGAATCGATAAGGCCTATAGCTGGGAAGCGCCGGTGGCCGCCCACGGCGTCATGCACATGGCAGTGCACAACGCCTGGAAAGGGGACCCCTACCCCATCGACACCTTGTTCATGTATATGGCGAATGTCGGCTGGAACTCCTCCATGAATGTCCCCGGCACGCTGGAAATGCTGTGCGACACGGACCCGGAGACCGGCGAGTACCGCATCCCGTTCATTGTCTATTCGGACGCCTTTTTCTCCGAAACCATCCCCTATTGCGATCTTGTCCTGCCGGACACCACCTATCTGGAACGCTGGGACTGCATTTCCCTGCTGGACCGGCCAATCTCCGACGCCGATGGACCGGCGGATTCCATCCGCCAGCCGGTGCTGCAGCCGGACCGCGATGTCCGCGCCTTCCAGGATGTGCTGATCGACCTCGGCGCCAGGCTCGGCCTGCCGGCCTTTGTGGATGACGACGGCGCGCCGCGTTTCCCCGGCGGTTACGCCGATTATCTGGTCAACCATGAGCGCACGCCGGGAGTCGGGCCGCTGGCCGGATGGCGGGGCGCCGACGGCGAGAGTTACGGCAAGGGAGCGCCGAACCCGCAGCAGCTCGAACGCTATATCGAGAATGGCTGCTTCTGGAAGCATGAGCTTGCCCCCGAACAGCGTTATTTCAAGCACGCCAACAAGGACTATCTCGAATGGGCCGCCGGCCTCGGCTTCATCCCCGATGCGAAGCCCATTGTGCTGCAGATATATTCGGAGACGCTTCAGAAATTCCGGATCGCCGACATACCGGCGGCGCATGCCGGGCGCATCCGCCGCTATTTCGACCCGTTGCCGATCTGGTATCCGCCGTTCGAGGAGGCGGCAATCGACGAGGCGGCGTTTCCCTATCATGCGCTCACCCAGCGCCCGATGGCGATGTATCACTCCTGGGGTTCGCAAAATGCCTGGCTGCGGCAGATTCATGGCCGCAATCCGCTGTTCGTCTCGCGCGAAATCGCCGATGCCCACGGGCTGGAGGACGGCGACTGGGTGCGCCTCGCCTCCCCGCATGGCAGCATCACCGTTCCGGTCAAGGCGATGGACGGCGTCAACCCGGATACGGTCTGGACCTGGAATGCCATTGGCAAGCGCCGGGGGGCGTGGAATCTGGCCGAAGACGCGCCGGAGGCGCGCGCCGGCTTCCTGCTCAACCACATCATCTCCGAACTGCTGCCGCGCCGGGGCGACGGCTATCGTTACGCCAATGCCGACCCGGTGACGGGCCAGGCCGCCTGGTATGATCTGCGCGTCGCGGTGGAGAAAGTCTCGGGGCCTGCCGACCGGGCATCGGAGCCGGACCTGCCGGCCCTGAAGCCGCCGCCCGCCATGGCCCCCCGCCCCAACGCGCTGCGATACGGCCTCGATTTCTGCGGGAGGCGGCGATGACGGCATTGCCCGAGACGACGGGGAAGAAACTCGGCCTCGTCATCGACCTGGATATCTGCGTCGGCTGCCATGCCTGCGCGGTGAACTGCAAGGAATGGAACACGGGCGGCCATATGGCCCCGTTGACCGATCTCGACGCTTACGGGGCCGAGCCGGACGGCGTCTGGTTCAACCGCGTGCACAGTTTCGAGGCGCATGACGGCGAAACCTCCCGGACGGTGCATTTCCCGCGCTCCTGCCTGCATTGCGAGGAGCCCGCCTGCGTCACCGTTTGTCCGACCGGCGCATCCTACAAGCGCGCGGAGGACGGCATCGTTCTGGTCAATGAGGACATCTGCATCGGCTGCAAGCTCTGTTCCTGGGCCTGCCCCTACGGCGCGCGGGAATTCGACAGCGACAGCGGCACGATGAAGAAATGCACCCTCTGCATCGACCGCATCTACAACGAAAATCTCGAGGAGGTGGACCGCGTTCCGGCCTGCGTCTCGACCTGCCCGGCTTCCGCGCGCCATTTCGGCGACTTCGCCGACCCGGAGTCGCATGTCTCCAGGCTGACGGCGGAGCGCGGCGGCGTCGATCTCATGCCGGAGCTGGGCTATCGGCCGGTCAACAAATATCTGCCGCCGCGCGCCCGGCCGCCGGCGCCCGCCGCGGCGCCCGCCGAATCCGAAAGACCCGCCGGGCTTTTGCGGTGGGTGGACCGCCTGTTGAGCCGCTGATGCACCCCGCTTTCTCCATCATCTTCTTCACCACCGCCTCGGGAGCCGGTTTCGGCCTCTTGGCGGCGCTTGGCATATTCGGCGCGCTCGGCCTGTTCGCCCCCGGATTCTGGATGGGCATGGCCGCCTTTGCAGCCGCCTTCGCGCTGGCCGGCGGCGGACTGGTCAGTTCGGTCTTCCATCTCGGCCGGCCGGAAAGAGCATGGCGGGCATTCTCGCAATGGCGCACCTCCTGGCTGTCGCGGGAAGGCGTGCTGGCCATGCTGACATTTCCGCCGGCTCTGGCCTTCGCGGCCGGATGGCTGCTGTTCGGGGAAATCTGGGTGTTGCCGGGCCTGGCCGCGGCCCTGCTGGCAGTGCTTACGGTCCATGCGACGGGCATGATCTACGCCACCCTGAAGCCGATCCACCAATGGGCCGGCCCGTGGACCGTGCCGGGCTATCTGGCCATGGCGGCGGCCAGCGGGGCCGTGCTGGCGAATGCGCTCGCCCACCTGTTCGGGCAGAGCAGCGCGCCAACAGCCGCCGCCGCCTGCGCCGCGCTCGCCGTCGCCTGGATCGTCAAGGTGAGCTACTGGGAAGCCGCGAAGCAGGACGGGCCGAGCACAACGGCAAGCGCGACCGGCCTCAAGGGCCGGGTGCAGCTGCTCGAAGCGCCGAATACCGAATCCAACTACATCATGAAGGAGATGGGCTTCCGCACCGGCCGCAAACACGCCGCCCGCCTGCGCCGGATCGCCCATCTGTCCGGCTTCCTGGCGCCCCTGCTCTGCGTGCTGGCGGCGGCGCTGCTGGAACCCGGCGCGCTTGCCGGCTTCCTTGCAGTGATCGCGGTCCCGGCTGCGGCTATCGGCCTGGTGGCGGAGCGGTGGCTCTTCTTCGCCGAAGCCCGGCACACGGTGATGTTGTATTACGGCGCCGGGTAGCGTTTCAGTCAGGAATAACAGCATGGGCCGCGGGCCTTTCGGGGCATGCCCCCGTGCCGCGCCGCTTGCATCGCCTCCCTTGTCGTCACCCCGGCCGGAGCGCAGCGGAGAGCCGGGGGCCATCCTCCGCCGTTTCGGCCCCGCGGAAGGATCGGAGGCTGGGCCCCGGCTCAAGGCCGGGGCGACACTACGGAGTCCGGAGGCGACACCGGGGAACCGGGCCGACACCGGGGAGTCCGAAGGCGGCAGGCAGGGCCGCTCGAGCCCCTGTCCGAGCCTGTCAAGAGGACCGCGGATTTCATGCCGAGACACGACCCGGCGCCGGCGCGGCTTGATTTCGCGGCGGTTCCGGTCCATCTAGCACCGCACAGCCTGCCGGAGGAAACCGCCGATGTTCATTCAGACCGAACAGACCCCCAACCCTGCAACGCTGAAGTTCATCCCCGGCATGGATGTGATGGGCCGCGGCACGGCCGATTTCCCGTCTCCGGAAGGCGCGGAACGCTCACCGCTGGCGCAGGCGCTGTTCGATGTGCCCGGCGTCCGGGCGGTGTTCCTCGGCAGCGATTTCGTGACCGTCAGCAAGGACGATTCGCGCGACTGGCAGACGCTGAAGCCCATGATCCTGGGCGCGGTCATGGACCATTTCATGGCCGGCAGGCCGGTGATTCTGGAGAGCGGCGCGGACGATATTGACGACGGCGCGGAAGACAGCGAGGTCGTCTCGCAGATCAAGGAATTGCTGGAGACGCGGGTTCGGCCGGCGGTGGCGCAGGACGGCGGCGATATCGTGTTTCGCGCATTCGAGGACGGCGTCGTCTATCTCAGCATGCAGGGCGCCTGCGCCGGCTGCCCGAGCTCGACGGCCACGCTGAAGATGGGCGTTGAGAACATGCTGCGCCACTATATCCCGGAAGTCGAAGCGGTTTATCCGGTTCCCTAAAGCGGCCGGGACGAGGCCGGGGGCCGGGAACAAGCTCTCGGCGCCGGAAACGAATGGTCGAAATTGCCCTCGATTGCGCGGCGAATGCCTGTTCGGCCGCCATCGCCAGGGACGGAAAACTGCTCGCGGGCCATTGGCGGGCCATGGCGCGCGGCCATGCCGAGACAGTGCTGGTCATGGTGGAGCGCGCCATGGCCGATGCGGGCGCGGCATTCCCCGAAATCTCCCGGATCACCGTCACCCGCGGCCCCGGCTCCTTTACCGGCATCCGCATAGCGCTGGCGGCGGCGCGCGGCCTGGCGCTGGCGACAGGCGCTGTCGTTGCCGCGGTCCCGACCTTCGAGGCGCTGCGGCCGTCCGAGCCGCCGAAGGGCCGGCTGTTCGCCGTGCTCGACACCAAACGCGGCAGCCTGTATGCGGCCGATCTTGCAGGCGGAACGGACCCCTTCATCACAACGCCCGAAGCTCTGGTCCTGCAGGCGCCTTTTTTCGTGGTCGGCGATGCCGCGGAGTCGCTGGCGGCGCTCGCGCCCGGCGCGGTTCGGGCGCTGGCGCCGGCGCTGCCGGATGCGGCGCGGCTGATCGGCAGGCGCTTCCCGCCCGGTCCGGCGGCGCCGCTCTACCTCACCCGGCCGCATGTCGGGCCGGCCGCGCGGTGATCACAGCCGGCCCCGCCCATGCCGAAGTCATCGCCGCCATTCAACGGGCGGCCGCGCCGGACAGCGCATGGTCTGCCGAGGCCTGGCGAACCCTGCTCGCGGCGCCCGGCGCCTATGCCCGCATTGCGATGGATGGGCGCAAGCCGGTGGGCTTCCTGCATCTGCGCCGTGTTGGCGGCGAGGCGGAGATCACCATGGTCGCAACGCATCCCGACGCCCGCCGGCAGGGCGTTGCGACGGCCCTGCTCGAAGATGCGCTGGCCGCTCCCGGAACCAGCGCGGTATTTCTGGAAGTCGCGGTATGCAACCATGCCGCGCGGGCGCTCTATGCCCGATTCGGCTTCGAGGCGGTCGGCCGCCGGCCCGGATATTACCGCACGCCCTCGGGCAGGCAGGACGCCCTGGTCCTCCGTCTCGGAACGGATGCAGGGCCGGCGGCGGAGAGCGCTGCCGGCAGCGGCCCGGGCTGACGCCGATTGCCGCCCGGCCGGCGCCGCCGGACCGATCGCAGCAGCGCCGCTACAGGCAGCGCAGGCAGCTGTCGATTCCCGTGCGATCGATGTAGAAGCCGCGCAACCAGCGCTCTCCCGTCGATGGATCAAACGCATCGCGCCCATGCAGGACACGGCGGTTGTCGAAAGCGACCATGGTGCCGGGCGCAAGCAGCATGTGCAGGGTGAGCTCGGGCCGCCGCGTGATCGTCATCAACCGCCGGTAGGCGGCGTAATAGGTGCGCGTCACCGCAGGATCGGCGTCGAGCCGTATTTCGTCCGCGACCGCCGGATTGAGGGCGACTTCGGCCACCTCGCCGTCCTCGTCCAAAGCCAGGACCGGGCGGCGGTGACGCATGTCTGATACATCATCGATGAAGCGGAATGGCATGATCTGCCGGCTTAGAAGGTCGAAATCCTCCGGCGCTTCCTCGCGCAAGACGCGCGCGGCGCTGAACCCGTCCACGAAGACGCTTGCGCCGCCCGCAGCGCCGTTGCGGACGCAATGCAGAAACTGCACATCCGGCGGTGTTTCAAAATATGGAAGGTCTGTATGCGGCGCCAGCGCATGGGCCGTGTAGGCGAGGCTGTTCGGCTTGGGATGGGTATAGACCTCGAAGACGCAGCCGAAATAGGTTTCGCGGAGATGGGTGATGCGGCGTCCGAACGCGATACCGGCGTCGGGATCGTCGCCCAGCCCCTCGACCAGCGCCACGCCGAAACGCTTGAGATCGACGAGATACGCCTTGAGATCACCGTCGGCCGAATGGCGCGGGAATCGGTCGGCCAGGGACGCATCCCAGAGCTCCGGCGCGATCGCCGCCGGGTCCGGCGGGGCCTCGGCATCCGGCCGGCGGGCCGCCAGCCATGCCAGCGGCACGATGCTGGCCCCGTCGCTGTCCGGCCAGCGGACGATCAGGGCGTTGTCGCTCAACTCGACATTGTCGGGGCGAATATCCGGCGCGACCGAGGCAAGATCGAACCGCCGCTCGCGGGTGACCGGATCGAACGCACCCGGTTCATTGACGCGCATCCATATCCACGGGAATCGGGTTGAATCGCCTTCGGGCCAACGGACCTCCAGATCCAGTTCGTCATGCGCGATAGCGTGGGCGGTCATGGTCCTGCCTCCCTTCGGGCGAGCGGGCTTTCGTCCGTTGGGCGCCGCGCCGCTGCCGGCGCCCGTTGTTGATATATCGGCAAGAATCCGCCGTTTCGGCAGGGCAACACTTGTCGCGATGCGACCGCAAATTGTTCGGGAAGCGACCAGAGCTTGTCCTTTCCACAGCCGCGGCCGACGCGCTTGCATTCCCGATGCCCGGCAAGGCGCAGCCGGACTATGCGCAACACGCCGGCCGGCGTAGAATGGCGCGTTCAAAGAAGGGCGGTGCGTTTGGCTCTCCAGGTAAGAAAAGCCGTCGGCCGCGTCGTTCCGCGCCGGCGGGTGACGCCTCCCGGCAGACGCGGCCTTGTCTTGCCACTGTTCGGATCGGCGGCGCGCCGCCGCGCCCTGCCGGTCAACCACCAGAGTCCGTTCATCGTCGAATCGGGCGACCTGATCGTCCGGCTCGCCCAGACCGACGCCGATATCGAAGCCTCTCAAGCCCTGCGCTTCAGGGTGTTTTACGAAGAGATGACGGCGCGCCCGAGCCCTGCCATCGCCGCCGCCGAGCGGGATTTCGATCAATTCGACCCCTATTGCGACCATCTCATGGTTCTCGACCGGCGGCTCGGCAACGGCCCGTCCGCGGTGGTCGGCACCTATCGGCTGATGCGCCGGGACGCTGCAGCGCGCATCGGGCGCTTCTATACCCAGGACGAATACAATATCCGCAAGCTGCTGCGCGGAGGACGGCAGATCATGGAGCTCGGGCGCTCCTGCGTTCATGCCGACTATCGCCGCCACCACACCATGCAGATGCTGTGGCGCGGCATTGCGCGCTATGTTGCGCTGCATCAGGTCAAGCTGCTGTTCGGCTGCGGCAGTTTCCACGGCGCCGACCCCGAGGCGCACGCCTTGCCGCTTTCCTATCTGCACCATGAGCATCTGGCGGCGCCGGCGTTCCGGCCCAGAGCCCTGCGTTCGCGCTATGTGGTTATGCACCGGATGGCGCGCGAGGACATAGACCGGAAAAAGGCGCTCGCCGCCCTGCCGCCGCTCATCAAGGGCTATCTGCGCCTTGGCGGCGCGGTCGGCGAGGGGGCGGTTATCGACAGGGAGTTCAACACCGTCGATGTCTGCATCGTCGTCCGCCTGGACGGCGTGACCGACCGCTATCTGCGCCGCTACAGCCGCGACGGAGAACTGACGCGGGAGACCCTGGCCTCGTGATCCGGCATTCGCCGCTGCGCGCTCTCGGGCGTCTTCTCGCTTATGTTTCCTATACGCTGCTGCTCATTCCGGTGCAGATGTTTGCAGTCTTCTTCAAGCGGCCGCTGGCCGTAAGCCTGCCGCTTGCCTATCACCGCCGCTGCGCCCGGCTGCTGGGCTTCGATATCCGCACGCACGGAACGCTGAGTACCGCCAGCCCGACATTGTTCGTCTGCAACCACATCACCTATCTCGATATCGTCACGCTCGGCGCAACGCTGCCGGCCTCCTTCGTTGCGAAGTCGGAGGTCGCCGGCTGGCCCTTTTTCGGACTGCTCGCCAAGCTGCAAAGAAGCGTTTTCGTGGACCGCCGGCCCCGATCGACCGCCGGGCAGCGCGACGCGATGCAGATGCGCCTCGAAAGCGGAGACAATCTGATTCTCTTCCCGGAGGGCACATCGCATGACGGCATCCGGGTGCTGCCGTTCAAGAGCGCCCTGTTCAGCGTCGCCGAGCGCGAGGTCAACGGCGCGCCGCTCGTCGTGCAGCCGGTGTCGATCGCCTATCCCGCCATAGACGGCCTGCCGGCCGGGCGGGCGCATATGCCCCGTATCGCCTGGTACGGCGATATGGGCATGGCCGGCCATATCTGGACGGCGCTCGGTCTGGGGCGGATATCGGTGGATATCGTCCTGCACGCGCCGACCAGCTTCGCCGAGTTCGCAAACCGCCGCGAGATGGCCCGCAATTGCCACAGCATGGTCGCCGAAGGCGTGGAACATTCCCTCGCCGGGCGCCTTGCAGGCGGTTGACCTTCGTCCGCCGAATGCTAGCTTCGGACTCGCCGATGGATAAGAGACCGGCAAGGCAGGCATTGCGTAAAAAGCTCTTCGTCAGGACATATGGCTGCCAGATGAACGTCTACGACTCCGAACGGATGTCGGAGATGCTGGCGGCTGTCGGTTACGAGGCCGTCCAGGATGCCGGGGACGCCGACCTCGTGGTGCTCAATACCTGCCATATTCGCGAGAAGGCCGCCGAGAAGGTCTATTCCGAGGTCGGCCGCCTGCGCGCCCTGAAGCAGGGGCGGCCGGACATGCTGATCGCGGTCGCCGGCTGCGTCGCCCAGGCCGAGGCCGGCGAGGTCATGCGCCGCGCGCCGGCGGTGGATATCGTTGTCGGCCCCCAGGCGTATCACCGCCTGCCGGAGCTGCTGGCCAGGGCGGAGCGGGCGCGCGGCGGTTCGGGACTCATCGATGTGGATTTCGAGCCCGAAGCGAAGTTCGACGAGCTTCCGGCGCCCGCCCGCCCCGCCGGGCCGAGCGCCTTCCTCACAATTCAGGAAGGCTGCGACAAGTTCTGCACCTTCTGCGTGGTGCCCTATACGCGCGGCGCCGAATATTCCCGCCCGGCGGATGCGGTTCTTGCCGAGGCGAAGGCGCTGGCGAAACGGGGCGCGCGGGAGATCGTGCTGCTCGGCCAGAACGTCAACGCCTGGCGCGGCGAAGGCCCTGCCGGCCGCGCCTGGACCCTGGCGCGGCTGATCCGGGAGCTGGCGGAGATCGAGGGTGTCGAACGGCTGCGCTACACCACCTCGCACCCCCGCGACATGTCCGACGACCTGATCGAGGCCCATGGCGCCGTGCCCGCCCTGATGCCCTTCCTCCATCTTCCGGTCCAGGCGGGCTCCGACCGCGTGCTCGAACGGATGAACCGCAAGCACCGCGCCGCGGATTACCTGCGCATTGTCGAGCGCCTGCGCGCCGCGCGGCCGGATATCGCGCTCGCCTCGGACTTCATCGTGGGCTTTCCCGGAGAAAGCGCGCGCGACTTCGAGCAGACGATGACCCTGGTCCGCGATGTCGGCTACACGCAGGCCTATTCGTTCAAATACAGCGCCCGGCCCGGCACGCCGGCGGCGGCAGACCCCCTGCAAGTGCCGGAGGAAGCGAAGAGCGAACGCCTGGCGCGCCTGCAGGCGCTGTTGAACAGCCAGCAACTGGCGTTCAACCAAAGCTGCGTCGGCCGGCGCCTGCCCGTGCTGCTGGAACGGCCCGGCAGGCGGCCGGGCCAGTCTGTCGGGCGCTCGCCCTTCATGCAGGCCGTGCATGTGGACGCCCAAACGACCGGAACAGGCGGGCTGGTAGAGGTCGAGATTCTCTCGGCCGGCCCCAACAGCCTCTCCGGCGGGAGAGCCGCAGCTTGAGCGAAGCGCGTCTTCAGTTCGACGACAACAGCCTCCTGCCGGCGCTCTACGGCGCGCATGACCGCAATCTGGCGCGGCTCGAACAGAAATTCGGCGTCTCGATGCATGCGCGCGGCAACGAGCTTGCGATTGCCGGGCCGGAGACCGCCGTGGCCGCGGCGCAGTCCGCCATGGGCCTGCTTTACGACCGGGCGCGCCGGGGGCTGGAGATCGACCCCGGCGAAGTGGACGGCGCGGCGCGTCTGGCGGAGGTGGCCGGCATCGCAAAGCTGTCCGACAGCAAGGGCGGCCTCCTTGGCCCGGATTGCGGCGCCGTCGAAACGCGGCGGCGCCTGATAACGCCGCGTTCGCCCAATCAGGCGCTGTATCTCAAGACGATCCGCGAGCGCGATGTCGTCTTCGGCGTCGGCCCTGCGGGCACGGGCAAGACCTATCTTGCGGTGGCCGCGGCCGTCTCGATGCAAATGGCCGGCGAGGTCGAACGCATCGTGCTGTCGCGCCCGGCGGTGGAAGCCGGCGAGCGCCTGGGCTTCCTGCCGGGCGACCTGCGCGAGAAGATCGATCCCTATCTGCGCCCGCTCTACGATGCGCTGCATGACATGGTTTCCAGCGACCGGATGATGCGCCAGATCGGCAATGGCGGGATCGAGATCGCGCCGCTTGCCTTCATGCGCGGGCGCACGCTGGCGCGCGCCTTCGTCATTCTCGACGAAGCCCAGAACACCACCCCGACCCAGATGAAGATGTTTCTGACCCGCCTCGGCGAAGGCTCGCGGATGGTGGTGACAGGCGACCTGTCGCAGGTCGATCTGCCGGGCGGCGCGCGCTCGGGGCTTGCCGAGGCGCTTGATGTGCTGGAGGGGGTGGAGGGCGTCGGCGCGGTGCGTTTCGCCTCCCGCGATGTCGTCCGCCACCCGGTGGTTACACGGATCGTCGATGCCTATGACAACGCCGCGCGGGCGCGCCGCGATGGATAGCTGGACCGTCGATGTGTCGCTTGGCGGCGGCGATTGGCCGGACGGCGGCGAGACCGCCGGCTGGTGCAGCCGCGCGGCGGGCGCGGCGCTGGCCGCAAGCGGGCACACCGGGCCGGCGGAAATTTCCGTGCTGCTCGGCAGCGATGCGGAAATCCGGGAGCTGAACCGCCGTTTCCGGGGCCGCGACCGCGCAACGAATGTGCTCTCCTTCCCGACCGGCGGCACGCCTTGGCCCGGCGGGCCGCCGCCGCTTGGCGAGATCGCGCTGGCGGCGGAAACGGTTTGCCGGGAAGCGGCCGCGCAACGCAAGACGCTGCACGCCCATGTGTCTCATCTCGTCGTCCACGGCACGCTCCACCTGCTGGGCTTCGACCATCACACGGAAACGGAAGCCGACCGGATGGAGCGGCTGGAGGCGCGTTGCCTGGAAACGCTGTCGATAGCCGACCCCTACAGAGAACCGGACTGACCGGCCATGGACACGCCGGCTCCTCCATCCAACGGCGGCGGCTGGCGCCTCCGCAGCTTCTGGCGGCGGCTGGCGGGGCGGCGGAACAATGAGGGGTCAATAAGCGAAACCCTGTCGGATCTTGCCGAGCAACACAATGAGGACGCCACGCCCATCGACCCGCTGGAGCGGTCCCTGCTGGAGAACACGCTCAAGCTGCGCCGCATGACGATCGAGGATGTCATGGTGCCGCGCGCGGATATTGTGGCGGTCTCCACCGAGGCGCCTCTGGAGGAGGTCGTTGCGGCAGTCGAGCAGTCGCGCCATTCGCGCCTGCCCGTCTTCCAGAAAGATCTCGATCAGACCATCGGCATGATCCATGTCAAGGATGTGCTCGCCCATATCGGCCAGCCGAAGGCGCCGTCGCTGGAAGAACTGGCGCGCGGGGTGCTGTTTGTCTCTCCGGCCATGCTGGTTCTCGACCTGCTGCTGGAAATGCGTCTCAAGCGCACGCATATGGCCCTGGTCGTGGATGAATTCGGCGGAATCGACGGTCTCGCCACCATCGAGGACCTTGTCGAGGAGATCGTCGGAGATATCGAGGACGAGCACGACATCGTGGAGGCGCCGCATCTGGAGACCCGGCCGGACGGCACGCTGGTCGCCGACGCGCGGGCGACGCTGGAGGATTTCGAGGCGGAGGTCGGCGAGGTATTGACCGACGACGAACGCGAGGACATCGACACGCTGGGCGGGCTGGTCTTCAACCTGGTCGGCCGGGTTCCGAGCCGGGGGGAGCTGGTGTCGCATCCTTCCGGCATCGAATTCGAGGTTCTGGACGGCGACCCGCGCCGGTTGAAGCGGCTGCGGGTGCGCAATCTGCCGGCAAGCGGATGAGAGCGCGGCTCGCCGCACTGGCGGGCTGGAAGCGGCTTCTGGCGGCCGGCCTGGCCGGCATCGCCGCCACGGCGGCCATGCCGCCTTTGGGCGCAATGCCGGCGCTGGCGGCGGGTTTGGCGGCGCTGGCATGGCTGCTGGACGGAACAATGCGGTTTCGCAGCGCCTTCTGGACCGTGTTCGCCTTCTCATTCGGGTTCTTCGCGGCCAGCCTCTACTGGATCGCCGGCTCGTTTTTTGTCGTCGGCGGCGTAACGGCCGCGGGCGGGCCGCCGGCCGTGCTGGGCCTTGCGGCGCTGCTCGCCTGCTTCCATGCGCTGCCGGCGGCGCTGGCGCAGCAACTCACGCGGCCGGGTATCGAACGCGCGCTGGCATTGGCGGCCGCGCTCGGCCTCGGCGACTGGCTGCGCGGCCATCTCCTCACCGGCCTGCCGTGGAATCTCTTCGGATATGCCTGGCTGCATGTGCCGGCGGTGGAGCAGGTCGCCGCGGTCATCGGCATTTACGGCCTGGGGCTGGTGACGCTGGCCGTCTGCCTGCTTGTCTCCGTTCCCGACATGCGCGCCCTGGTGCTGGCGGCGGTGCCGGCGACGTCTGTGTTCGCCGCCGGAGAAATACGCCTGACGGAGGCGCCGCCGCCAGATGTTGCATCCGGGCCGCTGCTGCGCCTGGTGCAGCCCAATATCCCGCAATCCGAAAAGTGGCGGCCCGGGGAGGCCGCTGCACATATGGAACGCCTGGCCCGCCTTGGCGCAGGCGGCCCGGAGCCGGACGCCGTCATCTGGCCGGAAACGGCGGTCGCCCGGCTTCTGCACGCCGGGTCGCCGCTCGTCGAGGCGCTCGGACGCAGCGCAGCGAGCCGTTCGGGGCTGATCGCGGGCGCGCCGTGGCGCGAGGACGGCGGATTCTACAACAGCATCCTGGCGATAGACCCGGAAGGCCGGCTTCAGGACCGCCACGACAAGGCCCGTCTTGTGCCGTTCGGCGAATATGTGCCGCTGCGCAGCCTGCTCGGCGCCGTCAAGCTGACGGTCGGGCGGAAGGACTTCGCCCCCGGCCCCGGCCCCTCGACGCTCACCTTGCCCGGCCTGCCGCCATTCGGCGCGCTGATCTGCTTCGAGGCGATTTTTCCGGGCGCCGTGACCGCGGCCGGCAAGCGGCCGGAATGGCTGCTGAACCTCACCAACGACGCCTGGTTCGGCGAGACCGCCGGGCCGTATCAGCATTTCGAAATCGCGCGGATGCGCGCGATCGAAACCGGCCTGCCGGTCGTGCGCGTCGCCAATACCGGCATCAGCGGCGCCGTGGACGGATTTGGCCGCCGCCTGGGCCGGCTCGGTCTGGGCGAGACCGGACGCCTCGACATTCGCCTTCCCGCCCCCCTTGCCGAGACGCCCTATGCAAGAGCGGGCGACCTGCCTTTCCTCATCGGGCTCGTTCTGCTGGCCGGAGTCGCCGCCTGGCGCAGCCGGGCTGTGCGACGCCAACACACTTGACCCTGCCGGCCCCGCCTTGCGACAACCGCCAACCTACCCGCACCACTCGGCGGGGCCGTGTCATGTGAAAGTCAGGGAGCGCCCGCCCCGTGCTCGAAGGCAATTATCTGTTCACCAGCGAATCGGTGTCCGAAGGCCATCCGGACAAGATTTGCGACCGCATCTCGGACTCGATCGTGGATGCGTTCATGGCCGACGGCGGCGCGGAGCACAACCGGTGCGGCGTCGAAACCATGGTCACCACCAATCTGGTCGTGATCGGCGGCGAGGTGCGCGGCCCCGACCATATCACCCGCGAGCGCATGTGCGAGCTCGCCCGGCAGGCCGTGCGCGAGATCGGATACGATCAGCCGACGTTCCACTGGCGCGACAGCACCGTGCTTTGCGTGGTCCACAAGCAGTCCGGCGACATTGCCCGGGGTGTCGATGGCTCCTCTGCGGCGGGCTCCAACAAGGATGAAGGCGCCGGCGACCAGGGATTGATGTTCGGCTACGCCTGCCGCGAAACCCCGGAACTGATGCCGGCCGCCATTCAATACAGCCACGAGATCCTGCGCCGGATGGCCGAAGCACGGCACCGCGGCGACCTTGGCGACGATCTCGGGCCGGACAGCAAGAGCCAGGTCACCCTGCGCTACGTAAACGGCAAGCCGGCGGGCGCCACCTCGGTTGTGGTCTCGACACAGCATCATGCGCGCTTCAACGAGGACCAGGAGGCGGTGAAACGCATCGTGCGCCCGTTCGTCGAGAGCGTCCTGCCCGAAGGCTGGATGTGCCCCGAGGAAGATTTCCATGTGAATCCCACCGGGCGCTTCGTCATTGGCGGGCCGGACGGCGATGCAGGCCTCACGGGGCGCAAGATCATCGTCGATACCTATGGCGGCGCCGCGCCGCATGGCGGCGGCGCCTTTTCCGGCAAGGACCCGAGCAAGGTGGACCGGTCCGCCGCCTATGCGGCGCGATATGTCGCGAAGAATATCGTGGCGGCCGGGCTCGCCGACAAATGCGTCGTGCAGGTGGCTTACGGCATCGGCATTGCCGAGCCGCTTTCGGTGCTGGTCAACACCGCCGGAACCGGCCGCGCCGGTGATGAAAGGCTGGCGCAGGCCGTGCGCGAGGTGTTCGACTTGACGCCGCGCGGCATTCGCTCGCATCTCAAGCTCAACCGGCCGATCTACAAGCGCACCAGCGCCTACGGCCATTTCGGCCGCGAACCGGACAGCGACGGCGGCTTCTCCTGGGAGCGCACCGACCTCGTGGAGGCCTTGCAGGCCGCGCTCACTTGAACGCGGAGGAGCACTACCGGTTCCACGGCCGGCGGCGCGGCCGGCCTCTCAATCCGGGCCGGCGGCGCGCGCTGGAAACCGTGCTGCCGGCGCTGCAGCTTCCCGAAGGGCCGATCCGCCCGCAGGCGCTGTTCGGCTTCGACATCGAAGACCTGTGGCTGGAAATCGGTTTCGGCGCCGGCGAGCACCTCGCCCGGCAGGCCGCCCGCCACCCGCGCATCGGCTTCATCGGCGCCGAACCCTATCTCAACGGCGTTGCGAGTCTGGCGGCGCAGGCGTCTGCGGAGGGCCTCGACAATCTGCGCATCCACTGCGACGACGCAACCGCGGTGCTCGACCGGCTGCCCGACAGCGCCCTCGGCAGGGTGTTCATGCTCTTCCCGGACCCGTGGCCGAAAGCGCGGCACTGGCGCCGGCGCATCGTGAACCGCCCGGTCATCGACCGGCTGGCGCGGGTCATGCGCAAGGGCGCAGAGCTTCGTCTGGCGACCGACCATGTCGGCTATCTGGACTGGATGCTCGAGGCGCTGACGGCGCATCCCGCCTTTGTCTGGACAGCCCGGTGCGCCGACGACTGGCGCCGCCGCCCGGCGGACTGGCCGGAAACGCGGTATGAGGCCAAGGCGCGGGCGGCGGGCGTCAAATCGACCTATCTTCGCTTCGTTCGCCGCGAGAGCATTGCGGTTCCGCCTGCCTGACGCTATAGTCCGCCCGCTTGTCTGCTCGTCATGGCCGCAGGCAGGCTGTTCTGGACAGCGGAAAGCGAATTGGGGGCTTCGGGGCGCCCTTTTCATTGGGAGACAACCGACGGCCATATCCATCGCCGACAGTGCCGCAACCCGGCGTGTGGCCGACCTGGTGGCGCCTGCTCTCGAAGGGCTGGGCCTTGATCTGGTGCGTATCCGCTTCGGCGGCGGCGCGCCGGTATTGCAGGTCATGGTCGAACGGCGGGACGGAACCGGCATGACAGTGGACCGATGCGCCGAGGCCAGCCGGATTCTGTCGGCGCTGCTGGATGTCGAGGATCCCATTCCCCAGGCCTATTCGCTGGAGGTGAGTTCGCCCGGCATCGACAGGCCGCTCACCCGGCCCGGCGATTTCGACCGCTTCGCCGGCTTCGAGGCGCGGATCGAGCTCGAAGACGGCACCGCCGGCCAGAGGCGCTTTCGCGGACGGCTGGAAGGACTGGATGGAGAGGTTCTCCGGCTGCAGACCGAACACGGCACAGCGGCGCTGCCGCTGGCCGCCGTCAAGTCGGCGAAATTGCTGATGACCGAGGCGCTGCTGGCGGCTGCGGCCGACGGCGCAGTCTAGGAAAGCGAGGGGAACCCCGCCATGGTGAACATTCTCGGGCCCGAATTGCTGCAGATCGCCGACAGCGCGGCGCGCGAAAAGGGCATAGACCGCGACGAGGTCATTGTCGCGGTAGAGCAGGCGATACAACGCGCGGGCCGGTCCAAATACGGGTTGGAGCACGATATTCGCGCTTCCATAGACCGGAAGACCGGCGATATTCGCCTGGCGCGCTACCGCGAGGTCGTCGAGGACGATGCGGAGATAGAGGACGAGTTCGCGCAACTGCCGGTGAGCCATGCGCGGCGCTACAAGACCACCGCACAGGTCGGCGACATGCTGATCGACGATCTGCCGCCGATCAATTTCGGTCGTGTCGCCGCCCAGTCGGCCAAGCAGGTCATCGTCCAGAAAGTGCGCGAGGCCGAGCGCGCGCGCCAGTATCAGGAGTTCGTCGGCCGGGTTGGGGAAATCGTCAACGGTCTGGTCAAGCGCAACGAGTTCGGCCATGTCGTCGTCGATCTCGGGCAGGCCGAGGCGGTGCTGCGCCGGGACGAGATCATCCCGCGCGAGCATCCGCGCCGCAATGAGCGCGTCCGCGCCTTGATCCACGAGGTCCGGGAAGAGACGCGCGGCCCGCAGATTTTCCTGTCGCGCACACGCAACGAGTTCTTGGTCCGCCTGTTCGCCCAGGAAGTGCCGGAAATCTATGACGGCATCATCGAGATCCGCGCGGTGGCGCGCGATCCCGGCAGCCGGGCCAAGATCGCGGTCATATCCAACGATCCGGGCATCGACCCCGTGGGCGCCTGCGTCGGGATGCGCGGCAGCCGCGTCCAGGCGGTCGTCAGCGAGCTTCACGGTGAAAAGATCGACATCATTCCCTGGTCCGGAGACCCGGCGACCTTCATCGTCAACGCGCTCGCCCCGGCCGAGGTGGTGAAGGTCGTCCTCGACGAAGAGGACGGCAGGATCGAGGTCGTCGTGCCCGACGACCAGTTGAGCCAGGCGATCGGTCGGCGCGGCCAGAATGTTCGGCTGGCGAGCCAGCTCACCGGCTGGTCTATCGACATTCTCACCGAGGCCGAGGAGTCGGAGCGCCGCCAGGAGGAGATGCGGCAGCGTTCGGCGCTGTTCATCGACGCGCTCGATGTCGATGAGGTCATTGCACATCTGCTGGTTGCGGAAGGGTTCACGACCCTCGAGGAAGTCGCTTATGTGAGCCTTGAGGACCTGATGGAGATCGAGGGCTTCGACGAGGAGATCGCCGACGAATTGCAGCGCCGCGCGCAGGATTTTCTGGAGCAGCAGACCGCCCGGCTGGAGAGCGAACGCATCGAACTCGGCGTTTCGGACGAACTCGCCGAAGTGGACGGCCTGACCGGCCATATCGTGGTGGCGCTCGGCCATGCCGGCGTGTTGACGCTGGACGATTTCGCAGACCTGTCGAGCGACGAGCTGCGGTTCATCGCAAGCCCGGCGCATGAAGGCCGAGATCTGGATGCGATTGCGGCGCTGGACCAGGAGACACTCGAAACCGGCCTCTCGGAGAGCGCCATCGATGCCGACACCGCGGATGCGATGATCATGGCCGCCCGCGCCCATTGGTTCGACGATGAACCCGTTTCCGGCGAAAAGCCGGCCGACGACCAGCCGTGAGGAGGCGGGCGAGAGCGTGGCCAGGGCGGCAACGAAGGACACAGGCGGATTGCGCCGCTGCGTGGCAACGCGGCAGAGTCGGCCGCGCGAGGAGCTGATCCGGTTCGTCATCGCGCCGGACGGCGGGCTGGCGCCCGACTTTGAGGAAAAACTGCCGGGCCGCGGCTATTGGGCCGGGGCGGACCGGGAATGTCTCGAGACCGCCCGGCGCGGAAGGGCTTTCCAGCGCGCCGCGCGGCGGCAGCTTGCCGTTCCCGACGATCTGGAAGCGCGCGTCGAGGCCGGCCTCGCGCGGCGCTGCTGCAATCTGCTGGGTCTGGCGCGGCGCTCGGGGCTGCTGGCGGCCGGTTACGAGAATGCGCGCGAATGGCTCCGGGAGGGCCGCGGCGCGCTGCTTGTCGAGGCGACCGACGGCGCGGAAAACGGAAGGCGGGCGCTGGCCGGCCTCGCACGCACTGTGCGCGTCATCTCGATTTTGACGGCGGCCGAAATGGGCGCAGCAATAGGGCGTGACATTGCAGTCCATGCGGTGCTAGGTCCGGGCCGGCTGACAGACCGCTTCGCGCAGGAAGCGGGACGTCTTGCCGGGTTCCGGAACGGAACGACGGACGGGAGACTAGGATGACCGAAAGCGGCGATCGCGACAGCGGCAAGCTCAGCCTGTCCCGTCCGGGAAAGCTGGAATTGAAGAAGAGGGTGAGCGCCGGAAAGGTTCGCCAGAGCTTTTCCCACGGGCGGTCCAAGCAGGTGACGGTGGAGGTCAAGCGCAAGCGCACGATCGTCACCGACAAGCCGGGCAAGAACGCACAGCAGAAGGGCGGCCTCAGCAGCGAGGAACGCGCGGCGCGGATGCGCGCCCTGCAGGCCCGGCCGAAGCCGTCTCCGGCAGAGGCGGAGAAGGCTGTAGAGGCTGCCGAACCGCCGCCCGAAAAGCCGGCGCCGCGGCCGCTCAACCCGGAAGAGCTCCGCGCCGAGCAACGGGCCCGCGAGCTTGCGGAACGCAACGCGGCCAATGCCGAAGAGCAGCGCAAGCGCGAGGAGATCGAGGCGCGCCGGCGGGAAGAGGAAGAGAAGAAGCGCGCCGCCCAGGCAGCCCGCCGCGAGGCGGCGCGCCGGGTCGAACCGAGGCGTGCCGAGCGGCCGGGAGGCGACAGCGGGCCGTCCCGCCGCCCCTCCGATGCGGCCGCCCGGCGGGCGCGCCCGGCCGGCAGGCCCGGACAACCGGCCGCGCGCCCGGCGCGGACGTCGGAATCCCCGGTTGCGCCTGTCGAAGTGCCCGCCGGACGGCGCCCCGGCGGACGCGACGAGGACGACCGCGGCGGCCGGCGGCGCAACGACAAGCGTCCCGCCGCACAACCGCGCCGCAACGAACCCCGGCGGCGGGCCGGCAAGCTGACCATCGTCCAGGCGCTCGACGAGGAGGTCGAGCAGGAGCGCCAGCGCTCGCTCGCATCGGTGCGCCGGGCCCGCGAACGCGAACGCCAGCGCCAGGCCTCCGGCGAGGGGCAGCAATTCATCCAGCGCGATGTTGTTGTGCCGGAAACGATCCTGATCAGCGAGCTGGCGAACCGGATGGCGACGCGCGCCGTCGATGTCATTCGTGTCCTGATGCAGAACGGCATCCGCGCCACGCCGTCGCAGACGATCGATGCCGACACCGCGGAGCTTGTGGTCGAGGAGTTCGGCCACAGGGTCATTCGCGTTGCCGAAAGCGATGTCGAGGAAGGGCTTTCCGGCGCCCCTGACGCCGAAACCGACCTCAAGCCCCGGGCGCCGGTCGTCACCGTCATGGGCCATGTCGATCACGGCAAGACCTCGCTTCTCGACGCGCTCCGGCAGACGGATGTCGTCAGCGGCGAGGCCGGCGGGATCACGCAGCATATCGGCGCATACCAGGTGCACACGCCCTCCGGCGCCGATATCACATTCCTCGACACGCCCGGCCATGAGGCCTTTTCGGCGATGCGCGCGCGCGGCTCCCGAGCGACCGATATCGTCATCCTCGTCGTCGCGGCCGACGACAGCGTCCAGCCGCAGACGATCGAGGCGATCGCCCATGCGAAGGCGGCGGACGCGCCGATCGTCGTCGCAATCAACAAGGTCGATCGGCCGCAATCCGATGCGCAGCGCGTCCGGAACGACCTGTTGCAGCACGAGCTGGTCGCCGAGGAGTTCGGCGGCGATGTGCAGATGGTCGAGGTTTCGGCGACCGCGAAGACGGGCCTCGACGATCTCGAGGAGGCCATCCAGCTGCAGGCGGACCTGATGGAGCTGAAGGCCAATCCGGACCGCCAGGCGAGCGGCATTGTGGTGGAGGCGCAACTCGACCGGGGCCGCGGCGCCGTTGCAACCATTCTGGTGCAGAACGGCACGCTCAAGGTCGGCGACATCATCGTTGCCGGCGCCGAATGGGGCAAGGTCCGCGCGATGGTCGATGACCGGACCGGCCGGGTGAAGGCCGCCGGCCCCTCGGTGCCGGTCGAGGTGCTGGGCTTGTCGGGGCCGCCTGTCGCAGGCGATGAAGTGGTCGTGGTGGAAAGCGAAGGCCGCGCCCGGGAGGTGACCGAATACCGCGCCCGGCGCGACCGGACAGCCCAGGCGGCGCCGGTCCGGCAAGGGTCCATCGACGATATCTTCAAGAGTCTCGCCGCCGGCAAGACCGAGAAGGTGTCGCTGGTGGTGAAGGCGGATGTGCAGGGGTCGGTTGAGGCCATTGTCGGCGCCCTGGCGAAGCTCGGCACCAGCGAGGTGCGGGTGGATATTCTGCACAGCGGCGTCGGCGGCATTTCCGAGAGTGATGTCACTCTCGCGCAGGCGTCCGGCGGCTTCATCATCGGGTTCAATGTACGGGCCAACAGCTCGGCGCGCCTTACAGCGCAGCAGCATGGCGTCGATATTCGCTACTATTCGATCATTTACGAACTGATCGACGATATTCGCGAGGCGCTGGCCGGCAAGCTGGCGCCCGAATTGCGCGAGCGCCAGATCGGCCAGGCGGATATCCGCGAGGTCTTCAATATCACCCGCGTCGGCAAGGTGGCGGGGTGCCGGGTCATCGAAGGCATCGTCCGGCGCGGCGCCGGGGTGCGGCTGTTGCGCGACAATGTCGTTATCCATGAAGGCCGCCTTGCCACTCTCAAGCGTTTCAAGGAGGAGCAGCGGGAAGTCCGCGAGGGTTTCGAGTGCGGCATGTCGTTCGAGTCCTACCAGGACATCCAGGTCGGCGATGTCATCGAGTGCTACGAAACCGAGGAAGTGCAGCGCACACTGTCATGAAGCAGGCCCGGACCGGACCGCGCCGGCTGCGCATGGGCGAAACGGTCCGCCATGCGACGGCAGGGATTCTCGCGCGGGCGACCTTTCGCGACCCCGACCTGCAGGCGCTGGACATGGTCACCGTCTCCGAGGTCTCGATGTCGCCGGACCTGAAACGGGCGACGGCGTTCGTCTCCATGCTGGGGCGGGACGACATTGATGACACCGTCGCCGCGCTGAACCGGGCCGCCGGGCATATTCGCGGCGAGCTCGGCCGCGTGCTCAAGGCGAAGTTCACGCCCAGCATCGAGTTCCGGCGCGACCCCAGTTTCGATGAAGCAGAGCGGATAGAAGCGCTTATCCGGCATAACCGCTATGGCGCGTAGGCGTTCCAGACGAACCGATCTCAACGGCTGGATCATTGTGGACAAGCCGGCCGGCATGACCTCGACAGCGGTCTGCAACCGCATCAAGCGCCTGAGCGGCGGCGCCAAGGTCGGGCATGGCGGGGCGCTCGATCCGCTTGCGACCGGCGTGCTGCCCGTCGCTGTGGGCCAGGCCACCAAGACCGTTTCCTGGGTCATGGAGGGGAACAAGCTCTACCGCTTCACGGCGCGCTGGGGCGAGGCCCGCGACACGGACGACGCCGACGGCAAGGTGACGGAGACCAGCGCTGTCAGGCCGGATGATGACGCCATACGCAGCGCCCTGCCCGCCTTCACCGGCCAGATCATGCAGGTGCCGCCGCATTATTCCGCCGTCAAGGTGGGCGGCAAGCGGGCTTACAGCCTGGCCCGGGCCGACGAGGCGCCCGACCTGCAGGCCCGCCCCGCCGAGGTCGCCGCTCTGCGCCTCGAACGCCGCCTGGATGACGACAGCGCCGAATTCACGGCCGAAACCGGCAAGGGCGTCTATGTCCGCGCCATTGTGCGCGACCTTGCGGCGGCGCTCGGCACGGTCGGGCATGTCTCATCCCTCCGGCGCCTGCGCGTCGGGCCGTTTCGCGTCGAGGACGCGATAACACTGGAAGAATTGGAAGCTCTGGCCGGAATAGGTCCGGAGAGTGTATTCTTGTTGCCGACGGACAGATCGCTGGCCGACATCCCGGCTCTGTCCGTTTCGGAACAAGAGGCCGCCGCGCTCAGAAATGGACAGGCGCTGCGGCTGCTTCGCACGGCCGATCTGCCGCGGATCGCCGGGTTTCACGACGGCATGACAGTGCGCGCCCGGATGGGCGAGGTTCTGGTCGCCGTGGCCCGGTATGAGTCCGGAACAGTGCGGCCCGTGCGGGTTGTCAATCCCCGATAGCAAGGAACGGGAGGACCAGATGTCGATTACCGCCGAACGCAAGACCGAACTGATCCGCGAATTCCGCACGACCGAAGACGACACGGGATCGCCGGAGGTGCAGGTGGCGATCCTGACGGAGCGCATCCGCAATCTGACCGGGCACCTCCAGACGCATAAGAAGGACCGCCATTCGCGCCGCGGCCTGCTGATCATGGTGGGTCAGCGCCGCAGCCTCCTCGACTATCTGCGCAGGAAAGATAACGGGCGCTACAGATCCGTGATCGAACGCCTGGGCCTGCGCCGCTGAGACGCGGGGCGCCGGATGGCCGGCGCCCGGCAGGAAACGAGAAAAGCGGCCGCGCCGTCCGGGCAGCGGCCGGAGAAAGGATTGCATTCGATATGTTCGATATCGTCCGCAAGGAAATCGACTGGGGCGGGCGGCCGCTGGTCCTCGAGACCGGCCGCATCGCACGCCAGGCTGACGCTGCCGTCATGGCCAGCCTCGGCGACACGACGGTGCTGTGCACCGCCGTGGCGGAGAAGAGCCCGAGAGCCGGCCTCGACTTCTTTCCGCTGACCGTCAACTACCAGGAAAAGGCCTATGCCGCCGGCCGGATTCCCGGCGGCTTCTTCAAGCGCGAGGCGCGGCCGAGCGAGAAGGAAACGCTGACCTCCAGGCTGATCGACAGGCCGATCCGCCCGCTGTTCGCCAAGGGCTTCCGCAACGAAACCCAGATCGTCTGCACCGTGATGAGCCACGATCTGGAGAACGACCCCGACATCGTGGCGCTGGTGGGCACCTCGGCCGCTCTGACGCTTTCCGGAATGCCGTTTCTCGGCCCCATCGCCGGCGCGCGGGTCGGCCTCATAGACGGCGAATTCATGCTCAACCCCACGGTGGAGCAGATGCAGGCCTCGACCCTGGACCTGGTGGTCGCCGGCACGTCGCAAGGCGTGCTGATGGTCGAGTCGGAAGCGCAGGAGCTTCCGGAGGAGCAAATGCTGCAGGCCGTGATGTTCGGCCATCGGGGCTTCCGGCCGGTTATCGACACCATCATCGACATGGCGGAGGAATGCGCCAAGGATCCGTGGGAGCTGCCCGATCCGGAGCCGGGCGCCGGCGAGGCCAAGGCCAAGGTCTATGATCTCGGCCGCGCGCCGATCGGCAAGGCCTACGCCCTTCGCGAGAAGCAGGCCCGCCAGACGGCTATCTCGGCCGCCAGGACGGACGTGCTCGCCAAGCTGGAAGAAGCCGGCACGGAGCCCGCCATGGCGGCGCCGTTCTTCAAGGATCTGGAGCGCGACATCGTCCGCGGCGCCATTCTGGACAGCGGCAAGCGGATCGACGACCGCGACCTGGAAACGGTGCGCCCCATCGATTGCCAGGTCGGCATCCTGCCGCGCCAGCACGGCAGCGCGCTGTTCACCCGCGGCGAGACCCAGGCGATCGTGGTTTCCACGCTCGGCACATCGCAGGACGAGCAGATCGTCGATGCGCTGGACGGCGAATACCGCGAGCATTTCCTGCTGCACTACAATTTCCCGCCCTATTCCACCGGCGAAGCCAGGATGCTGCGGGCGCCGGGGCGGCGCGAGATCGGGCATGGCAAGCTCGCATGGCGCGCCGTGCGGCCGCTGCTGCCGAAGAAGGAGGCGTTCCCCTACACCATCCGCGTCGTCTCGGAGATCACCGAATCGAACGGGTCGTCCTCGATGGCGTCGGTCTGCGGCGCATCGCTGTCGCTGATGGACGCCGGCGTGCCCCTGAAACGCCCGGTGGCGGGCATCGCGATGGGCCTCATCAAGGAAGGGGACCGCTTCGCCGTGCTCTCGGATATCCTCGGCGACGAGGACCATCTGGGCGACATGGACTTCAAGGTCGCCGGAACCGAGGTCGGCGTCACCTCGCTGCAGATGGACATCAAGATCACCTCGATCACCGAGGACATCATGCAGACGGCGCTGGAGCAGGCGCAGAAGGGCCGGATGCACATTCTGGGCGAGATGGCCAGGGCGCTCGACGCGGCGCGCGACGAGGTCAGCGACTTCGCGCCGCGCATGACCACCATGTCGATCCCGCGCGACAAGATCCGCGAGGTGATCGGTTCGGGCGGCAAGGTCATTCGCGAGATCGTGGAAACCACCGGCGCCAAGATCGATATCGAAGACGACGGCACGATCAAGGTGTCCTCGGTCGATCCCAAGGCTTCCGAAGCCGCGATCGACTGGATCAAGGGCATCGTTGCCGAGCCGGAAGTCGGCGCTATCTATACCGGCAAGGTGGTCAAGATTGTCGATTTCGGGGCGTTCGTGAATTTCCTCGGCAGCCGGGACGGGCTGGTCCATATCAGCGAGCTCGCCCCGCAGCGGGTCAAGACCGTCGGCGATGTCGTGGAGCAGGGCGACCAGGTGAAGGTCAAGGTGTTGCGCGTTGACGACCGCGGCAAGGTGAGCCTCTCCATGAAGTCCGTGGACCAGGAGACCGGCGCCGACCTGACGGCGGCGGCGGACTGACGCCGATGGCGGTCGTGCGCCCGGTCCTTTTCTCCGGCCGCGAGGTCTTTCCGCTCATCGAGGGCGGCAAGGGCATTGCGGTCTCCAACGGGGAGAGTTCGGGCGCATGGGCCGCTTGCGGCGGCGTCGGCACTTTCTCCGGCGTCAATGCGGACAGTTTTCGCGACGACGGCTCCGCCATCATCCAGAACTATTACGGCAGGACCCGGCGCGAGCGGCATGAGGAGCTGCTGGCCCATGCGGTCCGGGGCGCCATCAACCAGGCCCGTATCGCCTATGAGAGCGCCGGCGGCCAGGGCCGCATTCACATGAATGTGCTCTGGGAAATGGCGGGTGCGGAGCGCGTGCTGAATTCCGTGATGGAAGGCGCCAGGGGCCTGATCCACGGCATTACCTGCGGGGCCGGCATGCCCTACAGGCTGGCCGGGCTGGCGGCGCGTTTCGGGGTTCACTATTACCCCATCGTGTCCTCGGCGCGGGCCTTCCGTGCGCTCTGGAAGCGCGCCTACCGCAAGGTGCCGGACCTGCTGGGCGGCGTGGTCTATGAAGACCCCTGGCGCGCCGGCGGGCATAACGGCCTGTCCAATGTCGAGGACCCGAACCACCCGGAAGACCCGCGGCCGCGCGTTATCCAGCTGCGCCGGCAAATGGCTGAAGTGGGCCTGCAGCATGTGCCGATCATCATGGCGGGCGGCGTGTGGTGCCTCGACGAATGGTCGCAATGGATCGAGGACCCGGACATCGCGCCGGTCGCATTCCAGTTCGGCACCCGCCCGCTGCTCACCCGGGAAAGCCCGATTTCAGACGAGTGGAAGCGCAAGCTGCTGACGCTCAGGGAAGGCGATATTTTCCTCAACCGCTTCAGCCCGACCGGCTTCTATTCCTCGGCGGTGCGCAATGCCTTTCTGGACGAGTTGCGCGAGCGGGCCGAGCACCAGATCGCATTCTCCACCGAGCCCGTCGGGGGCCATGACGCGGCATTCCCGGTCGGTCCGCGCGGGCGGCCAGTTTATGTTGCGCCGGACGACAAGACGCGCGCCGAAACCTGGATCGAGGCCGGTTTCTCGGAGGCCATGCGCACGCCGGACTCCACCCTGGTGTTCGTGACGCCGGAGCGGCGGCGGCAGATCCTGACGGATCAGATCGAGTGCATGGGCTGTCTGTCGGCCTGCCAGTTCAGCAATTGGTCGCAGAACGAGGCCGGCACCACCGGCCGCAAGGCGGACCCCCGCTCCTTCTGCATCCAGAAGACCCTGCAGCAAATCAGCCATGGCGGGTCGGTCGAGGAGCAGTTGATGTTCTCCGGCCACAACGCCTTTCGCTTCCGGTCCGACCCGTTCTACGCCAATGGCTTCATCCCGACGGTCCGGCAGTTGTTCGACCGGCTGCTGACGGGCAAGTAAGGACTGCGCGTCAGACGGCGGTCATGCCGCCGTCGATCACCAGTTCCGCACCTGTCATCCAGCTCGACTCGTCGCTGGCGAGGAAAAGGCAGCCATTGGCGATGTCGGTCGGCTGGCCGAACCGGCCCATCGGCGTCTGGTCGAGCCGCGGGCGGGCCAGTTCCGGGCTGCTGTGGACCGCCTCCGTCATCGGGGTGTCGACGAAGCCGGGATGGACCGAGTTCACGCGGATGCCCTCCGCCGCATACTGGGCGGCGGCCGACTTGCTGAGCGTGCGGACGGCGCCCTTGGAGGCGTGATAGGCGGCGTTGTGGACCGAGCCGACAATGCCGTAGATCGACGAGATATTGATGATGGAGCCGCCGCCGGCGGCCCGCATCGGCTCGACGGCGTGTTTGGTGCCGAGAAACACGCCGGTGGCGTTCACATCCATGACCCGGTTCCAGTTCGCCAGGTCCGCCTCGCCGATTCGCGGCGCCGCCGAGCCGTCCGGCATCCGCCCGGACACGCCCGCCGCATTCAGCATGATGTCCAGCCGCCCGAAACGGTCGAGCACGGCCCGGACCGCCTCGCGCCACTGGTCCTCGTCCACCGTGTCGAGATGCACATAGCAGGCCGCCCCGCCGGCCTCCTCGATCTGCCGGACGACCAGCGGCCCGAGATTGTCGTTGATGTCGGCCACCGCCACGCCCGCGCCATGCTCGGCGAACAGGCGCGCGCTTGCCGCCCCTATCCCCGACGCGCCGCCGGTAATCATCGCCACTTTGCCTTCAAGCCGTCTTGCCAGCGCCATCCGCCGCCCTCCCGCTCCGCGTCTTCCGTTCCCGCCTTATACCACCGGCGGCAGCCTTGCGGGGCGCCTGGTGAACAAGACCAAGTCGCGAGCGCCCGGACTGCACGACAAAGCCGGCCTGACTGGTCTTCCTTTGGCAGTGTCTCAGTTTGGCATCTGGGCTTGTGCCCTGCGGCGCTTCCTGCCACTCTTCAACTGCATTTATCCGAGACTCGACCTCGTCAGGCCGCCCGTTAAATGGAACAGCCGACGACTCCGCACAGGGGTCGATCGCTGATGCCCGGCGAACAGGCGGGAGACTTTCCGTTGGTCCTGGATCGGTGCAACGGCCCGGTTATCCGGGATCGTTTTGCGTCAACCGGGGGGGATCCCATGCTTTCGTCGTCTATCAAGACTTCTGTCATTCTGCTTGCCGCCGCCGCCTTGCTGGCCGGCTGCGTGTCTTCTGGCGGGCCGGGTGTTTCAGGCGAGCCGCGTGATTCGGACGGGCCGCGTGATTCGGGCGGCAATCGGATGCAGCTTACCGAGTGGCAGGATGCCCCGATGACCGACATTCTCTTCAATCTTGCCGATTTGGGAGATATTTCGGATGCCACGCTGGCGACCAGGGTCCGGGATGGATCAATACCGCAGCAAGTCGTCCGTCTTGGTAGTCCTCGGACATATTTCTATATCGAACATCTGCCCAATAAAGTCTACGGTGACGTGCCGATGGAACAGTGCCTGTCCGAAGAATATTTCCGCACCGAGACAGAAGAAAGGTTCCAGATGAGGAAGAAGGCAATCTCTATTGAGGGAATAGGCCACATCAGAAAACATGGAAGACATAGCGGCTTCATCGCGGTTGCCAAGGCTACGGAAACCGGGGAAAGCTGCACTGTCGGTAGAATTTGTTTTCTGGGCACCAACAAGAACAAGCCGCGGTCGGACGAGAGGTTCGATTCCTTTATGAATTTCGACGACTGCACCGGGCGGTTGACCTTTGACGAGTTGAAGGCTTGGCTTCCGAAGGTGGATATCCTGCCGCAAAGCTGATCGCGGCCTGTCCTGAGCCAGAAACCGGGTGCGCTGCCGGCGTTATTCCTCGGCAGCGGCGGTGAGAACATGGATCGGCTCGCGGAGGGGCCGGCTGCGGTCCGAGGTCTCGCGCATCTCCTCGGCCAGCGGCGAAAGCCGGCCTGACTGGTCTTCCTTTGGCAATGTCTCAGTTTGGCATTTGGGCTTGTGTCCTGCGGCGCTTCCTGCCATTCTTCAACCGCATTTATCCGAGACTCGACCTCGTTAGGCCGCCCGCTAAATGGAACAGTCGACTATCCCGCACAGGGGTCGCTTCCTGATGCCCGGCGAACAGGCGGAAGACTTTCCGTTAGTCCTGGATCGGTGCAGCGGCCCGATTATCCGGGATCGTTTTGCGTCAACCGGGGGGGATCCCATGCTTTCATCGTCTATCAAGACTTCTGTCGTTCTAATTGCCGCCATGGCCTTGCTGGCCGGCTGCGTGTCTTCTGGCGGGTCGCGTGATTCGGACGGGCCGCGTGATGCGAGCGGCGAGCGGACGCAGCTTACCGAGTGGCAGGATGCCCCGATAACTGACATTCTCATCAATCTTGCCGATCTTGGGGACATTTCGGACGCCACGCTGAAGACCAGGCTTCGGAACAACTTATTACCGCAGCAGCATGTTCATCTTGGTAGTCCTTGGACAGATGTCTTTCTCGAACATCTGCCAGGTTCCAGCAGTCTCTACAGTGACGGAGCGACGGAGAACTGCCTATCGGAGGAGTACTTCCGTGCCGGGATGGAAAATTCATACCGGAATAGGAAGAGACCAATCAATTTCGAGAAGATCGACCAGATCAGAAAACAGGGGAAATATGCCGGTTTCATCGGGGTCGCCAAAGCTACGAAAACCGGGGAAACCTGCACTCTCGGTAGAATTTGTTTTCTGAGTGCGGGCAAGAACAATCCAGGGTCAGACGAAAGGTTCGATTCCATCATACGCTCCAGCGACTGCACCGGCCGGTGGACGTTCGACGAAATGAAGACTTGGCTTCAGGGCGTGAAGATCCTGCCGAAAGGCTGACCGCCCTCTGTGCTGAGCCGGAAACCGGCGGCGCGGGCTGCCGGTTTTATTCCTCGACGGCGGCGGCGAAAATGTGGATCGGCTCGCGGAGGGGCCGGCTGCGGTCCGAGGTCTCGCGTATCTGCTCGGCCAGCGGCGAAAGCCAGCCTGATTGGTCTTCCTTTGGCAATGTCTCAGTTTGGCATTTGGGTTCGTTACCGCGTTCATCCGTCACCCTCCGGAGGCGGGGGGCCAGCTCCGGTTCTCTCGGCAGCCTCGGACGGTTTGTCCTTTCTCCACCACCTGCGGCGGCGTTGCGTATCCGGGAAGGCCCCCCGCCTTTGGGGGTGACAGGACGGGTGGGGTAACGGGGGGCTTGGAGCCCCGTGCACGTCGTGTCCTTGCGCGACGCCGCCGGCATGGTTGCCTCGACCAACTGCAGACGAGAAGCCAAATGCGGCATCGGCACACCACCCACGACTCCGCAGGGCTTGTGCCCTGCGGCGCTTCCTGCAATTCTTCAATTGCATTTATCCGAGACTCGACCTCGTCAGGCCGCCCGTTAAATGGAACAGCCGACTACTCCGCACAGGGGTTGTTTCCTGATGCCCGGCGAACAGGCGGAAGACTTTCCGTTAGTCCTGGATCGGTGCAGCGGCCCGGTTATCCGGGATCGTTTTGCGTCAACCGGGGGGGGGGATCCCATGCTTTCATCGTCTGTCAAGACTTCTGTCATTCTGATTGCCGCCGCGGCCTTTCTGGCCGGCTGCGTATCGTCCGGCGGGCCGCGTGATTCGGGCGGCAAGCGGATGCAGCCTTCCGAGTGGAAGGATGCTCCGATAACCGACATTCTCATCAATCTTGCCGATTTGGGAGATATTTCGGATGCCACGCTAAGGGGAAGGGTCAAGGGCAGCTCAATTGTGCAGCAGCGCGGCCATTTTGGCTACAAGAAACCAAGATTCTCTATCGAACATAACTATGGAGTTTACCCTTACTCAACGACAGAAAAATTCTTCTCGGAGGAGTATTTTCGATACGCGGAAAATAAGACAGCGCAACGAAGTCAGGACACAATTACTATTGAGAAGATTGACCAGATCAGAAAACGAGGACAATATGCCGGTTTCATTGGAGTCTCCAAGGTTGAGAATACCGGCAGAATCTGCACTGTTGGCCGCCTTGTTTTCCTGAGCTCCGGCAAGAGCCATTCGTTTTCGGACGAAAGGTTCGATACCTATGTTCGCATCATAGACTGCACCGGCCGGTGGACGTTTGACGAAATGAAGACTTGGCTTCAGGGCGTGAAAATTCTGCCGAAAGGCTGACCGCCTTCTGACGTGAGCCGGGAACCGGCGGCGCGGGCTGCCGGTCTTATTCCTCGACGGCGGCGGCGAAAATGCGGATCGACTCGCGGAGGGGCCGGCTGCGGTCCCAGGTTTCGGGCGTCTCCTCGGCCAGCGGCGTGCGCGCCAGCAGGCGGAACAGGTCCTCGGCGCCCTTGTGAAAACCCGGCGTCATGCCGAGGCTTTCAAAGAAATCGGCGATTTCCGCCATTTCCGGATGGAAGCGGTGCGCGTCGGCCGCCAGCAGGCCGACCCGCTCTTCCATGCCGGCGAGCAGCCGGGGCTGGCTGAAAGCCAGTTCGGCGCGCAGCTCCTCGGTCAGCCCCGCACGCTCGGCCGCGGTCAACACCGCCGCCTGCAACGCCCAATTGCCCTTGTTGAGAGCGGAATAGAGCATTTTCTGCGCCGAAGCCCTGCCGATTTCGGCGCCGAGCGGGCGCACGGCGATCCTCTCCGACGCCAGCGCCTCCATCGCCGCCGCCGCGGCGCCCGCGACATAGAAGCGGGTCGGTTTCGGCCCGCCGGGCGAAGGCCCGACAATGCCGCCGTCCACAAACCGCGCCGCCGGATAGCCGCCCGCCATGCGGCGCACGGTCTCCGGCGCCACGGCGTTCATATCGGCGAATAACGGCCCGTCCGCGCCGATCCGGCCCGCCATCGCCGCCGCGAAACCCTCCGCCGCCGCCGGCGGCATGATCGACAGAACGAGGTCTGACGCCGCAACCACCGCATCAAGCGAGCCCAGGTCTTCAAAACCCGCCGCTTCCGCAAGGCCCCGGGTCCGGGCGCTCCGCCCCGAAAGGTCGGTGACGACCCGCAGCCCGTTGCACTCCCGCAAGGCCCGCCCGACGCCGTGCCCCATATCGCCGGGGCTGAGTATGCCAACAGTCTTCATCGTCCCGCCGCCGCCTCCATCGTCACCTGCACTGTCACTGCGGCCGCTTCCATAGCATCCGAAGGGCGGGAGCGCGACGCCGCGGCTGCCGGATTTCCCGGCGGGGAACCGGACCGGTTCCGCCCGCCATGGCCGGCATGTTCGCGAGGCCGCTTCCCTTATGCCGCCGGGTTGGGCAAATTCGGGGCGAACCGACAGGAGAGACACCCCATGAAGGCCGTCGAAGCGATTTCAGAAATCCTGAAGCGCGAAGGTATCGGAACGATCATCGGCTACCCGGTGAACCATGTGCTCGAATATGCCGCCCATCTCGATATCCGCCCGATCATCGTCCGGCAGGAGCGCGTCGGCCTGCATATGGCGGACGCCATTTCGCGCCTGACCTCGGGCGGCACGCCCGGCGTGTTCGCCATGCAGCACGGCCCCGGAGCCGAAAACGCCTATGGCGGCATCGCCCAAGCCTATGGCGAATCGGTGCCGATCCTCGTGCTGCCAATGGGCTATGCGCGCCGTCTCGCGCATATCCATCCGAACTTCAATTCGACCCAGGCGATGAAGCCAATCGCCAAATCGACCGAGCCGATCACCTCCACCGCGGAAATCGCCAATGTCATGCGCCGCGCGTTCACCCGGCTGCGCAACGGCCGCGGCGGCCCGGTGGTGGTGGAGATTCCCACCGACCTGATGAACGAGGAACTGACAGGCGAACTCGTCTATGAGCCGGTGCTTTCAACCCGCAGCGGCCCAGACCCGGAGGCGGTTGCGAAGGCGGCGGAGATGCTCAGGGCGGCGGAGCGTCCGGTGCTCTATGCGGGCCAGGGCGTCCACTACGCCAGGGCCTGGCCGCAATTGAAGGCGCTGGCGGAACTGCTGGCGATTCCGGTCTGCACCAGCCTCGAAGGCAAGAGCGCCTTTCCGGAGGACCATCCGCTCAGCCTCGGCGCGGGCGGCCTCGCCATGCCGCGCCCGGTGCGTAGCTTCCTGGACCGGGCGGACCTGATCTTCGGCATCGGATGCAGCTTCACCGAGACCAATTTCGGCGTTTCCATGCCGAAGGGCAAAACGGTCATCCACGCCACGCTCGACCCGATGGACCTCAACAAGGATGTGCCGGCGGCTCTGGGCCTTGTGGGGGATGCGGGCCTGACGCTCGATGCGCTGCTGGCGGCGCTTGCCGGAGAGCCGGCGCGCGACCCGGCCCCCGTCTCAGCCGAGATCGCCGAGGGCATGGCGGGCTGGCTCGCCGAATGGGCCGCCAAGCGCGAGAGCGCCGAAACGCCGCTCAACCCCTACCGCGTGCTTGCCGAACTCGAACGCGCGGTGGACAAGAAGAATGTCGTCATCACCCACGATGCCGGCAGCCCGCGCGACCAGCTCTCGCCCTTCTGGAAGGCGACCGAACCGCTCTCCTATATCGGCTGGGGCAAGACCACCCAGCTCGGCTACGGCCTGGGCCTCGCCATGGGCGCCAAGCTCGCCTGTCCGGAAAAGCTGTGCATCAATGTGTGGGGCGACGCCGCCATCGGCTTCACCGGCATGGATTTCGAGACGGCCGTGCGCGAGCGCATCCCGATCCTCTCGATCCTGCTGAACAATTTCTCCATGGCGATCGAACTCAAGGTCATGCCGGTTTCGACCGAGAAATTCCGCTCGACCGATATTTCCGGCGACTACGCCGCCATGGCGCGGGCCTTCGGAGGCTATGGCGAGCGGGTCACCGATCCGGGCGACATCCAGGCGGCGATCGCCCGCGGCATCGCCGCAACCGAGGCGGGCCAGCCCGCCCTGCTGGAATTCATCACCTGCAAGGAGGTCCAGGTCTCCCGCCAGTAGGCGGAGGCCGCGCGCGCCCTATGCCGGGCTGCGCATGGTCACGAACTCTTCAGCGGCGGTCGGATGAATGCCGACCGTCGCATCGAACTGGGCCTTGGTCGCCCCCATCTTGACGGCAATGCCGAGGCCCTGGGCGATTTCCGGGGCGTCGGCGCCGATCATATGCGCGCCCAGCACGCGGTCGCTCTGCGGATCAACTACCAGCTTCATCAGCGTGATTTCATCGCGGCCGGTAAGGGTGTGTTTCAGCGGCCTGAAGCGGCTCCTGTAGATGTCGATCTCGCCGTATTGCGCGCGCGCCTCGGTTTCGGTCAGGCCGGTCGTGCCGATCGGCGGCTGGCTGAAGACGGCGGTCGGCACATTGGCATGGTCGGCCTGCCAGGGCTTGTTGCCGAAAACGGTATCGGCAAAGGCGTGGCCCTCGCGTATCGCGACCGGCGTCAGCGCCAGCCGGTCTGTGACATCGCCAATGGCGTAAATGTTCCGGACGGCGCTGCGCGAATCCGCATCGACCGGAATTGCGCCCTTGCGGTCCGTGGCGATGCCCGCCGCCTCCAGGCCGAGGCCGGCGGTATTCGGATTTCTGCCGGTTGCGAACATCACCAGATCGGCCTCGATTGTCCGGCCGGTATCGGTTGCGACGCGGTAGCAGCCGCCGGTCTTCTCGATGCCGGTCGGGTTGGTGCGGTTGACGATCTCCACGCCCTCCGCCCGCATCTGCTCGCCGAGCGTCTTGCGGATGTCGTCATCGAAGCCGTTGAGCAAATGTTCGGCGCGAATCATCTGGGTGGTTTCGACACCGAGGCCGTGAAAAATGCCGGCGAACTCGACCGCGATATAGCCGCCGCCGACAATCAGGATGCGGTCCGGCCGGGCCTTGAGCTCCAGCGCCTCATTGGAGGTGATGGCATGGTCGATTCCCGGAATGTCGGGCATCCAGGGCCAGCCGCCGACCGCGACCAGCACCTTGTCGGCGGTAATCCGCCGTTCCCCCAGCCGAATCGTGTGCGCGTCCTCGAGCACGCCGCGTTCCTCGATCAACTCGACGCCGGCGCCCGAAAGCAGGGAAAGATAGACGCCGTTCAGGCGGTCGATCTCCCGGTCCTTGTTCGCAATCAGCCGCGGCCAGTCGAATTCCTGCCCGGCCGCTTCCCAGCCATAGGCGCGGGCGTCCTCGAAGTCGCGCGCGAAATGCGCCGCATAGACCAGCAGCTTCTTCGGGATGCAGCCGCGAATCACGCAGGTGCCGCCGACGCGGCTCTGTTCGCAGATGCCCACCCGCGCCCCGTGTCCGGCGGCGATGCGCGCCGCGCGCACGCCGCCCGATCCGGCGCCGATCACAAACAGGTCGTAGTCGTAACGTGTCATCCGGCCTTGCCCTACTCCATGAAACAGGCGCTGCCGCCCCGCCCGACGATCACATCGTCGGCCATCCCGATGAACAATCCGTGCTCGACAACGCCGGGCATGGCGCTGAGCTCAGCCGCAAGGGCGGGCGGATCGGAGATCGGGCCGAAACGGCAGTCCAGAATGCGGTTGCCCTCATCGGTGACGAAAGCCCCGCCCGCGCGGACTTCTGCCGAAGCGCCAAGCGCCTCGATGCGGCGGCGCACCTGCCTGCAGGCGAACGGCACTACCTCGACCGGCAATGGAAACGCGCCGAGACACGCTACCCGCTTGCCGGAATCCACAATGACGACCAGGCGGTCCGCCGCGCCGGCGACGATCTTTTCCCGGAGCAGCGCACCGCCGCCGCCCTTGATGCACCGCTTGCGCCCGTCCACCTCATCAGCGCCGTCAATAGCGAGATGAACGCGCTCGACCTCGTTCAGGCTGACCAGCGGTATGCCCTCGCAGCGCGCAAGCGCTGCGCTCTGCTCCGATGTCGGCACACCGCGCAACACCAGCCCCTCCCGGACCAGGGCGCCGATTCGCCGGATGGCATGGGCGGCGGTGCTGCCGGTCCCGAGGCCGACCGTCATGCCGGCCTCGATCAAATCGACTGCGCGCGCCGCCGCCAGCCGTTTCTCCTTGTCCGCGCCCAAGGCTCAACCGACGGCCATGCACAGATATTTGACTTCCAGATAGTCCTCGATGCCGTAATGCGACCCCTCGCGCCCGATGCCCGATTCCTTGACGCCGCCGAACGGCGCCTCGGCCGCGGAGATCAGGCCCGTATTGACGCCCACAATGCCGTATTCCAGGCCCTCGGACACGCGCCACGCCGTGCCGAGGTCGCGGGTGTAGAAATAGGCCGCCAGGCCGAACTCGGTATCATTGGCCATGGCGATCGCTTCCTCCTCGTCGTCGAAGCGGAACAGCGGCGCCAGCGGGCCGAAGGTCTCCTCTCGCGCAACCTTCATGCCCGGCGTCACATCGGCCAGCACTGTCGGCTTGAAATAGGTGCCGCCAAGCTCGTGCCTGCCGCCGCCCACCACGACGCGCGCGCCCTTAGCGAGAGCATCCTCGATATGCTCCTCGACCTTCTCGACCGCGCTCATGTCAATCAGCGGGCCCTGAAGCACGCCTTCCTGCATCCCGTCGCCCACGGACATGCCGGAGACCGCCTGGCTCAGCCGCGCCGCAAAGTCTTCATAGACGCCGGACTGCACCAGCAGCCGGTTCGCGCAAACGCAGGTCTGGCCCATATTGCGGTATTTGGAGGCGAGCGCCCCTTCCACCGCCGCATCCAGGTCGGCGTCGTTGAAGACGATAAAGGGCGCATTGCCGCCGAGTTCCAGCGAGATCTTTTTGACCGTGCTCGCACATTGCGCCATCAGCACCTTGCCGATCTCGGTGGAGCCGGTGAAGGACAGCTTGCGCACGATGGGGCTGGTCGTCATTTCCTCGCCGATAGCGCCCGAAGCGCCGGTTACGACGCTGAACACGCCCTTCGGGATGCCCGCCCGTTCGCCGAGTTCGGCGAGCGCCAACGCCGAAAACGGCGTTGCCGAGGCCGGTTTCAGCACCATCGGGCAGCCGGCGGCGAGCGCGGGGCCGGCCTTGCGGGTAATCATCGCATTCGGGAAGTTCCAGGGCGTGATCGCCGCGCACACGCCGATCGGCTGCTTGATGGCCAGAACGCGCTTGTCGGCCTGGTGCGGCGGGATGGTGTCGCCGTAAACGCGCCGCCCTTCTTCTGCGAACCAGTCTATGAAGGACGCGCCATAGACGATTTCGCCGCGCGACTCGGCCAGCGGCTTGCCCTGCTCCGCTGTCATCAGCACCGCAAGGTCTTCCTGATTTTCCATCATCAGGTCGTGCCATCGGCGCAGCACCGCCGCGCGTTCCTTCGCGGTCCTGGCGCGCCATGCCGGCCAGGCCCGCTCCGCCGCCTCGATTGCGCGCCGGGTTTCGGCTGCGCCCATTTTCGGCACCGTGCCCAGAACCTCGCCGGTAGCCGGGTTGACGACCGCAACGGTCTCGCCGGTGTCTGCATCGCACCAGGCGCCGTCGATATAGCAGCGCTGCCGCAGCAGGGACGGGTCGTTCAGTTTCATGGCGAGCCTTTCTCCGCCGGCGGGGCCGCCGGCTCCGGGATTGCGGGAGTTACGGGAGCAGTCGCGGTCCAAGAGGCGCCCATCGGGCGTCGATCAACCCTTCCACCGCCGGGAAACGCTGTTTGTAGTCCATCGTGCCGCTGCCCGAAATCCAGTAGCCCAGATAGACCACATCCAGCTCCGCCATGCGGGCGATATCGATCAGCCGCAGGATCAGGAAGGTGCCGAGACTGCGGCGCGTCTCGTCGGGATCGAAAAAGCTGTAAACGGCGGAAAGCCCGTCTTCCAGCCAGTCGGCGAGACAGGCGGCAAGCAGGCGGTCGGAGCCGTCCCGGATCTCCATGACGAAGCTCGACACCGGCGTCTCGTCCACCATGCCGCGATAGTCCGCGAAGCTCATGGCCGCCATGCTGCTGCTGGCATGGCGGCTCGACTGGTAGCGGCGGAACAGCGAATACTGCTCGGCCGTGCCGACCGCCGGGCGGACAGCGCCCCGGAGATCGCTGTTGCGCCGGCGAACGCGCCGCAGCGACCGGCTGTCCCGATAGCCGGAGACAGCGATGCGCACGGGCACGCAGGCGGAGCAGTTCTTGCAGGCGGGGCGGTAGGCGTATCCATAGCTGCGGCGGAAGCCGGCGCGGGAGAGCTCGGTGTAGAGCGACCCGGCCTCCGGACCGCCGAGCTCCATGACGAGCTTGCATTCCAGTTGTTCGGGCAGATAGGGGCAGGCCCCCGGTGCGGTCGCATGGAAGATCTTCGGGCGTTTGGCTTTGCCGAGGTCCATGGGCGGTTCCGACGAACTGCGTTGGCGGAAATATAATCCGCTGCGGCGCGGGGGCAACCGGCTATACTGGCGGCATTGTCCCACCCACCTGCAGGCTGCCGCGATGTTTTTCTTCCCGATGAGAAAGGTCCAGATGGTGAGCCCGGACCGGGCGCTGCCGGACCGCGACCGGGTGATGCCGGTTCCGCCCCAGCACTATGTCAACGGAAAGCCGATGACGCCGCCCTTCCCGGAGGGCCTGGAATGCGCGCTGTTCGGGCTCGGCTGCTTCTGGGGCGCGGAGCGCAAGTTCTGGGAGACGCCGGGCGTGTGGACCACCGCCGTCGGCTATGCGGGCGGCTATACCGCCAACCCGACCTATGAGGATGTGTGCACTGGGCGCACCGGGCATAACGAAGTGGTGCTGGTCGTTTTCGACCCGGCCCGGGTCTCCTATGACATGCTGCTCAAGGTCTTCTGGGAGACGCATGACCCGACCCAGGGGATGCGCCAGGGCAATGATGTCGGCACGCAATACCGCTCCGGCATCTATGTTCATTCCCAGGCCCAGCGGCGCGCGGCGGAAGCCTCGAAGCTCCGGTTTGCCGCGGCGTTGAAACAGGCCGGATACGGCGCCGTTACGACGGAAATCGTGGACGCGCCGCCGTTCTACTACGCCGAGGACTATCACCAGCAATATCTGGCCAAGGTGCCCTACGGCTATTGCGGCCTGGGCGGCACCGGCGTCGCCTGCCCTGCCGCCGCTGCCGCGGAGTAGGCCGGGCGCGGTCAGCCGGCGGCTTTCCGGAACCGCCTCAGGGCCTCCAGATGGTCCGCCGGCGTCTCGAAGCCGGAATACATGGTGCGCACGGTCACATGGCTGACGCCGAGCGACCGCCAGCGGGCGAGATCGCCGGCGGCGTCTTCCGGCCTGCGGTCGCCGATATGGATTGTGCCGTCGATGCCGAGCGCGGCCGGGTCGCGCCCGGCTTTCTCCGCCGCGCCGCGCGCCAAGCCGATCTGGCGCGCCATCTCGTTGCCGGGCGGCACGCGCGGATTGGCGAACCAGCCGTCGCCGATGCGCCCGGCGCGCTCGATCGCCGGGTCCTCGAAGGCGCCGACCCAGACCGGAATCGGGCGCTGCCGAGGCAACGGATTGATGCCGGCGTCCTCATGCCGGTGCCACCGGCCGGAGAAGCTGCCGGACGGCTCGGTCCATAACCGGCGCATATAGTCGATCTGTTCCTCCATCCGTCTGGCGCGGTTGCGGAAGGCCTGGCCCAGAACCTCGAACTCCATGGCGTTCCAGCCAATGCCGACGCCAAGGCGCAGCCTGCCGCCGGAAAGCAGGTCGATTTCGGCGGCCTGCTTGGCGGCCAGCGCCGTCTGCCGCTGCGGCAGGATCAGGATCGCCGTTGCAAGCTCCACCCGCTCGGTGGCGCAGGCGAGGAACCCGAAAAGCGTCAGCGGCTCGTGGAACATGTTGTCGAGCGTGTAATAGGCCCGCCAGTCCTCGGCGCCGTTGGAAACCTCCTGCACGACATGGTCGATGCAGGTGATGTGGTCATAGCCAAGCGCCTCGACTTCCTGGACGAAACCGCGAATGACGGCCGGGTCCGCGCCGATTTCCGTCGTCGGAAATGCCACTCCGATCTTCATGTTCCCGTGCGCCTCCTCTTCCCGCGCCGACCCTCTGTCAGCGTGACATCCCGCCCGCCTGCGCCTGTCCCGACAGCCGGGGCGCGCCGTGCAGCGCATGGGCGCGGGCCTCGAAGGCGCCGGCCATGCGCTTCGCGACCTCCCGGAAGAACCTGCCCGCAAACCCGCGCAACAGGGCCGAGCGGAACTCGTAGTCGATGCTGAAATCGATCATCGTCCCGCCCGCCTCCGGCGTGAAACGCCAATGCGTCGCCATGCGCCGGAACGGCCCGTGCATATAGGCGGCGTCGATGCTTTCGGGTTCCGCCATTGTCACGCGGGAGGTGAAGGTCTCGCGCAGCATCCCGAAGCGGATCCGGAGGTCGGCGATAACGACCGGCCCCTGCCGCTGGCGGATGCGCGCGCCCGCGCACCAGGGCAGGAATTCGGGATACCGCTCGATATCCGCCACGAGCGCGAACATCTTGTCGGGCGCATAGGGCAGGAAACGCTGCTCGCGGTGATTCGGCATCAGCCCCGCGCGGCCTTCAGTTTCGCGAAATCGCTGTCCGCATGGTAGGACGACCGCGTCAGCGGCGAGGCCGATACCAGCAGGAAACCCTTGGCCTTCGCCAGCGCCGCATAGGCCTCGAATTCCTCCGGCGTCACGAAGCGGTCCACCGGATGGTGCTTCGGCGTTGGCTGGAGATACTGGCCGATGGTGAGGAAATCGACATCGGCGCAGCGCAGGTCATCCATCACCTGCGCGACCTGGAGGCGGGTCTCGCCGAGACCGACCATGATCCCTGATTTCGTGAACACCGAGGCGTCGAGCTCCTTCGCCCGCTCCAGCAGGCGGACGCTGTGATAGTAACGGGCGCCCGGCCTGACCGCGCTGTAAAGGCCCGGCACGGTTTCCAGATTATGGTTCAGCACATCCGGCTTCGCTGCGATCACGGTTTCCAGCGCGCCCGGCTTGCGCAGGAAATCGGGCGTCAGCAGTTCGACGGTTGCGCCGGGCGCATAGCTGCGGATCCAGCCGACGGTCTCGGCGAAATGCGCGCCGCCGCCATCATCGAGATCGTCGCGGTCCACCGAGGTGATGACCACATGCGCCAGGCCCAGCTTGGCCACGGCCTTGCCGACATTCTCCGGCTCCGCCGGGTCGAGCGGCCCCGGCCTGCCTGTCGCAACATTGCAGAACGCGCAGGCGCGGGTGCAGATCTCGCCCATGATCATCATGGTCGCGTGGCGCTGCGCCCAGCATTCGCCGATATTCGGGCAGCCGGCCTCCTCGCACACCGTCGCCAGACCGTGTTCGCGCACGATCCGGCGCGTCTCGGCATAGGCTTTCGAGGTCGGCGCCCTGACGCGGATCCAGGCCGGCTTGCGCGGGCTCGGACTGTCCGGACGCAGCCGCTTCTCGGGATGCCGGAAAGGCGGCTTTCCCCCGCCGGCGGGCACGCGCAGCCGCGCCGGTTCAGAAGTGGACGGCGCGGCCATAGGCGTCCAGAACCGATTCGTGCATCGCCTCCGAGAGAGTCGGATGCGGGAAGACAGTATGCATCAGTTCAGCCTCGGTTGCCTCCAGATTGCGTGCGACAGCATATCCCTGGATCAGTTCCGTCACTTCGGCGCCGATCATGTGCGCGCCAAGCAACTCCCCCGTCGCCTTGTCGAAAACGGTCTTGATGAGGCCCTCCGGCTCGCCCAGGGCAATCGCCTTGCCGTTGCCGGCATAGGGGAACCGGCCGATACGAAGCTCGTAGCCGGCCTCCCTGGCGGCAGGCTCGGTATAGCCGATGCTCGCCACCTGCGGGCGGCAATAGGTGCAGCCCGGAATCGCGCCCGGGTCCAGCGGATGCAGCCCCTCGATCCCGGCGATCTTCTCGACGCACAGCACGCCCTCATGGCTCGCCTTGTGCGCCAGCCAGGGCGGCCCGACCAGGTCGCCGATGGCATAGACGCCCGGCTCGCCCGTGCGCAGCCATTCATCGACGACCACATGGCCGCGCTCGACCCGGACGCCGGTGCCTTCAAGGCCGAGCCCTTCGACATTGCCGGTGATGCCGACTGCAAGAATCGTTCTCCCGGCGTCCACCGTCACCGTCTTGCCGTCGTCCGTGCGCACCGCCGCTCTGCCTTCCGAAACGCCGATCACCCGGGCGCCGGTCATCACCGTCATGCCCTGCTTGCGGAACGCCTTGAGGGCGAAGTCGGAAATCTCCGGGTCTTCCGCCGGCAGGATGCGGTCCACCACCTCCACCACGGTCACCGGCACGCCGAGATTGCAATAGAAGCTCGCAAACTCGATGCCGATGGCGCCGGAACCGACCACCAGAAGGCTCTCCGGCAGCGTCTCGGGAACCATGGCCTCCTTGTAGCTCCAGATCGTCTTGCCGTCCGGCTCCAGGTCCGGAAGAGACCGGGCGCGGGCGCCGGCTGCGAGCACAACATGCGGGGCCGCAAGCATGGCCGTTTCCTGCCCGTCCTTCTCCACCGCGACACGACGCTTCCCCGCCAGCCGTCCGGCCCCGTCGATCACCGTCACCTTGTTCTTGCGCAGCAGATGCGCAACGCCCCGCGACAATCTGCCGGCCACTTGCCGCGAGCGCGCCACGATCCGGCCGAGGTCGAAGGCGGCGTCCCCGGCGCTGAAGCCGAACTCGTCCAGATTGTGCAGCAGATGGTTGATCTCCGCGCTCCGCAGCAGCGCCTTGGTCGGGATGCAGCCCCAATTGAGGCAGATGCCGCCCAGATGCTCGCGTTCGACAAGCGCCGTCGTCATGCCGAGTTGCGCGGCGCGAATCGCCGCCACATATCCGCCCGGCCCCCCGCCGACAACGACGAGGTCGAACTGTTTGTCGGCCATTGCCTTCCTCCGGGCGGCTACAGCAGCATCGCGGCGGGGCATTCCGCCAGCGCCTTGAACTCGCCCAGAAGGCGGGCGCCAAGCGCGCCGTCCACGACGCGGTGATCGCAGGAAAGCGTGCAGGTCATCACCGTGGCAACCGACAGGGCGCCGCCCTTGACGACCGGCCGCTGCTCGCCCGCGCCCACCGCCAGAATGGTCGCATGAGGCGGGTTGATGACGGCGTCGAACTGCCGGATGCCGAACATGCCGAGATTGGAAACGCTGGAAGTGCCGCCGCGATACTCTTCCGGCAAGAGCTTTCCGTTCCGGGCGCGGGCGGCGAAGTCCGCCATCTCGGCGGAGATCGCCGCAAGGCCTTTTGTTTCGGCTGCGCGCACCACCGGCGTCACCAGCCCGTTCGGCACCGCGACCGCCACCGCAATATCGACCCGGGAGAACTTCAGCAGGCCCTCCTCGGTCCAGGAGGCATTGGCGTCCGGCACGCGGTGAAGCGCCGCGGCCAGCGCCTTGACGACGACGTCGTTGACCGAAATCTTCACGCCGTCGGGCGCGCGCGCGTTGATTTCCCGGCGCGTCTCGAGCAGCGCGTCGATCTCGCAATCCACCGTCAGGTAGAAATGCGGGACTGTCTGCTTCGATTCCGTCAGGCGCTGCGCGATGACCCTGCGCATGGCGGTGTGCCTGACACGCTCGAAAGGCGGCAGGTCGGGCAGAAGCTCCGGTTCCGCCGGCGTCCGGGCCTCGGGCGGCTCCTGCCGCAGCGCCCGCTCGACATCGCGCTTGATGATCCGGCCTTCCGGGCCGCTGCCGGCAAGCCCTTCGAGCGGCAATTCACCCTCGCGCGCCATCCGGCGCGCCAGCGGGCTGGCGAAGATGCGCCCGCCCCGGTCCGCCGCCTCGGCCGGCGCCGCCCCGTCGAGAGCCTGGCGCACATCGTCGCGCGTGACCCGCCCATATGCGCCGCTGCCGGCAAGCGTGGTCAAGTCGAGGCCGGCAAGCGCCGCCATGCGGCGGGCAAGCGGCGTCGCCTTGACATCCGCCGCCGCCGGAGCAGCTTCCGCGGCGGGCTGTGATGCTCCGGTCAGAGGCGCAGGCGCCGCCGGCGGCTCATCGGCCAACTCTTCGCCCTCTTCGACCAGCACGGCGATGACCGCGTTGACGGCCACCCCCTCGCTGCCCTCGGGCACCACGATCCGGCCGACAACGCCGTCCTCCACCGCCTCGACTTCCATCGTCGCCTTGTCGGTCTCGATTTCCGCGATCACATCGCCGGAAGCCACCTTATCGCCCTGGCCCACCAGCCACTTGACGAGGTTCCCTTCGGTCATTGTCGGCGAAAGGGCCGGCATCAGGATTTCCGTGGCCATCCTCCCCGCTCCCTTCAGGCGTAGCAGACCGTCCGCGCCGCAGCGGCGATGCGCGCCGCGTCCGGCAGGGCCAGCGCTTCCAGATTGGCGGCATAGGGCATGGGCACGTCCTCGCCGGTCACCCGCACCACCGGGGCGTCGAGCCAGTCGAACGCATCCTCCATGGCGACAGCCGCGATCTCCGAGCCGATACCGGCAACCGGCCAGCCTTCCTCCACGGAAACGATGCGGTTGGTCTTGCGGATGGAGGCCGCTATGGCCGCCCGGTCGAGCGGGCGCAAGGTGCGCAGGTCGATCACCTCGGCGTCGATGCCCTCGCCGGCCAGCAGCTCGGCTGCTTCCAGCGCCACCGCGCACATGCGGGAGAAGGCGGTAATGGTCACATCCCGGCCGGGGCGCAGCACGCTCGCGCGGCCGATCGGCACCGTATAGTCGGGGCCCACCGGCACCGCGCCCCGCCGTCCGTAGAGAATCTCGTTCTCCAGGAAAATCACCGGGTTTGGGTCGCGGATCGCCGCCTTGAGCAGGCCCTTCGCATCCGCCGCCGAAAACGGCGACACGACAATCATGCCGGGGATATGCGCATACCAGCTCGCATAACACTGCGAATGCTGCGCGGCGACCCGCGCCGCCGCCCCGTTCGGCCCCCGGAACACGATCGGGCAACCCATCTGGCCGCCGGACATGTAGAGCGTCTTGGCCGCCGAGTTGACGATCTGGTCAACGGCCTGCATGGCGAAGTTGAAGGTCATGAACTCGACCACCGGGCGCAGCCCGCCAAACGCCGCCCCGACGCCCAGGCCCGCGAAGCCGTGCTCGGTAATCGGCGTATCCCGGACGCGCCGGGGGCCGAATTCGGCAAGCAGCCCCTGCGTGACCTTGTAGGCGCCTTCATATTCCGCGACTTCCTCGCCCATCACGAACACCGCCTCGTCGCGGCGCATCTCTTCGGCCATGGCGTCCCGCAACGCCTCGCGCATGGTCACTTCAACCGTCTCGCCGCGATATTCCGGCACCGGCGGGGGCGCTGCCCGTTTCGGCGCGGGCGGCAGGGTCGGCGCGGGCGGCGGAGACGGCGGCGGCGGCCTGGCGGCCGGTGCCGCATTCCCGCGCTCCTCTCCGGCGTCCAGCAGCAGAATGGTGGCGTTGACCTCGACGCCCTCGGTTCCTTCCGGCACGACCAGGCTCGCAACCGTGCCCTCTTCCACCGCCTCGACTTCCATGGTCGCCTTGTCCGTCTCGATCTCGGCCAGAATATCGCCCGGACTCACCCGGTCGCCTTCGGAGACATGCCATCTGGCGAGCGTCCCTTCGGTCATCGTCGGCGACAGCGCCGGCATGGTCACCGCGACAGGCATTGCGTTATGCCCCCAGAAGAACGTCGGTATGGAGTTCGGCGGGGTCCGGCTCCGGGCTGCTCTCGGCAAACTGCGCCGCATCGGCCACGACTTCCCGGATCTCGGCGTCGATCGCCTTCAGCGCATCGGCGTCGGCATGGCCTTCGCTTTCCAGGACATGGCGCAGGCGCGCGATGGGGTCGCGGTTCCGGCGCATCCGGTCCACCTCCTCCCGCGTGCGGTATTTGGCCGGATCGGACATGGAGTGTCCGCGATAGCGATAGGTCTCCATTTCCAGGATGACCGGCTTACCGAGCCGCACCTGCGCCACCGCCTCGCTGGCCGCGGCATATACCGTGCGCACATCCATCCCGTCCACCATGCTGCCCGGAATGCCGAAGCCGGCGCCGCGCGCATGGAGGCCGGAGCCGGCCGCCGCCCGCGATACGGCCGTCCCCATGCCGTATTTGTTGTTCTCGATGACGAACAGCACCGGCAGCTCCCAGAGCGCCGCGAGGTTGAGCGACTCATAGACCTGGCCCTGGTTCGCCGCGCCGTCGCCGAAATAGACCACCGATATGCTGTCGCCGCCCTTGTAACGATGCGAAAAGCCGAGGCCGACCCCGATGGGAACCTGCGCGGCGACGATGCCGTGCCCGCCGAAGAAGTTTTTCTCCCGCGAGAACATGTGCATCGAGCCGCCCTTGCCGCGCGAATAGCCGCCCGCGCGGCCGGTAAGCTCGGCCATGACGCCGCGCGCGCCCATGCCGGCGGCCAGCATGTGGCCGTGGTCGCGGTAGCCTGTGACAACCGAATCCCGCCCGGTCAGGCAGGCCTGAATGCCGACCACCACGGCCTCCTGGCCGATATAGAGATGGCAGAAGCCGCCGATCAGCCCCATGCCGTACATCTGCCCCGCCCGCTCCTCGAAGCGGCGGATCAGCAGCATGTCCCGATACCAGCGCAGCAACTGGCCGGGGTCCGCGGCAACGCCGTTTCGGGCGGCGGGGCGCCGCTTGCCGGCCTCGGCTGCGGCTTCTGGGTTCTCTGGCGGCTGCCTGCTCATCTCCGGCCTCCGGTTCCGGGAAAAGCCGTCACCCCGCCTCCGGATCCAGCAGGATGATGATTTCATCCGGTCGCCCGACATGCAGCACAGAGCGGACATATTCGTCCAGCAGGTCGGCGTCTGCCGGGTCCTGCCTCAGCTGCGCCGCGCGCCGTTCCAATTGGCGGCGTTGTTTGCTCAGCACCTCATGCCGGGCTTCTACCTCTGCAATCCGGCGCTCGACCTGCACCAGGGAAAACGCGCCACGCTCCCCGACCAGGGCGTGATAGCCGAAATAGACCGCAATGCAAGCTGCCGTAACCGGCCCGACGGCCAGCCTCAACAAACGGCGCAATTCACTGCGGGTTGACATGGATAGGGAGACAAACACGATGCGCCCTCCGGGTCAATCCGCAGGGCTGAAACGGCGGAGGCCGGCCCCCGGTTCTCCGCTGCGCTCCGGCCGGGGCGACAACACGGGCGGCGGTGGACGGGGCGCAACACACGCGCGCTCCACAAGACCTGCTGCACTTGCCTTCCCAGCTGCCCTGCCGGCCTCGCTGCATCTCTGTTGCAGAAATGCAACAATCACCGGCTTTTTGTGCCGACAATACCGTTTTTCATTGACCCCCCCCCCCCCCGTCTATGGTCAAACCGCTCGCCGACGCGGATACGCCGCACCGGCGCGCAAAACCAACAACGGGAATTTGGGAACCATGAAGAAAACCCTCCTCGCAACCAGCGCCCTCGCCTTTGCAGGCGCACTGGCCGCCGGCCATGCCGGCGCCGCCGACCAGCTAAGCGTCGGCATCAGCGGATACATGGAACAGTGGGTCGGCATGTCCAACTTCGACTATATGGACAAAGACAAGGGGAAGATGAGCGGCAGCGGCTTCGCCCAGCACTCGGACAGCGAGTTCTACATCACAGGCGCGCTCGAAGCCGACAGCGGCCTCACGTTCAGCGTCAAGATCCAGGTCGAGGGCAACTCCGGCCAGGTTGACCCCACCGCAGAAACGAAGCAGTCAACCGGCGTCATCGACGAGTCGTCGATGACGGTCCAGGGCTCTTTCGGCAAGATCACGCTCGGCGCCGACAATGACGTGACTGCGACGATGCATCACGGCCACCAGGATGTCGGCGTCGGCCTCAATCACGGCGATATCGGCGGCTGGATCAAGGGTGTCGGGCTGGGCGGAACGGCTGGCTGGCCCGCCGACGCCAGGAGGATTTCCTACCATACGCCGCGCATTTCCGGCGTGCAGCTTGGCGTGTCCTACGCGCCGGATGCGAGCAGCGAAAACAGCAATATCCTGCCCGAGAACAACGACAAGAGCGCCTGGGGCATCGCGGCGAATGTCGAGCAAGCCGTGGGCGACGCCAGCGTCAAATTCTCCGTCGGCCATCATACCGCGAGCCAGTCGCAGACAGAGTTCATGACGATGACCGGCAACAAGCCGGATAGCACTGCGTCGCCTTTACTGACTCCCTGGGCGTTCATGCGGCTTAAAGGTTATCTCATGGCGTTCGACGATGCTCTCTCGATGGACGACAACGGTCACTACATGGGAGTCGAGGGAAGTAACGTCTATACGGTCATCTCGACCGATCTGGAGGCAAAGCCGCCGACGCTGACACTGACCGATGATCGTCATGTAACCGACGGCCTGAGTGAACTTGCCCACGATGCAGCCAGGGCAAGAGAACGGCTCATGGAAACCATGGCGATGCCGGTCATGGCGGGCGATAACGTCAGCTTCACCAATGCCGGCTTGCATGTCGGGTTCGGCGCCTTTGGCTTCAACGTCGCCTGGGCCACCAGGGACGGCGGCGCATATAAGGAGGAACTGTATGTCGGTTCCGGTGACAATGGAGTGATCGATCGAGAGTACAACGAAGAAACAATGATGTGGGACCAGACTGCCGAATTTATGGCCCTGCCCGAGGAGACTCGTGAGCTTGGATATGACGATGAACAGCGGTCGAGGGTCGTGAAGGACGGGTCGAAGGACTCCGACACGGTTTCTGTGGGCGTGAAGTATTCGGACGGCCCGATGGCGGCCAGCCTCGGCCATCTGCGCAATGAGCGCGGCGACGGCACGACGGCCGAAGGCACCATGTTCTCGTTCAGCTATATCCTGGCGCCGGGCGTCGTTTCCAAAACCTCGATCTTCCAGGCCGAGGATGATGCTGCAACCGGCGGCGACGGCACCGGCTTCGTGACCGGCATCAGGATCGATTTCTGACCTGTCCTTACTTTCTGCGGGCCGCCTCCGGGCGGTCCGCGCCTCTCTTCCGGCCTGTCCGGAAGGCGCGGCTCCAGTCCCCCTGGCGCCGTTCCGGGGCGGGGCCAGCGCCATATCGGTTGAAGGGCAACCGGGCGCCGGCCCCGCCCCGGTTGTCTTCCCGCCGCGCCGCGCGGTGTTCTGGCGGGGCGGCCTGATTCGTGCTTCGCTTCCGCTCCGTCCAACCCGCATCGAACACCGGGAAGCGCGCGCATGATCGACCTCGCCTTATACAGTTCCATCGCCAACCCCCCGCGCGGCGACGATCTCGACCGCTGTATGGCGGAGGCTGTCCGGGAGGCGGCGGCCGCGGAAGCCGCGGGCTTCTCCGGCTTCTTCGTCGGCGAGCACCATCAAGACAAGGACGGCTTCCTGCCCTCGCCTTTCGTGGTTCTGGCGGCCATCGCCGCGCACACACGGCGCATCCGCATCGGCACGGCGGTGCTGCTGCTGCCGCTGCACCATCCGATCCGTGTCGCGGAGGACGCCGCGACGCTCGACATCGTTTCCGGAGGACGGGCCGTGCTGGGAATCGGCCTCGGCTACCAGCAGGCGGATTTCAGCGCCGTCGGCATCGACCGGCGCGAGCGCGTCCCGCGCTTCGAGGAGTCGGTCGCCATCCTCCGTCAAGCCTGGACCGGCGAGCCTGTTCACCATCAGGGCCGGGCCTTCACCATAGACGGCGTGCGCGTGACGCCGCCGCCGCTGCAGAGGCCGGGCATTCCGGTCTGGATCGGCGGCTGGGTTCCGGCGGCGGTCGAGCGCGCCGGGCGGCTTGGCGACGCGCTGGTGCTGGGCCCCTCCTTCACGCTGGAGGAGAACCGGGCGCTGGCCGCCCGTTACCGCACCGCCGCCGCGGCGGCGGGCAGAACGCCGCATATCGTGCTGATGCGCGACGCCTGGGTCGCGGACAGCTTCGAGGAAGCCGCCCGCGTTTACGGCCCCGAAGTGACGGACGCCTACCGCTATTACTGGCGCAATGGCGCAACCGCCTTCCGCAGCTTCGAGTCGGAGGCCGATATCCGGTTCGAGACTGCCTGGAAAGACCGGATGATTGTCGGCGCGCCGGAGACCTGTATCGCCGAGTTCAAGCGCTGGTCGGAGGCCCTCGGCACAACCACCTTCATCCTGCGCCTGCGCCACGCCCATTCCGGCGGGCCGCCGCATGACAGGATCATGGCCGCTATCGAACGCTTCGGCAGCGAGGTCATTCCGCATCTCTGAAGAGTGCCGCCGCCGCCTTGCGCCCTGGCGGACCGGGGCTGCATAGTGGCCGCGGAGTTCGAGGGTCGCATACAGGGCCATGTTCGCGCTGCCGAACCTGTTGAGTTTTTCACGCATTGCGGCCATTGCGCCGCTCGCCGCCTTGCTCGCGACCGGCTGGCACTGGTTTGCCGCGGCGCTGTTCGCGGCGGCCGCGGCCACCGACATGCTGGACGGCTATCTTGCCCGGCGGCAAGGCAAGGTCACCGCATTCGGCGCGGCGCTCGACCCGATTGCGGACAAGGTTCTGGTGAACGGAACCGCCCTGCTCCTGGCCGGATTCGGCGGCCTGGGGCCGTGGGGCACGCTTGCGGCGGTGCTGATACTCATGCGGGAGTTCGTGGTCGCCGGGCTGCGCGAAACGGCAGGCAGCGGGACGCTGCGGGTCACGCGGACGGCAAAATACAAGGCGGCGGCGCAGATGACCGCCCTGACGCTGCTGATCGCCGCTCCCGGACTGCCGCCGGCCGCTTACGGGGCCGGCATCCTCTTGCTGTGGGTCGCCGCCGCCCTGACGCTGTGGACCGGCGCCGACTATGTCCGCAAGGCGGCGGGCGCGCTCGGATGAAGGTGCTCGGCATTGCGGGCTGGAGCGGCAGCGGCAAGACCACGCTGGTGCTGAAACTGATTCCGGCGCTGCGGCGCCGTGGCATTGCGGTCTCGACCGTCAAACACGCCCATCACGATTTCGATGTCGACAAACCCGGCAAGGACTCCTGGGAGCACCGCCATGCCGGCGCCAGCGAGGTGCTGGTGGCGTCGGGCAGGCGCTGGGCGCTGATGCACGAATTACGCGGGGAAGCCGAACCGCCGCTCGCCGAATTGCTCGCAAGGCTTGCGCCCGTCGATCTGGTTCTGGTCGAAGGCTACAAGCGCGAGCCGCACCCGAAACTCGTGGTGCATCGCGCGGGGGCCGCCGGCCCGCCGCTCTGGCCCGGAGACCCAAATGCGCTTGCCGTTGCCTGCGACGACAGGACAGCAGACGCCGTGCAGGCGGCCGGCCTCGTCGCGCTCGATCTTGACGATCCGGCCGCAATCGCCGATTTCATCGTCGAATGGCTGGAGTTGTGCGCGTGAAAATCCTCTATTTCGCCTGGCTGCGCGACAAGGCCGGCATATCGGAATGCTCCGTCTCGCCGCCGGCCGGCATTGCCACCGTGGGCGCGCTGATCGACTGGCTGGCGGCCCAGGACAGCCGACATGCGGAAGTGTTTGCAGACCGCTCGGTCGTGCGTTTCGCCGTCAATCAGGACTTCGCCGAAACCGACACGCCTGTCCGGCCGGGCGACGAGATCGCCTTTTTCCCGCCGGTTACCGGAGGATAGCGCGATGATCCGGGTCCAGCGCGAAGCCTTCGATGTCGGGCGCGAGATCGCGGCGCTCACCGCCGGCAATCCCCGGATCGGCGGCATCGCAAGTTTTGTCGGCGTGGTGCGGGACACGGGCGGCCTGAGATCCATGACGCTGGAGCATTATCCGGGCATGACCGAGCGGCAATTGGCGCGCATCGACGCCGAAGCCCGGCGGCGCTGGCCGCTGGAAGCCTCGCTGATCGTCCACCGCTACGGCAGGCTGGAGCCGGGCGAGCCGATCGTGCTGACGGTCACCGCCTCGGCGCACCGCCAGGCCGCCTTCGACAGTTGCAATTTCCTGATGGACTGGCTGAAGACCGAAGCGCCGTTCTGGAAGCGCGAGGAAACCGGGGACGGCGACAGCTGGGTCGCCGCCCGCGCCGATGACGACAGGGCGCGGGAGCGCTGGCGGGAAACCCGCTGAGCGCATCCCGCCATTTGCCGGCCGCCTGGCCGCGCCGCGCTCACCGCGCCGCCCTGCTCAGCACCGCCTCGCGATAGCCGATATAGAGGCCCGAGGCGACGATCAGCGCCGCCCCGACCCACGCCCAGAGGTCCGGGAAATGGCCGAACACGACGAAGCCCAGCAATGCCGAGAAGAGCAGGTGGCTGTAGTTGAACGGCGCGACGACCGATGCGGGGCCGCAGCCAAACGCGATCGTATAGAGATAATGGCCGAGGCCCGAGAGCAGGCCGAGCGAGGCGATCATGCCGATCTCGACCGCGCTCGACGGCGCCCGCCAGTCGCCCCAGACGATGAGGCTGAGCGCGGCCGTGCCCACCACCGTGGCGATGGTGGCCGATGTCGCCGGGTCCTCGCCTGCGGAGAGCCGGCGCGTCAGCAGCGAGTAGAACGCGCTCGTGAAGGCAGACCCGACGGTGAAGACGATCTGCCACGGCGTGTCGCCGAAGCCCGGCCGGATGATGACGAGCGCGCCGATAAAGCCGAAAACCACCGCCGCCCAGCGGCGCGGACCGACCCGCTCGCCCAGCACCGGCCCGGAAAGCGCGGTGATGAGAACCGGGCCCAGCATGGTGATGGCCGCCGCCGTGGCGAGCGGCACCCATTTGATCGCCAGAAAGAAACACAGGGACGAACTCAGAAGGCAGGCGCCGCGAATGATCTGCGCGATCGGGCGGGCGGTCCGCAGCAACAGGAAACGCCGCCCGCGCATGGGCGTGAACACCGCGAGCATGAAGACCAGCGCGCCGGCATAGCGCGCCCAGACGAGTTGCACCGGCCCGAAATCCGCCCGCAATATCTTCACCTCGACATTGAGGATGGAGAACAGCCCGACGGCGGAAACGACAAGCAGGATGGCCAGTCCGATGCGGTCGCGGGGCTGGTTCATGGGGGCCGCTCCGTTCTGTGTCCCGGCCGGCGCACCCGGAGGCCCGCCCGTCGGCCGCGTTCCGAAGCGGTCTATTGCGCCGCCATGGCCGCGCCGGCGAGCTGGTGCAGAACAAGCGTGGCGTACAAGCCGCGCCTGGCGAGCAATTGCTCATGCGTGCCGGTCTCCACCAGGCGGCCCTGGTCCAGGACAACGATCTTGTCGGCATTCCGGACGGTCGAAAGCCGGTGCGCGATGACAATCGTGGTCCTGTCCGCCTTCAGGGCGTCCAGCGCATGGCGCACAGCCATTTCGTTCAGGGCGTCCAGGTGGCTGGTCGCTTCGTCGAGGATCAGGATCGGCGCATCCTTCAGGAATGCCCGCGCGATGGCGACCCGCTGGCGCTGTCCGCCGGAAAGGCTGGCGCCGCGTTCGCCGACAACGGTTTCGAGACCTTCCGGCAGGCTCTCGATCAACGGGCCAAGGGCGGCGCGGTCCAGCGCCTCGGCGAGCTCGGCCGCGCTTGCCGAGGGCCGGGCGATCATCACATTGGCGCGGATGGTGTCGTTGAAGAGATAGGTATCCTGCGACACAAGCGCGATGCGGCCGCGCAGGTCATCGAGCTTGTAGGTGCGAATATCCGCGCCGTTCAGCGTGATGCGGCCCGCATCCGGGTCCCAGAAGCGCATGAGCATCTGCGCCGTCGTCGTCTTGCCGGCGCCGGAAGCGCCGACCAGCGCCACTGTCTGGCCGGCCGGAATCGTCACCGTCACATCGTTCAGCGCATAGCGGTCCTGGCCCGGATAGGTAAAGCGCAGCCCCTGCAATGCGAGGCCGGCGGCGGCCTCCCCGGCCCCCTTCGGCGCGCCGGGTCCGTCCGCCACGGGCACCGGCTCGTTTTCGAGCGCATAGTAGCGCCGCGTGGCGCCCAGCGTGTCGGCCAGCCGGCGGCCGATCTGGGCGATTTCCGAAACGGGCAGGAATGCCGACATGGCAAGCAGGGTCAGCAGCGGCAATATCCCGGCCTCGACCGCACCGGCGCCAACCAGCGCGGCGCCGCATACCACCACCGCAAGACCGCCAAGCCCGGTCAAAATCTCGATCAGGCTTTCCTGGCGGGTCAGTTCGCCGAAGAACGGCAGGCGCAGCCGCATGTGATGGTCCGCCAGCCGGTCGAAGCCTTCCGCCCGCCGGCTCTCATGCTGGAAGGAGACGATTTCTCCCAGCCCCTGGACGGAATCGATGGCATAGGCGCCGAGCTCGCCCCCTGCCTCGCGCGCCCGCGAACCGAGCCGGTCCACGCGGCCCCGCATTACCAGCGGACTCACGCCGACAGCGACCAGGAAAGGCAGCAGCGAGAGCGCGATCCAGAGGCTTTCGGCCCCCAGCACGGCGACGACCACGGCCGGCACCAGCACTGCGACAAACGCCGGCGCGACGGTATGCGCGAAGAAATATTCGATCAGTTCGATGTCGTGCGTGGCGAGATTCATCAGGTCGCCGGTCCGCCGCCGCACCAGATAGGCCGGCGCCAGGGCGTCGAGCTTGCGGAACGCATCGACGCGCATCTCGGCAAGCAGCCGGAAGGCCATGTCATGCGCGACCCATGATTCGAGCCAGTGGACGATGCCGGCAGTGGGCGCCAGAATCCAGAGCCACATCAGCAGATGGTCGTAAGGCTGGCCGTTCTTGAGGCTGAAGACGATGAGCGCACTGACGGCGCCGACGCCGATAAAGGCAAGCACCCGCACGATGCCGAACAGCAAGGTAAGCGCCAGGCGCCCCTTCCACGGCACGATCACCCGCAGCAGGGCGGCAGTGACCTGGAGCCAGGTGAGGCCCTCCGCCTTGACAATGCCTTCGGTCAGCGCCTGCCGCGCGCCGCCCGGTGTGGCATCCGGCGTCTCGGTGCGCGGGCGTTCCAGGGCATCGGCAAGGACGTCGTCCTGCATCGCTTCGGACTCGCGCGCCTGTTCGCGCATCAGTGAGGCATAGACCCCGTCCGGAACCGCCATGAGCGCGCCGTGCGGCCCGCTTTCCACGATCCGCCCGTCATCCATGACGACGATGCGGTCGCAGTCGATCACGCTGGAAAGCCGGTGGGCCAGGATGAGCGTCGTCCGCCCCTGCATGAGGCGGTCGAGCGCCTCCTGGATGACCGCCTCGTTCTCTGCGTCCACGGCGGACAGCGCCTCATCGAGAACGAGGATCGGCGTGTCGCGAAGCACCGCGCGGGCAATGGCGACACGCTGGCGCTGCCCGCCCGACAGCTTGATGCCCTTTTCCCCGATTACCGTGTCGTAGCCGTTCGGCAGCGATTCCACGAAACCCTGGATATTCGCCGCCCGCGCCGCTGCCTCGACCTCCTCGTCGCTCGCATCCGGGCGGCCCATGCGGATGTTCTCGCCGATCGTGCCGTGAAACAGGAAGGCGTCCTGGTTGACGACCGATATGTTTCGGCGGATTTGCGCAAAGCTCATCTCGCGCAGATCGATGCCGCCAAGCGTCACCCGCCCCGCCTCGGGATCGAAGAAGCGCAGCAGCAGGCGCACGACAGAAGTCTTGCCGCAGCCGCTCTGGCCGACGATGCCGATCCGCTCGCCCGGCGCAACCGAGAAGCTGAGGCCGCGATGGGCGGGATTGGCGGCGCCGGGATAACGGAAGGTCACATTCTCGAAGGCGATGGCCGGTTCGAGATCGGCGGCTCGCGGGTTCCCGGGGCCGTCAGCCACCTCGCTCCGGGCATCAAGAATGTTGTAAATGCCCTGGGCTGCCGACATGCCGACCATGCCCTGATGCAGGACGCTGCGTAGATCCCGCATCGGCCGGAAGATCTCGACGCCCATCATCAGAATCACAAGCAGAGCCGTGAGTTCCATGTCTCCGGAGACGACCCGGTGTGCGCCGAGCGTCAGCGCGGCGGCCGCGCCGACCGCTATCAGGGAGTCGGTGATGCCGCGCGACAGCACATTCGTGCCCAGCACCCACATGGTGCGCCGGAAGAGATCGCGGGCCTTCCAGGCGAGCATGTCGGCGCGCGCGGTGCTCTGCCCGAAGGCCTTGAGAGTGCCCAGGCCCTGGATGGAATCGAGGAACTCCGCTGCGAAATCGGCATAGGCCACTTGGCGCTTGCGCGAGTTGGCGACATCGAAACTGTGCCATGCGGCAGGCAGGAAAAGCGCCGCCGCGGCAAAGGCGACAAGTATCGCGGCAACCGGAAGGTCGATCAGGGCGACGAACGCGAAGATGAGCAGCGGCGTCAGCATCGCCACCATCAATTGCGGCAGATACTGCCCGAAATAGGTTTCCAGTTGTTCAACGCCATCGACCAGCGAAAGCGTCAGCTCGCCCGAACGCTGGCGCCCGGCATAGGACGGCCCGAGCGCCGCGATCCGGTCGAAGAGCGTCCGGCGGAGAGTCTTCTGGACCTGGGCGGCCGTCCTGTGCGCCACCATGGTCCGCCAGTGCTCGCACATGCCGCGCGCCACCATAACGGCGGCAATGCCCAGAATGGGCGCGGCCAGCTCGCCGAGCGTATCGCCGGCGAAGACCCGGCCAATCAGCCAGCCCAGCAGGGCAAGCCGCGCAACACCAAGTGCCGCCGCCAGCAGCCCGACCGCCATCGAGAAAAAGATACGCCCGCGCACGCCGGCGGTGAAGCGCCAGAGGCGAAGCTCAAGATGCACGAACCTCCTCCTCCCGCGGCCGAAACGGGACCGTGAATGCAGGCGTCTGCAACAGCCCGGCAGGCGACAGCGGATATATCCGTCATGCGGGTTTGGGCGGAAACCGGGGCGGTGTCAACGACGGCCCGCCGGCCGGGGCACCCGGAGGCCGGGCCCCAGCTCAGGGCCGGGGCGACAACAGGGGGTCCGGGGCAACACCGGGGAGTTCGGGGCAGCGCCGGGGCGTTCGGGGCGGCGGGCCGGGCCTCTCAAGCCCCTGGCTGACTCTGCCAGAGGAACGCGAATGTCAAACGGAGACACCACCCGTGCCCCGAGCCGGCGTGACATCCGTCGAACCGGGTATCAGTATAGTTCCGGCAGCGGCGTTATCGAGGCGGTGCAGCAGACGGCAGGCGCGTTCCGGGCGGCAATGCCCGGCGGTAAATCCGGGATCAGGGAGCAGGCAAATGGCGGGTCAATCGACGCTTTCGGACTTCATGGACTGGGTAGTCGGTCGCAACCCCGGAGAGACGGAGTTCCACCAGGCGGTGTATGAAGTCGCCAGGGACGTCATTCCCTATATCGACCAAAACCCGGTTTACGCCAAGATCAAGGTGCTGGAGCGCATGGCGGAGCCGGACCGGGTGGTGAGCTTCCGTGTCACCTGGGCCGATGACAATAACGACCTGCATGTGAACCGCGGCTACCGGGTGCAGTTCAACAACTCGATCGGCCCCTACAAGGGCGGCATCCGGTTTCATCCCTCGGTGAACCAGGGCGTGCTCAAATTCCTGGGCTTCGAGCAGACCTTCAAGAATTCGCTGACCGGACTGCCCATGGGCGGCGGCAAGGGGGGCGCCGATTTCGACCCCAAGGGCCGCAGCCAGCACGAGATCATGAAATTCTGCCAGAGCTTCATGACCGAGCTTTACCGCCATATCGGGGCGAATATCGATGTGCCGGCGGGCGATATCGGCGTGGGCGGTCGCGAGATCGGCTACATGTTCGGCCAATACAAGCGCCTGACCAATTCGTTCCAGGGCGTGCTGACCGGCAAGGGCCTGGAATATGGCGGCTCGCTGATGCGCACCGAGGCCACGGGCTACGGCGCGGTCTATTTCCTGGCGGACATGCTGCGCCACAGGGACGACTCAGTCGCGGGCAAGACTGCCGTGATTTCGGGTTCGGGCAATGTGGCGACCCATGCGGCGGAGAAGATCCTGCACCGCGGCGGCATACCGGTGACGCTCAGCGATTCGAGCGGCTTCATCCACGATCCTGCAGGCCTCTCCCAGGACAAGATCGATTGGGTGAAGGAACACAAGAAGCAGCGGAGCAACCGCATCTCGGCTTATGTTGACCAGTTCGCCGGCGCGAGCTTCCACGCAGGCGCGCGGCCCTGGGGCGTGCCCTGCGATGTGGCGCTGCCCTGCGCAACCCAGAACGAGTTGTTCGCCGAAGACGCGCACGAGCTTCTGAAGAACGGCTGCGCGGCCGTCAGCGAAGGCGCCAACATGCCCTGCGATGCGGGCGCGGTGGAGGCGTTCCAAGAGGCGCGGATCTGCTTCGCGCCCGGCAAGGCTTCCAATGCGGGCGGCGTCGCCATGTCGGGGCTGGAGATGAGCCAGAACTCGGCGCGGCTCTACCGCGACGAAGCCGACCTCTCAGGCGCGCTCCGGACCATCATGCGGGACATCCACGAAGCCTGCGTGCGCTATGGCGACGAAGGCGGCGGCTATGTCGATTATGTAAAGGGCGCGAATATCGCAGGCTTCAAGAAGGTCGCGGACGCCATGCTCGCCTTCGGCGTCGTCTGACCCGCAAGACGCAACCCGCCGCGCCGCGCCAGGGAAGGCCGGATCAAGACAATGGCCAGCCGCCATGATTCTCAATGGCGTCGTCGATAAGCGCCATAATCTGCCGTGTTTCGGCCAGCGCAGCGCAGATACGGCGGTAATGGGCAATGTCATTGAATGACAGAACACGCTTCCTTCTATCCTTCAGCCATTTCTCCGCCGGGCGGTAGCCGCCGATCGTGAACGCCCATATATCCGGCTCCACCCCCTCGAAATACTGGCCGTTATTGATCCACACCCGCCCCGGCTCGGCTCCGGAGGGCGGCGCGTAATTCACTTTGTCCACCCGATCGTCGCCTATGCACGGAAAGCCGGGCGCATCTGCGCCTTCAGCATCCATCAGATGAAGGGCGGCAAGACGCGAACCCATCCCGACCAGGGCAGCGAACAGCGCCCGGTTGCTGGTCAACGGAATGCGCGGGAAGTCCGACTTCAGGAAATCGGCGTAGCGGCGACGATATTCCGGGCTGTGGAGCACGGCGTAAATATAGTGGAATATATCCTCCGGCTTGGATTTATCCCCCCCCCCCCCCCCCCCCCCCCTTACAATAAACATTAAGACCAAGTGCGGAATGAAAAGCCTCGACGAAATTCGAATCGAGATTCGACAAGCGCTCTCCATCGAAGTCTGCCGGTACCTTGTCGGCATAACGGTATAAAGGGAAAAGGTAATTTCCACCACGTCGAAACAAGTTAAGATCCGACGGACTGTTGCTGGCATAAACCAAATTCCAAATTTCAGAGCCAATAACCTGCCCTGCACGCCCGACGCATAACCCCATGTTCTGTCCAGAGAGCATGTGCCGCATTACTTGGGGGCGAGGCATACAAAGAAATCCGCGGCTACGGCCGGTAAACCAGGTTGACCGCGTGTCGAACGGCCGATACAATATTGACGCAATATAGCGATCCGGGTCAGAATGGTCGTGGATATCCTGCTGCGCAAGTGCAATCTTCCAATCTCTTGTATCTTTTCCGAGCGAAAAGAATTCCCTAGCACTTTCAACGTCGCGAGAGACAAAATTCTCTATAACTTCTTTCATACACTCCTTTGTCCACTGAATTGTCAGCTTGTCGCGCGCCGTCGCGATCCCAACTGAATTGACAGGGAAAATATCGGTGATCTTCCACCCGGCAGTATATTCCTCCAAATTCGTTTCGTCTCTTGGCGCAAACAGATATAATGGAGCCTTCGGAGAGAGTTCCGACCATGTTGTGCTCTTGACATCATTGGCAGCGAGCCAACCATATTTGCCACCGTGAGAAATAGTTTCCCGTTCGCCCCATAAGTCGGCATGAAATATTCGCGCCGGATTCTCTCTGGCTCTCGTGTGCTTGACGAACAGGCCAATAGCTACGCCTTGCTGAATGTCGAACACATTTTCGTCCCTGCTTCCGTCTGGCGCAATTTCCTTCTTCTTGGCGTTGCCGTGCAGGTCAAGCAGATAAATCTCGTCGAAGGTCTCCATCAGGCTTCGACGCATTCCGCGAAAGGTTGGATTATCGAGATAGCTATGGTTGGTGACGAAACCGAGCACACCTTCTCCGGTGCGCTCGATTCTCCGCTGCGCAAAACGAATGAATTTGACATAATCGTCGTTCAGCCATTTCGGATTTTTCTCGCCGAGAGGGTGACCATCCACCTTGAAATAGCTGCCGGTTTCCTGCGCGCCATCCTTGCCGCGCAGCAGATTCCGGATCCACGCGCCCTTGTTAGCGGAATGACCGGAATAAGGCGGATTACCGAGAACCACCATCACCGGCCGCTTGCGTTTGACGGTATCCGCACCCGCCGCCTCGCGAGTGATCTCCTGGGCGAACAGCGCACCGGGGGTCGCCTCATGCGCTTCTTCGAGCGTATTGGTGAGGAAGACGCCGAGACGCTGGCCGTCCGGCATCCTGAACCCCGAATTGGTCCCGCTGATTTCGAGCGCAAGTTTCAAGTGGCAGATCGCATATGGCGCCATCAAGAGTTCGAACCCGAACAGGCGCGGCAGCAGGTGGCTGGCGACATAATCCGGCCAGGCGCCGCCGAGTCCCTTGCCTTCGATTGTCCGTCTTATGCAGGAGATTGCCTCGCGCAGAAAGGTGCCGGTGCCCGCTGCCGGGTCGAGGATCAGCACGCGTGGGCTCGGCGCCGCGGCCCCTTCCCCTGTTTCGACTGCAGCAGCCGCAGTGTCGGCGAGACCGTCGGCAAGGCCGAAGCGGGTGCGCAGCAGACGGTCCACGCTCCGGACTATGTATCTGACCACCGGCTCGGGCGTGTAGTAAACGCCGCGCAACTCTCGCAGGTCCGGGTCATAGGAGGCCAGAAAGTCCTCGTAGAAATGCACGACCGGGTCTTCCCGGCGGGTGCGGCGTCCGAAATCCTCAAGGATCAAGGCCATGTCAGCGCGCTCCAGCAACAAGGCGAGATCGTCCACGATCCATGCAATGCGCGAGTCTATGTCGGGGCCGGCGATACGCCCGAACACATCGCGCAGAAACGGAGTCGTATCCGCGAAAACGGCGGACTGGCGAGTGAACCGGCCGGCATTGGCATCGCGTATATGCAGGCAGCGCGCCGCGAACAGGCCATAGGCGGCCGTCTGGGCTTGCATGTCTGCAAACTGGTCACGCGAGAGGCCGCTAATCAACACCTCGCGATAGGCTTTCAACATATCGCGCAGCGGCCCGGTATTCCCTTCTTGTTTGAGAATACTGGCGATCCCGCTGCGCAGCAGCCGCGCCTTGGCGGCCATTCGCTCGGCAAGCTCCCGCGCATCGGCAACCGTTGGCAGTTCCGCCGCAAGAAATGCGTCCAGCAACTCGCCGACCTTATTCGCGCCGTTCGCCTCAGAGATGATCTTGCCTTGTCTATCCTTGCGGCCAAGGCGCGCCGCCTTGCGTAATTCGCCGCGCACATACCAGCGAAATTCGAGATAGTCGGTCAGAATCAGGTTAGGCAGACCCGCCTTGTAGCGCGTCAGTTGCTCGCCGGCCTCAACACGGTCCAGATTATCGCCGACGTTCTTGCACTCGATATGGCCTACAGGAACACTGCGACTCTCGACAATGAAATCCGGTGCGCCGCAGGCAATGTGCGATGGTTCGTTGACAGCGCGCACGATGCTGCCGCCCACCTCCTCAATGAGCGTTTGGAGCGCGGGCCTGTAACTGTGCTCGGTCGCCTGCCCCGACGCCAGCACTTGCGAAACTTGGCGGCGGTAAGTGCGCAGCGGGGCGGCAGTGTGATGGACAGTCATCCTTCCCCCGCAACCAGGCCGTTCAGGCGGTCGCGGGCGAGGGCTTGGGGGTCTCGGGCGGCGGGGTCGCCGAGGCCGGCGCCGCCGGGCATCTCCAGGATGAGCGTGTCGCCGGCCGGCACCGTCTGGCGCCCCTTGCCGCGCAGTCTCTTGCCGGAACGCAGATACAGGCGGCCGGCTGCGCCGTCGCCGCCGCCGTCGCGTCCGCGCGCCGGATGGTCGATACGATCGAACATCGGCGAGACGGCGAATGGCGCCCCGCTCGCATGGGCGATTTCCATGATCTGCCCGACCCCGCCCCGGAACCGCCCGGCGCCGCCGGAATCGGGGCGGTATTCCTTGCGCCAGAAGACCAGCGGCGCGATGGCCTCGTTCACCTCCACCGGGGTGTTGCGCACGCCGGAGGGGAACGCCGTCGCGTCCAGCCCGTCCTTACCGGGCCGCGCCCCGCCGCCGCCGGCATGGAAGATGTTGATCGCAAAGGGTTCGGCATCGCCGTAATCGCCGTCAACCAGCCCATGGCCGCCCAGCAGCACGGGATTCCAGAGGGCCGAGGCGCCTTCCGCCGGACAACGCTCCGGAATGATCGCCGCCAATGCGCCCAGCACGGCATCCGGCAGGAAATGCCCCATGGCGTGCCGCGCCGCAACCGCCGCGGGCGGCGGGGCGTTCAGGATCGACCCCTCCGGCGCGCGCACCCGAACGGCGCCGAGCGAGCCGGCATTGTTGGGCACGCCCGGCCCGACGGCGCAGCGCGCGCCAAAGCTGGCATAGGCCTGCGTATAGGTCAGCGGCACATTGATGCCATAGCCGGACATGCCCGATGTGCCGGCGAAGTCTATGTCGAGACCGTCCGCGCCCACCGTCACCGCCACGCGAAAAACGACCGGCGCATCGTAGCCGTCCACCTGGATCTCGTTGCGGTAGCAGCCCGGCGGCAGCTTGCGGATTTCCGCCAGCATCCCGGCATGGGAGGCGTCCAGGATATGGCGGGCGAGATCGTCGATTTCCGCAAGGTCGAACTCGTCCATCATGGCGTTGAGCCGCGCGGAGCCGACCTCGTTGCAGCCGACAAGCGAATGCAGGTCGCCCTCGACCTCGACCGGATTGCGGACATTGGCCCGCAGGATCGCCATGAGCGTGTCGTCGAGCCTGCCTTCGCGGCGCAGCGCTGTCGGCGGGATATTGATGCCCTCTTCATAGACCTGCCGCCCGTCCGCGCCGAAGCCGCGCCCGCCCACATCGACCACATGGGTGGTGCAGGCGAACAGCGCCGCCGGCCGCCCCGCCCGGAAGGTCGGCGACACCACGGTGAAGTCGTTGAGATGCCCGGTGCCCATCCAGGGGTCGTTGGTCACATAGGCGTCGCCGGGGCGCATGGTTTCCGGCGGGAAACGGTCCAGGAAATGGCCGACCGACGCCGCCATGGCGTTCACATGGCCGGGCGTGCCGGTGACCGCCTGCGCGAGCATCCGCCCCCGGAGATCGAAACAGCCGGCGGAAATATCGCCCGATTCCCGCGCGGCCGGCGAGAAGGCGGTCCGGACCAGCGCCTGGGCCTGCTCCTCGACCACGGCGAGCAGCCGGTCCCATTGAATCTGCATGGCGATGCGGTCAAGCGCCGTCCGGTTGCCGCTCATCGGATCGTTCCTCCGGATGTCTGCCGCTTGCGCGCGAGCAGGATGGAGCCGTCCGCGTCGATGCGGGCATCGAAGGCGGCGGACACCACCGTTGTGGTCTGGTCCTCGACAATCAGCGCCGGCCCGCGGACCGATGCGCCCGCAGCCAGGGTCTCGCGCCGGTGCATCACCACCTCCTCGAAACCCCCGCCGTCGAACAGCCGGGCGCTCGCCGGCGTCGCCTGCGCGGCCCCGTCCGGCCCGGACACCGGCCCGGCCGGCGGCGCAGCAGATGACACCGTGACCGTCCAGGAGAGCACCTCCAGGTCCTGCCCCGGAATGGCCCGGTCGTAAAGCTGTCGATATGCGGCCTCGAAGGCGTCCCGCAGCAGCGCCGTCTCGCCCAGCCCGCCGGCCGGCAGCCGCACGGCGATTTCATGGCCCTGCCCCACATAGCGCATATAGGCGTGGCGGACTTCCTGCACGTCCGCCGCCTCCCCGGCCGCGAGCGCCACCACGGCGCGGGCCTCGGCGGCCATCCCGGCCATCAAGGCTTCCGCCTCCCCGGCGTCGAAATCGGAGAGGCGCATATGGCGCGAGCGCGCCATCTCGTAGGAAACGGGCGCGCGCAGAAAGCCGACCGCGGAGCCGACGCCGGCCTGCATCGGCACGACCACGGCGTCGAGCTCCAGCTTCTCCGCCAGCCGGGCGGCGTGCAGCGGGGCCGCGCCGCCGAAGGCGATCATGGTCCGCGCCCGCACATCCTTGCCCCATTCGACCGCATGGACGCGCGCGGCGTTGGCCATGTTCTCGTCCACGATTTCCGAGACGGCATAGGCCGCGAGCGGCTCCGTCATCTCCAGCGGCGCCGCGACATGGCCGGCGATCGCCGTGGAAGCGGCCTCCCCGTCCAGGCCCGCCCCGCCGGCAAAGGCCGGCGCGTCGATGCGGCCGAGCGCAAGGTCGGCATCGGTCACCGTCGCCGCCGTTCCGCCGCGCCCGTAACAGGCCGGGCCCGGATCGGCCCCGGCGCTCTCCGGGCCGACGCGCAGCCGCCCCAGGCTGTCCACCTGCGCAATCGAGCCGCCGCCGGCGCCGATTTCCACCATCTCGATCGCCGGAATACGCAAGGGCAGGCCGCTTCCCTTGAGGTTCCGCCAAACGCGCGCAACCTCGAATGTCCGCGTCGTCTGCGGATTGCAGTCGTCGATAAGGCAGAGCTTGGCCGTGGTGCCGCCCATATCGAAGGAGAGCACCCGGTCGAGGCCGCGCCGGCGCGCGATCCACGCCGCCAGCACCGCGCCGCCGGCCGGCCCGGACTCGACCAGCCGCACGGGGAAGCGGACCGCGGTCTCCAGATCGGTCAGCCCGCCGCCCGAGGTCATCAGCATGAAGGGGCAGGAAAGCCCGAGCGCCTTCAGCGCCTCGTCGAGAGCAGAGAGGTAGCCGGCCATGCGCGGCTGCACATAGGCGTTGGCGCAGGCGGTGGAGAGGCGCTCATATTCCCGGATTTCCGGGCAGACTTCGGAAGAAAGCGTCACCGGCACGCCGGGCAGGGCCTCCGCCAGCAGCGCGCCCACGCGGCGCTCATGCTCCGGATTGGCATAGCTGTGCAGCAACCCGACGGCGACAGCTTCCACACCGTGCTCCACCGCCCGCGCCGCCGCCTCGGCCACGGTGTCTTCGTCGAGCGGCACCAGCACCCTGCCCTGCGCGTTCATGCGCTCGCGCACCGGCCAGCGCAGCCAGCGCGGCACCAGCGGCGGCGGCCGGTCCATCTGGATGTCATATTGCTCGAAGCGGTTTTCATGCGCCATCTCGACCGAGTCCCGGAAGCCTTCGGTCACGATCAACGCCGTCCGCGCGCCCTTGCGCTCGATCACGGCATTGGTGGCGAGCGTGGTGCCATGGATGACGAGGCCGACATCACCGGGCGCCGCGCCGGTTTGCGCAAGCGCCGCACGCACGCCTTCCTGCACGCCGCGCTCGGGCGCCTCGGGCGTGGTGAGCACCTTGGTCGAGACCTGCGCCGCCCCCTTCTCAAGAACGACATCCGTAAAGGTGCCGCCGATATCGACACCGATGCGCCAGGAAGATTTCAAACAGTCCGAATCAGCCATATCCTACTGCAATCATTGGTAATTTGACAATGGTGGACCCCGTCCGCAGACAGGTTTCGGAGATGCCGCAAGCGTAAGGCATCGAATACAGCTTCGTGACCCGCGCCTGTCCGGGTTTGCTCTGCCGTTGCGGCCGCATCAGGCGCCCTGCACGCTTTCCGCGGCAGGCTGCCCGGACTGGTGCGCCGGCTCCACGCCCAAGCTGATATGAGCCTTCGTCCGAAGGCCGTCGGGGGTGAAGCAGAGGGTGATGTGGCTGCCGCCGTGATGGATGGTCCAAGTCTCCTTGTCCACCGGCAGCGGCACGCTGCCGAAGCAGTCTCCGAGCGCGGACAGCTTCTCGCGCATCGGAGCGAGACCCGTCGGTGCAAGCGCAGCCAGCAATGCCTGCCAGGCGGGGCGGTCCGGGGCGCGCCAGCCCTGTCGGTGCGGATGGAGCTCGACCCCGAGATGCGGCGCGAGGCCATCGGGGGTGAGGTCGAGGCAGAGCCCGATGCGGGCGACGGACGGCAGGACATTGAGGCGGGCGGTGACGGCGGCGGCGGCGGGCCAGCGGAGAAAGGCCAGGGCGTCGGGAACGCGCTCCGGCGCGATGCCGTCGAGGCGCAGACGACAGCTTGCGGGGCCGCCTTGTCCCGGAGACACACCGGCGAGGCGGATCACACCACAGCCCTCTCCGTCCTGCTCGGTCCAGGCGAAGGCGCGCTCGATGGCATGCCGCATGTCCCGGCGGTCGGGCCGGTTCTCCAGCCGCGCCAGCAGCCAGGCGAGCAGACCGGGATTTCCGAAACCGCCTCCCGCCGCTTCCAGGAACAGACCGGCGGCGCCGTTCTCGCCAGAGGCCACCACCAGTCCTCCGACCTCGTCGGACAGGCCGAGGGAGCCGGAGGCGAGCCGGCGCAATGTCTCGCCCGCCGCCGGCGCAAGGGATGCGCCGAGTGCGCTGGCGGTGAGTTGGGCCTGCGTCGAGCCGGGCCGATGCGTCACGACGAGGCCGGTTTCGGAGGTCGGACCGTCCAGGCCGAGGTCGATGCTGCATTCTTCGAACAGGATGGGAAACCGCGCCGCGGCGCGTCCCAGACCCTCGCGGGAGTCGCCGTCCAGCAGCGCCGCCGGAACAGCCCGGCCGAACGCATCCAGCACCGCCGCCAGACCGGTCGCCGGCGGCGGTGGAACGCGTTTCGCCTCCGGCACCGCCGCGCGCCGCGGCACATCCCTGGCGCGCTCGCAGACGAGTCCAGGCCCCTGCATCCCCCAGGAAGGGGGGTTGATCAGTTGCACGCGGTCGAAACGGGCCTGGAACCAGGATCGAATGAGCTCGATATGCGGCGCGATATTGTGCTCATACACCCAGCCCTTCTCCGGATTCTCCGTCCAGCTCCAGACCACCGCGTCGAAGGTGATCGGATGCGGGCTGTGTCCATAACACTCCGAGTAGGGCAGACGCCAGAAGATGTGCATGGGATTGCACACCGCCAGCAGCAGCGTTCCGCCCGGGGCCACGGCGTCCGCCAGTCCGTCCAGACAGGCGCGCACATCGCGCAATGTCGGTTGGTGGATGTAGCCGAAATAGAACGACGTCACCAGATCGAACTGCCCGAGCTGCCCCATGTCTCGCAAATCGCACTGCACGAATTCGGCCCCGGCGGTGTCGTGTTTGCGGGCGCGGTCCAGCATGGCGGCGCTGCGGTCCGCACCGACGATGCGGCCCAGCCGCAATCCGGCGTTGCGGATATGCCAGCCGGTGCCGCAGGCGCCGTCCAGCCAGGAGTCGGCGCCGCGCCGGAAGACGATTCCCCGTATCAGGCGCAGGGCGACGCGCGACTCCTCCGTCCCCTCCATCCAGACCTCGTCATAGGCCGCCGGAAAGGCCGGGTCGGCATAAGGAAGGGACGCCGCCAGCTCGGCGTCAGGCGAGTTTCCGCTACTCATGGGTTGTCAGCGTCCTTTTGCACGGGCCCGAACCGACCCGCTTCGGAGATCAGCCTGCGCCGCGGAGTGCGGCCGGCCCCGTTTCCTGCATCCTGTCAGCGGCGACATCGGGCGTCGCCCGCAGGCACAGATACGCCTTGGCGCGCCGGCCCCCATCCCTGAGCGTGATCTTGAAGTGGCCGATCTCCCGCTCCACCTCCAGCAGCATGCGCAGGTCGAAAACGCGGCTGCGGCCCGGAAAGGCCCGCAGTCCGTCCGCCCGTTCCGGCCGGCAGAGACCCTGTCCTTCAAGCCAGTCGATCGCCGCGGCCGCCCGTTCCGGCTCCAGTCTGAATTCGATGCCGAGCGGCGGTAATGGACCCCGACCGCCGACATCGAGATCGACGGCCAGGTCCGGAGTGAGCGATTCCAGCTCAGCCAGCAGCCGGGTCGCCTCCGGCAGCGAACCGGGCCAGCCGATCTGCTCCAGAAATGCCGCTGCGGTGTCCGCATTCATGAACTTCATCACCAGGCGCAGACAACGCGGATGGCGGCCGGGAAAGAGGCCGGCATGGAGCACACGTCCGCCGGGGGGGGGGGGGGCAGCGCGGTGAAAATTCGCTCGACGGCGCGCCGCTCGTTCGCATCCTCTTCGAGTCCCGCCGCCATGGCGACGGCGGCCGTCATGACGCCCGGGTTGCAGTAGCCTCCCCTGTCGGCGGCGGGCAGGAACAGGCCGGGCGGGCGGTCCGGTCCGCCGTCGATGAGGTCGTATTCGAGCATGGGGCAGCCGACGGCTCCGGCGAGGAAGGAGTTCGGAGACTCCAGCTCGGCGAGGATTCGGGCCAGCACCGCAGCCTGCGGACAGTCCGCCATGCCCTTCTCTCCAAGCCGGCGGAAATGCGCCGCCACGCTCGAGCCCGGGAACACGGCGACGGCAAGATCGGCCGCCGGCTCGGCTTCATCCAGTCGAAGCTCGAAACCGAACGAGTAAATCGCCGCGGCGAGAGGAAGCTTGCTTGCACATCTCGAGACACGTTCCATGCCCGAGCCCGACAGCAACGCGGTCGGGATCTCGGGCTGGATCGCGCTCAGGAAGCCGTCAAGCGAGCGACCATTCATTCACGAACAGTACCAGGGTGTAAAACTCTTGCAGCCGCCAGCGATCTGCTCAAGGTCGCTCTCGGAGAGAATCGGCGTGGGGGGAATCACCAGATAGGTCTCAGTCTCCGATTCCTCGACCACCGAGATCGACACATCTTCCGGCAGGACAACATCAAGCTCGCTTTCGATCGCGCTTCGCGGATCGGCCATCAAGCTCTGGCGAAACTCGATGTCCATGCTGGCCTTGTCGATAATGTGTCGGCGCATTTCGGACGCCGTTTGCTGCATCTCCATGGGCGTTCTCCTTACAGGTTGGAGGGGGGATGGATATACTGCATTCTCCTCCGGCCGCGCGCAATCAATTTGTCAGGAATGTTGGCAATAAATTGACTTGTCCGGTGGGCTTATTCCGTTTCGGCGCCGCCGACATCGACGCCGATAGGCCGCCGTGCCCGAGACCTTGCCATGTGCCGCCGCTCTTGCCGGAAGTGTGCGCCGCCAGCGCTTCGGAGCCGGTTACTGCGACCCCGCGCGGCCGCGCCCCGCTTCGCCGCGGGCGCCGGCCGGCAGGCCGGGTTATGCGGTGGGGCGGGGCCGCGCTATAAGGGGGTCATGGCTGCCTTTACGAACGCTCCGGTCCGGGTCATCGGCGGCGGGCTTGCCGGCGCGGAGGCGTGCTGGCAGCTTGCGCAGCGCGGGATGCGCTCGGTTCTGTGCGAAATGCGCCCCGAGACGACCACGGCGGCGCACAAGACGGACCAGCTCGCCGAGCTGGTCTGCTCCAACTCCTTCCGTTCCGACGACGCGGAACACAACGCCGTCGGCCTGCTGCATGAGGAAATGCGGCGCGCGGGCTCGCTCGTCATGGCGGCCGCAGACCGCACCCGCCTGCCGGCAGGCGGCGCGCTCGCCGTGGACCGGGAGGCGTTCGCCGGCGCCGTCACGGCCGCAATCGAGGCCGCGCCGCTCATCACGCTGGAACGCCGGCGCATCGACCGGCTGCCGGAGGACGCGGACGCCATTGTCGCCACCGGGCCGCTCACCGACGGGGCGCTTGCAGAGGCGGTGCAGGCGCTCACCGGGCGGGAGGCGCTTGCCTTTTTCGACGCCATTGCGCCCATCATCCATTTCGATTCCATCGACTTCGGCGCCGCATGGTTCCAGTCCCGCTATGACAAGCCGGGGCCGGGCGGCAGCGGCGCGGACTATATCAATTGCCCGCTGGACGAGGACGGCTACAACGCCTTCGTCCAGGCGCTTCTGGAGGCGGACCGGATCCAGTTCAGGGAGTGGGAGGCGCTCACGCCCTGGTTCGAGGGCTGTCTTCCGGTGGAGGTGATGGCGGCGCGCGGGCCGGAAACGCTGCGCTTCGGCCCGATGAAGCCGGTGGGGCTGACCGACCCGCGCACCGGGCGGCGGCCCCATGCCGTCATGCAGCTCCGCCGGGACAACGCGCTCGGCACGCTCTACAATATCGTCGGCTTCCAGACCAAGATGCGCCATGCCGAGCAGGCGCGCGTCTTCCGCATGGTTCCGGGGCTGGAAGGGGCGCGGTTCGCGCGTCTCGGCGGCATTCACCGCAACAGCTTCATCGACGCGCCGGCCCTGCTGGACGGCCAGTTGCGCCTGCGGACGGCGCCGCATCTGCGTTTCGCCGGCCAGATCGCAGGCGTGGAAGGCTATGTCGAGAGCGCCGCGCTCGGCCTGCTGGCCGGACGCTTCGCCGCCGGCGAGGCCGAGCCGCCGCCCGCCGAGACCGCCCTGGGCGCATTGCTGGCCCATGTCACCGGCCCCCGGCCGGAGGCCGCCGGCGCCTATCAGCCGATGAATGTCAATTTCGGTCTCTTCCCGCCGCTCGAAGGGCGGTTCCGGGGCCGGGAGCGGAAGCGCGCCTATGCGGCCCGCGCGCTCGCTGCTCTTGACCGCTGGCTCGGCCGCCGGGAGGCAGCCTGATATGGACGGAGGCGGCATGGAAGGCGCCAATCGCCGGATCGACCTGCGCAGCGACACCGTAACCCGGCCGACGCCGGCCATGCGCAAGGTCATGGCGGAAGCCGAGGTCGGCGACGATGTGCATGGCGAGGACCCGACCGTGGCCCGGCTGGAGGCGCGCGTGGCGGCCATGCTGGGGCTGGAAGCGGGATTGTTCCTGCCTTCCGGCACGCAGTCTAACCTGACGGCGCTGATGAGCCATTGCGGGCGGGGCGACGCCTTCCTCACCGGCGACATCTACCACACGGTCGCCGCGGAGGCGGGCGGGGCCGCGGTGCTTGGCAGCATCGTGCCCATTCCGCTTCCCGTCGGGGCCGACGGCGCCGTGCCGATCGACCGGCTCCGCGCCGCGATTCGCCCGGATGACTTCCACCGCCCCGTGCTCCGGCTGATCGCGCTGGAAAACACCGTGTCCGGCCGCGTCATGCCGGAGGGCTATGTCGCCGAAGCCGCCGCGCTGGCGCGCGGGCACGGGCTTCGGTTGCATCTCGACGGCGCCCGGCTGCTGAACGCCGCCGTCGCCACGGGCAAGACGCCGGCAGCGCTGGCCGAGGGCGCCGACTCCGTGTCGCTCTGCCTCTCCAAGGGGCTGGGCGCGCCGGCCGGCACCGTGCTCGCCGGCAGCCGGGAGTTCATCGCGCGCGGGCGGCGGCTGCGAAAGATGCTGGGCGGCGGTATGCGCCAGTCCGGGGTGCTCGCCGCCGCCGGCCTGTATGCGCTCGACGCCCATGTCGAACGCCTGGCCGAGGACCATGCGCTCGCCGAGGCGCTTGGCCGGCGCCTCGCGCCGGTGGTCGAGGTGCAGCGGGTCTCGACCAATATGGTCTATGCCAATCTGCCGGGCGGCGCGGCGCTGCAGACCCATCTCGCGGCGCGCAATATTGCCGTCGCAACGCCGGGGCCGCAGACCCGGCTGGTGCTGCACAAGGATCTCGAGCCCGAGGATGTCGAGCGTGTCGGCGCGGCATTCGAGGCATTCTACGGTTGAAGGAGGCGCGCCCTCATGCACGATCTGGTCATTCGCGGCGGAACGATCATGGATGGCAGCGGCGCCGAGCCGTTCTCCGGCGATATTGCCGTCGATAGCGGACGCATCGTCCAGGCCGGCGGCAAGGCCGCGCCGGGCCGGCGCGAGCTCGACGCCGCGGGCGCGCTGGTGACGCCGGGCTTCGTCGATGTCCACACCCATTATGACGGGCAGGCGACCTGGGACAGCGAGCTTGCGCCCTCGAGCTGGCACGGCGTGACCACGGTCGTGATGGGCAATTGCGGCGTCGGTTTCGCGCCCGCCCGGCCGGATGCGCATCACAGCCTGATCCGCATGATGGAGGGCGTGGAGGACATTCCCGGCGCGGCGCTCGCCGAGGGGTTGAGCTGGGAGTGGGAGACCTTCCCAGAATATCTCGATGCGTTGGATGCGCGCCCGCGCACGCTGGATGTCGCCGCGCAGGTGCCGCATTGCGCGGTCCGGGCCTATGCGATGGGCAAACGCGGCATCGCCAACGAACCGGCGGAGGAGGAGGATGTCCGCATCATGGCGGACATTGTCCGGGAAGCGCTGCTGGCAGGTGCGCGCGGCTTCACGACCACGCGCACCATTGCGCATCTGACGGCCGACGGCGACCGCGTGCCGGGCGCCTTCGCCGAAGAGCGCGAATTGCTGGGGCTGGCCGACGCCGCGGGCGCCGTCGGCGGGCGGACCCTCGGCTGGATCTCGGACCTCGACGAGGAAGCGTATGAACTGGGCCTGCTGCGCCGCATGGCCGAGCGGGCGCGGGGGCGCAGCTGGCTGACCGTGGTGCAGCGCGACGAGCGGCCGGACCAGTGGGAGAGCGTGCTCGGCTATCTGGAGGAGGCCGCCGCCGACGGCGTGGCGCTGCACGCCCAGGTGGCGGCAAGGCCGGTCGGGCTCATGCTCGGCCTCTCGGCCTCGCTGCACCCCTTCTCCACCATGCCCGCCTATCGCGAAATCGCGCATCTGCCGCTGGACGAGCGGGCCCTGATCCTGCGCCGGGTCGACTTCCGCGCCCGGCTGCTGGGCGAGCGCCGCAACCACCGCAGCCGGCTGATGCAGGATGTCACCGGCGGCTTCCACAAGATGTTCGCGCTCGGCGACCCGCCCGATTACGAGCCGGCCCCGGAGACCTCGGTGCTCGCCGAGGCGGAGCGCCGGGGCCTGGACCCGCGCGAACTGGTGCTGGACCGGATGCTGGAGCGCGGCGGGCGGGAGCTGCTGTTCTTCCCGTTTGTGAACTACAGCCGCCTCGACCATGCCGACATCCGGCGGATGATGGCGCATCCCCGGACCGTGCTCGGCCTCGGCGACGGCGGCGCGCATTGCGGGCTGATCTCGGATGCCAGCATCCCGACCTATGTGCTGACCCATTGGGGCCGCGACCGCCGGCGGGGCCCCGGCTTCCCCCTGCCCTGGCTGGTGAAGGCGCAGACGGCCGACACGGCGGCGCTTTACGGCTTCTCCGACCGGGGGCGCCTGAAAGCCGGCCTGCGCGCCGACATCAACATCATTGACTTCAACCGTCTCGCCCTAAGGCCGCCGGTGATGGCGCACGACCTGCCCGCGGGCGGACGCCGGCTGGTGCAGCGGGCGGAAGGCTATGCGGCGACGGTCTGCGCCGGCGAAGTCACCTTCCAGGAGGGCGAGGCGACCGGCGCCCTGCCCGGGCGCCTCGCACGCGCGGCGTAATGGCTGCGCCCGCCGCATCGCCGAAACTCGAAATCCACCTGGGCGACAATCTGGAGGCGCTCTCCCGCTTCCGGGACGAGAGCTTCGACCTCATCTATATCGACCCGCCCTTCAATACCGGCCGCGCCCAGACGCGCACACGGCTCCGGACGATTCGCGACGAGCAGGGCGACCGGACCGGCTTTCAGGGGCGGCGCTACCGGACAATCCGCCTCGGCGCCTCCTCCTGGAACGACAGCTTCGACGACTTCACGGCCTTCATCGAACCCCGGTTGCGGGAGGCCCGCCGGCTGCTTGCGCCCCAAGGCTCCTTCTTCCTCCATATCGACTATCGGGAGTCCCACTACTGCAAGGTGCTGCTGGACCAACTCTTCGGGCGCGAGAGCTTCATCAACGAGATCGTGTGGGCCTATGATTACGGCGCGCGGTCGAAGCGGCGCTGGTCCGCCAAGCATGACAACATCCTCTGGTATGCGAAGAACCCGGCGGCCTACACCTATCGCTATGACGACATAGACCGCATCCCCTATATGGCGCCGGGCCTTGTGGGGCCGGTGAAGGCCGCGCGCGGCAAGACGCCGACCGATGTGTGGTGGCAGACGATCGTCAGCCCGAACGGCAAGGAAAAGACCGGCTACCCGACGCAGAAGCCGCTCGCCGTCCTGAACCGAATCGTGCGCGTGCACTCCAATCCGGGCGACCGCGTGCTCGATTTCTTCGCCGGCAGCGGCACGACCGGCGAGGCGGCCCTCCGCGCCGGCAGACAGGCGGTGCTGGTGGACAGCAATCCGGAAGCGGCGCGTATCATGGCGCGCCGGCTCGCTATGTTCGATCCTGTTTTCCTTATGGCGGGACAGCGTGTCCCCGCTCCGCGTGTAGCAAGTGAGCCAAATGCCCCGAATCCAGCATCCGGAAGCGGAGATACCGGCCTCCTGTTCCCGGGCTCTCCAGACTGAAGATCAGGAAGCGGAGGGCGCTTCCTGGCACGGGCAGCCCTTTCGCATGGAATCGGCGGGGCGGGGCGGTTCGCTGTCCGATGCTGTGGGCGTCATCACTCGGGTGACCGGCCAGACGCCATTGCCCTGATATATCCCGGGGTGGTGCCTCAGTTTGCAACGAAGGCCCGTGCTGGCGGGTTTTTCGGAACGCGCCTCCGCGCCGCGCCGCTTCTATCGCCTCCCTTGTCGTCTCCCCGGCCGGAGCAGAGCGGAGCGCCGGGGTCCATCCTCCGCCGTTTCGGCCCTGCGGAAGGATCGGAGGCTGGGCCCCGGCTCAGGGCCGGGGCGACAGTAGGGGGTCCGGGGCGACAACAGGGGGGCCGGGGTGGCGCCGGGGAGTTCGGGGCGGCGCCGGGGCGTTCGGAGCGGAGGGTTGGGCCTCTCAAGCCCCTGGCTCAATCTGCCAGAGGAACGCGAATGTCAAACGGGGACACGACCCGGGTCGGTGAAAGAGGGACGCCGGGGAAAACGGCGTTTTGCACTGCCTCCAGCCGGCGTTTTTGCCTCGACAAACCAGCCGTCCGGCCCCACATTGCAGTCCATGTACACACAGGGTCTCAACCGGGCCGTCGAAGACGGTGGAATCGAAGATGCCGGGCTGCTCGCCCGCTTCCAGGCGAAGATCGACCGCGAGGAGAAGATCGAGCCGAATGACTGGATGCCGGAGGCCTACCGGCAAACCCTGATCCGCCAGATTTCCCAGCACGCCCATTCCGAGATCGTCGGGATGCTGCCGGAAGGTAACTGGCTGACCCGCGCGCCGAGCCTGCGCCGCAAGGCGATCCTGCTGGCCAAGGTTCAGGACGAGGGCGGCCACGGCCTCTACCTTTACGCCGCCGCGGAGACGCTCGGCGTCTCGCGGGCGGAGATGGTGGACCGCCTGCTGGAGGGCCGGTCGCGCTATTCGTCGATTTTCAACTACCCCACGATCACCTGGGCGGATATCGGCGCGGTCGGCTGGCTGGTGGACGGCGCGGCGATCATGAACCAGATCCCGCTGTGCCGCTGTTCCTACGGCCCCTATGCGCGCGCCATGATCCGCATCTGCAAGGAAGAAAGCTTCCACCAGCGCCAGGGCTATGAGGCGATGACCCGCCTCGCCCGGGGGACGGCGGCGCAGAAGCGCATGGCGCAGGACGCGCTCAACCGCTGGTGGTGGCCCTCGCTGATGATGTTCGGCCCGTCCGATACGGATTCGCCCCATACCGCGCGCTCCATGCGCTGGAAGATCAAGCGCTTTACCAATGACGAGCTTCGGCAGAAATTCGTGGATGCCGCGGTGCCGCAGGCGCATCTGATCGGCCTGGAGCCGCCGGACCCGGACCTCTGTTATGACGAAGAGAGCGGCCACTGGCGCTTCGGTGAGATCGACTGGGAGGAGTTCAACCAGGTTCTCGCCGGCAATGGCCCGTGCAACCGCGAACGCCTCGCTGCGCGCCGCAAGGCGCATGCGGAAGGCGCCTGGGTGCGGGAGGCCGCGCTGGCCCATGCGCGCAAGCAGCGGCCCGGCGCCGGCCTGGCGGCTGCGGCCGAATAGCGGCGGGCGGACGGCGGGCATGTCCGAAGACGGCGGGGCGGAACAGCAGGCGCGGGACTGGCCGCTGTTCGAGGTGTTCATTCGCGCCCGCACGGGGCTGCATCACCGCCATTGCGGCTCGCTGCACGCCGCCGATGCTGACATGGCGCTGGCGCGCGCCCGCGATGTCTATACCCGGCGCGGCGAGGGCGCGAGCATCTGGGTCGTCGCCTCCGAGAGCATTGCCGCCTCCGATCCGTCCGACAGGGACATGCTGTTCGAACCGGCGATGTCGAAGATCTATCGCCACCCGAGCTTTTACGAACTCCCCGACGATGTAGAGAATATGTGATGGCGGACCCGGCGCTCGCCGCCTATGCGCTCCGTCTCGGCGACGATGCGCTCATTCTGAGCCACCGCCTCTCGGAATGGGTCGGGCACGGGCCGGAGCTGGAGGAGGACATTGCGCTCGCCAATGTGGCGCTCGATCTGCTCGGGCAGGCGCGGCTGCTGCTTTCCCATGCCGGGGACCAGGAGGACAAGGGCCGGGACGAGGACGCCCTCGCCTATGGCCGGGATGTGCTGGATTTTACCAATCTGCTTCTGGTGGAGCAGCCGAACGGCGATTTCGCGCAGACAATGATGCGCCAGTTCCTGTTCGACGCCTATACCGCCGAGTTGTATCCCCGCCTCTCCTGCTCGCGCGATGCGGGGCTGGCCGGCATTGCCGGCAAGGCCGCCAAGGAAGCCGCATATCATGTCGAGCAGAGCGCCGCCTGGGTGGTCCGCATGGGCGACGGCACGGCGGAGAGCCACGCCCGCGCCCAGGCGGGCCTCGACGCGCTCTGGCCCTATGCCGGCGAGATATTCGAGGCCGACGATCTGGAAACGGCGCTGGCGGCGGAGGGTGTCGCTGTCGCGCCGCCGGCGCTGCGCGCGCCGTGGCAGGCCCGGGTCGGGGCCGTTCTGGAGAGGGCGGGGTTGACGCCGCCGGAAGGCGCCGGCGTCCGGCGCGGCGGGCGGCATGGCCGGCACAGCGAGCATCTGGGCCACTTGCTGGCGGAGCTCCAGTTCCTCCCGCGCGCCTATCCGGGAGCGCAATGGTGAGCCGCGCGGACGAGGCGCGCCGGCTCGCGGAAGCGGTGCCGGACCCGGAGATCCCGGTTCTGACCGTCGGAGACCTAGGCCTGGTGCGCGAGGCGGTTGAGGAAGGCGGCCGGCTGGTCGTGCGGCTGACGCCGACCTATAGCGGCTGTCCGGCCAGTGAAACGATCCGCCGCGATGTCGAAACCGCACTTGCCGGCGCCGGATTTGCGGATGCGGTTGTGGAGACCTGTCTGTCGCCGGCCTGGACGACCGACTGGATGTCTGAAGCCGGCAAGGCCAGGCTCGCAGCCGCGGGGATCGCGCCGCCTTCGCGCGGACCCGTTGCGTGTCCGCATTGCGGCGGCGGGGCTGTGGAGGAGATCAGCCGGTTCGGATCGACGCCCTGCAAGGCGCTGTGGCGCTGCCTCGGCTGCCGCGAGCCGTTCGAGCGTTTCAAGTGCCATTGACGCCGGCCCGCTTCCACGACCTGGTGGTTGCCGAAGTCCGCCGGGAAACGCCGGACTGCGTGTCCGTGGCGTTCGAGGTGCCGGCGACCCTGGCCGAAGCCTACCGGTTCGTGCAGGGCCAGTATCTGACGCTCCGCCGTGTTTTCGACGGGGAAGAGCTCAGGCGGTCCTATTCGATCTGTTCCGGGCGGGACGAGGGCGAGCTGCGCATCGCTGTCAAGGCCGTGCCGGACGGGCGTTTCTCGGGCTGGATCAATCGCAGCCTCATGGCGGGAGAGAGGCTCTCCGTCATGACGCCGAACGGGCGTTTCCATCACCCGCTGCAGCCGGGCGCCGCCGGACGTTATGCGCTGTTCGCGGCCGGCAGCGGCATTACGCCGGTGATCTCGGTCGCGCGCACCGTGCTCGCGTCTGAGCCGGCCAGCGAGGTGTTGCTGTTCTACGGCAACCGGACGGCAGACGGGGTGATCTTCCGCGATGCGCTGGACGATCTGAAGAGCCGCCATCTGGGCCGCTTCTCGGTGCTCCATATCCTTTCCGGCGAGGACCAGGAGGTGCCGCTCTGCCTCGGCCGCATTGATGGAGAGAGGACGCGCGCGCTCATGGAGGCGTTCGGCCCGGTGGAAACCCTGGACGAGGCGCTCATCTGCGGGCCGGGCGCCATGGCGGAAACGGTGCGGGATGCGCTTGTTGGCGCGGGGATGCCGGCAAGGCGCATCCGGACCGAACGGTTCACCGGCAATCCGGGGCAGACCGCAGCGCCCCCGGCGGCGCCCGCTTCGGCGCGGCCTGCCGGCAAGGCCGCGGTCGCCGTGGTGCTGGACGGCGCCAGACGCAGCTTCCCGATGGACTATGACGGCGAGAGCATTGTCGATGCCGGCCGCCGCCACGGCCTCGACCTGCCCTTTTCCTGCAAGGGCGGCATGTGCTGCACCTGCCGGGCGCGGCTCGTCGCCGGCCGGGTCGATATGGCGCGCAACTATTCGCTGGAGCCCTGGGAACTGGAAGCCGGCTTCGTCCTCACCTGCCAGTCCCGGCCGCTGACGCACGAGGTCGTGCTCGACTACGACGCAATCTGACCCTGCAGGGCCGCGATGGCGCCGCGCACCGGCGGTAGCCAGTGAACCCACGCCTATTGCAGGATGAACCACTGTCCGGCGCTGTTGCGGCAGGCGTAGAAGGGTCGAAGACTGCCCTCATCCAGATCGATTGCGAATGCCGGGACAGGTATAATGATGCAAGCGGATGTACATTGCTGCGGAGGGTGTGATGCAGCGTTTCGGCATCGGGCGAGCGGCGGTTTTGGCGGCGCTGGTGGCCATGTGGGCAGCGCCGGCGGCGGCGGGCTATCCGGAGGGGCAGAAAGCCTGGGACGCCGGGCGACACGCTGAGGCGCTGGCCGAATGGCGTGCGGCGGCGAATGCCGGCGACGCCCGCGCAATGCTGGCGCTGGGCCGGCTGTATGAACAAGGCCTTGGCGCGCCGCAGAACTTTGTGCAGGCGCATATGTGGTTCAACCTCGCGGCGGCGCAGGGGTCGGCCGAGGCAGCGGCTGCGCGCAGCGCCCTGACGGCGCAGATGACCAGGGAGCAGGTAGCGACGGCGCAAGCCGGCGCCACCGCTTGGAAGCCCGCCGGCGCTGCAGCCACGAGCGCCTCGGTTGGGGGCAGCGGCAACAGCGTGCCTTCCCCGGACGCGACCCGGGAGGTGCAGACGCTGCTGACCTCGCTTGGTTACCGGCCCGGGCCGGCTGACGGGATATGGGGTCGGCGCACAGCGGAGGCCTATCAATCATTCCTGCGCGACGCCGACCTGCCTGTGGCGGAGACGCCGACCCCGGACGCCCTGCGCCAAATGCGGAGCGCCGCGAACAAGCGAAGGGCCGTGGAACACGAAGTCGGGAAGGTAAACGACAACTTGGCCGACAAGGCGGCGGACGCAGCCATGAAGGGTGCGGAGAAGGGCGGCCGGAAGGCTTGGGGCTTGCTGGAGAAGTCGAAGAAGTTTGGTAAGGCGGCATGGAAAGCGAGGAAGCGGTGGGCGAAGCCGATCAAGCAGGGCTTGCGCCTCGCCGGGCCTGCCGGCCGGGTGGTGGATATGTTTGACATGAGCCAGACGGTAGGAACGGTGCTCTACAAGTTCGGTGCTGAACCTCTGATCGTCGGTCATTTAAACAATATGGACCGGAAGCAGAATGAGCAGCTCCAGAAAGACAGAGCCGAAATCAGGCGCATGGGAGAGGATCGGCGCAAAGCCCAAGATCAACTGGATGACCGGAAAGCAGCCGACGAAAAAGCCCGCGCCAATGCCGAGCGGGCGAGGGAGGAAGCAGCCAACCGGGAACGACATGCGGCAGCCCAGCAGCGTTACCGAGCGGCGCAGGCAGCCGAGGCCGAGCGGGCGGCCAGGATGCGGCGGGAACAGCGCAAGGCGTTCGCCGACGGGTTTCAACGTAGCTTGCAAAAGAACATCGAGATTTATTCGAGCTGGAAACAGCAGCAGGATCGGGAAGCCGCCCGCACCGCTCAGGAAATGCAGAGGCGGTGGGAACAGCAACAGGCCGAAATGCGGCGGGCAGCGCAAGAAGCCGAAAGACGACGAGTTGCCAGACAACAACAGCAACAGGCAGCCCATGCGACCGCGAGACGTCAGCAGCAGTACATAAGCGGCGGGTTAGGCGAGCTACCGCCCTTGTCCTTTCCCAGTCCGTTCGAGAACAAGAGCAATGAAAAAAAGGAAAAGGTGTGCGATTTTGCTGCGAATGCCCGCGAGATTCGGAAAGCCAGACGGGCTTATGAAAACTGCCTCGAAAACTTTCAACCTCCGGGAAGTTTTATTCAGCACTCCAACAACTGTGAACGACAACACAAATATACGGCGAGAGACATAGCCACTTGCAAAGTGTTCAAAGTGCGTAAAGACAAATAATCCCGACTCTGATTTGCATGCGGCTTCGTCTTGGAGCACGTAGTTGTCAGGCGACAGGTGCGACAAACGGAAACCCTGCCAAAGCCGCCCAAACGCATGGTGAGTCGGTTTGAAGCACTGGCTGTCTCCTTGCCCTCTGTGCGCCGAGTATGACCGACAGCCTCGAGTTGTAATGCCATGGCGCCCAATGCGGGATTGATGCTTGGAAGCGCTTCGTTATGCTTTCCTTCCGCTTGGCTTTTCCGCGGGCGGGGGAAGAGTTTCCCAACGGCAGTCGGAACAGGTTTCAATCAATGATCGTTGGCGTAACGTCCGGATGATCTGAGCCTATTGCAGGATGAACCACTGTCCGGCGCTGTTGCGGCAGGCGTAAGAGGGTCGAAGATTGCCTTCGTCCAGAGTACGGCAGTCGCGGGCATCGCGAATTGTCCCGCCACCACCGTGCGCGTGCGGCCGCGCGCCCCAGGCCGTCCCGGCGGCCGGCGGAGGCGTGAAGCCCGCAACCGGCGTCTGTTGGCTGTGCCCTGCCGGAGCGCGGCCGCGGGCTTCATGCAGAGCGTTGGCGCGGTCGAGGCTGCGCCCTACATCGCTCCCGATCGCATAGCCGGCGAGCGCGCCCGCCGCGGTGGCCAGGGTGCGGCCTCTGCCCTTGCCGACATTATCGCCCAGAAACGCGCCGCCGACAGCGCCCGCGAGCGCGCCGACTCCCTGCCGCGGCCCTGCACTGTCCGAAACGCAGCCTCCGAGAATGAGCACCGCCGCTGCAGCCATGCCAAACTTGGTCATCGGTTTGCCTCCTTCCGGCCCTATAGCCGCGACAGAGCAGTCATCGTCTGCTCGGCAAGCACGCGGCCCATGCGCTCAAGATCGACTTTGGGCCGCTTCGGTTCCGGCCGCTCCTCCGTCACCAGTACATACCCGCCCCGAACCGCTTTCCAGGTTTTCCCTGGCGGCGGCCTTGCCGGCTTTGGGAAGGTCCCCTCATGGAAAAAGCTCGCCCGAATGCGACCGGTCCCGACTTCGAGAATGGAGACATGAAAGAACGCGCCGGTCGCCGACTCGGAAGAGGGAGACAATGCGATCTGGACCAGGAGGTCGGCGTGGTCGTTCAGCGCGGCGACTTCGATCAATTGCCTGTCGTCCACCGGTACTGCCGAATCCGCCAGCCGGCGCGCCGCATCAGTGAGCCGCATGATGGTGGCGCGGTCGATCACCCGCGCGCCTTCCTCGATAAGCGGCTGGAGATAACCGGCTTGAAAACGGAACTCGCCGATCTCGGAAACCGGTGAAGCGCGAGCATCGTCGGCGCGCCGCGTCTCGGCTCTCACCTCCGTCCGATCCATCTGTCGATCCGAAAACACCTTCTCCGCACCGCCCGAGGCAATGGCGCTGGATTCCTCGACAACGACCCGCCTGTCAGCCGCCATGTCGCGCAACCCGTCGCTGAAAACCCGATTCCAGAACACCGCCAGACGCGGCGAGCCGGCGCGGCGGTAGGCGCGGGCAAACGCAGCCCGCACCTGCGGGGAGGGCACCGGAACCTCCACGACAACCGGCGCGGCGGGAGCGGGCGGCGGTGTCAGCACCGGCGGCTGCCCCTGCCGGTAAACAGACCGCGGTTCGTCCCGGTAGAGCGGGCGTGTCTGGTTCTGCGCCGCTCCCTCCGCCGCCGATGCCGCCAGGCCGGCGGCAGCGAGCAGCGCTGCAATGGCGCGGCTGACCATCACCGACCCTCCCGGACCTCGATCAGATAGCTTTCGACCGTCAGCCCTGCCGTTGAGCGCGTCGTGTATCCGGCGAGGCTGTGCGGCGGCAAATACAGGCGGCTCCATGCCGTAACTGGCTCCGCATCTGTCTGCCCGCCATCAAGGAAATGCGTCCGGGCCTCAAGCTGCAACGGATAATCGGTGCAGTTGACCAGGCGGGCGAACACAGCAATGTCGCCGTTCGCTTCCCGGCGCGCATTGGTCGATTGCACGACAATCTTGTTGGTGATCGCAGCGTCGGTAATGTTGACGGCATTCAGCGGCATCACCTCGGCGGCCCCCGGCACCTGAGGCACCAGCACAGGCCCTTGGGCCGGCCCCTGAGCATTGACAGCGCGGAAGTCGCATTGCGGCCCCGGCACCACTCGGGCCGACGGCCCGCATGCCGCCAACGCCAAGGTCAGAAGCCCGGCTGCCAGAACTCCCGAAATCTTACTGCCCGCCATATCTCTCAGCCTCCCTGTCCGGATGATGGTGTCAGAGCGGCGTCGCTGGATGTCGGACCCATGCAACCCGGCAACGCTCATCTCCACCCTCGCGCACCGTGCCCGGCAGGTGCGAGACGCCTGATACCCCCGCTTGCGGATCGACCCGATAGGCACCGTAGAGGACGGTTTCAGGCAGGTTATCCCATTGGCGGATGTCAGCCTCCGGCTTCGTCGCCTCGGCAGCCATGCCCGCAAACAGTGAGACGAGGCCGCCTACCGCAGCCATGCCTCCGCCCACCTGGGCCAGATCCTCATTGCCGCTTGCAAGGCCCGCCATACCGACTCCGAGCCCGGCCTGCGCAACGGCGCTCGCCGCCTCGGAGGTGGTTTCCATGTCATCCTTGAACTGCGCCTTGCCTTCCAGGATTGCATCAAACTCACGGCCGCCTCGGGTCTTCGCTTGCCGGAGCACGCTTTCCCGGTTCGGGAGACTTACCGCTGCGCCGTTCAATCGATATGCCGAATCGGGGCTGTATCTCTTGCTGTTCCCCTTGACCTTCAACAGTTCCCGGTGTTCGCCCTCGGCGTATTTGACCGGCGCATGGCCGACGTCGGCCAGCACCAGCAGGTTGTCCTGCGCGCCGGGGACTTTCACCGACGCATCATGCTCTGTCGCAAGGGCGAAGGCTTCCGCCGCCAGGCCCTTGTTTCCGTTGCATTGCGAAGACCAGCCTTCCAGGAACTCGAGAAGCGCAAAGTCCTGTTGAAACTGCTCCTGCTCCGCCAGCGTGTCCTGGAGAATGCCGGACCGGAAGCTGGCGCGGGCATTTTCGTAGTCCCCCTCCATGAGATAGAGGATGCCGCGGTAGTAGAACGCCATCGCGCGCTCATAAGGTTCACCGCGATAGATTTTGCGATCCTCCGCCGTGAAGTTGCTGCGCACCTGCTCTGCTTTCTCGCTGCCGCCATACATTGTCTCGATCGTCAGCAGGGCCTCATCGAACGCGCTTGCCGCAACCGCATTGTGGCCGCGTTCCATCGAAGCCAGACCTGCGCGCAGCAGGTTCAACACGCGGTTGCGTTCGCCTTCCGTCATTACCTTCGAGAACAGCTTCTGCGTCTCGGCAGGCTTGTCGGCCAGATAAGCCTGCACCGCGCTTGGGTCCACCTCGGGCGCCGTCGCCATGCAGCCGCCGAGAACGAGTGCCGCCGCGCAAGTGGAAAGAAGAGATTTCTTCACGATATACTCCCGTTGTCAGAAAATATTTCCAGCCGGTTCCACAAGATCAGCCGGGTTACCGATAGACTACGTGGTCCCGGCCAGCCTTCTTGAAGCTGTATTGATTGGCCCAGACGTTGGTCCCGTTCTCGAGATCGGTCATTCGGAACACGATATTCATCAAGCGCTCCGCTGCGCCGCCCGAAGTTCGGGCGTCAAGCGAGGTAATACGCCCGTTGAGTCGATAGTCGGCGCCGGCGACCGCCCGCGTGAGCCCGGTGGTGCCGGCGTCGGTCTTGCCCGCCCTTTTGAGCTGGCGCTCCTTCTCGATCATGTCGGCCATTTCGCGATTCACGAACAGAAGGCGGCCATTGGCGGCGATCTGGAGCTGCGTCGCCAACTGGTCGATCAGCACATTCTTGTTGAGGCGCTGAGAGCTCTGGTTCTCGAAATAGGCCGCATCCACGATCACGCGCGGCGGCGTAGGCGCATTCGCGAGCACCGGGTTGGCCAACATGTGGCGGACCATCTTGTCCACCATGCTGGCGATATCCTGGGATTCGATGCCGGTGCCCCGGACCAGACCCGCCGTGCGCGTGTCCTGATAGGCAGTCGGTGTGCCGGCAGCGTTCTCTACTCCGGTCGTCTGACAACCGGCAGCAAGCAATGCGGCAGCCAAGGCGAGTGGCGCAATGCCGGCGCCGCTGCGCCTTTGTCGCGGCCGTTCAGCTAATCTGCGGGGAGGGGGGAGGGTTGAATTCAACAATTCATGCATGTCAGACACCCGTTGCGCATCCTTGACCCGAAGTCCGAGAGCATAATGCTAAGCACGGTGCGCCCAGGCTCGCAAGCCCTTCCGGGCAGAGGTCGTGGTCCTGATTTGCGGTTCGCGTTACCTGACTTCCACCCGCCCCATTCGAAGGGACACATTCTATACAGGCCGGCGACTCCGGAGCGCCACCCGGATATTGCATGACGCCGGGCGGCGGACCTATCATGGGGTGGATTGCACTCCGGGCGGGCGGAGCGCTCGGCTGAGCCCGGCGCGGATGGAGCGGACCCCGAGGAGACACCCCATGACGAAAACCCTGTTCACCAATGCACGGATCATCGACGGCAGCGGCGCGGAGCCGTTTATCGGCGACGTTCTGGTCGACGGCAACCGCATCAGGAAGATCGCCCGGGACGGCGAACAGGCGGGCGGCGGCGACGCCCGCAGGATCGACGCCAGCGGCGCCACCCTGATGCCCGGCCTCATCGAGTCCCACATGCATGTGTCCTTCTGCGACACCGACACGCTGGAAGCGCTGGGCTTCATCCCGCCCGAGGAGCACACGCTCCGGGCGATGATGAACGCCCGCAAATTCCTCGACCAAGGCTTCACCAGCGGATGCAGCGCGGCGGCCGCGAAACCGCGCCTCGATGTCGTCATCCGCAACGCCATCGAGGCGGGCGATATTCCGGGCCCGCGCATGCTGGCGGCGACGCCGGAGCTCACCGTCTCGGGCGGCCTCGGCGACGTCAATCTCTGGCATATGGAGCGCGACACCTTCGGCATCGTCTGCGACGGCCCCGACGAGTTCCGCCGCGTCTGCCGCCAGATGTGCCGCGAAGGCGTGGACACCATCAAGATCAACCCGTCCGGCGACGAGTTCGTCCCGGTTGCGCGCGCGCATCACACGGTGATGAACGAGGAGGAGGTCAAGGCCGTCTGCGAGGTCGCGCGCTCGCGCGAGAAGCGCGTCGCCGGCCATTGCCGGAGCGCTGAGTCCGTCAAGATGTGCCTGCGCAACGGCGTCGAGATCATCTACCACGCCACGCTGCTGGACGAGGAAGCCAAGGACATGCTGGAGGCGGAGAAGGACCGCATCTTCGTCGCCCCCACCCTCGGCATCCAATACACCACGCTCTATGAAGCCTCCGACTGGGGCATCACCGAGGAAATCGCCGCTAATCTCGGCATCCGCCGTGAACTCGAACGCGGCATCGAATCGATGAAGGAGCTGAAAAAGCGCGGCGTGCGCGTGCTTCCGGGAGGGGATTACGGCTTTGCCTGGAACCCGATCGGTAACAATGCCCGCGACCTGGAGTATTTCGTCAACCTGCTCGGCTTCACGCCGATGGAGGCGCTCGTCTCGGCGACCAAGCTGGGCGGCGAGATCATGATGATGGGCAATGAGCTTGGCCAGATCAAGGAAGGCTATCTGGCCGATATTCTGCTGGTCGGCGGCGACCCGCTCATGGATGTCTCCATCCTGCAGGACGCCGACCGCCTGCTGGGCGTGATGAAGGACGGCTCCTTCCACAAGGACCCCGGCGATATTGCCGTCGATGTAAGGGTGGCCGCCGAATAGCCGGACGGGCCTTCAGGCCGCCCGCAGGCAGCATCCGGAGCAGCGCGTCTTCGGCCTCTATCGGCCTTGCAGATAGAGGCCGAAGAGATGCGCCGAGCCGATAGCGATGCAGGCCGCCACCGCCAGGATGGCGAGCACCACCCCGGCCGCCTTCCAGAGCGAGGCGGCCGGCACGCCCGGCCGGCAGAGCGGCACCAGATTGAACGCCAGCCCGCCCACGACCGCCAGCACCGCGCCGATGCTGAAGAGCGGCAGGGCAAACGGCTGAAAGATCAGCAGCAGCGCCGCAATGCAAAGGCCGATAATCGCATATTCGACCCGGCGCGCCTGCGCCGCGCTCATGCCGTTGCGGCGCCCTACTCCGCTCATTGCTCCAGCCTCCGCCCGGCGGCATCGAATATATGCAGCTTCTCCGGATTACAGGCGACATGGACCCGCTCGCCAATCCGGGCATGGTTTCCGCGCGGCGCGACCACACGGATGTCCGCGCCGCCGGCCGTCAGATGGATCAGCGTCTCCGCGCCCATGGGTTCGACCAGATCGACCACGGCGCCGAACGATTCCGCGCTGCTCTCGGAACGCAGCTCCAGGCTGCGCGGGCGCATCCCGAGCGTATATCGTGCGCCGGGCTCTATCGCCGCGGCGCCGTCCGGCAACGCCGGCCGGAAGTCCTGCTCCGCAGCCCGGAAACCGACCGCGCCGCCGCCCTCCGACACGGCCGCTGCCGGCAGCAGGTTCATTTGCGGCGTGCCGATAAAGCCCGCAACGAAGACATTGGCGGGTTCGGCGAAGACCCGATGCGGCGTGTCGCATTGCTCGATCACCCCGTCCCGCATCACGGCGATGCGGTCCGCCATGGTCAGCGCCTCCAGCTGGTCGTGGGTGACGATCATGGTCGCCTTGCTCAGCCCGACCAGCACCTCCTTGATCTGCCCCCGCATGGTCTCGCGAAGCTGAACATCCAGGCGGCTCAACGGCTCGTCGAACAGGAAACAGGACGGGTTGCGGACAATGGCGCGGCCGACGGCCACGCGCTGCTTCTCGCCCTCCGAGAGGCGGCTGGCGGTGCGGTGGGCCACCTCTTCCAGATGCAGAATATCCAGAGTGCGCCGGACGCGCGCTTCAAGCTCGCCGGCAGGCAGCCGCTCTGCATGGAGCGGATAGGCGATGTTCTCCGCGACCGACAGGGTCGGGTAAAGCGCATAAAACTGGAACACCATCGCGACATTGCGCGCGCGCGGCGGCAGGTCGGTCACCGGCCTGCCGCCCAGCAGGACAGCACCCGCGGTCACCGCCTCGAGCCCCGCGATCATCCGCAGGGTCGTCGTCTTGCCGCAGCCCGACGGCCCCAGCAGACAGACCACCTCGCCGGCGGCGACCTCCAGATCGACCTTGTCGACGGCGGTGAGTGCGCCGAACCGCTTGGTCAGCCCCCTGGTCTCTATGGTCGCCATCGCCTCACTGCCTCACAGTGCCGAAGGTGACGCCGCGCAGGAGCTGGTTCTGCAGCACGAAAGTGACGACGATGACCGGAATGAGGAACAGCGTTTCGATTGCCGCGAGCAGGCCCCAGCGCACGCCGATATCGCCACCGATGGTCTGCGCCATGGCGACGGGCACCGTGCGGGTCTCCACGCCGGTCAGCAGCAGGGCGAACAGAAACTCGTTCCAGGTCAGGATCAGGCCGAACACCGCAGTCGCCGCCAGGCCGGCCTTGACCTGGGGCAGGCATACACCCAGAAACACGCGCCTCTCCGAAGCGCCGTCGAGCCGGGCGGCGTCCTCCACATCGGGCGACAACTCGTCGAAAAAGCTCTTCATCATCCAGATGGCAAACGGCAGGTTGAAGGCCGTGTAGAGCAGGATGATGCCCACATAGGTGCCCGAAAGGCCGGAAACGCGGAACATCAGGAAGATCGGAATGATGACCACGATTGGCGGCAGCATCCGCGTTGTCAGAATGATGAACAGATAGGTGTCGTTGCCCTTCAGCGGATAACGCGAGAAACCATAGGCTGCGAGCGTGCCGAGAGCGAGCGCCAGCACGACGCTTGACCCAGCAATGAACACCGAGTTGAAGAAGAACAGGTCGAAGCCGGTATCCACCGCCGAGGCGCCCTTGATATATGCGCGCGAAAAGACGCTGACAAAATTCTCCAGCGTCGGCGTAAACAGGAATTTCGGCGGGACCGCGAGCGCGTCGTTATGGGTCTTGAACGCGGTAAGAACGATCCACAATACCGGGAAAAAATAAATCAGCGACACCACGGCTGCGAAAAACGTGCGGCCCCATCCCGCTTCGCCAACCCCTCTGCCCCTGCCGCCGGCTGCCATGCTTCAGGCCTCCCTGTTGCGCTGCTTGACGAAGTAAAGATAGAGGTTGGTCAGAACGATAACGACAAAGAGCAGGATATAGGCCAGAGCCGAGGACTGGCTGGTCTTGAAATACTGAAAAGCAAGGCGATACACATAGACGGCAATCGTCTCCGTCGAGGTGCCGGGCCCGCCTTCGGTAATCAGGAAGACGATATCGAACAGCTTGAAGGCCTCGATTGTCCGAAACAACAGCGCCAGCAGCAAGAGTCCTCGAATATAGGGAAAAGTAATTGTGCGGAATTTCCGAAGCCAGGATGATCTGTCCACTTCCGCAGCTTCATAAAGATGTTTCGGGACGCTCACCAGGCCGGCAAGCACAAGCAGCATGACGAACGGCGCCCACATCCAGGCGTCCGCGAAGACAATCGCGGTCAACGCGCCCGCCGTGCCCTCGAGCAGAATGAATGTTTCCCCCGTAACTGCCTTGACCGCCTGGCCCAGCAGCCCGAATGTCGGCTCGTAATAGTAGCGAAAGAATGCGCCGACGGCGACATAGCTCAACATCATCGGCGTGAGCACCAGCATGAGCAATATGCGGCGGCCGGGAAAGGATTTTTCGAACAGGAGGGCAAGCAGGAAGCCGACAATGAGCTGCGCCGTGACCGTCAGCACGACGACAAGCGCGGTTGTCTGCAAACGGTCCCATACGGTCGGGTCGCCAAGCACTTTCTCGTAGTAATAGAGGCCGGAGAAACGCGGCGGCGCCAATCTGTTTGCGCGATAGTGGAAGAAGCTGAGGCCGAACGACCACAATAACGGAAAGATATTCATCAGGAACAGGAGCGCGAGCGCCGGGGCCACCAGCAGCGGCCCGGTATATCGGCCCCATGCCCTGACAACCAGCGCGCCGCAGACCAGGCCGGCGGCCGCCAGCGCGGTCCAGAAAGCGATGTCGAGCGGCAGCAGAACCGCCGCGCCAGGAATGACGATGGCCGCAACCGCCAGCGCGAGACGCCAATTGTCCGGGGCAAGCCGCCAGAAACCGGCTTCCGGCCCGCGAGCGGTTCCGGCCATCAGAATAATCCGTTCCGTCCAGATCCAGGCAATGCCGGCCGACGGCGGGAGCGCCGCCGGCCGGTCGAATGCGCCGCTATTCGATGCGGCCCGCCTCGATCAGCAGTTCCTGCTGGAAGGCAGCGATTGCGTCGAGGGCTTCCTTGCCGCTCTTCTGGCCGGTAATGGCCTTGTCGAATTCCTCCTGCTGCTGGACGAGCAGCTCGAAGAATTCGGGGATATGCCAAACGTCCTTCTGCCAGTCCAGGCTTGGGCCGAAGGCATGGTTCCACGGGCGGTAACTGGCGTAATCGGGCGAGCCGAACACGCTCTTGAGCCCGCTTTGGCCGCCGGCTTGCGCAAAGCGGATCTGGACATCTTCAGACAGCCACCATTTGACGAAATCGACCGCTTCCTTCACCACGGTGTCGGAGTTCCAGGTGGTCAGCACGAAGGGCTGGCCGCCGATATTGGACCACCGGGAGATGCTGCCGTCCTCCAGCTTGAGACCCGGCATCCGCGCAAAGGCCGCATGGTCTGCAACTTTGGAGGTCGCAGGGGTGATCGCAGATTCGCCGAACCCGATCCACTGGATAATCCAGGCGACCTTGCCCTCGCGGAACAGCTCGTCAACCTTGAAGATATCCATGGAGCCGGTCTTTACGACGGGCGGCATGTGCTTCAGCATCGAGAGATAATGCTCGAAGCCCGCCACCGACTTTTCGGAGTTCACAACGCCTTCGGCCTGGGCCTGCGGCTCCCCGGTCTCGTCCCAGATATCGCCGCCATGCTGCCAGATGAAGCCGTTGACCTGCATGGATGAAAAGTCATAGGCCTTTCCGGCCTGATAGGCGATTCCGTAGAAATCGTCATTCAGGGTCTGGCCTGCGAGCATGTCGCCGGCCTCACGCCGGAAAAATGCGCCGAAATCGTCCACCATTCCCCAATGGGTCTCGTTCATCTCTTCCGGCGTACACGGCAGCGCATAGCCGAACTGCTTTTCGAATGCAGCCCGTTCGCCGTCATCGCAGAACAGGTCCTTGCGATAATAGACAACCAGCACATCCGGCATTTGCGGGAAGCCGTAGAAGTTCGGCGATTTGTGCGGATAGGTCGAATAGGCCGCAACGAGGTTGGGATGCAGGTCCTCGAAAGCCGCTTTCAACTCGGCGTCCGCGTCGATGAATTCGTTGATCTTGAGGAAGTAGCCGCCCTCGATGAACGCGCCGAGCCACTGGCTGTCCGACACCGCCATCTGGTATTTCTGCTCGCCTGAAGTTAGCGACGCTGCAAGGCGCTCATAAAAGTTCGGCCACGGAATGAAGTCCGGCTCCAGAACGACATTGTTGCCGCTCGGCGCCTTGTAGTGCTTGTCGGCCAGATCCTTCATGATCCGCGTTGGCGGCCAGTCGGGAACCGCCATGCGCAGCACGATGTCTTCTGCGGCCGCAGGCGGCGCTGCGGCTGCCAGTCCCAGCATGGCCGCGCCGGCGGCGGCGGCCGTCATTCTCTGTATTGTCGTCATGGTGTGAAACCTCCCCGATAGTTGCCCCGTGCCAATGCGCATGTCGGGCCTTCCGCTGCAGGGGCGTCGGTCAGCGGACGGCTGTCCCGGTGCTGCGTGCGAAGAGAAGTGTGCGTTCGAGAGCGATCTCCACTCTCAATTTGTGTCCGACAGCGTAGCGTATCGCCCGGTCCTCCGGCAGCACCATTTTCAGCGGCTGCCCGCCGGCAATGAGGTCGAGCACCGTCACATCGCCGAGCGGCTCCAGCAGATGCACCGAGGCCTCGAAGGACGGCGCGGCGGAAGGCGGGCCGGCCGGCGCCAGGTCGTGAGGCCGGACGCCGAACCAGAAGTCCGCGCCCTCCTCGAAGCGCCGGAACGCCTCTTGCCACGGCCCGCCGGCGACATCCGCGAATGGCAGCGAGACGGCGCCGTTGCGCCCTTGCGCCGGCACCAGATTGATTGCCGGCGCGCCGACCAGCGCCGCCACGAAGTCATCCTTCGGCCGGTCGTAAAGGTCATCCGGCGAGCCGGTCTGGACGATGCGTCCGTTGCGGAGCACGGCGATGCGCTCGCCCATTGTGAGCGCCTCGAGCTGGTCGGGCGTCGCATAGACCATCGTCATGCCGAGTTCCCGATGCAGGCGCTTGAACTCCGCCCTGGTGTCGTGGCGCAGCTTTGCATCGAGATTGGTGAGCGGTTCGTCAAGCAGCAACAGCCTGGGCCGGCGGGCCAGCGCCCTTCCGATCGCCGCGCGCTGCTGCTCGCCGCCGCTCAGCGTTGCCGGCAGGCGGTCGAGCGTGTGGCCGATGCGCAGCATCTCCGCCACTTCCTCGACGCGCTGGATGCGGGACCGGCGCTCAACGCCGTCCAATTTCAGGCCGAAAGACAGGTTGTTGCGGATGCTCAGATGCGGATAGAGCGCAAAGGTCTGGAAGATCATCGCCATCGGGCGCTGCTGGACCGGGGCGAAGGTGATGTCGGCGCCTTCAAAGGTCACGCGGCCTTCGTCCGGGCGTTCGAGACCGCAGATCGTCCGCAAGGTTGTGGTCTTGCCCGCCGCCGAGGGGCCGAGCAGCACGAAGAACTCGCCGTCCCCGACAGTCAGATCCACGCCGTCGAGGGCGCTGTCGTTCCCGAATCTCTTTATGATGCTGTCGAGAACCAGATGTCCCAACCGGGCGCCTCCTCCGCGGTGCCTGCCAAAGGCTAACCGCTATGCCGCAGGCCGGCAACCGGCGCCCGCTTCACCCGAAAACGGCCATGACCTCCTCGAATGCCCGCATCTGGCCGCCCGCCGCCGATGACGGCACCAGCACCGGGGTGCGCACCCCGGCCTCGCGCAGCGCCTCGACGCCCTCGCAAATGCTCGCAGGCGGGCCGAACAGCGTCGTGTCGGCAAGCCAGCGGTCCGACAGACAGGCCGCGACGGCGGCGTCGCCGGCCGGCATTGCGCGCTCGACCGCTTCCATCTCCTCCCTGTAGCCCGCATCCTTCCAGTAGTTGCGGTAATAGGGCAGTTGCGCATAGCGCGTCAGCGTGCGGCGGTTCACGGCCTTCGCCGCCTCAATGTCTTCCGAGACGCAGGTGGGCGTCATGCACGCCACCTCGAACCCGGCATTGTTGCGCGCCGCCCGAGGCAGTGCTTCCAGCGAGGCCGGGATATGGCTGCGTGCAGCGTTGGCGAACACGATGCCGTCGGCAATTTCTCCGGCGAGCGCAATCATCCGCGGCCGCATCGCCGCAAGCACGATCGGGGGCAGCCCGCCCGTGCGCGGCACAGCGCGTATCTCCGAAACAAACGCGCGGATGTCACCGAGCGGCTTGCCCGGCCGCAGCCCCATGCGCGCATGCACCGGCTGGTGCGAAACGCCGATGCCAAAGCGGAAGCGCCCGCCCGACACCTCGTGGATGAACGCCGCCGCCTGGGCGAATTCCTCCGCTTGCTGGAAATAGATCGGCGCAATCGAGGTGGCGAAGGTCACACGCTCCGTGACATGGGCGAGCGCGTGGCAGAGCCCGATGCCGCTGAACGGGCTGGGCGCCCAGAGGCCGGCGAACCCCCGCCGCTCGATCTCGCGGGCAAGCTCCAGCGTTGCGGCGCGCCGGCCTGGAACGGCGGTGAGGCTGAGGGCGGGCAAGTCCATGGGGTCGGCACCTTTCATTGCGAAGGGCGCCAGCTTTGCACGGTTCCGCTTTCGGCGGGAGGCGTTCGCGCATAGACTTGCAGGACCATGCGCACTCTCCCTTCCCATGCGTCGATCGTCATCATCGGCGGCGGCATTGTCGGCCTCAGCCTGGCCTACCATCTGGCGCGGGGCGGGCGCGAGGGCGTGCTGCTGCTGGAACGCAAGCAGTTCACCTGCGGCACCACCTGGCACGCCGCCGGGCTGGTGCGCTCGGCGGCGCCGCATCCCACGCTCGCCGCCATTCTTGCCGATTCGGCCCGGCTCTATGCCGGCCTGGAAGCCGAGACCGGCCAGCCCACCGGCTTCCGGCAGCACGGCTCCATCTACACCGCCGGCAATAGCGAACGCTGGGAGGAGCTGCAACGCGCCGCCGCAAGCGCGGGCGCCTATGGCGTCGACGTGGAATTCTGCACACCGGACGACCTCAAGCGCCTCTGGCCGCCCATGTATGTCGACGACCTGATCGGCGGCAGCTTCTATCCCGCAGACGGCCAGACCAATCCGGCCGACACCGCCGCCGCGCTCGCTAGGGGCGCGCGGCAAGCCGGCGCCGTGTTGCTGGAGAATGTGAAAGTCACCGGCATTCGCGTGGCCGGCGGCCGCATTGCAGGCGTCGAAACCGAAACCGGGCCGGTCGCCGCCGACTGCGTTGCCAATTGCGCCGGCATGTGGGCGCGCGAAGTCGGCCTCATGGCCGATACCGCCGTGCCGCTCCATGCGGCGGAGCATTTCTACATCGTGACGGAGCCGATGGCCGGCATCGAAGCCGGCCTTCCGGTGATGCGCGACCAGGACGGTTCGGCCTATTTCAAGGAAGACGCCGGCAAGCTGCTGGTCGGCGCCTTCGAGCCGGTGGCGAAGCCCTGGGGCATGGACGGCATTCCCGAGGATTTCTGCTTCGACCAGCTGCCCGATGACTGGGAGCATTTCGAGCCGGTGCTCCAGGCCGCGCTGCACCGCGTGCCGGCCTTGCGGGACGCCGGCATCCGCCTGTTCTTCAACGGGCCGGAGAGCTTCACCCCGGATCAGGCGTTTCATCTCGGCCCCGCCGGCAATGTCGAGGGCTTCTGGATCGCGGCCGGTTTCAACTCGATCGGCATCCAGGCGGCCGGCGGCGTCGGCCAGCGGCTCGCAGCGTGGATCGAGGACGGCGTTCCGCCTTGCGACCTCTCCGCTTTCGATCCGCGTCGAATGCAGCCGTTCCAGAACGGCAAGACCTATCTGAAAGCCCGGGTAAGCGAGGCCCTCGGCCTCCTCTATGCGATGCACTGGCCCTACCGCCAGTTCGAGACCGCGCGCGGGCAGCGCCGTTCTCCGGTGCATGACCAGCTGGCGGACGCCGGCGCCTGTTTCGGCGAGGTCGCCGGCTGGGAGCGCGCCAACTGGTTTGCGCCGCCCGGCGAGAAGCCGGCTTACGCCTACAGCTATGGGCGCCAGAACTGGTTCGGGGCGAGCGCGGCGGAGCACCGCCGTGTTCGCGGGGCGGTGGGCGTCTTCGATCTGACCTCTTTCGGCAAATTCCTGGTCGAGGGCCGGGACGCCGAGGCCTTGCTGCAATGGGTCTCGGCCAATGATGTGGGCCGCCCGCCCGGAAGCGTGGTCTATACGCAGTGGCTGAACGCCGCCGCCGGCATCGAGGCGGATCTGACGGTCACGCGCCTTGATGACGCGCGCTATCTGGTGGTGACATCGCCCGCCGCCGCAGCGCGCGACCTGGCCCGGCTGCGGATGGAAGCGCGCGGCCGGCAGGTGCGGATTGTCGATGCAACCGAAAGCCGGGCGGTCTTCGCCGTCATGGGCCCCGAGGCGCGCGCCCTGCTTCAGCCGCTGGCGTCGGCGGACCTTTCCGACGCCGCCTTCCCCTTTGGCGCATCGCAGGAAATGGAGCTGGCGGGCGCGCCGGTCCGCGCCTCGCGTATCAGCTATGTCGGCGAGCTGGGTTGGGAGCTTTATGTGCCGTGGGAGGAGGCGGCGCGCGTGTTCGCCCTGCTTCAGGAGGCCGGGGCCGCGCCGGTCGGGATGCACGCGCTCGACAGCCTGCGGATCGAGAAAGCCTACCGGCATTGGGGCCACGATATCGCCCCTTCCGATACGCCGCTCGAAGCCGGACTGGCCTTTGCGGTGAAGCCCGACGCCAAGGATTTCCTCGGCCGCGAAGCCTATCTGCGCGCCCGCGACGCCGGCGCCTCCCGCCGGCTGATGCAGTTCCGGCTGCAGGATCCGGAGCCGCTGCTGTTCGGCCATGAGCCGATCATCGCCGACGGCAGGACGGTCGGCACGCTCACCTCCGCGAATTACGGCCACACGCTGGGCGGCGCGACGGGCCTCGGCTATGTGCCTGCCGAGATGCTCGACGCCGGGCGGTTCGCCATCAATGTCGCCGGTCGGGTTGTCGCCGCCGAAGCCTCTCTCAGGCCGCTCTATGACCCCGGAAACCGCAGAATGCGGGGCATGTGAGGTATTCTCCGCAACGGACAGGCGCGACAGGAGGCGACAGACGATGAGCACTATCCGGCTGACCGCAGCCCAGGCCCTTGTGCGCTATCTCTGCGCACAGATGACCGAAGACGACGAACGCCTGGTTGCCGGCGTCTGGGCGATCTTCGGGCATGGCAATGTGGCCGGCCTCGGCGAGGCCCTCCACGGCGCGGGCGATGTGCTGCCGACCTGGCGCGGCCATAATGAGCAAAGCATGGCCCATGCGGCCATCGCCTATGCCAAGGCCAGCAACCGCAAGCGGTTCATGGCGGTGACCTCGTCCATCGGGCCGGGCGCGACAAACATGGTGACGGCGGCTGCCGTTGCGCATGTGAATCGCCTGCCGGTGCTGTTCCTGCCCGGAGACGTGTTCGCCAACCGCCTTCCCGACCCCGTGCTGCAGCAGGTCGAGGATTTCGGGGACGGAACCGTCAACGCCAATGACTGCTTCCGGCCGGTAAGCCGGTATTTCGACCGTATCTCGCGCCCGGAGCAATTGCTGACAGCCCTGCCGCGCGCCATGGCGGTGCTCACGGACCCGGCTGAATGCGGACCCGTCACGCTCGCCTTGTGCCAGGACGTCCAGGCCGAAGCCTGGGACTATCCCGAAGCGTTCTTCCGGCCCCGGGTCCGGGCCGTGCGCCGCCAACGCCCCGACCCGCGCGAGCTGGACCGCGCCGCCGCCGCGCTGCGGGGCGCCAGGGCGCCGCTCATCATCGCCGGCGGCGGGGTGCATTATTCCGGCGCCTGCGATGTGCTGGCGGCCTTCGCCGAGCGGCACCGCATTCCCGTAGCCGAAACCCAGGCCGGGAAGTCGGCCCTGCCGTGGTCCCACCCCTGCACTGTCGGCGCCATCGGCGTGACGGGGACGGACGCCGCCAATACCCTGGCCAGGTCAGCGGACCTGGTTGTTGCGGTCGGAACCCGCCTTCAGGACTTCACCACCGGATCGTGGAGCCTGTTCCAGAACCCGGACATGCGGATCGCGGCGATCAACGCCGCCCCGTTCGATGCAGCAAAGGGGGATGCAATCCCGGTCGTCGGCGATGCCAGAACGACCCTGGAGGAACTCGGCGCAGCGCTCGGCGACTGCACATTCGCGTTGCCGGACAAGGCGCTGAAGGCCGGCTGGGACCGCGCCGTCGATGCCGCAACCGCCCCGCCAAGCGGCAATGCGGCGCCGTCGGACGCGCAGGTAATCGGCGCCGTCCAGCGCACTATCGGCGAAAACGGCCTTGTCCTGTGCGCGGCCGGCGGCCTGCCCGGCGAACTGCACAAGCTCTGGCGCTCCCCCCGCCGGGCCGATTACCACATGGAATACGGCTATTCCTGCATGGGCTACGAAATCGCCGGCGGGCTGGGCGTCAAGATGGCGCAGCCGGAGGCCGAGGTCGTCGTCATGGTCGGCGACGGGTCCTACATGATGATGAACTCGGAGCTTGCGACCAGCGTCATGCTCGGATGCAAGCTGATTATCGTCATTCTGGACAATCGGGGCTTCGGCTGCATCGACCGGCTGCAACGGGCGACCGGCGGCGCCAGTTTCAACAATCTGCTGGATACAGCCCGGCGCCATGCGCCCTCGGCGATTGATTTTGCGGCCCACGCTGCCTCGATGGGCGCCATCGCGACGCATGTGGACGACATTGGCGGCCTCGAAGCCGCCATGGCGGAGGCCCGGTCGGCGGACCGCTCCTCTGTCATTGTCATCGGCACGGACCCTGCGGCCAGCACGCAGGCGGGCGGCCACTGGTGGGATGTCGCGGTGCCCGAGGTCTCGGAACGCGCCGAAATCGTCTCGGCGCGCGAAGCCTATGACGCAGCCCGAATGCAACGCCGATGATCCGCTACGGCACCAATCCGATCGCATGGTCCAATGACGACGACCACAGTATCGGGCGCGACATTTCGCTCGAACGATGCCTGGAAGAGGCCAGCCGCATCGGCTTCGACGGAATCGAGAAGGGGCATAAATTCCCGTCCGACGCCGAGGGCCTGAAAGCGGCGCTCGCGCCTTACGGCCTGGCCTATATATCGGGCTGGCACTCGATGAGACTGCTCGAACGATCCGTCGAGGAGGAAAAGGCGGCCATTCAGCCGCATCTGGACGTGCTGCAGGCGTTCGGATGTTCGGTGTGCATCGTTTGTGAGACCACCGGCTCCGTCCACGGGGAAATCGCAACACCGCTGTCGAGGCGCCCGACTCTCCAGCCCGCCGACTGGGCGGGTTTCTGCGCCGATGTCGAGCAGATCGCGCGGCATTGCAACAGCCGCGGCATCCGCCTCGCCTATCACCACCATATGGGCACCGTGGTCCAGACCAGCGGAGATATCGACGCGTTCATGGCCCATGCCGGCCCGCATACCGGCCTGCTTCTCGACACCGGGCACGCGGTGTTTGCGGGCGCCGATCCGGTTGCCCTTGCCGAGCGGTATATGCACCGGGTTGTCCACATTCATGCGAAGAACATTCGTCCGGCGGTTCGCGAAGCAGCGGTCGCGGACGGTGTTTCATTTCTTCAGGCCGTGCGGCTGGGCGTGTTCACCGTCCCCGGAGATGACGAGGGCTGTGTTGACTTCACTGCGGTGCTGCGCATCGCCGCCCGGCACGCCTATTCGGGCTGGCTTGTCGCCGAGGCCGAACAGGACCCCGCCGAGAGAGACCCGTTCGTTTATCAGTCGCTGGCGCTGAAAGGGCTGCGCGCCGCCGCGCGGGAAGCCGGTCTGGACAGGAGCGGCCCCGCCCGCCCGGCGCTATTTTGACGAAAGCCGCTTGGCAAGCGCCTGGAGGTAGCGCCGGTCCATATCCGTCAACCCTTCCTTGGCGGCATCGCGGCGCAGCTCCTGGAGTTCCTCCTTCAGCGCGCGCGACAGGCCCCGGCGCTCCAGCAGCCGCTCGAGCAATTGCATCTCCTGCGAGCCGTCGCCGGAAAGCGCCTCCGGCTCCGGCGCATCTTCGTCGTCCTCGCTTGGGTCGAAATCGGCGCTGAAATCGTCGTCCGGCGGGTCCTCCGGCGCAATCAGATCGTCCCAGTCGAGGCCGCTCTCCGATATCCGCGCCGAAAGTTCGCGCGCCGCCTGAAGCGCCTCGGCATCGTCCTCGGCGCCCAGGCGCTCGAGGCGCTCCAGCAGATACATGCGTTCGGTTTCGTTCATCCCCGCAATCCGGTCAGTGTCGATTGGGAGTTTTCAGGAAGGCGCGGCGGTCCGCCGATTGCGCCGACACATGCACCAGCTCCCCGTCGCGATAGACATCAAGCGGCACTTCCACGCCGGCCGGGCCCAATGCCCAGACAGCGCGGTAGAAGTCCGACAGGCCGCCGACAGGCTCGCCCGCCACGCCCAGCACCAGGTCGCCGACCTTCAGCCCGGCATCATCCGCCGGCCCGTCATCCGTCAGCCCGGCGACGACGACGCGGTCCTCCACCTCGGCGCCGAACATGCCGAGCCAGGGCCTGGCCGGGCGGGCGGCGCGGCCGGCGGCGGCAAGGTCGTCGAAAATCGGACGCAGCAGTTCGGCCGGCACGAACATGTTGCCCGGCCGGGTCTGCTCCCCCGGCAGGCTGTCCTGCACATAGAGCGAACCGATCGCCGTCAACACGCCGTGGCGCGAGATGAGGGCGGCGCCGCTCCAGCGCGGATGGGGCGGCGAGGTGAACACGGCTTCGTCCAGCAGATATTCCCAGTAGCCGGCGAATTCCCGTTTGGAGACGACCGACACCACCATGGCGAAGTCGTGGCCGCCCCCTGCCGCCGCAATAACCTCATCGCCTACATGCAGGTCGTCCACGCTGCCGAGCGTCAGCGGCCGCCGCTCCAGGCTCCGGTCGGCGCGCAACAGACCCAGGCCCGTCACCTGGTCGTATCCGACAACACGGGCGGGAATGCGCTCGCCGTCGATATCTGTCAGCGTCACCTCATCCGCCTCGGTGGCCAGATAGCCGACGGTGAGCAGATGGCCCTTGTCGTCGATCAACACCGCATTGCCTTCGCGCTCCTGCCCGAGCGTCGAGGCTGTGAAGGCGTCTTCGGGAATATCGGCGTGATAGCCGAACACCGCCCCGAGCGTCTCGTCGAAGTCGAAGGGCCATTCGGCCGGGTCCGGCCGCAGCTTCGCCGGCACGCCGCTTTCCGTCGTCTGCAGGCCCTTGAAACGGTGGCCATTGGCCCGGGAGACACCCGCCATTGTTATTCCCAATCGGATCGGAGCGGACAAGCTAGACCACGGCGGGCCGGAACGCCACCGACGCAAGGGCCCATGGCGGGCCGGGCGCGCAGAATAAATTTCGCCGGAGCACCCGGCAGGAAATTGCTGCTACGCGACAGGGACCATGCGGGTGATAACTCTGGTGTGGGTCTCGACGAAATAGAGCGTCCCCTCCGCATCTCCGCTCACCCCGTGCGGCATCACGGCGACCGGCTTGCAGCTTCCGACGATCTCTCCATCGGCGGTAAGCATCGTCAGGCGGGGCACCTGGTCCGAGACATAGATCCGGTCTCCGCTGTCGATATGGATGTCCATCGGCTTGTAGAACGGGCCGAACTCCGAGAGGTAATCCCCGTCGGGCGAAAACGCCTGGATGCGGTTGTTCTCCCGGTCTCCGACGAGCACCCGCCCGTCGCCGAGCACGCCGATGCCGTGCGGCGTGACGAACTCGCCGGGGCCGCTGCCCCGGCCGCCCCAACTCCGCTTGAGCGCACCGTCCGGCGCAAACTGGTGGACCATCGTGTTGCCGTAGCCGTCCGAAACATAGAGGTCGCCCGCCGCTCCGACAGCAACATCGGTCGGGTGATTGAACGGGGCCTGGGTCCGGGGGCGGTGGCGCTCCCCGAGCGCGAAGAGAAACCCGCCATGCCTGTCAAAGACGAGCACCTGATGCGCATCCCGGTCCACCACCAGGATGCGGCCCCCGGGGTCGGATGCGATCCCGTGCGGATCTGCGATCAGCCCGTCGCCCCAGCTTCGGACGAAATTTCCTTCGCGGTCGAACACCAGAACCGGCGGGTCGCGCCGCTGGCACACATGAAGATCGCCTTCGGCATCGACAGCGCATTTGCTGACGACGCCCATGGGAATGTGCTCCGGCCAGCGTGTCCAGGACCGGTCGATCCGATAGCGCTGCTCGCCGAGCACGGCGAAGAACCTGCCGTTTTCCATCTCCGTTTCTCCTCTTCGCCGCCGCCCTGCAGCCTACCATCCATTTGCCGGCTGCGGCGGCAGAACCGGAACCACGGCGCCGCAACCTGCGGCGCCTGCGCTGTATGCGGGCTTGCGCCAGAACCGGGTTGGCCATAGTTTCCCGCCTGCAACCAATGGCAAACGGGAACAAGGAAGGCCGTGTGACGCCATGCCGATAGACGGAGGCGCGCTCGACTGCACCTGGCTCGAGTCGCCGGCGCGATTCATCAACCGCGAGGTCTCCTGGCTAGCCTTCAACGAGCGGGTGCTGGAAGAGGCTTCCAACCCCGGCCACCCGCTGCTGGAGCGTCTGCGCTTCCTGTCCATTTCCGCCCAGAATCTCGACGAATTCTACATGGTGCGCGTCGCCGGCCTCAAGGGCCAGGAGGCCGCGGGCGTCAGCACGCCGAGCGCTGACGGCCTGACGCCGGCGCAGCAATTGGAGGCCGTAGACAGCCGCGCCCGCAGCCTGGTGAAGCGGCAGCAGGAGTGCTGGCGGCGCCTGCTGCCGGAATTGCGCGCGGCCGGCATCGATCTCGTGGACGGCGCAATGCTGTCCGACGAAGACCGCCGCTGGCTCGAAGCCTATTTCATGAGCGATGTGTTCCCGGTGCTCACGCCGCTCACCGTCGCTCCCGCGCATCCCTTCCCGTTCATTCCCAATTTCGGTTTCGGGCTGGCGCTTGACCTGCACAGCCGGCAAGACGGGCGCGACTTCGAGGCGCTGGTGCCGATTCCCGGCAAGCTGGGCCGTTTTGTCGCCCTGCCCGGCGCGGTGCGCCGGTATCTCTCCATCGAAAATGTCGTCGTCCTGTTTCTCGGGCATCTGTTCCCGGGTTTTGAATTGCGCGGCGCCGGCAGCTACCGGGTTATCCGGGACAGCGAAATGGAGATCGAGGAGGAAGCCGAAGACCTGGTGCGGCTGTTCGAGTCGGCGCTGCGGCGCCGCCGGCGCGGCCATGTCGTGCAATTGTCAATCGAGGCCGGGATGCCGCGCACTCTGGCGCGCGCTCTCACAAGGCGGCTCGGCGCCGCGTTCGCCGATGTGTTCACCCTCGACGGACCGGTCGGCCTCGGCGATATGGACCAGCTCATCGACAAGCAGCGGCCGGACCTGCTGTTCAAGCCGTTCGAGGCGCGCTTTCCCGAGCGTATCCGCGACTTCGGCGGCGATTGCTTCGCCGCCATCCGCGCCAAGGACATTGTCGTCCACCATCCCTATGAGAGTTTCGATGTCGTCGTGCGTTTCCTGCGCCAGGCGGCGCGCGACCCGGATGTGGTGGCGATAAAGCAGACGCTCTACCGAACTTCGGAAGACTCGCCGATCGTCGCCGCGCTGATCGAGGCCGCGGAAGCAGGCAAGTCGGTCACGGCGCTGGTCGAACTCAAGGCCCGGTTCGACGAAGAGGCCAATATCCGTTGGGCCCAGAACCTGGAGCGCGCCGGCGCGCTGGTAGTTTACGGGTTCATGGACTTGAAGACGCATTGCAAGCTCTCGCTGGTGGTCCGGCGCGAATCCGACGGGCTGCGCAGCTATGCGCATTACGGCACCGGCAACTACCACCCCGCCAATGCCCGCGTTTATACGGACCTGTCCTTCTTCACGACGGACGAGGAGCTGTGCAAGGACGCCACGCGGCTGTTCAACTACACGACCGGCTATGCGCAGCCGAAGCGGTTCGACAAGATCGCGGTCTCGCCGCTGACCCTCGCCTCGAAATTGCTTGCGCTCATCGAGGAGGAAATCGACCACGCCAAGGCCGGCCGGCCAGCCCAGATATGGGCCAAGATGAACTCCCTGGTCGATCCCGAAGTGGCGGATGCGCTTTACCGCGCCTCTTCCGCCGGCGTTGAGATCGACCTTGTCGTGCGCGGCATATGCTGCCTTCGCCCGGGCGTTCCCGGCCTGTCGGAGAATATCCGGGTCAAGAGCATCGTCGGGCGTTTCCTGGAACATGCGCGCATCGCCTGTTTCGGAGGCGGCCACGGCCTGCCGTCGCCGCACGCCAGGGTGTTCATCAGCTCCGCCGACTGGATGCCGCGCAATCTCCACCGCCGCGTCGAGGCGTTTGTGCCGATCGGGAACCCGACCGTTCACCGCCAGATACTGGACCAGATCATGGTCGCGAATTTGAACGACACCGCGCATAGCTGGGTGCTGGAACCCGACGGCGGCTATTCCCGCATCGAGGCCGAGCCGGCGCCCTTTTCGGCGCATCAGTATTTCATGACCAATCCGAGCCTCTCCGGGCGCGGCAGCGCCCTGGAGCGTTCAGCCAAGAAGCCCGAACCGCTGCCCGCTCCCGCCTGAACCGGCAGACCGGCGGCATGTCGCAGCAAGGGCGCACGGCCAAGCGGGTCGGTATCGTCGATATCGGCTCCAATTCGGTGCGGCTGGTCGTCTATAGCAACCGGTCGGAGAGCGTCCGCCCGCTCTTCAACGAAAAGGCGACCTGCCAGCTCGGCGCCGACCTCAACCGGACCGGCCGGCTCAACCCGGAAGGCTGCAGGCTGGCCGAGCAGGCTTTCCTGCGCTTCGTCAATATCGCCAGGCTGCTCGAAGTCGAGAGGCTCGAAGCCTACGCCACCGCAGCGATCCGGGACGCCGCCGACGGCGCCGATTTCGCCCGGCATCTGGAGCGGTCGAGCGGACGGCAGATCGACATATTGAGCGGCGCGGACGAAGCCCTCGCAGGCGCCCGGGGCGTGCTCGGCGCCATCCCCGATGCCGCCGGCATTGTGGGCGACCTCGGCGGCGGCAGTCTGGAACTGGTGCGCGTGGCGAATTTGCGTTCGACCGACTGCGGCAGCTTTCCGATCGGCGTGCTTCGGCTGGCCGATGCGCGGAGCCGCAGCGATGTCGCCCGGCGCGTCGCAGCCAGCCTCGACAGCGCGGCCTGGCTGCAGCGGGCGGAACCGCCGGGCAGTCTCTATTGCATCGGCGGCTCCTGGCGCGCCTGGGCGCGGCTGCATCTCAGCCGCAAACGCCATCCGCTGGACATCGTGCACCAATATGCGGTGCCGGCCGATGAAGCGCGCGCCTTTTCCGCCAGGCTGACCCGGACAAGCAGCAGCAAATTGGACGATCTGGCGCCGGTGTCCAGCCGGCGCCGGGCGCACCTTCCGGCTGCTGCCGAGATCATGCTTCAGTTGATCGACCGCATCGGCCCGGAGCGGGTTGTCTTTTCCAGCGCCGGGCTGCGCGAAGGACTGATCCTGCACCGGCAGCGAAAGAAGCTGCGCAAACGCGACCCGCTTCTTGCCGCCTGTACCCGGATCGGACGCGCCGGCGCCCGCCAGCGCATGAGTCCGGGCGCGCTCATGGCCTGGATTTCAGCCCTGGAGCTTGGCCTGTCGCCCGCCGAGGAACGGATAGCGCAGGCGGCATGCCGCCTCGTCGATATCGCCGGGCTGGAACACCCGTCTTACCGGGCCGAACATGCTTTCATGCGCGCCTTCCGCCTTCCCGCCGTCGCCATCGAGCACCCGGAACGCGCCTTGCTGGGCCTCATGCTGACGGCGCGCTATGACGGCCGCATCGACCAGCACTGGGCGGAACCGGCGCGGCTGCTGGCCGCAGCAGACATGCACAGGCGCGCCCTGCTTGTCGGCCTCACGCTGCGTCTGGCGATGACGCTGGCGCCCGGTATCGCCAAGGCCAGGCTGCAGCGCAACGCACAGATGCTGACGCTGTTCGTCGAGCGAGATTTCATCAGCGCCGAAATCGAGCGCCGGCTCGCGGATCTGGCCGGGGCGCTCGATATGCAGCCGGCGTTACGGGAGCTCGGCCACCACGACCCGGCCCCGCTCTAGCGTCAACGCCAATTCGCCGCGAAGCAGGCGCTGCGCATCGGCCCCGAACAGCTCCCGGCGCCAGCCCTGCAGCAACGGCCCCTCCTCGGAACCGCCCGCCAGTTGCTCCAGGTCCTCGCTGCTGGCGACCAGCTTTTGCGCAACGCCCTCGCGCTCGACCCGCTCCTTCAACAACACGCGCAGCAGCTCCATCGCCGGACCCACGCCCTTGGGCCGGTCCTTCTGCGGCTCCGGCCGCGGCCGGTCTGCCGGCGCGACGGCCTTGCCTTCGGCTACGGCCGCCAGAAGGCCCGGGCCCAGCCGCCCGGCCGCCATGCCGCGGGTGACGCCGCGGCAGCGGGCCAGCGCCTCGACATCCGCCGGGGCCTGGGCGGCGACATCCAGCAAGGCGTCGTCGCGCAGGACGCGGCTGCGCGGCAGATCGAGCCGCTGCGCCTCGCGCTCCCGCCAAGCGGCGACAGCGCGCACGACAGCCAGAAACGCCGGGTCGGCGCTGCGGGTCTTCAACCGTTTCCAGGCATGTTCGGGGTCGAGCCGATAGGTTTCCGGGGCCAGGAGCACGGCCTCTTCCTCTGCCACCCAGTCGGCGCGTCCGTTGCGGCGCAGCTGCGCGGCGAGGCCTTCATAGACGGAGCGCAGCCAGGTCACATCGGCAAGCGCATACTCCATCTGCCTGTCGGGAAGCGGGCGGCGCGTCCAGTCCGCGAAGCGGGCGCGCTTGTCGATCCGCCGGCCGGCAAAATGCTTCACCAGCGTATCGTAGGCCGCCTGGTCGCCGAAGCCGCACACCATGGCGCCCACCTGGGTGTCGAGCAGCGGCTCCGGGATGACGCCGCCCATATGGAAGAAGATCTCGATGTCCTGGCGGGCGGCGTGCATGACCTTGGGCACGGGCGCTGCCAGAAGCTTCCAGACCGGCGCGAGATCGAGGCCGGGGGCAAGCGCGTCCACCGCCCGCGCCGTTTCGGCATCGGCAAGCTGGATCAGGCAAAGCTTCGGCCAATAGGTAGCGTCGCGCATGAACTCGGTGTCGGCGGTGACATAGTCCGCCTCGCGCAAGCGGGAGCAGAATGCGTCCAGCTCCGCCTGGCTCTCGATCGGGCGCGGGTCCGGAGACGGCAATGCGGGTTGCGGCATGGCGGAGCGTCATAAGCCGCCCCTGCCGGCTTGACAAGCTGGGGCTGCTCATTCCATTCCCGCGCCGACTTTCGCGACACGGACCCGATACGCCATGCACCCCTACCGCACACATGATTGCGGCGCGCTCCGCCGCGCCGACATCGGCCGAACCGTCCGCCTGTCGGGCTGGGTCCACCGCAAGCGCGACCACGGCAGCCTGTTGTTCGCGGATCTGCGGGACCGCTACGGGTTGACGCAATGCGTGGTCGATTCGAGCAGGGCCGAGGCCTTCAATGTGCTGGATGCGGCGCGCAACGAGACCGTGCTGACGATTACCGGCGAGTGCGTGGAGCGGGCGCCGGAGACGATCAACCCCTCCCTGCCGACCGGCGAGGTCGAGGTCGCCATTCGCGAGATAACCGTGCAGGGCGCATCGGAACCCCTGCCTCTGCAGGTGAATAGCGACGAGGATTACGGGGAGGAGGTGCGGCTGCGGCATCGCTTCCTCGATCTGCGCCGCGACAAGATGCAGCGCAATATCGCGCTGCGGTCGGACATTATCTCCTCGATACGCCGGCGCATGATCGACGGGGGCTTTCGCGAGTTCCAGACTCCGATTCTGACCGCGACAAGCCCCGAAGGCGCACGGGACTTCCTGGTTCCGTCGCGGCTGCATCCGGGCAGCTTCTATGCGCTTCCGCAAGCGCCGCAGCAGTTCAAGCAATTGCTGATGATTGCGGGCTTCGACCGCTATTTCCAGATCGCGCCATGCTTCCGCGATGAGGACGCGCGCGCCGACCGGTCTCCGGGGGAGTTCTACCAACTCGATTTCGAGATGGCGTTCGTGACCCAGGAGGATGTGTTCGCCGCCATTGAACCGGTGCTGGCCGGGGTGTTCGACGAATTCGCGGCCGGGCGCAGCGTCTCGCCGCCGCCGTTTCCGCGCATCCGCTTCGACGACGCCATGCTGAAATATGGCAGCGACAAGCCCGATCTACGCAATCCGATCGAGATTGCCGAGGCAACGGACATCTTCAGGGGCTCCGGCTTCTCGATCTTCGAGCGCGGCATCGAACGGGGCGGCGTTGTGCGCGCCATTCCCGCGCCCGGCGGAGCGTCTCAGCCGCGCAGCTATTTCGACCGGATGCAGGACTGGGCGCGCGCACAGGGGGCCGGGGGGCTTGCCTATGTGACCCTGGACGACAACGGCGCGCGCGGCCCCATTTCCAGATTCCTGGATGCGGCGCGTGTGGAAGCGCTGCGGAAAGCCGCCGGCGCCGGCCCCGGCGATGCGGTTTTCTTCGCCGCCGACCAGGCGGACAAGGCGGCCGCGCTTGCCGGCGCAGCCCGCACAAAGCTCGGCGAAGACCTCGGACTGCTGGAGAAAGACGCGTTCCGCTTCTGCTGGATCGTCGATTTCCCGATGTATGAGCGCGACCCGGCGACGGGGCGGATCGGCTTCAGCCATAACCCGTTCTCCATGCCGCAAGGCGGGCTGGAGGCGCTGGAAGGCCTCGATCCGCTCGAGATCAAGGCATTCCAGTATGACATTGTCTGCAATGGCGTTGAGCTTTCATCGGGCGCAATCCGCAATCACCGCCCGGACATCATGTACAAGGCGTTCGAGATTGCCGGTTACGGGCGCGAGACGGTCGAGGCGCGCTTCGGCGGCATGTTGTCGGCATTGAAGTTCGGCGCGCCGCCGCATGGCGGCTCGGCGCCCGGCATCGACCGCATCGTCATGCTGCTGGCCGACGAGCCGAACATCCGGGAAGTCATCGCCTTCCCGATGAACCAGCAGGGCCAGGACCTGATGATGAGCGCGCCCGCGCCCGTGGAGGCGGCGCGCCTGAAGGAACTCTCCATCGGCCTCGATCTGCCGAGAAAACGATGACGCCCGGCGCTGCGCGGTGCAATCGGCCGCCGGCCGCACTATCCTGCCCTTCGAGGGACATGCTGGAAGAGGGGAAACGCAGTCGATGAATCTCGGATATGTCGGCCTCGGCAATATGGGCGGTGCTCTGGCGCGCCGCCTGCTGCTCTGCCGGGAGCTCAGGGCCTATGATCTGCGGTCGGAAGCCGTGCGGGACCTCGTCGCGGCCGGCGCCCGGCCGGCCCAAAGCCTGGAGGCGCTTGGGCAGGCCTGCGATGCGGTGCTGCTCTGCCTGCCCACATCGAACGAGGTTCGCGAGGCGATTTTCGGCGAAGGCGGGCTGGCTGCGGGCATGGCGCCCGGCGGCATCCTCGTGGACCAGACGACGGGCGATCCGAATGCAACGCGCGCCATGGCGGCCGAACTGGCCGAGCGGGGTCTGGAGCTGATCGATGCGCCGGTGTCCGGCGGGCCGCATGGCGCCCATGCCGGCACGATTGCGATCATGGCCGGCGGCACGGAGGCGCAATTCGAGCGGATGCGCGCCGCTTTCGAGGCGATAAGCCCCAATGTGTTTCACTGCGGGGCTGTCGGAGCCGGCCATGCGATGAAGCTGGTCAACAATGTGATCGCCGCCAGCGTGCGCGCGGCGACCTTCGAGGCCGTGGCGATGGGCGTCAAGAACGGCCTCAGCCTCGCCGCCTGCGCCGAAGTGCTGCACAAGGGGTCCGCGCGCAGCTATACGACGGAATTCACCCTGCCGCGGCTGGCGGAGGACGGGACGGGCAAGTCCAATTTCGCCCTGGAACTCATGCTCAAGGATGTACGGCTCGCAACGCAGCTCGGCGCAGACAGCGGCGCGCCGATGTTCGTCGCTAATGTGGTGCGCAACCTGTTCCAGCAAGCCGTCAACCAGCATGGCGGCGGCGAGGATGTGAACGCGCTGATCCATACCATCGAACGCAATGCCGACGTGAAGGTCGTCGGCCGCTGATACCGGACCACCGAAGACAGGAAACCGCAATGGCTCTTTACGAACTGCGCACCTACACGCTCTATGTCGGCAAGATGGGCGAGGCCGTCGAGATTTACCGGGACTATGGCTGGCCGGCGCTGGAGCCGCACCAGGACAAGCTCGTCGGCTATTTCCAGTCCGACGCCGGCGCGCTGAACCAGTTGCTCCATCTCTGGAAATTCGACGACGACGCCGACCGCCGCCGACACTGGGCGACGCTTTACGGCGACGAAGCCTTCAAGACCTTCGCCGGCAAGATCCGCCCGCTCATCATGTCGCAGCAGAACCAGCTTCTGCTCGCCGCGCCCTGGGGGCCACACCCCTGACGACGGCGCCCGCTGCGGGCCGCAGCAGTTTCCGGCGGCCCGTCATGCCGGCCCGGGACGGGGCTACCGCTCCGCCCGCGCCAGCAGCCCGCAGGCCTCCATGGCGGCGTAGGTGAGGATGGCGTCTGCGCCCGCCCGTTTGAAGGCCATGAGGCTCTCCAGCAGCACCCGGTCGTAATCCAGCCAGCCGCGCTCGGCGGCGGCCTTGAGCATCGCGTATTCGCCGGAGACATTGTAGGCGACCGTCGGCGCGCCGAAGCGCTCCTTCACGCGGCGAATGACGTCCAGATAGGGCAGGCCCGGCTTGACCATCACCATGTCGGCGCCTTCGGCGAGGTCGGCCCCGATCTCGCGCAGCGCCTCCTCCGTGTTCGCTGGGTCCATCTGGTAGGTCTTCTTGTCGGCGGCCCCGAGCGCGCCGGCGGAGCCAACGGCGTCCCGGAACGGGCCGTAGAAGGCGGAGGCGTATTTCGCCGAATAGGCGAGGATCGAGGCGTCCTCGAAGCCGGCGGCGTCGAGCGTGTCCCGGATGGCGCCGACGCGCCCGTCCATCATGTCGGAAGGCGCGATCACATCGCAGCCGGCCTCGACCTGCACCCGCGCCTGCTCGCAGAGCACATGCACCGTCTCGTCGTTCAGGATGCGCCCGCCCCGCACAATGCCGTCCTGGCCGTGGCTCGTGAACGGGTCGAGCGCCACATCACAGACGACGCCCATCCCGGGCGCAGCCGCCTTCACCGCGCGGATCGCCCGGCAGACGATATTGTCCGGATCGAGCGCATGGCCGCCGTCATGGGTCTTCAGGGCCGGATCGACATAGGGGAACAGCGCCACCGCCGGAATGCCCGCCGCCTCGGCTTCCCGGACCCGCTCGACCAGGAGATCGACCGACCAGCGGTGGACCCCCGGCATGGACGGCACCGGCTCGGCCGCGCCCTCGCCTTCCACGACGAACAGCGGCCAGATGAAGTCCTGCGGCCCGAGACGGTTCTCGGCAACCAGGGCGCGCGTCCAGCCGGCGCGGCGGTTGCGGCGCGCGCGCAGGCGCGGATAGGCCCCGAGCGGCCGCGCTGGCGCAGCATAGCGGGGCAATTCGCTCTCGCGGTCCCTCGGCATGGGCACTCCTCCGTTACCTTTCGACCGGTATCGCGCCCGGCCGCCGCCGTTCCATGCGGCGAAGACGCACAGCGCCGGCAGCAGCAGGCTTGACTGCACAGCACCCTGCGCCCGATGCTGCACACTCCCCCGCGCAAGGAGGCGCAACATGTCCGATCTGCGGACAATTCCGGCGCGTTGCGGCAAGGCCACTTTCGTCGCCAAGGGCCGGAAAATCAAGGTCGTCAACACCCATGGCGCGCAGGTTGTCGATACCTGGGCGTTCGCGCAGCACGATCTGCGCGAGTTCATGTCGATGGAGCACACCCGCGCGACGCTCACGAAGATGCGCCCCGAAGTCGGCGATGCGCTTTACAGCAACCGCCGCCGGCCGATCCTGACGCTGGTCCAGGACACGTCGCCCGGCGTCCACGACACGCTGATGGCGGCCTGCGACAACTACCGCTACGGCTTGCTCGGCTGCACCGAATATCACGACAATTGCACCGACAATCTGGCGGCCGCGCTCTATGAGCTGGGCCTGACGCCGCCGGAGACGCCCTCCCCACTCAACCTGTTTATGAACATTCCCTGGGAGGCGGGCGGCGGCCTCGCTTTCGCCGCGCCGGTCACGAAACCGGGCGACCATGTGCTGTTCGAAGCCAATATGGATGTTGTCGTCGTCTTCTCCGCCTGCCCGCAGGATATACTGCCAATCAACGGCGAAGAGCGGGAGCCGACAGAGGCCCATTTCCGGATTCTCGATTGACTGACCTGCCTCAGTCGAGCTGCAACACCATCGCCTTCAGATAGGCGGACTCCGGCAGCATCGGATGCACCGGATGGTCGGGGGCGGCCCCGGCCGCGCGCAGGACGCGGCCAGAGCGGCCAGCCTGCCCCAGGCCGCGCGCGGCTTCCGCAGCAAAGGCCTCGGCGGTGACAGTGTGCGAGCAGGACGCCGCCAGCAGGAAGCCGCCCGGCGCCACCAGACGGGCAGCCAGGCGCACCAGCTTGCGATAGCCGCGCAGGCCCGACGGCAGGTCCTTGCGCGAGCGCACGAAGGCCGGCGGATCGGCAATCACCAGGTCGAATCGCGGCCGCCCCGGCGCCTCCAGGAAGGCAAAAACATCGGCGCGTTCGACATGCACCCGCCCGCCAACGCCGTTCAGCCCGGCCGCGCGGCGGGCCAGGTCCAGCGCCGGCTGCGAGCGGTCCACCAGCACGACTTCACGCGCGCCCGCCGCCGCGGCCTGGATGCCGAAGCCGCCGAGATAGGCGTAAAGGTCCAGCACGCGCGCATCTTTCGCCAGCCCGGCCGCGAAGGCCCTGTTGCCGCGCTGGTCGTAGAACCAGCCGGTCTTCTGCCCGCCGACCGGGTCGCAGAGGAAACGGCAGCCGTTCTCGACAAGATCAACCGGCCCCGGAACCGCGCCGAAAGCAGGCCGGTTCTCCGCTCCCAGTCCTTCCAGCCCGCGCTGGGCGCTGTCATTGCGGAACAGGAGCGCCTCGGGCCGCAGCACCTCCCGCACGGCCTCCACCAGCGGCGCTTCCAGCCGCGCCATGCCCGCAGCGTTGAGCTGCGCCACCGCCACGCCGCCGAAGAGATCGAGGACCAACCCCGGCAAGCCGTCCGCCTCGGCATGGACCAGGCGGCACCAGGGCGCCAGCCCCAGCCTCTTTCGCAGGTCAAGCGCAGCCCTCAGCCGCGCCGCAAACCATGCTCTGTCGATTTCCCGGTCCGGCTGCCGGTCGAGCCGCCGCAGGGCTGCAAGCGCGCGCGGGTTGAACATCGCCGTGCCGAGCGCCTCGCCGCCGTCGCTTTCCACGCGAACCAGAGCGCCCGGCTCCAGCGCGCGCAGGGCCGCCGACATCGCAATCTCATTGGCGTAAGCCCAAGGGTGCCCTGCACGGAGGCGCTTCTGCCGGCCGGGCAGCAGCCGGACGACCGGCCTCGGTTCCATGACGGCGCTCCCCCCGGCTACTTTCCATACACATATTCCGGCAGCCACAACACAATCTGCGGGAACATCATGATCAGGACAAGGCCGATCAACTGGATCACCATAAACTGCATCATGCCGATATAAATGTCCTTCAGATCCCAATTGGGGACCACGCCCTTGAGGAAATACGCGGAAAGGGCGACTGGCGGCGATAACCAGGCTGTTTGAAGGTTCACGGCAACGAGAATGCCGAACCAGGTCAGATTTACGCCCATCTTGTCCAGCAGCGGAAGCAGGATCGGGACGATAATCAGCACGATGGGGACCCACTCCAGCGGCCAGCCCAGAACGAAGATGAGCGCCATGACGACGATCAGCACTTCGGTCTGGGAAAACTCCAGCGCCAGCAGGGCGTTGGTCAACATGGTGGGCGTGCCGAGCCGGGAAAAGACCGCGCCGAAGAAGTTGGACGCCGCCACCAGGAAGAGAATCAGCACCGAGATTTCCAGGGTCTTGACCAGGGCCTCCTGGAACCGCGCCAGGGTCATCTTCCGGTAGGCCAAGGTCATCAGCAGCGCCCCGAAGGCGCCGCAGGCCGCACCCTCTGTCGGGGTCGCCCAACCGAGCAGGATCGAGCCGAGCGCGAACGCCACCAGCAAGGCCGGAGGCACCAGACCCAGATAGAACTCGGTCCACACTTCGCTGACATAAAAGCCGAACGGCCGATTGGCCAACAGCCATCGATGCGCCCGCATCAAGGCGAGAAACACAGCGCCATACGCCAGGAGACAAAACGCCAGCCCGAGCAGCCTGAGCAGCAGCCCCTGCCCCATCAGCACTGCCGAGATGAGACCCTGAACGACGACCGTGACGGCGGCAAAGAGAACCACCGGGACGACGATGGCGGCGATGAACTCGAGCCACATATTGCCGGAGGTTTGCGGGCGCTCATTCTCCGGCAGCGGCGGCCCCAGCGCCGGATTCAGCCAGCAGCGGATCAGGGAATAGGCGGTGTAGAGGCAGGCAAGCAGAATTCCGGGCACGATCGCGGCGGCGAACAGGTCCGTGACCGGCACCTCCAGCACCGGCCCCATGACCATCAGTATGATCGACGGCGGGATCAGAATCCCCAATGTGCCGCCGGCGGTGATGGTGCCGGCCGCGAGTCTTACATCGTAGTTGGACCGGTTCATGGTCCTGGCCGCCATGATGCCGAGGATTGTCACCGATGCGCCGACAATGCCGGTGGCGGCCGCAAAGATTGTGGAAACAAACAACACCGCAATATAGAGCGCGCCGCGGGTGCGCGAGAGCATCAGCTGTACGGCCCGGAACAGGCGCTCCATCAACCCCGCCTGCTCCATGAGGATGCCCATGAAGACAAACAGCGGCACCGCCGCCAGCGTCTGCTCGAGCATGACATTGTTGAACTGGAGCGTCATCAGATAGACGACGAGCTTGGGTCCGAAGCCCCAGGCGCCGAAGGCCAGCCCAGGAAAGATGAGAGTAAAGGAGATCGGGAAACCGACAAAGATCGCCAGCAGCATCACGGCGATCATGATGAACCCGATGACCTCCGGCCCGCAGGCGCGGAAGGGGCGGCAAGTCTGGATGCAGGAGCCGTTCGGCGCAAGCAGGAATCAAACCGGCGTTGATATGCTGCCAGAGTGTCCGGCTGCGGCCCCGTGGCGGCATGGCTTCCCTATGCCCGCTTGCCCGGCCGGGTGATTTTGGGGAATGTTCAGCGGTCATGCTGATCGCCCGCACCGTCCCGGACCTTCGACGGCTTGTGCGCGCCTGGCGCCGCGCTGGCTGCAGCATCGGGGTCACGCCCACAATGGGCGCCCTCCATGCCGGCCATCTCAGCCTTGCCGCTGCAAGCCGGCAGCGCGCCGACCGCAGCATCGCCACGCTGTTCGTCAATCCCAAACAGTTCAACGACCCGGCGGACCTTGCGCGCTATCCGAGAACCGAGGACAGCGACCGCGCCAAGCTCGCCTCCTGCGGCATCGATCTGCTCTTCGCGCCGCCGCCCGAGGCGATTTATCCGCCCGGATTCGCGACCGGCATTTCGGTTTCCGGCGTGACCGAAGGCCTCTGCGGCGCGGATCGGCCGGGACATTTCGACGGCGTGGCGACCGTCGTCGCCAAACTGCTCATCCAGACAGGCGCCGACTTCGCCTTCTTCGGCGAAAAGGACTTCCAGCAACTCGCCATGATCCGCCGGATGGTCCGGGACCTCGACCTGCCGGTCGAAATCGTGGGCTGCCCGACAGTGCGCGATCCGGACGGCCTCGCGCTTTCCTCCCGCAACGCCCTGCTTACCCGCGATGAGCGCGCCTGCGCGCCGGCCTTGTATCAGGCGCTGGCGGCCGCGGCCGACCGCCTGCGCCGCGGCAGAGACACCTCCTCTTGCCTCGCCGCCGCGGCCGCCGAAATCAAGGCAGGCGGCTTCGCTTCAGTGGAATATGTCGCGTTGCGGGACGCCGGAGACCTTGCGCCGATGAACCGCCTCGACCGGCCCGCAAGACTGTTTGCCGCAGCACAACTCGGGCACGCACGGCTGATCGACAACATCGCCGTCGAGCCGGCCGGCCTGTGAACGCGATTTGAGCGGCACCCCGGTGTGCAGGCACTTCCCCCGTCATGCCCTGTCGCGTTAAGCTTGGTCTGGAGGGCCGGGGCACGGACTTCCGGGGGGGCAGGGATGAAGATTACCGGTATTCGCACAATGACGGTGGATGTGCCGCTGGAAACGCCCGTCGTCACGGCGATTCACGATATCCGCTCGATCGGCTTTGTGCTGGTCTTCGTCGATACGGATGCCGAGGTGACCGGCGAAGGGCATCTCTTCTCGCTTCCGGCAAAGCATATGGCTGCCTTCGAGGCGATGACGGCCGGGCTCGGCCGGTCGCTGGTCGGCGAGAATGCGCACCGCGTCGAGGGCCTCTGGCACAAGCTCTGGAGCGAGGTGAATTTCGTTGGCCACAAGGGCGTCTCGCTGTTCGCGCTGTCGGCGCTCGACATGGCGCTCTGGGACGCGCGCGGCAAGGCGCTCGGCCAGCCGGTCCACCGCCTGCTTGGCTCCTGCCGCGACACCGTGCCGGCCTATCACAGCGGCGGCCTCTGGCTGTCGCGTTCGCGCGACGAACTCGTCGCCGAAGCCAGGGATTTTCTCAAGCAGGGCTTCCGGGCTGTGAAGATGCGCCTCGGCAAGCCGCGCTGGCAGGAGGACGTCGAGCGCGCAGAGGCGCTTCGCGACGCCGTTGGCCCCGATGTCGCGCTGATGGCGGACGCCAATCAGGGCCTTGACGCCGCCCATGCGCTCCGGCTCGGCCGCGCACTGGAGCCGCTGAATCTCGGCTGGTTCGAGGAACCCGTGCCGGCCTACGACGTCGCCGGCCACGCCGCCCTTGCGGCCGCGCTCGACACACCCGTCGCCACCGGCGAGACGGAATATACCCGCTACGGTTTCCGCCCGTTGATCGAAGCGAAAGCGGCAGATGTGCTGATGCCGGACCTCGGACGGGTGGGCGGCGTCACCGAATTCATGCGCGTTGCGCATATGGCGCAGGCTTGGGATCTGCCGGTTTCTCCGCACCTTTATTCGGAGCCGTCGCTGCAGCTTTGCGGCGCGCTGCAGAACTGCGCCATGCTGGAATACATGCCTTGGTCGGCCCCGCTGTTCGGCGAGAAGATCGCGCTGAAGGACGGCCTTGCCCAAATCCCGGACAGGCCGGGCCTCGGTTTCGCCTTCGACATGGATGCGCTGGAGCGTTACCGGACAGGCGGCGGCGAAGCGGCGGCGCCTGCGGTGAAGAAGCGGCCCCGCCGCCCGGCCGCGAAGAAAACGGACCCTTCCCCGCCGAAGACGGAGGCAAAGGCCGCAGCCAAGACCGCGCCGGCGCCGAAGGCAGAGGCGAAGCCGAGGGCGAAGGCCGCCGCAAAGCCGGAGGCAAAAGCCGCCGCAAAGGCGGAGGCGCAGGCCGCCGCTGCGCCGGCCCGCCGCAAGCGGCGTGAGCCGGGAAAGACGCCATGGTATCTACGCGGCGAAACGGGGGATGCGTGACATGCCGGACAGCACACAGGGAATCGCCGCCATGCAAGTGAGGGCGCTTGCCGGAGCCTGCGGCGCGGAGGTGCGCGGGGTCGATATCACGGCGCTCGACGGTGAAGGATTCGCGGCGGTCCGCCAGGTCTTTCTGCGTCACAAGGTGCTTTGTTTTCGGGACCAGGACCTGGACGAGGAGGCCCTGATGGCGTTCGGCCGCCGCTTCGGCCCGCTGATCGTGCACCCCAACCTGGTCGCCGAGGGCGCGCATCCCGAGGTTATCGCGATTCGCAAGGAGCCGGAGGACCGGGCGGCGGTCGGCGAGAACTGGCATACCGATACCACCTGCCTGGAGAGGCCTCCGCTGGGGTCGGCGCTGTACGCCATTGAGGTGCCGTCCGTCGGCGGCGATACGATGTTCGCCGACCAGCAGGGCGCATGGGACTCCCTGTCGGACGGCATGAAAGCCATGCTGTCCACCATGCGCGCGGTCCATAACGACACCCGCGTCGCCGGGCCCGCTGTCGGCCTGAACGCGCTGCGTTCGACGAAGAACCGCGAGGACGAGAGCTGGACGCCGACCGAATGCGTGCATCCGGTCATGCGCACCCATCCCGAAACCGGACGGAAGGGGCTGTTTGTCAACCGCGCCTACACCATCCGTTTCGAGGGCATGACGGAGGCCGAGAGCACGCCGCTGCTGGACTATCTCTACAGCGTCGGCGAACGCCCGGAACTGACCTGCCGCATATCCTGGGAGCCGGGCTCGCTGACCCTCTGGGACAATCGTTGCCTCAGCCACGTGGCCGTCAACGACTATGCCGGCCACCGCCGCGACATGCGCCGCATCCAGATCGAGGGCGACCGGCCGGTCTAGCCGCCGCCGGGTGAGCCCGCCGGTTGTGAGCGGAATTTCTCGCTCCAGGACTTGACGCTGAACATGTCGAAATAGATCGAGATGAGGGCCGGAAAGACCAGCGTCACCATAACCATCGATGCAAACAGCCCGAACGCCACCGACACGGCAATCGACACCAGCGTCAGCATTTGCGGGCTTGTGTCGGTGACAAGCGGAAGCAGCCCTGCAATTGTGGTGACAGTGGACAGAACAATGGGGCGAAACCGGGCGCGCAACGCCTCCAATGCCGCTGCAACATAGTCTTCATCCTTCATATGCGTCTGAAAGAAAGTGAGGAAAAGGATCGAGTTATTCACCACGATCCCGGCAAGCGACGCAAAGCCGACCAGGCTGGGCATTGAAATAGCGATACCCATGCCCCAATGCCCCAATATCGTGCCGATCAGCGCAAAGGGAATCGCAAACATTATGACCAATGGCAGCATATAAGATCGGAACTGAAAGGCCAGAACCATATAGACGCCGACCAGTCCCAGGAGCATCAGCCGTATCAGTGACGATTGACTCTCGTTTTGCGCCTCGGTTGCACCGCCAATGCCGATTTCAATTCCCGGATAGCGCTGCTTGAGTTCAGGGCCGAGACTGTCGGTAACAACCGCCGAGATTTCCGCCGACGTTGTCGCCGTCTTGTCGATCTTGCCCCGGATGCGGGCCACGGCCAGACCATTGCTGCGGGTAATGGTGGGATAGCCGGTCGCCAGCGTCATGTCGGCAATCTGCGCCAGAGCAACCTGCCTGCCGCTGCGCAGCGAAATGGGGAACAGCTCGAGATCCGTCATGCTGGCCATCGTATTCCCCAGTTGCACCCGCACCGTCATGTTCGATTTCTCATACCGGAAGCTGTCGGTCTCGACCCCCTGAAACGCGCTGCGCATCTGGTCCGCAAGGGACTGCGGCGTCAGGCCGGTCGAATAGCCATAAGCATTCAACGCCAGCCAGACTTCCTTGCGGCTGCCGTAAAAGTCTTGATAGGCTTCCGTTACGTCTGCACGCGAGATCAGTGTCTTGAGGAGTTCCCCTGCGGCAGTCTCAAGGGTTTTCAGATCACGGCTGCGCAACTCGACATCGAGATCCATCCCGCCGGGGCCGCCTTCCGACTGCGAAAAGCTGCTTTGTATCAGGTCGGGAATCGGCCCCGCCGCCTCGCGCCAGGCCAACAGGACATCATCCGCCCTGACATTGCGGAGCGCGCTTTCCAACAAATCCACCGTGATGGTCGCTGTGTTGGATCCGTTGTCGTGGACTTCGCTATTGACCGCATATTGGACCAGAACCCGCTCCACCAGCGGCGCGCCGCCTTCCGTATCCGGAGTCAAATCCGTATCGACCCGCTCGAGCGCTTCAAGCAGCCGATCGACCGTCTCGACCGTTCGTTCCCGGTCGATGCCGGAAGTCAGCGAAAGCCGCGCAATAACAGTGTCGCTTTCCGTGTCGGGAAAACCCTCCATCTTCACAGCGCCGGAGACAACCAGGCCAATGGTGAGAATCAGGGCGGCGACCGCGGTTCCGACAGTCAGATACCGGATAGAGGCCAAAAATTTGGCGAGCGGGAATACAGCGCGTTCCAGGAGAGCGTCCAGAAACCGCGCCGCTGGCCGCGGACGGCGAACCGCTGTGCCGCCGCCGGAATGCCGCAGGTGATGCGGCAAAATCAGGAAGCCTTCGACCAGAGACAATGCGAGCATGACAAGCAGCACCATCGGAATGAAGCGCAGGATCTGGCCGATATCGCCGGCCATAAACAACATGGGGCCGAAGACGCAGGCGGTCGTCAAAAACGAAGACAGGATGCCGGGCATGACTTCCTTCGTGCCCTGCACCGCTGCTTCCAGAGGCCCGGCATTGCGGCGCCATTTCTCGATATTCTCTGCTATGACGATGCTGTCATCCATGATGAGCCCCACCGCCATCAGGAAGGCCACCAGGGAAATCATATTGATGGTCACACCCAGCATGCTCATAAAGAATACGGCGCCGAGGAACGAAACCGGAAGCGCCGCCGAAATCCACAGCGCTTCCCGCAGCGAAAACAACAACCACATTGTGCCGAATACGAGCACAAGCCCCATCGCTATGTTCCGAAAAACAATATTCAGATTCTCCTCAACAAACTCGGAGGAATTGTTTATCACCGTGAGCTTGAACGGTTCGGGATAAGCGGCTCTTTCAGCCTCCAGCAATTCCTCCACCAGGGCGAAGACATTGATGCTGTCGGCATCGCCGGACTTTGAAATTGTGATGATTGCGGCCTGCTCGCCGTCGATGAAGGAGTTCACATTCCGGTCGGAATCGACGACCAGAACACTGGCGAGGTCGCGCAGCCGCACCATCCCGCCAGAACGGTCTTGCAGCACGACCAGATCTTCCAGATCGGCGACCGAACGCCGGACATCGGCATAGCGCAGGACAACCCTGTTGCTGTCCATGTCGGCATCGCCTAACGGCTCGGTCAGACTGTGCGCATTGATGGCGTCAACGATATTGCGGGCGGCCAGGCCGTAGCGGCGCAACGCGTTTTCGTCGAAGACGATGCGTAATTCGCGGTCGGAAATGCCGGATACCGCCGCCTCCGACACGCCGTTCAGCGCTAGAATCCGGTCGGCCAGCAGGTCCGTATATTCGACCAGGCCCTGTTTGCCGACGATCCCCGACACGACAATCATGGCGACCGGATCCGGCCGGGACTGAATTTCGACAACCGGCGTTTCGGTATCGGCGGGAAAGTCGTCGATCCTCGCAACTGTCGAGAAGATGTCGTTGAAAAACACTGAGATGTCGCCGCCTTCCACCAGTTCGGCCGTGGCGGCGGCCCTGCCGTCCCTGGAAAGGCACTGCAGATCGGCCAGGCCGGGCAGCCCGGTCAGGGCGTCCTCGAGCGGGCTGCAGATCTCCTCGTCAACATCGCGGGCCGAGGCGCCGGGATAGACCACCGACACGCCGACGGTCGATGCTGCGTGTTCCGGGAAGGTTTCGCGCTCCATATCCTGGATCACCGAAACGCCGAGGATGCAGATCAGCACCATCAACAGATTGGCCGCCACCGGGTGGCGCACGAAATACGCAATCATGTCAACCGCTCCGGGCCGCGTGCGCATCCGGAGCCGGCGCGAGTTTCAGGCCGGGAACCGGCGGACGCGGATCGCCCAGGACCAGGACTTCCCCGCCCGCCAGCCCGGAACGTATGACGACCTCCGCACCGAATACCGGCCCCAGCTCCACCGCCCGGACCCGCAGCCGGCTCTCCGCATCCGACAGAAAAACGAAGGGCGCATTGTCATCGGAGTAGTGGAGGGCGTCGCGGGGGACAGCGACAATCCCCTCCAGCGGCGCGCTTTCAAAGGTGACGGCGACGAACGTTCCGACACGAAGCGGCGGTCGCCTCCGCGACGCCTCGGCGATCAATGGATTGGTAACCCGAACAACCAGGCCCAAAGCGCCGGTTTCGTCGTCCGTCGTCCCTCGCACCCGGACGATTTCGGCCGGCCAGATCGCAGGGTTGCCCGGATATGGCAGGCTGACGCTCGCCTTGACGCCCGCCTGCTTCAACAGCGCAACCACCTTGCTGTAGTCCAGCAGGTTGGTGAATGCCGCCTGCGACCGCAAAACGGCGGCGAATAACGGCCCGATGGCGCGCGGCTGTATCTCGGCGACGATCTCCACGGAATCGCTGCTCTCGACCGTAAGCAGCGCATCGCCGCCGCGGACGAACTGATTCCGTTCGGCATTGACGGAGGTCACCCGCCCGTAGAACGGGGCCCTGATTGTCGTCTTTTCCAGCAGTCTCTCCGCCTCCGCCAGCTCTGTCCGGCGCACCTCCAGCACGGCCTCCGCCGAAATCCGCTGTGCGGGATAGAGGGCCAGGCTGTCGGACAGCCCGGTGACCGAGGCTTCTTGGGCCAGCAATGCCTTGCGCGCCGTATTCAGCGCGGCCTTGGTGCTGGCCCCGCGGCCGACGAGGGATTTGGTCCGATCGAATTCGACCCGGACTTCTTCGAGGATGCTTTCCTGCGCCTCCAGGGCGCGGCGGGAGTTGTCTTCGGCGCGCTTCAGCTCGGCAATCTGCGCTTCAGCGGCGGCGATATTGGCAAGCGCCTTTTTCCGCGCCAGGTCATAGTCGGTCCGGTCCACCTCGGCCAGAACCTGCCCTGCCGCCACGAAACCGCCCTCCGCGGCTTCATTGGCCAGGGCCGATATGCGCCCCTGCACTTCCGATACCGCCGACCAGCGCCGCTCGGCCCTGACACGACCATATCCCACCGCCTTCGCCGCGATCGGCCGGGGCGTGACAATGAGGGTCCGGACGGCAACGGCGCGTTCGCCGGACGGCGCGACCGGCGCATCGCTCCCGGAGGTCATCCAGATATAGCCGAGCGCCCCGACCAGGAGGGGAGGCAGGATCAGCAAGGCGCGAGGATTCATCGGAGTTTCTCCAGGAGAGCCGGTTCTTCGGCAGGTCCGGGGCCGAAGAACCCCGGGGGCTTCCCGCTTATGGACACGCCATCATCTTGTCACACCGGGCGGAAGCGGCAACCGCCGGGGATAGTGTCTCCGTTTGACATTCGCGTTCCTCTGGCAGATTGAGCCAGGGGCTTGAGAGGCCCAGCCCGCCGCCCCGAACGCCCCGGCGCCGCCCCGGACCCCCTGTTGCCGCCGCGGACCTCCTACTGCCGCGCCGCCCCCCCTACTGTCGCCCCGGCCTTGAGCCGGGGCCCAGCCTCCGATCCTTCCGCGGGGCCGAAACGGCGGTGGACGGCCCCCGGCGCTCCGCTCTGCTCCGGCCGGGGTGACGACAAGGGAGGCGATACAAGCGGCGCGGCGCGGAGGTGCGGTCCGAAAAACCCCGCCAGCTCGGGCCTTCGTTGCAAACGGAGGCACGACCCCGCCGGGCCGGACCTTGCGACACGGGCGAAAAACGGGACAATTGGCCGGACTCCTCGAAATCTGTCGACCGCCGGGAGCATCATTGGTGCCGTTTCCGCCCGCCCGCCGCCTGTCCGGGCTTGCCGCCGGCCTGATACTCGGCCTGATCTTGTGTCGGACGGCCGCGCTCGCCCTTGACGGGATCACGATTTTCGCTGCTGCAAGCCTGAAGAATGCGATGGACGAAATATCCGCGGACTTCGAGGCGGAAACCGGGCGCGCCGCCGCCGTCTCCTATGCCGGATCGTCGGCGCTGTCCCGCCAGATCCAGCACGGCGCGCCGGCGGACATCTTCATTTCGGCCAATCCTGGATGGATGGACATGCTGGAGCAGGACGGCCTGATCGACCCGGCGACCCGTTTCGACCTGCTGGGCAACGCCATTGTCCTGGTCGCGCATGGCCGGGATGCGGCTCCGGTCGAGATCCGCCCGGGCATGGACCTTGCCGGCATGGTGGCCGGCGGCCGTCTCGCGATGACGCTCGTCGATGCGGTGCCGGCCGGACTCTACGGCAAGGCGGCGCTGGAAACGCTGGGCCTCTGGGAGGGCATCGAACCGAAGGTCGCGCAGGCGGATAATGTGCGCGCGGCGCTGGCGCTGGTTTCTTCGGGAGAGGCGCCGTTCGGCATCGTCTATGCCACGGACGCCAAGGCTGATGACAATGTGACCGTCGTCGCCGCCTTTCCTTCCGGAGCGCATCCGCCCATCGTCTATCCCGCCGCCGCAATATCGGCCAGCCGCAACCCGCTGAATGCGCGGTTTCTCGCCCATCTTCGCGGACCGGCGGCGCGGGGCGCCTTCGAGCGGCAAGGCTTTGTCGTCCTCGCTGTCGAATAGGGCTGCCGCATGGACTGGCTGAGTCCGGAGGAATGGCAGGCTGTCGCGCTTTCCCTGCGCGTCTCCTTCTGGGCCGTGCTTGCGAGCCTGCCGCTCGGGATCCTCACGGCCTATGCGCTTGCGCGATGGCGTTTTCCCGGCCGGCAACTCCTGAACGGGGCCGTCCATCTTCCCCTCATCCTGCCTCCGGTCGCCACGGGATACCTGCTGTTGCTGGCATTCGGCACGCGCGGCCCCGTCGGCGGTTTCCTGCAGGAGATCGGCATCGTCTTCGCCTTTCGCTGGACGGGCGCGGCCCTCGCCGCGGCCGTCATGGCCTTTCCGCTCATGGTTCGCGCGATCCGGCTGTCCATCGAAGCGGTGGACCCCGGGCTGGAACGGGCGGGTTCGACCTTGGGCGCATCCGGTCCGTGGGTATTCGCCACCATAACCCTGCCGCTCATCCTTCCGGGCATCATCGCCGGAGCGATTCTTGCCTTCGCCAAGGCGATGGGGGAGTTCGGCGCAACCATCACTTTCGTCTCCAACATCCCGGGCCAGACGCAAACGCTGCCCACAGCCATCTACGCCTTCCTTCAGGTGCCGGGCGGAGAGGCATCCGCATTGCGCCTGGTCGCGGTGGCGGTCGCCGTCTCCATGGCGGCCCTGCTGCTTTCGGAAGTCGTGGCGCGGCGTGTTGCAAGAAGCGTGGCCGGCGCATGACGCTTTCCGTCAGCCTCCGCCACGCCTTCCCCGGCTTTGCGCTAGATGTCTCTTTCGAGGCGCCGCCCGGCGTCACCGTGCTTTTCGGCCGGTCCGGCGCAGGCAAGACGACGATCGTGGAGGCTGTCGCCGGGCTGCTGCGGCCGGATGCCGGGCGGGTCGCCGCCGGCGGGTGGGTGCTGTTCGACACGGAACGGGGCCGATGGCTTCCGCCGCACCGCCGCCGGCTCGGCTATATCTTTCAGGAGGGGCGGCTGTTCCCGCATCTCACCGTGCGGAAGAACCTGCTTTACGGCCGCTGGTTCGCGCCGAAGGATGCGCCGCGAGAGGACATGGACCGGGTCATCGAGATGCTCGGCGTCGGGCATCTGCTGGACCGGCGCCCCGGCGCGCTCTCAGGCGGCGAAAAGCAGCGAGTGGCGATCGGGCGGGCGCTGCTGGCGGAACCCAGGCTGATCCTCGCCGACGAACCCCTCGCATCCCTGGACGAGGCGCGAAAGGCCGAAATCCTGCCCTATTTCGAGCGGTTGCGGGATGAGGTGTCGGTGCCGGTCTTGTATGTCAGCCACTCCGCAGCAGAGGTTGCGCGGCTCGCCACAACCGTCATCGTCCTGCGGGACGGCCGGGCGGTGCGCCAGGGGCCGGCGGTCGAGGTTCTGGGCGACCCGACGGTCTCGCCGGTGGGCGTGCGGGGCGTTGGCGCGATCCTCGAGGCGGCGGTGGTCCGCCACCATCCCGACGGGCTGTCGGAACTCGATGCGCGCGGTGTCAGGCTGTTCCTGCCCAGAGTGCCCCACGCGCCGGCCAGCCGGATCAGGGTCCGCATCGCAGCCCATGAGGTGCTGTTGTCGAAACGGAAGCCGGAGGGACTGTCTGCGCTGAACGTGCTCCCCGGCACGGTCGAAGCCGTTCATCCGGGGCACGGGCCGGGGGTCATTGTCTCCGTCAGAACCGGCGCCGGCATGGTGCTCTCGCGCGTCACCCGGCGTTCGGCGCAGGCATTGGGGCTGGCCGAGGGCGTGGATTGCCACGCCGTCATCAAGACCGTCTCCATAGCCCCGGAAGAGGTGGGCGGCGCGCATTCCGCCGCCGAATGGGCCGGGCAGCGCGCTTGAGGATTACCCCCGGCGCCGGCAAGATGGCCCCCGTGTTCGGAGCGGTCGGCGGCAAACGGTCATGCGGTTGAAGGGCAAGGTGGCACTGGTGGTCGGCGCAGGGCAGCAGGCCGGCGACACCATCGGCAACGGGCGTGCGACGGCGATGCTGTTTGCGCGCGAGGGCGCCAGGGTTGCAGCCGTGGACAGCAATATGGCGTCGGCGCAGGAAACGGCCGCGGCGATTCATGCTGAAGGCGGAGACTGCTTCGCGCTGCGGGGCGATGTGACCAGCAACGCGGACTGCGCCGCCTTTGTCGAGGCCTGCATCGAACGACACGGGCGCATCGACATCCTGCATTATAATGTCGGCATAACGGGCGAGGGCCGCGACAGCGACCCGATGCAGCTTCCGGAAGCGGTCTGGGACCGCGTGATGGATGTCAACCTGAAAGGGCTTTACCGCACGGCCCGGCTGGTCGTGCCGATCATGCGCAAGCAACGGGCGGGCGTTATTATCGGGGTGTCGTCGATCTTTTCGATCTGTTCGGTGAACCGCGTCATCTACAAGGCCTCGAAGGCCGGCATGAACGCCTTTTGCCACATGCTCGCCAGCACCAACTGGGACTATGGCATCCGGTGCAATGTCATCATGCCGGGGCTTATGGATACCCCTGTCGCGATCGGCTACCGCGCGCTCGGCGGCGGCGTATCCCCTGACGAGGTTCGGGCGGCCCGCGACGCGCAGGTTCCGCTGAACAGGAAGATGGGCACGGGATGGGACACCGCCCATGCCGCGCTGTTCCTCGCCTCCGACGAAGCCCGGTTCATTACCGGCGTCAATCTGCCGGTCGATGGCGGCATGTCCGCCCGCATCGGCTGACCGCAGCGCAGGCGCCGCCGCATGTCCGCGACAGATAACGCAGCCGGATACCGGATCGGCGTGGATGTCGGCGGCACGTTCACGGATTTCGTGCTCCGCGACGACGCGACGGGCCGGATGGCGGTGCACAAGGCGCCTTCGACTCCGGCGGACCCCTCGCAAGCCGTCAGGGACGGCCTGCCGGTGTTGCTCGCCAAGGCGGCGGTGCGCGCCGCCGATACCGGGCGCCTGCTCCATGCCACCACCGTCGCCACCAATGCGATCATTCAGAGGCGCGGGGCGAGGACGGCGCTGATTACCACCCGCGGCTTTCGCGATGTGCTGATCCTCGGCCGGCAGAAGCGTTACGAGACCTACGATCTGCATATGCAGAAACCGGAGCCGCTGATCCCCCGGGAGCATATTTTCGAGGTGCGGGAGCGGATGAGCCATGACGGCGAAATCCTGACGCCGCTCGACATGGAGGAAGTCGCCGGCATTGTCGAGGAAGTCGCGGCAGGCGGCTATGCAGCGGTCGCGGTCGCGCTCTTGCACGCTTATGCCAATCCTGCGCATGAGCGCGCCGTCGGCGCCGCATTGGCCCGGCGGCTGCCCGGCGCCGCGCTCAGCCTGTCCGCCGATGTCTCGCCGAAATTGCGGGAATATGAGCGCACGAACACCACGGTCGCCAACAGCTTCCTGAAACCTCTCGTCGGCGACTATATCCGGCGTCTGGAGGAAACCGCCCTCGGCGCGAAAGCCGACCTGTCGATCATGCAGTCCAATGGCGGCCTCGTCTCGCCGGCGCTGGCGCGTGAACACCCGGTCCGCATCGTCGAAAGCGGCCCGGCGGCGGGCGTGCTGCTCGCAGGCCGGATCGGCCGGGAGATCGGGACAGACCGCGTCCTCAGCTTCGACATGGGCGGCACCACAGCCAAGCTCGGCGCCGTGGACGGAGGCGAGCCGGCAATCACCCCGGTGTTCGAGGTCGATCCGGTCAAATACAAGCAGGGCTCCGGACTGCCGATCAACGTGCCGGCGGTCGAACTGATCGAGATCGGGGCCGGAGGCGGCTCCGTGGCGCAGGCCGTGGACGGAGCCATCCGCGTCGGACCGGAAAGCGCGGGCGCGGACCCGGGGCCGGCTTGCTATGGAACGGGCGGCGCGCGGCCCACAGTGACCGATGCGAATCTGGCGCTCGGCTATCTCAACCCGTCCTATTTCAATGGCGGGGCGATGCCGCTCGACCGCCTGGCGGCGGAGGCTGCGCTGCGCGAGCATGTGGCCCGGCCGCTCGGATTGTCGGTCGAGGAGGCCGCATGGGGCATCCATCTCGTCGCAACCGGCAATATGGAGCACGCGCTGCGCGTGGTGTCGATCGAACGGGGCCGCGATCCGCGGGATTATGCGCTGGTGGCGTTCGGCGGCGCCGGACCGCTGCACGCAGCCCGCATCGCCCGAACCCTGGGCGTCCGGCAGGTCGTGGCGCCGAAGGCCGCCGGCGTCGGCTCGGCCGTCGGGATGCTCACGGCGGAGAGCCGGCTGGACGCTTCCGTGACGAAGATACTGCGCCTGGACGAAGCAGCGCCCGACGACATCGCCGCCATCTATGCCGGGCTGGAGGCGAGGCTGTCGGAAGACCTGGCGCATTTCCCGGCCTCTCCGGCGCCCGGCTTCAAGCGCTTCGCCTATATGCGCCATGCGGGCCAGGGCTTTGAAATCCATGTGGACCTGCCGGACGGCGAGATCGACGCAAACTTCGCCGCGGCGGCCGAGGCGGCATTCCGGGCCGCCTACAAGGCGCGGTACCATACGGAAGACCGGGAGAGCGCTGTCGAAGGCGTGGACTGGGCGTTGACCGCCACCATCGCGGCTGGTTCCGCTTCGGCCGCCGGGGCGCCCGCCTCCCCTTCCGGGGCGCCGGAAGGGATGCGGCAGGCCTGGTTTCCGGAGGCGGGCGGCATGACGCCGGCGGCGGTCTGGCGGCGCGAGGCGGTTGGCGCCGATACCATTATCGAAGGGCCGGCTATCGTCGAAGATGCCGAGGCGACAACCCTGATCCCGCCCGGCGACCGCGCCAGGGCCGGACCCGGCGGCCACCTGCTGATCGAGATTGGTCATGCGGAAACGGCCGCCGGACCGGGCCGGACGAGACAACCGCACGCGGCCATGGACCCCATCGCCTTTACCGTCATCTGGAACTCGGTCGTCTCCATCGCCGAGGAGCTTGGCACCACCATGCGCCATACAGCCTTCAGCGAGGCGGTGCGGGAGGGCGACGACTTCTCCACGGCGGTGTTCGATGCGAAAGGGCGAATGATCGCCCAGGGCAATTTCTCGCCAGGGCATCTCGGCTCCATGCCGTTCGTCATCGAGCATATGACCGCGGCATATCCGCCGGAGGCGCTCCGGCCGGGCGACAGCCTCATGCTGAACGACAGCAGCATGGGTTCCGGCCACTTCCCCGACTTCTTTCAGGTCATGCCCGTGTTCGACGGGGCGGAACTGCTCGGCTATGTCGCCGCATCCGCCCATCAGATGGATGTCGGCGGCGCCGCGCCGGGTTCGCAGAAAGTCCACGGCGTGACCGAGGCCTTCCAGGAGGGCATCCGCATCCTGCCGGTGCGCTTCTGCCGCGAGGGCGAGATCGACCGGGATATCCTCTCGATCATCCTCGCCAATACGCGCGTGCCGGACAAGGTGCGCGGCGACCTGATGGCCCAGCATACGGCCAACCTCACGGCCGCAGGGCGTTTGCGGCAGCTCTTCCGCGCCCATGGCCGGGCGATGGTCGAGGAGGCCTTCGACCGGATTCTCGACCGCAGCGAAGCCCGTATGCGCGCCGCGCTGGCGCAGGTGCCGGCCGGCACCTACAGCTTCGACGACAGGATGGACGATTACGGCCCCGGCACCGGGCCGATTCATTTCGGCGTCGATATCACCTTTGCCGAAGGGCCGGACGGCGCGGCGGTCACGGTCGATTTCTCCCGTTCCTCCGACTCCGTGCCCGCGGCGATCAACAGCTATCTCAACTACACGCGCGCCTACGCATTGTTCGCGATCAAGGTGTTCTGCGACCCGCTCAGCCCGCAAAATGCGGGCGCGATGCGGCCGATCAGGCTGATTGCCCGGAAGGGCAGCTTCTTCAACCCGGAGTTTCCCGCCGCTTCGGGAGGCAGGGCCGCCCTGCAGGTCCGTATTTTCGACACAATCAACGGCGCCATGGCGCAGGCGCTGCCGGAGCGCGCGATGGGCGCGTTCAGCCATTGGTCGAACCCGAATATCGGCGGCATCGACGACCGCACCGGCAAGCCTTATGTCTTCTACGATCTGATACTGGCAGGCTATGGCGGCCGCGCGCATGGCGACGGCCCCGAGGGCCTGAGCCCGGTGATGAATTGCTCCAACATCCCGGTAGAGGTGCATGAGACCAATACGCCGGTTCTCATTCACAGGCTGCAATTACTCGACGGCACTGGCGGCCGGGGAAGACATCGGGGCGGATGCGGCCTGCGCAAGGACATCGAGCTGCTGGCCGGGGAAGGCGTGCTCACCCTGCTCGGCGACCGCCATGAAAGCAGGCCCTACGGTGTTTTCGGCGGCGAGCCCGGCGCGCCGGGAGAGACGGTGCTGAACCCGGACGGCAATGGCGAACGCCTGGGCTCGAAAGAAATCCGTACCCTCAAGCGCGGCGATGTGGTGAGCATCCGGACAAGCGGCGCCGGGGGCTACGGACAACCGGACGGGTAGAACCGGCCGCTTCAGCTGTAGAGGACGGCGCAGCGCACCTCGATGCTCCAGCGGTCCGGGGCGTCCGGCGGTGTTGCGGGGTCTTCAAAGGCGCTGTGAAAACTGAAGGTGCAGGGCCGGCCCTCGCCGCCGTCGGCATCGGCTTCGGCGCCTTTGGAGCGGGCCAGTTCGCCCGCCGAATCCCATTGCTTGAGAAGCAGCGCCTCGTCCCGGGTCATGGCGGACCAATAGACCCAGCGGTGGCGCGGATTATGCTTGGCGAAATAGTTTTCGCCTATGCGGTCCGCATAATGGATCTCGAAAACGACCAGCTCTTCCGGGCGCACGCTGGCGGCATCGCATAGCGCAAGCGGCCGCGTCGCCACAGGTTCGCGGGCGATATTGCGCCAGACATTGACAATCGCAAAACGCCCGCCGTCAATGGCCCGCTCGACCGCCCCGGCGTCCAGCAGTGTTTCGCCCTCCGCCAGCGCCAGGCTGTAGGTGTCGTTCAGCGTTGGCGGGCGGGCAAGGTCGCGCAGCCGTTGCGGGGCGCTGGTCAGCGTGTAGTCGCCATGCACCAGATGGGCCGGGCCCTGCACCTGCTGGCCGCCGGCGATGCGCTGCTTGCCGGACTTGCCGGTGGCGGAGCGGATATTGTGGTCGAACGCCGCGACGGTGCAGGCGCCGGTGGCGGCGCGCACCAGGCCGGCGCAATGCGGGTAATAGGCCCGCACCACCGCCTCGTGGTCGAGAAAGTCGAGGTCCGGGTCGGCCATCGGCGCCTGACGCAGTTCGAACCCGTTGGCGGCCAGAGTGGGCTGGTCGGACGGCGCAAGCGTGCGGGCATCCGTCACTGCCATCTCGCGCTGCTCAAGATCGACGCCGAGTCTGCCGTCGTCGCTGCCGTCCTGGTCCCGGCGGGTCAGGACCTTGCCATTGCGGTAGAGCGAGGACGCCGCGGAAGCTTGCATGTAGTTGAAAGCGCCGAGACGAAGGAGGTTCTGGCTTGGTTCGGTCATGCCGGCGGTCCGCTCTCCCGGAGATGTATCGGTGTCTGACACTGGCGGCGGCGCCGGGACGCAAGCTCCGCCATGTCCGCCTAGTAGATGGTGCTCGCAAGCTCTGCGGGATAGGCGCGGTCCCAGGACTCGGCGTCGAACTCCCCATCCTTTCCCAACGCCTCCAGCATCTGGCCGGCGGTCGGTATGGCTCCGCGCGGCGGACGCATTTCCGGATCCCAGAGGCGGGAACGCACGAAGGCCTTCTGGCACTGGAAGTAAACGCGCTCGACACTGACGGAAAGCACGCTGCGGGGCAGCCTGCCCTTGACCGCGAAGGACGCCAGAAGGTCCGGATCCGTGCCGATGCGCGCGCGCCCGTTGATGCGCAGCGTTTCGCCCACGCCGGGAACCAGGAAGAGCAGCGACACCCGCGGATCGCGGACGATGTTGCGCATGCTGTCGAGGCGGTTGTTGCCGCGCCGGTCGGGCAGCAACACCGTTTTCGGGTCTGTCACCCGCACAAAGCCCGCCGGGTCGCCGCGCGGGCTGCAGTCGAGGCCCTCCGGCCCGACCGTCGCCAGCACGACGAAGGGCGCATGGTCGATGAAGGCCTTGTAGTGGTCGGAGATGTAGTCGATCTCCTTCAGGAGCGAGCGCCGCTTGGGCGCCGCTTCATAGAGCGCCTCCAGCGCTGCCTCGTCTTCAATCCAGCCGTTCGACTGCATGGGTTCTGCTCCTCTTGCTGGCGCGGCGGTCACGCCATCGGCATTCCGGCATGGACCGCACGCGAATCCGAGACCTCGGAGAACTGGCCCGAGAGAGAGGGCATGGCGATGTCCGCGATGCTCTCCGGCGTCCAGCCGCCATTGCGGTGGACCATGCGCACCGGGCGCGCATGGCCGTAAAGCGACAACTCCCCAGCGCGTTGATGGAATACCTGGCCGTTGACATAGCCCGCGCCTTCCGAAGCGAGGAAGGTGCAGAGCGGCGCAATGGCGTCCGCCCGGCTGAGTCGCAGCCGCTCGTCCCGAATCGCCGCAGCCTTCGGGTCCTTCGGCGTCGGCACGCTGCGGGTCATGCGGGTGTCCGCCGAGGGCGCGATGACATTGGCGGTGACATTCTTGGAGGCGTTCTCCATCGCCACAATCCGCGCAAGCGCCACGATGCCGAGCTTCGCGGCGCCGTAATTGGCCTGGCCGATATTGCCCAGCAGCCCGGAGGTCGAGGAGACCATGATGATGCGCCCGTATTGCTGCTCGCGGAACAGATTAATTGCCGCGCGGTTGACATTGAAATGGCCGGTCAGGTGAACATCGATCACCGCCTGCCAGTCCTCCGGCGACATCTTGTGGAACATGCGGTCACGCAGAATGCCGGCGGGATTGAAGACGATATGCAGCCCGCCGAATTCATCGCGGGCCTGCTGCACCATGTCGAGACAGTTCTCGAAGCTCGCGACCGAGCCGAAATTCGCGGACGCCTCGCCGCCCGCCGCCCTGATCTCGTCCACGATCGCCTGGGCCGGCGCCCGGTCGCCGCCCTCGCCGCCGCCGCCGACGCCCGGGTCGTTGACAATGACGCTCGCCCCGTTCGCCGCCATCATCTTCGCCACCTCGGCGCCGACGCCGCGCCCGGAACCGGTGCAGATCGCAACCCGTCCGTCCAGCATTCCCATCGAAAATCCCTCCCTCGTTCTCTCTATCTTTGCGGCTCCACGCCCCCGGGCTGATTGTCAGGGCTATCGCGCCGGCTGTCAAAACCCGGCGTTTCAGGGCCAGAGGGCGTCGAGGGGAAAGGAAATCGCCTCGAAAGGCGCAACGGAAACCGGGCCGCTGCCCTGCAGCGCGGCGATCCGGACCCATGCCGCCCCGCGCAGCGCAAACGCCTCCAGGCTATGCGCCGCCGGATCGACAAGCCAGAAATGGCCGGTGCCCTCGCGCGCATAAATCGGGCGCTTGCCATGAAGGTCGAAATCCCGGGTCGAGGGCGAGAGCACTTCGCAGACCCAGTCCGGAGCAAGGGAGAAGAAGGCGGTATCGGGGAAGTCCGGCATCCGCGCCCGCCGCCAGCCGGCGAGGTCGGGCACGAGAATGTCGTCGGCCAGGTGGAGTTCCGGCTCATAGAGTATCCACCAGCCTCCGGGGCCGCTGCCGTAGTCGAAGGGGTCACCGATTTTCGCGCCGAGCGCCGAGCTGGCGCGCGCGTGCCGGGCCGCCGGGCGCGGATGGGTGTGAAGCGCCCCGGAGACGATCTCGGCCACCATATGCGGCGGCGCCGCCAGCACATCGCGATAGGTCGCCCGGCGCGGGGGCCTGTCGATGACTGTCTGTCGCCGCCTCATCTTGCGGGCCTCCCGAAACCGGGGCGGCAAACCTAGCATCGTTCGGCCATGGCGTATGCCGCCGGATACGGCGTCCGCACCCGGGAAATGTTCGCGGTGCGCTTCAGGGCCAGAGGGCGTCGAGGGGAAAGGAAATCGCCTCGAAAGGCGCAACGGAAACCGGGCCGCTGCCCTGCAGCGCGGCGATCCGGACCCATGCCGCCCCGCGCAGCGCAAACGCCTCCAGGCTATGCGCCGCCGGATCGACAAGCCAGAAATGGCCGGTGCCCTCGCGCGCATAAATCGGGCGCTTGCCATGAAGGTCGAAATCCCGGGTCGAGGGCGAGAGCACTTCGCAGGCCCAGTCCGGAGCAAGGGAGAAGAAGGCGGTGTCGGGGAAGTCCGGCATCCGCTCCCGCCGCCAGCCGGCGAGGTCGGGCACGAGAATGTCATCAGCCAGGTGGAGTTCCGGCTCATCAAGGATCCACCAGCCCCCGGGGCCGCTGCCATAGTCGAAGGGATCGCCGATTTTCGCGCCGAGCGCCGAGCTGGCGCGCGCGTGCCGGGCCGCCGGGCGTGGATGGGTGTGAAGCGCCCCGGAGACGATCTCGGCCACCATATGCGGCGGCGCCGCCAGCACATCGCGATAGGTCGCCCGGCGCGGGGATCTGTCGATGACTGTCTGTCGCCGCCTCATCTTGCGGGCCTCCCGAAACCGGGGGCGGCAAACCTAGCATGGCCGTCTGCGGCGCTGAACCGGACAGGCGGGCGCTTCCGGTCATGGGAGGAAGCGCGCTGCCGCCGGCGCTTGTCCGCCGCCCGCCCGGCGCGTAGCGTGATGCCCGATGAACGCCGCCGGAATCATCGCAACCGTCTGCGTCGCCCAGTTCGTCGGGCAGTTGGGCGCGTTCACCTTCTCGGCGCTGCTGCCGACCTTCATGGAGGAGTGGGCGCTGAGCCATACCCAGGCGGGCTGGCTCTCCGGCGTCATATTCGGCGTCTATGCGCTGTCTGTGCTGGTTCTGGTGACAGCGACCGACCGCTTCCAGGCGCGCAAGATCTACATCATCGGTGTTGTCGCCACCGTCGCCAGCCATCTCGGCATGGCCTATGTCGCCCATGATTTCGTGACCGGCATGGCCTTTCGCGCATTGGCCGGTTTCGGTTGGGCCGGCACCTACATGGTCGGCCTCAAGGCGTTGAGCGACGAACTGGAAGGGCGGGCGCGCTCGCGCGGCGTGGCGGTTCATGCCGCGGCAATCGGCACGTCCGGGGCGCTTTCCTATTTCGTTGCGGGCCAGATGAACTGGCTGTTCGGCTGGGAGGCGGCCTTCCTGGTCAACGCCGCCGGTGCGGCGGTTGCGTTCGCCATCGCGTTTCTGCTGTTCCCGCGCCGCAAGCCGACGCCTTCCAGCGCCAACCCGATCGCCGATTTCGGGCATGTGCTCCGCAATCGTTCGGCCATGGCCTATGTCGCCGGATACGGCGTCCACACCTGGGAAATGTTCACGATGCGCTCCTGGGCGGTGGCGTTCCTGACCTTCGCGGCCATGCGTTCCGGCGCCGGGCCGGAAATCTGGCTCGTGCCGACAGCCGTCGCCACGGTCATGGAGCTGCTGGGAACCGGCGCCAGCATTGTCGGCAACGAACTGGCGATCCGCGTCGGCCGGCAGCGCTGGGTGCTGCTTGCCATGGGTGCATGTATGGGGCTCGCCTGCGCCGCCGGCTTCGTTTCCTATTGGGGTTACTGGGCGGCGGCGGCGCTTTGCATTCTCTACAACATGGCGATCTATGCCGATTCGGCGGCGCTTACCGCCGGCACGATCGGCGCTTCGGAGCCGGAGCGCCGCGGCGCCACGCTCGCGCTTCACGCCATGGCCGGCTATGGATGCGGTTTCCTCGGGCCGCTGGCGATGGGAGTGATCCTGGACATGATGGGCGGCGAGAGCGTTCTCGCCTGGGGCGTCGGGTTCGCACATGTCGCTGTGGTGATGGCGCTCGGGCCGCTGGCGCTGTTGCTGCTCAAGCCGGCGGATCTTGCAGGCGACCGGGCAAGCGGCCGGGTGAGGACGCCATGACAGCGGCGCCGGAAGACGAGGCGCTGGCCGCGAATGCGGCGTTCTACCGCGCTTTCGACGAGGGCGACCGGGCCGCGATGCGGCGCCTCTGGGCCGTGCATGCGCCGGTTGTCTGCATCCATCCCGGCAGCGGCGCGGTCCTCGGGCGGGAGGCCGTGCTGGCAAGCTGGGATGCAATACTGCGCGCGCCGACCCGGCCGGCTATCCTCTGCATGTCCCCGCGGGCGCTGTGCTATGGCGGCTTCGCGCTGGTAAGCTGCCGCGAGCGGCTGGCAGGCGGCGTCCTGGTTGCGACCAACGGGTTTGCGGTCGAAGACGGCGTCTGGCGGATGGTCTTCCACCAGGCCGGCCCGGCTCCTGCCGGCTGATGGCGCTGCTGTGGATTACCCCGTGGCGGAAGCGGGATTGCATGAGATAATGCGGCCTTGGCAGGGCCTTGGCCCGGCCGCCTCCGTTTCCGCGTCGATGGAGAACGCGCATCATGCCGACCGCCCATGTCAACGGCACCGACATCTTCTACTCGCTCGAGGGGCCGCAGACGCGGCCGGTCGTGACCCTCTCGCATTCGCTGATGGCGAACCACCGCATGTGGGATGCGCAAATGCCGGCGCTGCGGGATTATTGCGTGCTGCGCTACGATACGCGCGGCCACGGGCGCTCGGCCGCGCCGGAGGGTCCTTACACGCTCGACATGCTGGCGGACGACGCCATTGCGCTGCTCGCCGAACTCGGCATCGAGAAGACGGTATTTTGCGGCTTGTCGATGGGCGGCATGACCGGCCAGGCATTCGCGCTGAAGCGCCCGGACCTGCTGCGCGGCCTGATCCTGTGCGACACTTCCAGCCGCTACGACTCTGAAGCCCGCCAGCAGTGGCAGGAGCGCATTGCGGCGGCAGAGGAAAACGGGATCGACTCCCTGGTCGAGGGCACGATCGACCGCTGGTTCTCGCCGGAATTCGCTGCCCATCACGGCCGCGAGGTGGATGCGGTGCGCGCCATGATCCGGGCGACGCCGCTGGCCGGCTACAAGGGGTGCGCCGCCGCCATCGCACAGCTCGACCTCACGGACCGGCTGCACGCAATCCATGTGCCGACGCTCGCCATTGTGGGCGAAAACGACCCCGGCACCCCGGTCGCCGCGCATGAGGTGATTGTGGACAAGATTCCCTCCGCCGACCTGCTGGTGCTGCCCCGCGCGCGCCACCTCTCGAATATCGAGGACTCGCTCGGCTTCAACACGGCGCTGCGCGCCTTCCTGATGGAGCACTCCGGCCCCCACGCCAAGGCGGGGGAGATATACGGCTTCTAGACCGGGCGAACCGGACCCGCAGCACGGAAGCACCCCCCGGACGCCCCACTGTCGCCCCGGACTCCCCTGCTGCCGCCCCGAACTCCCTGTTGTCGCCCCCGGCCTTGAGCCGTGTGTGGACGCCTCCCTGGATGCAAGCAGATTTTTGGCATGGTTTGGGGAGTTGCGGTCAGGCGCAGTCGTGTGTCCGGCCTCTTTGTGCGGCCTTGTGAGCGCCGCGGGCCTGTATGGAGATACGCGGACCGGGTCCAATACGGGGCCACGTGCTTGAAAGCACTCCGGCTCAAGCTGGTTTTCCCGATCCCGTCTCATTGACCGTTTGCCCTTACCCCTCGCCTCGGCCTGCCTGCATTCCGGTCCTGCCGGTCCGCGCCGGGGACAGCGCGCCGGGCTCCCTGTTCAACCGGTTGCGGGAACCCGGTAACTGTCCTTCTTCACCGCCAGCGCCCACAGAATGCGCGCCATGCGATTGGCAAGCGCCACCGCGGCCAGCTTCCTCGGCTTGCGCGCAAGCAACCGCGCAAGCCATGGCTCGGGCGCCCGGCCGGAGCACACCGTGTTCCGGATCACCGACATCGCCCCGACCACCAGAAGACGCCTCAGCTCCCGATGGCCCATCTTCGATATCTTGCCAAGCCGAGGCTTGCCCCCGCTCGTGTGCTGGCGCGGCACAAGGCCCAGCCAGGCCGAGAAATCCCGGCCCCGGCGGAAGCTCGCAAGCGGCGGCGCCAGAGCCTGCAGCGCCAGCGCCGTCACCGGACCCACACCCGGCACACTCATCAACCGCCGCGCCTCCTCATCCTCCCGCGCCGCCGCACGCAACGCCTTCTCCTGCTCCGCGATCTTCCGGTCCAACTCGGCAATCTGCTCCAGGAGCACACCACCCAACTCGCGCGCCCGCAACGGAAGCTCCGTCTCGGGGGCCGAAACCGCCCCCGCAAGACGGCGAACATGAACCGGGCCCTTCGGCGCAATCACACCAAACTCCGCCAGATGGCCCCGCAGCGCGTTGATCGTCTGCGTGCGCTGGCGCACAAGAAGATCGCGAACCCCGAACTGCATCATCCCCACCTGCTGCTCCGCGCTCTTCACCGCAACAAAACGCATGGTCGGACGCTGCGCCGCCTCGCAGATCGCCTCCGCATCCGCCGCATCGTTCTTCTGGCGCTTCACAAAGGGCTTCACATAAACCGGCGGGATCAGCTTCACCACATGACCCAGCTTGCCAATCGCACGGCCCCAGTAATGCGCGCTCCCGCACGCCTCCATCGCCACCGTGCAGCGGGGACGGGAGGCCAGAAACTTCAAAACCTGACCCCGCGACAGCTTGCGCCGGAAGGCCACCGAACCGTCCGAACCCGCCCCGTGCAGGTGAAAACTGTTCTTCGCCAGATCGATCCCGATCATGCTCACTTCACTCATGTGGATGTCTCCTTCCCGTAGGGTTGTTGTTCGACACCGCTACCTTGGCACACTGCGATGCCGGCGGAAGGAGGCGTCCACACCATCGGGGCCCAGCTCTGATTCTCTCCGCAGGGCCGAAACGGCGGAGGATGGACCCCGGCTCTCCGCTGCGCTCCGGCCGGGGTGACAAGAGGGCACACGCTCTATCCGGGGTGACGAGAGAGGGCACACGCTCCGGCCGGGGTGACAGGAGGACGTGCGCTCTCCGGCCGGGGTAACGCAAGGGAGGCAATAGAAGCGGCGCGGCGCGGAGGCGCCTTTCAAAAAAATCCGCCAGCAAGGGGCCTTCGTTGCAAACCGAGACGCGACCACCGGCCCGCCGCGGTTGACAGGCGCAGGCGATATCGACGACGACTACCGGCCCGGCGACAAAATCAAGAGCGGAGGCCCTGGTCATGAGTGCGGCAGCGGCAGACGAGCCTTTCCCCGATTACTGCTACGATCCGGCGGCCAGCGCCCGTGCGGACCGCGCCCAGGCCGCCCTGCGGCGGGCGGTGCTTGACCATGGCGACGGGTCGCTGTTCGACACGGAGCCGCAACTGATTGCCGTCACGCTGGCCCGGCTGGCGTCGGAGGGAAATTCGTGAGTCTGACAGACCTTACCCTGGCCGAGGCGGCCGCCGGCGTGGCGGCGGGCGCGTTCACGGCGATGGAGCTTACGGAGGCCGCGCTTGCGCGAATCGAGGCGGTCAACCCGAAGCTGAACGCCTTTATCCGGGTCGAGGAGGAGACCGCCCGAGCGGAGGCCGCCGCCGTGGATGCGCAACGCGCCGCCGGCGGGCCGCTGGGACCGCTGCCCGGCGTCCCCCTCGCCCACAAGGACATGTATTACCGGGCGGGCGGCCTCACGACCTGCGGCAGCCGGATCCGCAGGGAGTTCCGCCCGGAGACCACCTCGACGGCGCTGGCGCGGCTGGCGGCAGCCGGCGCAACCTATCTCGGCGGCCTCAACATGGCCGAGTTCGCGATGGGGCCGACCGGACATAACGAGCATTTCGGCCCGTGCCGCAACCCGTGGGACACGGCGCGAATCACCGGCGGCTCCTCCTCCGGCTCCGGTTCCGCGACCGGCGGGCGGCTCTGTTTCGGCGCGCTTGGCTCCGATACCGGCGGTTCGATCCGCTTGCCGGCGGGCTTCTGCAACCTTGCCGGCATGAAGCCGACCCAGACCCGGGTCAGCCGCTTCGGCGTGATGGGCCTTTCCTTCTCGCTGGACAATGTCGGGCCGCTGACGCGCACCGTGCTGGACAATGCGCTGATGCTGGCCGCGATTGCCGGCCACGACCCGCTGGACCCCACCTCGGCGCAAATTCCCGTGCCGGACTACGCCGCCGCCGCCCGCGCGCCCAGGGCTGCGGGCGTACGGGTGGGGGTCGCGCGGGGGTTTTTCGAGCAGGACGCCGACGATGCGGCGCTGGCGGCCCGGGACAGCGCGCTCTCCGCACTGGCATCCGCCGGCGCCCGGCCGGTCGAGGTCGATATTGGCGACATGGCGCGCATTAACGCGCTTTCGGCTCCGCTCACCGCCGCGGAAGGCGCAACGCTGCACGCTCATTGGCTGCGGGAGAGGCGGGAGGACTACGGCGCGCAGATGCTGGCGCGCGTCGAGGCGGGCTTTCGCTTCAGCGCGGTCGATTACCTGTCCGCCCAGCAGCTCCGGCCCCGGATCGTGGAGGATTTCGTGCGGCGGGTGTTCGGCGAATGCGATGTGCTGCTGGCGCCGACCTTCAATATCGCCACGCCGACGATCGAGGAAACCGATGTCGGGTCATCCCAGGGGTTCGAGCATGTCATCGCCCGCATCTCGCGCTGCACGCGCCCCTTCAACTATCTGACGCTGCCGGGCCTGGCGCTGCCGACGCCTGACACGGTTGCGGCTATGCCCGGCTCGATCCAGCTTGTCGGCCGGCCGTTCGGCGAAGCGTCCCTCTACAGGCTGGGGGCGGCCTATGAGGCGGAAACCGGCTTCTCCAGCCGGAGTCCGAACCTGTAGGCCGGGCAGCGGCCCCGGCGCGGGCTTGCGCCGGCGGCGGGCCGGGCCTACCGTTCTCGCCCCGCAGTCAATCGGGAAGCAAGGCGGGACGCCTGTTGCGGAAGGGAGCTTGAGCGCGGTCGCGACGGGTTGGCGCCGGCTGCGGCCCGGATGGCGGGCATCTTTCGAGGAGGCGGGCAATGCAGGATGAGGCCATGCCGCAAAACGGCGCAGCGGAGGACGCCGCCCGGCGCGTGTTCCGCGAGGGCGTCTATCCCTATGCAGACCGCATGGGGCGGAGTGACTATGAGCGGCTCAAGGCGGCGCTCCAGGTCGAACTGCTCAAGGCGCAGCACTGGGTCAGGGATTCCGGCGCGAGGGTGATCGCCCTGTTCGAGGGGCGCGATGCGGCCGGCAAGGGCGGCACGATCAAGCGGTTCATGGAACATCTGAACCCGCGCGGCGCGCGCGTGGTGGCGCTCGGGAAACCCACCGAACGCGAGAGCGGCGAGTGGTATTTCCAGCGCTATATCCAGCATTTGCCGACTGCGGGCGAAATCGTGCTGTTCGACCGCTCCTGGTATAACCGGGCGGGCGTCGAGCGAGTGATGGGGTTTTGCACCCGGTCGGAATATCTGGAATTCATGCGCCAGTGCCCGGAACTGGAACGGATGCTGGTCCGCAGCGGCGTTCGGCTGTTCAAATACTGGTTCTCGGTTTCCCAGGAGGAGCAGAACCGCCGTTTCGACGAGCGCCTCACCGACCCGTTGAAGCAGTGGAAAGTATCGTCGATCGACATGGCCTCGCTGGGCCTGTGGGAGGATTACACCCAGGCCAAGGAGGCGATGTTCTTTTACACCGACACGGCCGATGCGCCGTGGACGGTCATCAAGTCAGACGACAAGAAGCGCGCCCGCCTCGCCTGTATGCAGCATTTCCTCTCCAATCTTCCCTATCCGGACTGCGCCACGGCGATCGTCGGGAGCCCGGACCCCCTAATCCTCGGCCCGGCCGAACAGGTCCTGGACCGCAGCGAGCCGTTAGCACCGAACCGCTGAAGCCTGCAGCGGTGTCAACTGTATAAGGCGATACACCGGCTGGAGGAGGTTGGATGACCGCGCTGCGAGTCAAGAATATCTGGCATCCTTCTACGGGTATTCTGGACATCGATTCACAGGCAATTGGCTCTTCCAGTTCGGAAATACTCGGCATCAAGCTTGTCTGGGCGGAGCAAAAGGATCGGCTAAAGAACACACAAGCTCTTACAGATTTCTCCGAGAGATTGAGTCGGGAATGGGCAATCGAAACCGGAATTCTGGAAGGCTTGTATGACATAGATCGCGGTGTGACTCAAACATTGATAGAACAAGGGTTTCGGGCAGAATTGCTCGACCAAGGAGCAACGAACAAGCCGCGTGAATTCGTGCTCCAATTGATTCAGGATCAGAAAAATGCTCTTGATGGTGTGTTCGATTTTGTGAAGGGATTGCGGCCATTATCGACTTCCTGGATCAAGGAATTGCACGCAGCATTGCTTCGCAGTCAGAAAACCACCGAAGGAATCGATGCTCTAGGCAGACATGTGGAAATTCCCTTAATTCGAGGAGACTGGAAGACACAGCCGAATTCGCCTGTGAACCAAGGGATAATTTACGCATATTGCCCCCCGGAGCAGGTTTCAGGAGAAATGGAACGGCTGGTCTCGATACACAAGGAAAATCAGGACAAGAAAATTCCTGCAGAGATCATGGCGGCCTGGCTGCATCACCGCTTCACCCAGATTCATCCCTTCCAGGATGGCAACGGTCGGGTTGCACGAGCATTGGCTTCTCTGGTTCTGGTGCAGGAGGGTCTGTTTCCGTTCGTCGTGACCCGCGACCACAGAACCGCTTATCTGGACGCCCTGGAAGCTGCGGATGATGGCAAGCTAGAGTCCCTTGTCAACTTTATTGTAAGACTTCAGAAGCAGCAATTTACCCAGGCCACGGCTATCTCCGAGGCCGTCCTGAACGAGCAGGACAGTATTGCAGCAGCCTTGTCTGGATTGAAATCTGCTGCAAACAAAGCAGCAAACTCCGAGAAGAGGAGACGAGAAACAGTCGTGGGTATTGCGTTGCAGATTTCCGAAGAATTATGTAGTTGGCTTGATGGCTATAGCAGCGAGATCAGGAGTGCCTTGCAGAGAGTATATACGAACAGCGAGGTGCGGATATCGGAGGCGAACGAAAATACAAATCATTTCTTTCGATCGCAAATCGTTGAGACCGCGACAGACAAGCTGGGCTATTTCGCCAATTTAAGCGAATTCAGTCATTGGGTATCTTTGAATCTGTCTTGGCGCCGCCGCGCGAAGTTGGTCTTTGCGATTCACGGTATCGGCCGGGAGTTCAGTGGCACCCTGATTTGCACCCCGTTTCTGGAATTCCGCGACAGCGATGAGGAGGGTATCCGGAGTTCCAGCCTGGTCTCCGTGACAGACGACGGATTCCTGCTCTTCCATAATGAGACTCTCGAGGATACCCGCAGGCGCTTCCAGCCATGGCGCGACGCCGTGTTCAGCACGGCCATGCGCGAATTGACGGAAAACCTGTGACGACCGGGCGCGAGCCGCCCCCGACCGCCGCGGAAGTCTGGGACCGGGCGCGGTTGCGGCGGGCGGCGCTTTCCTATCTCGCGCGTTACGCCGCGCCCTCGCGGCATCTGGCGCGCATCTTGCAGCGGCGGCTGGACCGCGCGGCCGCGCGCGGGGCGGAGTTACGCGCCGGCCCGGAAGATATCGACGCGGTGCTTGCCGACATGGCCGGCATGGGTCTGCTCGACGACCATGCCTGGACCGAAGCCAAGGCGCGCACGCTGCGCCGGCGCGGCGTGTCTGCGCGCGGGCTTGCCGCCCGGCTATCGTCGAAAGGCGCCCCCCGTATGGAAATTGAGCGGCTGCTGGCCGGGGAAGACGATGCGGCCGAAATCCGGGCCGCCCGGGCGCTGGCGCGGCGGCGGCGCTTGGGCCCCTGGCGGGCGCCCTCGGAACGCGCCGCCCGGCGGGAGCAGGACCTCGCGGCCCTGGCGCGGGCCGGCTTCGATCGGGCAACGGCGCTTCGGGTCATCGACGCGGACGCGCCGCCGGGCGGCGAAGACGCCGGTCAGTAAGGAACGGTGCCCTTGACAACGGTGCGGTGCAGCACCCGCCGCTCGGTCTCCATATCGAAATTGGCGACCGCACGGTGCAGCAGGCACCGATTGTCCCACAGCACAAGGTCGCCCTTCCGCCATTTATGCGTATAGATGACGTCCGCCCGGGTCGCCCGGCGCAGCAGACGGTTCAGATAGGCGTGGCCCTCGTCCTTCGGCCGTCCCTCAATATGGCCCGTATGAATGCCGATATAGAGCGCCTTGCGCCCCGTGACCGGGTGGGTGCGCACCATCGGGTGGCTCACCGGCGGACGTTCGCGCTTCTGGACCTCCGAGGCCGGCGTCTGGCCGGTATTGCGCCGGTTGGCCTCCCAGCTATGCACGGCGCGCAGGTCCGCCAGCTCCTCCCGGGTTCCGTCGTCAAGCCCATCCCAGGCCATGTGCATGTTCGCGAACTGGGTATCGCCGCCCTCGGACGGCGTCTCGACCGCATGGAGCATGGTCAACAGCGACGGCACGGCATGATAGGACTTGTCGGTGTGCCAGAAATAATTGCCGCCAGAGATGCGGGTCGGATTGCCCTCTTCGTCGAGATTGTGAACGACATGCAGAAGGGGGAACTTCTCGCCGTTCGGCAGGCGCCCGACATGCTCCTCGATCTCGCCGAAACGCCGGGTGAAGGCGAGCTGCGCATCCTTCGAGAGCGCCTGGTCCCGAAACACCAGGATATGGTGCTCGAGGAAGGCGTCCATGATGGCGTCGAAGACGGTATCATCGAACGGTGCGGCAAGGTCGATACCGCAAATCTCGGCGCCCGCCACCGGCGACAGGCGCTTCAGCGTAAAGGGCGGCGGGGATGCGATCTCGCGAAGCGGCGCGGCCATGGCGTCTGGCTCCCTCTCCTTGTCGATGTGCATACAAGCCTAGCGAGGTTCGGCGGCAGGGGGAAGCAGTCTCGCCATTGCCGGCCGGCGCGCTATGCTGGCGCGCCGCAGCAGCCTGCCCCGGAAGGACCGCCCGCATGAAATTCGGATTGCTTTACGAACACCAATTGCCGCGAAGCTGGAAAGAGAAGTCGGATTACGACCTGCTGCACGAGGCCATCGAGCAGGTGGAACTGGCAGACCGGCTGGGGTTCGACTATGTGTGGGAGAATGAGCACCACTTCCTGGAGGAGTATTCGCATTCCTCCGCTCCGGAAGTGTTCCTCGCGGCCTGCGCACGCAATACGAAACAGATCCGCCTCGGCCATGCGGTCGTGTTGTCCCCGCCGCCCTACAACCACCCGGCGCGGGTCGCGGAGCGGATCGCCACGCTCGACCTCATCAGCCACGGCCGGGTCGATTGGGGCACGGGCGAGAGCGCCTCGCGCATCGAGATGGAAGGCTTCGGCGTGCCGATGGAGCACAAGAAGGCGATGTGGGCCGAGGCCACCGAGCAATCGGCGAATATGATGACCATGGAGCCTTATCCGGGCTTCGAGGGCCAGTTCTTCTCCATGCCGACCCGCAATGTGCTGCCCAAGCCCTACCAGCAGCCGCATCCGCCGCTCTGGGTGGCGTGCTCGCGCATGGAAACGATCCATGCCGCCGCGAGAGCCGGCATCGGGGCGCTGACCTTCGCCTTCGTCAATCCCGAAATCGCGAAGCAGTGGGTGGACGAGTATTACGCCATCATCAAGTCCGACGAATGCGTGCCGATCGGCCATTCGGTCAACGCCAATATCGCCATGTGCACCGGCTTCTCGGTGCACCACGACGCCGATGAGGCGAAGCGGCGCGGCGCGGACGGCTTCCGCTATTTCGGCTACTCGCTCGGGCATTATTACGTGTTCGGCCAACATCAGCCCGGTGTGACGGAGGTCTGGAAGCGCTACGAGGAAGCGCGCGGGCATATGGACGATGTCGGCAAGGGCAGCGGCATCGGCACGCCGGACGAAGTGCGCGAGCATCTTCAGGAATTCGCCGACGCCGGCGTGGACCAGGTGATCTTCATCCAGCAGGGCGGCAAGAACGAGCACCGTCATATCTGCGAGGCGATGGAGCTGTTCGCCGCCGAGGTCATGCCGCATTTCAAGGCCGGCGAGGCCGAGCGGGAGGCGAAGAAGGCGGCGGAGCTGGCGCCCTGGATCGAGGCGGCGCTTGCGCGCAAGCCGCGCATGGCGCCGATCGCGGAGGCTGACATTCCACTGGTGGGCGCATTCGGGCGCAATATCGTGCAGACGACCCTGGACGCGGATGCGAGCTCGACCCACCACGCCGCCGCCGACATCACGGTTCCGGCCAGCGACCCGATGACCAGGGAAGCGGCGGCCGCCGGAGACGACTGATGCAGGGAAACGACCTGCTGCCCGCCGAGAGAGCGGACGCCGGCGGCGGCAATGTAAAAATCATCTATGTCGTCTATCTGGTCGCTGTCATCATCGGGCTGCTGGCCATTATCGGCGTCGTCATCGCCTATGTGAGCCGGACCGGCCACAGCGGGTGGCTCAATGACCACTACCGGTTCCAGATCAGGACCTTCTGGATCGGCCTGCTCTATATATCGGTGGCTACCGTATCGACGGTTTTCCTTGTCGGCTGGCTCATGATCCTGGCGGTGCTGGTCTGGTGGATCATCCGCAGCGCAAAGGGCCTCCAATACGCATCCCGGTCCCTGCCCTATCCGAATGTTACAACCTGGTTGTGGTGAGGCGCCCGACGGGCTGCTAGGGTCCGTCGAAACCGGGGCAGGAAAGGACAAAGACCCATGAGCTATGATCTCGTCATCAGAAATGGCACCGTCGTGGACGGCTCCGGCCTCGCCCGATACCGAGCGGATGTGGGCGTCAAGGACGGGCGGATCGCGCGCATCGGGCGTATCACGGCCCCGGCCGAGGAGGTCGTCGATGCCGAGGGCCATGCGGTCGCGCCCGGCTTCGTGGACGGCCATACCCATATGGACGCGCAGCTCTTCTGGGACGAACTCGGCTCCTGCTCCTGCTATCACGGCGTCACCACGGCGGTGATGGGCAATTGCGGCTTTACGCTGGCCCCCTGCCGGGAAGCCGAGGCCGACCTGGTGTTCCGCAATCTGGAACGCGCGGAAGACATCGACCGCGACGCGATGCTGACCGGGATCGACTGGACCTGGGAGACCTTCCCGGAATTCATGGCCGCGGTGGACGCCGTGCCCAAGGGCATCAACTATGCCGGCTATATCGGCCATGCGGCGCTGCGCACCTATGTCATGGGAGAGCGTGCGTTTGAAGAACAGGCCGGCGAGGACGACCTGAAGACCATGGAAGCGCATGTGCGCGAGGCGGTGCGGGCAGGCGCGCTCGGCTTCTCGACCTCGCGCAGCCCGAGCCATCTGACATCCGACGACCGCCCGGTCGCAAGCCGCGTGGCCGAATTCTCGGAAGTGCAGCATCTCGTCCGCGCCATGGGCGAGGAGGGCGCCGGCATCTTCCAGCTCGCCATGGAGCGCGGCGGCGACGAGAAGATGATGGCCTTCTATCAGAGCCTGATCGACCTCTCGGCCGAGACCGGCCGGCCGGTGACCTTCGGCTCACTCAGCCGGCGCGAGCGGCCCGGCCAGTGGCGCGCCTTTTACGATCTGATCTCGGAAGGCAACCGCAACGGCGCCAATGTCTTCACCCAGGTCCATGCCCGCGAGATCAACACCGTGCTGTCCTTCGAAACCAGCACGCCCTTCGACAAGCGGGAAGTCTGGCGGGACATCCGCGCCCTGCCGCTGGAGGCGCAGAAGGCGGCATTCGCCGACCCCGAAACGCGCGCCCGGCTGATCGAGGTGGCAAGCCGCGATCATGACGGCAAGGCGGTGGTCGGCGCCGAGGCGCGCCCGCCGGAATGGGACATCTTCTTCTGGATGGACCGCATCAGGCTGCCGCACCGCTCGCTTGCCGAGATCGCCGCCGAACGGGGCGTGCATCCGGCGGAGGCGATGATCGACATCGCGGTGGAGCACGGCCTCAAGGCGTTTTTCCGCCAGCCGATCGCCAATGAGAATCTCGACGATGCGCTGGAACTGATGCGCCACCCCTATGCCTGCACGACATTCTCCGATTCCGGCGCGCATGTCTCGCAAATCGTCGATTGCTCGCTGCAGACACACCTGTTGAGCCATTGGGTGCGCGACCGCGAGGCCTTCACCCTCGAGGAAGCCGTGCGCAAGATCACCTATGACACCGCGACCCGCTGGGGCTTCCATGACCGCGGCCTGCTGCGCGAGGGCCTGAAGGCCGATATCGTGGTCTTCGATCCAGACCGCATCGCGCCGGCCATGCCGGAGGTGGTGCATGACCTGCCGGCCGGCGCGAAACGCCTGAAGCAATATGCCGAGGGCATGAAGGCCACAGTGGTCAACGGCGCGCTGACGCTGCTGGACAACCAGCCGACGGGCCGTCTCGCCGGCCGGTTGCTGCGCGGCCCGCTGGCGGCCTGATGCGGATCGAACCGTTCCGGGCGGCAATCGACGATGCGGCGCTCGACGATCTGAAGCGCCGTCTCGCGAACACCCGCCTGCCGGTCTGGCCGGACGACAGCGGCTGGAAATACGGCATCGAGCGGGAAACGCTCTCGGAGACGCTCGCCTACTGGCAGGACGGCTTCGACTGGCGCGCCGTCGAGGCGAGGCTGAACGCCTGGCCGCAGTTCCGCGCCTCGATCGACGGCATCCCGGTGCATTTCATTCATGTGCGCCATGCCGACCCGGATGCGCCGGCATTGATCCTGACCCATGGCTGGCCCGGCTCGGTGCTAGAATTCCTGGATGCGTTGCCGGCGCTGTCCGCGCGCGCCCATGTGGTGGTGCCGCATCTGCCGGGCTATGGCTTTTCGTCGCCGACCCGGCGGCCGGTCTATCCCCGCGAGGTGGCAGGGCTCTGGCGCCGGCTGATGGGCGCGCTCGGCTATGCGCGGTTTGTCGCCCAGGGAGGCGACTGGGGCTCGCTGGTCACCTGCTGGCTCGGCTGCGACCATCCCGATGCGGTGCGCGCGATCCACCTGAACATGCTCATCATGCGCCCCGACCTCTCTGCAATCGCGGAGCCGCTGGACGAAGCCGAGCAGGCCTGGCTCAACACCATGCGGCGGACGTTGGAGCTGGAGGGCGGCTATCTGCGCATTCAGGCGACCAAGCCGCAGAGTCTCGCTGTCGGCCTCGCGGATTCGCCGGCCGGCCTCGCCGCATGGATCGTCGAGAAGTTTTACGGCTGGCCGGATGCGGCCTCGCGCCTCGACCGCGACCTCGTGCTCGGCAATGTCGCGCTCTACTGGTTCACCAACACGCTTGCCAGCTCCGCCTGGATGTATGGAACGGTGCTCGACCGGAAACATCTCACGCTGCCGGCGAGCGGGCGGATTTCCGTGCCGACGGCCGTGGCGCATTTTCCCAACGACACCTACCGGATGCCGCCCCGGCGCTGGCTGGAGCGGGTCGCGCCGGTCGTACGCTGGACCGACATGCCGCGCGGCGGCCATTTCGCCGCCATGGAGGAGCCCGCCCTGTTCACAGAAGACGTCCTGGCCTTCCTGGACGAACTCGACGGCGCCGCCCCGGACGCCCCTACTGTCGCCCCGGACCCCTTACTGTCGCCCCGGCCCTGAGCCGGGGCCCAGCCTCCGATCCTTCCGCAGGGCCGAAGCGGCGGAGGATGGACCCCGGCTCTCCGCTCTGCTCCGGCCGGGGTGACGACAAGGGAGGCGATAGAAGCGGCGCGGCACGGAAGCGCCTTCCGAAAAACCCGCCAGCAAGGGGCCTTCGTTGCAAACTGAGACACGACCCGGCGGCCGGTCGTGTCTCGGTTTGACATTCGCGTTCCTCTGGCAGATTGAGCCAGGGGCTTGAGAGGCCCGGCCCTCCGCTCCGAACGCCCCGGGGCCGCCTCGGACCCCCTGTTGCCGCCCCGGACGCCCCTACTGTCGCCCCGGCCCCCCTACTGTCGCCCCGGCCCCCCTACTGTCGCCCCGGCCCTGAGCCGGGGCCCAGCCTCCGATCCTTCCGCAGGGCCGGGGCCCAGCCTCCGATCCTTCCGCAGGGCCGAAACGGCGGAGGATGGACCCCGGCTCTCCGCTCTGCTCCGGCCGGGGTGAAGACAAGGGAGGCGATAGAAGCGGCGCGGCACGGAAGCGCCTTCCGAAAAACCCGCCAGCACGGGCCTTCGTTGCAAACGGAGACACCACCGGAACGATCCATCATGAGCCAGAACCCGAACCCGATGGTATAAGAGCCGCCGTATGACACTCTTGCAGGCCCCGGCCGGGGCCTGTGCGCCGTTGGAAGCCCGGGAGGCCATGGTGACGGAATTCAAGGACGGCCCGATTTCGGACGACATGATGGGCGAAGCCTGGCCTTCCGTGCAGCCGGGCACGGACCCGGTGCTTTACGGCTATGCGGCGCTGCGCCCGAACGACCCGGTCGAGGTCCGCAGCCTCCAGACCTTCGAGCTTGTCTATACCGTCGGCCGCTACGGCCTCGACGACACCGGCAGCATCCGCGTAGCGTTCCGCTCGCTCGGGGATTGGGGCGGCCTGCAGACGCATGACCCCGCCGGTTACAACTATGTCACCGCGCGGTCCAGCCGGGGCGTTCCGATCCGGCTGTCCTATGCGGCCCATGGCGCGCCGAGGCCGCGCTGGAAAGTGCTCACGGCGCATGTGATGGGCGGTTTCCTGCGCGAGGGCGACACGATCTCCATCACCTTCGGGGATACCTCCGGCGGCTCCGCCGGTATGCGGATGCAGACGATGGTGGAGGCCGACTTCCAGTTCCGCGTCCTCGCCGATGTGTGCGCCGTCGGCCACCATGTGCCGATTCCCGATTCGCCGGCGGTCTCCATCGTGCCGGGGCCGCCGGTCTGCTGGCGCGCTGTCCTGCCGTCGCTGCGCCGCCCCGGCGAACCGTTCCGCTTCGGTCTGAAGGCCGAGGATGTCTGGGGCAACCCGACAGACAAGGCCAGCGGCCGGTTCACCCTGGAATGCACCCTGCCGGTCGCGGGCCTGCCGGCCGAAATCGACTATCCGCTCGGCCGCAAATCGCTGTGCTTCGAGGATCTGGCGGTCCATGAGCCGGGCGTCCTGCGCATCACCGTCCGGGACGGGGAAGGCCGGGCGGCTGCGGAGTCGCACCCCCTGGTGGTGCGCGACGGGCCGTTTGGCGGCTATTGGGGAGACCTGCACGGGCAGAGCGGCGAGAGCATCGGCATCACGACGGCCCGGCAGTATTTCGACTTCGCCCGCAACAAGTCCTTCCTCGACGCCGCCGCGCATCAGGCGAACGACTTTCAGGTCAACAACGCCTTCTGGAGCCATGTGAACCGGCTGACGGCCGAATTCCATGAGGAAGGGCGGTTCGTCACCTTTCCCGGCTATGAGTGGTCCGGCAACACCGCTGTCGGCGGCGACCGGAATGTGTATTTCCGCCGCGAGGGGCGGCCCATCCACCGCTCGTCCCATGCCTTGCTGACGGACCGGTCCGATCTCGACACGGACGCGCCGAACGCCAACCGGCTGTTCGAGAGCCTGGCCGGGGAGGATTGCTTCGTTTACGCCCATGTCGGCGGCCGCTACGCGGATATCGGCTATGCGCACGACCCCCGCAAGGAAGCCGCGATGGAGATTCATTCGGCCTGGGGCACCTTCGAATGGCTCCTGACCGACGGGTTTCCCCTGGGCCACCGCTCGGGCGTGGTGTGCAACAGCGACGGCCACAAGGGCCGGCCCGGCGCCAGCTATCCGGGCGCATCGACATTCGGGGCCTATGGCGGGCTGACATGCTTCTATGCGAAGGAGCTCAGCCGGGACGGCATTTTCGAGGCCGTCCAGCGCCGGCATACCTACGGCACGACGGGCACCCGGATGCACCTGGACGTCCGCGCCCGGTTCCCGACCGGCGGCAATCTCTTCGAGCGCGACCCGCACGCCTTCGAGGGCGTCTCGCCGCAGCCGGTCGGCGACGTCATGATGGGCGACATCGCGCAGACGGACGATGCCGCCGTCACCCTGTCGCTCGAAGTCATCGCCCGGACGCCGATCGAACGGATCGAGATACGGAACGGCAAGGAGGTGATCCGCACCCTCCGTCCGCATGAGGCGCAGGCGCCCGGTCCGCGCATCCGCGTGTTGTGGAGCGGCGCCGAATATCGGGGCCGGGGGCGCGAGACCAGCTGGAAGGGCAAGGCGCGTTTCGGGGGCGCCGTGATTTCCCGGATGCAGTCCATCAACCGCTGGAACAAGGAGCGGCTGCTGGAGCAGAGGGGCGCGGATACGATCGTGTTCGACGCCATCACCACCGGCAATTTCGGCGGCTTCGACGTCTGGCTGGACGAGGCGCCGGGTGCCGGCCTGTCGCTCACCACCAATCTGGGCGCTCTCGAACTCCCCCTTTCCGAAATCGGCCTCGACGACCGGGTCATGGAAGCCGGCGGCCTCGAGCGGCGGATCAAGGTGTTCCGGCTCCCGGAGACGCTCGAATGCAGGGTGTTTTCGGCGGAACTGGAGGCGCCGCTTTCCGCAAGGGGCGACAATCCGCTCTGGGTCTCGGTCTATACCGAGGACGGCTTCCAGGCGTGGAGCAGCCCGATGTTTCTCTACCGCGAGGACGAGTGGCCGCGCTGACGGCAGCCTGTGCAGGGAGCAAGGGTCCTGCCCGGACTGCGGCGGGAACACCGGCGGCAATCCGGGGCGCGGCCTCTGCGGCAGGGGCGTTGCCGCAGCCGGGGGCATCTGCTACACGCTGCGCCGCAAGCGGTTTCGGCGTCGCGCGGGTGAAGGGGGCAGTATTGAGCCAACTGGTTCTCGAGGTTCGGGATGTCGCAGTGCATTTCGGCGGTATCGTGGCGCTGGACGGCGTGTCTTTCGATATCCCCAAAGACCTGATCGTCGGGTTGATCGGCCCCAATGGCGCCGGCAAGACGACGCTGTTCAACTGTCTTTCCCGCCTTTACACGCCGAACGCCGGCGACATTCTGTTCAAGGGCCGGTCGGTGCTTGACCTGCCGGCGAACCGGATCGCCTCGCTCGGCATCGGCCGCACCTTCCAGAACCTCGCGCTGTTCCCGACGCTTTCGGTGCTCGACAATGTGATGATCGGCGGCCATTCCCGCACGGAAAGCGACTTTCTTTCCAATGCGTTCCGGCTGCCGTGGGTCCGGCGGGAGGAAAGCGCGCTGATGGCCCGCGCATTGGAGGCGATCGCATTCATGGAACTGACCGAGGTGGCGCACACGCCGGTCGGCGGCCTGCCGTTCGGCTATCAGAAGCGGGTGGAACTCGCGCGCGCCCTGGCCGGCGAGCCGGAATTGCTGCTGCTCGACGAACCCGCAGGCGGCCTCAACCACGAGGAACTGGACCATCTGATGCAGCAGATCCGGCAGGTGCGGGACGAACGCGGCATCACCGTGCTGCTCGTCGAGCACCATATGAGCCTGGTCATGCAGGTTTCGGACAAGGTCGTCGCCATCGACTTCGGCCGCAAGATCGCCGACGGCACGCCGGAAGAGGTGCAGCGCGACCCGAAGGTCATCGAAGCCTATCTCGGGACGACGCACTGATGGCGTTTCTGGAAGTCCGGGGGCTGCAGGCCTATTACCGCCAGACCCAGGCCCTGTTCGGGGTCGATTTCGCGCTCGACGAGGGGTCGATAACGGCGATTCTGGGCGCCAACGGCGCCGGCAAGACCACCACGCTGCGGGCGATTTGCCGCATGGTGCGAACGGAAGGCGAGGTGGTGTTCGACGGTCAGGACCTTTACGGCCTGTCCACCGAGCGCGTGGTCGGGCTCGGCATCGCGCATGTGCCGGAAGGCCGGGGCACTTTCGTGCGCCAGTCGGTGGAGGAGAACCTCCAGCTCGGCGCCTATACGCGCAAGAACCAGGCCGATATCGCCGCCGATATGGAGAGCGTTTACAACTATTTCCCGAGACTGGGCGAACGCCGCCGCCAACAGGCGGGCACGCTGTCCGGCGGGGAACAGCAAATGCTCGCCATCGGCCGCGCCCTGATGCTGCGGCCGAAGCTCATGCTGCTCGACGAGCCGTCCTTCGGCCTGGCGCCGCTGATCGTGCGGGAAATCTACCAGATCATGGCGCGCATCCGCGAGCAGGAAGGAACCTCCATGCTGCTTGTGGAGCAGAACGCCAGCATCGCGCTTGAGCTTGCCGACCACGCCTATCTGCTGGAAACAGGCCGGGTGGTGATGGGCGGTGAGTCCAGCCTGCTGCGCGACGACGAAGACATCCGCCGCATCTATCTCGGTTACTGAAAGCGCGCGCCCGACGATGGACCTCTTTCTCCAATTGACGCTTGCGGGCCTCGCAATCGGCTCGATCTATTCCTGCGTCGCGCTGGCCGTGGTGATGATTTACCAGGCCACCGATCACTTCAATTTCGCCCAGGGCGAAATGGCGATGTTCTCGACCTATATCGCCTGGACGCTGGTCGGCCTCGGCGCGCCGGTGTGGCTGGCCTTCCTCCTGGCGGTGGGTCTCTCCTTCCTGGCCGGGGTGGTCATCGAGCGGGTGATCGTCAAGCCCGTGGAAAACGCCCCGGTGCTCAACCAGGTCATCGTGTTCATCGGCCTGCTGGTGATCTTCAATGCCGTCGCCGGCTGGATCTGGGAGTTCACCATCAAGCCCTTCCCCAGCCTGTTCCCCGAGGATCTGGGCTTCAAATCCACCCTGATCGGGCCGCACCATCTGGGCGTGATCGCTCTCACCCTGGGCGTGCTGGCGCTGGTGTTCGCCTTCTTCCGGTTCACGCGGGTGGGGCTGGCGATGCGCGCCGCCGCCGCCAATCCGGACTCGGCGCGGCTGGTCGGCATTTCGGTCGGCTGGATGCTCGCGCTTGGCTGGGGCCTCGCGGCTGCAATCGGCGCCGTCGGCGGCATTCTGGTGGCGCCCATTGTCTATCTGGAGCCGAACATGATGGCCGGCGTGCTGCTCTACGGATTTGCCGGCGCGCTGCTGGGCGGCGTGTCCAGTCCCGGCGGCGCCGTGCTGGGCGGCATTGTCGTTGGCGTGCTGGAAAACTGGGTCGGGCAGTATGTGCCCGGCGGTTCGGAGCTGAAACTCACCTTCGCGCTGATCCTGATTGTCGGCGTGCTCATCTTCAAGCCGGCGGGGCTGTTCGGCCGCGTCGTGGTGCGGAGGGTTTGATGGCCGTGACCCGCCCGAACCCGCTCACCCCCGGACTGCTGGCCGGCTTCGGCGTGGCCGTCCTGCTTGCGGCGGTCGTGCCGCATCTCGTTTCGGATTTCACCAGCTTTCAGTTCACCCAGGCGATGGCCTACGCCATTGCGCTGCTCGGGCTGAACATCCTGACCGGCTATAATGGCCAGTTCTCGGTCGGGCACAGCGCCTTCTATGCGGTCGGCGCCTATACGGCGGCGATCCTGCTCTACCATTTCGAATGGAACCATTACGCCACCCTGCCAGTTGCGGCGCTGGTGGCGTTCGTGGTCGGCTTCCTGTTCGGCCTGCCGGCGCTCCGGCTGGAAGGGCTGTATCTGGCGCTGGCGACCTTCGCCTTCGCCGTGGCGACGCCGCAATTGCTCAAATTCGACGCTTTCGAACACTGGACCGGCGGCGTGCAGGGGCTGTATGTGCCCAAGCCCGAGCCGCTGATCGACGGGTTGAGCGCCGACCAATCGCTCTATTATGTCACGCTGGCGGTTCTGGTGTTCCTGATGGTCGTTGCCTGGTGCCTGCTGCACAGCCGGTCGGGCCGCGCCATCATGGCGATCCGGGACAACCCCATCGCCGCCAGCACGATGGGCATCAACACGGCGCTCTACAAGACGACGACCTTCGGCATCAGCGCCATGTACACCGGCGTCGCCGGCGCTCTCAGCGTCTTCATCACCGAGTTCGTCGCGCCCGACGCCTTCAACTTCTTCCTCGCGGTCAACATTCTCGTCGGGTCCGTGGTCGGCGGCATCGTGTCAATCCCGGGGATCATTTTCGGCGGCTTGTTCCTGGTGTTCGTGCCCAATTTCGCCCAGGACATCAGCCGCGCCTATCCGTTCGTGCCGCCGCCCTGGGCGATCTTCGGCATCTTCCTGATCCTTGCGATATATTTCGTGCCGTTCGGGGTCTGGGGCGCCGTGGAGCGACTCTCCGCCTGGTGGAAACGGAGGTCGGCCGCCGGCCTGTAGAACCCAAGTCTCAACCAAAGGGAGGTACCAACCCCATGCGCATCGGAAAACTGCTCGCCGCCGCCGCTGCGGCCGCGATGGTCGCCGGAGCGGCCCATGCCGACTCGACCGGCATTACCGACACGACGATCAAGATCGGCAACACCAACCCCTATTCGGGGCCGGCGTCGGTCTATAGCGTCATCGGCAAGACGATCTCCGCCTATTTCGAGATGGTGAACGCCGAAGGCGGCATTCAGGGGCGCCAGATCGACCTCATCTCGCTGGATGACGGTTACAGCCCGCCCAGGACGGTCGAGCAGGTCCGCAAGCTGGTGGAGCAGGAACAGGTCGCCTTCCTCTTTCAGACGCTCGGCACACCGACCAATTCCGCAATCCACCGCTATGTGAATGCGAAGAAGGTGCCGCATCTGTTCCTGGCAACGGGCGCCAGCAAATGGGGCCAGCCGGACAAGTATCCCTGGACGATGGGCTTCCAGCCGACCTATGACGTCGAGGGTGAGATCTACGCGAAATATGTGCTCGAAAATGTCGAGGACCCGAAGATCGCGATCCTGTTCCAGAACGATGACTACGGCAAGGATTACCGCGACGGCTTCCTGCGCGGGCTTGGCGACAAGGCGGAAGAACTCGTGGTGTCCATGCTGCCCTACGAGGTCACCGACCCGACCGTGGACAGCCAGATCCTGAAGATGCAGGACAGCGGCGCCAATGTGTTCTTCAACATCACCATCCCGAAATTCGCGGCCCAGGCGATCCGCAAATCCTGTGAAATCGGCTGGCAGCCCACGCATCTGCTGAACAACGTGTCGGCTTCGGTCGGCGCGACGCTGACGCCCGCGGGCCTGGAATGCTCCACCGGCCTGATTACCGCGATCTATATGAAGGATCCGGTGGACCCGCAATGGAAGGACGATCCGGGGTTCAAGGAGTGGGTCGGCTTCATGGAGAAGCACATGCCCGGCTCGGACCTGACGGATGTCAACTACGTATACGGGTATAACGTGTCCAAGCTGCTGCACATCATGCTCGATGGCTGCCAGGACCTGACCCGCGCCGGCCTCATGGCCTGTGCGGCGAACCTGAAGGATATCGAACTGCCGATGGTCCTGCCGGGAATCCTGGTCAACACGTCTCCGGACGATTTCTACCCGATCCAGGCGGAGCAGATGTCGCGCTTCGACGGCGAGCGGTGGGTCGCTTTCGGCGGCATTATCGACGCCAGCAAATAACCCGCATCCTGACGAAAAGGGCCGCCTCCCTTTGCCGGGGAGGCGGCCTTTTGCGTATGCAGGGCGGGATATGGGAGAGACCGGTCGAGCCCGTTGCATGTCTGGTCGGGGCTGCAAGGGGTCCCGGGCATTCGATGAAGCCGGAACCCGGTGGCGCAAAGCCGGCAGACCACCCGAGAGTCAATCCTCCTCGGCCACCTCTTCCGGGCGCCGGCTGCGGCCCATGATATAGTCACGGAGAAACCCAACCTGATTCTCCAGGCTGTCGAAACGCCTCTCCAGGCTGTCGAAGCGCTTTTCCAGGCTGTCGAAGCGCTTTTCCAGACCCTCGAAGCGCCCCTCAAGCCCCGCCAGGCGTTCCCGAAGCTCGAAAAAACCGGTCTCCAGAGCTCGGAGACGCATGTCGATGCCGTCCATGCGCGTCGTCAGATCGCGGCGCAAATCTTCCACGCGCCTGTTGACGCCAGCCAAGCCGGTGAAAATCACCGCCGCCAGCGCAACGCCAACGCCAAGGATGCCGATCAACGCAGGCGTCATGTACATCTCCCTGCACGGCCGATCCCGGATCATTGTAGCCGAAACGGGTGCTTGCGCCCTGCCCAAAATCCGGTCGGCCATCCATGCCTCGCGAAGCCGGTCCCGATCCGCGCCGGCATTGTCGACGCCGGCAAATAACCCGAGACGAAAAAGGCCGTCTTCCTTTTCCGGGGAGGCGGTCTTTTTTGCATTCGGTCTTTCCGGACCGGGGCGCGGCCGCAGTGGTCGTGTCTCCGTTTGACAGTCGCGTTCCTCTGGCAGATTGAGCCAGGGGCTTGAGAGGCCCGGCCCGCCGCTCCGAACTCCCCAGCGCCGCCCCGAACCCCCACTTGCCACCCCGGACGCCCCTACTGTCGCCTCCGATCCTTCCGCAGGGTCGAAACGGCGGAGGATGGACCCCGGCGCTCCGCTTTGCTCCGGCCGGGGTGACGAAAGGGAGGCATACAAGCGGCGCGGCACGGAGGCGCGTTCCGAAAAACCCGCCAGCACGGGGCCTTCATTGCAAACGGAGACACGACCCGCCGCAGTTGAAAACGGGCCGGCACGGGCTATTGTCTGATTGATGTCGCCGCATAACAGAAAACGGCGCGCGGCGGTGGCCGGGCTGGCGGTCGCCGCTGCGGGCGCAGCCGCCCTGCCCTTGCTGGTGCGCGCCCGCACGACGCCGTTGCACTACGCCTTCCCGGAAGCCGCTGCCGACCGCGGCCTCGGGCTTGCGCCGCCGCTGGCCTGCACAGCCGGCACGCCGGCGCAGACGGAGGGGCCGTTCTACACGCCGTCCACGCCGCATCGCGCCGATCTGCGCGAGCCCGGCGCAGGCGGAGAGCCTCTGGTGCTGGAAGGTCTGGTGCTGACGCCCGATTGCCGGCCCGTGCCCGGCGCGGTGGTAGATATCTGGCACTGCGACGAGCGCGGCCGCTATGACCGCAACGGCTTTCGCTATCGCGGCCACCAGTTCGCCGATGCGGCGGGCGCTTTCCGGTTCGAGACCATCCGGCCAGGCCTCTATCCCGGGCGGACGCCGCATATCCATGTGAAGGTGCAGGGCGCGGCGACGCGCCTGCTTACCACCCAGCTCTATTTCCCGGACCTGAAGGACGCCAATGCCGGCGACGGGATCTACAAGGACAGCCTGCTGATGCGCCTTGGCCGGGTCGCGGGCGTGTGGCGAGCGCGGTTCGACTTCGTGCTCCCGCCCGCCTGACGGCCTTCCCCGACAAGCACACGAAGCACACGGAACCCTGCAGGCGAAGCGGGAGCCGCGCCGGCGCGGCTCCCGTTTTCGTCATCGCAGGCCTGATCTGGCAGCGCCCGGCCCGGCGGGTTACGCGACCGCCTTGCCCTCCCGCGTCAGCAGGTCGAGGCCTTCGTCGAGCGCCCGGGCGTAGCGGTCGAACATTTCGTTGATTTCGCTTTCCCGGATAATCAGCGGCGGAGAAAAGCACATCGCATCGCCGACCGGGCGCGTAATCAGCCCATGCTCGGTGCAGAGCGCGTTGATCGTCGCGCCGACGCCGTCGGACGCCGCGAACGCCTCCCGGGTCGCCTTGTCCTTCACCAGTTCCGTCGCGCCGACCAGCCCCGCGCCGCGCACCTCGCCGACCAGCGGATGATCGGCGAACCCGTTGAGACGCTCCTGAAACAGCCTGGCGACGCCGCGGACATGCCCGAGAATGTCGTCTTCCTCGTATATCTTGAGCGTTTCCAGCGCGACGGCCGCCGCGACCGGGTGTCCGGAATAGGTATAGCCATGTCCGAACACGCCCAGCCGCGCGCTCGCATCGGCAATCGCCTGATAAACCTGGTCGCTGATCATCGTCGCCGAGATGGGCAGATAGCTTGACGACAGCGCCTTGGCGCAGACCAGAATGTCGGGCTCGATACCGAAGGTCTGCGACCCCCAGAAATTTCCGGTCCGGCAGAAGCCGCAGATCACCTCGTCGGCGACGAACAGCACATCATGCTTGCGAAGCACCGCCTGCATTTTCTCGAAATAGGTTGCCGGCGGAACGATCACCCCGCCTGCGCCCATGATCGGCTCGGCAAAGAACGCCGCCACGGTGTCCGGGCCCTCGGCCTCGATCAGCGCATCAAGCTCTTCGGCCATCCGCGTGGCGAACTCTTCCTCGCTCTCGCCCTCGGCGCCCTGCCGGTAGTAGTGCGGATTGCTGGTGTGGATGAAACGGTCGAGCGGCGCGTCGAAACCGGCATGGTTGAGAGACCGTCCGGTCAGGCTGGCCGCCGCCAGCGTGATGCCGTGATAGCCGTTCTCGCGGCCGATGATCTTCTTCTTCTGGTGGCGGCCGCGGGCATTGTTGTAATACCAGATGATCTTGATGGCGGTGTCGTTCGCCTCGGACCCGGAGTTGTTGAAAAACACCTTCGAGACCGAAGTCGGCGCGAGGCCCATCAGTTTCTCGGCCAAGTCAATGCCGGGAAGGTGGGATTTCTGCCCGAACTGATGATAATAGGGCAGCGTCTCCATCTGCTTCACGGCTGCAGCGACGAGCCGCTTGTGCTGAAAGCCGAGCGAGGTGGACCAGAGGCCGGCCATGGCCTCGATATATTGCTTGCCGCCGGTGTCCCAGACATACACGCCGTCGCCGCGCTCGATGACCATCGGCCCCTGTTCTTCGTGTTGGCGGAAATTCGTGTAGGGGTGAATCAGATACGCGACATCGCGCGCTTCCGGTGAATTCGGCTGAAGGGTCATGGGGTGATCTCCGGGCAAGCAGGTGACAGCGGGGCCGCCCCGCCAGACCCGTGCAGTGTAACACCAGGGCGCGTGCCAATTTCAACTGTTTATGGGGCCGGGGCGTTCGGAGCGGCGCCGGCTGTGCCAGAGGAACGCGAATGTCAAACTGAGACACTGCCCGGGGCCGCCTTTTCCCGCAAAGCCGCCGGTCCGGCTCCCCGGCAGGCTGGTGCCGCGCGAGGGCCTCGAACCCCCGACCTGCCGATTACAAATCGGCTGCTCTGCCAACTGAGCTAGCGCGGCGCCGGGGCCATTCTAGCCGCTTGCCGGCCGGCGCGAAACGGCCTCGCGCCGCCCGGCCTTCCCGCCGTTTCTGCCGGCGAAGCTGCGCCGGTAGCGCGCGGGCGTCGTGCCGACCACGCGCCGGAAATGATGGCGCAGCGTCTCCACGGAACCGAAGCCGCACTGCGCCGCGATCTGCTCGAGGGTCAGGTCCGTCGTCTCGGCGAGCATGCGGGCGCGGGCGACGCGCTGGCCGGCAAGCCACTCGCCGGGCGTTGTGCCGAGCGATTCGCGAAAGCGGCGCTGGAAGGCGCGGAGGCTCATTCCGGCCCGCCGCGCAAGGTCGCCGATGCTCAGCTCCTCGTCGAGATGCGCCGGCAGCCAGTCCAGCAGGGCCGCCAGCCGACCGTCGCCGGTTTGCTGCGCGACGGGCGTTACCACGAATTGCTGCTGGCCGCCGTCCCGGTGCGGGGCCAGCACCAGCCGGCGGGCGACATCGTTCGCAACCGCCGCCCCGTGGTCCCGGCGGACAATATGGAGGCAAAGGTCGAGGCCCGCCGCGCTGCCGGCCGAGGTCAGCACCGACCCTTCATCGACATAGAGGACATCGGCATCGACCCGGATTTGCGGATAACGCCGGGCCAGTAAGCCGGCATAGCGCCAGTGAGTGGTTGCGCGCTTGCCGTCGAGCACGCCGGCGGCAGCCAGCATGAAGACGCCCGAGCAGATCGAGACCAGCCGCCCGCCGCGTTCGGCAACGCGCGCGAGCGCATCCAGCAGGGGCCGGGGCGGCGGCTCCGCCGCATCCCGCCAGCCCGGCGCGATCACCGTGTCGGCCCGCTCGATCAGCGCCGGATCGTAAGGCGCCTCGACTGCAAGGCCCCCGGCCGCCCGGAGCGGCCCCGGCTCCGCCGCGCAGACATCGAAACGGTACCATGGCCGGTCCAGCTCCGGCCGCGGCAGGCCGAAGACCTCGTAAGCGCAGCCGAACTCGAACGTGCAGAGGCCGTCATAGGCAAGTGCCACGACACGGGAATGAGGCGGATGGCCCGGCATAATGGCGCGATCTTACCGAAAACAGGCAAGGACGCCACGGGACTGCCCGCCGATGATGCCCATCATGGGCGGAGATCGAATTGCTGCCCGAATGGCTGAAGGAACCGCCCATGCTCCGCCTTTACGACAACCACACCTCCGGCAACGGATACAAGCCGCGCCTGCTGCTCGCCCATCTCGGCCGCGGCTTCGAGCGCATCGAGATCGATATCGACAAGGGGGAATCCCGCACGCCCGCCTTTCTGGAGAAGAACCCCAACGGGCGCATTCCGGTGCTGGAACTGAGCGAAGGCGTCTGTATCGCCGAGTCCAACGCGATCCTGTTCTATCTGGCCGAAGGCTCGCGCTTCCTGCCGTCCGACCGGCTTGCGCGCGCGCTTGTGCTGCAGTGGATGTTCTTCGAGCAATACAGCCACGAGCCGTTCATCGCGGTTGCCCGCCACTGGCTCCGGCATGGTGCGATGACGGACGCGCAGCGCGCGCAGCTGCCGGCCAAGCGGCAGGGCGGCCATGCCGCGCTTGCGGTGATGGAAGGCCATCTGAGCCGGGCCGACTGGTTTGGCGCAGACAACATGACCATCGCCGACATCGCCCTTTACGCCTACACCCACGTGGCAGGCGAGGGCGGGTTTGACCTGGCCGGTTATCCGGCCGTGCAGGCCTGGCTCGACCGGGTGGCGGCGGAACCGGGGCATGTTCCGATGGCGTTGGAGGGGCTATATTGAACCGGAACCGGATCGAAGCCGGCCGCTGTGAGCGGCAGGGGAACAAGCGATGACGAATGACCAGCCGCCGCCCGCTGTTACGGCTGCGGACGTGCCGCCCCGAACGAAGCCTTCCAACTATCCGGAACCCTTCGCCAGCCGCATGGCCCGCCGGGAAAAGCGGGCGCTCGGCGATTTCTTCGGCCTTGCGCGTTTCGGCGTGAACCTGACGCGGATCGCGCCGGGCGGCGAGTCGGCCCTGATGCACACGCACAGCAAGCAGGACGAACTGGTGTTCGTGCTGGAAGGCAAGCCGACGCTCGCGACCCCTTCCGGCGAAACGCAGCTCTCGCCCGGCATGTGCGCGGGCTTCCCGGCCCGGGGCGAGGCGCATCATATCGTCAACCGCACCGACCGGGATGTGCTGATCCTCGAAATCGGCGACCGCCCGGAAGGCGACGAGGGCAGCTATCCGCAGGACGACCTCCAGGCCGTCATGGGCGCGGACGGCAAATGGCGCTTTACCCGCAAGGACGGCACGCCTTACTGAAACAGCGGCAGCACCCCTGCCCGGCCCTGCGGCTCACGGCTCATAGTGTTCGGCCTCCCGCGGGCCGGCCCGCATATCGTCGATCGCCCGGCTCACATCCTCGACCGCCGCTTCGAGGCGGGCGATGACCTCCGCCGGCCCGCTGTCATAGGGCAGGGTCTCGATCAGCGCGCCCAGCCGCCCCTGCGCGCGCCAGGCGGCGTGTCTGGCCAGTTCCGTATAGATCGCCGCCGGGTCGTCGATGGCGAAGAGATCGCGCATCCGGCTCTGGTCGTCCCGGCTCCGGTCCAGGGCGACATAGGCGTTGACCATGGTGATGCGCTCGGCGGGTGCGGTGACCGGGGCGGCGCGATGGACGACCATGTTGCCATGCAGGGCGACGGCATAGCCGGCGCCCGGAAATTCCGGGGCGACGACCCGGTTCCGCGGCGGGGTCTCGCCCCGCGCGGCGAGCGCGGCGGCTTCAGCCTTCGTGCCCAGGAAATACTCGAACCGGCCGCCCGCGATCCCGGCCGGGTCCGTCACCATCAGCACATAGTCGAGGGGCACGGTGTCGTGATGCCACTTGTCCACCGCCTCCGCCGGATTGGCGGGCTCGAAATTCATGTGCCCCAGATGCACGGGCATGGAATGCGGCGCAACGGGCGTCCCGTAAATCCCGGACATCGCTTCCGCGACCTCCGGGCTGATGCACAGGTCCCGCAGCCAGCGGGACCGGTGGCAGCCGCTCCGGACGACATTCTCGATGCGGCTGCCAGCCCGGGTGGCCAGCGGCCGCAGGCGCCGGGCGGTCTCCAGCATGATCTCCGCGCCCGCCTCGGAGAGCACGCGGAACGGCGCCGAAACCGCAACCGGGGTCGCCGTCGGCTCGATTTCGGCTTCGCTGTAACCGAATTCGGCGAGGCTGCGCAGGCTGCCCGGCTGCTCGAGCGCCAGATGCTCGCGGGGGTCAAACGGCACCTCGTCGGGGAGCCATTCATAACCGGCCGGAGGCTGCTCCGGAAAGGGCAGGGCGATATTCATGGCGGCTCCTCACATTTGCCGCTGCGGCCGGGGCGGCAGACGCCCCCGCTATTCCGTGCGGACGGCAATCGCCTCGATCTCGACCTTGAGTTCCGGCATGGCCAGCGCGCTCGCCTCGACCAGGGTCGAGACCGGGAAGTCGCCCCGGAAGAATTCGCGCCGCGCCCGCCAGACCTCCTCGCGCCGGGAAATGTCGGTGACATAGATCACGACCTTGACGACATCGGCCATGGAGGCGCCGGCCGCTTGCAGCAGCTTTTCGATCTTTGCGAAGATCGCCTTCGCCTGCCCGTATTCGTCGTCGGCCAGAATTTCCGCGCCGTTGCGGGCCGTCATGCCGGCAATGAAGATCTGGTTGCCGGCGACGAGGCAGTTGGACCAGGTCTCCGGCGGCGGCTCCGCAACCTCGGGGTGGGTGATCCGAACAGGCGCCATGATGTTCTCCTCCGTTATGCCTTGACGATCCGCGCCGCGCGCGGCCGCCTGTCGTAAACATTGCGCGTATCCACCACCAGAGGCACGGCCGCCGCCAGCGCCTCCCAGTCCACGGCGTCATGGTCTGTAACCGCAAGTGCTGCGTCGAAACCGGCAAGCGCCTCCGGCGACCACGCAATGCCCGGCGCGCCGGCGAGTTCCGGATAGGCGCGCGTGGCCGGGACCGCCGGCACATGGGGGTCGAAATAAGCGATGTCGGCGCCGCGCGCGGCCAGCAGTTTCCAGAGCCGCAGCGCGGGGCTTTCGCGGATGTCGTCGATATTCTTCTTGTAGGCGACGCCGACCAGCAGGATGCGGCTGCCGGCAAGCGCCCCCGGCGCCAGCGCATCGGTCAGTGCGGCAATCACGCGCTCCGGCATTTCGGCGTTGATCTCGCCGGCGAGCTCGATGAAACGGCTCGGCAGGCCGACGCCGCGCGCCTTCCAGGCGAGATAGAACGGGTCGATCGGGATGCAGTGCCCGCCCCAGCCGGGGCCGGGATAGAAGGGCATGTAGCCGAAGGGCTTGGTGCTGGCCGCCTCGACGACCTCCCAGACATCCACGCCCAGGGCGGCGTAGATGCCCTTGAGCTCGTTGACCAGGGCGATATTGACCGCGCGGAAGACGTTTTCGGTGAGCTTCGCGGCCTCCGCCGCCGCCGGCGAGGAGACGGTGTGCACCGCCGGCGCGACGGCCTCGTAAAGCGTTCGGGCGAGCGCCAGCGCGCTCGGGCCGTCCGCGCCGACGACGCGCGGGATATGCCGCACGCCGCTGCCGGGGGATTCGCGCTCGGGCGCATAGGCGAGGAAGAAGTCGCGGCCGCTTCGCAGCCCGCCTTCCTCCAGAATGGGCTTCACCACTTCCATCGTGGTGCCCGGCCAGGTGGTCGATTCGAGCACGATGAGCTGCCCCGGCCGGAGCGTTTTCGCGACGGCGCGGGCGCTTGCCTCGACGAAACGCAGATCCGGCTCGCGGTCTGCGCCGAGCGGCGTCGGGACGCAGACAGCCACGGCGTCGGCTTCTCCCAGCCGGGTGAAATCGTCCGTCGCCGCGAACCGGCCGCTGCCGCGCATGGATGCGACCTCCCGGTCGGCGACATCCATAATGTAGGACCGCCCCCCGGCGAGCAGCGCCGCCTTTGCGGCATCGGTGTCGAAGCCGATCACGGCGAAACCCGCCCCGTGAAACGCCCGCGCCAGGGGCAGGCCGACATAGCCGAGGCCGATGACGCCGATACGCGCCCCGCGGTCCCGCAGGCTGCGGAGCAGCGCGTCAGACATGGCCGCGCGCTGCCCGGCCGCTCATTCGCCGCTCCAAAATCGCCGCATCTCCCCCAACCGGCCCGACCCTCGCCCCCGCAGGGAGTCGCGTCAAGGCCCGGCAATATCCCGGCATGCACGCCGCGCGCCCAGCAACACCTGCAGCGCTTGCCTTCGTTGCAAACTGACTACCCGGCTTCAACTCGCATTCTCCCTGTTGTCGCCCCGAACCCCCTACTGTCGCCCCGGACCCCCTACTGTCGCCCCGGCCCTGAGCCGGGGCCCAGCCTCCGATCCTTCCGCAGGGCCGAAACGGCAGAGGATGGACCCCTGCGCTCCGCTCTGCTTCGGCCGGGGTGACGAAAGGGAGGCGATACAAGCGCCGCGGCACGGAGGCGCCTTCCGAAAAACCCGCCAGAACGGGCCTTCGTTGCAAACTGAAACACGACCGAGCGGCAGGGCTGCTTGCCAGCCGGGGCGGCTTGGCGCAGACTTTCGCCTGGTATCCATCCGGCGGAGAGTGCCGATGACGGCCTATCTGATCGTTCGCGCCGAGGTTCCCGAAGGCGACCGCGCCGCTTTCGACCGCTGGTACGCCGAGGAGCACCTGCCTGACGCGAAGGCGGCTTTCGGCGTGGAGAGCGCATTTCGCGGCTGGAGCGATGACGGCGCCCATTTTGCCTTCTATGCTTTCCCGGACATGGCGGCGGCCCGGCGCGCGACAGAGTCGGACGCCATCGCGGCACTGATCGCGGAGTTCGACCGCGTATGGCAACAGCGCGTCACCCGCACGCGCCAAATCGTCGATGTCGCCCAGACGCTGGGCGGCAGAGGCGCGCCGGCATAGGGGCGGGAAGCACGGAGGAGCAGGACATGGCCTATCGGCATATCGAGGTTGCGGCATTGACGCCGAGAGTCGGCGCCGAGATTCGCGGCGTGGATCTCCGCGAGCCGCTTTCGGATGAGGTCTTCGACGAAATCCGCAGCGCGTTCCACCGCCACCAGGTTGTGTTCTTCAAGGAGCAGGAAAGGCTGGCGCCGGACCAGCAGATTGCCTTTGCCCGGCGTTTCGGCGGCCTGCACCTGCACCCGGCCGCGCCGCATCTGGAAGGCAAGCCGGAAATCTTCGTGATCCACACCCACAAGGACTCAAGGATTGCGAATGGCGATGCCTGGCACACAGACGTCTCCTGTGACCAGGAGCCGCCGCTCGGCACCATGCTGCAATTGCACAAGCTGCCCAGCCATGGCGGCGATACCTTGTTCGCCAGCATGTATGCAGCCTGGGAGGCGCTTTCGGAGCCCATGCAGGCGTTCCTCGCCACACTGAGCGCCCGGCATGAATCCGAGCATATCTATCGGGGCCGCTATTCGGACCGGAATGTGGACGATACCGGCAAGGTCTATCCGGAAGCCGTGCACCCCGTCGTGCGGACCCACCCGGAAACCGGGCGGCGCGCGCTGTATGTGAACCGCGCTTTCACCACGCGCATCGAGGGCCTCGCCGCGGCCGAGAGCAAGGCGCTGCTCGCCTTCCTCTGCACCCATATGGAGCAGCCGCGCTTCCAGGTGCGCTTCAAGTGGGAGGTCAACGACATCGCCTTCTGGGACAATCGCTGCCTCCAGCATCACGCCATGTGGGATTACTGGCCGGAGGAGCGCAAGGGCCACCGGGTCACCATCCAGGGCGACCGCCCCTATCTCGCTCCGCTCGCGCTGGCGGCCGCGGCAGCGGAATAGCGCCCGGTTCCGGAAAGGCGCGGGCCGCCGGCCGCGCCTGCTGACTGTCTGAGCGGGCCTGCCGGGAGAACGCGGATTTCAAACCGGCCGGCCGCCGGATTTTCCGGCTTCTGTGGGTAACTCGCTCGCGCCCGGCGGGCGAATCCGGCTAGGTGCGGAGTCCCCGACGGCGAGGGAGCGCCGGGCCGATGCCTCATGCCGATTTCGTGCATCTTCGGGTGCATACCGCCTATTCGCTTTCGCAGGGGGCGATCCGGATCAAGGATCTGGTATCGCTCTGCAGAACGTGCCGAATGCCGGCCGTCGCGGTCACAGACAGCGGCAATCTCTTCGGGGCGCTGGAGTTCGCCATGACGGCGGCGCAGGGCGGCATCCAGCCGATCGTCGGCACGCTCCTGCCGGTGGCCGACGCGCCCGATGCGCGTGGACGCCATGACAGCGAGCCGGCGCCGCTGCTGCTGCTGGCGCAGGACGAAACCGGCTACCGGAACCTGCTGGAGCTGGTCAGCGAATCCTTCCTGGAGAGCGCCGCTACAGACGCTCCCCATGTCCTGTGGAGCCGGCTTGCCGGCCGCACGGACGGCCTGATTGCACTGACGGGTGGCCCGGACGGCCCGGTCGGGCGCGCGCTTGCGGAGGGCAGCGGGCCGGCGCTTGCGCAGAGCCTGCTGGAGCGCCTGGGCGGCCTATTTCCCGGCCGGCTCTATGTCGAAGTGATGCGCCACGGCGAAGGCGAACGCTGGGCGGATGAAGAGGCGCTGCTCGATCTCGCCTATGCGCTCGACCTGCCGCTCGCCGCCACCAATGATGTCCATTTCGCCGCCGAAGACGACTATGAAGCCCATGATGTCCTGCTTTGCATCGCGGCCTCGCGGCGCGTCGAGGAGGAGGACCGGCCCCGGCTGACGCCGGACCACCGCTTCAAGACGGCCGAGGAGATGCGGGCCCTGTTCGCCGACCTGCCCGAAGCGGTGGACAACACGCTCGCCATTGCCCGGCGGTGCGCCTTCATGCCGACCGGGTCGCCGCCCATCCTGCCCGCCTTCGACGCCGGCGCGGACGAAGCGGAGCTGCTGCGCCGCGAGGCGCGCGCCGGCCTCGAGCTGCGGCTCAAGGAGCATGTCCTGCCGCGCGGCGCCGGCGAGGAGGATGTGCAGACCTACCGCGACAGGCTGGAATATGAGCTCGGCGTCATCGTCGATATGGATTTTCCGGGTTATTTCCTCATCGTCTCCGAGTTCATCCGCTGGGCCAAGGAACGCGGCATTCCCGTCGGCCCGGGGCGCGGCTCGGGCGCCGGCTCGGTGGTGGCCTGGGCGCTGCAGATCACCGATCTCGACCCGCTGCGCTGGGGGCTGCTGTTCGAGCGCTTCCTCAACCCCGAGCGCGTCTCGATGCCGGATTTCGACATCGACTTCTGCCAGGACCGGCGCGACGAAGTGATCGCCCATGTCCAGGACCGCTACGGCCACGACCGGGTTGCGCAGATCATCACCTTCGGCACGCTCCAGGCCCGCGCGGCGCTGCGCGATGTCGGGCGCGTGCTTGGAATGCCGTTCGGGCAGGTGGACCGGATCAGCAAGCTGGTGCCCTATAATCCGGCCAACCCGCCAAAACTCGCGGACGCCGTCGCCAATGAACCCGCCCTCCGGACGATGCGGGACGAAAACGAGACGGTCCGCCAACTGATCGAGGTCGCGCTCAAACTCGAAGGGCTTTACCGGCACGCCTCCACCCATGCCGCCGGCGTGGTGATCGCCGACCGGCCGTTGCAGCAGATCGCGCCGCTCTATCGGGACCGCGGCGCTTCCAACATTCCGGCAGCGCAATTCAGCATGAAATGGGCCGAGGCCGCCGGCCTGGTCAAATTCGATTTCCTGGGTCTCAAGACCCTGACCGTTCTCGAGGGTGTGCGCAGGATATTGCTGGACCAGGGCATTGATATAGATTTGCTGCAATTGCCGCTCGACGACAAAAAGACTTTCGAGATGCTGTCGCGCGGAGACGCCGTCGGTGTGTTCCAGATGGAAGGCTCCGGAATGCGCGACATGCTGAAAAAGCTAAAACCGAGCCGATTTGAAGACCTGATCGCCGTCGTTGCGCTCTACCGGCCCGGACCGATGGACAATATCCCTGTCTATATCAAGAGAAAACATGGCCGAGAGCCCATAGATTACCTGCATGAAACGCTGCAACCGATTCTGGAAGAAACATATGGAATTATAATTTATCAAGAGCAGGTGATGCAGATTGCCCAGGTTCTTTCCGGCTATACGCTTGGCGGAGCGGATTTGCTGCGGCGGGCAATGGGCAAGAAAATCCAGTCGGAAATGGATGCGCAAAGGCAAACATTCATAGACGGCGCTGTTTCCCGGGGCGTCAAACCAGATTTGGCCGAAAAAATATTCAACCTTGTGGACAAATTCGCAGGTTACGGCTTCAACAAATCTCATGCGGCAGCTTATGCGCTGATTGCATATCAGACCGCGTGGATGAAGGCCAATTACCCGGTCGAATTCATGGCCGCTTCCATGACTCACGAGCTGGGCAATATCGACAAATTATCCACCTTTCTCCGTGAATTGGACAGATCGAACATTCCCCTTTTGCCGCCGGATGTGCAGCAATCCGGCGCCTTGTTCAAGGTAGAGGAGACCACGGAAGGGAAACCGGCAATCCGCTATGCACTGGCGGCCATCAAGTCCGTCAGCAAAAGCGCCATGGACATGGTGGAGCGCGAACGCCGCTCCGGCGGCCCCTTCAAGAACATGTTCGACTTTGCGGGCCGGCTGGGGCCCAGGACGCTGAATTCCCGTCTCCTGGAGAGGCTCGCCGAAGCCGGGGCGTTCGACACGCTCGAGGCTGACCGCGCGCGCGCTTTCGCCGGGGCGGAGATGCTGATCCGCCATGCAACGGCGGAGGAGGAGGAGCGGACCACCAGGCAAATCAATCTGTTCGGCGCTGACGAGGGCCTCGTTCCGGATCTGACATTACCGAAGGCCGAGAGCTGGGAGCCGATGCAGCGTCTTCAGCATGAGTTCGACGCCACGGGCTTCTATCTTTCCGCGCACCCCCTGGATGCCTATGAACGCTATTTCCGGCGCCTTGGCGTCGAGCCGATCCGGTCGCTTCCGGACATCGTGAGGCGGGGCCGCGGCACGGCGCGGATTGCCGGAATCGTTCTGTCGAGACAGGAGCGGACCTCGAGGCGCGGCAACCGCTTCGCCATCGTCACCATTTCCGACAGCACGGGACAGGTGGAGATTACGCTGTTCTCGGAAGTGCTGACCGCGGCGCGGACAATGCTGGACGCCGGGAAACCGCTTCTGTTTTCCTGCGAGGCGGTGACGGATAACGGAGATGTCCGCCTGACGGCAAGGACTGTCTCGTTCCTCGAAGCGGAAGTGGGCAAGACAAGCAACGGCCTCAATATCTTCATCGACGATATGAAGGCGCTGCCGCGCATCGAGAAGGTGTTGCGGCGGGAACCGAAAGGCCGCGGCGAGATTCGTATTCTCTTCGATATGGACCGGACGCATGAGGTGCAGATGACACTCGGCAGCCGGTTTTCCGTCACGCCCGGAATGCTGAGCGAACTGAAAGCAATGCGCGATATCGTGGATGTCCAGGAAATATAGGGGAGCTGCATCGCAAGCTGCCCCGCACCCTTGCGGGGACGTGGCCCCCCTGTTGTCGCCCCGGACGCCCCCACTGTCGCCTCCGATCCTTCCGCAGGGCCGAAACGGCGGAGGATGGACCCCGGCGCTCCGCTCTGCTCCGGCCGGGGTGACGAAAGGGAGTCGATCCAAGCGCTGCGGCACGGAGGCGCCTTCCGAAAAACCCGCCGGCACTTGCCTTCGTTGCAAACTGAGACACGACCGAAGCCGGACAGCCCTTGCCCGGCCGGACGGAGCAAGGCATAGTCACCGCACGACAGACGGGCCGACACCGCACGAGCTATCCGAGCGGATCGCCCGTCTGGAGGAGCGCTTGGAAGACCATGCAGGCGGAATACAAGACCGACATTGCACGGCTTGCCGAGCAAATGGCAAATCGGGAAACCGAATACAAAACCGAAATCGCACGGCTTGTCCAGCAAATAGCAAACCGGGAAACCGAATACAAAACCGAGATCGCGCGGCTCGCCGACCAAATGGCGACGCGAGACACCGAAGCGGCAAAGGAACAAATCCGCTTGATACTCGCGATCCTCGCCATGATTGGACTGGCCGTCGCCATCTTGAAATTCGGCTAGCCCGGATTTCTCACGGGCTGCATTTGTGTAGTGAGTTGGGGGTTTTGTCTGGCATAGCGGTGTTGTCCGTGTTGGGGCGCGCAGGGGGGGTGCTTGCGCTGTTGGCGCGGTGTGATTTGGGGTCTTGTGTCTGTGTTGTTGTCGGGCGGGTTCGGTTGGTCCCCTTGCTCTGGGGTCAGGTGGATAATCGCTGGTGTGCGAGGGTGAAGACGTCGGCGTGGGGGCAGGCGGCGGCCATGGCGAAGCGGATGCGGCGTGTACTGAGGCGCATCTGTGCGCCGATCTTGAGGAGCTTGAGGCGTATGGATCGGCATGTGGCTTTGGCGAGGCGGGTTCCGGCGAGGGCGATGCGTCTCAGTGCCGAGAGCAGCACATAGGCCATGGAGGCGAACCACAGGCGGAGTTGGTTGGCGCGCATGGTGTGGGCCGAGCTGCGGTCGGCGAAGAGGTCGAGCTGGCATTCCTTGATGCGGTTCTCCATGTCGCCTCTGGCGCAGTAGAGTTTTTCGTAGAGGGTCCGCCGGTCGATGGCGGTCGGGTTCAGCGAGGTGACGAGGAAGCGCGGGTTGGCACCACCCGGGAGCCACTCGGCTTTGCCGACGACACGGCGCTGGCGCGACCATGTCTTCAGGGTGCGATAGCGGAACTCGGTGAACAGGCGGGCCGGCTGGCCGCTCTTGCGCCAGCGCGCCCCGGCCCGCTCCAGGGCCGGGTGCAGGCGGGCCGTCAGGCGCGCGTTGCGTGCCAGACCGAAGACATAATCGACGCCATTGTCCTCGCACCACGCCATCAGGGCCTCGCGGGCGAAGCCCGAATCTGCGCGCAGCACGATCTCCACTGCCGGCCAGCGGGCGCGGATCTGCCCGACAATACGCGCCACCTCCTCCAGCGCGCCGGCGCTGGCGTCACTATTCGCCCGCCGCAGCTTTGCCGCCAGGAGATGGTCGCCGCAGAAAATGTAGAGCGGCAGATAGCAGTAGCAATCGTAGTAACCGTGGAAGAACCGCCCCTCCTGACGCCCGTGCAGCGGGTCGTCAGTGGCGTCCAGATCAAGCACCAGACGCGCCGGCGCCTGCTCATGGGCGTCGAGAAACTGATCGACGAACAACGCCTCAATCGCGCCGGCGTCGTGGCCGATGCGGCGATAGCGATGCGCGCCCTCGGGCGCGTGCTCCAGACGGTTCAGCGTCGATTTGCCGGCCAGCGGCGCACAGTCCCGACGACGCCCCTCAAGCCGGCCAAGCGCCACACCCAGCGCCGGATCGTGGCGCAACTCGTCGTGATCCAGCAGGTCCTCGTAGCCCAGCGCAATGGCAAACACGCGCTGGCCCACCAGGGTCGCAACATCGTGCACAACACGATCCGCAGTGCGGCCATCCGAAAAGCACGCCGCAAACCGGTCCACCAGACCGATCGCCCGGTCCGTCGCCCCCAGCAGCAACGCGCCGGTGTTCGACGTCAGCACACCACCGCCAAAATCAGCTACAACCTCGCGCCCTTTAAGGCGTGCAAAACGCATCGCTCCCAGACTACACTCTGCCGGCATCGGGGAACCCCTCTGCATATGATCAAGCCTTTGTCGCAAAAGAACTTTCTCATATGCAGAACCCCGATGCACTCAACATTGTGAGAAATCCGGGCTAGGCTGGGGACTCGTCAGCTCTGATCCATAGCTTTGTGGAGGCGAGACCGGCGGGTAGGGCTGCGGCCCTGTTATTCTGGGCGGTTGCCGGGACGCCAGAGGAGGCGGGCCAGCGCTGCGGCGCCGAGCACGACCAGGAGCAGCCGCCCGGTGTGGTGCGTCGCCACGAAGGCGACGTCGATATCGAGCGACAGGGCAATCAGGTTCATCTCGGCAAATCCGCCGGGCGTGTAGGCAAGATGCACGGCCTTGAAGTCGAAACCGCCCAGCGCCGCAACCGCCCAGGCGACGACAAACGCCGCAAGCAGGAAAAGCGCGTAATACATCATCGAAACCACCACCACGCGCCCGAGTTCGCGGGGCCGGACGCCGACGAACCGGGCCCCCGCGCCGCAGCCGATGATAACCTGGGCGGCGGCCAGCAGCTCGGTCGGCGGGCGGGCGGCGGTCATGCCGCCAATATGCGCGGCGGCGCTGGCGAGCATCGGGCCGATCATCTGCCAGGCCGGAATCCTGAGCGATTTCGCAACCGCGCCCCCGACCACGGCGGAAGCCGCAAGCACCGCCCAGTCGGCCAGGCTGAGATCCGCCAGCTGCCAGCCGCCGAGATCGGCAGGCGGCACATAGTCGGTGAGCAGCCGATATGCCGGCGGCACGATGAACATCACCATCAGGATGCGGGTGGAATGCGACAGCAGGATGGCGCGCTCATCCGCGCCCATCGCCGGCCCCAGCAAGGACATCTCCCCGAGGCCGCCCGGCGCGGCGCAGAAAAAGGCCGTCCGCCGATCCATCCTGCCGACCCGCTGAAAGAACCAGACGCCGCACGCCGCTCCGGCAAGCGTGAACAGCAGCATTCCCGCAAACACGCCGGCCCAGCCCGCCAGCCGGTCCAGCGCATCCGGGGCGAAGGCGGCCCCGAGCATGACGCCCAAGACGACCATCCAGACGCGGCGGACATTGTTCGGCATGAACAGCCGAACGCCGGCCAGCGCCGCCAGGGTGCAGGCGGTCAGGCTGCCCATCATCCAGGGCAGCGGCGCCTGCAGGCGGGAGAACAGATAGCCGCCGGCCGTCCCGATGATCAGCGTTTTCAGAAGCAGGGGCCAGTGCCGCGCAAGCTCCTGCAGCGCGCGTATCACGGCTGAAACTGCTCCTTGAGGATGCGCTCTTCCAGGCTCCGGTCCGGGTCGAACAACAGCCGAAGCGCCGTTCCGTTGTCCTGGCGGACCCGAACCTCGGCCACATCCCGCACTTCGGTGAAGTCTGCGACCGCGCTTACCGGCCGCTTGCGCGCTTCCAGAACGGTCAACCGCACCGACACCGAGTCCGGCAGGATGGCGCCCGGCCACCGCCGCGGCCGGAACGCGCTGATCGGCGTGATGCAGAGGGACTGGCCCCGCAGCGGCAGGATCGGGCCGTGGGCGGAAAGATTGTAGGCCGTGCTGCCGGCCGGCGTGGCGACGATGGCGCCGTCGCACATCAACTCCTCCATCCGCACCACGCCGTCGATTTCGATACGGAGTTTCGCCGTCTGCCGCGTCTCGCGCAGCAGGGAGACTTCATTGATGGCGCGCGCCCGCGTGACCTGCCCGGCAAGCGTGCGCGCCTGCATGAGCAGCGGATGCAGGCTGACCGTATCGGCCGCTTCGAGGCGTTCGGGTAGATCCTCGATGCGAAACCCGTTCATCAGAAAGCCGACGCTGCCCCGGTTCATGCCGTAGATCGGCGGCGCGCGGTCCCCGAAGCGGTGCAGGGTCTCCAGCATGAACCCGTCCCCGCCAAGCGCGATGACAACATCCGCTTCGGCCGGCGCCGCGCCGCCATAGGCGGCGATCAGGGCGCGGCGCGCCTCCTGCGCCGCAGGCGTCTCTGCGGCAACGAACGCCAGACGCGGGCCGGGCATGGCCGCAGCCAGCGTCAGCCGCCGGTCACGCTCATATGGCGCGGCACCGAGACGGCGCCCCGCCGCCGGTCGATAACGAAATCATGGCCCTTCGGCTTGCGGGTAATGGCCTCGCGCACGGCCGCCTCCAGCGGCCCGTCGCCCGGGTCCGCCCGGAGCGGCGCACGAAGATCGGCCGCATCCTCCTGGCCCAGGCACATATACAGCGTGCCGGTGCAGGTCAGCCGCACACGGTTACAGCTCTCGCAGAAATTATGCGTGAGCGGCGTGATAAAGCCGAGCCGCTGTCCGGTTTCCTCGACCACCGCATACCGCGCCGGACCGCCGGTCGTGTAGTCGGTCTCCCGCAGGGTCCAGTTGCGTTCGATCTTCGCCCGCACCATCGACAGCGGCATGTATTGGTCGAAGCGGTCCTCGCCAATGTCTCCCATCGGCATGACCTCGATGATGACAAGATCGAAGCCGCGCTCGCCGCACCAGGCAACCATCGCGTCGAACTCGTCGTCATTCACGCCGCGCAGCGCAACCATGTTGATCTTGACCGCCAGACCGGCGGCCTGCGCGGCATCCAGCCCGGCCATGACCTGCTCGAACCGGCCCCAGCGGGTGACCTGCTTGAATTTCACCGGGTCCAGCGTGTCGAGCGACACATTCACCCGGCGGACGCCGGCCTCGAAGAGGCCTTCCGAGAAACGGCCGAGCTGGCTGCCATTCGTGGTCAGCGTCAACTCGTCGAGACCGCCCCCGTCGAGATGGCGCCCGAGCGCATGGATCAACTGCATGACATTGCGCCGCATCAGCGGTTCGCCGCCGGTGAGGCGCAGCTTCCGCACGCCCAGGCGGACGAACAGGCTGCACAGCCGGTCCAGCTCCTCCAGCGAGAGCAGGTCGCGCTTCGGCAGGAAGGTCATGTGCTCCGACATGCAATACACGCAGCGGAAATCGCAGCGATCGGTCACCGAGACGCGCAGATAGCTGATCGCGCGCCCGAACGGATCGATAATCGGCGCTGCACCGCCCCAGGGGCCGCCATCCATCGTAAACTGTCCTCTTCCGGCCGGTGCGGCGCACTATAGACCGCGCACACCCGCCCCGCCAGCCCCGGTTCCGCCGCCGGAGCGCCGCTACAGGGCGCTCTGCAGGATTTCGATGATGTCCCCGGCGCCGCGCACCGGGCGGGGATTGGCATGAACGAAGGGGTCGCGCAGCGCCTGCTCCGCAATTTCGGGGAACCGCTCCGGCCCCACGCCGACCGCGCTCAGACGCGACGGCAGGCCCAGCCGGGCGACCAGATCGGCAACCAGATCGGCGGCCGGAAGGCCGGGCTGCCCCATAGCCTCCGAGACAAGCCGCTGCCGCCCGGTGTCGGCCGCCCGGTTCCAGCGCAGCACCGGAGCCAGCATGACGCAGGACGTGTAACCGTGCGGCACGCCGCAGGCCCCGCCCAGCACATGGCCGATGCCGTGGCTGGCGCCGACCGGGACGCCGGCGGCGACGCCCGCCATCGACATCCAGGCGCCGAGCTGGCTGTCGAGCCGCGCATCCACATCATCCGGGGCCGCTTTCGAGGCGGCCAGCGAGCCGGTGAGCAACTTCAGCGCCTGCAGATTCATGGCGTCGGTGTAGGCATTGGCGCCCGGCGCGCACAGCCCTTCAACCGCATGATCGACGGCCCGGATGCCGGTCGAGAACCACAGCCATGCCGGCGTATGGAGCGCGGCCAAGGGGTCGAGCACCACCGAAGTGGGGATCATGTCGGGGTGCTCATAGCCCTGCTTCTCCGGAATGCGCGTATCGGTGCTGCCCTGATAGTGGAAATACTCGCCGCCGGAGAGCGTCGTCGGCACCGCGACCTGGCCGATATCCGGCCCCCGGAAGCTCGGCCGGCTTCTGGCGCCGTCCGGCGCGACAAGCGTGCGAAACGGCTCCAGGCCGTCCACATTGTCGAGCCCGTGCGCCAGCGCCAGCCGCGCCATCTTGCCGACGCCGGAGGCCGAACTGCCGCCGATCGTCACGATCAGATCCGCCTTCGCGGCCCGGGCCCCGCTGGCGGCGGCGATCACCGTTTCGCGGTGGACATGGGCGGGGATGCCCTCGAACAGCCCCGCGGCGCGGTTGCCGAGACGTTCTGCAATGCCCGAAACGACGGGGCTGTTCCGGTTCAGGGTCCGGCTGGCGATCAGGAAGACGCGCTCCGCCTCCAGCCGTTCCGCCTCCTCGGCAACGACCTCGGCCGCCGGCCGCCCCCAGACAACCTTCTGCATCCGTGAGAAAACGACCTGACCCGTATTCGCCATGCTTCAACGCCTCCCGAAGACAATGCGCCAGCCGCGCAGCCGCAGCGGCTCCGCGGCGCGCGAATCGCCGAGATCGTAGCCCAGCCGGTCGAGCTTTCGGATATAGGCGCGCGTCAGGGTTGCGAGGGCGGCGGCATAGGAATCGGAAGCGGGCGTCAGCAGCGCCGCCGCTTCCCCGGCAAGCGCGCGCGGCGTAATGCCGTCCGGCAGCACCCAGCCGAAAAAGGCGGCGGCGCGCAGCCAGCCGACAAGCGCCCAGGCCGCGCCGACATCCTCGCTGCCCGCCCGCCCGCTGACGATCTGCCCTGCAAGCGCCGCCAGCGTGCCGCCCGTTTCGCGGGCATAGGCCCGCAGATCGGCGGGCGGGGCGGCGTCCAGGTCCATTTCCCGAGCGTCCAGGAGGCGCCGGAAGCGGTCCAGCGGCAAGCGGTGCGTCCGTATCGCGGCCGCCAGCGGCTGCAGCACGGCATGGCGCCGCCCGCGCCCCGATTCGGCCTCGTCCAGCGCATCGCGCCACCATTGCAGCCGCATGGCGCCGAGCACAGGCTCGCCCGCACTCTCCCGCAGGCGCGCGACCTCCAGATTGAAGGCGTGCAGGGCATAGAGAGCAGGCCGGCGCCCCGCCGGCTGGAACGCAATCACCGCCGCGCGGTCAGGGTCGAACCGGACCACCCGGTCCCGGCAATAGGCCGCATCGCCGTCCGGCACGGCCTCTGTTCCCGGCCCGGAAGTTCAATGCCCGAAAGCGGGCATGACGCCCTCGGCGACGCGGTCGAATTGCTCCAGCATCCGGTCGGTCGGCGTCGCCAGGCTGGTGGACAGATTGATGTGCTCCATGCCGGGATAGGCCTCTTCCAGCCGCTTCAGGCGCGCCACCAGCTCCTCGGCGGTGCCGGCGAACCATGCGCCGAGGTCCAGGAAATGCTCCAGGCGCGGCACGCCGTTCTCATACCAGCCGCCCCGGCGCGCGGCCGCCTCGACGCCCGCCGGCGAAATGCCGGGCACAAAGCCCAGCGGGGCGAACATCTTGACATGCTCCTCGTACAGCGGCGTCAGCTCCCGAATCGCCTGTTCCCTGCTGTCGGCAAGATAGAAGAAGATGCCGATGGTGAGATTTTCGCCGAGTTCGAGATCGAGGCCCGCGCGGGCGGCGGCTTCCCGGTATCCCTGGATCGGCCCTTCCGCCATGGTCGCCGCGCCGCCGCCGACCGCGCCCTTGATGCCGTGCCGGACCATGAAGTCCAGCCCGCGCGGATTGGCGCTCACAACGGGCTGCCAGCATTCGACCGGCAGGTGGACCGGGCGCGGCACCAGGGTGATCTCCTGCAGGCTGTAGCCGCGGTAAGGCACCTCGGGCGGCAGGGTGTAATGCCTGCCCTGGTGGCGGAAGCTCTCCTCGTTGAAGGCCTTGAAGATGATCTCGACCTGCTCCTCGAACAGCTCGCGATTGGCGCTCTGGTCCCGCAGCGGCGCGCCGAAAGTCTCGACCTCGCGGGTGTGATAGCCGCGCCCGACGCCGAACACCGTGCGTCCGCGCGTCAGGATATCCGCGGTGGCGAAATCCTCCGCCAGCCGCAGCGGATGCCACATCGGCGCGATATTGAAGCCGCAGCCGATCTTCAGCGAACGGGTGATATGGGCCAGATGCACCGCGCTCATCAGAATGTTCGGCAGGCACTCATAGCCTTCATGCTGGAAGTGGTGCTCGGCCAGCCAGAGGGTGTCGAAGCCGACCTCGTCCAGCTTCCGCGCTATGGCGTCGGTCTTGGCGAAGACACTCGCGAGTTCCTCATTGGAATAGCGGCGCTCATTGGCCGGCGTCGCCTGCTGCCCCCGGTCCGGCAGGTCGATATGGCCGGGATATACGGTGGTGAATTTGCGGATCATACGGGTCTCCTCGGCGGCGGCGCCCCGGCCGAGCGCGGCAGATCAAGCGGCAACGGGCGATACCGACCCGCGCTTCGACGCGGACAGGCCGGAAAACAGGCTGGCGGACAGGGAGGGATTCGAACCCTCGGTGCGCCTTTTGACGCACGACGGATTAGCAATCCGCTGGTTTAAGCCACTCACCCACCTGTCCCGAAAGCCGGCGACACTTACAGAATTCCCCGCCCCGGCGTCAATGTCCAATCGAGCACAAACCAAACCGGGGACAATGTCTCAGTTCAACATTTGGACTCGTTGCCGCGTTCATGCGCCACCCCGCGGAAGCGGGGGTGACAGGGCAGGCGTGGCGGTTCGGTTCGTGCAGGCAGGGCCCTTGCCCGATGCCGGCGACGCGGTCGCATCGACCGACTGCAGGCAAGAGGCCGAATGCGACACCGGGACACGACCGGACCGGGCCGGGCCTCGAACCGGACTTCCGGTTATGCTATGGTGCGGCCGGCGTTGACCCCCGCGGGAAGATGACATGATGCGTTCCTGGCTTATCGTTGCCGCCGTCGCCGTGCTTCTGGCGGGCTGCGCTGATTCCACGATCGAACACGATTATCCGGATTCAAGCTACCGCCGCGCGCCGGGCAGCGACGGCTCCGCCTACCGCCCGAAAGGCGTCGAGCAGTCGATCTTCGGCAAGGACGGCATCAATCTCCTCGGCGGCGACAGCCAGGAGGAAGGCGGCGGCTCCGGAATCGGCGTCAACAGCTTCCTCTGGCGCGCCTCGCTGGATACGCTGTCCTTCATGCCGCTGGCATCGGCGGACCCGTTCGGCGGCGTCATCACCACCGAATGGTTCGCGCCGCCCGAGACGCCCGGCGAGCGCTTCAAGGTCACCGTCTATATCCTCGACAGGCAGCTCCGCGCCGACGGCCTGAGAGTGGCGGTCTTTCGTCAACAGCAGGGCGCCAACGGCTGGGTCGATGCTGCGGTGGACGGCGGAACCCCTGTTGAAATAGAGAACAATATCCTGGCCCGGGCGAGGGAGCTGCGCGTCAGCAGCCTCTAGCGTCCCGGAACACGGAGCGCTTTCATGGCCCGTTACGACCACCGTGAGGCCGAGCCATATTGGCGGCGGCAATGGGAAGAAGCCGGCTGTTTCACGGCCCGCGAGGATGCCTCACGCCCCAAATATTATGTGATGGAGATGTTCCCCTACCCTTCGGGGCGCATCCATATGGGGCATGTCCGCAATTTCACGCTGGGCGATGTCGTCGCGCGCTACAAGCGGGCGCGCGGCTTCAATGTGCTGCATCCCATGGGCTGGGATGCTTTCGGCCTGCCGGCGGAGAACGCAGCCTTTGAGGCCGGCGTGCATCCGGGCGTGTGGACGCGCCGCAATATCGCGACCATGAAGGCGCAGCTTTCGACCATGGGCCTGTCCTATGACTGGGCCCGGGAGCTCTCCACCTGCGAGCCGGAATATTTCAGGCATGAACAGGCGATGTTCCTCGACTTCATGGAGAAGGGGCTCGCATACCGGCGCAAGTCCTGGGTCAACTGGGATCCGGTCGAGAACACCGTGCTCGCCAACGAGCAGGTCATAGACGGCCATGGCTGGCGGTCGGGCGCGCCGGTGGAGCGCCGCCAGCTCGCGCAGTGGTTTCTCAGGATTACCGCCTATAGCGACGAACTGCTGGAGGCGCTGGACGCACTGGACCGCTGGCCGGATCGTGTGCGGCTAATGCAGGCCAACTGGATCGGCCGTTCCGAGGGCGCGCGGGTCCACTTCCGGCTCAAGGGGCGCGAAGACCGGCTCGAGGTCTTCACCACCCGGCACGACACGCTGTTCGGCGCCTCCTTCATGGCCATCTCGCCGGACCACCCGCTGGCGCAGGAAATCGCCGCAACGGACGCCGATGTGGCGGCGTTCATCGCCGAGTGCCGCCGCCTCGGCACAAGCGAAGCGGCAATCGAGCAGGCAGAGAAACGCGGGCGGGACACCGGGCTGCGGGCGCTGCATCCGTTCGACGACGGGCTGGAATTGCCGGTTTACGTTGCGAATTTCGTGCTCATGGACTATGGCAGCGGCGCGATCTTCGGCTGTCCGGCGCATGACCAGCGCGACCTGGATTTCGCACGCGCCTACGGGCTGCCCGTCCTGCCGGTGGTGTGCCCCGGAGACACCGACCCGTCGGCGTTCGAGATCGGGTCGTCGGCCTATATCGGCGACGGGCGGCTCATCAACTCGTCCTTCCTCAACGGCCTCGACGTGCCGGCGGCGAAACGCGCCATGGGCGAGCGGCTCGAGGCGCTGGAGGCCGGCGAGCGCACCGTGCAATACCGTCTGCGGGACTGGGGCGTCTCCCGCCAGCGCTATTGGGGCTGCCCGGTCCCGGTCGTGCATTGCGCCTCATGCGGCGTTGTGCCCGTGCCCCGGGCCGATCTGCCGGTCACGCTGCCGGATGATGTCACCTTCGATGCGCCCGGCAACCCGCTGGACCGCCACCCGACATGGAAGCATGTCCCCTGCCCGTCCTGCGGCGCGCCGGCCGAGCGCGAGACCGACACGTTCGACACCTTCTTCGAATCCTCCTGGTATTTCGCGCGCTATTGCTCGCCGGGCGTCGAGGACCGGCCGTTCGACCGCGAAGCGGTCGATTACTGGATGCCGGTGGACCAGTATATCGGCGGCATCGAACATGCCGTGCTGCATCTGCTCTATTCGCGCTTCTTCAGCCGCGCGATGAAGGAATGCGGCTATATCGGGGTCAAGGAGCCGTTCGCCGGCCTGTTCACCCAGGGCATGGTTTGCCATGAGACCTATCGGGCGCAGGACGGAAGCTGGCTGCAGCCGAACGAAATCGAGGATGACGGCGAGGGCGGGAAGCGGCGGCTGTCAGACGGCGCGCCGGTGGCTGTCGGGCGCTCCGAGAAGATGAGCAAGTCGAAGAAGAACGTCGTCGATCCCGAGGAGATCATCGACCGCTACGGCGCGGATGTGGCCCGGCTGTTCATGCTCTCCGACAGCCCGCCGGCGCGCGATCTCGACTGGACCGAATCCGGCGTCGAGGGCGCGTGGCGCTATCTCAACCGCCTCTGGCGCCTGGTGGACGAGGCGCCGGAGGCGCCGCCCGCCGGCGCCGGAACCGACGGAGCCGCCGAAGCGCTGCGCAATACCGTGCACAAGACCATCGACGCGATCACCGGCGATCTGGAGCGTTTCCATTTCAACCGGGCCGTGGCGCGTGTTCGCGAGCTGACCAATGCCCTGGCGGAAGCCCTGCCCGCCGCCGGCCCCGCCATGGCGGCGGCCTATCGCGAGGGCGTCGAGGCCGCCGTGCGGATGATCGCGCCGATGACGCCGCATCTGGCGGAGAGCTGCTGGCGCCGGCTCGGCAAGCCGGGCCTGCTCGCCGACCAGCCCTGGCCGGAGGCTGATCCGGAACGGCTGGTTGAGGACATCGTGGTCCTGCCGGTCCAGGTCAACGGCAAGCTGCGCGGGCGGTTGGAGGTGGCGCGCGGGTCGCAGACCGCCGAGGTCGAGGCGGCTGCTCTGGCGCTCGCCGCGGTGCAGCGCCAACTCGCAGGCCGGCCGCCGCGCCGTGTCGTCGTCGTGCCCGACAAGATCGTCAATGTCGTGGCCTGACGCATTGGCGGCGGGCGCAGCCGCGCTCGTGGTCGGCGTCATGCTCGCCGGTTGCGGCCTGGAGCCTGTCCATGCCCGCAAACCGGCGGGCGGCGGTGTGACCGCCGCCCTGGCGGAGGTCGAGGTCGCGCCGATACCCGAGCGCATCGGCCAATTACTGCGCCGCCGGCTGCAGGAGCGTCTGGCCCCCGGCGGCGCCGCAGCCGCAAAATACCGCCTGCAGGTCCGGCTGGACTCGCGGGCCGCCAGCGCGCTTGTCGGCAGGGGAGACACCACAACCCGCTCCGATGTCACGATCACCGCGGAATTCACGCTCCGGGGGCAGAAGGACGAAAAGCCGCTGCTTCGCGGCTGGGCGCGCTCGGTCCACAGCCACGATCTGCTGGCGTCCGGTTTTGCGACCCGGGCGGCGGAGCGGGCCGCGCGCCGGCGCGGCGTGGAGGCATTGAGTGCGCAGATCACCCGCCGCCTGGCGCTCTTTTTCCGGAGCGGCGCAGCAGCGGGATGAAGCTGACCGGCAGGAAGATCGACGCCTTCCTGCGCGAGCCGCCGGCGGCGGTGCTGGCCGCCCTTCTCTACGGACCCGACGAGGGGTTGGTGCGCGAACGGTCCCGCATTCTGGCGCACACTGTCGTGGAGGACCTGCAGGACCCGTTTCGTGTCGCCGCGCTCTCCGGGTTGGAGGCGGCGGCGGACCCTGCCCGCCTGGCCGACGAGGCGGCGGCGATGTCGCTTACGGGCGGCAAGCGGCTGGTGCGGCTTCGCCCGGCGGGCGACGAATGCGCGCCGGCGCTGGAGGCCGCGTTGAACGGGCCGGCGGCCGAGACTCTCATCGTGGTCGAGGCGGGCAACCTGCCGCCGCGCTCGGCGCTGCGCCGGCTGGCGGAGGCGCACAGCCGCGCCGCCGCCCTGCCCTGCTATGCGGATGATGCGGCGACTATTGCCCGGCTGGTGGAGGAGGCCGTCCGCAGCGCCGGCGCCAGAATCGCGCCGGACGCGCTTGCTTTCGTCACGGCCCATCTCGGCAATGACCGGATGACAACCCGGCAGGAGGCGGAAAAGCTCGCGCTTTATGCCGGAGACGGCGGGGAAATCACCCTGGACGACGCCGTTGTCTGCATCGGCGATTCGGCGGCGCTGTCCCTGGACGATATCGCCTTTGCCGTCGGGGCGGGCGATCTTGCTGCGCTGTCCCGCGCGCTCGACCGGGCCGCCGCCGAGACCGTTGCGCCGGTCGCCATGCTGCGCGCGGCAGGGCGCCATTTCCAGCGCATCGACATGGCGCAACACCATATCGCCGAGGGCCAGAATGCCCGCAGCGCCATGGCCCGGCTGCGCCCGCCGGTGTTTTTCAGGCGGCAGGACGCCTTTCAGAGCCAGATGGGCCGCTGGCCCCGGAACTGGCTGGACCGCGCGCTGGCGCGCCTCAATCAGGCCGAGATCGACTGCAAGACGACCGGCCTGCCGGACCGGGCCGTCGCCGAGCGCGCCTTGCTCGACATCACCCGCGCCGCCGCCGGAACCCGCCGGCGGCGAAGCTGATGCGGAGGACCAGGCCCGAGGCGGTAAGCAGGAAGCCAGGGCGGCAAGTCGAGCCTGCTGATTGTCTGGACGCGCCTGCCGGGAGAGGAAGAAAACAGCGGCCAGGCCACCGCCCTCCCGGCAGCAGAGAATACCCTCGCCCCCTCCGGGGGAGAGGGAAGGGTGAGGGGGACGGCGGGGCAGCCGGCGCAGGCAGGGCCGGCAGAGAGAAAGACCCCTCTCCCCGACCCTCTCCCTGCAAAGAGAGGGAGAAAACAGCAGCCAGGCCACCGACCTCCCGACAGCAAAGAATACCCTCGCCCCCTCCGGGGGAGAGGGAAGGGTGAGGGGGACGGCAGGGCAACCGGCGCAGGCGCAGCCGGCAGAGAGAAAGACCCCTCTCCCCGGCCCTCTCCCTGCAAGGAGAGGGAGAAAACAGCAGCCAGGCCACCGACCTCCCGACAGCAAAGAATACCCTCGCCTCCTCCGGGGAGAGGGAAGGGTGAGGGGGACGGCGGGGCAACCGGCGCAGGCGGGGCCGGCGGAGAGAAAGACCCCTCTCCCCGGCCCTCTCCCTGCAGGGAGAGGGAGAAAACAGCGGCCAGACCGCCGCCCTCCCGGCAGCAGAAAAAACCCTCGCCCCCTTCGGGGGAGAGGGAAGGGTGAGGGGGGGACGGCGGGGCAGACGGCGCAGGCAGGGCCGGCGGAGAGAAAGACCCTCTCCCCAGCCCTCTCCCTGCAGGGAGAGGGAGGATATCGCGGCCAAGCCGCCGCGCTCCCGACAGCAGAGAATACCCTCGCCCCCTCCGGATTCCTCTGCGAAATGTTGGTTTGCGGATTTGGTTATCTGTGATTCATTGTTGTGAGGCAGGGGAGGTTGTGTCGATGCGTGCGACGGGTCAGTTGGGGTTTGCGGACGCCTTTGTGTCTTCGGGTCTTGGTTCGAACCGGAAGCTGGAACGTCTGGAGGCGTTGATTGACTGGGCGCCTCTGGAGCGCCTTGTGTGTGGTGTGCGCGAGGGTCGTCGGGGCCGTCCTCCCTATGCGCCGCTGTCGATGCTGAAGGCGCTGTATCTTCAGGCGCTTTATGATCTTTCTGACCCTGGTCTTGAGGAGGCGCTTCTTGACCGTCTTTCGTTCCGGCGTTTTTGCGGCTTTGCGCTGGACGGGGGCACGCCGGACGAGACGACGTTGTGCCGGTTTCGGGCGGATGCGGGGCCTGTGTTGAAGGCGGCGTTTGAGGAGATCACCCGCCAGCTTGATGCTGCCGGTCTGATCCTGCGCAAGGGCACGCTGATGGACGCCACGCTGGTGTCTGCGGCTTCTCGGGCGCCGTCTTACAAGGCGGGAGCAGGGACCAGGAGTGCGCGCGAGCCGGGTGCGGACTGGACGAAGAAGAAGGGCAAGGCGTTCTTCGGCTACAAGGTGCATATCGGTGTGGATGCGGGTTCGGGTCTGATCCGGCGTGTGGTGCTGACGTCAGCCAAGATCTGGGAGAGCACGGTCGCGGAGCAGTTGATCTGCGGCGACGAGGCGGCGGTCTATGGCGACCGTGCGTATGAGCACAAGGCCAGACGGGCGAGGCTCAAGGCCGCCGGCATCAAGGACCGCATCATGCACCGTCGGCACAAGCACATAGAGTCGCTGCCGGCCTGGCGGAAGCGCCGCAACGATCTGATTGCCAGACGCCGGGCGCCGGTGGAAGCCGTCTTCTCGGCCTTGAAGCGCCTCTACGGTCTGAGGCGGGCCAAGAGCCGGTCTCTGGAGCGCAACACCGCCCGCCTTTATGTCACCGCCGCCGCCTACAATCTGCGCCGAGCCTGCCTGATCGCGGGCGCCTGACACCACATCCCGCCGCCACCCGGTCGACGCCGACACGCCATCGCCCAACAACGCCGGCGCGCGACCCTCAATCGACCCTGCCCGACCCCCAATAGCCCCCCAAATACACCGCCACATCCCAAAACACCCCTTTCGCAGAAGAATCCTCCGGGGGAGAGGGGAGGGTGAGGGGGACGGCGCAGGCGGGGCCGGCCCCTTCAAAGTCTCGTATTGCGCCCGGATTTCACACGCCGCTTCGGGTCAGGCGGCGCGCCCGACGGCAGCGGCAATCGCGAGGAAATCGGGTGCGGAAAGGCTGGCGCCGCCGACCAGTGCGCCGTCCACCTCGTCCGGCGCCAGCAGCGCCGCTGCATTGCCGGGATTGACCGAGCCGCCATAGAGGATGCGCGTTGCCGCGCCGCGGGCGCCCAGGGCCGCGCGCAGCGCCGCGTGGACGGCGACAACCTCACCCGCGGTCGGCGTGCGGCCGGTGCCGATGGCCCAGACCGGCTCATAGGCGACAACCGTATTTGCGGGGCCGGCGCCGTCGGGCAGCGACCGGACCAGGCTGGCAGAAACGACCGCCTCCGTTCGCCCGGCGTCGCGCTCGGCGGCGGTCTCCCCGACGCAAATGATCGCCGTCAGCCCCGCCCGATGCGCCGCCGCGGCCTTCGCGCGCACAACCGCGTCGTCCTCGCCATGGGCGGCGCGGCGCTCGGAATGGCCGGTAATGACATAGGAACAGCCGGCGTCGGCAAGCATCGCGGCCGAGATGTCGCCGGTATGCGCCCCTGCGGCCTCCGCATGACAATCCTGCCCGCCAAGCGCAACGGCGCTGCCCGATAGCACCGACGCAATCGGGGCCAGCAGCGTGGCCGGCGGGCACACCAGCAACGCCGCCGCGGGCGGGCGCGCCGCCGCCAGCGCCTGCGCCAAGACCAGGCCGGCCGCAGAGAGGCCGTTCATCTTCCAATTACCGGCGACAAGCGGCCGGCGGCGGTCGGCAGCCACGAAAACGCCCCTTCCTATTTTCGGGCCAGCGTGCGCACGGAGGCGGACACTGCAATCCGCCCGTCGCCCTTGTAGGCCTCATGATTGGCCTCGATCATGTCGCTCTTGTAGAGATAGTTGATCATCACGCCGGCCGACTGTTCGAGCCCGTTCTCCGAAACATTCGCCAACCAGTTCAGCCGCTCCATGCGCGCCCCGTTGGACAGATGAAAATGCGCCACCGGATCGGCCGCCCGGCCCCGGCGCCTGGCGTGGACGAGATAGCGCGCAACCGCCCGCAATACCGGCCCTTTCGCCGCTTCAGCGGCCTCCGGATCCTCCCACCAGCCGGGACTGGCGAGCACAGCGCTCACGGCGTCGTCAGGGTTGTTCTCCAGCCAGCGCCGGAACCCCGGAATCGGCGACAATGTCGCGAAGGTTCTGAGATTGGGCAGCTCCGCGCGGAGATCGTCCACGACACGCTTGATGAGGAAATCCCCGAACGCGATGCCGGCAAGTCCGCGCTGCGCATTCGAGATCGAATAGAAAATCGCCGTATCGGCGCGGGCGGCGTCGCCGACCGGGCTTTCCTCGTCCAGCAGCGCATGAACATTGCCCGACAAACCGACTTCCAGCGCGACTTCGACGAAAATCAGCGGCTCGTCCGGCATGCTCGGGTGAAAGAAGGCATAGCAGCGGCGGTCGGAATCAAGCCGGTTCTTCAGATCCTGCCAACTGCGGATGGCATGGACAGCCTCATAGTCGATGAGCTTCTCCAGCAGTGCGGCCGGGGCGTTCCAGTCGATCCGCCGAAGCTCCAGTAAGCCGACATCGAACCAGCTCGCCAGCAGACGCTTCAGGTCCTTCTCCAGACCGGATAGCGCGGCATCCCTGCGCGCAAAACGCATCAGGTCATAGCGCAGATCGACCAGGAATTTCACGCCGTCGGCCAGGGCGTTGAACTGCCGCAACAGGCGCTCCCGCGGTGCGTGCATCACCGTGCGAAGCGCCTCTTCCGCAGCCGGGCGGTCCTCCGGCGCAGCCGTCTCCAGGGCGCTCGCGGCCCTTTCCACCGCCGCCGGATCGCGGCCGAATTCGGTCGCCAGTATCCTGAGATAGCGGTGCCTGCCGGTCTGCGACAACTGAAGATAGGCCTTGCCGAGATCGGCGGCCCGCGCCCGCGCCGAGACCTCGCCCCCCTTGCCTTCCAGACATGCCCAGAGGCGCTCGCGAATGCGTTCGCCATCGCCCTTCGCCAGGTCCGGATCCAGGTCGAGGGCGTCGCCGGCGAGCAAGCCGCGCACGGCTCCCTTCAGGCTCGCCAGGGTGCGGTCGAGCAGCGTGGACGCGCCTGCGTCTGACTGGATCATGGGCCGTGTATCCGAGCGAGAACGGAGGGCAACATGTCCGGCAAGTCTTCCGCAATCAACCCCGGACCGAAGGCGGCGGCCGCCTCTCCATGCAGCCATGCCGCCGCAGCGCCGGCCTCGAAAGCCGGCATACCCTGCGCCGCCAGGCCAACAGCCATACCCGCCAGCACATCGCCGCTGCCGGCAGTCGCCAGCCAGGGCGGCGCATTGGCGGCAATCGCGGCGCGCCCGTCCGGAGCCGCGACCACACAGTCCGCCCCCTTCAACAGCACGGTCCAGCCGCTGGCCGCCGCCGCCGCGCGGGCCCTCGAGAGCCGGTCGCCGCGAAAGTCGAACAGGCGGGCGAACTCGCCGTCATGGGGCGTCAGCAGCCGGGCGCGCCCGCCGCCCTCCGGCAGCCGGCCAGCCATGACCGTCAAGGCGTCGGCGTCGAGCACCAGCGCGCCCGGGCGGTCATGCGCCGCCGCCACGGCCTCTGCCGTTGCGGGGCCGAGCCCGGCGCCGGGACCGATCAACACGGCGTTCTTGCGCGGGTCCTCCAGGAGGCGCCGGAAGCCCTCCGGTCCGCCGCGGCGGGCAATCAGCGCCCCCGGCAGCGATGCGGCATAGACCGCCCAGGCTTCGTCCGGCGCCGAAACGGTCACAAGGCCCGCGCCGGCGCGTTGCGCGCCCCGCGCCGCCAGCCGCGCCGCGCCGGTGGTTTCCGCCCCGCCCCATATGACGGCATGGCCGCGCGTGTATTTGTGGCTGTCCGGCCCCGGAAACGGCAGCGACCACAATTCCGGGCCGTTCTCGGCGGCGGCAGGCGCGATCTCCTCCAGCACGGCGTCCGGAATACCGATATCCGCGACAACGACCTCGCCGCAATGCAGCCGGCCGGGAAGCAGCAGATGGCCCGGCTTTTTCCGGAAGAACGTGACAGTCAGCCCGGCGGCAGGCGCACTCCCCAATACCGCGCCGCTATCCCCGGCAATGCCGCTCGGCAGGTCCACCGCGACCAGCGGCAGGCCCCGCGCCGCCTCCAGCGCGGCCGCAGCAGCGCCGGAAACGGGCCGTTTCAGCCCGGCCCCGAACAGGGCGTCAATGACAATCCGGGCGCCCCGAACCGAGCCCGGCCCCAGCTCTTCGACCGGTCCCGGCCAGGTCCGGGCCGCCTCTGCGGCATCCCCGGCAAGCGCTTCGCGCCGGCCGAGCAGCGCCACCCGCACCGGCCAGCCGGCGGCAGAGAGGCGTTCAGCGGCGATGAAGCCGTCGCCGCCATTATTGCCGGGGCCTGCAAGGACCAGCAGCGGCCGGGGGCTCCAGCGGCGGCGAACCGCATCGGCGACAGCAGCGCCGGCATTGCGCATCAGGTCGAAGCCGGAGTGCCCGTGCGCCTCCGCCAGCCGGTCCGCCCGGCTCATCTCGGCAACCGTCAGCAAGGCGGCGCGGCCGCGCATTCTTCCGGTTTCCGGTTCGTTCAGTCCCATTCCATGACGCGCTTGCCATATCGCGTCTTCACCACAGGCACCGGGCGGGACATGTCGTGCAGCCGGTTCTCGCGAAGACGGGACTCGATTTCCTGCAGCACAAGCGCCGTGATCGGCCGAAGCCGGAGCCGCTGCGCGTCGGCGAGCCGGACCCAGTGCAGCTTCAACAGCTCGCCGGACCCTTCGCTGAGATCGCCATGCACATGTTCGGCGTCGATCACGAAGAAACGTGCGTTGAAACGACGCGGACGGCCAGGCGGCGTCACGGCGCGGTGCACATAGGTCAGCTTGTCGAGCGCCGGAACATAGCCGGCCGCGTGAAATTGCCGCCAATCTTCCGGCAGCCCGGCGGGTATTGCGCCGTTTCCGGGCTCGCCGACGATCAGGCCGGCTTCCTCGAAGGTTTCGCGCACCGCAGCCAGCGCAAGCGCCCGCGCCCGCCGCACCGTCGCGGAATTGCGCAGCCTGGCCTCGACCTCGGGACGCAGTTCCCGGGCTGCCGGCGCATAACCGTCGCCGCGATCCACCCTGCCGCCGGGAAAGACATAGTGCTCGGGATAGAAGACATGGCCCCGCGACCGCTCGCCCATCACCACCTCGCCGGTTTCCCGGCGCAGGATGACAAGAGTTGCCGCATCGCGGATCGGCGTTCCGGTCCGCCGTTCCCCGCTCACCTGCATTCGTCCTCCGCCCCGGGCGAGCGGTGGGGTGCCCAGCCGGATTTGAACCGGCGACCTCCTGGACCACAACCAGGCGCTCTAACCGACTGAGCTATGGGCACCACGCGGAAAGCCTCGCAGGGAAAGGCGTCATCTAGGCCGTCCGCCCCCTGCAGGTCAAGGCCCGGAGCGGCCGGTCGAGCCTGCCGGCGTCTTTCCGGGTCCGCCGCGGGCGCGTGGACTTCAAACCGGGACGCAACCCGTCTCTACCCTTCATCCAGCCATCCCCGCAGGCGCGGCCGGGGCATTGCGGTGGATTCCGCTTTTGGCCATAGTCCGGCGCCCCCGCCAAGACAGGATACCGGACGCCATGCTTCGCCTTGCCGACAATCTGACCCGACTCGGAACCGAGACCGCCTTCGAGGTCCTGGCGCGGGCGGCCAGTTTGCAGGCGCAAGGCCGGGACATCATCAATCTCGGCATCGGGCAGCCGGACTTCAAGACGCCGCCCCATGTCGTCGAGGCGGCGGAGAAGGCGTTGCGCGACGGTCATCACGGATATACGCCGGCCAACGGTATCCCGGCGCTGCGCGAAGCGGTCGCCGCCGATATCCGGCATTACCGCGATGTGGAGGTCGATCCGGACCTGGTGATGATCCTGCCGGGAGGCAAGCCGACCATGTTCTTCGCGATCATGATGTTCGGAGAGCCGGGGGCCGAGATCATCTATCCCAATCCGGGCTTCCCGATTTACGAATCGATGATTGCCTATACGGGCGCGAAGCCCGTCGCGATGGCGCTGCATGAGGAGAACGGCTTTGCTTTCTCGGCAGACGAGGTGCTGGCCCAGATCGGTCCCGCCACGCGGCTGCTGATCTTGAACAGCCCGGCGAACCCCACCGGAGGCGTTGTTCCCGGAGCGGAGATGGACAAGCTGGTGGCCGGGCTGGAGGCCCATCCGCATGTCGCGGTGATGTCGGACGAAATCTACAGCCGCCTGCTCTACGAGGACAACGAGCATGTCTCGCTGTTGGGCTATGAAAGCCTTCGGGACCGCATGATTCTGCTGGACGGCTGGAGCAAGACCTATGCGATGACCGGCTGGAGGCTCGGCTACAGCGTATGGCCGAAGGCCCTGTTCCCGCTGGTCGAACGGCTGGCGGTCAACTGCCATTCCTGCGTGAACGCCGCCACGCAATATGCCGGCATCGCCGCGCTGACCGGCCCGCAGGATGCGGTGGAGGTCATGCGTCAGGCCTTTGACGCGCGGCGGCGCATCATTGTGCGCGCTCTCAACCAGCTGCCGGGCTTTCGCTGCGCAGATCCCGGCGGCGCCTTCTATGCTTTCCCCAATATCGAGGGCACCGGCATGAGCGCCCGGGAACTGCAGAGCCGGATGCTCGAGGAAGCAGGCGTCGCCACGGTCGCCGGCACCAGTTTCGGGGAACACGGGGAGGGCTTCATCCGCTTTTCCTACGCGGCAAGCCAGGAAGACATCGAACGCGCGGTGACACGCATCCGGCCCCTGCTCTGACTGCCCGTTTGCCCGGCATACGGAGTGCCTGTCAGCTAGGCATATGACTCATTTATGCGCAGCGGCTGCCGCCTGACAGCCGGGAAAGCCTTGATTTCCGGGAGGTGTGCGCAGCTTGCCAACTGGCATGGAGTATGCTTTGCAGCATAGCGGCAAGATGCCAACCACGGGCGGGACGGCGATGAAGAAAATCGAGGCGATTATCAAACCCTTCAAGCTCGACGAGGTGAAGGACGCGCTGCACGAAATCGGCATCAAGGGCATCACCGTGCTGGAAGCAAAGGGTTTCGGGCGCCAGAAGGGCCATACGGAACTCTATCGCGGCGCCGAATATGTGGTGGACTTCCTGCCGAAGGTGAAAATTGAGGTCGTCGTGGACGATGCGACGCTCGAGCGCGCCGTGGAAGCCATCCAGCAGGCGGCCTATACCGCCCGTATCGGGGACGGCAAGATTTTCGTCTATTCGATCGAGGAAGCGATCCGCATCCGCACCGGCGAGACGGGCGCGGATGCCATCTAGAGAAAACGGCGCAAATGCGGCCGGAAGAAAAGGAGTCCGAATCTGATGTCGCTCAACTGCAAGACGCCCGATGACGTACTCAGGGCAATACAGGACAATGATGTCCGCCATGTGGACCTGCGGTTCACTGATCCGCGCGGTAAATGGCAGCATACCGCCCAGTATGTGACGACCATGGAGGAGGATGTCTTCATCGACGGCTTCTTCTTCGACGGATCCTCGATCGCGGGCTGGAAGGACATTAACGAGTCCGACATGATCCTGATGCCGGATCCGACAACCGCGGTGATGGACCCGTTCATGGCCGAAACCACCATGGTGCTGTTCTGCGACGTCCATGAACCGTCCACCGGCATGTCCTATGAACGCTGCCCGCGGTCGGTGGCGAAGAAGGCCGAGGCCTATATCCAGGAAGCCGGCATCGGCGATACCGCATATTTCGGCCCGGAAGCCGAGTTCTTCGTTTTCGACGATGTGCGCTTCGATGTTGCGATGAACAGGGCCTTCTACAGGCTCGACAGCGCGGAGGGGCCGTATAATTCGGGATCGAAATTCGATGAGGGCAATTTCGGGCACCGCCCGGATGTGAAGGGCGGCTATTTCCCCGTCGCGCCGGTGGACAGCGGCCAGGACATGCGCTCCGAAATGGTGTCGACCATGGTCGAGATGGGCCTCGACATGGAGAAGCATCACCATGAGGTGGCGCCCTCCCAGCATGAGCTCGGCCTCAAATTCGGCACGTTGGTCGGCGCCGCCGACGCCATGCAGATCTACAAATATGTGACGCATATGGTTGCGCACAGCTACGGCAAAACGGCAACCTTCATGCCGAAGCCGGTGATGGGCGACAACGGCTCCGGTATGCATGTGCACCAGTCGGTCTGGAAGGACGGCCAGCCGCTCTTTTCTGGCCATGGCTATGCAGACCTGTCGGAATTCGCGCTGCATTACATCGGCGGCATCATCCGGCACGCAAAGGCCATCAACGCCTTCTCCAATCCGCTGACCAACTCATACAAGCGGCTGATTCCGGGCTTCGAGGCGCCGGTGCTGCTCGCCTATTCGAGCCGCAACCGCTCGGCTTCCTGCCGTATCCCCTATGTGGCGAGCCCGAACGGCAAGCGCGTCGAGGTCCGTTTCCCGGATCCGGGCGCCAATCCCTATCTCGCCTTCGCGGCCATGCTGATGGCCGGCATCGACGGCGTCATCAACAAGATCCATCCCGGCGAGCCGATGGACAAGAACCTCTACGACCTGCCGCCGGAAGAGCTGCAGGGCGTGCCGACGGTCTGCGGGTCGCTGCGCGAGGCGCTCGAAAGCCTCGACGCGGACCGCTCCTTCCTGACGCGGGGCGATGTCTTCTCCGATGACCTGATCGACGGCTACATGGACCTGAAGTGGAACGAGGTCTATGCCTTCGAGCACACGCCGCACCCGGTCGAGTTCAAGATGTATTACAGCGTCTGACCCGGCCCGCCGGCGCCAGCCTGCAAGAAGCCCCGCCGCTCCGGCGGGGCTTCATCATTTCCGGAAGGCGGGAGCCGGTCAGAGTCCCGTGCACGCTGCTTCCCGCTCGCGCAATTCCGTCTTTACGACCTTGCCGTAATTGTTCTTCGGCAGGTCTTCGACAAAGCGGTATGCCTTGGGGCGCTTGAACCGCGCCATATGGCCCAGGCAATGCCGATCCAGCACCTCCGGAGCCGGCGCATCGGCGGCGGCAACGACATAGGCAACCACCGTTTCGCCCCAGTCGGGGTCTGTGCGGCCGATCACCGAGACCTCGCTCACATCGGGATGCGTCAGCAGCACTTCCTCGATCTCGCGCGGATAGATATTCACCCCGCCCGAGATAATCATGTCCTTGGAACGATCCTTGAGCGTGATATAGCCCTCTTCGTCGATGACTCCGACATCACCTGTATGGAGCCAACCGCCGCGCAGGGCGTCCGCCGTCGCCTCGGGGTTGTTCCAGTAGCCGTTCATCACGACATCGCCGCGCACCTGGATCTCGCCGATTTCGCCGGGCGGCAGGGCCTGTTCGCCGCCATCGGCGATCCGGACCTCGACATTGGCGAAGGCCCGCCCGGCGGAGGCGAGCCGTTCCTCATAGCGGGGATGGCCGACATCCGCGATCTCCTCGCGCCGCAGGCTGGAAATCGTCATCGGGCACTCGCCCTGGCCGTAGATCTGGATGAGCTTCGGCCCCCAGAGTTCAAAGGCGCGCTTTGCATCGGCGACATACATCGGACCGCCGCCGTAAATGATCGAACGCAGATTGGCGACATCGGCGCCGGCAGCCGCCGGATGGTCGATCAGGCGCTTCACCATGGTCGGCGCGGCAAAGAAGCTGCTGCCCTTGTAGTGCCGGATCAATTCGAAGATTTCGGCCGGGTCGAAACCGCCGACCGGCACGATCTGGGGGCTGGCGCGCGCGACATGCGGAATGTTGTAGCAGCCGGAACCGTGGCTCATCGGCGCGGGATGCAGAATGGCGTCGCCTTCGGCGATTTCGTCCACATCGGAGAAATAGCCAAGCGTGCAATGCATGAGATTGCGGTGAGAGAGCGCCGCCCCCTTCGGCCGGCCGGTTGTGCCGCTGGTGTAGAACAACCATGCATTGTCCGTCGGCGAGACATCGGCAAGCCCTGCCGGCGCGCTGTCATAGAGCGCCCGGAAGTCCGCCTCGCCGACGACGATCATGCGTTCGACCGCAGGCAAGGCATCGCAGACAGGCGCAAGGGCCTCCGCCAGGTCCGGCGTCACAGCCACCACGCGGGCGCCCGAGTTCTCGAAGATATAGGCGAATTCGCTCGGGTGCAGGCGGGCATTGGCCGGCACGGCGCACAGGCCCGCATGCCAGACGCCGTAAAGCAGCTCGATGAATTCCGGGCAGTTCTTCATCGCAAACGCCACCCGGTCTCCAGGCCGGAGGCCGCGGGCCCGCAGCCAGCCGGCAATCGAGGCCGTGCGGGCGGCAAGCGTTCGGTAGTCGGCATGGGGTTCGAAGCCGCACGCCAGCGCGAGATTGTCCGGTCTGGCGCGGGCGGCGCGAAGCATCAGGGCAGCCAGATTCATGCGGGGCCTCCGGCAGGATTAAGAAACCGGCGTTTCGCGGCGTCCCCTCAGGCGAGGCCGAATTGCAGCAGCCTGCCGGCGATAAGCATGGCGGCCGGGCGTGGAACGGGGCCGGAGGGATCGACCAACAGGATGTCCGCCCGCGCGCCCTCGGCAAGTGTGCCGCGGTCCGCGAGGCCGACGGCGCGAGCCGGATTTGCGGAGACGAGCGGCCATGCTTCTTCCAGCGTCAGAATACCCTCTTCGGCGAGCCGGAAGGGCGCCAGAAGCAGGGCGGGATAGTAGTAATCGGACGCCAGCACCGTGCAGAGACCCTTGCGCACCATGTCGGCGGCCCTCGGCGCGGTCGTGTGGCTTTGCCCCCGCAGCACATTGGGCGCGCCGAACACGACCGTCTCGCCGGACTCGATCGCTTCCCGCGCCACGGCCTCGGTCTCCGGGAATTCGGAAATCGACGCTCCGAGGCTGCGGTGGAACCGGCGGTCCTCCGGCGTCTCCTCGTCATGGGCGAGTTGCGCAACGCCCGCCGCCTTGGCCGACGCCGCAATCCGCCGCACGGCCGCCGGAACTTTTCGCTCCCGCTGCCGCACCTCTTCCAGCAAGTCCAGAAAAGCGTCATGCGCCAGTCCGGCCCGACCGGCATATTTCGCGACCTTGCCGGCATCACGGCACTGTTCGTAGATCTCGGCGAAGTGATCGTTGAACGCCAGCAGATCGACCTTTCCCGCCGCAAGCCAGCCGCAAAGCTCGTCCACGGCGTCGAGATTATAGGTTTCGACGCGCAGATGCAGGCGGGTATCGACGGCAAAGCGGCCCTTCAACGCCTCCAGCGCCGTCATCAGCGCCATCACCATTTCACGCCCGCGCAGCCCCGGCTCCCATGACCAGGTCATCGCGTAGAATGCGGTGGCAATGCCGTTGGCGGCCATTTGCCGGTCGGTGTCCAGCAAGGCGACGTCGAGCGGGAAATGCACGCCTGGACGCGGCATGATCTGGCGCTCGAACGCATCGCCGTGAATATCGACGATGGCGGGCAGAACCAGCAGACCGGAAGCATCCAGGACGCCGCCGCCGTCTGCGGCGGGCGCAATCCTTCCGCCGCACACGGCGACATCGCGCTGCTCGAAACCGCCTTCCGGCGTCAAAACCCGCCCGCCTGTTATCGTCAACAAGTGCCTGCAGCCTCCTTGAAGCGCTCGAGCGCCCGGATGCGCTCATCCACGGACTCCACACGATATACCGGATAGAGCGTCATCAGGCTGGCGCCGAGCCCGCGCCAGCCCTCTGCCGCGGCTGCCCATTGCTGGACATCGGGCGTGGACGCGCGCAGCCAGGCGTCGATGCCGAAGGAGGCCGGGTCGCGGCCTTCGGCCTCCAGCAGGCCGTGCAGGGTCTCTACCAGCCGCCGGCCGTCACCGTCCGGGCGGGCGATCGGAATCCAGCCGTCGCCCAGCCGCGCCGCGCGCCGCAGCACCGCCGGATGCGTGCCGCCGAACCAGACCGGAATTGGCCTCTGCAGCGGAAGCGGATTGAGTCCCGCGTCGCGGAACCCATGCCAGCGCCCTTCCGTCGTCACCAGTTCCTCGGTCCAGAGCCGCCGCATCAGCGTCACCTGTTCGGCCTGGCATGCGCCGCGCGTCTCCCAGTCCTCGTTCAGGGCCTCGTATTCGACGAAATTCCAGCCGGTGCCGACGCCGAGCCGCAGGCGCCCGCCGGAGAGCAGATCGACCTGCGCAGCCTGCTTCGCCACCAGCGCCGTCTGGCGCTGCGGCAGGATCAACACACCCGAAGCCAGGCCGATGCGTTTCGTGCAGGCGGCGAGATAGCCCATCGTCACGAAAGTCTCGTGAAACTGGTCTCGGTGGGTATAGGGCGGCTTCCATCCCTGACGCGAAGCCGGGTCCGCGCCGAGCACATGGTCCGGCACGGTAATCCAGTCATAACCCAGATCCTCCGCCGCCTGCGCCCAGTCGCGTATGGCAGCCGCGTCGGACCCGAAATCCCTGGTCGGGAAAAAGGCGCAGAGGCCGGTCATCGGTCTTTCCGGTTGCTTCGGAGCCGCCAGTATAAACCGGAGCGGGCGCATCTGCGACATGCGGCATACGGCCGGATGGGCCCAAATCAAGCCAAAGACACCAGCCCGGGTCGCGGAAGACTGGCAGACGCGCCGCGCGCGCCCCCTTCAGAGGCGCCGGTAAGGGAAGAGCCTGACCAGGGCCTTCGGCTGCGGCACCGCCGCAAATAATCCCTAAAAACAAACACCATGCAGGCGGTGCAGAGATTCCTGCGTCTCTGTTCGGCTGAGGGTGCCCCCGCCTGGATGATTGCTGCCATAATGCAGGGAAAATCGGGGGAAGAAGAACATGGGCGCACTTGACGGCAGGACAATCCTGATTACCGGCGCAGGCTCCGGCATCGGCCGGGCGACGGCGCTGGCGGCGGCAGAGGCGGGAGCGGCGGTGGTCGCAACCGATATCGACGAGGCAGGCGGGCGCGAGACAGCGGAGCGCGCCGGCGGGCGCTTCATGCTCCAGGACGTGACCGACGAAGCGCGCTGGGAGGAGATCGCCGGGTCTGCCGGGCCTCTGCACGGCCTGGTCAACAATGCCGGCATTGCGATCGTGCGTCCGTTGCTGGAAACCAGCCTGGAAGACTGGCGCAAACAGCAGGCGGTCAATGTCGAGGGCGTGTTCCTGGGCGTGAAACACATCCTGCCCGTCATCCGCGATTCCGGCGGCGGCTCCATCGTCAATCTGTCTTCTGTTGCGGGCCTGGTCGGCAACAGCGTGGGCCTGTCCTGTTACAGCGCGACCAAGGGTGCGGTGCGGCTGTTCACGAAATCGGCGGCGCTGGAGAGCGCCCGGCGGGGCTGGAACGTGCGGGTGAACTCGGTCCATCCCGGCATTATCGACACGCCGATCTGGGACCGCATGGCGGAAAGCGGCCCCTCGCCCTTCAACGATTCCACAAGCTCGGTCGATCCGGTCGAGCGGGCTTCCGGGCGCGTGCCCGGCGGGCGCCCCGGCGGACCCGAAGACATCGCATCCGGCATCGTCTTCCTGCTCTCCGATGCGTCCTCCTACATGACCGGCTCCGAGCTCGTCATCGACCACGGCATGACCGCCGGCCTCTGACACATCCGACAAACAGGCTCAACCAACCCCATGCGCATTCTGACGACCCTGCCGCAGAACGACCTCAACGCCGTGGCCGACGCCGTGGCCGACGCCGAAGCCGCCGGTTTCGACGGCGCGGTAACGATGGAGAACCGCCACGACCCCTTCCTGGCGCTGGCTGTTGCTGCAACGGCCTCGACCCGGCTGGAACTCGGCACGGCGGTCGCCATCGCCTTCCCCCGCAGCCCGATGGTGGTCGCGAACGCCTGCTGGGACCTCCAGAACGCTTCCCGGGGCCGTTTCGTGCTCGGCATCGGGCCGCAAATCCGCCCGCATAATGAAAAACGTTTCTCGGTGCCCTGGTCGGCGCCGGCGCCCCGGCTGCGCGAATATGTGCAGGCGCTTCGGGCTATCTGGCGGAGCTGGGAAACCGGCGAGCGGCTGCGCTTCGAGGGCAGGCACTACACATTCACCCTGATGACCCCGAACTTCACGCCGGAGTCCACAGGCCAGCCCATGGTGCCGATTACCATTGCGGCGGTTGGCGAGCACTCGCTCCGGCTGGCGGGCGAGGTGGCGGACGGGGTGCGCCTGCACGGCTTCTGCACCCGGCGTTACCTGGAGGAAGTCTGCATGGCGCGGATTGCCGAAGGCATGGAGCGGACGGGACGCAAGCGGGAGTCTTTCGAGGTCACCGGCGGCGGCTTTATCGCCACCGGCGCCACCGACGAAGAGGTCGCAAGAGCTGTTGAATGGACCCGTTACCGCGTCGCCTTCTACGGTTCGACCCCGGGCTACTGGCCGGTGCTCGATCTGCACGGCCTGGGAGACCTCGGGCGCAAGCTCAACCGGATGACCAAGGAAGGCGCCTGGGACCGGATCGCAGCCGAGATCGACGACGACACGGTGCGTCTCTTCGCCGCCGTCGGCCGCCACGACGAACTGGCCGGCGCCGTGGCGCAGCGTTTCGGCGGGGCGGCGGATGCGATCTATGCGAGCCTCTCGATGGACATGCGCCCCGCCCTGCCCTCCGATCTGGTCCAGGACATTCGCCGCCTGCCGACGGCCTTCGAGGGATATGCGACCAGCTGGCGATAACGGCGGCGACCAGCCGCAGCGGCGATGAACCGGCCCCGGCCTGCTGGTCCGACAGCCTCGGCATACGGGGCGGGAGACCGTCCGCGCCGGCGGCTCTCGATGTCCTGGCTCCTGATGCTGAGCTTCGGCTCGTTGCTCCTGGTGTCCGTGCTCGTGGTGCTGGGCGTCGCCGTCTATAGCGCGGCCCGCAATACCGTGGACCTGCTGCGGGACAGCGCGGATCTCAGCATCGGCGTCCTGACGCAGAAGGTGAGCGAACAGCTCGACTCTGCAAGCACCAAGGCCGGTTTCCTGGCCCGCGCCATGGAGACCGGCGAGATCGATCCCGACAGTCCGGACGATATGCGCCGCCTTCTGCTCGGCGCAATGGCCGGCAACTCCGCAATCAGCGGCATCGTCTATCTGCGGAATGACGGACAGGCGCTGCTGGCGGAGAGAACGGATACCCTGGCGAAAGTCCGGCTGGTGAACTTTTCGCAGGACGAGGCGGCCCGGAAAGCGCTCCGTAACGGGCGGGCCAGCGGAGGACCGGTCTGGGCGCCGCCGATCTACCGGCCCGACTACAACTCGACGACTCTCACCCTGCAGCACCCCATCCACAAGGACGGCAGCTTCAACGGTATGCTGATTACGGCGCTCGGCGTGCAGACCTTCTCCAGATATCTGGAGCAGTTCAGCGCTCGGATCGGCCCCAACACATTCGTTCTCCACGGCAAGGAAAACGTGCTGGCCCACAGGCTGATGGCGCCGGGATATCCGGGCCTGTCGCTGGAGAGGCCGCTGCCCGCCCTTGCGGGGTTCGGCGACCCGGTCCTCGCCCGGATGTGGGACGAGAACTGGACGCGGCCGTCAAACATCGCGCCGCACCCGCCATTGCAGAGTCACGTTTTGGAACTGTCGGGCGCACAATATGTGTTCCTTTACCGCCGGCTCGACTCCTATACGGCGACGCCGCTGTATGTCGGAGCCTATTTTCACAGCGATGTCGTCAGCGACGAGATAGACAGGCTGCGCAACTCGATGATCGTCGGTATCGCCGCTCTGATCCTCTCGGTATTGCTGGCCCTCCTTATCGGGAGGCGCCTGGCCCGGCCGCTGCTGCGCTTGTCCGAGGTTGCGCGCCTGATCGGCGAACTCCGGCTGGAGGAAATACACCGCCTGCCGCGCAGCCATGTGCTCGAACTCGATGAGCAATCGAGCGCGTTCAACTCCATGACGGGCGCATTGCGCTGGTTTCAGGCCTATGTCCCGCGCTCTCTGGTGCATCAACTGGTGCGAAAGGGTGACCTCGAGTCGCTGGCGTCCGACAGGCGCAATGTCACGGTGATGTTCAGCGATATCGCCGGCTATTCCACAATATCGGAAGGAAAGAGCGCGGCGGAAGTTGCCGATCTCCTCAACGGCCATTTCGGAATCCTGACCGGCGCCATAGAGGCGGAGGACGGCACGGTGGACAAGTTCATCGGCGACAGCGTGATGGCGTTCTGGGGCGCTCCGGAGAAGCAGAAGAACCGGGCCATCCGCGCCTGCCGCGCGGCGCTTGCCATTCGCGACGGAATAGCCGCCGACAATCGAGAGAGAGCAAGCCGGGGCGAGCCGCCCGTCCGTGTGCGCCTCGGCATCCATTCGGGCCAGGCCACAGCCGGCAATATCGGCACGCCCGACCGCATCAACTACACGGTCATCGGCGATGATGTGAACATTGCGCAGCGGCTGGAACAGCTCGGCAAACAGGTGTCGCCCAACGCCGAAGTCGCGATCACGGTCAGCGCCGCAACGGTCGCCGACCTTGACGGCCTGTTCGAGGTCGAGCCCGTCGGCGACATGGAGGTCAAGGGCCGGGCCGCGCCTGTCGCCATTTTCAGGCTGACAGGGCCGGCAAGCTCCGCACCATAGGCCCCTGTCTTCATGGCCCCGCAGCCCCTGTGATAGTGTCGCCTGGAACAACGGCGACAGGAAACACAGCCATGCCCGACGACCTTGCGGATATTCGCAGCCATATCGGCGCCAGGCACACGGACAGCGATGTCGCCGCAGCCGCTCCCGTGCTGCTGTTTCAGAAGACGCTCGGGCGGCGGGACGTGGAGATCGAGGACGGCGCCGCGATCCCGCCGGGCTGGCACATATTGTATTTCCTGCCGGATTTCGAGCAGGCGGAACTGGGCCCCGACGGGGCGCCGGCATCCACGGGTGTTGTGCCGCCAATGCCGTTCCCGCGCCGCATGTATGCCGGCACCCGGCTCGCCTTCCACGAGCCGATCCGCATCGGCGACCGGCTCCACCGGGAGACGGAACTGGTCGATCTGACCGTCAAGGAGGGCAGCACCGGCCGGCTCGCCTTTGCGACAGTTGAAAGCCGTATTTCGACGCCGCGCGGCCTCGCCGTGGTCGAGCAGCGCGACACGGTCTATCGGGAGGAAACGCCCTCCGGCGCCGCCAACAGGGCGCCCCGGCGCTCTGCGCCTCCCGGCGGCATCGTCTGGACCGGGGAAGAACGCCCGGACGAAATCACGCTGTTCCGGTTCTCGGCGCTCACCTTCAACGCCCACCGCATCCACTATGACGCCGTATGGGCGAAGGAGGTCGAGGGCTATCCCGCCCTGGTGGTCCACGGTCCGCTCTCGCAGAGCTATCTGATGAACTTCGCCCGCGACCGCATGGCGCCGCGGCGAATGATCTCCTTCGACATGCGGGCGCGGGCGCCGCTGTTCATTGACGGGCCGGTGCGGCTGGTCGGCAAACCGGCCGGAGACGGCTGCGAGGTCTGGGCGGTGACGCCGGAGGGCACCATCGCCATGAGCGCGGCGGCGCGGTTCGCATAAGGCCGCCGCCGACACAAGCAGGCAGGACAAGGGGCAGCCACGGAGGCATGAACATGGCACAACAACTCGCGACCCGCCCTCTCGGCGGCGCGCTCGGCCTGGAAGTGACCGGAGTCGATCTGTCGGCCTCGATCCCGGACAGCGTTTTCGACGAAATCAAGAGCCATTTCTGGCGCAATCCGGTGCTGGTGTTTCGCGGCCAGGATCTCGATGCGCACAAGCTGGCCGCGGTCGGCCGGCGCTTCGGACCGCTGCAGCTCCATGTCCTGATCGACTACCGCCACGAGGAAGTGCCCGAAGTCTCCTGGCTCACCAATGTCAAGAAGGACGGCTCCCTCGATGCACTCGGCTATAAACGCGCGACAACCTGGCATTCCGACGGCACATTCGAGGAATACCCGCCTGCGGTCGCCATTCTCCATGCCAAGGAAATCCCGTCCAGCGGCGGCGGCACGATATTCTGCAACATGATCCGCGCCTATGAGACGCTGCCGGAGGAGACGCGGGAGCGCATTCGGGGGCTCACCGGCCGGCATCTCTACGCCGCCGGCCCCGGCGGGAACGCGACCGTGCCGCTCAAGGATTTCCAGAAGGGCGGCTTGCCCGAAGTGCATCATCCGGTGGTGCGGACCCATCCCGAGAGCGGGCGCAAGATGCTGTATGTGAATGCCATCCACACCTTCGGCTTTGTCGAGATCGAGGGTGAGGAAGGCGAGGCGCTGCTGCACGACCTGCTGGACCACGCAACGCAGGAGGCGTTCATCTACCATCACCGCTGGCGCCATGGCGATGTCGTGATGTGGGACGAGCGCGCAACCATGCATCGCGGCGCCGGCGATTATGCGCCGACAGAACGCCGGGTCATGCTGCGCACCATCTCTTTCGGAGAGCGCCCGGCATGACCATGTCTTTCGCCAAGGCGATCGTGCTGACCGGCGCCGCCGGCGGCTTGGGCGCGGTCATGGCGGAAGCGCTCGCCGGCGACGGGCACCGACTCGTCTTGATCGACAATGACGAGGCGCGTCTCCAGACGCTGACCGATCGGCTTTGGCAGAGGCATGGAGACGACATGCTGCTGCCGCTGGCGCTTGATCTCGGTGAGGAAGAAGCCTGCGCGGAGGCCGTGGGGCGCGCGGCAGAGCGTTTTGGCCGGGTCGATATGCTGGTCAACAATGCGGGCATCGGCATGAGCACGCTGCGCCCCGACTACCACCTCCGGCCCGTTTCCGGCCTCGCAGAGGTGTCGCCGGAGGACTGGCGGCGCTTTCTTGCCATACACGCCGTCGCGCCGTTCGTTTTCGCGCGCGCCGCCGTTCCCTTCATGCGTGAGCGCGGCTGGGGCAGAATCGTCAATATCACCACCTCGCTTTCATCGATGCTGCGGCCGCAATTCTTTCCCTATGGCGCATCCAAGGCGGCGCTGGAGGCAATGTCGGCCCAGTTTGCCGGTGAGCTCGAAGGCAGCGGCATCACCGTCACTGTGCTGACGCCCGGCGGGCCGACCGACACCGGCATGGTGACCGTGGAGAGCGCCCCCGACCGCAGCGCCCTGCTTTCTCCGGCGGTCATGGCCCCGCCCATACGGTTCCTTGCATCGGAAATATCGGACAGCCTCAACGGCCGCCGCATCGTTGCGGCGCTCTGGGACAAGCGCATTGCGCCCGTGGATGCCGCGCTCAAGGCCGGCGGCCCGATCGGCTGGCCGGGAACCGGGCCGGCGGCAATCTGGCCGGAGACCCTGCCCGGCGCCGAAAGCGCCTGACGCGGCGCAGCCGGCAGCAAGCAAGAGCATAGGCACGCGCATCCCGGAGGACGCCCGAGGGTCCACGGCATTTTCGCCGGCCTATTCTGTTTCCTGGCAATGCCGGTCTGCTATAATTGCGCCGATATGCGTCAGGAGGAGACGTCTGATGAAGAACCCCTTGGAATCGCTTCACATGACCGTCGGACTGGGGGTCGTGTTGACCATCATTCTGATCGTGGTCGCCCAGGCGATCGGCAGCTAGGGCCGGAAGGGAGGACAGCGCGTCATGGAAAATGAATTTCTGCTCCATCTCGTTCGATGGTTCCATGTGCTGAGCGGAGTCATGTGGATCGGCCTTCTCTGGTATCTGAACTTCGTCCAGGTTCCGACGATGCCGAAGATCCCTGACGACATGAAACCCGCAATCGGCAAACACATAGCACCGGCCGTCCTGTTCTGGTTCCGCTGGTCGGCGGCCTCGACCGTGCTCTGGGGCCTCCTGCTTGCTCTTATGCAGGGCACATTCGGCGACTGGCTTGCCATCGGTCTGGCGGACGCCAGCAGCACCAGTGCGTTCATCGGCATCGGCATGTGGCTCGGTCTGATCATGGCCTTCAATGTCTGGTTCGTGATCTGGCCCAGTCAGAAGGTCGCGCTTGGCATTATCGACGCGCCGGCCGATCAGAAGCCTCCGGCCGCGCGTCGGGCGCTGTTGTTCTCGCGCACCAACACCATGCTCTCGATCCCGATGCTCTACGGAATGCTGGCCGCGCAGAACCCGCCGTTCTGATGACAAGCGCCCGGCCGGCGTTGTCGGCACCGGCCGGGCCGGCCGCAATCAGGGAGCATGCGCTTCGTCTTGGTTTCGATGCCGTCGGCTTTGCGCCGGCGGCATCGCGCATGGATATTCGCCGCAACCTTCGAGATTTCATCGCCGAAGGGCGCTACGGCGACATGGGCTGGCTTGCAGCCCATGAAGATCGGCGGTCGAGCCCCGACACCCTCTGGCCGGACGCGCGAACGGTCATCGCGCTTGCAATAAGCTACGGGCCGGCCGGTAATCCCCTGGGCCTGCTGTCGCGCAAGGACCGGGGCGCCGTTTCGGTCTATGCGCAAACCGCCCGCGACTATCACGATGTCGTCAAGCGGAAGCTGAAACAACTTGCGCGGTGGCTGGTCGAGACACATGGCGGCGGGGTCAAGGTTTTCGTCGATACAGCCCCCGTCATGGAAAAACCGGCGGCGGCAGCGGCCGGCCTCGGATGGCAGGGGAAACATACCAATCTGGTATCGCGCCGCTTCGGCTCCTGGCTCTTCCTGGGCGAGGTCTTCACGACGCTGCAACTCGAACCGGACGAGCCCCATGCCCTCCGCTGCGGCAGTTGCCGCGCCTGCCTCGATATCTGCCCGACCGACGCCTTCACCGCGCCATACCGGCTGGAGCCGCGGCGGTGCATCTCCTACCTCACGATCGAACATAAGGGGCCGATCCCCCGCGCGTTCCGCCGCGCCATGGGAAACCGGATCTATGGCTGCGACGACTGCCTTGCGGTTTGCCCGTGGAACAAATTTGCCGGGCGCGCCCGTGAACCCGGCCTGCTGCCGCGGGTCGAACTGACGGCGCCGGCGCTCGACGAGCTTGCCGCACTCGATGAAGCGGGCTTCCGGGAGGTCTTCGCCGGCTCACCGATCAAGCGCACCGGGCGCAGCCGATTCCTGCGCAATGTCCTGATCGCGGTCGGGAACAGCGGCCTCGCGGAATTGGTCCCGACGGCCGTGCGGGCGCTCGACGACGCCGCGCCGCTGATACGCGGAGCGGCCGTCTGGGCGCTGTGCGAGCTTCTGCCAGAGCCGGAATTTGCCGAGCTCCGCCGTCTGCGTCTGCCTGGGGAAACGGACCCTTCCGTTCGCCAGGAGTGGCTCTACGAACCCTCCCCGGCGTCCAGCCTCCGGTAACCGCCTGCAAAGAAGATCAGCGGACGACCCTCCGTGGACGACGCCAGGGTCTTCGCGCGGCCGATCAGGATGTCATGGTCCCCGCCGTCATGGATGGCCTCGGTCGTGCATTCGATCTGGGCGACAGCGCCTGTCATCAACGGTGCGCCGCTGGTCTCGCCTATCGAGTATTCCAGGTCGTGCCAAGGCCGCGGCGCATTCTTTGTCGCAAAGATCGACGACAGGCCAGACTGGTTCTCCGCCAGCACATTCACCGCAAAATGCGTGCTGTCGAGGAACGCACGGCGGCAATTGGCTTCCTTGTCGAGACAAAACAGAACCAGAGGCGGCTTCAGAGACAGGGAACTGAACGACCCGATCGTCACGCCGTGCATCTCTCCGTCCTGCGCCGTGGTCGTGATGACGGTCACGCCGGTCGGCATTCGGCCAAGCGTATCCCGAAAATCGCGAGGCTCGACGGTCATCCCCGGTTTCCTCTCTTCAGCTCCCCGTCATCCTATTGGCCCGGTCCGGATCGCGCAAACGAACAACGGACCGGGTCGTGTCTCCGTTTGACATTCGCGTTCCTCTGGCAGATTGAGCCAGGGGCTTGAGAGGCCTGGCCCGCCGCTCCGAACGCCCCGACACCGCCCCGAACCCGCCGGCGTTGCCTCGGCCCCCCTGTTGTCGCCCCGGACCCCTTACTGTCGCCCCGGCTCTCCGCTGCGCTCCGGCCGGGGTGACAAGAGGACGTGCGCTCTCCGGCCGGAGTGACGAAACGGAGGCGGTATAAGCGGCGCGGCACCAAGGCGCCCTCCGAAAAACCCGCCGGCACGGGCCTTCGTTGCAAACGGAGACACAACCACGGACCGGCGGCGCTTCCCGCCGGCGTGAACCCGGGCGCGGCCGCCGCACAGCCCCACTTGCCGGACCGAAACGGGTTCGGCCATATAGAGGCGCCAAAGCAACGGAGGCGGCCGGGTGCACTATCGAAATCTCGGGCGGAGCGGACTCAAGGTCTCCAGATTGTGCCTCGGCGCCATGATGTTCGGCGGGCCGGCAGAGGCGAAAGACGCCGAGGCCATGGTGGAGGATGCTCGAGCCGCCGGCGTCAACTTTATCGACACGGCCGACGGCTATAATCGGGGAGGATCCGAGGAAATCGTGGGCCGGGCGGTCCGGCGCGACCGCGACGACTGGGTTATTGCCACCAAGCTCTTCACACGGATGGGCGGCGGCCCCAATGGCGGCGGCCTGTCCCGGAAATGGACGATGCGCGCCTGCGAGGCAAGCCTGAAGCGCCTGGGCACCAACTATATCGACCTCTGCTACCTGCATAAGGAAGACCGGGATACGCCGCTGGAAGAAACGGTGCGTGCCATGGACGACCTGATCCGGGCCGGCAAGATCCGGTATTTCGGCGTCTCCAACTACCGGGCCTGGCGGGTGGCGGAAATCTGCCGTATCTGCGACGCCCTGGGAATGGCCCGGCCCATCGCCAGCCAGCCCTACTATAATGCGGTCAACAGAATGCCGGAGACGGAGCACCTGCCGGCCTGCAACTGGTTCGGCCTCGGCGTTGTGCCCTACAGCCCGGTCGCGCGCGGTGTGCTGACGGGCAAATACCGCCCGGGCGCCGAGCCGGAGGCGGGCAGCCGGGCGGCGCGCGGCGACAGGCGCATACGCCAGACGGAGCTCAGGGACGAGTCGCTGGCGATCGCGGCGCGGGTCGCCGCTCATGCGGAGCGCCGCGGCATGACGGCGGCGCAATTCGCGACCCTGTGGGTGCTGAACAACCGGTTCGTCACCTCGGTGATCGCCGGACCGCGCACAAGGGCCCAATGGCGGGACTATGTCGGCGCCATGGATTGTGCCTTTACTGCTGAGGACGAAGCCTTGATCGACGACATGGTGGCGCCAGGCCACCCTTCCACTCCCGGCTACAACGATCCGCAATATCCGGTCGAAGGCCGGCCTGTCTGGACTTCGGCGCCGGAGACTGCGCCATGACAACGGACCGCCGCGCCTTCGAGGGCCTCCGGGTGTGCGACCTGACGCAGGGTGTCGCCGGGCCGCATTGCGCTTTCCTGCTGGCCCAGCATGGCGCCGATGTCGTCAAGATCGAGCCGCCCGGCGGCGATTGGGCACGGGGCATCGGAAAGCGGCACGGCCCTTACTCCGCCTTCTTTCTCCAGGTCAATCGGGGCAAACGCTCGCTCGCCCTTGACCTGAAACAGGCGGCGGCAAGGGAGGCGGCAGCGCGGATTGCCAACCGGGCGGATGTGGTTCTGGAGGCGTTCCGCCCCGGCGTCACTGCCCGGTTCGGCCTCGACTACAAGAGCGTGAGCGCCGCCAATCCTGATGTCGTCTATCTGTCGGTGACCGGATACGGCCAGCAGGGGCCGTGGAGCGATCGGCCGTTGACCGATTCGATCGCCCAGGCTGTTACCGGCATGATGTCGATAAACCGGGACAAGGACGGCTTGCCGCAACGGGTCGGCATGATCGCCATCGACGTGATGACCGGCCTGTATGCCTTCCAGGCGGTTTCCGCGGCGCTCTATGCCCGCGCGGTTCAGGGCGCTCCCGGCCGCTATATCGACATGAGCCTGCAACAATCCGCCGGCGCCTTCATGGCCGCCAAGATGATCGAATACCACCTGGAAGGACCGGTGCCGCAGGCGGTCGGCGTTCCGGTCGGAACCTTCGAGAGCGCAGACGGCTTCGTCAATATCAATGCCCGGCGGGACAAGCATTTCGAAGCGTTTTGCATCGTGCTCGACCGGCGCGACCTCGCCGGCGACCCCCGCTTTTCCACCTATGCTGCACGCCTCGAAAACGAGGCTGAGCTGCTCGCCCTGCTTCGCCCGCTGGTGAAGCGGCGGAAGACGGCGGAGTGGGTTAAGGCACTCGGCGATGCGGATGTTCTGGGCGGCCCCGTAAATGATTTCGGCCGCTACTTCCAGGAACCGCAGGTCCTTGCCAATGAGTCCGTTGCCTGGCAGGAGCATGATGTCGTCGGCCAGGTGCCGATGCATGTCGTGCCGGGGGTCGAGACGGCCCCGGAGGGCAGTTTCCTTGCGACCGCGCCGAGGACGGGGGCGCATAGCCGCGCCATCCTGCGCGAACTCGGCTACAGCGATGGCGGAATCGACCGGATGGCGGCGTCGAAGGCCGTTATCGACGGGGCAGACATGGACTCCTTTGACCGTGCGGTCCAAGCTGCCGCAGGAACAGAAACGGCGGGAGGCGCGCCCGGATGAACCGCTTCGACTACATCATAATCGGCGCCGGCTCGGCCGGCTGCGTGCTGGCGAACCGTCTGAGCGAGAAGCCCGAGACCAGCGTCTTGCTCCTGGAAGCCGGCGGACGGGATCTCAATCCGTTCATCCATATACCGGCAGGCTTCTTCAAGACCCTCTACAATCCGTCCGTCAACTGGTGCTACGCCACCCAGAAGGAGGAGAGCAGCGGGAATCGGGCGATTCACTGGCCGCGCGGCAAGGTGCTGGGCGGGTCGTCCGCAATCAACGGCCACCTTATCGTGCGCGGCCAGCCGGAGGATTATGACGGCTGGGCGCAGCTGGGCAATCTGGGATGGTCCTTCGACGATGTGCTGCCCTATTTCAGGAAATTCGAAAACCGCGCCGGCGGCGACCCGGAGATTCGCGGGCGCGGCGGCCCGATCAATGTCATCGATCCGATAGAACAGCATCCTCTGACCCGGCTGTTCATCGAGGCTTGCGTCGAGGCCGGCATCCCGCGCAATGACGACTACAACAGCGGCGACCAGGAAGGCGTCGGTTATTTCCAGCACGCAATCCGCAACGGCCGGCGGGAAAGCACGGCGCGAACCTTCCTGCGCCAGGCGCGCGGACGCCGCAATTTGCGGGTGGAGACCCATGCGCAGGCGCGCAAGCTCGTTGTGGAGCAGGGCCGCGTGGTCGGGGTCGTTTTTCAACAGGGCGATGTCGTCCGCGAGGCCCGTGCGACCGCTGAAGTCGTGCTCTCCTCGGGGTCGATCGCCTCGCCGCAATTGCTTGAACTTTCCGGTATCGGCGACGCGGAACGGCTCCAGCCGCTTGGCATCCAGCCGGTGCACCATCTTCCGGGCGTCGGGGAGAATCTCCAGGATCACTATGTTGCGCGCATCTGCATGAAGGCCCGGGGCATTCGCACCTTCAATGAACGCTCCCGCGGACTGCCATTGCTTTGGGAGACGGTGCGCTATGCGACGACGCGCACCGGCCTGCTTACCGCAGCACCCGGCAATGTCAGCGCGTCGGTGCGGATCATGCCGGGCGCGGCGACGCCGGACGTCCAATACAGCTTCGCTCCGGCGAGCTACAAGGACGGGGTCATCAGCGTGCTCGACGACTATCCCGGCATGACGCTCGGTTTCTGGCAGCACCGGCCCGAGAGCATCGGTTCGATCCATATCGAGGCCAACGACCCCGACCGCCATCCCGCCATCCGCCCGAACTATCTCTCCACCCGGACCGATCAGGACACCATCACCAATGCGCTGATCCTGGCGCGCAGGATTTTCGCGCAGCCGGCCATCGCGCCCTATATCGAATGCGAAACGATACCGGGGCCCGAGCGCGCCAGCCATGACGAGCTTCTGGATTACTGCCGCACGAACGGCGCAACGGTTTACCACCCGATCGGAACCTGCAAGATGGGCAGCGATCCGATGGCTGTTGTCGATTCCTCCCTGCGCCTGCGCGGTCTGGAAGGACTCCGGGTCGTGGATGCTTCGGTGATGCCGCGGATGGTTTCGGCCAACACGAATGCGGCGGTCCTGATGATTGCAGAGAAGGCCGCCGACATGATGAAGGCGGGCGCGTAAGGCCGCGCCGCCCCAACGGGAGAGGACACATGGTCGAATACGCCGCCTATCCGGACGGCACGCAGCCTCCGATCGACTCGGAACGATATTTCCGGACGACCCAGATCGCCCCGGCGCTGCCGGTGATCGAAGCCCCGGTGACGCTCTCCGAGATCACAGGGCCGCTGTTCTCGCGCGACGGCGTCTCGCCGAGCGAGATGGACCTGACCGCCGGCGGCAAGGCGCAGGGCCAGTTGATGGTGCTTGCCGGGCAGGTCCGGGACGAGGATGCGCGGCCCCTGCCGGGCGTATTGGTTGAGGCATGGCAGGCGAACGCATCCGGCAAATACCGCCATCCGGTGGATCAGCGCGATGCGCCGCTGGATCCCCATTTCGTCGGCGCAGGGCGCGCCGTAACGGACTCGGAGGGGCGCTATCGGTTCGTCACCATCAAGCCAGGCGCCTATCCCGTGCCGAATTCCGGTAATTGGTGGCGCCCGCCGCACATCCATCTGTCGCTCTATGGCTACGCCTTCCTGAGCCGGATGATTACCCAGGTGTATTTCCCGGGCGATCCGCTCAACGAGCTCGATTCCATCTTCAACGCCGTGCCCGATGCGGCTGCGCGGGAACGCCTTGTCGCGACAGCGGATCATTCCGCAGGCGTTCACGAACATGCGCTTGGCTATGCCTTTGACATCGTGCTGCGGGGCCGCGACCAGACGCCGATGGAAGAGGAAGGGTCCGGCGCATGAGCTTGGCACCCACCGCGTCGCAGACCCTGGGACCGTTTTTCAACTACGCGCTGCCGCCGGTTGCGGATCTCACCGGCGGCGGCAAGGCGCTTGGACAGTGCATTCGCCTGTCGGGCCGGGTCACGGATGTCAATCAGGCGCCGATTCGAGATGCGCTGGTCGAGATCTGGCAGGCCAACGCCGCAGGCGGATATGCGCATCCGCTCGACAATGACGATGCGCGCCCGCGCGACCCCAATTTCAGCGGCTTCGGACGGGTATTGACGGACGGCGATGGCGGCTTTGCATTCACGACAGTCATGCCGGGCCCGGTGCCTTTCCAGGGGAATCGGTGGCAGGCGCCGCATATCTCGGTTGCCATCTTCGCCGCGGGGCTGCTGCGGCGGATACGCACCCGCGCCTATTTCCCGGGAGAGGCGCTGAACGCCGAGGATCCCGTGCTCGCCGCCGTGCCGGCCGAGCGCAGGCCGCTGCTGGTCGCCCGAACCGAGGACGGCGGCTACCGCTTCGACATCCGCCTGAGAGGCGACGGCGAAACCCCGTTTTTCGGCGACTGAAGGGCGCGGAGCGGAGGCAGCCCATGCACGATATCTTTGTGCTGCACGAGAACGACGAATGGCTGGAGCCGCTGAGGGCCGCCTTCGCCGCGCGCGGGCTGGCGTTGCATGGGTGGTTCCTCGACCAGGGCCTTGTGGACCTGTCTTCCGCGCCGCCGGAGGGCGTTTTCTACAATCGCATGAGCGCGTCGTCCCATACGCGCGGCCACCGCTATGCGCCGGAACTGACCGCCGCGGTGCTTGACTGGCTGGCAGCCCATGGCCGCCGCGTTGTGAATGACGGGCGCGCCCTCCGCCTGGAGCTGTCGAAAGTCGCGCAATACCGCGCATTGCGGGCGCATGGCATCGCCGTGCCGCGCACCGTTGCCGCCGCCGGGCATGAGCAGGTCGTCGAAGCGGCCCGGCGTTTCGACGGTCCGTTCATCACCAAGCACAACCGCGCCGGGAAAGGGCTGGGCGTGCAGCTTTTCGAGGATACGGCTGCGCTTGCCAAGCATGTCCGCAGCCCTGCTTTCGAGCAGCCCGTTGACGGCATCACCCTGGTGCAGGACTACATCGCCGCGCCGGAGCCCTTCATCACGCGGGCGGAGTTTATCGGCGGGCGCTTCCTCTATGCCATGCGGGTCGATACATCCGACGGTTTCGAACTCTGCCCCGCCGACATGTGTTCGGCGCCGGACGCCGGGAAATTCCGGATTCTCGGGGGCTATCGACCGCCGCAGACCGACGCCTATGAGGCATTTCTCGCCGCCAACGGGGTTGAGGTTGCCGGCATCGAGTTCATTGTCGATGCCGACGGCAAGGCCTGGACCTACGACGTCAACACCAACACCAACTACAATGCAGAGGCGGAAGCGCGCGCAGGTATTTCCGCCCCGGGCGCGCTTGCCGATTTTCTCGCCCGCGAGAGCCGCAGCCTCAAAGCCGCGGCGTGAGGCTCTCCGCAAGGGCGTCCAGCGCCTTCAGGCTCTCCTCCTCGTCCACTGATGGCAGGCCGAAGACAACGCGCACCACGCCCGCCGCCTCCGCCCGGTCGAGCAGCGCGCCGGCGGGCTCGACCCCGTAGAGCGTCACCGCGACCTCCTCCGGGTCCCGCCCGGTCTCGGCCACCATCTGTCGAAAACGGGGCAGCAACGCCAGCACATCCTGTTCGCGGCCGCCGATCGGCATCCAGCCGTCGCCATAGGCGGCAGCGCGGCGCGCACCCCACGGGAACGCGCCCCCGACGATGACCGGCGGATGCGGACGCTGCACCGGTTTCGGCCACTGCGCCATCGGCTCGAAATCGACGAACTCGCCGTGATATTCCGCCTTCGCCTCGGTCCAGATTGTCTTCATGGCGGCAATGCGCTCTGCCATCAGCGCGAAGCGGGTTGAGAAATCGGTGCCGTGGTCGGCCATCTCCTCCGCGTTCCAGCCGCCGCCGACACCAAACAGGAAACGCCCGTTCGACAGCCGGTCGAGCGTGGAGACCTCCTTGGCGGTGTGGATGGGATCGCGCTGCACGACGAGGCATATGCCGGTGCCGAGCTTGATCCGCGAGGTCGCCGATGCGGCGCTGGCGAGCGCCAGAAACGGGTCCATCACATCATAATACCGCTTCGGAAGCTCGGCGCCTCCGGGCCAGGGAGACTGGCGCGACCAGGGAATATGCGAATGCTCCGCAACCCACAGCGATTCAAATCCGCGCTCTTCCGCAGCCCTGGCGAGCGCCGCCGGCGTTATGGAGTAATCGGTCGGAAAATAGGCAATGCCGTAGTCCATGGAGAAGCTGCCTTTCAGGAGCGTTTCGGGCCGGAAGAGACAGCCTAGCCGATTTCCGTCGGCAGCGAAGCAGCCCGCGCGCGGATTGCCGGGCGAGCCGGCGCGCGTCCAGGCGGGCGGCGATATCGACCGCTCGGTCCACATTGCCGCAGCACCTGCCCGGATTTGGCCTTGAACCGGCGCGGAATCGACCCGATTGTTTCCATCATGCAGGCGACCCACGAACAGGCGCGCATCACCGCGCTGCTCGGGCCGACCAACACCGGCAAGACATACGCCGCCTTGCAGCGGATGCTCGGATATGACTCCGGCATGATCGGCTTCCCGCTGCGCTTGCTGGCCCGTGAGAACTATGACCGCATTGTCGCCGTCAAGGGCCGGGGCGCGGTGGCGCTGGTGACCGGCGAGGAAAAGGTGATCCCGCCCCGGGCGCGCTATTTCGTCTGCACCACCGAAGCGATGCCGCTGGACCGGCGCGTAGCCTTCCTTGCCGTGGACGAAGTGCAGATGGCGGCCGATCCGGAGCGCGGCCATATCGTCACCGACCGCCTGCTCCACGCCCGCGGTTTGCACGAAACCATGTTTCTGGGCGCGGAAACAATACGGCCCCTGTTGCGGCAACTGGCGCCTGACGCGGTCGTCGAAGACCGGCCCCGTTTCTCCCGGCTGGACTATTCCGGTTACCGCAAGGTAACCCGCCTGCCGCCGCGGTCCGCGGTTGTGGCTTTCTCGGCGAGCGACGTCTATCGCCTTGCGGAACTCGTCCGCCGGCAACGCGGCGGCACGGCAGTCGTCCTTGGCGCGCTCAGCCCCCGCGCGCGCAACGCGCAGGTCGGCATGTATCAGGCGGGAGAAGTCGATTATCTGGTCGCGACAGACGCCATCGGCATGGGCCTCAATATGGACGTTCGCCACGTCGCCTTTTCGGCGTTGAATAAATTCGACGGCCGGCGCGTGCGGACGCTCGCCGCCGCGGAAGTCGGCCAGATAGCCGGACGCGCCGGGCGCCATATCGCCGACGGCACTTTCGGGGTTACCGCCGAGCAGCGCCCGATGGACGAACGCCTGGTCGCGCGGGTCGAGGAGCACAATTTCGAGCCGCTGCGGACGGTTTGCTGGCGCAACACCGCCCTCGACTTCTCGAGCGTCGAGGCGCTGCTGGCGAGTCTGGGCCGACCGCCGCCCTTTCCGTTCCTCATCCAGGGACGGAACGGCGAGGACTACCAGGCTTTGGCCGTGCTTGCGCGCGACCCGGCCGTGCGGGCCGCTGCCATCGGTCCGGCCAGAATCGCCATGCTGTGGGAAGTCTGCCAGGTGCCGGATTTCCGGAAGACGCTGACAGACGCCCATGCCCAGCTGCTGGGACGCATCTATCGCTACCTTGTGGACCATGGCGGACGCCTGCCGGGCGACTGGGTGGCGCGGCAGGTCGGCAGGCTGGAGCGCACCGACGGCGATATCGATACGCTGATGGCCCGCATCGCCGGCGTGCGCACCTGGACCTATATTGCAAATCGCGCCGCCTGGCTCGACGATGCCGCCGGCTGGCAAGAGCGCACGCGGCGGCTCGAAGACCTGTTGTCGGACGCGCTGCATGAACGCCTGACCCAGCGCTTCGTCGATCGGCGCACGGCTGTGCTGGCGAAGCGCCTGCGGGAGGGCGGCGACCTCGAGGGGGCCGTTGCGCGCGACGGCTCCGTTCTCCTCGAAGGTGAAACGATCGGGCGGTTGGCCGGCTTTCGCTACACCCCCGCCCGGACGGGGCGCCCCGACCGTCCGCTGGCCGCGGCGGCCCAGCGCGTCTTGCGCCGGGAAGCCGCGCGCCGGGTGGATGCGCTTGCATCGGCGCCTGATGAGAGCTTTGCATTGGACAGTTCCGGCAAGGTGCTCTGGAATTGCGAGCCTGTCGCCTGTCTGACAGCCGGTCCGACAGCGCTTTCGCCCGGCTTGCGGGTGCTGCGCGCCGATCTCCTGGAAGCAGCGTCTCGACGCCGGGTGGAAACGCGCCTCCGGGAATGGCAGGCCGGACCGATGTTGCGCGACCTGTCGCCATTGTCGTCTCTTGCCCGCGCCGAGGGGCTTTCGGGCCGCGTGCGCGGAATCGCTTATCGGCTTGCAGAGGCGCTTGGCACGCTCCGGCGCGATTCCGTTCCCGAACTTGCACGCTCTTTGGCCCGCACGGACAGGCAGATGCTTGCACGTCTGGGCGTGCGTATCGGCCGCATCGCGATATTCATGCCGGCAATGCACAAGCGCAGGCCGGCGGAACTGCTTGAGCTGTTGTGGCGGATTCATTGCGGCAGCGGCGATACGCCGCTTGCGGCCGGGCGGCAAACGCTGCTTCGGGACCCGGCCGTGCCAGCCGGCCGCTACGCTGCTGCCGGCTATCTGCTTGCGGGCCCTCTGGCGTTGCGCGCTCCGGCGCTGGAGCGTCTGGCGGAAGCCGCCGGCGCCCTGGCCGCACAGGGGCCGTTCGTTCCGACGCTTCAGCTCGCCCAGTCGATTGGCTGCCGTCTCGACGATCTGCCGGCGATTCTGGCCGCCATCGGCTTTGAGGAAAGCGAGAGCGAAAGCGGCCTGCAGATAACCCGCCGCCGCAACAGGCGGCAACGCCCGAGCCGGTCCCGGCCCGAATCGCCTTTCGCAAAGCTCGAACGCCTCAAGGCGGGCAGGTGAACCAGCCGCCGGCAGGCCAGCGTCTCGACCAATGGTTGTGGCGCGCCCGCTTCTTCAAGACCCGCGCATTGGCGACAAGACTCTGCCAGGCCGGGAGGGTCCGGGTGAACAGCCGTCCGGTGCAGAAAGCGCATCACACCCTTCGTGTCGGCGACGTGCTGACATTCCCCCAGGCGGGCGCGATTCGCGTGGTGCGGGTCGAGGCGCTGGCGGAGCGGCGGGGGCCGGCGCCGGAAGCAGCCCGGCTCTACGCCAATCTCGACAGTTGACAGAGCCGGCCCGGCTGCTAAATCGCCAGACCCGCAGCGTGGCGGCGCCCACGGCCCGGAGAAACCTCTCATGACCTATATCGTCAACGATGCCTGTATCCGATGCAAATACACCGATTGCGTCGAGGTGTGCCCGGTCGATTGCTTCTATGAGGGCGAGAACATGCTGGTCATACACCCGGACGAATGCATCGACTGCGGTGTCTGCGAGCCCGAATGTCCCGTGGAAGCGATCAAGCCGGATACCGATCCCGGCATGGAAGAGTGGGTGGAATTCAATCGTCGCTATTCCGAGAGCTGGCCGAATATCACCTACCGCAAGGATCCGCCCGGGGACGCCGAGACGTGGGAAGGCGTCGAAGGCAAACTCGAAACGCAATTCAGCCCAAACCCGGGCGGCTGACCGCCCCGGCGCCGTCAGCGCCCCGCGGCTGGCTATTTGGCTGCGTTTGTGATATACGCAGCGATCAGGCTCTGGAAGAGCCTTTCCGGAACTGCTGGAACCGGTTGCTGGCGCGCCGCTCCCTGAAGATGTCGCGCGCATCGTCGTTCCAGTCGGCGCATCGGCACAATATGGGGGGACTGACGGGGCAGAATGGTGAAACGAGCGAATTTCAAGGCCGGCAATCATGTGGTCTATCCGGCGCATGGCGTCGGTATGGTTCTTGCGGTCGAGGATCAGAAGATTTCGGGCTATGAGTTGGAGATGCTGGTCATAGAGTTCGAAAAGGAAAAAATGCTGCTGCGGATCCCGACCGCCAAGGTGCAAACAGCCGGCCTGCGAAAGCTTTCCACGAAGAAGGAAATGCAGAATGCGCTGAAGACGCTCAAGGGCAAGGTTCGGATCAAGCGGACCATGTGGAGCCGGCGGGCGCAGGAATACGAGGCCAAGATAAACTCCGGCGACCCGATCCTTATTGCGGAGGTTGTCCGGGATCTGCACCGCAATGCCGACCAGCCGGACCAGTCCTACAGCGAACGCCAGATTTACCAGGCGGCCCTGGAGCGGCTGACCCGCGAACTCGCCGTGGTGGAGAAGATCGACGAGGACAAGGCAGTCAAACGAGTGGAGATGGTGCTGCAGACCGCCTGACCCGACAGCGGCAAAATATCGCATCGCGAGGCGGTCGGCTTTCCTTCGGGGCGACCGCCTCTCGCGTTTCGGACCGGGAGAGTTACGGAAGAGCTTGAATAGTTGCGCGGCGTTGCCCACTTGATGAGCAATCGTGCGGCTGCTGCAGCGGGCAGCGCAGGAAGGAACGGGATGAGCTATCTGGATCGGTCGGCGAACAGCAGGGGGACGTTGAATTTCGTCCGCCATGCGATGAGCACGCCCTTGCTCACTCGGGAGCGCGAACAGATGCTGGCGCTGCGTTGGCGCGACCAGCAGGATGAAGCCGCCCTGCATGAGCTGGTTAACGCCTATACCCGCCTTGTCGCCGCCACGGCAGCGAAATACCGGAATTACGGGCTGCCCATGGCGGACCTGATGCAGGAAGGCGCGGTCGGCCTGATGCAGGCGGCGGCCCGGTTCGAGCCGGAGCGGGAAGTCCGCTTCTCGACATATGCCTCCTGGTGGATCCGTTCGGCGATGCAGGACTATGTGCTGCGCAACTGGTCCATTGTGCGCACCGGGTCCACCTCGTCCCAGAAGTCGCTGTTCTTCAATCTGCGCCGCCTGCGCGCGCGCATCGAGGGGCGCACGGGCAAGCCTCTGGATGACCGGGGGCGGGCGCGCATTGCCGCCGAACTCAAGGTGGCGCCGAAAGATGTCGAGACCATGGAGGGCCGGCTGACAGGCGCGGACAGGTCCCTGGATGCGCCGGTCGGCGAAGACGGCGACGAGACTTGGGTGCAATTCCTGGCGGACCAGCGCCCGTCGCCCGAAGACAATGCCATGGAGCATCTCGACGGCGACCTGCGCGCGCGCTGGGTCCGGGAGGCGCTCGACGAGTTGCCGGAGCGGGAGGCCAAGATTGTGCGCGAGCGGCTGCTGGAGGACGAAACGCGCACGCTGGAGTCTCTCGGACAGGAGCTCGGCGTAAGCAAGGAGCGGGTCCGCCAATTGGAAGCCCGCGCCCTTGCAAAACTGCGCCAAAGCCTGGAAGCATGCTGGCGGTCGGACGGAAACCCCTGGCCCGGGGCATAGCCGCCGCACCGCCGCGCGCTGCGGCGGACTCCTGAAACACGGGCAAACGACAAGCCGGCATGCCGCCGAGCCCGGTGCATTAGCGGCCGGGGAGCGCCCGGATGCTGTGCGTCCATGTCATCGGTGCGAAGCCATGCCGGTGTCGGCGCCGGTGCTGCTATTGCGCGCTCGGCCGGCGCTGGATGACCGGCAGGAGCACGCCGGTCAACACCGTTTCGGTGTATTGGTTCGCGGCCAGGACCGACATGCGCATATTGCCCCGGTCAGGCTGCGACGAGGGCAGCAATTCGAGAACCCGGCAGGTGACGCGGATGGTGTCGCCCGGCCGGACCGCGCGCAGCCAGCGCAACTCGTCGATGCCCTTGCCGCCAAGATTGCCCGGCCAGAAGATGCGCGCCTGCACGATCAGGCGAAAGACGACGGCGAGTGTGTGGAAGCCGCTCGCCACCAGCCCGCCATATATGCTGTGCGCCGCCCGCTCGCGGTCGAGATGGAAATATTGGGGGTCGTATTGCAGCGCGAAGTCGATAATGCTGCTTTCGGTGAAGGTGTAGCCTTCGGTATCGAAGCGCTGACCGGCCTTGAAGTCGTCGAACCAGCGCCCCGACTCGTTCCCGACCATTACCAGACGCCGGTGTTTTCCATCGATGCCCAGGGCTCCGCCGGCTTGCGCGGGCCGCCGGCCTGCAACAGTTCGATGGAAATGCCGTCCGGCGAACGGATAAACGCCATGTAGCCGTCGCGCGGCGGGCGGTTGACCGTCACCCCGGCTTGCGCGAGCGACGCGCACAGCCCGTAAATGTCGTCCACCTCGAAGGCGAGATGGCCGAAATTGCGCCCGCCGGTATAGTCTTCCGGATCCCAGTTATAGGTCAGCTCCAGCACCGGCGCCTTCGCGTCGCGGGCCGCCGCCTCGTCCGCCGCGGCGGCGAGGAAGATATTGGTGTAGCGGCCCTTCTCGCTTTCCGTGCGCCGGGTTTCGACCATTCCCAGCAGACCGCAATAGAAGGCCAGCGACCGGTCGAGGTCCGAAACGCGGACCATGGTGTGCAAGTAACGCATGACTGGAATTCTCCCGGAACATCTCACGCTCACCACAGCATATGCACGGCCTAGCGCCCGCGAAAGACCGGCGCGCGCTTTTCCATGAAGGCGGTGCGGCCCTCGCGGTAGTCCTCGCTCTCGGAAGCCCGCATCTGCAGGGCGTGATAGTCCGCCTCGGTTTCGTCCATGCGGCCCGCGGCGACCGCGTTGAGGCCTATCTTGGCCCCCATGAGCGAGAGGGGCGCGTTGCCGGCCATCGTCTCCGCGAATTCGATTGCGGCTTCCACCGGGTCCCCGTCCACCAGCATGTCCACAAGGCCCATCCGCTCCGCCTCTTCGGCGGTGAAGCGCCGGGCTGTGAACATGATCTTCTTCGCATTGGTCACGCCGACGATGTTGGCGAGCTTCTGCAGTCCGTCCATGCCGTAAATGATCGACAGCCGCGCCGCCGGGATGCCAAAGCGGCCGCTGCGGTCCGAAACGCGGAAATCGGCGCAGACGATCAGCCCGCACCCTCCGCCGACCGCATAGCCGCGGATGGCGGCGATAACCGGTTTCGACAGTTCGGCGATGCCGTGTTCGGCGGCGAGCACGGCGCGGCTGTAATCCGCCGCCTGGTCGGCATCGCCGCGCACTTCGGCAAATTCGGAAATATCGGCGCCGGTGCAGAAATTCCCGCCCGCGCCGGTGAGCACGACCGCGCGCACATCGCTGTCCCTGTCGAGCGCGCGGAACATCCGGCCGAGTTCGGACCACATCGCCTTGGTGCAGCAGTTCTTCTTCTCCGGCCGGTCTATGGTCACGACCGCGACCTGCCCCTGCCGGTGAAGCCTGATCTCCTCCATGGGCTTCTCTCCTTGCCGCTTTGGCCCGTTATGCCGCGCCGGCGCCGGCCTTGCCAAGCGAAACCCGTTGGCCAGAATGGCCGCAGGCTGCGCAGCAAGGGAAGAGCATCATGGCCGGAGCGTTGGACGGGCTCAGAGTTATCGACTTTACCACCAATCTTTCGGGACCCTATTGCGCCATGCTGCTTGGCGACCAAGGCGCGGATGTGGTCAAGGTAGAGCGGCCCGAAGGCGAGGCGATGCGCCAGACGCCGCCTTTCGTGAGCGGCGAAAGCGCGCCGTTCATGCTCTGGAACCGCAACAAGCGTTCCGTGGTGCTGGACCTCAAGGCCGAGGACGGCTTCCAGGCCGCATGGGAGCTTTGCGCCGCCGCCGATGTGGTGGTGGAGAATTTCCGGCCCGGCGTGATGGCGCGCCTGGGCCTTGGCTACGAGGCGCTGGCGGCTGTGAATCCCGGCCTGGTGATGACCTCGATTTCCGGCTTCGGGCAGTCCGGGCCGTATGGGCCGCGCGGCGGTTTCGACCTGATTACCCAGGCGATGTCGGGCCTGGCCGCGATCAACGGCCCGGAGGACGGGCCGCCCTTCCGCCTGCCGATCGCGATCTCCGATGTCGGCGCCGGCATGTTCGGCGCCTATGCCACCATGGTGGCGCTGCACGGCCGCACGCAGACGGGCCGGGGCCAGCATGTCGATGTCTCGCTTTATGAGAGCGCCATGTCCTTCTGCGTCTATGAGGCGGCAGGCTATTTCGCCACCGGGAAGACGCCGGAGCGCATCGGGCAGCGCCACCGGGGCAGCTCGCCCTATCAGATTCTGAGGGCGAAGGACGGCTATCTCGCCATTGGTGGCGCACAGCAGAACCTCTGGTTCCGCATCTGCGATGTGCTCGGCCGCCCCGACCTGACCGGGGATCCGCGTTTCGCGACCCGCGCGGACCGGGTGGCCAATAATGATGCGCTGATCGAGATTTTCGAGGGTGTGCTGGAGACGCGCACGCGCACGGAGTGGCTGGCCGAGCTGGAGGCGGTCGGCGTGCCGGCCGGCCCGGTGATGGACCATGCCGAGGTGTTCTCCGACCCCCATACGCTGGCCCGCGACATGGTGGTCGAGCTGGACCATCCGGCGGCGGGCAGGATGCGCACGATCGGCACGCCGGTGAAGCTCGCGGCCACGCCGGGCGCCATCGAGCGGCCCGCGCCGATGCTCGGCGAACACACCGAGGAGGTGCTGGCCGAACTCGCCGCCCGCAAGCACGCCCGCCGCGCCGCCGCAGAGGATTAAGCGCCCGGGCCTGGACGGCGGAGCGCCTGCCGGCCTTCGCCGCAGGCAACGCCTTTCAGTCGAGCGGGAAGGCGTCCAGCCAAGGTTGGTAATCCGGCTCGACATCCACCTCCAGCGTCTCCAGAAGCCGCACCACACCGCAATAGAACGCGATCACCAGGACCAGATCGACGGTGCGGGGCGTGCCCAGCGCTTCCTCGAGGAAGGCGAAGGTGTCCGCGGACATCGCCGGGCCGCGGGTCATCTCCCGCGCGCCTTTCAGGACGGCGGTCTCCACGGGCCCCAGGCCGCCCGAGTCGCCCCGGGTTTCGGCCTGAACGGCGCGAATGTCGTTGTCGTCGAGGCCGAAATCCTTGCCGATCTTGATGTGGTGGCTGTATTCGTAAGCCGATTTGGCCAGACAGCCGACTTGCAGAATGGCGAGTTCGCGCAGGCGCGGATCGAGCTTGCATTGCCAGCGTATCCAGCTTCCGAGCCCCGAGAACGCTCTCGCTCCTTCCGGGCTGTTGGCAAGCGCCTTGTGCAGGTTGATCGGGCGGTTGAGCAGATCATGGTCTTCCGCCGCGAGATCGGTCTTTTCGAGCAGGGGAATGCGGGCCATCAGACGGTATCCCTTTCCGGACCGCGGACAGAAGCGCCGCCGTCCACCACCAGAGTGTGCCCGGTGATCCACCGGGCGCGGTCGGAGAGCAGGAAGCGCACCGCCTCGCCGATATCCCAGCCGGTGCCCTCGGTCTTGAGCAGCGAGGCGTCTGCGCGCGCCTTGCGGGCCTGCTCGCTCATCCCGGGCCCGCGACGATAGACCATCGGCGTATAGACGGGGCCCGGCGCCACGCAATTGACGCGCACCCCCTGGCTGCCGTGATCGACGGCCATGGCGCGGGTGAGCGCGATAACCGCGCCCTTTGAGGCAGAGTAGGCGGTGAGGCCGCGGGGGCGCAGCGCCGAAATCGACGACACATTGACGACGGCCCCGCCGCCCGCCGTGGAAACCATGGCCGGCACAGCGTGCTTGGCCGCAAGGAACATGCCCTTGACATTGACCTCCATGACCCGCTCCCAGGCCTCCTCGGTTTCCTCGACCACGGAACCGCGCGAGGAAATGCCGACATTATTGTCGAGCCCGTCGAGCCGGCCGAAACGCGCCAGCGTCGCAGCCACCATGGCGGCGCAGTCTTCATTGCGGGTTATGTCGGCAGCGCAGGCCGCCGCCTCGCCGCCGCGCTCGGCGATGATTGCCACTGTGCGCTCGGCAAGCGCCAGGTCGCGGTCCACGCACATGACCTTGGCGCCGGCCTCGGCCATCAGAATCGCCGCCGCCCGGCCATTGCCGATGCCATTGGGATCAGGCGCGCCGGCGCCGGCGACCAGCACGACCCTTCCATCCATTTCCGCCATGCTGCTCCTCCCGCTGCTCCGGTCCGTTCCTTGCCCGCGCTACTTGTAGGGGTCGGCGGCGTCGCGCAATCCGTCGCCGAGGAAGTTGAAGGCCAGCACCGTTATCACCACGGGCACAACCGGAAGCATCAACCAGGGATAAAGCACCACGACATTCATGTTCTGCGCTTCAGTCAACAGCACGCCCCAGCTTGTGACCGGCGGCCGGAGGCCGAGGCCCAGATAGCTGAGCGCGGTTTCGCCGAGAATCATGCCCGGGATCGAGAGGGTCGCCGAAGCAATCAGGTGACTTGCAAAGCCCGGCAGCAGATGCCGCCCGATAATGCGCCCCGAGCTTGCGCCCATGAGTTGCGCGGCAGTGCAAAAATCTTCTTCCCGCATCGCCAGCAGTTTGGAACGCACGGCGCGCGCCAGGCCCGTCCAGTCGAGCAGGCCGAGAATAATGGTGATGCCGAAGAAGATCAGCACCGGCGACCAGGTAATCGGCAAGGCGGCGGAGAGCGCCATCCAGAGCGGCAATTCAGGGAAGGAGCGCACGATCTCGATCAGCCGCTGCGAAAGGCTGTCCACCCAGCCGCCGTAATAGCCGGCAAGGCCGCCTATCGTGATGCCGAGCGCAAAGGAGACCGCAATGCCGAGCAGGCCGACGGTCAGCGAGATGCGCGCACCGTAGATGATACGCGAAAGCACATCGCGCCCGAGCCGGTCGGTGCCGAGCAGGAACAGCGTCGCTCCGTCCCGGTCCGCCGGGCAGACGACATGCAGGTCCGCCTCGAACAGGCCCCAGAAGCGGTAGCTGTCGCTGCGGCAGAAGAAGCGCAGGGGATACAGCTTTTCCGGATCCTCGACATAGACGCGCTTCAGCTGCGCAAGGTCAAGCGAACGGGAATAGCCATAGACAAACGGCCAGCGGAACTCGCCTTCATGGAAGAAACGGACTGTCTGCGGCGGAGCATGGATATGGTGGATATTGCGGCTGTGCAGGTTGTAGGGCGCCAGAACCTCGGACACCAGGACCGAGGCGTAGAGCAGAAGCAGCACGAGGCCGGAGGCGACGGCAAGCCGGTGGCGCTTCAGCTTCCACCACATCAGCTGCCATTGCGTGGCGAGATAGTAGCGCTCCTGTTCCGGCGTCAAGGCCTCGACGGCATGGGGGTCCCAGGGCGCCGTATCGACGAAATGTTCGGGCCTGTCGTTCATCGCCCGGCCCTGCCGCCGAGCCGGATGCGCGGGTCCAGCAGGGCAAGCGCCAGATCGGACAGCAACATGCCGACTATGGTGAGCACCGACAGGAACATCAGGAAGGAGCCGGCGAGATACATGTCCTGGCTGCGCAGCGCGTCGATCAGCATCGGCCCCGTGGTCGGCAGGCTCATCACCATGGACACAACAGCCGATCCCGAGACGATCTGCGGCAGCATGTTGCCGATATCCGCCACAAAGGGGTTGAGCGACATCCGCACCGGGTATTTCAGGAGCAGGCGCAGACTGGGGAGCCCCTTGGCGCGGGCTGTCACGACATATTGCTTTTGCAGCTCATCGAGAAGATTGGCGCGCAGCCGCCGGATCATGCCGGCCGTGCCGGCCGTGCCGATGACCACGACGGGCACGATCAGGTGTTGCGCGATCGAACCCGCTTTCGCCCACGACATGGGCTGTTCGACATATTGCGGGTCCATGAGCCCGCCAATGGAAATGCCGAACTCGATTCGAAGCAGATACATCAGTACCAGCGCCAGAAGAAAATTGGGCGTTGCGAGGCCGAGAAAACCCAGAAAGGTGAGGCCGTGGTCGCCCCATGAGTATTGATGCGTGGCGGAATAGAACCCGATCGGGAAGGCCACGACCCAGATGAAGATCACAGTGGAAAAGTTGAGCAGCAGCGAGAGCCAGATTCTGTCCCCCACGACATCCGAGACCGGCAGGTCGTATTCAAAGGAATAGCCGAAATCGCCCTGGACCATACCCAGGACCCAGAAGCCGTATTGCTTCCAGAGCGGCTGGTCGAGACCGTATTGCCGGCGCAGAAATTCGATCTTGCCGCTGTCCGCCCCCTCCCCCTGCGACTGGAGCTCGGCGATATAGGTCGTGAGGTAGTCGCCCGGCGGAAGCTGGATGATGACGAAGATGATGGCGCTGACGGCGGCGAGCGTCGGGACCGCAATCAGCAGCCGGCGGACGATATAGGCAAGCATCGGTCGGCCCCCCTCCCGCCGTCAGTCAGCCAGCCAGAACCGGTCGGGGCGGTATATGCCGAAATGCGCCCCCGGCTCCCAGTTGTAATAGCCCTCCTCCGGCACGCCCTTTAGGCGGTCTGACACGACCACCGGCTGGCGAATGCCGCCGACAACGCCGATAACGAACACTTCCTCGGCGTGGATCTCCAGCATCTCGCGCCAGATGCGCCGGCGTTCCTCCAGGCTTCCTGCATGGCGCCAGGCCTCGTTCAGCGCGTAGAGCCGTTGCGGCGCGGCCATATCGACCGGCTCGCCGGCCTTGCCGCCGGTTTCCTGATACTGGCCCCATTTCGGCCACTGGAGTTGCTGCTGGCTTGTGGGCGCAAGCTCGACGGGGCTCATCGCCGCCGATGCCAGGCCGTTTTCCCAGCCGGACCAGACGGACATCAGCGCCTCGCCCGAAAAGATGCGGTTGCGCAGCAATTCGCGCTGCAGCGGCTTGGCGTGGAGCTTGATCCCCAATTTCAGCCAGCTGTCATGCACAAGCTGCAGGATGTCGGTCTCTTCGGTGCTTTCGCCGGCAGTCTCGACGATCAGCTCCGCCGGGCGCCCGTCGGCGAGCAGGCGAAGCCCGTCATCTCCCCGTCGCAGGCCCGCCTCATCCAGCAGCATATTGGCTGCGCCGGTGTCGAACCCGGCCCAGCGCTGCCGCAATGCCTCGTCATAGAGCGGGCTGGCGGGCAGCAGGCCGTTATTGCCGGTGAGCGCAAGGCCGAAATAGACGACTTCGTTGACCTCCTCGCGGTAGAGCCCGAGAGACAGGGCGCGGCGCACGCGGCGGTCCCGGAAGAGGCTGCGCCAGACCGAGTCGCCGGCATTCAGATTGGGGTAGAGCGCCACATGCGCCCCCTTGCCGGTGCGCCAGAGACGCACCTTGTAGCCTCCCGGCCCTTCGCCCTGCTTCAGGAAGGTGACATTGTCGAAACGCAGATACCGCGCCTGGAGATCGCTGGCGCCGGCGGCGGTCTTCGCCGGAATAAGCCCGCTAGCGGCGATGTTCATCACCACCCGGTCGATATAGGGAAGCTGGCGGCCTGCCGAATCCACGCGGTGATAGTAGGGGTTGCGGATGAAGACGAAGCGGTCGGAGGGCGGCCGTGTGTCGAGCGCCCAGGGCTGCAGCGTCGGCAGGTCGGGGTTATCGTTCTTGTATTGGCTGTCCTGCTTGTTATGCAGCGCCGCCCAGGACCGCCGGCGCGCTTGCTCCACAGCAGCAGCCAGCGCCTCGGGCGGCGTATGGGCGGCGTGGAAGCGCCTCAGATAATGCGCCGGCCGGTAAATGTGGAGCGGCCGGGCACCGGCAAGCGCCGGCAGAAAGCCGGCATTCGGCGCGCCCCAGCGATAGCGAACCGTCGTTTCGTCTAGCACCTCGAAGACCGGCGGCTCGCCGCCCACAAGCATCGCCGCCGGCGGCCCGGTCGGCGAGAGTTCGGCATTGTTGGCGACATCCTCCCACCAGTAGCGGAAGTCTTCGGCGGTGAAGGGATGGCCGTCGGACCATTTGTGGCCCGGCCGGAGATACAGCGTGAAGATACGGCCCTCGCGCGTTTCCACCCGCTCCAGAATGTCCGGCTCCAGAACGAGGTCCGGCGTGTAGCACACCAGCCGCGCATAGCCGTAGACGACCATCTGGCGGGTATCCTTGGCCTTGGCCATCAGGATCCGCAGGTCGCCGCCATGCCGCCCCGGACCGGCGGCGGCATCGATATGCGGGACGGTCGGCAAGCGGTGCGCCACCGGAGGCAGCGCCCCGGCGCGGACGCGGTCGGCAAGCGACGGTGTCTCGACCGGCGCTGCGCCGCAGAGTCCTGCAGACAGGGTAAGCAGGGCGAGCAGGACCGCGGTCAGCCTCATGCCGCAAGCTCGCGCGGACTGGCGCCGTGCTGCGCGCGGACAAAATGCCCGTCTTCCAACTCGACAAGCCGCGTCGCCGCGCCCTCGACGATCCGGAACGCTCCCGGCCACTGCTCCGGCGCCGAGGCCCGGCCGCCGGCGAGCACGCGGAAGTCCAGCGGGTAATCGAGATCAGGCTCCGGCACCGCCGCCAGCAGCGCCCTGGTGTAGGGATGGCGCGGATTGCGGAACAGCGCCTTGCGCGGCGCCACCTCCACGAGCCTGCCTGCGCACATGACGGCGATGCGGTCGGCCATGTAGTCTACGACCGCCAGATTGTGGGAAACGAACAGATAGGTGAGGCCGAGAGATTTCTGCAGGTCTTTCAGCAGGTTCAGGACTTGCGCCTGAACCGACACATCGAGCGCCGAGACGGGTTCGTCGCAAAGCAGCAGTTCCGGCTTGAGGGCCAGCGCCCGCGCAATGCCGAGCCGCTGGCGCTGGCCGCCCGAGAAGCTGTGCGGATAGCGGTTCAGATGGCGGTCGTCGAGGCCGACGAGGCGCATCAGTTCCCGCACGATGCCGCGGCGTTCCTCCGGCCCGGCGGTCCGGTGGACGATCAGCGGCTCGGCAACGATGTCGAAGGCCGTCATGCGCGGATTGAGCGCGCTGAACGGATCCTGGAACATGTACTGGATGCGCCGGCGGTAAGCGAGCAGGCCCTTGCGCGACAGCCGCAACAGGTCCACCGGTGCGCCGTTGTCGTCGAAGACGACCTCGCCGCTGTCGGGCGTCAGCGCGCGCATGATGATCTTGCTCGTCGTGCTCTTGCCGCAACCGCTTTCCCCGACCAGACCCAGGCACTCGCCGCGCTCGATCCGGAAGCTCACATCATCCACCGCCAGCACGCCTTCCGCGGCCCCGCCGCCGAGCAGGCCGGCCTTGCGGCTGCCGAAGCGCTTGGTGAGGCCGCGAACCTCGAGCAGGGGGCGGCGGGCGGCGACGGGCGCGGCCGGGCGCCTCTCGTCGGCAAACAGCCGTCCGGTTTCCGGGCGCACCTCGCGAATGGGCGTCAGCCGCTCGCCCTCGGCCATGTGGAACCGCGGCACGGCGCGCAGCAGCGCCTTCAGATAGGGGTGCTGCGCCCGGCGAAATACATCATCGGCGCTGCCCGCCTCCACGATTCGGCCGCGATACATCACCACCAATTCGTCGGCCATGTTGGCGACGACGCCGAGATCGTGGGTAATCATCAGCACCGCCATGCCGATTTCCTGCTGGAGGTCCTTGATGAGTTTCAGGATTTGCGCCTGGACGGTTACATCGAGCGCCGTGGTCGGCTCGTCGGCAATCAGCAGCGCCGGGCGGCAGATCAGCGCCATTGCGATCATCGCGCGCTGCCGCAGACCGCCGGACAGCTCGAAAGGATAGGAATCCAGCGCCCGTTCAGGGCTCGGGAAACCGACCAGGCGCAGCATTTCCTGCGTCTCGGCGCGCAGGCGGCCCGCCCTGGCGCGGCTGTGCAGCCGAAGCGCCTCGGAAACCTGGTCACCCACGGTATGCAGGGGCGACAGCGAGGTCATCGGCTCCTGAAAGACGATCGAGACGACGCCGCCGCGCAGCCGGCGCATCGCCCGCCCTTCCGGGTTGAGCGCGGCGATATCGACCGCAGGCCGGCCCTCCGGCCGGAGATGAATGGCGCCCGAACGGATGGCCGCGGCCCGCGGCAGGATGCCCATGACCGCCTGCGCGGTTACCGACTTGCCGGAACCTGACTCTCCGACCAGCGCAACGGTTCGGCCTTGCGGGACGGAGAAGGACACGCCGTCCAAAGCCCGCACCGCGCCGCCGGGTGTGTGGAAATCGACAGCGAGATTGTCGATTTCCAGCAATGCGCTCACTGCCCGTCCTCTATATCGACAGGCCAGACGCCGAGCGCTTCGAGATTTGCAAGGGTCGTCGGGTCCAGCGCCAGCGCGTTCTCGGCTGCAGCCCGGGCAGCCCGCGCCGTCACGAGGTTGAAACGGTCGAGATTGGAATCAATCGTGACCGTTGCGCCGCCGCCGGCGAGTTTCAACTGCATCCAGCCCTGGCCGCGTTCCTTGCGCGTGGAATAGAAGCGCAGCGCCAGCCGGTCGAGCGCGCTCCAGGCAATGTCTCGGCGGACCGGCCCGTGGATGCGGATACCGCTCGGATTCATCTGCACCGTGCTGCGCTGCTTCACCCAGGTCATCACGGCGAACCCGCCGAACAGCAGCGCCAGCAGACCCAGCAGCCAATTGCCGAAACTGCCGGCCGGCACCCACGGCATCGGCACGAGCGCAATGGCCAGTCCGATGCCCGCCCGTGCATAGTCCGGCCATAACGACCGGACCGGATATCCGAGCTCCACACCGCCGGACGCGGCTGTTTCCGCCGTCGTGGGGATCGCGCGGCCCCTTCCTGAACAAGCCTGACATTAAGTCTGCGCGATTCCGGCGGCCTCCGCCATGCCAAAAACGCGGGGGGCTGTGTCTCGGTCTGCAACAATGCCGGGCGCTGCGGCCCTTTCGGGGCGCGCGCCCGGCGTTACCGCCCCGGCCAGAGCGTCGCCGGGTCGCGCCAGCAGGCATTGGGGTGCGCGGCCACGAAGCGGACAAGCTCGCGGAAAAAGGCGAAACTCGCATCGTCGGCGATGCGGTGATGAGACAGGATGCCGGTCGGCTCGCCCTGGTCCGCCAGGCCCGTGCGGCGGGCGCGGAGATGGGAGACGATGTCCCCAAGCACCTGGGCGCCGCCCCGAAACCGCCGCCCCCCGCGCCACGCAACGGGATCGACATGGGTGTTGGTCTCGAAGACCCGCCGGCGCGGACGGAAGACGGAAAGCCCCCGATAGCCGTGCAGCGGCAGCCGCCCGGCCAGCGCGGGGTCGATCCGGTTCCAGGGCGGCGCCAACACCGGCAGGAAGCGCGCGCCATAGAGCGACTCCAGCCGGTCGCGCCCGGCCTTGAGTTCAGCAAGCATCGCTGCCGCCGGCCGCTGCCCGCCGAATTCCGCCTTCTTCTCGTCCGGCCCGGCATGGTTTTCGTGGCGCCAGCCATGCTGCAGGACCGCGCCCGGCAGGTCCGCGGCGGCTCCCGCCGGAATCACCGCCAGCGCGAAGGGCGCCCCCGCCAGGGCCTCGACAAGCCGCTCCAGCGCCGGGGTCCAGCACTGCGCATCGTCATCCCGCCACCAGAAGCCGGCAGGCTCCGGCCAGCGGTCCAGTTCACGCTCCAGCGCACGCCAGGAGTCAGCGGCCATGGAGGTCCTTCAACAACGCCACGGTCGCGGCGATGCCGCCCAGGTCGATGCCGGCGGCGCTGGCGGGCGGGCGGCGAAGCGCCCGGTCGATGGCGGCGGCGAGCAGGGCCGGAGAGAGTTCGCCTTCGCCGACAACCTGCAGCGCGCCGCGTTCGGCAAGGGCGGCCGCACGCAGCGTCTGCTCGCTCTCGCGCCCGCCCGCATAGGGAACGACGACAGCGCGCAAGCCGGCTGTCAGGACTTCCATGACCGTGTTGTAACCGCCCTGCGAAATGGACAAATGCGCGCGGCCGAGCAGGGCCGGAAAATCGGGGCGGGCGCGTTCGACGACGACGCTGCGCGACGCAGCACGGGCAAGATCGGAGAACACGGCTTCGGGCAACCCTTCGCCGACCAGGAAGCGCCAGCGCCGGCCGTGCGCCGCCGAGAGCGGCCGTGCGGCCAGCGCCGCGCGCAACAGCGGTTCGCCCACAGCGCCGCCGCCGGCCGACACCAGCACCTCGCCGCCGCCGCCCGAAGACGGAGAGACTGCGGCATCCACCACATAGCCGGTGTAACGCACCAGCGGGGCAATCCGGCCGAGGCCGGGGAAAGTCGTATCGAACGGCACGAATGCCGGATCGCCATGCACCAGAACATGGTCGAAGAAGCGCTCCACCCGCTCGATCGCCTCGCCGACCCGTTCCAGCTTGTCCGGTTCCACCAGAATATCGCGAACCGAGGCGACAATGGTGCAGCCGCGCGCCCGCGCGCGCGTCAGCAACGGCTCCAGTTCAAAGGCCAGTTGCCGGCGGCCGAAGGGAAAAAGTTCCGTTATCACCGTATCGGGCGCGGCATCGTCGAAGGCGCGCAGCAGCGCCGCACGCCGCCGGGCGCGCCAGGCGTCATCAATGGGCAGGCCCTGCTGGTCCACCAGTTTTCTGAAGGAGCGGTCGGCAGCGCGGACCGCCGGAAGCTGCACCAGCCGCGCGCCTCCGGGGTCCGCGCCCGGCACCGGAACGCCGCCCGAAGCAACCACCGTATCGAGGCCCGCGTCGGCAGCGGCCCTGGCGAGCGACAGCGTGCGGCGCAAATGGCCGATGCCGAGCAGATGCTGAACCCAGAAAAAGACCGTCACCGGAACGCCTGCACATCCAGCGCGCGCAGCCGGGGCCGGCCGCCGGGCGCGATATCGAAGAGATGCGCCGCCGGCGAAGCGAGGGCGCGCGGAGAGCGGCCGAGCATGTCCCACCCTGCGGCCTCGGCGTAGAGGGCGCGCAACACGCCGCGATGCGCGACGGCAACCGTCGGCCGGCCTCGGCGGGCCGTTTCCGCGAGCCAGGCAGCAAGGCGGCGCTGCACCATGCGCGGACTCTCGCCGCCGGGAGGCCGGAAGTCGAGGCCGCGCGCCTCGTTTGCGGCCATGGCCGGCCCGAGTTCGGCGCGCAGTTCGGCAAGCCTCCGGCCTTCCCACTCTCCCCAGTCCATCTCGATAAGCGCCGGCGCGCAGGACACCGCCCCCCCGGCCAGGCGGGCGGCCGTGCGCCGCGCGCGGGAGAGCGGGCTGGCGGTCCAGTCGAATGCGGACAAGGCCGGCGGCAGCTTCCAGCGCGCCACTTCCGCCAGACCGTCCGCGTCCAGCGGAATGTCGCGCCGCCCCTGCAAGCGGCGCTCCCGGTTCCAGGCCGTGGGGCCGTGCCGAATGACAGCGAGCAGCGTCATGCCAGCACCGCCGCGGCCTGTGCGATGTCGTGCCGCGCGAGCACGCGCCGGCGCGCGGCAGCGCCCATCGCCCGCCGCCGGGCCGGGTCCGTCAACAAGGCGCGCAGGCAGCGTGCGAAAGCGGCCGCATCGCCCGGCGGAGCGAGCAGCCCGGTCTCGCCATGCACGACCACCGCGGGCACGCCGTCGGTTTTCGCGGCCACGACCGGCAGGCCGGCGGCGGCGCCCTCCAACAAGGCCAGGCCGATCGCCTCACGCTCCGCCGGCCAGACGAAGATATCGGCGCTCTCCAGAACCGCGGGCAGCGCCGCCTCGCCGAGCCGGCCGAGCCAGTCCGTGCGTGCGTCCGGCAGGGCTGCCCGCACCTGTTCCCGAGCCGGTCCGTCGCCGACGACCAGCAGCCGCCAGGGCAGGTCCCGCACTGCCGCGAGCGCCTCGCCGAGCCGGCGATAGGAGGCGAGCTTCGCCCCGTCGCGCATCATCGCGACAACGACCAGCAGCGGCGGGTCGCCCCGGCAGGCCGCCGGCCGCCAGGCGGCCGCATCCAGAAAGGGAGGCAGGTCGATCATCCGCTCCGGGGAAGTCAGCAGCGCCAGGCAGGCGCGGTCATTCGGGTTCAGGCAGAACAGGCGGTCGGCGCCACGGACGGCGTCCGCTGCGGCGCGATGCCCCAGGTCCCAGGGGCCGCCCGCGCGCTTCGGGGCGTGGGATGCCTCCGCGATCCAGTAGGCCGCGCCGCGCGCCGCCGCCAGTGCGGGCCCCAGCCAGTCCGGCGCCTTGTAATAGAGGTGGTAGGTGAACCACACATCGAAAGCCGGCAGGCGCGCATCAAGGCGGGACGCCAGCCGGGCGCCAAGCGCGCGCAGGCGCCGTTGGCGGCGCGGCTCGCCATGCTTGTCCAGCGGGCGGAAGCGGGAGGCAAGAAACGGCTTATGGCCCGCCGCGCGCAGCGCACGCAACAGCAGGCGCGCGATCTGCCGTTCGCCGGACGGCACGGGGTGGTCAGGCGGTTTCAACGGCGCATAGAACGCAATTCGCACGGCGCCGCTCCGAAACGCCCGGCCAGAAGAGCCAGGCCGCTCTCGAATGAAAAGGCCGTCCGGACAAGGGCATAGGCCGCCTGCCCCATCGCCGCCCGCCGCGCCGGATTACGGATCAGCGCCGCCAGCGCCGCGGCGAACGCCTGCGGGTCTTCCGGCTCGACCAGCAGCCCGGTCTCTCCGGCGCGCACGAACTCCGGGACCGCCGATACCCGCGTCGATACGGCCGGCAATCCCTGCGATGCCGCCTCCATCAGCACATTCGGCAGCCCGTCGCGGTCGCCGTCTGCCGCAACCCGGCAGGCAAGCGCGAACAGGTCAGCCTTCCGAAGCTCTGCAACGACCCGGTCCTGCGGCTGGGCGCCGAGAAAAGAGGCCGGCAGGCCCTCCGCCGCCCGCTGCAACTGCTTGCCCAATATGCCGCCGCCGATATGCACGAACCGCCAATGCAGCTCCGGCGGCAACAGGCGCAGCGCCGCGAACAGCACATCGTAGCCCTTCTTTTCCACCGCGCGGCCGATGGACAGGATGACGACCGGCCGCTCCGGGTCACTGCCGTCGGGCGCGCCCCGGGCCGGCGGCGGCGGAAACCGCGTGAGGTCGAGGCCGTGATATACCAGCGTCACCCGTTCCGGCGACGGCGCCAGGGCCGCCAGATGCGCCGCACCGGCCCCGGTGCAGGTTGCGAGCCACTGACACGCCGCCAGCTTTTCGCGCTTCTCCCACTCGGGCGTCGTCCAGATGTCCTTGGCGTGGGCGGAGCAGGACCAGGGCAAGCCGGTCATCAGACTGGTGTACAGGGCGACCGATGCGGGCGTGTGCAGAAAATGGACATGCAGGCGCTCGACATCCTTCGGCAATTCCGCCGCAAGCACGAGCGCCTGGGCGAAGCGCCGCCCGCGGTTCGGCGTCGGGTCGCGCCGCCAGTCGCGCTTCCACGCTGCAAGGGCGGCAGCATAGCCTGGCAGACGGCGCGCCTGCCGCCAGCCCCGCCAGACCCGCAGCGGCTCCTCATGGACATATTCCGGCAGATAGTGGACCGGGGCTGCGATTTGGTCATGGATCGGGTGGCGGGCCGGGTCGGTCGGGCGGCGCAGGGAGACGATGCGCTGCGCGACGCCGCATTCTTCCAGCCCCAGGATTTCCTGCGCGATGAAGGTTTCGGAAAGGCGCGGATAGCCCTTGAGGATGACCGCGACCGTCATCGCTGAACGAGCCGGAGCGGCCCGCCTGTCGGCCGGTCCAGCGCCTGGTCTGCAAGCCGCACGATGCTCTCGACGCCGTCGAGCAGCCCGGGCACGACGACTTCCGACGGCCGGTTCTGGCCGGCCAGCCCGCGAATGGCGGCCGCCATGGCGCGCGCATCATGCGTGAAATCCGGCTCGAGCATGCGCGCGAGGCCCAGCTCCTGCGCGCGCTCGGCACGGATGCGCTGCTCCAGCCGCGGCCGGGTGCGCGGCACGATAACCGCCGGCTTGTCCAGCGACAGGATCTCGCAAAAGGTGTTGTAGCCGCCCATGGCGACGACGCCGGCGGCGCGCTCCATCAGGGCCTCCAGATGGGCGTCGAACACCAGGGTCGAAACCTGCGGCAGCGCGGCCGCCCGCTGGCGGAACTCGGCCTGCCGCTCTGACGGCATGAACGGCCCGAACACCAGCACGGCGCGCCACGGTATCGGGCCGGCCTGTTCATACGCGCGCAGCACCCAGTCGATCAGGTCTTCGCCGTCGCCGCCGCCGCCGGCCGTCACCAGCACGAACGGCTGCTCAGCAGCGCCTTCGGCTTCCGGAGAGAGCGGCGCATCCGGCACGCTGCGCGGCAGATAGCCGGTGTACACCGCCTTGCGCTGCACCGCCTCCGACAGGCCGAGGCCGGCCAGCGGGTTGCAAATCTGCGGCAGGCCGTAAATCCAGATCTGGTCGTAAAGCCGGGAGAGCGCCGGGGCGACATTCTTGCGCTCCCATTCCGGCGCCAGCATTTCCGGCTCGTCCATCACATCGCGCAGACCGAGGACGAGGCGCGTTCCCCGGCGCTGCAGGATTTCCAGGGTCTCCCCGACCTCGCCGCGCAGGCCGAGCGGCTCCTTGTCGACCACAAACAGGTCCGGGTCGAAGATTTCCGCGGTATGGCGAATGATCGAGGCGCGGATCGCCAGCGTCTCTTCCGGGGCGAGATTCAGATTGAGCGGCGTGTACTCGCCGTTGCGAAGTTTGATCATCCCCGGCACGCGGACGAAATCGACCCGCGTGCGGAAGTCGAAGCTGCCGATGATCGGCGATCCGGACAGGATCAGCACCGAAAGATCGCGGCGCCGCCCGACCAGCGCATGGGCAATCGTCCGGCAGCGGCGCAGATGGCCGAGGCCGAAGCTGTCATGGCTGTATATGAGGATACGCTTGCCTCGCATGGAGGCGACTATCGCATATCCGGCGCGCTCTGTCCGGGGCGGAGACAGAGGAGCGCCGCATGCGGCGGCGCATTCCCCTGCCGCCCGAAACCGCCTACGCTTCGCTTCCCGGAAGACGGAACGGACGGAGGGGAGGCGCGCAATGGCCGAGGCACAATTCGATTATATCGTCGTCGGCGCAGGATCTGCAGGAGCGGCTTTGGCAAGCCGGCTGACCGAGAATCCCGATTGCAAGGTGCTGCTGCTGGAGGCCGGCAAGGCGAGCCATCCCTATTCGCGCTTCCCGATCAGCTTCGGCCTGCTGATCGACAATCCGGCCGCGAATTGGTGCTTCTCTTCCGAACCGGAGGAGAATACTGCGAACCGCGAAATCCCGGTGCCGCGCGGCAAGCTGCTTGGCGGGTCGAGCAGCATCAACGGCCTTGTCTATGTGCGCGGCCAGCCGCTCGACTACAACACCTGGGCGCAGATGGGCAATCGCGGCTGGACCTGGGAAGACGTGGCGCCCGTCTTCAAGCGCATGGAAAACTACGAGAAGGCCGGCGACGGCATCCGGGGCGAGGACGGTCCGCTCCAGGTCACCGAAGTGCCCGACCAGAACCCGCTCTATGACGCCCTCTTCGCAGCGGCCGCCGAAGTCGGCCACAAGATCAACCTCGATTACAACGGCCCCGACCAGGAAGGGGTCGTCAAGACGCAGGTGACGATCAAGAACGGGCGGCGCATGTCCACCGCCCATTGCTATCTGACGCCGGCCATGCAGCGCCCGAACCTGCAGATCGTGACGGAGGCCAGCACCCGGCGGGTGCTGCTGGAAGGCAAGCGCTGCGTCGGCGTCGCCTATGAAAAGGGCGGGCGCACGATCGAGGCGCGGGCCGGGCGCGAGACTGTGCTGTGCGCCGGCGCGGTCTGTTCCCCGCAAATCCTGGAGCTTTCCGGCATTGGGCGCCCGGACGTGCTGGGCGCGCACGGCATCGAGGTCCGGCACGAACTACCCGGGGTGGGCGAGTATTTTCGCGACCATATCAACGCCCGCATCCAGTGGCGGGTCACGGCGAAGGGCGTTTCCTACAACGAGCGCATGGGCAGCCTGTTCGGCAAGGCCGGCCAGGTGCTGCGATACGCTTTCACGCGCGGCGGCTTCATGAGCCTGCCTTCCGCGCCGCTGCTCGGTTTCCTGCGCACCCGGCCGGAACTGGAGACGCCGGACGTGCAGATGCACATCGTGCCCTATGCGGTGAAGGACCCGAAACGCCGGCTGCTGCAGCCCTTCCCGGCCATGGCGATCTCCTGCTACCAGCTCCGCCCCGAGAGCCTTGGCTCGATCCATATCCGCTCCGCCGACCCGGACGCCCAGCCGGCGATCCGGTTCAACTTCCTGTCCGACGAAATCGACCAGCGCGCCATGATCGACGGGTTCCGCATGATGCGCGAGATCGTCGCCGCCAATGCCATGGCGCCGTTCCGGGGCGTGGAGCACGACCCCGGCGAGGGCGTGGCAAGCGACGATGAAATCCTCGACTGGATTCGCGGCAACTCCCAGACCGCCTACCACCCCATCGGCACCTGCCGGATGGGCCCGGGGCCGGGCGCCGTGGTCGATGACAGGCTGCGGGTGCACGGGCTGCAAGGGCTGCGCGTCGCGGACGCCTCGATCTTCCCGACCATGCCCTCCGGCAACACCAACGCGCCCTCGATCATGATCGGCGAACGCGCCGCCGACTTCCTGCGGGACGGCGCGTAACGCCGGCGCCGCCCCGTCCCGGACCCTAGGCGCCCGCCCCCTGGGTGTTGACATAGAGCGCATAGAGCGACTGGCTGGCGGCCATGAACAGCCGGTTGCGCTTGCGCCCTCCGAAACAGACATTGGCGCAGCGCTCCGGCAGCGCGATGCGCCCGATCGGCGCGCCGTCGGGCGCGAAGACCATCACCCCATCGAGTTCCGCCGACCCCATGCCCCAGCCGCACCAGAGATTGCCGTCGATATCCGCACGCATGCCGTCCGGCGTGCCGCCGGGGCCGGCATCAATGAAGACGCGCCGCCCGGACAGCGTGCCGTCCTTGCCCACGTCGTAGGCGAGAATCTTTCGGGTCGGCGCGCCGCGGGACTCGACGATGTAGAGGATGCGCTCGTCGGGAGAGAAGCAAAGCCCGTTCGGCCCGGCGATGCCGTCTGCGACAATCTGCATCGCGCCGGTATTGCCATCGAGCCGATAGACCGCCTGCGGCGTCTCGCTTTCGGCCTTGTGGCCTTCGTAATGGCCGAGAATGCCGAATTCCGGGTCCGTGAACCAGATTGAACCGTCGGATTTGACGACGACATCGTTGGGCGAGTTCAGCCGCCTTCCCTGCCAGCGGTCCGCCAGCACGGTGATGCTGCCATCATATTCCGTGCGCGTGACGCGCCGCCCGCCATGCTCGCATGTCACCAGCCGGCCCTGCCGGTCGCGGGTATTGCCGTTGGCGAAATTCGTCGGCCGGCGCCAGTGCGAGACGCGCCCGGTTTCCTCCTCCCATTTGAGGATGCGGTCGTTCGGAATGTCAGACCAGAGCAGGTAGCGCCCGTCCCCGAACCACACCGGCCCCTCGGCCCAGCGGCAGCCGGTCCAGAGCCGCTCGACGGCGGCGCTGAAGACAGGATAGCGCTCGAAACGCGGGTCCAGAACCTCGATGAGCGGGTCGGGATAACGCGGCGGCTCGCGCCACCCGGCAGCAGCGGAATACGGTCTCACAACGGGGTCAACCTCCTCGAATTGTCGGTCACGTCCGGGTTTGCAGCGCGCCTTCCCCCGGCGGACGCGGACAGGGCGCCCGAAAGAATGCCCCTGCCGCGCCGTGTCAGAGCCTGCCGGCGGACACGCCGCCATCGACCATATAGACGCCGCCGGTGCAGAAGCTGGACTCGTCGCTCGCCAGGAACAGCATCAGCCGGGCGACCTCCTCGGGCGTGCCATAGCGGCGCAGGGGCGTGGTGCCGGCAAGCGGCTGGTTCGAGCCGGAGCCGGCCACGCCGTGCATGACCTCCAGACTCTCGATCATGCGGGTGTCGATGGGCGAGGGGTTGACGGTGTTGACACGGATATTCGACGCCGCCCCCTCCAGGGCCGCCGAGCGCATCAACCCGATCACCGCATGTTTGGAGGCGGTATAGGCAGACATCTCCGGCACGGCGCGGATGCCGGCAGTCGAGGAAGTCAGCACCAGAGAGCCGCCGCCGCGGCGCTCCAGCTGCGGCATCAGCGCCTTCAGGCCAAGCCAGACGGCGCGCGTATTGACCGCCATGACACGGTCGAAGGTCTCGACCGGATAGTCGGCGATCGGCGCCAGCATCCCTTCGATGCCGGCATTCAGCAGCCCGATATCGATTCCCCCGAAGCGCTCGGCGGCGGCTGCTGCAACCGCCTCGTTCTCCGCCGAGTCGGCTACATCGGCGGCACACCAGGCCCCGCCGGTCTCTTCCGCGAGCGCCTCCAGCCGATCCGCCGCCAGATCGACCAGCATGAGCTGCGCGCCCTCCGCCGCGAACAGCCGCGCCGCGGCCGAACCGATGCCGCCCGTCGCTCCGGTAATCACCGCAACCTTGCCGGCAAGCCTGGTCATCCTGCGTCCTCCCTGGACTCGTTCTACCCCTGCCCGCCCTCCGGGGGCGGAGCCGGATCGTGTATGGCGCCGTCATACTCCACAAGCCCGTCCGGGCCCGGCAGGAAAACGACGCCGGAGCGCTTCCAGACGGCCACAATCCGGCGCGTCCGGACAGTGCAGCCGAGATAGCGCCCGAACGCAAGCACCGCACAGAGCGCAAGCCCGCCGGCATTGGCGTAAATCATCAGGGCGTCGCGGCCGGTCGGTTCGAAGAACAGCAGGAATGCCAGCGCCAGGCCGCCGATCACCGCCAGCCAGACGGCGCAAATGGAGCCGTCGGCCTCGCGCGCCAGACCGGCCACGGCTTGCGCATCCCGGCCTATCGCCGGATGGAACTCCGCCGGCAGCCGCGCCATCGGCGTTCTACTTGTCTTCGACGCCGAGCGCAGCGCTGCGGAAGCGGCGCTTCAGATGCGGCCCGTCCTGCGGCGGCAGTGCGCCAGCTTCGCCCTCGGGCGCGACCTTGACGACCGCCGCGACCGGCCCCGGGCCGCGCCTGAGCACGCTGACCGCGGCCGCGAGCTCCGCGCTCGTGCGCACTGTGCGCGTGTCCTGCACGCCCGCTGCGGCCGCCATCGCGGCCAGATCCGCGCCGCGGGCGGTATGCGTCGTCTGCCCGCCGGTCTCGCCGTAACGCTCATTGTCGAGAATGCAGATCGAGAGGTTCTCCGGCGCTTCGGCGCCGACTGTCGCCAAGGCGCCGGTGCTCATCAGCGCATCGCCGTCGCCGGTGACAACCATGACCCGGCGGCCCGGCTGCGCCAGCGCAAGCCCGAGTCCCGTCGGCACCGCACCGCCCATCGCGCCCCACAGATAGAAGGTGCGCGGGTCGTCGCCGGCCGCGAAGCAGTCGTAGCAGGGCTGGCCGAGGCCCGCGACCACAAGCATGTCCTCCCGGTCTTCCAGCAGCCGGCGCACGACATCCCGCCTGTTCAACATGCCGCCGCCTCGAAAATCTTGGCGCCGATCAGCCGCTGCCCCAGCAGCACGGCGACCATGGAGTTGGTGTAATAGGCAAAGCGGAACGCCGTCTCGACGGTTTCCCGCACGTCTTCCGGGCGGTCGCACCGGTAGCAGACAGCGCCGCAAAGCTCCAGATGCCCCCGGGCCGACAGGCCCATCGGCTTCTGCCAGCTATTGAATTCGCCCCATTCGCCGCGCATGGTCACCAGCATCACGAGCGGAAAGGCGCATGTCCTGGAAAGCGAAAGCATGTTCACGCAATTGCCGACGCCGGAGGACTGCATCAGCAGCACGCCCCTGGCCCCGCCGAGCCATGCGCCGGCCAGCAGGGCGACGCCCTCCTCCTCGGTCGTCAGCGATACGGCGCGCAGGTCGTTGTCTTCTATAGACCGCTCGATCAGCCGGCTGTGCCCGGCATCGGGCACATAGGCCACCTGCGTTGCGCCGGCCGCCTTGATCGCCTCGAAAATCTCGTCCCGCCAATCGTTCATGTCCGCTCCCGGCCCTCTTGTCGGCATTTCCATATACCGGAGCCGCCCGGCATGAGCACCTCCCGGGTGCGCATACCGGAAACCGCGCGCCCCGCGCTCCGCATATCACTCTTCTATACCGCCTATTTCGCGATGGTGGGCGTGTACCAGCCCTTCTTCCCGCTCTGGCTCGAATCGCGGGGCCTCGGCGCGGCCGAAATCGGCTGGGTCATCGCGGCGGGCATGTGGCTGCGCGTCGGTGTCAACCCGGCGGTGATGCGCTTCGCCGACTGGCGCGGCGAAAGACGGCGCTATGCGCTCCGGTTCGCCGCCGCCTCGGTCGCGGCCGCCGCCTGTTTCCCGCTGGCTGCGGGCTTCTGGCCGGTGTTTCTGGTCGCAATGCTCTTCGCCTGCACCCACGGCCCCGTGCTGCCGCTGTCGGACAATATCGCGCTGCTTACCGCGCGGGCGCGGCAGCTGGATTATGGCAGGCTGCGCGTCTGGGGTTCGGTCGCCTTCATTCTCACCTCCACGGCCGGAGGGGCCGCCCTGGCAGGGCGCGGCGACGGGGCGGTGATGACCGCCATGATCGGCGGCCTCATTCTGGTGGCGGCGGCAACGGCCGCCCTGCCCGACACCCGGCCTGCGGCGCGCCGGGCGGCCGGGCGGGCCGTCGGGCGCCTGCTTCGGGACACGGGGTTCCTGCTCTGCGCCGCGGCCATTGCCTGCAACATGGCCAGCCATGCCGTGCTCATGGGCTTCGGCACGCTGCACTGGGAGGCCGCAGGACACGGCAAGGACATCATCGGGCCGCTCTGGGCGGTCGGGGTGGTGTCCGAAGTCGCGCTGTTCGCGCTCGGCAACCGGGTTGTGGACCGGCTCGGCATTGCCGGCATGGTTGCGCTCGGCGCATCCGCGGCCATGCTGCGCTGGGCAGGCACGGCGCTCACAACCGACCTCTGGCTGCTGGCGCCGATCCAGGTGTTGCACGGCTTCACCTTCGCCGCTGCGCATCTGGGCGGCATGACATATCTCCAGCGCCATATCGCGCCCGAGATTTCGGCCACGGCGCAGGGCCTCTATTCGTCCTTCGCCATGGCCGGCGCAACCGGCCTCGCGCTTGTGTTTTCGGGCCCGCTCTATGAACGCTTTGGCGGCGGGGCGTTCTGGTTCATGGCGGCGCTCTCTGCGTGCAGCCTGCTGCTGGCCGGGGCGCTTGCCCGGCATATGCGCAGGCGGTAGCAGCGGGCTACCGGTTTTCCAGCACCTCGCGCATGGCGGCGGCGCCGGCCGCCGCCCGCAAAGCCTTCACCGTGTCCCGGTCCCGCAAGGCGCGAGACACCCGCGCCAGAGCCTTCAAATGCTCCGCGCCGGCATTCTCAGGGGCGAGCAGCAGGAAGAACAGATCGACCGGCTCGTCGTCCACCGCATCGAACGGCACGGCCTCGTATGACCGGATCAAAAAACCGTGAATGCCGTCAAGGCCCGCCATCTTGGCGTGCGGTATCGCGATACCGCGCCCGACTCCGGTGCTGCCCAGTTTCTCCCGGTCGATCAGCACCGAAAAGACGGCTTTCGAGTTCAGCCCGAGGCTGTCCGCCGCAACGGCCGCCATCAGTTCGAGGGCATGTTTCTTGCTGGAGGCCTTCAGGTCGGCAACCACGCCGTCCGATCCGACCAACTCCAGAACACCCATTGCCGCGTCAACCGCCGCGGCCGGGCTGCCCGTCCGGGTCAACCCAGCCGACATTGCCGTCGGCGCGCCGGTAGATCATGTTCAGCCCGCCATGCGAGGCATTGCGGAACAGCAATGCGGGCTGGCCGCCAAAGTCCATATGCATCACCGCCTCGCCGACGCTGAGCGTCAGCACATCGGCGGTCATCTCCGCAATAATCGCCGGTGCGTCTTCTGCGGCTTCTTCGCCGGTGCCCTCGGGTTCGTCCAGCACCCGATGCACTGCGGGCCTGCGGGCCAGATCGATCTCGTCGCGGCGGTGATGGTCGCGCAGACGGCGCTTGTGGCGGCGCAGGCGTTTCGCAGCCTTCTCCTCGGCCTCGCCGAACGCAAGCCAGGGGTCCGCCGCCTGGCCGTGGGTCTGCACCGTCAACCCGCGCCCGGCATGGACCGAGACATCGGCCCGAACGCGCGAGCCCTGCTTGGAAAAGGCGATCTGGGCGTCGATTGCCCGGTCGAAATACCGGGAGACCGAGTGCTCGAGCGATGCTCGAACCCGGTCTGCGAGTCTCTGGCTCACACCCAACTGTTTGCTGCTCACGGAAATCCGCACCTGCCGCTCCTCATTGTCTCCGGACCGGGCGGTTCTACAGAAAAACTAGGGGCGCGGACCGTCCGCGGTCAATGGCCTTTTGCCACGGTCTCCACTTTTGCGCGGCGGCGGCGCGCAGAAGACGGGATGCCCATGGCGTCCCGGTATTTCGCAATCGTGCGCCGGGCGATGTCGATGCCTTCCATTCGCATCGCCGCAACCAGCTTGTCGTCGGAGAGCGTGCTGCCGGGATCCTCCGCGTCGACAAGGGCCTTCAACCGGTGGCGGACGGCCTCGGCGGAATGCGCCCCGCCCCCGGACAGGCCCGGTATGGCCGCGGTAAAGAAGTATTTCAGTTCAAAAAGGCCGCGGGGCGTCGCCATGTATTTGTTCGCCGTCACCCGGCTGACCGTGCTCTCATGGACTCCGACCGCTTCCGCGATATCCCGCAGCGTCAGCGGCCGCAAATGCCGCACGCCGCGCGCGAGGAAGACATGCTGCTGGCGGACCAGTTCCACAGAGACCCTGAGCATGGTTTTCGCCCGCTGGTGCAACGCCTTCACCAGCCAGTTCGCGCTGCTGAGCCGGTCTGCAAGGAATTCGCGGTCTGCATCCGACGCCGCGCCCGCGCGCACCCGCGCGCAATAGGCGCGGTCCACCAGCACGCGCGGCAACGCATCGTCATTGAGTTCGACCGCCCAACCGCCGCTCTCATGCGCGCGGACCAGGATATCGGGGATAATGGGCGCGGCCGGCGCCTCTTCGCCGGCAGACGAAGCCGGTTTCGGATCGAGCGAGCGCAACTCCCGTATCATTTCGGCCAGATCTTCCTGATCGACGCCGCAGACCTTCCGCAGCCTTTCGAAGCGGCCCGCCGCCAGCAGGTCGAGATGGTCGAGAAGCGCAGCCATGGCGGGGTCAAAGCGGCCGCGGTCGCGCAATTGCAACGCCAGGCACTCGGCCAGGGAGCGGGCGAAGAGGCCCGCCGGCTCGAATTGCTGCAGGCGCGCCAGCACACGCTCCACATCTTCCGGCGATGCGCCCAGGGCGCCCGCAAAGGCGTCGAGATCGACGGTGAACCAGCCCGAGGGATCGAGAGCGTCGATGATGGCCCGGCCGATCGCCCGGTCGAGGACGCCCTCGACGTCGAGCATCAACTGGGTCTCGAGCCGGTCCCGCAAGCTGGGCGCGGCCGCCACACGGTCCTCGGCGCGGAAGCCGGCATGGCCGGACCCGCCGGCGCTCCCGGGCGCGAGCGAGAACCAGTCGTCGGCGCGGGAACCGCCGTCCGCATTGCTGTCCCGGGCGTCCGGACCGCCGGCGGGCTCCGCCGCGCCGTGTCCGCCGCCGGCGCGTTTCAACAGCGGATTCTCTTCCAGTTGCGAATCGACGAACGCTTCCAGTTCGAGACTGCCCATCTGCAGCAGCTTGATCGACTGCTGCAATCTGGGCGTCATCGCAAGCCCTTGCGCCTGGCGTTGCTGCAGCCTGGGTCCGGGCGTCATTGTCCTCCCGCGCGGCCGTCTTCCTTCCGCGCCCTCTATACAGGAATACCGCCCCGGAGGGCCGCACTCCGGCGGTCGCGTCTCGGTTTGAAGGGTGGGTTTCCCCGGCGGGCCGAGACATTCAGAGGCTGAAGCGCTCTCCGAGATAGATGCGGCGCACATGCTCGTCGGCGACGACCTCTGCCGGAACGCCCTCCTTGAGAATGGCACCGTCCAGCAGGATGTAGGCGCGGTCCACGATGTCCAGCGTCTCGCGCACATTGTGGTCGGTAATCAGCACGCCGATGCCGCGGTCCTTGAGATGCGAGACCAGATCGCGAATCTCGCCGACGGCGATCGGGTCGATGCCGGCCAGCGGCTCATCCAGCAGGATGTAGTTCGGACGCGCCGCGAGCGCGCGGGCGATCTCCACCCGCCGCCTCTCGCCTCCGGACAGCGCCATTGCAGGCGAGCGCCGCAAATGGCCTATGGAAAACTCATCCAGCAGGTCTTCCAGCACCGCATTGCGAAGGCGCCGGTCGCTCTCGACCGTCTCCAGCACCGCCCGGATGTTCGCCTCCACCGTCAGTCCGCGAAAGATCGACGGTTCCTGCGGCAAATAGCCAAGGCCCAGCCGCGCCCGGCGATAGAGCGGCAGGCCGGTGACATCATGCCCGTCTATGCTCACGCTCCCCTGGTCCGGCGCAGCCAGGCCGGTCAGAATGTAGAAGCATGTGGTCTTCCCGGCGCCGTTCGGTCCGAGCAGGCCGACAGCCTCGCCCCTGCCGACAGAAAGCGACACATCGCGGAGAATCCTGCGTTTGCGGTAGCGTTTGGCGAGGCCGGAAGCGGCGAGGCCGGGTTCCGTCATCGTTCCGGCGCACGCTCCCCGGCTTCCGGGTCGAACAGGCCGCGCACCCTCCCGCTGCTGCCGGCGACCAGGCGGCTGTTGCCCGAAACGAAGTCCACCTGCGCGCATTCGCCCATCATGCGGTTGGGGCCCTGGCGTATCTGGGCATCGCCGCAGATTTCGGCCTTTTGCGCCTCGATGTCATAGAAACCGCGCGCGCCGGTGACCGTATCGGCCCCGGAGCGGACTTCAATGCCGCCGGACCCCTCTACAAGCCGCGCCTTCAACCCGCCGCCCCCTTCGCTGTCGAAGCGCACCAGCAGGGTATCGGCCGAGACGGATTCCTCGCCCCGGACCACCCGCGCTGCGCCGCGCGCTGCTGCACGGCCCTCCGTCCGGTCGAATTCCAGACTGTCGCGCGCCGTCAACAGATAGCCGCCCGACTGCAATTCGAGGCCGCCGCCGCGCAGCACGAACAGCGCCCGGTCGAGCATATAGACCGCCTCGCCGCCTTTGGCGGTCCCGTCAGAGGACTGGATCGTCACGCCTCCCACCGCCTCGATCCGATATACCTCGGTCCCGTCAGCCCCCTTCTGGCGGTAGTAGGCGGAGATCGTCTCGGCGACCACCACAATATCGCCGCGCTCGACGCGAACGCTGCCCTCGGCGACATAGACCTTCTCGTCGCGCCGCCATTCGATGCTTTTCGCCGCCTCGATCTGAAATGGTTCGCCGGCTCCGTCCGCAAGGTCGAGCTGGAAGCCCTCCGCCGATGCGGAGGCCAGGAGCAGGGATATTGCGACCACCAACCGTTTCATGGCTGCGCCGCCGCCGGCACGGAATCCAACCGAACGGACGAGCGGCCGAGCAGCTGGATTCTCTTGCCGCCGTCCAGAATACGGAAGCCCTCGCCCTGAAACCGCCCGGCATTGCCTATGCCTTCCACCGGCCGGTCGCCGGCGGCGGTTTTTTCCGCCAGATGCACGAAGGCCGCTTCGGTGCGGATCGCATAACCTTCTTCGTGATCAAGCCGGACTGCGCCCGACAACTGCATGGTTCGCTCCGTCCAGTCCACAATACCGCTTTCGCTGCTGCCCGCGAGCCATGCGCCGTCCGGAAGGATGACCCTGGCCTGCGGATGGTCCATGAGGAAGCGCTGCCCTTCCGCACCAAGCCGGCGGACCCCGGCAGAGCGGACCGAATACGGCCGGTCCTTGTCCCAGCCATAGGCTTCTATCCCGGTCATCTCCACCTGCGCCGATACGCCCTCCCTGAGGCCCGAGGAAGATATCCCCCCGACTTCCGGCCAAGCGAAAACGGCGGCCAGAAGGCCGGCAGCGGCGATCGGCAACCCGATCTTCGCCACTCTCACAGCGGGCGTGTGGAATCGCGAGACCTGCCGCCGCCGCGCCGCGCCGGCGAATGCGTAATATGCGGCGCCGCGAGCCGTCACGACTCAGGCGACCCCGGCGCGCAGGCAATCGTGCACATGGATGATACCGACCGGCGCATCCGTCTCGACGACGAACAGCGCCGTGATCTGGGCATCGTTCATCGCCGCCACCGCCTCGGCGACCAGCGCCCGCGGGCGGATGGTCTTCGGCGACGCCGTCATGATCGCCGAGACCGGTCTTTGCAGCAGGTCGGTGCTCATCGACCGCCGAAGGTCGCCGTCGGTCACAATGCCGACCAGCGCGCCCTCATCGTCCGTCACGCCGACGCAGCCAAAGGCCTTGGACGAAATCTCGAACAACGCCTCGGCCATATCCGTGCGCAGCCCGACAAGGGGCATCGCACCCCCGACATGCATGATGTCCGACACAAGCTGGAGACTCTGGCCGAGGGAACCGCCGGGATGCAGGTCCCGGAAGTCGTCCACGGAGAAACCCTTGCGTTCCAGCAGCGCCACCGCCAGCGCATCTCCGAGCGCCAGCATCATCGTGGTGGAGGTCGTCGGAGCCAGGCCCATCGGGCAGGCTTCCGGAACCGCCGGCAACACGAGCGCCAGGCGCGCCGCCTCGGCGAGCGGGCTGTCCGCCCTGGCCGTCAGCGCGACCAGCGGCACCGAGCTCCGGGCCGCATGGGCGACGACAGCCGCCAGTTCCGCCGTGCCTCCGGAGTTCGACAGCGCCAGCACGACATCGCCGCGCGCGATCATGCCGAGGTCGCCATGCGCGGCCTCCCCGGGATGAACGAAATGCGCCGGCGTGCCGGTCGAGGCGAGTGTTGACGCGATCTTGGCGGCAACATGGCCGCTCTTGCCCATGCCGGTCACGATCACCCGGCCGCTGGAGCCGGCCAGGATATCGACCGCGGCGGTGAATTCGCCGTCCAGGCTGTCAGCCAGGGACACCAGGGCCTCCGCCTCCAGCACAAGCACCCGGCGGCCTGCCGCTCGCATGGCGTCAATGGGCAAAGATGTCCTCCTCCTCCCAACCGGCGAGGTCCAGCCGCGCGCGCACCGGCAGGAAGTCGAAGCAGGCCGCCGCCAATGCCGTCCGTCCTTCCCGGGCCAGCATCGAATCGAGGCGCTCCTTGAGGCGGTGCAGATGGAGCACGTCAGAAGCGGCGTAGTGCCGCTGCGCGTCAGTCAGCACCGCTGCGCCCCAATCCGACGATTGCTGGACCTTGGAGATTTCGATGCCGAGCAATTCCTTGCAAAGATCCTTCAGGCCGTGGCGGTCGGTATAGGTCCGGACCAGCCTGGAGGCCGTCCGGGTGCAATAGACAGGCCGCGGCGCAACGCCCAGATACCGTTCCAGCACAGCCAGGTCGAACCGCGCGAAGTGGAACAATTTGGTCGTCTCAGGGTCGTTCAACACGGCTCTCAGGCGCGGCGCCGCATAGTTTCCGTCAGGGAACTGCACCAGATGGGCGTTGCCGTCGCCCGCGGAGAGCTGCACCAGGCAAAGCCGGTCGCGCGACGGCTTCAGGCCCATGGTTTCGGTATCGACCGCCGCCATGGAGCCGAAAGCCACACTCTCGGGGAGATCGTTCCGGTGGACGTGGACTGCCATCGTCCGACAAGCCTAGCATACCGCCGCGACCGGCGGGAGGGATGGTGCCCAGGAGAAGACTCGAACTTCCACGACCTTGCGGCCACAGGTACCTGAAACCTGCGCGTCTACCAATTCCGCCACCTGGGCAGGGGCCGGAGCAAGGACGGCGTGATAAGAGGAAGATGTCCATCTGTCAACGACCGGAGGCGCGCAGATCCCGTGACAGACCGATCCCTCCGCGATTTCATGGCCCGGCTGGAGGCCGCAGGCCGCCTGAAGCGTATCCGGGCGCCGGTGTCGCCGGACTTGGAAGTGACGGAAATCCACCGACGCGTGCTCGCGGCCGGCGGACCGGCGCTGCTGTTCGAGAACCTGCGCGGCGCCGACGGCCGGTCCTGGGAAATGCCGGCGCTCGCCAATCTGTTCGGCACGGTGGAGCGCGTCGCCTGGGGCATGGGGCGCGAGCCGGAGGCGCTCAGGGAGGTCGGCGAGACGCTCGCCTTTCTGCGCCAGCCGGCGCCGCCCGGCGGCTGGCGCGAGGCCGTGGGCATGTTGCCGCTGCTGAAGACCGTGCTGTCGATGGCGCCGCGTTCCGTGCGGCGCGGCCCCGTGCAGGAGGTGGTGCTGGAAGGCGCAGACATCGACCTGGCCCGCTTCCCGATCCAGACCTGCTGGCCGGGGGAGCCCGCGCCGCTCATTACCTGGCCGCTGGTTGTCACGCGCGGGCCGGGCCGCTCGGCCGAGGACGACTTCAACCTCGGCATTTACCGGATGCAGGTCACGGGCCGGAACACCACGCTGATGCGCTGGCTGAAGCATCGCGGCGGCGCCGCCCATCATGCCCGCTGGGCGGCCGAGAAGCAGGAGCCGCTGCCCGCCGCCGCCGTCATCGGCGCCGACCCCGCCACCATTCTCGCCGCCGTGACGCCGCTGCCCGAGACGCTTTCGGAATACCGGTTTTCCGGCCTCCTGGCGGGCCAGCGCCTCGATCTCGTCGATTGCCGGACCGTGCCGCTCAAGGTGCCGGCCCAGGCCGAGATCGTGCTGGAGGGCCATGTGTCGCTCAATGACTATGGCGAGGAAGGGCCCTATGGCGACCATACCGGCTATTACAACGCCGTCGAGCGCTTCCCGGTGTTCACCGTCTCGGCGGTCACCATGCGCCGGGATCCGATCTATCTGACCACCTATACCGGCCGGCCGCCGGATGAGCCTTCCGTGCTGGGCGAGGCCCTGAACGAGGTGTTCATTCCGTTGCTGCAGGCCCAGTTCCCCGAGATTCGGGATTTCTGGCTGCCGCCCGAAGGCTGTTCCTACCGCGTCGCCGTGGTCTCGATCCGCAAGGCTTATCCGGGCCATGCCAAACGGGTGATGTTCGGGGTGTGGTCCTATCTGCGCCAGTTCATGTACACAAAATGGGTCATCGTCGTGGATGACGATATCGACGCGCGCGACTGGAAGGATGTCGTCTGGGCGGTCTCGACGCGCATGGACCCGGCCCGGGACCTGACGCTGGTCGAGAATACGCCGATCGACTATCTCGACTTCGCCAGCCCGGAAAGCGGCCTCGGCTCCAAGATCGGCCTCGACGCCACCGACAAATGGCCGCCCGAGACGCGGCGCGAATGGGGCCGCAAACTCGCCATGAGCGAAGAGGTCCAGGCCCGTATCGCCGCCAGGTGGGAGGAGTTCGGGCTGGATTGAGCGGCCCGGCGGCGCTACTGTGCGCCGCCGGCCATGCACAGGCCCCTGTGGCGGAATCGGTAGACGCGGCAGACTCAAAATCTGTTGCCTGCAAGGGCGTGGGAGTTCGAGTCTCCCCGGGGGCACCACAAAACGCGCCGGCGCATCCGCTTCCCGCCGGGCGGCGGCAGAGAACAGCCGCCGCATCAGATACCGCGCGTCGGGCAGTGCCTCAGTTCAGCATTTGGAGTCGTCGCGCCGTTCATCCGTCATCCCGTTCATCCGTATGTGAAACCGAGACCCGGCCGCGCGTTGGTTTCTGCTGCGGCATATGCGACGGTGCGCGATTGTCACAGGATCGGGTGCCGGGGCATGGAGAGCGGACAGTCCTTCGCGGTGGTCGGCGCCGGCATGGTCGGCGTCTGCTGCGCGCTTTATCTCCAGAATGAAGGCTTCGATGTGACGCTCGTCGATCGCGGCGGTCCGGGCGAGGCGGCCTCGTTCGGCAATCTCGGCGGTTTCGGCGTGGCGTCCTGCCCGCCGGCCGCCATGCCCGGCGTGATCCGGAAGGCGCCGGGAATGCTGCTCGATGCCGATGCACCGCTGAAACTGCGATGGGGCCATGCCGTGAAGGCGCTGCCGTGGTTCCTGCGTTTCATCGCCAACGCCCGGAGGGACCGGGTAGAGGCCAACGCCGCCGCCAGGCAGAGCCTTCTGGACAAGGTGCATGAGGCGTTCGATCCGCTGGCCGCCGAGGCTGGCGCCGTGCATCTGATGAGCCGGACCGGGCTGATGTTCACCTTTGAAAGCGAAGCGTCGTTCCGGTCCGCCTCCTACGCCTTTGACCTGCGCCGGCGCAACGGCGTGCAGATGGACCTTCTCGACGGAGACGAGGCGCGGCAGGTGCAGCCCGGCCTCGGCCCCGGGGTGGTGCGCGCCTACCGTGTTACGGATTTCTCGCACACGGTGGATCCGCTCCGGCTGGTGCAGGCGCTGGCGTCGCTGTTCCGGCGGCGCGGCGGCCGGCTGCGAAGAAGCGCGGTGCGCGGCTTCGACATCGGCCCCGAAGGCGTCCGGGCCCTGCGCATGGATGACGGCGATTTGCCGGCTGCGAATATCGCAATTGCCGCCGGCGTATGGTCCCGGCCTCTGGCCGCCATGCTCGGCACGAGGGTCCCGCTGGAAGCCGAGCGCGGCTATCACGCGATGTTCCGTGAAACGGATGTGGCAATGAACGGGGGCATAATCTCGGTGGACCGGCATGTCGCGGTGACGCCGATGTCGGATGGTATCCGGGTCGGCGGCGTCGCCGAGTTCGCCGCCCCGGACGCTCCGCCGGACCCCAGGACCGCCGCGCGGGTGCGCCGCCACGGCGAAGCCCTGTTCCCCGGCCTCAAGGGCGCCCGCATCACGGAATGGATGGGTCCGCGGCCGTCGCATCCCGATTCCAAACCGGTGATCGGCCGCTCGCCGCGCTTTCCCAACGTCTATTTCGCATTCGGCCACGACCATCTCGGCCTCACCATGGGCGGCATTACGGGCAAGCTCATCTCCGAGCTTGCCGCCGGCCGTCCGGCCAGCGTGGACCTGGCGCCGTTCCGGCCCGACCGGTTCTGAAACCCGGACGCCCTTCCGGCGCCGGCTACCCGGCGCCCGCCGCGCCGGATGCGACGGCTGCGTCGATCTCCTGCTCGTCCATGCCGATTTCGGCCAGCACCTCGCGCGTGTCGGCGCCGAGCACCGAACCCCCGCGCCGGATGCCCGAGGGCGAGCCCTCGAACCGGATTGCGGGGCGCGCCTGCCGCAGCCGCCCGGCGAGCGGGTGGTCGTATTCCACCAGCGTGCCGTTCGCGGCGACCTGCGGATGGGCGACCATCTGGCTGCGGGTCAGCACCGGCGCGGAGGGCACATGCGCGGCGTCGAAAGCGGCGGTCCACTCCGCCGTGGTGCGGCTGCGCAGCACGTCCTGCACCAGCTCCAGGCGCTCGTCGATATTTTCGTCGCGCAGCGCCGGCGTGGCGAAGCGCGGATCCGCCGCCAGATCCTCGCGGCCGGCGACGGCGCAGAAACCCTCCCATTGCCGGTCCGTCATCAGCGAGACGCTCATATAGCCGTCGCCGGTCTCGTAGATGAGATCGATGAAGCTCGCCGCACGCTGGATCGATACGGCCCCGTCCACGAAGGTCTGCGAGCCCATGTCCGAGTTCCAGAGGAACGAGACGACCGAATCGAGCATGGAGACCCGGACATGCTGCCCCTCGCCGGTGGCGGCGCGATGCAGCAGCGCCGCCGTGACCGCCTGGGCGGCGGTGAGCGCGGTCACCTTGTCCGGCAAGATTGTGCGCACAAGGCGCGGGCGCGCCTCGTCGGAGCCGGCCTGCACGGTGGTGAGGCCCGAAATCGCCTGCACGATGGGGTCATAGGTGGGCTTGGCCGCGAACGGCCCCTTCTCGCCGAAACCGCTGATCGAGACATAGACAATATCCGCCTTGACCGCGCGAATATCGGCTTCGCCGACGCCGAGCCGCTCCACCACGCCCGGACGGAAGTTCTGGATGAACACATCCGCTGTCGCCGCAAGGCGCTTCAGCAACGCCGCGCCCTCGGGCGTCTTGAGGTCCAGCACCACGGACCGCTTGTTGCGGTTGTTGTTCAGGAACGCCGCCGCCAGGCCGCCCTGCCGGTTGCCGCCGCCGCGCGTGAGGTCGCCCCCAGGCGCCTCGACCTTGATGATGTCGGCGCCCTGGTCGCCCAGTATCTGCGTCGCCATCGGCCCCGAGATCACATTGGTGAGATCGACGATCCGAAACCCCGACAACGGTCCGCTCATGGCTCCCGCCTCCCCTGTCCGGAGCGGAGACTAGACCGTTTCCTCCCCGGACCAAACCGTCGGCGGCTGCCTCAGCCCCGGCCGCGCAAAATCCGGCAGGGTTGCCAGTTCCGGGTCCAATGCTTGTCGGTTTGCACATGGCCCGCGCGAACACTCTTGCAGACATTGTCCGGGAATTCCCGCTCCGGAAATCCGCGGGCCAGCCGCAACACCACCCCCTCCCGCTCGCCGCCGAGCGCCGAGGGTTCCTTGTGGGCGTCCTGCAGGAATGCACGAATCTCGTCAACCGAGTCGAAACGGCCTCTGAACAGCACGGGCACGACCGGAAGGCCCTTGCGGCCCGCATAGGCTTCCAACTCGACGAAGGAAGAGAAAGCGCCGGCTCTGCCCCGCAGCGCGAAAGCATAGAATGTCCGATCCTCGGGCACCGGGTCGTAGACAATACCATGCACGCCAAAAATGTCCTCGCCGTAGAGCCAGACATCAGGTTCCATTACCTTCCAGGCGTGGTGCTTCTTCACCATCGCCATCCACCCCGCTTCACTGGGGGCGGAGACGCTGCGGCCATAGACCCTGCCCATATGCAGCAATGTATTGCCGCCGTCGAGCTTTTCTGTTGCAACAACGGGCGTGTTAACGAAACGCATGGGGTTCGTATGGATGCTGTCCTTGCGACCAAGCTCTGGTGACCACGGCCAATATGGTGTGGCGGGATACTTGCGAATCAATGGCTCCCTACCCGGTCGAACATTTCCCCGTCTTCATGACTTCTGTGCATGTTCCGGGCAAAGCTGTTCGACCTGCACTCCGAGCTTGCCAATCAATTCCTTCTGCTCACTCCAGTCGCTGTCAGTCGCATTGACGATCACTGCCTCCGATTTTTCCGACACCACCACTGCCACCGCCAGGAATTTCCTGTCGGAGGAATCCAAATCATTCTCCGGCAACTGCCGAAATCCCCTACGCTCATCGTCGCATAAAGTGACCGTGACCCTATGCACTCGATTGCGATTATACTGGTGATTAAACAAATGTCTGAACAAATAGTCACCAACGCTGGGGCTACCCCTGAAATTCAGATGTCTTCCATACTCCTCCATGATAATTCCTATATCATCCAACGCCATAATTTCTCCTTCTACTAACCATATTATCTTTTCCTGACACGAGCTGCAGCAGCGTTCGGACGCGTGAGTATTTCGACCGTTTGCCACCACTGCAACATTGGTATCGACAACAAATACAGCCATCACCCAGCCTTCCTGCGCCTTTGCAGTGATGCCTTCACGATAGCTGCCATCTCTCCCAACTCATCCCCAAAGAAATTATCTGGCCAATTTTCGATTTCACCCCATTCGTTGAGAACCAAATTATCGGCCTTGGCTTGGCCATCCTCTGCGGACACAAAATACAGCCTTATATCTTCCGACGACGCCTCCTCCTCCGCGACACGTCGTTGCAGACGGCGCATCAGGTGTTCGCTATGGCTTTCCACCAGGATCTGCACATTGCGAGTCTTAGCGACATTGAGCATCACATCGGCAAGTCCGTCCTGCACGGCCGGATGAAGATGAATTTCCGGCTGCTCCATGAGCACGGTCGACCCCTCGGGAACGTAATACAAAAGAACCAATGCTGGCAATATTTGCGAAACACCGAATCCAACATCCGTGAGCGCTGTTGGGGTGCTGGAATTAGCCGTCTTCACAATAGCCCTATACAAGTTTGTCCCCTGAGCTATTTCCGTAAGATTGAATTCATGAATAAGTCCCAATTCTCGTAACCAATAGGCTATCATTTCTTGAAAGGGTCTTCTTCTCCTTCTATATCCCAGGCTCCTCATCTCCTCATTTCTACTGGCAGAAAGTATCGCATCTACGGTTCGTTCACCGCGCTGCCCAACATCCTCCGGACTGGAACCAGACCAATGATACTCTCGGCGGGGATATTCTCGTAAAGGTCCAAGATAATATATCGAATCCATGAACTTTTCATATGTCAATTCGAAATCATTGAGAAAATCAGTATTTTGATATAAATATCTCGCTTCATCCGGAAATAAGTGAGTCTTTATAGGCTGAGATAACGGCCATGGCCGGCCCTTGGTTCGTATAAACATGAATTCCGTATCTTTGGCTTCAAGTGAATATTCCTTTCTGTCTGTATGAGTCAAAGAAAAATTTGCACCACCGAATCTATAGCCCAATCTATACAAGCAAGGGCTGTCCTTTTCTAGACCGACTTCGCATGTCGTTTCAATTATATCATTTTGGAGAAAAACTTTTCCAAAGGAATTCATCGGTTCATATATTTTCAAGGTTTCGGGCAATGTCCATTCGAGTGTCCAGGATATTCTTTCATTATTATCATGACGATGCACTGCATCAGAGAATGTTCCAAGACTTACCGGATCGGTCGGACCGCCAAAATCCAGTACCACGCCGCGGTCGGTGGCATTCTTGGTCTGTTTAAGCAATAGGAGAAGCTGAAGGAGGCTGCTTTTTCCAGCACTATTGGTGCCGAAGAATCCAGTGACTTTGCCGAATTGCAAATCGGCTTCCCGCCATGCCTTGAAATTGCGGACTTTCATTCGCTTAAGCATCTGCGAGGCTCCTGCCTTCGGGACCGGAACGGCAGGAGACGCTCTACGGGAATGCAGCTTCAGGCATTCGGCAGGCTCAGCCAGACCGGTCCTTCCGATTTGTGCTTTATAGGCGAGACACGTCATTTTCAAGGTGCTGGCGGCCTCCTTTCCCGGCCCCGCCCCGAAAGCCGTCCATCCGCTCCCGCCGCGGCCCGGTCCGTGCTATATGCCGGCTGTCATGAGCGAGACTCGCCATATTGCTGTTATCGGCGCCGGTATTGTCGGCGCGGCGACCGCCTGTTGCCTCCGCCGGGACGGCCATGCGGTGACGCTGATCGACCCGGAGCCGCCGGGCAGCATGACCTCGTTCGGCAATGCCGGCGCGATCAGCTCCCATGCCTGCCTGCCGCAGACCGGCCCGGGCGTCATGCTGAAGGCGCCCCGCTGGCTGCTCGATCCGCTGGGGCCGCTGTTCATCCGCTGGCGGCACCTGCCGGAATTCCTGCCCTGGCTCATCCGCTTCGTCAGGGCCGGGCGGCCCGAGGCGATGCGCCGACAGATGGACGCCATGGCGGCGCTCCACAGCCTGGCCCTCGATGCACACCGCGACCTTGCCGCCGAGGCGGGCACCGCCGATCTCATCCGCGCGAACGGGACATTGACCGTCTATGAGAGCGTGCGGAGCTTCCAGGCGGCGGCGCGCGAGCGGGAGGGCCAGCGGCAGCGGGGCTTCGAGGTGCACGAACTCTCCGGCGACGAGCTGCGCCAGCTTGAACCGGATCTGGCGCCGATCTTCCCCCATGCGGCCTTCTTTCCCGGGGGCGCCCATTCGATCAATCCGGGCGCGCTCACCGCCGGCCTGGCAGAAGCCTTTGCGCGGGGGGGCGGCCGGGTGCTGGCGGCCCGCGCCACCGGCATCGACTTCGTGAACGACCGCCCGGCGGCCGTCCGCACGACAGGCGGACGGGTGGCGGCGGACGGTTTCGTCATCGCCGCCGGAGCCTGGTCGGCAGGGTTTGCCGAGACGCTCGGCGAACGGGCCGCGCTCGAATCCGAACGCGGCTACCATCTCACCCTGCCCGCGTCCGGCGTCGAGACGCGCCGGCCGATTTCCTTTTTCGAGCGCAAATTCATGGCGACGCCGATGGAGATGGGGCTTCGGCTCGCCGGCACGGCCGAGTTCGCCGGCCTGGACGCGCCGGCCAATTGGAAGCGCGTCGAGCCGCTCAGGGCCCATGCCCGCAAGGCGTTCCGCGGTGTCGACGCCGAAGGCGGCTCGCCCTGGATGGGCAACCGGCCGGCCACGCCCGATTCGCTGCCGGTGCTCGGCGCCTCCATGCTCCACCCCAATGTCTGGTATGCGTTTGGCCACGGGCATCTGGGGCTGACGGCCGGGCCGATCAGCGGCCGGCATATCGCCGATCTCGTCGCCGGACGCCCGCCCGCCATCGACCTCGCCCCCTACAGCATCGGGCGGTTCTGATGCTGACCGACGCCCAGCTCGACCGCTATGCCCGCCATCTGATCCTGCCGGAGGTCGGCGGGGCGGGGCAGCAGAAGCTGCTGGCCTCGCGGGCGCTGGTGGTCGGCGCAGGCGGTCTCGGCGCGCCCCTCCTGCTGTATCTTGCCGCTGCCGGCGTCGGCGCGCTCGGCGTCATCGACGACGACGATGTCGATGTCTCCAACCTTCAGCGCCAGGTGATCCACAGCAATGCGCGTGTCGGCCGGCCAAAGGCGGAGAGCGCGGCGGCTGCCATTCACGCGCTCGACCCCGCCATCCGGGTCGAGACTCACAATGAGCGGCTGACGGAAGCCAATGCCGCCCGCCTCTTCCGGGACTACGACCTGGTGCTGGACGGCAGCGATAATTTCGCCACCCGCTATCTCGTCAACGACGCCGCCGCCGCCGCCGAACGGACGCTTGTCTCCGGGGCCGTGCTGCGCTTCGACGGCCAAGTGTCCACCTTCAAGCCCCATGCCGGGCCGGAGCATCCCTGCTATCGCTGCCTCTTCCCGGAGCCGCCGCCGCCGGGTGCGGTGCCGGCATGCTCGGAAGCCGGCATATTGGGCGCGGTTGCGGGCGTGGTCGGCACGCTCATGGCGGTCGAGGCGCTGAAGGAGGTGATCGGCATCGGCGCCGGGCTCTCCGGGCGTCTGTTGCTCTACGATGCGCTGGCCCCTTCGACACGCGTCATTCGCTTCAAACGCCGCGCCGACTGCCCCGTCTGCGGAGGCCGCCCCGCCCCGCAGGAGGCCGTATCCGGCGTCGAAAGCCCTGCGCCGGCGTAAAGCCGGTCGGCGTTATGCTCGAGAGCGTCCGGGGCCCAGCCTCCGATTCCTCGGCAGGGCCGAAACGGCGGAGGACGGACCCCGGCGCTCCAGCCGGGGTGACGGGGAAGGCATTTCATTCGGGCCGCAACACCGGGGGGTGCGCTTTGAACGGCCCGCAGCCCATGCCATAACCCGCTTCACTGTCGTGGAGGGTGGCGACCAGGCGCTCCCCGCACGCGGGCCGGACGCGCTAATGCCCGCTTCCGGCCCGGCCGCCCGCTAGACCAGGACTGGCCAAGGTATTTCCAAACCAGCGTGCGCGGACCACGCGAGGAACTGGATTGCGAAAAGGAAAGCCATTCCGAATATCTGTCGCATGTCGTGCTCCTTTTGATCCTCACTGACCACCAGCGAATTAACATACCCGCCCGAATGTTCCAGCCCGGAACATTACCGGCCTGTCATACAGCTTGTCGCGCGCGGCGCCGGCGGCCATATAGGGACAGCACACCGCAACAAGGGATTGGCCCCATGACCTCCCGCGCCGTTCTCACCGTCCTTCTCGCCGCTGTCGTCTGCCTGCCCTGGACCATGCGGCCCGCCAGCGCCGACCAGGAGGAAGATATTGCCGCACTGGTCGAATATCTCCGGCAGCAGGATACGGAAACGGTCGTCCAGGCGGTCGGGGTCTGGTGGGCGGAGCAGGAGCAATATCGGCAGGAGCGGCAGGTCCGGAATATCGAGGCCAATTGGCAGGCGCTGGCGCGCGCAGAGGGGGACCCAGTGATCGGCCCCGATGACGGCGATGTGACGCTGGTCGAGTTCTTCGACTACCGGTGCGGCTTCTGCAAGCGCGTGCTGGGCGACGTGATGGCGCTGGCGAAGGAAGACAAGCGGCTGCGCATCGTCTTCAAGGAGTTCCCGATCCTGGGCGAGACGTCCGTGGTGGCGGCCCGCGCATCGCTCGCCGCCGACCGGCAGGGAAAATGGACCGAGTTCCACACCGCTCTCCTGTCCGCGCCCGGCGCGCTTGACGAGAACCGCATCATGGAAACGGCCGCCGGCCTCGGCCTCGACATGGATATGCTGCGCGCCGACATGGAAAGCGAGGCCGTGACAGCGATCATCGACCGGAACCGCGCGCTCGCAGAGCGGCTTGGCGTCCGCGGCACGCCGGCTTTCCTGGTCAAGAACGCGATCCAGCCCGGCGCGGTCGGCTACGATGCTCTGGTTGAGCTTGTGACGGGCGCGCGCGAAGCGGGGTAGCGGCCATATTTTCGCCCTGACTTTCCAGGATATTGCGGCCGCAATCCAAAGTGGAGGCAACAGCAAACATGTTCTGGTTCACTGTCCTTTCCTCGGATGCGTTGGCGGCGCGAGACTATGTCATGCAGTCAAACCGCCGCCCCGACCCCGATCCTGCGCCCCGTCCACCCCGATCTTCGCCTCAGGCCGCCCGCCGCGCTCCTGCCTTACTCGGAAGATTGAAGACTCGGGCGGCGTTGCGGCCGAGAATATTGCGCTTCTGGTCCTCATTCAGGAAGGGGATGTCGTAGATCGCGCGCGGCGCATCGAAGTCGAAATGCGGCCAGTCCGAGGCGTAGAGAAGCTGTGACCCGGCATTAATCATCTCGAGCGTCGCCTTCAGCCCGACCTCGCTGCTCTTTTCCAGCGGCTGGCAGGTGTAGAAGCAGCTCTCGCGCATATAGTCTGACGGCATTTTCTTCAGCAGCGGCGCCTCGCTCTGGCGCATGAGATACTGGTCGTCGAGCCGCTGCATCAGGAACGGCACCCAGGAAAGTCCGCTTTCCACCCAGAGGCTATTCAGCTTCGGGAACCGCTCGGGAATGCCGTTCAGGATCCAGTTCGTCATATGCACCAGATTGCACCAGACGAAGCCGAGCGCGTGCATCCCGAGAAAGCTGTTGCAGGTCGCCAGAGACGGATCCTGCCAGTGATAGCCGGCATGGAAGGCGATCGGCTTGCCGGTCTCCTCGATCATGCGGTAGAGGCGCATATATTCATTGGCGTGCACCGGCTTGTAGCGCGTCGAGGTGACGGTGAAGCCGATCACATTGGGGTTGGCGCCGAAATCCTCCACCGTGCGGCAGGCGGCGTCCGGCGAGTTGAACGGCAACACCGCCAGCGACACGATCCCGTCCTCCGCCGACAGCACATTCTCCGCCAGCCAGCGGTTGTAGGCGCGCGACAGCACCACCTCCATCTCCACCTGCGGGTGCATCCCGATGAACAGCATGGGCGTCGGGAAGAGCACCATATAGTCCAGGCAGAGCGCCTCCATCGCCCGGCGCGTGAGCACGACATCGCGGTGCGCGCCCGGTTCGTCGATCTTCTCGCGCTGCGCGGTCTGGTGCGGGATGCGCCCGCCGACATCCTGGTAGCGCAGCCCGAGGTCGCCGTTCAGCCCGTAGGGCGGCGCTCCGACCCGCTCCTTCTGGTAAATCGAGGCCTGGTGGCGCAGCACCGGATCCTCGATATAGTTGATGATCTCATGCCAATGCACCGTCTCGACATGGTGGGCGTCAATATCGACGATCAGCCAGTCGGCATAGCCCGCCTTGCGGGCGTGGGCGCGGGCATGGGCGAGATAGTCGCGGGTGTCCGTTTCGACGCCCATTTCCTGCAGGGGCATTGCGCCGGCGGTTCGGATAGCAGCGTCCATGGCTCAGGCCTCCTCATGCGCGGCCGCCGGGCGGTCCTCGCTCAGATGGTATTCCTCGGGGCGCCGCCGGGACCACAGGCCGAACTCCATCGGCCCGAGGCGCAGCGCGCGCAGCAATTCGGTCACGGCGGTCAACGCCTCGGTCGGCGTCACCACCTCGTCATAGCGGCCGTGCAGCGGGCGGAACGTGCGCGCTTCGCCATCCGCCTTGGCGGCGTAGAGCTTGACGGCCGCGGTCATCAGGTCGGCAACGGCGGCGTCCGAAATCCGGTCCGCCTCGCCCCGCTCCACCGCCTCCGCGGCCATCGTCCAGAGCCGGCGGGCGTCTTCGTCGAAGCCCGCATAGGCGTCATTGCGGCCCCGAAGGTCAGACGGAGACATAGACCTCTCCGTCAACGATCTGCACTGTTGCGGGCAGGAGCGCCAGCGCGTCATTGCCGGGATGGCGCCCGGTTCTGATATCGAATTCCAGCCCGTGCCACGGGCAGACGATATGAACCTGCTCCTCGTCATAGCGGCGCCCGAGGGACCGCCGGCCGGCGTCAAGGACCTCCTGCACCCGGTTATATATGCGGCCCTGGCAAACCGGGCCGCCCTGGTGCGGGCACATGCTGCGCCAAGCGTAGAAGCCGTCATCAAGGCGGAAGACGCCGACCTCCTCGCCGGCAATCTCGAACACCTTTCTGCCGCGCGGCTCGAACTCCTCGACCGACCCGACCCTTACCGTCTCCATCGACCGCCCTCTCGCCAGTGCAGGATGATACTGTGCCGGAACCCGGATGCGGCGTCAATTTCACCGCATTGCCGGCCAGGCGGCCGGCGCCGCTGCTGGAACGAGAACCGAAAGGCCACCCGTTGCGATGGAAGTCATGAACGACATACGCAGCCTGCTGGTCGTCGATCTGGAGGCAACCTGCTCCAACGACGGCAGCATCGCGCGGCAGGGGACGGAGACCATCGAGATCGGCGCCGTGCTGGTCGAGCCGCGCAGCTTGCAGCCGATGGACGAATTTCAGAGCTTCATCCGGCCGGGCCTGCATCCGGTGCTGACGCCGTTCTGCACCGAACTGACCTCCATCCGGCAAGCCGATGTTGACGCTGCGCCGTCCTTTCCGGAAGTCCTGAAGCGCTTTGCCGCCTGGGCCTGGAGCACCGGCCCGGTGCTGTTCTCCTCATGGGGCGACTATGACCGGCACCAACTCCGCCTCGACTGCACACGCCACGGCCTGCGCTATCCTTTCGGATCGAGTCATCTGAACCTCAAGCAGTCCTTCACCGCCGCCTACGGCCTGAAAAAGAAACCCGGCCTGGCCGAGGCCCTGGCGATGGCCGGCCTCAAGCCTGGCGGCACACCGCATCGCGGCATCGACGACGCCCGAAACACCGCAAGGCTGCTGCCCGGCATGAGGCAGGCACTGCCGGTTGGCAAACAAGGATAAGCCGGCGCTGCCCCCGACGCCCGCCTCTCAACCCTCGCAGAGCGCGGCGTCGAGCGCGGCGAGGTCCGGTGCGCGGTCCAGGGTCATCACCGCATCGAAAATGCGCTCGGCGCGCCCCGCGCTCACCGCGCGTTCGGCGTTGTCGCGGAACTTGGCGCAGATGTCGTCCGCCGAGAGCGGGTTGGCGTCCGAGCCCCGGTTGAATGCCTCGCGGTGGCGCAGCTCGCGGCCGTCGCGCGTGCGCACCCTGATCTCTCCGGAGTAGTAGCGCGGGAACGCCGAGTCGGGATCAACGGCGAAATCGATCCGGTCCGCCAACGCCAGAACTGCCGGATCGGAGATCGCATCCGGGTCCAACTCGTTCAGCGTGAAGCGGCCATGCATCAGCGCCGCGGCGATGGTGTAGTGCATGGAGAACTGGGCGTCGTAGCTGTTCTGCGGGCGCTTCTTGGTCTCTTCCGGGCGGCAGACCACATTGGCCTGCGCATCCGCGAGATAGCCGGTGATGCTGTCCACATCCTCCGGCCGAAGGCCGCCGCGCCGGAGCGCCAGGGCCGAATCGGCGAAGGCGTGGTTGAAGTGGCAGGCCGGATAAGGCTTGAACGCCACATTCTCCAGCTCCCAGACCTCGCCCAGGCCCGCCGTCGCCATGTCGAGCCGCGCATCGTGGCCGGCGCCCAGATGCAGGTTGTAGAGCCCGTAGCGCCCCTCATATGGCGCGCTCGGCCCCTGGAACCCGCCGCCCGCCAGCGCCGCGGCGGTGATTCCCGCCACGGCCGCCCAGCCGGGATGGATGCGCTTGGTCCAGGCGCCGTCGCTCAGGAACTCCAGACTGCCGGCGGCCATGGAAAGCGCGACGCCCTGGGCCATCGCCGCCTGCTGTTCCGAAAGGCCGGCGAGCCGCGCCGCCGTGAGCGCCGTGCCGAACGCGCCGACAAGGCCGGTCGGATGGTGCCCGCGCACATGAAAACCGCCCTGCGCCGCCTGCCCGATCCGCGACGACGCCTCGACGCCGACCAGATAGGCCGCCAGCAGCTCCCGCCCGGAAACGCCGGCGGCGAAGCCCTGCGCCAGCGCGGTGCACAATGCCGAGGCCGAGGCATGGACCACGCCGTCGGAATGGGTGTCGTCGAAGTCGAGCCCGTGGATCAGCGTGCCGTTGACCATCGCCGCATCGCGAAGCGGCAGGCGGACATCCATGCCGATCACCGGCGACGGCCCCTCGCCCGCCATCCCCCGCACGGCGTCCAGCGTCCGCCGGCCGAAATCATAGCCCGTGGAAGCCAGCGCAATGCCGATACAGTCCAGGACATGCAGCCGGGCGCGCTCCATCACCCGGTCGGGAACGCTTCCGGCATCAAGACCGCAGGCGAACTCCGCCAGCATTGCGGCGATCGGGCGGTTCATCTGCGCCGCGCCGGCGCCCGCTTCTCCGGATACTACCTGCAGCCCGTCCATGGCGGAATTCTCCCTTCGGTCCCCGTCTTCTTCACGGCAATCATAGCCCGGCGCGGCAATTGCCGCTATTCCAGTCCGCTGGCTCTTGCCGGAGCGGAAATCTTGCGCCCACGCCATCTCCCCTCGCTTGGCATTCCGCTGATGCTCGCCGCCATGGTGGGCATCACCGCTGTGGACGCGATCGCCAAACATCTGGCGGCGGGGTTGAGCGGCGTGCAAGTCGCCTGGGGCTATTTCGTCTTCATCGCCGTCACTCTGGCGGCCGGTTTCCTGGCCGCCGGCGTCCCGCCCCGGCGCTGGCTCCGCGTCCGCCATCCCGGATTGCAGGCGCTGCGGGCGGCGCTGCTGGTCGGCTCGCTGTCCATGCTGTTTGTGGGCCTGCAATATCTGGCGCTCGCCGATGCGACGGTCATCAGTTTCGCCGCGCCGCTGTTCATGACGGCGCTTTCCTGGCCGGTGCTGAAGGAGCGCGTCGGGCCGCACCGCTGGGCCGCCGTGCTGCTCGGCTGGGTCGGCGTCGTCGTCGTCATCCGCCCGGGCCTCGGCATTATGCACTGGGCTGCGGTGCTGCCGCTCATCGGCGCGGTGTTCTTTTCCGGCTTTCAGCTTGTGACGCGCATCATCACGGCGCGGGACGACCATCTGGCGACACTGTTCTACACCTCGGCGGGCGGCGCGCTGCTGCTGAGCACGGCGATGCCCTTCGTCTGGGAGACGCCGGACTGGCAGGCATGGGCCTGGATGGCGCTCTCCGGCGCGATCGGCGCCGGGGCGCATTTCCTGATGATCAACGCCTTCGCCGTCACCGAAGCTGCCCTGCTCGCGCCCTTCAACTATTCCCGAATGCTCTGGGCCGTTCTGCTCGGGTGGCTCGCTTTCGGCGACCTGCCCGATGCGGTGACGCTCGCAGGCGGCGGGCTGATTGTCGCTTCAGGACTCTATGTGCTGTGGCGGGAGCAGGTCAGACGCCGTCCAACCAGGCCTTGACCAGCCGCCAGGCGATGCTGTCGCGGCGCGGAAGCTCCATGCCGAAATCCTCCAGCCGGTCCATCTGCTCGCGCGTCATCCAGCGGGCGTCGTCGAGTTCTTCCGGGTCGATGCGCAGGTCCATGGCCTCCGCTTCGGCATGGAAGCCGAGCATCAGCGACGCCGGAAACGGCCAGGGCTGGGACGCCATGTAGCGCACCTCGCCAACGCGCACGCCGGCCTCCTCGAACACCTCGCGCGCCACGGCTTCCTCCAGGCTCTCGCCCGGCTCGACAAAACCGGCGAGCGTCGAATAGCGCCGCGGCGGAAACTGGTGCGTGCGCCCCAGCAGGCAGTTGTCGCCCTTGTGGACCAGCATGATGACCGCCGGGTCGGTGCGCGGGAAATGCTGCGCCTTGCAGCTTGTGCAATTGCGCTGGTAGCCGGCATGGCTGGAAATGGTGGGCGCGCCGCAGACGCCGCAGAACCGGTGGCGCTGATGCCAGGTCAACATGCCGCGCGCATGGGCCAGAATCGCGCCCTCCTGCGCCGGAATGACCGGGCCGATCTCGCGAAGATCCTCGAACGCGCCTTCCGAATCGATGCGCGGGTGGCCGTAGGGGTCGTCGAGATGCGAGAGGTCGAGGCCGATATAGAGCGTCTCGCCCTCCAGCCCGAGCACCACTTCCTGCTGGGCGCTGTCGAGCAGGTCGCCGGCTTCCTCGACGGTCAGGATCAGGGCCCGGTCGTCTTCCGTGTGGACCAACGAACGCGAGCGCCAAACCGGCACCAGCCGGGTGTCCTTCGCCCGCCGGCGCGCGCCCACCCAAGCTGCGTCCTCCCGCAAATGCGAGACGCGGTCGAGCGGCGCTCCGGTGTACCAGAGGTTCTTCAACATGGAGACCGAAGGAAGCACGGGAACCCGCCCGGCGCAACAAGGCTTTGGCGCCGGGCCTGTCGCCTTCGGCCGCACGCGGTTAACATGCGCCCCAGCCTGCGGCGGTTCGAGGCGCAGGGCCGGAGGGCGGGCCATGCTGCACCCCACCGAACGGTATGCGACAGGGCGCGGGCAGGCGCTGGCCGGCTATCGGCCGGAGCCGGGCGTTTTCGACGAGCTGCTCGACGCCGAAGGCCGGGTCCGGCCGGTCTGGCGGCACTTCATCGCCGAATTTGACGGGCTTTCCGAGCCCGACCTCAGACAGCGGATTGCGCGCGGCGAACACTATCTGCATGACGCCGGCGTGTTCTTCCGCCGGCGCGGCGCGGAGGGTTCGGGCGGTCGCAATTGGCCGTTCAGCCCGGTTCCGGTCATTCTGGGCGAGGCGGATTGGCGCAGCCTCGCAGCAGGGCTGGCCCGGCGGGCCGACCTGCTGGAGGCGGTTGCGGCCGATCTCTACGGGGAGAACCGGCTGGTCGCGGACGGGACACTGCCCGCAGGCCCGATTGCCGCCAGCCCCGGCTGGCTGCGCCCGCTGGTCGGTGTCCGCCCGGCGTCGGGCCGCTATCTGCATTTCCTCGCCTTTGATGTCAGCCGCCGCCCGGACGGAGGCTGGCAGGTGCTGCGGGACCGCACGGAGGCGCCTTCGGGGGCCGGCATTGCGCTGGAAACGCGGCTCGCCTCGCAGCGCGTGTTCCAGGAGCTTTTCGCCGGGTCGCATGTGCACCGCCTGGCCGGCTTCTTCCGCGCCTTCCGCGATGCGCTCGGCGGGCTCGACCGGGTCGGCGGCGGACAGGTCGGCATTCTGACGCAGGGCCCGGCCGGCGTGGACTATTTCGAGCACGCCTATCTGGCGCGCTATCTCGGTTTCATGCTGTTCGAGGGCGAGGACATTGCCGTCGAACGCGGCACGGTGATGATCCGCACCGTTGCCGGGCTGCGCCCGCTCGGCGTCGTCTGGCGCCGCCTCCCGGCGAGCATGGCCGACCCGCTGGAGCTCGAGGAGTCTTCCGGCATCGGCACGCCCGGTCTGGTGGCGGCGTTGCGCGAGGGCAGGCTGTCGAGCGTCAATGCGCTCGGCGCCGGCGTGCTCGAGGACCCCGCGCTGGCCGCCTTCCTGCCGCGAGTCGCCGAGAGCCGGGGCGGGCCGCCGCCGGGTTCCCCGGATGGCTGGTGGGCGGCGGCGGCGCGGCCCGGAGCGTCCTCGACGGCGCCGGACTTCGGGAGCGGCGCGCTCCGGGCAAGGCCGGTGACGCTGCGCCTGTTTCTGGCGCGCACCTCCCGGGGCTGGCAGGCGATGCCGGGCGGCTATGCCCGCTTCGACAGGACCGCGCAGCCGGACCGGCTGCAGATGGATGGCTCGGTCGCGGATATCTGGGTGGTGAGCGATGCGCCGGTGCCCGTCGATACGATGACGGCGCAGCCCTCCGACGCCTATCTCCGGCCGCTGGCGGGCACGCTGCCGAGCCGGGCCGCCGACAATCTGTTCTGGCTCGGCCGCTATGTCGAGCGGGCCGAGGCGGCGATTCGGTCGCTGCGCGCCTTCCATCTGCGCATGGCGGAGACCGGGATGCGCGGCACCCCTCTGCTGGCCGGCCTGCGCGGCTATCTTCTGGACTTGCCGCTCGACCCCGACGAAAACGTGCCGCAGGGGCTGCTGCGGACGCTGGACGCCGCGCTGGTCTGCGCCAGCCGGGTGCATGACCGCTTCTCCATCGACGGCTGGACGGCGCTGCGCGCGGTGAACGAAGCGGCGGAAGAGGCGGCGCGGACCGTGCGGGCCGGCGACGATACGGCGCGGGCGATGACCGGCCTGCTGCACCGCATTGCCGGCCTGAGCGGCCTGGTGCATGAGAACATGTACCGGTTCACCGGCTGGCGGTTTCTCACCCTGGGGCGGGCGCTGGAGCGGGCGTCGGGCACGGCCTCGGTCCTGGCCCATTTCGCCGATCCGGACGCGCCGGAGGGCGTGCTGGACCTCGCCATGGAAGTCGGCGACTGCATCATGACCTATCAGCGCCGCTATTCGCTTGGCACGCATCGCAACATGGTGGTGGATCTCATGGTGTTCGACACCATGAATCCGCGCTCGATCCTGTTCCTTCTGGAGGAAATGCGCGGCCTGATCGCGCTGCTGCCCGGCGCGGACTCGCATGGCGTGATGTCCCCGCTGGCCCGCGCCATGCTGCGCACCCATGCCGCCATTGCGGTGCAGACGCCGGACATGGTGGACCGGAGGGCGCTGGCGGCGCTCGGCAGGCGGCTGGACCGCCTGTCCGACCTGCTCTCCGGGGCCTATCTCACCTGAAGGCGGGGCCGATGGCGGTGCTCTACGATATCGCGCTCACGATCCATCAGCATTACGACGCGCCGGCGGCCGCGAGCCGCCAGACGCTCCGCCTGACGCCGCCGACCCTGGCCGGCGAGCAGCATGTCGTGGCGGCTGCGGTTGACATCACCCCGCCGCCCGCCGAACGCCGCGACCGGCGCGATTTCTTCGGCAATATAGCGATCGACGCCCTGTTTGCGGCCGCGCATGAGCAGGTGGCCTATTCCCTCGCCGCCCGCGTGCGGCGCGAGGCGGGCCGGGCCCCGCCGGCCGGCGCGCCGCCTGCTGCGGCGCTTGCAGGGCAGGCCGCGGCCGTCCGGTCGCTGGCGGCGGATGCGCCGCATCACTTCCTCGCCGCCTCGCCGCGCGCGCCGGCCGAGCCGGAGATCGCGGACTATGCGCGGGCGGCGGCGGAGCCCGGAGCCGGCGCAGCGGAGGCCGTCGAGGCCGTCGGCCTCGCGCTCCATCGCGACATGACTTTCGATGCGCAGGCGACGACCGTGGATACGCCGGTTCTGGAAGCCTTTCGCCGCCGGCGCGGCGTTTGCCAGGACTTCACCCATGCGATGATCGCTGGCCTGCGCGCGCTCGGCATCCCGGCCGGCTATGTCAGCGGCTTCCTGCGCACAACCCCGCCGCCGGGCCGGCCGCGCCTGCAGGGCGCGGACGCCATGCACGCCTGGGTGCGCGCCTGGTGCGGCCTGGAAGCCGGATGGATCGAATACGACCCGACCAATGCCTGCCCCGCGGGAGACGGCCATATCACAGTCGCACGCGGGCGCGACTATGCCGATGTCGCGCCCGTCAAGGGCGTGCTGCGCAGCGCCGGCGCCCAAACCAGCCGCCACGCCGTCACCATAACCCCGGTCGGAGAGCGCAAGGGCGCATCCTGAAATAACCCGGCCGCCCAGCGCTGCTCTATCCAGCTGAGCCAGGGGCGCGCATGTCTGCTCACTCGACAACCTGGTTCCGGTGGCAATTATCCGAACGCCCCGGCGCCGCCTCGGCCCCCCTGTTGTCGCCCCGGACGCCCCTACTGTCGCCCCGGCCCTGAGCCGGGGCCCAGCCTCCGATCCTTCCGCTGGGCCGAAACGGCGGAGGATGGACCCCGGCTCTCCGCTCCGGCCGGGGTGACGACAAGGGAGGCGATCTAAGCGCCGCGGAACGTCTCCCGAAACGCCAGTCCCGCTGGCGCGCCCTGGAGGACTCGAACCCCCGGCCTGCGGATTAGAAGTCCGCTGCTCTATCCAGCTGAGCTAAGGGCGCGTGTCCGGTCATTCGACGACCCGGTTCCAGCGGAAATTGTCCGCATAGGCTCTTGGCTGCACGCGGCGTTCCTGGCGGGCGCGCACGCTGTAGTCGAAGCCGTGCTTTTCGCAATAGGCGACCGCCGCTTCGCATGTCGGAAATTCCAGCCTGACCTGCTGGCGGGTATCGGCCGAGCTCGTCCAGCCCATCAGCGGCTCCGTTCGGCGGGCCGAGCGTTGCTCGAACTCGACCACCCACATGCCCGTCCGCGCCCGGCCCTGCTGCATCGCCGTGCGGGCGGGGCTGAAGATGCATGCGCGCATGGCTCTGTGCCGCTCCGTTGTCTTGCCGCAACAGGCGGTGTTATCGACCCCGCCGGCGCCCGGGTCAAGCGGCGCCGCAAGGCAAACGCCTTCTGGGTTGTCCTGTCGAGCGCCGGACCCTCGGCCGCAGGAGGCGGCGCCGGGGGTGACGGGTGCTGGCGAACCGGTGCAGAATGCGCCGCAGCAACGGGTCATGCGGCCGGCAGCCGGCCGCGGCGGCGCTGCGAATCGGGAGGGGAGCATGGGCATGGAAGGCCGGGTTGTCATCGTCACGGGGGCAGGCACCGGCGTCGGGGCCGCCGCCGCGACGCGTCTGGCGGCAGACGGCGCCAGGGTCATCGTCAACTACTCCCGCAGCCGGGACGAGGCCGAGGCGACCGCCGCCGCCTGTCGCGAAGCGGGGGGCGAGGCCGCTGCGGTGCAGGGCGATGTCGCCAGCGAGGAGGATTGCCGCCGCCTCGCGCAGGAAGCCGTGTCCCGCTGGGGCCGTATCGACGGCCTCATCAACAATGCCGGCACGACTGTCTTTCGACCGGGCAATGATTTCGACACCCTCTCCGCAGACGACTTCCTGCGCATCTACAGCGTCAATGTCGTGGGCACATTCATGATGACGCGGGCGGTGGCGCCGCAAATGAAGGCCCAGGGGCGCGGCAGCATCGTCAACACCTCGTCGATCGCCGGGGTCATGGGCGTCGGCAGTTCCATCGCCTATGCCGCGTCGAAGGGCGCGCTGAACACCATGACGCTGTCGCTCGCCCGGTCGCTGGCTCCCGAAATCCGCGTCAACACCGTGGCGCCGGGCTTCATCACCGGCCGCTGGTGGCAGGAAAAGATGGGCGACGGCTATGACCGGATGGTCGCCAATACAGAGGCTGCGGCGCCGCTCAAACGGGCCGGAACGCCCGAAGACATGGCGGCGGCGGCGGTGTGGCTGTTGTTCGGCGATGTGAACATCACGGGCGAAATACTGATCTCCGACGCGGGGATGCACCTGGGCGCGGCGCCGCTGAAGGCGCGTTAGCGGCAGAGCCGGCCCGACAGACCTCCGCCGCCGGACCGGAGAGGCCGGCCTCAGGCCGCCAGCGGGCGTTCTCCCCGGATCAGGGTCCGGTGCAGGATCCGCGGCTGGGTCGGATCGACCTCGGTGCGGCTGTGCATCGTGCAGCGATTGTCCCAGATCAGCACATCGCCCGGCCTCCAGACATGGGTCCAGACCACCGCCGGGGCCGTTGCGGCCGCCCAAAGCGCATCCAGCAGCGCCTCGCTTTCGGCTTCGTCGAGTTCGACGATATGGCTCGACGGCGCCTTGTAGCGGCGCCCGAGATAGAGCGCGGCGCGGCCGGTGACAGGATGGCGGCGCAGCAGGGGGTGGACCGGGCCCGGAACCTCGTCCCGCGAGGCCGGCGCGGTGACGGTCGGACGAAGCCCGCCGGCGGTGTTGCGCGATGAATCATGCCGCACGGTCAGGCCCGGAAGGCGGCGGCGGGTTGCTTCCGGCAGGCCCTCATAGGCGGCATACTGGTTTGCGAAGGACGTATCGCCGCCGCCGCGGACCGGCACCTTGTGCGCATAGAGGATCGAGCCTTTCGGCGGGCGCTCGACATAGGAGTTGTCGGTATGCCAGGTCAGTTCCTGGCTGCCCGTACCGGCATGACGGCGCGCCGGCTTGCCGGTTTCGTCCAGGTTGGAGACGATCGAGATGCCCGGCAGGCGGCTTACGCGCCCGGTCTCCACGCCGTAGCCGCCCTTGAGATAATAGGCGCGCGACCCTGCCTCCTGCGCACCGCCCAGGGCTTCCGCCATGGCCAGCAAGTCCTCATCGCGGAGTTTCTGGTCCCGGAAAAGCAGCACCAGATGGTCGGACCAGGCCCGCTCCAGGGCTTCGCCGTCCAGCGGCGCCGACAGGTCCACGCCCCGAATCTCGGCCCCGAGCGCCGCGCCGCTCGGTATGATCTCGAATGCCATCGGTCTGCCGCCTTCCTCATCTCGCGTCGGCGAATATTGGCGGAGGTTGCGCTCCCTCGGCAAGGGCCGGGGCCGCGGTGCCGCCGCAATGTCAGAGGAACGCGCCAAACGCCAGAGCGACAATAATCCCGGCACACCAATACCAGAATGGATACTTGCCGTAATGCCGATGCAGCTTCGACGTCCGTCTTCCGCCGCCGTAAAGCGGCAGGCTGGGTCAGGACCGCCAGAAGCGGGGTGTGAACAGCAGCAACACGCTCAACACTTCCAGCCGGCCGAGCAGCATGCCGCAGACCAGCACCCATTTCGCGGCGTCGTTGAGCGACGAGAAATTGCCGTTCGGCCCGATGGTCTCGCCAAGGCCGGGGCCGACATTGGCGATGGCGGTCGCCGCGCCGGACACGGCGGTTTCGAGGTCCAGCCCCGCTATGCCGAGCGCCACGGTAATCACCGCAAAAGCGGTGATGAACAGAAAGACGAAGCTCGTCACCGAGGTCGCAACCGTGTTCGGGATCGGCTTGCCGGCATAGTGCGGGACATAAACCCCGTGCGGATGCAGCAATCGGCCGAACTGGGCGCGCGCTTCGGCGAACAGCACCTGAAGACGAAACACCTTGATCCCGCAGGTGGTCGAGCCGGCGCAGCCGCCGATAAACATGAGGCAGAACAGGGCAGCGGGCGCGAAGCCCCCCCAGACCGCGAAGTCCGCCGTCACATAGCCTGTTCCGGTCATATAGGAGGTCGCGTTGAAGGCCACCTGGCGCAGGGCAATGAGCGGATCCACAGAGTTAAGCACCGAATGGGCCACGGCAAGCACCACGACCGACACGCCGAGAAGGCCGAGGAACGCCTGGACCTGGCCGTCGGAAAACAGCCGGGCGCCCCGCCCGCGCACTGCCTGGATGTAGAGGACGAAGGGCAGAGAGCCGGCGATCATGCCCGCAATGATGATCCATTCCGCCACCGGGTTGCGGAACTGGCCGACCGAGCCGTCAAGGGTCGAGAAGCCGCCGGTGGCGATGGTCGTCATGGCGTGGACAACAGCGTCGAGGGCGCCGAACCCGGCGGCGTACAGCGCGGCGGTAAGAACCGTCGTCATGGCGAGATAGATGACGCCGATATGGCCGGCAATCTGGGCGGCCCGGGGCAAGACCTTTTCGGACCGGTCGCTGGATTCGATCCGGAAGATCTGCATACCGCCGACCCGCAGCAACGGCGACACGGCTATGGCGGTGACGATGATGCCCATGCCGCCCAGCCACTGGAGCAGGGCGCGCCAGAGCAGGATGCCGGGCGCCATGGTGTCGAGGCCGGTGAGCACGGTCGACCCGGTGGTGGTAATGCCCGAAACCGCCTCGAACACGGCGTCGGTCACATCCAGGCCGATATCCGACAGCAGCAGCGGCAGGGCGGCGAAAATGCTGAGGAACACCCAGCTCGAAACCGCCATCAGGAACGACTGGCGCAGCGTAAGATACCGGTGCAATTGCGCGTTCGGCCGCGCCGACCGGCACACCGTGACGAGCAGCCCGCCGATGAACAGCGTCACCGCCGCGCTGATCAGGAATACCGGCGCTTCCGTCTCCGGCCGGCCCCACTCCACAGCAGCCGGCAGCAGCATCGCGCCGGCAAGCATGACCAGCAACCACCCGATGATGAAAAAGACCGGTCTGACATCGATCATGAACGGGAAGGGCGCCTCAGCTCAATGGACCGACTGCGCCGACCAGGGACTGTCCAGCGAAAAGGCCGGAATGTCGATCTCGAAGCGTTCACCGTCCTCGCGGACCATGAGATAGCGCCCGACCATGAAGCCGGAAGCGGTTGGCAGCGGCGCGCCGCTGGAATACCCGAACCTCTCGCCGGGTTTGAGCACAGGCTGTTTGCCGACGACACCGGGGCCGCGCACTTCTTCAGCCCGCCCGAACCCGTCGGTGATCCGCCAGTAACGGGACAGCAATTGCACGGCGACATCGCCTTCATTCTCGATCTCGATATGGTAGGCCCAAAAATAGCGCCCCTCGGCCGGATCGGAATGGTCTTCCAGATATTCCGGCCGAACGCGGACGCGCAGGCCGGCGGTTATCTTCTCATACATGGCGAGCGGCTCCCGAGGCGGTCATTGTCCGGCATATGCAGGGCGCAACGCAAGCCCTGCAGGCCGTCGGCAGCGTCCCGGGGCCGCAGCACAGCGCGCACCCAAAAGACCGGCAGCGCTTGCCAGCCTTGAAAATCGGGGGGCGGCCGGATTGCCGGGGCGTTATCATTCTGCGCATCAACGGCTATGATTCGGAGCCTGCCATGAACCCGCGTCCGCTGATTATCGATTGCGACCCCGGCCAGGACGACGCTGTCGCGCTGTTGCTCGCCTTCGCCTCTCCCGATGCGTTCGATCTTCTCGGCATTACAGCCGTTGCCGGCAATGTCCCGCTGGCGCTGACCGAGAGCAATGCGCGCCGGATCCGGGACCTGGCCGGGCGGCCGGATATACCGGTCTATGCCGGATGCCCGCGCCCGATGGTGCGCAGTCCCGTAACCGCCGAGCGCATTCACGGGCCGACGGGGATCGACGGCGCCGTCCTGCCGGAGCCGAGCCGTCCGGCCGAGCCGGCGCATGCGGTGGATTTCCTGGTTGATACGCTCGCGGCGGCGCGCGAACCCGTCACCCTCGCGACGCTCGGCCCGCTCACCAATATCGCGCTCGCCATCATCAAGAACCCGGCGATCCTGGCCAATGTGCGCGAGATCGTGGCCATGGGAGGCGCTGCCGGCGCCGGCAATGTCACCGCGTCGGCGGAGTTCAATATCTTTGCAGACCCCCATGCGGCGCATGTGGTGTTCGAGGCAGGCGCGCCGCTGACCATGATCGGGCTCGATGTCACCCACCAGGCGATCGCAACGCCGCCGAGACTCGACGCGATTCGCGCGCTCGGCACGAAGGCCGCGGCTGCTGTCTGCGGGATGCTGGACCTTTACGGCTCCAAGAACATGACCGCTTACAACCACGGCGCACCGCTTCACGACCCCTGCGTGATTGCCTGCCTGATGGAACCCGGCCTGTTTGACGGCCGGGAGATGCGCGTCGATATCGAGATCGACAGCGGGCACTGCCTGGGCCGCACGGTCTGTGATATGCGCGGACGCACCGGCCGGCCCGCGAATGCCCGCGTTATGGAGCGTATCGACGCGGACGGCTTCTTTACCCTGCTGACCGAACGCCTTGCAGAGCTGCCGGCGCAACACGAGAGTTGAGAGGAAAGCCATGTCTGACAGACCCATCGCCCTGGTAACGGGCGGCGCGCAGGGCATAGGCTATGCCTGCGCCGAGGCGCTGGCCGAAGACGGCCACCGCCCGGTCCTCGCGGACATCAAGGAAGACGGCGTCCGGGCAGCCGCCGAGCGGCTTGGAGGCGGAGCCGCAGGCCTGGTCTGCGACATGGGCGATGCAGCGGCGATCGCCGCATTGTTCGACAAGGTAGAGGCCGATTACGGACCGGTCGCAACGCTGGTGAACAATGCCGGCATCGCTCTGCCGGGAGACTTCCTGGCCTACAGTCTCGACGATTTTCAGAGGGTCATCGGGGTCAATCTGGTCGGCGCCTTCATCGCCACACAGCGCGCCGCCAGAACAATGGTCGAGAAAGGCATCCGGGGCGCGGTCGTCAACATGTCCTCGATCAACGCCCAGGTCGCAATCCCGGCGATCCCGGCCTATTGCGCCTCGAAAGGCGGGGTGATGCAGCTTACCAAGGCGGCTGCGCTCGCCCTTGCCCCGCACGGCATACGGGTCAACGCGGTCGGGCCGGGGTCCATCGACACGGAGATGATGGCGGGCGTCAACGCCAATCCGGAGGCGATGGCGGTCGCCATGTCCCGCACGCCGCTCCAGCGCATGGGGTCGCCGCGCGAGATCGGCGATGTCGTGGCGTTCCTCGCCTCGGCGAAGGCCGGCTACATAACCGGCGAGACCATCTATGTGGACGGTGGACGCCTGGGCCTCAACTATACCTGCTGAAGCACCGGCGCCGCCGGGTTTCCGGCGGCGAGGTGCGTGTCTCGGTTTGAAACGACGGCCGCCAGCGCGGCAGTGCCCCGGTTTGAGGTCAGCGTTCCCTCGGACGTTCCGGTCGGCGGCGGTGGAGGATGGGGGGCATCCTCCACCGCCGCCGAAACGGTTATGCCCGAACAGTCGGCGCTTGCTTCGCTCCGCTTCCGCCGCGTCCCTGCAATGCGCCAGCAGGGTCGGCGCTCTTCCTGGTCCTACCCGTCATCCTCGCCGCACGGGCCTGCGCCGAAGTAAAGCACGCCGAGGCAGTTCGTCAGCCCGGAAATATTCTCCCGCGACAGCGTGATGGACGCAGGAACCAGGGAGTCTTCCGTGTAGCACGAGGTCTCGACCGTGCACGCATAGCCGTAGATCGGCAATATGGTTGTTCCCTGGCAGGTGGCGCTCGCTTCGCTCTCTTCCCAGGCGTCCTGGCACTGTTTCGTCTGGCTCGGGTTGTTTGGATCCTCCTGACACTCGCCGGCCGTCAACGTACCGGAGCAGTTCGACAATGTGGCAATATCCGCCAGCGGCCGCGTGATCGAGGTCGGGTTCTGACCGCCATTCTGGTAGCAGGTGGTTGCGATGCCGCATTCTGTGCCGTCGGATTCCAATGAAACGGTCGTTTCCCCCTCGCAAGTGTCGCTTGCCGGGCTCTCTCCCCACGCGTCCAGGCACTGTCCCAGCAGGTCCGGCGCCTGTTCCGGCTCCTCCTCCTCGTCGCACTTGTCAGCGGCCCTGAGATCGCCGGCGCAGTTGTACAGATTGGGAATATACTCCCGCGACCATGTGATGGACCCTGGAGTCAAGGTGCCATCCGCGTAGCACAAGGTCTCGATCGCGCACGCATAGCCGTGGATCGGCGCTATGGTTGTTCCGTAGCAGGTGGCGCTCGCTTCGCTCTCTTCCCAGGCGTCCGTGCAGCGCTTCATCTGGCTCGGCCAATCCGGATTCTCCTGGCATTCGCCGATCGCCAGCGTGCCGGAGCAGTTCAACAATGCGGAAATATCCGCCGGCGGCCGCGTGATCGATGTCGCGTGCTGACCACCATCCTTGTAGCAGGTGGTTGCGATGCCGCATTCCGCACCGCCGGACTCCATTGAGACGGTCGGGTTCCCGCAGGTGTCGCTTGCCGGGCTTTCTCCCCAAGCGTCCAGGCACTCTCCCAGCACGGCCGGCGGCTGTCCGTCGTCGTCGCACGGGCCCACGGTCAGCGTGGCGAGGCAGTTGTGCAACTCGGAAATATTCTCCAGCGGCCGGGTGATCGACGCGGACGTCGGAAAGCCTTCCTTGTCACATGTGGTCTCGATCTTGCACTCGTCCCCGGGCTCGACCGTTATGGTCGTGTCCGAGCAGGTGGCGCTCGCCTGGCTCTCTGACCAGGCGTCCGAGCACTGGTCCTCCATGGGCGGCGACTCTCCCGGACACAGGCCCGGGCTCAACATGCCCGAGCCGCAATAGCGCAACTCGGCGGTCAGCTCCACCGACCGGACGATGATCGCGCGGCCTGTCCGCCCGTTGGACGCCGTGCAGTCGACATCGACCCAGCAATATCCCTCGCCTTGCGGCTTCACGGTCCGCACCTCGCAGACGCCGGCCGCAGGGCTCTCTGCAAAGGCGTCCTCGCACTCCTCCTGCGGCGTTGGCTCGGGCGGGTCCTCCGGGGGCGACTCGTCGCACGGGCCCACGGTCAGCGTGGCGAGGCAGTTGTGCAACTCGGAAATGTCGTCCAGCGGCCGGGTGATCGACGCGGCCGTCGGAAAGCCTTCCTTGTCGCAGGTGGTCTGGATCTGGCACTCGTTCCCGAAGGCCGCCTCGGCGGTCGTGTCCGTGCAGGTGGCGCTTGCCTCGCTCTCTGCCCAAGCGTCCTGGCACTGTTCGTCCGTCGTGTCCGCGCGAAGGTCCGATGCGCCAAAGATCACCAGCGCGGCGGCGAACATGCCGGCGCGGGCTGTGCGCACGGCAAAGTATCCTGCTGACATTTCTTCCTCCTGGCCGTCGGCCTGCCGCATTTGCGGAAGTTATCATCAGTGACCCGGGCCGCGGGTCGCCGAGGGTTGCGATCTGGTCTCGTGCATCACCGCGCTGCGCAATCAAGGCGTCGCTGTCCGATTCCTCCGGCATGGCCGGGCCCCGCCATCCGGCATACACGACAATACCAGAATACACCCCCAATAATACACCCCGGACCAATCGAGCAACCCGGATATCCGCCGAAATCCCGTTGTTCAGACCTTTCCTGAGCGAAGGGCGAGGCCCCGCCGAGCACTGCCGCTAAGCGAAGGGCGATGCCCCGCCGAGCACGGCGGGCAGCCAGGTGGATAATTCCGGCACCAGGATGATGATGACAGTCACGATGAAATCGGACACGAAGAAGATCATGGCGCCGCGCAGCACGGTCTGGATGGGGATCTGGGCAATGCCGCTGACCGCGTAAAGGTTGAAGCCCACCGGCGGCGTGATGACGCTCAACTCTACGCCCATGGTGACCACGATTCCCAGATGGATCGGATCGATGCCGAGCGCCGTGGCGACCGGGAACACCACCGGCACGGTCAGCAGAATCATGGCGATGCCGTCCAGGAACGTGCCGAGCATGAGCAGCAGCACCATGTAGCCGAACAGGAACGGCAATGGTTCGAGCTGCATTTCGATGACCAGCTGCGCCAGTTGCTGGGGCCATGCCTGATTGGCGGCGACGAACTGGAAGATCCCGACGCTTCCGACGAGGAAGAACACGACCGCACTGAGATTCATGGCCCGCGCAGCCGTGGGCAGCAGGTTGCGCAGAAACTCCCCGCGGCCCGTGATCAGGCCGTAGAGCAAGGCGTAGCCGCACGCCGCGGCGGCGGCTTCGGTCGGCGTGAACAGCCCTCCATAAAGCCCGCCGAGCACCAGCACCGGCATGGCGAGGCCGGGCAGGGCCCCGGCCGTTGCCCGCAAAAGGGGTTTCCAGGCGAAATGACCGCGGCTCAGGCTCTTTGTTCGCCAGGCGGCGATGATGATGAGCACGAACATGCCGCCCGCCAACATCAGGCCGGGGATAATGCCCGCCATGAACAGGCGCACGATCGAGGTTTCCGTCGCGATGCCGTAGATGATGAGCGACAGGCTCGGCGGAATGAGCAGGCCGATACCGCCGCCCGAGGCCACAATGCCCGCCGAGAGCCAGTCCGGATAATTGCGTTTGCGCATCTCCGGGATCGTGATGAGGCTCATGGCCGAGGCGACGGCGACGCTCGAGCCGGAGATAGCGCTGAACAGCACGCAGGTCGTGACCGTAGCCAGACCGAACCCGCCGATGACCCAGCTCACCAGGGCCTCGGCGAACTGGAACAGCTGGCGCACCATGCCGGTGCGCTCCATCAGAAAGCCGGCGAAGATGAACAGCGGAACCGCCATCAGGCTGTAATGGCCGAGGAACGAAAAGAAGGCCTGGGACAGAGCGCGCGCATCAAGCAGCGGATCGAAAAGGATATAGATCGCGCTGGCCGCGCCCAAGGCTATGCCGATGGTGACTCCCGAGCCGAGAAAGGCAAGGACGCCGGCGAGCAGACTACCCATCGTGCGGGGCTCCTTGGGGGCCTCCGGCCCTGCCAGTCTGGAACATGCCGATCATGCCGACCGCATGGATCCGTGAGTCGCCGGGCCGGTCATCTAGAGCAACGAGCCTTCATCGGTGTGTGTTTCATAGCCTTCCGCCAGCCCTTCCCTGCCCAGCAGCAGGCATATCTGGTGATAGAGCTGGAAAGCGTGGCTCACGGCAAGGAACGCCATGCCGAGGAGGAAGACAGCGAAAAAGTGCCACAGCAGGAACGCCAAGCTCTCGGTCTTGCGCTGCTGGAGGATCATCAGGTCCGCGACCTCGAGGCCGCGCCAGACCAGCCAGGCGCAGAACGCCAGCCCGACTGCCGCGCCGAAAACCTCGAACAGGCCGGCGGCGATGCGGCCGGGCCGCCCGGCCTTCCCGCGCAGCAATATCAGCACGATCGTCACCCGCAGATGCGCGCCGCGGCTCTGCGTAATCGCGAAAAAAAGGAATACGCCGGCAAGAATCCCGAAGGTGACCGCATCCTGCTGCCACTCGAATGACACGCCGAAGACGTAGCGGCGAATGACTTCCAGTCCGGCCAGAAGCGTCAGCGCGAGCAGCAGCGCCGCCGCGACATACTGCACGACCCTTTCCTGGAACGTGCGCCAGGCATAGTAGAGGCGGTTCATGCGGGCAGGGCCGGGGAGGCCCGTCGAGCCTCCCCGTTCTCCCGGGCTGGCATGCCCGGACTATCCCTTCTTCAGCACCGGTTCATGCTGGGCGCAGTCGATGTTCTCAACCGGGTCGGTGCCCGGGCCGAGGCGCGCCGACGCCTCCCGGCCCTCCTTGAGGAACCTGTCCACCCATTCATGCGCCTCCGCCGGCAGCCTCTCCTTGAGGTAGTCGGCGACATTATTGCCGATGGCCTCCTGCAGGGGCTTTGCTTCCGCGGGGGTTGCGGAATAGATGCCCACATCCGCCGCCGTCTCGGCCTTGTACTGGCGGATGGCGAACTGGTCGTTGCACCAGTTGAGTTCGTTCTGATACTTCACGGCCTGGTGGGTCAGGTCGCGGATCTTCGCCTGGGTCTCGTCGTTCAGCTTGTTGAACCACGCCTGGCTGGCGCCGACCCAATAGTTGTCGAAGGTCACCGTGGAAATGCCGGCGATGGTGTAATACGGCGTCTGCTCGGTGATCGAGCGCCAGCCGCCGATGGAGGTGATCACGCCGTCGAGCACGCCGGACTCAAGCGCACTCGGCACGTCGCCGAAGGACATGACCACCGGAGAAGCGCCCCAGGAGGCCACCACCGGGTTCACCGCAGCGGCGAAGGTCCGGATCTTCTTGCCCTTGAACGAGTCCATCGCAAGCAGCCGTTCCTTGCCGGCAATGGCGAGCGCAAAGCTCAGGTCCACGAAACCGAACGGCTCGATAAAGTGCTTCTCGCGCAGGCGGTTGAGCAGCATCTTGCCGGTAGCCTGGTTCTCGAGATCGTGGATGGCCGCGACCGTGGTCAAAACGCCGGGCTGGCCGATAATGCTCATCCAGATGTCCGTTGCAGCCGTCTTGCCGGAGACCAGCCAGCCCATCTCCAGATTTCCCTGGGTCATGGCGCTCATGGCGTCGGGGTCCTTGTACAAGGCGCCGGCGTAGAAGTTCCGCACCTCGCTGCCCTCGGGGAACTGTGCCTCCACCTGCTCCTTGAACCACTCCATGGCGATCGCCGTCGGGTGCGGCGGCGGCGGCAGATCCACCGAGACCCGGATGATGACTTTCTCCAGTTCGGCCTTCGCCGGCGTCGGCGCGGCCGCGAGCAGGGCCGCGGCGGCGGCAAAGCCGACGGCCGCTGCAAGGGTTGCAATGCGTGAACGGTATGCACGGATCATGGTGTTCTCCCTTCTAACCGGTGTTCCCCGCGGCCGCTGCGCCGGCGATACCATCGGCTCGCACCGATATATTGCCCGCACGCAGCCTGCGAGCCGGATGCGTATGCGGCGCCTGCCGGGCCACCGGATGTCCGGGTGATGCACCGGCCGGCGCCAATCGGTTCGTCAGGCGCGTCCGAATGAAGGCAGATGCTCGATTACGGACGCGCCAAGGCTGGAGTGCACAGGCACAATAGCCCATGCGTCCCGCAACGCAAGGACGCGCTGCTTCGGCCCGGTCCGGCGGCGGGCGCCTGATTGCCCTTCAAGGAATGGGCGGGGCGATATAGGCGCCCATTTCCGCTAGGCAATTTGACCGATCGACAGCCTGCCTGTATTGATAGCTGCTCGCATGTATCCGGCGGTGGGGAATGGCTGAGGAAACCAGCATCGAGAGGTTGTGCCGCGAGAAACATTTGCGCCTCACCGGCCAGCGCCGGGCCGTGGCCCGGGTGATCTCCGACAGCCCCGATCATCCCGATGTCGATACCGTCTATCGCCGGGCGAGCCGGCTGGACCCGCACATCTCTATCGCGACCGTCTATCGCACGCTCAAACTGTTCGAGGACGCCAATGTGCTCACCCGGCACGATTTCGGCGGCGGGCGGGCGCGCTATGAAGAGGCCGGCGACCATCACGACCACCTGATCGACATCGAGACGGGAGACGTGCAGGAGTTTTACGACGCCGAGCTCGAGGCGTTGAAAAGCCGGATCGCCGAGAAGCTCGGTTTCGATCTGATCGATCACCGCCTGGAGCTTTATGGGCGCCGTCGCGGGTAGTCCGCGGCGGTTCCGGAGCGCTTCGACACCGGACGGCTGGGCCTGGGTGACCCTGGCGGTCGCGGCGTTGGCCGCCGCGCCGATCTTCTCTGTCATCTGGACGGCGGTCACACCGACCCTCGACATCTGGAGCCACCTCGTATCGACCGTATTGCCGGTCTATGTCTGGAATTCATTCCTTCTGGCCTTCGGCGTCGCCCTTGGCACCGCCGTCATCGGCGTCGCAACCTCCTGGCTTGTGACCATGTGCCGGTTTCCGGGCAGCCATGCCTTCGAATGGCTGCTTCTGCTGCCGCTCGCCATGCCGGCCTATGTCGTCGCTTATGTCTATACCGACCTGCTGGAATATGCGGGCGTCGTGCAGGGCTTTCTGCGCGCGATGTTCGGCTGGACCAGCGCACGGGACTACTGGTTCCCGGAAATCCGTTCGCTCGGCGGCGCTGTGGCGCTGTTTGCGCTGGTGCTCTATCCCTATGTCTATCTGGTCTCCAGAGTCGCCTTCATCGAGCAGAATATCTGCGTGCTGGAAGCAGGCCGGGCGCTCGGCTGCTCGCCCTGGCAGGCATTCCGCCGCGTGGCGCTGCCGCTTGCCCGCCCGGCCGTCGCCATCGGGGTCATCCTGGCGCTGATGGAGACGCTGAACGATCTGGGAGCGGTTGAGTTCTTTGCGCTGCGGACCTTCACGGTCGGCATTTTCGATGTCTGGATGAACATGGGCAACGCCGCCGGCGCCGCGCAGCTCGCGCTGGTGCTGCTGGCCGTTATCGCCGGGCTGATCTGGGTGGAACGCGCCGCGCGCCGGCGGCGGGGCTTCCACCATACCAGCGGGCGCTACCGGCGCCTGAGCCCGCGCCGCCTCTCCGGCTGGCCCGCCGCCGCCGCATTCCTCGTCTGCGCCCTGCCGGTGCTGCTGGGCTTCCTGCTGCCTTCGGCGGTGCTGGCCTGGTATGCGGTGACCGCCTGGCAGCCGGACGGCCTGCCGGATTTCCTGCGCCTTGCCGAACACAGCCTCATGCTCGCCGGCATTGCGGCGCTTGCGGCTTCGGTGTTCGGGGTTGTGCTGGCTTATGGAGCGCGGGCCGGCGCGCCCCCGCTGGCGCAGGGCGCGGCGCGCTTCGTTTCGCTCGGCTATGCCGTGCCGGGCGCCGTGCTTGCGCTTGGCGTGATGCTTCCCCTCGCCGCCCTCGACCGGGGCATCGACGCCTTCGCCCGCGTCGAGTTCGGCGTCTCGACAGGGCTGTTGTTCAGCGGCACGCTGTTCGCAGTCTCGGCTGCGCTCACCGTGCGCTTTCTGGCGCTGGCCTACGGCACCATCGACGCCGGACTGTCCAAGGTGACGCCGAATATCGACAGCGTGGCGCGCACGCTCGGCCACGGGCCGTTCTCCCGATTGCGCCGGGTGCATCTGCCCATCGTGCGCGGCAGTGTGCTGACCGGCGGGCTGCTGGTCTTTGTCGACTCGATGAAGGAGCTGCCGATGACACTGATCCTCCGGCCGTTCAACTACGAGACGCTGGCGACCAATGTCTATCAATATGCTTCCGACGAACTGCTGGAGGAATGCGCCCTCCCGGCGCTCGCCATTGTGTTGACGGGCGTGCTGCCAGTGCTGCTGCTCACCCGCATTATCCGGCGGTCCCGCGCCGGCGAGGCGCTGATCCCCCACGGGCCGGACCGATAACAGCGGTGGATGTCTGTTACTTCGGCTCCGCCCCCCGGCCCCGGAGGGCGCGCCAGACGCGTTCGGGCGTGGCCGGCATCTGCACGCATGGGGCGCCGGCCGAAGCGAGCGCATCCGCCACCGCGTTCATCGCCGCCGGCAAGGCGGCCGTGGTGCCGCTTTCGCCCACGCCCTTGACGCCCAGCGGGTTGGTGAGACAGGGCGTCGGGCGCGGCTCCAGGGCAAAGGCCGGCAGGTCTGCAGCACGCGGCAAGGCGTAATCCATGAAGGATCCGGAGAGCAGCTGGCCTGTCGCCGGGTCGTAAACCATATGCTCCATCAGCGCCTGGCCCAGTCCTTGCGCGATGCCGCCGTGCAACTGGCCGTCCAGCAGCATCGGGTTCACGACCGCGCCGGCATCATTGACCAGGCTGTAGCGCTCCAGCGTAATCCTTCCGGTCTCGGGATCGATCTCGACCTCGGCGACATGGGTTCCGTTGGGGAAGCTGTAGGTGCGGGCGGTGAAATGCCCCGCCGCCTCCAGCCCCATATCCATGTCTTCCTCCAGGAAGGCCGGGTTGAAACTGGCCGCCGCCACCTGCTGCAGCCCGACCTGCCTGTCGGTGCCGACCACCTGGAAAGCGCCGCGCTCGAAGGCGATGTCGTCCTCGCTTGCCTCCAGCATGGCGGCGGCGATACGCCGACCCTTCTCGACGATGCGCTCGCCCGCCCGGACCATCGCCGCGCCGGCCACAGTGGTCACGCGCGAGCCGCCCGCGCCGCTGCCGCGCCCCACAATGTCGCTGTCGCCAGTCAGCACCCGCACAGCCGCCACCGGCAAGCCCAGGCGGTCGGCGGCGATCTGGGAGAAGGTCGTTGCGTAACCCTGGCCGTTGCTGGATGCGGTGAGCGTGACGGTCAGCAGCCCTTCCTCGTCGAAGCGCATCGCCACCCGCCCGTCCTTGTAGCCGTCCGGCTCGGTATAGGATGCAAACCCGAAGCCGCGCAGCCGCCCCGCAGCCTCGCTCTCCCCCCGCCTTGCTGCAAAGCCGGCGCGGTCCGCAAGCGCGAGCGCCGCGTCGAGATTGCCGGCGAAATCGCCGCTGTCATAGACGAGGCCCGTCGGCGTGCGCCAGGGCATCTCCTCCGGGCGGATCATGTTGCGCCGGCGCAGTTCCGCCGGGTCGATGGCGAGCCGGCGCGCCGCTTCATCCACGAGGCGCTCGACGATATAGCCGTATTCCGGCTTGCCGGCGCCCCGATAGGCGGCGATGGGCGTGGTATGGCTCAGCCGGCAGACGGTCTCGGCATACACCGCCGGAATGCGGTACACATTCGCCAGCATCCGCGAGCCGCCGTCCGTCGGGATGACCGGGCCGGACCCGGTGGCGTAGGCGCCGAGATCCGAGCGGGTCCAGGTCCGGATCGCGAGGAAACGCCCCTCTGCATCGAGCGCCAGTTCGGCTTCGGTTTCATGGTCGCGGGCGTGATAGTCGGAGACAAAGGCGTCGGAGCGTTCGTCGATCCATTTGAGCGGCCGTCCGAGTTTCCGGGCTGCGGCCGCCATCAATATCTGTTCGGGGAAGACCCCGTTCTTCATGCCGAAGCCGCCGCCCACATCGGGGGTGATGACCCGTATATCCGCCCGCGCCGCGCCGAGCGCCCGGGCGAGCGCTTCCTGCACCGGGCCCGGCCCCTGGGTCGGCGCGATGACGGTATAGCGCCGGCCGCGCGCATCCCATTCCGCAATCGCGCCGCGCGTCTCCAGCGGCGCCGCGCTCACACGGTTGTTCGCCAGCACAAGCCGGATGCGGTGCGCCGCCCGGGCGAAACGCGCCGCCACCTCGACGGTATCGCCGGTCGCCCATTCCAGCAGCGGTTCGATCTCCGCCGCCGGCAGCGGGCGGTAGGCCACGGCAAGCGCCTCGGCCATGTCGCGCGCGGCCATTGCCGTCTCAGCCACGGCAATGGCGACAATCTCGCCGGCATGGCGCGCCCGCTTGCCGGCCATTGCGGGATATGGCGGCGGCACCAGCGGTTCGCCGTCCCGGCCGCGCACCGGCGAGCGGTTGTCGAGCGGCCCCGTCTCCAGGCCGCTGCGCAGCAAGGCGACCGCGCCCGGCGCGGCCATCGCCTCCCGGTCGTCCACCGCCAGAATTTCGGCATGGGCATGGGGGCAGCGCACGAAGTGCACCCATGCCTGCCCGGCGAGGTCGATATCGTCGATGAAGCGTCCGCGCCCGGTCAGCAGCGCCGCATCCTCGAAGCGCGGCAGGCTCTGGCCGATCACCGCATCCGCCCGCGCAGAAAGGCCCCGGCCCGCGCTATGGCTTCTCCCGCCTCGTCCAGGATCGGCGCGAACAGGTGCCAGACATGGATCATGTCATGCGCGATATCCAGGCTGACATCGACGCCCGCCGCCCGCGCGCGTTCAACAAGCCGAAGCGAGTCGTCCAGCAGCACCTCGGCCGTGCCGACCTGGACCAGAAGCGGCGGCAGCCCCGCCAGGTCGGCATAGATCGGCGCGGCGAGCGGCGCGCGCGGGTCTGCGCCGGCCAGGTAGCGTTCCGAGAACCAGAGCAGCAGGTCCTGATTGAGCGAGGGGTCTTCGTCCGCCTTGGCCGCCATCGAGGCGCCGACGCCTTCCATATCGACCCAGGGCGACAGACAGAGGCCGGCCGCCGGCAGCGGCTGGCCGCGATAGCGCAATGCGACCAGCGCAGCGACGGTCAACCCGCCGCCGGCCGAATCGCCCGCCACGGCGAGCCGGGCGGGGGCGAAGCCCTGGTCGAGCAGCCAGCCATAGGCGCCGACCGCATCCTCCACCGGCGCCGGGAAAGGCTCTTCGGGCGCGAGGCGGTAGTCGAGCAGCAGCACCCGCGCCTTCGATGCGGCGGACAGGTTATAGGCAAGATTGCGGTGCGTATTGCAGGAGCCGATGACATAGCCGCCGCCATGCAGATAAAGCACAGCGCGGTCCGCATGCGAGCCGGGCGCGGCGACCCATTCCGCCGGCCGGCCGGCAACCGTGACGGCAACGACCTCCGCCGCCTCCGGGGCCGGAAAACGCTCGCCGACTTCCTCGATGCGCGCCCGCATTTCGGCGACTGTGGGGTTATCCGGCTTGCCGCGTTCACGGAGCGCGGCGTTCAACGCCGCCAATTGCTCGGCACTCATGCGGGGTGGTCTCCATATTTCTCATCCGCCCACACCCTAGACGGTTTCCGCCGGCCGCATAAAGACTCTGGATTCAATCGACATACGGGTTTTGACGAGTTTGATCAGGTGATGGTCGTGTCTCGGTTTAACATTTGGGCTCATTACGGCGTTCCCCTGTCACCCCCGGAGGCGGGGGTGACAGGGGAGAGCAGGGGCCCCGTGCAGGCAATGTCCTTGCCTGCCGCCCGCGATACGGCTGCATCAACCGACTGCGGACAAGAAGCCGCCTGCGTTCCCCGTTCCTCAGAAGCTCATATCGAGCCTGAGCATGATGCCGTGCTCGGCGGGGCCGGCGGCGTTCTCCCGGCGCTCCACCGTCAGACCCGTCCGCATCGGGCCTTCCAGTGCAACACCGCCGCGCAGATGGCGGGACGACGCCGCGTCAAGCGAGAACTCCGCATAAGGGCGCAGAACATGCCAGCCGCCGATCCGCGCACCCCATGACACACGACCGTCCAGGCGCAGCGCAGGCGCGGCGGCCGTCTCGCCGGCGTCGGTGAACGCGGCCAGAAGTCCGTCGCCGCCAATCGCGGCCGTGCCCCAGCCAGGCGACAGCGTCAGCCCGAGGCCCGTGCCGTCACCCTGCGGACGCAGCGCGAGCACCGCCCGCACACCCTGCTCGCGAAGCCCTGTCAGCGCCGCATCGGCCTCATACCAGCGGCCCTCGAGGCCCGTCTCCCAGCGCCCCCGGACATGGCCCAAAGCGCCGGCGAGCTCCACGCCCTGCGCCGACTCCTCGCCGCCGTCCATGCGCGCACTCGCCCGGAATGACGAGGTCACTGACCCGTCCCCGGACGCATAGCGGCCCTCGAGGCCCATGCGGGTGCGATGGACAAGGACGTCCATCTCCTCATCGCCGGAAGCCGCAAGCCTGGACCAGCCCGCATCGCCCAGCGCCGTCAGGCTCAGACCATCCGCCTCGTAGAGCGGGCGCTCCGCGCCCACAAGGCCCATGCTGAAGCCAAGATCGCCCTCAAGACGCGCAGACGCATCCGGCGCCAACGCGTCCGACCACTGGCTCGCAAACCGGCCCGCGCCCCAGCCCCCGACGCTCCACAGCTCAAGACCGCCGGCGAACAGACCCCGCGCATAGGGATAGACCGCCGTCACCTCGCTCTCGACAAGCCCCGATGCATGGGCCCCGCTCCGCGGCAACGCCCGGGACGAGGACGCATCGCTGCCAGAGAAGGCAAGGCCTGCCGTCCAGCGCTCGCCCATGCCCGCATCCATGCCCCAGAACACGGAACCGGAGCCGCCGTCGGCAGCAGGCCCGCCGCCGCCCCACAGCGTCAGCGCGATGTCCCCATCAGAAGCAGGCCCGTCAGCCGCAGACCCGTTCAGCGACACCGCAAACCCCTGGCTCCGCATCCGCTCGCGCAGATCCCCAAAGCTGCCGGACCAGTCGAGGCTGCCCGCATCGTCCTGTCCGATGCCAAGGCGGCGGTCGGCAAGACTCAAGCGGTCCTGCTGCTCCCCGACGGCCTGCGCGGCGCACGCCCCGAGACTGTCCTCCATCGGGCAGTCCCCCGGACCCGGCGCGCCGAACAGGCCGGCAAAGGCTGTGAGCGGCGCATTCGCGCTCCCCGTCGAGAACAGACGCCGCCCGATGACATCCGAGGCGTCTTCCAGCAGACGCCGCGCCTGGCCGGTCAGCGCCGTCTTCAGCGCCGCGCCCGCAAGACCTGCCGCCGGCACCGACGTGGCCCCCGCCGCCGCGGCCCAGGACGAGGCGAACAGACGCTCGCCCCGCCAGTCGATCACGCTGCGCACGAACAGGCGATACCGGGCATCGGCTGCAAGCCCCTCGATCTCCGCCGCCGTCTCCCCGAAGGCCGGAACCGAAGACAGCAGGGTCTCGGGCGCGGTGGCGCCGGGATCCGCGCTCCAGCCGATCTCCCAGGCCGCATGCCGGTTCCCGTCGCCAACAGGCTCAATGCGCCAGGTGAGCTGTAGCGCCGTCCCCGAGGCCGTCGCTACGGCTTGCGCATCGGTGGGCGCCGACGCAGGCGTCGCCCCATACACCCGGTCCGAGGCCTCGCCGCACCCGGCGTTCGAGACCGTCTCGCCGCAATAGCGCACCTCCACCTCGAAGACCTGGCCCGCCGCAAGACCCGCAGGGGTTGAGCCATGCACCATGCCGTCCCGCACCGAGACACCCTCGAGCGGTGTCCACGCCGTGCGCTGCGCACCCTCCGTCATCGCCAGCACCCGCACCTGGCTGTTCGCCGCCACCCAGCGCATATAGGCGGGCGGCGCATCGAAGGAGAGGTCCAGCGTCCGCCACGCCGTCCCGGCCGTGGTGCGGGCCGCGAGGCCCGTCGGTCTGGTGACGGGGGGCGCTACCGCGACGGCAAGCGTCCCTGCCGCCCGGCTCGCATTGCCGGCCGGGTCCCGCGCCGCGCCGGCTGCAATATCTATGGTCAGGTCGCCCGCATACCCCTCTTCGGGCGTGATCGTCGCCGTGTATGACGCGCCCGAGCCGGAGAGCGCCGAGGCCCTGCCATGCGCCACCGAGAGATCGTCGAGGGCGAAACCGGTCACCTTCTCGCTGAAGGTCACCACGATGGAGAACGGCGCCAGGGCCGGGGTCTCGCCCCCCTCGGCGAGGGCGAGCGCCACCGTCGGCGCCTCCGTGTCGGGCGGCGTCACCGGCGCTGTCGCGGCGACCGGAGAGGCATTCGCCTGCAGCGCCTGCACCTGCGGTTCGGGCGTCGGTTGCAGCGCCTCAGCCTGGCCCTCCGGCTTCGCTTGCGGCGTCTTGCCGGCCATGTCCGGACCCGCCTGCGGTGTGGCATAGGCCGTCGGCGACCACGGACCCGCGCCCTGCGCGTCCGTCGCCCGCACCCGGAAGGCATAGGCCATGCCGTTGCTCAGTCCCGCGACCTCGGTCGAGGCGGCGGTCACTGCCATGACATCCGGGCAGGTCGGCGCGGCGGTCGACGGGCAGGAACTCCAGCCCCGGCCCTTGACCGCCGTCTGCACCGCGTAGCCGGCGACCGGCGGGCCGCCCTCCACGGGAGCCGACCATGACACCCGCACGCCGCCGTCCTGCGCGGTTGCGGTCGCTGTCATCTGGCTCTGAAGTTGGCTGACCCCCGGTCCAGACCGGGGTGTGGCGCTCGCGATGTCCGACCAGGCGCCCTTGATACTGCCGTTCGCGGCGCGCACACGCACCTCGTATGTAGTGCCGTTGGTCAGGCCGGTGATTGTGAGCCGAGCGTTCGTACCCGTGTGGCCGGCGTCCGTCCAATAACTGTCGCTGCTCCGCTTGTACTCTACGTCGTAGCCGGTCACCGTGCCGCTCGGCACACTCCAGGTGGCTGTTATCCGGCGGTGTCCCGCCGTCAGCGCGAGGTTCGTCACCTGGCCCGGAACGCCGGGTGCGGGTGTGGGTGTGGCGTATGCAGATTCCGACCAGGCGCCGTCGCCGGCGCTGTTCTTGGCGCGCACCCGGAACGCATACTCCGTCCCGTTGCTGAGGCCGGTGATGTCTGCGGACGTGCTCGTCACCGTCAGGGTGCCCGGGCACAGGGGCGCGGAGGTGGAGGGACAGGACTCCCAGCCCTGGCCCCTGATCGCCGTCTGCACATCGTAGCCGGTGACCGTGCCGGTCGGGGCAGTCCAGGTGGCCGATGCCTGCGCATTCCCGGCCGTCATGGCAAGGTTTATCGGCGCGGCGGGCGGTTGTTGCGGCGCGACGGGCGTCGCGCTCGCGGTGTCGGACCAAGCGCCATTGCCGCTGCTGTTCTTCGCGCGCACGCGCACATCGTAGCCGGTGCCGTTGGTCAGGCTGCCGATGCTGTGCGAGGCACTCGTGCCGGTATGGCCGGCGTCGGTCCAACTGCTGGTGCTGCTCTCCTTGTATTCCACGTCGTAGCCGGTGATCGTCCCGCTCGGAACATCCCACGTGGCCGAGAGCTGCTCATCTCCCGCCGTCAGCGAAAGGTTGGTCACCTGGCCCGGCGCACCCGGCTGCGGCGTCGCGCTCGCGGTGCCGGACCAGGCGCCATTGCCGCTGCTGTTCTTTGCGCGCACGCGCACATCGTAGCCGGTGCCATTGGTCAGGCTGTCGATGCTGTGCGAGGCGTCCGTGCCGGAGTGGCCGGCATCGGTCCAGCTGCTGGCGCTGCTCTCCTTGTATTCCACGTCATAGCCGGTGATCGTGCCGCTCGGGACATCCCAGGTAGCGTCGATCTCGCCGTCCCCGGCTGTCAGCGCGAGGTTGGTCACCTGCCCCGGAGCACCCGGCTGCGGCGTGGCGCTGGCGGTGGCCGACCAGGCGCCATTGCCGCCGCCATTCTTCGCGCGCACGCGCACATCGTATGCCGTGCCATTGGTCAGGCTGTCGATGGTGTGCGAGGCACTCGTGCCGCTATGGTTGGCGTCGGTCCAGCTGCCGGCGCTGCTCTCCTTGTATTCCACATCATAGCCGGTGATCGTCCCGCTCGGCACGTCCCAGGTGGCGTCGATCTCGCCGTCGCCCGCCGTCAGGCTGAGATTCGTCACCTGACCGGGCACGCCGGGCTGCGGGGTGGCGTATGCAGATTCCGACCAGGCGCCGTCGCCGGCGCTGTTCTTGGCGCGCACCCGGAACGCATATTCCGTCCCGTTGCTGAGGCCGGTGATGTCTGCGGACGTGCTCGTCACCGTCAGGGTGCCCGGGCACAGGGGCGCGGAGGTGGAGGGACAGGACTCCCAACCCTGGCCCCTGATTGCCGTCTGCACATCGTATTCAGTGACCGTGCCGCTTGGCGCGTCCCAAGTGGCCGATGCCTGCGCATTCCCAGCCGTCATGGAAAGGTTTGTCGGCGCGGCGGGCGGTTGTTGCGGCGCGACGGGCGTTGCGCTCGCGGTGTCGGACCAGGCGCCATTGCCGCCGCCATTCTTCGCGCGCACGCGCACATCGTATTCCGTGCCATTGGTCAGGCTATCGATGGTGTGCGAAGCATTCGTGCCGGTATGGCCGGCGTCGGTCCAGCTGCTGGCGCTGCTCTCCTTGTATTCCACGTCATAGCCGGTGACCGTGCCGCTCGGAACATCCCAGGTAGCGTCGATCTCGCCGTCCCCGGCTGTCAGCGCGAGGTTGGTCACCTGCCCCGGAGCACCCGGCTGCGGCGTGGCACTCGCGGTGGCCGACCAGGCGCCATTGCCGCCGCCATTCTTCGCGCGCACGCGCACATCGTATGCCGTGCCATTGGTCAGGCTGTCGATGGTGTGCGACGCGGTCGTGCCCGAGTGGCCGGCATCGGTCCAGCTGCTGACGCCGCTCTCCTTGTATTCAACGTCATAGCCGGTGATCGTCCCGCTCGGAACATCCCAGCTGGCGTCAATCTCGCCGTCGCCCGCCGTCAGCGCCAGGTTGGTCACCTGCCCCGGCGCATCCAGCTGCGGCGTCGCGCTCGCGGTGTCGGACCAGGCGCCATTGCCGCCGCCATTCTTCGCGCGCACGCGCACATCGTATTCCGTGCCATTGGTCAGGCTGCCGATGGTGTGCGAGGCGTTCATGCCGGTGTGACTGGCGTCCGTCCAGCTACTGGCGCTGCTCTCCTTATATTCCACGTCATAGCCGGTGATCGTCCCGCTCGGAACATCCCAGGTGGCGTCGATCTCGCCGTCCCCGGCTGTCAGGTCGAGATTCGTGACCTGGCCCGGCACGCCGGGTTGCGGGGTGGCGTATGCGGTGTCGGACCAATCGCTTTCGCCAGCGGTGTTCTTCGCGCGCACCCGGAACGCATATTCCGTCGCATTGCTCAGCCCGGTGATGTCTGCGGACGTGCTCGTCACCGTCAGTATGTCCGGGCACAGGGGCGCGGAGGTGGAGGGACAGGACTCCCAGCCCTGGCCCCTGATCGCCGTCTGCACATCGTAGCCGGTGACCGTGCCGGTCGGGGCGGTCCAGGTGGCCGATGCCTGCGCATTCCCGGCCGTCATGGAAAGGTTTGTCGGCGCGGCGGGCGGTTGTTGCGGCGCGACGGGCGTCGCGCTCGCGGTGTCGGACCAGTCGCCATTGCCGCCGCCATTCTTCGCGCGCACGCGCACATCGTAGCCGGTGCCGTTGGTCAGGCTGTTGATGGTGTGCGAGGCGTCCGTGCCGCTGTGCTGGGCGTCGGTCCAGCTGCTGGCGCTGCTCTCCTTGTATTCCACGTCATAGCCGGTGATCGTCCCGCTCGGAACATCCCAGGTGGCGTCGATCTCGCCGTCGCCCGCCGTCAGCGAAAGGTTGGTCACCTGCCCCGGCGCCTCCGGCTGCGGCGTGGCGCTCGCGGTGGCCGACCAGGCGCCATTGCCGCCGCTGTTCGTGGCTCGGACACGCACATCGTAGCCAGTGCCGTTGGTCAGGCTGCCGATGCTGTGTGAGGCGGTCGTTCCGGAGTGGCTGGCATCGGTCCAGCTACTGGCGCTGCTCTCCTTGTATTCAACGTCGTAGCCGGTGACCGTGCCGCTCGGAACATCCCAGATAGCATCGATCTCGCCGTCGCCCGCCGTCAGCGCAAGGTTGGTCACCTGGCCCGGTGCATCCGGCTGCGGCGTCGCGCTTGCGGTGGCCGACCAGGCGCCATTGCCGCCGTCATTCTTCGCGCGCACGCGCACATCGTAGCCGGTGCCGTTGGTCAGGCTGTCGATGGTGTGCGAGGCGTTCGTGCCGGTATGGTTGGCGTCGGTCCAACTGCTGGCGCTGCTCTCCTTGTATTCCACGTCATAGCCGGTGATCGTGCCGCTCGGAACATCCCAGGTAGCGTCGATCTCGCCGTCCCCGGCTGTCAGGTCGAGATTCGTGACCTGGCCCGGCACGCCGGATTGCGGGGTGGCGTATGCGGTGTCGGACCAATCGCTTTCGCCAGCGGTGTTCTTCGCGCGCACCCGGAACGCATATTCCGTTCCGTTGCTCAGCCCGGTGACGTCCGTGGAGGTGTTCGTCACAGCCAGGGTGTCCGGGCACAGGGGTGCGGTCGTTGACGGGCAGGATTCCCAACCCTGGCCCCTGATCGCCGTCTGCACATCGTAGCCGGTGACCGTGCCGCTCGGCGCGTCCCAAGTGGCCGACACCTGCGCATTCCCGGCCGTCACGGCAAGGTTTGTCGGCGCGGCGGGCGGTTGTTGCGGCGCAACGGGCGTGGCGCTCACGGTGTCGGACCAAGTGCCATTGCCGCCGCCGTTCTTCGCGCGCACGCGCACATCGTAGCCGGTGCCGTTGGTCAGGCTGCTGATCGTGTGCGAGGCGTCCGTGCCGGAGTGGCTGGCGTCGGTCCAGCTGCTGGCGCTGCTTTCCTTGTATTCAACGTCATAGCCGGTGACCGCGCCGCTCGGAACATCCCAGGTGGCCGAGAGCTGCTCATCTCCCGCCGTCAGCGCCAGGTTGGTCACCTGGCCCGGCGCATCCGGCTGCGGCGTGGCGCTCGCGGTGGCTGACCAGTCGCCGTTTCCGCCGCCATTCTTCGCGCGCACGCGCACATCGTAGCCAGTGCCGTTGGTCAGGCTGCCGATGCTGTGCGAAGCATTCGTGCCGGTATGGCTGGCGTCGGTCCAGCTACTGGCGCTGCTCTCCTTGTATTCCACGTCATAGCCGGTGACCGTGCCGCTTGGAACATCCCAGGTAGCGTTGATCTCGCCGTCGCCGGCTGTCAGCGCCAAGTTGGTCACCTGGCCTGGCGCATCCGGCTGCGGCGTCGCGCTCGCGGTGTCGGACCAGGCGCCATTGCCGCTGTCGTTCTTCGCGCGCACGCGCACATCGTATGCCGTGCCGTTGGTCAGGCTGTCGATGGTGTGCGAGGCGTTCGTGCCCGTGTGGCCGGCGTCCGTCCAACTGCTGGCGCTGCTCTCCCTGTATTCCACGTCATAGCCGGTGATCGTGCCGCTCGGCGCATCCCAGGTGGCCGAAAGCTGCTCATCTCCCGCTGTCAGCGCAAGGTTGGTCACCTGACCGGGAACGCCGGGCTGCGGCGCCACCGTCGTTCCGTCAAACCCGGCGGCGGGGCCGCAGGTGGACCGGCTCCCGTTCTCGAAATTCACGCACGCCCGCACACGAACGTTGTACGCGGTCTCCGCATCCAGCCCGGAAATGCTTGTGCTTACCGTATTGCCGCTGGCGCTGGCGGGCAGCAACGTCCAGCTCGACGGGAAGCTGTCGCCGAACTTCCGATGTTTCTGAATGTATGCATAGCTCGCAGCAGAGCCCGCTTGCTGGAAGGTGAAATCGAGCGCGTTCACATCCGGGGTCAGCACAAAATTCGTCGGACGCGCCGGGCGGGCAAGCGGCGTGGCGCTCGCGGTGGCCGACCAGGCGCCATTGCCGCCGCCATTCTTCGCACGGACGCGCACATTGTATTCCGTGCCATTGGTCAGGCTGTTGATGATGTGCGAGGCGTCCGTGCCGGTATGGCCGGCATCGGTCCAACTGCTGGCGCTGCTCTCCTTGTATTCCACGTCATAGCCGGTGACAGCGCCGGTTGGCGCAGCCCACGTCGCCGATATCTGCTCAATCCCCGCCGTCAGGGAAAGGGTGTTCACCTGGCCCGGAGGGGGAGTCCCGGGCTGCGGCGTGGCGCTCGCGGTGGCCGACCAGACGCCATTGCCGCCGCTGTTCGTGGCTCGGACGCGCACATCGTAGCCGGTGTCGTTGGTCAGGCTGCCGATGGTGTGCGAGGCGTTCGTGCCCGTGTGGCCGGCATCGGTCCAGCTGCTGGCGCTGCTCTCCTTGTATTCCACGTCATAGCCGGTGATCGTCCCGCTCGGAACTTCCCAGGTGGCCGAGAGCTGCTCATTTCCTGTTGTCAGCGCGAGGTTGGTCACCTGGCCCGGCGCCTCCGGCTGCGGCGTGGCGCTCGCGGTGGCCGACCAGACGCCATTGCCGCTGCCGTTCTTTGCGCGCACGCGCACATCGTATGCCGTGCCGTTGGTCAGACTATCGATGTTATGCGAGGCGGTCGTGCCGGTATGGTTGGCGTTGGTCCAGCTACTAGCGCTGGTCTCCTTGTATTCCACGTCATAGCCGGTGACCGTGCCGCTCGGCACGTCCCAGGTGGCGTCAATCTCGCCGTCCCCGGCTGTCAGGTCGAGATTCGTGACCTGGCCCGGCACGCCGGGTTGCGGCGTGGCGTATGCCGTGTCCGACCAGTCGCCGTTGCCGTGGGTGTTCGCGGCGCTGACGCGCACCGCATATTCGGTGCCGTTAGTCAGGTCGGTTAGCGTCGTGCTCGTGGCGGGCGCGGTGACCGTGACGGTCTCCTTCTCATCCCATCCCGTGCCCCTCTCGGTGTAGTCCACCGTGTAGGTTGTGATGGCTGCTCCGCCATTGCCGGGAGCCGTCCACGACGCCGTGATCTCGACGTTGCCGGCCGTCAGCGTCAACCCTGTCACCTCGTCCGGCACCGTGCCTGGCGTGGCGCTCGCGGTGACTGACCAGGCGCCATTACTGCCGGCGTTCGTGGCTCGGACACGCACATCGTAGCCGGTGCCGTTGGTCAGGCTGCTGATCGTGTGCGAGGCGTTCGTGCCGGTATGGCCGGTATCGGTCCAGCTGCTGGCGCTGCTCTCCTTGTATTCCACGTCATAGCCGGTGATCGTCCCGCTCGGCACATCCCAAGTGGCCGATAGCTGCTCATCTCCTGCTGTCAGCGCGAGGTTGGTCACCTGACCCGGCGCACCTGGCTGCGGCGTCGCGCTTGCAGTGTCGGACCAGTCGCCATTGCCGCCGCTGTTCTTTGCGCGCACGCGCACATCGTATTCCGTGCCGTTGGTCAGGCTGCCGATGGTGTGCGAAGCGTTCGTGCCCGTGTGGCCGGCATCGGTCCAGCTGCTGGCGCTGCTCTCCTTGTATTCCACGTCATAGCCGGTGATCGTGCCGCTTGGAACATCCCAGGTGGCCGAGAGCTGCTCATCTCCTGCTGTCAGCGCGAGGTTGGTCACCTGACCGGGAACGCCGGGCTGCGGCGTCGCGCTCGCGGTATCGGACCAGTCGCCATTGCCGCCGCTGTTCGTGGCTCGGACGCGCACATCGTATTCCGTGCCGTTGGTCAGGCTGTCGATGTTATGCGAGGCGCTCGTGCCCGTGTGGCTGGCGTCGGTCCAGCTGCTGGCGCTGCTCTCCTTGTATTCAACGTCATAGCCGGTGATCGTCCCGCTCGGAACTTCCCAGGTGGCCGAGAGCTGCGTATCTCCGGCCGTCAGCGCCAGGTTGGTCACCTGGCCCGGCGCATCCGGCTGCGGCGTCGCGCTCGCCGTGGCCGACCAGGCGCCATTGCCGCCGCTGTTCGTGGCTCGGACGCGCACATCGTAGCCGGTGCCGTTGGTCAGGCTGCCGATGGTGTGTGAGGCGGTCGTTCCGGAGTGGCCGGCGTCGGTCCAACTGCTGGCACTGCTCTCCTTGTATTCCACATCGTAGCCACTGATCGTGCCGCTCGGAACATCCCAGGTGGCCGAGAGCTGCTCATTTCCTGCTGTCAGCGCGAGATTGATCACCTGGCCCGGCGCATCCGGCTGCGGCGTGGCGCTCGCGGTGGCCGACCAGACGCCATTGCCGCTGCCGTTCTTTGCGCGCACGCGCACATCGTAGCCGGTGCCGTTGGTCAGGCTGTTGATCGTGTGCGAAGCGTTCGTGCCGGTATGGCTGGCGTCGGTCCAACTGCTGGCGCTGCTCTCCTTGTATTCCACGTCATAGCCGGTGACCGTGCCGCTCGGCACGTCCCAGGTGGCGTCAATCTCGCCGTCGCCCGCCGTCAGCGAAAGGTTCGTCACCTGGCCCGGAACGCCGGGTTGCGGTGTGGCGTATGCGGTGTCCGACCAGTCGCCTGCGCCGCCGCTGTTCTTCGCGCGCACCCGGAACGCATATTCTGTCCCGTTGCTCAGCCCGGTGACGTCCGTGGAGGTGTTCGTCACCGCCAGGGTGCCCGGGCACAGGGGTGCGATCGTTGATGGACAGGACTCCCAGCCCTCGCCCCTGACCGCCGTTTGCACATCGTAGCCGGCGACCGTGCCGCTCGGCGCGTCCCAGGCGGCCGATGCCTGCTCGTCCCCGGCCGTCATGACAAGGTTGGCCACCTGCCCCGGCTTGTCGGGCTGCGGCGTGCCGGTCGCAGAGTCCGACCAGTCGCCCTCCCCCTCGTCATTCGATGCCCGCACCTGCACCTGATATTCCGTGTCATTGACCAGGCTGGTGAGGGTGTGGCTGGTCGAGGGGACCGGGTCCGGGTCCACTTCTGTCCAGGTGGAACCGTCCGTGCTGTGCCGCAGCTTGTAGCCGCTGATGGCGGGCCCCGTATTGCCCGGAGCACTCCAACTGACGGAAAGCTCGCCGCTGCCGGCCGCCGCCACTGTCGGCGCATCCGGTTTGGCCGGCGACTCGTCCACATCCTTGACGGTGATGGTGAATTCCTGCTCCGCGGTCAGGGCGCGCGCGCCCGCGCCGGCGGTGGCCTGGACATCGACCACATAGCTGTTGTTCGTGTCGCTGTCTTGCGGGTCTTCGTAGTTCGGCGCCACCTTGAAGGTCAGCGCGCCGGTGCTGGTGTTGATGGTGAACTTGTCGCCGTCCTTGCCGCTCTTGATTGCATAGGCGACCGTGTCCTCGCCGTCCGGATCGCTTGCCGAAACCGTCAGCGCCGTGCCGGTGCCGTTCTCGTCGAAATCGGCCGTCGTCTCGCCGCTGAAGGTGGGGGCGCCGTTCACCTCCAGGATGTCCACATCCAGTGACGCGGTTACGCTGTTGTAATTGCTGTCGTCGGAGCTTGCGCTATGGCTGACGGTCGTCTCGCGCTTGCCGCCGGCGTTCGCCACGTCGTCGTCCACACCGGTGACGGTGACCTCCTGCGCCGTCGCCCAGTCCGTGCTGGTGAAGGTCAGCGAGGCCGTGGAAACCGTGGCGGCGGCGGTGTCGCCCGAATCGACGGCGACCGTCACATCAGCGGTCGGCGCCGTCGCCAGCTTCACCGTGTAGGTTGCCGTGCCGCCGTTTTCATCCACCTCCACTGAATCCGGATTGAGCAATATCCCCGGTCCGACCGGGGCAACGGGCGTGCCGGTGCCGGAATCCGACCAGCCGCCGTCGCCCTCGACGTTCGATGCCCGCACCTGCACCTGATGTTCCGTGTCATTGACCAGATTGGCGAGGGTGTGGCTGGTCGAGGTGACCGGGTCCGGCGCCACTTCTGTCCAGGTGGAGCCGTCCGTGCTGTGCCGCAGCTTGTAGCTGTTGATCGGCGAACCGGTCGGGGCGGTCCAACTGACGGCGAGCTCGCCGTCGCCTGCGGTTGCCACCGTCGGCGCATCCGGCTTGTCCGGCGGTGTCACATCGGTGACCGTGATGGTGAATTCCCCCGTCACGGCAAGTTCGCGACTGAAGGGGCCGATAGTGTCACCGCTCTTGGCTTCAACGTCAATCACATAGGTGTTGTCCCCGTCGCTGTCCCGCGGCGTCTCGAAATCCGGCACCGATTTGAACGTCAGTGCGCCGGTGTCGGCGTTTATGTTGAAGAAATTCCCGTCCTTACCGCCCTTGATGGAATGGCTGACCGTGTCTTCACCGTCCGGGTCTTCCGCCGCCGCGGTCAGCGCCGCGCCGGTGCCGTTCTCGGCAAAGTCAGCCTCCATATCGCCGGTGAAGGCGGGCGGGCCGTTCACTTCCGCGACCGTTACAGTCAGCGACATCGACAGACCGTCATAGCCGGTGTCGGTCGAGCTTGCTGTGTGTGCTACGGTCGTCTGGAGGGAGCCCAACAAACTCCAGATGTCGTCATCGACGCCTGTGACTGTGACCTCCTGCTCCGTGTTCCAGTTCGAGGCGGTGAAGGTGAGCGAGGTCGGGTTAACCGTGGCGAGATCGGGATCGTTGGGATCATCCTTGGGGACAGTAAGGGCAACCGTCACATCCGCCGTCGGCGCGGTCGCCAGTTTCACCTTGTAGGTGGCCGTGTTGCCGTCCCCGTCCTCGTTCACGGTCACCGCGGTCGGGTCGAGCAGGATCCCGGGGACGACCGGGGTAACGGGCGTGCCTTTGCCGGAGTCGGACCAGGCCCCGTCGCCCTCGGCGTTCGATGCGTGCACCTGCACCTGGTATTCCGTGCCGTCGGTCAGCTCGGTGAGCTTGTGGGTGGTCGAGGTGGCCGGGTCCGGTGTCACTTCCGTCCAGCTCGAACCGTCCGTGCCGTAGCGCAGCTTGTAGCCGCTGATGGCGGGCCCCGTATTGGTCGGGGCGGCCCAGCTGACGGAAAGCTCGCCGCCGCTTGCGGTCTCCACGGTCGGCGCGGCCGGCTTGCCCGGCGGCTCCTGCGCGTTGGTCACCGTGATGGTGAATTCCTGCTCGGTGGTACGCTCGCGGGTGCTGCTGCCGGCGGTGGCCGTGATATCGACCACATAGCTGTTGTTGGTGTCGCCGTCTTTCGGGTCTTCGTGGTTCGGCGGCGTCTTGAAGGTCAGCGCGCCGGTCGAGGTGTCGAAGTCGAACCACTCGCTGTCCTTGCCGGCCTTCATGTCAATGGACGCCGTGCCGTCTTCACCGTCCGGGTCGCTGGCCGAGACCGTCAGCGCCGTGCCGGTGCCGTTCTCGGCAAACTCGACCGTCGTCGCGCCGCTGAAGGCGGGGGCGCCGTTCACCTCCAGGATGTCCACATCCAGCGACGCGGACAGACCGCTGTAGCTGGTGTCGGTGGAGGTCGCGGTATGGGTGACGGTGGTTTCGCGCTTGCCGCCGGTGTTCACCACGTCGTCATCGACGCCGGTGACGGTCACCTGCTGTCCCGTCCCCCAGTCCGTGCTGGTGAAGGTGAGTGAGGCCGGGGAGACCGTGGCGGCGGTGGCGTCGCTCGAACTGACGGCGACCGTCACATTCGCCGTCGGCGCCGTCGCCAGCTTCACGGCGTAGGTTGCCGTGCCGCCATTCTCGTTCACCTCCACCGCTTCCGGGGTGAGCCGGATTCCCGGCGTGGCATTCGGCGGGCCGGGCGTGCCCCTGCCGGAGGCGGACCAGCCGCCCGTGCCCTCGTCGTTGGTCGCCTGCACCTGCACCTGGTATTCCGTGCCGTCGGTGAGGGTGTCGAACAGGTGTTCCCTCCGGTCGCCCGGCCCGCTCCAGTCCGGCGTCGCTTCCGTCCAGTTCGAACCGTCGGTGCCGTAGCGCAGCTTGTAACCGGTGATATTCGGTCCCGAGGTGCTGACGATCCATGTCACGCGGAGCTCGCCGCTGTTATCCGTGGAATAGACGAGCGGCGGCTTGTCATTGTCCGGCGGCTCATTGACGTCCGTCACCGTGATGAGGACTTCCTGGTCCACGGTCATCGCGCGGCTGCCGCTTCCTCCGGTGGCCAGAACGTCGATCGCATAGGTGTTGTCGTTCGGTGCGTCGCCCCTGTCCTGCGGGTTTTCGTAATTCGGCGGCCGTTTGAAACTCAGTTCTCCGGATGAGGCGCCGATGTTGAACCGACTCCCGTCCTTGCCGCTCTTGATCGCATAGGACACGGTGTCCTGGCTGTCCGGGTCGTTCGCCGTTACGGTCAGCGCCGCGTCGGTGCCGTTCTCGGCAAAGTTCGCCGTCGTCGCACCGCTGAAGGTGGGCGCGCTGTTGGCGTCCAGCACGTCCACGTTCAGCGTCGCGGAGATGCTGCCGTAGTTGCTGTCGTCGGAGCTTGCGGTATGGCCGACGGTGGTTTCACGCTTGCCGCTGGGGTGGTTCGCCATGTCAGCGACGCCGGTGACGGTGACCGCCTGTTCCGTTCCCCAATTGCTGCTGTCGAAGGTGAGCGAGGCCGGGGAAATCGTGGCGGCGGCGGTGTTGTTCGAACTGACGGTGACCGTCACATTCGCCGTCGGCGCGGTCTCCAGCTTCACCTTGTAGGTGTCCGTGTCGCCATTCTCGTTCACCGTCGCCGCGACCGGGTTGAGCAGGATCGCGGCGGTGCCCGGGGTAATCGGCCTGCCATCGCCCGAGTCCGACCATGCCCCGTCGCCTTCGGCATTCGTCGCCCGCACCTGGACCTGGTAGGTCACGCCATGGGTCAGATTGGTGAGCGTGTAGCTCGTCGAAACAGCCGAGCTTGGCGTCACCTCCGTCCAGCTTGAGCCGTCCGTGCTGTGCTGCAGCGTGTAGCCGGTGATGGCCGGGCCCGTATTGGCCGGTTCGGTCCAGCTGATCGTCAGTTTGCCGCTGCCGGCCGTTGCCACTGTCGGGGCGGCCGGCTTGCCCGGCACCTCGACCACATCCGTCACCGTCACCTTGTAGGTGCGTATGGTCTGCAGGTCGCGCGGGAAAGCGCCGCCTTTGGCGCCAACGGTCACTTCATAGATATTGTCCCCATCGGCGTCCTGCGCATCCTCGAAGTTCGGCGCCGTCTTGAAGGTCAGCACGCCCGTATCGTTGTTGATGTCGAACAGGGAATTGTCGGGGTAGTTGCTACTCGGTATCTGAAACCCGATCCAGGTGATCTCATCCTCGGAATCCGGGTCGTTCGCCGTCACAGTCAGCACGGTCCCGGCGCCGTTCTCGGCGAAATTGGCTGTGTCCGGGCCGCTGAACTCCGGCGGGTTATTGCCGGCCACCGCCCATGGCGCCCCCGACCAGTGAACACTCTTCATCCCGGCATTGTTTTCGGCGCGAACACGCACATTGTATGTGTTGCCATTGGTCAGGCCGGAGATGGTGTGCGAGGTCTCGGTGCCTGTGTGGTTCGAGTCGGCATAGCTGCTGTCAGGCGCCGAGAACAGCTTGTATTCCACGTCATAGCCGGCAATGGGGAGTGCGCTGGACGGCGCGGTCCAGGTGACCGCTATCTGTTTGTCCCCCGCTGCCAGCTTCGGCCACGGCCGCACAGAGCCGGGCCGGGAAGCCGGCGTGACCGAGCCGATGTCGGACCACGCCCCGTGCAAGGTGGCGCTGGCGACCGCCCGCACCCGCACCTCATAGGTGGTGCCGTTGATCAGGTTGGTGAAGTTCTTGGAACGTGTCGACTGCGGGGTCGTGCTTTGCTTCCAGTCGGTGGTTCCCGACTGCCTGTGCGCCACATGGTAACCGGTGATGCCTGCACCGTGGTCGTTCGGCTCATCCCAGGCGGCGGAAAACCCCCTGTCTTCTCGTGTCAACTGCAAGCCGGTGACCTTGTCCGGCGGGAGCGACGGGGTCGCGTGGATGGGGCCGGCCCAGTCGCCGGAGCCGGCGCTGTTCTTGGCGCGCACGCGCACATCATATGCGGTGCCGTTGGTCAGGCTGGTGATGGGGTGCTCGGTGCCCGTGCCCGTGTGGCCGGCATCGGTCCAGGAAGCGGCATGACGTATGCTGTATTCCACGTCATAGCCGGTGATCGCGGTGCCTGTCGGGGCGTCCCAGTCGACGTCGATCCTGCCGTCGCCTGCCGCCAGAGAAAGGTTTGTGACTTTTGCCGGCGCAGATCCCGGCGTGGAGACCTGCGTGTTGGACCAGTTGCCGCTGCCATCGTCGTTTGTCGCCCGCACGCGCACCTGGTATGCGGTGCCGTCGGTCAGACCGGTGATGGCGTGCTCGGTAGTCGTGCCCGAGTGTTCGGCGTCGACCCAATTGTCGGCGCCCTTCGCCCTGTACTGCACATCGTAACCGGTGATCGTGTTGCTCGTGTCTTCGGTCGGCACATCCCAGGCAGCGTCGATTTGCTCATCGCCTGCGGTCAGGGCAACGTTCTTCACCGTGCCCAGCCGGGAGGCGGTCGCGATGTCGGACCATTGGCCATGGCCGCTGCCGTCTTTCGCGCGGATGCGGACATCGTATTTCGCCACCAGGTATCGGTTCAGCACGTGCGAGGCCGTGGTGCCCGAATGTCCGGCGTCATACCATTGGGTGCCGCTGTGGTACTTCCACTCCACGTCATAGCCCGTGACCGCGCCGCTCGGCGCATCCCAGGTGGCGGTGATATAGCGTCCTTGGACCGACAGCGAGAGGCCGGTCACCTTGTCCGGCGCGGCGGGCTGCGGCGCGGAGGAAAATGAACGGGGCCGATCGCGGGCGCCGGCATCGCCCCTTGCCGCCGCACGCTCATTCTGCCCGGCGCCGCCGGTCAGGGCCGTATCGCGCGGGGCTTCTCCGGCGGAAACGGGGCCGGCGGATGCGAGCACCGCCAATCCGAGCAGGACTGCCGAGGCCCGGACAAGCCCCCGCAGGAAAACTGTTCCCCTGGACAGGTCCACCATCGCTCCCTCGCCCTGTCTGCCCCGCCAACCTCCTGGCTATACGAACCGGAAGCGCTCCGAATCGAATCCTTGCAAAACGGTATATTCGCGGGATTCCTGCTGCAACCATCGCCAGGGGGCGGGGGGGCTTCAGTTTGCAAGAAAGGCAAGTGCTGCGGGTCTTTAGCAGCACGAGTCTGTGCTGCGCGCGTCCCCGGGGCGCGGCTTCTCTTCGGATGCGCGGTCAGTCGGCCAGCACCCAGGTGTCCTTGACACCGCCGCCCTGGCTGGAATTGACGACCAGTGAGCCTTCCCGGAGCGCGACGCGGGTGAGGCCGCCGGGGACCAGGCGGATCGTGCGGCCGATCAGGCAATAGGGGCGGAAATCGACATGCCGGCCCGCAATGCCGGCCTCGCAAAGCGAGGGCGAGGACGACAGCTCCAGCGTCGGCTGGGCGATGAACCCTTCCGGGTCGCGGCGAATCTTTTCCGCGAAATCCGCCCGCTCCGCCGCCGTGGAATGCGGCCCGATCAACATGCCGTAGCCGCCCGAGCCGTGCACCTCCTTCACAACCAGTTCGTGCAGCCGCTCCAGCACATAGCGGCGCTCGTCGTCGAGGGAGCAGCGCCAGGTCGGCACATTGTCGAGAATCGGCGTCTGGCCGAGATAGAAGCGGATCATGTCCGGGACATAGACATAGACTTCCTTGTCGTCGGCAACACCCGACCCCGGCGCCGAGCACAGGGTCACGCCGCCGGCCCGGTAGGCGTCGAACAGGCCGGGCACGCCGAGCAGGCTGTCCGGGCGGAAGGCGAGGGGGTCGAGAAAATCGTCGTCGATACGCCGGTAGAGCACATCGACGCGCTCCGGCCCCCTGGTCGTGCGCATCCAGCACATGCCGTCATCGACGAACAGGTCCTGCGGCTCCACCAGTTCGACGCCCATCAGATCGGCCAGGAAGGAATGCTCGTAATAGGCCGAGTTGAACGGCCCCGGCGTCAGCAGGGCGATGACCGGATCGCCGGAACAGGCCGGCGGCGCCACCTCCTCCAGCGTCCGGCGCAGCTCCTCCGGATAGACATCCACCGGCTCGATATTGCCGTCGCGGAACAGTTCCGGGCAGGTCCGCATCATGATCTCGCGGTTTTCGAGCATGTAGCTGACCCCGGAAGGCGTGCGGCAATTGTCCTCCAGCACCTGGAATTGCCGCTCGCCCGTGCGCACGATGTCGATGCCGACAACATGGGAATGGACGCGGCCCGGCGGCTTGACGCCGATCATCGCCGGTTCGAAGGCGGCGTTGCGATAGACCAGCCGCTCCGGAATGATTCCGGCGCGCAGGATTTCCCCGCGGTGATAGACATCCTGAAGGAACGCATTGAGCGCGAGCGCCCGCTGCCGGATGCCGCGCTCCAGCCGGCGCCATTCGGCCGCGTCGAAGACCCTCGGAATGAGGTCGAAGGGGATCAGCCGTTCCGGATCCCCGCCCTCGCCATAAACGGCGAAGGTGATGCCGATCCGGCGGAAGATCGCCTCCGCTTCCGCCGTATGCCGGCGCAACACGGCGAGGCCGCTCGCCTCGATCCAGGCGGCGATGTCATGGTAGGGCGCTCTGGTTTCCGCCCCGTCGCCGGTCATTTCGTCGAACATCCCGGCCCCTTTCCCTGCCGGATGTGCCGGGCGGGACCGCCGCCTGCTGTCAGACCGGATCCCAGTAGAAGACGTCGCCGTCCCGATCCAGGGGCGAAAAGGCCCCGGTCAGGGCGGGCATGGCATGGTCGTGAATGGCGGCAGGCGTCCAGCCGTCGCTGCGATGCACGGAGCGCACCGGACGGTGCTGGTTGAAGACGAACTGCTCATTGCGCCGGGTCGCGAAAATCTGGCCCGTCACCCCACTCGCCAGATCGGAAAGCAGATAGACCACCATCGGCGCGATATGGCCCGGTTGCAGGGTCTTGAGTTTCTCTATGCGCTCGCGCTCCTGCGGCGTATTGGCGGGAATGGTCTCGATCATGCGCGTCCACGCGAAGGGGGACATGCAGTTGGAGCGCACATTGAAACGCTGCATGTCCAGCGCAATCGACTTCGACAGCCCCACAATGCCCAGCTTCGCCGCCGCGTAATTCGCCTGGCCGAAATTGCCGATCAGCCCCGAAGTCGAGGTGAAATGCACCATCGCGCCAGACTCCTGGGCGCGGAAATGGTCGGCCGCATTGCGCGCCACATTGAACGAACCCTTGAGATGCACCGAGATCACCGCATCCCAGTCCGCCTCCGTCATCTTGTGGAAGATCACATCGCGCAGAATGCCCGCCACATTCACCACGCCGTCGATGCGCCCGAAGGTCTCCACCGCCTGGCGGATCATCGCCCCCGCCGCCTCGTAGTCGGCAACGCTCTCGCCGTTGACGACCGCCTCGCCGCCCGCCGCCTCGATAATCTGCACCGTCTCCTGCGCCGGCGTCGCATCGGCGCCCGCGCCCCCGACATCGCCGCCCAGATCGTTCACGACCACCTGCGCGCCTTCCCGCGCAGCCAGAACCGCAACCTCCCGGCCAATGCCGCGGCCCGCGCCCGTCACCAGCACAACCTTGCCTTCCAGCACGCCCATCTATGTCGGCTCCCCTGTTCTCGACGGGGCCAGCATAGAGTGTCGCGCCCGCATTCGCGAGTGCCGGGGGCGTTTGGTGAAGCGCCGCCTCTCCCCGGCGCAGAAACTGTCATAAGGCATTGTTTGCGCGTTATTTTCTGCAGACAACCCACCCCGGGCGGATGCCCGGACGAGCCGCCGATTTGACGCGCATACCGGATATCTGCATAAATCGCCCTCTTGGCGAGGCTGCCGGCGCCCCGGCGGCCGCCAGGCGGGAGATCCAGGGCGTCGGATTTCGCGCTTTCGCAGGTATCAACGTTCCTGCGCCGGGTTGTGATCGCGTTCGCGGAATGCAATCGCAAGACGAGTGGCAAATATTTCGCTCGGCCGGTCAGAGTTTCTGTATCGGGTCGCGCTATCGATGACGCGACAAGGCAAACGACGGGAGAAGAAAAGAATGAAAGATATCAGAAAGTTCCAGCAGATGTATCGGGACGGCCGCATGGGCCGCCGGGATTTCCTTGCGGCCATGGGAGCCCTGGGTCTCGGCGCCGCTTCTGCATCGAGTTTCCTGGCTTCGTCCAGCGCCCTGGCGGCGACCCCGCGCAAGGGCGGGACGGCGCGCTACGCGAACAATATCCACGGTCCGGATGACCAGATGGACCCGATCGTCTTCACCTCGGGCATCGACTATACGCGCGGCAGGGCCACCTATAACGGCCTCATCCAGGTTCGCGACAATGCAGTCCTGGCTCCCGAGCTGGCCGAAGAATGGTCGGCCAACAGCGATGCCACCGAATACACCTTCAAGATCCGCAAGGGTGTGGAGTTCCACGACGGCTCGTCCCTCACCGCCGATGATGTGGTCTGGAGCATGAACCGCCATCTCGGCCCGGACTCCCCGTCCACCGCCGGGGCGCTGTTCGCCACGGTGCAGGAGTGGAAACGGGTCGACAGCCACACCGTGAAAGCGATCATGCTGTCTCCCGATTCCGACCTTCCGGCGAAGCTCACCGAGAAGCAGGCCAAGATCGCCAAGATGGGCACCGAGGACTTCAGGAAAGGCAACGGCACCGGGCCGTTCGTGCTGGAGTCCTTTGAGCCGGGCGTGCGCTCCACCCATGTGCGCAACCCGAATTACTGGAGGGACGGGGCGAATTTCGAGGCGCTCGAGATTACCGGCATCACCGACCCTCTGGCACGGGCCAATGCCCTGATCGCCGGAGATGTGGACCTCATCAACCAGGTGGACGCCAAGAGCATCTCCCGGATCGAGGCGGCCGACGGCGTGCGCGTCGTGTCGACGCCGACCAGCTCCTATACCGGCATCTGCATCCTGAAGAACACGACCCCCGGCCAGAACGACGACTTCGTCAAGGCCATGCAATATATCCAGGACCGCGAGCGCATTGTGCGGTCGATCCTCAAGGGGCACGGCACGGTCGGCAACGACCATCCGATCGGGCCGGCATTCGGTCCGGATCATTGCCATGAGCTGGAGCAGCGCGCGTTCGACCCGGACAAGGCGAAGTTCCATCTTGAAAGGTCCGGCGTCACCTCCGCCGAACTCCATGTCGCGCCGGTTCGTCTGGGCATCGAGGAAATCTGCCTCCTGATGCAGGCCAATCTCAAGAAGATCGGCTTCGACCTGCGGATCAAGAAGGTGCCGGGCGACGGCTATTGGGGCGCAGTCTGGATGAAGGAGCCGATGAATGTCGTGTCGTGGAACATGCGTCCGACCGCGAATGCGCAAATGGCCATCCAGTTCGCTCCGGACGCGAAATGGAACGACACCTTCTGGAACAACCAGCGGATGGGCGAGCTGCTGAAGCTCCAGCTCGCGGAAACCGACGCCGCGAAGCGCCATGCCATGCTGTGCGAAATGCAGACTCTCATCCATAATGGCAGCGGTATGGTGATTCCCTGCCATGTGAACGAGGTGGACGGCGCCAGCAACAAGATCCAGGGTATTCCGAAGGTGCCTTTCGGCTCGCTCGGGGCCTATGAGTGGATCGAGTTCGCCTGGATGAACGAGTAAGTCCGGCCTTGCTTTTGTCCGGATGACACGGTCCCGCGCGGTTTCGGCCGCGCGGGCCTTTTTGTCCTGCCGGCGCTGTCAAGGCGCGGCTGTCCGGCCCCCTCCGGACGAAGCATGGCGGCCCGTTCCGGATCGTCCATAGAATGACACTGCTGAACGCAATATTGCGCCGGACCGCACTCGGCATTGCGACCCTGTTTGTCGTGTCGGTCCTGATCTTCATCGGCACCAGCATCCTGCCCGGCGACGTCGCCAATATCATCCTGGGCCAGATGGCGACGCCGGAGTCCCTGGCGGCGCTGCGCACCAAGCTCGGGCTGGATGAGCCTCCGCATATCCAGTATTTCATCTGGCTGAGCGACCTGCTGTCCGGAGATCTGGGCTTCTCCAAGGCTGGTGCCGGCGCCGGCACCATCGGCACGCCGATCTCCGACATGCTCATGCCCCGGCTGGCCAACACGCTGCGGCTTGCCGGCGTGGTGGCCGCGATTGCGGTGCCCTTTGCGGTGACCGTGGGGCTGCTGGCGGCCATGTATCCCGGCACGAGGCTCGACCGCACTGTCACCTTCACGACGCTCGGGCTGATCTCCGTGCCGGAGTTTCTGGTCGCCACCCTGCTGGTGCTGGTCGTGGCCGTCCAGCTCGGCTGGCTGCCGGCCACCGCCTATATCAGCGGGCAGGAGACCGGCTGGAAGCTGGTCCGCGCCCTGGCCATGCCGGCGCTCACCCTGGTTATCGTCGCATCCTCGCAGATCATGCGCATGACGCGGGCCACGGTGCTCAACGTCATGAGCTCTCCCTATATCGAGATGGCGATTCTCAAGGGCGTGCCGCGCAAACGGATCATCCTCCGCCATGCCCTGCTGAATGCGATCGGCCCCATCGCCAATGTCATCGCCCTCAACCTTGCCTATCTCGTGAGCGGGGTTGTCATTGTCGAGACGGTCTTCGCCTATCCCGGGCTGGCCAAGCTGATGATCGACGCCGTCCAGACCCGCGACCTCCCGCTGGTTCAGGCCTGCGCCATGATTTTCTGCGCCACCTATGTCGTGCTGATCTTCATCGCGGACATGGTGTCGATCGTGTCGAACCCCAGATTGCGGCATCCGAAATAAGGGGAGCGCCCATGCGCGACAGCACCGACAGCACCGATATGGGGGCCGGGTTCGAGGAACTGCCGGATGCGCCGCCCCAGCGCCGGATGCGCCTTTCCTGGAGCGGCAAGCTGGGCGTCTGCGTCGTCGCTTTCTGGATGGCGATGGTGTTCATCGGCCCGTCGATCTCTCCCTATCACGAGGCCGATATTCTCGACGAGGCGCTGTTCATCGTACCCGGTAGCGACAACCCCTATCCGGAGACCGACTACCAGCCCCCGAGCTCGGTGGCGTGGCTCGGCACCGATTATCTCGGCCGTGACACGCTCTCGCGCACCTTGTTCGGCGCGCGCACGACCATCGGCATCTCGCTGGCCTCGACGCTGCTCGCCTATCTCGTGGGCGTGACGCTCGGCATCGCGGCGGCGGTCGGCGGAACCGTGATGGATTCCACCCTGAGCCGGCTGAACGACGCCATATTGTCGATTCCGAGCATCATGCTCGCCCTGGTGGTGATCGCTGCGATAGGCAGCACCATTCCCATCCTGATCGTGCTGACAGGGCTGATCTACGCCTCCACCGTGTTCCGAATAGCCAGGTCGCTCGGGCTGGATGTGAAGGTCTCCGATTTTGTCGAGGCGGCGAGAGTGCGCGGCGAAGGCCTGTGGTGGATCGTCACCCGGGAGATCCTGCCCAATGTCGCCATGCCGATGGCGACCGATTTCGGCCTGCGGTTCGTCTATGTCATCCTTTTCATTTCGAGCCTGAGTTTCCTGGGCCTCGGCGTGCAGCCGCCGCAGTCGGACTGGGGCAGCATGGTGAGGGAAAGCCTCTCGGGGCTGCCATACGGCTCCATTGCGCCCCTGGTGCCGGCGCTCGCGATCGCGACGCTGACAGTCGCCATCAACCTGATCGTGGATGATGTCTCCGCCCATGCCGGCGGCCGGCTGGCGAAGAGGATGATCTGATGTCCGCGCTTCTCGAAGTCGATCGCCTGAGAATCGATGCCCGCAAGGACGACAACAGCCTGACGCCCATCGTCAAGGATGCGACCTTCACGGTCGGCCGGGGGGAGGTGGTCGCGCTGATCGGCGAGTCCGGCTCCGGCAAGACCACGATTGCGCTGTCTGCGCTCGGATATGCAAAGCCGGGCCTGGAGTTCACCGGCGGCGAGGTGCGCCTGGACGGCCGCGATGTGATCTCCATGCCGCCGGAGGAGAAGCGCGACCTGCGGGGCCAGCGCGTCGCCTATCTCGCCCAGAGCGCCGCCGCCACATTCAACCCCGCGCTGACCATCGGCGAGCAGGTCACGGAATCGCCGGTGCTCCACGGGCAGATGAGCCGCGAGGAAGCCGATGCCAGGGCCGAGGAGCTTTACCGCGCCCTGGAACTGCCCGATCCGGACCGTCTCGGCAAGCGCTATCCGCATCAGGTGTCGGGCGGCCAGTTGCAGCGGTTGATGGCGGCCATGGCGCTCTGCGGCAGGCCGGACCTGCTGGTTCTCGACGAGCCGACCACGGCGCTGGATGTCACCACCCAGATCGAGGTGCTCAAGGCCTTCAAATCCGTCATCAAGCAGGAAGGCGCGGCGGCGCTGTATGTGACGCATGACCTCTCGGTCGTGGCCCAGATCGCGGACCGTGTGGTCGTCCTCTATGCGGGGGACATTCTGGAACAGGGAACCGCCGACCGGATCATCAACCGGCCGAGCCACGACTATACGCGGCGGCTGATGGCGGCGGTGCGCCCGCCGCCGGCCGCCGGCCAGGGCGATGCGGCTTCGATGGAGCATCTGCGGGACAGCCCCGCCCTGGAAGTGAAGGGTGTGGCCGCAGGCTATGGCAGGCGCATGGACGGCAGCGTGGCAGTGAAGGTGCTGCGCGATGTCAATCTGGCGGTGCAGCGCGGCCACACGATCGGGATCATCGGCGAATCCGGCTGCGGCAAGTCCACACTCGCGCGCGTGATGTCCGGCCTGCTGCCCGCGACCGAGGGCGAGATTCTGCTGGACGGGCAGGAGCTGCAGCCCAGCCTCCGCCAGCGGGACCGCAGCGAGCTGCAGAAAATCCAGTTCGTCTTCCAGATGGCCGACACCGCCCTCAATCCGCGCCAGCGGATCGACCACATTCTCGGCCGGCCGCTGGAGTTCTATCTCGGCCTCAAGGGGGCGGAGAAGCGCAAGCGCATCGGCGAGTTGCTGAACATGGTGGAGCTGCCGCCGGAATTCGCCGGGCGCTATCCGGAGGAATTGTCCGGCGGGCAGAAGCAGCGGGTCAATCTGGCGCGTGCGCTTGCGGCCTCGCCCGAAGTGCTGCTCTGCGACGAGGTTATCTCCGCGCTCGACACCATTGTCGGCGCCAATGTGATCGAACTGCTCAAGCGGCTGCGGCAGCAGAGCGGCGTGTCCTTCGTCTTCATCAGCCACGATCTTTCCACCATCGCCTCCTTCGCCGATGAAATCGTCGTGCTCTATGCGGGGCGGGTCGTCGAGCAGGGAACCACCGACCGCGTGCTCTCGCCCCCTTACCATCCATACACCCGGCTGCTCATCGCCTCGGTTCCGGAGCTGCGCATCGGCTGGCTGGAAGAGACGATGGAGACCCGTGAAGCGAAGGCGGGCATCGACCGGGTGGTGGAAATGACCGATACAGGCTGCCCGTTCTTCGACCGGTGCCCGATCGCTATCGCGGATGTCTGCGACCGCGAAACACCGCCCATCCGGCATCTCGACAGCCAGCACACCATCGAGTGCCACCGAAGCGAGGCGGAGTTTCTGGACGGCATACCGGTTTCCTGATTGCGCCGCCGGCGGGCGCGGGCGTCCGCACTACCCGCCCGCCGGTTTCGTTCTCGATGGCAGCAACCGGCGCAGGTCGTCCACCCTGACGGCCCCGAGGCCGAGCGCCGCGAGGACGAAAACCGCGAAGCCGCCGCCGCACAGCGCCGCCAGCATCCCGGCCCGCGCCGCTTCGCCGCCGGCGGCCCAGGGGCCGGCGACCTCCAGCCCGGCGATCAGCGCCCCGGCCATGACCGCCGCCGCCGCCGCCGCACGGGGCAGCCGCGAGACCAGCCGGCGGTCCGCCCGGCAATGGCCGAGCCGGCGCAGCGTCATCCACAGCATGGCCGTATTCGCCCAGGCGGCGGCGCTGGTGGCGGCGGCGATGCCGACATGCCCGAACTCGCGGAAGAGCGCCAGGCTGAGCCCGGTATTGAGCGCCACGGCGACAATGGTGATCCGCAGCGGCGTGCGCATGTCGCTGCGCGCGAAGAACCCCGGCTGCAGCACCCGCACCAGCACGAAGGCCGGCAGGCCCGCGGCGAAGGCGGCAATGGCGGCCGCCGTTGCCTGCGTGTCGGCGGGCGAGAACGCGCCGCGCTCGAACAACGCCCCGGCGACGGCGCCCGGCATGGCCAGCAGCGCCGCCGCCGCCGGCAGCGACAGCAGCATGGCGACCTCGACCGCGCGGTTCATGTCGTCGGCCGCGCCGGCGCTGTCGCCGGCGCGCAGCGTTCGGCTCAGCCGGGGCAGCAGCGCCGTGCCGAGCGCGATGCCGACCACGCCGAGCGGCAGTTGATAAATGCGGTCCGCATAGTGCAGCCAGGCGACGGCGCCGGTCGGCAGAAGGGATGCGATCATCGTGCCGATCAGCAGGTTGATCTGGAGCACGCCGGCCGAAAGGGTGCCCGGCACCAGCAGCGCCAGAAGGCGCCGGACGCTCCTGGTCAGCCGGGGAAACCGCAGCCTGACGCGCAGCCCGGCGCGGCGCATATCCCACAGGATCAGGGCAAGCTGTCCGAAACCGGCGGCGCAGACGCCGATGGCGAGCGCCAGCCCCGGCGCGCCGGTCCACAGCGCCGACACGGCGAGTGCGGCGATCAGCACGATATTGAGCAGAATCGGCGCAGCGGACGGGATTGCGAAACGATAGAAGCTGTTGAGGATGCCGGCGAAGAAGGCCAGCAGCGCCATGCACAGCAGATAGGGGAAGGTCAGCCTGGAGAACAGCACGGCCGGGCCGAACCGCTCCGGCTGGTCCAGGAAGCCGGGCGCCAGCGCCAGCACCAGGAGCGGCATGAAGGCCTCGGCGAGCACCGTGAACACCAGCAGCGCGGCGAACAGGACCGCCAGCGCCTCTTCGGCGAAAGCGAGCGCGGCGGACCGCCCTTCCTGCTGCAGGCGGGCGGAAAACATCGGCACGAAGGCGGACGCAAAGGCGCCCTCCGCGAACAGGCGGCGAAACAGGTTGGGCAACCGAAACGCCACCAGGAAGGCATCGGCGACGGGGCCGGCGCCGAGCAGGGCGGCGAACACAAGGTCGCGCACAAAGCCCAGCACCCGGCTTGCCATTGTGAAGCCGCCGACGGTTGCAGCGGCGCGCAGAAGCGCCATGACCCGCCCTCAGCCGGTTTCGTCCGCGCCCGCCACAGCCTGCAACACCCGCTCCCGCACCCGGGCGAGCTTGCCGTCATGGACGACCTTCAGCCCGAACACGTCCCTGACATAAAACACATCGACGACGCGCTCGCCATAGGTGGCGATGCGCGCCGTCGTGATCTTGAGGCCGAGATCGAAGAGCGCGCGGGCCACCTCGAACAGGAAGCCGGGGCGGTCGCGCCCGTTGACCTCGATGACGGTATGGGTCGCGGAAGCGTGATTGTCGATCAGCACCCGGGGCGGCACGGTGAACACCGCCATGCGCGACGGCCAGGCCCGCCGGCGCCGAACTTCGCGCCGGAGGTCGATCTCGCCGCCGAGCGCCGCGCGCACCCGCTGCTGCAGCGCCCCCAATTGGCGGCTGCCGGTCACCGCCTGCCCGTCCGCGTCCTGGACCTGGAAGGTATCGACGGCGATGCCGTTTGCGAATGTGAAAACCCTGGCCTCGACGACATTCATCCCCGAAGCGGCCAGCGCCCCGGCAAAGCGCGAGAACAGCCCCGGATGGTCTTGCGCGCAGAACACCACCTCGGTCACGGCGCGGCTCTCGTCGATCCGGGCCTCCACGCCCAGCTCCGAGGGGTCGGCGGCGACCGGCGCGATCATTCCGGCATGGCGGACCAGCGTGTCGCGGTCCCAGGCGAGCCAGTAGCTGGCCGGCGCCGCCTTGGCGAACTCCGAGAAGGTGTCGTCGGACCAGTGAGGCAATGCGGCGCGCAGCTCCTCCTGCGCCCTGCGCACCCGCTCGGCGGCCGCCAGGCGGATATCGCCCCCGGCCAGCAGCTCTTCTGTCTTGAAATAGAGCTCGCGCAACAGCGCCGCCTTCCAGGCGTTCCAGACATTCGGGCCGACGGCGCGGATATCGACCACCGTCAGCACCAGCAGGAGCCGCAGCCGCTCGGGCGACTGCACGAGATCTGCGAAATCGGCAATGGACCGCGGATCGTTGAGATCGAGCTTGAAGGCGGCGGCGCTCATGGCGAGGTGATGGCGGACGAGCCACGCGACCGTCTCGGTCTCCTCAGCGCTCAGGCCGAGTTCCGGCCCGAGCCGCAGCGCGTCCTCCGCGCCGAGAATCGAATGGTCGCCGCCGCGCCCCTTGGCGATGTCGTGCATGAAGACGGCGAGATAGAGCGCCCGGCGGGAGAGCACCTTGTGGACGACTTCGGAGGCGACCGGGGCTTCGTCCCGGAGTTCGCCCTGCTCGATGCGGTGCAAAACGCCGATGGCCCGGATCGTATGCTCGTCCACCGTATAGGTGTGATACATGTCATATTGCATCTGCGCCACGACGCGCCCGAATGCCGGGATCAGCCGCCCGAGCAGGCCGGCCTCGTTCATCCGCCGCAGCGTGATGTCCGGCGCCTTCCGGGAGGTCAGCATGTCCAGGAACAGCGCGGAGGCTTCCGGACGGCGGTGAAAGCCCAGCTCGATGCGGCGCAGATTGCGGGTCACCTGGCGCAATGCCGCCGGATGGATGTCGAGGTCGTGAGTCTGCGCTTCGTGGAACAGCCGCAGCATGGCGGCCGGGTCGTCTGCGAAGGCATCCTGGCGCGCGAGGGTCAGCCAGCCGCGCATGGCGGTGAAGGCGCCCATCTGCCGGTCGCGGGTCAGCAGCCGGGAAATTGAAAACAGCGGCCGACGGCGGTGCTCGTCCTCCAGTGCGGCGCAGAAGATGCGCGTCAGGCCGCCGACCTTCTTGGCGATCAGGTAGTAGTGCTTCATGAAGCGCTCGACCGGGCGGGCGCCGGGGCGGCCGCGATAGCCGAGCCGGACAGCGATTTCCTGCTGCAGGTCGAAAGTCAGGCGTTCCTCGGCCCGTCCGGCCAGATAGTGCAAATGGCAGCGGACAGTGGAGAGGAACTGCTCTGCCTTGACGAACGCCGCCAGCTCGGCGGGCGCGAAGACGCCGCTCGCCTCCAGCTCGGCCACTTCGTCCACCCGGTGCAGATATTTCGCGATCCAGTAGAGCGTGTGCAGATCGCGCAGCCCGCCCTTGCCTTCCTTGACATTGGGCTCGACGACATAGCGGCTGTCGCCGAAGCGAAGGTGGCGTTCATCGCGCTCGGCCAGTTTCCGCTCGGCGAATTCCGGGCCGGTGTTCTTCACCAGGTCCTCGATGAAGCGCGAGCGGAATTCTCCGTAAAGGCCGGTTTCGCCCCACAGGAAGCGCGTTTCCAGCAGGCTGGTGCAGATGGTCGTGTCGCGCTCGGCGAGACGCAGGCATTCATCGACCGACCGGGTTGCATGGCCGACCTTGAGGCCTGTGTCCCAGAGCAGCAGCAACACATATTCAACGATCTGCTCGACCCTCGGCGTCACCTTCCAGGGCAGCAGGAACAGGAGATCGAGGTCCGAATGGGGGGCGAGCCTGCCGCGTCCATAGCCGCCCTGGGCGACCAGCGCGAAGCGGTCCCCCGTCGTCGGGTTGGCGGCCGGAAATATCGTGCCGGCAACGAGGTCGAACAGGCCGCCGGCAATGCGGTCCATGGCGTTGGAAAGGCTGTGCATTGCGACATCGGCCGGTTGTCCGGCCTCGAAGGCTGTGCGCACCGCCAGGCGCGTTTCCTCCACGCCTTGCTTCAGCACGCCGAGCACCTGCGCGCGCCCGGGCCGCGGCCCGGTCCCCAGCGCATCCAGCCGGGCGACCGTCCTTGCGGCCTGCCGGACGCCGTCTGTGGAATGTTCGAGGCTGACGCCGTCCACGCTGCTTGCCTCCGCTGCCGACAGGCGCGACCATGGGCGGCATGCGGCGGCCCGTCAAGGAGGCGGGCGGCCCGGTTGCAAGGAAGGGAGCGGCCTGTGGGCACGGGTATTCTGGCGGTCTGGACCGATTGCGCGGCGGACGGGGAAGCCGATTTCAACGAGTGGTACAACCGCCAGCATCTGCCGGAGCGGGTCGGGGTGCCGGGGTTCCTTGCGGGGATGCGCTATTGCGCCGTGGACGCCGACCGGCAGTATTTCACCTGGTACCGGACGGAGGATGTCTCCGTGCTCGCGTCCGAACCCTACCGCGCCCGGCTCAATGATCCGACGGACTGGACCCAGCGCGTGATGCCCGTATTTCGCCGCACGATCCGCTCCGCCATGCGGGTGGAGGGCGAGGCCGGAGAGGCGGCGGTCGGCGCCTGGGCGGCGGTGCTGCGCGCCGGCGAAGAGCTTGGCGCGGTCGATCTGGAGGGCCTCGCCGCGGCCGGGCAGGCGCTTGGCGCGATGCGCTGGCGCCTCGACAGGGCCGCAACCGGCGGCCCCACCGCGGAGGCGTCGATCCGGGGGCCGGACGAGCAGGCGGCGCAGGCGGTTCTGGTGCAGGCGGCAACGGAGGCGGCCGCCCGCCGGGCGGCGGCGGCGCTGGCGGGACAGGGCGAGGTCGGCGTCTATGCGCTGATGGCCGTGCTCACAAGCGCCAGCCTGTCTGGCTGATACCGGCGCTGCGTCCGGATTCCGGGCGCCGCCCTCGCGGCATCATGCCGGCCGGCTGGCGCGGGCGAGCGCCCAGGCGGGCAGCAGCGCCAGCACGAACAGCGCGGCGAGCGCGAGGAAACCGTCCTGAAAGCCGAAGGCGGTCGCCTGGGCATGGACCGCCTGCCCCAGCCAGTCGAGCGCCGCCCGGCGGGTCTCCGCTTCCGGCAGGCCGGCCCGGTCCAGCAGCATGACAAGGCCGGTCAACAGGTCGCGCGAAGCGGCGTTGTCGGGCGTCTGCGTTGCGGCCAGGGCTTCGGAATAGACCTGCATACGCGATTCGAGGACCAGCACGATCACGCCTGTGCCCGTGCCGCCGCCAAGCTGACGGAAGAAATTGATTGCGCCGCCGGCCTGGTTGAGCCGGCTCTGCGGCAGGGCGGAAAGCGCCGCGGTCATCAGCGCCGGGTTGATCCACGCCATGCCGAAACGGCTGATGCCGGCGAAGAAGGCGACGGCCCAATAGGGCGTGTTCGCGTCTGCGCCGGAAAGCAGCGCCGCGCCGGCTGCGAAGCAGAGCAGCCCGCCCATCACCGGAATCCAGGTCGGCGCGATATCCGAGGCCCGTCCGGTCAGCGGCAGCATCGCCACCACGAGCACACTCGCCGGAAGCAGGAGGATGCCGGCTTCGGTCGCCGTTTGGCCCTGCACCAATTGCCCGAATACGGGGATGGCGTAGCTGGTCGCGAAATTGCCCGCGCCGAACACGACGGCGATCGCCACGGCCGCTGCGAACGCCTTGTTGCGCAGCAGGGAGAGGTCCAGCAGCGAGCTGTTCGCCCGCATCTGGGAGACCATGAACAGCCCGCCCGAGACGGTGCCGAGGGCGGCCTGGAAGAGGATGATGTCCGAGGTCCAGCCCAGCCGAAGCCCGGTCGAGAGCACCGACATGAGGCAGAACAACGCCGTGCACAGCAGGGCGTAACCCTGCCAGTCGAAGCGCGGAAAGGGCGGGCGCGGGCGAACCTGCGGCATGAAGACCATGCCGAGAAAGAACGCGATAACGACCAGCGGCAGCGTGATGACGAAGATATGGCGCCAGGAGAGCAGGTCGATGGTGACGCCGCCGACCACCGGCCCGAACCCGAGCGCCAGCGCCAGCGCCATCGTATAGACGCCCATGGCGGTTCCGCGCCGGTTCGGCGGAAACACCTGAAAGACGGTGACCATCACCAGCGGCTGGACCACGCCGGAAGCGAAGCCCTGAATGACCCGGCCGGCGATGATGAAGTCGAGCGTCGGCCCGAAGGCCGCCATGAGGCCGCCGAGGAAAAACAGCGCGAGCACCAGCAGAAAGCTGTGCCGCTGACCGAAACGCGCGACGAACCAGGTGTTCAGGAGCTGGCTCGCCGTCATGGCGACGATGAAGCCCGTGGTGAGCAATTGCGCCCGGTCCTGCCCCACGCCGTAAGCGCCCATGACATCGGGCACGGCGACCGCCACCACCGTGCCGGTCAGCACCATGGTGAAGGAAGCCGTCATGCCGGTCAGCGTCACCAGCCAGCGGTAAGCCGGCCCGAACCGGGCGTAGAGGGCCTCGACGCTTTCGTCGGTCAAGGCCGGCGGCGGGCGCCGCCTGTCACGTCCGCGTCTCCGTGAACCCGCCAAGGAACGCGGCGAGATTGGCTCCCAGCGCCTCCAGATTGTAGCCGCCTTCCTGCACCAGCACGGTCGGCAGGCCAAGCGCGCCGATCCGCCGGCCGATCTCGCCGAAACCGGGCGTCGTGACGCGCAATATGCCGATCGGATCGCCCTCGAAGGCGTCGAAACCGACGGAGACGAGCAACGCCTCCGGCGCGAAATGCCGGACCGCTTCCAGCGCCTGGTCGAGCGCATCGAGAAAGGCCGTGTCGCCGGCGCCCGGCGGCAGCGGCAGGTTGAGAGTATAGCCGCGCCCGTCTCCCTCGCCGATTTCGTGCGCATAGCCGGCGAAAAAGGGAAAATAATCCGACGGGTCGCCGTGCAGCGAGGCGAACAACACATCGCGGCGGCGGTAGAATATGCCCTGCGTGCCGTTGCCGTGATGGACGTCGAAGTCGAGGATCGCAACCCGCCGGCGTTCGCGGCGCATATATTCGGCCGCAATGGCGACATTGTTCAGATAGCAGAAGCCGCCGGCCAGATCCGAAAAGGCGTGATGGCCCGGCGGACGGCAGAGCGCATAGGCCGCGCCGGCGCCGTCGAGCACCAGGCGCGCGGCATGGGCCGCGGTATCGGCGGCGGCCGTCGCGGCCTCCCAGGTGCCTTCGACGATAGGGGCGCTGCCGGTCGCCATGTAATAGCCGGCCTGGCCGGCGATTCCGGTCGGGCGCCCGTGCATATGGCGGCCCGGATGAGCGTGGGGCTGCACGGCCGGCGTCGGGTCCGGCAGCGCCTGCCAGCGCGCCCAGGCGGTTTCCAGAAAGGCGAGATAGCCGGGATCATGGACAGCTGCGCGCAGCCCGGCGCCGTATTCCGGCGGCGCGGCAATCTCATGCATGCCGTTCTGCACGGCCGCGAGCAGCTCCGCCGCCCGCTGCGCCACCTCCCAATGCGGCACGGCCAGTCCGCGGCCCAGAATGGTCGGCGGCCGGTGGCGCTCATGCGCCGGCGAATAGACGATCTTCAACGCTTCAGTCCTCCCCGGCGACCCTAGCAGCCGGAGCCGAAGCTGTCGAAGAATGCGTCGGAGCGCCGCCCGCCCCTTTCGCCCGGCGCGGACGGAGGCTATATCGGACATGTCCGGAGCGGCGGGGCGGCATGGCGGGCCTGGATACCATTCTTCTCGGAATCGCGGTGACGGCCTGCGCGCTCGTGTTCGGCGGCATGGTGACCTTCACCGGCTTCTTCGCGCCGATGGTCTTTCGCAAGCTCGACAAGCCGGTCGCCGACGCCTTCATGCGCGACGCATTCGGCCCCTATTACATCTTCATGGCCGTCGTCTCGGGCATTGCGGCGGTTTCGGCGCTGCCCGTACAGCCTTGGGACGCGGCGATCATGGCGCTGGTCGCCGTCGCTTTCACAGCGTCGCGCTATGTGACCATGCCGCAGACCCAGCGCCTGTTCGATGCGCGCGAACGGGGCGAATACGGCGCGGCGGAGGAGTTCACGCGGGTCCACAAGCGCGGCGCCTTCGTCAACATGATCCAGCTCGCCGCCGTGCTCGCGGCGCTGCTGCGGCTCGCGATCTGAGGCCGCGCGGCCCGTGCGCAGGGGCCTCCAGACCGTCCTGACCATTGCCGCTGTGCTCGTCTGCGCGGGTATCGGCTATTCGGTCTATATGGCCCTGGACGGGCGTCCGGAGCAGAGCGGGGCGGCGGTCGGAGGGCCGTTCCGGCTGATCGACGGCGACGGGCGCGAGGTAACCGAGCGGGATTTCGCCGGCCGCCACATGCTGGTCTATTTCGGCTACACATTCTGCCCCGATGTCTGCCCGACCACCCTGCTCAATGCGAGCGGCGCATTGGAGGAAATCGGCCCGGAACGCGCCTCGAAGGTTCGGCTGGTCTTCATCAGCATCGACCCCGAACGCGACACGCCGGAGGTCGTCAGGGACTATGCCGGCCATTTCTACCCCGGCACGGTCGGCCTGACCGGCACGCCCGAACAGGTGGCGGCAGCCGCCCGCGCCTGGCGCGTCTATTACCGCAAGGCGCCGCCGGGAGACGAAGACGAAGACAGCTATCTCGTGGACCATTCCTCCATCCTGTTCCTGATGGACGGGGACGGGCGCTATGTCACCCATTTCAGCCACAGCGCGACTGCGGCGGATATGGCGGCGGCCCTGAAGCGCCTGCTGTGAAAGGCGTCATTCTGGCCGCCCCGGCCTCCGGGAGCGGCAAGACGACCGCGGCGGCCGGCCTGGTCCGCGCGCTTGTCCGGCAGGGCCTCGCCGTGCAGCCCTGCAAGGCCGGGCCGGACTATATCGACGCCGGTTTCCTCGCCGCCGCCGCGCGGCGGCCCTGCCATACTCTTGACCCCTGGGCCATGCGCCCCGAAACGCTTGCGGCGGCGCTGGATACGGATGCGGATTTCACGGTCGTCGAGGGCGTCATGGGCCTGTTCGACGGGGCCGAGGGCGGCGGCGGCTCCACGGCGGACCTTGCCGCGCTCACCGGCTGGCCGGTGGTGCTGGTGGTGGATTGCGCGCGCCAGGGCCAGTCCGTCGCCGCGCTGCTGGAAGGGTTCGCGCGCCACCGCGGCGACATCCGCGTCGCCGGGGCGGTGCTCAACCGGGTCGCGGGAGACCGCCACGAGGCGCTGCTGCGCGAGCGGGCGGGCGCGGTGCCGGTGCTGGCCGCGCTCCGGCGCGACCCCGGCCTCGCCCTGCCCTCCCGCCATCTGGGCCTGGTCCAGGCGGCCGAGCATCCCGCGCTGGAGGGCTGGCTGGAGCGCGCGGCGGACCGGCTGCCGGCGGCGGCCTTTCCCTTCGGCCCGCTGCGGCTGCCGGCGGCCTATGGGGGAGACGGGGGGCCGCCGATCCCGCCTCCGGCCATGCGCATCGCCGTCGCGCGCGACGAGGCTTTCGCCTTCGCCTATGAGCATGTGCTGGCCGGCTGGCGCCGCGCCGGGGCCGGGATCGCCTTCTTCTCGCCGCTCGCCGACGAGGCGCCCGACGGCGACGCCGTGTTCCTGCCGGGCGGCTATCCCGAACTCCATGCCGGCCGCATCGCGGCCGCCGGGCGTTTCCTGGAAGGCCTGAGGCGGCATGAAGGCCCGGTCATCGGCGAATGCGGCGGTTATATGGTGCTGGGCGAGGGGCTGGTGGACGCGCAGGGCCGCCGCCATGCCATGGCCGGCCTGCTGCCGCTGGAGACGAGCTTCGCCGATCCTGTCCGCCGGCTCGGCTACCGCCGCCTGAAGGCGCGCGCCGGCTTCGCGCTCGGCGCGGCGTTCCGCGGCCATGAATTCCACTATGCGCGCGCGCTTCGCGAGGGGCCGGGCGAGCCGCTGTTCGAGGCGGCGGATGCGCCGGGCCGCCCCCTTGGCCCCGCCGGCCTGCGGCGCGGCAAGGCCGCGGGATCCTTCATGCACCTGATCGACGCCGCCTGGTAGCAGGCCGCCCGCCGCGGTGCCGCCCCGGATTACGCCGGCTCGCGCCCGGCGGAGGGGCCGGCCTGCGGACGGGGGCCTGATGCGCCCCGGCGGAGCAGGCCGCGGTAGATTTCGTCGTCGCCGATGACGCCGACCAGCCTGCCGTCCTCCACCAGCAGCACCGGGCGGCCGGTGCGGTGGCGGATCTCGATCGCGGTCCGCATGGGCAGGTCGGGAGACGCCGTGCAGATCGCATCCCCGGCGAGCGCCGACAGGTCGGTGTCCGGGGCGCAATGCCGGATCGCGGCCGGCGCCGGCTCCGCCGAGGCCGGCGCGCCGCTCGCGTCCAGCTTCAGCCGGTTGAGGCCGGACCAGTCGAGCAGCAGCGCCGCGCCGTCGCGCCGTATATCGGCAACCGGCGTCATCAGCGAGCCGCAGCGCAGCACGTTGAGCGCGTCCATATGCGCAATGAACTCGGCGACATAGGCATTGGCCGGGTTCAGCACGATTTCCTCGGGTTCGCCGAACTGGACGATCCGGCCCGCTTCCATGATCGCAATATGCCGGCCGAGCTTGAGCGCCTCGTTGAGGTCGTGGCTGACGAACAGCACCGTCTTGCCGAGGCGGCGCTGCAGGTCCAGCAATTCGTCCTGCAAATGCTCCCGGATCAGCGGGTCGAGCGCCGAGAACGGCTCGTCCATGAGCAGGATGTCGGAGTCGGTCGCGAGCGCGCGGGCGAGGCCGACGCGCTGCTGCATCCCGCCGGAAAGCTCATGCACGAACCGGTCCCGCCACCGGCCGAGATCGACCAGCTCCAGCTTTTCCGCGACGATAGCGTCCCGCTCGGCGCGGCCCGCGCCGCGCAATTCCAGCCCGAAGCTCACATTCTCGTGCACCGTGCGCCAGGGCAGCAGGGCGAATTGCTGGAACACCATGGCGATGCGCTCCATGCGCATCCGCCGCAGCACCGCCGCATCGCAGCCGGCCATGTCCTGCATCGCCTCCCCGTCGCGCACCAGCACCGCGCCGCGGGTCACGCGGCACAGGCCGTTGACGGCGCGCAGCAGCGTCGATTTGCCGGAGCCGGAGAGGCCCATCAACACGCAGATTTCGCCCGCCCGGACGGTGAGCGACGCGCCGGCGACGCCCACCACCGAGCCTGTCGCGTCATGGATTTCCTGCCGGTCCGCGCCCCGGTCGAGCAGGTCTAGCGCCGCCCGCGCGTCGCCGCCGAACAGGATGTCCACATTCTTCAGCTCGATAGCGCGAATGGTTCAGCCCCGTTCCTTGCCGCCGCGCTGTTTGCAGATGCGGTCCAGCAGGATGGCGACGATGACGATGGCGAGCCCGGCCTCGAACCCCTTGGCGATATTGACGGTATTGAGCGCGCGCAGCACCGGCACGCCGAGCCCCGGCGCGCCCACCATCGCCGCGATGACGACCATGGAGAGACTGAGCATGATGCACTGGGTCACACCGGCCATGATGGTGGGCATGGCATGGGGCAGCTCCACCTTCCACAGCAGCTGGCGGCGCGTGGCGCCGAACGCCTCTCCGGCCTCGACCAGGGTTCTCGGGACGCTGGAAATGCCGAGATGGGTCAGCCGGATCGGGGCCGGAATGGCGAAGATGACCGTCGAGATCAGGCCCGGCACCACGCCCAGCCCGAACATGATCATGGTCGGGATCAGATAGACGAAGGTTGGGATCGTCTGCATCAGGTCGAGCACCGGCCGGATGGTGTTGTAGAGCCAGGGCCGGTGCGCCGCCGCAATGCCGACCGGCACGCCGACGGCGATGCAGACCGCCGTGGAGAACAGGATCAGGGTCAGCGTCTGGACGGTCGTCTCCCAGTAGCCGAGATTGATGACCAGCAGCAGCGTCAGCACGACGGCGGCGACCAGCTTCCAGGAGCGGTGCAGCCAGAATGCGAAGGCGGCGATCGCCAGCAGCAGAACGAGCGGCGGCGCGGCAAGCGCAAGGCTGGCCGCGCCCTCGATCAGGAATTTCAGAATCCCGGACAGGTCGTCGAAGAACCAGGCCCCGTGGTCAAGCAGCAGGTCCACGAAGGACTTGATCCATTTGCCAAGCGGGATTTTATGGTCTGCAAGCCAGTCCAAGATCTACCCCGCGGCGTTCCCGGCCCGCCCGACCGGCGGCGCAGCTAGAGTCCCAGATGCGCCTTGACGGCCGCCATGCCGTCGCCGCCGTCCATCGTTGTCACACCGTCGAGCCAGCCGTCGAGCATGTCCGGATGGTTCCGAAGCCATGCGGCGGCGGCCTTGCGGGGCTCTTCGCCCTCGTCGAGGATCGCCGTCATGATCTCGTTCTCCATCGCCAGCGTGAAGGAGAGGTTGGCCAGCAGCGCGCCGACATTGGGGCACTCCCCGGCATAGCCGCGCCGGACATTGGTGAACACCTCGGCGCCGCCGAAATTGGGGCCGAACCAGTCATCGCCGCCGGCAAGATAGGTCAGCTCGTGATTGGCGTTCATCGGATGCGGCTCCCAGCCGAGGAAGACGATCCATTCCTCCTTGCGGTTTGCACGCTCGACCTGCGTCAGCATTCCCTGCTCGCTCGACTCGACGACCTCGAAGCCCTTGAGGCCGAACGCATCCTCGTCGATCATGCTCTGGATCAGCCGGTTGCCGTCATTGCCGGGCTCGATGCCGTAGATCTTGCCGTCGAGCATGTCCCGGTGTTTTGCGATGTCGGCGAAACTCCGGATGCCGCCGTCGGCCGCCAGCTTGTTGACGGCGAGGGTGTATTTGGCGCCAGTCAGGTTCATCGCCAGCGTCTCCACCGACCCGTCTTCCCGGTAGGGCGCAATATCGGCCTCCATCGTCGGCATCCAGTTGCCGAGGAAGACGTCGATGTCGCCGTTCTTGAGGCTGGTATAGGTGACCGGCACCGAGAGCACGGTCGCGCTCGGCTCGTAGCCGAGGCCCTCGAGGACGACCGAGGCCGCGGCAGTGGTGGCGGTAATGTCGGTCCACCCGACATCCGAGAACCGGACCGCCTTGCAGGACTCCGGCTCGGCCGCCCAGCCGGGAGACGACAGCAGCAAGGCGGATACAACCCCGAACACCGCCAGTCGAACGCGCTTGATCATTGTCATATCCTCCCGTTGCCACACCGGTCCGCACCCGCCGCCAGCCGGCGCAGAACGCCACAACCGGCTACCATGACTGCCAAATCGCCGCAAGCGCAAAGACACCAGGCGCGCCCGGGTTTCGGCCCTGCGGAAGGATCGGAGGCTGGATCCCGATGGTGTGGACGCCTCCTTCCGCCGGCATCGCATTGTGCCAAGGTAGCGGTGTCGAACAACAACCCTACGGGAAGGAGACATCCACATGAGTGAAGTTAGCATGATCGGGATCGATCTGGCGAAGAACAGTTTTCACCTGCACGGGGCGGGTTCGGATGGTTCGGCGGCCTTCCGGCGCAAGCTGTCGCGGGGTCGGGTTCTGAGGTTGAGGTTCCCGGCCTCCCGGCCCCGCTGCAGGGCGGCGATGGAGGCGTGCGGGAGCCGCGTGCTTGCGCGCAAGCCGAGGAAGCTGGCCGCGGTGGCGCTTGCCAACCGCATGGCGCGCATTCTGCGGCACTGGCGGTGAAGAAGGGCATTTACCGGGTTCCCGCAACCGGCTGAACACGGAACCCGGCACGCTGTCCCCGGACCGGACCGTCCGGGGCAGGACCGGAATGCAGGCCGGCCAAGGCAGGGGGTAAGGGCAGAGGGTCAATGAGCGGCCCAATGCGCTTATGCGGGTGCGCAGGCTTCTATGGCGGCGAGGAACCTGTCCTTGGCTCCGGGGCCGCGGGCGAAGGGGCTGATGATGGGCAGATCGAGGCCGGAGGCGCGGTAGGCGGCTATTCTCTCCCGGCATTCGGCCGCTTGCCCGACAATGCCGGTGGCGGCGATCATGTCATCTGTGACAGCGCGTTCCGCACCTGCCCTGTCGCCGCCGGCCCAAGCCCTGGCGACTGCAGCCGCCTCGTCGGGAAAGCCGCTCTCGGCAATCAGACGATTGTAGCGGGGGAAGAAGCCCGCATAGAACGCCAGACCGGGACGGGCGGCCGCGAACGCCTCGCCGCGGTCCGGCGCAACACTTGTCGGCAGCAGCGACGAAATCTCGACCGCTGCCGCATCGCGGCCCGCTCGACCGGCGCCGGCAGCCACATGGACGCGGGCGCCGGCCGCGCTCGCAAGGGTGCTCCGCGTGAGGATCACACCGTCCGCAACCTCGCCGCAAAGCTCGGTCATCTTCGGAAACAGGGCAGAGATATAGATCGGCAGGTCTGGCCGAAACGGCCGAAACCACAGGTCGAAATGCTCGATCCGCATTGTCTCGCCCTCAAAACGGACCTCGCCGTCCCGGAGCAGCGCACGCACAATGGCCGCCGTTTCCCGGACGCGCCCGAGCGGCCTGGAATACTGCACACCGTGTTCGGGTTCGACCTGCACCCTGTGGCTCGACCCGAGCCCGAGAACGAAGCGGCCGCCCGACAGCTCATCCACCGCCGCGGCCGCCATCGCAATAGTGGGAGCGGTCCGCACGAACACGCTGGTAATGGCGGTTCCGAGCCGCACCCGGCGGGTGCGGCTCGCGCAGGCGGCGAGGATCGCGAACTGGTCTCCGCCATGCCCTTCCGCCACCCACACCGACTCGTATCCGAGCGCCTCGGCCCGTTCCGCGCAATCGGCAATTTCGGTCGCGGTAAGCCCGCCGCTGAACGCAACTCCGATCCGTGTCACTGTCCGCATCCTCCCTGGCACTGGCGTCGGGACTGAACATCCCGCCGGCGTTTCCGACCTCGAAGGATACTCCTCCGGAGGGCCGCCCGGAACAGAGGGAGCGGATGCGCGGCGCCGGGCCGGTCGTTGCCGTTGTTCGGCAGAATGGGTATAGCACCATCGCAGACCGGAGCGGTCGAGGGGGCACAGATGCAGTTCAGGTGGAGCGACCAGCACGATCAGATACGCGAAGCGGTGAACCGCCTCTGCGCCGGCTACGATCTCGACTACTGGCGCGAACGCGATGCGGCGGGCGAGTTCCCTCACGACTTCCACCGGTCGATGGCGGAGGCGGGATGGCTTGGCATCGCCATGCCGGAAGAGTTCGGCGGGTCGGGGCTCGGCATTGTCGAGGCGGCGGTTCTGATGCAGACGGTGGCGCAGTCCGGCGCCGGGATGAGCGGCGCTTCCGCGATCCATCTCAACATCTTCGGCCCTCACCCGATCGTCCGGCACGGCACGGACGAGCAGCGCCGGCGCATGTTGCCGGAGCTGATTGAAGGCAGGAAGAAGGCCTGTTTCGCGGTTACCGAACCGGACTCGGGCCTCAACACCTCCGGCCTCAAGACGCGGGCCGAGCCCGACGGCAAGGGCGGCTATGTCGTCCATGGGCAGAAGATCTGGACCTCGACGGCGCAAGTGGCCGACAAGATGCTGCTGATCGCCCGCACGACGCCCAGGGAGCAGTGCCAGCGCGCTTTTGACGGGCTGACCCTGTTCTATACGGATTTCGACCGCCGCTATGTCACGCCGACGGAGATTCCGAAAATGGGCCGGTCGGCGGTGGATTCAAACTCGGTGTTTTTCGACGGCCTGCCGATTCCCGCGGAGGACCGTATCGGCGAGGAGGGGCGGGGCTTCTACTACCTGCTCGACGGCCTGAACCCGGAGCGCATCCTGGTCGCCGCCGAGGCGGTCGGCATCGGACGCTGCGCGCTCGACCGGGCGGCGGCCTATGCGCGCGAACGGCAGGTCTTCAACCGCCTGATCGGGCAGAACCAGTCGGTCCAGCATCCGCTGGCGGAAAGCTGGGCGAAGCTCGAGGCGGCGGAACTGCTGGTTTACAAGGCCGCCTGGATGTATGACGAGGGCGAGCCCTGCGGCCCGCAGGCCAATGCCGCCAAATATCTGGCGGCGGAGGTCGGCCACGAGGCATGCGAACGCGCGATCCTGACCCATGGTGGCATGGGCTATGCCAAGGAATACCATGTGGAGCGCTGGCTCCGGGAGATCTGGATCGCCCGGATCGCGCCGGTGAGCTGGCAGCTCGTGCTCTCCTTCATCGCCGAGAAGGAACTCGACCTGCCGAAGAGCTATTAGGCGCAGGCTCGGTTTGCAGGCAGGCGGACCGGCGCCCGGAGAGCGGGCGCCGCCCGGTCAGTTGTCCAGGAAGCTGCGCAGCTTGCGCGAGCGGGTCGGGTGCTTGAGCTTGCGCAGCGCCTTGGCCTCGATCTGGCGAATACGCTCGCGGGTGACCGAGAACTGCTGGCCGACTTCCTCCAGTGTGTGATCGGTGTTCATGCCGATGCCGAAACGCATCCGCAGAACCCGCTCCTCCCGCGCAGTCAGCGAGGCGAGCACGCTGGTTGTGCTGGCGCGCAGATTGGCATGAATCGCCGCGTCGATAGGCTGCACGGCATTCTTGTCCTCGATGAAATCGCCGAGATGGCTGTCCTCGTCATCGCCGATCGGGGTGTCGAGACTGATGGGCTCCTTGGCGATCTTCAGCACCTTGCGCACTTTCTCCAGCGGCATGTGCAGCTTGGTCGCCAGCTCCTCGGGAGTCGGCTCGCGGCCGATCTCGTGCAGGATCTGGCGCGAGGTGCGCACCAGCTTGTTGATCGTTTCGATCATATGCACGGGGATGCGGATGGTGCGGGCCTGGTCTGCAATGGAGCGCGTGATCGCCTGGCGGATCCACCAAGTGGCATAGGTCGAGAACTTGTAGCCGCGGCGGTATTCGAATTTGTCCACCGCCTTCATCAGCCCGATATTGCCTTCCTGGATCAGGTCCAGGAATTGCAGCCCGCGATTGGTGTATTTCTTGGCGATCGAGATGACGAGGCGCAGATTGGCCTCGACCATCTCCTTCTTGGCGCGGGCGGCTTCGCGTTCGCCCTCCTGGACGCGCGCAACGATTCTGCGGAACTCGGCCAGCGGCAGCTCGGCCTCGGATGCGATCTCCAGAATGCGCGTGCGCAGGGTTCTGATCTCGTCGCGGTAGCGGCGCGAAAACGTCTTCCAGTCCTTCTTCTGGCAGATGCGCCGCACCCAGCTCTGGTCGAGCTCGCGGCCGCGCCATTCTTCCAGAAAAGTCGCGCGGGAGAGATTGGAGCGCGAAGCGCATCGCAGCATCCGGCCTTCCAGCCCGATCAGCTCCCGGTTCATGCCGTAGAGGAGATCCATCAGCTCCTCGATGCGCGCATTGTTGAGTTTCAGGCCGCGCATCACTTCCGACATTTCGCCGGTCAGCTTGTCATAGCGCCGGTTCTGCAGCTGCGTCGGCCCTTCCGCGCCGCGCGCCTCGTCGAAGCGCAGCACACGCAACCGCGCAAGGCGCTTGTCGAGCTTCGCGATATTCCCCATGATCTCAAGGACATAGGGCAGCAATGCGCGTTCCGTCGCGGCGAGCGACAGATTGGGTTCATCATCGGCGTCGTCGTTCTCGCCGCTGTCCCGGCCATTGGCGGTCTTGCGGGTGTTGTCGTTATTGGCCGCATTGCCGGCGGAGGAAGCGGACGCATTGGCCGGGCCGCCATGCAGCGCGGCCCATGTTGCGTCGAGGTCCACGATATCGCGCAGCAGCCGGGTTTCGGCGAGCAGCTCCTCGCGCCAGTCGAGAATCCGGCCGATCGCCGTCGGCGTCCGGAAGACGGCGCGGATCATCTTCTCGCGCCCGGCCTCGATGCGCTTGGCGATCGCGATTTCGCCCTCGCGCGAAAGCAATTCGACCGAGCCCATCTCGCGCAGATACATGCGCACGGGATCATCCGTGCGGCCGATATCGTCGTCGATATTGCCGCGCTTTTCGCTTTCCGCTGCGGTGCCGCGGATCGGCGGCGCCTCCTCCGTTTCCTCGGCTTCGACAACATTGATGCCAAGCTCCGAAAGCATGGCCATCGTGTCTTCGATCTGCTCGGCCGAGACCTGGTCCGACGGCAGCGCAGCATTCAGCTCCTCATAGGAGACATAGCCGCGTTCCTTGCCGTTCTGAACAAGCTGCTTGACGGCCGCCTCCGGATCGACCGGGGTCTCCCGCGCTTCGTCCCGGGCCTCCGGCTCTCGAACCTGCTCCGCTGTCTTCGTCGCCATGCTTCAATCCGTCCCCGACCGTTGCTTCTTCTATATTGCGCCGCCGGCGCGTCGGCGGCGGGCTTCCTGCACCTGCGCCGTTATCCGCTCCAGAGCATCGCCGTCGGCGGTTTCCGCCGCCGCTATCAGATCGCGTTCCGCCGCCGCCTGCCGGTAGTCTGCGAACACCTGCCCGACTCCCTCGCGCGCTTCCGCCGCCGAAGCGGTGGGGCGGGCGAAGGGCGCCAAGCCGTAAACAGCCTCGCAAAGCATGCCGCCAACCGCACCGAACAATCCGGATGCTTCCAAATGGGTTCGCCAGACGGCCGCGTCAACATCCCCCCCGTCTGCGGCGAGCCTTAGAATCTCGTGGCGCAGCTTGTCAACAGGCGCGGCGGCGCAATTCAGTTCGGCGATTTCCTGGGCGAATTCGGCCGCCAGCACAGGGTGGTTGACGACCGCGGCCAGCACGCCCTGCACAGTGCGTTCGTTCCATCCGGCGATCCGCGCCTCGCCGCGCTCGCGCCCGCCGCCCGAAGACGGCGGCGCCGGCCGGCGCCCGGCTGCCTCCGGGCGCAAATTCACGCCAAAGCGCTCCCGGATGCGGGAGAGGATCTCGGCCTCGTAATAGCGCCGCACCGTTGCGTCCCGGATACCGGATACCAGCGCCAGCAGACTCTGGCTGAGCCGGGCGCGGCGGTCCGGCGAATCAGGGCGCACCTGCTCGATCTCACTCGACCAGATGAGATCGACAATCGCCTGCGCCCGCTCCAGCACGGCGCGCAATGCAGCCGGCCCGTCGCTCCGCACCAGGTCGTCCGGGTCGCGGTCGTCGGGCAGTCGGGCGAAACGCAGCGACTTGCCGGGGACCAGAACGGGAAGCGCGCGCTCCGCCGTCCGCCGGGCGGCGCGCCGGCCGGCCTCGTCGCCGTCGAAACACAACACCGGTTCATCAACGATCCGCCAGAGCGCCCGCAGCTGATTCTCCCCGAACGCCGTGCCCAGCGATGCGACAGCCTGCTCGAAACCCGCCTGGGATAGGGCAATCGCGTCCATATAGCCTTCGACGACGATGATTTCGCGCGTGCGCCAGGCGGCGTCGCGCGCCTGGGCGAGGCCGTAAAGCATGTCTCCCTTGCGGAACAGCGGGCTTTCCGGCGTGTTCAGATATTTGGGCTGCACATCGGCCAGCGTGCGGCCGCCAAAGGCGACCGGCCGCCCGCGGCTGTCGGTTATCGGAAACACGACCCGATTGCGGAGCGACGCGGCAGGCGGTCCTCCGCGGTCGGACGTCCGGAGCAAGCCGGCTTCGACCAGCGATTCGGGCTCGACACCGCTGCGCTGGAGCGCCTGGGCCAACATGCCGGCCTCCGCCGGCGCGTAACCGAGCCGAAAACGGCGGATCGCGGCGTCGTCCAGGCCCCGGCCGCGCAGATAGTCCATGGCCCGCTTGCCGCCCGGCAGATGCAATTGGCGTTCAAAGAACGCGGCCGCCGCCTCGACGACATCCAGAAGGCTGCGGCGCCGGCGGGCCGCTGCCTCCGCCTCCGGGCTTGGCTGCGGCACTTCCAGCCCGGCCGCCTGGGCGAGCTTCTCGACGGCCTCCGGAAAGGAAAGCCCTTCCACGCGCATCAGGAAGCCGATGACATCGCCGTGCTCGCCGCTGGCAAAGCAGTGGAAAAAGCCCTTTTCCGGCACAACGGTGAAAGACGGCGTGCGCTCCTGCTTGAACGGCGACAAGCCGACATATTCCCGCCCGCGCCGCTGCAATTTGACATGGCGCGAAACCGTATCCACCAGCGAAACGCGCTCGCGGAGCTGATCGAGAAAGTCGGGCGGGAAAGCCATCCGGGCGGGCGGCGGACCTGCCGTCAGGCCGCGAGGGCGGCCCTGACCTTCCGGCCGACCTCGCCGAAATCCATCTGGCCGGCATAGCGCCGCTTGAGCTCGGCCATGACGCGGCCCATATCGCGCATTCCCGACGCGCCAAGGTCATCGACCACGGCGATCACGGCCGCCGCCTGCGCGTCCGCATCGAGTTTGGCGGGCAGGAAGCGCCGGATGACGGCGATCTCGGAGCGTTCTTCCTCAACCGACTCGAGCCGTCCGGCCTCTTCATAATATCGGGCGGCCTCCTCGCGCTGCCGGACCATCTTGTCCAGCAGATCGCGGATCTCGGCATCGCCGATACCGTCCGCCCTGCCCTGCCCGCGCGCGGCGATGTCGCGGTCCTTGATCGCAGCCAGAATCAATCTGATCGTGCGCAAGGTCATCATGTCCTTGGCGCGCATCGATTCCTTCAATGCCTGACCGAGTTGCACCCGCATGGAAGTCTCCCGTTCTTCCAGATCGCGGCCGTTATGAGGCCGCGAGTTACGACGAGTTCACGACAAAACGACGCATATGTGGCGTAACACACTGATTCAGAAGCCTTTTCCTCCCGGAGCGTTCCTTGACACAGGCTGCCTGGCCGCATATTTTCCCGGCGGTTGGATCGTGCCCTGGACAAGGGACATTATGTGTTTCCGGTTGCTTTCGTCAAGAGTTGGTCGTGTCCTGGTTTGAAACGAAGGCAAGCGCCGCCGGTCTTTCGGCGCGCGCGCTGTGCGACGGCCCGGATGAGGCGCGCTCCTTCCACCATCCCGGGCGGAGCACGGCGGCATGACGGCTCAGTCCTCCAGACCGGACGGCGCAACGGCTGCGCTGGTTCTGGCCGACGGCGCCGTGTTCTGGGGCCGGGGCATTGGCGCTGAAGGCCTGGCCGTCGGCGAAGTCTGCTTCAATACCTCCCCCACCGGCTATCAGGAGATTCTGACGGACCCGTCCTATGCCGGGCAGATCGTCACCTTCACATTTCCGCATATCGGCAATGTCGGCGCCAATAGCGAAGATGTGGAGGCCGATGCGCCGGCCGCGCGCGGCCTGGTGCTGCGCATGGACCCGACGGAGCCTTCCAATTTCCGGGCGATAAACCGGCTGAAAAGCTGGCTTGCCGGCTCAGGCCTGGTCGGCGTGGCCGGCCTCGACACGCGCGCGCTCACCCGGCGCATCCGCGACGCCGGGGCGCCGAACGGGGTCGTCGCCCACGCCGCCGACGGGCGCATCGACACCGCCGCCGCAGCCGCCAGCGCCGCTGCGTGGCCCGGCCTGGAGGGCATGGATCTCGCGCGGGAAGTCACCTGCCGCCGGCCATATCTCTGGGACCGGACCCGCTGGGCGCTTGGCAGGGGTTACGGCCGGCTGGAGCGGCCGGCGCGGCATGTCGTGGCTGTCGATTACGGGGTGAAGCACAATATCCTGCGGTGCCTCGCGGAGCTGGGCTCGACGGTGACCGTCGTGCCGGCCGATATGGGCCCCCGCGACATTCTCGCGCTCGAGCCCGACGGCATCTTTCTCGCGAACGGCCCCGGCGATCCGGCGGCTACCGGCGCCTATGCGGCGAAGACAGTTCGCGCCCTGGTCGAGAGCGGCAAGCCGATCTTCGGCATCTGCCTCGGCCACCAGATACTGGCGCTGGCGCTTGGCGCAGAGACGGCGAAAATGGCCATCGGCCACCGTGGCGCCAACCATCCGGTCAAGGATCTGGAAACCGGCAAGGTCGAGATCACCAGCCAGAATCACGGCTTCGCCGTGCTGCGGGAAACCTTGCCGCCAGGCGTTGTCGAGACGCACCGCTCGCTGTTCGACGGGTCGGTGGAGGGGCTGCGCGTGGAAGGCCGGCCGATCTTTTCGGTGCAATACCACCCCGAGGCCTCCCCCGGGCCGCGGGACGCCCATTACCTCTTCCGGCGGTTCACCGACATGATGGATGCCCATGCCTAGACGAACCGATATCGGCTCCATCCTCATCATCGGCGCAGGCCCCATCGTCATCGGCCAGGCCTGCGAGTTCGACTATTCCGGAACCCAGGCCTGCAAGGCGCTGCGGGAGGAAGGCTACCGGATCGTGCTCGCCAACTCGAATCCGGCGACCATCATGACCGATCCGGACCTCGCCGATGCAACCTATGTCGAGCCGATCACACCCGAGCTTGTCGAACGCATCATCGAGCGCGAGCGGCCCGATGCGCTGCTCGCGACCATGGGCGGGCAGACGGCCCTCAACACCGCCATGGCGCTCGCCGACAGCGGCGTGCTCGAACGCTGGGGCGTCGAGCTTATCGGCGCCGACCGGACGGCGATCGCCATGGCCGAGGACCGTGAATTGTTTCGGGAGGCGATGCACGAGATCGGCCTGGAAACGCCGCGCGGCGCCACGGTCGGCGATATGGACGCCGCCCGCCGGGCCATGCACCAGATCGGCCTGCCGCTCATCATCCGCCCGTCCTTCACCCTGGGCGGAACCGGCGGCGGCGTCGCCTATAACCCGGAGGAGTTCGACCGCATCGTTCAGGGCGGCCTCGACGCCTCGCCGGTGAACGAGGTGCTGGTCGAGGAATCGGTCCTCGGCTGGAAGGAATACGAGATGGAGGTGGTCCGCGACCGGGCGGACAACTGCATCATCGTCTGTTCCATCGAGAACGTCGATCCGATGGGCGTGCATACCGGCGACTCCGTCACCGTGGCGCCGGCCCTGACGCTCACCGACAAGGAATACCAGCTTCTGCGCGACGCCTCCATCGCCTGCCTGCGCAAGATCGGCGTCGATACCGGCGGGTCGAATGTGCAATTCGCGGTCAATCCCGAGAATGGCCGGCTGGTCGTTATCGAGATGAATCCGCGCGTCTCGCGTTCCTCGGCGCTCGCTTCCAAGGCGACCGGCTTCCCGATCGCCAAGGTCGCCGCCAAGCTCGCTGTCGGCTACACGCTCGACGAACTGCAGAACGACATTACGCGCACGACGCCCGCATCCTTCGAGCCGGTGATCGACTATATCGTCACTAAAATCCCGCGTTTTACCTTCGAGAAGTTTCCCGACGCCGAGCCGCTGCTGACCACCTCCATGAAGTCGGTCGGCGAGGCGATGGCGATCGGGCGCTGTTTTGCGGAGTCGCTGCAAAAGGCGCTGCGCTCGATGGAAACCGGGCTGACCGGGCTCGACGAGATCGACATTCCGGGCGCGCCCGCCATGGAGGCCGTCGTTCAATTGCTGTCCGAGCCGCGGCCTGACCGCTTGCTGGTCATCGCCCAGGCGTTCCGCCACGGCCTCGATCTCGAACGCATCCGCCAGGCCTGCCAGTTCGACCGCTGGTTCCTGGAGCAGATCGAGGCGCTTGTCGGCGTCGAGGAGGGGTTGCGCCGCTCCGGCCTGCCGGAAACCGCCCAGGGCCTCCAGGCGGTCAAGCGGCTGGGATTTTCCGACGCCCGCCTCGCGCAGCTGACCGGCATGACGGAAGCCGGCGTCGCAGCCCGGCGGGGCGAATTCGGCCTCGCGCCCGTTTATAAGCGCATCGACACCTGCGCGGCCGAGTTCTCCTCCGCAACGCCCTACATGTATTCGACCTGGGAAGGGACGGGGCTTGAGCCTGCCGAATGCGAGGCGGACCCGGACGACCGGCGAAAGATCATGATTCTCGGCGGCGGGCCGAACCGCATCGGGCAGGGCATCGAGTTCGACTATTGCTGCGTCCATGCTGTTCTCGCGCTCCGCGAGGCCGGCTACGAGACCATCATGGTCAACTGCAATCCGGAAACCGTCTCGACCGACTACGACACGGCCGACCGGCTCTATTTCGAGCCTTTGACGGCCGAAGACGTCATCGAGATCGCCCGGGTCGAAGGCGGGCGCGGAAATCTGGTCGGCGCCGTGGTGCAGTTTGGCGGGCAGACGCCGCTCAAGCTCGCCTCCGCGCTGGCGGCCGCCGGCATTCCGGTTCTCGGCACTTCGCCCGACGCCATCGATCTCGCCGAGGACCGCGAACGTTTTCAGGGCCTGCTGTCGGATCTGGGCCTCAGACAGCCGGAAAACGGCATCGCCGCCTCTGCTGGAGAGGCGGCGGCGATCGCCAGGCGAATCGGCTATCCGGTGCTGTTGCGCCCCTCCTATGTGCTGGGCGGGCGGGCGATGGAAATCGTGCATGACCGCGGTGCGCTGGACCGGTATATCCGCGCGGCAGTGGAGGTCTCGGGCGACAGTCCAGTTCTGGTGGACAGCTATCTGCGCGACGCGACCGAGGTCGATGTCGATGCCCTCTGCGACAGTCGGCAGGTGCTGGTCGCCGGCGTGATGCAGCATATCGAGGAAGCCGGGGTGCATTCCGGCGATTCGGCCTGCTCGCTGCCCCCGCATTCGCTTTCCGGGGCGACCGTGGCGGAGATCGAACGCCAGACGGAGGCGCTGGCGCGGGCGCTGGGCGTTGTCGGGCTGATGAACGTGCAATTCGCCGTCACGCATGACGGGGGCGGCGACCGGATCTACATTCTCGAGGTGAACCCGCGCGCAAGCCGCACGGTGCCGTTCGTCGCCAAGGCCACGGGCGTGCCGGTGGCCAAGATCGCCGCCCGGCTGATGGCCGGCGAGTCGCTCGACGCCTTCCCGCGGCTGCATTCGGGCGGGCATATCGCCGTCAAGGAAGCGGTGTTTCCCTTCGCGCGGTTCCCCGGCGTGGATACCGTGCTCGGCCCCGAGATGAAGTCCACCGGCGAGGTGATGGGCATTGATACGGACTTCGCCCGCGCTTTCGCCAAGGCGCAGCTCGCCGCCGGCGTGACGCTGCCCGGCGGCGGCACCGCCTTCGTGTCGGTGCGCGACAGCGACAAGGCGGGCGCGGTGGAGGTCGCCCGGATGCTGGCCGCCAGCGGCTTCCGGCTGATCGCGACCGGCGGCACCGCCCGCGTGCTCGAAGCCGGCGGCCTGGCCGTGCAGCCGGTCAAGAAAGTGCTGGAGGGCCGCCCGCATATCGTGGACGCCATCAAGAGCGGTGAGGTGCAATTGGTTGTCAACACGACGGAAGGCGCCGCGGCGCTCCGCGACAGCTACAGCCTGCGCCGCGAGACGCTGAACCGCCGTGTGCCCTATTTCACCACCCTGGCCGGCGCTCATGCGGCCGCCCGCGCAATCGCGGCGGTCGAGGCCGCCCGCCTTGAAGTCGCTCCCTTGCAGTCCTATTTTGGCAGGTCGTTCCGCTTCTGATTCTTTGTTGCGCGCAAGGGAAGACCGCCGAAATGGACAAGGTGCCGATGACACCCGAAGGCCACCGCCGGATGGAGGAAGAGCTGCGCCGCCTCCGGACTATCGAGCGGCCGGCCGTCGTCAAGGCGATCGCCGAAGCGCGCGAACACGGAGACCTTTCCGAGAACGCCGAATATCATGCCGCCCGCGAGCGGCAGTCCTTCATCGAGGGCCGCATGGCCGAGCTCGAGGACAAGATGGCCCGGGCCGAGGTGATCGATCCAGCCCTGATCTCCGGAGACAAGGTCATGTTCAGCGCCCGGGTGACGGTGGTGGACGAGGAAAACGACCAGGAAGCAAGTTACCGGATCGTCGGCCAGGATGAGAGCGACATTGCCAAGGGCCGGCTCTCCGTAGCGTCGCCGCTGGCTCGCGCGATGATCGGCAAATCGGTTGGAGACCAGGTGGAAGTCGATGCGCCGGGCGGGGCGCGCTATTACGAGATCCTGAAGATCGACTACGCCTGACCGGCTGCGCGGCGCGGCCCATGCCTTCGAGGGCAGCCGCCCCCGGACCGGCGGTTGGCCGGCGGCTGGCGCGCAAGGAGGATTTCCGGCTGCTCACGGGCCGGGGGCGGTTTACGGACGATCTGCGCCGGCAGCCCGGCGAGGCCGCGATGTATGTGCTGCGCAGCCCGTATGCCCATGCCGTCATTCGCAATATCGATACCCGGGCGGCGCGGGCCATGCCCGGCGTGCTGGCAGTGCTGACCGGCAAGGACGCCCGCGCCGAGGGATTGGCGGACATTCCGCATGATCCGCTGCCGAAAACCCGCAACGACCTGAAACTTACCGGCCCTGGCGGCTCGGAAGTCTTTATCGGCAGCCATCCCCTGCTGCCGGACGACAAGGCCCGCTATGCGGGCGAGGCCATCGCGGTCGTGGTGGCGGATACGCCGGCGCGCGCCGCAGATGCGGGGGAGCGGGTCGCCGTCGATTGGGAGCCGCTGCCGGCTGTCGCGGACACACGCGCCGCCGCGGCGCCCGATGCGCCCCTGGTCTGGGACGGCCGCCGGGACAATATGCTCGTCGACAGCCGCTTCGGCGATGCGGAAGGCGTGGCGGCCGCCTTTGCGCAAGCGGCCCATGTCGTGGCGTTCGAGGCGCATCTCCCCCGTGTCGCCGGCGTTCCGCTGGAGCCGCGCGCGGCGGTCGGGATGTTCGATGTCGAGACCGGGCGCTACACGCTCCACGCCGGATCGGGCGGCGCGGTGCGGCACAAGGGCGAGCTGGCAGCGGTGCTCGGGATCGAACCCGACCGGCTGCGGGTGGTTTGCGGCGATGTCGGCGGCAATTTCGGCGTGCGCAACCGCGTTTACGTGGAGTTCGGAATCGTGCTCTGGGCGGCCCGGCTGGTCGGGCGGCCGGTGCGCTGGGTGGCGGCCCGGTCGGAGGCGATGGTCAGCGACTATCAGGGCCGCGATCTGCTCTCGCGCGCGGCGCTCGCGCTGGATGCGGAGGGGCGGTTCCTCGCGCTCAGGGCAGACAATATCTCCAATGTCGGCGCGCGCTGCGTGTCACTCTCGCCGCTCGGCAAGGGGGCCATTCTGGCGACCGGCTCCTATGACATTCCGGTCGCCGCGCTGCGTGCGCGGGCAGTGTTCAGCCATACCGCGCCGACCCAGGCATACCGGTCTTCCGGGCGGCCGGAAGTGACCTTCATGATCGAGCGGCTGGTGGACAAGGCGGCGCGGCAATTGAGGCTGGACCCGGCGATGCTGCGCCGCATCAATCTGGTGCGCGCCATGCCCTACCGCAACGCGCTCGGCGCGGTTTATGACAGCGGGCGCTATGAAGCGGCGCTGGACAAGGCATTGGCGCTGTCAGACGAGCAGGGCGTTCCGGCGCGCAGGGCGGCGGCGGAAGCGCTGGGCCGCAAATATGGCCGCGGCATCGCGCATTATGTTGAGTCTTCCATCGGCTCGCCCCGCGAACAGGCGGAACTGATTCTCGCCGGAAACGGCCGGCTTGAGATCCTGATCGGCACGCAACCGAGCGGTCAGGGCCACGAAACCGCTTTCGCCCAGGTGGCGGCCGATGCGCTCGGCATTCCTTTCGAGCGCATCGATGTGGCGATGGACGACACCGACCGGGTCCGGATCGGCGGCGGATCGCATTCAGGCCGGTCGATGCGCATGGCCGGAGAAGTCATCCGTCTGGCGGCGAACGAACTCGTGGAGGCCGCCCGCCCGCTGGCGGCGCATCGGCTGGCGAGCAACGACCTCGCGTTCCGGGCGGGCGGGTTCGAGGGCCCGGCTGGCCGGGTGGCGCTGCTCGCCCTGGGTCCTCTCCGGGTGCGGCGCGAAAATCTTTTCGAGCCCGCAGTTTATCCGAATGGCTGCCATGTTGCGGAAGTCGAGGTCGATCCCGAGACTGCGGCTGTCCGCCTTGTGCGCTACACCGCCGTTGACGATGTCGGCAAGGCGGTCAACCCGATGATCGTCGAAGGACAGACGCATGGCGCGGCCGCGCAGGGCATCAGCCAGGCCTTGCTGGAAGAGATCGTGTGGGACGCTGCGGGCCAGCCGCTTGCAGGTTCCTTGATGGACTATGCGCTGCCGCGCGCCGCCGATCTGCCGAGCTTCGCGGCCGCGCTGCATGAAGTGCCGTCGCCGACCAACACGCTCGGCGTCAAGGCAGGCGGGGAAGGCGGCGCGGTGCCGGCCCCGGCCGCCATCTTCAACGCCGTCGCCGACGCGCTTGGCGGGGCGGACGGCGCAGCCATGCCGCTTGGGCGCCGTTTTCGCGGGGCCCATGCGCCGGACGGCCCCGGACCGCCATCGCCGTAGTCGGAACGGGCCTGCGCAGCGGTCCGGCGGCGCTCACCAGGGAATCGGGCGGCCGCGCCAGTCCAGGAAGGTTCCGGACTGCCGGTCGGTCAGCCGGTCGGCGATGCGGCGCATTCCGCGTGCGCTTTCATCCGGCGTCACCGGCGCGCCCGGCCCGCCCATGTCCGAGGACACATGGCCGGGATGCAGGATAGCGACGCGCGCCCGGCCGGCCATATCGAGCGCCAGAGACCGGGCCGCCATGTTGAGCGCCGCCTTGGAGCTGTTATAGCCGTACCGCCCGCCGCCAGCGCGGGTGATGGAGCCGAGCTGGCTTGAAACGAAGGCGATGGTCCGCCGTTCGCTTGCGGCCACATGCTCCATGAACGCCGCCGCGACCGCCATCGGCGCAATCGTGTTGACGCGCAGGCAATACGCCCATTCCGCCGTATTCACCGGATGGGCCGGGCTGCCGGTGTTATGGGACGCAACGCCCGCATTGTTCCAGAGCACATCGATGCGCTCGCCCCGCCAGCGGTCGGCCAGCGCGGCGATACCGTCATCGTCAGTGACATCCAGCTCCGCCGCATCGGCAATGCGGCCGAGGCCGGCCAGGGCGGCGGTATCGCGGCACACGGCCAGCACCCGCCAGCCATCCGCGAGATATTGAGATGCCAGCGCCCGGCCGATGCCGCGCGCCGCGCCGGTTATCAGGGTGGTGGGCATCGGCACTGTCTCCGTCTGAAGGCGCGGCTCCATATGCAGCCCCGCGCATTACCGCTGCGGACGCTGCGCCGTGACCTCGATTTCTATCTTCATGGCGGGATCGACCAGCCCGGCAACGACGACAGCCGTTGCGGCCGGGCGACTATTGCCGAATATCTCGCGGAACAGCGGCAGAAGCGCGGGAAAGTCCGTTGCATCCGTCAGGTAATAGACCACGCGCACAACATCCGAGAAGCCGGCGCCGGCTTCCGCCAGCGCCGCTTCGATAGTGCCGAAAGCGGCGCGCGCCTGCGCCGCGGCATCTTCGGGGATCTCATTCGTTTCAGGATCGGCGCCGGTTGTGCCCGACACATGCACCCAGCCGTCCTGCACCACAGCGCGGGAGTATCCGGCAGCCGCCTCATAGCGGCCGCCGGAGGAGATCAACCGGCGCGTCACGCCGCCATCTCGATGGCCATGGCCGTTGCCTCGCCGCCGCCGATGCAAATCGCCGCGACACCCTTGCGCGCATCGTTCTTCCGCATGGCATTGATCAGCGTCGCCACGATCCGCGCGCCCGACGCGCCGACCGGATGGCCGAGAGCGCAGGCGCCGCCATGAACATTGACCTTGTCGGCCGGCAGCCCGAACTCGCGCATCGCCGCCATCGGGACCACCGCAAACGCCTCGTTGATCTCGTAGAACTCGACCTCGTTCTTGTCCCAGCCGGTCTTGTCGAACAGCTTCTGCATCGCGCCGACAGGGGCGGTCGTGAACCAACGCGGCTCCTGGCTGTGCGAGGTGTGGGCCACGATGGTGGCAAGCGGGGTCAGCCCCCGGCGTTCGGCCTCGGACCGGCGCATCAGCACAAGCGCGGCCGCGCCGTCGGAAATGGAGCTGGAATTGGCCGGCGTCACGGAGCCGTCCTTGCGGAAGGCCGGCTTGAGACTCGGAATCTTCTCGATATTCGCGGTGAAGGGCTGCTCGTCGCGCTCGACCGTTGTCTCGCCGCGCCGCGTCTTCACCGTCATCGGCACCATTTCGCCGGCAAAGGTGCCGTCTTCATTGGCGATGCGGGCGCGGTTCAGCGAGCGGATCGCAAATTCGTCCTGCTCCTCGCGGGTGAACTGGAAGTGGCGCGCCGTGTCCTCGGCGAAATGCCCCATGAGCGCGCCCGGCTCATACGCATCCTCGAGGCCGTCAAGGAACATGGCGTCCTCGAACCGGCCATGCCCCATGCGCATACCGTCGCGCGCCTTTCCCACCATATAGGGCACATTGGTCATGCTTTCGAAGCCGCCTGCGACCATGACGTCGTTGGTTCCGGCCAGCAGCAGGTCGTGGCTGAGCATCGTCGCCTTCATGCCGGAGCCGCACAGTTTGTTGATGGTGGTTGCGCCTGCCGCGTTGGGAATGCCGGCATGAATGGCGGCCTGGCGGGCCGGCCCCTGGCGCTGGCCGTGCGGCAACACACAGCCGAGGATGACCTCATCCACATCCTCCGCCGCAACGCCAGCGCTCTGGAGGGCGCCGGCAATCGCGCGGGTGCCGAGTTCCGGCCCCGACGCATCTTTCAACACGCCCTGGAAGCTCCCCATCGGCGTCCGCGCCATGCCCACAATGACGACAGGATCCGCGTTCATGTCTCTACTCCTCATTACGGTTTGTTGCAGTGCAGCATATATCATAGGGCATATGGCGCGTTTGTCCAATTGCAGGGGGTGCGGCCTTTCGGACCCGCTCCCGCCGGCGCCTCTTCCTGCGGGAGCGGAAGGCTGCTATCCGCCGTTGCCCGCCGGTGCGGCGCTGCTGTTGCTCCACTCCAGCCAGGAACCGTCGTAATTGCGCAGCCGGTCAACCGGATAGCCCATCAGATAGAGGGCGAACAGCGGCGTGGCGGCGCGTATGCCGATGTGGCAGTAGAAGATGTGGTCGTGATCCTGTCCGGGTTCGATACCGGCATTCCGCAGCACCGCACCCATCTCGGCGGCGGTGCGAAACGCGCCCGGCCGGCCCTGGTCGGCCCTGCGGAACAGCCGCCAGCCGAGAAAGCGCGCCCAGCCGATGCGCCCGGCCGACCCGGCGCCCCGGAGCCGGACCGACCCGTCCCATTCCTGCCTGTCGCGCGCATCCCAGACATGCGCCCGCGCATCCCGGCGCGCCTGCAGGACATCGGCCATCTCCGCGCTCCAGCCGGCGCGCGCCGGAGCCGCTGTGAAGTCTCCTGTTTCCCGGGCGCGCGGACCGGGGCCGCGCCCGACGCTGTAGCCCGCCTGCTTCCAGGCGGACCAGCCGCCGTCGAGCACGCGGACATCGGTTTTCCCGTAGCGGTAGAAGAGCCACCACAGGCGCGGCGCATCATAAAGATCGTCATAGATGACAATGGTGGAGTCGTTGTCGATACCCATCCGGCGCGCAAAACGCTCGAAGCGCGCGCGGTTCACCGCCATACCGCTCCTGTCGGTGTAATCGCTGCGCCGGACATGGCGCGAGCCGGGTATATGCTCCAGCAGCCACGAAATCTGCCCGACGACGGCCAACACCACCGGCTTCGAGTCCGGGTTGTCCAGCATCGACTTCAGTTCGGCAGGGGCAATCAGCGCATGGCCCCTCGGGAAGCCCTTGTAGGACGCCGCCTGCGCCAGGCCCGCCGCCAGCAGGAGGAGGGCGGCTGCCGTTGCAATTACACGCAACATCGTTTCGTTTCTCACCGCATGGGGAAGGCGTTTACAGCCCGCCGCTGCCGAACAGGTCATACAATATGGCCGCCACTTCGCCCTCAAGCGGGAACGACAACATGCCGAGCACGGAGTAACCGAGCAGCCAGGGCATGACGTAGAAGCGGAACAGGAAAAAGAACCAGGCCACGAAAAGCGGCACAACGGGGTCGATCAGGAAGCCCGGCGTGACCGGCTTGAAGAATTTGAGGATCGGGTCGGTCAGCCGCACAAAGGCCTTCATGAAGAAGAAGTCCGATGTGACCGGCAAAAACAGGTTCATGGCGGCGCGGCCGACCAGGGTCCACATCGCCACGCCCAGCACGTAATCCAGCACCACCACCCACCAGGGCAGCACATGCGCAAGGCTATCCATGGCGCTTCACCCGGTTGCCCGCAGACGCGGCAGGGGACGGGGCCGAAGCCCCGCCCCCGATACCGCGGCAAGACCGCCTTGCGGTCAATGCGTCTCCGCCAGAATCGACTTGCCCGTCGGGATACGGGTGTCGTCAACCATGGCCTGCGTTTCCGCATCCGGCTCCGGCGTCATCAGCGATACCACCACCATGGTCACCAGCGAGACCGGCATGCCGATCATGCCGAAGCGCAGATGGTCGATGGACCACAGCTGCCCGCCGCCGCCATAGACGTGGTAGAGGTAGATCGAACCTGCCAGGAAGCCTGCGATCATGCCGGCAATCGCCCCTTCCCGGTTGGCCCGTTTCCACCAGATGCCGAGCACCAGCGGGAAGAACAGCCCCGACCCGGCGAAGCAGAACGCCCACGCCACCGCGCCGAGAATGCCGGTGAGCTTCAGCGAAGCCACCAATGCAGCCAGGGCGCCGATACCGACCAGCAAGACGCGGGCCACCACCAGACGGCGGCGGGTATCAGCCTGCGGGTCGATGATCTTGTAGTAGAGATCATGGCTGAGCGCATTGGCGATCGCCAGCAGCAGGCCGTCGGCGGTGGACATGGCCGCCGCCATGCCGCCGGCTGCGACCAGGCCGGAGATCACATAAGGCAGGCCGGCGATTTCCGGCGTCGCCAGCACGACGATATCGGGCCGCATGAAGAACTCGTTGAGCTGCACGATCCCGTCGCCGCTCTGGTCCACGACCGACAACATGCCGACGGCGGTCCAGTTCTTGACCCATTCGAGATTGGTCACCTCCTCCACAGCCTTGCCGACGACAGCCGTCGCGAGGTTGGGATCCAGAAGCTGCAGCTTCGTCAGCGTGGCCAGCGCCGGCGCCGAGAAATACAGCAGGAAGATGAAGAACAGCGACCAGCCGACCGACTTGCGCGCGGCGCGCACGGACGGCGTCGTGAAATACCGCATCAGGATGTGCGGCAGCGAGGCCGTGCCCGCCATCATGCACAATGCCAGCGTCACGAACTTCCAGCTGTCGAGCGAGGTTTGCGGGTCGAAATGGGCTGTCGTCAGCACCTTCAACCCCGCCACGGCCTCGGCCGCCGGCTGCAGGCCGTATTGCGCCTCGAGTTCCTGGATGCGCTGCGCCGCGTCGCCATAGCCGAAATGCGGGATGACGCCGAAACCCTGCTCGTTCGACATCCAGATCAGCGGCACCAGATAGGCGATGATGAGCACGATGTATTGCGCGACCTGGGTCCATGTCACACCGCGCATTCCGCCCAGCATGGAGCAGAGCAGGATGCCCAGAAGGCCGAACCACACGCCGAGCTCGAAGGGAATACCCAGCGCACGCGCCGCGATCGTTCCGGTGGCGTTGATCTGCGCCGTCACATAGGTGAAGGACGCAACAACCAGAACCACGACCGCACAGAACCTCGCCAGATTGCCGCCATAGCGGGTGCCGATGAAATCGGGGACCGTGTAGCAGCCGAACTTGCGCAGATAGGGCGCCATCAGGGCATTGACCAGGACATAGCCGCCGGTCCAGCCGATGACGAAGCCCAGATACGGGTAGCCGCCGAAATAAATGCCGCCGGCAAGCGCCACGAAGGACGCCCCCGACATCCAGTCCGCCGCCGTCGCCATGCCGTTATAGAGGGAAGGCACCTCGCGTCCGGCGACATAATAGGCATCGACATGCATGGTGCGCGACAGCCAGCCGATGGTCGCGTAGATCGCCAGTGTGAAGAGCAGGAACAGAACGCCGATCGTCCTGGCGTCGGCGCCGAACTGCTCCAGAATGGCCATGAGCCCGAAGAAGACGAGGAAACCCAGGGTGTAGAGGCCATACACCTTCCCCAGCTTGTCCACGAACCTCGTGCCTTGCGGTGCTGTGTTCATGGGCTGCTCCTCCTATTCCTCGGCCACGCCGTGTTCTTCGTCGATGCTGTCCTGAAAGACGTTCTGGGCCACGATCAGGAGAACGAAGATGATGAGCGAGCCTTGCACGATGAAGTAGTAACCGAGCGGGAATCCAAGGAAGGACGCCGCATCGAGCGATTTTGCGAACCAGGGCACCACAAAGCCGAACAGGAACCAGATCGCCAGGACGATATATGTCAGTCTGGCGGTCTTCCTCCAGTGACTTTGCCGAGTGTCGGAGCCAACTTCCGGCATATTTCTCTCCCCTTGCGTTTTTGGATGAGCGTCGGTCACCTCTGTTTTTCTTGCTGGCATCCCGGCTTCATCTGAGCATCGCGGATACCGCACCGAGCAACATTCGCCTATAATCGACTTTCATTTCCATGTGAACCAGAAAATGACGGTTATGTTGCGCAAGGGCATTTTTCGACTTCGGGCCCTTGTGGAGAGACTGGGGCCGCGGTTCGAACGCCACGCGATCGACACGCCGGACCTGCTCGCGGACTTTCTGCGCACACGGTCGTCCTATGTCGCGCAGACGGCGCTCTACGGCTATCTGAAAGCGCGGATGGGCACGAGTTACCGGCGCTATTTCGAGGATGATGTATTCTCGGCCTCGATCCGCACCGCTTCGATCAAGCTCTTTCTTTCCTGCCTGTCGGACCTGACGGTGTTTGCGGTTGCGCTGGCCGAGCGGGACGGCGCCCTGCCGGCGGGCGGCGCGGCGGCGCTGGCGGCGCGCTGTTTCCGGCAGGCGGCCGCAGGCGGGCTGGTTGAAGCAGGCCCCGTGCCCGTCGAGGCGCTGGAACGCTTCGAGCGCCGTGTCCGGGCGACCGACTGGCCGGCCGCGGCGGAAGGCCGGCACGCCTTCGCCGGCAGCGAGGCCGATCTGGTCCGGTTTGCGCCGGTCATAGACGAATACAAGGCGCTGGACCGTGAGATCGTGACCAATTCGATCCGTTTCCGCTGGCGCGATGTGCGCGACCAGATCCGCCGCCGGATCGACGCTCCGGCGCTTGGCCGCGCCATGCAGGGGAGCGCCCCGGCCGCGGAGCGTTGAACGCAAGGCCCGGCGGACCGCCGGCCTGTCTCAGCGCGTCCGGGCCGCGTCCGGCTTCGGATGAAGCTGCCTGCCGGCGACCCAGCTTGCGCGGACGATGCGGTCGTCGCCGAGAGTCATCAGGGCGAGCAGGGTATCGGCGAGTGTCTCGCTCAGCGCGTCGCGGGCGGCGAGAAGGGGCGTGGCGCGCGGGTCGAGCACCGCCAGGTCGGCATAGAATCCGGGTTCCAGGCGTCCGACCTGATCCGCCATGCCGACGGCCCGCGCATTGCCGAGCGTGGCGAGGTAGAACGCGCGCTCCGGCGCCAGATTGCGGCCCCGCAGGCGCGCCGTGCGATAGGCCGCGCCCAGGGTTGCAGGCAGGGAATAGCTCGTGCCGCCGCCAATGTCGGTTGCGACGGCAAGGCGCGGCGCGCCCCTGCCCGCCGGCGCATACGGCCCGATGTCGAACAGGCCCGAGCCCAGAAAGGCGTTCGAGGTCGGGCAGTGGACGACTGCGGCGCCGGCCTCGCCAAGCCGGGCGCGTTCGCGCGCCGACAGATGCACGCCGTGCGCGAACAGGCTTCGCGGCCCCAGCAGGCCGAAGCGGTCATAGACGTCGGTGTAGTCGATGCAGTTCGGGAACAGCCGGCGCACCGCGGCGATTTCCTGCTCCGTTTCGGAAAGATGCGTCTGCATCAGCGCGTCCGGGCGGCTTGCCAGAAAGGCGCCGGCGGCGGCCAGTTGCGCCTCGCTCGAGGTGATCGCAAAACGCGGCGAGAGCGCATAGCGCAGGCGCCCGCGTCCATGCCAGCGGGCATAGAGGCGCTCGCTCGCGCGCAGGCCGGTTTCGGCATCGTCGCGGAGCGCCGCCGGCGCATTGCGGTCCATGAGCGTCTTGCCGGCGGCAAGCGCCATGCCACGCCGTTCGGCGGCGGCGAACAGCCGGTCGGCCGCCTCTTCATGGACGGTGGAGAACGCCAGCGCCGCGGTCGTGCCGTGGGCCAGCAGGAGGTCGAGAAATATCTCCGCGGCTCCGGAGGCATGGTCCGGGTCTGCATAGCGCTGCTCTTCGGGAAAGGCGAAGCGGTCGAGCCAGTCCAGAAGGCCGCGCCCTCCCGCGGCGGTTATGCGGTATTGCGGAAAATGGATATGGGGATCGACGAAGCCCGGCAGGACCAGGCAGCCGCCGAAATCCCGGCGCGGCGCACCGGCGAAGCCGGGCGGCAAATCGGCGGCGGCGCCCGCCCAGGCGATGCGGCCGTTCCGCAGCCCGAGCGCGCCCCGGGGGCGGTCCCGAACGGCGGCCGCGCCCTGCTCCGCCGGGTCGCCGGTAAAGTCGAGCAGGCGGCCCAGGACGACGGCATCCGCGCCGCCCCGGGCAGTCGGGGCGCTACTGGGGCAGCTTGTCGTCAACGCCTTTCACATACCAGTTCATGCCGAGCAACATGCCGTCATCCGCACGCTGGCCCTGCTCCACGCGCAGCTTGCCGTCCTGGTCGTGGATCGGGCCGGTGAAGGGATGGAATTCGCCGGACCGGATCTTCTCCACCATCGCGGCTGCGTCCGCAGCGACATCCTCCGGCAGATCGGTGAACGGCGCCATCTTCACCATGTCGGCGGCGAAGCCGCCCCACACATCGACCGACTCCCAGTTGCCGTCGAGCACGGCCTGGACGCGGGAGATGTAATAGGCGCTCCAGTCGTCGATAACGGCGGTGTAGTGGGCGGCGGGCGCGAAGGCGTCCATGTCGGAGGCCTGTCCGAAGCCGTGCACGCCGCGTTCGCCGGCGATCTGGATCGGCGCAGGGCTGTCGGTGTGCTGCGTGATGATGTCAGCGCCCTGGTCGATGAGCGCCTTGGCCGCATCGGCTTCCTTGCCGGGATCGAACCAGGTGTTCACCCAGATAATCTTGAGCTTGAAGTCCGGATTGACGGACTGGGCGCCGAGCAGGAAAGAGTTGATGCCGCGCACCACTTCGGGAATCGGGAAAGAGGCCACATAGCCTGCAACCCCTGTCTTGGACATCTTGGCCGCGATCTGTCCGATGACATAGCGGCCCTCGTAAAATCGCCCGGAATAGGTCGAGACATTGTCGGCCCGCTTGTATCCGGTTGCGTGTTCGAACTTCACATCCGGAAAGCGCTTGGCGACCTTCACCGTCGGGTTCATATAGCCGAAGGAAGTGGTGAAGACGATGGCGGCGCCCTCGCGCGCCAGGCGTTCGATCACGCGCTCGGCGTCCTGACCCTCGGCGACGCTCTCCACATAGACGGTTTCGACGCGGTCGCCGAAGGCCTCCTCGACCGCGAGGCGGCCCTGATCGTGCTGGTAGCTCCAGCCGTGGTCGCCGATCGGGCCGACATAAACGAAGGCCGCCTTGAGCGGATCGGCGGCCTGGGCGGCCGGAAGCGCCAAGGTCATGGCGAGCGCAGCGAGGACGATCGTTCTCAACATTCCCTGTTCTCCAAGCGAGCCCGCTCGGCGGCGGGCCGAATTCTATGTTCTGCCGGCAGGGGCGCCGCAGGACGGAAGCGCCTACCGATCGGGGACGAAGACTTGTCCGAGACATGCCGGCGAGTCGATTCCCGCCGTCCGTTGACCGCGCGACAGTATCACCAGCGCCGCCACCGTCGCAATATAGGGCAGCGCCGACAGAAGCTGCGACGGCAGCGCAATGCCCTCCGCCTGGGCATGGAACTGGAGGATCAGCGCGGCCCCGAACAGATAGGCGCCGACGGCCGCGCGCAGCGGCATCCAGCTTGCGAACACGACCAGCGCCAGCGCGATCCAGCCCCGCCCGGCCGTCATGCCCTCGATCCATTGCGGGGTATAGGCAAGCGACAGATAGCCGCCTGCCAGCCCGGAACAGGCGCCGCCGAACAGCACCGCCAGAAAGCGCGTGCGAATGACGGGCACGCCCAGCATATGGGCCGAGCCGTGATTGTTGCCCACGGCGCGCAGCGCCAGCCCCGCGCGCGTATGGAAAAGGAAACGGGAGACGCACACCGCAAGCGCTACCGAAACGTAAACCAGCGGATCCTGCCCGAACAGAATCCGCCCGACCACCGGCAAGTCGGTCAGGAACGGTATGTCGATGCGCTCCAGCTTGAGGCCGGGCTGGCCGATGAAGGCCTCGCCGATCATGCCGGAGAGACCGAGCCCCAGCAGCGTCAGCGCAAGGCCGGACGCCACCTGGTTGGCGGCGAGGCGCAGCGTCAGCAAGCCGAACAAGGCAGCTAGCGCCATGCCGCCCGTCATGGCGGCGGCGGCGCCAAGCAGCGGCGACCCGGTGAGTTGTGCGCCGGCGAAACCGGAGACGGCGCCGACGATCATCATGCCCTCGACGCCGAGATTGAGGACGCCCGACCGTTCCGTGACCAGCTCGCCCAATGCCGCGATCAGCAGGGGCGTCGCCGCCGTGACAATGGTGAGGACGACAGCCTCGACGCCCGTCACAGCGCATCTCCCGCCGGGGCCGCCGGGCGCCGCGCCGGCTGCAGGCTGATCCGGTAGCGGACAAAGACGTCGCAAGCCAGCACGAAGATCAGGATTGCGCCCTGGAAGACGCGGGCGATCTTGTCCGACACGCCGAGCGACACCTGCGCCGCCTCGCCGCCGATATAGGTGAGCGCCAGCAGCAGTGAGGCGAACAGCACGCCTACCGGGTTCAACCGCCCGAGAAAGGCGGCGATGATGGCCGTGAAGCCGTAGCCCGGCGAAATCGACGGGTGAAGCTGCCCGATCGTGCCCGACACCTCCAGAATGCCGGCCAAGCCGGCAAGCCCGCCGGAGATCGCCAGGACGGACAGGATCGACCGGGATTCGGAGAAGCCGGCAAACGCCGCCGCCCGCGGCGCGGAGCCGATCACCCGAAACTCGAAGCCCTTGAGGGTGCGCCCCAGGACGAACGCCAGCGCAGCGACCGCCACCAAGGCGATGATCGTGCCCATATGCATCCGGCCGGAGAGCGCCGGCACGACGGCGGCGGCCTCGAACAAGCGCGATTCCGGGAAGTTGAATCCCCCCGGGTCCCGCCAGGGGCCGCGCACCAGCCAGTCGAGCAGGAGCTGGGCGATATAGACCAGCATCAGGGAGGTCAGAATTTCGCTGGAGCCGAAGCGGACCCGAAGGAACGCCGGTATCGCCGCCCAGGCCATGCCGCCCAGCACGCCGCAGGCCAGCATGGCGGGCAGCAGCATCGGGCCCTGCCATTCCGGCAGCATGACCGGCAGGATCGACCCGCAAATCGCGCCGGCGGTGTATTGCCCTTCCGCGCCGATATTCCAGACATTGGCGCGGAAGGCGAGCGCCAGCCCGACGCCGATCACCGCTAGCCCGGATTTCTCACAATGTTGAGTGCATCGGGGTTCTGCATATGAGAAAGTTCTTTTGCGACAAAGGCTTGATCATATGCAGAGGGGTTCCCCGATGCCGGCAGAGTGTAGTCTGGGAGCGATGCGTTTTGCACGCCTTAAAGGGCGCGAGGTTGTAGCTGATTTTGGCGGTGGTGTGCTGACGTCGAACACCGGCGCGTTGCTGCTGGGGGCGACGGACCGGGCGATCGGTCTGGTGGACCGGTTTGCGGCGTGCTTTTCGGATGGCCGCACTGCGGATCGTGTTGTGCACGATGTTGCGACCCTGGTGGGCCAGCGCGTGTTTGCCATTGCGCTGGGCTACGAGGACCTGCTGGATCACGACGAGTTGCGCCACGATCCGGCGCTGGGTGTGGCGCTTGGCCGGCTTGAGGGGCGTCGTCGGGACTGTGCGCCGCTGGCCGGCAAATCGACGCTGAACCGTCTGGAGCACGCGCCCGAGGGCGCGCATCGCTATCGCCGCATCGGCCACGACGCCGGCGCGATTGAGGCGTTGTTCGTCGATCAGTTTCTCGACGCCCATGAGCAGGCGCCGGCGCGTCTGGTGCTTGATCTGGACGCCACTGACGACCCGCTGCACGGGCGTCAGGAGGGGCGGTTCTTCCACGGTTACTACGATTGCTACTGCTATCTGCCGCTCTACATTTTCTGCGGCGACCATCTCCTGGCGGCAAAGCTGCGGCGGGCGAATAGTGACGCCAGCGCCGGCGCGCTGGAGGAGGTGGCGCGTATTGTCGGGCAGATCCGCGCCCGCTGGCCGGCAGTGGAGATCGTGCTGCGCGCAGATTCGGGCTTCGCCCGCGAGGCCCTGATGGCGTGGTGCGAGGACAATGGCGTCGATTATGTCTTCGGTCTGGCGCGCAATGCGCGCCTGACGGCCCGCCTGCACCCGGCCCTGGAGCGGGCCGGGGCGCGCTGGCGCAAGAGCGGCCAGCCGGCCCGCCTGTTCACCGAGTTCCGCTATCGCACCCTGAACAGTTGGTCGCGCCAGCGCCGTGTCGTCGGCAAAGCCGAGTGGCTCCCGGGTGGTGCCAACCCGCGCTTCCTCGTCACCTCGCTGAACCCGACCACCATCGACCGGCGGACCCTCTACGAAAAACTCTACTGCGCCAGAGGCGACATGGAGAACCGCATCAAGGAATGCCAGCTCGACCTCTTCGCCGACCGCAGCTCGGCCCACACCATGCGCGCCAACCAACTCCGCCTCTGGTTCGCCTCCATGGCCTATGTGCTGCTCTCGGCACTCAGACGCATCGCCCTCGCCGGAACCCGCCTCGCCAAAGCCACATGCCGATCCATACGCCTCAAGCTCCTCAAGATCGGCGCACAGATGCGCCTCAGTACACGCCGCATCCGCTTCGCCATGGCCGCCGCCTGCCCCCACGCCGACGTCTTCACCCTCGCACACCAGCGATTATCCACCTGACCCCAGAGCAAGGGGACCAACCGAACCCGCCCGACAACAACACAGACACAAGACCCCAAATCACACCGCGCCAACAGCGCAAGCACCCCCCCTGCGCGCCCCAACACGGACAACACCGCTATGCCAGACAAAACCCCCAACTCACTACACAAATGCAGCCCGTGAGAAATCCGGGCTAGCGGCGTCGCCTTGACGATGATTTCCTCCAGCGACCAGATGTCGGTGAGCGGTTTGACGAAATAGACGAACAGCGCCTGAAACGGATCAAATCCGAGGGCAGCGAACAGGGCGGCGCCGAAAGCGAGCGTCAGCGCAAGGGCGAGCAGCGGCGACAGCCAGACCATGAGGCGCGAGTCTTCGGCCCGCAGCCGCAGTTCGATCCGCATTGCGGTCAGCCCCCCGCGCCGCCCATGAGCACGCCGATCGCTTCCCTCGTTGTCTCCGCGGCGGGCACAGCCGGCGAGAGGCGCCCGCGCGAGATCACGGCAATGCGGTCCGAGATCTCCAGGATTTCGTCCAGATCCTGGCTGATGGCCAGAATGGCGGCGCCGTTTCGCGCCAGCGCGGCGAGGCTGCGGCGGATTTCGGCCGCGGCGCCGATATCGACGCCCCAGGTCGGCTGGCTTATGGCGAGCACGCCCGGCATCCGGTCGAGCTCCCGCCCGACAACGAATTTCTGCAGATTACCGCCGGACAGCGCCCTGGCTTCCGGATTCCCGGCCGGCGCGCGCACATCGAAGCGTTCGACGATACGCTGCGCAAGGCGCCGTGCGCGCGCAGGGCGCAGCAGGCCGGCGAATGCCAGCTTCGGGTCCGTGCCGTGCCGGGTCAGGATGGCATTGTCCGCCAGGCGCATGTCGGGAACGGCCGCATGGCCCAGCCGCTCTTCGGGAACGAAGGCGGCGCCCAGCCGTCGCCGCGCCCTCGGCCCCGCCCTCCCGCAGGGGCGCCCGTCGATCTCAATGACGCCATTGTCGGCGGACGGCGTTTCGCCGGACAGCGCCGCAAACAGCTCGTCCTGGCCGTTGCCGGCAATGCCGGCGATCCCGAGGATTTCGCCGCCGCGGACATCCAGCGACACATCCCGCAGCGCCATGCCGGCGGCAGCGCCGGCCCGCTGCGAGAGGCCGCGGACGGCGAGGCGCACCGGGCCGCCCCTTGCCGCCGCCGCCCGGAGGCTGCCGAGGCCCGGCACATCGGCGCCCACCATCATGCGGGCGAGGTCGGCGGTTGTCGCCGCCTTCGGGTCGGGCCGCCCCGCCACCCGGCCCCGGCGCAGCACCGTGGCGGTATGGCAAAGCCGGCGCACTTCCTCCAGACGATGGCTGATATAGAGCACCGCGCACCCCTCGCCGGCGAGGCGGCGCAGGGTCTCGAATAGCCGCGCGGCTTCCTGCGGGGTCAGCACCGAGGTCGGCTCGTCCATGATGAGCAGGCGCGGGCGCTGCAGCAGGCAGCGCACGATCTCGATGCGCTGGCGCAGGCCGACCGGCAAGCCGGCGACGCGCGCCGCCGGGTCGAGCGGCAGGCCGTAGGACTCCGACACGGCCCGGATTTCGGCGGCAAGCCCGCGTCCGGCCGCCTCGGGCGGCAGCGCCAGCGCGATATTCTCGGCGACGGTCAGCCCCTCGAAGAGCGAGAAATGCTGGAACACCATGCCGATGCCGAGCGCGCGCGCCTCGGCCGGGTTGCGGATCGCCGTCGGGCGGCCTTCCCACAGGACGGCGCCTGCGTCCGGCTGGAGCGAGCCGTAGAGGATCTTCACCAGGGTCGATTTGCCCGCGCCGTTTTCGCCGAGCAGGGCATGAATCTCGCCTGCATGAATGGAGAGGTCGATTCGGTCATTCGCGGCAATGCCGCCAAAGCTCTTGACGATGCCGCGCGCTTCCAAAAGGACATTTCCGCCCGGCATACGCGGCGCTTCCCAGGAGAGATCAAACCGACGCTAGGCCGCACCGCCCCCGGCGTCAATGCGGAATCGGGAGTCGAAAGGGAGCGGGCGCGCGGCCGGAAGCTCCGGCACTGCCGGCGCAGCCCGGCGCGATACGACCACAAAGCCCGGCACTTCCCGGCCTCCTTCCATATCGCAGCGGCGACAATATGGATGCGCCGATTGTCGAAGCTGCCCGGCAGCGAAACGCCGCCGGCGCTCAGCATGTTCCGGTGAACAATTCCGGAGGGTCGGCTGTGTTGGCGGGGACGAGGTCGGCGGCGGCGAGGCCGATCAGACGGAAGGCCCGGCCGTCGGCTGTCGGCTCCAGCAGCCGCCGCGTCTCTTCAAGCAGGCGGTCCGCCCGCTGCGTGGCGGAAGCCAGCGTATGGCTGCGGGTGAGCGTACGGAAATCCGTTGTCTTGAGTTTCAGCACAACGGCGCCGGCCGCAAGGCCGGACGCCGCAAGGCGCGCGGCGACGGTCTCGGCGAGCGGCGCCAGGATGCGCGCGAGATCGTCATAGGCGCTGCGGTCGCTCTCGAAAGTGGTCTCGGCGGAGACGCTGCGCGTCTCGCTTGTCGGCTGAACGCGCCGGTCGTCGCGGCCGCGCGCAAGGGCATGGAGGCGGCGGCCGAACACGCCGAAGCGGGCCGTCAGCCTTGCCTCGGTCCATCGGCGCAGATCGGCGATGGTCAGCACGCCCTCGGCCCGGAGCCGGCGGGCCATCACCGCGCCCACGCCCGGAATTATCGTGACCGGCCGGCCCGCAAGGAAATCCGGCGCCTCCTCCGGACCGATCACCGCAAAGCCGCGCGGCTTGTCGAGGTCGGAGGCGATCTTTGCAAGGAACTTGTTGCCGGCGAGACCGACCGAAACCGTGATGCCGATCTCGTCCTCGATCCTCCGGACAAGGCGGACCGCGGCGGAGGCCGGCGCCGCATGGGCGCGCAGGTCCAGAAAGGCCTCGTCGATGGAAATCGGCTCGACAAGGGCGGTTGCCTCGCGCATCAGGCTGCGCACCTCCCGCCCGACCCTGCGGTATTTCGCCATGTCCGGCCGCAGCACGACGGCGTGAGGACAGGCGTCCAGCGCCTTGTACATGGCCATGGCCGAACGCACGCCGAAACGCCGCGAGACATAGCAGGCCGCGGCGACGACGCCGCGCCGCCCGCCGCCAATGATGACCGGACGATCCGCGAGGCCGGGGTCGTCGCGTTTCTCTATGGCGGCGTAGAAGGCGTCGCAGTCGAGATGGGCAATGCCCGTGCGGCCGATCTCCGGATGCGCGATAAAGCGGGGAGACCGGCAGGCGGGACAGCGGCGCGGCGGCGGGCCCGCCATGCAATGGCCGCATCCGCGGCAGACGGCAACACTGTCGCCGGCATTCATCGGAACCCGCCCGATAGCCCGCCCGCGCCTGCAGCAGGGAGGCGGCCGGCGCCGCTACTTCATCTTCTGTTCCTTGAAGACGACATGCTTGCGCGCAACGGGGTCGAATTTGCGGATTGAGAGCTTCTCGGTCTTGGTCCGGGGGTTCTTCTTGGTGACATAGAAATACCCGGTGTCGGCCGTGCTCACGAGCTTGACCATGACGGTTGCCGGCTTGGCCATGGCATACGCCTCCACTACAAAAACGGTGAGAAACAGCAAGCTAGGGGCTTGCCCGCCGGGTGTCAAACGACGATTTATCCGGGTAGTGTCTCGGCCTGGAACGGTGGCAAACGCGGTGGGCCTGTCAGAGCGAACAGGAAACCCTCGCCCCCATTGGGGGAGAGGGCGAGGTAAAGGGGCCGGCGGTTTGGCTGGCAGAGGCGGCGCGTCTGGAACAGAAAGCCCCTCGCCCCGGCCCTCTTCCCGCAGGGAGAGGGAGGCGCCTCGCGCGTCTGTCCGAACCGGTCAGAGAAACACGGACCCCAAACCGGGGCACACCCTTTACCCCTGACGCAGCGGGACGCCGGAGCGGCGGATGGAACGGACGCGCTATACATTCGTCATCGAGGGCATGACATGCGGCGCCTGCGCGGTCCGGCTGGAAAACGCCCTGTCCGGCACGCAGGGCATCGCCCAGGCGTCGGTCAGCCTGCCGCTGGAGCGCGCGACGCTCGACGTCTCGCCGGGAACGGACCTGGATGCACTGGTCGGCGCGGTCCGCCGCACGGGCTTTGATGTCGGCACGGAACAGCGCGTCCTCGCCGTTCACGGCATGGCCGGCGGCGGCGGTGCCGCGCGCCTCCGGCAGGCGCTTGCGGAAGTGCCGGGCGTCCTCGCCGCCGAAGTCGATGCGGCGACGCGACAGGCGCGCCTCCGGCTGGTGTCGCTGGCCGTGCCGGACGGTGCGCTGACGGCAGCAGCGGCCCGCGCCGGCTTCGCCCTGGCCGGAACCCGGACACCCGACGCCGCCTTGCAGCGCGAGCGGAGTCGCGCGGCGCGGGACCGCCGGAGGGTTGCGGCGGCGGCGCTGCTGACGGCGCCGTTCCTCATCCAGATGGCGCTGCATCATGCCGGCTTCGGCGGGCCGGAGGGCAGCTGGCGCCTGCCGCCCTGGACCGAGGCGGCCCTGGCGACAGTGCTGCAGTTCTGGCTCGGACGCCGCTTCTACCGGGCCGCCTTCACGGCCTTGCGCGGCGGCGGCGCCAATATGGACGTGCTGGTGGTGCTGGGCACCACGGCGGCCTATCTGTTCAGCTGGCACCAGTGGCTGTCGCTCGGGGCGGATGCCGCGGGCGCGCTCTATTTCGAGGCGTCCGCGGTCATCATCACCCTTGTCCTTGTTGGCAAATATATCGAGGACCGGGCGAAGCACGGCGCTGCGAACGCCGTCCGGGACCTGCTCGCGCTCGCGCCGGATACGGCGCTGATACGGCTCGCGGACGGCGGGATTGCGGAGCGGCCTGCCGGGGAACTGGCGCCTGGCGACATCCTGGTCTGCCGCGCCGGCGGCCGGATTGCCGCCGACGGCATCGTCCTGCGCGGAGAAGCCGAGATCGACGAGTCGCTCGTCACCGGCGAAAGCCAGCCCGTTGCCAAGCGGCCCGGCGACCGGGTGACGGCGGGTTCGATCGCCGTGGACGGCCTGATCGATATCGAGGCCGAGACCGCCGGCAGCGACACGACGCTGGCGAGGATGGTGCGTCTGGTCGAGAACGCGCAGGCGGGCAAGCCGGCGGTGCAGCGCCTGGCGGACCGGGTTTGCGCCGTCTTCGTGCCAGTTGTCGCCGCCATAGCCGCAACGGCGTTCCTGGGGTGGCTCGCCGCCGGCGCGGGCCTGGAGACCGCTCTCATCAATGCGGTCTCGGTGCTGGTCATCGCCTGCCCCTGCGCGCTCGGGCTGGCGACGCCAACCGCCGTGGTGGCCGGCTCCGGCGCAGCGGCGCGCGCCGGCATCCTCATCCGGGACATTCTTGCCCTGGAGCAGGCGCACGGCCTGACGCATCTCGTCTTCGACAAGACCGGCACGCTGACGGAGGGCCGGCCCGCCCTGGGCCGGATCGAGCCGCTGGCCGGCGCCGGGGAGGAGGAGGCGCTGCGGATCGCCGCATCCCTGCAGCAGGGCAGCGGGCACCCCGTCGCCGCGGCCCTGCGCGCGGCGGCGGAGCAGCGCAAGCTGGCGCTGCTGCCGGTTGAGAAGTTCAGCAACAGGGTGGGAGAAGGCGTCGAGGGAAAGGTCGGGGGCGTCGGCTATTTCGCGGGCAATGCCCGCCTGCTCGCCGCGCACGGGCTGGATGCGCCGCCGGGCGACCGGCAGGGCGGCGGCGCGGAAGTCTGGCTCGGCGCCGCTTCCGCCGCCGGCGCGGCGCTGCTTGCCCGGTTCGAGATCGCCGATGCGGTGCGTCCGGAAGCCCGGTCGGCGGTCGAGGGAGTCAAGCGGCTCGGCATCGCGCCGGTCATGCTGTCCGGCGATACGGCGGCGGCGACGGCGCATGTCGCCCAACAGGTCGGCATCGAGGATGCGCGGGGCGGCGTCCGCCCGGAGGACAAGGCGGGCGTCGTGGCGGCGCTGATACGCAATGGCGGCCGGGTCGGCATGGCGGGCGACGGCATCAATGACGCGCCGGCGCTGGCCCGGGCGACAGTCGGCATCGCCATGGGCTCCGGGACGGATGTCGCGATCGAGACCGCCGCCATCACGCTGATGCGCCCTGATCCGAGGCTCGTGCCCGCCGCGATCGAGGTGAGCCGCCGGACATTCCGCAAGATCGGGCAAAACCTCTTCTGGGCCTTCGCATACAATGTGGTCGGCCTGCCCCTTGCGGCGCTGGGCTATCTCAGCCCGCAGCTCGCGGCGGCGGCGATGGCGCTCTCCAGCATCAGCGTCGTCGGAAACGCCCTGCTGCTCCGGGGCTGGAAACCGCAGTCGTTAGGTCGAAGAGCCGGTTCGGCCGGAAGTTCAGGCGGGCAGCGGGGTCTATGCGGCCGGGTCGGCTTCCGTTGTCAGCACGATCTTGCCTGCGACCTTGCGGGAAAGCAGGCGGCGCAGGGCGTCGGCCGCGCGTTCGAGCGGCCATGTTTCCGCAATGCGCGGTTTCAGCGCGCCAGCCTCATAGAGCGCGAACAGGTCTGCAAAGCTGCGTTGCAGGCGTTCCGGTTCGCGCTCCCGGTGCGAGCTCCAGTAAACGCCGATCGCGGCGATGTTCTTGACCAGCAGCAGGTTGGCCGGAGCCTGGGGGATGCGTCCGGCCGCGAAGCCGACCACCAGCAGCCGGCCGCCCCAGGCGATCGAGCGCATGGAGGCGTCGAAGACATCGCCGCCGACGGGATCGTAGATCACATCCGCCCCGCGCCCGTCCGTGAGCGCCCTGACGCGCTGGCGAATGTCCTCGCGCCTGTAGTCGATGCCGTGATCCGCGCCGTGCTCGCGCGCGATCGCCACCTTTTCCGGGCCGCCGGCCGTGGCGATAACGGTGGCGCCCATGGCCTTGCCGATCTCGACCGCGGTAAGCCCGACGCCGCCTGCCGCGCCATGCACCAGCAGGGTTTCGCCGGCCTGCAGATTGCCGCGATGGTCGAGCCCGATATGGCTCGTGCCATAGGCCACGGGGAAGCCGGCGGCGGTGACGAAATCCATGCTTTCCGGCAAGCGGTACACATGCACGGCGGGCACGCAGACCTGCTCGCGAAAGGCGCCGTAATCCATGACCGCCATGACGCGCTCGCCGATTTCAAAGCCCTCCACGCCGGGCCCGAGAGCGTCGATGCGGCCTGCGCACTCGAAACCGGGGCTGAAGGGAAAGGCGGGGCGCGTCTGGTATTGGCCGGCCGCCACGAGGGAGTCCGCGAAATTGACCCCGACGGCGGCGGCGCACACCCGGACCTCGCCGGGACCCGGCGCGTCCGGCGCGATGTCTTCGACCGTGAGCGCATCGACCCCGTCAAAGGACCGGCAGAGAACGGCGCGCATCAGCGCAGCACCCGGTCGAACATGGCCTCGGAGCGCTGGTTGGCGAGCGCCTTCATCGCCGCAACTTCCGTAACCGCGCCCTCGCGGGCGAAAGCATGGTCCGTATCGGGATAGGTATAGATCTCCGCTGCCGCATGGCCGGCCAGCGCCGCCGCCGTGGCGTCGCGGATGGCAGGCGGCGTCCACGGGTCGGCCTCGCCGATATGCAGCATGACCGGGCGCTCTATCCGGGCCGCTTCGCCCAGATAGCCCTCGATACCGACGCCGTAATAGGAAATATCACAGTCCGCCTCGCCGCGTGCGGCATGAAGGAAGGAGAGCAGCCCGCCAAGACAATAGCCCTGGGTGGCGACCTTGCCGCTGCATTCCGGCATGTCGCGGAGCCGGGCGACCGTTGCCGCGGTATCGGAAACCGCGAGATCGACATCGAAGCGGTCCCGCGTCGCCAGCGCCTGGTCGCGGTGGCCCGGCGTTTCCGGGTCAAGCTCGAATGCCGGGTCGATCCGCCAGTAGAGCTTGGGGCAGACGGCCAGGAAACCCCGTCCGGCCCAGTAATCGGCGATTGCGCGCATGAAGCGGTTGACGCCGAAGACCTCGTTCAACAGCACGATTCCAGGCGCGGGGCCGCTGCTGTCGGGAAAGGCGGCATAGGCGCCGAAAGTCTCGCCGGCGCCGGTCTCGATGGTCAGTTCGGGCATGGGCAGGGCCGTCTCGTTCGCTGGTTGTCGGTCGTCGGGCGCCATTGTAGCAGCCTGCCCAGCAAAGGCGGATATTCCGGGCGAATCAGTCGCGGCCCGGTCTGCCGGCCGGGTTGCGGCGGCAGAGCCGGGGGTCGTGTCTGCGTTTGCGACGAAGGCCCGTGCCGGCGGGTTTTTCGGAAGGCGCCTCCGCGCCGCGCCGCTTATATCGCCTCCCTTGTCGTCTCCCCGGCCGGAACAGAGCGGGGCGCCGGGGGCCATCCTCCGCCGTTTCGTCTTTGCGGAAGGATCGGAGGCTGGGCCCCGGCTCAGGGCCGGGGCGACAGTTGGGGCGTTCGGGGCGGCGCCGGGGCGTTCGGGGCGGAGGGTTGGGCCTCTCAAGCCCTTGGCTCAATCTGCCAGAGGAACGCGAATGTCAAACGGAGACACTGCCGAGCCGGGACGGCGGGATACGCGGATATCAAACCGGGACACAATCCGCGGTTTGCTTGACAATGGCCGCACAGCAATACCCGCAGGGTGGAAGAGGAGGCAGGCGCATGGCCGAGCTGGAAGGAAAGACCGCCGTCATCACCGGAGGCGCCAGCGGCATTGGCGAGGCGACGGCGCGGCTGTTCGTCGCCGAAGGCGCGCGTGTCGTTATCGCCGACATGCAGCGCGAGCGGGGCCAGGCGGTCGCGGACGATCTCGGCGATGCGGCGCTGTTTGCGGCCTGCGAGGTCCGCAGCGAAGCCGAGGTAAAGGCGGCCATCGATCTTGCCCTCGACCGCTGGGGCCGGCTCGACTGCATGTTCAACAATGCCGGTTTCGGCGGCGCGCTCGGGCCGCTGGAAGCGATACCGGTCGAAGAGTTCGACCTCACTTTCGATGTGCTGGTGCGCGGCGTGTTTCTCGGCATGAAGCACGCCATTCCGGCGATGAAGGCGCAGGGCGGCGGCAGCATCGTCAACACCGGCAGCATTGCCGGCATCACCGCCGGCCGCGGGCCGCAGGTCTATTCCGCGGCCAAGGCGGCCGTGGTGCAGCTCTCCAAGGTCTCGGCCATGGAGCTCGGCGAGCATTCGATCCGGGTGAACAGCGTCTGCCCCGGCTATATTGCGACGCCGCTGGCGGCCAATACGGTCGGCAAGCCCGACAGCCTGATCGAGGAACGGCTCGACGATTACGCCGAACGACAGCCGATCCCGCGCGTCGGCCGGCCGCGCGACATCGCCGAGGCGGTGCTCTATCTGGCGAGCGACCGGTCCAGCTTCGTGACCGGCCAGGCGCTTGTGGTCGATGGCGGCGCGGCCGGGGGCGTGCCCTGGAGCGAGCAGAAACCCTTCTACAAGCGATACCGGCCGATCCGGGTCTATCATCCCGACCGCCGCTAGGGAGGGTCTGCCTGCTCCCGGATGCGCATGGGGCCGGCGTCGTGCACCGCTCGGTTGAGGCGGCGGGTCCGCGCCTCTCCACCATATCGGCGAACGCCGCCCGACGTCTTCACGGCAGGCGCCGGACCACCCCCACCCGCCCCGCCGCGGGCCGTGCGCCCCGGAATGCGCCCGTCCGCCGCCTTTACGCTATCATCTCGCCCCGTCTCCTCGATTTCCGGAGCTGCTCGTGATTCTGCTCATCGCCGGCCTGGTTCTCTTTCTCGGAGTCCACTCGATATCGATCGCCGCGTCGGACTGGCGCGACCGCATGGTGCAGCGCATCGGAACGCTTGCCTGGCGGGGGGTCTACAGCGTTCTCTCGCTGATCGGACTCGTGCTGATCGTGCATGGCTATGCTGCCGCCCGGATGGATCCGACCGTTCTCTGGGTTGCGCCCCATGGGCTGCGTCTTGTCTCTGTCGTGTTGCTGCTCTTCGTCTTTCCGCTGTTTCTTGCCGCCTATTTTCCAGGGCGGATCAAGGCGCGCCTCGCGCATCCGATGATCATCGGGGTGAAGGTGTGGGCATTCGCCCATCTTCTGGCGAACGGAACCCTCGCAGGCGCGCTGCTGTTCGGGAGCTTCCTGGCGTGGGCGGTCGTTGACCGCTCCTCGATGATGCGCCGCCCCGCCCGCCCGGTGCCGGCGCTGCCGCCTTCACCCTGGAACGACGTGATCGCTGTCGCCGGAGGACTCGCCCTCTATGCCGCGTTCTCGCTGTGGCTGCATCCGTGGCTCATCGGTGTCGCGGTGACGGGCTGAGCCGCGTGAACGGAACGCCTGTTCGACCCGCGCATCATGGCCCGCGGACACGGCACCGGCCAGGAGCGCCATGTTGATTGTCGATTGAACCTGGCGCAGATGCGGCTCTTCGATACGCATCTGGTCGTCGATTGGTCGGCGCGCTCGACGCCGAGCCCCGCCCGGCCGAGCCGGGATGCGATCTGGTGGGCGGCGGTCCGCGAGGGGTGCGCGCTCGAACCCGAATACGCCCGGACCCGCCGCGGCGCGGTCGAGCGCCTCGCCGTGTTTATCGCCGGGGAGCTGGACGCGGGCCGGCGGGTGCTGGCCGGCTTCGACTTTCCGTTCGGCTACCCCGCCGGCGTTGCGGGGCATCTGACCGGAAGCGACACCGCGCTGGCGCTCTGGGACTGGCTTGCGGCCCGCATCGAGGATGCGGACGACAATGCCAGCAACCGGTTCGAGGTCGCGGCAGAGATCAATCGGCGTTATCCCGGCGCCGGCCCGTTCTGGGGGCGTCCTCGGACCTGGGACTTTCCAGACATTCCGACCCGGAAGACGGCGCGCCGCTGCCGGAGCGGGCACCCGCCGGAACGGCGCATCGCCGACTGCCGTGCGGCGGGCGCCAAGACGGTCTGGCAATTGGCCTATTCCGGCTCCGTCGGCTCGCAAGTGCTGGTCGGCCTGCCGGCCCTGAAACGCCTGCTGGGCGGTCCGCGCCTTGCCGGCCGGGCGGCGGTATGGCCGTTGCAGACCGGGCTGCGCGCGCCGGATACCGCCGAAACGCCGCTGGTCGCCGCGGAGCTCTACCCCTCGCTTCTCCGCCGCGAGGTGGCGCGGCTGCGGAAGAAGAACGAAATTATGGACCGCGCCCAGGTCCGCGTGAATGCAGCCGCTTTCGCCCGGCTCGACGAACAGGGCCGCCTCGCGCCGCTGTTCCAGGCTGCATCCGACCTCACGGCCGAAGAATGCCGCAGGATCGAGCAGGAAGAGGCCTGGATACTCGGCCTCGGCCATGAGGAAACACTCGGCTTCCCGGCGGCGTAAGGGGAGAAGCAAGCCCTCCTCCCCTCTGCTCCGGCAGGCTATCCGACCAGCGGCATCACCTCTTCGGCGAAGCGGGCGAGGCGGTCTTCCGTCCTCTCCGCTGAACGCGCTGCGAAGTTCAGGAACACGCTGCCGACGCCGAGTTCGCCAAGCGCACGGAGATCGCCGGCGCGCTCGGCCGCATTGCCGGTCAGGAAACGGCGGCCGCCTTCCCCGTCCTCCACCGCTTCCTCGAAATGCCAGGGCGCGGAATAGGCAAGCCCGATGGAGGCAGGGTCGCGCCCCGCCTTCTCGGCGATGCGGAACAGCATATCGCGGCGGGAGCGGTAGCGCTCCAGGCTGTCGAGCATGGCGCGCGGATTGTTGCCGATGGGATACCAGGCATCGCCCAATGCCGCGACGCGCCGCAGCGCCGGGGCGCTCTCGCCGCCGATCCAGAGCGGCGGATGCGGCTTCTGCACCGGATGCGGCAAGGTGGAAACATTGGAAAACGCCGCATAGGCACCGGAAAAGCTCGCAGGGTTTTGCGTCCACACCGCCTTGAACACCGCCAGATATTCGTCCGCCACCCGGCCGCGCTCGTCGAAGGGCGGCAGCCCGACCGCCTCGAACTCCTCGCGCATCCAGCCGACGCCGCAGCCGACCGTGACGCGCCCGCCGCTCAGCAGATCCGCCGTCGCCAGCTGCTTGGCCGCAAGCACCGGGTTGCGGTGCGGCAGCACCATGACCGAGGTGACGAGCCGCGCCTTTGCCGTAATGCCGCAGAGGAACGCCAGCAGCGTGATCATTTCCAGCGCCTCGCCCGACCGGCTGCCGGGGAAATCGCCGGTATCGGAATACGGATATTTCGACTCGATGTCGCGCGGAATGACGATGTGGTCCGAAACCGTGAGCGCCGCGTAGCCCAGCCGCTCGCCCGCAATGGCGAGGCGCTTCTGGTCTGCCGCGTTGGCGAGCGGCCCGCGATGCGGGATGCTGAAGCCGAAATCCATGTCGCTGTTCTCCCCCGGAACGATTGCGCGCCAGGGTAGCAGCCGAGGCCGGGCGGCGGCCAGAGCAACCGGAGCGGGGCGGTTCCCGCTCAAAAACGACGGCCCGGCGGCCAATCGGCATTGGCGAAACCGCCGGGATGCGGAATGCTGGGGCCAACCAAGAGCACCGGAAGACGCCAGCCTCTGCCCATGCCCCCGTCCAGGACCGCCAATGATACGCCCATGATGGCGCAATATCTCGCCATTCGGGAGGCGCATCCGGGCTATCTGCTGTTCTACCGCATGGGCGATTTCTACGAGCTGTTTTTCGACGATGCGGTGCGCGCCGCCGAGGCGCTCGACATCGCGCTCACCAAGCGGGGGCAGCATGGCGGCGAGGACATTCCGATGGCCGGCGTGCCGGTGCGCGCCCACGAATCCTATCTGGAACGGCTGATCCGCAAAGGCTTCAAGGTCGCCATCTGCGAGCAGACCGAAGACCGGGCCGAAGCGCGCAAGCGCGGCGGCAAGGCGGTTGTGGCGCGCGAAGTGGTGCGGCTGGTCACGCCCGGAACGCTGACCGAAGACGCCCTTCTGGAAGCGCGCCGACACAACTATCTGGCCGTGCTGGCGGAGGCGAACGGCGCCCGGGCGCTTGCTTGGGCCGACATTTCCACCGGCGACTTCCGGGTCGAGAGCGCCGCCGGCGACACCCTGCCGGCGCTGCTGGCCCGGATCGACCCGTCAGAACTGGTGCTGCCCGAGGACTTGCTGGACGAGGCCGGGTTCGACGGCCCGGCAACGCCGCTCCCGGCAGCGCGTTTCGACAGCGAGAATGCGCGCCGGCAGCTGCTGGCGGCCTTCGGAGTCGCCACGCTGGAAGGCTTCGGCCGCTTCGACCGGGCGCAGCAGACCGCCTGCGGCGTGCTGATCGACTATCTCGAATTGACGCAGAAGGGGCGCCTGCCGCGCCTCTCTCCGCCCCGGCCCGCCGGCCCCGGCCAGACGCTCGAAATCGACCCCGCCACCCGCCGCAATCTGGAGCTGGCGGCAACGCTTGCCGGCGAGCGCCGGGGCAGCCTGCTCGCGACCATCGACCGGACGCGCAGCGCCGCCGGCGGGCGGATGCTGGCGGCCTGGCTGGCCGCGCCCCTGACAAACCCGGCCGCGATCGCCTCCCGCCACGACGCGGTGGAGAGATTATGCCGCGAGGAGCGCCTGCGCCGGGAGATCGCGGAACGGCTCACCCGCACGCCGGACATCGAGCGGTCGCTCTCCCGCCTCGGTCTCGGACGGGGCGGGCCGCGCGACCTGGCGGCAATTCGCGATGCGCTCGCCCTGGCCGGCGAGATCGGGGGCCTGTTCGACGCCCCGCCGCCGCTTCTGGCGCAGGCATGCGCCGCGCTCCGGGACCATGACGACACCGTCGCGGCGCTCGCAGCGGCGCTCGGCCCCGACCTGCCGATGACCGCCCGCGACGGCGGTTTCGTGGCTGCGGGCTACGACTTCGAGCTCGACCGGCTCCGGACGCTCCGGGACGATAGCCGCAAGACCATAGCCGGCCTCCAGGCGCGCTACGCCGAAGAGACCGGCGCCGCTTCGCTCAAGATCCGGCACAACAACATCCTCGGCTATTTCATCGAGGTCACACAGGCCGCCGCCGGGCGCCTGCAGGCCGACAGCGCCTTCATCCACCGGCAGACCATGGCCAGCTCCATGCGGTTTACCACGGTCGAGCTCGGCGGGCTGGAGGCGCGCATCGCCGCCGCAGCGGAGCAGGCGCTCGCCATGGAACTGGCGATCTATGAGCGCCTCGCGGCCCGCATTCTGGCGGAAGGCGCGGCCATTGCGGCGGCGGCGGCGGCGCTCGCCCTGCTTGACGCGGCCTCCGGCCTGGCGGCGCTCGCCGTCGAATGCGGCTGGAGCCGTCCGCTGGTCGATAACGGCCTCGCCTTTGAAATCGAAGGCGGACGCCATCCGGTCGTGGAGGCGGCGCTCGACCGGCCGTTCGTGGCGAACGGGTGCGACCTCTCTCCGGAGCGGCGGCTCTGGCTCGTGACCGGGCCGAACATGGCCGGCAAGAGCACCTTCCTGCGCCAGAACGCGCTGATCGCCATTCTGGCGCAAATGGGGAGTTTCGTGCCGGCGGACCGCGCGCATATCGGGGTGGTGGACCGGCTGTTCAGCCGCGTGGGCGCTTCCGACGACCTCGCGCGCGGACGCTCGACCTTCATGGCGGAGATGGTCGAGACGGCGGCGATCCTGAACCAGGCGGGCGAGCGGGCGCTGGTGATCCTCGACGAGATCGGACGCGGCACGGCGACCTTCGACGGTTTGTCGATCGCCTGGGCGGTGGTCGAGCATCTGCATGAAACCAGCCGCTGCCGGGCGCTGTTCGCGACGCATTACCATGAACTCACCCTGCTGGCCGGCAAGCTGGACCGGCTTGCGCTCCGCACCATGCGGGTGAAGGAATGGCAGGGGGCGGTGGTCTTCCTGCATGAGGTCGCGCCGGGCGCGGCGGACCGCTCCTACGGCATCCATGTTGCGCGCCTCGCGGGTCTTCCGCCCGCCGCCGTGGAGCGCGCGGAGGAAGTGCTGCGCCTGCTGGAGACGGGAGAACAGGGCGGCGCCATTGCGCGCCTCGCCGACGATCTGCCGCTCTTCGCCGCCGTCCGGAACCCGGCGGCGGCGGCAACAGAGGCGAAACCTTCGGAAGCCGAAAAGGCCCTCGCCGCGCTCGATCCCGACACGCTGACGCCGAGACAGGCGCTCGAGCGGCTGTATGAGTTGAAGCACCTGCTCGGGTAAGGCCCGCCAGACAGCGGGCGGGCGCGGCCTTGTCCGGATGGTCAGGGAAGACGTTTCATCAATGCGACGATCAGGGCGGTCTGGCCTGCCGCTACGCCGACCATCCGTTTCAGGATCTCTGCTTTGCTCTCGGCGAAACCCGCGCGAAGCTCGGCAATGCCGGCTTTGGTTGCGAGTTCAGCCCGGCCTGCAATGCTGGCCGCGCGCATCTGCGCGGCGCAGGCCCTGGCCTGCTTCGGCTCCATGCCGGCGGCTTCGAGTGCTTCCGCAGCAGCCAGGGTGTCGAAGCCGGTCATGCAGACATTTTGTTCCCTGCGGCGGTGCGGTCAAGAAAGCGGCTCGTTCGCTTTCGCAAGGAAGTCGAAATCGCAGCCGCGGTCCGCCTGGGTCACGGTGTCCAGATAGAGCTTGAGATAGCCCCGGTCCGCGCCCGCATGGACCGGCGGCCGCCATTCCGCGCGGCGCGCCTCCAGCTCTGCCTCATCGACCAGCAGGTCGAGCCGCCGGGCCGGCGTATCGAGGCGGATGCGGTCGCCGCTGCGGACGAGCGCAAGCGGCCCGCCGGCCGCAGCCTCCGGACAGCAATGCAGCACAATGGTGCCGAAGGCCGTCCCCGACATGCGCGCATCGGAGATTCGCACCATATCCCGAACGCCCTGGGCCGCGAGCTTCTTTGGAATCGGGAGCGAACCCGCCTCCGGCATTCCGGGGCCGCCCTTCGGGCCGGCATTGCGCAGCACCAGGATATCCGCTTCGGTCACATCGAGGTCCGGGTCGTCGATCCGCGCCGCCAGGTCCTCGAGGCCGTCGAACACCACCGCCCGGCCCTCATGCACCAGCAGGCCGGGGCTTGCCGCGGACTGCTTGATGACGGCCGTGTCCGGCGCCAGCGTGCCGCGCAACACCGCGAGGCCGCCCTCCGGCCAGATCGGGTCGTCGAGCGGGCGGACGACGGTCTGGCCGGGTTCCTCAGCCGCCCGGTCGATCTCCTCTCCGAGCGTGCGCCCGCTCACGGTCAGCGTTTCCAGGTTCAGCAGGCCGCGGAGTTCCTTCAGGATCGGCGCTGCGCCGCCCGCCCGGTGCAGATCCTCCATGTAATGCGCGCCGGAGGGCTTGAGGTCCACCAGCACCGGCGTCTCCCTGCCCATCGCGTCGATGGCGGCCAGGTCCACCTCGATGCCGAGCCGTCCGGCAACCGCGGTCATGTGGATCAGCCCGTTGGCGGACCCGCCGACGGCGAGCAGCATCCGAAATGCGTTTTCAAATGCGGCCGGGGTCATGATGCGGTCGGGCAGCAGCCCTTCCCGGGCCAGCGCAACGGCGCGGGCGCCGGTGGCCTCCGCATGGCGCAGCCTGTCGGCATGGACCGCCGGTATCGCCGCGCCTCCCGGCAGCATCATGCCGATCGTCTCGGCCATCAGCGCCATGCTCGATGCCGTGCCCATGACCATGCAGGTGCCGGCCGTCGGCATCAGCCGGCCGCCGGCCGCCTCGATCTCCGCGTCATCCATTTCGCCGGCACGGTAGAGGCCCCAGAGGCGGCGGCAATCCGTGCAGGCGCCCAGCCGCTCGCCCCTGAAATGGCCGGTCATCATCGGCCCGGTCACTTCCAGAATAGCCGGAACCCCGGCGCTGGCGGCGCCCATCAGCAGCGCCGGCACGGTCTTGTCGCAGCCCCCGATAAGCACCACCGCATCCATCGGCTGGGCGCGGATCATCTCCTCGGCGTCCATCGCCATGAGATTGCGCAGGAACATGGAGGTGGGGTGCGAGAAGCTCTCGTGGATCGAGATCGTCGGAAAGCGGATCGGCAGCCCGCCCGCGTGCATCACGCCGCGCTCAATGGCGGCGATGAGGTCCGGAACGGTGCGGTGGCAGCCGTTATAGCCGCTGAAGGTGTCGGTGATGGCGACGATCGGCCGTTCGAGCGCCTCGTCGGAATAGCCCATCGCCTTGATGAATGCCTTGCGCAGGAAGAAGGAAAGCTCTGCATCGCCATATTGGGCGAGACCGGAACGGATGCCGTCAGTCACTGGGGGGCGCCTTTCGACTCTCTCGGACGGGAGGCGGCGAGTCTGCGTCTTCCGTCCGGGCCGGCGCAAGGGGCAGGCAGCGTCTCAGTTTGCAACGACGACCCGTGCCGGCGGGTTTTTCGGAACACGCCTCCGTGCCGCGGCGCCTGGATCGCCTCCCTTGTCGTCTCCCCGGCCGCAGCAGAGCGGAGCGCCGGGGGCCGTCCTCCGCCGCGTCAGCCTTGCGGAAGGACCGGAGGCTGGGCCCCGGCTCAAGGCCGGGGCGACAACAAGGGGTCCGGGGCGACAGTAAGGGGGCCGGGGCGACAGTAAGGGGGCCGGGGCGACAGTAAGGGGGCCGGGGCGACAGTAAGGGGGCCGGGGCGACAGGGGGTCCGGGGCGACAGTGGGTCCAAGGCGACAGGGGGCGGCGGGCAGGGCCTCTCAAGCCCTTGGCTGACTCTGCCGGAGGAACACGACAGTCAAACGGAGACACTGCCAAGGGGCGGGCCGCCTTCCGCCGCCGGTTTGCGTGGCGTAGGCTCAGGCCCTCGCGCGCACCGGAAAGGAAGCCGATGGCCGACACCCTCGCCGACCTCATACGCAAACGCTACGGCCCGGAGACCGGGGGCGGCGCGGACATGCCGGCGGAAGGACCGCTCGCAACCATCCTCGACCGCCGCACCCACCGCCGCTATGCCGACCGCCCGGTGCCGGAAGATTTGCTCGACCTGCTGTTCGCCTGCGCCTTCTCGGCCAGCGCCAAGTCCGACTTGCAGCAGGCCTCGGTGATCCGTGTGGCTGATCCGGCGCTCCGGGCGGAGGTCGCTGCGCTCATTCCGAGTATGCCGTGGATCGCGGCGGCCCCGGTGTTCCTCGTCTGGTGCGGCGACGGGCGGCGCATCCGGCGCATTTGCGAACTGCGCGGCAAGCCCTTCGCCAACGATCATTTCGATGCCGCCTTCAACCCGACCGTGGATGCCGCACTGGCCATGCAGACCTTCATCCTGTCGGCGGAGGCGCTGGGCCTCGGCTGCTGCCCGATCAGCGTGCTGCGCAACCACGCAGCCCGGATCGGGGCGCTGCTGGACCTGCCGCAATGGGTCTTCCCCGTCGCCGGTCTCTGCCTCGGCTGGCCGGCGGCGGAAGGCTATATCTCGATGCGGGTGCCGCCGTCGGTGACCGTCCACACCGACCGCTATGACGACGGCAAGCTGGCCGCCGGCATCGACGCCTATGACCGCCGCCGCGACGCCGTTTACAGCATTCCGGCAGACAGGCAGCGCGACCTCGACCGCTTCGGCGAAGCCGGGTTCTATGGCTGGTCCGAGGACAAGGCCCGCCAGGTGTCCCACACCGAGCGCGAGGATTTCGGCGCCTTTCTGCGCCGGCAGGGCTATCGGCTGGACTGATGGCGCCGCCTGCCGCGGGAGGCATCGGGCGCGTCTTCGCCAACCGCAACTACCGCCTTTACTTCACCGGCAATGCCGTCTCGCTGATCGGCACCTGGATGCAGCGCACCGGCACCGGCGTGCTCGCTTGGGAGTTGACGCATTCGGCGACCTTTCTGGGCCTGATGGCGGTGGCGGAATTCCTGCCGTCCATCATCCTCGGGCCGTTCGCCGGCGCGGTGGCCGACCGCGTCAGCCGGCTCGCCATCATCGCGGCGATGCAGGCGCTGCTCTGCGTCCAGGCCCTGGCGCTCGGCCTGTTGACCATCGCCGGGCACATGACCCCGCTGCTGCTGTTTCTGCTGACCCTGCTGCTGGGCACGGCGACCGCAGCCGGGCAGCCTGCGCGCCTCTCCCTGGTGCCGTCGCTTGTGGGCCGCGACGATATTCCGTCCGCGGTGGCGGTCAACTCGATCGGCTGGAACAGCGCCCGTTTCGTCGGCCCGGCGCTGGCCGCGCCGCTGCTGCTGCATCTGGGTCCGGTGTCCGGCGCGGGCTGGGCGTTTCTCGTGAACGCGGGGACCTTCGCCGCTTTTCTCGCCGTCCTGCCGATGCTTCGCCTGAACCTCGGCCCGGCGCTGCGCCGCGCGCGGCAGGGCCTCTTTGCGGAGATTGCCGAGGGCTTCCGATATATCGGGCGCCATGCCGGCGTCGGCCCGCTCATTCTGCTGCTGCTGGCGGGGTCGGTGCTGGTCCGGCCCTATGTCGAGCTGCTGCCGGCCTTCGCCGATGTCGTGTTCGGCCGCGGAGCGGAGGGCTTTTCGATGCTGATTGCCGCCAACGGGCTGGGCGCGCTGACAGGCGGCCTGTGGCTTGCATGGCGCGGCAATCGACGGGGGCTGGCCGGCATCGTCTTCGCCGGCGCGGCGGTTCATGCGGCCATGGTGGCGCTGTTTTCGATGACGGGATATTTCCACCTGGCTCTGGCGGCGCTGGCGGCGGGCGGCTTTGCCATGCTGGTCATGGGCGTCGGCGCGCAAAGCCTGATCCAGATGGGCACGCCGGCGGACATGCGGGGCCGGGTGTTGAGCGTCTATGGCCTGACCTTCCGCGCCGGCCCGGCGCTGGGCGCGCTCACCATGGGTTTCCTGGCGGACCGCCTCGGCCTGACAGGGCCGGTGCTCGGCGGCGCCTGCCTCTGCCTGCTCGCCGTGCTCCTGCTGCTGCGCCGCCTGCCCGCCATCCGCACGACGCTGGAGCCGGGCCGCTAAGGCGTCGAACGACACCCTCCCTTGCGCCCTTTGTTGCGCATTTCCGGCAGCATCGTGAACAACAAACCCCTTGCTGGGTCGGCGTTCGAGCCGCATCGGCGCGCGTGTGAGGCGGGCGCCTTGCCCCGGAAGGGGACTCGCTGGCATGGTCGCCCGTGTTACAGCAGGGAGGCCGTTGGCCGTGGCGCGCTACCGCATCTTCGGTTCGGAGCTTTCACCCTATTCGGTGAAGGTCCGCGCATATTTCCGCTACAAGGGCATTGCGCATGACTGGCTGACGCGCACGCCCGACACCCAGGCGGAATATGACGCGCACAAGCGGCTGCCCATCGTGCCGCTGGTCATCACGCCCGAGGGCGAGGGCATTCAGGACTCCACCCCTATCATGGAGCGCTTCGAGGCAGCCTTCCCCGAGCCGGCGATCCAGCCGGAAGACCCTGCGCTCGCCTTCCTTTCCGCCCTGCTGGAAGAATATGGCGATGAGTGGGGCAACAAGCACATGTTCCACTATCGGTGGCGCGACGAGGCGGACCAGATTTCAGCAGCGGAGCGCATCGCCGGCAGCATGATGCCCGGCGCGGGCGAGAGCGCCATCGCCGAGCGCGCCCGCGCGGTGCGCGAACGCATGGTCTCGCGGGTCTGGTTCGTCGGCTCCTCGCCGCTGACAGCGCCGATCATCGAGGCATCCTTCGCCCGGCTGCTTTCGCTGCTGGAAGCGCATCTGGAAGGCCGCCGCTATCTGTTCGGCGCCCGGCCCGCCTTTGCCGATTTCGGCATTGCGGCCCAGGTCTGGGAAGCCTGGACCGACCCGACGGGCAGCGGCCTCGTCCCGCCCCGGACGCGCGACTGGTGCCGGCGGATGCAGGACCCCGAAGCCGAAGGGCCGTTCGAGGCATGGCCGGCGCTTGCGCCGACGCTGACGCCGCTGCTCGCCGAGGAAGTCGGCGCCCGGTTCCTGCCCTGGTCAGACGCCAATGCCCGCGCCGTTGCGGAGGGCGCGGAGGCGTTTACCGTCGATCTCGCGGGGGAGCGCTGGACCCAGAAGCCGCAGCGCTATCATGCCCGCTCGCTGCGCGCGCTGCGCGCCAAATACGCCGCGGCCGCCGACCGCGCCGCCCTCGACCCGATACTCGAGGCGGCCGGCTGCCGCGCCTGGCTCGTCTGAACTGGCGCGCTCCCGGCAAAGGCGCTATCGCTTCCCCCATCGGCCCCGGAAACATCAGGGAACAGGCGGATGACAGAGATGCGGGCATGGCGGGTCAGCGATTTCTGCGAACCCGAAGACATGGCGTTCGAGACCGTGCCGCGGCCGGAGCCGGGGCCCGGCCAGGCGCTGGTCAAGGTGCATAGCGCGGCGCTCAACTTCTTCGACATCCTGATGATCCAGGGCAAATACCAGGTGAAGCCCGACCGGCCGTTCACGCCCGGCTGCGAGTTCTCGGGCGAGGTTGTCGCGGCCGGCTCCGGCTCCGCCTGGCGCGTCGGCCAGCGCGTCGCCGCGCAGCTGAATTGGGGCGCCTTCGCCGACTACGCGCTCGTTGACAATCTGAGCGCCAATCCGGTCCCGGACGGCGTGGCGATGGATCTGGCCGCATGCGTGCCGGTGGTCTATCCCACCGGACATATCGCGCTCGGCCGGCGCGGCGGGCTGCAAGCCGGGGAATGGCTGCTGGTCACGGCCGGGGCCGGCGGCGTGGGGCTGGCCGCAATCCAGATCGGCAAGGCGTGGGGCGCGCGGGTGATCGCGCTCGCCGGCGGGCAGGAGAAGCTCGCCGTCTGCCGGGCTCACGGCGCCGAAATCGCGCTCGACTACACGGTGGACGGCTGGGTCGAGGCCGTGCGAGAGGCGACCGGCGGGCGCGGCGTGGATGTCATCTTCGATCCTGTCGGCGGCGATGTCTTCAACCTGTCGTTGAAGGTTATCGCTGTCGAGGGCCGCGCGCTCATCATCGGCTTTGCCGGCGGCAGCATTCAGCAGATCGCCGCCAACCGCCTGCTGCTGAAGAACGCCTCGGCGGTCGGCGCCATCTGGGGCGGCTATTTCCGCAGCCATCCCGAATACACCCATGAAGTTGTGGCGGCGTGCTACGGGATGCTTGCGCGCGGCGAGATCGAACCCGCCGTCTCCGCCCGCTATGCGCTCGACGATCTGCCGGCCGCACTCCGCGCGCTTGCATCGCGCCGCACCTGGGGCAAGGTCGTGCTGGAGGTTGCGCCGCCGGGGCGCGCCGCATGAGCATCGTGCTCGGCGCAACCGGCGTCGGCGATGCGGAAGCGGTCGTTGTCGCCCTTGCAGGAAGTAAACGCCGGCTCTGATCGCATCCGGCGTCGGGTCGAGGCTCTGAAGGCCGAAGGAGCGCGATACGGCGTCATTGATGCCGTCATGGAAGCCGACCCGTATCGGATCGGGCAGGCCGCGTGCGATCATCTGCCGGTTACCGGCGGATCAGGCATTGGCGCGGGCCTGCCCGGGAATTTCCGGAAGGCAGGGCTGTTGTCGGCCGGTTCCACCCAGGCCGCGCCGGCAGCCGCCGGCCGGGAGATTGTGCTTGCGGGCAGTTGCTCTACGGCTGGCTGATGACGCCCACCGGCTCCTATATGGGCGGCCTGTATCCGGGACGGCTTTCGCGCCTGGACGACGCGGTTTACGCCACCGAGGAGCTGGAGGAAACGGCCAAGCTGTTTCTCGCCCTGCACGGCATGAGAACCCGCCCGCTGACGCCGGCGCAAACCGCCGAGATCGCCCGCCGCTTCCCTGTCGAGGCTTGAGGACGGGAGGCCGGCGCCCTTGGCGCATACAACCGGCGCGAAACCGGAGGGATGCTATGGGTAGAGGCCGGCGCCCCGCTGGTTGCAGTCGTCCTCTGAGCAAGTGTCGTTTCAGAGGGCGACCTCATCGGCGCTTCCCAAACGACAAATGAGCCTATATGTTGCTGTTTCCTATCGTGGTAGCAGAAAGGAGAACGAATAATGTCCCTCTCTACCCGTGATGATGACGATGATCACGTTGATTCCGATGCCGACGACTCGGACGAACGCGATACTGGAACAGTTACCTATCAGGTCAGTTTTTACGGAGCCGACTATACAGTTGACAGTATTGTCAAGAGACTAAACGATGGGGTCTTTTATGTTCCGCGGTTTCAAAGGGGATATGTATGGACCGTCGCCCAAGGGTCGCGCTTTATCGAGTCTTTGTTACTTGGCCTTCCCGTTCCGGGTATATTTCTGTCGAAGGAAGGCTCGACACGAAAGCATTTGATCATTGATGGACAGCAGAGATTGAAAACAATTCAAAGGTTTTATAATGGAGAATTGCAACTAAGAGGAGTAGATGTGCGTTGGAATGGGAAGCGATATGACGATTTGAAGCCTGACGAAAAAATCTATTTGGACGATTCAATAATACACGCTACAATATTTAGTCAAATACATCCAGAAGAAGATGATACAAGCATTCACCTTGTTTTTGAAAGACTGAATACCGGAGGTCAAAGGCTACATCCGCAAGAGGTGAGAAATTGCGTAGATCATGGTGAATTGATCGAGCTTCTTTATCGGTGCAACGATATTGAGAGTTGGAGAAAGATATTCGGAGATAAAAGTAAGAGATTACGGGATCAAGAGCTAATATTGAGATTCTTTGCGCTGAAATACGGAGGGAAATATTCTCGACCCATGCGAGAACATTTGAACAAATTTTCACGTAAGAACCGCCGAATATCTTCTGAGAAATCTGAAGAATGGTTCCAGACTTTTGAGAGTTTGATAAATATGATCTATAACTCTCTTGGTGAGCGCGCCTTTCGAATTGGGAAAACATTGAATCCGGCAATTTATGAAGCCGTTATGTTGGGCTTGCACTGCAGGTTGGAGTCAGAGCGTATATGCGACGAAAAGACCATTAGGGAATTATATGATGCTCTTCTTGAGGATAATGACTTCAGGGAAACATACTTGGTTTTCTCGACTAGCGAGGAGCATGTTGAGAAGCGCAAGGATATTGCACGCCGGGTTTTTTCCAGAGATTGATCATGATTGACATAGTACGACGAGACATTCTGAAATTCGAGAGTATGCTGGAGCTGAAGGACTCATTGCCGGATAATGAGGAAATACATAGTCATTGGGCTCAATATATGTGTATCAAGGCTGCTGGATTGATGGAGAGAGCATTCGTCAATATATTGACAGAATATGTTGAGCAACATGCGGATCATCGAGTGATCCGTCGGGTCACAAGGGAGCTAGGAAGAATTTCAAACCCGAATATCTCGGTAATTCAAGATGTTCTGGGGCATTTCGACAATCAATGGAAAACCGGAATCAACGACTCTCTGCAACAGAAACTCGTGGACTCTGTCAATACAATCATGGCGAACAGAAACCAAATTGCTCACGGGCGGGATGTCAACATTACTTCGTTGATACTGGCAGAGCAATTTCAGGACATGATTGCGGTGATCGAACATGTCCATGAGCTGGTGCTCGCCGGGAAGAGCGCGTAGCGCACCCGCTACAACACCTCATCGCCGCGGGAGGTGGTTTCGCCGTAGCGGGAGAGGGAGGGGGGCTTGAGGCCGGCATAGGCGCGCTCCACCGCTTCCGCCGTGGCGCGGTTTTCGCGCTCGAACAGGCTGTTGCCGGCGAGGTCGCTCTCCACCAGCAGCGGGCCGAAGCGGCTGACCTCCAGCACCCAGACAGCCTGGGCGATGCCGAGGTCTTCCAGCCAGTGCGCCGCCTGAACGCGCCTGACGCCCCGCCCCAGCAAAGCGCCCGTGCCGTAGCCGACAGTGGTGAGATACACGGCCCCGTTCGGCACGAAATGGTCGCGGTAGTCGGCTTCGGACATGCCGCCCTTGCCGACGATGACCTTCGCGCCGGAAATCTCGAAGAAGCGCGCCAGGAAGCGCGAGAAGCGGAAGCTCGCGGTTGCCGTCACCGCGCCGAGACGCAGGGCGCCGTCGTCGTCCACGCTCGCAGCCGGCGAACAGTGGAAGTTGACATTGCTGAGCGCCCCGAGATCGACAGGCGGCGCCATGCCCTCGTCCACCAGCCGGCGGTAAAGGCCTTCGCGGCCGGTATAGATCACGCCGTCCAGATAGACGATGTCGCCGATGGCGAGCGCCGCCAGGGCCTCGGGCGCCGCCGGCGTTGTCAGGCGGTGCGTGCGAGGGGCGTTTGCCATCCGACCGTCTCTCGCCGCATATAAGGGGTGAACCAGCGCGGGTCGCTGCGGTATTCGACCTCCCCGCCGGCATGGACCCGCGCCGTCGCCCGGCGCGACGACAGGCAGAAGCAATGCACGCTCATCGGCATCCCGCCGGTATGGGTGTAACCGACCTCGATATGGCAGTCGATCACCATGGAGGAGCCGACGAAGCCCATCGGCCCCATGCCGATATTGTTGCCGAGTTGCTTCAGCTCCGCCTCCAGCCGGGCGATCTTCGGGTCGGGATTGGGTTCGCCGACGGGGCGCAGGCAGGCCGCCTGCTTGCCCAGCGTCATGGAGATGTCCTTGGAGCCGCCGAGACCGATGCCGACAATCGCCGGCTGGCAGGCGAGGCCGCGCCGCCCGAATTGCACCAGCGTGTCGAGGAAGAACCGCTTGATGCCGTCGATACCGTCCGCCGGGAACAGCATCCGGTAATCGGTGCCGAACAGCCCGCCCTTGTGGACGGTGGTGATCTCGATCCATCCGGCGTCCGGCTCGAAGCTGTATTCGATCTCGGGCGCGTTGATGCCGACATTGTTGTCATGGTCGGTGCGCCAGAGCGGATGCACGCGGTTCGGACGGAGCGGGACGGTCTTCGTCGCCTCGGCAGTGGCGGCCCGCAACGCCTCCTCCAGCGCCACGAACCCGCCTTGCGGGCGCGCCTCGTTGCCGGCCTTGACATAGAAGCGCGGCACGCCCGTATCGGCGCACATGGCCCGGCGGTCGGCCTCCGCCGCCTCCCAGTTCTCCAGCATCGCCTCGAGCACGAAGCGGGACAGCTCGTTCTGCTCGCATTCCAGCATGGCGCGGATGCCGTCGCGGTAGTCGCGCGGAATGTCGATAGCGGCCCGCGCCATGATCTCGCAGGCGGCCGCTTGCAACAGGTCTCGGGCGATTTCAGGCATGGCGACCGAATAGGCCCGACCGCGCCCGGCGTCAACCGCCTGTTCGCGCATCCGCTCGGAAGCGCCGGCCGCCGGGTTTCATGTCCGCCATCGGAGCAGGAAGCGCTCGGCCCGGGCGATCAGCCAATTCACGCTCAAGCCCATGACGGACAGGATCGCGACGCCGGCGACAAGCTCATCGGTGGCCATCAGACTGCCGGCGAGCAGGATATAGGCCCCGATGCCGAACTCGGCGCCGATCATTTCCGCGGCAACGAGCAGCACGATGGCGATCGCGGCCGAAATCCGGAAACCCGGCAGAATCGCCGGCAGGGCGCCCGGCAGGATGATCTTGCGCACGATCGAGAACCAGGAGAGGCCGAATGACTGGCCCATGCGGATCAGGCTCCGGTCCACATTGTCCACGCCGCCATAGGTCGCCACCACGGTCGGGAAGAACGTGCCGAAGAGAATGGTGGCGACTTTCGACCCCTCGCCGATGCCAAACCAGATCACGAACAGCGGCAGCAGCGCGATTTTCGGGATCGGGAAGATGGCCGCCACGACCGGCGCGAGGCCGGCGCGGGCAAGGGAGAACAACCCGATGGAGAAGCCGACGGCGACGCCGAGCAGCGTGCCGAAGGTCCAGCCGAGAACCAGCCTCTGCAGCGACGCCCCCACATGCTTCCAGAGCAGGCCGGTTTCCAGCAGCACGCCCAGGGCGGCCAGCGCTTCTGACGGCGCCGGCAGCACGAGCGGCGGGATCATGCCGGCGCGGCATCCCGCCTCCCAGAACGCGATGACGACCAGGAACACCAGCAGCCCCACCGCATGAAGGCGGCGCGGCGAGAAGCCGCCGCCCCGGAAGGGCACCGTCCGCTCGGTATTCCCGGACTCACCCATCGACCAGTTCCAGCGCCGCCGCCTGCGCCTCGTCCCGGATCAACCGCCAAAGCCGCGCCCGATGCGCTTCGAGGTCTCGGGCGTGCTCCGCCCGCGCATCGAGGGGAAGATCGATTTCGAGGACTTCGCGCACCGCGCCGGGCCGGCGCGAGAGGACAACGACCCGGTGGCCGATCCGGACCGCTTCCTCGAGATTGTGGGTGATATAGACGGCGGAGAAGCGCTCGCGCGCCCAGAGATCGACAAGATCGTCCAGCAACAGCTCGCGTGTCTGGGCGTCCAGCGCGGACAGCGGCTCATCCATCAACAGAAAGGCCGGCGAAACGGCAAGCGCGCGGGCGATCGCCACGCGCTGCTTCATGCCGCCGGAAAGCTGCCTGGGAAAGGCGGCGCGAAACTCCGAGAGGCGCGTGCGCGACAGCACATCCTCCACAATCCGCGCCGCCTCGCCCCGATCCAGGCGGTGGTCCTCCAGCACGAGCCGGACATTGCCCTCCACCGTTCGCCAGGGCAGCAGCGCGAAGTCCTGGAAGATATAGGTCAGCGGATTGAGAGAACCCGGAGGCGGCTCTCCGATCTGGATCACCTGCCCCCGGTCCGGGCGCTCCAGCCCTCCGATCAGGCGGAGCAGGGTGGACTTGCCACATCCCGACGGCCCGACGATGCACACGACGCGGCCCGCCGGGATGTCGAGGTCGATGCTCCGCAGCACCTCAATAGCGCCGTAGCCGTGGCAGAGGCCGGCGAGGCGGAGCTCCATCGCGCGGCCCTCCGCCGGCGGGTCAGTAGGTCTCGACGTAGCTCCCGTCCACCAGCTTGTCGATGCCGATGTCGCTCTTCACCAGCCCTTCCGCCTTGAACCAGTCGAGTTGCGCCTGCACGCTCGACAGGTTCAGCCGCGCGCCTTCATTGAGGCGCATGGCGCCGTTGCGGATCGACGGCGCGGCTTTTTCATAGGGCCGGCTGGCATAGACATATTTGTGGATGAGCCTGACCATCGCCTCGGCGGCCTCCTCGCCGGCGGTCTTGTCCACCAGGGCTGCGTTGAAGTCGGCCGCGCCGCGCGAGAAGGCCGCGAGAAACCGCTTCGTGCGGTCCCGTTCCTCCGCCGCTGTTTTCGCCGAGGTGAACACCGTCGTGACCTGGTAGTCGGGCGCATAGTCGTTGACCCAGCCGATGATGTGGGCGCTGCCGCTCTTGTCGAGCGGTTTGGCGATATGCGGCACGATGGCCCAGGCATCGATCTGGCCCGATTTGAGCGCGGCGATGATTGCGCCGACCTTCTGCAGCGGCCGAAGCTGGATCTGGTCCATCGGAATGCCCTCCTTCCCGGCGATGCGCGACGCCATGTAGTGGAAGGAGGAGCCTGCCTGAGTGATGCCGAAACTGCGCCCGGCAAGCATGGCCGGCGAGGTTACGCCGTCTTTCCACGCGGCGTCCGAGACGAGGATGGCGGAACCGTCGATCCCCTTCTCCTCATGGAGTGCGCCGCCGATGATCTTGACGGCGTCCTTGTCGGCCAGGTTGATGAGTCCGCCGGTGATCGCCGTGACGCCATAGTCGATGTCGCCGGAAGCAATCGCCACCGCCATCGGCGCGGCGGCCTGGAAATATTTGAACTCGACCTCGAGCCCGGCATCCTTGAAGTAGCCCTTCTCATAGGCGATGAAGCTCGCGGAATGAGACGTGAAGCGCAGCGCGCCCACGGCAATCTTGTCGTCTGCAGCAACCGCTGTGCCCGCCAGGGCGGCCGCCCCGGCCAGAAACGCAAGCATCGCCCGCCTTGCCGCCGCAGCATATCGTGTCATCGACATGTCCTGATCCTCCCCCGGATTGACGCCTCGGAGAGGGCATCATACAGCAACGCGCCGGGACGGCGAATGCGGCCGCCCCGTCATTCGGTCAGCGGAAACGTGCCGGGCGGGAGATGCTCATAGGGCAGGGCGGCAAGGTCTGCCGGACCCCAGTCGGGCGTGTCCACAATGATGACGGCCGTGCAAAGCGGCTCATAGACCTCGCGGAAATGCGTTTTGGACCGCAGCAGGATGTACCGGAAATCCGCCGGAGAGAGGCCGAACTGGGCAAAGCAGTCCAGATCAATGGCCGAATAGTTGGCCGAGACCAGCGAGAGCCAGACCCGGCCGGCGCGGACCAGCGCAGAGGGGCCAAGCGATATCTGCTTGCCGGTCTTCAGCGGCCCGGTGATGCGGAACCGCTTTTCGCCGGCCTGAAGCACCTCGACCTCGGCCTCGACCGGCCCGCCCGCCTTCTCCGACGAGCACCCGCCGAAGGCGAGCTTCAGCCGCGCGCCGGGGCCGGCGGCGCAGCAGGCGGCCGCCGCTTCCGGGTCAAAGAGAAAGGGCGCATAGGCCGGCCCCATGTCCCGGGCCAGCATCTCGCGCAATGCCCAGGTGCTGTCATTCATCCTGTCTGCATGTTCGAGCAGGCATATCGGCCCGGCCGGCATCGCCGCGGCCTTGTCCAGGCCTTCCGCGACCGTGTGGACCAGCTCGCGCTTGAGCAGCCGGAAACGGTTGAGCCGGCATTGCTCGGCCAGGTCGGCGGCGGCCCGCTGCGCAAGCGGCGCATCGCCGTCGGCGACCGCGACGACGCTCATGCCGGTGTCCGGCGTATCCGCATAGGCGAAGCCGCAGAAGACGGATATGTCGAGCAGCCCCGCCTCGCGCGCCTGCCAGGCCGCCGCCTGGCGCTTGATGTCGGCGAGCGGGCGGAGCGCGGTCGCCGTGAAGATGCTGGGCAGTGCGACGCCGGGTTTCGCAAGCGCCATGACGGGGCGGACCCGGCCGCGCATCGCCGCCAGCAGGATGCGCGCGGCGCGCCGGCCGGTCTCGGCCATATCCACATGCGGGCTGGAATGGTAGCCCGTCACGACATTCGCGGCCGCAACGACCTCCGGGCCGAGATTGCCGTGCAGGTCCATGGCGCAGGCGACCGGGAAATCCGGCCCCCGGGCCGCGCGGATGGCGGCCAGCACATGCGCGTCAGCCTTGCGGTTCGCCGGCGTGGCGAGCGCGCCGTGCAGGTGGATCAGCAGGCCGTCGAGGCCGTCCAGGCCCGCTACGATCTCCGCGGTATAGCGCGCAAGCGCCTCCTCGCTGGCGGACGCGGCGGCGCCGGCGCCCACCGCCACGAGGCCCTGCATCGACGCGCCTTCCGCCTCGCACACATCGATGAAGCCGCCGAGCGCGGTATTGGCGCCCCGGTTGCCGCTGATGACCTCCGGTCCGCGCAGCGCGCCCTGCTCGAAGACATCGACGCCCGTGGTTTCGGGCAGGAAGGTCACGGATTCGAGGCTGAACTCGGCAAGTCCGAGCCGCATGGGGCTTCTCCTTCCGGTGGCGCCGGGTCGGGAATCTGCTAATGCTTGCCCGTCAGCGCAAGGGAGGGGGCGATGATATCCGACGTGCCCGAGACGCGGAGTTTCGCAACGCATCTGGAATGCGGTTATACCGGCGAGCGGTTCGAGGCCGACCGGCTGCACAATCTTTCGACCGCCGGCAAGCCGCTTCTGGTACGTTACGATCTGGAGGGGGCCGCCGCAGCCCTGACGCGGGAGGCGCTGGCGGCGCGCGCGCCGACCATGTGGCGCTACCGGGAATTGCTGCCCGTGCGCCGGCGCGAGAATGTGGTGAGTCTGGGTGAAGCGATGACGCCGCTCATCCCGGCGCCGCGCGCCGGCGAGGGCTTGTTCGTGAAGGACGAAGGGCGGCTGCCGACCGGCTCCTTCAAGGCGCGCGGGCTGGTCATGGCGGTGTCGATGGCGAAGGAACTTGGCATTCAGCGGATCGCCATGCCGACCAACGGCAATGCCGGGGCGGCGCTGGCGGCCTATTGCCGGCGCGCCGGCATGGAAGCCTTCGTGCTCTGCCCGGCCGATACCCCGGAAATCAATGTGCGCGAGATCGCACTGCAGGGCGCGCAGGTCTGGCGCGTCAACGGCTATATCGACGATTGCGGCAAGCTGGTCGGCGAGGGCCGGGAGGCGATGGGCTGGTTCGATTGCTCGACCCTGAAGGAGCCGTACCGGATCGAGGGCAAGAAGACGATGGGGCTGGAGCTCGCGGAGCAATTCGGCTGGACGCTGCCGGACGCCATCTTCTATCCCACGGGCGGCGGCACCGGCCTGATCGGCATGTGGAAAGTGTTTGCGGAAATGGAGGCGGTCGGCCTGATCGGCTCCGAACGCCCGCAGATGATCGCCGTGCAGGCGGAGGGCTGCCAGCCCATCGTGCGCGCCTTCGAGCGGGGCGAGCGCCATGCGGAGCGCTGGGAAGACGCGGAGACCGTCGCCATGGGCATTCGCGTTCCGGCGGCGCTGGGCGACTTCCTCATCCTCGATGCCGTGCGCGAGAGCGGCGGCTATGCCGTGGCGGTGTCGGACGAGGAAATCGAGGAGGCCCGCATCGGCATGGCGCGCGAGGAGGGCCTGCTGCTCTGCCCGGAGGGCGCGGCGACCTATGCCGCCTGGCGGCGCGCAATGGCCGAGGGCAGGCTCGCTCCCGGCGCGCGCTCCGTGCTGTTCAACTGCGCCACCGGCCTGAAATATCCGATGCCCGCCATGGAGCGCCGGCTGGACAGGAACAAGCCGATAGACTGGGCCGCGCTCGGCGCCTGAAGCAGCGGCGGTGTCTCGGTTTCACATTCGGCTTCCTGTCCACAGTCGGTTGCTGCAACCGCGTCGCGGGCGGCAAGCAAGGACAGTGCCTGCAGGGGCCCCCGCGCTCCCCTGTCACCCCCGGAGGCGGGGGTGACGGATGAACGCCGCAACGAGCCCAGATGTTAAACTGAGACACTGCCGAAGCAGCACATTCTGCCGCCGCCGCCGTTGACGGGCCGCTCCCGGAGGCGCAGCATGATCTCTCCTCCTGTCGTCTGCCGGAGGCGGGCGGGGCGGGGATCGCCGGAGCCGCCCCGGTCCGGCGAACGGAAGGGCGGGGATGCCCCGTCCGCCGGTCGATACCGGAAAGACGCGGAGGAGGGTAACTCAATGTATCGTGTCACGCTCGGTCTTGTCGCCATGGCCGCCCTCGCCGCCGGAGGCGCCGCCGCCGCGCCCCAGGCGCTGATGATGGCCGCCGGAGGCGGAGAGGTGCATCTCGCCTGCTCGGGCGGGGATTGCCGGGCGGAAATCACCACCTTCTGCCTGCAGCCCGACCGGGCGAATCCCGAATTCGGACACCGCTACAACATTCTGGCGATGGCGGACCAGCGCGGCGCGATCCAGCTTGTCGGCTATCGCAAGGGCGGCGGCCAGGTCGTGCTGCCGCTGGAGAGCAGCGTGGTGCTGACCGCAGAGCGGGACCATTCCGCCGTCATGTTGACCGTGCCCGCCCCCGTGCTGCGCGAATATGGCGTGCACCGGCTTTCGATCCGGGTCAGCGAGCCGGTCATGCTGGTGCCGCAGGCGGTCGCCGGCGACCCCCGGGGACAGGGCGAGAGAGATCTCGCCTTTCTGGCCACGACCGCACGGCAGACCGCCAATTATGTGATCGAGGAGCATGGCGATGACATTGGCGCGACCCGGATCGTCCGCGATGTGCTGAACGGCGTGCCGACGGACCGCCCCAGCACGACCGGCGAGCGGCACGCGGCATGGATCGCAGCGGAGCCGGAGCGGGAGTCGCCCCGCGCGCAATCCATGGCGCGCGGCGCCTATGACGACTGCAAGGATCTGAACGACGCCGACAATCTGCGGTTCTACGGTTTCCGGTCCTGCATGGGCGTCATGCACGATGAAATCATCGGCGAGGTGAACGACGCCTATGCCGACCTGATAAACGCCGGAAGCTGAAGGGGCGCCGGGCAGCCGGGGCCGCCGCCGGCCATAGCCCGAAAGCCGGACAGCCGGTCGGATACATCCGGCGCCGCGAGAGCCGCAGATGGGCGGTTGCCTGCGGCCCTCCACCCCGGATCACTGATTGAATCGGGCGCGTTTCAGGTCCGACATGGCGGCGAGGGCATGGGCCTTGCCAGGGCGGCGGAGCGCAATCGCTTTCCGGGTCCGAAGCATGTGCTCGAATTCACGGCGCCGCTCGGTCTTTCCACCGGCCAGGTCGGACGTATCCGGGCGATTTACGAACGGATGAAGGACCGGGCAGTCGCCAAGGGCGAGGATATACTGAGGGCAGAACGGCACCTTGCCGACCTGTTTGCTTCCGGTCGGCCGACCGCAGCGGAAGTAACGCGCATCGCCGGACATCTCGGCGCCATGCGCGGAGAGCTGAGGGCGATCCATCTGATTGCGCATATCGAAGCCGCCCGCGAGCTTGCCCCTGAGCAGATCGAGGGATACCGGCGCCTCAGAGGCTATTCGCACTAAGGACGGCGGGAGCCTCGTGTCATACGGCGGGAGGGCCGCTCATGGGTGTGGTGTTCGGCGCGATTGCCGATGACTTGTTCTGGCGCGACGGATCCGGCCAGCGCCTGGGTTGAGGAGGGTGTGCGCGTCGCGCACACCGTCGGCGCGCCCAAATGCGGGCCATTCCCCGGCGCGTGTTCAATGGTCGCTCAGAAGCGATCCGCAGCCATGGATGCGGTCATCGATCCCGTTGGTCCGGTAGGTATGCCAGGCTATCGCCGCGTTGATGGCGATAACCGGCTTGCCGAGCCAACCTTCCGCCTCCGCCGCAAGCCGCGCCATGGGGAGGTTGGTGCCCGCCTGCACGACAGCGTCCACATCCGGGCCGTCAAGGTCGTGCAGCACGCCCCGCAGCCTGTCCGGCGTCACCGCCGCGATGGACAGCGCCGTCGGGCAGTTGAGGTCTGCAGAACGCATGACCGAAAAGCCCGATTCCCCGAAATAGCGGACGATCTGCTCGCGCATGATCGACGGATAGGGGGTCAGCACGGCGATGCGCCGGGCGCCAAGGGCTTCGAGGGCGGCGCAGCACGCTTCCGCGCCGGTCGTCACGCCGAGGCCGCTGAGGCGCTGCGCCCGCTCGAGAAACGCCGCATTGCCCGCGCGGCCGCCCCAGAAGGTCGGCGCCGACATCCCCATCACCAGATGATCGGGTGCGCAGGTCATGACATCCCGGATCGCTGTCCGGAAGGCTTCGTCCACTTGGTCGAGAAGCGCCGTGAACGCCTCGTCCGAGCCGAGAGCGGGGCGCGTCATATACATCCGCCCGGCATGAACCGTGACCCCGGGAACGCGGAAGAGATGGCTGAAATCGGCCTCCACCATCGTATTGGTGGACGGCACGATGACCGCCAGCTTGGCGCGGAAGCCGGCGCTATCGGGCATGGCCGGTAATCTCCGCCAGAAGGTTGAAGAAGCCTTGCTTGCGCCGGGAGCTGGCCGTCCAGTTCACGGGTATCGACTGGTATCCCTCGTCATGGCCTTCCCCGGGGAAGCGGTAGTCGAAATAGCCCCAGCCGGCATATTCGCCCAGCGCCGCCAGGAAGTGGTTGTCGCCGCGCTCGAAATCGAAATGGTCGTCCTCGTTGAACAGGACCGGCTGCCCGCGATAGGCGGGGTGCGCGCGGCATTGCCGGACCATGCTCCGGATCGGGTCCGGTCCGGCGACGCGGTTGCCGTGCAGCAGCAGGAAATCGGCGCAGGCGGTGATGTCGTCCGTCGGGATGCTGCCGCCGCGCAAGCTGGTGCTGACCGCCAGCCTGCCGGCGGAACGGGCCTGGGCGCGCCGGATCAGCTCGTGGCAGCGCCCGGCCTTGAGAATGTCGTGGTGATAGCGGCCGACATCGACCTCATTGGCGATCTCCAGCAGAACATGCCCGTATTGCTTTTCGAGCAGCCAATCGACGGTCCGGTCCACCGCCTGGACGACCGCTGTCTCGTCCTGCAGGCGCCCGTCCTGTCCGAAATAGAACAGCCCGAGTATGACGACCATGCCGAGCGCGTCGGCGCGGTCGAGAATCTGCTCCAGCCGCTGAAGGTAGTCCGGCCGCAGCGCGCCGGCCGCCGTGAAGGCGGAATTGTGCCAAGGCTGGTCCTGGCTGTAGCCCTCCGGGCTGCCGCCCTGCAGGTTCAGGGTAAAGCTCAGCAGCCCGGCCGCGCGCCAGTCCGGCATGGCGGCGGTGAATTCGTCGGTATTGCGCTGCGCATCCCAGGGGCCGTCGGGGTAGCGCCAGCGGCTCCGCGTTTCCGGGTTGAGATCGTCGAAGATCCCCTGGACCAGGCGGGCGTTCAGCAGCAGCCCTTCCACCTTGTGCTGTTTCCAGGTGCGGCCGGTATAGGTGGGCCGCCCGTCGATCAGGAACCGGTTGCCGTCAATGCCCACGGCCGTGCGCCGCTGTGTCATTCCGCTGGGGACTCCCGGCTGCTCGATGCGTATAACGGTAACAGCAGGCGAATCGCGGGGGAAGTCGGATGCAGGTCAAGGTGGTTATGCAGCTCGAGCTGCCGATGGGGGCGACGGAGCGGCTCCGGGACATGGCCGGGGTGGCGGAGGTCGTGATCGACCCTGAGCTGGAAGCGGTCGCCGGGGCCGATATCGTGGTTGTGGGCGCGCGGAAAATCGACGCCGAATTCATGGCCAAGGCCGGAAACCGCCTGAAGATGATCGCAACGCCCGGCATCGGCGTGGACAAGATCGATGTGGATGCGGCCAGCGAGCGGGGCATCATCGTCATCCACAATCCCGACGCTCCTACCGAATCGACAGCCGAGCACGCTGTCGCATTGCTGATGGCCATGGCCGCCCGGGTCATGGTCGGGAACCGTTTCCTGCGGGGCGACCGGACCGTGGACCGGGCGGACATGCGGGGCACGGAACTGCTCGGGCGCAATCTGGGTGTTGTCGGCTATGGCCGGATCGGCCGCCGCGTGGCGGAAATCTGCGCCTCCGGGCTGAAGATGAATGTCACCGTCCATGACCCTTATGTCGATCTGCAGCAGGAGACCCCGGAGCGGGTGACGCTGACAGACGACCTGGAGACAGTGCTGAAGGACGCCAAATTCGTCACCCTGCACACGCCCCTGCTGCCCGCCACCCGCCATCTGATCGGAGAACGGGAATTGCGCATGATCCCGCAGGGGGGCTATCTGGTGAATGCCTCGCGCGGGCCGGTGGTGGACGAGCAGGCGCTGATCCGGGTCCTGCAGGACGGGCATCTGGCGGGCGCGGCGCTGGATGTGACCGATCCGGAGCCGCCGCTGCCGGACAATCCGCTGCTGGCGATGAAAAACGTCATCGTCACGCCGCATATTGCATCCGGCACCGACCGGGGCATCCACGCCATGATGCACGGGGTTGCGGACCAGATCGCGCAGGTCATCGGCGGCGAGCCGCCCCGCAGCATGGTCAATCCGAAAGTCTGGCCGGGGCGGTTCGCCGATTCCTGACCGGCGCTTGCCCCGCTCCGCGCAGTTGGCGGCGGGGCGGGCTCCGCCTCTCCGGCCGCAGCCCCCTACAGGAACTTGATAGCGGCGATAATCAATCCCGTCGCGACGGCAATCGACCCGACAAGCCAGCGCGTATTTGCCGTGTCGCGCTCCGCTATCTGCTTCGCAAGCAGCGCAATATCTGTCTTGTATTCGGCCTGCATGGTCTTCATGCGTTCCTCCAGCCGAGCGACTTGGGTTTCGAGAGCCGCAACCCGATCGTCTGTCATGCCGTTTCCTCGCACGGATGCGACCGGGCGTCAATCCAGGGCAGTGTCTCAGTCAGGAATAATAGCATGGGTCGTGGGCTTTTCGGAGCACACCCCCGTGTCGCGGCCCTTCCTTCACCGCCCCTTTCGCCACCCCGGCCGAAGCGCCGGGGGCCGGTCTCCGCCGCTTCGGCCTTGCGGAAGGACCGGAGGCTGGGCCCCTGGGCCCCGGACCAAGTCCGGGGCGACGCCGGGGAGTCCGGGGCGACGCCGGGGAGTCCGGGGCGGCGCCGGGGAGTCCGAAGGCGGCAGGCTGGGTCTCTTGAGCCCCTGTCCAGGCGTGCCAAGAGGAATGCGGATGTCATACTGAGACACGACCCAATCTAGTCGGTCGCCTCCGCCTGCCCGTTTATGCGCCCTGCAGCGCGGCTTCCACGCCTGCGATCTGGTCGTCCACCGAGATGTCGATGACCGACGTCACCTCCAGTTCACGGTCGTCATACACATCGGCATCCGGCCGGAAGCGCGCCTGCAGCGCCACGCGGGTATCCCGCTCATTCAGCAGGGTTTCGATCTGCGGACGAAACAAGGCCACCATCGCCGTCACCCAGCGATTGGCCGGCCAGGAAGGCTGGGCGTGGTCTATGTTGAACAGGTCCAGCATCCGGACGACATCGCGCGCCCGGTACCAGACCTCGCCCGTGACCCAGCGGTTGGTGGTGAACAGCCGAAGCGGGCGGCCCTCCTCGTCCATCGAAATCGCGACCAGATGGCTCAGCGCGTCATTCGGGTCCTCCGGCATGGTGAAGCCGTTCACCGGCGCCGGGCGCACACCCACCGGCATCCCCTTCGGGCGCATGAAGGTGTGGACATGGCCATGCTCCTCAAAGCGGTTCTCCGCCGGCGGATGCGCATGGAAATAGTATTGGCTGTGCGTGCGCCAGTCATACACATCGCCCTTGGGGTAGTGGTCCCAGACGGCGAACGGATCCTGGTGGCGCAGCAATTCGCCGACTACCGTGTCGCTTGTGTTGTCCAGCACGCGCACCGCTTCCCGCACTTCGCGGCCCGCAGCCGCCATGCGTTCCAGGCGCTTGCGGGGCAGTTGCGAGAAATCATCCATCGGACTGCTCATTCCCGTGTGACCGCCGCCGATATGGACGGACAAGCCGGCGGTCGTCAACCGGCCTTCGCCCCGCAGAGCCGGCCTTCCGCAATTTTCTCCCGGGCCGGACGCGGCGGGCGCATCAAGGCGCTGGCGGGAGCTATGCCGGCCCGCTCGCGGCGGGATATAGTGCGGCGGCATCCTGTGCCGTATCCGAGTAGGGAGAAGCTCGTCCCATGCGCCTCGAAAACAAGATCGCCGTCGTCACCGGAGCCGGACAGGGAATCGGGAAGGCCATTGCGGCCCGGTTCGTGCGCGAGGGCGCGAAGGTGCTGCTCTCCGATATCGACGCCGACAAGGCGGAAGCCGCCGCGCGCAGCATTTCGAACGATGCCGGGGTCTGCTCGGCAACCGCCTGCGATGTGACCCGTTCCGGCGAATTGCGGGACATGGTTGCGCTCGCGGTGGAACGCTACGGGCGGCTCGATATTGCGGTCGCCAATGCCGGCATCGGTTTCGAGGCCGATTTTCTCGATCTCCAGGAGGCCGATTTCGACCGGGTGATGCGCGTCAATGTCAACGGCGTGCTGCTGACGGTGCAGGCGGCCGCCCGCCAGATGGTGGCGCAGGGCGGCGGCGGCGCGGTCGTCACCATCGGTTCGATCGCCGGCAAGCGCGTCATCGCGACCCAGATTCCCTACTGCACCAGCAAGGCGGCGGTGAACCACATGACTGCCGGCATGGCGCTTGCGCTCGTGGACCGCGGCGTGCGCGTCAACGCCATCGGGCCCGGCTCCACCAACACCGAACTGATGCGCGACATGGTCTTCTCCTCGCCGGAATCCCGCCGCACAGTGCTGTCGCGCACGCCCATCGGGCGCCCGGCCGAGCCGGATGAGATCGCGTCGGTGGCCGTGTTCCTGGCCAGCGACGACGCCTCCTATGTCACCGGGCAGACGATCTTCGCCGAAGGCGGCCGCCTGCCGCTGATGTATACGGTGCCAGTGAAAGAGGAGGCCGGGCGATGATTGTTCCCAGGGGGCTGCTCGACGGGCATGTCGCCGTCATCACTGGCGGCGGCTCGGGCATCGGCCGCGGCACGGCGCAAGTTCTGGCGGAGGCCGGCGCGCAGGTCGCGGTCGTGGATATCGACAGCGGCAAGGCCGACGCCGTTGCCGAGGAAATCGGCCCGGCGGCGCGGAGCTATTGCGTGGACGTCACCGATGCCGATGCCTGCCGGCAGCTTGCCGGCAGGGTGCATATCGAGATCGGGCCCGCCTCGATCCTGTTCAACAATGCCGGCATCGTGCGCCGGGCGGGCCTTTCCTCGAACACCGCGCGGCAGGATTGGGAAGAGACGGTCGCGGTCAATATCAACAGCCTGTTTTACATGACCCATGCCTTCCTGGAGCAGTTGAAGGAGACGAAGGGAAGGATCGTCAATACCGGCTCGATCCAGTCCACGGTGCACACGCCCAACTCGGTGGTCTATACGACCTCGAAAGGCGCGGTGAAGAACTTCACGGTGGGGCTGGCGGCGGAGCTCGGGCCGTTCGGCATCCGCGTCAACGCCGTGGCGCCCGGCCTCATCTTCACGCCGCTCAATGAAGACGGCATCCAGAAGAATCCGGAGATGCTGGCGCGCTTCATGCGCCACATCCCGATGGGGCGACACGGCACGCCGGAGGACATTGCCGGCCCGGTGCTCTTCCTGGTCTCGGATCTGGCGCAATATGTCACCGGCGTCACCATCGCCGCCGACGGCGGCTACCTCACCGTCTGACGCGCAACCAGGAGGGAAAGGACCCGGCAATGACAGTCAAGGCCGCCATCGTCTTCAAGCGCAGGCCCGGCATGGAGCTGGAAGCCTTCCGCTCCTACTGGCTGAACGAACACCCGAAAGCGGTGCTGCGAATGCCGGGCCTGCTGCGCTATGTGCAGAACCATCCGTTGCCGGGCGGCTACCGGAAGGGCGCGCTCGCCTGCGACGGCGTGGCCGAGACCTGGTGGGAAGACATGGACACGCTCCGGCGCAACGCCGCCCTGCCGGCGTTCCAGGCGCTGTGCGAGGACGAGGCGCGCTTCATCGACCGCAGCACCATGACGACGCTGCTGGTGGAGGAGCATGTCGTCGTGGACGGCGGCCGGCCGGCGGACGGCGTCAAGAATATCGAGCTGGTCGTGCGCAAGCCCGGCATGGCGGTCCAGGCGTTCCAGGACTATTGGCGCGGGACGCACGGCCCCCTGGCGGCGCGCATTACGCAGATTCGCCGCTATGTGCAGAACCATGTTCGCCCCGGCGCCTATCGGCAGGGGCGGCAGCCGGCGCTGGACGGGCTGGCGATCACCTGGTTCGACGACACGCAGGCCATGCGCGCCTCCGCCGCGTCAGAGGCCTATGCCGCCACCCGCGCCGACGAGACCCATTTCATCGACGAAGCCCGCCTCGCCTTCGTCGTGACGAAAGAGCATGTCATCAGGGAGTGACGGGTTTCCCGGCTGCGGTCCGGTCCGGCGGGATGCCGCTCTATCGGTCCGACAGCGATGAGGCGCGCCAGCCGGGGTCCGGTTCGGCGGGTTCCGGAAACAGCCCTGCGGCTCTGACCGCCTCGATGGCGCAATATTCGTCCTTTTCCGATGTGTCGCCGCTGATGCCGACTGCCCCGATGACGACGCCCTCGCCGGTCCGGACCAGCACGCCGCCCGGCACCGGAATCAACCGCCCGTCGGACGCTGTCGCGAGCGCGGCCTGAAAGATCGGGCGCGCCGCCAGCCTGTCGCGGATGAGGCGGCTCGAGATTCCCATGCCGAGCGCGCCCCACGCCTTGCCGAAAGCCACATCGAACCGCAGCAGGCCCGAGCCGTCTTCCGACTGCATCGCAACCAGCCTGCCGCCGGCGTCGAGCGCGGCCGCCGTCAGCGGCAGCAGGCCAGCCTCTCGCCCCAGCCGCAGGGCTTCGGCCACGATGGCGTTGGCCCGGTCCAGCGGCAGGCTCGTTTGCAGGCGCATTGGGGAGCCTCCTCATCATCTTGCAATGCAACGCTATGGCATTGCCGCGCCGCCGGGAAGCGTGCTGTCCGCAAGGCAGACAAGCCCCGCGCGTCGTGGCACGATGGCGGCGTCCGGCGGCGGAGCATGACGACCCATGCAGACGATCCCCCTTTTCGACCTTGAGCGCTTCGAGGACCCGGCAGAAGCCGCGTCTGCCGCCAGGGAGCTTGACCGCATCTGCCGCGAGATCGGCTTTGTGGTGATCCGCAATCACGGCGTGCCCGAGGGGGTGCAGACTGCGCTCTACGACGCCGCGCAGGCCTTCTTCGCCCTGCCGCTCGAAGCGAAGATGACGGTCCGCCGGCCGCAGCACGACCAGAATCGCGGCTACATTCCCTATGGCGAGGAGACGCTGGCGCGGATGCATGGCGGCGACACGCCGCCGGACTTCAAGGAGGTTTTCGCCGCAGGCCCGTTCGACCGCCCGGACGACCGCTACCATTCGCAGGCGCTCTCCTATCCGAATTTTGCGCCCAATCTCTGGCCCGCACAGCCTCCGGCGCTGGAACCTGCCATGAAGGCGTATTTTCTGGCGCTTGAAGACCTCTCATTCAGGCTCTCCCGCTGTTTTGCGCTCGCGCTCGGCCTTCCCGCCGACTGGTTCCGCGACAAGCTCGACCGCCACGCAAGCCAGCTCCGCTTGCTGCATTATCCGGCGCCCTCGGGCGAGCTTGAGCCCGGCCAGTTGCGCTGCGGCGTCCACACCGACCTCGGCATGATGACGATCCTGCGCAACGAGGCCGCGGCGGGCGGGCTGCAAGTGCGCCCGCGCGGCGGCGGCTGGATCGATGCGCCGGCCATCGACAACACCTTCATCGTCAATATCGGCGATCTGCTGATGCGCTGGACCAACGACCGCTGGGTCTCGACCCCGCATCGCGTGGCGGTGCCGGAAGCCGAGGCGCGCGCCCGCTCGCGCCGGCTCTCGATCGGTTATTTCACGCGGCCGAATTACGACGCGCCGATCGCCTGCATCAACACCTGCGCCGACGCCGCCCATCCGCCGCGCTACGCGCCGACCACGGTCAAGATCTACAATGACAGCCGCTTCGCCCGCGGCGCCGGCCCGCGCCCGCCCGGCCCGGACAGTGCGCGCAGGGGCGCCGCGGGTCTGTAGGATGCGCTTCCCGTGTTGCTGCCTGTCCGGCGGGTGAGCGGAAACCCTCCGTCTTGGGCAGAGGCGGGGCAGCGAGAAAAGCGGCGCCTCGCGTGATTCAAGAGCGGAGCGGAACACGAATTTCAAACTGAGGCACGATCCGATGCCGAAAGCGGTTTTGACCACCAGAATCGATACCAACTATGATGACCTGCCGGAATATCGCTACCATTTCCCGCACACCTATCTCAATGTCATGCAAGGCGCCGTCGGCGACCTGATTGTCTATTACGAACCGCGCCGTGCGGGCGGGCGACAGTGCTACTATGCCACGGCCCGACTCACGCATATCGAGAAGGACCCGTTGCGCGGTAATCACTACTACGCCCATATGGAAGAATTTCTGGAGTTCGACCGTCCTGTTCCTTTCGTCGATGGACAATTCTACTACGAAAGCCGTCTGCGCAAGTCTGACGGTTCTACCAATCGGGGTCTCTTCGGCCGTGCCGTCCGCCATGTTTCGGACCGCGACTATAGTCGAATCCTGACAGCAGGTTTCTCCCGATTTGTTGCGCCTTCGCCGATCCTGCATTTCGGGGAATTAGCAGAGGACCAGATACCCTATGAAGAACAGCACGAGATTATATCCCGACTTTCCCAGAGACCTTTTCGCGATCACGCGTTTTCATCGACCGTCAAATCGGCTTATGCGGATACTTGCGCATTCAGCGGCATCAAGCTCATCAATGGCGGCGGACGGTCCGAAGTGCAGGCGGCGCATATCCGTCCTGTCCAGGACAAAGGCCCCGACAGCCTTCGCAACGGCCTTGCGCTCAGCGGCACGATGCACTGGATGTTCGACCGGGGCCTGGTGTCGGTGGACGACGATTACACCCTGCTTCTGGTCGAGCAGGCCATCCCGCAAAATGTGTTGCGGTTGTTTGGCGAGGATCGACGGCTACGCACGCCGAATTTGCCGCAGCATCGACCGCACAGGCAATTTCTTCGCTACCACCGCGAGCATGTGTTCAAGGGTTGACGTCCGCCGGGCTGGCCAGGGGACACATGGAGCAACCCCGGGCCTGGGCATACCGATATTGCCAATCGGTAAGGTTGAATCGACTCTCGGACGGGCGCTTTTGCACTATAGTCGCCGGCAGGCTGCCCTTGCGGGGGCCGGAGCGAACCGGGAGCCTGGGTGCGTGCCCCATGCCGAGGAAGCGTAAACGACAGAGTGCCGCCGCCCGCCGCGGACGGGCTGCCGGTGCGCCTGCCGCGAAGCAGGCCCAGGGCGGCTCCCGAGCGCCGGTGCAGACAAGGCATTTCCTCGACAACTGGCTCCTCGGCCTTGCGGGGCTCGGTGTGCTGCTCACCGGCTATTTGACGCTGGTCGCCTGGTTCGGCGAACACCCGGCCTATTGCGGCGCGGATTCCGAATGCGACATCGTGCAGTCGAGTCGATGGTCCACCCTGTTCGGTATGCCGATGTCGTTATGGGGGCTGCTGACCTATGCCGGCCTTGCCGGCCTGGCGTGGCGCCTGCGCTCCTGGCCGGCGGCATGGGGCGCCATGCTGCTCTTTGCCTGCATCGGCGCCGGCGTGAGTTGGTTCCTCACCCTGGTGTCGATCTTCGAGATCGGGGCGACCTGCGAATATTGCCTGGCGTCATTCGTGCTGATGAACCTGTTGCTCGTGCTGGTGCTTCTGCGCCGCCCTGCGCGGACGCCGGAGCGGGAATGGCGGAAGGCCCTGCCGCTGCCCGTAGGCACGGCCCTTGTGCTGGTTCTCGGCCTCCATCTGCATTTCAGCGGCGTCTTCGACGCCGCCGCCGGGCCCGAGGATCCCTATCTCAAGGCGCTTGCGACCCACCTGCAGGACAGCGGCGCGCGGTTTTACGGCGCCCATTGGTGTCGGGCGTGCCAGGAGCAAAAGGCCCTGTTCACCGCCTCCGCCCATCGGCTGCCCTATGTCGAATGCGCGCCCTCGGGGCCGAACAGGCCCCTGACGCCCGCCTGCACGGTCCAGGACATCCAGCGATTTCCGACCTGGATCGTGAACGGGCAGCGCCTGACCGGCGTGGTGGACACCAAACGGCTCGCCCGCGCCTCGAATTTCAGTCGGAACGCGGCAACGCAGACGGCAGCGCCGGAGGGGTAGCCGGCTTCTATTCGCCCAGCTCCCCCGCCGCCGCCATGCGGCGGAGTTCGTGTTTCAGCACCTTGCCGGTGGCGTTGCGGGGCAGGGCCTGCGTGAAGACGATGCGGCGGGGCTGCTTGAAGCGGGCGAGGCGGCCGGCGCAATGGTCGAGGATGGCCTGCGGCTCCAGCGCCGCGCCGTCGCCCGGAACGATCACCGCCCAGCCGACTTCGCCCCAGCGTTCGTCCGGAATGCCGATGACCGCCGCCTCGGCGATGCCTTCCAGCCGGTAGAGCACATTCTCCACCTCCGCCGGATACACATTCTCGCCGCCGGAGATATACATGTCCTTCCAGCGGTCCACGATATAGTAATAGCCGTCTTCATCGACCCAGACGGCGTCCCCTGTCTTCAGCCATTCGCCGTCGAAGGACTCCGCCGTTTCCTGCGGCTTGTTCCAGTAGCCGGGCGTCACATTCGGCCCCGAGACCTGAAGCTCGCCGGTCTCGCCCGCCGCCGCCGGGCGGCCTTCCGCGGTCATCACCCGCGTGCGGGTATAGAGCAGCGGCTTGCCGGCCGAGCCGATCTTTCGCGTCGCATCGACAGGGTCCAGCGCCAGCACCACCGGCGCGGTCTCGGTCATGCCATAGGCCTGGGTGAGCGGCGCGCCCCTGGCCGCCCAGGCCTCGATCAGCGCATTCGGGGTGGGGGCGGCGCCGACGCCGAACACGGCGACATGGCTGAAATCCGCCTTCTCGAACGCCGGAAGCTGCCCCATGAACTGGAAATTGGCCGGCACGCCCAGGAAATTGGTGATGCCGGCCCCAGGGTCGGCGAGCAATGCAAGACATTCCTCAGGGTCGAAGCGCCGCGCGACAACCACCGTGCCGCCGGCCTGCAGCACCGGGTTGGCGTAGGCGTTGAGCCCGCCGGTGTGGAACAGCGGCAGCACGGTGAGCGTGACCGAATCGGCCGAAATCCGGTGGGGTATGCCGACATTCACCGTGTTGATGAAGGTCATGCCGTGGGTGATGCGCGCGCCCTTCGGCAGCCCGGTGGTGCCGGAGGTGTACATGATCGTCGAGAGGTCCGACATTTGCTGCGGAACCATGTTCGCCACAAAGGGGCCTGCGTCGATGGCCGCCTCATAATCCGACGGGCCGCCGTCCGCCGCCGTTTCCAGACAATGCGCAAAGCCGGTTTCCGCCTGCACGGCCGCGGCGGTGTCTGCGAAGCCCCGGTCGTGAATCATCGCCTTCGGCGCCGCATCGCCGACAATATAGACAAGCTCCGGCACGGTCAGCCGCCAGTTGAGCGGCACGAACACGGCGCCGATGCGGAAACAGGCGAACTGGACCTCCAGATAGTCGCTGGAATTCTCCGCCAGCAATGCCACGCGGTCTCCGGGCGCTACGCCGAACCGCTCATGCAGGAAACCGGACAGCCGCCCGACCCGCCGGTTCATCGCGGCGTAGTCGATATTCCGGCCGCTCGCAAGATCGACCAGCGCGGTCTTTTCCGGCCGCCGGTTTGCATTATGCGCGATCCAGTCGAAGGTCTCGAAACGCATTTGTGCCATCCCTCCCGGTGCGCTAAAGCGGGATATTGTCGTGTTTTTTCCACGGGTTTTCCAACCGCTTGTTCCGCAGCACGGCAAGCGACCGGCAGATGCGAAACCGCGTGTTTCGCGGGCGGATCACATCGTCGATATAACCCCGCGCCGACGCGATAAAGGGGTTGGCGAACTTTTCGGCGTATTCGGCCGTGCGCTGCGCAATCTTCTCCGCATCGTCGAGATCCTGGCGGAAGATGATCTCGACCGCGCCTTTCGCCCCCATCACGGCGATTTCGGCCTGCGGCCAGGCATAATTGACATCGCCGCGCAGATGCTTGGAACTCATCACGTCATAGGCGCCGCCATAAGCCTTGCGCGTGATCAGCGTGACCTTGGGCACCGTCGCCTCAGCATAGGCGAACAGCAGCTTCGCGCCATGCTTGATGATGCCGCCATATTCCTGAACCGTGCCGGGCAGAAACCCCGGCACATCGACAAAGGTGACGATCGGCAGGTTGAAGGCGTCGCAGAAGCGCACGAAGCGCCCTGCCTTGCGCGCGCTGTCAATGTCCAGGCAGCCGGCCAGCACCATCGGCTGGTTTGCGACGATGCCCACCGGCTGACCGCCATAGCGGGCGAAGCCGATGACGATATTGGCAGCCCAGTCCGGCTGAAGCTCGAAGAAGACGCCCTCGTCCGCCGTCTTGCGGATCAGCTCCTTGATGTCATACGGCTTGTTGGGGTTCCCGGGCACCAGGCTGTCGAGCGACGGCTCCTGCCGCTCTATCGGGTCTTCGGTCGGCCGCATGGGCGCCTGCTCGCGGTTCGACGACGGCAGAAAGCCCATGAAGCGCCGGACCTGCAGCAGCGCCTCGATATCGTTCTCGACGGCCATATCGGCGACGCCGGAGCGCCTGGCATGGGTGCGCGCGCCGCCCAGCTCCTCATGGCTCACCGTTTCGTGGGTCACCGTCTTCACCACATCCGGGCCCGTGACATACATGAAGGAGGTGTCCTCCACCATGAAGATGAAGTCCGTCATCGCCGGGGAATAGACCGCGCCGCCGGCGCACGGCCCCATGATGACCGAAACCTGCGGCACGACGCCCGAAGCCAGCACATTGCGCTGGAACACCTCGGCATATCCGCCGAGCGATGCGACGCCCTCCTGGATGCGGGCGCCGCCCGAATCGTTGAGGCCGATGACCGGCGCGCCCACCTTCATCGCCTGGTCCATGACCTTGCAGATCTTCTGCGCGTGCGTCTCCGACAGCGAGCCGCCGAAAACCGTGAAGTCCTGGCTGAACACGAAGACGAGCCGGCCGTTGACGGTTCCGTGCCCGGTCACCACGCCGTCGCCCGGCACACGCTGCGCCTCCATGCCGAAATCGGCGCAGCGATGCTCCACGAACATGTCGTATTCCTCGAACGACCCTTCGTCGAGCAGCACGTCCAGGCGTTCGCGCGCCGTCAGCTTGCCGCGCCGGTGCTGCGCCTCGATGCGCCTCTCGCCGCCGCCGAGGCGGGCGCGGGCGCGCTTGGCTTCCAGCATCTCCACGATATCGCGCATAAGCTCCGGTCTCCCTGTCAAAGCAATCCGGCGAAGCGCTCGACGGCCGCAAGCTCGTCGCAGAGCGCGGCCCCCTGCTTGCGCGCCTCGGCGTCCTCGCCCCAGCGTTCGGCCTGCCAGTCGTCGTCGATGCGCGCAGCGCGCCATGTCTGACAGGCATTCAACCGGCCGTCGAGCAGCGCCAGGCCCAGCGCCGCAGACCCGGTGGCGGAAACGGCGGCATGGAGCGCTGTCAGCCGGAACGGCCCGAACGCCCCGACCGACCGCCGGAGCGCGGCGAGCGCGCGGCTGTCCTGCGGCGCCGGCATCACCCCGGAAACGGGCCGGAGGCGGACGCCATGGGCCTCGGCCAGCCAGTCCAGCACAGGCTGCCAGGCCGCATTCTGGCGCCGGGCGAGCTCTCCGTTCGCGGCATCGCGGTAGCAGAGCAGGTCCGTTTCGCCGTAGCGCGCGATCCCGGCGGCCACCTCCGCCGCATGGGGGGCCACGCGGTCGAGCGCCGTTGCCGCGAGCGTCATCATCTGCATGGTCCGCGGCTGCACCGTTTCGCCCTGCGCCGCCCACTCTCCCGCCACCGCTTCCGCCAGCGCCCGGCATGGCAGGTCGAGCGGTTTGCCCGCAGGCGTGCGCACCCGCCGCCCGTCCAGCGCCACGCCGTAACCGCCCGATGCGAGCGGCACGGGACTCGCCTCCTTGTAGAACCGCTTCAAGACGCGCGCCTCATGGCAGCCTCACGCAATCTCGCTGTCGCCCTTGATCTGGGTGCGGTGCATGACGCGCCGGACCGCAGGGTCGAAGGAATCGCGGCGGTGCAGCAGGCCCAGATTGCTCCAGACCAGCAGGTCGCCCGCCCGCCAGCGATGGCGCCAGACAAAGCGCGGGTCGCTGGCATGGGCCCAGAGGCGGTCGAGCAGCGCGTCGCTTTCCGCCACGTCCAGGCCGACAATCCAGGCATGGGGGCGGCGGCCGAGGAACAGGGCTTTCCCGCCGGTGGCCGGGTCCGTCCGCACCAGCGGCTGACGCGCGCCGGGCGTCTCGCGCGGGTCGCTCGTCTCCCGATAGCCGCGCCGCAACATGCCGGCGCTGTTATGCGCGCTGTCATGCACGCAGCGCAGCCCCTCTATGCGGGCCTTGAGCGCGTCCGGAAGGGCGTTCCACGCGGCGAACTGGTTGGCGAAATAGGTGTCGCCCTGCCCTTCCGGCACTTCCAGCGCATAGAGGAGCGCGGCCTTGGGCGGCCTGTCGATATAGGTCATGTCGGCATGCCAGACCGCCTCGCCGGCGCCCAGATTGCCGATTGGCCGCCCGTTCTCGACCACATTGGAGATGACATTGACCTCGGGGAACTCCGGCAGGAACGGCCCGCCATAGGGGTTCGGACCCGGCGGGTCGAGCGCGCCGAAGAGGCGCGAAAACGCCATCAGCGCCGGATCGTCCAGCCGCTGGTTCCGGGCGACCAGCACGAGATGCTCGTCAAGCGCGCGGCGCAGCGCCCCGGCCTCGGCCGGGCCTATCGGCGCCGCGGCGTCGAGGCCGCGCACCTCCGCGCCGAGCGGGGCGTCGAATGGAATGATGTGCAAGGGCGCGAACCTCCGTCGCTGCTAGAGTGCACCAGCCTCGCGCCAGCTTGCCGAAATACCGGACGGGAGCAAGCCCGCCGACGGGCTTGCTCTTGCGTCCGGGCGCCGGATGGGCTTGCATGGCCGCGACCGTTCCGCCCTGTTTCTGGAGACCCTGTGGATGAGCGCCGAAGTGAAAGAGTTCAAGTGGGTCGGCACACGCCCCGTTCGCCCGGACGGCGTGCCGAAGGTGACGGGCCGCGCCCAATACGGCGCGGATTACCGGCTGCCCGGCGAACTGGTCGGCAAGGTGCTGCGCAGTCCGCACGCCCATGCGCGCATCCTGGGCATCGACACCTCGAAGGCCGAGGCGCTGCCCGGCGTCAAGGCTGTCATGACCTCCGCCGACCTGCCGGACCACCCGTTCGCCTATATCGGCCCGGAGCGGGTGGCGCAGAATTTCTGGCACATTACGCGCAATGTCATGGCGCGCGAGAAGGCGCTCTATGAAGGCCATGCCGTCGCCGCCGTGGCGGCGTCCAGCACTGCCATTGCCGAAGAAGCGGTGAAGCTCATCGAAGTCGATTACGAGGTGCTGCCGCATGTCATCGATGTCGATGAGGCGATGCAGCCGGACGCCCCGCTGCTGTTCGAGGACATGATTCCGCGCGGCATCGAACCCGTGCCCGACAAGGCCTCGAACATCTCCAAGCGCGTCGAGTTCAGCATCGGCGATATCGAGGCGGGTTTCGCCGAGGCCGACCATATCATCGAAAAGAGCTTCAAGACCGCGCCCGTCCATCAGGGCTATATCGAAACCCATGCCTGCATGGCGCGGTTCGACGCCGACGGGCAGGGCGAGATCTGGTCGTCGAGCCAGGGGCATTTCGTGGTCCGCGCCATGACCGCCAGGCTGCTCGGCGTCAGCCCCGGCAATATCCGCGCGACGCCGCTGGAGATTGGCGGCGGTTTCGGCGGCAAGACCATCGTCTATCTCGAACCGCTGGCTGCGGCGCTCTCGCGGAAATGCAGCCAGCCGGTGCGGATGCAGATGTCGCGCGAGGAGGTGTTCAAGGCGACCGGGCCGACCTCCGGCGCCTCGATGACGATCAAGATCGGGGTCACGAATGACGGCCGCATCGTGGCCGCCGACACCACGTTCAACTTTCAGGCCGGCGCTTTCCCGGGCTCTCCGGTGCTGAACGCCTGCATGTGCGCCTTTGCACCCTATGACATCGCGAATGTCCGCACGGTCGGTTTCGACGTGGTCAGCAACCGCCCCAAGGCAGCGGCCTACCGCGCGCCCGGCTCGCCGATCTCGGCCTTCGGCGTCGAGAGCGTGCTCGACATGCTGGCGAAGAAGGTGGGCATGGACCCGGTGGCCTTCCGGCTCAAGAATGCCGCCCGCAAGGGCACGCAGATGGTCTATGGGCCGAAGCTCAGCCATGACGGCTATGCCGAAACGCTTGAGGCGTTGACCGCCCACCCCGATTACAACAAGCCCATCGGGCCGAATCAGGGCCGGGGGGTTGCTTCGGGATTCTGGTTCAATGGCGGCGGCGAATCGAGCGCAACCGTCCATGTGAACGATGACGGCACCATCATCATCGGCAGCGGCAGCGTTGATGTCGGCGGCTCGCGCGCCAGCATGGCCCTGATGGCGGCGGAGACCTTCGGGGTCGAGTATGACCAGGTGCGCTGCATCGTCGCCGACACCGCCTCGGTCGGCTACACGCATGTCACCGGCGGCAGCAGGGTGACCTATGCAACCGGCATCGCCGTCCACGAAGCCTGCAACAAGGTCATTGACGACCTTCGCCAGCGCGCCGCCATGATCTGGGATGTCGATATCGAGGCCGTGACCTGGAAGGACGGCGCCGCACACCCGGCGGGCGCCAATGTCGGCGATTTCGAACCGCTCACGATCGGCGAGCTGGCGGCCAAGCGCGCCTTGACGGGCGGTCCCATCGGCGCCGCCGGCACGACCAATGCGGGCGCCCAGGCGCCGGGCTTCTCCAGCCAGTTCTGCGATATCGAGGTCGATCCCGAGACCGGTCTGGTCTCCATCCTGCGCTTTGTCGCGGCCCAGGATGTCGGCCGCGCCATCCACCCCTCCTATGTCGAAGGGCAGATTCAGGGCGGTGTGGTGCAGGGCATCGGCTGGGCGCTGAACGAGGAATACATCTATGACGACAACGGGCGGCTGGAAAATGCCGGATTCCTCGACTACCGGGTGCCGGTGGCGTCGGACCTGCCGATGATCGAGCCGGTGCTGGTCGAGGTGCCCAATCCGAGCCATCCCTATGGCGTCAAGGGTGTGGGCGAGGTCAATATCTGCCCGCCCATGGCAGCAATCGCCAACGCCATCGACCAGGCGGTCGGCACGCGCATGTATGAGCTGCCGATGTCGCCGCCCAGGCTGCTTGCGGCGATGGACGCGCCCGGCGGGGACGGAGACGACTGAACGCCGGGCCGCACGCCCCGTGAAGCCGACCGTCCAGGTGCGGTTCACCGAAGGCTTCGCGCGCGCCTTCACGGGAGGCGTGCGCGAATTCGAGGTCGAGGCCAGGCTTTTGCGCGATGTCATCCGCGCGATGAACGAGCGGTTTCCGGGCCTCGGCGACCGCCTGGTGGAGGAGACCACGGTCGCCATTGACGGCATGATCCACGAGACCGGCTATTTCCAGCCGGTGCCGCCCGGCGGCGAGGTCTTCTTCATCCCGAAACTGGAAGGCGGCTGACGCTCGTTTCTTCTCTCGGCAGCGACGGGGCGGCCCCTGTGTAGCCGGGGGCGGCGAGCGGGGCCTGTCGAGCGCCTGTCCGGGCCTGGCGGGGAATGCCGGCTTTGGGCCGAGGCACTGCGGCTGCCGCGGAGATATCGCTATCCGGTCTCGGATGCGCTAACCTTGCCGGACTGATTGCGCGCAGCCGTCGAGGAGGGAATCGAAGGTGAGCGACCGGCACCCCTGGCTCAATAGCTATCCTGAAAATGTGCAGTGGGACACCGAGATACCCCGGCGGCCGCTTTACGCCGTTCTGGACGATGCTGTCGAGCGCTTCCCGACCCATGAAAGCATGGATTTCCTGGGCCGGACCTATAGCTACGCCGTGCTCGGCGGCATGGTCGCGCGCGCCGCGGCCGGGTTCCGCAAGCTCGGCGTCGGCAAGGGCGTGAAAGTCGGCCTGTTCCTGCCGAACTGTCCGCAATTCGTCATCGCCTATTTCGGCATCCTCAAGGCCGGCGGCACGGTGGTGAACTACAGCCCGCTCTATTCGGAAGAGGAACTCGAATACCAGATCGCGGATTCCGAGACCGACGTCATGGTGACGCTGGGCCTCACGGCGCTCTACCCGAAAATGGCGGCGCTGCTGGACCGAACCCGGATCCGCACGCTGGTCGTCGGGAATCTGCAGGACGCCCTGCCCTTTCCGAAAAATCTGCTGTTCCCGCTGTTGAAACGCAGCGAAATCGCCCGGGTTCCGAACCGCCCGGACCATCTCTCCTTCCGCGCGCTGCTCGACAATGACGGCCGCCATGAGCCGCCGGAGATCGACCCGGACGAAGACATCGCGGTATTCCAGTATACCGGCGGCACGACGGGGGTCCCGAAGGGCGCGATGCTGAGCCACGGGAACCTCTACGCCAATATCCATCAGGCGCTGCTCTGGAACCCCAGTCTGGAGCCGGGCAGGGAACGCATGATGGGGGTGTTGCCGTTCTTCCATGTGTTCGCGATGGCGGTGGTGATGAACTTCACCGTCGCTGTCGGCGGGTCCATCGTCATGCGGCCGCGCTTCGAACTCGACCCCGTGCTGCAGGACATAACCAAGAAGAAGCCGACGCTCTTTCCCGGTGTGCCGACCATGTACACGGCCATCGTGAACCATCCGAAGCCCGACAGTTTCGACCTCACCTCGATCAAGACCTGCATGTCCGGCGGCGCGCCGCTGCCGCTGGAGATCAAACGGCGCTTCGAGGCGCTTTCCGGCTGCAAGCTGGTCGAGGGCTACGGGCTGACCGAATCCTCGCCGATCGCCGCCTCCAACCCCTTCGAGGGGGTCAACAAGGAAGGCTCGGTCGGCATCCCGGTGCCCGGCACGACGATCACCATCGTGGACAAGGACGATCCCCGGAAGGTGCTGCCCCGGGGCGAGGACGGGGAGATCTGCATCTCCGGGCCGCAGGTGATGAAGGGCTATTGGCGCCGGGAGGAAGCCACGGCCGAAACCATTGTCGAGGGCCGGCTGCGCACCGGTGATGTCGGGCATCTGGACGAGGACGGCTACCTGTTCATCATCGACCGCAAGAAGGATCTTGTGCTGGTGAGCGGCTACAATGTCTTCCCGCGCAATGTCGAGGAGGCGATCTACCGCCATCCCGCCGTCGAGGAGGTGACCGTTATCGGCGTGCCGGACGACTATACCGGCGAGGCGGTCAAGGCCTTCGTCAAACTTGCCGAAGGCGCGGCGCTGGAGGCCGACGAATTGCGCGCCTTCCTGCGGGACAAGCTCGGCAGGCATGAGGCGCCGAAACATATCGAGTTCCGCGCCGAGCTGCCGAAAACCATGATCGGCAAGCTGTCGAAGAAGGAGCTGGTGGCGGAAGAGGCCGCCAGGCGGGAGGCCGGCGCCGCCTCCTGAGCGAGGCCCGGGCGGTGCGGGGGCCGGGAGCGGCGCCCGCTTTCTTCTCCGAAAGGCGTCCTTCGGAATCCATGCCGGTCGGGGTATGGTCGGGCCGGGCGTGCGGCGGAGGCGGGCATGACGGATCGGGCGGCGTTCTACGAGGAGATCGGGGCGGACAATCTGGCCCCGCTCTGGGAAGTCATGCGCGGGCTGATTACCCCGGAGCCTGCGAGCGCCTGCCGGGCGGCGCACTGGCGCTATGCGGATGTGCGTCCGCATGTGATGCGCTCCGGCGGGATTATCGGCGCGAAGGAAGCCGAGCGGCGCGTTCTGGTGCTGGAGAATCCGGGCCTGCGGGGCGCGTCGCGCATCACCACCTCGCTCTATGCAGGGCTGCAGCTGGTGCTGCCCGGCGAGGTCGCCCCCGCCCACCGCCACAGCCAGTCGGCGCTGCGCTTCGTGATCGAGGGCGAAGGCGCCTACACCGCGGTGGACGGCGAACGCACGACCATGGCGGAGGGCGATTTCGTCATCACGCCGTCCTGGACCTGGCACGACCACGGCAATGAGTCCGACCGGCCGATGATCTGGCTGGACGGGCTGGACATCCCGATCGTGCAGCTCTTCGACGCCTCCTTCGCGGAGGGGCTGGGCGACGACCGCCAGCCGCTCTCGCGCCCCGAGGGCGACAGCCTGGCCCGCTACGGACAGGGCCTGCTGCCGGTGGATCATGCGCCCGGCTCGCTGGCCTCGCCGGTGTTCAACTATCCCTATGCCCGCTCCCGCGAAGCCCTGGAGGTGATGCGACGCCGCGACGCCTGGGACCCCTGCCACGGGCTGAAACTGCGCTATGTCAACCCGGTTGACGGGGGCCACGCCATGCCGACCGTCGCGGCGCATCTGCAATTGCTGCCGGCCGGCTTCGAGACGGCCGCATACCGGTCCACCGACGCGGCGGTGTTCGCCGTGGTGGAGGGTGCCGGCGAGAGCCGCATCGGCGAGGACAGCGTCTTCTCCTGGGGGCCGCGCGATATTTTCGTGGCGCCGAGCTGGCGCTCTGTCCGCCACCGGGCCGGCGCCGACGCCGTCCTGTTCAGCTTCTCCGACCGGGCGGTACAGGAGAAGCTCGGCCTCTGGCGCGAGGACCGCGGCAACGCCTGAAGCGCAGCCGAACCGGCTGAACCCGATTGCCCAGGAGCCGACTGGCGATGACCGACCTCGATACGGGCCTGAGCGCCTGGCGCATGACGAGCAACCACAACCGGATGATCGAGCTTCAGGCCGATCGGTCGCCGGCGCGCGAGGGGCCGGTGGAGATCGCCTATTACGGCAGTTCGGCCTTCCGCATTACCTCGCCGAAAGGGGTCAGCGTTCTCGTCGATCCGTGGCGGAACCATCCGTCGCGCCGCTGGGACTGGTATTTCCACGACTTCCCGGTCACGGCGGTGGATATCGGCGTATCCACACATGCGCATTTCGACCATGACGCGCTGCACCGGCTGGATGCGCATGTGCTGCTGGACCGGCTGATCGGCCGCTATGCGTTCGCCGATGTCGCGCTGCACGGCATTGCGGACAAGCATGAGACGGATTCGAGCGCGGCGCTCTACGACTACAAGAAGATCGCGCTGGCGTTCGACGGCGTGAGCATCGAGCCGCCGGACAATCCCCGCTCCTGGGACCACTGCCTTATCGTGATCGAGACCGGCGGGCTGCGCATCCTGCATTGGGGGGACAACCGCCACAATCCGCCGCCGGACATCCGCGAGGCGCTCGGGCGCATCGACATCGCCATCCTCCCCGTCGACAACTCGCAGCATGTCATGGGGTTTTCCATGGTCGAGCACATCATCGACACGCTGCGGCCCCATGTCGTGATCCCGTGCCACTACTACATCTGGGACGTGGTGCAGCGCCAGAGCACCCTGCAATCCGCCGAGCCCTGGGTGGCGGCGCGCGAGACCGTCGAGAGGCTGGACGGCCCGCGGCGAACCTATTCGCCGGCCGGCATCCGGCATCTCGACCGCGCCGTCCACTTCTTCGGAGACCATGTCGCCTTCGACAGGCAAGCATGGCTCCGCGGCGGGCGCTGACAGCCCGGAGAGGCGGCGGCAGCGGGAAGCGGCGCCGGCTACCAGACCTCGCCGAAGGGGCGAAGCTCGACGCGGAAGGACCAGGAGGAGCGGTCCTGATGGGCGACCCGGAACATCTCCTCGGCGATTGCCGTGGGCTTGGCGAAATAGTCGTCCGGCTTGTCCGGCGCGATCAACGGGCGGGTGCGCGGCGTGTCGATGGCGGCGTCGATGATGAAATAGGCGACATGGATGCCCTGCGGGCCGAACTCGCGCGCGATCGATTCCGCCAGAATGCGTTGCGCCGCCTTGGTCGAGGCGAAGAAGCCCCACTGCGCCTTGCCGCGTGTGGCCGACGTATTGCCGGTGACCAGGAGCGCGCCGCCGCCGGCTTCCAGCATTCCCGGAATGGTCTCGCGGGCGAGATGCAGCAGCGCGGTGGTGTTGACGCGGAAATTGCGCTCGAGATCTTCCGGGTCGAGCGCCAGCAACGGCCCGCGCGTGCTGCGCAGGGCGTTGTGCACCACGATCCTGGGCGGACCGAGCCGTTCGTGCACCGAGGCGATCGTTGCCCGAAGCGCGTCGAGATCGCCGACATCGCAGGGAAAGGCCGAAGCGTTGGTGATGCCGGCTTCCAGCGCGGCCAACCGGTCTGCATCGCGGGCGAGCATGGCGGTGCGGTAGCCGCCGGCGGCGAAGCGCCGGGCGATTTCGGCGCCTGTGCCCCCTTCGGGGCCGACGCCGGTGACGAGCGCCACGGGCAGGGTCATGCGCGTTTCCTCTCCGGGGTCCCGGTTTCGAGCACATAGCCGTCGAGATCGGCGGCGAAGGCGGGCAGGCGGCGCAGCCGGTCGAAATGGGCGAGCGCGCGGGCATGGCCGCCCGGCCGGTAGATCGGGGCGAGGCCGAGCGCAGCCAGCCGGTCGGTCATGCGCTCCTCGCGGCGGAATTGGGCCAGGTCGCAGACGAAGGCGATGTCGGCGATCGAGAACGGCCCCGCCAGCCCCTCGCCGCCCAAGCCGGCGGCATTGTCGATGCCGTCCATGTAGAAGGCGTAGGCCTCCCGCATCCGCTCCGACTGCTCCGCCGTGGCCTTGCGCGCCGTCAGCGCCAGCAGATAGACCTGCGCCTCGCGCGCGAATGTCAGTCCGGCGTCGAGAAAGCTGTCGATCCGGGACGCCTCATAGGGTCCGTCGCCGTAAAGGCCGCCGCCCGCCCGCGCGACGGCGCGCAGGATGCTGTTCGACTCGAACACGCCGATCCCGCCTGACGGGTCGAAGGCGGCGGGCACAGTGCCGAAAGGATGCGCCCGGAGGAAGGCGTCGGTCTTGTAGAGCGTGGCGTCGAAGCCGCGCTTGCTCGCGCGGGCATGGGGATTGGCCGGAGTCCTCTCGGCGTCTTCGAGCGGCCGGGCGTCAAAATCCCAGAGCCAGCCCGGCAGCGCCTTCGGCCGATCGCCGACCACCTCCACCCCGACGCCAAGCAGCCGGGCGGCGATGGCCGCCTTCCAGACCCGCGGATTGGGCAGATAGGAGAAGATTCTGAGCACCGCCATCGTCAACGTCCCCTCTTCGCACTTGTCAAGGCCGCGCGCAGTCTGCCACCAAATCCGCACCGCCCGCCAGTGCCGCCGGCGGGCGGTCGTGTCTCCGTTTGACATTCGCGTTCCTCTGGCAGAGTGAGCCAGGGGCTTGAGAGGCCGGGCGCCCCCTACTGTCGCCCCGCCCCCCTTGTTGTCACCCCGACCCCCCTACTGTCGCCCCGGCCCCCCTTACTGTCGCCCCGGCCTTGAGCCGGGGCCCAACCTCCGATCCCTCCACGGGGCCGAAACGGCGGAGGATGGACCCCGGCTCTCCGCTGTGCTCCGGCCGGGGTGACAAAAGAGGGCACGCGCGCCGGACGGGGTGACAGGAGGACGTGCGCTCTCCGGCCGGGGTGACGACAAGGGAGGCGATACAAGCGGCCCGTGCTGGCGCCTTCCGAAAAACCCGGCAGCAAAGGGCCTTCGTTGCAAACGGAGACACGACCCGGCGGGCGGTGCGCTTGGCGGGGCGGAGCCGCCGCGCTACTCTCGCGGCAGGCGGCAAGGGGAGAGGTCTGCCATGCGCGCGACGCGGCGGGCGGTTCTGGCCGGCATGGGCGCTGCGGCCGCGGCGCCGGCCTTTCGCGCCTCGGCCGGCGGGGCGCTCGCAAAGCCGGTGCCGGCGACCGGGGAAACGGTGCCGGCGGTCGGCCTCGGAAGCTGGATTACCTTCAATGTGGGCGGCGACCCGCTGTTGCGCGCCGAATGCCGCGATGTCATGGCCGCGTTTTTCGAAGCGGGTGGCGGCATCATCGATTCCTCGCCCATGTACGGCTCTTCGCAAGAGGTGATCGGCGACGCGCTGGAGAAGCTGGGCCGTCCGCCGGGCCTGTTCTCCGCCGACAAGGTCTGGACGCATGCCAGCGCCGGGCCGGCGCAAATCACGGAGACGGCGCGGCGCTGGGGCGTGCCGCGCTTCGACCTGTTGCAGGTGCACAATCTGATCGAGTGGGAGGCGAATCTCGACACGCTCACCGCCATGAAGGAGGCCGGCGCGCTCCGCTACACCGGCGTCACCACCTCGCACGGACGCCGGCACGCCGATCTGGAAGCGGTCATGCAGCGCCGCCCGCCCGATTTCGTCCAGCTTACCTACAATATCGTGGACCGGGAGGCGGAACGCCGCCTGCTGCCGCTTGCCCTGGAGCGCGGCATTGCGGTGATCTGCAACCGGCCGTTTCAGCGCGGCCGCCTGCCGGACCGGCTTGCGGGCCGCCCGCTGCCCGGCTGGGCGCGCGAGATCGAGGTGTCTTCCTGGCCGCAATTCCTGCTGAAATTCATCCTCTCGCATCCTGCGGTCACCGCCGCTATCCCCGCCACCCGGCGGGTGGACCATTTGCGCGAAAACAAGTCCGCCGCATTCGGCCCCATGCCGGACGCCGCCATGCGCCGGCGCATGGCGGAGCATGTGCGGGACCTGTAGGGCCGGCCCGGAGCGCAGCGGCGGCTCGTGACGGCGGCCTTGCGCGTGTTCGAGGATCTGCTGCTGTTCTCGCCGCGCGTCTATTGGCGGCTTTTCGTGCTGGAAAACGAGGCTCTCTGGCCCGCCCAGCCGGTCTTGCTGGCGGCGGGGACGCTGCTTTTCCTCCACCTCCTGCGGGGGCGGCGGCCTTCCGGCCGGTGGCTTGGCCCGGCGCTCGGCGCGGCCTGGCTGTGGACCGGCTGGCATTTCGTCGCCCTGCGCTACGGAGCGGTGAACTGGGCCGCGCCGACCCTCGCCTGGGGGTTTTATGCCCAGGGCGCGCTGCTTGCGGCGCTCGGCCTTGCGGGCCGGCTCACCCTTGTGCGGAGGGCCGGGCGCGCCTGGCCCGGCCTCGGGCTGGTCGCGGCGGCGCTGCTGGCCTGGCCCGCCCTCGCGCCGCTCGACGGCCGGTCCTGGCGCGGGGCGGAGGTGTTCGCGATTGCGCCGGACCCCACGGCCGTCGCCACGCTCGGCTTCCTGGCGCTCGCCGCGCCAAGCCGGTGGACCGCCCTTTTGTGCGCCGCGCCGGCTCTCTGGCTCGCGGTCTCGACGGCTACCCTCCTCGCCATGGGCGCCTGGCAGGGCTGGGCCGTTCTGGCGGCCCTGCTCGCCGGCCTCGCCGCCCGAAGCGCCCCGTTCCGTTAGGGGCAGTGCAGCAAAGCGCCAAAGGGGCTATTCGGCGCCTATTGAGCGAATGAGCAAATGTCCGATGAGAGTGACGATAAGCCCGCCTCCGGTCAGCCCGGAAATTGTCAGGACAAGGGCCTTGCTTGCCATCCCGTCGAGCTTCGTTTCCATCCGGGCGCAGGTGTCTCGAATGCTGTCCACCTTTCCCTCCAGAGCACCCATGCGGCGTTCTAATTCTGTGAGCCTGTGCTCGGTCAACCTGCCGTTTCTGCCTCCATTGCCGCCTCCCACACCGCTTCATCCGGTTGATTTAGGAAGACTGCATAAACAGTCATTGCTGCCCCCATCCTGCCGAGCATCCTAAGTGTCATATGGGCAGGCGGCACAGGGAGAAAACAGCAGTGCGGCGATTTTTCTGCGCTGCATGACAGGGAAACGGGAGCCGCCCAAGGTTCAGGTCGTGCATCCGGACTACCCAGCCGGGTAAAGCACAACCGGGAGCCGGCGCGCGAGTTGAAGCGCGTATCGAGGACGTGGTTGACGCGCTCGCGAAGCCCGTCCGCATCCGTCATGTTATTCCGCTTATTCCGCCGGGAAGGGGGAGAACGCGTTGACCCGGCCGGCGCAAGGGTCATCCGGGCGGGGGCGTTCCGTTGTGCCGGGCGAGGTTTTCGACAGAGCGCTCCAGGGCGAAAACATGCGGGTCGTCGATGTCGAGCCGCCGGAGCGCCGCCGCCAGTTTCCGGAGATAGTCGATATTGGCGCCGCTCGGGCCTGCCGAACGGGCGATGTGCGCGGCCATCTCCGGCAGGGAAGCCGGGCCCAGATAGGCGCGATTGCCGACCGGGGCGACATAGAGCACGCCGTCGGTCATGTCGCCGTCCCGGAATTCGAGCCGCACCGTCTCGCGCCGGTAGCCGTTCTTCTCGCGGTGGTCCAGATCGAGCCAGACCTGCGGCAATTGCGGCCCGGCGACCAGATAGGCGACGCCCTCGCAGGATGCGCCGGCGTCCGGGACCAGGGTCGCCACCCGGCCGGGCGCGTGCGGCAGGCCGCGATGGTCGTGGGAGCCTTGCCAGAAGCGGCGTTTCCAGCCGCGCACCCGCGCAACCCGCGCTTCGAGGAACGGAATGTCCGGCCGCCAGATCAGCGAGCCGTAGCCGAACACCCAGACGCCGTCCGCCGGCCCTGTCATCCGCGCCGCCCGGCATGGTCGAGAATGGCGCGGGCGACCAGCGCGGGTTCCTCTTCAGGCACGAAATGCCCGCTTTCCGCGGCGATGACCCCCCGGACATCGGTTGCGACCCGCCGCATGGACGCCTCGACTTCCCCGGCCCGGCCGAAGGCCGCCATGTTCCCGCCGCCGATAGCCAGCACCGGCATGGGCAGGCGGAAGCCCGTTGCAAGCAATGCCTGATTGTCGGCGACATCCCGGGGCAGGTTCCGGTAATAGGCGAAGCCGGCGCGCAACGCCTCGGGTTGGGCGTAGCTGCGGAGATATTCGTCCATGGCCGCAGCGTCGATGGCGTCCGGGCGTGCGGCATAGGCCCGGTAGAACCAGCCGAGATAGTCGCGCTCGCGGCCGCTCACCAGCGCTTCCGGCAGGTCCGGCGTGCGGTGGAAGGCATGATGCCAGCGCCGCCCGCCCTGCGAGAAGTCCCCGCCGTCGCCGGGAATGACCACATCGATGATCGTCAGGGTAAGCACGGCCTCCGGATGCCGGGCGGCGAGCGCGAAGGCTACGGGGCCGCCCCAGTCATGGCCGGCGCAATGCCACCGGTCGAGGCCGAGGTGCCCGGAAAGCAGCCGGAAAATGTCCTCCGAAACGGTGCGCTTGTCATAACCGCCAGCCGGCCGCGAGGAATCGCCGAGCCCGCGCAGGTCCGGCGCAATCACGGGATGGCGCTCTGCAATCACCGGCATGACATGCCGCCACTCATACCAGGTCTCCGGCCAGCCATGCAGGAGCACCACCGGCGGCGCGTCGGGAGAGGCGGCGCCCGCCGTGACGTAATGGATCGTCACATCGCCCAGGTCGGCGAAGGCATGGGTGAAGTTGGGCGGTGTCATGCGCGCTCCTGCGCCGCCGGGCGCCGCTTGCAGCGTATCATGGATATCCGGGCGGACTCTAACGCCGGTCCGGGAGGTCGTGTCTCCGTTTCACATTCGCGTTCCTCTGGCAGATTGAGCCAGGGGCTTGAGAGACCCAGCCCTCCGCCCCGAACGCCCCGGCGCCGCCTCGGACCCCCTGTTGTCGCTCCGGCCCTGAGCCGGGGCCCAGCCTCCGATCTTTCCGCGGGGCCGAAACGGCGGAGGATCGACCCCGGCTCTCCGCTCTGCTCCGGCCGGGGTGACAAGAGAGGGCACACGCTCCATCCGGGGTGACAAGAGGACGTGCGCTCTCCGGCCGGGGTGATGACAAGGGAGGCGATAGAAGCAGCGCGGCACGGAGGCGCGTTCCGAAAAACCCGCCGGCACGGGCCTTCGTTGCAAACGGAGACACGACCGTCCGGACGGCTGCGTTGAACGAAGCCGGCGTCTGGCCTAGGGTGTCGGTCAGCTTCGGGCGTTTCGCCCGGCAGTGGATACAGCCCCCTTCGGGCATTTCGGGAGGGCGGGGCTGTCCAGAGGAGGACAAACATGAAGAAATTGCTGATTGCCGGCGCTGTCGCCCTTACGACCGCCGCCGGCCTCGCCGTTCCGGGAACGGCCTCTGCGGACTGCGGGGACGTCTCCATAACCGAAATGAACTGGGCATCATCCCAGATCATCACCGAGGTTTCCAAATTCCTGCTGGAGCAGGGATATGGCTGCACGATCGAGAAAGTGCCGTCGGCGACCACCACCTCTGTCGCGTCGCTGGCCGAAAACGGCGAGCCCGACCTGGTGACCGAGCTGTGGTTGAACTCGACCGGCGATGTCTATGCCAAGCTCGAAGCCGAAGGCAAGGTTTCGCGGCTGGCCGATGTGATCGCGCCGGGCGGCGTGGAAGGCTGGTGGATTCCGGCCTATCTCGCCGAGGCGCATCCGGAACTCGCCACCATCGAAGGCGTCCTGGCCAATCCTGACCTGGTCGGCGGGCGTTTCAACAACTGCCCCGACGGCTGGGGCTGCCGGATCGTCAACGACAACCTGGTCAAGGCGCTGGGCGTCGAGGCGGCGGGTATCGAGGTGTTCAATCACGGCTCCGGCGAAACGCTGGCCACCTCGCTCGCCGCCGCTTACGAGAACAAGGAACCCTGGTTCGGCTATTACTGGGGCCCGACAGCGGTGCTCGGCAAATATGAGATGGTCAAGGTTGCGCTTGGCGACATTAACAACGACGTCCATTCGGCCAATCAGAACAAGGGCAATCCAAGCCCGGGCGTGTCCGACTTTCCGCCGGCGCCGGTCCTGACGGTCGCAACGGCCGCGCTGACCGAGCGCGAGCCCGGGGTTGTCGAGCTGATGAGCAATGTCAGCTTTGAGGTCGGCCTCTTGAGCGGCATCCTTGCCTGGCAGGAGGAAAACAGCGCCTCGGCGGAGGAGGCCGCCGTCTATTTCCTGACCACGCAGTCCGGGATCTGGTCGCAGTGGATCAACGACGCGGCGCGGGAAAAGCTCGCGAACTTCATCAAATAGGCCGTGAACGCCGTCGGAATGCATCCGGCGACAACGCCTTGACCGGCCTTCAACACCCAGGGCCCGGGCCGGAATCCGTCCCGCCCCGGGCCCCCGGGAGAAGGTGAACGGTCATGGCGGCCTATGACTTCCTGTTCGACGGTCTCGGCCTGCGCGGCTGGTGCGATGCGGGCAAGACAGGCGACGGCCCGCTGTCGATGGCCGACCTGCTGGCGAAGGGCGGGGCCGGCAAGGAAACCCCGTGGTGGGATTTGCCGTTTCCCTCGCTCGACGCGCTGAACGAGGCATGCGGCCGGATCGCCCAGTCGCGCGACACGACCAAGGGTGTCGAGGACGGGTTCCTTGCCATCAAGGATGTGCTGCGCTTCGTGCTCGATCCGCTCACCCAGCCGCTGAGCTGGATACTTGAGTTCGCGCTGCTGGTTTTCGAGGCAGCGCCGTGGTGGATCATGTTCCCGCTGCTCATGGCGGTGGTGTATCTGACCACCAAATCCGTCCGGCTTGTCGGCTTCGTGACCGCCTGCCTCGCCTTCCTGGCATTCATCGACCATTACGGGTTCGCCATGCAGACCCTGGCGATCATCTTCGTCTGCGCCTTCCTTTGCGTGTTGTTCGGTGTGCCCATCGGAATAGCCATGTCGCGCAGCGACCGGATGCAGCGCCTGACGCTGCCGGTGCTGGACATGCTCCAGACGCTGCCGCCCTTCGTCTATCTGATTCCGTTGATCTTCCTGTTCTCGGTGACGGAGCCGAAGCTCTACGGGATCGCGATCATCCTTTACGCAATCGTGCCGGTGATCCGGCTGACCGATCTGGGCATCCGGCTGGTGGACAAGGACGTCATCGAGGCTGCCGACTCCTTCGGCATGACCGACCGGCAAAAGCTGTTCGGGGTGCAGATTCCGCTGGCGCTGCCCAACATCATGGCGGGCGTGAACCAGACGATCATGATGAGCCTGGCCATGGTGGTCATCGCGTCGCTGGTTTCGGCGCCGGGTCTGGGGGTGCTGGTGCTGCGCGGCATCCGGAATCTGGAGCTGGGCGTCGGCCTGATCTCGGGCCTCGGCATCGTGCTTCTGGCCATCATTCTGGACCGCGTGACCAAGGCGGCGCTCGACCGCGTCAGCGCCGCCCAGAAATTCTGACCGGGAGGGGCCGGCGTGACCGACACGATCAAGATCGCGATCCGCGGCCTCTACAAGATCTTCGGCGACGATCCGGAGGCCGCGCTGGAGCATGTGCAGGCCGGTGTCGGCAAGACGGACCTGCTGGAGCAGCACGGCCATGTGCTTGGCCTGGAGAATATCGACATCGACATGCGCGAGGGCGATATCACCGTCATCATGGGCCTTTCGGGCTCGGGCAAGAGCACGCTCATCCGGCATCTCAACCGGTTGATCGAGCCGACGGCGGGGCAGGTCGAGGTCGATGGCGAGGACGTGCTGTCCTATGACGAGGACCGGCTGCGCACCCTGCGCCGCGAGGTCATGTCCATGGTGTTCCAGAAATTCGCCCTGCTGCCGCACCGCACCGCCACCGAAAACGCCGGAACGACGCTGCAGGTCCGCGGCGTCCGCCAGCGGGACTATCTGGCCGAAGCGAGGAAGTGGCTCGACAGGGTCGGGCTCACCGGTTACGAAAACCACTATCCGCACCAGCTTTCCGGCGGTATGCAGCAGCGGGTCGGCATTGCGCGCGCGCTGACCTCGAACTCGCCGATCATGCTGATGGACGAAGCGTTTTCGGCTCTCGACCCGCTGATCCGCACGGATATGCAGGATCTCCTGCTGGAATTGCAGAAGGAGCTGCACAAGACCATCGTCTTCATCACGCACGATCTCGACGAGGCGCTCAAGCTCGCGGACCGCCTGGTGATCCTCAAGGACGGCTATATTGTCCAGCAGGACGAGCCGCAGCATATCCTGCTGAACCCGAACGATCCCTATATCGAGGACTTCGTCAGCGACATCAACCGCGCCCGCGTGCTCAGGGTGCGCTCCATCATGACTCCTCTGGACGGAGACCGGCCGCCGGCGGAAGCGCATGGCGAAGTCGACTTCAACGATACGCTGGAGAGCATGATTACGCGCTCCGGCGGCGACACATCGCATTCCTATATCGTGGTGCGCGACGGCGCCCCTGTCGGCGTGCTCGAGATGACGAATTTGGTCAAGGCGCTGGTTCCGCGGGTCGCCTCCGAAGCCGGCGCCAGAAAATATTGAGCAGCGGTCCGCAGGACCTGCCCGACAGGCGCGGACGGCCCGCTGCCAACGGTCCGGACGGGTTCGGCCCGGTCGAGGACGAGCGAACCAGGCGCAGCCTCCGCTTGCGGCCGCCGGAAACGGTCATGCGGCTCGCCCGCCTCGGCGCATTCCACCAGACGCGGCTGAGTTTCCTGCGGGCGATGCTGCGCCATGTCGCGGCGGCCGGATACCGCTTCGGCTACGACCGATGGGAGATCGGCCGCGACGGCGTCGGCGCGGCCGTCTATGTCGCGCAGGGCCCGGAGCAGGCCTGCTCGCTGGTGTGCTTTGCCTGCGACCTCGACCCGGCAATGCGCACCGACCGGGTGATCGCCGAAGCCTGGGACGCCGCCTTCGTCCTGTATGACGGCATACCCGGCAACAGCGAAATCGACCGATTGCGCGCCAATGCGCCGAAGCAGGAGGCCGGACGCTACCGCCACACAGACCTGATCCTCTCGCGCGCCAACAAGAGCGTCCGGCTGTTCGACCATGTCGTGGACTGTCTGGCGTCGGGGCGGCAGCCGGCGGCGGCGCGGCTCGACCAAACCGGCTATGTCATGCGGACGACGGCGGTTTACGGCAATGGCAAGTTCGGCATTGCGGACCGGCGCCGCTATGCCGGCCGCGCCGGTTTCGGCGGCCCGTTTCGCATGGAGATGCTTGCGGTCTGGATGATCCGGCAGTTCGTCGCCGATCTCATCGACCATCTGGCGCGGGCGAGGGGCGGCAGCGGCGCCGCGCCGCTCGACCGGGCGCTTCGGCGCCGCCTCGGCATCGGCAATTCGACCGGCCTCGGCCTCGGACCGTTCATCGTCAACCATCCCGCCTTGTTCGCCCGCTGGATCGAATGCCGCGAACTGGCGCTCGCCCGCGTCTCGGCACTGGAGAGGGCGTCGGAGGAGGCCCGCTGCGATTTCCGGCGCTGGATCGCCCGCGCCAGAGCCGAGACTGCCGCCTGGACCGTGGCCGACCCGGTGCAGGCGGCGAAAATCGCCCGGCTGGAGGAAGATCTCGACCGGCTCGACGCCTTCGCGGCGCGCCTCGACCCCGCCGCCGCCGCGCCCTGGGCCAGAATCCGGGACTGGGCGGAAGGCCACCTGTCGCTGGAAGGCCGGGAACTCACCGTCTCGCTGCTCATCGAACCGCATGGCGAACTGGTGGACGATCTGGCCGATCGCATGGCCGTGGACGAGGCAGAAATGCTGCCGGCCGGGTTCCCGGGGCCTGTCCGGGACTTGCGCGGCCTGGTCGAGGAGGACCACGGCTGGGCGCTGGACCCCGATTACACCGCGCCGGATGCGCAGGCGCGCTTCTGGTATGTTTCCGCGAACAAATTGGAGCCGCGCCTCGGCGAGCGCTGGGAAGAGCCGGGCGCGGAACTGGAACTGCCGCTGGCGACCGGCCGGGACATCGCCGCCTGCCACGGCGATCTGTGCAAGGCGGTGCCGGACGAACCTCTCGCCGATTTCCTGCTGCGCTGCCCGGAGCACCGCCATACCGTCCGCCGGCTCCTGGACCCGGAAATGGGGCCGTACGGCCAGATTCGCGGCAATCTGGTGGGCGCCGATCTGCTGCCGCTCGACCTGCTGCGCTGCAAGCTGGCATTTTTCGGCGCGACCCGGTTCGACCCGAAATCGGACCGCTGGCTGCGCATCAACATGTTCCGCGGCGCGCCCTATCCCGACGAGTTGCAGGCCGGGCCGCCGGATGACTGGATCTATCCGAGCCCCGGGGCCTGAGCCGGTGCTCTGTTCGCTGAACGAAATCCGCACCCTGGCGGCCAAGGCGGCGCGCGGGGCTGGCCTGCCCTGGGGCGTGGCCGAGGAGGCCGGGCGCGCGGCAGGCTGGCTGGAGGCGCGCGGCCTCGCCGGCCTGTCGGCCCTGGACGGCGCGCTTGAAGGCCTCTCCGCGCCGGATTGGCAGCGCTGCTTCCCGATCCCCGAAGGCGCGGTGTGGCGCGCGGAGTCCGGGGAGATCGACGGGCTGCTCGCCGGCATGACCCTGGCCGACCGGGCGGGCGGACTGCCTCCATTCGCCGGCGCCGGCGCGCTCGTTCTTGTCAGGGTCCGCCGGCCCCTGCTGGCGGTGCCGTTTCTGGCCGGCGCCGCTCAGGCCTGCGGGGCGCGGCTGGCCGTTTCGCCCGGGTCCCGGACGCCGGCCATCGCAATCGGTCCGCACTCCGTCAGCCAGGCCTGCCAGGCGCTCGCAGGCGTGGCGCTCGCGGAAGCCGTCCGGATCGCCGAGGACGGCGCCGGCGCCCTGCAGCCGGATCTGCCGCGCCTCGACGGCAGCATCCCCGTGGACGCAGAGGTTCACGCCCGCCTCGCCCGCCGGGCCGCCCGGACCCATGTTCCGGAAAGCGCCGAATCGCGCGCGCGGGGGGCCGGCGCGGGCGATCCGGTCGAGACGGACTGAAGGCCGGCAAGCAGGCGGCGGACGCCTACCGCTCCAGGTCCGGCTCCACGCCCTTTGCTGCTTCCTTGCTGTCGAAGCGGCCGTCATAGATGGGGCGGGCGCCTGTCGTCGGGCCGGGATATTGCATGAACACGATGGTGCAGCCGGTCTCGGTGTGCATCTCATGCTCGAAATGCGGGTCTTCCATATAGACCATGTCGCCGGCGCGGAGCGTCCGCCCGCCAAACCGGCATTCACCCTCCGCCACATACCAGAGCTGCGCGAAATCATGCTTGTGCAACGGAAAACCCGCGCCCGGCGCATAGGTGACAAGCCCGGCATTGGGCGTGTTCGGGCGTTCCGGCGTCGGGTGGAAGACCATCCGGGTCACATTGGCGAACCGGCCTGCATGACCCGGATGGTCCGAAGGGCGCCGGACGACAGGGGCGTGGTGCGTTGCGGAGATTTCGGGTGCGTCCCGGCGCTTCGCTTCGGACATGCCGCAGTCCTTCCCGTGCAGGCCGGCAGGCGCGCTAGTTGAATACCGACTGCACCATGGAGTTGGGGAGCCAGAGGGCGAGGATGGGGAACAGCAGCACCAGCACCAGCACAATGCCGTCCGTACAGAGGAACGGGATCGCCCCTTTCATCACCTTGGTCACCGGCACCCCGGTTGTGCCGCTTACAGCGAACAGGTTGAGCCCGACCGGCGGGATCACGCCGCCCATCTCCACCGCCAGCGCGAACAGGATGCCGAGATGGATCGGATCTATGCCGAGCGTCAGCGACACCGGGTAGATGATCGGCACGGTCAGCGCCAGAATCGCCACGCCCGTCAGGAACATGGACAGGACCAGCAGCACGGCGAGCAGCACGACCAGGAAGCCGATGGGAGAGAGGCCCAGAGTGCCGACCCAATTGGCGACCTCCTGCGGCCAACCCTTGTTGGCGAGCAGGAACTGGAACACGCCGACGCAGCCAAGCAGGAAAAAGACAATGGAGGTCAGGTTGGCCGCCCGCATGGTGGTCGGCAACAGCTCGCGCAGGAACGCGCCGCGCCTGGCCGCCAGCCCGTAGATAAGCGCATAAGCGCAGGAAGCGGCGCCCGCCTCGGTCGGCGTGAAGACGCCTCCATAGAGACCGCCCAGCACGAATACCGGCATGAGCAGCGCCGGCAGCGCTTCGATGCTGGCTGCGCCCAGCTTCCCCAGGTTGAAATCGCCCGCCGGCAGCTTCAGCTTCCAGGCGATGAAGACGATGATGACCGCGTCCGAAATCGCCAGCATGATGCCAGGCACGAAGCCCGCGAAGAACAGCTTGACGATCGATTCCTCGGTGATGATGCCGAACAGGATGAGCGTGATCGAGGGCGGGATGAGGATCGCGATGCCGCCGCCGCAAGCGATCACCCCGGCTGCCATCCAGACGGGGTAGCCGCGCCGGATCATCTCCGGATAGGCGATCACGCCCATCGCCGCCGCCATGGCCGTGCTGGAGCCGGAGATGGCGCCGAACAACACGGCTGCGATCAGCGTGGCATAGGCGAAACCGCCCGGCAGCCAGCCGATAAGGGCGTCTGCGAATTTGAACAGCTTGGAGATCAGCCCCGTCCGCTCCATGAGGAATCCCGCATAGATGAAGAACGGGATCGCCATGAGCGTGTATTTGTTGACGAAGCTGAAGAAGGCGCGGAAGGCGGTGTTCGCCGACAGCACCGGATCATAGAGGATGAAGGCGACGGCCGCGCCGCCCAGCGCAACGCCGATGGGTGCGCCGATGGCCAGAAGGGCGATCAGGCCGCTGCCGAGCGCGCCCATGCTATATCTCGATCCCTTCCTCGACCGGCGCCCAGGGGAACACGGTCTTGCCGCGCACCGCCTGCACATCCTGGTAGAGGTGGAAGAAGGTGACCAGCGCCATCAGCGCAAACGCGGCGACCAGGCAGGCCTGGAACGGCCAGATATAGATCACCATGCTCTGGGTTGTGCGGCCGAGCTTCTCGGCGCGCTCCACCGCCGGCAAACCCCAATAGGCAAGCGCAGCGAACAGCGTGAGCGATATGCCGGACACCACCACCCGGATCGCCAGCACAATGCGGACATAGCCCCGGCGGCGAAACAGGTCCAGCAGGGCCAGCACGGCCAGATGCGAGCGCGAGGCCTGGGTCACGGCGAAATAGATGAAGACCGCCGCGATCGACACATAAGTGACGGCGTCCTGCCCCCAGTCGAACACCACGCCCAATATGTAGCGGCGCACGATTTCGATGCAGGCCAGCAGCGTGCCGCACAGCAGGATGATAGCGGCCAGCCGGGCCACGACCTTGTCGAGCAGGAAATGCAGGGCGCGGTAAGCGCGGTCCATGACCAGCTCAAAGCCGACCGGCTCGGGCATTGCGGGGGAACTGTCTGTCATCCGGCCGTTTCGCGCTCCTGGGAGGTGGAGAAACCACGGGGGGCCGCCAGACGGCCCCCCGCAAGGACGGCGTCGTCAGCCCTTCTTCTTGGCGAAGCGCTCGAACCAAGGCTCGATCTCGGAGCAGTCGGTGTCCTCCAGCCAGTGCGAACCCATCGGGTTGGCGGCCACCGCGTCCTTCGCTTCGGAGGCGAACCTGTCCACCCATTCGTCAGCCTCGGCCGGGGTGCTCTTCTTGATGTGGTCCGCCGTGCCGGAGCCGAGCTTGTCGGCCAACACGCCCGCCTCGTCGGCAGTCATGATGTAAATGCCGGGCTGGGAAGGATCGTCGGTGCCGTATTTGTCGATCATGCGCTTGTCATTGCACCAATTGGCCTTCTTGGCGAAGGGCAGCATCTCCTCGATGATCAGCTTCTCGATGATCGCCTGCTGCTCTGAATCGAGTGAGTTCCACCAGCTCATGCTGGCGCCGATCCAGTAATAGTCTCCGACAATGCCGTTGATGCCGGCGACGGTGAAATAGGGCGCCTGGTCCTTGACGACATTGAAGCCGCCGAGGCTGGTCAGCAGGCCGTCAATGACGCCGGTCTCGAGCGCCGGCGGCACATCGCCGAAGGCCATGGTGGTGGGGTTGGCGCCCCAGGCCGACAGCGCGGCGTTTTCGACCGGGCTCATCGAGCGGATCTTGCGGCCGGCGAAATCCTCCGGCTTGAGCAGGCGGGAGCCGGACCCTGCGCCCATGTAGAAGCTGAGATGGGCGGAACCGAAGATCTTGATGTCATGCAGTTCCTCGAACCGCTGCACCAGCATCTTGTAGGTGTCGAAATTGTCAATGGCGTCAATGGCGCCGGGCGTGGTCAGCAGCATCGGCCCCACGACCACGGCCATGAAGGGATCGATCTGGGCCGTCTTGCCGAACTGGCCCCAGGTCATTTCCAGATTGCCTTCGGTCATGGCCTCGACCGCCTCCGGCACCGAATACAGCGCCTTGGACGGGAACAGCAGCACCTCCGAGCCGGGGATTTCCTCGGCGAGGCGTTCCTGGAACAGGATTTCCGCCAATGCAGCCGGATGCGGCGGCGGCGTATGGTCGGAAGCGATACGAATCTTGACGGGCTCAGGCGCCGCCGCGGCGGTCAGGGCGCCCGCCACGACGACAGCCGCCGCAGCCAGGCCGGTCAGAGTCGTGCGAACTAGCATGTCGGTCCTCCCTCGGTTCACAAGCGCGCGACCATAGAGTGTTTCCGCCGCCGGTGAAAGTGGTTGCGGTCCGAGGCAGTGTCTCCGTTTGCAACGAAGGCCCGTGCCGGCGGGTTTTGCGGAACGCGCCTCCGTGCCGCGCCGCTTGCACCGCCTCCCTTGTCGTCACCCCGGCCGGAGCAGAGCGGAGAGCCGGGGTCCATCCTCCGCCGTTTCCGCCCTGCGGAAGGATCGGAGGCTGGGCCCCGGCTCAAGGCCGGGGCGACAAAGGGGGGCCGGGGCGGCGTCGGGGCGTTCGGAGCGGAGGGCTGGGCCTCTCAAGCCCCTGGCTGTCTTCGCCAGAGGAACGCGAATGCCAAACGGAGACACGACCAAGCAGGAGGTCATGTCTCAGTTCAACATTTGGGCTCGTTGCGGCGTTCATCCGTCACCCCCGCCTCCGTGCCACGCCGCTTCTGCCTCCCTTGTCGTCACCCCGGCCGGAGCGCAGCGGAGAGCCGGGGTCCATCCTCCGCCGTTTCGGCCCTGCGGAAGGATCGGAGGCTGGGCCCCGGCTCAGGGCTGGGGCGACAGGGGAGCGCGCGGGGGTGACAGCGGGTCCGGGGCGGCGCCGGGGCGTTCGGGGCGGCGGGCAGGGCCTCTCCGGCCCCTGGCTGCCTCGGCCAGAGAAACGCGAATGTCAAACTGAGACACGACCCGGTCCGAAGCGCCGGCCTGTCAGGCGAGGGTTTCCTCGATGCGGATCGCCTCGTTCCATTTGGCCATGCGCTCGGAGCGGGCGAAGGCGCCGACCTTGAGGCCGTGCGCGCGCCAGCCGACCGCCAGATGCACGATGGTGACATCCTCGGTTTCGCCGGAACGCGCCGAGACGATGCCCTGGAAACCGGCCTCGCGCGCGGCATCCCACGCCGCCTTCGCCTCGCTCAGCGTGCCGCGCTGGTTGGGCTTGATGAGCAGCGTGTTGGCCGCGCCGCGCCGCGCCGCCTCCCGAACCCGCTCGGCGGAGGTCACCAGCAGGTCGTCGCCGACCACCTGCACGCGCTCTCCGTGGGCGGCGGTGAAGGCCGCGAAACCCTGCCAGTCGTCCTCGCCGAGCGGGTCCTCGACCGAGACGACGGGATAGCGCGCTGTCCAGTCGCCGACGAGCGCGCCCATGCCCTCGCTGTCCAGCGCGCGGCCCTCCAGCGCCAGCCGGTAGCGCCCGCCCCGTCCGAACTCGCTCGCCGCCACATCGAGCGCGATGGCGACCTGCTCGCCGGGGCGGAAGCCGGCGCGCTCGATGGCCTGCGTCAGCATGTCGAGCGCGGCTTCATTGGTGTCGAAATCCGGCCAGAAGCCGCCTTCGTCGGCCACGCCGCGCAGCCGGCCCGCCTCGGCCATCAGCAGGCCGGCCGCGCGATACACCTCCGCAATCCACTCACAGGCCTGGCGGAAGCTCTCCGCGCCGGGCGCGACCGCCATGAAATCCTGGATATCGACCCGCCGGCCGGCATGGGCGCCGCCGCCGAAAATCTGGATCTCCGGGGCCGGCAGCGCGGCCGGGCCGCCGCCTGCGAGCCAGCGCCAGAGCGGCATTCCCGCCGCCGACGCCGCGGCCCAGGCCGCCGCCATTGATACGGCGACGCAGGCATTGGCCCCGAGACGCGACTTGTCGCCGGTGCCGTCCAGCGCGATCAGCCGTTCGTCCAGCGCCTTCTGGTCCTCGGTGCTGACGCCCCGGAGCGCGTCCGCGACCTCGCCCTCGACCGCCGCCACGGCCTGCATGACATCCAGCCCGCCAAAAGCCGCGCCGCCGTCGCGCCGGTCCAGCGCCTCGCCGGAGCCGGTCGAGGCGCCGGCGGGCGCGATGGCCCGGCCGACCGCACCGCCGGCCAGATGCAGCTCCGCCTCGACAGTCGGCCGGCCGCGCGAATCCCAGACCCGCCGCCCCCGCACGCTTTTGATCCCGAACGCCGTCACCGTCTGTCTCTCCCTGCCCAGGCCGCCGCAATGTCTTCGAGGCCGGCCGGCGGGTGCTGCAGAAAGCGCCGGGCGAAGGCGCGCGGCGGGGCCTTCTCGCTCTCGCGGGTCAGATATTCGACCGGCGACTTGCCGTCGAGGCGGGCGAGCAGCAGACCCGGCAGCAGCCTTGCAGCGCGCGCATCCAGCGCCGGCGCTGGGTCGTAGCCCGCGGCCAGCGCCCGAAAGCAAGCCAGATAAGCCGGTTCGTGCCGGGGCTTCCAGACGCTCTTCAGCAACATGTGGTTGAGGCAGAAGGCAATGTCGAAAGCCGGGTCGCCATACCAGGCGCATTCGGCGTCGAGAAATACCGGCCCCTCCGGCCCGGCGAGAATGTTTTTCGGGCTGACATCGCCATGCACCAGCGTTTCGCGCCGGGCGGCGGTCATCTCCGCGAGGCCGGTCAGCGCCGGCGCGAGATCCCGGTGGCGCCTCGCTGTCGCCAGCAGATAGGGTTCCAGACGGATTGCATGAAAGATCGAGTCCGTGGCGAAGGCGGCGGCAGCGGCCGCATCGCCGGCATGGGCGCGGTGAATCGCCGCCAGCCGGCGCCCGACTTCATGCGCGAAGCCCGCATCGGCGCGGCCGGCGGCAAGCTCCGCCTTCCAGACCGGATGCGTTTCCGGTTCGAGCCAGGCCATGGCGAGCGCGCCGGCTTCCAGGTCCTGCCCCAGCAGGCGCGGCGCGGCGCCCGGCGATGCAGCGTTGACGGCGGCGAGCCAGCGGGCCTCGGAGCCGTTGCGCTCCACCGGCGCGAACCAGTCGGCCTCGACCTTGAGCCTGGGCAGCGCACGCTTGACGCAGATCAGCCCGGCAGCCGTCTCGACCCGATAGATGTCGGAGGACACCCCGCCCGTCAGCGGCTCGAAACGGGGCCGCTCCTGCGGGCCGACAAGGCCCATCCGCCTGAGCGCGGCGGCGAGCGCATCCGCGCCTTCGGCCGCAGCTTCCTTCATGGGCCGCGTCGGGTGTCAGGCGGCCGCCATCGCATAGACGCCTTCCACCCCGTCCGGCAGGTCGATCTGCACCCAGCTGCTGCCGCCGTCCTCGGTGCCGAATGTCCGCCCTCCGCGCGCGCCGCACCAGACCCGGTCCGGGTCCGAGGCGCTTTCAGCCACGATCATCAACGTGCTGTCGATCTCGACGCCGTTGTCGAACCGGCTCCAGCTTTCGCCCATGTCCGTGCTGCGGTAGAGCGAGCCGGCTTCGCTGGTCGCCGCCCTGCTGAACGCGCCGAACAGGCATTGCGGGTCGTGTTCCGACACCTTCACATCGCGCGCATAGGTGAGCGGCGAGTAGGCGCCGATGCCGAGTTCGCGCCAGGTCTCTCCCCGGTCGTCGGAGCGGAAGAGGCCCATGCGCGTCGCGAGGAACACCGTGCCGGGCAGGGCCGGGCTGACCGCCAGGGCGTGGGTGTCCATCATGCCTTCGGACTCGGCGTCGGAGCCGATCGCGCTCTTGAGATGGTCCTCGCCGGCCAGGCGCAGCAGGTCCGCATTGCAGCTTTCCCAATGGTCGCCGCCGTCGAGCGAGCGCAGCACGCCGCCGACCTCCAGGCCGGCATAAATCTCGTCCGGCGCACTCGGGTCCGCCGCCATGCGGATCACGCGCGTCGGAAAGCCCATGTCGCAATGGCCCTCCGGCACGGCCGGTCGCAGGCGCTCCCAGCGCGCGCCGCCATTGGTGCTGCGGTAGATGGCCGTGCCGGTGGTGCCGGCATAGAGCGTGTCGGGGTCTCCCGGCCGGGCGAGCACAGACCAGGTGGTGCGCTCCCCGGAAGGCAGGTTGAGCGAACGCCAGCTCTCGCCGCCGTCCTCGCTGACATAAGGCCCCGCCTGCGTGCCTGCATAGGCCTTGCCGCCGACAAGGGCGAGCGCCCGGATTTCCGGCTCATCCGGCAGCCCCCGGCTCACCCGCCGCCATTCCCCCGCGGCGCCCTCCAGCCGGAACAGCCCCTGACGATGCTTCATGCCGGGCCAGGCGGCCCCGGCGAGCACGATTCGGTCCATGAGATGCATCCTCCCCGCAGTCGCAGCCAGTCTAGCATTGCCCCGCCCTCCGATTAAAGACCGGCGGCGGCGCAGCCTATAGCCACTGCCGGCCGACCCAGACGACCGCCAGCCCGAGCAGCGCCGCCGTCAGGCCGCAGAAGCGCAGGGTTGCAGGGGAGAGCTGCGCCATGCGCCGCATGAAACGCCGCATCGACCGGGGCGCGGCGAGCCAGAGCGCGCCTTCCAGCACCAAGGCAAGGCCCAAGGCGGCGAGAAAGTCGCCGAAGGGGAAACCTTCCACGGGGCGGCCGCGGCCAGCGGGCTATTCTTTGCCGGAGGCCGCGCCCGATATGTCGCCGAAAAAGTTGAAGAAGTCGCTGTCCGGGCTCAGCACGAGCGTGGTGTTGTCCTTGCCGAGCGCGTTGCGGTAGGCCTCCATGGAGCGGTAGAAGGCGAAGAAATCCGGGTCCTGTCCGAAGCTGTCGGCATAGATGCGGATCGCATCGGCGTCGCCCTCGCCGCGCCGGATCTGCGCCGTCTTCTGCGATTCGGCGATCAGCACCGTGCGCTCGCGTTCAGCGCGGGCGCGGATGCGCTGCGCAACCTCGGCCCCCTGGGCGCGGAACTCCTTGGCCTCGCGTTCACGCTCGGTGCGCATACGCTGATAGATCGACTGGGCGTTGGCGTCCGGCAGGTCGGTGCGGCGGATGCGGAAATCGACAATCTCGATGCCGAACTCCGTGGCCGCCACATTCACCTCGCCCTGGATGTTGGACATGATGTCGTCGCGCTCGTCCGAGAGAATCGAACTGAAGCTGTTATTGCCGACGACCCGCCGGAGGCTGGAAACGACCACGCCGGCAAGCCGGCTCTGGACGCGGGTCTCGGTGCCCACCGACTGATAGAACTTCAGCGGGTCGTCAATCCGGTAGCGCACAAAGCTGTCCACGACGATCCGCTTCTGGTCCGAGGTGATGATTTCCTCGCCCTGCGGCGCGAAGTCCAGCACGCGGGAATCGAAATACACCACGTTCTGCCAGAACGGCGCCTTGATATGCAGCCCCGGCTCCTGGACCACCCGCTTCGGGTTGCCGAACTGCATGACGATGGCCTGCTGCGTCTGATGCACCGTGAACAGCGCGCTGGCGGCGAGGATAGCGAGCACGATCAGGACGATCGCGCCGGCGAAAAGCGCAATATTTCTCATTGCGGGCCTCCCGTGCCGGATTGCGTGCCGTCGGCCTCATCGGCCTTTATCCGCTTCTGCACTTCGGGCAGCGGCAGATAGGGCACGACGCCCGATGCGCCGCCGCTCTGGTCGATGACATATTTCTCCGCATTGGCAAAGATTTCTTCCATCGTCTCCAGATAGATGCGCTTGGTGGTCACGTCCTTGGCGGCGCTGAAGGCCGTATAGACCTGGGTGAAGCGCTGGGCGTCGCCTTCGGCGCGCGCCACGACTTCCTGCTTGTAGGCTTCCGCCTCCTGCACCAGCCGCTCCGCCTCGCCGCGCGCGCGGGGGATGATGTCGTTGGCATAGGATTCCGCCTCGTTGCGCAGCCGCTCCTGGTCGGCCCGGGCCCGCTGCACGTCGCGGAAGGCGTCCACCACCTGGTTGGGCGGATCGACCTTCAGCAATTGCACCACGGTAATCTCGATGCCGGTCTTGTAGTCGTCGAGGATGCCCTGCACGCCGGCCTTGACCTTGTCCTCGATCTGGCCGCGGCCCTCTGCCAGCGCCGCGGCGATCGGCGTCTGCCCGACGATCTCGCGCATCACGCTCTCGGCCGCGGCCTTCACCGAGCGTTCCGGTTCGCGCACATTGAACAGGTAGTCGCCGGCGTCCTTGATGATCCAGAAGACGACGAAATTGATATCGACGATATTTTCGTCGCCGGTCAGCATCAACGCTTCCTCGGCGCTGCGGAAGCCGACTTCCACGCGGTTGACGCGCGTGACCTTGGGCGTCTCCACCGTCTCGATGGGAAAGGGCAGATGGTAGTTCAGGCCCGGCGTGGTGGTGCCGACGCGCTCTCCGAAGCGCAGCACCACGCCCTGTTCGTCGGTCTGGACGCGGTAGAAGCCGCTGGCGATCCAGATGGCGAACAGCACGATCAGAACCAGCGCGATGCCGATGCGCCCGCCGCGCCCGCCGCCGCCAGGCACACGCCGGCGCAGCCAGTCTTGCAGACGGCGGACCGCATCCTCGATATTGGGAGGCTGCACACCGCCGCGTCCGCCGCCGCTCCAGCCGCCGCCGCCCTGGTTGCCGCCGCCGCCGCTGCCGCCGCCCCAGGGACCGCCGCCTCCGCCGCCGCCCCAAGGGCCGCCGCCTCCGCCGCCTTGATTCTGCCAGGGCATAGGCCTACCTCTCGCTGCCGTTTCGCACCAAGCCGCGATTCTCTCGCACCGCGCCTTATAAAGCAGGGCGCTGCGCGTTGGAATGGGGCCGTGCGCATCCTTCACCCAAGCGGAGGCGCGCAGCGCTCATGGCCAGCAAACCGACGGAAACAGCGATCCGGGCCGCAGCCGAGGCCCGGGCGCGCATCGGGCGCGTCGGCGGCGTCGCCGTCAAGGACGGCGCAGTCCAGGTCTCGCTGGAAGTGGACCCTGCGCGGGCGCAGGAAGCTGCGAATGAACGCCGCGCTATCGAGGCCGCGCTCGCCGCCCTGCCCGGCGTCACCAGCGCCGCCGTCGTGCTGACCGCCGAGCGCGCCGCAGCGCCGCAGCGCCAGCCCGCCACGACTGCGCCCGGGCGCAACCCGGGGCGCATCGACCTGCCCGGCGTGAAGAGCATCGTCGCGGTCGCTTCCGGCAAGGGCGGCGTCGGCAAATCGACCGTGGCGGTCAATCTGGCCGTTGCGCTGGCGCGCCGGGGCCTGGCGGTCGGCCTCATGGACAGCGACATTTTCGGCCCGTCGCTGCCGCGGATGATGGGCATTTCCGGCAAGCCGTCGATGGCCGGCGAAAAGACCCTGCAGCCGATGCGCAAATGGGGCGTCGCCTGCATGTCGATCGGTTTCCTGATCGCCGAAGAGACGGCGATGATCTGGCGCGGGCCAATGGTGATGAGCGCCGTGCAGCAGCTTATCGGCGATGTTGCCTGGGGCGACCTCGACATGCTGCTGATCGACATGCCGCCCGGCACCGGCGATGCGCAGCTGACCCTGTCGCAGCGCGTGCCGCTGACCGGCGCGGTGATTGTCTCGACGCCGCAGGACATTGCGCTGCTCGACGCCCGGCGCGGCATTTCCATGTTCCGCAAGGTCGAGGTGCCGGTGCTGGGGCTGGTCGAGAACATGTCGGTGTTCGTGTGCCCGCATTGCGGCGGGAACACGCATATCTTCGGGTCGGGCGGGGCCAGGGCGGAGGCGGCCCGGCTCGGCGCGCCGTTCCTTGGCGAGGCGCCGCTGGCGCTCGAGCTCCGCGAGCGTTGCGACGCCGGTGAACCCGCCGCAGCCGACGACGCCTCCCCCTCCGGGCGGGCCTTCCGCGACATCGCCGGGGCCCTCTGGCGCGAGGTCGAGGCCCGCCGCGCCGCAGGCCCCGCCGCGCCCCGGATCGTCATGGAATAAAGGCGGGCGCGTCCGGCGCGCCCGCGCCGTTCAGTCGAAGCGGCAGGCGTCGTCGAAATCGAGCCGCGGATGGCGGGGGAACAGCACCGATTCGTCGCCGTGGCCGATATTGCACAGGAAGTTGGCCTTCACGCTCGTTCCGGCGAAGAAGGCGGCGTTGACGACGCCCTTGTTGAAGCCGGACATCGCGCCGATATCGAAGCCGAGCGACCGGGCCGCGATCATGAAATAGGCGCCCTGCAGCGTCCCGTTGCGGAATCCGGCATCCTCGGCCGCCTCCGGATCGTCCCGGAAGATGTCGGCCATGGCCGGGCTATGCGGGAAGAGATAATCCATGCGGTCGAAGAAGCACACATCATAACCGATCACGGCCGTTGCCGGGGCGGCCATGGTCTTGTCCAGATTGCCCGAGGAGAGCGCCGGCGCGAGCTTCGCCTTGCCTTCCGGCGAGCGCACGAAGACGAAGCGGGCGGGGCTCATATTGGCGCTGGTCGGCCCCCATTTCATCATCTCGTAAATGCGGCGCAGATCGCCATCGGTCACGGGCCGGTCGCGCCAGGCGTTATGGGTGCGGGCCTTGCGGAAAATCAGGTCGAGGGCGTCGTCGTCGAGCATCGGGTCTCGCTCCGGGCGGGGAAAGCGTTAAACTCCGGGCTTGCATCCCTGTCGTCAAGGAAAGCCGTGCCGATGCGCGCTGCCGTCTGCTCCGCCTGGGGCGAGGTCGAGACCCTCGAAATCCGCGACATGCCGGAGCCGCAGCCCGGCGAGGGCGAGGTCGCCATCCGGGTCGCTGCCGCCGGCGTCAACTATGCCGACGCGATCATGGTCGCCGGCAACTACCAGACCCGGCCGGCGCATCCCTTCGTGCCGGGGCTGGAGGTGGCGGGCGAGATCGCGGCGCTCGGCCCCGGCTGCGGGAGAATGGCGGTCGGCGAGCGCGCCATGGCGATCCTGTGGTGGGGCGGCTATGCGGAAACCGCAATCGCGAAGGAAACCGAGACCTTCCCGGTCCCGGAAGGCATGACGGACATCGAGGCCGCCGCCTTTCCCACCGCCTGGGTCTCCTCCCATGTCGCGATTCGCTGGCAGGCGGGGCTGAAGCCCGGAGAGACGATGCTGGTGCTGGGCGCGGCCGGCGGCGTCGGGCTGGCGGCGGTGGAATGCGGCAAGGCGCTCGGCGCGCGGGTTATCGCGGCGGCGAGCAGCCCCGACCGCCTGGCGCTCGCCGCCCGGCACGGCGCGGACGAGGGTATCGACTACAGCGCCGACAGCCTGAAGGAGCGCGCCGCGGCGCTGACCGGGGGCCGGGGCGTCGATGTGGTCTATGACCCGGTCGGCGGCCCGCTATTCGACGAGGCGCTGTCCTCGCTCGCCTGGGGCGGCCGCATCCTGCTGATCGGCTTCGTCGCGGGTGTGCCGCGCATCCCGGCCAACCGCCTGCTGGTCAAGCACCGCTCGGCGATGGGGTCGTCCATGCGCTATTTCCGCCGCGAGCGCCCCGACCTGCTGCTGCGCAGCATGGAGGAGCTTGCCGCCTGGTATCGCGAGGGCCGGCTGACGCCGCGCATCACCGAGACATGGAGCCTCGAGGAGGTCGCCGCGGCGATCCGCCGCCTGACCGGGAGACAGGCCACCGGCAAGGTCGTCGTGACGCTCTGAAGCCGCAGGACGCCGCCCGGCCGGCAGGGAAGCCGCCGCCGGGCGTCAGCGGGCGCTGTCAGATGACTCGCTCTCGCTCAGCCTGCTGCGATAGACGACAGCGCTTTCGAGCACGCGCTGGATGTAGTTGCGGGTCTCCGCATAGGGCACCAGTTCGATCCAGTCGATGGGATCGACCGCGCCGCTGCGCGGGTCTCCATAGAGCCGCAGCCACTGGTTCACGCGCGTCGGGCCGGCGTTATAGGCTGCAAGCGCGAGCGCATGGTTGCTCCCATAGTCTTCAAGCAATTCCGAGAGATAGGCGCTGCCAAGCGCGATATTGTACCCCCGGTCCTCCGTCAGCCGGGACCGGCTGTAGCGCAGGCCGAGCCTGCGGGAGACCTGCCGCGCGGTCCGGGGCATCAATTGCATGAGGCCGCGCGCGCCGGAGCGGCTGACCGCCCGGGGGTCCATCTCGCTTTCCTGCCGCGCAAGGCCGAGCACCAGCGCGGTTTCCGGAGGGTCGGGCGCACGGCCGATTTCCACCGCGCCGAAGGGCAGCGGATAAGCCAGCGCAACAAGCGGCACGCCGTTTCGGGAGGCCCGTTTGGCCGCCCCGATCGAGACATGCGGCGCATCATAGGCCAACCCGATCCGGCTTATGAGAAGGTGCTCGGCAGGCGTCTCGGCCCGGCGGCTCAGATGCGCAACGAACATTTGCAAGGTTTCGAAGTCCCCGGCTTCGCCGAGGATGCGCGCCGCCTGCACCAGCGGGCGGGCCTCGAAACGGGCGCGCGCCTCGGGCGGCGCGGGCGGCGCCTCCACCTGAAAGCGAAGGGGCGCCGCCAGCGTCCGGCCCGCCAATTGTCCGTAGAATGCAGTCGGATGCCGGGCCGCCCGCCGGAGCCATTCGGCCGCCTGCTCCCGGTTTCCGGCAGCCTCCGCCGCGCGCCCCGCCCAATAGGCCGCACGGGCGCGGCTGATCGGATAACGCACCCGGTCGTGCATGGCCGAGAAGTGCTTGCCGGCGGCAGCCGGCCGGTTCAGGAACCGCAGGGCCAGCCAGCCGGCCAGCCATTCGGCCTCCGCAAACGGCAGGCCGGCGTCGTGCCCGTGCCCTGAAGCAATGGCGTAGGCCTCCTTCGGCAGCCCCTCCTTGATCGCCTGGCGAATCTGATAGCTCTGCTCGAACCACCATTTGCCGGGGCGGTCGAGTTCCGCCGGCAGGTCCATCAGCAATTGCCGGGCCGCGGCGTCCTTGCCCTTGTGGCGGCGCCATCGGATGCGCTCGAACACCAGGCCCGGATGCGCGCGCAGGCTGCGCGGCACCCGCCGGATCGCGCCGTCCACGCCGCGCTTGCGCTCCATGAGCCGGAGCCTCGCCTCGGCCAGGCGCCGGTGGGGCTTGTCGGCGTAACGGAGCAGGCGCCGGGCGGCATGGCGGCGCTCGTCCCACAACAGCCGGTCGAGGCGGCGGTGGTGATCGTCCGCGGTGAGCAGCTTCCGGTGTTTCTTCAGGAAGAGCCGTTCCTCTTCTTTCGGGAAATCGCCGTCGATCCAGGCGTCGCGGAGCATCCGGCGGCCGGCATCGACCTCGCCGGCGGCAATCAGGGCCTCGGCCAGGCGCTGCCTGCCCGGCCCGGTCAGCGGCGGGAAGCGCGTGAACCAGGCGCGCGCGGCCGGGCCCGAAAGGGTGTCCGGCATCACCTGCTCGCCGCGCCGCATCAGGACAGCGCGGCGCGGCCAGTCCGGCCAGGCATCGAGAAACGCCTCGATTTCGGTGAATGTCGCGGGGGTTTCCGGGCTCTGGAGCCGGCGCCATTCGATCAGTGCAGACGCCAGGGGATGGGCCGACTGTTCGGCGCGGCGCGCGGCGGCGCGCCACCGCTCCTTGTCCGCCGCCTCCACAGCGCCCTGAAACGCCTTGCGCTGCGCCTCGCCCAGAATGCGGGGCGCGCCGGGAGCCGCCAGCGATTGTGCAGCGAGGAAAATCAGGGCGCAGCCGACAAGCAACGCTCCAATTCCCGCCCGCCCGCGGTCTTTCCGCATAGGCCTGCCCATCCCGCCGGGCCGCACCGGCGCGTCTCGATCAAGCGCCCCGGATACGACATATTCGGAAGTCGGGAAAGACGCGCGCCGGGCCGGGATATATGCGATGCGGATTGACCGCGCCCGGCATCCGGCCTATGTGGGGGGCGCTGATGGCGCGGTGGGAGAGCGGCTATCCAACGGACTGCAAATCCGCTTACACCGGTTCGAATCCGGTCCGCGCCTCCAGGCTCTCGCCAATCGTGCAAAGGGCCGCTATAAAGGCGCCCGTTCAGGACTGTTCCGCGGTAGCTCAGTGGTAGAGCGGTCGGCTGTTAACCGATTGGTCGTAGGTTCGAATCCTACCCGCGGAGCCACCCTGAAGCGCCCGCCGGTGCAGCGGCGCTCAAGAGTTGACGCCCGAGTCAGAGACAGCCATACCGGCTCCGTAAACCCCGGACCCGCCTCTGCCAGACTGGTATGCGCCCGGGGTCTCGCTTTTTCGAACCTGGGCTTTCGTCGCACTGGATCATCGAGGTCCTGGCGTTGTTTCAGCGGGGACGGCCGTTAAACTCGCTGCCGTTGCCACCCGTGACGACGGCCTTTTCGCAGCGGCGCTGGCGTTTCTGGACGAACCTTTCGTCAGCGTGGAACCGCTGGACGCACAGCAGGCCCTCGTCGCAGGCCGCGCCTATCGCCGCTATGGCAAGGGTCATCACCCCGCAGGACTCAATCTGGGCGATGTCTTCGCATATGCCCTTGCCTCGGAGAGGAGGCGACCCTTGCTGTTCAAAGGCAGGGACTTTCTTCGCACCGGCAGTGCAGCGGCCGCCAAGGCAGGCTGAACGGCCCGGGCAGGGCTGTTATCCTCGATCGGCCATGCTGTAGAGAAAAAGGTCGTGTCTCAGTTTGAACGCGCCTCCGTGCCGCGCCGCTCGATGCCACCACCCTTGTCGTCACCCCGGCCGGAGCGCAGCGCAGAGCCGGGGTCCATCCTTCGCCGTTTCGGCCCTGCGGAAGGATCGGAGGCGACAGTGGGGAGGGCCGGGGCGACAGTAGGGGCGTCCGGCGCGACAACAGGGGGTCCCGAAGCGGCGCCCGGAGAGTTCGGGGCGGCGGGCAGGGCCTCTCAAGCCCCTGGCTCAATCTGCCGGAGAAACGCGAATGTCACACGGAGACACTGCCAGAAAAAGGGCCGGCGCGAGGCCGGCCCTTTGCCGCGTTACCGCTTGAAAACGGTTCAGACGGTGTCGCCCATCGGCAGGTCCCGAAGGCGCTTGCCGGTGGCGTGGAAGATCGCATTGGCTATCGCCGGGGCGACCGGCGGCACGCCCGGCTCGCCGACGCCGGCGGCGTGGACGGAGAACGGGTGCGGCACGACATGCGTATGCACCTTCTGCGGGAAGTTGTCCGAACGCACCATCTGGTAGTCATGGTAGTTCGACTGGACAGCCGCGCCGTTTTCAAAGGTGACGCCGCTGTAGAGGGCGATGGTCATGCCCTGAACGGCCGCGCCTTCCATCTGGCTGCGAATCCGCTCCGGATTGGCTGCGAAGCCGCAATCGACCGCCATGTGCATTTCCGGCACGGTGATCTTGCCGTCCACGATCTTCACATGCGCGCAGGTCGCCACATAGGTGACGAAGGAGCGGTGCACGGCGAGGCCGAGTCCCTCCCCGGCCGGCATGTCACGGCCCCAGCCGCCCTTCTCGGCAGCCAGTTTCAGGACATTTTTCAGCCGCATGGTGTCGATCGGATACTCGTCGTAAACCTCGCCATAGTCCCAGAAATTCTCCGGGAAGCCCTGCTTCGGCGGGTCGAGCTTGCGGTCGGAGCCGATCAGCTCCAGCATCATTTCAAGCTCGTCCTTGCCGAGTTCGGCGGCGAGTTCCGACGCGAAGGACTGCGCAGCCCAGGCGCGCGGAATGTTCGAGACGGAGCGGAACCAGCCGATGCGGGTATGCGCCATCGCCTTGCCGTTCTCGACCGAAAGGTTCGGGATCTCGAAGGGGATATCGATATGCCCCATCCCGCTCTCGATGAAGAACTGATGCCCGCTGTCCGGCGCGAAAGTGGACAGGATCGACGGCGCCACCGAGTTGTGCCGCCAGCCGTTCACCTTGTTTTCGGCGTCCAGCGCAACCTCGATCCGCTCTACCGAGGCGGTATGGTAGAAGCTGTGCCGGATGTCGTCCTCGCGCGTCCACTGCACCTTGACCGGCGCACCCAGCTTCTGGCTGAGCAGCGCGGCCTCGAGCACGAAGTCGCATTTGGACTTGCGGCCGAAACCGCCGCCGAGCAGGGTGACATTCACTGTGACGTCAGCCATGTCCATATGGAGCGCCGCTGCGACATCGCCGCGCACGCCGTAAGGCGACTGCACGGGCGCCCAGATCTCGCACTTGCCGTCCGCGACATTGGCGACCGCCACCGGCGGCTCCATCATCGCATGGGCCATATGGGCCTGGCTGTATTCCTGCCCGAAGGTCTTCGCCGCACTCTCGAACGCGGCCGCGGCGTCGCCCTCTGCCCGCAGCACCTGGCCCGGCTGCTTCGCCGTCGCCCGCATCTCCTCCATGTAGGTCTCGGAGGTGTAACCGCCATGCGGGCTGCTGCCCCACTCGATCTCCAGCGCGTCACGGCCCTTGATCGCCGCGTCGGTGTTGGAGGCGATGACGGCGATGCCGCCGAGCGGCGCAAATTTGGCCGGCATGATCGAGACCGGCAGGCCCATGACCTGCTCGACACCCGGAACGGCCCAGGCTGCGGTTGCGTCGTAACGCGTCGGCGCGGCGCCGACCACAGGCGGGCGCGCGACAGCCGCCACCTTCATGCCCGGCAGCATCACATCGGCGCCATAGACGGCCTTGCCGGTGGTGATGTCGTGCAGGTCGGTGATGCCGACATTGCCCTTGCCGATATAGCGGAATTCGGACTCGTCCTTGAAGGACAGGGCCTCGAACTCGGGCACCGGCTGCTTCATCGCCGCTTCGGCAAGCTCGCCAAAGCCGGCCTTGTTGCCGCCGCCGCTGACCTCATGCACGCCCACCGTCACGGCCGAGGCGTCCACGCCCCACATTTCGGCCGCGGCATTGGCGAGCATATGGCGCACCGACGCCCCCATCTGGCGCATCGACTGGATATGGTGGCGCAGCGAGCGCGACCCGTCGGTGTCCTGGTTGCCGTATTTCTTCTCGTCGCCTTCCGCCTGGATGATCTTCACCATCCCCCAGTCGGCGCCCATTTCGTCGGCGAGCACCATCGGCAGCGAGGTGCGCGAGCCGGTGCCCATCTCCGAGCGGTGGGCGACGATGGTCACTGTCCCGTCGGGGTCGATGGAGACGAAGATATGCGGGTCGTAGCGCAGGCCGTTCGGCATGAAGTCGCCGCCGGTCTTGTAGCGCGCGAAGCCCTCGGCAGTGGTGGCGAAGGCGGCGACGGCGAACCCGGCCGCCGACCCCTGCATGAAACGCCGCCGGGAAACATTGGCGAAAGTGAGTTTCGCCGCTTTCCCTGCCGAGGTCCCGCTGAATGCCTGTTCAATCATGTGCAACATGGCTCAGACTCCCGTGGACGCGAGCCGGACAGCCGAGACGATACGCTCGTAGCAGCCGCAACGGCAGATATTGTCGGCCATGCCGTCCAGGATTTCCTGGTCGGTCGGCTTCGGGTTTTCGGCCAGCAGGCTGGCGGCCTGCATGATCTGCCCGGACTGGCAGAAACCGCATTGCGGCACGTGCATCTCGCGCCATGCGACCTGGACCGGGTGGTTGCCGTCGGCCGACAGACCCTCGATCGTCGTGACCGATTTGCCGGCCACATCGCCGACAGTCATCAGGCAGGACTTCTCCGCCTTGCCGTCCACATGCACCGTGCAGGCGCCGCAAAGGCCGGCCCCGCAGCCGTATTTGGCCCCCGTCAGGCCCGCCATGTCGCGCAGGGCCCATAACAGGGAGGTGTCGTCCGGACCGTCCAGGGTCCGGGCCTCACCATTGATGGTGACACTCGCCATTCCGTTTCCTCCTCACTAACAACCGCGCCGGCGCCGGCGAACGACGCCTCGATTGCACTTTCGCGCGTCAATCGTCGTCGTCGTCCACGCCCTTGCGGACGACGAGTCCGATACGATACGCATCTCTGTGTTTGCCGACCAGAAACACCGAAGTCGGCAGTTTTCCGGCCGCGTTGATCGGCGCCTCGTCGAAAATCACCCGGACCGCATTGGTCATCTTCATGTTCGGCACGAGCTTGCCCGTGGCGACCACGCCCGCCATGCCGTCATCCGGGAACTCCTCCCAGGTAATGCTCTTGATCTTGCGGCCGAGATTCCGGCTCAGGTGAAACCGGACGACCCGTTTCTTGATCTTGCCTGCGTCCTTCCACAGGACAAGTTTCTTGAGAGCGTCGTAGTCGCGCGTCTCGATGGCGCCGCGTATCTGCGCGATCAGCGCATCCGGGTCGCGCGGCAACTCCGCCCTTGCAGGAGCCGTCCAGAGCAGACAGGCGATGCCGGAGGCAAGAAGCCCCCGGCAAAGCCGTCCTGCTGTCAAGCGCTGGATCATCGACGCGCCGCTACTGCTTCAGCGCGAAGACCCAGATCACGCCGCCCTGCGGCACGTCCGGCATTTTCCGGTCCTCGGGCAGGATCTGCTGCAGCAGGCCCTGCATCCGCTCGGCATCGACGCCCCAGCCGGACTGGACCGCCACATATTGCGTGCCGTCAACCGAATAGGAAGCCGGCGCTGCGGTAATGCCCGAATTGGTCGGGTATTCCCAGAGCAGGTCGCCGCTGGTCGCGTTGAACGCCCGGAACATCCGGTCGTTGGTGCCGCCGGTAAACAGCAGATTGCCGCCCGTGGACAGGATCGGACCCCAATAGGGCGTGTCGTTGAAGTCGTGCGCCCACTTCATCTCGCCCGTATTCATGTCCCATGCCTGGATACGGCCGACCGGCACCGGCTTGGACGGGTCCACGCTCTCATGCCAGCGCAGCGACGACAGGATCACATCAATCGGGATACCGATATACAGCTCGCCCGATTCGCGCGGTCCGATCGGCACGCCGCCCAGCTCCGAGCACAGATTCTCGTGGCTCGGCACATAGAGCAGGCCGGTATCGGGATTATAGGCCTCCGGCGGCCAGTCCTTGCCGCCCCACAGGCTCGGGCAGAAGGTGACCGTCTTGCCGGTGCCCGGCGTGGTCGCCTCGTTATAGCTCGGCCGCCCTGTCTCCGGGTCGATGGACTCGAACACGTTCTGCTTCACATAGCGGTCGGCGGCGACGAAGTTGATCGGCCCTTCGGTCCGCTCCATCGACCACAGGAAGCCGTTGCGGCCGGCATGGACCAAGCCCTTGATCTTCTTGCCGTCGCGCTCGATGGGCATCAGGATCGGGGCCGAGACCTCATCCCAGTCCCAAGCGTCGTTCCAGTGATACTGGAAATGCCCCTCGATCGAGCCGTCCTTGATGTCGATGGCCATGACAGCCGTCGTGTAGAGATTGTCGCCCGGGCGCGTGTCGGGCATCCACGGACCGCCATTGCCGGTGCCGAGATAGAGAATGCCGGTTTCGCTGTCATAGTTCGGCTGCATCCAGACGGAGCCGCCGCCCACTTTCCAGGTATCGCCGGTCCAGGTCTCGGATCCGGGCTCGCCCGGGGCCGGGATGGTGTAGGTCTTCCAGGCCTCCGCGCCGGTTTCGGCGTCGAGCGCGAGGGCATAGCCGCGAATACCGTATTCGCCGCCGGAGACGCCGGTGATGATCTTGCCGTCGGCGGCCAGCAGCGACAGCGTGGAGTAATAGCCGTCGGTGTAATCGCCGACGATCACATCCCACACAACCTCGCCGGTCTGGGCGTCAAGCGCCACGACGCCGGCATCGACGGTCGCCATGTAGACCTTGTCGCCATAGAGCGCGACGCCGCGATTGGTCGGATGGAGCTGGAACAGATCTTCGGGCAGCTCGCGCACATAGCGCCAGAGTTCGGTGCCGGTCGCCGCGTCGAGGGCGATAACCTGGTTCTGCGGCGTCGAGACATACATCACGCCGTCATTGACCATCGGCGGCGCCTGATGGCCTTCCGTGACGCCGGTCGAGTAGCTCCACGCCGGCACCAGATTGCCAACATTGTCAGCGTTGATCTGGTTGAGCGGCGAATGCCCCCAACCTTCATAATTGCCGCGCCAGGTCAGCCAGTTCTCCGGCTCCGGATTCTGCAGTCTTGCGTCGGTTACCGGGTTGAATCCGCCCGCAAGGGCGCCCCCTCCCAATCCCGTAACGGCAGCGGCAACCACGGCCGCCATAAGTGATCGCATTGCTCTCCTCCACTCGTTCGCCGGACCCGAAGGCCGGCTGTTGCACCCGGCCCGCTTTGTCTATTTTTTCGCGGGGCCAGGCTTGCGGGTGAATCCGTCCAGGGCGACGACGAATCCCTCCTCGTCCAGGCCAAGCGGAACCATTGGCAGTTGCCGCTTGGCCGGTCCGTTGCGCACGCTGCCCCCTGAAAGGGCCGCGAATTCCGACAAATGGCAGTGGCAGCGCAAATGCCTCCGGTCCGCCATCCATGATTTGATCGTGCAGGCGCGGTGGGTGCACAGCGCCGAAAAGGCCAGCACGCCCTCGATGCTGCGGCCGCGAGTCTCTTCATCCATCTCCGCAGGGTCGAGCCGCAGCGCCAGAATGCGGTTCAGGCGGTTGCGCCGGCGCAGAACGCCGCTCGCCGGGTCCATCGGAAACGCCTCCACCGGGCGGGCGCCCGACTCAAGCATCTCCGGACGCAGCGCCTGATCCTTCAACGCGCCCTTGATGAGCTGCAGCCGGTCCCCCGGCTGTGTGAACAATCTCTCGGGCTTGACCTGCTTCGCCGCGTCTGCAGAACGCGGTATGCCAACAGCCAGCCCCGCCGCCAGGGCAACCCCGCCGGCGACCACCCTCCGACGCGCCAGCATTCCTGCCGCAGCCTTGCCGCCTTCACTTCCGGCCCCTGGCGCCGTACCCATTCTCCCCCCAGCATCAAGAGTCACACGACCGATTACCGCAGAGCCTAGGACAAGAAACGGGGAAGCTCAACATTATTCGGGCAACGGCCGCGGCCGGGTTTGAAGTCCGCGCTCCCCTTGCAGGCCCGGACAGACGCGCAACAGGCTCGACCCGTCAGCCGCCCGCGCCGGGCCGAGCCGCCGGCCCCTCACCCGGCCCGCTCCCCCGCCGGGGGAGCGGGTTCTCTCCTGCCGGTCCCGGCGCCGGTCTGCGCATCCGGCCCCTTCCTCGCCGGGCGCAGGCGGGCGGGCGGCCCGAGAAGCGCGTCGGCGAATGCCCGGGGCGCGCGGCCGAAACGCGCCAGACGCATCCGGCGCGCGAGACGGATGCAGTCGCGCGCAATATCGGCTCCGGACACGGCAGCAGCCGTGCGGCCGAACAATCCCTTCTCCAGGTCGGAAACGGAGGGCGGCAATTGCGCGGCGTCGAGTGCCGCCGCTTCGGACCAGGCCGAAACGGCGCGCCAGACAGCCTCCGGCGAGTCTGCCGAGGCGCAGCTTCGCGCCAGCCGGCGGTCCGCCCGCGTCGGAAGCAGCTGCCATAGCAACGCCGCCAGGGCCGCAAGCAGCGACAGCGAGGCCGCCCCTCCGACGGCGGCGCCCACCGCCTGCGCTCCGGCATGGGCCCGCCGCGCCTCGTCCATCAACGCCTTGATGCGCGCCTCCCGGTCCGCCGGCAGCGGCTCGAGCCGCCGGCCCGGCACTGCCGCCCGAAGGCGCGCACGCTCGCCGGGATGCCAGTAGGATATGCCGACCGGGGCGATATAAACGACGCCGTTCTGCTCGATTTTGAGGTCCCAGGCGCGCGTGACCACGCCGATCGCGCCGGTGGCGGAATATTTGGTCCGGCTCGACGTTCCGGCATCGGCGACCGAAACCCAGCGCGTGCGGCGGTGCTCGGGTTGCGCCATCCGGTCCGCGGTCAGCCCGAAGGCGGTCACCCGGACCTCGCGGCGCACGATGTCGCCGTCCCGCAGGTCGTCCGGCGGCCGCGACCAGCTTTCCTCGATCTCGACCCTGGGACTCGCCATCCACCAGTGGTCGCCATAGTCCGGCGGTATGCCGGAAACGGCGATGCGCCGGTCCGGGCTCGCATCCTCGAACGACAGGTCGCGGTCGGGCTCCGGCTGCACCCTGCCGGACACACGGACCGGCGGCAGATGCAAAACGCCGCTGCGGGTCGGAAAGACGCCCAGCACCGTCTCGAACACATGGCCTTCCCCGACATAGGAGCGGACCTTCCGGGTGCGCGGGCGCTGCATCCGCACTGTTTCCGCGCCCTCGATCTCCGGCAGGTCCAGATGCAGCGCCTCGAAGGCGTGACGCGATGCGACCTGAATCCTGAGCAGGATCTGACTCTGGACCGGCACGCCGTCCTCGACGGCTTCAGGCGGATCGACGGTCACTGTCAGCGCCGGAATCTCGGGGATTTCCAGGTCCTGGGGGCCGGCAAGCTGCGCCGCAGCCGGGGCGGCGGCGGCCAGTATCCCCAACATCCACGCCGCTGCGCCTGCATGGTTCGCACGGTTCATCGGGCGGCCTCCTCGCGGCGCTGCCGGTGAACGGCCTTCAGCCGCGCAGCCAGCACCTGGGCCGGATTGTCCTCGATACGGCGCAGCAGCACCTCCGCCTCCTGGCGGCTTTCCCGAAGGGCCGCCGCCCGGCCGGACCCGCCTTCGAGCGTCTGCTGCGCGTCTTCCGCCCCGCGGCCCGTCGATGCGCCGCCCTTTGCATCGCGCGACAACGGCCTGTCGCCGCCTTCGCCCGGTGTGTCGCTCTTGCCGCCGATGGGCGATCTGGTCTTGGCCGCCCGCAATTCACCGCCCCCGTCGCCCCCCTGTTCGGTCTTCTCGGCCTTGCCCTCCCCGGCCTCTTCCTCGCCCTCCCGGTTGCCGTCGCGCCAGCGGCCCGCGCGGCGCGTTGCGCGCTGTTCGTCGAGAATCTCCCGCTCGCGGGCTTCGGCGTGCAGCACGATGTCGAGATTGTGCGCGGCATCCTCGTGGCCGGGGTCCAGGTGCAGGGCCTTGCGATAGGCCGCCTTGGCGCCGGCCCATTCGTGAAGCTGCGCATAGGCGTTGCCCATATTGTAGAGGTTGCGGACGTTCTCCTCCTGCACGAACTCGCCGAGCGCGCGCGTGTAGCGCGCCGCCCGATATTGCGCCACGCCGCGCCAGGAAGGGGTCCGGAACAGATAGGCGGCCTCCTCGGCGCGGCCGTTCTCCAGCAGGCGGAGTGCAACGGAGAAGCGGTCCGGCGGCTCGCCGGCGCGCGGCAGAAGCCAGGCGGCGCCCGCCGCCAGCGCCGCCAGGACGGCGAATGCAGCGGCGCGGAAAATCACCGCGCCGTCCGGCGGCGGAAGAAGCCGAGCCAGACAAGCATGGCCAGCCCCGTCAGCCAGGGTGCGAGGTCGGTGAACGACCCGGCGGCGCTGCGGCGCAGTTTCTGCTCCGCCGCCCGCTCCAGGCCGGCGGCGATTTCCGCAATATCCTGCGGCCCCCGCACGTCCGCATCATTGGCGGCGGCGAATGCCTCCCAATCCGCCGCGCTTCCCGCCGCCGCCAGCATGACGCGCAGCGTTTCCGAGGGCGCAATATCGACGTCATGCGCCGGCGCCGGACCGCCGGAGACAAGCACAATCTGGCCGACGGCGATGCCGGCCCCGCGCAGCAGCGCCTCGGCATGGGCCAGACCGGTATGCAGCGCCCGCCCGGCAACGGGGATAATCTCCGGCGTCAGCACCCGGAGATACCGCTCCAGATGGGCCTGGTCGGTGGTCAACGGCACCACGGTATAGGCCTCGCCGGCGGCAGCGACGATCGCCGTCGGCACGGGCCCCGCCGCGCCAACCAGACCGGCTGCAGCAAGTTTCGCATCCTGCGCGCCGGCGCCGGCGCCGAGGTCCACCACAACGACCCGCCCGGCGAGATTGGCGTAGTCCGGCGCATTGCCCAGATCGACCAGCGGCCTGGCGAGCGCCAGCACCAGCAACACCGCCGCGGCGGCGGCCAGCCGCGCCTGTCCGCCGCCGCCGCCGACAATGCCGTCGGCGAGCGCCGACCGGAGGGCGGGTTCGACAAGCCGCCGCCAGGCGCCGGGCAAGCGGCGCGATGCGGCCGCCGGCCGCCGGTGCAACAGCAGCGCCGCCGCCGCGACCGGCAGCAGAAGCAGCAGGGCAAGCGGTTCAGCGAAAGTCACGGGTCCCGGACCTCCAGCCATCCCGTCCATGCGAGGGCCGCCAGCGCAACGGCGAGCGGCACCCAGCTCCAGTCGCTGGTCAATTGCCGGGTCTTGCGGCTCACCGGCTCGAGGCGCGCGATCTCCCGATGCGCCGCCTCGAGCGCCGCCGGCGAAGCCGCCTCGAAATAGCGCCCGCCGGTTTCCGCCGCGATTGCGCGCAGAAAATCGGCATTGCCGCTTTCGATCTCGCCCGCAAAACCGATGGTGTGGATTGCGATCCGTTCCCCGGCGGCCAGCCGGGCGGCGTCGCGGGCGGCGATGTCCCCCGCATTGGTCTCGCCGTCGGACACGATCAGCAGGATGCGGTCGCCCGCGGGTTGGCGCCGGAACACCTGCACCGCGAGGCCGATGGCCTGGCCGAGATCGGTGCGCCTGCCCGGCAGCCCGATGCCGAGCTCGTCGAGGACTGCCGCAGCAGCCCGTGTGTCGAAGCCGAGCGGCGCCACCAGATACGCCTTGCTGGCGAAACCGATCAGCCCGATGCGGTCGCCCTGCCGCCGGCCGATGAAGTCGCGCAGGTTGTGCCGGACCACATCGGCCTGGCGCGCCGCCGCGCCGTCCGCCGCCGCCATCCGCTCGGCCATGCTGGCGGAAAGGTCGATCGCGATCAGCAGGTCGCGGCCCGTCGGCTCCAGCAGCGGGGCGCCCTTCGAGAACGGTCCGGCAAGCGCCGTCACCAGCGCCAGCCAGCCGAGGACCAGCGGAACCGCACCGCGCGGCAAGGCGATGCGCCCGCCGCCCGCTGCGCCGGTCAGCGCCGCCAGATGCCCGCGGACGCTTGCCGGAATGCGCAGCGCCGCGCGCGCCGGCAGCGCAGGAAGCAGCAGCCAGGCCGCGATCGGCAGCGGCAGCAGCGCCAGGGCCCAGAGGCGCTCGAACTCGATCACCGCCCGACCATTCGGCGGATATGCTTGCGGAGCGCCGATATCTCCTTCTCCCCGACCCGGCCGGGAGGCAGGAAAACGCATTCAGGCGGCGGCTGCGCGCCGCGGGGCGCCGGGATACGGCGCAGCAGGTCCAGCATGAGCGGCCATTGCGCGGCGGCCGGGCGCGCCCGGCCGCCGGCGCGCAATTCGCGCAGCGCTTCCCGCCGCCAACCCCTGCGGCGGCGCCAGGCCGCCGCCAGCAGCAGCAGGGCAACCGCGCCCAGAACCGCGAACGGCTCCCACGCCAGGTCCACGGCCCCGGCAGCCGCCGGCGGGTCCGGCAGGTGAATGTCCCGCAATGCCTTCAAGATTTCCTGGGGGGTCACGGCAGGCCGCTTTCCGGCAGCAGGTCGAGCGCGTCGATCACTTCCCAGCCGCCGTCCCAAAGCGCGCGGCGGCGGGCGGTCCGGATGCGCTCGGCCTCCGCCGGGCCGGTTGCGCCGCGCCGCGCATCCAGCACGAACACTTCGCGCCCGGCCCCGCCGGCCGGGTTCGACGGATACCGGCCCGCAGGCAATGGATGGCGCAATGCCGCCTCCTCGACGACAAACGCCCGCAAGACGCGGATTTCCGCCAGCCCCGCCGTGCGCTGCAGCAGGGCCGCCGGGGTTGCGGCGAAGTCGCTGACAACGCAGATCTCGTCGCCGGCGCCCAGCATGGCCCCGGCCGCCTCGACCGCCCCCGCCAGATCGCCGGCCGGGGCGTTGCGGCGGGTTTCATAGTCCCGCCGCAGCTGGTCCAGCAGCCGCAGCACATGGCGCCGGCCCCGCCGGACGCCGATTTCCTCCCCACCCGGCAGCACAACGCCGACCCGTTCGTTCAGGATGCAGGACTCCCACGCCAGGCGCGCTGCGGTCAGCACGGCCGTCTTCGCCATCAGCCGCGTGCGCGCGCCGAACCAGAGCCCGGCATGAAGATCGAGCACGATAATGCGGACGCGGCGCGACTGGGCCGCGAATTGCCTTACCTGGACGCGGCCGCTGCGCGCCGTGGCCCGCCAGTCGATGCGCCGCACATCGTCGCCCGGCGCATAGGGGCCGATCCCGTCGAAATCGAGGCTGCGGGCGCGGCCCCGGCCCGCGCGCTCGCCGTCCGGCCCGCGCCGGCCGGGCTCCGGCTCGCCGCGCAGATAGGCCGGACGGACGGCCGCCAGCTCCTCCAGCGTGAGACCGGCCGCCGACGCCGCCGGCTTGCGGTCAAACCACATCGACCGCGCCAAGCAGCGCGTCGATGACCGCGCCGGCCTCGACGCCGTCGGCCTCCGCCCGGTAGGTGAGGCCGACCCGGTGCCGCAGCACGTCCTTCGCCAGGGCCTGGACATCCTCCGGCAGCACATGGTCGCGTCCGCGGAGCCAGGCGCGCGCCTGCGCCGTGCGCGCCAGCATGATCGTGCCGCGCGGCGACGCCGGATGCGACAGATGCGCCCCGACGCCTTCGATCCGCGCCGGGTCGTCCCGCGTGCCCGCCACAAGCCGCACGATATAGTCCCGTATCGGCTCCGACAGCCAGATCCCGGCCACCGCCGCCTTGGCGGCGTGGAGTTCCGCCTTGCCAAGCGGCGGCAGCGCGGCGGCCGGCGGCCCGAATGCCTGCTCCGCCTCGACAACCGCGAGATCCAGGATGCGCCGCTCGACCTCCGCCGGCGGATAGTCCAGGTCGATCTGCATCAGGAACCGGTCGAGCTGGGCCTGCGGCAGGTCCCAGGTGCCGTCATGCTCGATGGGATTCTGCGTTGCAACGACGAAGAAGGGCGGCTCCAGCCGCCAGGTCTCGTCGCCGCTGGAAACCTGCCGCTCCTCCATCGCCTCCAGCAGCGCCGACTGCACCTTCGCCGGCGCCCGGTTGATCTCGTCGGCGAGGACGAAATTGGCGAATACCGGGCCCGGCCGGAACTCGAATTCATGCGTCTCCGCGCGGTAGATCGAAGCCCCGATCAGATCGCTCGGCAACAGGTCCGGCGTGAACTGGATGCGCCGGAACACGCCCTCGACCGTATCCGCGAGCGCGCGCGCAAGGCGCGTCTTGGCGAGGCCGGGCGCGCCTTGCAGCAGGACATGGCCGTCGGCGAGCAGGGCGATCAGCAAATGCTCGGCCGCCTGCCCCTGGCCCAGCACCGAGGCCTGCAGGCGCTCGCCCAGTGCGGCGAAGGTCCGGCGGTCCGGGGCGCCGAGGCGAACGGGAGAGACTGTCGCAGGCTTCATGGAACCGAGCCGTTAGCATGTTCGGAAAATCCCGACAATAACGGCGGGCGCACCGCCTGTCGCCGGCGGGCGGTCACGCCGCCAGCGGCCGCAGCGCCGGGCGGGCGCGAAGCAGAAGGGCGGTGAGGATGACAAGTTGCACGGCGTTGACCGCCGCGCCGCTCAGGAAGGCCGCCTCATAGCTGCCCGTCGCGTCGAACAACCGCCCGCCGAGCCAGCCTCCGGCCGCCATGCCGAACGTGCCGAAGAGATAGACCCAGGCGATGCGCCGCGTCGCGCCGGCGGGCGGGAAATACTCCCGCACGATATAGGCATACATGGCGATGATGCCGCCGTAACCGAGGCCGAACGCAATGCAGACGGCGTAGAGCGACCACATTTCGCGGGCCTGCGAGACCGCAGCCAGCGTCACGCACTGGATGGTCGAGCCGATCAGCAGCGTCCTGAGCCCGCCGATACGGTCCGCCAGCATCCCGCCGAACACGCGCGAGGCGAGGCTGGCGAACAGGGCCAGGGAGAGCGCGGCCGCAGCCGCCTGCGGGGCAAGGCCGAGATCGCTGCCATAGGCCTTGAGATGCACAAGCGGGATCGACATCGGAATGCAGCAGCCGACAATCGCCGCGCACAACACCGCCGTCGCCACGCCGCCCGGCAGGCCGAAGGCGCGCCCGTCGGGCGTGGCGTTGCGCGGGCTAGCGGCAGCCATCAGCGGCGCCGGGCGGCGCAGCAGCAGGGTCAGCGGCACCATGACCACGAAACACAACAGGCCGTATATGTGGAAGGTGTCGCGCCAGCCGACCGCGCCGTCGAGCCAGGTAATGATCGAGGGCCAGATCGCGCCGCCCAGGCTTTGCCCGGCCGTGGCGATGCCGAGCGCCAGCCCCCGATTGCGGTCGAACCAGCGCGTCACATGCGCGATCAGCGGCGCGAACATGCAGGCGTTGCCGAACAGGCCGATCAGCAGGCCGAAGATCAGCAGCAACTGGCCGGGGGTCTCGACATAGCCGGCAAGGAAGGTGCCGCAGCCAATCGACAAGGCGCCGATCAGAGCGACATTGCCCATGCCGAAGCGCTCCGACAGCGGGCCGAAATAGAGCGCCCCGAGGCCGGCGCCGAAGAAGGCGGCGGTGTATCCGAGCGAGGGCAGCTCGCGCGGCCAGCCCATGCTCTCGGCAATCGGCTTCAGCTCGACATTCAGCACGAACATCGCGCCCTGGCCGAAGAACACCAGCATCAGCGAGGTGAAGCAGACCACCCAGGGGTAGCGGCCGGCATTCGGCGAATCGGGCATGGGGCGAGGAAGCGGCGCGCCGGGGCTCAGTCCGCGAAGCGGAAGCGGAAGCCGCCGCCGGCGCTCTGCACATGGCCGCAGGACGGGTCCGGGAAATGCGCCGGCATCAGCAGCACCGGCCGGTCGGCCACCCGCTCCAGCACCCGCCGGCGGGTGACCGCCGCATGGTCCGGCCACTCGCAGAATGCCGAGTTCCAGTGCGGCTCATACACCTGGATCGGGTGGTGCATGATGTCGCCGACAAACAGCGCCTCCTCTCCCGCCGAGGCGAGCGCCATGGTGACATGGCCGGGAGTGTGGCCGGGGGCCGCCTCGATCAGCATCGCATCGTCGATGCGGTATCCGTCCTCGACCATGACCGCCTGCCCCGCCTCGACAACCGGCAGGACGCTGTCGGCGAACGCGCCGTCCATCGAATTGTCGTTCGGGTCTAGTTCGAGGCGTTGGGTCCGGTACTGGTAGTCGATCTTGCCGATCAGATATTTCGCATTCGGGAAGGTCGGAACCCAGCGGCCGTCCTCGAGCCTGGTATTCCAGCCGACATGGTCGGTATGCAGATGCGTGCAGAGGACATAATCGACCTCTTCGGGAGCAACACCGGCCGCCTGCAGCCGGTCCAGCCACGGCGTGTTCAGATTGTGCCACATCTTGCGCGACCGGCTCTTGCCGTTGCCGACGCAGCTATCCACCAGAATCGTGTGGCGCGGCGTGCGCAGCAGCCAGCTATGCAGGCTCATCACCAGGCGCCCGCTGCGCTCATGGAAGGCGCGCGGCACCATCCAGCTGCGGTGCTTCTCCAGATGGCCGGGCGTCCAGTCCGGGTAGAGCTGCCCCGGCAGGAAGGAGGGGCCGGCATTCTCCTCGACCCGGTGGATGGCGATGTCGCCGATCGCGCGAACGGCCATGATTGGCACCCCTTCTCGGTTTCCGGCGGCCCTCGGCGCATGTTAGCCGGGTTCGGCCGCCATTGTCATGGACGGCCGATACCGGCTAGAGAACACTGGCGGACAGCGGGAGGAGGCGTGCGATGCGCCATGATCTGATCATCCGGGGCGGCAGGATTATCGACGGCACCGGCGCCCCGGCGTTTCCGGGCGGCATCGCCGTGGACAGCGGGCGCATCACCCGGGTCGGCGCGCTCGACGGCGCATCGGCCGAAGCGGAGATCGATGCGCGCGGCCTCGCCATTGCGCCCGGCTTCATCGATGTCCACACCCATGACGACCGGGCGCTTCTGGACGGCGACATGGCCGCCAAGGCCAGCCAGGGCGTGACAACCGTCGTGGCCGGCAATTGCGGCATCTCGCTCGCGCCCTTCACGCCGACCGGAAACCCGCCGGCGCCGATGAACCTTCTGGGCGGCGAAAGCGATTACCGGTTCCCGACCTTCGGCTCCTATCTGGAGGCGCTGGACAGCCGGCGGCCGACCGTCAACGGCCTCTTTCTGGTCGGCCATCAGACGCTGCGCATCCAGCATATGGCGGCGCTCGACCGGCCGGCCAACGACGCGGAAACCGCGCGGATGCGCGCCGGCATCGAGCAGGCGATGCAGGCCGGCGCGGTGGGCTTCTCGACGGGTCTCTTCTATCCGCCTGCACGGGCCTCGACCACGGACGAGATCGTGGCGCTGGCGGAAGCGGCGGCGCGGTATGGCGGCCTCTACGCCACCCATTTGCGGGATGAAGGCGCCTATCTGGAGGAGTCGGTGGACGAAGCGCTGACCATCGGCCGGCGCGCCGGCCTCGCTGTCGTGCTCTCCCACCACAAGGCGTCGGGCCCTGCCAATCACGGCAAGACCGCCCGCTCCCTGCCGATGATCGACGCCGCCGCCGCCGAACAGGAAGTTTCGCTGGACGTCTATCCCTATTCCGCAAGCTCGACCGTGCTGCTGCCGGACCGTCTTGGCGACTCCGAGCGGGTCGTCGTCACCTGGTCCGAGCCGTATCCGGAGGCTGCGGGCCGCGACCTTTCCGACATCGCCGCCGAGCACGGCGTCTCGGAGATCGAGATGGCGGAGCGGCTATTGCCGGCCGGCGCGATCTATTTCGCCATGTCGGAGGCGGATGTGCAGCGCGTGCTCCGGTCGCCGCGGGCGATGATCGGGTCGGACGGCATTCCGCACGACCCGCGGCCCCACCCCCGTCTCTGGGGCACCTTCCCGCGCGTGCTGGGCCATTACAGCCGCGAACTCGGCCTGATGCCGCTGGAGGAGGCCGTGCGCCGCATGACCGGCCTGCCGGCAGACCGTTTCGGGCTCGACGAACGCGGCGTCCTCAAGCCCGGCGCCATTGCCGACCTCTGCCTGTTCGACCCGGAGACCGTGATCGACAAGGCCAGCTTCGAGAACCCGCTTGCGCCGGCGGAGGGCATTCACACGGTTCTGGTGGCGGGCGAGGCGGTCTGGTCCGACGGCGGACCCACCGGCGCCCGGCCCGGCAGGGCGCTCCGCCGCGAGCGCCCGATCGCCGCCCGCTAGATCAGGCCGGCGGCTCGCAGGGAACCGTGCCCATCTCCGCCGGAATGGACAGCTCGAGGATCTCGAGATCGTCCGAGGTCGCGATTTCGTTGTGCTTCAGGCCGCCCGGAATGAACAGCGACTCGCCTGCATTGATGCGCAGCGTCTCGCCGGTCTCGAATTCCAGATCGACCCAGCCCTTGAGCGCATAGACGAACTGGCCCTCGCATTCATGGTAGTGCCAGCCGGTCGGCTCGGTCATGCCCCGGATTGCGGTCATGGTCTGGGCGCGCATCTTCCCGATGCTGGCTTCGGTGACGCCGAGATCGCGGTATTTGAAGAAGTCGCGCCGTCCGGGAACCTGCGGCGCGGATTCGGCGGTTGCGTGGGCGAGTTTCATGATCTGCAGGCTGCTGTCCGGCATCGGATCGCTCTCCTTGCTCTGAGGTTCGCCGCCGACAATAGCGAATTCGCAGCAGCGCGATACCAGCTTCCGCCTGTTGGCCGGTGCCGCCGTTTGAAACGAAGGCAGGCGCCATGGGCCTTCCGGGGCCCGCCTCCTGCAAACCTGCTGCGACTGCCTTCGGTTCAAACCGGGGCGCGGCCGCTGCAACAGAGCGATTGACCGCCCGTGAAACGCCGCTAGGCTGGATGCCGCTTGCGCGCATAATCGGGAGGACGCCGCTCATGCAGACCCGCGCCGCCGTAGCCCTGGAAGCCGGCAAGCCGCTCAGTATCGAGACCGTGGAACTGGACGGCCCCCGCGAGGGCGAGATTCTGGTCGAGATCAAGGCGACCGGCGTGTGCCATACCGACGCCTACACGCTGTCCGGCGCCGACCCCGAGGGCCTGTTCCCCGCCATTCTGGGCCATGAGGGGGCGGGCGTGGTCGTCGATACCGGGCCGGGCGTCACCTCGCTCAAGCCGGGCGACCATGTGATCCCGCTCTACACGCCGGAATGCCGCCAGTGCAAATTCTGCCTGTCCGGCAAGACCAATCTCTGTGTCGCGATCCGCGAGACCCAGGGCCAAGGCGTGATGCCGGACGGCACCAGCCGCTTCTCCATCGGGGGCGAGCCGCTGTTCCACTATATGGGCACCTCGACCTTCGCCAACCACACCGTGATGCCGGAGATCGCAGCGGCCAAGGTCCGCGAGGACGCGCCTTTCGACAAGGTCTGCCTGATCGGCTGCGGCGTCACCACGGGCCTCGGCGCGGTGCTCAATACCGCCGGCGTGGAGCCGGGCGCCAATGTCGTCGTCTTCGGGCTTGGCGGCGTCGGCCTCTCCGTGATCCAGGGCGCCCGGCTCTCCGGCGCCAACATGATCGTCGGGGTCGATATCAACCCCTCCAAGGCGCCGCGCGCCGAACGGTTCGGCATGACCCATTTCGTCAATCCGAAGGAGGTCGAGGGCGACCTGGTGCCCTATCTGGTCGATCTCACCGGCGGCGGCGCGGACTATTCCTTCGAGTGCATCGGGCTGGTGGAGACCATGCGCCAGGCGCTGGAATGCGCCCATCGCGGCTGGGGCGAGAGCATCATCATCGGCGTCGCAGGCTCGGGGCAGGAGATTTCCACCCGCCCCTTCCAGCTTGTCACCGGGCGGGTCTGGAAGGGCACCGCCTTCGGCGGCTTCAAGGGGCGCCGCGACGTGCCGAAGATCGTGGACTGGTATATGGACGGGAAGATCGAGATCGACGACATGGTGACCCACACCATGGGCCTCGACGGGATCAACACTGCCTTCGACCTGATGCATGAGGGCCGGTCGATTCGCAGCGTCATCCGCTTCTGAGCCGCCCGGCAGGGGCAGAGGGCGATGAAGACGCTGCTGCTGCTGCGCCACGCCAAGGCGGGCGTCGGCGCGCCGGACCACAGCCGGGGGTTGACGGGGCGGGGCCGCCGGCAGTCTGCGGCGGCCGGGCGCTATCTCGCCGCCGAAGGGCTGCTGCCGGAGCTTGTGCTGTGTTCGGACGCGCGGCGCACGCGGGAAACCCTGGACGGCCTCGGCCTGGAAGACGGCGCGGCGGTGCGGTTCGCCCCCGAGCTCTATGACGGCCATACGCCGGAAGTGCTGGCGCTGGCCCGCGCGGCGGCGCCGGCGAGCCTCTCCCGCGTGCTGGTGATCGGGCACAACCCGGCGATCTCAGAGGCCGGACGCCTGCTCGCGCGGGAGGGCGACCCCGCCGCTCTCGCGCGCCTCGCCCTCGGTATGCCGACCGCCGGCCTCGCAGTGCTGAAGTTCGACGCAGCGGCATGGAATGCGATCGGCGCGGGCACGCTCACCCGGCTGGTGCGGCCGGCCGACTATCCGGACGGGGATTGAGGGGCCGGCGGCGGGGCCCCGTGTTCTGCTGCCAGGCGGTCGAATTCGGCGGCCCATTCCTGCTTCCAGCGCGTGCGCAGCCCGTTATCGATCCAGGCGCCGTCGAGGCCGTTCAGCATGAAGGCCCGGAGGTCGGCGAGCGAATAGCCGAAATCGACCGCCATGCTCAGCCAGCAGCGGGTCGGGTCGGTCTGGTGGAAGGCGGGGTCGTCCGTGTTCGGGTGGATACGCAGCCCGGCCCGGCCCATGCGGCGGATCGGATGCGCCTTTGCCCATTCGGCCTTGTCGAGCGTGCGCAGATAATAGCTGTTGGTCGGCACGACGGTGATGACGATGCCCTCACGCGCGCAGCGGGCCGTCAGCGCCGGATTGTCCAGAACCGTATAGGCGTGGTCGAGCCGCTGGACCTGCAGGAGGTCGAGCGCGGCTTCGACATTGTTCCAGGGCATGCCGAACTCGCCCGCATGGGCGGTCAGCCGGAAGCCGGCCTCCCTGGCGAGCGCGTAAGCGTCGGCGAATTTCTCCGGCGGGTTGTCCACTTCGCGATAGTCGATGCCGATGCCCGGCACGCGGGCGTCCCGGCTGCCTGCCATCTGCCGCACCATCTCGACCGCGTCTTCGGGCGGCGCTTCCCGGTCAATGCTGGGGACAAGCCCGCTCCTTATGCCGAAATCCCGCTCGGCATCCGCCATGCCGGCGAGGATGGCGGCCTGCAACGCCCGGTAGGGCAGCCCCGTATGCCGCAGATTGCCGGTCGGGTTCCAGTAGATCTCGGCATAGCGGACCGAATGTCCGGCGGCGTCCTCCAGATATTCATAGGCGATTTGCCGGAAATCATCGGGCGTCTTCAGGATATGGGCTTCCATCTCGCGGAAGATCGCGAGCACGCCGACGGGCTTGTCGCCGCGAATGTAGAACGCCTCGATCTGCTCTTCGGTCGTGCGCGCCCCGTTGCGGGCCGCCATCGCTTTCATCGTCGCCTTGCGCACGGTCCCGAGCAGGTGGCAGTGAAGCTCCGCCTTCGGAATGCGTTTCAGAAACCCCTGCAGATCGTCCATGGTGCCGCTCCCGTCTGCTGTTGCGCCCTGCTTCCGCTGCCGGATGGTATCCGGCAGCCTGTCGGCCGGCAAAGACCTTGCCCCCGGCCTCCCCGGCTACCGACCGGCGCCGCTTCGCGCGGGGATGAGGCCGTCGGGGCGGAAGCGCATGACGAGGATCAGAATGAGGCCCATGACCAGCGGGCGCATATGCGGCGCGCTGTCAAGCAGATGCTCGCGCAGGCCGCTGCCGGCCGAAAGGCCGGACGTCAGCGCCTGCATCAGCCAGAGGCCGGCCGGCTCCGCCTCGATCCAGACGAACCAGACCAGGAAGCCGCCGAGCACCGCGCCCAGATTGTTGCCGGAGCCGCCGACAACGACCATGACCCAGATGAGAAAGGTGAACCGCAGCGGCTGATAGCTGCCCGGCGTGAACTGGCCGTCGAGCGTGGTCAACATGGCGCCCGCAACGCCGACCGCGGCCGACCCCAGGATGAAGACCTGACGGTGCCGGCGCGTGACGTCCTTGCCCAGGGCGGCGGCGGCGGTCTCGTTGTCGCGGATCGCGCGCATCATCCGGCCCCAGGGGGAATGCAGCGCCCGCTCCGACAACCAGAACACGACCGCGAGCACCGCCAGGAAGAGGCCCGCATAGCAGAGCTTCACGAACAGGCTCGAGGACTGGATCGCGAATTCGCGGAGCGCGAGCGCGCTTTCTTCGCCCGCCAGCGTCTCCAGCGTGCCGCTGTGCAGCACGGCGACGAAATCCACGAACCGCGGATCCTGCTGCAGATCCACCTCATAGGGCACCGGCCGGCCGAGCCCGGTGACATTCTTGACGCCGCGCGTCAGCCAGTCCTCGTTCTTGAGCACCGCGATGATGATCTCGGCGATGCCGAGTGTGGCGATGGCGAAATAGTCCGAGCGCAGCCCGAGGGCGATGCGGCCGATCACGAAGGCGGCAGCGGCGGCAAACGCCCCGCCGACGAACCAGGACAGGATGATGGGCAGGCCGAGGCCGCCGAGATAGCCGGTCTTGGCCGGCTCCACGGCCTCGATGGCATCGACCGCCGGGTCGAAGAACAGGCTGGCGCCGAAGAAGCCGGCCGCCGCAATGACCGCCAGCGCGAGCACGCGGCAGCGGCCGCGCGGCAGGAACCGGGCGACCGCGAATGCAGCAGCAGCGGCGGCAAACAGCACCAGCGCCGCGAACAGCAGGCTCCAGCCGCCTGCGGCCCAGGCCGCCGGCACGGGAGGCTTGGAGATGAGCACGCCGGCGAGGCCGCCAAGCGCGGCGAACCCCATGATGCCGATATTGAAGAGGCCCGCATAACCCCACTGGATGTTGACCGCGAGCGACATCAGCGCGGAGATGAGGCAGAGATTGGCGATGGTCAGCGCCAGCGACCAGGATTGGCCGAAGCCGACGGCGGCAAGGCCTGCCCCGACCGCCGCGACGGCGGCGCAATTCCGCAGCGCCGGGTTCACAGCACCCGCCCCCGGAAAATGCCGGACGGCCGGACGATCAGCACAAGCACCAGGATGACAAACGAGACCGCAAATTTGTAATCGGTCGAGAGAAGCTGCGCGAGGCCGTCGGGCCGCCAGGCTTCCGGCAGCAGATAGCCCAGGAACTTCTTGTAGGCGTAGGTCACCGTGACCTCCGAGAAGGCCACGATGACCGCCCCGACAACGGCGCCGACCGGCTGCCCGATGCCGCCGACAATGGCGGCCGCGAACATGGGCAGCAGGAGCTGGAAATAGGTGAACGGCTTGAAGCTCTTGTCCAGCCCGTAAAGCGTGCCGGCGATCGCGGCCAGCGAGGCCGCAATCGCCCAGGCGACGAGCACCACGCGCTCGGGGTCGATCCCCGACAGCAGCGCCAGGTCTTCATTGTCGGAATAGGCCCGCATCGACTTTCCGGTGCGTGTGCGCTGCAGGAACCGGAACAAGGCCCAGACCACCACAAGAGCAACGGCGATGGTAAGGCATTGGGTCGTCTTGATCGAAAGGCCTTCGCTGAGGCCGGTCGCCTGCTTGAATTCCCGCGCCTTGACCACGAAGCGCGCCCCGTCCGCGAACTGCCGGTCGCCGGGGCCGATGATGAAACGGACCAGGCCGTTCAGGACGAACATCACGCCGAGCGAGGCCATGACGAGGACGACGGGGGCGCTGCGCTTGCGCCGGTAGAAGCGGAACACGAGGCGGTCCGCGGCAAGCGCGGCGCCGACTGCGGCGGCCATGCCGAAGAGCAGGGCCAGCAGGGCCGTCGGCAGCGGGTGGATTCCGACGCCCCAGGCCTGTAGCTGCCAGGTGGCAAGGATCGCGCCCGCGGTGCCGAACGCCATGAGATCGCCGTGAGCGAGGTTCGCAAAGCGCAATATGCCGAACACCAGCGTGATGCCGAGCGCGCCCAGCGCGAGCTGCGCGGCATAGGCGAGGCCGGGCACGATGACATAATTGCCGAGCAGGACGAGCGCATTCGCCATGTCGAGCAGCATGGCCCGGCCTACCCTCCCAGAAACGACCGGCGGACCTGCGCATTCGCCAGCAGGGCGCTGCCGCTGTCGGTGAAGCGGTTTTCGCCGGTGACAAGCACATAACCCCTATCGGCGATGGCCAGCGCCTGGCGGGCGTTCTGCTCGGCCATCAGCACGGCGATGCCGGATTTGCGGATCTCGATCATGCGTTCAAACAGGTCGTCCATCACGATCGGGGAGACGCCCGCCGTCGGCTCGTCCAGAAGCAGCACGGCCGGGCGGGTCATCAGCGCGCGCCCGACGGCGACCTGCTGGCGCTGGCCGCCGGAGAGTTCGCCCGCCGCCCGGCCGTGCAACGCCTTCAGCGCCGGGAAAAGGTCGAACACCTGCTCCATGGTGCCGGTTATGTCGTCGCGCCGCAGAAACGCGCCCATTTCCAGGTTTTCGCGGACTGTCAGGGTGACGAACACATTGTCTGTCTGCGGCACGAACGCCATGCCGCGTCCGACCCGGGCCTGGGGCGAAAGGCCGGTGATGTCCTCGCCGTCGAGCTGGACCGCGCCGGACCGAAGCTGCACCATGCCGAGCAGCGCTTTCATCGCCGTCGATTTGCCCGCCCCGTTGGGGCCGACGATGACCGCGATCTCGCCCCGGTCCACGGCAATCGTGCAATTGCGGAGAATGTCGGCGCCGCCATAGCCGCCGGTCATGTCCGCCCCCTGGAGATAGCTCACGGCTGCCGCCGGCTTCGGTCCGGGACATGCCCGGCCGCGCCCCGGCCCAGATAGGACTCGATCACCGCCTCGTCGGCCATGACCCTGTCGGCCGGCCCCTGGGTCAGCACCGCGCCCTCGACCATCACGATCACCGGGTCGCAGAGACGGGAGATGAACTCCATGTCGTGCTCGATCATGCAGAAGGTGTAGCCGCGTTCGAGGTTGAGGCGAAAAATGGACTCGGAAATCTTGCGCAGCAGGGTGCGGTTGACGCCCGCGCCGACCTCGTCGAGAAGCACGATACGGGCATCGGCCATCATGGTGCGGCCCAGCTCCAGCAGCTTCTTCTGGCCGCCGGACAGATTGCCGGCCAACTCGTCGGCGACGCGCTCGAGGCCGAGAAAGGCAATGGCGTCGTCGGCCTTGTCGCGGTTCGCGCGCTCCTCCTCGCGGACCCTTCCGGGGCGCAGCCACGCGCCCAGAAGACTCTCCCCGGTCTGGTGGGCCGGCACCGTCAACAGGTTCTCGCGGACGGTGAGCGTCGAGAATTCGTGGGCGATCTGGAATGTGCGGAGCAGGCCCCGATGGAACAGCCGGTGCGGCGGGAGGCCGGTGATATCCTCGCCGCCAAGAAATATCCGCCCGGCGTCGGGCCGGATCTCGCCGGCGATCAGGTTGAACAGGGTGGTCTTGCCGGCGCCGTTGGGCCCGATCAGCCCGGTGATCGACCCGGGCTCGACGGCGAGGCTGACGCCGTCCACGGCTGCCACGCCGCCGAAACGCCTGGAGACGCCCTCGACGCGGATCATCTGCCCGGCGCAGCCGCGAAACGCCGGGCGGCCGCCCCGCGGCGGAGCGGCTTCCCCCGGCGAACGGCGCAGCAGAGCCGGGCGGCAGGCTTCGGAGCCTGCCGCCCGTTCATCTTCAGCGGAACCGCACCGTGGTGATCTTGCCGTCCTCGACAGCGATTTCGCGGTAATTGCCGGCGCTCTCGCCCTGCCCGATCAGTTCGACCGCGCTGGCGCCGACATAATCGACATCGCCGCCATCCGCGAGAATGCCGAGCGCCTTGGCCAGTTCGCCCGGATGGATTTGCTCGCCCGGCGCATTGGCGACATCCATCACCTTGCCCATCAGCTTGGCGCTGTCGCCCGAGCCGGCGGCCTGCATGGCGAGCAGGATCAATGCGGCGGCGTCATAGGATTCGCCGGTATAGGGTCCAGCCTTGAATCCTGCGGCCTTGGCCATGTCGGCGAATGTCGCCGCGCCCGTGCTGTCCGTGCCCGGAAGGGTGCCGAAAGAGCCGTTCAGGTCCGCGCCGATGGCCTCGACAAGGCTGTCGCCGACCATGCCGTCGGGCAGGACGAAGGTGTCGAACGCGCCTGTGTCGAGCGCCGCCTGGATGACGCCCTTGCCGCCCTGGTCGAGATAGCCGGCGACGACGAGCACATCACCGCCCCCAGCGGCCAGCGCCGCGACCTCGGCCGAGTAGTCGCCCTTGCCGTCTTCATGGGCGGCCGAAATCGTCACCTCACCGCCCATGGCCTTGAAATTGGTCTCGACGCTGTCGGCCAGGCCCTTGCCGTAATCATTGTTGGTATAGGTGATCGCGATGCTCTTGACGCCCCGCTCCATCATCACTTCGGAAAGCACCTGGCCCTGCCGGGCGTCCGACGGCGAAGTGCGGAAGAACAGGCCGTTGTCCTCCAGGGTGGACAGGGCCGGCGAGGTGGCGGACGGCGAGATCATAACCACGCCGTTCGGCATCGCCACATTCTGCAGGATCGCCGTCGTCACGCCCGAGCAGTCGCCGCCGACAATGGCGTTCACCCTGTCGGCGGTAATCAGCCGCTCCGCCGCCGCCGTTGCGGCTGCCGAATCGATGCAAGTCGTGTCGCCGCGCACTGCGGTCACGGCGGCGCCTCCCAGCAGCGCCTTGCTGTCATGGACTTCCGCAATCGCGAGTTCCGCTCCTGCCGCCATGTCGGGCGTCAGCGATTCGATCGGGCCGGTAAAGCCTGCCATGACCCCGATCTTGATGTCGGCTGCCTCTGCTGTCGCCGTGACTGCGAGCAGCGCGGCGAATGTTGCAAGCACTTTGCGCATGGGTGGCCTCCATTGACCTCTGTTGAAGAAGCGAGCGACACTCGGACCCGCGTTTCGATGCATGTTGGACGCTTCCATGAAGCCTACGTCATCGGGTCCTGCTCGACAAGCGGGGAGACACCCCGTTCCCCTCTTCGAAACGGCGCTGTGATACGCATTGTCGGCGGGATCTGGCGGGGGCGGCGGCTTGCTGCGCCGGTCGGCCGTTCCGTGCGCCCGACCGGCGAACGGGTGCGCGAGGCGGCGTTCAACCGGCTCCTCCATGCCGGCTTCGGGCCGCCGCTCCGGGGCGCGGCCTTCCTCGATGTCTTCGCCGGCACGGGCGCAGTCGGGCTGGAGGCGCTGTCGCGCGGCGCGGCGCGGGCGGGCTTCATCGAGCGCGACCCGGCCGCGCTCGACCTGCTGCGGCGCAATGTCGGCGTCGCGGGCGCGGTTCACGCCCGCGACGCCGTCTGTCCCGGCCCGGCGCCCGCTTCCTATGACATTGCCTGGCTCGACCCGCCCTGGGGTTCCGGGCTGGCTGCGCCGGCGCTCGCCGCGCTTGGCCGCGAGGGCTGGCTTCGCGCCGGCGCGCTGGCCGTCGTCGAGACCGGTCGGGAGGAAAAGCCGGACCTGCCCGGCGTCATCGACCGGCGGCAATACGGCCGCACGGCGCTCGCCTTCTTGCGCTTTCCGCCCTGCCCGCCTAACAGAGAGGAAAGAGACTGAGGGGGGAGGCCGATGGCGAGGATGCCGGTGCTGTCCGAGATTCCGGGGACGGTGTTCAAGATCGAGGCCGAGATCGGCAGCGAGGTTGGCGAGGAGGACCCGATCGTCATTCTGGAATCGATGAAGATGGAGATTCCGGTCGGAGCGCCGGCCGCGGGCCGGGTGGTCGAGATTCTGGTCGAGGAAGGCGAGGCTGTCGAGGAAGGCCAGGAAGTCGCCGTCATCGAGGCTTGAGGCCGGGCGGGCAATGGACGCGCAGGACCCTCCCTTCGGCAAGCTGCTGATCGCCAACCGCGGCGAGATCGCCTGCCGGATCATCCGCACAGCCCGGCGCCTCGGCATCGGCACGGTCGCGGTCTTTTCGGAAGCGGATGCGGACGCGCTGCATGTGCGCATGGCCGACGAGGCGGTCGCCATCGGCGGGTCCGCGCCGTCGGAGAGCTATCTCGACGGCACGCGCATCGTCCGGGCGGCGGTGGAGGCCGGCGCGGAGGCGGTGCATCCGGGGTTCGGCTTTCTCGCCGAGAATGCCGGCTTCGTGGAGGCGGTCGAGGCGGCGGGGCTGACATTTGTCGGCCCCGGCGCGGCCGCCATTGCGGCGATGGGCGACAAGATCGAGAGCAAGCGCCTGGCGGCGCGGGCGGGCGTGCCGGTGGTGCCAGGCGATGCGGGGGAAATCCCGGACGCCGAGGCGGCGGTGCGGAGCGCGCGTGCCGTCGGCTATCCCGTAATGGTGAAGGCGTCGGCCGGCGGCGGCGGCAAGGGGATGCGCGTGGCGCATTCGGACGCCGAGCTCCGGGCGGCGTTCGGCTCGACGGTGAACGAGGCCGCCGGCGCTTTCGGCGACGGCCGCGTCTTCATTGAGAAATATGTCGAGGAGCCGCGCCATATCGAGATTCAGGTGCTGGCCGATGCGCATGGCAATACCGTCCATCTCGGAGAGCGGGAGTGCTCGATCCAGCGCCGGCACCAGAAGGTCATCGAGGAATGCCCGAGTCCGTTTCTCGACGAGGCGATGCGTGCGGAGATGGGCGCCCGCGCGGTCGCGCTGGCGCGCGCCGTCGATTACCGCTCCGCCGGAACGGTGGAGTTCATCGTGGACCGGGAGCGCAATTTCTACTTTCTGGAGATGAACACCCGCCTGCAGGTGGAGCATCCCGTCACCGAAATGGCGACCGGGCTGGACCTGGTGGAGCAGATGCTGCGGATCGCCGCGGGGGAGCGGCTCGGTTTCAGCCAGGCGGATGTCCGCCTGAACGGCTGGGCCATTGAAGCGCGCGTCTATGCGGAGCGCCCGGAGCGCGGGTTTGCGCCGTCGATCGGGCGGCTCGCCACCTTCCGCCCGCCGCCGGAGGAGGGCGGCGTGCGCATCGACACCGGCGTGGTCGAAGGCTCCGAGATCACCATGTTCTACGACCCGATGATCGCCAAGCTGGCTGCGCACGGGCCGACGCGGGAGGATGCGCGCCTCCGGCTCGCCGACGCCCTCGGCGGCTTCGCCATAGACGGCATCGGGCACAATCTGGATTTCCTGGCCGCCATTGCCGGCCATCCGCGCTTCGCCGAGGGGCGGCTCAGCACCGCTTTCATCGAGGAAGTCTTCCCCGACGGCTACGACCCCGGCAGCGGCGCGGCGGCGCATCGCAGGCTGTTCGCGGCCGTTGCGGCGGCGCTCGCCCGCGCGGAGGCCGCGGCCGCATATGCGGCGGCCGGCATGCAGGGGCGGCGTTCCGGCGCGGGGCGGCGCAGCTGGGCGGTGTTGTTCGACGACGGCGTTGTCATGGTCGATGCGGAGCCGGACGGGGAGGGCCTCCGGCTGGAGATCGACGGCGTGCCGGCGCGGCTCGAAGGCGCCCGCCCGCCGGGCGGCGCGCATTTCGCGGGCCGGTTCGACGGCGCGGCGGCCGCCGTCCGGGTGGAGGAGGACGGCGCCGGCTGGCGGCTTTCCTTCCGGGGGGCGCAGGCGCGGGTGCGGGCGGCGGCGCCGCGCGTCGCCGAACTCGCCCGGATGATGCCCAGCAAGGCGCCGCCCGACACCTCGAAGGTGCTGCTGTCGCCGATGCCGGGCCTGCTGGTGTCGCTTGCCGTGGCGGCCGGCGACGAGGTGGAGGCCGGCCAGGCGCTGGCCGTCGTCGAGGCGATGAAGATGGAGAACGTGCTGCGCGCCGAACGCCCCGGCCGCATCAAATCAACCCCCGCCGCCCCCGGAGACAGCCTCGCCGCCGACCAGCCAATCCTCTATTTCGAGTAGCGGTCGTTCTGCTGCTCCCTGACCAGGCATGCTACCGAGCCGACGCACCAGAGCATTTTTCGACCATGGAGAGCCGGTAGGGTTTCCGCTTGATTGGATTTGTGATTCGAGATGCGGGATGGGGGAGGAAGCCGGTCTGGATGATGCGGCCGCTTTCTGATGATCTGCGCTCTGATGATCTGCGCTGTCGGGCGGCGGCGGTAGGAGGCGGCCTGTCGCGCAGCGTGCGGCTGGCGGCGTGTCTGCGGCCGGCCCTGCTCCGGCCTGAGGCGGCCGGGGAGGGGGGCGTTTTCGCGCCCGGCGCAATGCTTCTATGATTGGCGGCAATTCCGCCGGGGGACGGTGCGGCGGGCCGGCGGGAGGCTTGCGATTCATGATTCTCCACACCTTTTGGCGCAGCACGGCCGCCTATCGGGTGCGTATCGCCCTGCATCTCAAGCAGGCGGCGCATGAGGCGGCCTATGTGCATCTGTCCCGCGGCGGCGGCGAGCAGAAACAGGCGGCGTTCCGCGCCAAGAACCCCCAGGGGCTCGTGCCGGCCCTGGAGGTTGGCGGCGCGGTCTTCGGCCAGTCGCTCGCGATCCTCGAATATCTGGAGGAAACCCACCCCGAACCGCCGCTGCTGCCGCGCGATCCGGTCGAGCGGGCCCGCGTCCGGGCGCTCGCCAATCTGATCGCCTGCGACATGCACCCGCTCAACAATCTGCGCGTGCAGATCTATTTGCGCCGCGAACTCGGATGCAGCCGGGAGCAGGTCGTGTCGTGGTATCGGCACTGGGTCGCGGAGGGCTTTGCCGGCATTGAGCCGGCGCTCGCCGAAACCGCGGGCGAATGCTGTTTCGGCGACACGATCACCATGGCCGACCTGTGCCTCATTCCCCAGGTCTTCAACGCCCGGCGCTTCGACTGCGACCTCTCCGCCTATCCGACGATCGTTGCGGTCGATGCGCGGCTGGCCGGCCATCCCGCATTCCTGGCGGCGGCGCCCCTGGAGCAGGGCGACGCCGAGCCGGACAACGACCCCGGCTGAAGACGCTCCCGAACCGACAAACCCCCAATCTCAACAAGCCATCGGAGACCCGGCCCAATGAACAGGCGACGCTTCGGCCGCACGAATATCGAGATTTCCGAACTCACCCTCGGCGGCGGTTTCGTCGGCGGACTGCTGCTCCACGCATCGGACGATGTGAAGCGGGCCGGCATCCGGGCGTGCCTGGAGGCGGGCGTCAACTGGATCGACACGGCGGCCGACTATGGCGACGGCGAGTCCGAAAAGGCGATCGCCTGGCTGCTGGGCGAACTGCCGGCGGCCGGCCGCCCCCGTCTCAGCACCAAGGTCCGGCTCGACGGAACGCGGCGGGACAATTTCCACGACCAGGTCCGCGCCTCCATCGAGGGCAGCCTGGAGCGGCTGGGCGTGGACCGGGTGGACCTGCTGATCCTCCACAACCCGCTGGTGCCCGACCCGGACAAGGCCACTCTGACGCTCGACGAGGCGTTCGGCGTCATCGACTGCTTCGACCGGCTTCGCGGGGAGGGGTTGTTCGACCATATCGGTTTCACGGCGCTCGGCGACGGCCCCACCGTGTGCGCCGCCATAGCGTCCGGGCGCTTCGACATGGCGCAGGTCTATTACAACATGCTGAATCCGACGGCGGGATTCGCCGCTGGCGGCGAAGCGGGCGCAAACTGGTCCAGCTCGAACTTCACCGGCCTTCTGGACGCCTGTCGGGACCATGATGTCGGCGTGATGAATATCCGTATCTTCGCGGCCGGCGTGCTCGCGGCGGACCAGCGCCACGGCCGCGAGATCCCGATTACGGCCAATGCCGGCATGGAGGCCGAGGAGGCGCGCGCCAGAGCGGTGCACACGGCGCTTGGCGACCGGGCGGAAACCCGTGCGCAGACAGCCATCCGCTTCGGCCTAGCGCATCCCGCGGTTTCGACCATCGTCTTCGGCGTCGCCGACATGTCCCAGGTGCACCAGGCGCTGGCGGCCCCCGGCCTCGGACCGCTGGAAGAGGATGCGCGCGCCGCGCTGCAGCGGGCATGGACGACCGAGGCCTTTCGCGCCTGACCGGCTGCCCCCGGCGGCCCGGCAGCGCCTCCGGGTTGAGGCCCGTGTTTCCGCGGCAGGCCCGAACAGATGCTCGACAGGCCCGGCCTGCCGCCCTCGGCCTCCCCGGCGTCATCCCGGCTCTGCGCTGCGCTCCGGGCCGGGGTGACGGAAGGGGCGCTTCATTCAGGCCGCAACGCCGGGGCGCGCCCCGAAAAACCCGCCGGCGCTTGCCTGCGTCGCAAGCCGGGGCGCCGCCGGGACCTCGCCGGGTTTGGGTCGTGTCTCAATTTCACATTTGGGCTCGTTGCGGCGTTCATCCGTCAGCCCCGCGGAGGCGGGGAGAGCGGGGGCCCCGTGCAGGCAATGTTCTTGCCTGCCGCCCGCGACAGGGTTGCATCAACCAACTGCGGACAAGAAGCCGAATGTTAAACTGAGACACGACCCAGGTTTGAAACCGGAAGGCAAATGCAATAACGTTGGTTACTTTGGCGGCAACAGAGATTTGACCTGTGGCGGTTGACGCGACCGGAATCACGGCGATGAGCTTCGAGGAAGCCATGGCCGAGTTGGAGCAGATCGTGCAGCGTCTTGAACAGGCGCGCGCGCCGCTTGAGGAATCCATAGCCGCCTATGAACGCGGCGCCCTGCTCAAGCGCCATTGCGAAGACAAGCTGCGCATGGCGCGCGAGAAAGTCGAAAAGATCTCGCTGGACCGCAGCGGTTCTCCTGCGGCCGAACCGTTCGATGCCGGGACCGGCGCATGAGCGGTTTTCCCGATCGTCTCGGTCGGGTTCGCGCCAAGGTGGACCGAATTCTGGCGGGGCTGCTCCCCGCGACCGGGCGCCCTGAACGCCGCCTGTTCGACGCCATGCGCTATGCCGCGCTCGGCCCCGGCAAGCGGCTTCGCCCGTTCCTCGTCGCGGCGTCGGCGGACCTGTTCGGCCTCAAGGAGCAATTCGCCCTGCGCTGCGGCGCGGCGGTGGAACTGGTGCATTGTTATTCCCTCGTCCATGACGACCTGCCCGCCATGGACGACGATGATCTCCGGCGCGGCCGGCCGACGGTTCACGCCGCCTGGGACGAAGCCACCGCGATCCTGACCGGCGACGCCCTGCAGACGCTTGCCTTTGAAGTGCTGGCCGATGCCAGGACACATCCGAGCGCCGTGGTGCGTCTCAACCTGATTGCCGGGCTGGCCCGCGCCGCCGGGGCCGAAGGCATGTGCGGCGGCCAGATGCTCGACATGCTCGCCGCGCATACGGACTTCAAATATGGGGAAATCGCCCGCCTGGAACGCATGAAGACCGGCGCGCTGATTACGTTCTGCTGCCAGGCCGGCGCCCTTCTGGGCGGCGCGCCGCCCGAGGCGGAGCGCGCGCTCACCGCCTTTGCCCAGGATCTGGGATTTGCGTTCCAGATAGCCGATGATCTGATCGACGCCGACGGCTCTGAAGATGAAGCCGGGAAGCGCCTGCGCAAGGATGCCGCACAGGGCAAGGCGACCGTCGTTTCGCTTCTTGGCGTCGAGGCGGCCCGGAAACGCGCCGCAATGTTGAGCGAGCAGGCCGCTGCACATCTCGATTGTTTCGGCTCCGGCGCCGATTCTCTGCGCGAGGCGGCCCGATTTGTGGTAGAGCGGGGCAATTGAGGAAGCTGTCATGTTTCTTTCCAACAGAAGCACGCCGTTACTCGATCGCATCGGCTTTCCCGCCGACCTTCGGGAGCTTTCGGACGGCGAGTTGAAGCAACTGGCCGCCGAACTGCGCTTCGAGACGGTGGATACGGTTTCGCAGACCGGCGGCCATCTGGGCGCCAGCCTCGGCGTGATCGAGCTGACCGTGGCGGTGCACGCGGTTTTCAATACGCCGTATGACAGGCTGATCTGGGATGTGAGCCACCAGGCCTATCCGCACAAGATCCTGACCGGGCGCCGTCAGCAGATGCGCACGCTGCGCCAGGCAGGCGGGCTTTCCGGCTTCACCCGGCGCGTCGAAAGCCCATACGACCCCTTCGGCGCGGCGCACAGCTCGACATCCATCTCGGCGGCGCTGGGCATGGCGGCGGCCGCCAGGCTGCAAGGCGAGGACCGGCGCTGTATCGCGGTCATCGGCGACGGCGCCATGACGGCCGGCATGGCCTATGAGGCGATGAACAATGCCGGCGCGATGGAACTGCCGCTGGTGGTGGTGCTGAACGACAATGACATGTCGATCGCGCCCAATGTCGGCGCGATGAGCAACTATCTTGCGCGGCTGATTTCCTCTCGCTCATACCGCTCGCTGCGGCAGGTCGCGAAGGAAGTGGCGCGCCGCTTCCCCAAACCGTTCGAGATTGCGGCATCGCGGGCGGAGGAATATGCGCGCGGCCTCGTCGCCGGCGGCACGCTCTTCGAGGAGATGGGCTTCTACTACATCGGCCCGGTGGACGGGCACAATATGGACCATCTGCTCGCCGTTCTGCGGAATGTCCGCAATGCCAAAGGGCGCGGGCCGGTTCTGATTCATGCCGTCACGCAGAAGGGCAAGGGATACGAGCCGGCGGAGACTTCCGGCGACAAGTATCACGGCGTTTCCCGGTTCGATATCGACACCGGCGCCCAGGCGAAATCGAAACCGGCCGCGCCGTCCTATACCTCGGTTTTCGCGAAGAGCCTGATCGCCGAGGCGGAGCGCGACCCGGGCGTCTGCGCGATTACCGCCGCCATGCCTTCCGGCACCGGAGTGGACGCCTTTTCCGCCCGGTTTCCCGAGCGCGCCTTCGATGTCGGTATCGCCGAGCAGCACGCCGTCACCTTCGCCGCCGGCCTCACCTGCGAAGGCATGAAGCCCTTTGCGGCGATCTACTCGACCTTTCTCCAGCGCGCCTACGACCAGATCGTCCATGATGTCGCCCTGCAGTCGCTGCCGGTCCGCTTCGCGATCGACCGGGCCGGCTATGTCGGCGCCGACGGCGCCACCCATTGCGGCGCTTTCGATGTCGCCTATCTCGGGTGCTTGCCGAACTTCGTGCTGATGGCGGCCGCCGATGAAGGCGAGCTCGTCCACATGGTCGCAACCGCGGTGAGCATCGACGACGTCCCCTGCGCGCTGCGCTATCCGCGCGGCGAGGGCGTGGGCGTGGCGCTGCCGGAACGGGGCGACGTGCTGGAAATCGGCAAGGGCCGCGTGCTGCGCGAGGGCGCAAGGGCGGCCATTCTCTCCTACGGCGCGCGGCTGCACGATGCGCTGGCGGCGGCCGACAGGCTTGAAGCGGAGGGCGTCTCGACAACGGTGGCGGATGCGCGCTTCGCCAAGCCCCTGGACGAGGCGCTGCTGCAGCAGCTGGCGGAGAATCACGAATTGCTGTTGACCGTCGAGGAAGGCTCGGTCGGCGGCTTCGGCTCCATGGCGCTCCAGTTCCTGGCGGGCCGGGGCCTTTTGGACGGCAGCCTGAAAATACGCTCTCTGGTGATGCCCGACGCCTTTTTTGACCACGACAAGCCCGAGGCGCAGGTCGCGCGGGCGGGGCTGGACGCCGACAGCATCTACCAGGCGGCGGCTTCCGCCCTCGGCGTCGGGGCGCCCGCCGAGGACGGGTGAAGGACCGCCTCGACCGCGTTCTGGCCGCGCGCGGCCTCGCGGAAAACCGGACCCAGGCGCAGGCGCTTATTCTTGCCGGCAAGGTCTATTCCGGCGCACGGCGGCTCGACAAGGCGGGCCATGCCGTCGGCCCCGAAACGCCGCTGGAAGTGCGCGGCCGCCCGCATCCCTGGGTCTCGCGCGGCGGGCTGAAGCTCGAACACGGCCTGCGGGTGTTCGGCGTTCCCGTCAAGGGCCGGATCTGTCTCGATATCGGGGCGTCCACCGGCGGTTTCACGCATGTGCTGCTTGCGAACGGGGCGGCGCGCGTCTGGGCGGTGGATGTCGGCCGCGGCCAGCTTGCCTGGAAGCTGCGCCAGGACGCGCGGGTGCGCGTTCTGGAGCGCACCAATGCCCGGCGGTTGACCGCGGCCGAGGTGCCGGACCCGGTCGATCTGGTGGTCTGCGACGCCTCCTTCATTTCGCTTGCGACCGTGTTGCCCGCGCCGCTCGCGCTTGCCGGGCCGGGCGCCCACCTTGTGGCGCTCATCAAGCCGCAATTCGAGGCGGGGCGGGAGCGCGTCGGCAAGGGCGGCGTCGTGCGCGACCCGGCGGTGCGGCGGGAGGTCTGCGAGGCCATCCGCGCCTGGCTGGCAGGCCTCGGGGGCTGGTCCGTGCTGGGCCTGGACGAAAGCCCGGTGCGCGGCCCGGAAGGCAATGTCGAATATCTGATCGCCGCCGTCCGGGGCTGACCGGCCCCCGAATGCCGGCTCAGAGACCGGCGTAGCGCTCGATGACCTCCTTCCAGGGGAGCAGGTCCTCCGGGCCGCGCACGCGCATGGCGAGGCCGGCGACGCCGGTGACCGGCACCGCGACGCGCCCCACGCCCATCGCGGCAAGCCTCGGCAGATCGTCGAGGTCTTCGGGAATCGAGCAGGTCAGCGTGATGGCGTCCGGGTCGCGCCCATGTTCGCGCGCCGTGCTCCGCACAAGGTCGAACAGGTCTTCCGGTGCGCCGCGCGCCGGGAAGAAGCCGTCCCCGAGCCTGCCTGCGCGCCGGGCCGCAGCCCTGGAATGGCCGCCGACCGTGATCGGCACCGCTCCGTTGACCGGCTTCGGGCGCATGAACGCATTTTCAAAGGAGACAAAGCGCCCCTTATAGGTGGGCGCCGGCGAACGCCACAGCTCGCGCATGGCGTGCACATAGTCGTCAGTGCGCGCGCCCCGATCCTCAAACGGCGCCCCCAGCGCGTCGAACTCCTCCCGCAGCCAGCCGACGCCGATGCCGAGCTCGATGCGGCCGCCGGACATGGCGTCCAGCGTCGCCACCTGCTTGGCGGTGACGACCGGATTGTGCTGCGGCAGAATCAGGATGGCGGTGCCGAGGCGGATGCGCTCGGTTCGCGCCGCCGCCCAGGTCATCCAGATCAGCGGGTCCGGCATGACGAACTCCGCCTCGTCGCCGGGCATCTTGCCGTCGGCCGTATAGGGGTAGGCCGAGCTGTATCCTTTCGGGACCACGGTATGCTCGATGGTCCAGGCGGATTCGAAACCCGCCGCCTCGCCGGCCTGGAGCAGCGCCGCCGCCTCCGCCGGGTCGGTGTAGCGTCCGGTATTGCAATAGCGCAGTGCGAATTTCATGTCCCCGCCCCCTCCTCGCGGCTGTCGCGCCATGGTGTTGCGGAAACCGGATGGACGCAAGCCGCAGCCCGGCCCCGCCCGGCTGCGGCGCAGGAGGTCTTGAGCCGGCGGCGCGGCCGGGGTAAGGCCGTTGCTGGCGTGAAACGAAGAGGGCGGGGCATGTTTATCGACGGAGTGTGGTGCGAGGCGGCCGGCGGCGGGCGCTTCCGGGTTTTGAATCCGGCAAATGGCGAGACCGTCGGCGAGGCGCCGGACGGCGGCCATGCCGATGCGGTGCGCGCCATTGACGCCGCAGAGCGGGCCTTCGCCGGCTGGGCGGGGCGGACAGCCTATGAGCGCTCGCGCATTCTCTACCGCGCCTGGGAGATCATGACCGAGCGGGCGGAGGACCTGGCCCGCACGATGACGCTCGAACAGGGCAAGCCGCTGCGCGCTGCGCGCAACGAGGTGCGCTACGGCGCCGATTTCCTGCTCTGGTATGCAGAGGAAGCCAAGCGCGTCTATGGCGAGACGATCCCCGCCCCGCGCGGCGACCAGCGTTTCGTGGTGATGCGCCAGCCGGTTGGCGTCGTCGCCGCCGTCACGCCCTGGAACTATCCGGTCTCGATGGTGACGCGCAAGGTGGCGCCCGCCATCGCCGCAGGCTGCACGATCGTGCTCAAGCCGGCCGAAGCAACGCCGCTTTCGGCGGTCAAGGTGTTTGAATGTCTGGAGGCAGCCGGTGTGCCGGCCGGCGTCGTCAATCTCGTCACCGGCGAGGCGCCCGCCCCGATCGGCGATGCCTTCCTGGCCGATCCGAGAGTGCGCAAGATCACCTTCACCGGCTCGACGGAAGTCGGCAAGCAGATTGCCGCGCGCGCCGCGGCCCAGATGAAGCGCGTGTCGCTGGAGCTTGGCGGCCATGCGCCGTTCCTCGTGCTGGAGGATGCCGATCCCGTCCATGCGGCCAAGGGCGCAGCCCTGGTCAAGTTCCTGAATACCGGGCAGGCCTGCATCTGCCCGAACCGCATCTTCGTGCATGAGAACGCCGTCGATGCCTTCACGGAGGAGTTCGTCTCCCGCGTCGGCCGGATGCGCGCCGGCAACGGGCTGGAGGACGGCGTTCAGATCGGGCCGCTGGTCGATGAAGCCGCCGTCGCCAAGGTCGAGCGCCAGGTGGCGGACGCCGCCGACGGCGGCGCGCAGGTGCTGTGCGGCGGACGCCGGATGACGGAAGGCGCGCTGGGGCAAGGCACGTTCTACGCCCCGACCGTGCTCTCCGGCGTTGCGCCCGACATGCTGATCTACCGCGAGGAGACCTTCGGACCGGTCGCGCCGATCATTCCGTTCCGGGACGAGAGCGAAGCGCTCGCCATGGCCAATGACACCCATTACGGCCTCGCTTCCTATGTCTATACCCGCGACATGGCAAAGGCGTTCCGCATGTTTGAAGGGCTCAATTTCGGTATCGTCGGCATCAACGACATCAACCCGACCGCCGCCGCCGCGCCGTTTGGCGGCTCGAAGGAAAGCGGCCTCGGCCGCGAAGGCGGTCACGAAGGCATCGCCGAATATCTGGAGACCAAGCTGGGCGGTTTCTCGGTCTGACGCGGCGGCGCCTGCTTGGGGAGGAAGGCTTATGGCGGAAGAACGTTTCGACTATATCGTCATCGGCGCGGGCTCCGCCGGTGCGGTGTTGGCCAACCGGCTTTCGGCAGACCCGGCCGCGCGCGTGCTGCTGCTGGAGGCGGGCCGGCCGAGCCATCCGTGGTCGGCCGTCCCCGTCGGCTTTGCGCGGCTGATCGACCATCCGGCCGCCAACTGGCTCTATTCATCCGAGCCGGAAGAGAGCACCGGCGGGCGCAGCATTCCCGTGCCGCGCGGCAGGCTGCTCGGCGGCTCGTCCTCGATCAACGGCATGGTGTTCGTGCGCGGCCAGGCCCAGGATTTCGACGGCTGGGCGCAGCTCGGCAATCGCGGCTGGTCCTATGCCGATGTGCTGCCGCTGTTTCGCAAGATGGAGAGCTATGCCGGCGGCGAGGACGCCTTCCGCGGGCGCAGCGGCCCGCTCAAGGTCACCGACCCGCAGGAGAGCGGGCCGCTCTACGACGCCATCCTCGAGGCGGGGCAGCAGATCGGCCTGCCCTACAACCCGGACTATAACGGCGCCTCGCAGGACGGCATCGGAATGACGCAGGCGACGATTTCGGGCGGGCGGCGCATGAGCACGGCGCGCTGTTATCTCGATCCCGTCCGTTCGCGGCAGAATCTCGACATCCGGGCCAACGCGCCGATGGAGGCGCTGCTGTTCGAGGGCCGGCGCTGCACGGGGGTGCGCTACCGCCGCAGCGGCATCGTGCATGAGGCCCGCGCGAACAAGGAGGTGGTGCTGAGCGCCGGCGCGGTCGCATCGCCGCAATTGCTGGAGCTTTCCGGCATCGGCCAGCCGGAACGCCTGCAGGGGCTTGGCATTCCGGTCGTCCATGCCCTGCCGGGCGTCGGCGAGAACCTCCGCGACCATTATGCGCCGCGCATGAAATGGCGCATCGCCGCCAGGGGCCTCACCTATAACGACAAGACCCGCGGCCCCGGCCTCGTCTGGCAGGCGCTGAAATTCGCGGTAACCCGCACCGGGCTGCTCAGCCTGCCGGCCTCGCCGGTTCGCGCCTATGTCCGCACGCGGCCGGGTCTGGCCAGCGCCGACGCCGTGATCTCCTGGATCCCGTTCCTGGCCACCGCGAATTTCAAGCTGGCGAAGGATTCCGGCGTCACCGTCATAACCCATCCGCTGCGGTCGGAGAGCGTCGGCAGCATCCATGCGGCATCGTCAGACCCGTCCGCGCCGCCGCAAATCCGGTTCAACTTCCTTTCCGCCGGGATCGACCGCGAGGTGACTCTCGGTGGTATGCGCATCGCCCGCGCGCTCATGGGCGCGCCGGCGCTCGCCGGGATTGTCGGCGGGGAGACCGCGCCGGGCGAGAGGCTGGAAAGCGATGACGAGCTGCTCGCCTGGGTCAAGCAGAATGCCGAGACCACCTATCACCCCGTGGGCACCTGCAAGATGGGCGCCGACCCGATGGCCGTGGTGGACGACCGGCTGCGCGTGCACGGCATTGAGCGCCTGCGCGTCGCCGACGCCTCGATCATGCCGACGCTGACCTCCGGCAACACCAACGCGCCCTCGATCATGATCGGCGAAAAGGCCGCGGAGATGATCCTGTCCGCGGCATGACCGTTGGCGGACGGGTGCCTCCGCGGACGTTAACCGGCGGAAGGTCGTGTCTCAGTTTGCAGCGAAGGCCCGTGCTGGCGGGTTTTTCGGAACGCGCCTCCGCGCCGCGCCGCTTAGCCCGGATTTCTCACAATGTTGAGTGCATCGGGGTTCTGCGTATGAGAAAGTTCTTTTGCGACAAAGGCTTGATCATATGCAGAGGGGTTCCCCGATGCCGGCAGAGTGTAGTCTGGGAGCGATGCGTTTTGCACGCCTTAAAGGGCGCGAGGTTGTAGCTGATTTTGGCGGTGGTGTGCTGACGTCGAACACTGGCGCGTTGCTGCTGGGAGCGACCGACCGGGCGATCGGTCTGGTGGACCGGTTTGCGGCGTGCTTTTCGGATGGCCGCACTGCGGATCGTGTTGTGCACGATGTTGCGACCCTGGTGGGCCAGCGCGTGTTTGCCATTGCGCTGGGCTACGAGGACCTGCTGGATCACGACGAGTTGCGCCACGATCCGGCGCTGGGTGTGGCGCTTGGCCGGCTTGAGGGGCGTCGTCGGAACTGTGCGCCGCTGGCCGGCAAATCGACGCTGAACCGTCTGGAGCACGCGCCCGAGGGCGCGCATCGCTATCGCCGCATCGGCCACGACGCCGGCGCGATTGAGGCGTTGTTCGTCGATCAGTTTCTCGACGCTCATGAGCAGGCGCCGGCGCGTCTGGTGCTTGATCTGGACGCCACTGACGACCCACTGCACGGGCGTCAGGAGGGGCGGTTCTTCCACGGTTACTACGATTGCTACTGCTATCTGCCGCTCTACATTTTCTGCGGCGACCATCTCCTGGCGGCAAAGCTGCGGCGGGCGAATAGTGACGCCAGCGCCGGCGCGCTGGAGGAGGTAGCGCGTATTGTCGGGCAGATCCGCGCCCGCTGGCCGGCAGTGGAGATCGTGCTGCGCGCAGATTCGGGCTTCGCCCGCGAGGCCCTGATGGCGTGGTGCGAGGACAATGGCGTCGATTATGTCTTCGGTCTGGCACGCAATGCGCGCCTGACGGCCCGCCTGCACCCGGCCCTGGAGCGGGCCGGGGCGCGCTGGCGCAAGAGCGGCCAGCCGGCCCGCCTGTTCACCGAGTTCCGCTATCGCACCCTGAACAGCTGGTCGCGCCACCGCCGTGTCGTCGGCAAAGCCGAGTGGCTCCCGGGCGGCGCCAACCCGCGCTTCCTCGTCACCTCGCTGAACCCGACCACCATCGACCGGCGGACCCTCTACGAAAAACTCTACTGCGCCAGAGGCGACATGGAGAACCGCATCAAGGAATGCCAGCTCGACCTCTTCGCCGACCGCAGCTCGGCCCACACCATGCGCGCCAACCAACTCCGCCTGTGGTTCGCCTCCATGGCCTATGTGCTGCTCTCGGCACTGAGACGCATCGCCCTCGCCGGAACCCGCCTCGCCAAAGCCACATGCCGATCCATACGCCTCAAGCTCCTCAAGATCGGCGCACAGATGCGCCTCAGCACACGACGCATCCGCTTCGCCATGGCCTCCGCCTGCCCCCACGCCGACGTCTTCACCCTCGCACACCAGCGATTATCCACCTGACCCCAGAGCAAGGGGACCAACCGAACCCGCCCAACAACAACACAGACACAAAACCCCAAATCACACCGCGCCAACAGCGCAAGCACCCCCCCTGCGCGCCCCAACACAGACAACACCGCTATGCCAGACAAAACCCCCAACTCACTACACAAATGCAGCCTGTGAGAAATCCGGGTTAGATCGCCTTCCTTTCGTCACCCCGGTCGGAGCAGAGCGGAGAGCCGGCGTCCATCCTCCGCCGTTTCGGCCCTGCGGAAGGACCGGAGGCTGGGCCCCGGCTCAGGGCCGGGGCGACAATAGGGGCGTCCGGGGGCGACAATAGGGGCGTCCGGGGGCGACAACAGGGGGTTCGGGGCGGCGGCGGGGCGTTCGGAGCGACGGGCCGGGCCTCTCAAGCCTCTGGCTGACTCTGCCAGAGGAACGCGAACGCCAAACTGAGGCACCACCCGGCGGAAGCCTCGCTTGACCGGCAGGCCCGGTTGCCAATAGCCTGCCTTCTGATGACTCCGGCCGGCCGTCGGATCCTGGTTGTATCCGGTATGCGCCGCCGGGCGGACAGGCCGGGCTATCGCGTCTCTTTCGATCACATGCGCCGGAATCAGTGGCAGTCATGACCAGGGGCCAGCACTATGAACGGGTGGAGGTTCGGCGGTTCCGGGGACTGCTGGACGTTGACCTCAACGAGCTGGGCAGAGTCAATATCTTGCTTGGGGCGAACGATGTCGGCAAGACATCAGTTCTCGAGGCCATCTTCCTGTTGACTGGTCTTACCAACCTGCAATTGCCGCTTGCAGTTCAGGATTGGAGAAATCTTCCCACGAAGCAGTTCGATGACCTGAGGCTCCTGTTCCACGGTTTCGATCCGGACCGTCCCATCGACCTTGTGGGTCGTTCCCTTGGCGACATAGTCTGCCGTCAACTCACGATATCTGCCCCCCGTTCGGAGTTTGAAATCAACGCAAACCTGCCATCGAGAGCAAATGCCGGGAACGGCGCTTCGCGGACGCGGCAACATCCTGGTCCAGGCGCGAACCAGGCTTCTTCCGTCGTTCCGCCTGATCAGCGGATGCTGCAATATGAGGGGACAATACAACCCCGACAAGGAGACGCCCTGTCCTATTCTGGAACACTGCGTGCAGACGACGACACAATCAAGATCACAAACTTCGATCAGATCGCAAACGAACTGATGCTCTCCGCCCGCTACCTGAATTCGGGGCCCGGGTACAACACAACTGCGATCAGCGACCTGATTGTTCGCAAGCAGGCGGCCCAGCTCGTGTCCTTCCTGCAGAAAATCAACCCGCGTGTTACCGACATCAGCACAAGCGGCGATTTGGCATATGCAGATATCGGCCTCGACCAGATGGTGCCGTTGAATGTCTTCGGGAGCGGCATGATACGCGCGGCAAACATCGCGGCCAGCTTATTGCGCGGCGGCGAGCAAATTCTTCTGGTGGACGAGCTGGAAAACGGACTGCACCACGCGGCAGTCGAGTCGTTTCTTCGGGTGTTGCTGGCGCTGTCGCATGAAAAGGACGTCCAGATATTCGCCACCACGCACAGTGTGGGTGTTCTGGAAAGCCTGCTGAATGTGCTTGGCGACGATGCGTTTTCCGAGCATCGCTGTGCGGTGCGCTGTTTCACGCTTCAGCGCGACCGGCAAGGGCTTGTTCTCCCTTATCGATATGAATACGAGCAGTTCGAGCACTGCGTGAGACACGGTATCGAGATACGATGACCTGGACGCTGTTCGTCGAAGGGCAGTCCGACCAGATATTTGTCGCGTGGCTGTTGCGTCATTTGGGCATTGATGACGTCAAGGTCGCAAGGATTGAGGGCGGCGTCTCGAAGTTGAAGCATGTCAAAAACGAGATTCACAAGCACCATGACAGAGGCAGGCGTATAGCGGTTCTGCTGGATGCAGACGATGACATAGAAGGCCGGCGCAATGAGTTGGCAAAGCAAATCGACAAGCTGTGCCTGCCTGTCAAGGAGACATTTCTGCTGCCCGACAACACCGGCCCGGGCGACCTGGAGACCCTTCTGGAACAGATGGCCCCGTCTGCCCATCAAGCTATCTACCGCTGCTTCGACGACTACGAGGCGTGCCTGCGCCGCCGCGGCCCTGCATACACCACTCCGAACCGCAGGGCGCGGATTTATGCCTATTGCGAAGCGGCGGGCGCCGGGACCGGTCCGAACAAGGACTACGGCAATGCCGCGCACTGGAATGCCGATGCCCCAATCCTGGAGCCGCTGCGGCAGTTCCTCCGCAGCATGGCAGGCGGTGGTTCGGAGGCCACATGATCCCGACCCGGAATCAGGCCGGGATCTTCACCAAACGCCCCTTGCCCTTGCCCTTACCTAATGTCCGGCAGGCAGTTCCGCCAGTTCGATGAGGATGTTGCCGGTGGCCGCCGGGTCGAGGAAGGCGATGCGGCTGCCGCCATGGCCGGGGCGGGGCGTCTCGTCGATCAGCGCCACGCCCTTTTGCCGAAGCTCCGCCAGCGCCGCGTCGATGTCGTCCACCTCGAAGCAGAGATGGTAGAGGCTTTCGCCCTTGTGTGCGATCCAGTCCTTCACCTTCGAGGCCGGCCCCTCGGCCTGCAGAAGCTCGATACTGGTCTCGCCGACCGGATACATGGCGAGCCGTGTGTCGCCGATGCGCTCTTCATAATCGAGCTCGAGGCCCAGCGTCTCCTCCAGCATCTTCATCGATGCGGCCATGTCGTGCACCGCAATGGCGACATGTTCCACCCGCTTGAGTTTCATGCTTTGCTCGCCTCCGGTTCGTTATCGTTTCGGACAGGCATGTTCCTTCGCGAATCCGGTTATTACAAGACCAGCTATCGCGCCGATTCGGCCCTGTTTCCGCTGCCGGCTCCGCGGCGGGCCGTCTGGGCGGCGCTGTTCCTGCTGTTCGTGCCCGCGCCGCTGTTCGGCGACGAGCACCTGCTTGCGGTGCTGACGCTGAACGCGATCAACCTGATCGGCGCGCTCGGGCTTACCATCCTGCTTGGCTATGCGGGCCAGATTTCGCTCGGGCACGGCGCCTTCATGTCTGTCGGCGCCTATACGGCCGCCAATCTGGCGGTGCATCTGGACATGCCGATATGGCTGACCCTGCCTGCGGGCGCGGCGGTGGCGGCGCTGGTCGGCATCGTCGTCGGCCTACCGTCGCTGCGCGTGCGGGGCTTCTACCTAGCGATCGCCACGCTCGCCGCCCAACTGGTCATTGAATGGATCATCAACCGCACGCCGGCGATCAGCGGCGGTATCCAGGCCTCCATCCATGTGCCGCGCCCGGAGCTGTTCGGCATCCGGCTTGACAGCGCGGCAGAGCTCTATCTGCTGGCGGTGACGATTGCCGTTGCGGCCACGCTTGCGGTTCTCAATCTCGGCCGTTCCCGCCTCGGGCGCGCGATGATCGCCGTGCGCGAGCACGAGACCGCAGCCGCCGCCATGGGCGTGGACCTCAAGCAGGTCAAGCTCGCCGCCTTTGCGCTGTCCGCGGCCTATGGCGGCGTCGCGGGCGTGCTGTTCACCTATTATCTCGGCGTCGCCAACTACCAGCAGTTCACCTTCGCCATCTCCATCTATTACCTGGCGGTCAACATCATCGGCGGGCTGGGCAGCGTCTGGGGGGCGCTGCTGGGCCTTGCATTTCTCAGCCTGGTGCCGCGCGCGGTCTTCCTCGCCATGAGCACGGTCGGCGCCTGGTTCGTGGACCTCGCCCATATGGCGCAGGCGGTCGCGCAGGTGAAGCAGATGACCTTCGGCCTGCTGATCCTCGCCTTTCTGGTGCTTGAACCCGAGGGCCTGGCCGCCCTCTGGCGCCGCGCGCGCAATTGGCTCCGGGCCTGGCCGTTCTCCTACTGAGCGCCGGAGAGGCAGTCGGCCAGACTCTGCGCCAGGCCCTCGATGAGCGCGGGATAGAGACCCGGCCCCGGCTCGAGATCCGCGCCCAGCGGATCCAGGACGCCGATGCGCGCCCCGGTCCCCTCGGCGGCGGTGTGCGAGAGCGTCGGGTTGATCTGCGGCTCGATGAAGATGCAGGCGACCTTATGGTCGCGGATCGTCTGGCGGATCTGCGCCAGCCGCGCCGGCCCCGGCGGCGCTGCGTCCCCGAGCGCGACCGAACCTTCGGACTCCATCCCGAACCGGTGTTCGAAATACCCATAGGCATCATGGGCGGTGACGAAAGCCCGGCTCCGCACCGGCGCCAGGATCGCTTCCACCCGTTCCGCAAGCGCATCCATTTCGGCGGCGCCGGCGGCGGCATTGGCCGTATAAGCCTCCGCATTCTCCGGATCGACCTGCGCAAGGCGGGCGGCGATCTCCGCGAGCATCGCCTTGGCGTTGGCGGGATCGAGCCAGACATGCGGGTCTATGTCGCCGTGGTCGTGATCGTGGCCCTCGTGATGCCCCGCTTTCTGTTGGTGCTTGTCTTCGCCGGCGTGCTCTTCATGTGCCTCGCGGCCCTCATGGTCGCCATGTTTGTCGTGATCGTCATGGCTGTCATGGTCGCCGTGCTTGTCGTGGTCGTCATGGCTGTCATGGTCGCCGTGCTTGTCATGGTCGCCGTGCTTGTCGTGATCGTCATGCCCGTCATGGTCGCCGTGGTCGTCATGCCCGTCATGGGCATCGCGATAGTTGCGCAGCGCAATGTCCGGCGCTTCCATGAGTGCCACCGACACTGCGTCGGCTGCCAGGCTCGACGCGGCGTGTTCAAGCCAGGGGGTGAGGCCCGGGCCGATCCAGAATACAATATCCGCCTCCGAAAGCCGGGCGGCCTCCGACGGCCGCATGGAATAGCCGTGGGGCGTTGCGCCGGGAGGCAGGATCGACTCCGGCTCGCCGACGCCCGCCATCACGCGCGCCGTCAGGGCGTGAACGGGCGGAATGTCCGCAACGACCTTGGGCGCCGCCAGACCCGGCAAAGCGGCAAACGAGGCCAGAATGGCGAGGACTGGAATGCAGGGCTTCATCGATCTCTGCTCCTTGAGCCGGAATACAAGCGGATCTGGGTTCCATTATGATATAACATTTCAGCAAATTTGGCAAGCAGCACGGGTGCGGAAAGGATGGTATTAGTGGAAGCAATGCTGCCCCACGACCATAGAGATTGCGTCCGTCGGGTCCTCGCCGAGGCAGAGCGCCGCGCATCGGAGGACAAGGTCAATTTCACCCCGGTCCGCCGCCATACGCTGGCAATCCTGCTGGAGAACCATGTCGCCATGCCGGCATACAGCCTGTTGAAGCGTCTCAATGCAGACGGTTTCGGTTCGCAGCCGCCGGTGGTCTATCGGGCGCTCGACTTTCTCATCGGTCAGGGTTTTGTGCACAGGGTCGAGCGGTTGAATGCCTTTATCGCCTGCCTGTATCCGGACAAGACCCATGAGCCGGCCTTTCTGATTTGCCGCGATTGCCGCCTGGTGGCCGAAGTCTGCGCGCCGCCCGCGCCGCATCTGCTTGTGCAAAACGCGCAGGTGCTGGGCTTTCGCATCGAGCGTTCCGTCATGGAAGTGGAAGGCCTCTGCAGCGGCTGCGCCCCCGGGGTCGGCGCGCCGTGCAACTGATTGCAACGCACGGCCTCACGGTCCGGCTGGGCGGGCAACCGGCGCTGAGCGGTATCGATCTGGCGGTGGAGCGGGGCGAGGTCGTCACCATCGTCGGCCCGAACGGCTCCGGCAAGACAACCTTGTTGCGCGCCATGATCGGCGCGGTGGCGCCAACCGCCGGGCGCGTCGAACGGGCGCCCGGGCTGCGGATCGGCTATGTGCCGCAGCGCCTGCATCTGGACGCCACCTTGCCGATCACGGTCGCGCGTTTCCTGCGCCTCGGCGCCCGGCGGCCAAACGGCGGCATCGCGCGCGCGCTGGAGGCGACCGGCGTGCCCGAGCTTGCCCGCCGCCAGATGACCGCGCTTTCCGGCGGGCAATTCCAGCGCGTGCTGCTGGCCCGGGCGATACTCTCCGAACCGGACCTGCTGCTGCTCGACGAGCCGGCGCAGGGCCTGGACCAGCCCGGCATGGCCTCCTTCTACCGGCTCGTTGGAGCCTTGCGCGATCGGCTGGGCTGCAGCGTGTTGATGGTCAGCCACGATCTGCATGTGGTCATGGGCGCGACCGACCGGGTGATTGCGCTGAACGGCACTGTCTGGTGCGAGGGCGCGCCGGTCGCCGTGTCCTCGGCCGCCGAATACCGCGTGCTGTTCGGCGACGCCGAGCCGGGTGCGCTCGCCCTGAACCGCCATGTGCCGGGGGACGGGTGCTCGACGACTTCCTGACCCGCGCCGGCGTGGCCGGCATCGGCGTTGCGCTGGCCGCGGGGCCCGTTGGCTGCTTCGTCGTCTGGAGGCGGATCGCCTATTTCGGCGAGGCCACCGCACATGCGGCAATCCTGGGCGTCGCGCTCTCGCTGGCCTTTTCGATCTCCACCGTCATCGGCGTTCTCGCTGTCGCCGTGGCGATGGCGCTTGCGGTCTCCACGCTTTCCGGGCACGGCCTCGCAATGGACACCCTGCTCGGCGTGGCGGCCCATGCGGGTCTCGCTGTCGGCCTGGTCGCCGTGTCCCTCGTCTCCCCGCGCGCTGTCGATATGGACGCCTATCTGTTCGGCGAACTCCTGGCCGTGAACCGGACGGACCTGGTGATCATCTGGGGCGGGGGGTCGATTGTACTCGGGCTGATCGCGTGGCGGTGGTCGGCGCTGCTGACCGCCACGCTCAGCCCGGAGCTGGCCCGGGGCGAGGGCATCGACCCCGACCGTGAGCAGCTTGTGCTGACGGTCGCCCTCGCCGGGCTGGTCGCGGTGTCGATCAAGGTGGTCGGCGTATTGCTGATTACCGCCATGCTGATTATTCCCGCCGCGGCGGCCCGGACGTTCTCGCGCACGCCGGAGCAGATGGCGGTCGGCGCGGCCCTGGTCGGCATTGCAGCCGTGGCCGGCGGCCTCGCCGGCTCCTGGCACTGGGACACGCCGACCGGGCCGACCATCGTGACGGTCGCGGCGCTGCTCTTCGCCGTCTCGTACTCGTTGGGGGCGCTGCGGCGGAAACTCGGCTGACCGGCGCGGCCGGGGCCGCGTGACGCGCATCCGCCGTTTGCGCAGGGCGCGTCTCCTTGCCATGCTACGCATCATCCGTCCGGCGAGGAGAGGGCGCCCCCATGGCCAAGAGCGACATTGAAATTGCCCGCGAAGCGGTATTGCAGCCGATCGGCAGCATCGGCGAGCGCCTCGGTATCCCCGGGAGCGCGCTGGTGCCCTTCGGCCACGACAAGGCCAAGGTGACGGCCGACTTCATCAACGGTCTGGCGGACCGGCCGGACGGCAAGCTGATTCTGGTGACCGCCATGACGCCGACCCCGGCGGGGGAAGGCAAGACGACCACCACTGTGGGCCTCGGCGACGGGCTGAACCGTATCGGCAGGAACACCGCGATCTGCCTGCGCGAGCCGTCGCTCGGCCCCTGTTTCGGCATGAAGGGCGGGGCCGCCGGCGGCGGCTATGCCCAGGTCGTGCCGATGGAGGACATCAACCTCCATTTCACCGGCGACATGCACGCCATCGGCGCGGCGCACAACCTGCTCTCGGCCATGACGGACAATCATGTCTATTGGGGCAACGGGCTGGATCTGGATACGCGCCGCGTCACCTGGCGGCGGGTGGTGGACATGAACGACCGGGCGCTGCGCGACATCGCGGTGTCGCTCGGCGGCGTGGCGAACGGCTTTCCGCGGCAGACCGGCTACGACATCACCGTGGCCTCGGAGATCATGGCGATCCTCTGCCTGGCGTCGGACCGCGCCGACCTCCAGCGCCGCCTCGGCCAGATCGTCGTCGGCACGCGGCGCGACCAGTCTCCGGTCACCGCCCGCGGCCTCAAGGCGGACGGCGCGATGACCGTGCTGCTGAAGGATGCGCTGCAGCCCAATCTGGTCCAGACGCTGGAAGGCAATCCGGCCTTTGTGCATGGCGGCCCGTTCGCCAATATCGCGCATGGCTGCAACAGCGTGGTCGCGACCAGGGCTGCGCTGAAGCTCGCCGACTATGTGGTCACGGAAGCGGGTTTCGGGGCCGATCTCGGCGCGGAGAAGTTCTTCGACATCAAGTGCCGCAAGGCAGGCCTCCGCCCCGACGCCGTGGTGGTGGTCGCGACCGTCCGTGCGCTGAAGATGCATGGCGGCGTCGCCAGGAACGCCCTCGGCGAGGAGGATGTCGCGGCTGTCGAGCGGGGCTTCGCCAATCTGTCCCGGCATCTCGACAATGTCGCCAAATTCGGCGTGCCTGCGGCTGTCGCCATCAACCGTTTCACGGCCGATAGCGACGCGGAAATCGACGCGGTCCGGCAGCTGGCGTCCGAACGCGGCGCGAGCGCGCATGTCTGCACCCATTGGGCCGACGGCGGGGCGGGCACGGAGAGCCTCGCGCATGCGGTCGCGGCGCTGGCCGACAGCGGCGATGCCGATTTCGCCCCGCTCTATCCGGACGGGCTGCCCCTGTGGGAGAAGATCGAGACCGTGGCCCGCGAGATCTATCGGGCCGACGGCGCCGAGGCGCCCGCGCGGGTACGCGACCAGCTCGCCCGCTTCGAGGCCCAGGGGTTCGGAAATGTCCCGGTCTGCATGGCGAAGACGCAATACAGCTTCTCTTCCGACCCGGTATTGCGGGGCGCGCCGGAGGGCTATGGCATTCCGGTGCGCGAGGTGCGTCTCGCGGCGGGTGCGGAGTTCGTTGTCGCGGTGTGCGGCGACATCATGACAATGCCCGGCCTGCCGCGGGTGCCGGCGGCGGAGGCCATCGGCCTCGACGAGACCGGGGAGGTCGTCGGCCTGTTCTGACATGCCGGAGAGGCGGGGCTTGCCGGAGGGCGGCTCTGCCGCCATGTTGCAACCGCTGTTCTGGAAGAGAGTTGCGAGATGGAACTGGCGGCAAATGCGCCGAGCGTTGTGAAGGACGCCACCGACCAGACATTCATGGCCGATGTCATCGAGGCGTCGATGACAGCGCCCGTGATCGTCGATTTCTGGGCGCCCTGGTGCGGGCCTTGCAAGCAGTTGGGGCCAGTGCTGGAAAAGGTGGTCTCCAATGCCGGCGGCAAGGTCCGGCTTGTCAAGGTCGATATCGACAAGAGCCCCATGGTTGCGCAGCAAATGCGCATCCAGTCGATTCCGGCGGTCTATGCCTTTGACAAGGGGCGCCCGGTCGATGCGTTCATGGGCGCGGTGCCGGAGAGCCAGGTCAAGGCGTTTGTGGAGCGTCTGGTGGGCGGGCCGGTCGAATCGGCGGTCGAGGCGGCTGTCGAGCAGGCGCGCGCGGCGCTGGAGGGCGGCGATGCGCAGACCGCCGGCGCCATCCTCAATGAGGTGCTCAGGCAAGAGCCGGAGAACGCCGCTGCAATTGCGGGTCTGGCCCAGGTATTCCTGGCCGTGGATGAGGTCGAGCAGGCGCGCGCCTTGCTGGGGCGGCTGCCGGACGGCGCCGAGCGCGACCCGGCGGTCGCGGCGGCGGTCAGCGCGGTGGAGCTTGCCGAGCAGAGCGCGGATGCCGGCGACACGGCGGATCTGCGCCGGGCGGTCGAGCGCGACCCGGACAATCACGAGGCCCGTTTCGGCCTGGCGATGGGGCTGTTTGGCGCCGGCCGGCACGAGGAGGCGGCGGAGGAGCTTCTGGAACTCTACCGCCGGGACCGGGAGTGGAACGAGGGCGCCGCCCGCGCGCAGCTTGTCAAATTCTTCGAGGCCTGGGGGCCGGTGCATGAGCTGACGGTCAGTGTCCGCCGCCGCCTTTCGACGCTGATGTTCAGCTAGAAGCCGGCATTGTGACCCTCGCGCGCGCATTGCCGCAGGTGCTGCCCGTTTTCCCGCTGCCCGGGGTGCTGCTGTTGCCGCGCGCGCTTCTGCCGCTGCACATATTCGAGCCGCGCTACCGCGCGCTGGTGCGCGATGCGCTGGAAGGGGAAGGGATTTTCGGCATGATCCAGCCGCGGGCCGAAGGCCCCGATCCGGTCAACCCGCCGATCTATGCGGTCGGGTGCGCGGGGGAAATCCAGGAGTCCCGAAAGCTGCCGGACGGGCGCTACATTATCTCGTTGCAGGGCGTCGCGCGGTTCCGCGTGGACTGCGAACTGGAGCGCCATCCGGAAGGATACCGCTCGGTTCATGCCGATTTCAGCGGCTTCGGCCACGACCTGGATGCGCGCCGGGGCGCCAGGGTCGCGCGCGACGGTCTGATGGAGGCGCTGCGTGAATGCCTCCCCGCGCGCGCGCTCAAGGACTATTGGGATTCGGTCGGACGGAGCAATGACGAAATGCTGGTCAACGCGCTCGCAATGGCGTCCCCGTTCCCGCCGAACGAGAAACAGGCCTTGCTCGAATGCCGGGATCTGGACGAACGCGCAGAGATGCTGCGACTCCTGTTTTCGATGTCGGACGTCAGGGCGGCGAATGACGACGAGCGCCCCGGGGTGCATTGAGGCGGATGATGACAGCTTCGGGAGAGGTCGATCCGGTGCTGCTGCAATTGCTGGTGTGTCCGGTGACCAAGGGTCCGCTGGACTATGACCGCGAAGCCGGAGAGCTTGTCAGCCGGTCCGCGGGCCTGGCTTTCCCGGTCCGGGACGGCATTCCGATCATGCTGGTCGATGAGGCGCGGCCGCTGGATGAGGACGGAGGGTGAGCCGCCCGACCGAGCTGCGCTATTCCAGAGCCGCGCGCGTGCTGCATGTCGCTTTCGACGACGGCGCGTCCTGCGACCTGCCTGCCGAATTGCTGCGGGTGGAAAGCCCCTCGGCAGAGGTGCAGGGCCATGGCCGCAAGACGCTGGTCGCCGGCCGCGCCCATGTCGGCATCATCGAGATCGTCCCGGAGGGCAATTACGCCGTCCGGCTGGTCTTCGACGACCTGCACGACACCGGCATCTACAGCTGGACCTATCTGCGCGAACTCGGCGAACGCCGGACCGAACTCTGGAATGCCTATCTGGCGGCGCTGAAGGCGCAAGGCCTGTCACGCGAGCCATAGAGCATTTTCCTGTCAGCAGCGGTCATATCCGGCGGCAGCGAAGCGGTTTTGGCGCTCGGTTCGGGCGAAACCGTCTCTGGCGTCGCCGACGGCGTCCCGACATGCGTCGATGGAGGCGTCGGCGCTCTTGCAGCGGGGGTGCCGGATGCAAAGGGCGGGTCGTGTCTCCGTTTGCAAGGAAGGGCCGCGCCGGCGGGTTTTTCGGAAGGCGCCTCCGCGCCGCGCCGCTTGTCTCGCCTCCCTTTTGTCGCCCCGGCCGGAGCGGAGCGCAGAGCCGGGGGCCGTCTTCCGCCGTTTCGTCCCTGCGGAAGGATCGGAGGCTGGGCCCCGGCTCAAGGCCGGGGCGACAGTAAGGGGTCCGGCGCGGCAGTAGGGGCGTCCGGGGCGGCGGGTTGGGCCGCTCAAGCCCCTGGCTGACTCGGCCAGAGGAACGCGAATGTCAAACGGAGGCACTGCCAGGTCGTGTCTCCGTTTCACATTCGGCTTCTTGTCCGCAGTCGGTTGAAGCAACCGTGTCGCGGGCGGCAGGCAAGGACATTGCCCGCAAGGGGGGCCCTGCTCTCCCCTGTCACCCTCCGGCGCCTCTCCTGTCACCCCCGGCACCTCTCCTGTCACCCCCCGGCGCCTCCCCTGTCACCCCTGGCACCTCTCCTGTCACCCCCGCGAAGGCGGGGGCCCCGCTCTGATTCTCTCGGCAGCCTCGGACGGTTTGTCCATTCGCCACCACCTGCGGCGGCGGCGCGTATCCAGGATGGACCCCCGCCTCCGGGGGGGGGGGGCGGATGAACGCCGCAACGAGCCCGAATGGGAAGCTGAGACATGACCCACTGCCAAAGGATGTTGCAGCGGGAATGTGGCAAGTTTACTGTTTCCTGGAGAGTCGGCTTGGAGTAATATCGGCTGACGTGGCTGGATGGCCGGTGTGGTCGAAGAGAGGGAGCGGCGATGATGGGCATGGTTGCGGAGAAATTCCTCCCGCGGGGGTTGACAAGCCGTTCGGGGCTTCCCGGTATAATGGTTAAGCCGAGCCGAGCCGAGCCGCCTAGAGTCTGACCATCGCCTGACCCGCCGCGCGGCCGGGTGGCTGCGCCGGCTTCTTCCTTCCCGAAACACCTCCCGCACTTCCTGCATTGTCCCCGTCGCACAGCGGCGCATTGGCCAGGGCTCACCCCTCCCGGCGCGCGCTGGAAGCCGGGGTTCGGCGCTCCTGCTGGGGCTGGCCGCCTGCCTGCTCCTGGCCGGCCCCGCCCATGCACAGGATGATCTCACACTCAGTGAGCCGCGTGACTTCGAGGTCCTGGTGGGCGACGCTTCCCTCATCTACTCGTGGGATTCGCCCATCGCCGGCGACACGACCATTGCAGGTTACACCGTTGAATGGACAGTCTCCGGCAGCAGCAACTGGCAAACACATGATCTGGACGCCAATCAGCGGAGCTACACCAGGACCGGACTAACCAACGGTCAGGCATACCAGGTCCGCATGAAGGCCAGCTACTCGAGCGGTGAAGGCAGCTACACGCAGACGCTGAATCGAACGCCGAGCGCAAGTCTCCCCGGTCTGATACTCAGCGAGAGCTCGTTGACCGTGGTCGAACCCTACGATGTGGAATGTTACAAGTACAAGCTTGCTGCGGCACCGGACAGGACTGTCTATGTGCGGGCCGAAGTGGAAGACGATGACGTCGCCTATCTCTCGGGGGCGGTCAGGTATAAGTCGATCACCCCGTCGAACTGGAATAAGGAATTTGAGCGGTGTGTTTCCCCGCGCGACGATGGCATCGACAACCCGAATGACAAGCGTTCGACGACGGTGAACCTCTTTACGAGTTTCGACAAGGAAAGCGAAGCCCCGGCGGGAACCATCGACGTCACGGTCATTGACGATGACGGTGAACACAGTGCGCCGCGCAACTTCGCGGTCCTGGTGGGTGACGCTTCCCTCATCTACTCGTGGGATTCGCCCATCGCCAGCAACACGACCATTGCAGGTTACACCGTTGAATGGGCGGTCTCCGGCAGCAGCAACTGGCAAACACAAGATGTCAGCGCCAACCAACGGAGCTACACCAGGACCGGGCTGACCAACGGTCAGGCATACCAGGTCCGCATGAAGGCCAGCTACTCGAACGGTGAAGGCAGCTACACGCAGACGCTGAATCGAACGCCGAGCGCAAGTCTCCCCGGTCTGATACTCAGCGAGAGCTCGTTGACCGTGGTCGAACCCTACGACAATGAATGTTACAAGTACAAGCTTGCTGCGGCACCGGACAGGACCGTCTATGTGCGGGCCGGAGTGGAAGACGATGACGTCGCCTATCTCTGGCCGGAGACCATGTATAAGTCGATCACCCCGTCGAACTGGAATAAGGAATTTGAGCGGTGTTTTTCCCCGCGCGACGATACCATAGACAACCCGAATGACAAGCGTTCGACGACGGTGAACCTCTTTACGAGTTTCGACATGGAAAGCGACACTGCGGCGGGAACCATTGACGTCACGGTCATTGACAATGACGGTGAACACAGTGCGCCGCGCAACTTCGCGGTCCTGGTGGGTGACGCTTCCCTCATCTACTCGTGGGATTCGCCCATCGCCAGCAACAAGACCGTTGCAGGTTACACCGTTGAATGGGCGGTCTCCGGCAGCGACAACTGGCAAACACAAGATGTCGGCGCCAACAAACGGAGCTACACCAGGACCGGACTGACCAACGGTCAGGCATACCAGGTCCGCATGAAGGCCAGCTACTCGAACGGTGAAGGCAGCTACACGCACACGCTGAATCGAACGCCGAGCGCAAGTCTCCCCGGTCTGATACTCAGCGAAAGCTCGATGACCCTGTTCGAACCCGGCGGCGGCGCCTGCTACAAGTACAAGCTTGCTGCGGCACCGGACAGGACCGTCCATGTGCGGTCCGAAGTGGAAGACGATGACGTCGCCTATATCCACACGGGGGGCAGTTATAAGTCGATCACCCCGTCGAACTGGAATAAGGAATTGCGGCAGTGTGTTTATCCGTACGACGATACCATAGACAACCCGAATGACAAGCGTTCGACGACGGTGAACCTCTTTACGAGTTTCGGCAACGAAAACGAAACTCCGGCGGGAACCATTGACGTCACGGTCATTGACAATGACGGTGAACACAGTGCGCCGCGCAACTTCGCGGTCGCGGTGGGTGACGCTTCCCTCATCTACTCGTGGGATTCGCCCCTCGCCGGCGACAAGACCATTGCAGGTTACACCGTTGAATGGGCGGTCTCCGGCAGCGACAACTGGCAAACACAAGATGTCGGCGCCAACAAACGGAGCTACACCAGGACCGGACTGACCAACGGTCAGGCATACCAGGTCCGCATGAAGGCCAACTACTCGAACGGTGAAGGCAGCTACACGCACATACTGAATCAAACGCCGGGCGCAGCTCTGATACTCAGCGAAAGCTCGATGACCCTGTTCGAACCCTACGACGGTGAATGTTACACGTACAAGCTCGCTACGGCACCGGGCAGGACTGTCTATGTGCGGACCGAAGTGGAAGACGATGACGTCGCCTATCACCAGATGGGGGGCAGCTGGTATGAGTCGATCACCCCGTCGAACTGGTGGAATAAGGAATTGCGACGGTGTGTTTACCTGCGCGACGATACCATAGACAACCCGAATGACAAGCGTTCGACGACGGTGAACCTCTTTACGAGTTTCGACAAGGAAAACGACATTGCGGCGGGAACCATTGAGGTCACGGTCATTGACGATGACGGTGGACACAGTGCGCCGCGCGGCTTCGATGTCCTGGTGGGTGACGCTTCCCTCATCTACTCGTGGGATTCGCCCCTCGCCGGCGACAAGACCATTGCAGGTTACACCGTTGAATGGGCGGTCTCCGGCAGCGACAACTGGCAAACACAAGATGTCGGCGCCAACCAACGGAGCTACACCAGGACCGGACTGACCAACGGTCAGGAATACCAGGTCCGCATGAAGGCCAGCTACTCGAACGGTGAAGGCAGCTACACGCACACGCTGAACCGAACGCCGGGCGAAACTGCCGGTCTCCCCGATCTGATACTCAGCAAGAGCTCGCTGACCCTGCATGAACCCCAGCGCTATAAATGCTACATCATCAAGCTTGCCGCGGCGCCGGACAGGACCGTCCATGTGCGGATCCATGTGGAAGATGAGGCCGTTGTCGACGGAATCGACGGGACCAGGTACAGATCGTTCACCCCGTCGAACTGGAATAGCGAATGGCGAGCGTGTGTCTACCCGAAAAACGATGACATGGACAACCCGAATGACATGCGTTCGACGGCGCTGACCCATTTCATGTCTTTCGACGGGGAAAACGAAACTATAGCCGGAACCGTCGACGTCACGGTCATTGACGATGACGATCTCACACCCGGTGCGCCATTTGCGTTCAAGGTCGAGGCGGGTAACGCTTTCCTCACCTACAGATGGCGTTCGCCTGGCACCGGCGGCAAGCCCATTACCGGCTACACCGTGGAATGGGCGGTCTCCGGCAGCGACAACTGGCAGACGCAGGAGGTAGGCGCCAATCAGCGGAGCTACACCACGTTCGGACTGACCAACGGGCAGGCATACCAGGTCCGCATGAAAGCCAGGAACGCGCATGGCGCAGGTGACTATACGTCCGTGCTGAACCGAACGCCGACGGTGCCGGCAAGCCACGGTATCGTGATCGACCCCAAGCGGGTAACGGTGGACGAGAACGGCGGGACGGCTACCGCTTCAGTTTGGTTGGCGAAAGCGCCCGCGTCCGATGTCACGGTGAACCTCAGCGCAAAGACTCGTGGATCGAGGACCGCATACGCCACAGTATCGCCGGCATCACTCACCTTCACCCCGTCGAACTGGCAGACCGCGCAGACGATCACCATCACCAGCGTCGACGATGTCAAGCCGCGGAGCAGATTGTGGCCCGAATCAACAACTGTGCGGGCCGAGGCTCAATTCCCCGACGGCGTCAAGGCAATCCGGATAATTTATGTCCTTTTCAGTTATTATAATGGCGGACCGTCCTTCAGCGGCAGCGAGGCGGCGAACTTCGCGGAGAACGGCAGCGGCGCGGTGATGACGGTCACGGCAAGCGACCCGAATGCCCAGGATTCGCCGGTGACCTATTCGCTTGCCTCCGACAGATATGCAGACAACGCCCGGTTCACCATCGACAGCGCCACGGGCGCCCTTGCCTTCGATACCTCCCTTGCCGCACCCGACTACGAGACGCCGCAGGATGAAGGCGGAGACAATGTCTATGAGGTCGAGGTGACCGCCACCAGCGGGACCGGCGATCGCGAACGGTCCGCGACGCATGTCTTCACCATCTCCCTGACCGACGTCGACGAGCCGCCCGGCAAGCCGAATGCACCGACGGCGGCGGCAGCCGGCAGCGGCGCGCTTGCGGTCTCCTGGACGGAGCCGGACAACACGGGCCCCGCCATCAGCAGCTACACGCTGCGTCATGGCACGGACGGCTCGAACTGGACCGAAGTCAGCCCGACCCCGGCCACATCCACAAGCTACACGATTACCGGCCTGGCCGACGGCACGGCCTATCAGGTGCAGGTGCAGGCGGCGAATGACGAGGGCGCCGGCGCATGGTCGGACAGCGCCACCGGCACCCCGAAAGCCGGCACAGGCAGCATGGGCGCTCCGATGGGCTTGTCCGCCGAAGCGGGCGACAGCGCTGTGTCGCTGTCATGGCAGATGCCCGCAGAGCCGGAGGAAGAGCAGCCGTCCGCCAACAACGTCAAGAGCTTCGCCGACACCGTGCGCATCAAGAGCGAGAGCGGCGCGCCGCCGGCGCCTGTAGCTCCGACAAGCTACGAGGTGGGCTATACGGTAGAAGGTTCCGAATGGGGCGAGGGCGGCTCGCAGACGGTGACCGACATGGCGGCCTCGGTCTCCGGTCTCGACAACGGCACGGCCTATGCCTTCCGGGTGCGGGGCAAGGCGGGCGAGGAGACGAGCGCCTGGTCGGAGACCATCACCGCGACGCCCGAGGCGCCCCCGGCGCCCCCGCCCGCCAACCGCCCGACCGATGTGACGGGCGCGACTACGGCGGCGACGGCGTGGAAGACGATGGACCTTTCCTTCAACGCGCCTGCGGAGGGCACCGACTGGGTGGCGGCGAACAGCCAATATCGGCTGCGCAGCGTCAAGGAGGGCGCCAACCGCACGGGCTGGCGGCCGCTCCAGAATGTCTCGGTTGCGGACGGCAAGGCGGCCGCCTCGACAGGGTCCTACCTGGCGGTTGGCCGGGTCTTCGAGGTCGAGCTGCGCTGGTGCAAGGAGACGGTCTCGGACGCCACCTGCAGCGAGCCCTCGGACATGGTGCACGGGGCCAGTCCGGCCTCTGCGCCAACAGGTGCGACGGCCTCGGCCGCCGATCCGGCGTCCGAGACGGCGCTGGCGCTTGCCTGGTCCATCGCCAATACCGGCGGCAAGAAGAACATGCACGCCGCTTACGAGATCGGCTGGAGCGCCGACACCGATGCAACAGCGCCCGAGACCCTGCTGGACGCGGCGGACGTGCCGGCCTTCGGGGAGACGGCGGCGGAGATCGGCGGTCTCACCGCCGGCACGGAATACCGCCTGTTCGTGCGCAGCGTGATCGACCATGAGGGCGCGCGCCTGTTCGAATCCGCCTGGGTTTCGGCGACAGCGGCCACCGAGGCGGCACAGGTTCTGACGCTCGGCGCGGGTCCGGCGGACCCGGCCTGGACCGTGGGCACGGCGATCGCGGCGCTGGTGCTGCCGGAAGCGACCGGCGGCACGGGCGCGATGACCTATGCCCTGGACCCGGCGGCGTGGAACGGCATCACGGTGGACACCGCAACCCGGACACTCTCCGGCACGCCGGCGGCGGCGGGCAGCCAGGCCTTCACCTGGACGGTGACGGATGAGGCGGGCGCCACGGATTCGCTGACCTTCACCGCCACGGCCTCGGCGGCTCTGGCGCTCGGCGCGGGGCCTGAGGACCCGGCCTGGACCGAGGGCACGGCGATCGAGGCTCTGGTGCTGCCGGAAGCGACCGGCGGCAGCGGCGCGGTGACCTATGCGCTCGCCCCGGCGTCCTGGAACGGCATCACCCTCGATACCGCAACCCGCACGCTCTCCGGCACGCCGGCGGCGGCGGGCAGCCAGGCCTTCACCTGGACCGCGACAGACGCGGCGGGCGCATCGGACTCGCTCACCTTCACGGCCACGGCGGCGGCCGCCGATACGGTGGCGCCGACGGCGGCGCTCGCCCTCGCCGAGGGGGTGGAGACCCCGGCTGTGGCGCCCTTCTCCATCACGGTGACCTTCAGCGAGTCGGTGACCGGCTTTGCGCTTGACGATCTCACGGTGGCGCACGGCGCGGCTTCGGCGCTTGCGGGTTCCGGCGCGTCCTATAGCGCGACGATCACTCCGGAGGAGGGCTATGCGGGCAATCTGACGGTGGATGTTGCCGCCGGCGCAGCAGAGGACGCGGCGGGCAATGCGAGCACCGCGGCGGAGACGCTGACCGTGGCGGTCGTTCCGCCGGTCACCAAGCCGACGGGCGTTGCGCCCAACACCACGGCGGCGACTTCGTGGAAGACGCTCGACCTCTCCTTCGACGCCCCGCCCGCCTATACGGGCTGGACGGCGGCGCAGAGCCAATACCGCGTGCGCAGCATGAAGGAGGGGGCGAGGCGCACGCCCTGGCGAACGCTCCGGAATGTGTCGGTCGAGAACGGCACGGCGAGCGCCTCGACAGGCTCCTATCTGGCGATCGGGCGGGTCTTCGAGGTCGAGCTGCGCTATTGCGGCGAGACCATCTCGGACGCCGCCTGCAGCGAGGCTTCCGACATGGTCTATGGCGCCTCGCCGGCGTCTGCGCCTGAGAATGCGCAGGCGTCAGCCACGGAGCCTGCCTCAGAGACGGCGCTCAAGCTCTCCTGGAGCATCGCCAATATCGGCGGCAAGAAGAACATGCACGCCGCCTATGAGATCGGCTGGAGTGCGGACACCGGCGCAACCGCTCCCGAGACCTTGCTGACCGCCGTGCCCGATTTCGGCGAGACGGAGGCAGAAGTCACCGGGCTCGAAGCCGGGGGCGACTACCGCCTGTTCGTGCGCAGCGTGATCGACTGGCAGGGCGCGCGCCTGTTCGTCTCCAACTGGGCGTCTGCGGTGGCGGCCACTTCCGCGAGCGTGAACAGCCTTGCGGATGACGCCCTGAAGACGGTGCTGTCGAACCAGGCGCGGCGCCTGCTCGAGGATGCCTCCGATGTCATCGGGCGGCGCATGGCCGACGGCGGCGGCGGCAGCGATACGCTGAGCGCCTTTGCCGGCCTGTTCGGCGGCGAGGGTCCGGGCGGGTGCACGCTGGCCGAGAGCATCGAGGACTGCGTGACGCGCGGCTCTGCCGGCGGCGGCGGTCTGGGCTTCGGCGGCCATGGCTTCGGCCCTGGCGGCCGCTTCGGCGGCGACCGGGACGGCGGCTGGTCGGGCAGTCTTTCCGACCTGCGCGGTCTGGTGAAGAGCCGGGGCTTTGCGGTCTCGCTGAACCGCCCGCTGCCGCAGGCCGGCGCGCCGTTCTCGCAGGATGCGTCGGTTCCCGATGAGGGGATGCAGCTGACCTTCTGGGGCGAGGGCGCGGCGTCACAGTCCGCAGACGCCCTGTTCTGGGGCATGGACGCCTCTGGCGCGGGCTGGATGACGGGCGTGGCCTTTGCCGAGAGCGGGGAGGGCGTCACGGGGGCGCTGTCGCGCGGCGACGCCCGTGTGACGGGCTTTGCGGAGAGTGCAGTGACGGCGGTCTATCCCTATGCGAAGGGCCGTTTCGGGTCTGGCCTGGAGGTATGGAGCCTTGCGGGCTGGGGCACGGGGCATGTGGACAGCACCTGGACCGGGTTTGCCTCGGTGTCGGGTCCGGAGGAGGTGATCCGCCTGCAGGGCGATCTCGGCTTCGCGATGGGCCTGTTCGGGGCGGAGCAGGTTCTCTACGAGCGGGACGGGCTGAGCCTCTCTGCGCTGGGCGATGCGGGCTGGTCGCAGCTTTCGGTGTCGGGCGGCGCGGCGGACGGGCTTGCGGCGTCGGTCTCGCGGACCCGCTTCGGTCTGGAGGGCCGGTATGCGTCGGGCGACGGGTCGTGGACCTCTGCGCTGCGCCTTGGCGGGCGCGTGGACGGCGGCGACGGCGAGACGGCGTCTGGCGCGGAGGTCTCGGGCGATGTGCGCCATGCGTGGGGCCGCTGGGAGGCGGGCCTGCAGGGCCGGTGGTACACGGCCGAGACGACCGGTGCCGGTTTCGGCGAGCAGGGTGTGCGTGCGGCGGTCGGGATGCGCGCGCGCGAGGACGGCACGGGCCTCGCCTTCGCCCTGTCTCCCGGCTGGGGCACAGAGGCGGGGGTGCTGGAGGAGACCCGGCTTCTGGACACGCTCGACAGGGATGCAGGGGCGGCCGCCGCGCCGGCGCTGCATCTTGACGGACGTGTGTCATGGGGCGCCCGTCTCGGCGGCCTGTTCGGCGCGCCGGAGGTTCTGCGCCCATATGGGGAGTTCTCGGCAGGCGAGGCCTCGCGCCATCTCCGCATGGGCCTCGCGCTGGAAGGCCCGATAACCCTGGGCCTCGCCCTCGACCGCCGGCAAGACGCAACCGGCCCCGCCGATAACGGCGTCATGCTCAGGATTGATACGAGATTCTGAGAACCGGGCAGCGGCGGCAGGAAACCCCTGCCGCCGCTTTCCTGCTCCCGGTCTCGGCCGGCGGTAACGGCGTCTGTCCGAAAATTCGGATGCCGAGCCTTCCGTACGCTTGAAGCGCAGGACTACGATGTGCCAAGGCTCGCCTTGAGCAGCGCGGCGCGAAGCCCCGATCCGGGCCGTGCGCCTATTGGGCGATGGCGATGGCTCCGCCCATTCCGACACGCGGCACGCCCGGCATAGCGGCCGCGCCGACACCAATAGCCGGTCTCCCAAACCCATCTTCCGGTTTCGGCATGCTCGGCATGCCCGGCGTGCCGGTCTTGGGCTCTGGCATGAGGACCAGTTCCTCCGGGGGCATCTCCTGCCGATGAATCCTCTCGATCTTGTCGCGGATCAACTTCCACTGGTCCGGCGACAGGCCCCAAGGGGAGCAGTGAAGCGCCATGCACCACACATCTTTTGGTTTCTGTTGTCGCGGAAGTTTGGGCATCGTCGGTGGTTTGATCGGCATCTGACGCTGCTGCAAGCCGCCGTCCCAGCTGCCCCAGCTGCCCCAGTCGCCTGCACTTGCCGGGGCCGCAACCATGGCACCCATCAGGGCTGTTGCAACGAACAGTCCTTTGTGGACCTTCATGATGTTCTCCTATTGCTGAGGCGCGACGGCACGGCAGGAGCATACCAGGAAATTGGGGGGATTTGGGACCATCCGGGCTGGTGGCACCGGAGCGTAGATCCGATCCGGCGTTCGGCGCCCCCCGCGAGGCGGCAAAATCAACCGGTCCTCGCTTCAACTCCAATGAGAGGCGCGCAACGAAGCGCGGAGGATTTTTTTTGTGCCTCTCCGGCGGACGACCGGGGGTGCCACTCCAATGAGAGGCGGCTAACCGCCGCCTTGAGCCGTGCCGGGCGGATCGGCGCGGCCCGTGATGTAATCACGCAGGAAGACAAGCTGGCCGTCGATGCTGTCCAACCGTTCCGCAACGCGCGCGTGCGAGGTCTCAAGCTTGCGAAGACGAGCATCGAAGCCCGAAAAACGGTCATCGACAGCGTTAAGACGGTCATCGACAGCGTCAAGACGGCTATCGATGCCGTCCATGCGCTTCGATAGCTCCATCTTCGTGTCTTGAAGCTGGGTCTCAAGGCGGCCTTGGCTGACCTCGACAGCACGCAAGCGGGCGTCAAGGCCGTCGAAGCGAGCGGACGTGTTGATACGGGCCTCCAAAATCAGACCACCTAGAGCCGCGCCAACCGCCAGAACTGCCAAGAGTGGATGCTTCATGCGCGACAGCATAGCACACGATCCGCGCTGAATCCTCCACTCCGGTCTTCAGCGCTACCAGACGAGGCCGGACATCAATCGCTTGGCCATTTCCTCGGCAAGCCGTGCAATGTCAGTCTTGTATTCCGCCTGCATGGTCTTCATGCGCTCCTCCAGACGGGCGGCACTCCGGACGTCCGCATTCCGGATGCCGACATATGGCGATAGAGCGTGGACCGGGCGAGGCGGTCGAGGCTGTTTCAGGCCCTCGCGGTCCATCGGCCGCGATTGTCTCGAAAACCTTCGTTTTCGCGTTCCGGTAACGGAAAGCGGCGGCAGGGGTTTCCTGCCGCCGCCTGCGTTTGCGGTTCTCAGAACCGGGTGTCGATCCGGAGCATGATGCCGTGTTCGGCCGGGCCGGCGGCGCTCTCGCGGCGCTCCAGGGCCAGGTTCATGCGGATCGGGCCCTCCAGCGCGAGGCCGGTGCGGAAGTGGCGCGAGGCGCCGCCCGACAGCGAGAACGCCGCCCAGGGGCGCAGCAGCTCCGGCCCCGCGACCAGGCCCGGGATCCGGGCGCCCCATGAGAGGCGCCCGTCGAGATGCGCCGCGGGCGACCGCGCCGCCGCGCCCGCATCGCCGTCCAGCACCCCCAGGAGACCGCCGCCATGCAGCGCACCGGCTTCCGTCCCCCAGCCCGGCGACAGCGCGAACGCCAGCCCCGTGCCGTCCTCGCGGGCGCGCAGGCCGAGTGCCGCACGCACGCCCTGCTCCCCGAACCCGGCCCCGGTCGTCTCGGCCGTGTACCAGCGGCCTTGCGCCCCCGCCTCCCAGCGGCCCCACGCATGGCGCATATCGCCCGAGACCTCCGCGCCGGACGCCGTCTCGCCGTCGCCGCCGTCCATGCGGCCGCCGAGGCGCAGCGACGATGTCAGCCCGCCGGCCTCATACCGGCCCGACACCGCAAACCGCGTCCGGTGCACCGCAGCCGACACGCCGTCCGCCGTGCCGCCCGAGGCCGCAAGACGCGACCAGCCCGCATCGCCCACCGCAGAGAGGCTCAACCCGCCGGCCTCATACAGCACCTGTTCCGCCCCCATCATGCCGAGGCTGAACCCGAGACCGCCGTCGAGGTCGATCCGTTCCTCCGGCCCCGAGGCCGAGGCGAACCCCGTCCAGGTGCTGTCCACACGCCCCGTGCCCCAGCCCGCAAGGCTCCACAGCTCCAGACCCGAGGCGAACCGGCCCTTGGCATAGGGATAGACCGCCGTCACCGCGCTCTCCGCGAACCCGGACATGCGCCCGCCCCCCGCCGACAGAGCCGACGAGGCGCTGTGCCCGCTCTCGGCAAAGGCCACGCCCGTCATCCAGCCCGCGCCCGAGGCGTCCATGCCCCAGAACATGGCGCTGTCCGCACCGCCCGCGGCACCCTGGCCCCACAGCGTCAACTGCATCCCCTCATCGGGAACCGACGGGTCCTGTGAGAACTGCGCGCCGGCCCGCGGCAGCGGGCGGTTCAGCGAGACCGCAAAGCCCCGGCTCTTCAGCAGGCCGCGCAGGTCCGAGAGGCTGAACGAGCGGGTCTCTGCCCCGCCGTCGGCCCCCGACCCGCCGAAGCCCGCATGACTGCCGCTGCCGAAGCGCTCGCCAGGGCCGAAGCCATTGCTGCCGAAGCCCAGACCGCCGCCGCCGGAAGAGCCGCGCGTGACACAGTCCTCGATGCTCTCGGCCAGCGTGCAGCCGCCCGGACCCTGGCCGCCAAACAGGCCGGCAAAGGCGGAAAACGCATCATTGCCCGGACCGCCGTCGGCCATGCGCCGCCCGATGACATCGGAGGCATCCTCCAGCAGGCGCCGCGCCTTCACGACAAGCACCTGCTTCAGCATCCGGTTCGCAAGGCCGTTCGCGCTCGCCGCCGTCGTGCCGACCGCAGACGCCCAGTTCGAGGCGAACAGACGCGCACCCTGCCAGTCGATCACGCTGCGCACGAACAGGCGGTAGCCGCCCCCGGCCTCGAGACCGCCGACCTCCGCTTCCGTCTCGCCGAAATCGGGCACGGTCGTCAGCAGGGTTTCGGGCGCCGTGGCGCCGGTATCCGCACTCCAGCCGATCTCATAGGCGGCGTGCATGTTCTTCTTGCCGCCGATATTGGCGATGCTCCAGGAGAGCGTGAGCGCCGTCTGCGACGCCGGCTCCGTCGCCGATGCCTGTGCATTCTCGGGTGCCGACGCCGGCGAGGCGCCATAGACCATGTCGGAAGCCCCGCTGCAGGCGGCGTCCGAGATGGTCTCGCCGCAATAGCGCAGCTCGACCTCGAAGACCCGCCCGATCGCCAGATAGGAGCCTGTCGAGGCGCTCGCCGTGCCGTCCGCAACCGAAACGTTCTGCAGCGCCCGCCAGGGCGTGCGGTTCGCCCCCTCCTTCACGCTGCGCACGCGGTATTGGCTCTGTGCCGCCGTCCAGCCCGTATAGGCGGGCGGGGCGTCGAAGGAGAGATCGAGCGTCTTCCACGAAGTCGCCGCCGTGGTGTTGGTCGCAACGCCCGTCGGCTTGGTGACCGGCGGCGCGACCGCCACGGTCAGCGTCTCCGCCGCCATGCTGGCATTGCCCGCCGCGTCTTGCGCTGCACCAGCGGCGACATCCACCGTCAGATTGCCCGCATAGCCCTCCTCCGGGGTGATCGTGGCGCTATAGGACGCGCCCGAACCCGAGAACGCCGAAGCCGCGCCGTGGGCCACCGTGAGATCGTCGAGAGCGAAGCCCGTCACCGTCTCGCTGAAGGTCACCGTGATAGAGAAGGGCGCCACCGCCGGGGTCTCCACACCATCGGCCAAAGCGAGCGCCGCCGTCGGCGCCACCGTGTCGGATGCCGTCACCGTGGCGGTGAAGGTGAGCGAGTCCGATGCGCCCGCCGCATCGGTCGCGGTCCAGGTGAAGGCCTGGCTGCCCGCCGCCGCCGGCGTGCCGGAGAGCGTGCGGGTTGCGGTGTCCACAGTAATGCCGTTCCAGGACGCCGGGGCGAGCGCATAGGTCACCGCGCCCGTGCCGCCGGTCGCTTCCGGCAACACCAGCGCTGCGATGGCTGTGCCCGCGACCCAGGCCGGGTCCGCCGGACCCGCGCCGAGCGTCAGAGCCGGCGCGCCCTCCGTGGTCGCCGTGGCCGAGGCCCAGGCGGAGGCGAACAGGCGGTCGCCCTCATGGTCGATCACGCTGCGCACGAACAGGCGGTATTCCGTGCCGGCGGTGAGACCGCTGACCTCCGCCGCCGTCTCCCCGAAGGCGGGAACCGTGTCCAGCAGGGTCGCGGGCGCCGTTGCAGCAGTATCCGCACTCCAGCCGATCTCATAGGCGGCGTGCATGTTCTTCTTGCCGCCGGTATTGGCGATGCTCCAGGCAAGCGCGAGCGCCGTCTGCGAGGCCGGGTCGGTCGCCGAGGCCTGCCCATTCTCGGGCGCCGAGGCGGGCGAGGCCCCGTGCACCATGTCCGAAGCCGCGCTGCAGGTCGCATCCGAGACCGTCTCTTTGCACCAGCGCACTTCCACCTCGAAGATGCGGCCGACCGCCAGATACGAGCCGGTCGAAGCGGTCACCCTGCCATCCGCAACCGACAGGTTCTGCAGCGGCCGCCAGGGGGTGCGGTTGGCGCCTTCCTTCATGCTGCGCAGTCGGTACTGGCTGTTCGCCGCCACCCAGTCCGTGCCCTCTGCCGGCGCGTTGAAGGAAAGGTCCATCGTCTTCCACGCGGTCGCCGAAGTCGTCGCATTGGCCAGGCCGGTCGGGCGGTTGGTGTCCTCAGGCGTCGCCACCACCGTCTTCGACCAGGCGCTGGTCTCTTCGCCCGCCTTGGCGCGCACCCGGAAGGCGTAGGCCGTGCCGTTCTCCAGGCCGGAGATCGAGGCTGCCATGTCGCTCACCGTCTGCGAGCCGCCCTCGCTCCACTCGGAGCCCTCCACCGTATAGCCCACTTCGTAGCTGGTCGGGGTTTCCGGCGCCGGCGGCGCGTCGCTGTTGATGCGCACGGGGTTGGAGAAGCCCTTGACGGTGTTGGCGGAGGGTTGCTCGTCCTCCGGTTCAGCGGGCATCTGCCACGAGAGCGACACCGCCCTGTCGCCCGACCGGGCGGAGAAGCCCATCGGGGCACCCATGCCGCCGGCGCCCGCTGCCGGGGTTCCGGCGACCGTGGGCGACCAGCGTGTGTCGCCGCTCACCACCGCGCCCACCTGCACATCATAGGCCGTGCCGTTGGTGAGGCTGGTGATTTCGTACGGGCTGGTAGCGGCCGCCGGGGTGGTAGGCCAGGAGCCGCCGCTTGTGCGGTGGCGGACGACGTAGGAATCGGCGTGGGACCCGCCGGTCCAGGACACAGTCAGCTTCGTATCGCCCGGCGCCACCGTCACGCCGGCAACGCCGCCCGGGGTCGCCGTGATGGTGTCGGAGAATTTGTCAACGGTAGGGTTGACCGACGAGAACCGCGACATGATCCGCACCTCGTAGGCCGTGCCATTAACCAACGACGGATCTGTGCTCCTCCAACCTTTCGTAAATGTCTCCGAGCTCGTGGTGTTACCGAATTTAGTTTCCTTCCATTCAGTTGTCCCAACTTCCCGGAATCGCACTTGCTCAAAATCCGCCCCGGGCGCGCGGGTCCAGGTTGCGGTCAGCTCTCCGTCGCCCGGCGTCACCACCAGATCGGTCACCGACACTGGCTTTGCTGTCGGGAAGGCAGATTGATCGCTGCTCCAGTAGGTTCTGCCATCGTACACCGCGCCGACACGGTACCGGTACTGTCCGCCAACAACGATGACGGTGTGCGGGCTGCCGAACACGTTCTCGGCCATGATCGCGCCCTCGGTGTTGGCATCGTTCAGGACATCCGATCCCGCCCGATATTGCAGCTTGAACTGCGTCGCGTAGGGGGACTCCCAGGTGACCGTGAACTGACCCTCACCGTCTGTTCTATCGACATTCCGGGGCACCACGGCCGTATTCGACCGCAGAACCGCGGAGGCAGGGCTCCAACCGACAGTGTTCCGGTAGCGCACCCGGAAGTCGTAATCGACGCCGGTCGTGAGACCGGTCACGGTCATGGCACTACTGCCTGTGTATTCTTCCTCCTGGCTGCGCGACCAGACACTCGACGACGCCAGCTTGTATTCGATCCGATGCCTTGTTTCTCCACCGCCGCTAGTCCAGGAAAACTGGAGCGAAGTGTCCGTGACAGTCCCGATTCCAAGATCGGTCGGCGCCGCCGGCAGCCCGCCGGCCGGCGTGGCGGTCAGCGTGCTCGACCACAGGGTGTCGGCGCCATACACCGCGCCCACCTGCACCTCGTAGGTCGTGCCGTCGGTGAGGCCGGTGATGTCGTGCGGGCTGGTCGCGCTCGTCGTCGCGGTCCAGCTGGTGGTGCCGCTTTCGCGGTGGCGCACGGTGTGCGAGGCGGCGCCGTCGGCGGCCGACCAGAGAACCTGCACCTGGGCTGCCCCCGGAAGCACATCGACTTCCACCGGCGCGCCTGGCGTGGCCAAGACGGAATCCGACCAGCGGGTTCCAGAAAGGCTGATCTCCGCTCCCACCTGCACCTCGTATTCGGTGTTGTTGGTGAGGTTGGCGATTTTATAGGGACTCGCGACCTTGATGCGCGAGCTCCAGTTGTTGCTGCCGTTGATGCGATAGCGCACCGAATGCGCATTCGCGGTCGGCCCGTCGGTCCACGAGACGGTCAGCGCCCGGTTCCCCGGCATCGCCGTCACACCGGTCGGCCCGTCGGTCGGCTTCGCGGTGACGGTGCCCGACCAGCGGGTAACGTCATCCACCACGGCGCCCACCTGCACTTCGTAGGATGTGCCGTTGGCGAGGCCGGCAATGGTGTGCCCGCTGCTCGCGTTTTCCCGCACCGCCCAGGCGCCGGTCGCGCCTTCGCGCCAGCGCAGCGTGTGCGAACTGGCGCCGGGCGCCGCGGTCCATGACACGGAGAGCTTCTCATTGCCCGGCGCCACCTCTATGTCGCCGGCCACGGGCAGGGTGGCGGTCACACTTGGCGACCAGCGGGTGTCGGCGCCCACCACCGCGGCCACCTGCACCTCATAGGTCGTGCCGTTGGTCAGGCTGGAGATGGCGTATGGGCTGGTCGCGCTGGTCGCAGTGGTCCAGTTGGCCGCGCCGCTTTCCCGGTGCCGCACCGAGTGCGACGCCGCCCCGGGCCAGTCGGTCCAGGAGACGGAGAGGCTGCCGTCGCCGGTTGTCAGCGCCACGTCGCCGGCGGTGTTGCGCGGCGTGCCCGTGACGGTGGGCGACCAGCGGGTGTCGGCCCCCACCACGGCACCCACCTGCACCTCGTATTTCGTGTTGTTGGTGAGGCCGGTGATCTCGCGCGGGTTGGCCGTGCCCGACGCGGCGGTCCAGGTGTTCGCGCCGCTTGTCCGGTATTGCACGGAGTGCGAATCGGCGCCGGACACATCGGTCCAGGAGACGGTCAGCTTCGCATCGCCCGGCGCCACCGTCACCCCGCTCGGACCGCCCGGCGTCGCCGTGACGATATCGGAGAATTTAATAACGGTAGGGTTGAGCAACGAGTATCGCGATTGGATCCGCACCTCGTAGGTCGTACCATTGACCAAGGCAGGGTTGGAGGAGGAGAAGCCTTTTTTTGTGAACGTATGAGGGCTCGTGGTGTCGCTCCAATGGGTTGAGACCCAATCGGAATCACCAACCGCCCGGACTTGCACATACTCGGTCTCACCAGTATTATCGGGACCTCGCGGTGTCGCTGTGCGGGTCCAGGCCGCTGTGAGAGCACCGTCGCCCGGCGTCACCACCAGATCACTCACCGCAACCGGCCTCGTGGTCGATTTGACAAATTGATTCCGGCTCCAATAGGTCCGGTTCCCGGACACCAGGCCGACACGGATCTGGTATTCTTGTGGAGGAGCGGTGACGGTATGCGGGCTGGTCACGTTCTCGACCGTGGTCGCGCCCGCTTGGTTGTCATCGTCCAGCACGTCCTGTCCGGCCCGATATTGCAGTTTGAATGAATCCCCCGAGCCCTCCCAGGAAATCGTGAACTGTCCCTGACCGGGTTGTGGTGAGACATTCTGGGGAAACAGGGCCGTGTTCGCTCGCAGCACCGCGGACACCGGCCCCCAGCCGGTATCGCTCCGCTCGCGCACCCGAAAGTCGTAATCGACACCTTTCGTAAGACCGGTCACGGTCGAATTGTGATTGGAGCCACTTTCCGTCGTGTCGTGACTGTGCGTCCAGACGCTCGACGACGCCAGCTTGTACTCTGCCCGGTTCTCCCGGATCGTCCCGCCGGAGGCCGTTGTCGTCCAGGTCAAATTGATCGATGTATCCGTGACAGTGTTGACAGTCAGGTTGTTTGGCGCCGGCGGCAGCCCGGCGGCGGGTGTGGCGGTCACCGTGCTCGACCAATGGGTGTCGCCGCCATACACCGCACCCGCCTGCACCTCGTATTTCGTGCCGTCGGTCAGGCTGGTGATGTCGTGCGGGCTGGTGGTGGCTGTCGTCTCGGTCCAGTTGGTGTCTCCGTCTGCGCGGTGGCGCACCGAATGCGAGTCGGCGCTGCCGGCGTCCGACCAGAGAACCCGCACCAGGCTTGCCCCAGGCTCCGCCGCCACCGCGGACGGCACGCCCGGAACTGCGACCTGCATGCTGTCGCCCGCGGCCCAGCCGCCGCCATACCGTGCATAGACCGCCACATCATAGGCCCTGCCGGTGGCCAGCGACGGCGTCGTCCAGGGACTCGTCTGATAGTCCGGATTCTGACGCAGCAGCTCTTTCTCAGGCGGCCAGCTCTCGCCGGCCTCCTTCCACACCACCCGATGCGCCCACGCCCCCGGCGCATCGGTCCAGGTCACCGCAATCCGGTCGGCCGTGACGGCAAGTTCCGTGATCTCCGCCTTGCCGCCGCCCGATACGGCAATCCGCGAACTGCTCCAATGCTTCGTAGTGGAGCCGGAATAGACGAACCCGACCTGAACCTCGTAAGTCGTCCCGTCGGTCAGACCGGTGATGGTGTAGTCCTCTTCGTTCTCGTTGTTGGGAATGGCAGAGGATTCCTGCCAGTTCTCAGGATTCGCATCCTTCACCTGCCATCGCACATAGGACGAGGGCGCCTTCTTTTCCTTGGTGTCCCAGCTCACATACAGGTCCGGCCTGGTGACAAACGCCACGACAACCACCGACGAGGGCGCCGGGGTTGCCGATGGCGGGGTCGGCGTCGCCTCCTGGACGGCGGAGCAGTGAGGACCGTCGGGGCCGTGCGGGCCGGCGCAGACCCGTACCTGGTAAGTCGTTCCGTTCGCAATGTCCTCCGACAGGCCGACAGCGCGCGCCTGGGTGCGAATGCGCAGGGCGTAACTACCGACATTCTTCTGGCGCAGCCAGACATCGTAGCTCCCGGTGTATCCCGGCGCCGCCGACCAGGTCACATTGACCACCGCGTTGCCCCCGGTCACCACGACATCCCCGGGCGGCGGCGGGTTCGCCGTCGCATGCTCGAGAGCGGACCATTCGCCCTCGCTCTCGCTGTTGGTCGCCCGCACCCGCACGCTGTATTCCGTGCCGTTGGTGAGGCCGGTGATCGTGTGCTCGGTGTCGGTGCCGGTATGGGCGGGGCTGGCCGCCTGCCAGTTGGTGGTGTCCTTCTCGGTATACTCCACCTTGTAGCCGGTGATCGTGCCGTCCGGCGCAGCCCAGAGGGCCTCGATCCGTTGGTCGCCCGCCGTCAGCGCGAGTCCTGTCACCTGACCCGGCGGCAAGGCCGCCAGCGTGACATGCGCCAGTGCCGACCATGCACCCGGGACGCCGCCATTGGCCGCGCGCACCCGCACGCTGTATTCCGTGCCGTTGGCGAGACCATCAAAGCCGGTCTGCGTGTCGGTGCCGCTGTGGCTGACCGCCTGCCAATTGGCGGCGTCCTTCACGGTGTACTGCACATCGTAGCCGGTGACCGTGCCCGTCGGTGCGGTCCACGACGCCCCGATCTGCCCGTTTCCGGCGGTCAGGGTCAGACCCGTCACCTGCCCCGGCGGCGCCAGCGGCGTGGCGTGCTCGAGAAGGGACCATGTATTGGTGACGCCGCCGTTCTTCGCCCGGACCCGCACACTGTATGCGGTGCCGTTGGTGAGGCCGCCGATCGTGTTCTCGGTGCCGGTGCCGCTGTGGCTGGCGGTCTGCCAGCTGTTGGCGCCCTGCTCGCTGTATTCCACGTCATAGCCGGTGACGGTGCCCGTCGGTGCGTTCCACGCGGCCGTGATCTCACCGTTCCCGGCGGTCAGGGTCAGACCCGTCACCTGCCCCGGCGGGGCGAGCGTCCTCGCATGCTTGACGGCGGACCAGTCTCCCGTGACGCTCCCGGCGCTGTCCTCCCGCTTCGCGCGCACCCGCACGCTGAACTCATAGTCGAGCGGCAGGCCGGTGATCACGTGCTCGACGCCCGTGCCGCTGTGCCCGGCATCCTTCCAGATGTCGAAGCCCTTGTCGGTGTACTGCACCTCGTAGCCGGTAAACGTGCCGGCGGCGGGCGCCGTCCACAGGACCCCGATCTGCCCGTCCCCCGGCGTCAGCGCCAGACCCGTCACCTGCCCCGGCGCCGTCGTCGCGGTCATTGCGGCAGACCAGGGGCCGTCGCCGGTGGCGCCGCTGAAATTCTTCGCCCGCACCCGGACGTCATACGCGGCGCCGTCGGCCAGGCCGGTGATGGTGTGCGAGGTCCCGGTACCGGTGTGGGTCGGGCTGGCCGCCTGCCAGTTGGTGGTGCCCTCCTCGGTATACTCCACGTCATAGCCCCGGATCGGATCGCCGCCGTCGTCCGGCGCCGTCCATGACGCCGCAATCTGTCCGCTCCCCGCCGTCAGCGTGAGACCCGTGACCTGGGCGGGCGCCTCCGTCTTCGGGGTTGCATTTGCGTGATTCGACCACTCGCCCTCGCCCGCGGCGCTGCGCGCCAGCACCGCAACGTCGTAGGGGGTGTCGTTGGTCAGCCCGGTGATCCTGGCCGTGGTGGCGGTGCCGGTGTGGGTGACGTCCATCCACGCTCCGGCCGGGTCGCCGTTGTTGGGGTGGTCGGCGGACGTGCGGTAGCGCAGGTCATAGTCGGTGATCGCCGAACTGCCGGTGTTCGATGGCGCCGACCAGCTCACGTCGAGCTTCTTGTTGCCCGGGGTCAGCGTCGGCGGCTCCGGCTGGCCCGGCGGCTCCGGCAGCGTGACGGTCACTTCAGCGGACCAGGGGCCGTTGCCGTCGGTGCCGCCACGATTGCGTGCCCGGACCTGAACGCCATAGGCGGTGCCGTTGGTCAGCCCGGTGATGGTGTGCGAGGTCCCGGTCCCGGTGTGGGTCGGGCTGGCAGCCGTCCAGCTGCCGCTCGGTGACTCGCGATACTGCACGTGATAGCCTTGGATGGCATCACCGCCGTCGTCCGGCGCTGTCCATGTCGCCTCGATCTGTTGGTCGCCCGCCGTCAGCGTGAGACCCGTGACCTGGGCGGGCGCCTCCGGCTTCGGGGTGGCCATTGCGTGATTCGACCACTCGCCCTCGCCCGCGGCGCTCTCCGCCCGCACCTGGACGTCGTAGGGAGTGTCGTTGGTGAGCCCGGTGATTCTGGCCGTGGTGGCCGTGCCGGTGTGGGTGACGTCCATCCAGTTTCCAGCCGGGTCGCCGTTGTTGGGGTGGTCGGCGGACGTACGGTATTGCACGTCATAGTCGGTGATCGCCGAGCTGCCGGTGTCCGACGGCGCCGACCAGCTCACGTCGAGCTTCTTGTTGCCCTGGGTCAGCACCGGCGGCTCCGGCTGGCCGGGGGGCGACGGTGCCGTGATCTTCACCGTGACGCCCGAGTCGCCATCGCTCCAGTTGAGAGTGCCCTTGGGAACCGATAGCGTGTTGCCGCTGGCCGACCACCCCCCTGTGTAGCTGGTCGTATCAACGGTCACTGTGAAACTGTTGAAGGCAGCCAGCGGAAAAGCCGATGTCGTAATGATTGAGAGATTGTTCCCACTCGTGAACAGATAAGAGATGGTGTAGGTCGTGCCGTCGTGGTCGAAAGTCGTGTCTGCAAGAGAACCTGTGCCGTTGACCGAATTGAAGCCGAGATTACTGCCCCAGCTCCCCACCGTCATCGTCGTGTCGAGCAGGTCGGTCTGCGCATGAGCCGGGACGGCCAGCGGCAAGCCCGCGGCCAGCCCCAGCAGGAGCGCCGCACTCCATCGGAGAACGCGCGCCGGAAGCGGACGCGACTTCGCGGCGGGGGCGGTGCGGGAAGTCTCTCGGCGGGAAAGAAGCCGGCGCAGCCATCCGGCCGCGCGGCGGACTAGATGATGGTCACAATCCGGGCGGCTCGGCTCGGCTCGGCTCGGCTCGGCTCGGCTCGGCTCGGCTCGGCTCGGCTCGGCTCGGCTCGGCTCGGCTTAATCATTATAAGGGGAAGATCGGAACAGCGTGTCAATCCCTGCGGGAGAGCGTTCTCCATGGTCACGTCCATCATGGCATCCTCACCTTGTCCGACCCGCCGATCTCCGGCTGCACGAACGGACATCGCCCCGAACCAAGTCCCTGCCAGACAATACATTATCCTTTGAGGCCGCTCAAATCCTTTCGGGGCAAGGTCGCGTCTCCGTTTGCAAAAAAGGCCCGTGCTGGCGGGTTTTTCACAACGCGCCTCCACGCCGCGCCGCATATACCGCCTCCCTCGTCGTCACCCCGCCCGGAGAGCGCCCATCCTCTCGTCACCCCGCCCGGAGCAGGTGCCCTCTCTCGTCACCCCGCCCGGAGCGTATGCCCTCTCTTGTCACCCCGGATGGAGCGCAGCGGAGAGCCGGGGTCCAGCCTCCGCCGTTTCGGCCCCGCGGAAAGATCGGAGGCTGGGCCCCGGCTCAAGGCCGGGGCGACAGTAGGGGGTCCGGGGCAACAACAGAGGGTCCGAGACGGCGCCGGGGAGTCCGGGGCGACAGTAGGGGCGTCCGGGGCAACAACAGGGCGTCCGGGGCGTCCGGGGTGGCGCCGGGGCGTTCGGAAGGGGCCTTCTTCCGGGGATGGCTTGGCGGTATGCTTCGGCCAGCGGTTGGTGAGGCCGTCAGCCCGGGTCAGCCGCAGGATGGCTGGAAACGATGTGACAGAGAGCTTCGAGCGAAACATGCCGGGGCGCGTGCCGGCGCGCGACGACAGCGCCGGCCAGATGGACAGGGAAACGCTGAGGCGCAGCGCCGAGCAGGCATCGCGTTTCCTGAAGGCGATCAGCCATGAAGGCCGCCTGCTGATTCTCTGCCATCTGGCCACCGGCGAGAAGTCGGTCACGGAACTGGAGGCGCTGCTGTCTGCGAAGCAGGCCGCCGTCTCGCAGCAGCTCTCGCGCCTGCGTCTTGAGGGGCTGGTGATGCCGCGGCGCGAAGGCAGGGCGATCTACTACCGCTTGACGGACGACCGCCCGCGCCGGGTCATCGAGGTCCTCTACGAGCTGTTCTGCGACGAGGCCCCGCCGCCTTCGGGGTGACTGTCGAGAGCGGCAGGCGGCGCGCCGCTCAAACCGGGGCGCCGCCAAATCCCGGGCCGGCCAGCGCGGAACGCGGCCGGAATGCCGCACAGGGCCCTGCCGGGCTGTCACGGCGCCCGCCGATGCCGCCGCAATCCAGCGGCGCGCCGTCCAGGGAAAAGAAAGCCGGCAGAGCGCGGTCGAGCGCGGCGGGCCAGGGCCTCGCATCCGCCGGCGCCGCACGGATGCGCCGTGCAACCAGTATCGGCGACGGCCCCGGATTGACGACCTCGAAACGACCGTCCCAAAGCCCCGTTTCGCCGGGCGCGAGCGGCAGGGTTTCGCGGATGCGGCCGGCTTCGCGGCCGCACCACCAGCCGGTTCGCGCCGGAAGCAGCGCGCAGCCGCCGAGCGTGGCCGGCGCCGGCGCGGCCGCCAGCCTGGCCGCGAGCCCTGCGAGCCGCGCACTGCGGGGCGGATGGATGCGCCCGCCAATGGCCGCGAGCAGGCGTCCGAGCGCCGGCGCGCGCACCGGCGACGCCAGCAACCGCTCGACATCGACACGCGCAATCCCGGCGGCATGGAGCGCCACGCATCCGGCGAGCAGTTCGGCAACCGCCGCCTCCTCCGCCTGCCGCGCCGGCGCGCGGCCTGCCGCCCTCTGCCCCGTGTTTCCCAATTGCGCGGCTGTCATGCCGGCGCGCAGCCGTCCGCGCGCCGAGAACGGGGCGAGATTCGACGGATCCTCGATCCACCCGACGCCGAGGCGGCCCAGATAGGCCTCCAGTTCGCGCCGGGGGCGGCCGAGCAGGGGGCGCAGAAGCCGCATGTCGGCGAGTTCGCGAACGGGCGCCATGCCGGCGAGGCCCGCCGCGCCGCTGCCGCGCTCGGCCCGCATTGCCGCCGTCTCCCCCTGGTCCTCCAGATGGTGCCCGAGCAGCAGATGCAAGGCTCCGGCGGCCCGGCAGGCGCCGGCAAGCAGGCGATAGCGGGCTTCCCGCGCGGCTGCCTGGCGGTTGCCCGGCGCCAGCGGCCCGGTGCGGACGACAATGCGGTGCGGGATGCCGAAACCCGCGAGGCGCCTGCCGACGCTGGCGGCCTCTTCCGCAGACTCCGGCCGCAGGCGGTGATCGACCGTGACCGCCAGCAGCGCCCCGCCGCGCGCCGCGGTCCATGCCCTGGCCATCAGCGCCAGCGCCATGCTGTCGCGTCCGCCGGAGACGGCCGCCACCAGCCGCGGCGCCGGTTCGAACGGCCCCAACCCATCCATGGCGCGGGCGAATGCGGGGTCGGGCGGCGGGGTTTTCGCGGGAAGGGGGTGGTCGGAAGGCGGCGGCGCAGCGGTCAACACTGCAACTGCCGGCCCTCGACTTCGGCGGCGGCGGTTACAGGCTGGGGGGCGTCCTTGTGCTTGCGCGCCAGCCGGGAGAGCGCGATGCAGGCTTCCTCCCGCTTGTCCAGCGCCGCCAGCGCGCGGGCGAGTTTCAGCAGGTTGTCCGGGGCCTTGGGGCCTTCCGGCGCTTTCTCATAGGCGAGCAGGAATTGCTGCGCCGCAGGGCCGTGCTTGCCCTGGCCGGCCAGGCTCGCCGCCAGCCAGTGCCGGGCATTGTTGGCAAGCTCATGCTCCGGGAAGCGTTGCAGGAAATCCGCAAACACGCCCTCGGCATCCGGCAGTCGGGCCTGGAGCAGCAGCTTGCGGCCATCCTGATACAAGGCCAGCGCATCGCCGTCCGCCGGCAGGGCGCCCGCCGCCTCGCCGGCCCCGCCTTGCGCCGCCGTCGAGGACGCAGCGCCGCCCGGCGCGGCGGCGGTCGGCGGGGCAGCGTCAGGCGCCGGGTCCGGCCTTGCGCTCTCAAGGGTTTCGACGCGCTTTTCCAGGCCGTCGAGCCGGTATCGCAATTGCTCGACGACGCCGTTGAGCGCCCGCAATTCGCGCTCGAAGGCGGCAAGGCGCTTGTCGATCAACCGGGCGTAATCGGCTGTCTGCCCCGCCGCCGCGAACGGCAGCGAGCAGAACAGCAGAACCGCCAGAATGCGCATGACCGGATCAGTCGAGGACCATCACCGCACGGCGGTTGATGGCCCAGGCCTGCTCGTTCGACTCGACCGCGACCGGCCTTTCCTTGCCGTAGCTGATGATGCGGACCCGGTCGGCGGCAATACCGGACGCGAGCAGAAAACTGCGCACCTCGGCCGCGCGCCGCTCTCCGAGCGCCAGATTGTATTCGCGTGTGCCGCGCTCATCCGCGTGGCCCTCGATGATGACCGACAGGGCGCTGTGCGCCGTGAGCCAGTTGGCCCACGAAGCCACCTGGTCCTGGGCCGGTGTGTCGAGCTGATGCGCGTCATAGGCGAAATTCACGCGGTCGCCGATGACCTGCTGCAGTTCCTCCGCCGACCCTGGCGGCGGCGCCACCGGCCGGGAGTCGACACCCTGCGTTGCGGCAGCCTGGGTGCCACCGCCGGCGGCGCCGGCGGTCGCGGACGGCGTGCTGCCCGCCTTGCCGTCTTCGAGTTCCGACCCCGTCGTGCAGGCCGCAAGCAACACCAGCGCCAGAGCCGGCGCCAGCAATTTCATCGACATTCAAAGTCTCCTTCTGTTGGTGCTGTCAGGCCGGCTGCGAATCGGAACCATTTTGCGGCATTCAACGCTTCGCACAAGGAAAAACGGTCGTGTCCCGGTTTAACATTTGGCTTCTTGTCCGCAGTCGGTTGATGCAACCGTGTCGCGGGCGGCAGGCAAGGACATTGCCTGCACGGGGGCCCCGGCTCAGGGCCGGGGTGACAGTAGGGGCGTCCGGGGTGACAACAGAGGGTCCGGGGCGGCGCTGTGGAGTCCGGGGCGGCGCTGCGGAGGCCGGGGCGGCGAGGGCGGCGGGCGGGGCCTCTTGAGCCCCTGTCCGGGCCTGTCAAGAGGAACGCGGATTTCATACTGAGACACTGCCTGCCGTGGGGTATGCTTGGCAGACCATGACGGATGATGTGCTGAACTTTCTTGGCGACCTGGTGCGCGCGGCGCGCGCCGGGGGTGCCGATGAGGCCGATGCGGTCGATATCGACAGCCGCTCGCTGGAAGCGGCGGTGCGGCTCGGCAAGATCGAGCATGTAGAGCGCTCGGAGCAGCGCAAGACCGGCTTGCGGGTGCTGGTCGGGCGGCGGCAGGCGGTGGTCGCCAGCGCCGACCGGCGGCCGGAAACCGCCGCCGCCCTGGTCGAGCGGGCGGTCGCCATGGCGCGCGCCGCGCCGGAAGACCCCTGGGCCGGGCTGGCGGCGCCGGGGCTGCTGGCGGCGGACTGGCCCGATCTGGACCTCTATGACGATGACGCGCCGGCATCGGACTATCTGGTCCGGCGGGCGTCGGAAGCCGAGGCGGCGGCGCTCGGCGTGCCGGGCGTTTCCAACTCCGAAGGCGCCGGCGCCGGCCGCAGCGAAACGCATGTCGCGCTGGTGTCCAGCAACGGCTTCGCCGGCAGCTACCGGCGTTCCGGATGCGGGCTTTCGGTGTCGGTGCTGGCCGGAGAAGGCACGGCCATGGAAGGCGGCGCGGAGTGGACCCAGGCCGTCCATGCCTCCGACCTGGAAGAGCCGGAGATTATCGGCCGGCAGGCGGGCGAGCGGGCCGTCCGCCGGCTTGGCGCCGTCAAGCCGGAGACGGCTGCGATGCCGGTGGTGTTCGAGCAGCGCCTGGCCGGCAGGCTGATCGGCGCGCTCGCCGGCGCGATCAACGGGGCCGCCGTGGCGCGCGGCACCAGCTTCCTCAAGGACGCGATGGGCGAGGCGGTGCTGAAGAACGGCATGACGCTGGTGGACGATCCGGGCCGCCGCCGCGGGATCGCTTCGCGGCCATTCGACGCCGAGGGCCTGCCCTGCGCCCGCCGCGCGCCGGTCGAGGACGGCGTGCTGCGCTCCTGGCTGCTGGACCTGCGCTCCGCCCGGCAGCTCGGCCTGCCGCCGGCCGGCAATGCTGTCCGCAGCGCCGGCGGGGCGCCCGGCCCTGCGGCGTCAAACCTCTATCTGGCGCCGGGCCCCCTGCCGCCGGAGGCGTTGATCGGCGAGATCGAGTCCGGCCTGTTCGTGACGACCCTGATGGGGCACGGCGTCGATCTGGCCGCCGGGCGCTACAGCCAGGGCGCGGCAGGTTTTGCGATTCGCGGCGGCGAACTCGCCGAGCCGGTCAGCGAAATCACGATAGCCGGAGATCTGCGCGCGATGCTGCTGGGCCTCGACGCCGCCGCCGACCTGGTATTCCGGGGCGGCGTCAACGCGCCGACGCTGCGGATCGACGCCATGACGGTCGGCGGGCGTTAGGGCGCGGCGAAACGCCGTCAGCTGTCCATGCGGGGCACCCAGGGGATACGGCCGACTTCGATGCCTTCATCCGAAAGCGCCTCGGCTTCCTTGGGGGTCGCTTCGCCGTAAATGGCGTGCGGGTCCGTTTCGCCGTAGTGGATGCGGCGCGCTTCCTCCGCGAAATGCGGGCCGACATAGTCGCAATTCTCCTCGACCTTGCGGCGCAGCGCCTGAAGCTCGCGCAGCATGGCCGCCCGGCGCGCAGCGGGTCCGTCATCCGTCTTGCCGGCGGCCCCGGGCGCGACATTGGGCGTCATCAGGCTCTTGCGCGCCGAACTGTCGCCGCACTGCGGACATATCACCTTGCTTTCCGCGATTTGCGCATCGCACGCGGCGCTGTCGCGGAACCAGGCCTCGAACTCATGCCCTTGCTTGCAGGTCAGGCGATAGACGATCATGCCTTCCATATACCGCCGCGGGAAAGCCGATGCCAGTCTCCGCCTGGATTGCGCGCTTCGCCGATCTTGTCCCGCCCGCCGCGCCGGTGCTCGATCTGGCGGCCGGCGGCGGGCGGCATACGCGCTTCTTCGCCGAGCGCGGCCACCCCGTGCTCGCAGTGGACAGGGATGTCTCCCGCTTGCCGGGGGGCCTCGCCTGGGACCTGGAGGACGGCGCGCCGTGGCCGTTCGCCGACCGGCGCTTCGGCGCCGTCATCGTGGTCAACTACCTGCACCGGCCGACGCTCGCCGCCGCGGTTTCCCTGGTCGCAACGGGCGGCCTCCTGCTCTACGAAACCTTCGCCGAGGGGCAGGAAGCCTTCGGCCGGCCCCGCAATCCGGACTATCTGTTGCGGCCGGGCGAGCTTCTGGAGGCGGTGCGCGGCCGTTTCGTCGTGTTGGCCTATGAGCACGGGCGGGTCGAGGGGCCGAAGATGGTTCAGCGCATCGCCGCCATCGATCCGGGCTTGGCCGCCTGGCCGTCCGCATCGGCGTCTATCTCCACATCGCTGTAAACCTTGGCCGACAGCACAAGGCCGAAGCCGGCCTGGAGCGTCAGCATCGCCGTGCCGCCATAGGATATGAAAGGCAGGGGGACGCCGACCACCGGGATCATGCCGGCGACCATGGCGATATTGACAAAGACGAACAGGAAGAACGTAAAGGTGACGCCAAAGGCCACGAGGCGCGCAAAATCGTTCCGGGCCGTGAAACCGATGGCGAAGCCGTAACCCAGTATGGCGAGGTAGAGCGCCAGGATGAAGAGGCCGCCGGCGAGTCCGAACTCCTCGGAAATCACGGTGAAAATGAAATCGGTGTGACTCTCGGGCAGGAAGCCCAGATGGCTCTGCGTGCCCTCGAGATAGCCCTTGCCGAACTCGCCGCCCGAGCCGATGCCGACCTTCGACTGGTAGCCGTGATAGCCGGCGCCGGCGAGGTCCCGTTCAGGGTCGAGAAAGGTGAGGATCCGGTCGCGCTGATAGTCCTTCAGCCTGAGCCAGACCGCCGGCACCAGCGCCGCCGCACCGACGCCGCCGGCCGCGAACACATACCAGGAGATGCCGCCCAGAAACAGCAATGCCGCCCCGCCGGAGGCGATCATCAGCGCCGTGCCGAGGTCCGGCTGGCGCGCAACAAGCAGCGCCGGCGCCGCGATGAGCGCCACCGCCAGCAGCAGGCTGGGCCAGCGATTGGCCTCGCGTTCGTCGCGAACATGAAAATGGCGGGCAAGCGCCAGCACCAGGGCGATCTTCATGATCTCGGAAGGCTGGATCGACAACGGACCGAGCCTGATCCAGCGCTGGGCGCCCATGCCGACATCGCCCATGACTTCCACGCCGGCCAGCAGCAGCAGGGCGCCGGCATAGAACAGATAGGCGAAGCGCAGCCAGAACCGGATATTGATCAGCGCGAGAGCCAGCATGACCGGCAGACCGGCAGCAAACCGCAGCGCGTGGGCGCCGGCCCACGGCCGGATATCGCCCCCGGCGGCGGAATACAGCATGGCGAAACCGATAGCCGTTGCGAGGGTCAGCAGGATGACCAGCACCCAGTCGATGCGCAGCAGCAGCCCGCCGATTCCGAGGCCCGGCCGCCTGACTTCCCAGGCCTTCACAGTGCGAGCGTTTCTGCTTTTTGCGCAGCCAGCAGCAGGTCGCGGGCCAGCGGCGCCGCCGCCTTGGACCCGCTGCCGCCATGCTCGACAATCACCGCCGCCGCATAGCGCGGTTTCTGCAGCGGCGCATAGCCCACAAACACCGCGTGATCGCGCTTTTCCCACGGCAGGTCTTCGTTCTTGCGCACGCCGAGGCGCCGCTCCAGCGCCGAAATCCGCCGAACCTGCGAGGTGCCGGTCTTGCCGGCCATCTCGAACCCGGCCTCCTTGATACGGGCGGCCCAGGCCGTGCCCCGCCGCGAGCCAGTGACGGCCTCCAGAGCGGCGCGCACCACCTGCAAATGCCGATTGCGGATGCCGAGCGGCGGCGCAGCAGCGCCGCCGAGCAGCCTGGGGGAAACCGCGTGTTCGCCATTGGCGAGCCGCGCGGTCATCGTCGCCAGTTGCAGGGGGGTCGCCAGCACATAGCCCTGGCCGATGCCGGCAATCAGCGTTTCGCCGACATGCCAGGACTCGTCGCGGACCCGCCGCTTCCAGGCCTTGGTCGGGATGAGGCCGCCGCTCTCGCCCGGCAGCTCGATCCCGGTCGGCTCTCCGAAACCGAGCTTTGCGGCCGTCTCCGCAATCCGGTCTATGCCGGTCCTCTGGGCAATCTCGTAGAAATACACATCGCAAGACTGCTGGAGCGCCCGGAAGAGATCGACATGGCCGTGGCCGCCCCGGCGCCAGCAATGGAACCGCCCGGTGCCGAGTTCGTGGACCCCGTTGCAGAAGAAGCGCTGATCCGGCGATACCGCCCCGACCTCCAGGGCCGCCAGCGCCACGGCGATCTTGAATGTCGAACCCGGCGCATACTGGCCCGATACGGCGCGGTTGCTGAGCGGATGCAGCGGATGCGAGACGAGCGCCTGCCAGTCCCGCCTGTCCGCAATGCCGTCATGGAACATGCTCGGATCGAAGCTCGGAGACGACGCCAGGGCGAGCACGCCGCCGGTCTCGACATCCATCAACGCCGCCGCACCGGTCTGTTCGCCGAACATGCCGGCCGTGAACGCCTGGAGTTCGGCATCGAGGGTGAGGCGCAGCGTCTCGCCGGAATAGCCTTCCTGCCGCCCCAGCTCGCGCCGCTGGCGTCCGGCGGAGGTGACCTCGACCAGGCGCGTGCCGGCGGTGCCGCGCAAGACCTTCTCCTGCGTGCGCTCGACCCCGGTTTTTCCGATGCGCGCGTCCGGCAGGCGAAGCACCGACGCGGCGCCGGCCTCTCTCAGGTCCCGTTCGGAAACGCGCCCGACATAACCGATGATGTGCGCCGCGGCGGGCCCCAGCGGATAGATCCGGCGTTGCGCGGCGCTGGTGGAGATGCCGTCGCGCTCCGCAATCGCCAGCGACAGCCGGGCCATTTCCTCCCAGGAAATATCATCCAGAACCACCACCGATTCGAAACCCGGCTGTTTCCGCGCGGTATTGCGGATGCGTTCGCGCGCGGCCGGGCCGAGCGGGGCGATGCGGGCGATATCGTCGAGCGCGGCGTCGAGCGGCCCGGCCTGCTCCGGCACAAGCAGCAGCCGATAGGTTTCCTGATTGCGGGCCAGCGGGCGGCCGCGCCGGTCGAGGATTTCGCCGCGCGGAGATGCAAGCAGGCGCTCGGCGGTGCGGTTGTCCTCGGCGCGCTGCGCATAGCGCTCGCCCTGCACCACCTGCAACTGCACCAGACGCCCCGCCAGCAGGCCGATCATGCCAAGCTGGACGCCGCCGAGAATGAGGGCGCGGCGGCCGATGAGGCGCTCCCGGCTGCGTCTGCCGGCCATTATACCGCCCGCCCCAGCGCCGCTGCATCGAGAAGCGCCAATGCGCCCGCCACCGCCGGGTAGGTCAGCACGGTCAGCAGCAGCACGGCCGCCGGCGCGCCGACCGCCAGCACCGCGCCGTAATAGAGCGAGGCGCCGATCCAGGCGATGGCGCTCGCCATGAGCGCCACGATCGAAAACAGCGCCCAGCCAATGACGAAAGACTGCCCCGCGACCAGGAAACGCTGGCTGCGCGCCGCGCCGAAAACGAACAGATAGACAAGGGCCATAAGGCCGAACGGCGTGTCCGAAATGCTGTCATGGACAAGCCCGGCGGCAAAGGCGAGCAGCGCCGGCACCAGATCGGGCCGCCTGCCGGCCCAGTAATGCAGCGCGGCGATGCCCAGCGCCGGCGCCGCCCGGTCTCCGGCCCAGGGCACCAGAGAGACAAGCAGCAGCGCTGCAATGCTTGCGCCCGGAACCGCCGCGCGCGCCGCCCGGTCGAGATGCGCCAGCATCTATTCCGCCGCCAGCGCGGCCAGGGCGGGCGGCGGGCGGTCAATCACCCGGACGAATTGCAGCCGGGTCCAATCGACATGCGGCACGACCTCGACCTCGCCGCCGGGCCGCGGCGCAGCGCCGACATCGCCGACCGGAAGGCCGGCGGGGAACAGCCCGCCGCGCCCAGAGGTCACGATCACGTCTCCGGGCGCAATGGCGGCGTTGCGGGGCAGGAAACGCAAATAGGGGCGGGCGCCGTTGTCGCCGACCAGAATTGCATGAACACGGTTCGCGCCGGCCAATACCGGCACATGCGAGCGCCGGTCTGTTATCAGCAGCACCCGCGCGCTCCGCACGCCCGCCGACATCACCCGCCCGATCAGCCCTTCGCCCGAGATGACCGCCTGGTTCGCGCGAATGCCCTGGCGGCGCCCGGCATCCAGGAGCAGGCTGCGCGCATAGGGGCCTCCGGTATCGGCGATGGCGCGGGCGGCGACCGTGTGCACCTCCTCGCCCGGGTCGAACTGCAGCAGCCGGCGCAGTTGGCGGTTCTGCCCGTCCAGCCGCCGCGCCAATGCCTGCCACCGGCGAAGCTGCGCGTTCTCGGCCCGGAGGCGGGCGTTTTCCTCGGTCAGGGCGGCCACCCGGCCGATATTGGTGCCCAGCAGGCGCGCCGTTCTCACCGGCGTTGCGACGGCGTCGAGAACGGGCGCCAGCAGATCGCCGACCGTGCCCTTCACCCAGTCGAAGACATAGACCTCCGCCTTGCCAATAACGAGCGCGCCCAGCGACAGGGTGACGAGCAGCGCAAACACGGCGCGCCGCAAGGTCGCCTGGACCGGCGTTTCTGCCTTGACCTCGGGCCCTGCACGCTGCTCCTGCAATACCGGCTGCTCCCCTACCCGATCAGAACCCGCTCCAGCGCCCCCATATGCTCCAGGCAGCGCCCGGTGCCGAGCGCGACGCAGAGCAGCGGGTCCTCGGCCACCGAGACCGGCAGATCGGTGGCGTTGCGGATTTCCCGGTCGATATTCGCGAGCAGGCCGCCGCCGCCGGTCAGCACGATGCCGCGATCGACAATATCGGCGGCGAGTTCGGGCGCCGTGTTCTCCAGGGCCGCCTTCACCGCCTCGACGATCTGCGCGATCGGGTCGGCCAGAGCCTCGGCTATCTGGCTTTCCGTGACCACGATTTCCTTGGGCGCGCCGTTCAGCAGGTCGCGCCCCTTGATCGCCATTTGCCGTTCCTCGGGTCCGGCCGGCACCACGGCAGAGCCGAGCGCCTTCTTGATGGCCTCCGCCGAGGCGTCGCCGATCAGCAGGTTATGGTGGCGGCGGATATAGGAGATGATGGCTTCGTCCATCTTGTCGCCGCCGATGCGCACCGAGTTCGCATAGGCGATGTCGCCGAGCGACAACACGGCGACCTCGGTGGTGCCGCCGCCGATATCCACCACCATTGAGCCGGTCGGCTCGGTGACCGGAAGCCCCGCCCCGAGCGCCGCCGCCATCGGTTCCAGGATCAGGAACACGCGCCGGGCGCCTGCGCTCTCCGCCGACTCCTGAATCGCCCGGCGCTCGACGGCCGTCGATCCGAACGGCACGCAGATCACGATCTGCGGACTCGCAAGACGGCGCCGGTTATGCACCTGCCGGATAAAGTGCTTGATCATCTCCTCGGCGACCTCGAAATCGGCGATCACGCCGTCGCGAAGCGGCCGGATGGTTTCGATCGACCCCGGCGTGCGCCCCATCATCTGCTTCGCCTCGTCGCCGACGGCGATCACCTTCTTGCGGCCCTTGTATTGGCCGATCGCGACGACAGACGGCTGGTCCAGAACGATGCCGCGGCCCTCGACATAAACCAGCGTGTTCGCTGTGCCGAGATCGATGGCCATATTGGAGGAGAAGAGGCCGAGCAAGCGGGACAGCATGGAAGGGCAGCACCAAATCCACGGGATATCGGAAACCGGATGCACTATATAGGGTAAAGCCGCCGGGTGCGACAGTAGAGGCGGCGTTTGCACGCAAACCGGAACAGCGCGGCAACGCGCCCGGAGAGACATCGATGCCTGACATCGCGGTTATCGGCGCGGGCATGGCCGGCGCATCGGCGGCGCATTTTCTTGCGCGCCGGTTCGAGGTCGTGCTGCTGGAGCGCGAGGACCAGCCCGGCTACCACACCACCGGGCGTTCGGCGGCGCTCTATACACAGGCATACGGCAATGCGGCGATCCGGGCGCTGACGGTGGCCTCGGAATCGTTCTTCGACGCCCCGCCGCCGGGCTTCACCGAGACGCCGCTGCTCACGCCGCGCGGCCTGGTTCTGTTCGGCCGCGCAGACCAGTCGGCGTCGCTTGAGGCCGCGTTCCGTGACGGGCGGCAATTCGTCCCGGAAATCCGGATGCTGGACAGTGATGCGGTTTGCCGGTCGATTCCGGCGCTCCGCCCCGACTATGTGGCGGGAGGCGTGTATGAACCGGAGGCGGCGGATATTGATGTCCACGCCCTGCACCGCGGATTTCTGCGGGGCGTGCCGCTGCGCCGCAATGCGGAGGTGGCGGTGCTGGAGCGCAGGGCGGGCAAGTGGCGCATCACGCTGGCTGACGGCGGGGAGGTCGAGGCGGCGGTGGTGGTGAACGCCGCGGGCGCCTGGGCGGACGAGATTGCCGCGCTTGCCGGCGCGGCGCCGGTCGGCCTGGTGCCGAAGCGGCGGACCGCCTTCATGTTCGATGCCGATGCGGGCGACTGGCCGATGGCGGTCGATGTCGATGAGCAGTTCTATTTCAAGCCGGAGTCGGGCCGCGTGCTGGGCTCGCCCGCCGATGAAACGCCTTCGCCGCCTTGCGATGCGCAGCCGGAGGAGATCGATGTGGCGATCGCGGTGGACCGGATCGAACGCGCCGCCCGCTTCCGCATCCGCCGCATCGAACGGCGCTGGGCGGGGCTGCGCAGCTTCGTTGCCGACAAGACGCCTGTGGCGGGTTTCGATCCCGCCGTTCCCGGCTTTTTCTGGTGCGCCGGGCAGGGCGGGTACGGCATCCAGACGGCGCCCGCCATGGGCCGGGTGGTGGCGGCGCTCGTCGCCGGAGAGGGCCTGCCGGCGCCGCTCGCCGATCTCGGGCTCGAGGAGGCCGTGCTCGGCCCCGCCCGGTTCAGAGGAGGCATGTCGTGACGATCGAGGCCGTGCTGTGGGATTTCGGCGGGGTCGTGACGGAGAGTCCGTTCGACGCCTTCGCGCGCTATGAACGCGCCAACGGACTGCCGGAAGGAATTATCCGGCGCATCAACAGCCGCAATCCGGACCGCAACGCCTGGGCGCTGTTCGAGCGCAGCGAGGTGGACCGCGGCGGTTTTTGCAGGCTCTTCGAAGCCGAGGCGGCGGCGCTGGGCTGCGTGATCGACGCCGGCCGGGTGCTCGATCTCATCCAGGGTCCGGTGCGGCCCCGGATGCTGGCGGCGCTCAAGGCGGTCGCGGCCCGCTACCGCACGGCCTGTCTGACCAACAATATGCGCGCGCCGGAGCAAGGCGGCGCCCGCGGCCGGCAGGTGGCCGAGGCGATGGCGGTGTTCGATGCGGTCTTTGAATCGCGCGAGATCGGCATCCGCAAGCCGGAGCCGGCCTTCTACCGCATGGTATGCGAGCGGCTGGGCGTCGCGCCCCCGGCCTGCGTGTTCCTCGACGATCTCGGCATCAACCTGAAACCCGCCCGCGCCATGGGCATGACGACGATCAAGGTCGAGACCGAACCCCAGGCCCTCGCCGACCTCGAAACCGCCCTCGGCCACCCGGTATTGTGACAGGCGCCAGTCTCGCGGCCCCCGCATCCGTCGCTCGCCGGGATTCAGGGCAGAAGACCGATTGCATCGAGAAACTTGTGCAACCCAGGGGCAGCGGTTGCCGCGCGAATCGCCCCGGCGCGGTCGATACCGGCGCGCAACCCCTCCGCCGACATACCTTTCCGATATTCGGGCCAACGCTTCCGTAGTTCACGAAGAGCCGAAGCCGGCGTTGTGGGCGCCAGTCGTTCGCAGTCGGGCATGTGTTTCAGCAGCAGGGCCTCAAGGGTCGGCCGGGACCAGATCGGCTGAAACCCGTGGTCCCGCAGCAAGCGGTCCGCCCGAGCGGAGCGGTCCAGCGCCTCTCCGCGCCGATCAGCGTCAAGAAAGATCGCTCGAACTGCATAAGCGCCCCTCTGCTTGCTGCGCCGCTCCAACTCGCCGACAGCCGCCTCAACGATCGCCAGCGGATCGCCGCCGCGGCATATGCGTGCGTCGATATGGATTCGAATACCGGCTTCTTCCGCAAGAAGCCCGATGAATGCCGCATATCCGACTTCGCTTTCGCCTTCGCAACCCGCAAATATGCGCTTGCGTTGCGGGCGATGAGCGCGTCTTCGCGGCATTAGCCGATTCGCGGCACCGCGCCGAAGACGCCGCCGAGATATTTCCGGTAATAATTGTCGTCCCGCCGAACGCCTTTGATGTCATTGAGGCTGTATATCTCTGTCCTGCCTCGCCGGTCCTTTTCGCAAAACACGATTTCGTCCTTCGACAGGTCCTCGAGCAGCGAAACATTGTGGCAGCTTATCCAGAGCTGCGCGTTGCGGGGATTGCGGACGGGATCGTGAAACCAGCTTACGATCTCCGGCAAGATCATCGAGTGGATCGCTGCGTCGAGCTCATCGATAATCACGGCGCGGCCCGTAGCGAAAGCACTCAAGATCATGGGGAACAATTTGAGGAATTGACGAGTCCCGTGGCTCTCATGGACAAGAGGCACGGGGCTGGATAACTCGTCATGATGGAACCACATTTCCGGCCCGGCCGGGCCACGGCGCATCTCAACGGCGCGGACTCCGGTATCGATCCGGCCGATTTCCCGATTGAACCTCTCAATCAGTTCCGGGTTTCGGATATAGTTGCGCAATACATTCTCGTCCGCGGGTCCGACTCTCTCCATATAGATATTCGACCGCACGCTTTGGGCAGCTTTGGCGATGACAGCGGCGATCGGATGATTAAGCTGCGCAAGCGTCGAAAACATGCTTGCGTTCGGTCGCAGGATTTTTTCCAGCGCCCCCTTGTAGCCGGCGAGGCCGAAGGCCCCGGAAGCCTTCACGCTGCCGTCCTCGAACCTCTCGATCAGGCGCGTTTTTCTTCCCGAGGAAGCGGGCCAGAAGAAAAAGCCCTCGCCGATTACCCTCCGTGAGTGACCGTTTGCTATCGTAAGCTCATAGCAATAGGGGCACTCCGCCGCATCGTCCCGGCCGAGTGCGCGAAGGTCCTCCAGCCATGACAGCCAGAACTTCAATCGGGTCGGCTTGCCGAGCGAGGCCTCGTCATTGAAGGGGTTATGGGGAATCCGCGCGTCGGGCGGCCGAGCAAAGCTCGACCCGATGAACCAAGACGCAAACGATACCGCGCGCAAGAGGTTGGATTTGCCCGAGCCGTTGGCGCCGAAGACCGCGACCACCTTGGGAGCACGCTCGGCCGAGCCGCGCCAGCAGTCCGCCAGCCGGTACTTGTCTTGCGGCACGCTGGCGGGAACCCTGAGATCCAGAACCTGACGGTCGCGAATCGAGCAGAAATTCTCGATCTCGATCTTGTAGATCATCGGCGCAATCCCGGTTTCACCTGCTCAGCATATGCTTCCAAAGCAGCAATTCAACGAAAAATCGTCGAAATCATGCTCTGATGCCATATTCCCGACGCATTGTGAAACGGGTCTCGGTCGATGACCGCCGGCGTTTCGTCACGCCCCTTCCGCCTGCTTGCCGAACAGGCGCACCTGGGCGCCGGCGAGCATGTCGGCGAGTTTGCTGCGGATGGCCCAGAGACAGACGAGGGAGGGGATCACCATCAGCGTCGTGATGACGAAGAAGGTGCCCCAATCGCCTTCCAGCCAGTCCACCAGTTCGCCCGAGGACGCCGCGAAGAGAGTCCGCCCGGCCGTGCCGATGGATGCGAGCAGGGCATATTGGGTCGCCGTATAGGTCCGGTCCACCAGCATCGAGATGAACGCAACGAAGGTGACGGTGGCGAAGGCGCTGGTCAGATCGTCCGCGATAACCGCTGCGGCGAACAGAAGCTCCGACTTTCCGGACCACGCCATGAGCGCGAACAGCAGGTTGGTGAGCGCCATGGCGATGCCGGAGACGAACATCGCCCGGACCAGGCCGATCCGGATTGCGACCAGACCGCCCAGCACGGTGAACGCCACGGTGGTGACCCAGCCGAGGCTCTTGGAATAGAGCGCGATGTCCGACTTCGAGAAGCCGACCTCCTTGTAGAAGATGAGCGACATGCGGCCCATAAACGCTTCGCCGATCTTGAAGAGGAAGATGAAGCCGAGCACCGCCGCCGCGATCCCGAGGCCGTTGCGGCGGAAAAAGCTCATCAGCGGCCCGACAAGCGTGCCGGCAAGCCATGCCCAGATGCGGCCCAGCGGACCGGGGACGCCGAATCTGGAAGCAATGGAGTCTTCGTCCCGGCGCTGCGCGGCCGCGCGGACCGCCGCCGAGACTTCGGGAACAAAGGCGAGGCCGATATTGCACAGCACCACCAGAATGCCGAGGACGAGAAAGGTCGCCTGCCAGTAATGTTCGACGCCCGCCTGCTCGAAATACTGGGCCGTCTCCAGCGCCGCCACGCCGCCGAGCTTGTAGCCCGTCCACCAGCCGACCACGGCCGTGGCGGCGCCTGCGGCCATGGACCCGCCTTCGGTCTCGCCGATCTGCTCGATCCGGAGCGCATCGATCACGATGTCCTGCGTCGCGGATGCGACCGCAATGACAAGGCCGACGGCGATCACCACCGACAATTGCGCGGAAGGCTCGGCCGTGCTCCAGAGCACGAGACAGACGAGAATGACCGCCTGCAGAACGACAATCCAGGATCGGCGGTGGCCGAGGCGCGCCGAAATCCAGGGCAGGCGAACTCGGTCGATCAGCGGCGCCCAGAGGAAGTTGAACGCATAAACGCCGAAAATCAGCCCCGCCCAGCCGATGGTGCTGCGGCTCAGCCCGTCTTCCTTCAGCCAGAGATTCAGGCTGCTGCCGATCAGCACCCAGGGAAAGCCGCTGATAATCCCCAGCAGGAGGATGCGCACCATGCGCCGTTCCAGATAGGTCGCCAGCGTTTCCCGGAATTGCATCGCCTTGCATACTCCCGTTCGCCGGCGCCGGACGCAACCGCCCTTCCGCATTGTGCCGCGCGGCGACTTTGCTACAGTCCGGCCGGCAGGGAGGCAAGACAATGACGGAATTCGGGCCAGATGCGATCCGGGGCATCGTCCCGCCCATGACAACGCCCTTTTCGGCGGCGGGCGAGATAGAAGAGGCGGCGTTCCGCGCGGAGGCGCGTTTCCTCCTGGAGGCCGGCGTTCACGGGCTGGCGGTTGCGGGCAGCACCGGAGAGGGCCATGCGCTTTCCACGGACGAGGTTTGCCGGCTGACGGAAATCGCGGTCGAGGAGGCGGACGGGCGCGTTCCGGTGATTGCGGGCATCATCGTTGACTCGACCCGGCAGGCGATCGAGCGCGGCGCGGCGGCGGCCGAAGCCGGCGCAGCGGCGCTGCAGGTGACGCCGGTGCATTATCTCTTCCGGCCCGACGACCACCATATGAAGGCGCATTTCCGCGAGATGGCGGAGGCCGTCGCCGCGCCGGTGGTCATTTACAATGTCGTGCCCTGGACCTACCTGTCGCCGGAATTGCTGGTGGAGATCATGACCGAGATACCCGGCGTGGTCGGCGTCAAGCAAAGCGCCGGGGATCTCAAGCTGCTTGCGGACCTGATGGCGACCGCGCCGGCCGGCGCGCGCATTATGAGCGCGGTCGATGCGCTGATGTATCCATCCTTCGTGCTCGGGGCGCATGGCGCGATTGCAGCGATCCTGACGGCCGCTCCCAGGGCCGTTGTGGCGTTGTGGGACGCAGTGGCCGCCGGCGACCACAAGGCGGCGCTTGACCTGCACGGGCGGCTGCTGGCGTTGTGGAACGCGATGATCGACGACAATCTGCCGGCGGCCGTCAAGGCGGCGCTCGACTGCCAGGGCGTTGCGGGCGGCCTGCCGCGCCGGCCCATGCCGGCTGCTTCCCTCGCCCAGCAGAGCGCGATTGCGGCTGCATTGATGGGCCTGCCGCAATGAGCGCCCCGGCGGCGGTGGCCGATATGCTGCCGGCCTGGCCCGAAGGCGGCGTCTCCCGTGTCCCGTTCCGCCTCTTTTCCGATCCGGGCGTTTATGCGCTGGAGCAGGAGCGGCTGTTCCGGGGGCCGGTATGGAACTATCTGTGCCTGGAGCTGGAGGTTGCGGAACCCGGGGACTTCCGGACCGCGGCCATCGGCGAAACGCCCGTTGTCGTCGCCCGCGGCGAGGACGGCGCGCTGCACGGCATGGTCAACCGCTGCGCGCACAAGGGGGCGCTGGTCTGCCTCGCCGAACGGGGCAACCGCAAATCCTTCTCCTGCATCTATCACGCCTGGACCTACGGCCTGGACGGGCGGCTCAAGGGCGTCGCCTTCCGCAACGGGCTGAAGGGCAAGGGCGGTATGCCGGCGGATTTCGACCCCGCACGGCATCGGATGCAGCCGATCCGCGTCGAGGTGTTCTGCGGCCTGGTGTTCGGCACCTTCGAGCCGGCCATGCCGTCGGTCGAGGAGTGGGTCGGGCCGACCATGGCGCGCTTCCTGAAACGCAATCTCGGCTCGCGCCCGCTGAAACTGCTCGGTGTGCACAGCCAGATCATCCACAACAACTGGAAGCTCTATGCCGAGAATGTGCGCGATTCCTATCACGCCACGTTGCTGCATACCTTCTACACGACCTTCCGGGTGAACCGGCTCGACATGGACGGCGGCATCCTGCTGTCGGAAGGCACGCCGTGGCACCATATCAGCTACGCCAAGCGCGCCACCTTGCAGGAGGCCGCCGAATACAGCGAGGCCAAGGTCCATTCCGCCAGCTATGATTCGCGGCTCCAGGGGCCCGCATTGCTGGAGACGGAGGACGAATTCGAGGACGGCATCACCCATTCCATCCAGTCCGTCTTCCCGACGCTCGCCGTCCATTTCACGCTGAACTCGCTGTGTGTGCGCAATTTCATCCCCCGCGGCCTGGAAGAGACCGAGCTTGTCTGGAGCTATGTCGGCTATGCGGACGACAGCGAAGAGATGACCCGGATGCGCATATTGCAGGCCAATCTCACCGGCGCCGCGGGCCTGGTGTCGCTCGAGGACGGCTGCATCAACGAGTTCGTCCAGCGCGGCACCAGAGGCAGCGGCGACGCCGCGGCCGTGTTGGAAATGGGCGGACGCGGCCTCGAGTCCAGCGAGACCTCGCGCGCGACGGAAGTCTCGATCCGCGGCTTCTGGAGCGGCTATCGCGGCCTGATGGGCTACGCATGATCGATGCGGAGGCGCGCCGGCGGATCGAGGATTTCCTGCTCGATTACGCCTGGACCATAGACGGGGACGACCTGGAGGCCTGGCCCGGTTTCTTCGCCGAGGACGGGCGCTACCGCATCACCACGCGCGACAACGAGGCGCGCGGCCTGCCGGTCGGCATCATGCTCTGCGAGGGCCGCGGCATGATGCAGGACCGCATCCGGGCGCTGCGCACCGCCAATATCTACGAGCCGCACCGCTATCGGCACATTCTGGGCCAGCCGCGCATCAGCGGGGCCGAGGGCGGGCTGGTCCGCGCAGACAGCAGCTTCATTGTGATGCGGACCATGCAGGACGGACGCATGGACCTGTTCGCCGCCGGCAATTACAGCGACCTGATTCGCTACGATGCCGAAGAGGTACTGATACAGGAGCGCGCCGCCGTGCTGGAATCGCGACGCGTCGATGTGCTGATTGTTATTCCGATATGACTGCAGCGGAAGCGCGCACGGCGCAAGTCCGGATCGCCCGGCTTGCCCATAAGCAGGCCTTCAATCCGAACCCACTGCGCGTCCGTCAACTCGTACCGCTTCACCATTCATTACACGCCTCCAACTGAAGATTAGTTGGAAAACCATGAATTATACAATCCCTGCCAAGTAAACCATGAATGTCGATTGAACCTAGAACACCATCAAGATGTAGGTAATTGACAACTGCACCGAAGGCTTACGGCCCCGCAAGGCAGATCGACGCAAGATGCCGCAGCCATACCTAGAGTACCACGACGATGCCGTCGACATGTTTCCGCCACCGCCTCCTTCGAGCAGGGTTTCTTGGTCAGGATTCCGTTAATTTCGTTTCCAGCATCTCGGTGTCATGAAAGATCGCAACGAATATTCGCACAATCTCGGGGAGAAATACTGGGAAGGGAATGTCGTGAGCATAGCGTTGATCCGGTTTATCTCCCCAACCTTCTGGCCAATAAAGTTCATCTGTTCGGCCTTCCTCGAATATGTACCTGACATCGGAAAGGGCATAGTTTTTGACGATGCCATAAGTATTTTCATAACGAGACAGTACTTGCCCGACCACAGGCGAATGCCTTCTTATCTCATGCAGGTTCCGGCAACCGATGGTCTTCGAAAAATCAGACTGAATCCGATCCCTTACCGAATCCGGAAGGGAATGATACAAATCCGACAGGGAATGCGTTTTTTTACAATTGGATCCACGCTTCAGGAGAAGCGCCTTGAGACCTATCTCCGCCGCCATCAGGAGAAGAGACAGGGCCGGTAAAATCCGGCTCAACCTTGTCGGGGGCAGCTCCTGGGGCATGACAGCGTAATAGGCATGCAAGTAGGCTTGCGCCATCTCCGCAGCCAGATGAGGGTCGCCCTGCTTCGTCAGGGGCATTTGATCCGCCGTGGTTCCTTCTCCTACGGGCACGCCCCGCAATTCTCCCTGTATGGAGTGAAAGGCGAGTGGTATTGAGATTGATGTCATATCTCTATAATCCCAATGTTCTTGTACCATGGAGTGCATGGCTTTAGACCTTCGCCGAATTGGAAACGTAAAGTGAGACCTGCGGACATGATCAAACTTTGACGCATCGAGGTTGGGAAGGTGAAATCCTTGCAATTCGATATCCTCATATTTTGATCGAAATCTCTTTTCGCACTTCGTACATCTCCCCAAGGAGATCAACGCACCGTCCCTGATAGACATTTCGTCATTACGGGAACAGTGCAACTCGTAGGCTATTTCCACGATCTCGCAACAAGTATCGCAGTACATAGAACAGGTCTCCATGTGGATGCAATTCAATTGTTACCTTTGTCGGATAGACATGTCAAATTCGGCTATTTCGAGAACTTTCTCATATCTATCTGACCGCGGTCATTTCTGGCACCGTCGGGCTGGGTGATCTCACCGTTGCTGTCGCCCAGGATGTTCCCTCCGATACTCCCCTGATGTGCTGCAAGAGTAGCAGCCTGTCCTCTGGCAGCGCATCAACATGCGGCAATCTCGTCCCTAGAGGCCTTGTGCAGTGCAATCCAGCATGCCATGGTCTGCACTTTCTTCCATCTGTATGAGTACGATATCGTGAGGCAGCGCTACGGCGAACCGACCGAAGAAGATGACCATTCGACGCGGCGGCTCTTCTAGGCTCATGATTCTTAACCGTAAGAGGACAGTGGCAGCAATACAGATGGCGCTGAAGAAGGTGTGGGCGCATCGATCGTATTGCATGGCGATGCGCCGCCGATCCTTGAGGCTGCCGGACAGGGGCTCGATGAGAGTGCGCCTCTTGTAGAGCTCGATGTCATAGTCGATGGGTTGCTTGCGGTTGGCTCGGCCCGGGGATGCAGCAAGGAATCTCCCGACTGGCAAGAGCCTCCCGGAAACGGTCGCTGTCATAGCCCTTGTCGCCAATCCGGGCATTGGCATCCGACAAGGCGGGCAACAGCGTCGCAGCAATCGGCGACCTGGCCCTCGGTCAGCAACAGCATCAAGGGCTTGCCATCGCCCTCGCAAACCGCGTGGAGCTTGTAGTTTATGCCGCCTCGGGTGCATCTGATACAGCGCGAAAGAGCCCCTTCTTGAGCAAGCTGGCTGCGGTGCGATGCGCCTTCAGGTGGGTGGCGTCGATCATCACCGTCTCCATCGCCTCACTCTCGGCGGCTAGCCCGGATCAGGCGTTTGTCGTAGATGTGCTCTTTCTTCTTTCTATTCATGCCGGGCGGATGGTCCAGAGCAGGGTGTCCTCTTCCTCTGCCGCCTCGACCTCCATGAATTGGCGGTGCGAGGCGACAGCGCCCTTCCAGAGCTCTATCCAGCAGGCCAGCAGAGTGTCGCGTTCGCGCCCGGCGAGGCCGCGCACGATCCGGAGCCCCGTTTGCCGGAGCGCGGCGGCGCCGTCTCCGGCTTCCTCCGCTGCCGCGCCGTCGCCCATGCCCCGGAACATGGCTGCGAGGAAACCGGCTGCGTCCTTCGGGCCGCCGTCCACGCCGCCCACCTGCTCGGCCAGTTGGCGATAGTGCTGCAGGCCGGTCAGCCGCGCGGCGCGCTTGCCGTGCTCGAGCGCCTTCGCTTCCCCGATGGCGGTCGCCAGCTCGCAGACGCCGTTGCGGATATAGTCGACCGCATAGTTCCGGTTGGCCCTGGCGAGGCGCTCCTTGCTCCAGCCGGCCTGGGGCAGGGTCGGCTGCCGCCCGGGGTCCCAGGGCGGCGGGCGTTCGCCGGGCGCGAAGACCAGACGCTCATCCTCGCCGAGATCGCGGTCATATTCCCTGAAATATCCACAGAACCCGAACTCGCCGGTCATGTCTTCCGAAACGCAGACGAAGCCGAGTCGGGGATTGTTCAGCGAAACGCCGTTTCGCGCATACCAGCCGTGCAGGAAGCCCCGGCTCGCCTCGACGGGCATACCGCAGATCGCCGGCCCGTCATACATCCAGCGTGGATAGCGGAAGCGCACCCAGGCCTTGGTGTCAGACTCCTCCATATATTCGACCGCGACGCCGCCGATGACATTCGAGAGCGCGTGATACCGGGCGCAGGCCACGGCGTCCGGCAGGCCCTCCAGGCCGAGCTTCCTGAAACTCGACAGGAACTTCTCCTCATGCTGGCGGCGGAAGAGCCGGAATATCCATTCCCCGAGCGCCTCCGGCCCCTCCCGCATGGCGACCATCAGCTCGAGGCCGAGCAGGTAGCGGTGGTGAAGCTCCGCCTGGGCGGACATGGCGGCGGCGATCGACTGGTCCGCAGGAATCATGCGCATTGCTCCGGCCGGGCGTCCGTTCCTGGCGGCGCCGGCTCCTGTTGCCGCGCCTCCGGATCCGGCTGCCGGGCCGCCAGGCGCTCCAGACTGTCGGCCGCAGCCGCCGGCAGATCCCAGAGGATACGCATTATCTCCGGGCGTTCCAGCGCGACGCCGGCCTTGCGGCGCGGCGCGGGGCGCACCGCCTCGAACGCGACTTCGAGCACGAGCGCCGGTTCGACGGTCCGGACAGGGCCGTGGCGCCCCGAGATGCGCGCGCGTATCCAGCGGGCCAGCCGCTCGCGCTCCGCTTCCGCGAGGCGGCAGGGCGCGTCGCCGACAGCGACCGGCGCGCCGCTGCTGCGAAGGGCGACGCTGTAGATGGAACCGTCGTCCCCGCTTGCGGCCGGACGGACGGCGAGCAGCAGCGCGCGGACCGTTTGCCGCGCGGCCTTGCGCACAAGCCAAGGCGGGCCGCCTGGAAGATAGGGGGCGTCCGCCGGCTTCAGCACCAGCGAGACACCCGCCGCGCGGAAGGCGTCGAGCGCCTCCGGCCCCTCCAGCGCGAGCGGCGGCGACAGGTCGAAGCCCGCCCGCCCACAGACCCGCGCCTCCAGCCGCGCCCGGCGGCTGCGGAGCGGCAGCGCCCGGATGTCCGCGCCGCCGTCAAACAGCATGTCGAACAGCCGGATGAAGACCGGGGCCTCGGCCGGCAGGCGGCGCGGGACGGTCTTGCGCCCGAGCCGTCTTGCGAGCGCCTCGCGCGGCCCCTGCCTGTAAGGCGGCCCGTCCGGGCCCCGCGCCGCCATCAGCACGCCGTCGAAGACTCCGTCCAGCCCCTCTGCCGCCGCAATGATGTCGGGAAACAGGCGGGAGATGTCGTCCCCCGAACCGCTGTAGAGGCGGCGGCGCCCGGCTTCCGCGACGACCTGCACGCGCAGGCCGGGCCATTGGCGTTCGACACGGCAGCGGGAGAGGTCCAGGCCGGCCGCGGCGGTTTCGTCGAGGTCCCGGACCGGCATGAGCGGACGGAACCCGGCGACGGTATCGGGGCGCGCCGCGCGGCCCTCCAGCCAGGCGAATAGCGGCCCATAGGGCGGGGCCTGCCCGTGCCAGACCTCCTCGATTGCGCCGAGATCGGCGCGGAAGGCGCGGGCGAGCGCCGTTCTCGCCAGCCGGGGCGAAACGCCGGGAGGCCGGCGGCCCGCCGCGAGTTGGGCGAGCGCGAAGCGGACAGAGGCGCTCGATCTGTCGAACCATTCGGCGAGCAGGCGGGGCGCTGCTGCGCTGGAGCAGCCGGCGAGCGCCGGCGCTGCCTCGGCCAGGGAAGGCGGGCGGGATGCACTCTCGCTTTCGGGCCAGAGCAGCGCCGCGGTCTCAACCGGGTCGCCAACGAAATCGAGCGACAGCCGCAACAGCGCATCGTCCATGCGCTCCGCCGCCAGCGCACGGAACGCCGCCGGGCGCATACAGGCCGTGTCGAGGCCGCCCGCCAGAATCGCGAGCGCCCAACCCCGGTCCGGCTCCGCCGCGGCCTCGAAATAGCGCGCGATCAGGCGCAGCCGCGCGGCAGGCGCCGGCGCCGTGAAGAGCGCGTCCAGCAATGCGGCGAAGGCCTTCATCCGCGCGCCCTGCCCTGCGCTGGAGGTTCGAGCGGCCGGGCCTCGATCCCCCGGCTGCGCGCCCAGTGCAGCAGGGCGTCCGGCCGGCCGTGCGTCACACGGATTTCGGGAGCGCCGGTTTCGGCAATCGTCCGGGTGATCCCGGTCCAGTCGGCATGGTCGGAGATGGCGAGCGGCAGTTCAACGCCGCGCCGCCGGGCATGGGTGCGCACCAGCATCCAGCCCGAGGCGAAGGCCCGCACCGGATCGGCGAACCGGTCCGCCTGCCGCCCCTGCACAAGCGGATGCAGCACGATCTCGCCGGCGAGGCCCCGCGCGCCGCCAAGCGGCCGGGTCTCGCCGAACGCGGCGCCGAAATGCCGGTAGAGGCCGGTCATCCGCTCCAGGGCGTCATGCAGATAGATCGGGCGGTCATAGCCGGCGCGGCGCAGCAGGCTCAGCATTCGCTGGCACTTGCCGAGTCCGTAGGCCCCGACGACATGGCAGCGGTCCGGAAAGGTCTCCACCGAGCGCAGCAGGCGCGCCGTCTCGGCAGCGTCGTCCGGCAGGCGGAATACCGGCAGGCCGAAGGTCGCCTCGGTCACGAACACATCGGCCGAAACGGGTTCGAACGGGGCGCATGTGGGGTCCGGCGCGCGCTTGTAATTCCCCGACAGCACCACGCGCCGCCCGCGGTATTCCAGCACCGCCTGGGCCGACCCCAGCACATGGCCGGCGGGCGCGAGGCGGATGGTGACGCCGCCCATGCGCACGGCCTCGCCATAGCGGAGCGGTTGCCGGACCGGCGCGTCGCGCGGATAGCGCAGCGCCATGATCGCCAGCGTCTCCGGCGTCGCCAGCACCGCGCCGTGGCCGGGGCGGGCATGGTCGGTATGGCCGTGGGTCACGAGAGCGCGCGCAACGGCCCTTTGCGGGTCGATATGGAAGCCGCCCGGCGCGCACCACAGACCGGCCGGGGTCGGCCGAAGCCAGTCTTCGAGCGAGTCCGTCATCGCGCTACTATGGCTTGCCTGAACGGGGAGAGGGAAGCAGCGCGGCATGGGGGAAGGCGTCGGAGTTTCGGAGCCGGCTGTCATCCGGGACTGGTTCCGGGCGCGCGGCTGGGCGCCCTATCCGCACCAATTGGCGATGTGGCGGGCGGCGGAGGCCGGGCGTTGCGCCCTTCTGGTTGCGCCGACCGGCGGCGGCAAGACGCTTGCCGGATTTCTGCCGAGCATCGCCGAACTCGCCGGCGCGGCGCGCCCCGGCCTGCACACGCTCTACATTTCGCCGCTGAAGGCGCTCGCCGTCGATATTCACCGCAATCTCGAGGCGCCGATAGCGGAAATGGGCCTCGAGCTGCGCGTTGAAACGCGGACCGGCGACACGCCGCAGCGCAAGCGCGAACGCCAGCGCCTGCAGCCGCCGCAAATGCTGATGACGACGCCGGAATCGCTGGCGCTGATGCTCTCCTGGCCCGATGCGCAGGCCCTGTTCGGCAGGCTTCGCTGCGTCATTGTTGACGAGCTCCATGCGCTCGCCGGCAACAAGCGCGGCGACCTCCTGTCCCTCGGTCTGGCGCGGCTCGGCGGCATGGCGCCCGGTGCCCGGCGCACCGCCCTCTCGGCTACCGTGGCGGACCGCGACTATCTCGCCGGCTGGCTGTCGCCCAGCGCCGGGCGCGAACCCGATGTGGAGGTCGTGACCGGGCGCGGCGGCGCCGAACCCGAGATCGCCATTGCCCGGATGCGGGGGACGATGCCGTGGTCCGGCCATATGGCCGTTTATGCGCTGGACGAAATCCACACCGCCATCCGGCGCCACCGGACGACCATTGTCTTCGTGAATACCCGCGCGCAGGCGGAACTCATCTTCCGCGGCCTCTGGGACCTGAATGACGACACTCTCGCCATAGCGCTGCACCATGGCAGCCTGGCGCCGGAGCAGCGCCGCAAGGTGGAGGCCGCAATGGCGGCCGGCCGCCTGCGGGCGGTGGTTGCGACCTCTTCGCTCGATCTCGGCATCGACTGGGGAGATGTGGACCTGGTGGTGCAGGTCGGCGCGCCGAAGGGCGCCGCCCGGCTGCTGCAGCGGCTCGGGCGCTCCAATCACCGCCTCGACCGGCCGAGCAAGGCGCTGCTGGTGCCGGCCAACCGCTTCGAGGTGCTGGAATGCCATGCCGCCATCGACGCCATCCGGGCGGGCACGCTCGACGGCGATGCGCCCGAGCCCGGCGGGCTGGATGTGCTCGCCCAGCATATTGCGGGCGTCGCGGCGTCCGGACCGTTCGAGGAGGATGCGCTGTTCCGCGAGGTGCGCCGGGCGTTCCCCTATCGCGATCTGACCCGCAGGACCTTCCTGGAGGCCGTGGATTTCGTCGCGACCGGCGGCTATGCGCTTGGCGCATATGAGCGCTACCGGCGGCTGCGGCGCGACGCCTCCGGCCGCCTGAAGGCCGCCAGCGGCGAAGCGGTGCGGCGCTACCGGATGAATGTCGGCACCATCGTCGAGGCGGCGACGCTCAAGGTCCGGCTCGGCGGCAGGGTGTTGGGCGAGGTCGAGGAGTATTTCGCCAATACGCTCACGCCCGGCGACACCTTCGTGTTCGCCGGCCGGATGCTGCGTTTCGAGGGCATTCGGGAGATGACGCTCCGTGTCTCTCCCGGCGCCGGCGAGGCCCCGCGCATCCCGGCCTATGGCGGCGGGAGGCTGCCGCTGACCACGCATCTGGCGGAGCGCGTGCGGGCGCTGCTGGCCGATACCGGGCGCTGGGAGGCGTTCCCGCCCGATGTGCTGGAATGGCTGCGGGTGCAGCGCCGGCGTTCGGTGCTGCCGCGTCCGGGCGGGCTGCTGATCGAGACCTTCCCGCGCGGCGGCAAGTGGTATCTGGTCGCCTATTGTTTCGAGGGGCGCAACGCGCACCAGACGCTCGGTATGCTGCTGACCCGGCGCATGGAGCGCGCCGGGCTCGGCCCGCTCGGTTTCTGCGCTTCGGACTATGTGCTGGCAGTCTGGAGCCTGCGCGAGGCGGAGGCGCTGGACGAGCTGTTCTCCGAAGACATGCTGGGCGACGATCTGGAAGAATGGATGGCGGAATCCACCCTGCTGCGGCGCACCTTCCGCAATGTGGCTGTCGTGGCGGGGCTGATCGAGCGGCGGCATCCGGGCCGGGAGAAGACCCGGCGCCAGGTCACTTTCAACGCCGACCTGATTTACGACGTGCTGCGCCGCCACGAGCCGAACCATTTGCTGCTGCGCGCGACGCGCCGGGATGCGGCGAGGGGCCTCACCGATATTCGCCGCCTCGGCGCCATGCTGGCGCGGGCCAGGGGCCGGATCGAACTGCGCCGGCTCGACCGGGTATCGCCGCTTGCCGTGCCGGTCCTGCTCGAGATCGGCAAGGAGTTCGTCTATGGCGGGGCCGTCGAGGAGCTGCTGGCCGAGGCTGCGGCGGAGAGCGAAAGCGACCTGGTGGCCGAAGCCATGGGCAGCGCGGACATGGCGGCGGAGCTTCCGCTTTGAAGGCAGCCTGCTTCCGGCTCAACGGCGCATCGCTGGCGGCGGACCCGTCGGGCGCGCTCTGGTGGCCGGAAAGGCGCGCGCTGGTGGTGGCCGACCTGCATTTCGGGAAGGGTTCGGCCTATGCGGCGGCCGGAGGCGCGCTGCTTCCGCCCTATGACAGCCACGCAACCCTCGAGCGGCTGGAAGCGCTGGCGCGGCGCTACCGGCCGGCATGCTGGGTGTCGCTGGGCGACAGCTTTCACGACCGGGGCGCCGGCGCGCGCCTCGACCGGCAGGCGGCGCTGCGTCTTGCGCAGCTGGTGCAGGGCTGCGACTGGATCTGGCTGCGCGGCAATCACGACCCCGAGCCGCCCTCGGGGTTTGGCGGCCGCGCGCTGGCCGAGTGGCGCGCCGGGCCGCTGGTGTTCCGCCACGAGCCGCGTCCGGGCCCTGCGCCGGGGGAGGTGGCGGGCCATCTGCATCCGCGCGCGGCGGTTGCCACCGGGCGGCGGCAGGTCTCCGCCCGGGTCTTCGCAACGGACGGGCGGCGCCTCCTGCTGCCGGCCTTCGGCGCCTATGCAGGCGGCCTTGATGTGCATGACCCGGCTGTCCGTATGCTCTTCGCCCGCCCGCCGCGCGTCCTGCTGGCGGGCCGCGAGCGGGTCCACGCGTTCCCCTGGAGCCGCCTCGCCGTCCCGGACCGGCTCCGCAACCGCCCCGCCTGAACAGCGCGAACCGCCGGCCTAATGTTCCGGGACTGTATACGGTCGTTGACTGCCGGCTCGTTATATCAGGTAATTTTGTCGGTAAATGCCGAGAGGAGTGACCGCAAGAGCCCTATAAAGCTGCCACCTGCGATAACAACGCCTACTATTGTCGCCCCTTCCAATGCAAGGAATCCGGCTACAAGAATCCCGATGACCGACATGGAAAAACCCAGCCATTGTCCCCGCTTCGTAGTGTTTTGCGAGGCATCTAATGCCTTACTTTCCCAAGCTATCTGATGATCTTGGGCCCTTTCAGCCATTCTGAGAAGACGCTCCGCGGTGCCTGGAAGGCTCTCTTCATAGCTCGCGAACATCTCGGGGGGGAGGGAGTGGCCCCTTGAATGAGGCCGCTCGAATGGCTACCGGGCGTAACTCGGCGGGAAGGGCCTCGAGGACTTCAGGGGGGAGAACCTCCTGTTGGTCAATCGGCGGTAATGAATTGCGAGGCATTGCCTACTTATTCTTGCTGCCGTCCTTGTCGCGATCCATCATATTCTTCCATCGCGCCGTATAGAAGCTCCCCTACTCGCCGCCATTCACGAAACGGGGTCAATCCTGGATATCTGACGACGCGGAAATCCACATACACATCGCCCGCACCGCCCCAAGTGTCAAAGGCTGTTCGCCAAATAGAGGCCTTCTCATGAGGACACTGCAGGGAAGCCGGCATGGCCATGCCCATCGGGTCCTCCGGTTGGAAACCGGCGATGCGCGTCTTTACGCCCTTGAGGGCATCACTTACTCGGAGCCGCACGGCTAGAGCCGCCCCGTGGCAATTCCCCCGATGGTCCTCTCGTTCATGATCTGCTTTCCCCTTCCCGCTGGGTGGCGCGGCCGCTCCCCGTGCGTCACCCTAGAATATGGTGCGGATACGAGCCAGTGCAAATCCCGAATCTTGTGTTGCGCCCATCCTCACCGGCCAGCCCGTTCTCGGCCATGAACGTGGCGCAGGCGGGCTGTTTGCTCTTCATGCGAGCACTCCCTGAGCGGCGCGAACCGCCGGCTTAGCTTGCGGCCCCCGCATCTATCGTTTCGATGTGTCGGGCGAAGCGGCGGAAGTTGGGGGTATTGAAGGTGAGCAGCCGCCGCTCGTCATGCGCCAGCATGGTGGCGACGATATTGGCGTCGTGGATCTGCTTCCCGCCCGCCGGGATTTCGCGGCAGAGCGCCGCCAGCCCTGCCGTGACCCGCGGCCCGTCCTCCAGCACCTCGAATGCCGCCGCCATCCAGGAAAGGCCGGCAAGCGCCTGGGCCGCCGGCATGGGGGCGGACCAGGGCCGGGGCCGGGTGACGGCCGCCAGATATTCGCGCATGACCTGGCGGCTAATGCGCAGCGTCCCGCCGGTCCGCGCGGCCCGGTCCAGCGCCGCCCTTGCGGCGGCGTGGGCCGGCGCCGCTGCGAACCGGGCCTGAACGAACACATTGGTATCGACGAACACGCCGTTCAGCCGCCGGACCCGGAATCGTCCTCCGGCCCGCCGGTTAACCGCCCCATATCGTCATAGATCTGGTCGCGGCTGACCGTGAAGCCTTCCGGCCAGGGGCCGCCGTCCCAAGGCGGGAAATCGCGGTCGAGATTCCACTCGCGCCTGCGCGCCGCCTGCCCGGGATGCAGGCCGACAGCCGCCTCCCGGAGGCCCTGCGTCAACGCGCTCCTGTCCTTCTCCTCCTCCTCCTCCTGGTGGCGACCCGGGCTGCCCTCCGCCGCCGGCGCCGCTTCGCATGTGAACAGCAGTGTTTCCTCTTCAAGATCGACCTGCTTCGTCCGCCATCCCGCCGCCTGCCAGGCGAGCGCATGGGAATGGCCGCCGCCCTTGCGGGAATTGGCCCACCAGGGCCGGTGCAGGCGCGCCGAATCGGGCAGGCGGAAACCCAGCACCCGCTCGATTTCGTCGAAATCGGTCCGCCACTCCAAGCGCGGGGCGAGGGAGAGCAGATGGCGGTAAAGCGGGGCGTATTTGCCCCGCGCCGCCGCTTCCCTCCGCAGTCTTTCGCGGTCCTCTCGCATCGGCCTCTTGCCTCCAATTCATGACTTACTTGATTGCTGACTTATACAATGCCGCCGGAGACGCCGCTTGTCAACATCCTCCCGTTCCGGAGGCCGGAACGCCGCGCATTGCCGGCGCAACGGCCCGGCTGCCGGCGGCGTCACGGCAAGCCTTTCCATTTCCGCAGCCCCGTAGAAGAATGGCGGGCGGGAGGCATGCGATGCAGTACGACTACATTATCGTCGGCGGCGGGTCCGCCGGATCGGTCATGGCGAACCGGCTTTCGGCGCGGAGCGCCAACAGGGTGCTGCTGCTGGAGGCCGGCATCGACACGCCGCACGGCGCAATCCCGCCCGATGTGCATTCGAGCTATCCGGGCACGGCCTATTTCAACCCCGAATACACCTGGAACAAGCTCCGGGTGCGCCTCCAGCCGGTCAACAAGAACCTGCCCGAGAGCGAGAAGCCGGAACTGCGCAATTACGAGCAGGCGCGGATCATGGGCGGCGGGTCGTCGATCAACGGCCAGATGGCCAATCGCGGCGCCCCGAACGACTATGACGACTGGGGCCGCCAGGGCGCGCATGGCTGGAGCTGGGAAGCCTGCCTGCCCTATTTCCTGAAGCTCGAACGCGACATGGATTTCGACGGCGCGCTGCACGGAAGGGAAGGCCGCATCCCGATCCGGCGCGTCTTCCAGCAGGAATGGACCGCCTACGCCAAGGCCGTATCGGCCGCGATGCTGGATCTCGGCTACCCCTATCTGACCGACCAGAACGGGGTCTTCGAGGACGGGCATTTCCCGGTGACGATCTCGAATGTTTACGACCGGCGGGTGTCGGCGGCGATCGGCTATCTGGACCCGGCGACCCGGCTTCGCGGCAATCTGGAAATCCGGTCCGAGACCCAGGTGACGGAAATCCTGTTCGACGGCCTGCGCGCCACCGGCGTCCGGGCCGAGCGGCGCGGCCAGTCCGAAACCTTCTCGGCGAATGAGGTGGTGCTGTGCAGCGGGGCCGTGCATTCGCCGGCGCATCTGCTGCGCTCCGGCGTCGGACCGGCGGGCCATCTGGCCGATATGGGCATAGAGGTCCGCCATCATTCGCCCGGGATCGGGCAGAACCTGATGGACCACCCTTCCGTGGCCTGCTCAACTTGGCTGCCCGATGACTCCCGGATGACGCGCAAGGACGCCCGCCACATCCATGTCGGCGCACGCTACTCCTCCGGGATGCACGATGCCCCCCAGGGCGACATGTTCATCGTGCAAGTGTCGAAATCGGGCTGGCACGCGGTGGGAGAGCGTCTCGGGTCGCTGCTGGTGTTCGTCAACAAGTCCTATTCGACGGGGGAAGTCCGCCTGGTGTCGAAGGACTGGCGCGAGGAGCCGGAGGTCGAGTTCAACCTGTTGTCCGACGCGCGCGACCTGGACCGGCTGAAGGATGCCTTTCTGCGCGCCGCCGCCATCAACCTGCATGCCGAGGTGGCGCGCACGGCGGGCTACGCCTTCCCCTCCTCCTATAGCGAGAAGGTGCGCGCCATGGGCCGCGTCACCCGGCGCAACGAGCTGCTCTCGAAGGCGGTGGGCGGCGTGCTGGATATGGCCGGCGGCCTGCGGGGCACGCTGATCGACAAGCTGATAACGGGCGGTCTGCGCCTGCGCGACCTGCTCGAGGACGACGAAGCTCTGGAAGGATTTGTGCGGGCGACCGCTGTCGGGGTCTGGCACGCCTCATGCACCAACCGCATGGGGGCCGACGGCGACCCGATGGCGGTCACCGACGAGCAGGGCCGGGTTCGCGGCCTCGCCGGGCTGCGGGTCGTGGATGCCTCGATCATGCCGTCGGTGCCCTGCGCCAACACCAATATCCCGACGATCATGATGGCCGAGCGCATTGCCGACACTGTCCTGTCGGGCGGCTGACGAAGGGAGCTGCACGCTGTGACAATAGCGGTGCATATCGCCGCCGCGCTGCTTGCCGTCTGCCTCGGCGCGGCGGTTCTGGCGTTTCCCAAGGGCACGGCGCGGCACAAGGCGATGGGCCGCGCCTGGGTGGTTCTCATGGTCATCGTTGCTGTCGGGTCGTTCTGGATCCGGGAGCTCAATGACGGCGCGCCCAGCGCGATCCATATTCTCTCGGTAGCCACCCTGGCATCGCTCGCTCTGGCGATCTGGGCGGTCCGCAGCGGCCGGGTTCGCACGCATAAGCGCGCCATGATCGGTGCCTTTACGGGCCTGGTTGCGGCCGGCCTGTTCACACTGGCTCCGGACCGCGAGATCGGCAGAGTTCTTTTCGGCGGCTTGTGAGCGCCGGCCACGCGTCGATACATACTGTCGCATATGGTCAGTCGCATTATAATTCAGAAGAAGATCAAGAGCTTGCAGGGCATGTCGGTTTCTTGACAGCCGAGCGTTCACCGCCATAGTTTCCCGTCGATTTCGGGGCGGTTTGCGCGCCGGATCGCGTTTCGTGGCGAAAATGGGCGAAATCGACAGGGACGACCCCCTTCACGACTTCTCCGACAGACTCGCGGACGCCCGGCGGCGGCGCGATGGTGCTGCGCCGAAACCGGCTCCGAAAGAGGGGCTGGGCGCGGCGATGCGGATCGGGGTCGAGCTGGTTGCGGCGCTGGGGGTCGGCGCGGCTATCGGGTGGGGGCTGGACCGCTGGCTCGATACGGCGCCCTGGTTGATGGTGGTCTTCTTCGTGCTCGGATCGGCGGCCGGGGTGATGAACGTTTACCGGTATATGAACGGCATGGACGCTGCGCCCGGCTGGCGCCGGGGGCAGCGTTCGCGGGACGGGCAGGAAGGCTAGAGGGGGCACCTGGTGGCGGGAGACGCACACGGTCCGCTGGAGCAGTTCCGGATCAAGGAACTCGTTGACATTCCCGTCGCCGGCGTCGATCTCGATATCACCAATTCCACGGTCTGGATGGTCGTGGCGGCCGCCGGCGTGATGGCGGTGATGGTGGGCGGCACGCGCAAGCGCGCCCTGGTGCCGGGGCGGCTGCAGTCGATCGCCGAACTCGCCTATGAATTCATTGCCGGCATGGTGCGGGATACGGTCGGGGATGAAGGGCGGCGGTATTTCCCGCTTATCTTCACCCTGTTCATGTTCATCCTGTTCGGCAATCTCGCCGGCATGATTCCCTACAGCTTCACCTTCACCAGCCATATCGCGGTCACCTTCGCGATGGCGGCGGTGGTCTTTGTCGGCGTAACCGTGCTGGGTTTCGTCAAGCACGGTATGCATTTCTTCAGCTTCTTCGTGCCGCCCGGCGTTTCGGTGGTCATGTGGCCGCTGCTGATCCCGATCGAGATCATCTCCTATCTCTCCCGGCCGATCAGCCTTTCGGTGCGCCTGTTCGCCAACATGCTGGCCGGCCATACGCTGCTCAAGGTCTTCGCCGGTTTCGTGCCGGCATTGGGGGTTGCCGGCATCCTGCCGCTGGCGTTCGTTTCAGCGCTGACGGGCCTGGAGATCGTCATCGCCTTTCTCCAGGCTTACGTGTTCGCGATTCTCACCTGCCTCTACATCAACGACGCGCTTCACCTCCACTAACCAGCTTTCCGCTCACGCGAAGAAGGGACCGATCCCATGGAAACAGAGGCCGCCAAGCTCATCGGCGCGGGTCTTGCCGTTATCGGCGTCATCGGCGCCGGAATCGGCATCGGCAATATTTTCGCTTCCTTTATCCAGGCTGTCGGGCGCAATCCGTCGGCCCGGAACGAAGTGTTCCCGATGACGATGCTCGGTTTCGCCCTCGTCGAGGCGATCGCGCTGTTCGCGCTCGTCGTCGCGCTTGTGATTCTTTTCGGCTAAAGCAGGCCGGCGCCCGCCCATGCCGCAATTGGAGCAAATCTCGACCTATGCGAGCCAGATCTTCTGGCTGGTCGTGGTCTTCGCCGTGCTGTTCGGCGTCATGCGCAAGGTCGCGCTGCCGCGCGTCCAGGGCATCCTGCAGGAGCGCCGGGACCGCATAGACGATGATTTGGCCAGGGCCGGAGCCTTGCGGGACGAGGCTGCGGGCGTGCTGCGCGCCTATGAGCAGGCGCAGGCGGACGCCCGGGCTGAGGCGCGGCGGCTGCTCCGCGACCATCAGGAAGCGGCGGCGGCCGACGCCGCGTTCCGCCATGCAGCGCTCTCCGAACGGCTGGCCAGGGACGCCGCCGCGGCCGAAGCCCGGATTGCCGAGGCGCGCGGCGCGGCGCTGGCCGGCATCGAGGCCGCCGCCGGGGATGTCGCGCAGGCGATGACGGCCAGGCTCACCGGCGTCGAGGTCGATGCGGCCGAGGCCGCCGCCGCCGCTGCGGACGCCTGGCAGGGAGCGGCCCGATGAATTGGAGCGATCCGACCTTCTGGACCGCCGTCGGCTTCGTGATCTTCGTTGCCGCAGTCGCGCGCGTGATCTGGCGCGCGGCGACCGGCGCGCTCGACAACCGGGCGGCCGGCATCAAGGCGTCGCTCGACGATGCGGCGACCATGCGGGAGGAAGCACAGACCCTGCTTGCCCGCTACAAGAAGCAGCAGCAGGGCGCCGAGCAGGAAGCCAGGGAGGTTCTTGAACGGGCGCGCGAAGAGGCGGCGCGCCTTTCGCAAGATGCCGAGCGCGCGCTCGAGGAAGCCCTGCGCCGCCGCGAGCAACAGGCGCTCGCCAAGATTGCGCAGGCCGAGCAGGAAGCGCTCGCCGAAGTGCGCAGCCATGCCGTGCGGGTTTCCGCAGCAGCGGCCCGGACGCTCATCGAGCGCCATCTGGACAAGGACCGGGCCGATGCGCTGGTCGCCCGGTCTGTCGAGAGTCTGCCCCGGCATTTCCACTAGGTTCCATCGACCTGCGGGCCGCAGTGTCTCGGTTTCACATTCGGTGTCTCGTCTGCAGCCGGTCGGCGCAACCGCGCCGCCGGCGTCTTGCGACGCCAACACCAGCCGAAGCCGCGTCAAACGCTTCTTCAACAAGCTCAGGCGCTTCCGGCATATCGCAACGCGATACAACCGAAGAGCCCGGCATTGCCCGGCCGCCTTCCATACCGCCGCTGCGATAATGTGGATGCGCCGATTGTCGAATCTCCCTAGAGTGCGGCTGTTCTTCTTTTCCCGGATGCGGGAGGCCGCATAGTCATGGAGCTTACCGGCGAACGGCGTATCGAGGCCCCGCGCGAGGCGGTCTGGCGGGCGCTCAACGATCCCGAGGTGCTGAAGGCCGCGATTCCAGGCTGCAAGGAGCTGGAACGAACCGGCGACAACGCCTTCGCCGCCACGGTGCAGGCAAAGGTCGGGCCGGTGAAGGCGTCCTTTACCGGCGCGGTCGAACTGAGCGATATCGTGGCTCCGGAAAGCTACCGCATCTCCGGGGAGGGCACCGGCGGCGCGGCCGGCTTCGCACGCGGCGGCGCCTCGGTGCGGCTCGCCGAGGAAGACGGCGCCACCCTGCTCACCTATGAGGTGGATGCGCAGGTGGGCGGCAAGCTCGCGCAGATCGGCTCGCGCCTCATCCAGGGCACGGCGCGCAAATTTGCCGGCCAGTTTTTCGACCGCTTCGCCGAGGCGGTGCAGCCGGAAGGGGATGACAGCCCCGGCGCACCCTGACCGTTCCGGCTCCCGGGTTCGGAGCAAGCCGGGGCCGGAGTGACACGACAGCAGCGGGCCAGCCATGTTCGATCTGTCATCGGCCGCGCAAATCGCCGCGGTCTTCCTCCTTGCGGGCGCGGTGAAGGGCGTGGTCGGCCTCGGATTGCCGACAGTCAGTCTCGGATTGCTGACCGCCGCCTTCGACCTCACCACTGCCATGGCGCTCATGGTCGCGCCGTCCTTCGCCACCAATCTTCTGCAGGCCGTGACCGGCGGCAACGGCCGGGCGCTGCTCCGCCGGCTCTGGCCGTTTCTCGCAGCCGCGGCCGTAACGGTATGGATCGGCGCGGCGGCGCTCGTGCAGCTCGACCTTGCGCTGCTTTCCATGCTGCTCGGTGTTCTGCTGGCCGCCTATGCGGCGCAGGGCCTTGCCGGGGCGGGCATCGCTGTCCCGGCGCGCTGGCAGGGCTGGGCCGGGCCGGCCTTCGGCGCAGCGAACGGCGTGCTCACCGGCATGACAGGCTCCTTTGTCGTGCCGGGCGTGCTCTATCTGCAGGCCATCGGCCTCGGGCGCGACGCGCTGGTGCAGTCGATGGGAATACTGTTCACCGTCTCGACCCTGGCGCTGGCGGTTTCGCTGCAGGGCCACGGCCTGCTCGATGCGTCGCTCGGCCTGGCTTCGGCCGCCGCCCTGCTGCCGGCCTTTCTGGGCATGGCGCTTGGCCGGATGCTGCGGCTGCAGCTCTCCGAAGCCCGCTTCCGGCGGGTGTTCTTTCTCGCCGTGCTGGCGCTTGGCCTTTATATCACCGCCAACGCCGCCTTCGACCTCGTGTAATGCAGCCCGCGTAATGCAGCCCGCAGAGTGTCGCCCGGCCATGCCGCCTGTTACCCTGGGCGCCGCCGCAATGTGAGGATTCGACACCGTGTTCGACTATCTGGCGGAGCGCGCCGGCGCCAACCCGCACATCACCCTGCAGCAGGGCTTCGGGCCGCTGTCGCTCGAACTCCGGTCAGGCGGCGACACGGCATTCGTGGTCCTGGACGCGAACGGCATGCGTTTCGGTTTGCCGGACTCGGGTGCGGCCGACCTTGTGCTCAGGGCAACGCCGGACGCCTGGGCGGAGCTCCGCAAGGAGGCGCCCGCACCCGGCTTTCAGACCCTTGCGACCATGCGGCGCGCACAGCATCTCGTGGTCACCGGCGACATGGCCAAATTCCACCGCCACCTGCTGCTGCTGGAGATGCTGTTCTCGCGGCTGGAGGATGACCGTGCGGAGGCGCAGGCCCCGGCCGCGCCGGTTCTGGAACCCGTGATCGGACGCTATCTCCGGCTCGGGATCGGCGGCCGTCTCTGCCGGCTCTATTTGGAGGAGGCCGGCGCGGGCGTGCCGCTTCTCTGCCTGCACACGGCCGGCAGCGACGGGCGCCAGTACCGCCATGTCATGAACGACCCGGAGGTGACCGCGCGCTTCCGGGTGATTGCTTTCGATCTGCCCTGGCACGGCAAGTCCTCCCCGCCGGAGGGATATGAGAGAGAGGTGTACCGGCTTACCACCGACTCCTATGTGGAGACGGTGATGGCGGTCGCGGATGCGCTTGCGCTCGAGTCCCCGGTTGTCATGGGTTGCTCCATCGGAGGCCGGGCGGTCCTGCATCTGGCGCTGCGGCACGGCTCCCGGTTCCGGGCGGCGATCGGGCTGCAATCGGCGCTCTATGCCGAGGACAGGAGCCTGGGCGACCCGTCGCCGGACATGGCGCTTTGCCGGCCGGACATTCACGCCGGCATGGCGGCCGGCGCCTCCATGGCCGGCATGACAGCGCCCCGCTCGCCGGCTGCCGAGCGGTGGGAGACCATGTGGCATTACATGCAGGCCGGGCCGGGGGTTTTCGCCGGCGACCTGCATTATTATTTCGACGATGGCGACCTCCGGAACGGCGCCGCCGCGCCGCTTGCGAATTCCGAATGCCCGATCTTCCTGCTGAACGGCGACTATGATGTGTCCGCAACGCCGGAAATGGGCCGCGAACTCGCCGAACTGATCGGAGCCGCGCATTTCGAGGTGATGAAGGATGTCGGCCATTTCCCGATGTCGGAGAACCCGGAAGCCTTCCGCAAACACCTCCTGCCCGTTCTGGAACAGATCCTCGCCCTGCCGCCCCGGTAGTATCTCCGTTTGACATGCGCATTCCTCTGGCAGAGTCAGCCAGGGGCCTGAGAGGCCCTGCCCGCCGCCCCGAACGCCCCGGCGCCGCTCCAAACTCCCCGGCTCCGCCTCGGACCCCCTGTTATCGCGCCGGACGCCCCTACTGTCGCCCCGGCCCTGAGCCGGGGCCCAGCCTCCGATCCTTCCGCAGGGCCGAAACGGCGGAGGACGACCCCCGGCTCTGCGCTCTGCTCCGGCCGGGGTGACAAAAGGGAGGCGAGATATGCGCCGCAGCGCGGAGGCGCCTTCCGAAAAACCCGCCAGCACGGGCCTTCGTTGCAAACTGAGACACGACCACCGCCTCGCGGGCCGTGACCGCAGCGCGCAATCCGGGCTAAACTCACCGGCCGGGAGGATTCCATGCGCCCCAATGCCTTGCCGCCGTTCGATTTCGGCCTCGGAGAAGCCGCCGACATGCTGCGCGCGACGGTGGAGACCTTCGCGGCGGACGAGATCGCGCCCCGCGCCGACGCCATCGACCGGTCGAACGCGTTCCCGCGCGACCTGTGGCCGCGCATGGGCGCGCTCGGCTTGCACGGCATCACGGTGGAGGAGGAATTCGGCGGCGCCGGGATGGGCTATACCGCCCATGTGGTGGCGATGGAGGAAGTCAGCCGCGCATCCGGCGCGCTCGGCCTTTCCTACGGCGCCCATTCCAATCTCTGCGTCAACCAGATTCGCCGCAATGGCAGCGAGATGCAGAAGCGCCGCTACCTGCCCAAGCTGCTGTCGGGCGAGCATGTCGGCGCCCTGTCGATGAGCGAGCCGGGCGCCGGCTCCGATGTGGTCGCCATGACCTGCCGGGCGGACAGGCGCGGCTCGTGCTATGTGCTGAACGGCGCCAAGATGTGGTGCACCAACGGCCCGGACGCCGATGTGCTGGTGGTGTATGCGAAGACAGCGCCGGAGGCGGGCCCGCACGGCATCTCCGCCTTTCTCGTCGAGAGCGGCTTCCGGGGGTTTCGGCCGGGGCGGAAGCTCGACAAGCTCGGGATGCGCGGGTCAGGCACCAGCGAGCTGGTGTTCGAGGACTGCGAGGTGCCGGAGGAGAACCTGCTCGGCGGCGAGAATGAAGGCGTGCGGGTGCTGATGAGCGGCCTCGACTATGAGCGTCTGGTGCTCGCCGGCGGGCCGCTCGGCCTGATGCAGGCGGCGATGGATGCGGCCGTGCCCTATCTGCACCAGCGCCGGCAGTTCGGCGCGCCGATCGGCTCCTTTCAGCTGATGCAGGGCAAGCTCGCCGACATGTATGTGACGATGAACGCCTGCCGCGCCTATGTGTATGCCGTCGCCCAGGCCTGCGACCGGGGCGACACCACGCGCAAGGACGCCGCCGGCGCCATTCTCTACGCCGCGGAGAAGGCGACCTGGCTGGCTCTGGAGGCGATCCAGTGCCTGGGCGGCATGGGCTATGTGAATGAAAGCCCGGTCGGCCGGGTGCTGCGCGACGCCAAGCTCTACGAGATCGGCGCAGGCACCAGCGAGATCCGCCGCTGGCTGATCGGGCGCGAACTCATGGCGGAGACGGGATAGCGGCAGGATCCGCTTTTCGCCCGGACGGCAGGGCGCGGAGCGCGCGGCACGGCGTCATCCACTGCAGAATCGCGCACGGCCCGGGAAACGGAACATTGCGCAGGGCGGGGTTTCTGCGCCATGCTCGCGGGATTGAAAACCGGGCGGGCGTTTGCATCCCGGCGGCAGCGGCGGGACGACACCGAGGGAGGAAGTCCATGAAACCTGGCAAGATATTCCTGGCTGTCGGCGCAGCGGCGCTGCTCGCCGGCGCGGCGCAGGGCGCGGAAAACCTGACTGCGGAAACGGCGGGCCCCGGCGGGGCGCCCTATACCTCGACCACCACCCTGGGCGAGGCTGCCGCCGCGGCCGGCATCGCGAATTTGCAGGTCCTCGATTCGCAGACGCTCACCAACTCGATGCAGAATGTCGCCGAGGGCAAGACGGATATCGCCGCTGTGCCCTTCATACTCCCCTTCCTGATGTCCAAGGGCGCCGGGCCCTACGCCAAGCTCGGCAAGGAAAAGGGCGCCGAGCTCGCGGGCAGGCTGGCCGTTCTCTACACCTACCGGTTCGGCGGCATGAGCCTCTACTCCTTCGACAGCTCCAGCGTGCAGGGCTGGGGAGACCTGAAAGGCAAGAAAATCATCAACGGGCCGCCGCGCGGCGCCGCCCTCTCGAATGCGCGCGCGCTTGTCAAGATCGTCGCCGGGCTGACCGACGGCGAGGACTACCAAGGCGTTCAGGCCAATTGGGGCCAGATGGTGAAGACCATCACCGACGGCTCCGGCGATGCGATGGTGCTGCCGATCTACTTCCCGGACCTGCGCGTCACCCGCGCGGCGGCCTCCGGCAGCGTGACACTCTATCCCGTGCCGAAGGATGTGTTCGAGGGCGCGGCCATGCAGAAATATCTGAAGAGTCCCGGCACCGGCGCCTTCATCCTCGACGCGGCGAAAATCAAGCCCCAGAACGGCGTGACCATCCAGACGGAAGACGGCATGTGGCGCAGCCCCGCGACAGTGGGCGGCGAAGTCGTGGGCGCGGACATGGACTTCGACCTCGCCAAGGCGCTGACCAAGGCGATGCTCGACAATGTGGAGGCCTTCCGGACCAAGGCGCCGTTCATGGCGCATGTCGCGATTGGCGAACTGGACCCGGCCGTGACCGGCATGTGCGGGCCCAACCCCATAAAATACCACCCCGGCGCGGTCGCCGCATGGGAGGAAGCCGGCTTCGAGATTCCGGATTGCGCGAAGCCCTGAACCGGACCCGCTGAGGGAGGCTGCGGGATGTCCGCAGCCTCCCTCGCCTTCCCCCGGGGCGGGATTCGATGACGAACGGGGACGCAGCGGCAGCCGGGCGGCAGGACCGCGCGGCGCGCCTTGTCTATTGGCTGGCGCTGGCGCTTGTGCTGATCGGGCTCATCAACGCCATGCCCGGGATTCCCGGCCTCGACGACTGGGTGAGGGAGGCGAGCGGCAGCCCCGGATTCACGATCCGCAAATTTCCCTTTGAATACTACTACCCGCTCTTCTTCGCCCTGATGATGCTGACCGTGGCGCTGCATCATTCGATGTGGCGGAGCTGGAAGGGGCGGAACGCGGCCCGGCGCGGTTTCGGCCTGTTCATGGATATCGCGCTTGTGGTGATGGCGCTGACGATCTCGTTCAGCTACATGAACGAGATTGAGGCGGTGTGTCTGCTCGACCAGATCACGGGCGACCGGGCCCGGCTGATCGCGGAAAGCCTGGAGATCGAGAAAGAGAACGCCGCGCTGTTCGGCCTGCCCGAACCCACCACCGTGGACGACCCCAAATGCCTGAACTCCATCGGCGGCTGGCTCGTCGCCGTCGTCGGCGCCGCCGTCATCGTCTTCCTGACCTACAACATCAAGGTCTGGGGTTTCCCGCTGGTGCTGGTGGCGCTGCTGGTTGCGGGATACACGATCGCCACGGTGCTGGCCTGGTATTTCTACGGCGCGGACGGCATCGACAAATATCTGGTCACGAAGCTCGGCGGCGAACCGCGCTCGCTCGCCGACGGCTATCCCCGGGTCCACGACATCCTGACCAACAATGCGTCCGGCCTGCTTGGCCGGTTCATGGACATCATCCTCAACGAAATCTTTCCCTATCTCATCCTGGGCTCGCTGTTCGGGGCGTCGGCCGGCGGCCAGTCGCTCATCAAGCTGGCGTTTCGCTGGACCCGCCGCCTCCGGGGCGGGCCGGCTCATGCCGCCATCGTGTCGTCGGCCATGTTCGGCACCATTTCGGGCGGGCCGATCGTGAATGTCCTCTCCACGGGCGTCCTGACCATTCCGATGATGGTCCGGCGCGGCTTCTCGCGGGTCTTTGCAGGCGGCATGGAAGCGGCGGCTTCGTCCGGCGGGTCCATCATGCCGCCGGTCATGGGTGTTGCCGCCTTCGTGCTTGCCGCGCTGACCGGCGTTTCCTACAGCCTGGTCATCGTCGCGGCGCTGATTCCCGCCGTTGCCTATTTCCTCTGCCTGTTCCTGTCCGCCGTGTTCCAGTCCCGCAAGCAGGGCATCGAGGCGGTCGGCGAGCTTACGGCGGAGATGCACCTCTCCCGGCAGGACTATTACAACCTGGCGATGATCTTCGGGCCGATCCTGACGATCCTCTTCCTGCTGCTGACTCCCAAGGAGGACGTGGGCTGCGGCTTCATCGGCGGCCTGCTGGGCGCCGAGCGCATCGCCGTGGAGGCGGGTTGCCGCGCCGTGGACCTGCCCTGGGTGCTGCAACTGGTCCAGAATGCGGCCGGCGATGTCGGCAGCGCGGGCTGGTGGGCCGTCGCCCTGCTCTGCGCGCTGCTGTTTCTGGACCCGGAAATGCGCGCGCGGCCGCGCAAGCTGATCGACGCCCTCTCCGAGGCCGGCGTGCTGATCTCGACGCTCTATCTCATGTTCCTGGCCGTCTCGATCATTGATTTCTGCCTGAAATTCACCGGCATTCCGTTCTTCATTTCGCTGGATGTGCTGCAATGGCTGCAGAGCCTGGAACTGGGCGCCGGAGGCCCCGTGCTGTTCCAGATGCTCGCCCTGGCGCTGACCATGCTGCTCGCCGTGCTGCTCGGCATGGGAATGCCGGCGGTTCCCGCCTATGTGAATGTCGCGCTGCTGATGGGGCCGGTGCTGGCGGGCCTCGGCCTTTCGATCTTCACCGCCCATATGTTCGTCTTCTACTTTGCGGTCGCCTCCGCCATCACGCCGCCCGTTGCGATCGCCGCCTTTGCCGCGGCGACGATCACGAAGGCCGACCCGATGGCCACCGGCCTGTCCGCCGTCCGGTCCGGCATTGTCATGTTCGCGATCCCGTTCGTGTTCGCCCTATATCCGGAGCTTCTGCTGATCGAGGATGCCGTGCTCGACCCGGCCTCGACGGGGGCGGAAACGGTCTATCTGCCCGGTTACGACGGCACTGTGGACTGGGCTGCGCTCGGCTGGCTCTGCGCCCGCCTCCTGGCCGGCCTCTACCTCCTGGCGAGCGGACTCGCCCGTTTCGACCGGGCCGCGCTGGCGCCGTGGGAGTGGATGCTGCGCATCGCGCTTGCGGGCCTCGTGCTGGTTGCAGACCCGCTGGTCCACGGTCCGGCGCTTGCGGCCGCCGGCCTGCTCGTGGCGCTTCATGTTGTCCGGGCGCGCCGGCCGCGCCCGGTTTCGCAACGGCCGCTATGCTAGGGTCGCGGGGATGAGCGACCACCGCCCGAACTTCATCCTGTTCGTCACGGACCAGCACCGCGCCGATCATCTTGGCTGTTACGGCCACCCCGTGCTGAAAACGCCGGCCATAGACGGGCTTGCCCGCCAGGGCGTTCTGTTTGAAGCCTGTCATGTGGCGAGTCCGGTCTGCATGCCGAACCGGGCGAGCCTGATGACCGGGCGCATGCCGTCGCTGCACGGCGTGCGGATGAACGGCATCCCGCTGTCTGTTGACGCGGTGACCTTTGTCGATCTGCTGCGCGACGCCGGCTACCGGACAGCGCTTGTCGGCAAGAGCCATTTGCAGAATTTCAGCGGGCAGCCGCCATACGGCGCCGGGCCCCCGGCGCGCGAAGGGTTCCACCGCGCCGGCGGCGCCCTTGCAGCGGCCGTCCGCCATGATTTCCGCGCGCCCGTCTATCGGCAGGAGGATCCGTCATTCCGGCCCGGGGAAGGGGCGCGCCCGCCGGCGCCGTTTTACGGCTTCGACCATGTGGACCTGGTCACCGGCCACGGGGACGCCTGCGGCGGCGATTACGGCCGGTGGCTGCGCCGGCAGGACCCCGGCGTGGACAGTCTGCTCGGGCCCGCCAACCAGCTTCCGCACGACTATGTCTGCCCGCAGGCGGTGCGCACCGCGCTGCCGGAAGCGCTGTATTCGACCAGCTATATCGCGGACCGGGCGGCCGCCTGGCTGGAGGCCGCCTGCGGCGAGCCGTTCTTCCTCATGGTGTCGTTTCCGGATCCGCACCATCCGTTCAACCCGCCGGGGCGCTATTGGGGCGCTTACCGCCCCGAGGACATGCCGGCCCCGGCCGCGTTCGCGCGCAATGACTGGACGCCGCCCCCGCATGTCGCGGCCCTGCATCGGGAGCGCGAGGCCGGGGCTGCGGCGGTCGGGGGCATGAACAGCATCGGCTGCACCCTGCGCGAGGCGCTCGAAGCCAGGGCGCTGACCTGCGGCATGATCGCGATGATCGACGACGCCGTCGCCCGCGTGCTGGCCGCCCTGGACGGCAGCGGCCGGGCGGGGCGAACCGTCGTCGCGTTCACCAGCGACCACGGCGACCATCTGGGCGACCACCGCCTGCTTCTGAAAGGCGCCGAGCTCTATCGCGAGCTGACGCATGTGCCCCTGATCTGGGCCGACCCGGACGGCCCGTCGGGCGCGCGCGAGGGCGGTATTGCGCAGACCATAGACATCCCGGCGACCATTCTCGAGCGGGCGCGGGTGGCGCCTTTCGACGGGATGCAGGGCCGGAGCCTGCTCAACGGCGCCCGCCGCGACGCCGCATTCATCCAATACGACCACCAGCGGCCGCATCCGGGCCTCGGCGGCCCGCCGCGCGTGCACGCCGTCGTGGAACCCGCCTGGCGGTTGAGCGTGTTCGACGGGCAGAACGGGGGCGAGCTTTACGATCTCGACGCCGATCCCGGAGAGTTCCGCAATCTCTGGGACGACCCGGCCGCGGCCGCCGAAAAGGCCAGGCTGATGGAGCGGCTCGTCCGCGCCGAGATCGACACAGCGGACCGCGCGCCCCTTCCGACAGGCCGGGCATAGGCGCATCCCCGGCCCGGCTGCAGCGGTTCGGGCGTGTCTCAGTTTGCAACGAAGGCCCGTGCTGGGGGTTTTTCGGAACGCGCCTCCCTGCCGCGGCGCATATATCGCCTCCCTTTCGTCACCCCGGCCGGAGCGGAGCGGAGAGCCGGGGTCCATCCTCCGCCGTTTCGGCCCTGCGGAAGGACCGGAGGCTGGGCCCCGGCTCAGGGCCGGGGCGACAATAGGGGCGTCCGGCGCGACAACAGGGGGGCCGGGGTGGCGCCGGGGCGTTCGGGGCGGCGGGCTGGGCCTCTCGAGCCCCTGGCTCAATCTGCCAGAGGAACGCGAATGTCAAACGGAGACACGACCCATTGCTTGACCGGGTCGTGAGGGACGATTAGCCTGTTTACTAGGGGTAGTGCGCCTACACCTCATTTTGGCAGAAGGGGAATTGCGATGCCGGACGGAATGTCTCGACGGGAAAATATCGGGGACGGGAGCGGCAGCACGCTGAAATCCGTTGTCTGCACAAGTTGCGACGGGTTCTGTCCGGTAGCAGCCAAGGTCGAGAATGGGCGTGTGGTCAAGGTCACGACGCGCGACCACCCGATCCTGAAAGACGTGCTCTGCATGAAGGGCGCCTATGCGCCGAAGCATTTCGCGCATCCCGACCGCATTCTCTATCCGCTGAAGCGCGTCGGCGCGCGCGGCGACGGCCAGTGGCAACGGGTCACCTGGGACGAGGCGATGGACGACATCGCCGAGCGCCTCCGGGCGGTGATCGACCGCTACGGTCCGGAAGCCTTCGCGGTCGGCCAGAGCGGCGCGACCGGCCTTTCCGACCACGGCCTCTGCCGGCGCTTCATGAACCATATCGGCTCGCCCAACTGGATCAGCGGCGTCGCCTATTGCGCCGGCAATACGGCGGCGGTGAACCGCTATGTCTATGGCTGGTTTCCACGCGGCGACATCCTGAACTCGCGCTGCATCGTGCTGCTCGGCCATGACCCGCGCCGGCACAGCTGGACGATGGAATACAAGGCGATCCGTATGGCGCAAGCCGCAGGCGCCAAGCTCATCGTGGCCGATCCGCGCCGCAGCGGAAACGCCGAGCGCGCCGATATCTGGCTGCCGCTGCGCGCCGGCACCGACGCGGCCCTGCTGCTCGGCTGGCTCCGGGTCATCGTCGATGAGGAGCTCTACGACAAGGCGTTCGTGCGCGACTGGACGGTCGGCTTCGACAAGCTCGTCGAGCGCCTCCAGGAATACCCGGTCGAGCGCGTCGCCGAGATCACCGGCCTCACGGAGGAGCAGATCCGCGACTCGGCCCGGATGTATGCGACGGCCAAGGCCGCCTGCATCCCCTGGTCGCCGATCACCGACCAACAGGTGTCCAGCACCTCGGCGATCCGGCTGCAGGCCATGTTGCGCGCGCTCACCGGCAATATTGATATCAAGGGCGGCGATGTCTTCGTCGGACCAAACCCGGTCGTGCGCTCCGATTCCGAGATCGAGATGCACCACCTGATGTCCGAGGAGCAGAAGGCCAAGCAGCTCGGCGCAGACCAGCACCCGGTGTTCACCTATCGCGGCATGAAGGCCTTCGAGGACGCCACCGAGCGCGTCTGGGGCGCCCGCTTCATCAATCTCGTCAACGGCTGCTACATGGCCAACCCGATGGCGGTGTTCAAGGCCATGGAGGACAGCGACCCCTACCCGGTCAGGGCCTTCTTCATGATGGCCAACAATGCGCTGATGGCCTACGCCAACGGAGACCGCGTGTATCGGGCGATGATGAAGCAGGATCTGCTCGTGTCCTTCGAGCACAACATGACGCCGAGCGCGCAGATCTCGGACTACATACTGCCGGGCGACTCCTGGCTGGAGCGGCCCTCCATGCAGTCCGGCGTCAGCGACCAGGCGATGGAGCCGCCGGGCGAATGCCGCAATGTCACCTATTTCTGGCATATGCTCGCCAAGCGCATGGGCCTCGGCGACGCCTTCCCCTGGATGAACCAGGAGGCGTTCATCAACTACCGGCTGGAGCCGGGCGGCGCGGTCTGGAAGGACGTCGTCGCGGCCGGGCGCACGCCCAACCTGCATCGCGGCCAGGCGCCCGACCCCGAGGAGCGGCAGTATCTCAGGACGGGCTTCGCCACGCCGTCCGGCAAGGTGGAGCTCTATTCCGAGGTGCTTGAGACTCTCGGCTTCGACCCGCTGCCCTATTACCGCGAGGCGGCGGAGCCCTGCGAGCGCTTCCCGATGGCGATGTTCATCGGCTGGCCCGAGGACGAGTATTTCCGCTCCGGCCACCGCCATATCCCGGAGCTCCGACGGCGCGCGGCGGACCCGATGTACATGATAAACCCGGCGGACATGGAGCGGCTGGGCTTCGAGGAAGGCGCCTGGGCCCGGCTCGAGACCTCGACCGGCGCCATGGTGGCCCGCGTCTATGGCCGCTCATCCATGCCGAAGGGCCTGGTGCGGGTGCCGCATGGCTGGTGGAAGCCAGAGTCCCGGCCAGGGCTGGAGAACATGTCCGGCATGTGGGCCTTCAATGACGGGCAGGTGACGCCCGACGACGACGAGGCGCTGATCGACCGCGAACAGGGCATCCCCCACATGAAGGGCATGCCGTGCTCGCTGGTCGCGCTGACGGCGGAGGAGGTGGCGGCGCTCGAGGCCGAATTCGGCCCGACCAACGACCTGCCGCGCGGCCCGGAAGGCAAGGTGCTGCGCTCCGGCGCCCGCCCGGATGATTTCATGTATGACGAGATCACCGGCGACGGCGTGGAGTTCGAGGCCGTGGCGCTGTCCATCTACGGCCGCACCTCCGCGATGTAACCGCATGTCCACGCTTCCCTCCCGGCTGCGGGCGGCAGAGGGAAGCGTCTCATGTCCGCCCCCCGCCTGCCGAGGGGAAGCGGTTGCATGGCCGCGGATACGCCGCGGGCTGGCGCTGCGCGGAGAGGAATGCAAGCATGGCTTACGAGACGCTGACAGCAGAGATCGAGGACGGGCTGTTGACGCTGACGCTCAACCGGCCCGACAGGCTGAACGCGGTCAATGCGCAGATGATCGGCGAGTATCTGGAGGCGCTCGACGCCGCCGACAGCGACGATGCGGTGCGCGCGGTCGTCGTCACCGGCGCCGGGCGGGCCTTCTGCGCGGGCGCGGACCTGTCCTCCGGGCCGGGCGCATTCGACCGCGCCGCGCCGCCCCCGGGGGCGCGCCACCGCGACGGCGGCGGGCGCGTGTCGCTTCGGCTGTTCGACATGAAGAAGCCCGTCATCGCCGCGGTGAACGGCCCGGCGGTCGGCTTCGGCGTCACCCAGATCCTGCCGATGGATATCCGTCTGGCCTCGACGGAGGCGCGGTTCGGCCTCGTCTTCGCGCGGCGCGGCGTGGTGATGGAGGCGGCGTCCTCCTGGTTTCTGCCGCGTCTGGTCGGGATGCAGCGGGCGATGGAGTGGGCCGCCACGGGCCGCGTCTTTTCCGCCGCGGAGGCGCTGGAGGGCGGCCTGGTGCGCTCGCTCCACGCACCGGAGGACCTGTTGCCGGCGGCCCGGGCGCTCGGGCGCGAGATCGCGGACAACACCTCCCCCATGTCGGTCGCGCTCTGCCGGCAGATGATGTGGAAGATGCTGGGCGAGGCCCATCCGATGGCGGCGCACCGGATCGACTCCATGGGCATGGGCTATACCGGCAAGACAGAGGATGCGCGTGAAGGCGTCGGCTCGTTCCTGGAGAAGCGCCCGCCCGCCTTCACCTCCACGCCCGGCGCGGCGATGCCGGCCTTCTATCCCTGGTGGGACGAGCCCCGTTTCGGCTGAAGCGCCGCGCCCGCCGCGCCTTACTCCAGCAATGCCGCCCTGAGCGTCTCCCGGTCCGCCGCGCCAAAGCCGACAGCGTTATCGAGCCAGCCGTCGAGGCCGCCATAGCCGCGGTCCAGCGCCTCCCAGGACGCGGCCAGATATTCCTCCCTGGCGGAGAAGACCGGCTCGTAGATTTCGCGCGGCAGGCCCTCCGGCTCGCGGCCGCCGCGGTCCCAATAGCGGTTGGTCAGCAGATAGTCCTCCATGATCGTCCCGCGCGGCACGCCGAGCGCCTCCAGCACCACGGCGGCGGTGAAGCCCGTGCGGTCCTTGCCGGCGGTGCAGTGGAACAACAGCGGCTGCGCGTCCTCCGCGCACAGGCGGCGCAACACCACCCCGCAGGCCGGCGCATATTTCTCCGGATAGCCGGTATAGCTCCGCGCGAGCCAGGCCGCAGCCGCAGCAGCCGAAGGCACGCCGCCCACATCCAGCGTCTCCAGCAGCGAGGCGGCGGGTTTGTCGGCCAGGCCAATATGCACGCTCGGTATCGAAGCGGGCAGGCAGGCGGGCTCGCCGGCGCGCTCCGGCCCGTAGCGCAGGTCCAGGGCCGTATCAATGCCGAGCGCTGCCAGCGTCCGATGGTCGCCCGGCGTGAGCCGGTGCAGACCGTCCGCCCGGAACATCCGGCGCCAGCGGACCCGGCGGCCGCAAACGGTTTCGTAGCCGCCAAGGTCACGAACATTCGTAGCGCCTTCCAGCGCGATGACGCGGTGCATTTCGGAGTTATCCCCGTCTTCCACGATATTCCACAGCGGCAACCGCCTTGTTCCGGTAGCAACAGCAGCCTTGTCCCGGTCTAATGACCTTCCCATGACAGCACAAGCAGAACCCATGTTCGCCGGGGAGCCGCTGTTCGAGGCGCCACCGGACGACGACCCCGCCTATCGCCAGTTGCCGGCCAATCTGGAGGTCGAAATGGCGCTCCTAGGCGCGATTCTGGTCGATAACCGGATCTATGAGCAGGTCAGTGATTTTCTTGAGCCGGAGCACTTCTTCGATCCCAGCCACCGGCGTATTTTCGATGCGGTCCGCCTGGTGGTCGAACGCGGCGGACAGGCCAGCCCGGCGACGCTCCGGGACCATTTCCTGCAACAGAACCGGCTGGCCGAAGTCGGCGGGCCGCGCTATCTGGCGGAACTGGCCGCCAGCGCCATCGGCGTCATCGACGCCGCCTCTTTCGCCCGGGCCATATACGACCTGCATCTGCGCCGCGAACTGATCTCGATCGGCAGCGACACTGTCAACGAGGCCTATGACAGCGACCTTGAATTGACAGCCGCCGGCCGCATCGAGAAGGCCGAACACCGCCTGTTCGAGCTCGCCACCACCGGGGTCGAGCCGACAGGCTTCCGGCCGTTCGTCCGCACGCTGGCATCCGCGATGGACATGGCCGAGAGCGCCTTCCGCCGCGAGGGCAGCCTCACGGGCGTCACCACAGGCCTGACAGACCTGGACCGGATGCTGGGCGGCCTGCAGCGCTCCGACCTCGTGGTGCTGGCCGGCCGGCCGGGCATGGGCAAGACAGCGCTCGCCACCAATATCGCCTTCAACGCCGCGCGCGCCGTCGTGCGGGAGCGCGACGAATACGGCGTTATACAGGAGGCGGACGGATATGCGGTCGCGTTCTTCTCGCTGGAGATGTCGGCCGAACAACTGGCGCTGCGCCTTCTCGGCGAGCAGGCGAAGGTCTCCTCCGACCAGATACGCCGCGGCAGCATCGACCAGAACCAGTTTGATGCGGTGCTGCGCGCCAGCCAGCAACTCGAGAGCCTGAAGCTCTATATCGACGACACGCCGGCGATCACGATCTCGCAGCTTCGCACCCGCGCCCGGCGGCTGCTGCGCAGCCACGGCCGTCTCGACCTGATCGTGGTGGACTATATCCAATTGATGCGCCCGGCCGCTGGCCGGCGGCCGGAAAACCGCGTCCAGGAAGTCTCGGAGATTACCCGCGGCCTCAAGACCATCGCCAAGGAACTGGACCTGCCGATTCTGGCACTCTCGCAATTGTCGCGCGCCGTGGAGCAGCGCGAGGACAAGCGCCCGCAGCTTGCCGACCTGCGCGAATCCGGCTCCATCGAACAGGATGCGGATGTGGTCGCATTCATCTATCGCGAGGAATATTATCTGGGCCGCCAGGAGCCGCAGGAAGGCACCGACAAGCATCTGGAATGGCAGCAGGACATGGACCGCGTCCATAATCTGGCGGAGGTGATCGTCGCCAAGCAGCGCCACGGGCCGACCGGCCGGATCGATCTCTATTTCGAGGGCCGGTTCACCCGTTTCGCCGACCTGGAAAAGGCCCGCAATGGCGCCCCCCCCTTCTGAGGCGCCGGCGCGCATCACGCCGCAGATCGGCAGGGCCGCCGCGCCGGGCCGGCTGCGGGTCGATCTCGACGCAATCGCCTGGAACTGGCGCATGCTGAACGAGACGGCGCCGTCGGCCCGTGTCGCGGGCGTGGTCAAGGCGGACGCATACGGGCTCGGCATGGACCGGGTTGCACCGGCGCTGCGCCGGGCCGGCTGCGCCATGTTTTTCACCGCCGGGCTGGACGAGGGCGTCGCGCTGCGCGCACTCCTGCCCGATGTCGGGATCGCCGTGCTGAGCGCGCCGGTCGAGGGGTTCCAGGCGGTCTATCGAGAGCACGGCCTGTTGCCGGTGCTCAATCATCCGGGAGACCTCGCCGCCTGGCCGGACGAGGCGGCTGTGCTGCATATCGACACCGGCATGACGCGGCTTGGCTTCAATCCGTCCGAGGCGGCGGCGCTGGACCGGAGGCGGTTCGCGCTGGTGATGAGCCATCTCGCCTGCGCCGACGAGCCGGACCACAGGCTGAACGAGGCGCAGCGCCGCCTGTTCGCGGAACTCGCGGCCCGGTTCGATGCGCCGGCGAGCCTCGCCAACTCTTCCGGCATCTTTCTCGGCTCCCGCTATCACTTCGACACCGCCCGGCCCGGCATGGCGCTTTACGGCCTCAACCCGACCCCGGCGGAGGCCAATCCGATGCGCCCTGCGGTCCGCCTGCAGGCCCGAGTCCTGCAGGTGCGCGAGGTGGACCGGCCGGTGACCGTGGGCTATGGTGCAACAGCTGAAGCCCGGGCCGGCCGGCGGCTCGCCACGGTCGCCGCCGGTTACGCAGACGGTTATCTGCGCGCGGCGGGCCCGAAGGCGGAGGCGCGGCTGCATGGCCGCAGGGTTCCGCTGGTCGGGCGCGTGTCGATGGATTCGATCGTCCTGGATGTGACCGCCCTGCCCCCGGGCTCGGTGCGCCCCGGAGACTGGGCCGACCTGCTCGACGACCGGATAACCGCCGACGACCTCGCGGCCGCCGCCGGCACGATCGGTTACGAAATCCTGACCTCGCTCGGCGCCCGCTACGCCCGCTGCTACACCGGCGCCGGAGGCCGGTAATGTCTCGGTTTGCAAGGCAGGCAAGCCCTGGCGGGTTTTTCGGAGCGCGCGCCCCTGTTGCGCCCTTCCAGCGTCACCTTCCTGTCACCCCGGCCGGAGCGCAGCGGCGAGCCGGAGTCCATCCTCCGCCGTTTCAGCCCTGCGGAAGGGTCGGCGGCTGGCCCCCGGATCAGGTCCGGGGCGACAAGAGGGGAGTCCGGGGCGACACCGGAGAGTCCAAAGGCGGCAGACAGGGCCTCTCGAGGCCCTGTCCGGGCCTGCCGGGGGAACGCGGATTTCAAACCGGGACGCGACCCGGAGGGCTTTTCGCTTGAACCCGCTGGCGGCGATCGGCCGGGCTTTCCTCGCCCTGCTGGAGGCGGTCGGAAGGCTGGCGCTGTTCTCGGCCGCCGCCCTGTCGCACGCCGTCCGACCGCCGTTCTACCCGCGCATCCTGCTGCGCCAGATGGTGGATATCGGTTACTACTCGCTGCCGGTGGTGGCGCTGACGACGCTGTTCAGCGGCATGGTGCTGGCGCTTCAGAGCCATACCGGGTTCTCGCGCTTTTCGGCCGAGGGCGCGGTTGCCGGCGTGGTGTCGCTGGCGATCACCCGCGAGCTTGCGCCGGTGCTGGCGGGGCTGATGGTCGCCGGCCGGGTCGGCGCCTCGATGGCGGCCGAGATCGGCACGATGCGCGTCACCGAACAGATCGACGCGCTCTCGACGCTCTCCACCGACCCGATGAAATATCTGGTCGCGCCCCGGCTCATTGCCGGCCTCGCCATGCTGCCGCTGCTTGTCCTGGTCGGCGATGTCATCGGCATATTCGGCGGCTATGTCGTCGGCATCTACAAGCTGGGCTTCGCGCCGGCGGTCTATATCGAGCAAACCTGGCAGTTCGTCGAGCTGACGGATGTCGTGTCCGGCCTGGTGAAGGCCGGCGTGTTCGGGTTCCTCGTCTCGCTGATGGGGTGCTATCATGGCTACCACTCCCGGGGCGGCGCGCAGGGCGTCGGCCGGGCGGCGACTGATGCCGTGGTTTCCTCGGCCATCCTGATCCTGGTGTCCAACTACATTGTCACCGAGTTGTTCTTCTCCAGATGAGCACCGCCCGCGAACCCAGGATCCGCATCCGGGGCCTGCACAGGGCCTTCGGCGCCAAGAGCGTGCTGCGCGGCGTCGATATCGATGTCGGCGCGGGCGAGTCGGTCGTCATTATCGGCGGGTCGGGCACCGGCAAGTCGGTCACGCTCAAATGCGCGCTCGGCATTGTCGAGCCGGACCGCGGCAGCATCCTGGTGGACGGCGTGGAATCGGTCGGGCTGAAGGGCGCGGCGCGCGAGGCCGTCAATGCGCGCATGGGCGTGCTGTTCCAGGGCGGCGCGCTGTTCGACAGCCTCGCGGTCTGGGAGAATGTCGCATTCGGGCTGGTGGCGAGCGGCCGCAAGACGCGCCGGGAAGCCAGGCCGGTGGCGCTGGAAACGCTGGCCCAGGTGGGGCTCGGCCCCGAGGTCGGCGAGCTGATGCCGGCCGAGCTTTCCGGCGGGATGCAGAAGCGCGTCGCGCTTGCGCGCGCCATCGCATCCCGGCCGGACATCATCTTCTTCGACGAGCCGACGACGGGCCTCGACCCGATCATGGCTGACGTTATCAACGATCTGATCGTGGACTGTGTCCGCAAGCTCGGCGCAACGGCGCTTTCGATCACCCATGACATGGCGAGCGCGCGCAAGATCGCGGACCGCATCGCCATGCTGCATGAGGGGCGCATCGTGTGGTCGGGGGCCGTATCGGAAATCGACCGAAGCGGCAATGCCTATGTGGACCAGTTCATCCACGGCCGCGCATCGGGGCCGATCCGCATGGCAGTGCGCCGGTGAGCCGCAGGAAACGGACCTATGTATGCCAGACCTGCGGCGGCGCCGTGCATCAATGGTCTGGGCGCTGCGCAAGCTGCGGGGCGTGGAACAGCCTCGTCGAGGAAACGCCCCCGCCGGCCGGCGGGGCGCGGGCCGGCCGCGCGCTGGACCTCGTGCCGCTCGACGCTGCGCCGCCGGTCGTCGAGCGCCGCGCGACCGGCATTGCCGAGTTCGACCGGGTGCTGGGCGGCGGGCTGGCGCCGGGCAGTTGCGTGCTGGTGGGCGGCGACCCCGGCATCGGCAAATCCACCCTGCTGCTGCAGGCGGTTGCGGGGCTGGCCGCGGCCGGCCATGACTGCCTCTATGTCACCGGCGAAGAGGCCGTGTCGCAGATCGCCATGCGCGCGCGCCGGCTCGGGCTGGCCGGGGCGCCGGTCGCGCTTGCGGCGGCGACCGCAGCCGGCGATATCGCCGCCACCCTCTCCGACCGGGGCGAGGTCGCCGTCGTGGACTCGATCCAGACGGTGCATCTGGACGGCCTCGAGTCCGCCGCAGGGTCGGTGGCCCAGGTGCGCGCGTCGGCCCAGCTGCTGATCGACATCGCCCGGCGGCGCGGCGCGGCCCTGCTGCTTGTCGGCCATGTCACCAAGGACGGCGCAATCGCCGGGCCGCGAGTTCTGGAGCATATGGTCGATACGGTGCTGTATTTCGAGGGCGAGCGCGGCCACCATTTCCGCATCCTGCGCGCCGTCAAGAACCGCTACGGCGCAACTGACGAAATCGGCGTCTTTGAAATGACCGGCCGCGGGCTTGGCGAAGTCGCCAATCCGTCGGCGCTGTTTCTCGGCGAGCGCCCGGACGGCGCGGCCCTTGCCGGCACCGCGGTGTTCGCCGGCGTCGAGGGCGCCCGGCCGCTATTGATCGAGATCCAGGCGCTGGTCGGCCCGCCCGCCGCCGGATCGCCGCGCCGGGCGGTCGTCGGCTGGGACTCCGGCCGCCTCGCCATGGTGCTTGCGGTTCTGGAGGCCAGGGCCGGGATCGCGCTGGGCGGGCGTGACATCTACCTGAATGTCGCCGGCGGGCTGCGCATCTCCGAACCCGCAGCGGACCTGGCGGCGGCGGCGGCGCTTGTCTCTTCGCTGGAAGGCGTCGCCGCGCCGCCCGGCAGCGTCTGGTTCGGCGAGATCGGGCTTACCGGCGAGGTCCGCCCGGTCGCCCACAGCGACGCCCGGCTCCGGGAGGCGCAGAAGCTGGGCTTCGAGACGGCTGTGGTCCCGTCGGCCCGGCGGCCGCCGGGCGGCGGCGCGCTCCGCATCGAGACCGTCGGCCATGTCGGGGACGTCGCCGCACGGCTCGGCGCAGGCGGGCGGGCAGGCAGACGCGCCGTCCGATGAGCGATATCTACACCCTGGACGTCGTGCTGTTCAGTATGCTGTTGGCTTCGGCCCTCACCGCGTATTTCCGCGGTTTCGTGCGCGAGGTGTTTGTGCTGGCAAGCTGGGTCGGCGCGGCCGTCATCGCCTGGTATGCTTTCGTTCCGCTGAGCGAGGAGCTGTCCAACTATATCCAGCCCGCGCGTCTGGCCCGGATCGCGGCCGGCGCCGGCAGTTTCCTCGTCAGCCTGGCGCTGCTGTCGGTGATTACAGGCCGGATTGCCGGCCTGGTCGAGCAGTCCAGCCACAGCTCGCTCGACCGCGCGCTGGGCTTTCTGTTCGGAATCCTGCGCGGCGCGGCCATTATCTGCGCCCTTTATGCCGTCGGGTCCAGAGTCGTCCCTCCCACAGAGCAGCCGGACTGGGTGCAATCTGCGCGCCTCATACCGATGATCGAGGAAGGCGTCCTGCTGTTGGAGCAAGTGCTGCCGCAGCGCCTGAGCGACTACGGCACCACCGAAGCGGAGCGGCTGCAACAGCAGCTTGAGCGCATCGAGGAGGGGCAGCGCCTTTACAAGAAGCTGGAGCAGCCCGAAGCGGAGCCGGAAGCGGCTGCGCAGACACCGTCGAAAGGGTATAAGAACCAGGATCGCCGCGAACTCGACCGCCTGATCGAGGGCGCCCGGTGAAGAGAGGCCAGCTTGAGAGCCGTTCATCCGTTCGACGATGACAAATTGCACGAGGAGTGCGGCGTGTTCGGCATTGCCGGCCATGCGGACGCCGCAGCGCATACCGCCCTCGGCCTGCACGCGCTCCAGCACCGGGGCCAGCAGTCGTCCGGCATTGTCTCCTGCGACGGCGCGCAGTTCTACAGCCTCCGCGGGCCGGGGCAGGTCAGCGAGACCTTCGGCAATGAAGAGGCGATCCGGCGCCTCCAGGGCGCAACGGCGATAGGCCACAACCGCTATTCGACCACCGGCGCGCCCGTGGCGCGCAACATTCAGCCGCTCTTCGCGGATTTCGCTTTCGGCGGCGTCGCGGTGGCGCATAACGGCAACCTTACCAATGCGCTGTCGCTCCGCCGCGAAATGGCCGCGAAGGGCGCGCTGTTCCAGAGCACGACCGACACCGAGGTCATCATCCACCTCATCGCGCACAGCCGGAAACAGAAACTGGCGGACAGGATCATCGAGGCGCTGAACCAGATCGAGGGCGCCTATTCCCTGGTCGCCGTCTCGCGCACCAAGCTGTTCGGGGTCCGGGACCCGCACGGCGTGCGGCCGCTGGTGCTGGGGCGGCTCGGCGAAGCCCATATCTTCGCATCCGAGACCTGCGCGCTCGACATTATCGGGGCCGACTATGTCCGCGATATCGAGCCGGGCGAGCTGGCGGTGGTGGATGCGGGCCGCGTCGAGAGCCATTTCCCCTTTCGCTCGGCGCGGCCCCGGCCCTGCATCTTCGAGCTGATCTATTTCGCGCGCCCTGACAGCGCCGTGTTCGGCCGCAGCGTTTACGAGGCGAGAATAGGGATCGGGCGCGAACTGGCCCGCGAGGCCCCGGCGCCGGCCGATGTCGTCGTGCCCGTGCCCGATTCGGGCGTGCCCGCCGGGCTGGGCTATGCCCAGGAAGCCGGCCTGCCGTTCAGCCTCGGCATCATCCGCAACCATTATGTCGGCCGCACCTTCATCGAGCCGACCCAGCATATCCGCCATCTCGGGGTGCGCCTGAAGCACAATGCCAACAAGGCGGTGCTGGCCGGCAAGCGCGTTGTTCTGGTGGATGACAGCATTGTGCGCGGCACGACCTCTACCAAGATCGTCGAGATGGTGCGCAATGCCGGCGCGACGGAGGTGCATATGCGAATCTCCAGCCCGCCGACGACCCATTCCTGCTTCTACGGCATCGACACCCCGCGCCGCGAGACGCTGCTCGCCGCCCGTTTCGATCGCGAGCGGATGCGCCGGGAGATTGGCGTCGATTCGCTGGAGTTCATCAGTCTGGACGGCCTCTACCGTGCGGTCGGCATTGCAGCCGGCCGCGGCGACGAACCCGGTTTCTGCGATGCCTGCTTCACCGGCGACTATCCGATCGACCTGCTCGACCGGCGGGACGGCGCCGCCGCCGACCGGATGTCGCTGCTGGACGAACTCGCCTGAGCGCCGCCGGCATGCCGCCCGTCCCGGAGGCAAGGCCGCTTGACGGCCGGGTGGCGCTGGTTACGGGAGCCTCCAGGGGGCTCGGCCGCGCGGCGGCGCTGCGCCTGGCATCCGCCGGCGCGCATGTCGTGCTGGCGGCGCGCACCGCGGGCGGGCTCGAGGAGACCGATGATGCGGTGCGGGCGGGCGGCGGGCGGGCGACGCTCTGCCCGCTCGATATCTGCGCGCCCGGCGATCTGGAGCGCGCCCTCGGCGCCCTCGGCGCCCGGTTCGGACGGCTGGACATTCTCGTGTCCTGCGCCGCCGCGCTCGGCACGCTCGGGCCGGCCCACCAGATTTCCGACAATGCCTGGCGGCGTGCGCTCGAAACCAATCTCACCGCCGCCATGCGGCTGATCCGGGCGGTGGACCCCTGGCTGCGCCGCGCGCCGGCGGGCCGGGCCGTCTTCGTCACCGACAATCCCGGCGCCCGCGCCTATTGGGGGGCCTATGCCGCAAGCAAGGCCGCGCTGGAGGCGCTGGCGCTGGCCTGGGCGGCGGAGACGGCGCGCACCGCGCTTCGGGTCAATCTCGTGGATCCCGGGCCGATGCGCACCGCGCTGCGCGCCGAGGCTTTCCCCGGCGAAGACCCGGCGGCGCTGCCCGCGCCCGACAAGGCGGCGGGGCTGATCCTGCGCCTCGCCGGCCCCGACTGCCGGACGCACGGACACATTCTCCGCCCGTGATCCTCATCTGGCCCGATTGCGGGCATAGTCCGCCCAGCCGGGCAGCCCGGCGCGGAGGTAGAGGCCGGCGGCGTCCCGGTAGAGCCGGCGCGCCCTTGCGGGATCGGCGGCGAGGCTTGCCCGCGCGAGCGCCACATTGGCGCGGCCATGGGCCGAGGCCGCCTTGAAATAGATGGCGTGCGCATCCTCCAGCAGCCGTTCCGCTTCGGCCCGGCGCCCGCCGGCCGTCTTGACGCCTGCGAGCCCGACCAGCGTATTCGCTTCCCCGATGTCGTTGGCGAGGCGGGCGAAAAGGCTCTGCGCCCCGAGATAGTGCCGCTCCGCGCCCGCTGCGTCTCCGCCGGCCAGCGCCATATCGCCCAGCCCGTGCATGGCATCCGCTTCCCGCCGCGCGTCGCCGAGAGCGGCGAAAGCCTCCCGCGCGCGCCGGTAGGCGTGCGCGGCGGCATCCGCCAGGCCTTCCTCGCGGGCGGCCAGCGCCTCGTCGAACGCGGCCTGCGCCGCAGCGGCCGACACGGCGGGACGCGCGCTCGCGGCACGGCTTTCGTCGGCCTGCGGCACGGCGGCGGCTTCAGCGGGTGTGGCGGCTTCGGAAGGCGCAGCGGCTTCGGAGGATGCGTCGGGACGGTCCGCCAGGCCGCGATGCGCCACGACCTGCGCCAGCGCTGCGGCCAGCAGGAACACCAGGGCCGCGGTGAGGGACCGCCTTGCCGCCCAGTGCCGCCAGCCTCTTGCGGTCCTCGAGAACAGCCCGGCATAGACCAGCAGCATATATACGCTGCCCAGCGCAAGCAGGATCAGCCCACCCGCCACCGCCAGCCAGGCGATTTGCTGCAGCGTTTCCGCGACCTCGAACACCGCAATGGGCGCCTCCGGTTTCAACCATTCGATACAGGACCGTTTTTTCGGCCCCCGTCAAGCCGGCTTCGGCCGCGCGCCGGCCAGGCGCTCGAACGGCACCCCGCGCGGGTCAAGCGCGGATAGCGGCGCATTGCGCGTCTGTCCGGGCCTGCCGTCAAACCTTGCCCGCGGCAGCCGGATAGTCGTCAATGCCGAGCGCGCCGCGGAAATCCGCCGAGAGCGCGGCCTTCGGCTCCTCGAGCGGAATCCCGGTTGCGTCGGCGATCCGCACGACGGCGTTGAAGATTGCAAGCACGCCGGCGGCATCGACCGCCGCTTCGTCGCCGACCTCGCGGCGCAGCTGCTCGGCCGCCGCAGCGAAGCCGGACCCGCCGCTGAAGAAGGCATCGGCATAACCGGCCAGCGCCGCACCCGCAGCAACGCCGCTATCAGACCCGCTTTCCCCGACAATCGCGGTCAGCTCGTAGGCGTCGCCGGTATGTTGGCCGCTCCCACGGAGCAGCACCGCATGGCTGGTGGTTCAATAGACGCACTGGTTGATCGCCGAGACCCGCGCTGCGAGAAACTCGATCTGCGCATGGGTAAGCGCCCGGTATTCGGCGCCGAAATCCCGCAGCACGGCGTCCGGCAGATATTGCGCCGCATCCAGGTCGAAAAATCCGGCGACCTCCGCCGGCGCCAGCGACAGCGCGCGGTGGATATTCGCACCTGCGAGGCCGTCATACATGCCAGCCTCGGCCTCTGTCAGGTCCTCCGGGGCCACCGTCGGCACCCAGGCCAGACCCGCCTTCGCGCCTGCCGGACGCCGGCGGCGCGGCTCTCCGGCAACCGGCGCCGGCAGCGCGTGGCGTGGCATGTGCATGGCGTCGCAGAAACTGTCTATGGCGATGACCGCGGCCATGACGCCGATCGTTTCGACATATTCCGCATCGCTCAGGCCGCCGGCGACAGCGTCCTCGTAGAAGCGCCGGGTCAACCGGCCGGGGTCGGTGCGGACCCGGTGGATGACCTCGACCAGAACCTCCGGCAGCCCGGTCGCCGTCTCATGCCTTCCGGCGACGGCCGAGGGCGAGAGCGCCGCCTTGCGCGCCCGGCAGAATGTGCAATCGGGCGCCGCGCGGGTCTCCTCCGCAATCGCCAGCCGCACGGCGCCGGACCACCAGTCGCCCGGCACCGCCAGCCGCGCCCAGGCGCGCCGGTGGGCCGCAGCAAGGTCGCTGCGCACCGGCAGGGGGCTGTGACGATAGTCGAGGCTCCGGACCCCTGTTGCTTCAACGGACATCGGCTTGCTCCTGCGCGCCGCGGGCCGCCGGCGCTGCACCGTCCACAGCGGACGGGAATGCCGAAGACATAGCGAGCGGCAGCGAATTTGAGAAGGCCCGCCCCTTTGGGCACGCAGCGGCATTGATCCGAGGCCGGGCGCCGGAGTAGAAGACAGCCGCCCCGGCGGGGCGTAGCGCAGCCTGGCAGCGCGTCTGCTTTGGGAGCAGAAGGTCGCGAGTTCGAATCTCGCCGCCCCGACCAAAGGCCGGACAAGGAAGGGGCGCCCCGAAGGGCGCCCCTTTGCATGAAACAGTCCGTATGCCAGCGCGGATCAGAAATCCATGCCGCCCATGTCGGGCATACCGCCGCCGCCCGGCGGGCCGCCCATCGGGGCCTTCGGCTCCGGCTTCTCGGCGACCATGGCTTCGGTGGTGATCAGCAGGCCGGCGACCGAAGCCGCATCCTGCAGCGCGGTGCGCACGACCTTGGTCGGGTCGATAATGCCGGCCTTCACCAGATCGGTGTATTCGCCGGTCTGCGCATCGAAGCCCCAATTGTTGTTGCCCATGGTCTCCAGCAGCTTGCCGGCCACAACGGCGCCGTCCGCGCCGGCGTTTTCGGCGATCTGGCGCACGGGAGCCTGGAGCGCCTTGCGCACGATATCGACGCCGACGCGCTGGTCGTCATTGTCGCCCGAGAGGTTGGAGAGAGCGCCGGTGGCATAGATGAGCGCCGAGCCGCCGCCGGCCACAATGCCTTCCTCGACCGCCGCGCGCGTGGAGTTGAGCGCGTCGTCCACACGGTCCTTGCGCTCCTTCACCTCGACCTCGGTGGCGCCGCCGACGCGAATGACCGCCACACCGCCGGCGAGCTTCGCCAGCCGCTCCTGCAGCTTCTCGCGGTCATAGTCGGAAGTGGTCTCCTCGACCTGCTGGCGGATCTGGCCGCAGCGGGCCTGGATGTCGTCCTTGCCGCCTGCGCCGTCCACGATGGTGGTCTCGTCCTTGGTGATCGAGATCTTCTTCGCGGTGCCGAGCATCTGCAGGCTGACGCTCTCCAGCTTGATGCCGAGATCCTCGGAGATCACCTGGCCGCCGGTCAGGATCGCCATATCCTCCAGCATCGCCTTGCGGCGGTCGCCGAAGCCCGGCGCCTTGACGGCGGAAACCTTGAGGCCGCCGCGCAGCTTGTTGACCACCAGCGTCGCCAGCGCCTCGCCCTCGATGTCCTCGGCGATGACCAGCAGCGGCTTGCCCGACTGCACCACCGCCTCGAGCACCGGCAGCATCGGCTGGAGCGAGGTCAGCTTCTTCTCATGCAGCAGGATGAACGGGCTTTCCAGCTCGCAGATCATCTTGTCCGCATTGGTGATGAAATAGGGCGAGAGATAGCCGCGGTCGAACTGCATTCCCTCGACCACATCGAGCTCGGTATCGAGGCTCTTGGCTTCCTCGACCGTAATCACGCCCTCATTGCCGACCTTCTGCATCGCCTCGGCGATCATCTCGCCGATCTCGGCCTCGCCATTGGCGGAGATCGTGCCGACCTGGGCGACTTCCTCCGAATCCTTGACCTTCTGCGAGCGGTCCTTCAGCTGCTCGACGACCGCATCGACGGCCAGATCGACGCCGCGCTTCAGGTCCATCGGATTCATGCCGGCGGCAACGGCCTTGGCGCCTTCGCGCACGATCGCGTGCGCAAGCACGGTCGCGGTGGTCGTGCCGTCGCCGGCCTCGTCATTGGTCTTGGACGCGACTTCGCGCACCATCTGCGCGCCCATATTCTCGAACTTGTCGGCAAGCTCGATCTCTTTCGCGACGGTCACACCGTCCTTGGTGATGCGCGGCGCGCCGAAAGCCTTTTCGAGAACGACATTGCGGCCCTTCGGGCCGAGCGTGACTCTGACGGCGTCCGCCAGCACATTGACACCGCGCATCATGCGGTCGCGGGCGTCGGTATTGAATTTGACGTCCTTGGCAGCCATGGTGGCTTCTCTCCTTGTCTGAATGCGTGTTCGGGCGAGCGGCGCCGGATCAGGCGGCGGCCTGTTCGATGACGCCCATGATGTCCGATTCCTTCATGATCAGCAGCTCCTCGCCGTCGATCTTGACCTCGGTGCCCGACCACTTGCCGAACAGCACCCTGTCGCCGGCCTGGACATCGAGCGGAGCGATTTCGCCCTTGTCGTTCTTGGCGCCCGGGCCTGCGGCGATGATCTCGCCTTCCATCGGCTTTTCCTGCGCGGTATCCGGAATGATGATGCCGCCGGCGGTCTTCTCTTCCTGCTCGACGCGCCGAACGAGCACACGGTCATGGAGCGGCCTGAACTTCATGCCTCGCCTCCCTGCTGGATTCATATGAAACGCCCCCTCAAGGGGGTTGACCGGCAGATAGGGACCGGGCCGGCAAAGTGCAAGGAAAAATTTAGCACTCGCGCATGTCGAGTGCTAACAGCCCGCCGCAAATCTCCGAAATGCCATCCGGACAGAAGAAATAATACAAGGATTACAGCGGACTATACAGCCCGACGGCGAATGCCTCCATTCCCTCAAGACAGGATGCCGCACTGGCGGCGCGCCGCCTAGCCCTGCAGGCAATGCGCGATCCAGGCGGCCGTCAGCCTTTCCTGGGCGCCGTTCTGCGAAAGGCGGCCGCGCAGGGTGCGGAAATCCACGAGATCGAGCGGCTGGTCCTGATTGAAGCAGGAATAGACGACGCGCTCCTCGCCCGTATCCGGATCCCGGTGCAGTTGCAGGCATTGCGCGCAGATTTCCTTCATCATGCACTGCATCGGCGAGTTGATCGACCCGATAGCCTTGTGACCGGGCTTGAGCCAGTCCTTCAGCACGCCGTGCCTTGCGGCATGGACCGCCGCCATCATGCCGTCGGAGCCGATCGCGAGGATGCGGTCCACCTCGCCGAGCGGGATCGGCGTTCCGCCCATCCGCCCGCCGCCATAGGCCGCCATGGCCGCCACGATATTGCCGACCCAGGCGAAATCCTGCGGGCGGGCGGGCTCGAAACCGGGCGCCTCGTCGCAGCACCACACCACAATGTCGGCGGCAGCCTCGATTTCAGCGGTCTTGTACCGGTCGCCGATCGTCTTGTAGCCGGCGAAATAGAGGACGCGGCAGCCGGCCTCGCGCAGCGCCCGGCCGATGGAGAACAGCACCGCATTGCCGAGCCCGCCGCCCGCCAGCAGCACGGTCTCGCCCTGCGGAATCCCGGTGGGCGCCCCGGTCGGCCCCATCAGCACCACCGGCTCGCCGGGCGCCAGCTTCGCCGCCAGGTCCGAGGAGCCGCCCATTTCGAGCACGATCGTCGAGAGCAGCCCGCGCTCCCGGTCCACCCAGGCGCCGGTCATCGCCAGCCCCTCCATCGCCAGCACCGTTCCCTTGCGGCGCAGCGACCGGCTCTCGAAATTCTGCAGGCGGTAGAACTGGCCCGGCCGGAAGGCCCGCGCTGCGGCCGGCGCCTCGACAACGACTTCGACAATCGTCGGCGTCAGCCGCAGCACGTCATGCACGCGCGCCCGCAATTCGCGGTTGGCGCGTTCGCCAAGGTCCGTGTCCGCCGCCGGCGGCCGTTCGGCCAGCAGCCGGCTCACCAGCGGATAGGCCTGCTTCGCGCCGCCCATCGCCTTCACCACATTGCCGGCGAAGGAGGGGTGCAGGTCGCCGAAGAAGCTGACCGCGCGCCCGTCCTCCCGGCGCTGCATCAGCACGGCGGGCGCTTCCGGTTTCGCCGTCGGCTCGGGAGACACCGGGCGCCCCCCGCTGTCCACGGCCTGGAAATACTTGCCGTCAAGGGCAATGCCGGCGCTCTCGCGCGCCAATACCGTATTCGGCTGCGTCCCGGCCGCCACCAGTACAGAGCGCGCCGGCAGCGACACCGTCTCGCCGTCTCCGGTCGCGCGCCGCCGGCCGCGTTCGTCGATTTCCACCCGTTCGAGGCGCAGCGCGGCGGCCCGCCCCCGGTCGTCCACCTCCACCGCCAGCGGCGACAGGCACTCGGCGAAGCGGATGCCTTCCTCCAACGCCTTTGCGACTTCCTCATGGTTCAGCGTGTAGCAGGGCGCGTCGATCAGCCGGCGCCGGTAGGCGATGGTGACGCCGCCCCAGGCGCGCAGCAATTCGCGGATGCGCGGCGCTTCGCCGGCCGCGGCCGCCCGCGCCCGTTCCGCCCGCAGCGCGCGGGCATGGGCCAGGAACTCCTCCGCCACGTCCGCCTCGTCCCCGGTCCAGGCGACCCGGCCCCCGAGCGCCTCGTAGCGCGCCAGGAACTTCTCCACCTGGACCGGGTAATAGGCGAGCGATTCAGTCGCGGTATCGACGGCGGTCAGCCCGCCGCCCACCACAACCGCCGGCAGGCGTATCTGCAGATTGGCGATGCTGTCGGTGCGCGCAGCACCCGTGAGCTGCAGCGCCATCAGGAAGTCGGACGCCATGCGCACACCCGGCGCCAGCGCGTTCGGCATGGGCACATGGGTCGGGCGGCCGGCGCCTGCCGCCAGCGCCACATGATCGAAGCCCCAGGCAAAGGCCTCGTCCAGCCCGAGCGCGCCGCCGAAGCGCACGCCGCCGACCATCGTGAAGCAGGCCCGCCGCTCCAGAAGCAGCCGGACGAGCTTGAGGAAGTTCTTGTCCCAGCGCACGGTGATGCCGTATTCGGCGACGCCGCCGAAGCCGGCCATGACCCGCTCCGACAGGTCCTCGCGGATGTCGTCCATATCGCGGACAGGCCGGAAGCGCTGCCGCCGGCCCGTTTCGTCCACGCCCGAAAGCGCCGCCGGCAGCGGCTCGATCTTGAGCCCGTCCACCGCCACCACCCGGTGCCCGTCATTCATCAGGTGGTGCGCCAGGCTGAAGCCGGCCGGGCCGAGGCCGACGACCAGCACCTGGCGCCCGCTTGCCGGACGCGGCAGCGGGCGTTCGAAATGCAACGGGTTCCAGCGCGTCAGCAGGCTGTAGATCTCGAAGCCCCAGGGCAGCGCCAGCACATCCTTCAGCACCCGCGTTTCCACCTGCGGAATATCGACCGGGTCCTGCTTCTGGTAGATGCAGGACTTCATGCAGTCATTGCAGATGCGGTGGCCGGTCGCGGCGCAAAGCGGGTTGTCGATACACACCACCGCAAGCGCGCCCAGCGCCCAACCCTCGGTCTTGAGCAGCTGCATCTCCGAGATTTTCTCTTCCAGCGGGCAGCCGGCAAGCTCCACGCCGAAGACTGTCTTGCCGAATGCGCCGCTGCGGCGGTCGCGCAACCCCCTGGCGCAACTGTCCTTGCCCTGATTGTGGCAGAAGATGCAGTAATGCGCCTGGTCGAGCGCGGCTTTCAGGCCCATGCCGTCATCGGTCAGCGCAAAGCCCTCGCGGCGGCGCAGCCGCGCCTCCGGCAATTCATGGGCGGCGGCGCCGTTCTCCGTGCGGATTTCTGTCTCGATCAACCGCAGGGGGTCGAGACGCGCCGGCTGCCTGAACAGCACCCCGCCGCCGTGGCGCGCCCGGCCCTCGGGATGATGGAGCGCCCAGGCCGCATAGCGCGCCGCAGCCTCCAGCGCCGCGCCGGAGCCGCCCTCATCGGCAAGCCAGCCCATCACCGCGCGGGCGAACGCCTCTTCCTCCACCGGCACCGGCATATGCGCGCCCAGCGCCGCCTCGACCGCCGCACCGTCCAGACCGGCGGCCTCCGCGGGCCGCACCGCCCGCGCGGCGCGGCGCTGCACGAACAACCGCTTGCAGCGATAGACCGGCGCCAGCGCCGTATGCCGCCCGGCAAGCGCCGCCGTCTCCGCCTCGATCCCGAACAGGCGGGCGAGGAAGCCCTCCAGCTTCGGCGCCAGCGCCAGGATCAGCGCCGATTCCGCCTTCGCCTCCAGCGCGCCCGGCGAGGCGCGCGCCGCGTCGAGCGCCTCCCGGAGCGGCGCATCGAGACCCTCCAGAAACAGCGCATCCAGCCGCAAGAGGCCGCTGCGGCAATAGAGGTCCTCGAAGGCAAGACCGTCGGCGAGGTTCGGTTCGGACATCGGAGGCGGATCACTTCAACACGGCGGAGCGCGCCGGTATTGCCGGGCGCGGTGCGGCTCTCTAACTAGGCGGTCCATGTGCGACCGGCAAGCGAACCCGCACCGCGCCGTCACCGTCTGGCTTGTCTTCATGGCGTGCGCCGTGGCCGCCATGGTGTCGATCGGCGGTATCACCCGGCTGACCGAGTCCGGCCTGTCGATGGTGGAGTGGCGCCCGCTGATCGGCTGGCTGCCGCCGCTTTCGGAGGCGGAATGGCAAAGAATATTCGCCCTCTACCGGGAAACGCCGGAGTTCCGCCAGATCAATTTCGCCATTGAGCTCGACGGCTTCAAGGCGATCTTCTGGTGGGAATATATTCACCGCCTCTCCGGGCGGCTGCTGGGCTTGTTCTTCGCTGTTCCGCTCGCCTGGTTCTGGTTCAGGGGCCGGATCGACCGGCCGCTGCGCCCGCGCCTGCTGCTGTTGCTGGCGCTCGGAGGGCTGCAGGGGCTGATCGGGTGGTGGATGGTGCGCAGCGGGCTGGCGGACCGGCCCGATGTCAGCGCGGCGCGGCTTGCCGTCCATCTCGGCATGGCGCTGGTCATCTTCGCGCTCCTGGTCTGGATCGTGCTTCAACGCCTCCGGCCGCGGCACGGCCGGAGGCCGGCTTCGGCCTGGATGCTGTTCGGGCTGATCGCCGCCGCAATCCTCAGCGGCGCGCTGGTCGCCGGCAATAATGGCGGCCTCATCTATAACAGCTTCCCGCTGATGGACGGCGCCTTGCTGCCGCCGGATTACCGCAGCGGGCCGAGCTGGATCGCCGATGCGCTGGAAAATCCCGCAACGGCCCAATTCCACCACCGCCTGCTCGCAATGGCGGCCTTGCTGGCCGTCATCCGGGCCTGGCTGCTGGCCGGCGGCCGAAGGGCCGGGCCCGAGGAGCATTTTCTGCTTGCGGCGGTGCTGCTGCAGGCGGGCCTCGGCCTGGCGACCTTGCTCGCGGTCGTTCCGCTGGGCCTCGCCGCCCTGCATCAACTCGGCGCCGTGCTGCTGCTGACCGCCGCCTTGCTGCGAACCCACGCCGCCGCCGCCCGCTGAATCACGGAAGCGGTCAGGGCGGAGAATGTTGCGGCGATGCGGCGGGAAGCCGGTGACAAAAGCAATACAAAAAGCGAACTATTTGCAATGTATATTCCTATCATTGAAAATTTATCGGCGCCATGCAAGGTTACAGGGTCCGTAACATCGGAATTCAAGGGGTTTTGCAATGACAGAGCGATTGGTCGAAACGGCCGAGGACGTATCCCGGCTGGCTTTCGGCTTCATGGCTTCAAAGGCGCTGTTTGCGGCGCTGCATATCGATATCTTCAGCCAACTCGCCGACGGCCCGAAAACGGCGCGGTCGCTCGCCTCCAGCACCGGGGTGCCGGTCAACCGGATCACCACGCTGATGACCGCGCTGACGGCAACCGGCCTGGTGGACCGCGAGGACGAGAATTACTTCAACGGTCCCGGCGCGGCGACATTCCTGGTGCGCGGCGCCCGGTACGATTTCGGAGACTATCTGCGATATCAGATCGACCGGCAGATGTATCCGTTCCTGACCCAGTTGAACGACGTGATGGACGGCTCGCTGGACCCCGACGCGGTGGACAGCTATCAGCACTGGATGTCCGATCCGGACCAGGCGGTGCTCTACAGCGAGGCGCAACATGCCGGTTCGCTCGGGCCCGGCCGAACGCTGGCCCGGCTGGTCGATCTCACCGGCTGCCACAACCTGCTCGATGTCGGCGGCGGCACCGGGGCCATGACCATCCGGCTTCTGGAGACCTATCCCGACCTGGTTTCGACCATTATCGACTTTCCCAATGTGGCCGAGATCGGCTGGCGTTTCGTCACCGAGGCCGGGATGGTGGACCGGGTGCGCTACATTCCCTCCAACGCGCTGACGGCGGAATGGCCGACCGAACAGGACGCCATCCTGATGTCCTATCTCTTCAGCGGGGTTCCCGGCGGTGAATTGCCGCGGCTGGTGCAGCAGGCCTATGACTGCCTGGCGCCCGGCGGGCATTTCATCGTGCACGACTTCATGGTGGAGGACGACCGCACCGGCCCGCCCATGGCGGCGCTCTGGCAATTGCAGCACATGGCTTTCACGCCCGATGCGCGGTCAGTCACGCCGGGCTGGCTGAAGGGCCACATGCTCGAGGTCGGCTTCACCGCCTGCCGCGACGAGGAAATGGTGCCGGGCATGACACGGCTGATCTGCGCCCGCCGCCCGGAATAGCGCCGAGTTTGCACTGCCGGCAGCCGCGGCCTATCGTGCGAGGCAAGCGGCAAATGGGACTCTCAGCCCCCCAAGTTGCGGTAGGAATACGGATTTCCCCGCACTCCCCGCGCAGAAACGAATGTGCGCATCGCTACCCGCCGGAAGATGCCCCGCGCCCTGCAGCCCAAACCGCAAGGGGGTGGTGGCCAGCAATCCAGGCGCTTGGAGGGTGGAGATCAAGGCCCCGCCCAACAGACCCAAGACTATTCAAAAACGTATCGATTGACGCACCGCGATGCCAACTCCACCACGGTTCACGTGATGCGGTCGATGAAGGCCTTGAGCGGAGGCCGGATGCGTTCCGGGGCTTCCTCGGCAAGGAAATGCCCGCAATCCTCGAACACATGGACCTCGACGTCCGACAACGCCGCTTTCCACGCATCAAGCTCCTTCTTGCGGAACGCGATGTCTTTCATGCCCCAGAAGATCAACGCCGGCTTGTCGATAAACCTTGCCCGATCGCTCCAGATGTCGCGCAGCCAGTCGGTCGCCCCGACGATATGGCCGGGCAGGGCCGCATTCGCCGCGCGCGCTCCGGGGGGCTGGGCCTTGCGGTAGTGCTCCATCACCTCGCGGGTGAGGACGGCCTTGTTGCCCACCGCCATCGGCATGACTCTGTTCACGAAGATGTTGTGACGGGTGATCAGATACCGGCCCAGCCAACTCGACATCATCCAACTGAACTGGATGAAGTGGAAGTCCCGCGACACCGGCCAACTCCAGGAATTGGCGACGACAAGTCCGTTGACCCGATCCGGGTGCTTGCGCGCGAACTCGAGACCGATCGGTCCGCCCCAATCCGTGAGGAACAGTGTCACGTCGCGCACGTCCAGCGCTTCGAGCAGCGTGATCAGGTTCCTGGCGTGCGCGCGAGGATGGTGGTCTTCCCGGCGCGGGCTGCGTGATGACAAACCGAATCCGATATGGTCCATGGCAATGCAGCGATGCGTGCCCCGCAGGCCCGCGATCAGGTGGCGGAACTCGAAGCTCCAGGACGGATTCCCGTGCACCATCACGATCGGAGGGCCCGTACCTTCGTCGACATGGTGCATGTGCCGATCGGGTCCCACCAGGAAGAACCTGCTGTCGAACGGGAACAGCTCGTCCGAGACCCAGTCGGGCCGGGTCGGATCTGCGGCATTCATCGGATTCCCCTCTCCTGATTCGATTCGATGCGCGGGGAGCGCAACGGACTTGTTCTCCTCATCGCGCCACTCATCGGATTCCCCTCTCCCGATGCGGATCGACCCCCACGCGCCAGAGCTGCGTCCCGGTCCCGAGCAGCAGCAACGTCGTCGCCAGGCTGGCGGCGATCGAGATCGCCACGAACGTGCCGACCTGGGCCGGTGGCGTGGTCGTGGATAGCCGCAGCACCGAGAAGCCGCCGGCGAAGATCAGGGCGTTGAACGCGATCACCTTGCCGACACTGTCCATCACGCCTCGCACCGCCCCGGCGTGATCGCCCCGGATACGGCGCCAGCGGCGGTAGCTCCAGAGGTCATGGATCGCGAAATCGATCCCGACGGTGAGACGGTCCACGATCCGTTTGGAGAGGGGTGTGCATTGGCGTTCGGGCATATCCTCGTTCCTGCGACTGGGAACCGTCGGGCCGGAGCGCGGTTCGAGTTGCCGCGAGACGCGCAAATTCGCGTAAGCAATCCGAAAGCGACCGGACGAAAATCTGGGCGCATTGAGGCGCATCCGAGGCGGGAACGCAAGGGAGAACGCGGGCCATGAAAATAGAGAATACACTTTATTTACAGCCAGTTATATCAAATGAGCGCAGATCTGCGCATGCCAGCGCCGGTGAGCAAAGGTGTCGGAAAGAGTGCGTTTTCTTCTGGACGCCAATGTGCTGGGCGGTTTTCTTGCCGACCCGGCGGATGAGGATGCGGAACCGATACGCAAATGGCTTAAACGGGGCTGGGGCCGGATCGTTTATTCTACTGATGGAACAGTCGCTCGGGAAATCAGCGGCGCGGCCTGCGCCGGCGCGTGAAAGCGGGCAGCGCCGGCGGAGAGAAAGACCCCTCTGGCCGCCCCCCAGCCTGCCTTCCTTGACACAATCGGAAAGCCAGATTAACCGGATGGCAGAGGCGCCGCCGGGCTTTGTTCTTGTGGGGCGCCGGACAATCCGGAGCAGGCGCCCCCCCATGTCATCTTCGGCGGAAGACGATTTGCAGATTGTGGCGCGGCAACGGTGGATGCGCGTGCTGGCGAAGGCGGAGGACGGCGCGCTGGAAGCCGCCTGGGCCGGCCTGCCGGAGCAACCCGAATACCGCCTGCTGCGGCCGCCGGAGACGGGCCTTGTGATGGTGCGCGGGCGCGCGGGCGGCACGGGCCGCCCCTTCAATATGGGCGAGATGAGCGCCACGCGCTGCGCCGTGCAGTTGGAGGGCGGCGGCGTGGGCATCGCCTATGTGGCGGGCCGCAGCGCCCGCCATGCCGAACTCGCGGCGGCTTTCGACGCTTTGCTCCAGCAGCCCGAACGCCGGGCGGTTCTGGACGAAACGGTCATCACGCCGCTGGAAGCCGCGCAGCAGGCCCGGCGCGAGAAGAACCGCGCGGATGCCGCCCGGTCGCGCGTCGAGTTTTTCACCATGACTCGCGGACAGGGCTGACCATTGTCTGCGATGCGCGGCGGGGCCGTCTTTCGACCGGGATTCGCGTCTCCGGTCGCGGACAGCCAAACGGTGTTTCGCCGCCTGCTTGCGGCGATGTCGGAGCCGGGCTCCCAGCATGACACGGCCGTCCACATGGACCCGCCGCCGGCGCTCGACAGCGCAACCGCCGCGCTGTGCCTGACCCTGCTCGATTTCGAGACGCCCGTCTGGCTGGACGCCCAGGCCGGCAGCGGTGAAACGCCGGCCTATCTCCGGTTCCATTGCGGCTGTCCACTGGCGGCCGAGCCGGGTCCGGCGCGTTTCGCCGTGCTGGCCGCCCCGGCGGCAATGCCGCCGCTTGCCGATTTCGCGATCGGGTCGGAGGCCTATCCCGACGAAAGCGCAACCCTTATCGTGCAAACAGCGTCTTTCGACGGCGGAGAACCGGTTGCGCTTAGCGGGCCGGGCATTGCCGAACGCAGGACATTCGGTCCGGCCGGCCTCCCCCGGGACTTCTGGCGGCAGCGCCGGGCGCTTGAGGTCCTGTTCCCGCAGGGGCTCGACCTCATTTTCACATTGGGCGCGCGCCTGGCGGCCGTGCCCCGCTCGACACGGGTGGAGCTTTGACATGTATGTCGCAGTCAAGGGCGGCGAGAAGGCGATTGAGGCGTCGCAGCGATTGCTGGACTCGGCCCGGCGGGGCGATCCGGCCGTGCCCGAACTCTCGACCCGGCAAATATCGGAGCAGCTGTCGCTTGCCGTGGACCGGGTCATGGCCGAAGGCTCGCTCTATGACCGGGAACTCGCAGCCATCGCCGTAAAGCAGGCCAGGGGAGACCTTGTCGAGGCGGTCTTCCTGCTGCGCGCATACCGGACCACCATGCCGCGCCTCGGCAATAGCGAGCCTGTCGATACCGGCCGCATGGCGGTCCACCGGCGGATTTCGGCGACCTTCAAGGATATTCCCGGCGGGCAGATACTGGGCCCGACCTATGACTACACGCACCGCCTTCTGGATTTCCGGCTCGCGGCGGAGGGCGGCGCCGCTTCGGACCTGTCCGAAGAAGAAGCGCCGGAACCGCCGGCCGACGAGCCTTTCCCGCGTGTGGTCGATCTGCTGGGCCGGGAGGGGCTGATCGAGGAAGAGGCGCCTCTCGCGGATGCGGCGGCGCGCCCGGCGGACATCACAAGGGAGCCGGTCAAATTCCCCGCCGAGCGGGAGGCGCGGCTGCAGGCGCTGGCGCGCGGAGACGAGGGCTTCCTGCTCGCGCTCGGTTATTCGACCCAGCGCGGCTTCTCCGGCACGCACCCGTTCGCCGGCGAAATACGTTATGGCGCGGTCGCGGTCGAGACCGTGCCCGAAGAGCTTGGATTCGCCGTCGAGATCGGAGAGATCGAGGTGACCGAGGTGCATATGGTCAACCAGTTCAAGGGCAGCGAGGCGGCCCCGCCGCAGTTCACCCGCGGCTACGGGCTTGTCTTCGGCCACCAGGAACGGAAGGCCATATCCATGGCCCTTGTCGATCGCGCCCTGCGGTGCCGCGAGCTGGGCGAGGCGGCGGTGTCCCCCGCCCAGGACGAGGAGTTCGTGCTCTACCACAGCGACAATGTCGAGGCGTCGGGCTTCGTGCAGCATCTGAAGCTGCCGCATTATGTCGATTTCCAGTCGGAGCTTGAGCTCCTCCGGAAGCTGCGGGCGGAGTTCCGGGCCGCGCCGGGCGAAGCGGCGGAACAGGCGTCATGACCGCGTCCGGGGCATCCGCCGGCCCGGGCGCCGCCGTATCGACGGAGGAAGGCTACAATTTTGCCTATCTGGATGAGCAGACCAAGCGGATGATCCGCCGCGCGATCCTGAAGGCTGTCGCCATTCCTGGCTACCAGGTGCCCTTCGGCAGCCGTGAAATGCCGCTTCCCTTCGGCTGGGGCACTGGCGGCATCCAGATCACCGCCGCCATCATCGGCCCCGACGACACGCTCAAGGTCATCGACCAGGGCGCCGACGACACGGTCAACGCGGTCAGCATCCGCAAATTCTTCGCGCGAACCGCCGGCGTTGCAACCACGGGCCGCACCGAGGCGGCCACGATCGTCCAGACCCGCCACCGGATACCGGAAACACCGCTCCGGAGCGGCCAGATTCTCGTCTATCAGGTGCCCGGCCCCGAGCCGCTGCGCTGGCTCGAGCCGCGGGAGGCGGAGACACGCAAGATGCACGCGCTGGAGGAATACGGCCCGATGCATGTCCGCCTGTATGAGGACATCGCGCATTTCGGCCATATCGCCACGTCCTACAACTACCCCGTCCGCGTGAACGGCCGCTATCTGATGCTGCCCTCGCCCATCCCCAAATTCGACAATCCGAAGATGAACCGCAACCCGGCGCTGCAATTGTTCGGCGCCGGCAGGGAGAAACGCATCTACGCCGTCCCGCCGCATACGGAGGTGCAGAGCCTCGATTTTGACGACCACCCGTTCGAGGTCCAGAAATGGGATGACATCTGCGCATTCTGCGGTTCCGGCGACAGTTTTCTCGACGAGATCGTTATCGACGACCAGGGCGGACGCCTGTTCGTGTGCTCGGATACGGACTATTGCGCGAAGCGCCGCGAGGCCGGACATACCGGCCCCGCCGAGCCGGCCTCCGGACCGCCGGCATAACATGCCGGTCAGCATCGAGCCGCCGCTGCTTTCGGCCCGGGGCGTGACGAAATGGTATGACGGCACTCTCGGCTGCCGCGATGTGTCATTCGATATCTGGCCCGGCGAGGTGCTGGGCGTGGTCGGCGAATCCGGCTCCGGCAAAACGACACTGCTGCACTGTGTCTCCGCCCGTCTCGAACCCACTGCGGGCACGGTCGAATACGCGGCGCAGGGCAGCGCCGGCGCAGCGGACATCTACCGCATGAGCGAGCCGGTCCGCCGCCGCCTCATGCGGACCGAATGGGGCTTCGTCCACCGGAACCCGTATGACGGCCTTCGCATGGGGGTCAGCGCCGGCGCCAATATCGGCGAACGCCCGATGGCGGCGGGCGCGCGCCATTACGGCGCAATCCGGCGCACCGCCGCCGACTGGCTGGAGAAGGTCGAGATGGATACCGGGCGCATGGATGACCTGCCGGCCGCCTTCTCGAGCGGGATGCAGCAACGCCTGCAGATCGCGCGCAATCTGGTGACGGCGCCGCGTCTCGTTTTCATGGACGAACCCACGGGCGGACTCGACGTTTCCGTCCAGGCGAGGCTGCTTGACCTGCTGCGCGGCCTGGTATCCGGCCTCGGGCTGGCCGTGGTGATCGTCACCCACGATCTGGCCGTTGCCCGGCTGTTGTCGCACCGGCTGATTGTCATGCGCCGCGGCGAGGTTGTGGAGACGGGCCTCACCGACCAGATACTCGACGACCCGCAGCACCCCTACACGCAGCTCCTCGTGTCTTCGATAATCCATCCGTGAAGGCAGGAGGGCGCCGGGCGTTGACAGCCGTAATCGACATCGAGGGACTGGCAAAGTCGTTCACCCTGCACAATCAGGGCGGCGTCCGCCTCTCCGTGCTGTCGGGTTTTGACCTCGAGGTCCGCCCCGGCGAGTGCGTGGCGCTTCAGGGCCCTTCTGGCGTCGGCAAGAGCACGGTCCTGCGCTGCATCTATGCAAACTACCGCGCCGACCGGGGGCGCATCCTCGTCCGGCACCGGGGAGCGGAAGTGGACATGGCGGCCGCGCATCCAAGAGAAATACTTGCCGTGCGCAGGGACACCATCGGCTATGTGAGCCAGTTCCTGCGCGTGGTTCCCCGGGTCGCGGCCGAAGACACGGTCGCCGAGACCCTGCGCAGCCGGGGCGCGGACCGCCTGGAGGCGATGCAGGCGGCGCGCCAGGTTCTGGAGCGCCTCAACATCCCGGCCGATCTGCACCGTCTGGCGCCGGCGACATTTTCCGGCGGCGAGCAGCAGCGCATCAACCTCGCGCGGGTCTTCGTGGCCGACTACCCCGTGCTGCTGCTCGACGAGCCGACCGCATCGCTGGACAGCGAAAACAGGGCGGCCGCGGTGGGGTTGATCCGCGGCGCCGTTAGCCGCGGCGCCGCCGTCGTCGGCATTTTCCACGATTCGCAAGTGCGGGACGCGGTCGCCACGCGGGTCGTGCAGTTAAGCGCTAAGCGGACGACGTCCGGATAACAGAGACGGGCGGCGGTGAACGCGCCGCGGACCGCCGAAACGGAACAGGCCGCCCGGCCCGGCTTCCCTGCCCGCAGAGAGGCTGCACGCCATGCACTGATAAATCAGGGAATTATGAGCCAAACAGCTTGATAAGGGGAATGGCAAGGCCGACGGCGATGACGGCTGCGGCAACAACACCACCGAGCACCCACGCCTTTGTCGCCATTGCCTTTTCGATGCCGATCATCCGTTCATCTATTCGTGCGACCTGAATCTCCAGCGCGCGAAGACGGCTGTCAAACCCGCTTCCGTCATTGCCACCGTTGGTGCCGGGATGCTTTCCGAAGTTCGGACGCGCCACATTATCTGCATCGGATTGCTGGTTCATTGCTGTTCTTCCAGCCACTCCCATACAGCTTGTCGGTTCCAGCCGTTTATTGCGTTGTAGTTGACCCTTGTCACGATCCCGGAAACAGTATGATCTTCGCTCATGCCGACAATGCCGCTCACGTCTTCAGTTATCGTGCCTTCCTCTGGAGCGACGAAAGCAATCTGATCGGTTACGATGAAATGGCTCGGTTTCGGCCATTTGGCCTTCAACCGGTTCCATGCGCCTTCATCGGGCTTGTTGAGGGCCACCAGATAGATGCTCATGGCGAGTCTTCCTCGGTTCCTTCTGCGACGCACCCCATATCGGGGTTTGTGATAGCCGGAGCAATCACAAACTGCCCTAGGCCGGCGGGGGAAGCTGGAGCCGTCTCTCCGAGTTGGCCGGTCGCAAGCCGCCGCCGTCTTCAAAGCAGCAGCCGCTGGCCGGACTGTTCGGCGCATACGCCCCTATCGGAGAGGCGGCCAGTCCCCCGGCGGGCGGCGGCCTCTCTGTTATTCCGCGGCAGCAGCGGACACCGGCGCCTCGACGATCCGCGTTTCGAAATTCGCCGGGGCCACGATCTCGAGAACCTCGAAATCCTTGGAGCAGGCGATCTCGCGGTGGGCGATGCCGGGGCGCTGGTTGATGCAGTCGCCCTTCTCGATACGCCGGACGCCCTGTCCTTCATATTCGAACTCGGCCCAGCCGTTCAGCACCATGACGAACTGGAAGGTGCAATCATGAACATGCCAGTGCTGCACGTCATCCTTCATCTCGCGGCCGTTCGCCTTGACGATATGGGCGATGTAGTCGCCCCCGGTCGCCGCCTTGATGCCAAGGTCCCTGTATTCGAAGATCTCGCGCAGGCCCTCGGTCCAGACGGCTTCCGAAGCCCGATTGTGCGAGAATTCCCAATTACCGCTCATGCTGTCCTCCTCCGTCTCTTGCGCATCATCCTACGCCCGGTTCCCGGAATCGTAAATCGGCGCGGCAACGGGCGCCGGTTCAGATATCCAGCGAGGTTGCCCTTTCCCAGGCGCTCAGATGCCGGGAATAGGCGTCCCACTCCTGCATTTTCAGCTTCACATAGGCGGATGCGAACGCCGCTCCGAGCGCCTCCTTGAGCACAGTGTTGCGGTCAAACGCCCGGACCGCATCGAGCAGATAGGCGGGCAGCCGCCTGGCGTCCGGCAGCTTGTGCCCTTCGGCATACATGTCGAGGTCCACCCGCGGGCCGGGATCGCGCGCCCCGGCAATGCCGTCGAGGCCGGCCGCCAGATAGACGGCCTGCAACAGATACGGGTTCGCCGCGCCGTCGGCGAGCCGGAATTCCAGGCGCCCCTCGTCGGGAACCCGCACCATGTGGGTGCGGTTATTGCCGGTCCAGGTCACGGTGTTGGGCGACCACGTAGCGCCCGAGGCGGTCTCCGGCGCGTTGATGCGCTTGTAGGAATTCACGATCGGGTTGGTGACCGCACACAGCGCCTCCGCGTGGTGGAGCACGCCGCCGAGGAAGTGCAGGGCGCGCTCCGACAGGCCGAGTGCCGCCTCCGCATCGTGGAACAGATTGGTCGTCCCGTCCGCATCCCAGAGAGACACATGCGCATGGCAGCCATTGCCGGTCAGGCCGGGAAACGGCTTCGGCATGAAGGTCGCGCGCAGCCCGTGCTTCTCGGCAATCGACTTGACCATGAATTTGAAGAAGGCGTGCCGGTCCGCCGTCACAAGGGCGTCGTCATACTCCCAGTTCATCTCGAACTGGCCATTGGCGTCCTCATGATCGTTCTGGTAAGGCCCCCATCCCAATTCAAGCATGGCGTCGCAAATCTCGGACACCACGTCGAAGCGGCGCATCAGCGCCTGCTGGTCGTAGCAGGGCTTGGCTTCCGTATCGCGGGGGTCGGAAATCTCCGCGCCGTCCGCGTCGATCAGGTGGTATTCGGCCTCGACGCCGGATTTCATGCGCAGCCCCTGCGACCGCGCCTGCGCCGCAATCCTTTTCAGCAGAACGCGCGGGGCCTGCGCCACCGGGCCGCCGTCCATCCAGAGATCGCCCGGCACCCAGGCCACTTCGGGCCGCCAGGGCAACTGGATGATGCTTGTTGTATCGGGGACGGCGAACATGTCGGGATGCGCCGGCGTCATGTCCAGATAGGTCGAGAACCCCGCAAATCCCGCACCGGCCTCCTCCATCGCCCCGGCCGCCGCGGCAGGCACCAGCTTGGACCGCTGCATTCCGCGTATATCGGTGAAATTGAAGAGGAAATACCTGACACTGTTCGCTTTCGCGAATGCTTCCAGAATGCCGGTCATCGTCGTCCTTTCGGTCGTGAAGAAGCCCGGTCCCGACGGTCAGGACCGGCCCGGAATCCAGTCGGTCCCGGCCAGCGGAACCTGCGCCATCGCCGCAGCCTCGACGGTGAGCGCGGCTAGGTCCTCCGGCTCCAGATTGTGGATATGGCTCTTGCCGCAGGCCCGCGCGAGGGTCTGGCATTCCATCGTCAGGGTGGAGAGGTAATTGCGGAGGCGCCGCCCGCCTTCCTCCGGGTCCAGCCGCGCTTCGAGAACCGGGTCCTGGGTCGCTACGCCGACCGGGCAGCGGCCGGTCTGGCACATGGTGCAGGCGCCCGCGCGCGTCCCGAGCGCCTCGTAGTCTTCCGGATAAAGCGGCGCATTGCAGTTGAGCGCCATCAGCGCCGCCATGCCGATCGACACGGCGTCGGCCCCGAGCGCGAGCGCCTTGGCGACATCCGCGCCGGTCCGTATGCCCCCGGAAACGATCAGCTGCACCTCGCGGTGGACGCCGAGTTCCTGCAGCGCCTCCACGGCGAGGCGGACGGCCGGGAGCGTCGGAATGCCGACATCCTCGATAAAGACCTCCTGGGTCGCGGCGGTCCCGCCCTGCATTCCGTCCACCACCACAGCGTCCGCGCCGGCCTTGACCGCAAGCGCCACGTCATAGCGGGTCCGCGTTGCACCGACCTTGACATAGACCGGCTTTTCCCAGTTCGTGATCTCGCGCAGTTCGAGAATCTTGATCGCAAGATCGTCGGGCCCCGTCCAGTCCGGATGCCGGCAGGCGCTGCGCTGGTCGATGCCGGGCGGCAGCGTCCGCATCGCCGCCACCCGGTCCGTCACCTTCTGGCCGAGCAGCATCCCGCCGCCGCCCGGCTTGGCGCCCTGCCCGACCACGACTTCTATGGCGTCGGCCGCGCGGAGATGGTCCGGATCCATGCCGTAGCGGGAGGGCAGGCATTGATAGACCAGGGTCTGCGAGGCCTCGCGCTCCTCGGCCGTCATGCCGCCGTCGCCGGTGGTCGTGCTCGTGCCCATCGCCGACGCCCCGAGGCCGAGGGCGCGCTTGGCATTGGCGCTGATGGCGCCGAAGCTCATGCCGGCGATGGTGATCGGGATTTTCAGCGCCACCGGCTTCGAGGCGAACCGGGCGCCGATGGTGACATCGGTGCCGCAGCGCTCCCGGTATCCTTCCAGCGGATAGCGCGACACCGAGGCGCCAAGAAACACCAGATCGTCGAAGGTCGGCAAGGCGCGGCGCGCGCCCGCTCCGCGGATATAGTAGAGGCCCCGGTCCGCGGCGCGATGGATTTCGGAGATCACATGGGGGGGAAAGGTGGCGGATGTCCGTGCCGCGCGGTCGCCTGACATGGGTGTTGTCCTCAGTAGGCCGCGGCGTTATCGACGCGGAAATTATACAATCGGCGCGCGGAGCCGTAGCGGCGGAACCGCGACGCATCGGCCGCCATGCCGGCGCGCGCCAGAAGAGCCTGCAGCCGGTCCGTGTGCTGCGCGGTCATGTCCTTCTCGATACAATCCGCGCCAAGGCTTTCCACCCGCCCCTGCACGAAGATTTCGGCCTCATAGATCGAGTCGCCGAGATGGGCGCCGGCGTCGCCGCAGACGACGAGCCGGCCGGCCTGCGCCATGAAGGCGGACATATGGCCGATGGAGCCGCCGACAACAATGTCGATACCCTTCATCGTAATGCCGCAGCGGGCGCTTGCCGAACCCTCGACGACCAGGAGCCCGCCGCGCCCGCTGGCCCCGGCAGACTGGCTGGCGTCGCCCGTCACCCGAACCGCGCCCGACATCAGATTTTCGGCGACGCCCGTCCCGGTATTGCCGTGCACGGTCACATGCGCCGCCTGGTTCATCCCGGCGCAGTAATAGCCGGCATGGCCGCGAATCGCGACGTCGACAGGGTCGGTGAGACCGACGGCGAGCGCATGGCGCCCCTTGGCGTTCGTCACGACAAAGCGGCCGCCGGCGACCGGGCCGTCGCGGCCCTGAAGCCGCCGGTTGAGGGCCCGGACGCCGGAAATGTCGAGGTCGATGGTCTCGACCGTCATGCGTTGCCGCTCCAGGAATAGACCTTCCCCGGCTCCGGCTCCCAGACGGCGGCGGCCTCGACCTCCGGCAGGCGGGCCAGCGCCCGGAATTCCGAGGCCATTGCGACCCAGTCATCGTTTTCCGCCATGACGGCGGGCTTGCAGGCGATGGGATCGCGCAAGACCGAAAAGCCGTCCCTGGTGCCGACCGCAAAGGTGTAGAAGCCGTCGAGGTCTTCGATGCCCGCCTCCAGCGCCTCGGCGATGCTTGCGCCCTGGTCGAGCTTCCAGGTCAGGTAGCCGGCGGCCACCTCGCTGTCATTGTCGGTCTGGAACCGGATCCCCTGTCGTTCGCGCAGCCAGTCCCGCAGGCGGTGGTGGTTGGAAAGCGAGCCGTTATGAACGAGGCACAAATCGTCGCCGGTGCTGAACGGATGGGCGCCTTCGGTCGTCACCGCGCTTTCCGTGGCCATGCGCGTGTGGCCGATCATGTGCGAGCCGGCCATCTGGCTCACGCCGAACCGGTCCAGCACCGCCGCCGGCAGGCCGACATCCTTGTAGATTTCGAGGGCTGTCCCCGAGCTCGTGACGCGCAGGCAGGGATGCCGGGTCCGAACCCAGTCGAGCAGCGTTTGCGCATCAGCAACAGCCCTGAGAACGGCATGGTTGGACGCCGGGTCCACTGCCGCCTCGACACCCAGCTCCCCGCTCGCCTCCGCGGCGAGGCCGGCCCAGTCGTAATCGGGCGCCGCGCTGCAGACCGTCACCTTGGCCTCGCGCCTGCCGCCCTCCCCGCGATACACGGCGAAGCCGGCGCTGTCCGGGCCGCGCTCGGTCATTTCCTCCATCATCGGCGCAAACAGGCGCCCCAGATGCGGGCGCAGGCCGGGATTCTTCAGATACAGCCCCACAATGCCGCACATCACCGCTTCCTCCGCATCGACCGGCATGCCCCATTGCCGGCCGCAAACCGCAATATAAGGCGGCCTGGCCGCCAGGGCGCAAGAGGGTTCCGGGAGAGGGCGTCTTGCGATTTGAAATCCGCGTTCCCCCGGCGGGCCCGGACAGGAGCTCGAGAGGCCTTGCCCGCCGCCCCGAACGCTCCGGCCCCTTCCCGGACTCCTCTGTTACCGCGCCGGAAACCCTGCTGCCGCCCCGGACGCCGCAGTGTCGCCCCGGCCTTGAGCCGGGGCCCAGCCTCCAATCTTTCCGCAGGGTGGAAACGGCGGAGGATGGACCCCGGATTTCCGCTTCGCTCCATCCGGGGTGACAAAAGAGGGCACGCGCTCCATCCGGGGTGACAAGAGAGGACGGGCGCGCCGGTCGGGGTGGCATGGGGGAGGCCGGGAGGAGAGGGTTCCCCGTCTTCTTCCGGAACCGGCTCTCAGACCTGCAGGGCGACGCCGTCATGGCCGGGGTCGGCGCCGCCGTCCAGGCTGCCGTCGGCGCGGATGCGGATGCCGTGAACGGCTGCAAAGCCGAAGGTCAGCGGACTGCGGATGACGTCATAGCCCATGCCCTCCAGAGGCTCGACGACATATCCCGGGATGCGGTTGGAAATATCGATGGCGTTGGAGGTCGCGGAAAAACGCGGCGCCGAAACCGCTTCGGTCATGGTCATGCCGTGATCGAGCACATTCAGGATCGCCTGGGTCACGCCCATCGCGATTTGCGTGCCGCCCGGCGCGCCAAGCGCAAGGCAGGGCCTGTCCTTCTCGAAGACAATGGTCGGGCAGAGAGACGAAAACCGGCTCTTGCCGGGCGCAATCGACCCCGCACGGCCGGGGCGGGGATCGAAGACGCCCATGCAACCGTTATACATGAAGCCCAGACCCGGCGTGATGACGCCGGACGGCATGCCGAGCGAATGCGTCATGGTGACGATGCCGCCCTCGCGGTCCATGACAACGACATGGGTGGTGTCGGGCGGTTCCGACGAGAGGCGCGTGACCGACGCCTGTTCGCCGCGCGCGATCTCGCCTGCGAGTGCCGCGCCGTATTCCTTCGACAGCAGCCGGTCCAGCGGCACATCATAGAAGGCCGGGTCGCCGACATGCGCATCCTTGTCGCGCGTCGCCCGCTTCATCGCCTCGCTCACGACACGCAGATATTCGGTGCTGTTATGCCCGATTGCCGCCAGATCGAAAAGCTCGAGCTGGTTCAGCATCTGCAGCACCTGAACGCCGCCGCCCGGCGGGCGGTTGGAAGCGGCCCGCCATCCGCGGTAGCCGGTCCAGATCGGCTCGGTGCGGGTCGTGCGGTAAGCGGCGAGATCGGCGGCGGTCATCAGCCCGCCATTGGCGCGCATGTCGGCGTCGATCTCCTCGGCAATCTCGCCCGTGTAGAAGATGTCCGCGCCGCCGGCGGCGATGCGCTCCAGGGTGCGGGCGAGGTCCGGGTTGACGACCCGGTCGCCGATGCCCTTCAGCCGCCCGTCGCTGTGGAAATAGACTGCCCGCCCGGTCGCCGACCAGGCATTGCGTTCGCGGTTCGCCGTCCGGCCGAGCTGCTCCGTCTGCCGCCACCAGAAATCCACATGCGGCCGCACAACGAAGCCCTCGCGGGCCCGGGCCACGGCAGGGGCGCAGATATCCTGCCAGTCCCAGCTGCCGAATTCCGCCGCGGCCTCGAAATACGCCTTGAGCGACCCCGGCGTCGTGATCGACCGATAGCCGACATCATTGACCCGGCCCTTCAGGACGAAGCCGAAGCCGTCGCGCGTTTCGCCTTCGAGCAAGTCCTCCCACATCGCCGGATGCGCCGCCAGTGGCGTCTTGCCGTGAAAATCGATGCAGCAATGCACGCCGCGCGACGGGAGAAACAGGTGGCAGGAGCCAAAGCCCGCAATACCGCACATCTGCGGATCGACCACGCCCTGCACCAGCGCCGCGGCAATGGCGGCATCCACGGCATTGCCGCCCCGCTGCAGGATGCGGGCGCCGGCTTCGGCGGCTTCGGGCTGGGCGGCGACAATCATGGCGGGACGGGTCATCGCGGTATCTCCCTGCGGGCGGCGAAGCGTAGCCCAAGAGCGGAGTTCATGGCGAGCGCGGCGACGATCACCGCGCCGGCCGCCAGCACCGCCGGCGTCGGGGTTTCGCCGACGCCGAACCACACCCAGAGCGGCCCGAGCAGGGTTTCCAGCAACAGCAACAGCCCCACTTCCGCCGCCGGCAGATAGCGCGGCCCGGTGCTGATCAGCCCGATGGCCACCGGCATGAGGAGGCCGGCGAGCAGCACCATCCAGAGCGCCCCGGCCTGCGACAGGGAGAACGGCGCAGCAAGGGGCAGGGCGAGCAGCGCCGCCGCCAGATTGCCCCAGATCGGCACCGGCAGCGTGCTCGCCGCCCGGATCGAGCGCAGCAGCACGAAATAGGCGGCGAGGCCCACCGCCGCCATGGCGGCGCAGAGATTGCCTGCGAAGCGGCCGCCCTGCAGGTCCTCGGCAAAGATGACCGCAACGCCGCCGGCGACGATAACCGCCGCCGCCCAGGTCCGGAGCGGCACCGGATCGCCGAGGATGAGGCGGCCGAGCAGCGCGGCCGCCAGCGGCGACCCGGCGAGCACGACCAGAACATTGGCGACGGAGGTGAGCGCAAGCGCCCACATGAAGGCGAAGCTCACTGCGACCATCAGCGCGGCCGCCAGCAGCCGGCGCGGCCCGAAGCGGAAGATATTGCGGAACCCCGCCCGCCCCTCGACCGCGCACACAATCGCCGTAAGGCCGGCCGCGATGCCGAGGCCGCGCCAGAACACCATGGTCCACGGGTCGGTGTCGATCAGCCGCACGAGCAGAGTGTCGGGCGTCACGGCGAGAACGCCCGCGAATGTCAGCGCAAGGCCGTGAAGGTAGCGCGACCGCATGGAAGCCCGGCCGGCAATGCCGCGGCCATGCGGCGTGTCAGGCGGCCTCCCTCAGAGCCTCGCCGCCTTCCGCCGTCGGTCCGCTGTCCTGCCCCTTTGCGGAGGGGTCGCGGTCCACGAATTCGATGATCGCCATCGCCGCCATGTCGCCGCTGCGGAAACCGGCCTTCAGCACCCGCGTATAGCCTCCCGGCCGGTCCGCATAGCGCTCCCGCAGGGTGGAGAACAGCTTGGCCACCATCGCATCGTCCCTGAGCCGGGCAAAGGCCCGCCGCCGGGCGTGAAGGTCGCCGCGTTTGGCGAGCGTCACCAGCCGCTCGACGACCGGCCGCAACTCCTTGGCCTTCGGCAGCGTTGTCCGGATCTGTTCGTGCTTGATGAGCGCATTGGCCATGTTGGAGAACATGGCCTTGCGATGGGCCCAGCTGCGGTTGAGCCGCCGGCCCTGTTTGCGATGGCGCATCGCCTTGCCCCTTTCCTGCTCAGAACGGCTCGTCGAGCCGCTTGGCGAGCTCCTCGATATTGTCCGGCGGCCAGTTCGGCACTTCCATGCCGAGATCGAGGTCCATGGGCTTCAGCAGCGCCTTGATCTCGTTCAGCGACTTCCTGCCGAAATTCGGCGTCTTGAGCATCTCGTTCTCGGTCTTCTGCACCAGATCGCCGATATAGATGATGTTGTCGTTTTTGAGGCAATTGGCGGAACGGACGGAAAGCTCCAGTTCCTCGACCTTGCGCAGCAAATGAGCGTTGAACGGCAGATCGACCGCCCGGCCTTCCGCTTGCGACTGTTGCAGGTTCTCGAAATTGACGAAGAGCTGCAACTGATCCTGCATGATGCAGGCGGCATAGGCCACGGCGTCCTCGGGCGAGACGGACCCGTCGGTCTGCACATCGAGCAGCAGCTTGTCATAGTCGGTGGCCTGCCCGACGCGGGTCTGCTCCACCCGATAGGACACCTGGCGCACCGGGCTGTAGAGGGCGTCGACCGGGATCATCCCGATCGGCGCCTCCTCGGGCCGGTTGTCGGCCGCCTGGACATAGCCCTTGCCGTTCTCGACTGTCATTTCCATGCGCAGGCTGGCGCCCTGGTCGAGCGTGCAGATGACATGGTCGGCATCCATGATCTCGATATCCGCCCCGGCCTGAATGCGCCCCGCCGTCACCACGCCCGGGCCGGTGGCGTCCAGCACCATCCGCCTCGGACCGTCAGAGTGCTTGCGCAGGGCCAGCCCCTTGATATTGAGGATGATGTCGGTGACATCCTCGCGCACACCCGGAATCGACGAGAATTCGTGCAGCACGCCGTCGATCTGCACGCGCGTCACGGCCGCCCCCTGCAGGGAAGACAGCATGATCCTGCGCAGCGCATTGCCCAGCGTGGTGCCGAAGCCGCGCTCGAGCGGCTCGGCCGAGATGACCGCCGTCCGGGCAGGGTCGTTCCCGGCCTGCAAGTCGAGCTTGCCGGGCTTGATGAGGGAACGCCAGTTTCGCTGCGTGAACGATGTGGGCATCGCTTTCAATTCAATCCCTCCCGGGAGAGCCGGTCCACCGGTTCGGAGCGGGCGCGGCTGTCAGACGCGCCGGCGCTTCGGCGGGCGGCAACCGTTATGCGGAATAGGCGTGACATCACGGATCGACGTGATCGTGAAGCCGGCCGCCTGAAGCGCGCGCAGGGCGGATTCGCGGCCCGACCCTGGCCCGCGCACATTGACGTCCAGCGTCTTCACGCCATGCTCCTGGGCCTTGCGGGCGCAGTCCTCGGCGGCGATCTGCGCCGCGAACGGGGTCGATTTGCGGGAACCCTTGAAGCCCTGCCCGCCCGCCGACGACCATGCGATCGCATTGCCCTGGACATCGGTGATGGTAATCATCGTGTTGTTGAAGGTCGCGTTCACATGCGCGACCCCGGAGGAAATGTTCTTGCGCTCGCGCCTGCGCACGCGGGCGGCAGCTGGCCTCGCCATCCTTTACCGACCTCTTCTTTGCTACTTTTTCTTGCCGGCGATCGGCCGCGCCTTGCCCTTGCGGGTGCGCGCATTGGTGTGGGTGCGCTGGCCGCGCACCGGCAGCCCCTTGCGGTGACGCTGGCCCCGGTAGCAGCCAAGATCCATCAAACGCTTGATATTGATCGCGACTTCGCGCCGCAAATCGCCCTCGACCATGTATTCGCGGTCGATGGTCTCGCGGATCCGGATGACCTGGTCATCGGTGAGCCGGTTAACCCTGGCTTCCAGAGGTATCCCCGCCTTCTCACAGATCTCGCGCGACTTGGTGCGTCCGATGCCGTGGATATAGGTCAGGGAAATCTCCACGCGTTTTTGCGTCGGAATGTTGACGCCTGCTATTCGCGCCACTCCTGAAACTCCTTATGAGCTGGGTCGCTGAACCAGCGCACCATAAACGGTGCGGCGGACAGCGTCAACCATTCGCCCGCCGACGCCCGGCTTCCATGCCGAGCGCCGCGTCGATCTGGCGGGAAACCTCGCCTATTTCGGCCATGCCGTCAACCCGGCGCAACAGACCGCCCGCTGCGTAATAGGGCAGGATCGGCGCGGTCTGGCCGTGATAGACCCGCAGCCGCTCGCGCACGGTATCGGCGCGGTCATCGGGCCGGCGTTCGAATTCCAACGCCCCGCAAAGATCGCACTGTTCCGCCCGGGCCGGCTGCTTGAAGCGGTCATGGTAGCCCTCGCCGCATTGCTTGCAGGTGAACCGGCCGGAGATGCGTTCGACCAGCGCTTCCTCATCCACCTCCAGCAGCAGCACGGCCGTCAGGGCCATGTCCTTGCTGTTCAGGAGCATGTCGAGCGCCTCGGCCTGGGCCGTCGTGCGCGGAAAGCCGTCCAGCACGAAACCGCCGGCGCAGTCGGGCGCATCGACCCGCTTGGAGATAATGCCGGTCATGATCCGGTCCGGCATCAACCCGCCCGCCGCCATGACTTCGGCGGCCTGGCCGCCAAGCTGGCCGCCGGCAGCAATTTCCGCGCGCAGCATGTCGCCGGTGGACAATTGGGGCAGCCCGTATTCCTCCGTCAGCCGCCTTGCCTGCGTGCCTTTGCCGGCGCCCGGCGGGCCCAGCAGGATGACGATCATCGTCGCCGCCCCCGCAGCCGCGACTTCTTGATGAGGCCTTCATATTGATGCGCGATCAGATGGCTCTGCACCTGGGCCACAGTGTCCATCGTCACATTGACCACGATCAGCAGGCTGGTTCCGCCGAAATAGAACGGCACGGCATATTGCGAGATCAGGATCTCCGGCAGCAGGCATACCACCGCCAGATAAGCCGCGCCGACCGTCGTCAGCCGGGTCAGCACGTAATCGAGATAGACGGCGGTATTCTTGCCGGGCCGTATGCCGGGGATGAAGCCGTTATACCGCTTCAGATTGTCCGCCGTTTCCTCGGGGTTGAAGACGATCGCCGTGTAGAAGAAGCAGAAGAACACGATCATCGCCGTGTAAAGCGCCAGATAGAGCGGCTGGCCGTGCCCCAGATAGGCCGCGACAATGCCCAGTATGCCGTCCTCCCCGCCCGGCGTTGCGCCGGCGGCGCTGAATTGCGCGATGGTGAGCGGCATCAGCAGCAGCGAGCTGGCGAAGATCGGCGGAATCACGCCGGCGGTGTTCAGCTTCAGCGGCAGGTGGGAGCTGTCGCCGCCATACATGCGATTGCCGACCTGGCGTTTCGGATACTGGACGATCAACCGGCGCTGGGCGCGCTCCATGAAGACGATGAACGCGACAACCGCCACCGCCATCACCAACAGGCCGAGGATGAAGGCGGTGGACATCTGGCCGGTCCGGCCAAGCTCGAACATCTGCCCGAGCGCCAGCGGCAGGTTGGCCACGATCCCCGAAAAGATGATCAGCGAGATGCCGTTGCCGACGCCGCGCTGGGTGATCTGCTCGCCGAGCCACATCAGGAAGACCGTGCCGCCGACGATCGTCACCACCGTGGTGAACTTGAAGAACAGGCCCGGGATCAGCACGGCCGACCCGGAGGGGCCCGCCATCGCCTCGAGGCCGCTGGCAAGCCCGAAGCCCTGCACCGCCGCCAGAAGCACTGTGCCGTAGCGCGTATACTGGTTGATCTTCTTGCGGCCCGACTCGCCCTCCTTCTTGAGCGCCTCGAGTTTCGGGCTGACGGCGGTCATCAACTGCATGATGATCGCCGCCGATATGTAGGGCATGATGTTGAGGGCGAAGATGCTCATCCGGCTGAGCGCGCCGCCCGCAAACATGTCGAACAGGCCGAGCACGCCGCCCTGCTGCTGGGCGAACAGCTCGGCCAGGATCGAGGCGTCGATACCCGGAATCGGGATATAGGTGCCGAAGCGGTAAACGATCAGCGCGCCCAGCGTGAACCAGATGCGCTTCTTCAGTTCGGTTGCCTTGCCGAAGGCGCCGAGATTCACATTGGCAGCAAGACGCTCGGCAGCGGTAGCCATGACGCCGGGTTACCCTGCCGCCGGAGCGGCGTTCGCCAGCGTCACGCTGCCGCCCGCCGCCTCAACCGCGGCGATTGCAGCCTTCGAGGCGCCGGCGACCCGCAGGTCCAGCCCCGCCTTCAGCTCGCCTCCGGCCAGCAGCCTTACGCCGTCGCGCGCGCGGCGCACAACGCCCGAGGCGACCAGCGCCGCCGCATCGACCGGTTCGGACGGGTTGAGCCTGCCGGCCTCCACCGCGGTTTGCAGGCGGCCGAGATTGACCGCCTGATAGCGGGCGCGGAACCGGTAATTGTTGAAGCCGCGCTTCGGCAGCCGGCGGTAGAGCGGCATCTGGCCGCCCTCGAAACCGTTTATGGCGACGCCGCTGCGGGATTTCTGGCCCTTGACGCCGCGGCCGGACGTCTTGCCCTTGCCGGAGCCGATGCCGCGCCCGACCCGCCTGGCCTTGCGGCGTGCGCCCGGATTGTCCGAGAGTTCGTTCAGCTTCATTGCGTCTTCGTCCTCGCTCCCCCCTCAAATCGGAGGAATGCCGCCCTCATTCAATCTCTTCCACACGCACCATATGCCGCACCTTGGCGATCATCCCCCGCACGGCAGGGGTGTCCTCCAGAATACGCGATCGGTTCATCTTGTTCAGCCCCAATCCGACAAGCGTCTCGCGCTGGATCTTCGGCCGCCGGATGGGCGAGCCGGTCTGCGTGACCTTCAGGCGTTTCGCGGCCGCGTCATTCATTGCTTGCTGCCTCCGCCGGCGCTTCCGCCTCTCCGGCATCATTGGCGGGCGGGCGCGGCCCGAAAAGCTCCGACGGGCGCTTGCCCCGCCGCTGGGCCACCATGCGCGGATTGGCCGTATGGGACAGCGCCTCGAAGGTCGCCTTCACCATGTTGTGCGGGTTGGAGGTGCCAAGCGACTTGGCCACCACATCCTGAATGCCGAGCGCCTCGAAAACGGCGCGCATCGGACCGCCGGCGATGACGCCGGTGCCCTGCGGCGCCGCGCGCAGCACCACCCTGCCGGCGCCGAAACGCCCGCGCACATCGTGATGCAGGGTGCGCCCGTCCTTCAGCGGCACCCGGCGCATCGTGCGCTTGGCGCGTTCGGTCGCCTTGCGGATCGCCTCGGGCACCTCGCGCGCCTTGCCGGCGCCCACGCCGGCGCGGCCCTGGCCGTCCCCGGCCACAACCAGCGCCGAGAAGCCGAACCGCCGGCCTCCCTTCACCACCTTGGCGACGCGGTTGATCGACACGAGCTTCTCGATGAACTCGCTTTCTTCGCGGTCGCGGTCGCGCCCGCGATCCGATCTCGGTCCCCGTGCCATGTTCTTCCGTCTTCCTCCTGCGTTCCTGTCCGCAGCGCCCTGTCAGAACGACAGGCCGCCCTCGCGGGCGGCATCGGCCAGCGCCTTGACCCGTCCGTGATACCGATAGCCGCCGCGGTCGAAGACGACCTCGCTCAAGCCCGCCGCCGCCGCGCGCTCCGCCAGTCTCGCGCCGACGGCCTGGGCCGCCTCGCAATTGCCGGCGCCCTGCCGCTCGCGCAGGTCTTTTTCGAGCGAGGAGGCGGCAACCAGCGTCCTGCCTTCCCGGTCGTCCACGATCTGCGCGTAGATATAGCGATTGGACCGAAACACCGACAGGCGCGGACGCCCGTTGCCGGCCTTTCGGACGCTGTAGCGCGTGCGCCGCTTGCGCCGTTCGAAGAGTTCCCGCGTCGTCAGCATCGCCCGCCTCTACTTCTTCTTGCCTTCCTTGCGGAAGATGTATTCGTCGTCATATCTGACGCCCTTGCCCTTGTAGGGCTCGGGCTTGCGCCAGGCCCGGATTTCCGCCGCAACCTGGCCCACGCGCTGCTTGTCGGCCCCGCTGACCGCAATCATCGTCGGGCGCTGGCAGGCGATCTCGATACCCTCCGGGATCGGATATTCGACCGGATGGCTGTAACCGAGCGACAGCACCAGCGCACGCCCCTTCACCTCGGCGCGGTAGCCGACGCCGGTGATCTCGAGATTGCGGGTGAACCCCTGGGTGACGCCGGTCACGATATTCTGCGCCAGGGATCGGGTGGTGCCCCACATGGCGCGGGCCTGTTTGGAATCACTGCGCGGCCGCACCGCAATGCGGCCATTGCCGACCTCGACTTCGACCAGGTCCTCCGCAACGGGAAAACTCAGCTCTCCGAGCCTGCCCCTGGCGCGCAACACGGCGCCCTCATAGCGGACCTCGGCGCCATCGGGAACCGTGACGGGGATTTTGCCTACACGCGACATCAGAACACCTGGCAGAGGATTTCGCCGCCGACATTGAAGGACCGCGCTTCGTGGTCCGACATCACGCCGCGCGGCGTGGACAGAATCTGGATGCCGAGCCCGCTGTTGAAGGGCTTGAGATCCTTGATTCGGGAATAGACCCGCCGGCCCGGAGTCGAAACCCGCTGGATCGACCGGATCACCGGCTGGCCCTCGTAATATTTGAGCTCGATACGCAGCTCGCCGGCCGGCCCCTCATGACTCTCCCGATAACTGCGGATATAGCCCTCGCGCGCCAGCACCTGCAGCACATTCATGCGCAGCTTGGACTTCGGCGACACGACGTGGGGCTTGCCCGCCCGTTGTCCGTTCCGGATACGGGTGAGCATGTCGCCCAGAGGATCGCTCATTGACATGGAATGGCCCGCCTCCTTCCTACCAGCTCGCCTTGACGACGCCCGGGACCTGCGCCCGCGACGCCAGTTCGCGCAGCGCGATCCGCGACAGCCGGAACCTGCGGTAATAGCCCCGCGGCCGCCCGGACACCTCGCAGCGGTTGCGCAGCCGCACCTTCGCGCCGTTGCGGGGCATGGCTGCGAGTTTCAGCGACGCGGCGAAACGTTCGTCCGGCGCGAGCGACTCATCGCGCACCGCGGCTCTCAATGCCGCGCGCCGCTGCGCATACCGCGCCACGAGCCGCCGGCGCTTCTTGTCCCGCTCCACCATGCTGACCTTAGCCATGGGCGTTCCTGTCCTCCTTCGCGCTTAGCGCTCGAACGGCATGTTGAGGCCGCCGAGCAGAGCCCGCGCTTCCTCGTCCGTGCTGGCCGTCGTGCAGATAACAATGTTCATGCCGCGAATTGCATCCACCCTGTCATAGGAGATCTCGGGGAAGATGATCTGCTCGCGGACGCCGAGCGAATAGTTGCCGCGGCCATCGAACGCCTTGGGCGACACGCCGCGAAAATCGCGCACGCGCGGCAGCGCAATCGTCGTCAGCCGGTCGTAGAATTCCCACATGCGCGTCCGGCGCAGCGTGACCTTGCATCCGATCGCCATTCCCTCGCGCAGCTTGAAGCCCGCGATCGACTTCCGCGCCCGCGTCACGACCGGCTTCTGGCCGGAGATCGCCGTCAGGTCGGAGACCGCGGCCTCGATCTTCTTGCTGTCGCCCACCGCCTCGCCGACGCCCATATTCAGGACGATCTTGTCGAGCGCCGGCACTTGCATCGGATTGGTGTAGCCGAACCGCTCGACCAGGGACTGCCGGACGGTTTTGCGATAGACGTCCTGGAGACGAGGCATGGCCTGCCTATCCTCTAACGGTCGATGACCGAGCCGGAGCCGCGCGCGAAACGGACCTTGCGGCCGTCTTCCTGAACGCGGAACCCGACACGGGTCGGCTTGTCGGTTTCGGGATCGATATGGGCGAGATTGGACAGGTGAACCGGCGCCTCGATCTCTTCGACGCCGCCCGGCCCCTGCGCACCGCCGCGGCGGTGTTTCGTGACCATGTTGACGCCCTGCACCACCGCCCGGCCCTTGTCCGGCAGCATGCGCAGCACCTCGCCGCGCTTGCCCCGGTCGCGGCCGGTCAGCACCGCCACGCGGTCGCCCTTGCGGATACGCGCCGCCATCACAACACCTCCGGGGCGAGCGAGATGATCTTCATGAAGCGCCTGGCGCGCAGCTCGCGCGTCACCGGGCCGAAAATGCGCGTGCCCACCGGCTCGTTCTGCGGGCTGAGAATGACCGCCGCATTGCGGTCGAACCGGATCGCCGTGCCGTCGGGCCGGGTCACTTCCTTCTTGGTGCGGACCACCACGGCGCGGCGGATTTCGCCCTTGCGCACGCGGCCGCGCGGGATCGCCTCCTTGACCGAGACGACGATGATGTCGCCCACCGACGCCGTGCGGCGGCCGGTGCCGCCCAGCACCCGGATGCACTGCACCCGGCGCGCGCCGGAATTGTCCGCAACATCGAGCTTGGTTTCGACCTGGATCATGCCCCGGCCTCCTCCGGCGCACGCTGCCCGCCGACACGCTCCAGCGCCGTCCACCGCTTGCGCCTGGAGATCGGGCGGCGCTCCTCGATCCGGACGGTGTCGCCTTCGCGGTACCGGTTGTCCTCGTCATGCGCCGCGAATTTCTTCGAGCGCGTCACGAACTTCTTGTAGAGCGGATGGCGAACGCGGCGGTCCACGCGGACAATGATCGTCTTGTCCATCTTGTCGCTGACCACGACGCCCTGCATGATTCGTTTCGGCATGGCGGCTCCGTCTTCAGGCCTGAACCGCAGTGCGGTGTTTCTCGCCCAGGATTGTCTTGATCCGGGCGATGTCGCGGCGCACCCGGCGCACCTCGGAGGTATTCTCGAGCTGGCCCGAGGCCGCACGGAAACGCAGGTTGAACGCTTCCTTCTGCAGGTCTTGCAGCAGTTCGGAGAGTTCGTCCGCGGACCTGGCGCGCACGTCGATGGCTTTCACGGCCTCAGACTCCTTCGCGCACGACCACGCGGGTCGCGATCGGCAGTTTCGCGGAGGCCAGCGCGAACGCATCCCGGGCCACGGTCTCCGGCACGCCGTCGAGCTCGAACATGATCCGTCCGGGTTTGACCTTCGCCACCCAATATTCCGGCGAGCCCTTGCCCTTGCCCATGCGCACCTCGGCCGGCTTGGTCGAAACCGGCACATCCGGGAAGATGCGGATCCACACCTTGCCGGCCCGGCGCATCCGGCGCGTGATCGTGCGCCGCGCCGCCTCGATCTGCCGCGCCGTGATCCGGGCCGGCGCCGCCGCCTTGAGCCCGTAGCTGCCGAAATTCAGGGTCGCGCCGCCCTTCGCCAGGCCGTGGATGCGGCCCTTCTGGCGCTTGCGGTATTTGGTCCGCCTCGGTTGCAGCATGTCTCCGCCTCCCTAGCGGCCCATCGCGGCGCGCTCTTCGGCGAGCCGCTTGTCTTGCGCCATCGGGTCATGCGCCATGATCTCGCCCTTGAACACCCAGACCTTGACCCCGCAGGAGCCGTAAGTGGTATTCGCGGTCGCCTCGCCATAGTCGATATCCGCCCTCAGCGTGTGCAGCGGCACACGGCCCTCGCGGTACCACTCGGTGCGCGCGATCTCCGCGCCGCCGAGCCGCCCGCCGACATTGATGCGGATGCCGAGCGCGCCGAGCCGCATCGCGGACTGCACCGCCCGCTTCATCGCGCGCCGGAACGCGACGCGGCGCTCCAGCTGCTGGGCGATATTGTCGGCGACCAGCCGCGCGTCGATTTCAGGCTTGCGGATCTCGACGATATTCAGGTTGACATCGCTTTTCGTCATGCGGGTCAGCGCCGCGCGCAACCGCTCGATATCGGCGCCCTTCTTGCCGATCACCACGCCCGGCCGCGCGGTGTGGATCGTCACGCGGGCCTTCTTGGCCGGGCGTTCGATGACGATCTTGGACAGCCCGGCATTCTGGAGGCGCCGCTCGAGGAAGTCGCGGATGCGCAGGTCCTCATGCAGCAGGTCGCCATAGTCGCGGTCTGCATACCACCGTGAATTCCAGGTGCGGTTGATGCCGAGCCGGAGCCCGATCGGATTGACTTTATGACCCATCATGCACGCTCCTCGGCCGGCTCGCCCCTTCCGGGAACGAACAGGTCGTCTTCATCGGGAAGCTCGCGCACGACCACGCGAAGATTGCTGAACGGCTTCTCCAGCCGTCCGGCCCGCCCCCTTGCCCGGGGGCGCATCCGTTTCATCACGATCGTCCGCCCGACCGTCGCCTCGGCCACGATCAGGCGGTCGATATCGAGCTCGTGATTGTTCTCCGCATTGGCGACCGCGGACTGCACCGCCTTGCGCACCTCCCCCGCCACGCGCTTCTTCGAGAAAGCGAGCGTGTTGAGCGCCGTTTCAACGCCCAGGCCGCGAATGCTCTGCGCCACCAGGTTCAGCTTGCGCGGGCTTGTGCGGATATATTTCACGTAAGCCAGCGCCTCGTTTTCCGCCAGACGCGGTTCTGCTTTCGGTTTGCCCATCGCCTCAGCCCCGCCGCGCCTTCTTGTCCGCCGCATGTCCGTAAAAGGTCCGGGTCGGGGCGAACTCGCCGAATTTGTGGCCGACCATATCCTCCGTCACCAGGACCGGCAGGAATTTCTGCCCGTTGTGAACGCCGAAGGTCAGGCCGACAAATTGCGGCAGGATCGTGGACCGCCGCGACCAGGTGCGAATCACCTCCTTGCGCCCCGAACCGCGCACCGTCTCGGCTTTCTTGAGCAGATAACCGTCCACAAAGGGACCTTTCCAGACCGATCGGGACATAAGCCTAGCCTCTCGTCTTGGCGCGGTGCCGGCTGCGCAGAATCATCTTGTCGGACGGCTTCTTCTTCCTCGTCCGGCGCCCCTTGGTGGGCTTGCCCCATGGGGTCACGGGGTGGCGACCGCCGGAAGTCCGGCCCTCGCCGCCGCCATGCGGATGGTCCACCGGGTTCATCACCACGCCGCGCACATGCGGGCGCCGGCCGAGCCAGCGATTGCGCCCGGCCTTGGCCAGGCGCTGATTGCCGTGGTCGGAGTTGGAAACCGCGCCGATTGACGCCATGCACTCATGCGAGACCATGCGCGTCTCGCCGGAGCCGAAACGCAGCCGCGCCATGCCGGCGTCCCGTCCGACGAGCTGCACATAGGTTCCCGCAGCCCGCGCGACCTGTCCGCCCTTGCCCGGCTTCAGCTCCACATTATGCACGATGGTGCCGATCGGCACGCGGCGCAGCGGCATCGCATTGCCCGGCTTCACATCGACCTCGCGCCCGGCGATCACGGTGTCGCCCGCTTGCAGCCGCTGCGGCGCCAGAATGTAGGACAACTCGCCGTCCTCATAGCGCAGCAGCGCGATAAACGCCGTGCGGTTGGGGTCGTATTCCAGCCGTTCGACCACGGCCGGCTGGTCCCATTTGCGCCGTTTGAAGTCGATCTTGCGGTATTTGCGCTTGTGGCCGCCGCCGCGCCAGAACACGGTCGTGCGGCCCTGATTGTTGCGCCCCCCGGTTCCGGTAAGCCCTTCGGTCAACGCCTTGACCGGCTTGCCCTTGTGCAATCCGGCGCGGTCCACGAGCACCAGCCCGCGGCGGCCCGGAGAAGTCGGCTTGTATTGCTTGAGCGCCATTGCTTCAGATCCCGGTGGTCACATCGACCGAGTGGCCTTCGGCGAGCGTCACCACCGCCTTCTTCCAGTCGGACCGCTTGCCGGCCACGCCGCGGAACCGCTTGGTCTTGCCCTTGACCCGCAGCGTATTGACCTTCTTGACCTTGACGGAAAACAGGCCCTCCACCGCCTGGAGAATCTCCGGCTTGGTCGCATCCATCGCGACCCGGAAGGTAATCTGGTTGTGTTCGCCGATCAGGGTCGATTTCTCGGTCACGACCGGCGCCCGGATAATGGCGAGCATGCGCTCGCGTCCGATCCGGGGCGCAGGCCGGCCGATAGCGCGCGCGCGGCTCATGACAGGCGCTCCTCGAGATGCGCCGCGGCGTCGCGGGTCAACACCAGCACATCGCGCCGCAGAATGTCATACACATTGGCGCCGATGCGCGGCAGGACATCGATGCCGACGATATTGGCCGAGGCCCGCCGGAAATTCTCGTCCACCGTCTCGCCGCCCAGGATCAGCGCCGACGCAAGCTCCATCTGGCGGAGCCGCTTGGCAAGGTCGCTCGTGCGCCCGCTTTCCACCGCGAGGTCCTCGACCACGACGAGCTTGCCCGCGCGGGCTTTCGACGCCAGCGCCGCCCGCAGTCCCGCCGCCCGGACCTTCTTGGGCAGCTTGTGGGCATGGCTGCGCACCCGCGGCCCGTGCACCACGCCGCCGCCGCGGAAGATATTCGCCGTCGCGGCCCCGTGGCGCGCCCGCCCGGTGCCCTTCTGGCGATAGACCTTGGATTTCGTCCGCGCGATCTCGCTGCGTTCCTTGACCTTGTGGGTCCCGCCGCGCCGCTTCGCCCGTTGCCAGTTGACCACGCGCGCCATCAGGTCTGCGCGCACCTCGCCGCCGAACACGCCGTCGGCGAGCTCGATGCTGCCCGTCTCGCGGTTGTCCCAATCCTTGACCGGGAGTTGCATGGCCCTACTCCCCGCTCTCGCCGGCCGAAGCCTTCAGGCCCGCCGGGAACGGCGCGCTCTCCGGCAATGTGCGCTTGCACGCATCCGAAACCAGCACCCAGCCGCCCTTGGCGCCGGGCACCGCGCCCTTCACCATCAGGAGGCCGCGCTCGGCGTCGGTCTCGACGACTTCGAGGTTCTGCACCGTGGCCCGCGCATTGCCCATATGGCCGGCCATTTTCTTGCCCTTCCAGACCTTGCCGGGATTCTGGCTGTTGCCGGTCGAGCCGTGCGAGCGGTGCGAGACGGAGACGCCGTGCGACGCCCGGAGGCCGCCGAAATTATGCCGCTTCATCGCGCCGGCGAACCCTTTGCCGATGCTCGTGCCGACGACATCGACATGCTGCCCCTCGACGAAATGATCGGCGGACAACTCTGCGCCGACCTCGATCAGCGCATCCTCCGAAACCCGGAACTCGGCCAAGCGCCTCGCCGGCTCGACCTTCGCCTTGGCGAAATGGCCGCGCATCGGCTTCGTGACCCGCTTGGTGCGCGCCTGCCCGGCGCCCAATTGCACGGCCGTGTAGCCGTCCGGCTCCAGGCGGCGCTGCGCGACCACGCGGCACCCCTCAAGCGACAACACCGTCACCGGAACATGGGCGCCCGTTTCCGCAAAAACGCGCATCATGCCGAGCTTGCGGGCAATAACGCCGGTTCGCATCGACCCCGCGCCTCCTCAGACCTTGATCTCGACATCGACGCCCGCCGCGAGATCGAGCTTCATCAGCGCGTCCACGGTCTGGGGCGTCGGATCGACGATATCGAGCACCCGGCGGTGCGTGCGCATCTCGAACTGCTCGCGGCTCTTCTTGTCGATATGCGGGCCGCGCAGCACGGTGTAGCGCTGGATGCGCACCGGCAGCGGAATCGGGCCGCGCACCTGTGCGCCGGTGCGTTTCGCCGTGCTCACGATCTCGCCGGTGGACTGGTCGAGAACCCGGTGATCGAACGCCTTCAGGCGTATGCGAATGTTCTGATTATCCATGGCGCTCGGTCTCTCGTTCCAGCGGCGCGGCCGTCAATCCGGCCTGTCAGTCGTCGATGGCTGCGACGACGCCGGCTCCGACGGTCCGACCGCCCTCCCGGATCGCAAACCGCAAACCCTCGTCCATCGCTATCGGCGCTATCAGGTTCACACCCATCGAGATATTGTCCCCCGGAAGAACCATCTCAACACCCTCCGGCAACTCCACCGTTCCCGTCACATCCGTCGTACGAAAGTAAAACTGCGGACGGTAGTTCGAGAAAAACGGCGTGTGACGACCGCCCTCGTCCTTCGTCAGAACATAACACTCACACCGAAACTTCGTGTGCGGACGAATCGAACCAGGCCGCGCCAATACCTGTCCCCGCTCAACATCATCCCGCTTCGTCCCGCGAAGCAATACACCTACATTGTCTCCCGCCTCACCCTGGTCAAGAAGCTTCCGGAACATCTCGACACCAGTGCAAACCGTCTTCGTCGTCTCCTTCAGGCCCACAATCTCCACATCATCGCCAACCTTCACAATCCCCTGCTCTACGCGACCCGTCACTACCGTCCCGCGCCCCGATATCGAAAACACATCCTCTATCGGCATCAAAAACGGACGGTCCTTCGGGCGGTCAGGCTGCGGAACATACTCGTCTACCGCCGACATCAACGCCAATACAGACTCCCGGCCCTGCGACACATCTCCGTCCTCAAGCGCAGCCAGCGCCGAACCCTGGATCACCGGAATGTCGTCACCAGGAAAATCATAGCTCGACAACAACTCCCGAACCTCAAGCTCCACAAGCTCAAGCAGCTCCTCGTCGTCAACCTGATCAACCTTGTTCATATAAACCACAAGCGCTGGCACACCTACCTGACGCGCAAGCAAGATATGCTCCCGAGTCTGCGGCATCGGACCGTCCGCCGCACTCACCACCAAAATCGCACCGTCCATCTGCGCGGCGCCCGTGATCATGTTCTTCACATAATCCGCATGGCCCGGACAGTCCACATGCGCATAGTGGCGCGCGCCCGTCTCATACTCAACATGCGCCGTCGATATCGTGATACCCCGAGCCTTCTCCTCCGGCGCCTTGTCTATCTGGTCATACGCCGTAAACTCCGCGCCGCCAGCCTCCGCCAATACCTTCGTTATCGCCGCAGTCAGCGTCGTCTTGCCATGATCTACATGGCCAATCGTCCCTATATTGCAATGCGGCTTCGTCCGCTCAAATCGAGCCTTGCCCATCGATTCGGATCCTCTTCTTGACTGTCCTGGCGTCAGGCGAATTTGGCGCGGACTTCATCCGCAACCGCCTGCGGCACTGCTTCGTAGTGGTCGAATTCCATATGGAATTGCGCCCGCCCTTGGCTCATCGAGCGCAGCGTGTTGACATAGCCGAACATGTTGGCCAACGGCACCATCGCCTCGATAACGCGGGCATTGCTGCGCTGGCCCATGCCCTGGAGATGGCCGCGCCGCGAGTTCAGGTCGCCGATGATGTCGCCCAGGTAATCCTCGGGCGTCACCACCTCGACTTTCATGATCGGTTCCAGCAATTTCGGGCGCGATTTCTCCATCGCCTCGCGCACCGCCGCCCGGGCCGCAATCTCGAACGCCAGCACGCTCGAATCGACCTCGTGATGGTTGCCGTCGGTGAGAACCGCCTTGACATCGATGACCGGGAAACCGGCCAGAACGCCGGTCTCCAGCTGTGCGAGAAAGCCCTTCTCGACGCCGGGGACATATTCGCGCGGCACCGACCCGCCGACGACCCGGCTCTCGAAGGCGTTTCCGGCGCCGGCTTCCTGCGGTTCGAAAGCCAGGATGACGCGCGCGAACTGGCCGGCGCCGCCGCTCTGCTTCTTGTGGGTGTAATCGACCTCGACAGCCCTGCCGAACGCCTCGCGATAGGCGACCTGCGGCGCGCCGACATTGGCCTCGACCTTGAATTCGCGCTTCATGCGATCGACGATGATCTCCAGATGAAGCTGGCCCATCCCCTTGAGGATGGTCTGGCCGGTCTCGTGGTCCGTCGACAATCCGAGCGAGGGGTCTTCCGCCGCCAGCCGCGCCAGCGCGACGCCCATTTTCTCCTGATCGGCCCTCGTCCTCGGCTCCACGGCGATCTCGATCACGGGATCGGGGAATTCCATCCGCTCAAGGATGACCGGCGCATTCTGGTCCGCCAGCGTGTCGCCCGTCGTGGTGGTCTTGAGGCCGGCAATCGCCACGATGTCGCCGGCGCGCGCCTCCTTGATGTCCTCGCGGCTGTTGGCGTGCATCAGCAGCATCCGGCCGATGCGCTCGCGCTTGCCCTTGACGGTGTTCATCACCGCGGAGCCGCCCCGGAGCACGCCCGAATAGACGCGGGCGAAGGTCAACGACCCGACGAAGGGGTCGTTCATCACCTTGAACGCCAGCGCCGAAAACGGCGCATCGTCGCTGGAGGCGCGCTCCGCCGGCGCCTCATCGCCGGCCACGACGCCCCGGACCGCCGGCACATCCACCGGGCTCGGCAGATAGGCGATCACCGCGTCCAGCATCGGCTGCACGCCCTTGTTCTTGAACGCGGAGCCGCAGAGCGTCGGCACGAAGGCGCCGGCGACGGTGCCTGCGCGGATACAGCGTTCTATCGTCTCGGCATCCGGCTCGACGCCTTCCAGATAGGCTTCCAGAGCCTCCTCATCGCGTTCCACCGCGAGTTCGATCATTTCCTCGCGCAATGCGGCGGCCTGCTGCGCGAGCTCGGCCGGGATCTCCCGGTATTCGAACTCCGCGCCCAGCGCCTCGTCCTTCCAGACAATCGCCCGGTTACGCACCAGATCGACGACGCCGACGAAACCCGCTTCCGCGCCGATCGGTATCTGCAAGACCAGCGGCACGGCTCCGAGCCGGTCGCGGATCATGTCCACGCAGCGGAAGAAATCGGCCCCCACCCGGTCGAGCTTGTTGATGAAACACATGCGCGGCACGCCGTATTTGTCGGCCTGCCGCCAGACGGTCTCCGATTGCGGCTCGACGCCGGCAACGCCGTCGAACACCGCCACCGCGCCGTCGAGAACGCGCAGCGAGCGTTCGACCTCGATGGTGAAATCGACATGGCCCGGCGTGTCGATGATGTTGATGCGGTGGTCGCGCCAGAAGCAGGTCGTCGCGGCCGAGGTGATCGTGATGCCGCGTTCCTGTTCCTGCTCCATCCAGTCCATCGTCGCGGCGCCGTCATGCACCTCGCCGATCTTGTAGGACCGCCCGGTATAGTAAAGGACCCGCTCGGTTGTCGTGGTCTTGCCGGCGTCGATATGCGCCATGATACCGATATTGCGGTACCGCTCTATCGCAGTGCTGCGGGCCATGGGGGCGATGCTCCGGCTCTGTCCGTTACCAGCGGTAATGCGAGAAAGCGCGGTTCGCCTCGGCCATCCGATGCGTGTCCTCGCGTTTCTTGACCGCAGCGCCGCGCTGGTTGATCGCGTCAATCAACTCGCCGCTGAGCCGGTCGATCATGGTCTTCTCCGACCGCTTGCGCGCCACGTCGATCAGCCAGCGGATCGCCAGCGCCTGCGCCCGGTCCGGGCGCACCTCAACCGGCACCTGGTAGGTTGCGCCGCCGACGCGCCGGGAGCGCACCTCAAGATTGGGGCGCACATTGTCCAGCGCGGCATGGAACACCTGCAACGCCTCCACGCCGGCGCGCCGCTCGGCCTTCTCGAGCGCCCCATAGACGATGCGCTCCGCGGTGGACTTCTTCCCGTCCAGCATCAGGCAATTGACGAATTTCGAGATCACGGCATCCCCGTGCCTCGGATCCGGAACCGGTTCGCGCTTCTCTGCTGCCCGACGGCGGGACATGGGCTCTCGCTCCCCTTATTTCGGGCGCTTGGCGCCGTATTTCGACCGGCGCTGGCGGCGTCCGTCAACACCATGCGTGTCCAGCGTGCCGCGGATGATGTGGTAGCGCACGCCCGGCAGGTCCTTGACGCGCCCGCCCCGGATCAACACGACAGAGTGCTCCTGAAGGTTGTGCCCGACGCCGGGGATGTAGCTGGTCACCTCGAAACCGTTGGTCAGCCGCACGCGGGCAACCTTGCGCAGCGCCGAGTTCGGCTTCTTGGGCGTGGTTGTATAGACGCGCGTGCACACACCGCGCTTCTGGGGACACGCCTCCAGCGCCGGCACCTTGTTGCGGGCTCTCGGCGCGGTCCGCGACTTGCGGATCAACTGATTAATCGTCGGCATTCTGCCTCCCTGCACGTCCTGCCTCTCGGCCCGGCTGACGCCATCCGGAACCGGCGAAACCGGAACAGGCGCGCCAAACGCAGCGCTGCGCGCCATGCGCAGGCTCGCCTGAGCGTTCCAGTGTCCGGAAAATCGAACCCCGCTCGGCCCCAGACCGGCCAGAAGGCGCGTCTAACCCCGCGAAAACCGCGGGCTTACCGCCACCCCCCCGAATAAGGCCCGCGGGTTTTACCGGCGCGGCCGGGAGGCGTCAAGCGCCGAAACGCATCTTCCTCCCGGTTTTTGTCCCGTCCGCCTGCGCTATTCTCCCGCAGCCAGCCGTTCCATTTCGAGCGGCCCGCTCCGCGCGCTGCGTTCGGCCAGCGCCTGCCGGTCCCGCTCCGCGGCCAGATGGCGGAGCCGCTTCATCACGCTGCCCGTGCCCGCCGGAATCAGGCGCCCGACAATGACATTCTCCTTGAGGCCGATCAGATCGTCCACCTTGCCGCTCACCGACGCCTCGGTGAGCACCCGCGTCGTCTCCTGGAAGGAAGCGGCGGAAATCCACGATCTGGTGTGGAGCGCGGCCTTGGTGATGCCCTGGAGCACCGGCTCCGCCCTTGCGCATTCGCCGCCTTCCAGCTCCGTCCGGCGGTTCTCCTCCTCGAACTCGCCGCGGTCCACCTGCTCGCCGATCAGGAAGGTCGTGTCGCCGGGGTCGGCGATTTCGACCTTCTGGAGCATCTGGCGGACAATCACCTCGATATGCTTGTCATTAATCTTGACGCCCTGCAGGCGGTACACCTCCTGGATTTCGTTCACGAGATAGGCCGCCAGCGCCTCGACGCCGAGCACATGCAGGATGTCGTGGGGCACCAGCTTGCCGTCCAGCAGCATGTCTCCCACCTGCACATGGTCTCCCTCGCGCACCGCCAGAAGGCGGCCCTTCGGCACCATATGCTCGCTGGTCTCGTTCGGATTCTCCATCGAGCGAATGATGATCCGGCGCTTGGTCTTGTAATCGCGCCCGAATTCCACCCGGCCCTCGAGATCGGCGAGCACCGCAAAGTCCTTCGGCTTGCGCGCCTCGAACAGCTCCGCCACGCGCGGCAGGCCGCCCGTGATGTCCCGCGTCTTGGAGACCCCGCGCGGGATGCGCGCCAGCACATCGCCCGGATGGACATCCTGCCCGTTGGCGACCGAGAGCACGGCGTCCACCGACATGAAATACCGCGCCTCCAGGCCGTTGCCGAGCTCGACGACCTCGCCGTCGGGCGTGCGCAGGGTAATGCGGGGCTTCAGGTCCGCCCCCCGCGCCTGCTGGCGCCAATCGACGACGGTCCGGTTGGAGATGCCGGTGGCCTCGTCCATGACCTCGCGCATCGACACGCCCTCGACCAAATCGACGTAATGCGCCACACCCTCCCGCTCGCAGATGATCGGCTGCGTATGGGGGTCCCAGTCGGCGAGCTTTTCGCCGCCTGTCACGGCGGCGCCGTCATCCTTCAGCAGCCGCGCGCCGTAGGGCAGGCGGTGGCGGGCGCGCTCGCGGCCCTGCATGTCCATCAGCACCAGCTCGGTATTGCGGCCCATGACAATCAGGATGCCCTTGGAATCGACCACGACATTGCGGTTGCGGACCAACAAGCGGCCGTCCAGCGCCGCCTCGACCGAGGACTGCTCGGCGGCGCCCTGCGCCGCGCCGCCGATATGGAAGGTGCGCATGGTGAGCTGCGTGCCCGGCTCGCCGATCGACTGCGCCGCAATCACGCCGACCGCCTCGCCGACATTGACCTCCGTCCCGCGGGCCAGATCGCGGCCGTAGCAATGGCCGCACACGCCCGTCTTGGTTTCGCAGGTGAGCACCGAACGGATCTTGACCATGTCGATGCCGAGCCGCTGGATCCGGTCGGCCAGCTCCTCGTCGATCAGCGTGCCGGCCGCGGCGACCAGCTCGCTGTCGGCGCCCACGGCATCGGCCGCGAGCGTGCGCCCGAGAATGCGGTCCGCAAGCGGCTCGATCACATCACCGCCCTCGACGATCGCCCGCATATCCAGGCCCGCCGTGGTGCCGCAATCCCGCTCGGTGATGATGCAGTCCTGCGCGACATCGACCAGCCGCCGGGTCAGATAGCCGGAATTGGCCGTCTTCAGAGCGGTGTCCGCAAGCCCCTTGCGGGCGCCATGCGTGGAGTTGAAATACTCCAGCACCGAGAGGCCCTCCTTGAAATTGGCGATGATCGGCGTCTCGATGATCTCGCCCGAGGGCTTGGCCATCAGGCCGCGCATACCGGCCAATTGCTTGATCTGCGCTTCCGAGCCGCGCGCGCCGGAATGCGCCATCATCCAGACCGAATTCACCGGCTTCTCGGGATCGGCGGCGGCGATGCCTTCCATCATCGCCTTCGACACATTGTCGGTGGCGGCGGACCACACATCCACCACCTTGTTATACCGCTCGCCGTGGGTCAGCAGGCCCTGCTGATACTGCTCCTCGAATTGCTGCACCATCGCCTGGGCGTTCTCGATCATCTCGGTCTTCGCCTGCGGGACGACCAGATCGGCCTTGCCAAAGGAAATGCCGGCGCGGGTGGCGTGGCCGAAGCCCATCGCCATCATCCTGTCGCAGAACACGACCGAATCCTTCTGGCCGCAATTGCGGTACACCGCGTCGATGATGTCCCCCACCGCCTTCTTGGTCAGCACCTGATTGAAGTGGTCGAAGCCGACGGCGGCGTTTTTCGGCAGCAGATGCGCCAGCAGCACCCTGCCGGGCGTGGTGTCGTAGATCCGGGTCACGGTCGCGCCGGTCTCGTCGGTCTGCGCAATCCGCGCCTTGATGCGCGAATGCATGGTCACCATCTTGTGGGCCAGCGCATATTCGACCTCGCCCGGATCCCGGAACACCATGCCCTCGCCCGGTTCGCCCTCGCGCTCCAGAGACAGGTAATAGAGGCCGAGCACGATGTCCTGGGTCGGCACGATGATCGGCTTGCCGTTGGCGGGGCTCAGCACGTTGTTGGTGCTCATCATCAACACCCGCGCCTCAAGCTGCGCCTCCAGCGACAGCGGCACATGAACGGCCATCTGGTCGCCGTCGAAATCGGCGTTGAAGGCCGTGCAGACCAGGGGATGAAGCTGGATCGCCTTGCCCTCGATCAGCACCGGCTCAAAGGCCTGAATGCCCAGGCGGTGCAAGGTCGGCGCCCGGTTCAGCAATACCGGATGCTCGCGGATCACGTTCTCCAGGATATCCCATACTTCCGGCCGCTCGCGCTCCACCAGCCGTTTCGCCGCCTTGATGGTCGGCGCCATGCCATAGGCCTCGAGGCGCGAATAGATGAACGGCTTGAACAGCTCGAGCGCCATCTTCTTCGGCAGGCCGCATTGATGGAGCTTGAGCTCAGGGCCGACGACGATCACCGACCGGCCGGAATAGTCCACCCGCTTGCCGAGCAGATTCTGCCGGAACCGGCCCTGCTTGCCCTTCAGCATGTCCGAGAGCGATTTGAGCGGGCGCTTGTTCGCCCCGGTGATCACCCGTCCGCGCCGGCCGTTGTCGAACAGCGCATCGACGGCCTCCTGCAGCATACGCTGCTCGTTGCGGATGATGATGTCCGGCGCGCGGAGTTCCATCAGCCGCTTGAGGCGGTTGTTGCGGTTGATGACGCGGCGGTAGAGGTCGTTGAGGTCCGATGTGGCGAACCGTCCGCCGTCAAGCGGCACAAGCGGGCGCAATTCCGGCGGGATCACCGGCACCGCATCCAGCACCATCCATTCCGGCTTGGAGCCGGAATCGAGAAACGCCTCGACGACCTTCAGCCGTTTGACCAGCTTCTTGCGCTTGGCCTCCGAATTGGTCTCCTTCAGCTCGGCGCGCATATCCTCGCGCTCTTCCGCGAGATCGATCCCGACAAGCAGCTCCTTGATCGCCTTGGCGCCGATCCCGGCCTCGAAGCCGCCGTCATTCGCCCAGCGCTCCACCTCGGTCAGATATTCCTCCTCGGTGAGCAATTGGCCCTGTTCGAGTGCGGTGGCGCCGGGGTCGGTCACCACATAGCTCTCGAAATACAGCACGCGCTCGAGCTCGCGCAGCGTCATGTCGAGCACCAGGCCGATCCGGCTCGGCATCGATTTCAGGAACCAGATATGCGCCACCGGCGCCGCGAGCTCGATATGCCCCATGCGGTCGCGGCGCACCTTGGAGAGCGTCACCTCGACGCCGCATTTCTCGCAGATGATGCCGCGGTGCTTCATCCGCTTGTATTTGCCGCACAGGCATTCATAGTCCTTCACCGGCCCGAAGATACGGGCGCAGAAAAGCCCGTCGCGCTCCGGCTTGAAGGTGCGGTAGTTGATGGTCTCCGGCTTCTTGATCTCGCCGAAACTCCAGCGGCGGATCTGATCGGGCGAGGCGATCGAAACCCGGATTCTGTCGAACGAGGCTTCCTGTTCGGTCTGGCCGAAAAGACGCATCAGGTCGTTCATGCGGGGACTCCAGAGCGCGTTGGATGGAACGGCGGCGCGGCCGCCGTCAGATTTGTTCTTCCTGCAGATCGACATTGAGGCCGAGCGACCGCAATTCCTTCACAAGCACGTTGAAGGATTCCGGAATGCCGGCGTCGAATGTGTCGTCACCGCGCACCACGGCCTCATAGACCTTGGTGCGCCCCATGACATCGTCCGATTTCACCGTCAGGATCTCCTGCAAGGTGTAGGCGGCGCCATATGCTTCCAGCGCCCAGACTTCCATCTCGCCGAAACGCTGGCCGCCGAACTGCGCCTTGCCGCCCAGCGGCTGCTGGGTGACCAGGCTGTAGGGGCCGATAGACCGGGCGTGGATCTTGTCATCCACAAGATGGTGCAATTTCAGCATGTAGATGTAGCCGACCGTGACGGGCCGGTCGAAAGCCTCGCCGGTGCGCCCGTCGATCAGCGTGACCTGGCCGGTCGGACGAATTTTCGCGCTGCCCAGCATCTCGTCGATATCGACTTCGCGCGCGCCGTCAAACACGGGCGTTGCGATGGGCACGCCTTCGGTCAGGTTGTTCGAGAGCTCCAGCACTTCGTCGTCCGACAGGGCGGCGATGGACTTCTCGTAGTCCTTCTCGCCGTAAATGGCCTTGATCTGGCCGCGAAGCTGCGCCATCGCCCTGTCGCTCTCGCGCACCTTTTCCAGCAATTGGTCGATCTGCCGTCCGAGCCCGCGGCAGGCAGCGCCCAGATGCGTTTCCAGAATCTGCCCGACATTCATCCGCGACGGCACGCCGAGCGGGTTCAGCACCAGGTCCACCGGCGTGCCGTCCTCCATATGCGGCATGTCCTCGATCGGCACCGCCTTGGAAACGACCCCCTTGTTGCCGTGGCGGCCGGCCATCTTATCGCCGGGCTGCAGCTTGCGCTTCACGGCCACGAACACCTTGACCAGCTTCATGACGCCGGGCGGCAGTTCGTCGCCGCGCTCCAGCTTCTCCAGCTTGTTCTCGAACCGCGCCGACAGCTCCCGGACGCTCGCGTCGAAACGCTGGATCAGGTCCTCGATCTCGCGCATCACATCGTCCCGGCGCAGGACGATCTGCCGCCATTCCGAGGGCCGCAATCCCTTCAGCGTGTTCTCGGTGATGCGCGCGCCCTCGCGCAGCCCCGGCCCGGAAACCACCTCGCGCTTCAACAGCAATTCGCGCATACGCGCATTGTAATCGCGCGTGAGAATGCCGCGTTCGTCGTCCCGGTCCTTCACCAGCCGGTCGATTTCGGCCTGCTCGATGGTCTTCGCGCGCTCGTCCTTGTCCACGCCGCGCCGCTGAAAGACGCGGACATCGACGACCGTGCCGGAGTCGCCCGGCGGCACCTTGAGCGAGGTGTCGCGCACATCCGACGCCTTCTCGCCGAAAATGGCGCGCAGCAGCTTTTCCTCCGGCGTCATCGGCGATTCGCCCTTCGGCGTCACCTTGCCCACCAGAATGTCGCCGGCGCTCACCTCGGCGCCGATATAGACGATGCCCGCCTCGTCGAGATTGCGCAGCGCCTCCTCGGCGACATTGGGAATGTCCCGCGTGATCTCCTCCTGGCCGAGCTTGGTGTCGCGGGCCATGATTTCGTATTCCTCGATATGGATCGAGGTGAAGACGTCGTCACGGGCGATGCGCTCGGAGATGACGATCGAGTCCTCGAAATTATAGCCGTTCCACGGCATGAACGCGCACAGCACATTGCGGCCAAGCGCCAGCTCGCCGAATTCGGTGGACGGCCCGTCGGCGATGATGTCGCCTTTGCCCACGGCATCGCCGACCTTCACCAGCGGACGCTGATTGATGCAGGTGGACTGATTGGACCTCTGGAACTTGCGCAGATTGTAGATGTCAACGCCGGCGGCGCCGCCGCTCTCGGCCGAGCGCACGACGATCCGGGTCGCATCCACCTGATCGACCGTGCCGTTGCGCCGGGCGGTGACCGAGGCGCCGCTGTCCCGCGCAACCGCAGCCTCCATGCCGGTGCCCACCAGGGGCGCCTCGGCGCGCACCAGCGGCACCGCCTGGCGCTGCATGTTGGACCCCATCAGCGCGCGGTTGGCGTCGTCGTTCTCCAGAAACGGAATCAGCGCCGCCGCAACCGACACCAATTGCTTCGGCGAGACGTCCATGAAATCGATCTGGTCGGGCGCCGCCAGCAGGAAGTCGCTGCCGCGCCGGACCGTCACCAGCGCCTCCTCGAAGCGCCCGTCATTGTCCAGCGGCGAGTTGGCCTGCGCGATGGTGTAGCGGCCTTCGTCCATCGCGGTCATGTAGATGACTTCGCCCAGCGCAACGCCGTTCTCGACCTTGCGGTAGGGCGTTTCGATGAAACCGTAGCGGTTGACCCGCGCATAGGTGGCGAGCGAGTTGATGAGGCCGATATTCGGGCCTTCCGGCGTCTCGATCGGGCAGATGCGGCCGTAATGGGTGGGGTGCACATCGCGCACCTCGAAGCCGGCGCGCTCGCGGGTCAGCCCGCCCGGACCGAGCGCGGACAGCCGCCGCTTGTGGGTGATTTCGGACAGCGGGTTGGTCTGGTCCATGAACTGGCTGAGCTGCGAGGAGCCGAAAAACTCGCGCACCGCCGCGGCGGCCGGCTTGGCGTTGATGAGGTCCTGCGGCATCACCGAGTCGGCGTCGATGGAACTCATCCGTTCGCGGATGGCGCGCTCCATGCGGGTCAGCCCGATGCGGTACTGGTTCTCCATCAACTCGCCGACCGAGCGCACCCGGCGGTTGCCGAGATGGTCGATGTCGTCGATCTCGCCGCGGCCGTCCCGCAGCTCGACCATGGTCTTGATGATCGCCAGCAGGTCCTGCTTGCGCAGCACGCGGGGCTTGTCATCGGGCTCCAGGCCGAGGCGCGCATTCATCTTGACCCGGCCCACGGCGGAGAGGTCGTAGCGTTCCTCATCGAAGAACAGGCTGCCGAACAGGGCCTCCGCGCTCTCCGGCGTCGGCGGCTCGCCGGGGCGCATCACCCTGTAGATGTCGGTGAGCGCCTCTTCGCGGTTGGTGTTCTTGTCCTGATCCAGCGTGTTGCGGATATAGGGGCCGACATTGATATTGTCGATCGCCAGCGTGGCGATTTCATCGACACCGGCCTCGCGCAGTTTGCCGAGCAGCGCATCGCCGATTTCATCACCGGCCTCGGCATGGATTTTCCCGGTCCCGGCATCGACCAGGTCTTCGGCGAGGAACCGCCCGAGCAGGTCCGACTCGTCCACCAATTGCGCCTCGACGCCGCTCGCAACAAGCCTGTCGATCTGGCGCTTGGTCATGTTTGTGCCGGCTTTCGCCACCGTCTCGCCGGTCCTGGAATCCCGAAGATCGGCCACCAGACGCTGGCCCTGAAGGCGCTCCAGATTAATGCCGGTGACCCAGCCGGCATCGCTGCGCCGATAGATCACCTGGTCGTAGAAATAGTTGAGAATTTCCTCGGCCGTCATGCCCTCGGCCGCGGCGCCGTCTTCGTCGCCCGCTTCCCGGCGCTGTTCGTATTCCGCGCTCTCGAGCGCCATCAACAATGTCGTCACCGGCAGCTTGCGGCGCCGGTCGATCCGCACGAAAACCAGATCCTTGGCATCGAACTCGAAATCGAGCCAGGAGCCGCGATAGGGGATCACGCGGGCGGAGAACAGGAGCTTGCCCGAAGAATGCGTCTTGCCCCGGTCGTTGTCGAAAAACACGCCCGGCGACCGGTGCATTTGCGAGACGATCACCCGCTCGGTGCCGTTGATGATGAAGGTGCCGTTGTCGGTCATCAACGGCATGTCGCCCATATAGACGTCCTGCTCCTTGATGTCGCGGATCGAGCGCAAACCGGTGTCGTCGTCAAGATCGAACACGATCAGCCGCAAAGTCACCTTGAACGGCGCGGCGAAAGTCATGCCGCGCTGCTGGCATTCCTCGACATCGTATTTCGGATCCTCGAATTCGTATTTCACGAATTCGAGCTGGGCCTTGTCGGCAAAGTCCTTGATCGGAAAGACGGTTGTCAGCACTTCCTGGAGGCCGGCCCGGCGCCGGTCGTTCGGCGCGGTATGGCGCTGCAGGAACCCTTCATAGGAGGTGCGCTGCACGTCGATCAGATTCGGAATCGGCGCCACCTCGCGGATATGGCCGAAATTCTTGCGAACCCGCTTGCGGCCCGTGAACGATGTCGTCATGTCCGATTCACCCTGTGCAACGCCGACAGAAGCCGGCGACAAGACCATTGTTTAACTGGGTTGCGGCAGAAAAATGGCAAGCGCAACAGGGCCGCGCGCCCGACCTACGGGCCCGCCGCCGCATCCGCTCCCATTTCCGGCCCGGATGCCGGGCCGGCGCCGCATCCGGCAAGTCAATCCGGCTATTTCAACTCCACCGTTGCGCCGGCGCCTTCGAGCTTCGCCTTCAGCTCCTCGCCTTCGTCCTTGCTCACCGCTTCCTTGACGGCCTTCGGCGCGGATTCCACCAGCTCCTTGGCCTCTTTCAGGCCGAGGCCGGTGATCGCCCGGACCTCCTTGATCACATTGATCTTCTTCTCGCCGAAGGAGGCCAGGATGACATCGAATTCGGTCTGCTCCTCGACGGCGGCGGCGGCTTCGCCGTTCGGCGCGGCCGCCACTGCGACCGGCGCGGCTGCAGAGACGCCCCATTTTTCCTCGAGCATTTTCGACAATTCGGCCGCCTGGATGACGGTCAGTTCGGAGAGTTCATCGACGAGTTTCTGTAGATCGGCCATCTGTTGTTGCTCCTGGTTCGATTTCCGGTTCGTTCGGGGTCAGCCGGCGGCGGACGGTTCGTCGTCCGCATCGCCGAGGGCGGCGAAGACGCGCGCAAGCTGCGCGCCGGGTTCTGCAAGCACGCGCGCAATCTTGCTTCCGGGCGCCTGCAGCAGCCCGATCAGCGTCCCGCGCAGTTCATCCAGAGACGGCAGCCTGGCCAGCGCCACCACGCCGGCCTCGTCCAGCGCCTGCGCGCCGAGCATACCGCCCAGCACGGACAGCTTGTTGTTCTCATTGGCGTAATCGACGGCCACCTTGGCCGCCGCAACCGGGTCGGTGGAAAACGCGACCGCCGTCGGGCCGGTAAACAGCGGCTGCATATCGGCGAAGGGCGTCTCCGCCAGCGCGCGCTTCGCCAGCCGGTTCTTGGTGACCCGGAAGGTCGCGCCGGCTGCGCGCATCCGCCGGCGCAGGTCGGTCATTTCCGCCACTGTCAGGCCCGAATGCCGGGTGACGACCATGATCTCGGCGCCGCCGAAGCTCTCGGTCATGTTCCGGACCAGCTCTATTTTCTGTTGCTTGAGCAAGGGGTCCTCTCCTGGATGGGGCGCAGCCCCGGTTCGTGTTCACCGCCCTTGCGGGCGGCGTCGGCCCCTGTCCCGGAATCGGACGCCGGCCATCCGGCGCCGTCCTCCCGTCTCGCGCCGGCGCTTGCGCTTTAAGTCCCCCCTGCCAACAGGCGGGGACGCCGGCGGTCTCGGACAGGTCTTGTCTCGGCGGCCCTTGGCGGTTCAGCCTGCCCCGCCAAGGGCGCCGGCATCCACGCGCACACCCGGCCCCATTGTCGAGCTGAGCGTCACGCGCCGGATATAGGTGCCCTTGGCCCCGGTCGGCTTGGCGCGCAAGATCGCATCGAAGAAAGCGCGCGCATTGCCTTCCAGCGCGTCCTGCTCGAAGCTCGCCTTGCCGATGCCGGCATGGATGATCCCGGCCCGCTCGACCCGGAACTGCACCTGTCCGCCCTTGGCCGCGCGCACCGCCTCGGCGACATCCATGGTCACGGTGCCAAGGCGCGGATTCGGCATGAGGCCGCGGGGGCCCAGAATGCGGCCAAGCCGCCCGACGATCGGCATTGTGTCCGGCGTCGCGATCGCGCGGTCGAATGCAATTTCGCCGCCTCTCACGGTCTCGGCAAGGTCTTCCGCGCCGACGATGTCGGCGCCCGCCTCGCGCGCCTCGTCGGCCTTCGCGCCGCGCGCGAAAACCGCCACGCGCACCGGCTTGCCGGTGCCGTGCGGCAGGTTGCAGACGCCGCGCACCATCTGGTCCGCATGGCGCGGATCGACGCCGAGATTGATCGCGATGTCGATCGTTTCGTCGAATTTGGCGCGCGCCCGGTCGCGAACCATCCGCACCGCCTCGGTGAGGTCGTGCTCGGCGGTCCGATCAACGCCGTCCCAGACGGCGCGCATTCTCTTGCCCTTGCGGCTCGCCATCGCGTCAGCCCTCCGTCACTTCGAGGCCCATGGACCGGGCCGAACCCGCGAGCATGGCGACAGCGGCGTCCGGATCGTTGGCGTTCAGGTCCGCCATCTTGATCTCGGCAATCTCCAGCAGCTGCGCGCGCGTGACCCGGCCTGCGGTTTCCCGGCCGGGCGTCTCGCTGCCCTTGTCGAGGCCTGCCGCGCGCCGCAGCAGGAAGCTCGCCGGCGGCGTCTTCATCGCAAAAGTGAACGATCTGTCCGCATAGACGGTGATGACGGTCGGGATCGGCATACCCTGTTCCTGGGCCTGCGTCGCGGCGTTGAACGCCTTGCAGAACTCCATGATGTTCAGCCCCCGCTGGCCAAGCACGGGGCCGATGGGCGGCTGCGGCGTGGCTTGCCCCGCCGGAACCTGCAGCTTGATATACCCGGTGATTTTCTTTGCCATTTCGGCTCCCCCGAGGCGGCGGCGCTATGGCCGGCGGCGGTCGCGGCCGGGGTCGGCCTTCCGCCTGCGCCCGGTTGCTGTCAGGTTTTTTCCACTTGCGAATATTCGAGATCGACGGGCGTTGCGCGCCCGAAGATCGACACAGACACCTTGAGCCGCGCACGCTCCTCGTCGATTTCCTCCACAACGCCGGTGAAGGAGGTGAACGGACCGTCCGAAACCCGGACCTGCTCGCCGATATCGTAGATGACCGACGGCCGCGGGCGTTCCACGCCTTCGGTGACCTGGTAGAGAATCCGGTTGGCCTCCGCTTCGGAAATCGGGATCGGCCGATTGCCGCCGCCGCCCAGGAAACCCGTCACCTTCGGCGTGTTCTTGACCAGATGCCAGGTGGGGTCGTCCATCTGCATCTTGACGAGAACATAGCCGGGAAAGAATTTGCGCTCGCTGGTGCCGCGCTGGCCCCGGCGGATCTCGACCACCTCCTCCATCGGCACGATCACGTCCTCGATCCTGTCGGCCGCGCCCTCCCGGTCGGCCCGGTCCCGGATCGCGGAAGCGACCTTCTTCTCGGAGCCCGAATGGACATGAACGACATACCAGCGCGAAGCCAAGACGCTAGCCTCCGAGCCCGAGAACCACGCGGACGATCCAGGCGAGGGCCTGGTCCACGACGAAAAAGAACGTCGCCGCCAGCGCCACCATGACAAACACCATAGCGGTGGAAACGCCGGTCTCCTTGCGTGTCGGCCAGGTGACCTTGGCGGCCTCCTGGCGGACCTGGCGGATGAATGCGCCGGGACTGGTTCGCGCCATGGCCGCCTCAGATGGCAGGAGCAGCAGGACTCGAACCTGCAACCCCCGGTTTTGGAGACCGGTGCTCTACCAATTGAGCTATGCTCCTACTGAAATCCATGGCGTTTCCCAGCCCTTCGGCCCTGTCAGTCATCGATGGCTGCGACGACGCCGGCTCCGACGGTCCGACCGCCCTCCCGGATCGCAAACCGCAAACCCTCGTCCATCGCTATCGGCGCTATCAGGTTCACACCCATCGAGATATTGTCCCCCGGAAGAACCATCTCAACACCCTCAGGCAACTCTACCGTTCCCGTCACATCCGTCGTACGAAAGTAAAACTGCGGACGGTAGTTCGAGAAAAACGGCGTGTGACGACCGCCCTCGTCCTTCGTCAGAACATAACACTCACACCGAAACTTCGTGTGCGGACGAATCGAACCAGGCCGCGCCAATACCTGTCCCCGCTCAACATCATCCCGCTTCGTCCCGCGAAGCAATACACCAACATTGTCTCCCGCCTCACCCTGGTCAAGAAGCTTCCGGAACATCTCGACACCAGTGCAAACCGTCTTCGTCGTCTCCTTCAGGCCCACAATCTCCACATCATCGCCAACCTTCACAATCCCCTGCTCTACGCGGCCCGTCACTACCGTCCCGCGCCCCGATATCGAAAACACATCCTCTATCGGCATCAAAAACGGACGGTCCTTCGGGCGGTCAGGCTGCGGAACATACTCGTCCACCGCTGACATCAACGCCAATACAGACTCCCGGCCCTGCGACACATCACCGTCCTCAAGCGCAGCCAGCGCCGAACCCTGTATCACCGGAATGTCGTCACCAGGAAAATCATAGCTCGACAACAACTCCCGAACCTCAAGCTCCACAAGCTCAAGCAGCTCCTCGTCGTCAACCTGATCAACCTTGTTCATATAAACCACAAGCGCAGGCACACCTACCTGACGCGCAAGCAAAATATGCTCCCGTGTCTGCGGCATCGGACCGTCCGCCGCACTCACCACCAAAATCGCACCGTCCATCTGCGCAGCACCCGTGATCATGTTCTTCACATAATCCGCATGCCCAGGACAGTCCACATGCGCATAGTGGCGCGCGCCCGTCTCATACTCAACATGCGCCGTCGATATCGTGATACCCCGAGCCTTCTCCTCCGGCGCCTTGTCTATCTGGTCATACGCCGTAAACTCCGCGCCCCCAGCCTCCGCCAATACCTTCGTAATCGCCGCAGTCAGCGTCGTCTTGCCATGATCTACATGGCCAATCGTCCCTATATTGCAATGCGGCTTCGTCCGCTCAAATCGAGCCTTGCCCATCGATTCCTGTCTCGCTGCGATATAGTTGGTGACTTCCAGTCGGTTCCGTCCGTCCCGGCCAGAGCTGGAGCGGGTGACGGGGATCGAACCCGCACCACCAGCTTGGAAGGCTGGGGCTCTACCATTGAGCTACACCCGCGGCCGCACCGCGCTGGCTTCCGTCCGTGCAGTTCCGTGCTGCTCTCGATACCCCGCCATTCGACTGTCCGGGCCGCCCGATTTGGTGGAGGGGGTTGGATTCGAACCAACGTAGGCAACGCCAACGGGTTTACAGCCCGTCCCCTTTAGCCACTCGGGCACCCCTCCGTTCCGTCCCCGAAACGGCGGGCGAAAATGATATGCTCGGACCGGAATGTCAATGCCCAATCGAACGGAAAATCGCGGGCGGGCGCCGGCGGCAGGGAAATTGTGGCTTCATGGCCGCCACGCCGTGGCGGCGGCGCTTGCCAACCGCTCCCGCAGGGTCCACCGGCTTCTCCTCGCCCGGGAGGAGGAGGCCGCCGGCGCCGCCCGCCGGCGCGGCATTCCCGTCGAAACCGTCGAGCGGCGGCAGCTCGACCGGCGTTTCGGCGCCGGCGCCGCCCATCAGGGCATCGCGCTGCACTGCGACCCGCTGCCGGCGCCGGACCTCGACGCCATTGCGGCGGCGCCCGGCCCGGCGCGCCTGCTGCTTCTGGACCGGGTCAGCGACCCTCGCAATGTCGGCGCAGCCCTTCGCTCGGCGGAAGCCTTCGGCGCGCGCGCCGTCATCATGCCGGCCGTCGGCGCGCCGGCGGAAACCGCCGCGCTCGCCAGGGCTGCGGCCGGCGCGCTGGAATGCGTGCCGCTTGCCCGCGTCGTCAATCTCGCCCGCGCCCTGGAGCGGCTCAAGGCGGCGGGCTACTGGTTCGTGGCGCTGGATGCCGCGGCCGACCTGCCGCTCGACCGCCTCGACCTCGCGGGCAGGGTCGGCCTGGTCCTGGGGGCGGAGGGCGCCGGCATCCGCCGCCTCGTCCGGCGCGCCTGCGATTTCGAGGCCGCGATACCCATGCAGGGCGGCGCCGAAAGCCTCAACATCGCCGTCGCAGCCGGCATCGCCCTTTACGAAGCGCACCGCCAGACCCATATGCCCGGCATAGCCGACCGGGCGTCCTGAGGCCTGCCGGCCTCGGGCCGCCGCCGCGGCAACACCCGATCAACCGGAAACGAAACGAGGAATACCATGTCTCTGCGTCTTGGCGACGATGCGCCGGACTTCACCGCCCAGACAACCGAGGGCGAAGTCTCCTTCCATGACTATCTCGGCGAAGGCTGGGGCGTCCTGTTCTCGCATCCAGCCGATTTCACCCCGGTCTGCACCACCGAGCTTGCCGCGGCCGCCCGCCTGAAGGGCGAATTCGAAAAGCGGAATTGCCGCATTATCGGCCTGTCGGTCGATCCGCTCGGCAGCCACCGCGAATGGTCGAATGACATCCAGGAGACCCAGGGTCAGGCGGTCAATTTCCCGATCATCGCCGACCATGACCGCGCCGTCTCCACGCTTTACGACATGATCCACCCCAATGCCGCCGAGACGGTGACGGTGCGCTCGGTGTTCTTCATCGGGCCGGACAGGAAGGTGAAGGCGACGATCACCTATCCGCCCTCCACGGGGCGCAATTTCGACGAGATCCTGCGCGCGCTGGACTCTCTCCAGCTTACCGCTAAGCACAAGGTGGCGACGCCGGTGAACTGGCAGCAGGGCGATGATGTCATCATCATCCCGGCGCTCACCAATGAACAGGCGAAGGAGCTCTTCCCCGACGGCTGGGACGAGCAGAAGCCCTATCTGCGCGTCGTTCCGCAGCCTGGCCGCTGAACGGCGGCCGGCGCCGACAGGGTGAGCGCGCCGGACGGGCCGGGAAGCACCTCGCCGACAATCGCCGCCTCGGCATAGCCGGCGGCGGCGAGCGCGGCCAGGCAGGGTTCGGCCCGGCCCTTCGGCACCCCGGCCAGCAGGCCGCCGGCCGTTTGCGGGTCGAAGAGCACCGGGCACAGCTCCGGGTCGAACGTTTCCGCCGCCGTTTCATTGGCGGGATGCAGGGTGCTGCGGACGCCACGGCCGATGAGTTCATCCGCGCCCGGCAAGAGCGGCACCGCCCCGGGCCGGAGCAACGCCGCCCGGCCGGAGGCCCGCAACATCTCGACAAGATGGCCGGCGAGGCCGAACCCGGTGACATCGGTGACCGCGGCGGCATGGTGGGCGCGCAGCACGGCGCCCGCCTCGCGGTTGGATTGCTGCATCGCGGCCAGGGCTGCCTCCAGCCATTCGCCCCGGCAAACGCCGCTCATATGCGCCGCGAGTATGGCGCCCGTGCCAAGCGGCTTGGTGAGCACGATCCGGTCTCCCGGCTTCAGCCCGCCCTTGCCGGTCAGCCGCTCCGCCTGCCCGTGTCCGTCCAGCGCGAAGCCGAGCGAAAGCTCCGCCCCCTCGGCGGTATGGCCGCCGACCAACGCGCAGCCGGCCGCGTTCAGCACCTCCAGCGCGCCGCGCATCAGGGCTTCGAGGTCGCGTTCCAGCTTTTCTTCCGGCGCCAGCGGCAGCGTTGCCAGCGCGAGCGCCGTCTGCGGCTCGGCGCCCATGGCGTAGAGGTCTCCGAGCGCATGATTCGCGGCGATGCGCCCGAAGAGATAGGGGTCGTCGATAAAGGCGCGGAACTGGTCGGCGGTGCGCACCGAAACCCGCCCGGGCGGCGGCTGCACGACCGCCGCATCGTCGCCAAGGCCCACAATGACATCCGCGCGCGGCGCCACCTCCAGGCGTTCCAGCACACGCGCCAGCAGTGCTGCGGCGAGCTTCGCCCCGCAGCCGCCGCAGCGCATCTCCTCCGCTTCGCCCATTGCCGGCAGGTCGTGGTAGCGCGCCATCCAGCGCCGGTCGATGCGGTCCTTCCAGCGCCAGGCCCAGCCGCCGGCGGCGGCGAACGGCCCCCAGGAAGCGACCGCCCGCCCGCCTTCGGTGGAGATCAGCGACAACACCCGCCGCTGCGGCCGATAGCGCAACAGCGCGCCGCCCGTTGCCGCGCGCCGCAGGTTCTCCGCCAGCACCGGCCCCTGGCGGACCGCGAACACCCCCGATTTCTGCAGCGCCCGCCCGCTGAAGGCGGCAATGTCGCCGGCCGCGAAAACCTGCGGGTGGCTGCGGGAGCGCAGATCGCTGCCGATCTCGACGAAGCCCCGCCCATCCACCGCAAGGCCGGAGGCCGCAACCCAGGCGGCCGGCGCGGCCGGCGTGGCCAGCAGCACCGCATCGGCGGCCAGCACCTCTCCCGACGCTGCAACGATGCCGCCGGGCTTCACCGCCGCGATCCGCATCCCGGTCCGCTGTTCTATCCCGCATCGGCGCAGCGCATCCGCCACCCGCCGCCGCGCCGCCGCGCCATGCGCAGGCAGCACCTTCTCCACATCAGAGACGACGGTGAACCGCAGCCTGTCGGGCGCGAGGCCCCGCCCCGCCAGACGGGCCGCCAGCCGGCGCCGCAGGGCCAGCGCGATCTCGACGCCCGCCGCGCCGGCGCCTATGGCGAGGAGGTGGAAGTCCCCGCCGGCCGCCGCCGCCCGGTCTTCCGTTTCCGCCCATCGCTCGAGGAAGCGGTCCACCGGCTTGAGCGGCAGGGCGTGCGCCGCCCCGTCAATGCCCGCCGTCGATGGCGCGGAGCCGATGTCGAGCGACACGAAGTCGAAGGCCACGGCAGGGCGGCCGTCGATCCGCGCCTCGCTGCGGTCGAGATCGAGGCCGGAAACCACCCCGTGCACCAGTCTCGCGCCGGCGAAGGCAGCCAGCGGCGCCAGGTCCACATGCGCCTCGCGACGGCTGTAATCGCCGGCGACCAGGCCCGGCAACATGCCGGAATAGGGCGTGGCGAGATCGCGCGACACCAGGGTCAGCCGCACGCCGGGAACCGGCTGCATCCCGAAGCGGCGCAACACCTCGACATGGGCGTGTCCGCCGCCGACCAGCAGGATGTCGGCGCGGACCGGCGCCGGCGCGAGCATGGCGGGCGAGACCGGCCCGCTATCGCTGTTTCACGGCTCCGGCGGCGTTCAGCCGGGCGATCTCGGCAGCCGCGAAGCCCCAGTCGCCCAGCGCCTCGTCGGTATGCTCGCCGGCATGGGCCGGGCCTCCGGACACAGCGCTCGGCGTGCCCTCGAACACCGGGGCCGGGCCGGGCTGGCGCACGCCGTCCACCTCGATGAAGCTGCCCCGGAACACATTGTGGTGATGCTCCATGGCCTCGGACATGGAGAGCACCGGACCGAAGCAGATGTCGGTCTGCTCCATGATGGCCGTCCATTCGTCGCGGGTCTTGGTCTTGAAGATCGCACGGAGGCGCTCGCGCGTTTCGGGCCAGCGGGGGCGGTCGAGCTGGTCCGGCAGGTCGGCGTCCGCCAGCCCGGTATGCCGGAGCAGCAGGGCGTAGAACTGCGGCTCGATCGAGCCGACGGAGACATGCTTGCCGTCCGCGGTTTCATAGACATTGTAATAATGCGCGCCCTTGTCGAGGCGGTTCTTGCCGCGTTCCTCGATCCACGACCCGGCGGCGAGCGCGCCGAACATGGGGGTCATCAGCGAGGCCGACCCCTCGACCATCGAGCAGTCCACCACCTGGCCCCGGCCGGTCGCACGCGCGCCGATGATGCCGGCCAGAATGCCGACAGCCATGTAGAGCGCGCCGCCGCCGAAATCGCCGACCAGATTGAGCGGCGGCACCGGCGGCCCGCCTTCCTCTCCGATGGCGTGGAGCGCCCCCGAGAGCGAGATATAGTTGATGTCGTGCCCGGCGGTGTGGGCGATCGGGCCGGTCTGGCCCCATCCCGTCATGCGTCCGACGACGAGCTTCGGATTGCGCTCCAGCAGCGTGTCCGGCGCCAGGCCCAGGCGCTCCATGACGCCAGGGCGAAACCCCTCGACGATGGCGTCCGCGCGGTCGCAGAGCCTGAGCGCCGTTTCGCGGCCCTCGGGATGCTTCAGATCTATGGCGACATTCTTGCGGCCCCGCAGCAGGGTGTTGAACCGCGGATGTTCGGCCTCCTTGCCGACATTCGCCGCCCGGTCCACGCGCAGCACGTCCGCGCCCATATCCGCAAGCAGCATACTGCAAAACGGCCCCGGCCCGATGCCGGCGAATTCCACGATCCTCACCCCGTCCAGCGCGCCCATGGCGATATCGCCCCCTTTCGGCATTATGGTGGCGCGAGCATAGCGCGCGAGGAAGGACCCGCAACATGACCAGGCCGTTTTCCGGTATCCGCATCCTGGATTTCACCCAGGTGTTTGCCGGACCGTTCGGGAGTTACCAATTGGCGCTGCTCGGCGCCGATGTCATCAAGATCGAGCGCCCGGGCGGCGAGGACATGCGCTTCTCGCCGCCGTCGAAGGAATGGTCGGACCGCGCGATGGCCCCGATGTGGGCGTCGGCCAATGCCAACAAGCGCAATCTCGCGCTCGACCTGAAGGACCCCGACGCCGTCGCCGCGCTGCGGCACATGGCGAAGAGCGCCGATGTGGTGATGGAGAACTTCCGGCCCGGGGTCATGGACCGGCTGGGCCTGGGCTATGAGGCGCTCTCGGCGGTAAACCCGAGACTGATCTATTGCGCGGTGTCCGGCTTCGGCCAGAACGGACCTTGGCGCGAGACGGCGGCCTATGACGGCAGGATCCAGGCCACTTCCGGCATCATGTCGGTCACCGGCCATCCGGAGACGGGGCCGGTGCGGGCGGGCTTCGCCGTCTGCGACGCCATCGGCGGCATGACCGCGGCCTTCGCCGTCGCGAGCGCGCTGTTCCAGCGCAGCCATACCGGGAAAGGCCAGTCGGTCGATGTGTCGATGCTCGACGCGGCGCTTTCGTTCCTCTCGCCGGCGGTGGTGGAATATTTGGTCGCGGGCCACCTGCAGGGCCAATATGGCAACCAGGCGGTGAGCCGCAAGCCGACCGCCAACCTCTTCCGGGCGGGCGGCGGGCATTTGCTGCTCGCCGTCAACAATGAGAAGCAGTTCCGGGCGCTCTGCGCCGCGCTCGGGCGCGAGGACCTGCTCGAGGATCCGCGGTTTGCGGATTGGGACGCGCGCAGCCGCAACGCCGACGCGCTGCGCGCCATCATCGAAGCCGCGTTCGCCCAGGGCGGCGCGGAAGTCTGGGAGGCCCGGCTGGAGGAAGCCGGCGCGCCCTCGGCGCGCATCCGCAGCATCGCCGACGCCGTGGCGCATCCGCAGCTTGCGCATCGCGATGTGCTGCAGGAAATCGAGGGCCCCTGGGGTCCGATGCGCCTGGTCGGCTCCGGCTTCCGGCTTGAGCACGGCTCCGGCGCCATAGACCGCCCGCCGCCCCTTCCGGGCCAGCATACGGAGGAAGTGCTGCGCGAAGCCGGCCTCGACGGCGCGCTGGTTGATCGTTTGCTCGCCCGGTCCGGCGGCAGCAAGGCTCAGCGCACGTAGAGGCGCACTTCCTCCACACTCGCCCCGCTGTCGATGCGCGTGGCGATTCTCACCCGGGAGGCCGCGACACCCATGCGGCGCAGGCTTCTGTGCACCTTGTCGGCATAGTCCGCCGCAGCCGCCATGCTGCCTCCCGGCGAGATGCCGACCACTTCCAGGGCTGCGCCTGGCCGGCGGGCAAGCACCTGCTCGACGGCCGCCCCCAAGGCCTCCTCATAGGCGACATTCGGGCTGTCGAAGCGGATGACCGCCAGGGGCCGGTCCGCCTCCGTCCGTGTGGAGTAGGGCCCGCTCGCCACACCGTTCCCGAGGCTGCCGGCGTCGATGGCTTCCGCGAGCAGGGCAAGCTCCCGGCGCTCGGACGACACCAGGCGGCTCTGCCGCTCCGAGCTGGAGGAAACGTCATCCAGCAACCGGGTGATGGTGACCGTCATATGCGCCGCGCGGTCGCCGATGACATGCAGGTCGCGATGGTCTTCCTCCACCGCGCCCGACAACTCGAATGCCGTGAGGACCGCATCGTTCAGGAACGCCGCCCTGGCTTCGGCCTCGGCGGCGCGGGTCCGCAGCACATCCCACCCTCCGACGTCGCGGTCGAGCTCAGACAGCATCGACTGCGCCGCGTTCCATTCCGCCCGCAGCCTCGGATTGGCGCGCGTCGTCCCGATCTTGAGGCGCGCCTCGATTGCGCCAACCCGCGCATGGTAGCCCTCGATGCGCCGGCGGGCGCCGTCCCGCAGCGCCGTGTGGATCTTCTCCAGGCCGTCCAGCATGTCCGACAGCGCGTCCGCCTCCGCCTCCAACTGCCGGACCTTGCGGGTGACGAAGCTGTCTCCTCCCGTTGCCGGCGCTGCGGGCGCTTCGCGAACCACAGGCGCAGCCTGCACCACCTGCGGCGCCGGTTTCTCGGCCACCGCAACCCGCGTCGAGCCGGGCGGCAAACCAGCATTCGGGTTCGCGCATCCCGTGACGCCCAGAAGCCCGCCGAGCAGGAGGGCGCTCATGCAAATCCGTTGTCGCATACGGTCCGCCAGAACTTCCATCGGTTTCCCCGCCCTTCCCTGCAAACAGTAGCGCGACGACGCGCCCTCTGACAACGGTTTATCTTCCGGGGCCGGCGGGCGAATTGCAGCCTGCGCGCGCGCCGGTTCTCTTCCCTGCCCCGGCCCCTGCCTGTCAGGCGCATAGGCACCCTCTGGAGAGTTGCATTCGCGCCGGAGCGGGGCTAGTGTCCGCGTTCTTGAACAGCGCCCGTAGCTCAATCGGATAGAGCGTCTGACTACGGATCAGAAGGTTGGGAGTTCGAGTCTTCCCGGGCGCGCCAGATTTTCTTTCATGCCGGGCAGCCCGGCCGCGGCGTTTCGGGCGCTGTCCGCCGGGCCGGCGGGCGGCAGCGGGGCGGAATGAGCGGTAAGGACCTGGATGTGGCAATCGTCGGCGCGGGCGTCGGCGGCCTTTATGCGATCCACAAGCTCAGGCAGGCCGGTTTCAGGGTGCGCGCCTTCGAAGCCGGGCAAGGCGTCGGCGGCACCTGGTACTGGAACCGCTATCCGGGTTGCCGCTGCGATGTCGAGAGCCTGGAATACTCCTATTCCTTCTCCGAAGACCTGCAGCAGGAATGGCGCTGGCCGGAGCGTTACGGAACCCAGCCGGCGATTCTCGACTATGTGAACCATGTTGCGGACCGGTTCGATCTGCGCCGCGATGTGGAGCTGGGCACGCGCATCCGTTCGGCGCATTTCGACAGCGGGTCCGGCCTGTGGACGCTGGAGGCGGAGACTCTGGAGACCGGCGCCGTCCGGTCCGTGTCCGCGCCGTTCTGCATCATGGCGGCGGGCAATCTCTCCACCCCGCGCACGCCCGGCTATCCGGGCCTCGAAACCTTCCGGGGGCGCTGGTATCACACCGGCCTCTGGCCGCATGAGGGGGTGGATTTCACCGGGCTCAGGGTCGGCGTCATCGGCACCGGCTCCTCCGGCGTGCAGTCGATACCGCATATCGCGCGCCAGGCCCGGCATCTGCATGTCTTCCAGCGCACCGCCAATTTCAGCCTGCCGGCGCGCAATGAGCCGATGCGCGCCGAAAAGGAGCGCCGCCACAAATCGGATTACGCCGAACGCCGCCGCGCCGCCTATTCGACACCCTTCGGCATAGCCGGATACCCCCCGCCCGAAAAATCGGCGCTCGACGCGACGCCGGAAGAACGCAACCGCATCTATGAGGAGAAATGGCAGGAGGGCGGCAGCATCAGCTTCCTCTATGCCTTCACCGACCTGCTGACCAACAGGGAGGCCAACGACACCGCCTGCGAATTCGTGCGCCGGAAGATCCGCGAAACGGTGAAGGACCCCGAAACGGCGGAACGTCTCTGCCCGAACGACCATCCGATCGGCACCAAGAGGCTGATTCTCGACACGAATTACTACGAGACCTACAATCGGGATAATGTGACGCTGGTGGATGTGCGCAGCGCGCCGATACGGGAGATCCTGCCGGACGGCCTGCGGACCGAAAGCGCGCGCTATCAACTGGACGCCATTGTCTTCGCCACCGGTTTCGACGCCATGACCGGGGCGATGAAGGAGATCGACATTCGCGTCGATACGGGCGCCGCCATCGGCGAAAAATGGGCGGACGGCCCCCGGACCTATCTCGGCATCATGATGGCCGGCTTCCCCAATCTCTTCATGGTCACCGGGCCGCAAAGCCCGGGCGTGAAGAGCCAGATGATCCTCTCCTGCGAGCAGCATGTGGACTGGATTACAGGCTGCCTGGAGCATCTGCGCGAACGCGGCCTCGGCCGCATCGAGCCGGAGGAAGCGGCGGAGCAGGCCTGGGTGCGGCACAATAATGAGGTCGCCGACAGTACGCTCTACCCGCTCGCGAATTCCTGGTATGTCGGCGCCAACATCCCCGGAAAACCGCGCATCTTCATGCCCTATGTCGGGGGCGTGGAACGCTACAAGCAGCGCTGCGACACGGTGGCCGCCAACGGCTATGAGGGCTTCCGGACCGCCGGATAGGCTGGCCCGGGAGAGTCCACCGGGACGGCGGCTTGTCAAGGACCGCCTTCCCCGGGCGGTGGCAATGCGGCCCTGACATCAGTGCGGGCAAAGTCTGCCCCCTTGAACAGCAGGGGCTCGCCTGTCACCTCGGCAAGCGCATAGGCGAAGCAGTCGCCGAAGTTCAGTGCCGCCGGATGGTTGCCCTTGCCGAAACGGCGCCAGGCGCGGCGTGCAGCGGTCGCCTGCTCGGCGGTGACTGCGACAAGTTCGACGGATGCTTTCTCCAGCACCGCATCGAGCGCTTGGCCGGCGGCCGCGCCGCCCCGTCCCTCGACAACCATCGCCGCCTCAAGCAGCGCCACCGCCGACATACGGCGCGGCCACGCCGCTGCAATCGCGTTCTCGTAGCGCGCCGCATCTGCCTCGCCGAGCAATATGGCAAGGACAGCCGAGGTATCGATGATCACCGGGGCAGGCCCTGCTCGTCATAGAGCAGGGCGCCATGCTCGACCGCAGAGGGTCCTGGCCTCAGAAGACTTGCGCAATGCTTTCCGATAGCATGAAGCTCGCGGGCCAAGGCGTCCGCACCCCGCAACTGCCGCTCCCGCTCCAGGCGTTCACGCAGCGCAACCGTGACCGCGCCGGTCATGGTCTCACCCGTCAGTTCGGCCAACTCGCGCGCCAGGCGGCAGGTTTCGTCATTCTTGATATTCAGCCCCATCGTACCCTCGGCAGAAGAACGGTCATGCTTATACCCCATGCGCTGTTGAACCGCGCGCAACAGCCGTACGCGCGGCCGATAAAGACCGAAACCGAAAGGCCAGTGCGTGACCGCGGCCGATTCTCTCCGAACTCCCCGAGCGCCGGCAGCGGGGCCGCGCCGGCCGGCGGGCTACCGCCCCGGCATCCCCTCATCCTTGGGCAGGTCCGGGTGCATGGGGTTCCAGGGCTGGGCGCTGCCGACGAAGATGTCCCGGCTCGGCCGGTAGCCGGCCGGATCGTCCAGACTGCCCGCATAGAGCGCCCGGGCCGATGTGTTTGCGCCGTTGACCAGGAACACCGGCGAACCGCATGAGGGGCAGAAGGCGCGCCACATGGGGTGGCCCTTGTCGGCGGGCCGCTCGAACCAGCCCGGTTCGCCGGAAAGCAGCGTGAAATCGCTCTCCCGCACCACCACGGCCGGGAAATAGGCGCTGCCGGTTGCCTGCTGGCAGTCGCGGCAGTGGCAGTTGCCCATATAGCGCGGGGCGCCCGCCACCTCGTAGCGTATGGCGCCGCAGGCGCAGCCGCCGCTGAATGGAACATCCATGACCATGCCTCTCCTTTCCGAGCCGCAAGCGCAGCCCGGGAGTATAGCCCGACGCCGTCGGCGTCAGGGCAGCCGGCTGCCGTCCTGATAGCGCTGCCAGGCGCTGATCTGGAGCGGCGAGGCGCGCACATGCAGCACCACCGGGCGCGAGCGCACCGCGAAGGCGCGCGCAACCGCCTCCTCCACCTGCGATTCCGCCTCCACGGTAATGCCTTCCGCGCCGAAGGACCGCGCCCAGGCGGCGAAATCCGGGTTGGTGAGGCGCGTGCCGGCCATGAAGGGGCGGCCCGGATAGCGCAGATGCGAGTGCATTCCGATGGTGCCGTACATACCGTTATCGGCGATCACCGCGATCGGACAGGCCCCGTATTGACAGGCCGTCGCGAGCTCGTTGCCCATCATCAGCGCGCCGCCGTCGCCCATGAACGCGACCACCTGCGTGCCCGGCCGGCGAATGGCGGCGGCGACCGCCATCGGCATCCCCGACCCCATGGCGCCGACCACGGAGGCCAGGAACACCTGGCCCTGCCGGAAGCCGATATGGCGGTGCAGGAAGGTGGCGAAATTGCCGGCGTCGGAGGTCACGGTGGCATCCGGGGCGAGATGCTTGCCGATCTCCGCGACCACGGCGGAGAAGTTCACGCCGTCCTTCCCCGGCTCCCAGGGCCGCTCCAGGAGACGGCGGTGGATGCCGTGCAGCCCCTCGACCCAGCCGCGCCGGCACGCCCCGTCGGCAGGCGCGGGGCGGGCCAGCAGCGCCTTGACGACCTCATGCGCGCTGGCAGCGATGCCGAGCGTCGGGCGCCAGACGCGGCCCACCTCGTTTGGGTCCGGCCAGACATGCACCAGCGGCAATTGCGGCTCCGGCGCGGTCGGGAAGGTATAGGACTGGCTCACGCTGTCGGTCAGCCGCTCGCCGAGCGCGATCATCAGATCGGCGCGCTTCATCTCGTCCAGCAGCTCCGCCGGCACGCGGATGCCCATATAGCCGCCGTGATTGGGGTGGTCGAAATCGAACAATTGCGGCCGGCGGTGGGTCGGCACCACGGGCAGCGTCCAGGTCTCGGCGAGGCGGACCAGATCTCCGAACAGCGCCGGGTCGCGCACGGCGTCGGCCATCGCAGCGCCGCCGGCCAGCAGCAGCGGGCGTTCGGCCGCATCGATCATGGCGATGAGTTGGTCGATGTCCTCCGGCCGGGGGGCGGGGACGGGCCGCGGGCGCGGCGGGGCGAGCGGGGCGGCGGTCTCCTCGTCGAAGATGTCCTCCGGCAGCACCACCGCCACCGGGCCCGGCGTGCCGGACTCGGCCAGATGGAAGGCGCGCGCCATCGCCTCCGAGGCCTGCTCCGGCTCGTTGACCTCGATCACCTCCTTGGAGATGTCGGAGAGCAGGCGGGAATAGTTCTGCTCCTGAAGCGCGAGCCGGCCCATGTCGCGCCGCTCGACCTGGCCGATCAGCATCACCAGCGGCGTCGCGTCATGCCAGGCGGAGTGCATGGCGACCAGCCCGTTGGCGAGGCCGGGGCCGCGCGAGACCATGGCGACGCCTGCGCGGTCGCGCATCCGCCCGTCGGCGGCGGCCATGAAGCCGGCGCCGGCCTCATGCCGGCAGACCGCGACCTGGATCGAGTTGCGCTCGACCATCGTGCTGGTCAGGCCGATATAGCTCTCGCCGGGCACGCAATAGACGCGGTCCACCTCATGCGCCTCCAGGCTCTCGACCAGCAGGCGGGCGACGGTTCTGTTCTCCGGCATGGGCGCTCGGGCCTCCTCGTTCGATACCGCGCGGACCCTAGCCGTCTTCGCCCGGCCTGCAAACCGGCGGCGCCTGTCCTTGCCGGGCGGCGGGCGGGCGGCTACCGTCGCGGGCGTCAGAGCGGGGGATAGCGCATGGACGCGTTCACGATCAGGGGCAGGACAGCGGTGGCGGGCGTCGGCGAGACCACCTATTGGAAGCACGGGCGGAGCCCCCATGCCGAGTTCAAGCTGGCGCTCATGGCAATTCTGGCCGCAGCCGAGGACGCCGGCATCGATCCGACCGAGATCGACGGCTTCGCCTCCTATTCCAATGACCGCAACGACCCCTCGCGCATCGCGGCGGCGCTCGGCTGCCGGGAGCTCGCCTTCTCCAACATGCAGTGGGGCGGCGGCGGCGGCGGCGGGTCCGCGGCGGTGGCGAATGCGGCCGCGGCCATCGCCTGCGGCTATGCGCGCTGTGTCGTCGTCTTCCGCGCGCTCGCCCAGGGGCAGTTCCAGCGCTTCGGCCAGGCGGCGGCGGGCGGTGCGGCCGGCGGCCATGACGCCTTCACCGTGCCCTATGGCGTCATGTCGCCGGCGCAGAAATACGCCATGCGCTACCAGCGCTTCGCCCATGAACACGGCATCGAGCGGTCCGCGCTGCGGGCCATCTCCATGGCCTCCTACCACCACGCGCAGCAGAACCCGCGCGCCGTGATGTTCGGACGCCCGCTGACGGAGGAAGACTACGACGCCTCGCGCTGGATCGCCGAACCGTTCCGGCTGTTCGATTGCTGCCAGGAGAATGACGGCGCGGCGGCGCTGCTGCTGGTGGCGGCCGAGCGTGCGCGCGACCTGCCGCACAAGCCCTGCTACCTGCTGGGCGCGGCCGCCGGCTCGGAGCGCCGCAACGGCGCGCCGGTGCATAACGCGCCGCTCTACGGCACATCGAGTTTCACCACTGTGGCCCCGCGCGCCTTCGCCATGGCCGGCATCACGGCAGCGGATGTGGATGTGGCGCAGTCCTACGAGAATTTCACCGGCGGGGTGCTGATGAGCCTGGTCGAACACGGCTTCTTCTCGCCCGAGGAAGCCAATGCGTTCCTCACCCTCGACAATCTGCGCGCCGACGGCGGCGGCGAGGCGCTGCCCGGCTTCGAGACGCGCCGCACCCGGCGCGGCGGCCGGCTGCCGCTCAACACCAGCGGCGGCAATCTGGCGGAATGCTACATGCACGGGCTGGAGCTGAATATCGAGGCGGTGCGCCAGATCCGCGGCCAGTCGCCCAATCAGGTCGAAGGGGCGGAGATTTCCGCCGTGGCTTCCGGGCCGATGGTCACGCCGGTCAGCAGCGCCGTGTTCGGGGCGGAGGCGGCGCTGTGAGTTATCTGCCGGAGGGAATGCCGCACCCTGTTCCCGACGACCTCACGGAGCCGTTCTGGGCGGCGGCGCGCGAGGAGCGGCTCATGGTGCAGCGCTGCGGGGCTTGCGGGACCTGGCAATGGGGGCCGGAATGGTGCTGCCATGCCTGCCGGTCTTTCGACCCCGGCTGGGCGGAGGTTCCGGCCCCCGGCGGCGTCTATCGGGGGCGCATCTATTCCTGGGAGCGCAACCACCACCCGGTCCACCCCGCACTCCGCGGCCGCCAGCCCTATATCGTCGTGCTGGTGGAACTGCCCGACGCCGGCAATGTCCGCATGGTCGGCAACCTCCTCGGCGCCGCTATGCAACAGGTCCGCATCGGCGCGGAGGTGGAAGCGGTATTCGAGCACCACGAGGCCGCAGACCCGCCTTACACCCTGGTGCAATGGCGGTGCGTCTGAGGCGGCGCCGCGCGGGCAGCCGGCGCCGGCCGGCAGATTGCGGGTGCAGTGTTCCCGGTGCGATGATAGCGTCCGGTGACGGAGGTGGACATCGGCCGAAATGGGCGCGGACGTGCAAGACGCAGTAAACCGGTTGATCGTCGGCGATGCAGCGACTGCCCTGTCGGCATTGCCGAACAGGGGGCACCGACGGCGCGCCACCTCCGAACGCATACCCTCCCCGATCCCGGAGAAATGCGACAGGCGGCCTATCCCGGAGGGTTACCCCTGGACCGGGCCGTAACGAGAGCGGCCGCGGGGTGCTTGCCGCCTACCAGCGCAGCTGCCCCCGGAAGTACACGCGGTGTCCGGAGGGCGAATATTCCCCGCCGACACCGAACCGGAAGGAGTCGGACGAACGCCAGTGCCAGCCGGCGCGCAGCGACAGGCCGGTCTCCGTCTCTTCGATGACAATGTCCGATTCATGGCCCTGCGCCAGGCTGTAACGGCTGCCCAGGCGGTAGCGCCCGGTTGCCGCCCCTCCGGATGAAGCTCCGATATAGGGCGTCAGCACATCGGACCCCAGACGGAACCCGTAGCCGATCTCGGCATCCGAGGCCGGGGCGCCGGCGCCCCCTGTCAACTCTGTCGCGCGGTCGCCCGCAACGCCGCCCTCCCACAGGCGGTCCATGCCCCGGGACGACTCGCCCCAACTCGAACTGGCCTGTACCGAGAAGCCAAGGCCGTCGTCACCGCCTTCCCAGGAAAACGCCGCCGCCGCACCCTGATCTTCCGCCGCCCCGCCGCCAAGCAGGGCGCGCGCCCGGAGATCCAGCGACAGACCGCCCGAGACCAGTTCCAGACCCGCGCCCAACTCCGCCCCCGTTCCCGATGCCGCATCCCCGCCGTCGCTGCGGACGCCAATTTCCAGGACCGGCTCAAGACTGCCGCCGGACTCGAATTGGCGCCGGTCGCGAATCTCCGCCGCCACGCGCACCCGCTGCGCCTCGAGCGTCCGGGGAGCGATGCCCTTTCCTCCTGCGACTTCCACCTGTCCAAGCAGGGCCTCGCCCTTCAACGCCACGGACAGGCCGCCCCTGCGCAGCACCTCACCGCTCATCCCTGCCGACAGCGCCGACAGCGCCGACAGCGCCGTCCCGCTTTCTTGCTGTCCGCCGTCCTCCTCGATGCGGATGCGGCCCTCGCCATACCCCGCGCTGGCCCAGACATGCACACCGCCCCGCGGCGACCAGGCGATCCATGGATGCAGGCTCGTCATTTCCGTTCTGTAGTCGCCGGACGCATCCTCGTCCCGCCAATCGAACGAACCTCTGGACAGCGACAGCGTCAGGCCGGTGCGCGCCTGCTCTCCCGCGGCCGCGTCAACACCCAGCAGCGCGCTGCGCAGCGAGCCCTTCCAGACCAGCCCTCCGGACGAATTGGACAGGGCCTGCCAACCCCCGCGGCCCCACACCGCCGCACCGCCGGAGGCGTCTTCTCCACTCCCTCCGAAATGCAGCAGGAAGGATGAGCCGCGGATCAGTTCCTCTATCGTCACCGCCTCATCCTGCAGGGACTGCTCATCCTCCAGCTCCGGCCAACGCCAGGACTCGACAAGGTCCGCCGGCTCCTCTTCCGGCGCCGCATTGGCCCGGACCGTCTTGCCCGCAAGACTCAATGCGTCTTTGCCCGAACCATCCCTGATGCGGTCCGCAATCATCTCGCTCACCGTGTCGATCACCGACAATGCGTGGCGCGGTTCGATTTCGCATGGCAGACACCGGAGGGAACCCGGCCGCGGTGTCACTGTTACCGTGAAGCGCCCGCGCGCTTCCCCGCCATGGCCGTCCTGCACCAGCACCGTGATCTCCGCGCGGCCCTCCCGGAGCGGCGTAACGGCCAAACCGCTCTCCCCGGTCAGTGCTGTCAGCGCCGTCGGAGAGACCGAGGCCACATCGGGCGCGCTGCTCTCGGCCCGATAGCGCAGCATGTGGCCATCCTCGTCGCGCGCCTTCACCCGCACCTGCAACGGGTCCGCCCCGGCCTCGGTCTCCCGATCCCCGATCGCCTCAAGCACCGGCGCCCGATTGGTCACGGCGAGGGTGAAGGATATGGTGGTCGCGGCCTCGCCGTCGCTGACTGTCACCGTGATCTCGGTGCTGCCAACAGCGTGTGGTTCGATCGACAATCCCTTATCGGGGCCATAGTCCGTCAATGCCGCGGGAGATACAGAGGCAATAGCGGGCTTGCCGCTCCCGGCGCGGTAGCGCAGCGCATCCCCATCCTCGTCAGTCGCAGTCACAGTCACCGACAGCGGGTCGGAGCCGACGATACGTTCCTGGTCGGCAATCGGCTCGATCTCGGGCGCGCGGTTGGGCTGTATCACGGTCAGCGTGAAGGTCGTGCTGGCGCGGGCGCCATGCTTGTCCTTCACCGTCACCGTGACCCTGGTGCTGCCCGCCGCCAGCGGCTCGATCGACAATGCGCTGCCGTCTCCATATTCCATCCATTGCGACGGCATCACCCCGGCAATATCCGGATTGTCCGCCGCCGCCTGGTATTGCAACGCATCCCCATCCGGGTCTCTCGCCTTCACAGCCACCGGCGGCGCGCCCGAACCGACAAGACGTTCCTGGTCGGCAATCGGCTCGATCTCGGGCGCGCGGTTGGGCTGTATCACGGTCAGCGTGAAGGTCGTGCTGGCGCTGGCGCCATGCGCGTCCTCCACCGTCACCGTGACCCTGGTGCTGCCCGCCGCCAGCGGCTCGATCGTCAATCCGCTGCCGTCCTTGTAGTTCTGCAATTGCGACGGCATCACCCCGGCAATATCCGGTCTGTCCACCTCCGCCCGGTATTGCAACGCATCCCCATCCGGGTCTCTCGCCTTCACAGCCACCGGCGGCGCGCCCGAACCGACGACACGTTCCTGGTCGGCAATCGGCCGGATCACGGGCGCGCGGTTGGGCTGTATCACGGTCATCATGAAGGTCGTGCTGGCGCTGGCGCCATGCTCGTCCTCCACCGTCACTGTGATCTCGGTGCTGCCAACAGCGCGTGCCTCGATCTTCAACTTGTAGCCAGGTTGATACGGATGCGGAGAAGCCGGAAATAAGGAGACAATGCCGGGGTGGGCGCTCCGGGCCGAATAGGTCAGCGCATCCCCATCCTCATCCGAGGCGTGCACCTCCACAGAGAATGCGTCATCAAGAAGCCGGCTCTGGTCCGCTATCGGCCCCACCGTCGGCGGCCTGTTTCCCGGCATTGTCGCAGCCGTTGCGCTGCGCCATTCCGTATATTCGGTGTCCGCGCCCGAATAGGCGGCCCAGGTCCGGACGAACAGCTTGCACGGCGTGTCGGCCGGCATGTCGCCGAACATCCAGTCCTTGACCGTGATCGGCGCCGCCTTGGGGTCCAGCATGTTGGCCGGGGTTTCGGCATTTATATCCATGCTGTAGCCGAGCTCATAGCCGGCATGGGTATGATGAATGTCGTTGCCCGTGATCTTCCATGCCAGTTTCAGTTCGGAGTGCGACAGTCCCTCTGCGGCCGCCGACATCGGCGCAACCGGCCGGGTCACGATGGTCGCGGGTCCGGCGGGCAGGCTGCACCGCTCTTCCGAAATCGTCTCCGGACACACCCGTATCTGCGCCAGATAGGCCGTGCCGGCATGGAGATCGCTCCACGTCCACACCGTCACGCGCCCTGCTACATCCTCTTCGGGAGACACAACTGTCTGCCAGGTGCCGTAGCCGGCGTCATTCGCCAGGGAGTTCACGCGATATTGCGTGTTCTCGAGCGTCATGCCGTCCACTGCGTCGAAGGCCAGCCTAAATGTGTGCTCGTCCCGGGCTTTTCCTTCATAACCTTTCGGTGTGGGCAATCGAGTCAGAGGCGGCTTGTCGTCGTCCATGATTCCGAACTCTGTTGGTTTCACGGCTGTATCCGTGATCTCGCCCGACACCGTGACCATCTCAACCGACTCCGGCAGTTCGTCATTCAGCGGAGTCAACATGAAGGTCCCCGTCGCCGACATGTCGCCGGCCGGAATCATCACCTCGAAGTCGGATACTTCCTCATAGTCCACGCCCTCTTCCGCATCGTCCGACTGGTCGCCCACGGCCACCATCACCGTCTTGTCGTTCCCGTAGGGCCACTTCCCGGCGATCGTGGCCGTCAGCGTCACCTCCCGGGGCGAGGCCGACTCGTCCACCTTGTCGACGTTCACGCTCAGCTGGACCGGCGCACTGTCATTGTCTGCGGATGCCGCGGTCACTGCCGCTGTCTGGCCGTCATAGCCGCCGCCCGAGGCGGTATGGGTGAAGGCCGCGGTTTCTGAATCCAGATCGCCGTCTTCGGCGGCGCTCACTGTCACCGTCTGCGCGGTGCTCCAGGTCTCCGCCGTGAAGGTCAGGCTGCTCTTGTTCGCCGTCAGGCCGTTCCCGCCGCCCGTGACCGCCACTGTCACATCGCCGCTCGGCTGGGCCGACAGCTTCACGGTATAGCCCGCCGTCGAACCCTCCGGCACCGTCAATGACGCTGGGTCCACAACCAGCGATGCCGTGTCGTCGTCGGTGATCTCAAGCGTGGTGCCGTTGACCGTCATGCCGGTCGGCGCGCCCGCCACGCTCAGGGTCTCGGCGCCCTCAACCAGTGAGTCATCCGTCGGATCAAGGGAGAAGGTCCCGGTCGCCGAGGTCTCATCCGCTGGGATCGTGATGTCGAAATCCGCAACCGTCGCGTAGTCCGTCCCCTCCACCGCCGAGTCGCCGCTCTTGCCGACCTGCACGCTGATCGTCTTCGGCATCGGGAAGGTGCTCCCCGATATCGTCGCCGTCACCGTGATCTCCCGGGCTTCGCTCACGTTCTCTGCGACCGTCGCCGGATTCACGCTCAGGTCGAAGGTGCCAGTCCAGTTGTCGTCGTTCACCGTAACCGTCACGGAGTCCGCCGAAAGGCCCTCATAGTCCCCGCCCTTTACCGTGTGGCTGACCGTCACCGTGCGCTTGTTGTCAGAGTTGTCCAGGTCGTCGTTGACCCCCGTCACCGTCACCGTCTGGGCGCTATTCCAATTCGACGTGGTGAAAGTCAGGTCCAGGGTGTCAGCCGGCGTGCCCTCGCCAACCGACACCTTCGCCGCCTCGTCATCGCCGGAAGTCACCGTGACCGTCACCTCCGCCGTCGGCTGGCTCGTCAGCACGACGGTGTAAGTGCCGGTGCCGCCGTTTTCGCTTACGCTCAATTCGGTGGGCGAGACCGTCACGCCTTTCGTGTCATTGTCCGTCAGCGTGATCGATGTACCCGTCACCGTCACGCTAGCCCGGATTTCTCACAATGTTGAGTGCATCGGGGTTCTGCATATGAGAAAGTTCTTTTGCGACAAAGGCTTGATCATATGCAGAGGGGTTCCCCGATGCCGGCAGAGTGTAGTCTGGGAGCGATGCGTTTTGCACGCCTTAAAGGGCGCGAGGTTGTAGCTGATTTTGGCGGTGGTGTGCTGACGTCGAACACCGGCGCGTTGCTGCTGGGGGCGACGGACCGGGCGATCGGTCTGGTGGACCGGTTTGCGGCGTGCTTTTCGGATGGCCGCACTGCGGATCGTGTTGTGCACGATGTTGCGACCCTGGTGGGCCAGCGCGTGTTTGCCATTGCGCTGGGCTACGAGGACCTGCTGGATCACGACGAGTTGCGCCACGATCCGGCGCTGGGTGTGGCGCTTGGCCGGCTTGAGGGGCGTCGTCGGGACTGTGCGCCGCTGGCCGGCAAATCGACGCTGAACCGTCTGGAGCACGCGCCCGAGGGCGCGCATCGCTATCGCCGCATCGGCCACGACGCCGGCGCGATTGAGGCGTTGTTCGTCGATCAGTTTCTCGACGCCCATGAGCAGGCGCCGGCGCGTCTGGTGCTTGATCTGGACGCCACTGACGACCCGCTGCACGGGCGTCAGGAGGGGCGGTTCTTCCACGGTTACTACGATTGCTACTGCTATCTGCCGCTCTACATTTTCTGCGGCGACCATCTCCTGGCGGCAAAGCTGCGGCGGGCGAATAGTGACGCCAGCGCCGGCGCGCTGGAGGAGGTGGCGCGTATTGTCGGGCAGATCCGCGCCCGCTGGCCGGCAGTGGAGATCGTGCTGCGCGCAGATTCGGGCTTCGCCCGCGAGGCCCTGATGGCGTGGTGCGAGGACAATGGCGTCGATTATGTCTTCGGTCTGGCGCGCAATGCGCGCCTGACGGCCCGCCTGCACCCGGCCCTGGAGCGGGCCGGGGCGCGCTGGCGCAAGAGCGGCCAGCCGGCCCGCCTGTTCACCGAGTTCCGCTATCGCACCCTGAACAGTTGGTCGCGCCAGCGCCGTGTCGTCGGCAAAGCCGAGTGGCTCCCGGGTGGTGCCAACCCGCGCTTCCTCGTCACCTCGCTGAACCCGACCACCATCGACCGGCGGACCCTCTACGAAAAACTCTACTGCGCCAGAGGCGACATGGAGAACCGCATCAAGGAATGCCAGCTCGACCTCTTCGCCGACCGCAGCTCGGCCCACACCATGCGCGCCAACCAACTCCGCCTCTGGTTCGCCTCCATGGCCTATGTGCTGCTCTCGGCACTCAGACGCATCGCCCTCGCCGGAACCCGCCTCGCCAAAGCCACATGCCGATCCATACGCCTCAAGCTCCTCAAGATCGGCGCACAGATGCGCCTCAGTACACGCCGCATCCGCTTCGCCATGGCCGCCGCCTGCCCCCACGCCGACGTCTTCACCCTCGCACACCAGCGATTATCCACCTGACCCCAGAGCAAGGGGACCAACCGAACCCGCCCGACAACAACACAGACACAAGACCCCAAATCACACCGCGCCAACAGCGCAAGCACCCCCCCTGCGCGCCCCAACACGGACAACACCGCTATGCCAGACAAAACCCCCAACTCACTACACAAATGCAGCCCGTGAGAAATCCGGGCTAGACAGCGTGCCCTCCACGCTGATCGACTCGTCGTCCTCGTCCACATCGTCGTCCTTCGGCGTCAGCATGAAGGTGCCGGTTGCGGAGGCGGAGTCCTTGTTGATGGTGATGTCGAAGTTATCGACTGTCTCGTAGTCGGTGCCTTCGGTGGCTGAGTCCGAAGTCGCGCCGACTGCGACGCTGAGGGTCTTGCTCTCCGGGAACTTGCTGCCATTTACGGTCGCCGTCACCGTGATTGTGGGCGCGGTACTCACATTCTCTGCCACCGAGGACTTGTCCACGCTCAGGGTGATCGTCGGTGCGCCGTCGTCGTCGGTTACATCTACCGATACCGAGCCTGTCACGTTTCCGTAGCCGCCATTGGCAGCCGTGTGGCTCAGGGTCACGGCCCGTTTGTTGTCAGGGTTGTCCAGGTCGTCGTTGACGCCCGTCACCGTCACCGTCTGCGCGGTGTTCCAGTCGCCCGTCGTAAAGGTCAGAGCCACCGTCTTGCCAGCCGTCCCGCCAGACTTATGCACCGTCGCAGCATTCTCGTCGTTCGAACTCACCGTCACCGTCACATCCGCCGTCGGCGCGCTGCTCAGCTTCACCGTGTAGGTCTCCGTCCCGCCAGCCTCCGCCACTGTCAGCGAGCTCTCCGACAACACCAGACCCTTCGTGTCGTCGTCCGTCAGCGTGATCGACGCGCCCGTCACCGACACGCCCGAAAGCGTGCCCGCCACGCTGATCGTCTCGTCATCCTCGTCCACATCGTCGTCCTCCGGCGTCAGCGTGAAGGTGCCGGTTGCTGATGTGGAGTCCTTGTTGATGGTGATGTCGAAGGCGTCGACGGTTTCGTAGTCGGTGCCCTCGGTGGCTGTGTCCGAAGTCGCGCCGACTGCGACGCTGAGGGTCTTGCTCTCCGGGAACTTGCTGCCATTTACGGTCGCCGTCACCGTGATTGTGGGCGCGGTACTCACATTCTCTGTCACCGAGGATTTGTCCACGCTCAGGGTGATCGTCGGTGCGCCGTCGTCGTCGGTTACATCTACCGATACCGAGCCTGTCACATTGTCGTAACCACCCTTGGCCGCGCTGTGGCTCAGGGTCACGGCCCGTTTGTTGTCAGGGTTGTCCAGGTCGTCGTTGACGCCGGTCACCGTCACCGTCTGCGTGGTGTTCCAGTCGCCCGTCGTAAAGGTCAGAGCCACCGTCTTGCCAGCCGTCCCGCCAGACTTATGCACCGTCGCAGCATTCTCGTCGTTCGAACTCACCGTCACCGTCACATCCGCCGTCGGCGCGCTGCTCAGCTTCACCGTGTAGGTCTCCGTCCCGCCAGCCTCCGCCACTGTCAGCGAGCTCTCCGACAACACCAGACCCTTCGTGTCGTCGTCCGTCAGCGTGATCGACGCGCCCGTCACCGACACGCCCGAAAGCGTGCCCGCCACGCTGATCGTCTCGTCATCCTCGTCCACATCGTCGTCCTTCGGCGTCAGCGTGAACGTCCCCGTCGCAGAAGCCGCGCCCTTCGCTATCGTGATGTCAAACGCGTCAACCGTCTCGTAATCCGTCCCTTCCGTCGCGGAATCCGAGCTCGCCCCAACCGCAACGCTCACCGTCTTGCTCTCCGGAAACCTGCTCCCCGTCACCGCCGCCGTAACTGTAACCGTCGGCGCCGTCGACACGTCTTCCGCCACCGAGGACAGGTTCACGCTCAAGGTAACCGCTGGTGCGCCGTCGTCGTCGGTCACCTTCACTGCCAGAGAATCCTCCACGTCCTCGTAGTCGCCGCCGCTGGCCTCGTGTTCCAGGGTCACGTCGCGCCCGCCGCCGGCGTTGTCGTAGTCGTCGTTGACGCCAGTCACCTTGACTGTCTGCAGGTCGTCCCAGTTGCTCGTGGTAAAGGTCAGATCCACCGTCTCTGCTGGCGTGCCCTCTCCTGTCGATACCAGCGCCGCGGTCTTCTTGTCCGACTTCACTGTAACTGTCACTTCCGCGGTGGGCTTGCTGGTGAGCTTCACCTTGTAGGTCGCCGTGCCGCCGGCCTCTCCCACGCTCAGCGGCTGGCTCGGCAACTCCAGGCCGCGCGTATCGTCGTCGTTTACCGTGACCGTCACCGATGACTTGACACCGGTGTAGCCGCCATTGGCGGCGGTGTGACTGACGGTGGCTGTGCGCTTGTCGTTCGTATTGTCGTAATCGTCGTTGACACCGGTGACAGTCACCGTCTGGGGGCTGTTCCAGTTATCCTTCGTGAAGGTCAGACTCGCGGGCGATACCGTCGCACTGCCGGTGGCGTTGCTTGCCAGCGTCACGGTCACGTCGGCCGTCGGCTGGCTACCCAGCTTTACCGTCCAGGTGTCCGTATCAGCATCCTCGCCCACCGACGCCGTAGTTTTCGACAGCACCACGGCCTTGCTGTCGTTGTCGGTGATGGTGAGCATGACTGGGGGGATGGTGAAGCCCGTCAATTCGCCGGCAACACCCACGGTCTCGCCACTGCCCTCATCCACCTGGTCCGAAGTCGGCGTGATTTCGAATGTTGCACTTCCAGACGACGCGCCCTTGCCGATGGTGATGTTGAAGTCGGCAACCGCACCGTAGTCGGTGCCCTTGGTTGCTGTGCCGCTGTCGCCCACCGTCACGGCAATCGTCTTGCTTTCCGCAAATCGTGTTGTGTTCGATATCGAAGCCTTCGCCGTGATCGTCTGTGCCGAACCGACATCCTCAAGCACGCTCGTCGGACTCAGGCTGAGCGTGATCGTCGCCGCGTCTTCATCGTCGGTTACCGACACTTTCACCGAATCACCGTTGACGCCCTTGTAGTCGCCGCCTTTCGCCGCGTGAGTGATCGATACGTCGCGCTTGCTGCCATTGTCGTAGTCGTCATTGACGCCAGTGACGGTCACCGTCTGGGCGGTGCTCCAGTCGTCTTCGGTGAAGCTGAGGTTTACCGACTCGCCGGCCGTGCCGCCGGACTTCTTCACCGTCGCCGCATCCTCGTTTTTCGAAGCCACCGTAACCGTCACCGTCTCCGTCGGCTGGCTGCGCAGCTTCACGGTGTAGCTGTCCTCGCCGCCATTTTCGGCCACGGTCAGACTGGCCTTCGAGACCACCACCGCCCGGGAATCATTGTCGGTGATTTGCACCGTGGTGCCGTTCACCGTGGCTCTGGTCAGCCAGCCGCCAATGCCTACGGTCTCATGGTCGCCCTCGTCTATGAAATCGTCGGTCGGATTCAGTGTGAACTTCTTCGTGACCGTCTTCGTGTCCTTGGGGAACGTGACCCCGAAGTCCGCGACTTCGGCATAGTCGGTGCCTTCCTTAGCAGTGCCGCTGCTGCCCACCTGAATGGTCAGAATCCGGTCCTGGATAAAGCGGATCGAACCCGACAGCGTCGCCGTCACCGTAATCTCCGGAGCCGTGTCGACGTCTTCCGCCACCGAAGTCTTGTCCACGCTCAGCCCGATCACCGGCGCGTCGTCGTCGCTCACCGTCACTTGCAGGGAAGCGGTTTCGTCGTAACCGCCGCCGGAGGCGGCATGGCTGATCGACACCAACCGCTTGTCGTTGACGTTTTCGTAGTTGTCGTTGACGCCGGTTACTTTCACTTCCTGCGTGGTATTCCAGTTGCCCGTCGTGAAGGTCAGGTTCAGCGTGTCGCCTGGCGTGCCCTCGCCCACCGACACCTTGGCGATCGTGTCGTTGCTGGACGTTACCGTTACCGTCACGTCCGCCGAGGGCGCGCTGGCCAGTTTGACGGTGTAGGTGCCCGTGCCGCCGTTCTCGCCCACGGTCAGGGTGGTCGGAGACAGCACCACGCCGCTGCTGTCGTCGTCGTTCACGTCCACGGTCACCGAGCCCGTCACGCTGCCATAGTCGCCGCCGGCCGCCTTGTGGCTCAGGGTCACCGCACGCTTGTCACCGGCGTTGTCCTCATCGTCATTGACGCCGGTCACCGTCACTTCCTGCGTGGTGTTCCAGTTGCCGGTAGTGAAGGTGAGTTCCACCGACTTGGCCGGCGTGCCCGTGCCCGTCGATAGCTTCGCCGCGGTCTCGATGCCCGAAGTCACCGTGACCTTCACTTCCGCCGTCGGCTGGCTGGTCAGCTTGACCGTGTAGGTCTCCGTCCCGCCAGCCTCCGCCACAGAGACCGAGGTCTTCGACAGCGCCAGGCCCCGCGTGTCGTTGTCGGTAATCTGCAGGTCCGCGCCGTTGACCGTGAAGCCGCCCGTCAGCGTGCCCGCAACCCCGACCGTCTCCCCAGTCCCCTCGTCCACCCGGTCCGACGTCGGCGTGATCTCGAAAGTCGCCTCGCCCGAGGCCGTGCCGCCGACGATCGTGATGCTGAAATCAGACACCGCAGCGTAGTCCGTGCCCTCGGTTGCCGTACCGCTGTCGCCGACGGTCACGGCAATCGTCTTGGTCTCCAGAAAGCGGGTTCCATTCGTGATCGAGGCCGTCACCTTGATCTCCTTGGCCTCACCCAAATCCTCCGCCACGCTCGAGGGCTCCAGACCCAGGGCGAGCTCCGCAGGGTCGTCATCGTCGTCGACCCGCACCGCGATATTGCCCCCGGACAGATCCTCGTAATCGCCTCCTTTCGCCGTATGGCTGATCGTGGTATCGCGGTGGTCATCCGGGTCATCCAGATAATTGTTCACCGCCGTGATCGTCAGCTCCTGGGTCTCGTCCCAGTTCGAAGTCGTGAAGCTCAGGTTCAGGGCCTTCTTCAGGCCCCCGCCATCGGTAGAAATCTTGACGGTCGTATCCGCCACGCTCACGGTCACCGTCACGTCCTCGGTGGGCTGGCTGGTCAGCACCACGGTGTAGGTCGTCGTGGAGTTCGAGCCAGTCTCGTCCAGGGTCACCGAACTCTTCGACACCTTCACGCTCTTCGTCTCGTTGTCCTTCAGCGTGATGGACGTGTTCTTTACAGTCACTCCCGACAAGGTGCCAGTGACGCTGATCGTCTCGTCGTCCTCGTCGAGGTCGTCGTCTTTCGGGGTCAGTGTGAAGGTGCCCGTTGCCGAAGTGGCGTCCTTGGCGATGCTGATGTCGAAGGCGTCAACCGTCTCGTAGTCCGTGCCTTCGGTCGCTGAATCTCCACTTGCGCCGACTGCAACGCTGACCGTCTTGCTTTCGGTAAACTTGCTGCCCGTTACCGTGGCTGTCACCGTGATCTCCGGAGCCGTCTCCACGTCTTCCGCAACCGAGGACTGGCTCACGCTCAACGTGATCTCCGGCGCGCTGTCGTCGTCAGTCACCCGCAGGTCCAGCGAGCCGGTCACGCTGCCATAGTCGCCGCCGCTGGCCGCATGGCTCAGCTTCACATCGCGTCCGCCGCCGGCATTATCGTAGTCGTCGTTGACGCCTGTTACCTTGACCGTCTGCAGGTCGTCCCAGTTGCTCGTGGTAAAGGTCAGGTCCACCTTCTCGGCCGGTGTGCCATCGCCCACCGACACTTTCGCCGCCGCCTTGTTGTTTGAGGTGACCGAGACTGTCACTTCCGCGGTGGGCTTGCTCGTCAGCTTCACCGTGTAGCTCGTCGTGCCGCCGTTCTCGGCGATTGCCGCCAGGCTGGCTGGCAGAGCCAGGCCGCTGGTGTCATCGTCGTTTACCGTGACTGTCACCGCTGACTTGATGCCGTTGTAGCCGCCATTGGCGGCGGTATGGTTGACCGTCGCCGTGCGCTTGTTGTCCGTGTTGTCGTAGTCGTCGTTCACGCCAGTGACCGTGACCTCCTGGGTGTCGCCCCAGTTCGAAGTCGTGAAGGTCAGGCTCGCGGGCGACACCGTCGCCGCTCCCGTGGCGTCGCTCGCCACCGTCACCGTCACATCCGCCGTCGGCTGGCTCCCCAGCTTCACCGTCCAGGTGTCCGTATCAGCATCCTCGCCCACCGACGCCGTGATCTTCGACAGCACCACGGCCTTGCTGTCGTTGTCGGTAATGGTGAGCGTGACGTCGGAAATGGTGAAGCCCGACAGTTCGCTGGCGATGCCCACCGTCTCGCCCGTGCCCTCGTCCAGCTTGTCGTCTTCGGGGTCGAGCGTGAACGTGCCCGTCGCCGTCGTATCGCCCGCCGTAATCGTGATGTCGAAATCGTCGACCGTCTTGTAGTCCGTGCCTTCGGTCGCCGTGCCGCTCGCGCCCACCTTCACCGTGACCGTCTTGTCCTCGGGGAACTTGCTGTTCGACACCGTGGCCGTCACCGTGATCTCCGGCGCCGTCTCGACATTCTCGGCCACCGTGGTCTGGCTCAGGCTGAGCGCGATCGACGGCGCGTCTTCATCGTCGGTCACCGATACGACTACCGCATCGCCGTTGACGCCCTGGTAATCGCCGCCGGTCGCCGCGTGAGTGATCGATACGTCGCGCTTGCTGCCATTGTCATAGTCGTCATTGACGCCCGTCACCGTCACCGTCTGGGCAGTGCTCCAGTTGCCCGTCGTGAAGGTCAGATCCACCGTCTTGCCGGCCGTGCCGCCGGACTTCTTCACCGTCGCCGCATCCTCGTTTTTCGAAGCCACCGTAACCGTCACCGTCTCCGTCGGCTGGCTGCGCAGCTTCACGGTGTAGCTGTCCTCGCCGCCATTTTCGGCCACGGTCAGACTGGCCTTCGAGACCACCACCGCCCGGGAATCATTGTCGGTGATTTGCACCGTGGTGCCGTTCACCGTGGCTCTGGTCAGCCAGCCGCCAATGCCTACGGTCTCATGGTCGCCCTCGTCTATGAAATCGTCGGTCGGATTCAGTGTGAACTTCTTCGTGACCGTCTTCGTATCCTTGGGGAACGTGACCCCGAAGTCCGCGACTTCGGCATAGTCGGTGCCTTCCTTAGCAGTGCCGCTGCTGCCCACCTGAATGGTCAGAATCCGGTCCTGGATAAAGCGGATCGAACCCGACAGCGTCGCCGTCACCGTAATCTCCGGAGCCGTCTCGACGTCTTCCGCCACCGAAGTCTTGTCCACGCTCAGCCCGATCACCGGTGCATCGTCGTCGCTCACCGTCACTTGCAGGGAAGCGGTTTCGTCGTAACCGCCGCCAGAGGCGGCATGGCTGATCGACACCAACCGCTTGTCGTTGACGTTTTCGTAGTTGTCGTTGACGCCGGTTACTTTCACTTCCTGCGTGGTATTCCAGTTGCCCGTCGTGAAGGTCAGGTCCAGGGTGTTGCCTGGCGTGCCCTCGCCCACCGACACCTTGGCGATCGTGTCGTTGCTCGACGTCACCTTCACCGTCACATCTGCCGAGGGCGCGCTGGCCAGTTTGACCGTGTAGGTGCCCGTGCCGCCGTTCTCGCCCACGGTCAGGGAGGTCGGGGACAGCACCACGCCGCTGCTGTCGTCGTCGTTCACGTCCACCGACACCGAGCCCGTCACGCTGCCATAGTCGCCGCCGGCCGCCTTGTGGCTCAGGGTCACCGCACGCTTGTTGCCCGCATTGTCCTCATCGTCATTGACGCCGGTCACCGTCACTTCCTGCGTGGTGTTCCAGTTGCCGGTAGTGAAAGTGAGTTCCACCGACTTGGCCGGCGTGCCCGTGCCCGTCGATAGCTTCGCCGCGGTCTCGATGCCCGAAGTCACCGTGACCTTCACTTCCGCCGTCGGCTGGCTGGTCAGCTTGACCGTGTAGGTCTCCGTCCCGCCAGCCTCCGCCACAGAGACCGAGGTCTTCGACAGCGCCAGGCCCCGCGTGTCGTTGTCGGTAATCTGCAGGTCCGCGCCATTGACCTCGAAGCCCGTCAGCGTGCCCGCAACCCCGACCGTCTCCCCAGTCCCCTCGTCCACCCGGTCCGACGTCGGCGTGATCTCGAAAGTCGCCTCGCCCGAGGCCGTGCCGCCGACGATCGTGATGCTGAAATCAGACACCGCAGCGTAGTCCGTGCCCTCGGTTGCCGTACCGCTGTCGCCGACGGTCACGGCAATCGTCTTGGTCTCCAGAAAGCGGGTTCCATTCGTGATCGAGGCCGTCACCTTGATCTCCTTGGCCTCACCCAAATCCTCCGCCACGCTCGAGGGCTCCAGACCCAGGGCGAGCTCCGCAGGGTCGTCATCGTCGTCGACCCGCACCGCGATATTGCCCCCGGACAGATCCTCGTAATCGCCTCCTTTCGCCGTATGGCTGATCGTGGTATCGCGGTGGTCATCCGGGTCGTCGAGATAATTGTTCACCGCCGTGATCGTCAGCTCCTGGGTCTCGTCCCAGTTCGAGCTCGTGAAGCTCAGGTTCAGGGCCTTCTTCAGGCCCCCGCCATCGGTAGAAATCTTGACGGTCGTATCCGCCACGCTCACGGTCACCGTCACGTCCTCGGTGGGCTGGCTGGTCAGCACTACCGTGTAGGTCGTCGTGGAGTTCGAGCCGGTCTCGTCCAGCGTCACCGAACTCTTCGACACCTTCACGCTCTTCGTTTCGTTGTCCGCGAGCGTGATCTCCGTGCCGGTCACCGTCACACCCGAAAGCGTGCCCTCGACGCTGATCGACTCGTCCCCCTCGGCCACCGAATCGTCCGTCGGCGTCAGGGTGAAATTGCCCGTCGCCGTGGTCGCGTCCTTCGCGATGGTGATGTCGAAGTCATTGACGGTCTCGTAGTCTGTGCCTTCGGTGGCCGTGTCGGTGGTCGCACCCACTTTCACCTTGAGGGTCTGGTCCTCCGGGAACTTGCTACCCGTTACCGTCGCCGTCACTGTGATCTCCGGCGCCGTCTCGACGTCTTCCGCCACCGAGGACTGGCTCACGCTCAAGGTGATCTCTGGCGCGCTGTCCAGGTCCTGCACCTTCACTGTCAGAGAACCCTCCACGTCCCCGTAGTCGCCGCCGCTGGCATCATGGTCCAGAGTCACGTCGCGCCCGCCGCCTGCGTTGTCGTAGTCGTCGTTGACGCCAGTGACCTTCACCGTCTGCTCGGTGTTCCAGTTCTCCGTGGTGAAGGTCAGGTCCACCGACTCCGCCGGCTCGCCATCGCCAACCGACACCAGGGCGGCAGACTTGTCGTCTGAACTCACCTCAACCGTCACCTCCGCCGTGGGCTTGCTCGTCAGCTTCACCTTGTAGGTCGCCGTGCCGCCGGCCTCGCCCACGCTCAGCGGCTGGCTCGGCAGAGCCAGACCGCGCGTGTCGTCGTCGGTCACCGTCACCGCCACATCCGCCTCGAGGTCCTGATAGTCCCCGCCGCTGGCCTCGTGACTCACATTCAGCTTGCGCTGGTTGTCGGTGTTGTCGAAATCATCGTTGACGCCGGTTACCGTCACCGTCTGCGTGTCATCCCAGTTCTCCGTCGTGAAGGTCAGGCTTGCGGGCGATACCGTCGCACTGCCGGTGGCGTCGCTCGCCACGGCGACTGTCACTTCCGCCGTGGGCTGACTGCCGAGCTTTACGGTCCAGGTATTCGTGGCGCCAGCCTCGCCCACGGACACTTCCGTCTTCGACAGCACGATGCCCTTGCTGTCGTCGTCGGTGATCTGCAAGTTCACGCCACTGACGGTGGAGCCTGCCAGGGTGCCGGAGATCGTCACCGTCTCGTAGCTTCCCTCGTCCAGCTCGTCGTCTTCGGGGTCGAACTTGAAGCTGCCGTTCGCCGATTCGGTGTCCTTCGGAATCCGGATCGTAAAATCATCAACCGCCTTGTAGTCAGTGCCTTCTGTCGCGGTGCCGCCAGGGCCTACCGACACCGTGAGATCACTGTCCGCGGGGAAACGGGCCGCATTGGTAATCGATGCGGTGACCCTGATGTCCGGCGCCGTTGCCACATTTTCGGCCACCTCGGTCTGGCCCAGACTCAGGCTGATGGCGGGGGGACGCACGGTAATGCTGAAGGTTTTGGCGACTTCGTCGCCGTCCTCGTCGTGAACGCTATAGGCGAAGGTGCTCGCGGCGGACGCCTTGGTCGGCGTGCCGGTGATGGTGCGAGCGGAAGCATCCCAGCTCAGTCCCTCGGGCAAAGCGGGAGAAAGTTCGTAGTTGAGGTCGCCATTACCGCCGGTCGCTGCCGGCAAGGTTTCCGTAGTCATGGCAACGCCCTGAAAGATCTCCAGGTCGTCCGGCTTGGTTACCGTCGGCGCGAGATCCGCCGCCACTGTGATGGTGAAGGTCTGCTCGGCTTCATCGCCGTCGGCGTCGGTGGCCTTGTAGGTATAGTCCGCCGCTGCCGCCGCTGTCGTCGGCGTGCCGCTGATCGTGCGGGAAGATGCGTTCCAGGTGAGGCCGTCCGGCGTTTCCGGCGACAGCGCGTAAGCCAGGGCGCCATTGCCGCCGGTCGCTTTCGGAAGCTGCGCGGACCCGGCCGAGTTCTGGACGAATGTCTTGTCGCCGGGGTCGTCCAGGGCCGGGGTCAGATCCTCGACAACGGTGATGGTGAAGGTCTGCTCGGCCGAATCGCCGTCCTCGTCCTTCACGATATAGCTGTATTCCGTCTCGCCGACCTCGCTTGTGGGGGTGCCGGTAATCGTGCGGGCGGAGACGTTCCAGGTGAGGCCGGGGGGAAGCTGCGTTTGCGCCTGGGGCAGTTCGTAGCTGAGGTCGCCATTGCCGCCGCTGCCGGCCGGCAGCTTGACCGTGCCGATGTCAACATCAACGGTGAAGACGAAATCATTGGGGGCCTTCAGAGTCGGCGAGAGATCGGGACTTACGGTGATGGTGAAGGTCAGCGCGTCCGTGTCGCCGTCCTTGTCTGTCACGGTATAGGTGTATTCCGTCTCGCCGACCTCGGCGGTGGGCGTGCCGGTGATGGTGCGGGCCGAGGCGGTCCAGGCGAGGCCGGCGGGCAGGTCCGGCGTCAACGCGTAGGTCAGGGTGCCATTGCCGCCGGTCGCCGCCGCCAGCGTCACCGTGCCGACATCGCTGTTCTCGAGGAAGGTCTGGTTGGCAACGTTGCCATGGGACGGGAAGAGATCGGGATTGACCGTGATGCTGAACTTCTGCTCGGCCTCGTCGCCGTCGGCGTCGGTGGCCTTGTAGGTATAGTCCGCGGCGGCCGCCGATTCCGTCGGCGTGCCGGTGATGGTGCGGGCCGAGGCGGTCCAGGCGAGGCCGGCGGGCAGGTCCGGCGTCAGCGTGTAAGTCAGGGTTCCGTCACCGCCGGTCGCTTCCGGCAGGGTGACGGTGTCCGGCTGCACGCCGACGGTGAAAACCTGGTCGTCGGGCGCGGTCAAGGTGGGCGTCAGGTCGGCGGTCACGGTGATCGAGAAGGTCTGCGCGGCGGTCGCGCTGTCGGCGTCAGTCACCGTGTAGGTGTATTCCTCGGCGGCGGCCGCCGCGGTGGGCGTGCCGGTGATGGTGCGCTCGGCGGCGGTCCAGGTGAGGCCGGCGGGCAAGGCCGGCGTCAGCGTGTAAGTCAATGGTGTCTTGCCGCCCTTGCCTTCGGGCAGGGTCAGCTTGGTGATCGCCGAGTTCTGCATCCAGGTCTGGTCGTCTACGGCTGCGAGGCTCAGCGGCGTCGCCTCGTCATCGGTGACGGTGACGGTCAACTCCTGCGCCTCGGCGGAGGTCCAGGCGGCGGGGCTGGTCGCGGTATGGGTCAGCGTTGCCGTGCGCTGGTCGTTTTCCTGGTCGGTATCGTCATTCACGCCGGTTATGGTGACGGTCTGCGTGTCATCCCAGTTCTCCGTCGTGAAGGTCAAGGTCGCCGAGCTTACAGTGGCGGCGCTGGTGTCGCCCGAGACAACCGATATGGTGACGTCTTCCATTGGCGGGGCGCCGAGCTTGACGGTGTAGGTTTCGGTACCGCCGTTTTCGGAGACTTCCGCGGTCTCGCTGCCGAGCACGATGGAGGGGGTGTCGTTGTCCACCAGGGCGATGGGGATGATCGTCTGCTTCTCCGCCTTATGTCCCCGGGGCAGCACGCGGAACTGAATCTCCTCCAGTCCCTCCACGACCTGGTCATCGCCGATGTTCACGACAAGCTCCTTGGTGTCGGAACCCTCCGCCCAAATGAAGGAGTGGTAATAGGTAGTCCCGTGGTTCGGCGCGAAGGTCTGGGTGAAATCTGCTGCAGCGCTGTCTTCGGCGGTGGACGTGGCGAAGCCCGTGGCGCCGTCAATACTCAGCTGGGTGGACGAGGATTCGCCGTAACGCGCCGTCACTAGGTACTCGAGCGCCTGGGTTTGCCTGCGGCGCAGGGTCCAGGTGACATTCCCCGCGCCTTCGGTCACGGATTTCGGCCCGTCCAGCTGCAGGTTAGGTATTGAGACGAGTGTTCCGCCGATGCCGGCCGTGACGCCGTTATAGCGGTTCTCCTTGTCGCTTTTCACAGACGCCGTGTGGGTGACCGTGAAGCCAACCTCCTTGTGCTTGTGACCCGCCAACGCGACCTCCACCGTCTCGGGGTCATCCCAGCTGCCATCCTGCCCGAACGTTATCGACTTGGGCTTGAAGAAGTCCTTCTGGCTGTTGAGGTCTTCTCTGTCCGTCGTCAGGGTCACCGTGACCTGCACGGCGGAGGGCTGCTTGGCCAGGGAGACCGTCCATGAGTCCCCGGAGTCCGGCGTCACGAAGAACGAGGACTTCGACAGGATGATGGCGGGAATGTCGTCGTCCTGCAGCTGGTAGCCCGCCTCGTAGCGGATCCTGGTGGCGGCGTCCCAGAGGGAAAGAACGAGGTCCTCGGGCGGCTCCACGATTTCATCGTCTATCAACTGCACCCGCAGGTCCGAGGAGGTCGCCGAGCCGGCGGCGAAGGTCACGGGGGCCCAGCGCCCGACCTTGTCCAACACTTCGTAGTCCACCTCCGGGATCGCCCTGACGGGATCGGTGTCGGCTTCGTCTTCCTCGACGCCAAGGGTCAGCGCGCTGGCGGTGGACCCCCGCCGGTTCACCGTGAAGGTGACTGTCTTGTCGCCCTCGATCACCTCGTCCTTCGTCGAAAGGAAGAATGTGGAGGCGCCGTCGTCGTCATGCACGGTGGCCGCCACCGAGCCAATCGTTCCGGTGTAGTAGGTGCTGGTGGTCGAGTGCGACACCGTGGCCCGGCGCGATCCGCCGGAATTGGAGACGTCGTCGTTCACCGCCGTTACCGTAACGGTCTGCGGCGTGTTCCAGTTCGAGGTCGTGAAGGTGAGGGACGCGGTCGAAACGGTGACGACGGCAGTATCGCCGCTGGCGACCGTGATGATCACGTCCTCGGCGGGCTGCGTGTCCAGCACCACGGTGTAGTCGCCTGCCGAGGGGCCGTCGTCGCTCGCCGTCTCGCGCAGTTCGAGGGTGGAACGGGAGACGGTCACGCCGGCGGTGTCGTTGTCGCGCACCCAGACATTGACGCTGCGCCCGGTCAAACCATCATAGTCGCCGCCGGTTGCGCCGTGGCTCAGCAGGGTGAAATTCCGGTCGCCGCGGTCCACATGGTCCTCCACGCCCTGGACCTTCACTTCCTGGGCCGTGTCCCAGTTGTCCGCCGTGAAGGTCAGTTCCGCGGGCTCGGCCTTGACCCAGTCGGGAGCCGGAGTGGTGGCATCGGTGCCGAAGCGGGTCTTGACGGTCACTTCCGCCGTCGGCTGCGAGTTCAGCTTGACCGTATAGACCTGCTCGGCGCCTTCATTGACCCAGATCGAACTGTGGGAAACGGCGATGCCCTTGCGCTCGTCGTCGTCGATGCGCACCTGCATCGAGGCGCTCAACCCGTCATATTCGTCCGCACCGCCCGCCCTCGCCACATGGCTGATGGTCGTGCTGCGGCCCAGATTGATATTGTCGAGGTCGTCATTGACGCCGGTGACAGTCACCGTCTGGGGCGTGTCCCAGTTGTCCGCCGTGAAGGTGAGTGTGGCGGGCGCGACGGTGGCGATGGTTTCGTCGCCGCTTGTCAGATCGATGATGACATCCTCGGTCGGCTCGCTGGTGAGCCGGGCGGTGTAGGTTACCGTGCCCCCGTTCTCGGAGGCGCGCACTGACTCCGAGGAAAGCTCGATGCCCGCGGTATCGTCGTCCTCGATCATCAGGCTGATGTGCCTGAGGACTCCAAAATACCCGCCGCCGGTGGCAAGGTGGCTGAGCAGAACCGTGCGGTCGCCTTGCGCTATGTCATCCTCGGTGGTGGTCGCCCGCAGCACTCGGCCGCTTTTCCAGTCGTTCGTGTCCCGCGGGAAGGTGACCGAGCCGGGCGAGACACTCACATCCGGATGGTCGTAATGAACGCTGAGCGAGGTTTGGCCGCCGATCGGCCTCAGGCTCAGAGCGAGCTTGTATTCGACATAGTCGCCTTCGGTGACGGTCAGGCTGTTCTCGCTGAAATCGGGGTCATCCACGCGCTGGGAGACGAGAATTTTGGGAAACTCGCGCAGCGTGAAGGTGATCGCCTTTTCGTTTCCGAGATTGATATTGGTCGAGTTCCCCTCGCTGACGAAAATTCGCGCGCCCCGATCGCCGCTTTGCGGGCCGTCGCGTTCCACACCCCTTACCTTGAAGTTCACGGGGGTGTTGTTATCCACTTGTTCCTTGGTGAATTGAATCAGATAACCGGCGCCGTTGGCATCAAGCTCGGGATCCGTGATTTCAAGATATTCGCCGTCAGCGCCCGAGCTCGTCTTGAACCAGAGCCGTGCGTAGAAATAGGGCCCCGACTTGTTGCCGGTGAAGATCCAGGGGATCTCGTGCTCCTGGCCTTCGTAAACGATGTAATAGTCCTGATTCTCCTGGCCGGTCGCCGCTGCTGCGAACAGCAGCGGCAGAAGTCCGAGCAGCCAGCAGAACCCCCGGCGCATGATGTTACCCGTCAACGGGCATGGGGGCTGCCGTTAATGCGCATGACCTCCGGGTCCAGGGAGTGTGCCCCCCCCCCCCCCCCCCCGGAGGATTTGCCGCGAGACGGAACGCCAGGGAACGGCCATCAGAAAGCGCCGGCCGCCGGGCTGCCCGACGGCCCCTGAAGCCCGCCGGCTCTGTTCACGCACACCCTGAAAGCAAAGCCCGCAGACAACCGGATGCCCCGGCGGCAATGCTCCAAATTTTCGGGGGGGGGGGGGGGGGGGGGGCACGACGACCACCTCCGGAGTCACGGTGACGCACAAAGTTACCGTTACGGCGCTTCCGTGACAACCCTGCTCTCGCCCGTAAGCGGCAAAATTCGCGACAGAAACTGGCGCCAGGGGCCTGTCCGGGAGTGTCTTGCGCTGCGACCCGGAAGGATGCGCCTCTTCGTCACATTTCGGCCAGGACGCAGCGAAGGCCCCGGGGGGGACAAAAGGGCCTCCGGAGCGGCGGGTTCGCCACCGGCGCCGCACCCGGAGCATCCAGGGCCGAACGGATCGGGCACATCGGAAGCCTCGCCGCCGCAGCCCTCACAGACCTGCCCTGACCGCCTGCTGCCGCAATGGCGGGAACGCGGAGCGGCAAGGGAGGCCGGAACGGAATTTGATGTGACGGCAAGAATGTATAACTTCAGGTCTTTCTCTCTTCCTGCCGTCAATGCTGACATCAAACAGCTTATGGGTTTTCAGCTTTCAAACACATCAAATTCAATCCTCGCCGGAGTGCTCGATATCGGCGATTGCGGAAAGAATTCCACCATGGCCAAAGCGCATTCCCAACCTGTAAAGATTGGCTCCGCAAACGGCCTCACTCTGCCGCGAGATCTTTCTGGTCGGCGGCGTTGTAGTTGGCGTCGTACCACCAGGCGAGGTGGTCTTCATACACGACCGGAGGCCAGCGGGGCGGGTTGCCGGGGCCGGTGCAGGTGGGGGCGCAGCGGATTTCGGCGTCGAGATTGGGGCCGAAAAAATACGGGACGGCGTAGCGGTGGCGGCCGACCGGCGGCTGCGCGCGGTGCGGTGTGGACTTGTAGCGCCCGTTGGTCCAGCGGTGCAGCATGTCGCCGGTATTGACGACATAGCTGTTCTCGACGAACGGCACATCCTCCCAGCCGCCGCCCTCGCGCAAAATCTGCAGGCCGGGCACGTCCGACTGCGCCAGGAAGGTCAGGAAATTGGTGTCGGTGTGCGGGGCGATGCCGTAGCGGCCCGGCTCGCGCGCAACCGGCGGGTAGTGCGAAAGCCGGAAGGAGAACTGGCTGCGGGTGAAATGCGGCGCGAACCAATCTTCCGGCAGGCCGAGCGACAGCGAGAGCGCCGGCAGCACGCGCAGCGCCAGCCTGTCCACCGCCCCGCAATAGTCCAGCACCGTCTCCCGAAAGCCGGGCAGGCCCTCCGGCCAATTATTCGGCCCGGCGAAGCGCCGGCCGGCCAGCGGGTCGTCCGGCCCGCGCTCGCGCTTGATGAAGAAGGCCTCGTTCATGTCCGGCAGCGCCGCCTCGCTCGCGCGCGAGGTGCGCACATTGTAACGCGCCATCGCCATATAGCCGTTATTGTGCTCGTTCATCAACACGGCGTGCTTGGCCGCGTCCGGCAAGGCGTGGAAGCGTTCCGCCTCGGCGAAAATGCCTCGAATCTGCTTCTGCGGCACGCCGTGATTCACGATGATGAAGAAGCCGACATGCTCGAGCGTCTCCGCAAGCGCCGCCGCCACCTCGCGCCGGCTCCGGGAAAGGTCGATCAGCGGGATCATGGCCGCGTCTCCTCCGTCCGTTGTCCTGTCAGACCGCAACCGGCTCGATCGTCTCCAGCAGCCAGCGGGCGAAACCCGTCATGCGCGCATCCGCGCCCTCGGCGCCCATCACCTGCACGCCGACCGGCAGGCCGCCGACGCCGATGAGCGGCATGGACACGGCAGGCGCAAACAGGATCGACGCCGGCGTGTTGAACACCGCATCGCCTGTCGGCCGCGCCAGGCGCGCCTCTCCCGGCCGGTCGCCGGCCCAGACATGCGCCGGGCCGGGACAGCTCAGCATGAGCGCGCCGTCTGCCACCGCCATCGCGCGGCGCCAGGCCGCCTGCGCGGCCCGGCGCAGCTCCAGCGCCTCATAGTAGTCCGCAAGCGCCATCGCCTCGGCGCGCTCCAGAGACTGGCGGGCGCGGAAGCTGATAGCGTCCGGCCCGAGATCCGCGAGCGCGCGGTGCAGCCAGCGGTTCTCCCATCCGATAATCGCATAGCAGACCGGCTGCGCCTGCATGAGCGCCGCGTCGAGCGCGGCCAGCGCCGGGTCGTCTTCCGGGCGCAGCACGACAGTGCCGGCGGCTTCCACTGCCTCCAGCACGCGGCCGAAGCCGGTCTTTGTCCGGTCGTCGAGCAGGGGCCAGCCCGCACCCTCGATCGCGACAAGGCGGCGGGGCCGCTCGGCCGGCGGCGGGGCTGCCGGTCCGGCCAGCCCCCGATGCCCCGGATCGCCGCCCGCGCGCCTGGCGATCTCGGCCGCGGTCCGCCACATGTCCTCGACAGTGTTGGCGTGAACGCCGTGGCAGCTCTGGCTGCTCGTCTGCCGTTCGCCGCGGTTGATCGCGCCCCGGCTCGGCTTGAGGGCGATATTGCCGCAATAGCCCGCCGGGCGGATGATGGAGCCGCCCACCTGGGTGCCGATGGCGGCCGGCAGCATCCCGGCCGCCACCGCCGCCGCCGAACCGGAGGAAGAGCCGCCCGGGGTGCGCGTCTCGTCAAAGGGATTGGTGGTCGGGCCCGGATGCGCGCCGCCAAGCTCCGACGTCACGGTCTTGGCCAGCACCAGGGCGCCGGCCCCGCGCAGCGCCGCAACCGCTGCATTGTCCCGCTTCGGGAAATTGTCGCGGTATGCCTCGCAGCCCATGCGGGTCGGCATGGTCCGGGTCTCCAGCAGGTCCTTGACGCCGACCGGCATACCGTCAATGGGCGAGAGCGGCCGCCCGGCCCGCCAGCGCGCCGTGCTGGCGTCCGCAGCCTGGCGCGCGCCGTCCACATCCACCGCGGCAAGGGCCTGCACCGCCGGCTCCCGCGCCGCTATCGTTTCGAGGCAGCGCTCCAGATAGCCGCGCGGTGAATCGCTGCCGCCCCGGAATGCCGGAAGGGCGTCGTGGAAGGTCAGCCCCCGAAAGCTCTTCGGATCATATCGCATAGCCCCGCCAGCTTGGCACGGCTTGCCCGCAATGCAAATGCGGCGGCGACGGATGAATGCAGCAGCGAGTCCCAATGTTGCACTGAGACACTGTCCCCTGACTGCGGGCAATCAGCTGCAGAACGGCCAGATCTGATACCAGGAATCGCAGCGGAAGCGGGCCTCGCACCGATCGAGTTGCGCGCTGTAGCGTTTGGCGGTGTCCGCCACCTTGCGCGCGGTCGCCTGCACGCCGGCTTTCTTCTTCCATCTGCCGCTTTTGTAGCCGGCGCGCCCCTCGTGATAGGCCAGATAGAGATTGAAGGCATCGTTACGGGCAATGCCGAGCTGGCGCTGGGTCTTCCGGTTGTACCAACCGATGAAGTCGAGCGCGTCTTCCATGTCCGAGCGGCTGCGGAACAGCCCGCCGCGCTCCGCCTCATATTCGCCCCAGACCGCATCCAGCGCCTGCGCATAGCCCTTCGCTGATGTCGGGTGGCCGAGCGGAATGAACCAGAACCATTTCCTCGGCGGCCGCACATGGCTGCGATAGCTCGATTCATGGCGCACGAACGCCATCTGAACCGGCACAGGCGTGCCCCACGCGCCTTCGCTCGCCCGGGCATAGTCGTACCAGTCCGGATATTGGTCGAATATGGCGCAGAGATCGCCCTGATTGGAAGGCGGCGCGGTCGCGCAGCCGGCCGCCAGCAAGGCAAGACCCGCCGCCAGCCAGCGCATCGGCGCAATCATGCCGAGGCGCTCCCGTCTTCTTCCATGCGGCGGAAAAAACAGCTTCGCGCGCCGGTATGGCAGGCGGCGCCGGTCTGCTCGACCACAAGCAAGATGGTGTCGCCGTCGCAGTCGAGATGGCATTCGCGCACGCGCTGGATGTGGCCGGAGGTATCGCCCTTGCGCCAGAACGCCCTGCGCGAGCGCGACCAGTAACAGGCGCGCCCGGTGCGCAGCGTCTCGGCCAGGGACTCGCGGTTCATCCAGGCCATCATCAGCACCTCGCCCGTGTCATGCGCCTGGGCGACCGCCGGCACCAGCCCCGCCTCGTTGAAGCGCACCTCCCCGATGCCCGCCGTCTCCGGTTCGGCGGTCATGAGTCGAGCCTCGCCATGACAGTCTCGCGGAAGCGGTCTATGGCCGCGAGCGTCTCCTCCAGGCTCGGACGCAGGAAGTTGAACATGAGCCGCGAGACGCCGAGTTCGCCAAGCGCGGCGGCATCCTCCGCCACCTGTTCATCCGAGCCGGTCAGGATAAAGCGCGCGCCTTCGTCGTTTTCGCGAGTCTGGTCTTCCCGATACCAATTGGCCGAGAAGGCGAGCGCAATGTCCGCCGGGTCGCGGCCGATCCGCTCGGCTTCGGCGCGCATCCGGGCGGCGCCGGCGGCGAAACGCGCCACCGTGTCCAGCGGATGGCGCGGATTGGCACCGATGGGGAACCAGACATCGGCATAGCGCGCCGCGCGGCGCAGCGCCGGCCCGCTCTCGCCGCCAGTCCAGAGCGGCGGATGCGGCCGCTGCACCGGCTTCGGCTCGAACACGATGCCGTCAAACGCCACATGCTCGCCTGCCATGGAAGGCGCCTCGTCCGTCCACAGGGTCTTGAACGCCTCCAGATATTCCGCCGTCACCCGCCCGCGCGCATCGAAATCGGGGGCGGCGACCGCTTCGAACTCCTCGCGCAGCCAGCCCGCGCCGACGCCCACATCGATGCGCCCGCCGGACAGCACGTCCATGGTCGCAATCGCCTTGGCGGTGAACACCGCCGGGCGGTGCGGCGCCACCATGACCGCCGAGAGAATGCGCGTCTTCGTCGTGACCGCGGCCACATGGGTCATCAGCACCAACTGCTCCATGCAGTCGCCCCAGTCGGCGGAGAGCTTGCCGGAGACATCATAGGGATAGCGCGACCCGTAGCTCTTCGGGATCACGATATGGTCGGCGACGGAGAGCAGGCCGAAACCGCAGTCCTCCGCCTTCTGCGCTAGCGTCCTTATGGCCTCCGGCGTGGCCATGGGGCCGCGATTGGGAATGCTGAAACCGAATTGCATGGGCGCCGCTCCCGGCTGTCGAGTCTCTCGAGTATAGTCCTTGCAGGATATAGCAGGAGCGCCGCGTCATGGGCATCGGGGTCGGACTGGGACTGGCGGATTTTCCGTTTTCGGATGCCGGCGCCTTCTGGCGCTGGGTCGATCTTTGCGAGGAAGGCGGCGTGGATTCGCTCTGGCAGACGGACCGCCTGGTCTCCCGCCAGCCGATCCTGGAGTGCATGAGCGCCATGGCGGCCATTGCCGGCCGCACGCGGCGGATCAAATTCGGCATGAATGTCGCCTCGGTCGGTCTGCGCGACCCCCTGCTGCTCGCCAAGCAATGCGCCACCATAGACATGCTGAGCGGGGGGCGCCTGCTGCCGGCGTTCGGCGTCGGCAGTCCGCGCGGGCCGGAATGGCAGGTGCGCGGCGAGGCGTTCGACAAGGGCGCGCGCCGGACCGATGAAGGGCTGGAAATCCTCTCCCGCCTCTGGTCGGAGGAGAAAGTCAGCTTCGAGGGCGCGTTCTATACCATGCGCGACGCCTCGATCTCGCCCCGCCCCGTGCAGGACCCGCTGCCGCTCTGGATCGGCGGGTCGAGCCGGGCGGCGATCAGACGCACCGCGAAATGGGGCACAGGCTGGCAGGCCGGCGGCGAGGCGCCGGAAGAGGTCGGCCCGGTGGTCGCCGCCATCCGGCAGGCCGCCGCCGCCGAGGGCCGGCCGCTCGATCCGGACCATTTCGGCACCGGGCTGAATGCGCGTTTCGGCTCCTGGGACGAGCCTCTGGTTGCGAAGGCGGCCGAAGCGCAGCTCCGCCGCACCGGCCGAGACCCGCGCCGGCAATGGGCGGTAGGCGGCGCGGACGACATTCTCGCCCGCCTGGCCGCCTTCGCGGAGGCCGGCATTTCCAAGTTCATCCTGCGCCCGATGGGCCGCGACGACGACGAGATCATGGCCCAGACCCGCCGCATCGTCGCGGAGATCATTCCGGCGGCGGAGGCGATGACGGCGCCGCGCGCCGCAGCATAGCGGGCCGCCCCGCCGGACGGCCGCGGCTACAGATTGAACCGGAACAGCATGACGTCGCCGTCCTGCACCACATAATCGCGGCCCTCGGCGCGCATCCGGCCGGCCTCTTTGGCGCCGCGTTCGCCGCCGAAGGCCACATAGTCGTCGAAGGAAATGGTCTCGGCGCGGATGAAGCCGCGCTCGAAATCGGTATGCACGCGCCCGGCCGCCTCGGGCGCCGTTGCGCCGTCGGGCACTGTCCAGGCGCGCGCCTCTTTCGGCCCGGCCGTGAGAAAGGTGATGAGGCCGAGCAGCCGGTAGCCGGCGCGGATGACGCGGTCGAGACCGGACTGCTCCAGGCCCAGCGTTTCAAGAAAGGCGGCGCGCTCCTCCTCGTCGCCGAGCGCGGCGATCTCCGCCTCCGCCGCCGCCGAGACGAACACGCATTCCGCTCCCTCGCGGGCGGCGCGCGCCGCCACGCGCCGGGCGCCCTCATTGCCGGCGGCGGCATCCGCCTCCCCGACATTGCAGACATAGAGCACCGGCTTGGCGGTCAACAATTGCAGCCCCTCGAACGCCGCCTGGTCGCCGGCATTGTGGAACGCCAGGCTGCGCGCCGGCCGCCCCGCCGCCAGCGCCGCCAGCGCCGGCTCCATGACGCGGGCCAGGGTCTTCTGCTCCCGGTCGCCGGCTGCCGCGCGCTTCTTCGCCAGGTCGAAACGCCGCTCCAGGCTCTCCAGGTCCGCCAGCATCAGTTCGGTATCGACCGTCTCGGCGTCCCGCACCGGATCGACCCGGTCGTCCACATGGGCGATGCCGCCGTCCTCGAAGCAGCGCAGCACATGGGCGATGGCATCCACTTCGCGGATATTGGCGAGAAAGCGGTTGCCGAGCCCTTCGCCTCTCGACGCGCCGCGCACCAGACCGGCGATATCGACGAATTCGAGCACAGCCGGCAGCACGCGCGCCGCGCTGGCAAGGTCCGCCACCCGTTCCAGCCGGGGGTCCGGAACCGCAACCCGCCCGACATTGGGCTCGACCGTGCAGAACGGATAGTTCGCCGCCTGGGCCTGGGCGGTCGCCGTCAACGCATTGAAGAGCGTGGACTTGCCGACATTCGGCAAGCCCACAATGCCGCATTTGAACCCCATGCCCCGTCAGGCCTCCGCAGCCCGGGCGGCGGGCGGCGGGCGGGTGAGGATCGCCACCTGGTTCATGAAATTCGCGTCGTCCCCCTCCGCCAGCAAAGGGGCCGAACGCGCCACCGCATCCAGCATCCGCATCAACCAGTCCGCATCCGTGGAATCGAAGGCATGGAGCACATGGCCGGTGACGCGCTTCGGGTCGCCCGGATGGCCGATGCCGAGCCGCACGCGCCGATAGCCCGGCCCGACAATGCGGTCGATGCTGCGCAGGCCGTTATGGCCGGCCGAGCCACCCCCCTGCTTCACCCGCAGCTTGCCTCCCGCGAGATCGAGTTCGTCATGGAACACCACCACCTCGGCGAGGCCGGGCTTGTAGAATTGCATGGCCGCAGACAGGGCGCGTCCGGACTCGTTCATAAATGTCTGCGGCTTCAGCAGCGCCGCCCGTTCGGTTCCCAGGCGCCCTTCGCTCACCAACCCCCGAAAGCGCTTGCGAAAGGGCGGAAAGCCGTGGCGGTCGGCAATGGCGTCGAGCGCCATGAAGCCGATATTGTGGCGGTGGCGGGCGTATTTCGGGCCGGGATTGCCCAGTCCGACAAAGAGTTGCACGGCCGGCGGCCCTCCCTGGCCGGGACAATCAGTCGGCGGCCGGCTCCTCTTCGCCTTCGGCCGCCCCCTCGCCGTCGCTGTCCTCGCCGGCGCCGCCTGCAGGCGCCGAAACGGACACGATCAGCGGATCGTCGTCTCCGGCCGGGCGCACGCCCTCCGGCAGCGCAATGTTGGAAAGCCGGATGCCGCTGCCTATCCGGAGCTCGGCAATATCCACCTCCAGCGCTTCCGGAATGCTGTCCGCGCGGCACACGACTTCCAGATCGTAATTGGCGATGGCAAGCGCGCCGCCCGCCCGCAGCCCGACGCAGTCCTCCTGGTTGCGCAGCTCCACTGCCACCCGCACCTGCACTTCCGAGGCGGCGGAGACGCGCATGAAATCGACATGCAGCGGCCGGTCGGTGACCGGATGGCGCTGCACCTCCTTCGGTATCACGCGCTCGCGGCCTGCGCCGTCGATATCGAGGTCGAGCAGCGTGCTGGCGAAGCCGCCCCGGCCTATCAGCCAGCGCAAGCGCCGGTCTTCAACAGACACCATTGCCGGCGGCCTGGAGCCGCCATAGACGATTGCCGGCACCCGGCCTGCCCGCCGCAGGGCCCGCGCCGGCCCGGTGCCGGCGCCTTGCCGCGGCAGGGCGGCGAGAGTTGCGTTCTCGGTCATGATCTTCCGCTCTTCTTCCTCTTCCGCGCCGGCCTAGTTGAACAGGCTCGAGACCGACCGGCTTTGCGTAATCCGCAGCACCGCCTCGCCCAGCAGCGGCGCCACGGTGATCTGCCGGATGTTCTCCGCGTCCTGCATCGCCTGCGTCGCCTCGATGCTGTCCGTCGTCACCAGCATGTCGATCGGCGAGGCCGTCACGCGGTCCACCGCCCTGCCCGACAGAACGCCGTGCGAAACATAGGCGGAAACAGTGCTGGCCCCCTTTTCCATCAATGCGACCGCCGCATTGCACAACGTGCCCGCGCTGTCCACGATATCGTCCACGATCACGCAGCGCCGCCCGCTGACCTCCCCGATAATGTTCATCACTTCCGAGACGCCGGCGCGCGGACGGCGCTTGTCGATGATTGCGAGGTCGCTGTCAAGACGGCGCGCAAGGTCGCGGGCGCGGACCACGCCGCCGACATCGGGCGACACAATGATCGGCGTTTCGGCGCCGAACACCTGCTTCATATCGGCGGCGAAGACCGGCGCTGCGAACAGGTTGTCGGTCGGAATATCGAAAAACCCCTGGATCTGTCCGGCATGGAGATCCATGGTCAGCACCCGGTGCGCGCCTGCAGTCGTAATCAGATTGGCGACCAGCTTGGCCGAAATCGGCGTGCGCGCGCCGGTCTTCCGGTCCTGCCGGGCATAGCCGAAATACGGGATGACGGCGGTGATGCGCCGGGCGGAGCCGCGTTTCAGCGCGTCGATGGCCACCAGCAGCTCCATCAGGGTGTCGTTTGCGGGGTAGGAGGTGGACTGGATCAGGAAAACATCCTCGCCGCGCACATTCTCCTCGATTTCGACAAAGACTTCCTTGTCGGAGAAGGATCGGATGCTTGCGGCGGTAACCGGCACCTCGAGATAGGCGCTGATCGCCTGCGCGAGCGGCCGATTGCTATTGCCCGCAATAACCTTCATGCGCCCCGCCGCCCCTCTTCGCCGGAAGGCGCGGAACCTATCAGCGCGCCCCGGCGCTGTAAACGGCGGCGGCCTGTTGGGGCGCGCGCGCCCTTGTTGCTACCCTGCCCGGATGCGCGGAGAGGAGGAAGGGAGGCGCCTCGTGCGATTCAAGGGCGGGCGGAGATACGGTATCGGCGTTCTTGCAGCGCTGGCGGCGCTGCTGGCGGCCCCGCCCGCGGCCGGCGGGGAAGTCGCGTTCGGGAAGGCGGCGGTGCAAATCGAGACGGCCGCGGGTGTGCGGCATTTCGATGTCGAACTGGCCGAGACGCCGGAGCAGAGGAGCCGCGGCCTGATGTTCCGCCGCAGGCTGGCGCCGGACGCCGGGATGCTGTTCCTGTTTCCGCCGGGCGACCGGCCGACCATGTGGATGGTCGATACCTGGCTGCCGCTCGACATGCTGTTCGTCAATGCCGAGGGCCGCATCGTGCATATCGTTCCCAATACGGTGCCGCGCTCCCGGCTGACGATCTCGTCGCCGAAGCCGGCCAGCATGGTGCTGGAGCTCAGGGGCGGAACCGCCCGGCGTCTGGGCCTCGCAACGGGCGACCGGCTGGTCTGGCGCCGTCTCGACCGCCGGCCCCGCCCCAAGCCGCATCGGCTCAGGGGAAGAAGACCAGCGTCACGAGCAGGAAAATCGGCGCCAGGATGACAACCGACCAGAGCATGTAGCCGAAGAAGCTCGGCATGGCGATGCCGCGCTCCTCGCAGATCGCCCGCACCATGAAATTCGGCGCATTGCCGATATAGCTGTTGGCGCCCATGAACACCGCGCCGGCCGAGATCGCCAGCAAGGTGCCGGACAGCGGCCCCATCAACGCCTGCGCGTCGCCGCCTGCGGTGTTGAAGAAGACGAGATAGGTGGGGGCGTTGTCGAGGAAGCTCGACAGGATGCCGGTCAGCCAGAAATACATCGCCTCCACCGGCTGCCCGTCCGCGCCGGTGACCAGCGAGACCACCGGCTCCAGCGCGCCCGAAGTGCCGGCGCGCAGAATGGCGATCGCCGGCACGATGGTGAGGAAGATGCCCGCGAACAGCTTGGCGACCTCCAGGATCGGGAACCACGAAAAGCCGTTGGCGTCGCGGTTGGCCCGGTCGGTCACCACCCAGGACGCCCAGGCGATGGCGAGCAGGGCCAGGTCGCGGCAGAGATTCTGCAGCGCCACGCTCACATGGAAGACCTCGAAGGAGATACCCGGCCTCCAGACGCCCGACATCAGCACGGCGGCGACGACGCCGGCGAGCAGCAGGAAATTCACCTTGCCGGTAATGCCGAGACGCTCGCCGGACCCGCGGTCCTCCTCCGGCGGCTGTCCCTTCTCGCGCCGGTAGAAGACGCTGTCCACGACATAGTAGAGCACCAGCAAAATGCCGGAGACGAGCAGCATCGGCGCCAGCATAGCCTTGGTGGGCCAGAAGAAATCGACGCCTTTCAGGAAGCCCAGAAACAGCGGCGGGTCGCCGAGCGGCGTCAGCGAGCCGCCGATATTCGCCACCAGGAAGATGAAGAACACCATGGTGTGAACTTTGTATTGCCGCCAGGCATTGGCGCGGATGATCGGCCGGATCAGCAGCATCGCCGCGCCGGTGGTGCCCATCCAGCTTGCGAGCACGGTGCCGAGCAACAGGATGGCGGTATTGACGGCCGGCGTGCCGACCAGCCGGCCGGTGAGCCGGATGCCCCCGGCCACGGTGAACAGCGACAGCAGCAGGATGATGAACGGGAGATATTCGAGCAGCCCCACATGCAGTATCTCGAACAGCGTCAGCCGCCAGCCGAACACGACCAGGAAAGGCAGCAGGAAGGCCAGCGCCCAGAAGGCCGAGACCTTGCCGAAATGATGGTGCCAGAAGGCCGGGGCCAGCAGGGGAAAGAGCGCGATCGACAGCAGGATGCCGACAAAGGGCACGCACCAGAGAAGCCCGAGTCCGGCGCCGTCCAGATGCGGCGCGCCCGCGCCGGCCGCCAGTGCCGGCCCTGCGCCCAGCAGCAGGACCGTAATGGATGCGGCGAGCACGCGCATGGCTTCCTCCCTCCGGGGCCTCTCCCGCCGCCGGGAGCCGCCGGCGCGCTGGGCGGCGCACTATGCCCCAGCGCCGACTCCGGGCCAAGACCGGAAGCCGCGTTGGCGGGCGGCGCCCGAAGCCCCGGCGTTGACGGCGGATTTTCGGGGAAGAGCCGGCAGCGGAATTCCGGCGCCGGACATTACAATTCGTTACAATATGGCGATTGCGCAGCAAGCGGCTTCGGACTGACGATGCCGGTATTGCAATCGCCGATGGTCCGCCCGCCCATGCGCGCGACAATGGAAGTGGAACAAGAACCGCCGGTTGGAGTATATAGTCGTTGTCGTGACCCCGCGTGATGCAGATATCGTTCCCGAGCGCGCGGCACTAAACGACTTGCCGCGCAGCGAGACGCCGACAAGAGCTCGGCGTCTGTGGCGTTTGTTGTTGCCGCTCCTTGTGCTCGCAGCCGCAGCGGCGGCTGTCGCCGCCATGATGGCGACGAAGGAAGTCATCCTGCCGGAGAAGCCCGGAGAGCGGGTCTGGGCCGTCGAGGCCGCTGCCGTGGCGCTGGAGACGACACGCCCGCAGCTTCCCCTTTTCGGCCAGATCGTTGCCGGCCGCTCCGTGGACCTTCGCCCGCTCGTCGCCGGGCGGATCGTGGAGGTCGGACCCGGTTTTCGGGAAGGCGGTTTCGTCGCCGAAGGCGCATTGCTGGTGACGGTCGATCCGTTCGATTTCGAGATGACCCGCAGCTTGCGGGCCGCCGACCTTGCGGAAGCCAGGGCCGGCCTGCGGGAGATCGAGGCGGACCTGGCCGGCGCGCGCGACCAGTTGGCGGAAGACAGGCGCCAACTGGACCTGCTGAGCAAAGAGGCGCAGCGCCGGCGGCAATTGCGCGAACGCGGGGCGATGTCGCAAAAGGGCGTCGATGACGCGGACCTGGCCGTCAGCCGCCAGCAGCAGGCGGCAAGCCAGCGGCGGAACGCCGTGGAGCGCTTCACCGCCCGCGCCGACCGGCAGCAGGCGGTGATCCGGCGCGCCGAGGCGGCGCTCAGCAGCGCGGAACGCGATGTCGCGGAAACCCGGCTGACCAGCCCGTTCGGCGGCTGGCTGGTCGATATCGGCGTTGATATCGGCAAACGGGTCGGAACGGGAGAGCGGGTGGCGCACCTCGTGGATGCGTCCCGGCTCGAGGTCCGTATCTTGATCCCCAACGAGATATTCGGCCAGTTGGCCGCTCAGGGCGACATTGTCGGCCGGAAACTGACGGCGGTCTGGCGCACCGGCGAGACGGTTCACAACTTGTCGGCCAAGGTCGTGCGGCTGGAGGGCGAGATCGACGCCGCCAGCGGGGGCGTTAACGCCTTTGCCCGCCTCGACGCCCTGCCGGAAAACTCCCGCCTGCGGGCGGGCGCCTTTGTCGAGGTGCTTCTCGAGGGCCCGGAGCTGAAGGATGCCGTCCGCCTGCCGCCGTCGGCCGTCTTCGACGGCGGCACCATTTACCGGATCGGCGCCGAGAGCCGTCTCGAAGCCGTCGAAGTGGCGGTCCGCGCCAGGGAAGGCGCCAGCATTCTGGTGCAGGGGCCGCTTGAGAACGGCCAGCAGATCGTGCTGACGCGCTTCCCCGAAATCGCGCCCGGCGTCAAGGTGACGGCTCCGTGATATCGCTGTTCGCGCGCCATCCGACCGCGGCGAATCTGCTCATGGCGGCGATGCTGATCATCGGCCTCCTGGCGCTCTCGCGGATGAACAAGCAGTTTTTCCCGGACTTCGGCATCGATCTCATCGTTGTTTCGGTGAGCTGGCCCGGCGCCGGCGCCGAGGATGTGGACAACACCATTGTCGAGGCGGTCGAGCCGGAGTTGCGTTTCCTCGACGGCGTGAAAAAGGTGGTCTCGTCCTCGTCCGAGGGCCATGCCAACATACAGGTCGAGTTCGAGGCCGGGACCGACATGCAGGCCGCGCTTGCCGATGTGGACGCAGCCGTGTCCCGCATCGCAACCCTGCCCGAGGACAGCGAGACGCCGTGGATTCGGCGCGCCGCGCGATACGACACCCTGCAGCGCCTCATCCTTTCCGGCGATTTGCCGGAGCGCACGCTCAAGATCTGGGCGAAGCGGTTGCGCGACGGGCTGATCCGGGCCGGGGTGGATCACGTCGATCTGCTGGGCGTGCGCGACGAGGAGATTCTGGTCGAGCTCGACCAGCGGGATCTGCTGGCGCTCGATCTTCCGGTTTCGGAAATCTCGAGCCGCATCGCCAGCACTTCACGCGACATTCCCGGCGGCGACACCGGCGCGCGGAACGTCGCGCGGGTGCGGTCCCTGGGCCTCGCCCGCACCGCCGAAGAGATCGCCGCAATCGAGGTCAGGGCGTTCCCGGACGGGCGGCGGATGACATTGGGCGAGATCGCCGATGTCCGCGAGTCCTGGAACGAGAACGATCCGCAGGTCTATTTTCGCGGCCGCCCGGCCGTCGAATTGACCGTCGCGCGGGCGCTGACTGCCGATGCGCTCGAAACGGTCGAGACCGCGGAGCAGTTCCTCGAGAATTTCGTGCCGACCCTGCCGGCGGGGATCACCGTCCACCGCTACGACCAGGTGGCGGATCTGATCGACGAACGCATCGACCTGCTGGTCCGGAACGGCCTCGGCGGCATGGTGATCGTGCTCGTCGTGCTCTTCGTCTTTCTGAATGCGCGCACGGCATTATGGGTTGCAGCCGGCATTCCGACCGCGCTGCTCGCCGGCATGGCGCTCGCCTGGGCGCTGGGGCACTCGATCAACATGATTATCCTGTTCGGCGTCATCCTGGCGATCGGCCTCGTCGTGGACGACGCCATCGTGGTGGCCGAACATGCCGAAACGCGCGCCCGGCGGGGCGACGATCCGGTGCAGGCTGTCGTGGAGGGCGCCCGCCGCATGGCCGCGCCGGTCTTCAGTTCAAGCCTGACCACCATCGCAGCGTTTCTGCCCTTGCTCGTTATCGGCGGCATCATCGGGCAGATCATCCGGGAAATCCCCATCATTGTCGTGCTGGCGCTGGTGGCCAGCCTGGTGGAGTGCTTCCTGATCCTTCCGGGCCACATGCGCCATGCCCTCCAGGCGACCGCTGCATCCTCGAGAGGCCGCCTTTCGCGTTTCCGCCATCGCTTTGACGACGGCTTCCGCAGGTTCCGGGAAGGGCCGTTCCGGCGCGCGGTCGCCCGCGCGCTCGACCGCCGCTATCTGGTTCTGTCCCTGGTCATCAGCCTGTTGTTGGTCAGTATTGGCGTGGTCGCCAGCGGGCGCATCGGTTTCACCTTTTTCCCTTCGAGCGAACCGAATCAGATATTCGCCAATCTCCGCATGGTGCCGGGAACGACCCGCGAGGAAACGCTTGAGCGCCTGTTCCAGATCGAACGCGGCGCGCATGCCGTTGCTGCAGCAGCCGGCAGCCCCGAAATTGTGAAGACATCACTCGTCATTGTCGGCGTGGGGCGCGGTCCGGGGCCGGCATCGAGGCTGCGCAATGACACGATCGGCGCGGTGGTTGTCGAATTGGTCAATTCCGACCAGCGCGATGTGCGCACGGAGGCCTTCGCGAAGAGCTGGCGCACCCATGTGGGGCCGGTTGTCGGAGGCGATTCGCTGACAATCCAGCCCCCGTCCGGCGGCCCTCCGGGACGCGAGATCGACGTGCGCCTTTCCGGGCAGAGCCTGGAAAGGCTCAAGGCAGCCGCCGAACGCATCAAGGCCCTTCTGGCGTCCTATCCGGGCGTGAGTTCCATCGAGGACAATCTGGCCTATGGCAGCCAGGAGATGCAGCTTCGCGTTACGCCGGCCGGCAGGGCGCTGGGTTTCGATGTCGGACGCGCAGGAAACCAGCTTCGCAGCGCGCTGGAAGGCGACATCGCCCACCGTTTCGCCAGGGAAGACGAAGAGGTGGCGGTGCGGGTCCGGCAAAAGGAGAATCCGGGCGGGCTCGGGGCGCTGTATCTGTTCGGGCCGAACGGCACCGAGGTGCCGCTGGGCGCGGTCGTCACGATGACCCCGTCAAGGAGCTATGACGTGATCCGCCGGGAAGGCGGCGTGCGTGAAGTCTCGGTACTGGCTGATGTGGACGAGGCGGTGACGACCAACAACGCCGTCCTCGCCGCGCTCACGCGGGACGGGCTGGCGGAGATCGCCGGCGGGTCCGGGCTCGACTGGCGTTTCGCCGGCAAGGCGGAGGAGGAACAGGAGACGTTCGCCGATATGGGAGTCGGGGCGGCGATAGGCCTGACAAGCATGTTCCTTGTGCTGGCCTGGGTCTTTGGCAGCTATACGCGGCCTCTGGCGGTTCTGTCTGTTGTGCCGTTCGGTTTCATCGGCGTTGCCTGGGGGCATTTCTTCACCGGCTTCGACCTGACCATCCTGTCGATGATCGGCATCATCGGCCTTTCCGGCATTGTGATTAATGATTCGATCGTCCTCGTTTCCACCATTGACGGCTACATACGGTCCGGCCGGGCGGCTCTCCAGGCGATCATGGACGGCACATGCGACCGTTTGCGCGCCGTGATCCTGACTTCGCTGACCACCATCAGCGGGCTGCTGCCGATCTGCTTCGAGACCAGCCTCCAGGCGCAATTTCTGATTCCGGTGGCGATCACCATTGTGGCCGGACTGGCGGCGGCGACCTTTCTCGTGTTGTTCGTCGTGCCGGTATTCCTGGCGATCGGCCTCGACATAAGGAACCTTGCCGGACGGCGGCGCACCCGGAACGAGGATGCGGATGCACGCGGCAGAGGCGGCGAAACCGGGCCGGAGGAGGCCATGATTCGATGAGCGCACCGCGCATCGCCCTGCTGGGCATCATGCTGGAAAGCAATGCTTTCGCCCCGCCGGCCACGGAGGCCGATTTTCACCGCAACTACTACCGTGAGGGCGACGCGCTGCTGGCGGATGCGCGGGCGGAGATTTCGGCAATGCCGGCGGAGATGGCCGCTTTCGTGCAGGCGATGGATGCCACCGGGCCGTGGACGCCTGTGCCGCTGCTGTTCACCAACACGCCGCCCTGGGGCCCTGCGGAATGGCCCTTCATCGCCGGTTGCCTCGACCGCATCGGGGCGATGCTCGCCGAGGCCGGCCCGGTGGACGGCGTCTTCATCGCTAATCACGGCGCCATGACCACCACCGAAACGCTGGACCCGGACGGCGAGATCGTGGCGCGGCTGCGCGGGCTGACCGGGGCGGATACGCCTGTCATCGTGACCCACGACCTTCACGCCAATCTCTCCGAGCGCCTTGTCGAGGCCGCAGACCTGCTGATCGGCTATACCACCAATCCGCATGTCGATATGCGCCAGCGCGGCGAGGAAGCCGCCTTCGCCATGCGCCTCATGCTGAACGGCGTGCGCCCGAAATCGGCCTTCATCCGTTTGCCGCTGACGCCGCCAAGCGTTGCCCTGCTGACCGCCAAGGGGCCTTATGCGGACATGATCGACTACGGCCAGCGCCGTATGCGCGAGTCGGGCGGCGACATTCTCAACGTGACCGTTCTGGGCGGCTTCGTCTTCTCCGACACGCCGAAGAACGGCGTCGCCGTCGTCGTCACGGCGCGGAGCGACGAAGCGAAGGCGCGGGCGCTGGCGCGCGAGATCGCGGAATATGGCTGGTCGATGCGGGCGCGGTTTCGGCGCGCGCTCATGTCGATCGAGGACGCCGCGGCGCTGGCGCTCGAGACCGCGGCCGATCCGTCCCGCCCGGCCGTGATCTTCTCGGACGCCGGCGACAATCCCGGCGGCGGCGGCGAGGGCCGGACGACATGGCTGCTGCGGGCCCTGGTCGAGGCCGGCGCAAAACAGGCCTATTACGGTTCCTTCTTCGACCCGGAACTGGCGCTGGAGGCGCACCGGCTGGGCGAGGGCGCGGAATTCGACGCGGCGTTCAACCGGGAAGGCGACACGGAGTTCTCCAAGGGCTTTCGGGCGCCCGCACGGGTCGTCGGGTTGACCGACGGGCGGATGGTCGGGCGCCTCGGCATCTATCGGGGCCGGCTGGTGGAGCTCGGGCCGTCGGCGGCGCTCGAGATCGGCGGGCCGGGCGGCATCGTCGTCATCGTTATCGGCGCCCGCCACCAGACCGCGGATCCGATGTTCTTCGAGAGCTTCGGCCTTGATATCGCGCAGGCGCGCGTCGTCTGCGTCAAGTCGCGCGGCCATTTCCGGGCCGGCTTTGCGCCCTGGTTCGGGCCGTCACAGGTGTTCGAGGTCGATACCGCCGGCCTGACCGCGCCTGTTCTGGAGCGGTTCAACTGGCGCGGCCTGCCGCGCCCGGTCTATCCGCTGGACGAAGACACCGACTGGATGCCGCCGCCCTGGTAAAGGCGCGGGGGCGGCGCAATTGCGGCGCGGCTGCCCAGGTCCTATTCTCTCGCACACTGGGCCGGAGTGCGGCGGTTGCCGTCCGGTCAGCCAGCGCAAGGAGGAGAATGCGCCCATGCAATTCCGGAAGCTTCTGATTGGCGCCGCCCTGGCCGCCTTCGCCGTAGCGCCGGCCTGGGGACAAGGAGGGACGCTCACCGTCGGCCTCAAGGCAGAGCCGTCGTCGATCGACCCGCACTACCATAATCTCGGCCCGAATAACTCGATGGCGGCGCATTACTTCAGCCGCCTTGTGGAGCAGGATGACAAGCTCCGGTTGATGCCGGGCCTTGCGGTATCGTGGCAGCCGGTCGGGGACACGACCTGGGAGTTCAAGCTGCGCGAGGGCGTGAAATTCCACGACGGGTCGGACTTCACGGCGGATGATGTGATGTTCACCTTCGAACGTGCGCCGAATGTGCCCAACTCCCCGTCCAGTTTTGCCACTTATCTCAAGGGCAAGACGTTCACGAAGGTGGACGACTTCACGATCCAGATCTCGACCGAACGGCCCTATCCGCTGATGCCGGTCGATATGGCGCAGGTGCCGATTATATCCGCCGAGGTCGGCGCCGAGGTCGGCACGGCCGACTTCAATTCGGGCAAGGCCGCCATGGGCACCGGCCCTTACAAATTCATCGAATGGGTGCCCGGCGACCGGCTGGTGATCGAACGCAACGAAGACTATTTCGGCGACAAGCCGGAATGGGACAAGATCGTCTTCAAGCCGATCAAGTCCGGTCCGGCGCGCGTGGCCGCACTGCTCGCGGGCGATGTGGACTTCATCGACAATGTGCCGCCCGTCGATATTCCGCGCCTCAAGGGCGATGAGAATGTGCAGCTTAGCCAGGGCGTTTCCAGCCGCGTGATCTATCTGCACATGGATCAGTACCGCGAGAACAGCCCCTTCGTGAAGGGCAATGACGGCAGCGATATCAAGAATCCGCTGCTCGATGTGCGCGTCCGCAAGGCGATTTCCAAGGCCCTCGACCGCGATGCGATCGTGGACCGGGTGATGGAAGGCGTCGCCATCAAGGCGGGGCAATTGCTGCCGGAGGGCTTTTTCGGCGTCACGCCCAATCTGCAGCCCGAACCGTATGATCCCGACGGCGCCCGTGCGCTGCTCGCCGAAGCCGGCTATCCTGACGGCTTCCAGCTGACCATTCACGGCCCCAACGACCGCTATATCAACGACGCCAAGATCTGCGAGGCGGTCGCCCAGATGCTGACCCGCATCGGGATCAGGACGGCTGTCGAGACCATGCCCAAGGCCGTCTATTTCCGGCGCGCCAGCCGGGGCGGCCCGGACAACTCGCCCGAGTTCAGCTTCATCCTGGTCGGCTGGGGCTCCGGCACCGGCGAGTCGTCCTCGCCCCTGCGGTCCCTGCTCCACACCTATGACAAGGACCGCGGTTTCGGCGCGTCCAACCGGGGCCGGCATTCCGATGCCGAGGTGGACAAGCTGATCGAGGATGCGCTCGCCACGGTGGACGACGATGCGCGCCTCAAATTGCTGCAGCAGGCGACGGAGCTCGCCATCGGGCGCAATCAGGGCATCATCCCGACCCACTACCAGGTCAATACCTGGGCCGGCAAAAAGGGCCTGTCCTATACGGCCCGGGCGGATGAGCGCACCATCGCCATGGGCGTGACATCGGACATGTAGCACGGGCGAACGGGCGGCGGCCTGCCCGCCGCCCGTCGAGCGGGGGCGCCTTCATTCCATGACCGTCTTCATCATCCGGCGGCTGTTGCAGAGCTCCGTCGTGGTTGCGGTGATGTCGCTGCTGGTGTTCGTGGGCGTCAATATCGTCGGCGACCCGGTGGACATGCTCATCAATCCGGAGGCCGACCAGGCCGAGATCGAGCGCGTGATGCGCGATCTCGGCCTCGACCGCCCGGTGCATGAGCAATACGGTTATTTCGTCGTCAACGCCGTGCAGGGCGATCTCGGCAAGTCCTTCATTTTCGGCGAGCCGGCGCTGCAGCTCATCGTGCAGCGAATGCCCGCCACGTTCGAGCTTGCGATTGCGGCGCTGCTGATCTCTGTGGTGATCGGCGTCCCGCTCGGCGTTCGCGCCGGGCTGAGGCCGGAGGCGAAATCGTCCAAGGCGGTGATGGCGGCCTCGATACTCGGCTTCAGCCTGCCCAGCTTCTGGGTCGGCATCATGATGATCATGCTGTTCGCGGTGGTGCTGGGCTGGCTGCCCTCGACGGGGCGCGGCGACACGGTGCCTTTCCTCGGGATGCAGGTCAGCTTTCTCACCTGGGACGGCCTTCAACACCTCCTGCTGCCGGCGATCAACCTGTCGCTGTTCAAGCTCTCGCTGGTCATCCGGCTTGCGCGCGCCGGCACGCGCGAGGTCGTCCATCAGGACTACATCAAATTCGCGCGCGCCAAGGGCCTGCGCAACAGCCGGGTGGTGCTGGTGCATCTGTTGAAGAACATCATGATCCCCGTGGTGACCGTGCTGGGCCTGGAATTCGGGGGCCTCGTGGCCTTTTCCGTGGTGACCGAGACGGTGTTCGCCTGGCCGGGCATGGGCAAGCTCATCATCGATTCCCTACATGAGCTCGACCGGCCGGTCGTGGTCGCCTATCTGATGATCATCGTGCTCATGTTCGTCATCATCAATCTGCTGGTCGATATCGTCTATTCCATCCTCGACCCCCGGGTCAGGCTCCAGGACGCGGGCGCATGACCGCCCGTGTCGGCAAACCGGTCGAGGCGCCCGGCGTCGAGACGCCGTTCCGCCGGTTCGCCTCGGATTTCTGCGAGAGCCGCATCGCGGTCGCGGCCCTCCTGGTGTTTGCGGTCATCGCCTTCATCGCCCTTTTCGCGCCCTGGATTGCGCCGACCGACCCCTACGACCTGGCGCAGGTGAGCGTGCTGGACTCGCACATGCCGCCCGGCGCCGAGGCCTTTGACGGGCGCGTCTTTCTGCTGGGCACAGACGGGGCCGGGCGCGACCTGTTGAGCGCAATCTGCTACGGGCTGCGCATCAGCCTCGGCGTCGGCGTGATGAGCGGCGTCATCGCCATGGCGATCGGCTGCGCCGTCGGCCTGGCGGCGGCCTATTTCGGCGGGCGCGTCGATACGCTCATCATGCGCATCGTCGATATCCAGCTCAGTTTTCCCTCCATCCTGGTGGCGCTGGTGCTGCTGGCAGTGCTCGGCAAGGGCGTGGACAAGATCCTGATCGCGCTCGTGACCGTGCAATGGGCCTATTATGCGCGCACCGTGCGGGCGAGCGCCCTGGTCGAGCGTTCAAAGGAATATATCGATGCCGCCACATGCCTCGCGCTCAGTCACCGGCGCATATTGTTCCGCCACCTGCTGCCGAACTGTCTGCCGCCGATGATCGTGGTGGTGACGGTGCAGACCGCCCATGCCATCGCGCTGGAAGCGACGCTGAGTTTCCTCGGCATCGGCCTGCCGATTACCGAACCTTCGCTCGGCCTGCTGATCGCCAACGGCTTCGAATACATGCTGAGCATGAAATACTGGATCAGCGTCTATCCCGGCGTCGCGCTGCTCGTCACCATTGTGTCAATCAATCTGGTGGGCGACCAGTTGCGCGATGTCCTGAACCCGAGACTGCAGAAATAGCCCCCGTGGCCGCGGCGCACGCCACTTTGGCCGTCGAGGGCCTGAAGACGCACTTCTTCACCAAAGCGGGCGTCGTCAAGGCTGTGAACGGGGTGAGCTTCGAGGTCCGGCGCGGCGAGATCATGGGCCTGGTCGGCGAGTCCGGCTCCGGCAAGTCCGTCACCGGCTTCTCGATCATCGGGCTGGTGGACCCGCCCGGCCGGGTGGTGGAAGGCAGCATCCTCCACAATGGCGAGAACCTTGTCGGGCTGGATGACGAACGGATGCGCAGCCTGCGCGGCAACCGCATCGCGATGATCTTCCAGGACCCGATGATGACCCTCAACCCGGTGCTGCGCATCGAGACGCAGATGGTCGAGGCGGTGCTTGCGCATAATGCGGTCTCGAAGGAGGAGGCCCGGAGCAAGGCGCGCGACGCCCTCGGGCAGGTCGGTATTCCCTCGCCGGACGAGCGCCTGCGGGCCTATCCGCATCAGTTTTCGGGCGGTATGCGCCAGCGCGTCGCCATCGCCATTGCGCTGCTGAACAAGCCGGACCTGATTATCGCGGACGAGCCGACAACGGCGCTCGACGTCACCATCCAGGGGCAGATTCTCTACGAAGCGCAGAAGCTTTGCCGCGAAACAGGGGCGGCGATGATCTGGATTACGCATGATCTGGCCGTTGTCGCCGGCCTCGCAGACCGGATCTGTGTGATGTATGCCGGGCGCATCGTCGAGCAGGGCGCGACTGGCGACATTCTCGACCGCCCGGCGCACCCCTATACGCGCGGCCTGATCGGCTCCGTGCCGAGCCGCAACACGCGCGGCGGGCGGCTGTTCCAGATTCCCGGCATGACGCCCTCGCTGCTCAACCTGGCGCCGGGCTGCGCCTTCCGCGAACGCTGTCCGGCGGCCGACAGCGCCTGCGCGGTCGAACCCGAACTCTCCCGCCCATTGCCGGGCCGCGAGCTGCGCTGCCACCATCCGCATCTGGAGCTTGCGCCGTGATCGAGGCGCGGGGGATCAGCAAGCGCTTCGTGAAGAAGCCGGACCTGGCGGCCCGGATCGCGGGCCGTCTGGGCGCCGATGTGCGCGAAGAGACCGTTCATGCGCTCGACGGCGTCAACATAGACATTGCGCGCGGCGAGGTTGTCGGCCTGGTCGGCGAGTCCGGCTGCGGCAAGTCCACCTTCGGGCGGATCGTCTCCGGCATCATGGAGCCGACGGAAGGCGCGATCTTCTATCGGGGCCGGAGCCTGAGAACATTGCAGGGCAAGGAGGCGCGCGAGGCCGCGCTCCAGGTGCAGATGATCTTTCAGGACCCCTTCGCCTCGTTGAATCCCCGGATGCGGGTCGAGGACATCATCGGCGAGGCGCCGCTGCTTCACAATATCGTCTCCAGAAGCGGGCGCAGCGACTATATCGACGCCGTCATGCGCCGTGTCGGACTGGATCCGGCCTTCAAGCGGCGCTACCCGCACCAGTTCTCGGGCGGCCAGCGCCAGCGCATCGGCATCGCGCGGGCGCTGGCGGTGAAGCCGGAATTCCTGGTTTGCGACGAAGCCGTGGCCGCGCTCGACGTGTCGATCCAGGCGCAGGTGCTCAACCTCTTCATGGACCTGCGCCGGGACCTGGACCTGACCTATCTGTTCATCAGCCATGATCTGAGCGTGGTCGAGCATATTTCGGACCGGGTGGTCATCATGTATCTCGGCCGCGTGGTGGAATCATCCTCCACAGAGCCGTTGTTCGCGGCGCCGAATCATCCCTATACCAGAGCCCTGCTGGCGGGCGCGCCGACGCTCGACGCCCGCCGGCGCATCTATGAGCCGGTCAAGGGCGAGATTCCCTCGCCGTTGAATCCGCCTTCGGGCTGCCATTTCCATCCGCGCTGCCCCCATGCCACCCGGCGGTGCAGCGAGGAGGTCCCGGCCCTGAAGGAGATCGCGCCCGGACGGCACTCGGCCTGCCACCTGAACGATGGTTGACGCTTCCGGCGCGCATGGCCCCGAATGCGGAGAGGAAGCGAGATGAACGCGCGCAAGACGCTTTACCTGGCGAACCCCTACGGCTTCTCGGCCCAGCAGAAACAGGGGCCGCTCCAGGCGCTGGAAGCGGCGCTCGACGCGGCCGGGGCGGAAGTCTGGGAGCCGTTCTCGCGCAACAACCAGATAGACCATGCGCAACCCGGCTGGGCATGGCGCATCGGCCAGGCCGACATGCGCGACGTGCGCGAGGCGGACGGGTTGTTCGCCGTCGTCAATGGCTGCCCGCCGGATGAGGGCGTGATGGTGGAGCTCGGCATGGCGGTCGCCTGGGGCAAGCCGGTGTTCCTGTTTCGGGACGATTTTCGCCGCTGCACGGACAGCGAGCAGTATCCGCTGAACCTGATGGTGTTCACCGGCCTGCCCGAAACCGGCTGGCGGGACTACTGGTACAGTTCCGTCGAGGAAATTGCCGACCCCGGCAAGGCGCTTGCCCGCTGGCTCCGGGAGGAGCCGCGCCGATAGCCGCCGGCGCGGCGATGCGGGCATGAACGAGATCCTCCAGGGGGCGTTCGAGGCAGCGCGGCTGATCGCCCGGCTGGATGCGGACCTGATCGAAATCGCAGCGCGCTCGCTGGAAGTGACGCTGACGGCGGTGGCGGTCGGTTCCGCCGTCGGGCTACCGCTCGGCGCCTGGCTCACCGTCAGGCGGTTTCGGTGGCGGCGGCATGTTATCGCGGTGATGAATGCGTTGATGGGCCTGCCGCCTGTCGTGGTCGGGCTGATCGTCTATCTGATGCTGAGCCGGTCCGGCCCGCTCGGCGTGCTGGGGCTGCTGTTCACCCCGGCTGCCATGATTATCGCCCAGGTGGTCATTGTCACGCCGCTTATCGCCTCGATCGCGCATCAGGCGCTGCGCGAGCTCTGGGCCGAATATCACGATCTGCTGATCTCGATTCACACCACCAGGATGCAGCGCATCCGGACGCTGATCTGGGACGGCAGGCGCGCGCTGATCACGGCGGCGCTTGCGGGCTTCGGGCGCGGCATCGGCGAGGTCGGGGCGATCATGATCGTCGGCGGCAATATCGACCATGCCACGCGGGTGCTGACCACCGCGGTCGCGCTGGAAATCGGCAAGGGCAATTTCGCGCTCGCGCTCGCGCTCGGTTTCGTGCTGATTGCGCTCGCCATTGCAGTCAACATCCTCATTCATTCGCTGTCGCGCACCGAGCGGGGCAGCCGGTGGTAGCCTCGATTCTGCCGCTGCGCCTGAAGGCCGCCGAAGCATGGCGCGGCGGCCACCGCCTGTTCGGCCCGGTCGATCTCGAGATCGGCGGGGAGGGGGTGACGGTGGTGGTCGGGCCGAACGGCTCCGGCAAGACCTCGCTGCTGCGCCTGATGCACGGGCTGGAGCGGACCGCCGCGGGCAGCGTCGGCTGGGCGGCGCCCGATGCCGAGGCCCGCACCCGGCAGGCTTATGTGTTTCAGACGCCTATCGTGCTGCGCCGGCGGGTTCTGGACAATATCGCCTATCCGCTGCTGGTGCGCGGCGCCGGGCGCAGCGAGGCGCGCCGGCTGGCGGCCGGCTGGGCCGGGCGGGTCGGGCTGGGCGATGCGCTGGGCCGGCCGGCGACCGTGCTCTCCGGCGGCGAAAAGCAGAAGCTCGCGCTTGCCCGCGCGCTGGTCTGCCGCCCCGATATCGTGTTCCTGGACGAGCCCTCCGCCAATCTCGACGGGCGCGCCACCCGCGAGATCGAGGCGATCCTGACGCAGGCGCGGGCGGACGGCACGCGCATCGTCATGGCGACCCACGATATGGGCCAGGCGCGCCGCCTGGCGGGCGAGGCGCTCTTCCTGCTGGGGGGGCGTGTCCGGGACCGGGCGTCCGGCGCCGATCCGATAGACGGGTTGCGGTCCGCCGAGGCGCGGGCGTTTCTGAAGGGAGACATCGTCGAATGAACCGCAGGCGCGCCTTCGCCCTTGTCCTGGCCGCGGTCTGCGCGTCCTTTCCGGCCCTTGCGGCGGCGGAGACGATGCGGATGGCGGTGACGACATCGTTCCATAACTCCGGCCTTGCCGACATTCTGCTGCCCGAGATCGAACGCGCGCTGGGCATTGAGGTGCAGCTTCTCGCAGTCGGCACCGGGCAGGCGCTCAGGCTCGGCCGGGCGGGCGATGTGGATGCGGTGCTGACGCATTCCCGCGCCGCGGAGGAGGCGTTCGTGGCCGAGGGCCATGCGCTCCGGCGGCGGGAAATCATGTATAATGATTTCGTGCTGGCCGGCCCGGCGGCGGACCCGGCCGGCATTGCCGGGTCGGACGGCGCCGCGGCGGCGTTGGTGCGTATCGCGGCGGCGGGCATGGCCGGCGCGGCGGTGTTTGTCAGCCGGGGCGATGACAGCGGCACGCATCGCAGGGAGCGTGCGCTCTGGCGCGCCGCCGGCCTCGACCCCGAAGGGTTCGGGCGCTGGTACCGCGCAGCCGGCGCCGGCATGGGTGCGGCGCTCAACACCGCGCGGGCAATGGACGCCTATCTGCTCTCCGACCGCGCAAGCTGGCTCAATCACGGCAACAGGCGGGGCCTCGCCCTGCTCTATGCCGGCGACAGGGCATTGTTCAACCAATACGCCTATCTGGCGGCGAACCCGGCCAGGCACCCCCATGCGAACGCCGCCGCCGCCGCCCGCATCGAAACCTGGCTGGCCGGCCCGCGCGCCAAGGCCCTGATCGACGGCTACCGCCTGGGCGGAGAACGGCTGTTCACGCATAACGCAAAGGCGAAGTGACCGGCGCAGCACCACCCGGACCGCAAGCCGCAGCGAAGGCAAGGGGCAGTGTCTCAATTCCACATTCGGTCTTTCGCCTGCAGCCAGTCGACGCAACCGCGCCGCCGACGTCGGCCAAGGGCCCCGCCTGCACGGAATCCCGCGCTCCCGTATGAACGCAATAACGAACCCAAATGTTAAACTGAGGCACTGCCCGTTTTTTACCGGTGCTTGCGCCAACGCAGGCTGGTGTGCCATGCTCCAGGTCTGAATCGGCGGCGCATCGGCAGCTTTCATGTCGTGCAAGTGTGTTTTCACTCTGTTCTGATGCGCTTTGGTCCAAAGCGATTCGGCGTCCTGCCGGCAGCGGCCGCCCTGGTTTGTTTCATGGCTGCATTGGCGGGTCCGGTTCGGGCGCAATCGGTTCCGGCAACGCCGACCGGATTTACGACGGAAGACGGCAATACCCAGGTTCGTCTGCGTTGGAGGGGTCCGGACGACCCGACCATTACCGGGTGGCAATATACCTACAAGCCGGCGGCCGGATTCTATACCGACTGGGCAGACATGCCGGGAAGCGGGCCGGACACGCGGCGCTATACAGTCACCGGGCTTGCAAACAATGAAATCTACAACTTCAGGATCCGTGCGGTAAACGCTGCGGGCCCCGGCCCGCAATCCAGTGAGAAGATCGGTCAACCCTATGCCGCCGCACCGGAGAAGCCGACCGGATTCCAGACGGTGTCCGGAGACAGGCAAATCATGCTGGCATGGGACGATCCCGACGACGTCAGCATAACGGGATGGGAATACAAGCAAAGAGAATCCCGCGGCGAATACGGGCGATACTGGGCCGCCATGCCAGCTTCCGATTCGATGACGACATCCTATACCGTTGGCGGCCTCGAGAACGGCATTGAATATGTATTTAAGATTCGAGCCTATAACAGGGCCGGAAGCGGATATGAATCGGATGAGAAGGCGGCAACACCGATGCCGGCTGTTCCCGGAAAACCGACTGGATTTTCAGTCGAGGCAGGCAATCGAAAGGTGACCCTGCGGTGGCATGATCCGAACAACGCCACAATTGTCAAATGGCAATATGCCTACAAGACAACAAGCAATTACAGCAGATGGTTCGACATTCCGGAAAGCGGATTCGCAACCACGCATCATGTCGTTTCCGCTCTTGAAAATGATGCTCTTTATACCTTCAAGATTCGGGCAGTGAACACTGTCGGCGCGGGCGTGGAATCCGACCGCGTGTCGGCAACGCCGATGGCCGCGGCGCCGGACAAGCCGCTCGGCCTCTTAGCGCTGGCGGGCGATGCCGAGGTTACCCTGATATGGACAGATCCGTCCGATGCGTCGATCACGAAATGGCAATACGCCTACAAGACAACCGGTGACTACGGGAACTGGACCGATATTCCCGGAAGCGGCGCCGCCACGACGCATTATACGGTCGCCGGACTTGCCAACGGGACCGCCCATATTTTCAAACTCCGCGCGGTAAACGACGCCGGAAGCGGTGGAGAATCCGATGCGGTATCGGCGACGCCGCTCTCCGTTCCGGCGAAACCGGCCGGCTTCGCGGTTATTGCCAAGGATGCACAGGCGGTTCTGGAATGGCGCGATCCGCTGAACACGACCATTACCGGCTGGCAATACGTGTTCCGGACTTCGGGGAATTACGGCGCGTGGATCGACATTCCCGGCAGCACCGCGGCCACCACCAGCCACACCGTCACCGGCCTTACAAACAGCGTCTCCCATACTTTCAGAATCCGGGCACTCAATGACAGCGGATATGGCGCGGAATCGGATGCAATTACCGTCACGCCCCGGCCGGTTCCGGCGAAACCGGCGGGACTTGCCGCGGCTGCCGGCAACATGCAGGCAAGATTGACCTGGGCCGATCCGGGCGACAGCAGTATTACCGTCTGGCAATACAGCGCCAATACAACCAGCGATGACGGAGAGTGGACGGACATCCCTGGCAGCGGCGCCGCGACGACACGACCTATACTTTCAGAATTCGTGCAGCAAACGGCAGCGGTTTCGGCCCGGAATCCGACGAAATATCCACCACACCCCGGATATCGGCTCCGGAAAAACCGACCGGATTCGAAGTCGAGGCTGGCGACGGCAAAGTTGTTCTGATGTGGGACGATCCGGACGATTTCAGCATCCAGGGTTGGCAATACAACTACAAGCTGTCGGGCGGCGTCTATTCGGAACAATGGCAAAACATGCCCGCCAGCGATGCGAAAACCACGTCGCACACCGTTACCGGCTTGACGAACGGCGCAACCCACATCTTCAAGATTCGCGCAGTCAACAATGTCAACGGGTATGAGTCCGATGAGCGCGCCGCGACGCCGAAATCACTGCGCCCGGCAAAGCCGACCGGCCTCACCGCTACGCCCGGCGACGGGCAGGTGCTGCTGCAGTGGGAAAACTCGGATGACCCGACCGTTACCGGCTGGCAATACAGTGCCGGAACAGCAGGCCGCTTCGGCCGCTGGATGGATATTGCCGGCAGCAGCGCAGCCACCACCGCGCATCGGATAACTGGCCTGGCCAACGGAATCACCCATGTCTTCAAGGTCCGAGCCGTCAATGCAAGCGGCCCAGGCCCGGCGTCCGACGAGGCAACCGCAACGCCGCTCGCCCTCCCGGAAAAGCCAAACGGCCTCACCGCGACACCGGGCGACGGGCAGGTGCTGCTGCAGTGGGAGAACCCGGACGACCCGACCATCACAAGCTGGCAATACAGCGTCGGGACAGCAGGCCGCTTCGGCCCCTGGACGGATATTGCCGGCAGCAATGCTGCCACCACCGCGCAGCGGATAACTGGCCTGGCTAACGGAACGGCCCATGTCTTCAAGCTCCGAGCCGTCAATGCAAGCGGCCTTGGGGCAGAGTCCGACGAAGTAACGGCAAAGCCCCTCGCCCTTCCGGAAAAGCCGACCGGCCTCACCGCTACGCCCGGCGACGGGCAAGTGCTGCTGAAATGGGCGGATCTGGGCGACCCGACCGTTACAGTCTGGCAATACAGCATCGGAACAGCAGAGGGCTTCGGCGCCTGGACAGATATCGCAGGCAGCAATGCTGCCACCACCGCGCATCAGGTAACTGGCCTGGCCAACGGAACCGCCCATGTCTTCAAGCTCCGGGCCGTCAATGCAAGCGGCCCCGGCGCAGAGTCCGACGGAGTAACCGCAACGCCGCTCGCCCTCCCGGCAAAGCCGGCCGGCCTCACCGCTACGCCCGGCGACGGGCAAGTGCTGCTGAAATGGGCGAACTTGGGCGACCCGACCGTTACGGTCTGGCAATACAGCGTCGGAACAGCAGGCAACTTCGGCCCCTGGATGGATATTGCCGGCAGCAACGCAGCCACCACCAGGCATCAAGTGTCCGGCTTGGCCAACGGAACAACCCATGTCTTCAAGGTCCGAGCCGTCAATGCAGGCGGCCCAGGCCCGGCGTCCGACGAGGCGACCGCAACGCCGCTCGCCCTCCCGGAAAAGCCAACTGGCCTCACCGCGACACCGGGCGACGGGCAGGTGCTGCTGCAGTGGGCGAACCCGGACGACCCGACCATTACCGGCTGGCAATACAGCGTCGGGACAGCAGGCCGCTTCGGCCGCTGGATGGATATTGCCGGCAGCAACGCAGCCACCACCAGGCATCGGATAACTGGCCTGGCCAACGGAACCACCCATGTCTTCAAGATCCGAGCCGTCAATGCAAGCGGCAATGGCGATGAATCCGACGAAGTAACGGCAAAGCTCGTCGCCCTCCCGGCAAAGCCGACCGGCCTCACCGCGACACCGGGCGACGGGCAGGTGCTGCTGCAGTGGTCGAACCCGGACGACCCGACCATCACAGGCTGGCAATACAGCGTCGGGACAGCAGGCCGCTTCGGCCGCTGGATGGATATTGCCGGCAGCAACGCAGCCACCACCAGGCATCGGATAACTGGCCTGGCCAACGGAGCCACCCATGCCTTCAAGGTCCGGGCCGTCAATGCAAGCGGCCCCGGCGCAGAGTCCGACGAGGCAACCGCAACGCCGCTCGCCCTCCCGGCAAAGCCAACCGGCCTCACCGCTACGCCCGGCGACGGGCAAGTGCTGCTGAAATGGGCGGGCTTGGGCGACCCGACCGTTACAGTCTGGCAATACAGCGTCGGAACAGCAGGCCGCTTCGGCCCCTGGACGGATATTGCGGGCAGCAGCGCAGCCACCACCAAGCATCAAGTGTTCGGCCTGGCCAACGGAACGATCCATGCCTTCAAGCTCCGAGCCGTCAATGCAAGCGGCCCAGGCCCGGCGTCCGACGAGGCGACCGCAACACCGCTCGCCCTCCCGGAAAAGCCAAACGGCCTCACCGCTACGCCCGGCGACGGGCAGGTGCTGCTGCAGTGGGCGAACCCGGACGACCCGACCATCACAGTCTGGCAATACAGCACCGGAACCGCAGGCCGCTTCGGTCCCTGGACGGATATTGCGGGCAGCAACGCAGCCACCACCAGGCATCGGATAACTGGCCTGGCCAACGGAACGACCCATGTCTTCAAGCTCCGGGCCGTCAATGCAAGCGGCCCGGGCCCGGCGTCCGACGGAGTAACCGCAACGCCGCTCGCCCTCCCGGCAAGGCCGATCGGCCTCACCGCGACACCGGGCGACGGGCAGGTGCTGCTGCAGTGGGAAAACCCGAACGACCCGACCATTACCGGCTGGCAATACAGTGCCGGGACGACAGGGGGCGACGGCCTCTGGACCGATATCCCGGGCAGCGGGCCGGCGACGGTCGGTCATGCAGTGACCGGGCTGGTTAACGGGTCGCAATACAGCTTCCGGGTCAGGGCAGCAAACAACAGCGGCCCAGGCGCGGCGTCCGACGAGGCGACCGCAACGCCGCTGGCCGCCCCGGTCAAGTCGACGGGCCTTACCGCGACCCCGGGCAACAGGCAGGTGCAACTCGAGTGGAACGACCTGAATGACCCGACCGTGATTGGCTGGGAATACAACCAGCGGCAGTCGGGCGGGGCGTATGCCGAATACTGGACATATATTCTTGGCAGCAGCGCGGGGACGGTTGCGCATACCGTGACCGGCCTCGAAAACGGGACGTCTTACGGGTTCAGGGTTCGAGCAGTGAATGCGGCCGGCCCCGGTGCGGAATCCGACGAAGCGGTCGCCTTCCTGCCGGCGGTCCCCGCGCAGCCGCAGGGCCTGACGGCGGCGCCGGGAGACGGGCAGGTGCGGCTCGAATGGGCGGCGTCGGGCGACCCGACCATTACCGGCTGGCAATACCGCGCCGGGGCGACGGACGGCGACGGCCCCTGGACCGATATTCCGGGCAGCGGGCCGGAGACGGTCCGCCATACAGTGACCGGGCTGACTAATGGCACGGAATACGGCTTTCGGGTCAGGGCCGCCAACAGCAGCGGCCCCGGCGCGGCATCCGGTGAGGCGTTCGCAACCCCGCTTGCCGCGCCGGCGAAGCCGACCGGCTTCGCGGCGACACCCGGCAACGGACAGGCGCTGCTGGAGTGGAACAACCCGCAAGACCCGACCATCACAGGCTGGCAATACAACCGGAGACTATCCAACGGGGAGTATGCGGCACACTGGACGCACATCCTGGGCAGCAGCGCGGAGACGGTTGCGCATACCGTGACCGGCCTCGAAAACGGGACGTCTTACGGCTTCAGGGTTCGAGCAGTGAATGCGGCCGGCCCCGGTGCGGAATCCGACGAAGCGGTCGTCTTCCTGCCGGCGGTCCCCGCGCAGCCGCAGGGTCTGACGGCGGCGCCCGGCGATGGACAGGTGCTGCTGGAATGGAAGAACCTGGAGGATTCAACCGTTACGGCCTGGCAATACCGCGCCGGGACGGCAGAGGGCGACAGCCCCTGGACCGATATTCCGGGCAGCGGGCCGGAGACGGTCCGCTATACAGTGACCGGGCTGGTCAATGGCACGGAATACGGCTTCCGGGTCAGAGCCGCCAACAGCAGCGGCCCCGGCGCGGCATCCGGTGAGGCGTTCGCAACCCCGTTCGCCGCGCCGGCGAAGCCGACCGGCTTCGCGGCGACACCCGGAATCGGGCAGGCGCTGCTGGAATGGGACGACCCGAAAGACCCCGCCATTACCGGCTGGGAATACAACCAGCGGCAGTCCGGCGGGGAGTACGAGGCATACTGGACATACATCCTGGGCAGCGGCGCGGAGACGGTTGCCCATACCGTGACCGGCCTCGAAAACGGAGCCTCTTATGGCTTCAAGATCCGGGCCGTCGCAAATGACCGGATCAGCCCGGAATCGGACGAGGTCGTTGTCCTGCTGCCGGCGGTCCCGCCGCAGCCGCAGGGCCTGACGGCGGCGCCCGGCGATGGACAGGTGCTGCTGGAATGGAAGAACCTGGAGGATCCAACCGTCACGGTCTGGCAATACCGCGCCGGGACGACGCACGGCGACGGCCCCTGGACCGATATTCCGGGCAGCGGCGCCGGGACGGTGGCATATGCCGTGACCGGGCTGGTCAATGGAACAAAATACGGCTTCCGGATCAGGGCCGTAAACGCCGACGGCCACAGTGCGGAATCCGATGAGGTCTTCGCGACGCCGTTTGCCGTTCCGGCAAAGCCTGCAGGCCTGACAGCGGCGCCGGGCGACGGACTGGTGCAGTTGGAATGGGACCAGCTGAACGACCCGACCGTCACCGGCTGGGAATACACGCAACGGCAGTCCGGCGGGGCGTATGAGGCATATTGGACATATATCCTGGGCAGCGGCGCCGCAACGACGCGCTACACCGTCATCGGCCTCGACAACGACATGCCACACGGGTTCATGGTCCGGGCCGTCGCGGGCAACCGCATCGGCCCGGCGTCGGACGAAGTGACAGCCACACCGCGCGCGGGCTTGCCGGCAGCCCCGCAGGGCCTGGCGGCGACACCGGGCGACCGGCAAGTGCTGTTGCGGTGGCTCGACCCGAAGAACGCAGCCATTACCGGCTGGCAATACCGCTACAGGACGACGGGCGGCTTCGGCGGCTGGATCGACATGGCGGGCGCCGGCGCCGGAACCACGGGCTATGCGGCCGCCGGCCTGGTCAACGGCGTGGCCCATGTCTTCCAGATTCGCGCCAGAACCGCCGTCGGCGCCGGACCGCCATCGGCGCCGACCGCTCCCGTAAGGCCGGCTGCCGAGCTTGCAGGCCCGACCGGCCTCAAGGCTCTGCCGGGCGATGGACAGGTGCGGCTGCTATGGGACGAGCGGCAGAACCCCGCCGGCACCCGCTGGCAATACGGCGTCTGGGAAATGACCGGGAACGGCCCGGTTGACATGATTGGCGGCATTGCAATCGGAGGCCGGTCGCTGAACCCATGCGAAAGACCTCCCTGGACCGATATTCCGGGCAGCGACGCTGCGACGGCGCAATACACGGTGTCCGGCCTGACCAACGGCATAACCTATGCGTTTCAGGTCCGAACATCTTTCGACGGCAAGTGCAGCGCGGGATCGAATGTCGTTTACGCGACACCGGCGGCGGCAGCCGACAAGCGCGAACGGGGCATGATCAAGACTGTCCTCGCCAATCTGGCGGGTCAGATAGCGGCCAGCGCCGAGGCGGCGGTCGCAACACGTCTTGCCGCGGCGCCTGCTGCGGCGCGAATCGCGGTCGCCGGGCATGAGGTTCGCGCATTGGCTCCGGCAGCCCGGCAGCCAGAGGCGGGGCACGCCCCCATTGGCAGGACACGGGCGGCAAGCGGGCGTATGAGCGCTTCCGACCTGCTGCGGGGAAGCGCCGTGCAAATCCCGCTCGGAAGGCCCGGCCAGGAAGACGGGCTGCACTGGACCGCATGGCAGCGCGGCGACCTGCGGGCGTTTCAGGGGTCGGCCGGGCCGGAGTCGCTTTACGGCGGCGCGCTGCTGTCAGGCTGGCTCGGGGTCGATGCGCGGCTGGGCCGGCAATGGCTAATCGGCGCCGCGCTGGCGCGGAGCGAAGGCGAGGTGGACTACGCCGCCGGCCCGGCGGCGGGCGTCATCGACACGGCCCTCAACAGCATACATCCCTACATGCAATGGCGCTTCGAGGACGGAGCAACGATCTGGACGACGCTCGGCGTCGGGCGCGGCGCGATCGAGAATATCGCCGCGGACCGCGACAGGGAGAAGGCTGATATTCGCATGACAACGATATCGGCCGGGTTCCGCAGCCCGCTTCCGACCCTGGGCAGCCTGACGCTGTCCGCATCCGGTGCGGCCGGGTTCGCGCAAATCGAGACCGACGGCGACGCGCAAACCACCGTCGGCGCCGTCTCATCAGCTGCGGACCGCCAGAGCGTTCGGCTGGATGCGGCTCTGGAAGCCGGGCGAACCGCGCCCTATTTGTCGGCTGCGGCCCGGCGCGACGGCGGCGGCGGGGCGGCGGGCGCCGGCCTCGAGCTGGCGGGCGGCCTCCGCTTGGCGCTTCCGTCTTCTTCCACGCATGTCGATATCCGCGCAAGATGGCTGGCATGGCATTCGGACCGGGACTATCGGGAATACGGCTTTTCGGCTGCGGCCCGACGGCTGGCTGACGGGGACGGCCGCGGGCCGTCATGGTCGCTGACCGCCGCGTCCGGAATGCCGGACAGCACAGGCGGCGGGGCGGAGGAACTCTGGCGGGGGGAGGCATCGGAAAGCGGCGGCGGGGACGCCTCGTCGCTGAGCGCGCGCTTCGGATGGGGCTTTGCCTCCGATGCCGGCATCGTGACCCCCTATGCCGACCTGGCTGTTGCCGCCGGGAAAGACCGGCATGTTTCGTTCGGCATCACCGCGGGAGCGCCGCATGGCCTCCTGCTGGATATTGCCGCCGAGCGCCGCCTCCCGCGGGCGGGCGCCGCTGAAAACCGTGTGACAGCCAGGCTGAAGCTGGACTTCTGATTTCTCTACTGGAAGGGTCTGTCACAGTGTATCGGTTGCATATTCCAGAGAAAGGGCGCGGCAGGGCGTGACGATGCAGTATCTGAGCACAAGGGGCGAGGCCGCCGGGCGCGGTTTTGCGGGCGTGCTGCTGACCGGCCTGGCGGAAGACGGCGGCCTCTGGCAACCGGCTTGCTGGCCCCGGCTCGACGGTGTTGCGCGCGATGCGGGCGCCGGTTATGCGGAGCGGGCCTTCTCCGTCACCCGCCCCTTCGCGGCCGGGGCGCTGGAGGACGGGGACTGGCGGGCGATGCTGGAGGCGGTCTATGCCGGTTTCCGCCACCCGGCGGTTGCGCCGCTCGTCCAGATCGACGCCAATCTCTGGCTGATGGAATTGTTCCACGGCCCGACCTTTGCGTTCAAGGACCTGGCGATGCAGGTTCTGGGGCGGCTGTTCGACCATGTCTTGAAGGCGCGCGGCGAGCGGATCACGATTATCGGCGCGACCTCGGGCGATACGGGTGCGGCGGCGGTCGAGGCGGTCAAGGGGCTGGAGACCATCGACCTTGTCATGCTCTATCCGCATGGGCGCATCTCCGGGGTCCAGCGCCGGCAGATGACGACGGTCGAGGCGCCGAATGTCCACACGGTCGCGCTCGAAGGCACATTCGACGATTGCCAGGACCTTGTGAAAGCCCTGTTCGCCGACACCGCGATGCGCGAGGCGTGGCGTTTCGCCGCCGTCAACTCGATCAACTGGGCCCGGATCATGGTCCAGACGGTCTATTACGTCCATGCGGCGGCGCAGCTTGGCGGCGGTCCGGTGGCTTTCGCGGTGCCGAGCGGCAATTTCGGCAATGTCTATGCGGGCTACGCCGCGCGCGCCATGGGCCTTGATGCGCCGCGTTTCATCGTCGGCTCGAACGGCAACGACATTCTCGCCCGCTTCTTCGAGCAGGGCGACATGTCCACCCGGCCGGTGACGCCAAGCTGGTCGCCTTCCATGGACATCCAGGTATCCAGCAATTTCGAGCGCCTGCTGCACGACCTGCTGGGCCGGGACGGGCCGGCTGTCGCCCGGCATATGGCGGTCTTCCGCCAGAGCGGCCGGCTGCCGCTGGACGAGATGCGCTGGCGGCAGGCGCGGCGCCTGTTTCGCGGCCATGCGGTCGATGACGCGGGGACGCTCGACCGGATCGCGCGCACCCATGCCGAAACCGGCATGGTCGTCGATCCGCACACCGCCGTCGGCCTTGCGGCTGCCGAGGCCATGCGGGACCCGGCCGTGCCCGTGGTCGCGCTCGCCACGGCGCATCCGTCCAAATTTCCGGAGGCGGTCGAACGCGCCATCGGCCGCCGCCCGGCATTGCCCGCCGCACTCGCCGAGCAGGCCGGCCGCCCGGAGCGGGCGGTGCGGCTGCCGAACGACGCCGGGCGCCTCAAGACCTTCATTCGAGAAAGGGTGCGCCGGCCATGACCGTCACCGTCTCCACACTCGCCAACGGCCTCCGGGTCGCCACCGATACCATGACGACGGTCGAGACCGTCTCGCTGGGCATGTGGGTCGGGGTTGGCACGCGCCATGAACGCAAGGCCGAGAACGGCGTGTCGCATCTGCTGGAGCATATGGCCTTCAAGGGCACCGCGCGGCGCTCGGCCGGCCAGATCGCACGCGAGATCGAGGCGGTGGGCGGCTTTCTGAACGCCTATACGGCGCGCGAGGTCACGGCCTATTACGCCAAGGTGCTCAAGGAAGACACAGCGCTGGCGGTCGATATTCTTGCCGACATCCTGACCGGCTCGGTGTTCGATGCGGCGGAGCTGGAGCGCGAGCGCACCGTGATCCTGCAGGAGATCGGCCAGGCACAGGACGTCCCGGAGGATGTCGTCTTCGACCTGTTCCAGGAGACCGCCTTTCCGGCCCAGGCGATGGGGCGCAGCATTCTGGGCCGGCCGGAGGTGATCCGCTCGCTGCCGAGAGACGCCGTGGCGGGCTGGATGGCGGAGCGTTACCGCGCGCCGGCCATGGTGCTGGCGGCGGCGGGCCATATCGAGCATGAGCAGCTTCTGGGGCTGGCGGAACGCTATTTTGCCTCCCTGCCGACGGCTGAGGCGGCCCTGCCCGAGGCCGCGCGCTATGCCGGCGGCGAACTCCGCGAGAACCGCGACCTGGAGCAGGCCCATGTCGTGCTGGGCTGCGAGGGGCCGGGTTTCGGCGAGGCCGGCTTCTACCCGGCGCAGGTCTTCTCGACGCTTTACGGCGGCGGCATGTCCTCGCGGCTTTTCCAGGAGGTGCGGGAGAAGCGCGGGCTGGTCTATTCGATCTATTCCTTCGCCTCTTCCGCCGCCGACACCGGGCTTGTGGGCGTCTATGCCGGCACGGCGGGCGAGCGGGTCGATGAGGTGCTCGCCATTGTGCGCGGCGAATTGGAGGATCTGGCCGGCGGCGGACCCGGCGGCGGCGAGCTTGCCCGCGCCCGCGCGCAGCTTCGCGCCAGCCTGCTGATGGCGCGCGAAAGCACCTCGGCGCGCTGCGAGCAGCTTGCCCAGCAATTGCTGATCCATGGCCGCCCGGTGCCGCCCGAGGAGCTGACAGAGCGTGTCGACGGGGTCGGCGCGGCCGATGTCGCCGCCATCGCCGCCCGCTGCGCCGCCGCGCCGCCCAGCCTCGTCGTGCTGGGTCCCTGAACGGCGGGAACCGGATCGAAGCCGGCAAAGCAGCGGCGCCCTTGCGCTTGGCCGCCATCAGGCTGGATAGAGGACGGCGCCTTCCGGCAGCCGGTCATGCCCGGAGCATAAAAAAAGGCCGCTCCCGCATGGCGGGAGCGGCCCGGCGCGAAGGGGAGGGGCAACGCGCCTTATGACTTGCGGGGTGCGGCCTTTTCTGTCGGCGTGCCGGCCGGAAGCAGCATTGCGGAGGCTTCGTCCATGGCGTCGCGAACCCGCTTGTCGATCATCCCGAAGACCGCCTGCCCGGTCCTCGCCGACATCTCCGCGAGCTCCCCGGCTCCGGCAACCGCGGACTCCCAGGAACCCTTGGCCAGCGCGGCGCTGCGCTCCACCTTGTCCTCAAAACTCGCACTGCCGAGAAATGCGTTCATATTGGCCGCAGAAGCCTCCGCCGCCTCGCGCGCCAGCTCACCCTGGCGGCGCATGAAGGCTCCCGCGCCCTCGAATGCGGTCTGGCCGGCAGCGGTCATGGCTTCGATATTCTTGCGGTGCAGCGCCATGGCGCCCTCGGCGTCGAACGCCGGAACCTTGAAATCGGCCATGAACCGGGCCGGGTCGAAATCACCGAAGGGCATCTTGGTCATCGCTCCTGTTGTCTCCGTCCTCGTTCGGGGAGCCGGCTGTCACTGCCGCCTCGCACATGCAATATGATTATGCTGCATTGCAGCGTCAAGCAAATTTTTGACAAAATTCCGATTTCAGCTGCGGAACGGCGGAAAGAGGCGCTCCGCTGGGGCAAAAACACGGAACCGCGCCCCGAAAACCGGCAGCGCGCGTCCTCGCCGCAAACCCGGACACAGCCCGATTTTATGCGGCGCACAATCCCTTCAGCGGCAGCGCCCCTCCAGCATGGGCGCCCAGCGCTTCAAGGCCCTGTCGAGGCTCGCCATTGTCGGGCCGAGATCATCGCTGTCGTCCCGGAGCCAGACCCGCATGACGGAAAGGTGGATTCCGGCAAGGAGCTTCACCCGCAACAGGCCGAAGGGCGGGCGCGGCGGCGCACCGGCGGCTTCGAGCGTCCAGGTCATGGAGCGCATCAGCGCCGGCGCGAACGGCGCACCGGAGAAAGGCGCGCGCGGCAAATCCCGCCACAGCGCTTCGATGGCGCTGCGCTGCGGCTTGAGCGCGTCATACCGGCGCATGAGCAGATCGAACAGCCGGTCGCGAAACGGCTCATCGCCGCCGGTATCGTCCTCCGTCAGCACGGCCGCATCGACCCGTGCGACCGCCGCCCGCGCAAGCGCGCCCTTTGACGGGAAATGACGATAGACATCTGCCAGGCCGCAGCCGGCCTGCGCTGCAATGTCCGACAGCGCCGCTTCCCGCCAGCCGCGCTCGCCGGCAACGGCCAATGCTGCATCGAGAATAGTGTCGGCATCCATGACGCATCCTCCTTCCTGCTCCAATATGGTGCGCAATACCGACCGAGGGGAGGGCCGGCCATGGGTTTTCGCATCCGCAATCTCGACCATATCGTGCTCCGGGTCCGCGACATGGACGCGGCGCTGGCCTTCTATACCGGGGTGCTCGGCTGCCGCGAGGAGCGGCGGCTGGAAGAGATCGGCCTGGTGCAGCTGCGCGCCGGCGCCAGCCTGATCGACCTCGTGCCGGGCGAGCCGGCGCCCGGCGGCGCCAATATGGACCATTTCGCGCTGCGCGTGACGCCGTTCGACGAAGCCGCTCTGCGCGCCGGTCTGGCGGAGCACGGCATCGAGACGGAGGCGGCGCTGCCGCGCTACGGCGCCGAGGGCACCGGCCCGTCGATCTATATCCGCGATCCGGACGGCAATGTCGTGGAGCTGAAGGGGCCGCCCACGGGCCTCGGCTGACGCCCGGGCGCGCCGCCGGACTGGCGGAGGAGAGTGGGAGTCGAACCCACCTGGCAGCGATGCGCCGCCGCAGCGGTTTTGAAGACCGAGCCGGCCACCGGACCGGATTCCCCTCCGGGCCGCCTGTTGTGGCAAGTCCGAGCATGGCCGGTCAAGCAGGTCGTGTCTCCGTTTGCAACGAAGGCCCCGTGCCGGCGGGTTTTTCGGAACGCGCCTCCGTGCCGCGCCGCTTCTATCGCCTCCCTTGTCGTCGCCCCGGCCGGAGCAGAGCGGAGGGCCGGGGTCCATCCTCCGCCGTTTCGGCCCTGCGGAAGGATCGGAGGCTGGGATCAAGTCCGGGGCGACAGTGAGGGGGCCGGGGCGGCGCCGGGGCGTTCGGAGCGGCGGGCAGGGCCTCTCAAGCCCCTGGCTGAAGCTGCCAGAGGAACGCGACTGTCAAACGGAGACACGACCGTCAAGCGGGTTGCGGGCCGGTTTGCAGTCCGCGCCTGTCACGCGGCGAAGAGAGGGCGGAGCCGGGCCTTCTCTTCCGGGCCGCACCACGCCGCCTCCAGGGCCGCGGCCGCCAGCCGCCCGATCTCGGCGCGGGTGAAGCCGAAAACATCCATCAGCACGGCATATTCGCCGGCGAGGCTGTTATGGAACATGCCCGGATCGTCGGTATTGATCGAGATATTGAGGCCGCGCTCCCAATAGCGCCGCACCGGGTGGTCCTCGATCCGTTCGATGACGCCGGTGGCGAGATTGGAGAGCGGGCAGAGTTCCAGCGCAACGCCGGTGCGCGCGAGCAGATCGACCACCGATGCGTCCTCCTCCGCGCGCAGGGCATGGCCGACACGGTCCACCCGCAGGACTTCCACCGCCCCCCGAACGCTTGCCGCGCCGGCCGCCTCGCCGGCATGGGCGCTGGTCCGCAAACCGGCCTTGCGCGCCGCCTCGAACACCGGGGCGAAGGGCTCCGGCGGGTAGCGATGCTCGGAGCCGCCGATGCCGATGCCGAGAATGCCGGCTTCCTCCGCAACCTCGACGACTTCGGCCAGCGTGACAGCCGCACGCCGGGGTCCGTGGTCGCGCACCAGGTCGGCGATCAGGTAGAGCGTGGTTTCCGGCACCCGCGCAAAGCCGCTGCGGATTGCCGCCGCGAGGCCGGCAGTCGTCAACCCCCGGTCCGCGAACCGGCTCGGGGAGAAGAACAGTTCGGCATAGCGGATGTTCTGCCCTGCGAGCGCGGAAGCGGCAGCTTCGGCGATGAAGGCAAAATCCTCATAGTTCCGCAGAAAGCCGTTCTTCCAGATCCAGGCGTCGATGAAGGCCGGGAAATCGGGGTAGGTCAGCCGCTCGCGCAGCGCCTCCTCGGTCGGCGCGGCGGGGTCCCCGCCGGATGCCTCGATCAACCGGAACAGGGCCGGCAGCGGAATGGCGCCTTCCAGATGCAGATGCAGCTCCGCCTTCGGCAGGCCGGCCAGCCAGGCGTCACGGTCCGTCATTCAGCCGCTCCGGCAGTCACGGCGCCCGCAGGCTGTCGGGGCTGACGGCCAGGAACAGCAGCGCCAGCGCCAGGAACGCGGCGAGGGCGGCGGCCAGACGGCGCTTCTGATATGCGCTGTTGTTTCCGGGGTCCCCGCGGCGGCGCAGGCGCACGAGTTTCACCACGGCATCCACCGCCACGCCGAGCGCGACAAGAACCGCGAGGGCGGCGATCTGGTGAAGCATCATCGCCGCGCTCAGCCATCGGGGCCGAACACATCGCCGGTATGCGCGCCAAGCGCCGGCGCGGCGCTGCGGACCGGCGGCCGCACGCCGTCCAGCCGCAGCGGCAGGCCGAGCACCGGATAGCCTGTCTCCGGCTCGGTCAGCACCGCGCCCAGGGCCGCTGTCTGCGCATTGTCGGCCGCTTCGCTCACCTGGGCGATCGGCGCATGGGGCACGCCGGCGGCCTCCAGCGCATCCCGCCACGCATCCCGCGGGCGGGTGCGCAATACCTGCTGGAGTAAGGGGATCAGGGCGGCGCGGTTGGTCACCCGGTCGCGCACGGTGGCGAAGCGCGCATCCATGCCCCATTCGGGCCGTTCCAGCACATCGCAGAGGCGCCGATACAGCCGGTCATTGCCGGCCGCGATCATCATCGGCCCGGTCGCAGTCTCGAACACCTCGTAGGGGACCAGCATCGCATTGCCATTGCCCTGGCGCTCGGGCTCCCGCCCCGTGAACAGATAGTCCGAGAGCGGCTGATAGACCCATCCGAGGCCGGTTTCGAACAGCGAGACATCCACCCGGCCGCCCTTGCCGGTGCGGTCCCGGCGCCGGAGCGCCGCCAGGATGCCGATGACCGCCCACATGCCGGTGCCCGGATCGACGATGGACACGCCCGCGCGCATTGGCGGCCCCTCGACCGGCCCGTTCATCGCCATGATGCCGGCATAGGCATGGGCCAGCGGCTCATAGCCGGGCTTCGACGCCAGCGGGCCGGGCCGGCCGAACGCGCCGACCTCGCAATAGACGAGGCGCGGATTGCGCGCCTCGAGCGCCGCATAGTCGATGCCGAGTGCCTCCGCCAGGCCGGGCCGCAGATTGTGGACCAGCACATCCGCCCGCTCCACCAGCGCCTCGAACCGGGCCAGCGCCGCGCCGTCCTTGAAGTCCACCACGGCGGAGCGCTTGTTGCGGTTGAGGATATGGAAGGCGAGCGGGTGGCGTTCGCCGTCTTTCTCGACAAGCCAGAACCGGGCGTCGTCGCCGCCCGGCTTCTCGATCTTGACGACATCGGCGCCAAGGTCGGCAAGAATCGTCCCGGCGAAGGGGCCGGCGATATTCTGGCCGATCTCGATAACGGTGAGGCCGGAAAGCGGCATGGGCCGGTGTGCTCCCTGGGGGCTGGCCGGCGGACAGGCGGAAGGCCTTGACCGCGGCGGCGGCTGGCGATTCGATGGGGCCGACTCTAGCAGGGGCCGCCGATGGATCCCAGAACACTCGCCGCCGACCTCTTCGACGAACTGGCGCGCGCCACCCATGACGGGGTCGGCATCACGCGGGCAAGCTATGGCGAAGGCGAGGCATTTGCGCATGACGCCGTGGCGCGGACGGCGCGGGCGCTTGGCCTCGATGTGGAAACCGACCCGGCCTGCAACACCTATATGACGCTGGCCGGCGCGGACCCGGCGGCCGCGCCGGTCATCATCGGCTCGCATCTGGATTCGGTTGCCGAGGGCGGCAATTTCGACGGCGCCGCAGGCGTGGTCGCGGGTTTGGCGGCCATAGCGGCGCTTCGGCGGCAGGGCGTTGCGCCGCGCCGCGGCATTCGCGTCATGGGCATCCGCGCCGAGGAGAGCGCCTGGTTCGGCACCTCCTATATCGGCAGCCGGGCGGCGCTGGGCGCGCTGCCGCCGGGCGCTGCGGAAACCGCCAGGCGGGCCGATACGGGGCGCTCGCTCGCCGAGCATATGCGCGAGGCGGGCGGCGACCCGGATGCGCTCGAGCCGCCCTTTCTCGATGCCGGGCGGATCCATGCGTTTCTGGAAGTGCATATCGAGCAGGGCCCGGTTCTGGTCGAACAGGGCCTGCCGGTCGGCGTCGTCACCGGCATAAGGGGCAACCGCCGTCTGCCGGCCGCGCGGTGCATCGGCGCCTACAGCCATTGCGGCGGCATGCCGAGGCGGTCGCGGCAGGATGCGGTGATGGCGGTCATGGACCTGATCGGCTGGCTCGACGCCCTCTGGGACGCCCGCGAAGCGGCCGGCGGGGACTTCGCCTTCACCGTAGGCAAGCTCGCGACCGACCCGGCCCGCCACGCCATGACCATTGTGCCCGGCGAATGCCGCTTCTCGCTCGACATGCGTTCGCTCGATGCCGCCTTCCTCGACGAGCTGGAAGGCCGGCTGGCCGGCGCGGCGGGCGAAATCGAAGCCCGCCGGCGGGTGCAATTCGAACTGGGCGCACCGACCCGCGCCGCGCCCGGCGTGCTGGATGCGGCCGTCTGCAGCGGCCTGCTGGCCTCTGCGCGGAGCCTCGGCGTGCCGCATAACGAAATGGCGAGCGGCGCCAGCCACGACGCCGCCGCCTTCGCCGCAGCCGGCGTGCCGACCGCCATGCTGTTCGTGCGCAACCCCAATGGCAGCCACAACCCGGATGAGGCGATGGACCTCGACGACTTCATGGCTGCGGTGAACATTCTCAGCCGCTGGCTGGCAACCGAAGGAGCCGCCCCGTGACCCGCATCGCCATTCTCGACGACTATCAGGGCATCGCCATGCAGATGGCCGACTGGGACAGCCTGCCGGAGGGGTGCACAGTCGAGGCGTTCCACGACCATGTCGCCGACCCGGCAACGCTCGCGGACCGGCTGGCCGGCTTCGGGATCGTCTGCATCATGCGGGAGCGCACGCCCTTCCGGCGTGAATTGCTGAGCCGTCTGCCCAATCTCCGATTGCTGGTGACGACGGGTATGCGCAACGCCTCCGTCGATGTCGCGGCTGCGCAGGAGCTGGGCATTACCGTCTGCGGCACCGCCGGCAGCGCGCAGACCACGCCCGAACTGACCTGGGGGCTGATTCTCGCGCTGCAGCGGCATATCTGCGCCGAGGACCGGGCGATGAAGGCGGGAAGCTGGCAGACAACGGTCGGACGCGGCCTCGCCGGCACGACGCTCGGCCTGCTTGGCCTGGGAAGGCTGGGTTCGGAGGTCGCGCGCGTGGGCTGCGCCTTCGGGATGGCGTTGATCGCCTGGAGCGAGAACCTGACGGCGGAACGCGCGGCCGAACACGGCGCCCGGCGGGTGGACAAGGATGCGCTGTTCGCGCAGTCCGATGTCCTGTCGATCCACCTGCTGCTGAGCCGGCGCACGCGCGGCCTGGTCGGCGCGCGCGAGCTTGGCCTGATGCAGCCGCACGCCGTGCTGGTGAACACCTCGCGCGGCCCCATTGTCGATGAACACGCGCTGATCGAGGCGCTGCGGAACCGCACCATCGCCGGCGCGGGCCTCGATGTCTATGACACCGAGCCGCTGCCCCGAAGCCACCCGCTGCGCAGCCTCGACAATGCCGTGCTCACGCCGCATCTCGGCTATGTGACGGCGGACACTTTCGCCGTCATGTATCCGCAGACGCTGGAATGCGTGCAGGCCTGGCTTGCCGGAAACCCGGTGCGCGTGCTGACGCCGTGATGCGCCGGCGGCGGCGCGGTTTGCAGTCCGGCAGCGGGCCTGTTTGAAATCTGGCCTATGCGTCCCGGAGGCCTGAAAGGCGGTCATGCCCGCGCAGCGTTCTCGACGCCGGAACGCAGGAGCACCAGTGCTCAAGCAGCGGCTGCAACGCGGTGGAGGATAACAACAGCATAATTTCCAGGTGCGGGAGGCGCGGGCTCGATATGTCGATATATTCTCGTTTTATCGACGCATTGAAGCGACATGTCGACAGGAGCGACATGTCGGGAAAACGTGCCGAGACCCAGGATATGTCGCCATGACCTTCGATCCCAGCCGTCCTTTCAATGACCTTCCGGACCTGCCGCCGGCTTCGGAAATCGAGACAAAGGCTATTCTTCTCAGTTGCATTGCTGCCCGCGTGGCGCTGGCAGAGCTCCGCGCCTCCGGGAAGCTGGTCCCGAACCAAGCGATACTGATCAACGCGATCCCCCTGCTCGAAGCCCAGGCGAGTTCCGAGATCGAGAACATCGTCACGACGACGGATCGACTGTTTCGTTATGCCAACGACCCTGCGGGTCGAGCGGACCCTGCCACCATCGAGGCCCTGCGCTACCGCACCGCCTTGTATCGCGGTTTCGAGATGCTGGAGCGACGGCCGGTTTCGACCGCCATGGCGGTCGAGGTCTGTCGAACGATCAAGGGGGTTGATCTCGATATTCGCAAGACGCCGGGAACGACGTTGATGAACGACGCAACCGGCGAGGTCATCTACACACCGCCCGAAGGAGAGAATGTTCTCCGGATCAAACTGGCCAATTGGGAGCGCTACATTCACGAAGTCGAGGACATAGACCCACTGATCCGTCTTGCCGTCATGCATTATCAGTTCGAGGCGATTCACCCGTTTGTCGACGGGAACGGCCGGACCGGACGCGTGCTGAATCTGCTCTATCTCATCGACAAGGGGCTTCTTGACACTCCCGTCCTCTATCTCAGTTGGCACATCATCCGCAACAAGGCGCTCTACTACCGGTATCTTCTTGAAGTGACGACCCGGCAGGCTTGGGAAGCGTGGATACTCTTCATTCTCGAAGCTGTCAGAACGACCGCTGAATGGACTACGGCGAAGATTCTCGCAATCCGAGAGCTTCTCGATGAGACAGCCGCCGCGCTTCGACAGAAGAGGCCGAAAATCTACTCCCGCGAACTGGTGGAGCTGATCTTCGTGAAACCCTACTGCCGAATCAGCGATGTGGTCCAAGCGGATATTGCCAAGCGCCAGACGGCCGCGGCCTACCTGAAAGCCCTCGCGGCCGAAGGCATCCTCGAGAAGGTCAAGGCGGGTCGCGAAAACCTCTACATTAATCCGCCGCTCCTGGCGCTTCTGTCCGAGCGCGCGTGACTACTGAACACCGCCACAATCGCCTCACTGCAACCAGAGCGGATCATGTCCCTTGGTGTGATGCAAGAGCCCGGCCTGCGCAGTTCTTGCCGGGAGAAGACGACAAGCCGGCCCGCTGCCGCTGACCGCGCCTCTTTCAGAGAGTCGAAACAGGGCGTAAGGTCGGCTTTACGGAACCGGAGGCGGTAATGGCGACTGTAATTCCGTTGGACGCCGCGTTCGGCGCGGAAATCTGCGGCGTTGATGTCGGCGCCGGGGCAGACGATGCGCTGATGCGCGTGTTGACCGATGCGCTCTACACCCACCGCGTCATCGCGATCCGGGACCAGGCGCTCGATGAAGACCGCTATCTGCGTTTCGGGCGGCAATGGGGCGCGCCCATCCCCCATGCGCTCGACCATATGCGTATGCCCGGCTATCCCGAACTGATGACCGTCGGCAACACCGAAAAGCGCGACGAGGATCCGAAAATCCGCAACGGCGCCGCGCTCTGGCACACCGACCAGTCCTATGAGCAGGAGCCGGCGAGCGCGACCATGCTCTATTCCGTCACCGCCCCCGAGCGGGGCGGCGAAACGCAGTATTGCGACATGGCCGCCGCCTATGACGGCCTCGGCGAAGCGGTCCGGCAGCGTCTTGACGGCCTCGAGGTCGCACACAAATACGGGCGCGGCAAGCGCCGCAAGGACGAGCCGCCCGCCAACCCGATTGTCAATGACGACCAGGACCGGCGCTTGCCGCCGGTTTATCACCCGCTGGTCATGCGCCACCCGGTCACCGGCCGCAAGGCGCTCTATGCGCTGGGCCACGGGGCCTATGCGATCCGGGGCATGGCCGACAACGAGGCCGAAGCGCTGCTCGACGAACTCAAGGACCATGTGCTGCAGGAGCGCTATATCTACCGCCACAAATACCGGCCCGGCGATCTGGTCGTGTGGGACACCCTGCAGACCATGCACGCCGCAACCCCGATCGGCGTCGCCACCTCGAAAGAGGATTCGCGCCTCCTCTGGCGCATCAGCGTGCGCGGCCGGCCGGCGGTTCACGCCAAAGCGGCCTGACCGCCATGGCGGCGTTGCCCCTCGAAGGCGGATGCCTCTGCGGCAGGGTGCGCTACCGGATCGACGCGGCCCCGCTCTGGACCGGCTATTGCCACTGCACAAGCTGCCGGCGCAGCACCGGCGCGCCGGTCACCATGTTTGTCGGCGCGGCTGCGGACTCGGTGGCATTCACGAAGGGCGGGCGGGCCGTGTTCGCCTCCTCGCCCGGCGTGCAGCGCGGCTTCTGCGCGGCCTGCGGCACCCCGCTGACCTATGAGTCGGACCGTTTCCCCGGAGAAACCCACTTCTACATCAGCACCCTCGACCACCCGCAGTCCCTGCCGCCCGCCTTCCACGTCTTCCACGAGGAACGCCTGCCCTGGCTGGAGATCGCCGACACCCTGCCCCGCCACGCAACAACGACGGGGAGGGTGGACGGAGAATAGGCGGCGGCAGGGCGGCAATGGCGGGGATTATCTCCGAGGCCGATTGCGGCGCCGCCACCGCCGAGGGTCGATGTTGACAGCATGGCCCCACATTCCCCGCCCGGCCTGCCGCGCTTCCCGCTCGACATGTTTGTATCGGCCGCCATAGGCAGAAATCGCGTGCCCTTCCCGGACGAGCCATTCCCCGACATCCTGGCCGTCGCAGGTTACGATCCCGACTGCACGCCCGAACTTGTCATAATCCTCGATCGCGACCTGAACCCGCCTGCCGCCGATCTCCCGGATCAATGCGTTCTTGACACGCTCTCCGTGCTTGAACCAGTAGCCGTCCCGATGTTTCGCCATCTGGTCGAACTCTGGTGCGTCAAGACCGGCGAACCGCACTTCCTGCCCGGATACGCGAAGCCCGTCGCCGTCGGTGACATAGGCTTTCCCGGAGAGCGTGCCCGTGCGGCGTTGCCTCCGGGGAGAGCGCCGCCTGCGCATCCTGAACAACCTCCGGAGAAGAAAGTATCCCGCCGCCTTGACAAGGAGGCGGATCACAATGTCCACCAGCCGCACCACTCGTCCTTCTTCAGGTGGCGCGCTTCATAGCACAACCGAACAGGGCCTCTGCAGCCTCGGCCGCAAGCACTGGCGGAAGTGACGCCCGCTCAGCCGAGCAGGCCCCTTCGCGCGAGATTGGCCATCAGGGCGCGGGCGCCGAAGGTCCAGCGGGGGGCGCGGTCGCAGGTGGTTACCCGGTTGGCGAGCGCGCCGAGGCGGGGGCTGGAGATCGTGACAAGGTCGCCGGTCTTGTGCGTGAAGCCCTGCCCCGGCGCGCCGCGGTCCTGAATGGGCGCGAACATGGTGCCGGTGAACAACACCAGACCGTCCGGATAGTCATGCGCCGCGCCGATGGTCTGCGCCGCCAGGTCCTCGATATCGCGGCTGATCCGGGACATCGAACTGGAGCCCTCAAGCACGAAACCGTCCTCGCCGGCAACCTTGAGCGCAATCTCCGCCCGGCGCATGTCGTCCAGGCTGAAATGCTCGTCCACGAAGCGGATGAAGGGGCCGATCGCGGTGGAGGCGTTGTTGTCCTTGGCGCGCGCAAGCAGCAGCGCGCTGCGCCCCTCGACATCGCGCAGATTGACATCATTGCCGAGCGTCGCGCCGACGATGCGCCCCGACGGCGCGATGACCAGCACCAGCTCCGGTTCGGGATTGCTCCAGACAGAGTCGGGATGCACGCCGATCTCCATGCCGGGACCGACCGCCGACATCGGCTGCGCCTTGGTGAACACCTCCGCATCCGGCCCGATGCCGACCTCCAGATAGGCGGACCAGAGGCCGCGCGCGACCAGGGCTTCCTTGAGCCGCGCCGCCTCCGCCGAGCCGGGCGCGATGCTGCCCAGATCCGCGCCGATCTCCTTCGCCAGCACGCTGCGGATGCCTTCGGCCGCGGCCGGGTCGCCCCGCGCCTGCTCCTCGATCACCCGCTCCAGCATACTGGCCGCGAAGGTGACGCCGCAGGCCTTGACCGCCTGCAGATCGACCGGCGCCAGCAACGGTTGCAGCGCGTCGAGCGGCCCCAATTCCTCGCCCGGCGCGGCGCGCAGCGCGGCCGCCGGATCATCCGCCGCCGACAAGTCCGTCACGGTCGGGAAACGCCGGGTGACATCGACAATCACGCCGCCGCGCAGCGTGACGACCGACGGCCCCTCGACATCCTTGCGCCAGAGCCGGCCGGCAAGTGCGGCGCGGTCGGCGTCCTCAGGCAGGCGAATGCGCATCCCCGTCCCCTCCAGCTTCCCGGCCATCATAGCCTGCAAACCAGGCCAGGACAGGCCGCCGCCCGCTCTACCTTTCGGCTGCGGCGCCCGCTAAGCTGGCTGCCTCGCCAGCAGTTCGGGACTTCGCATCATGCCGTTCGATAGCATTCCCCTGTCCGGCGCGCTCGGCGCCGAGATACGCGGCGTCGATGTTGCGCAGCTTGACGATGCCGGCTTTGCGCAAATGCGGGCCGCCCTGATCGACCACGGGGTCATCTGTTTCCGCGGCCAAACACTCGATCCCGACACCTATCTCGCCTTTGCCAGGCGCTGGGGAGAGGTGCATCTGCATCCCTATCTGAAGGGGCTGGACGACCGGCCGGAGATCATCGAGATCCTCCGCGAACCCGACGATCCGACAGGCTTCGCCGACCACTGGCATACCGACCAGATCTTCACCCCGACGCCGGCCATGGCGACCATGCTCTACGCCAGAGAGGTGCCGGAAGCCGGCGGCGACACGCTGTTCGCCAGCCTGACGCACGCCTGGAACGCGCTGTCCGACGGCATGAAAGCCACCGCGGCGGGGCTGCGCACCTGCAATATCTACAACAAGCAGGCGCCGCGCTCGGCCAATATGGCGGGCCGCATCCCGGACAAGGAGACGCCTTCGGACATGGCGGTTCATCCGCTGGCGCGCATTCACCCCGAAACCGGGCGGGCGGCGCTCTATCTCAGCGACGCGCGCAGCACTCGGCGCTTCGAGGGCATGACCGAGGCCGAAAGCCGGCCGCTGCTCGACTGGCTGCTGGCCCATGCGACGCGGCCCGAATTCACCTGCCGGCTGCGTTGGGAGCCCGGCACGCTCGGCATCTGGGACAATCGCTGCCTGCTGCACAGGGCCGTGAACGACTATTTCGGCCAGCGCCGCGTCATGCACCGCATCACCGTCAAGGGCGGCCCGGTCCGCAGCATCGCCGAAGCCGGCGCATCCCTGCAGGCGGCGTAGAACCGCCTGCCGCGGTTGCGCGCCCGGCCGGCCAGGCCGGGGAACGCGGCAAACCGGGAAGACCCCCCGGCGGGCGCGGGAATATCAGCCGAGCACCGCCAGCTTTGCTTCGGCAAGGGCGGCGCGGCGTTCTGCGGCGGCGCGGCGGCGCTTATCGCCGGTATCGGCGGCGTCCTCGCGCGCCTCGCGCAGCTCGCGCTCGACAGCGGCCCGGTCGAGCTCGGCGAGCGGCACGGCTTCTTCCGCCAGCACGGTGCAGCGCTCGGGCGTCACTTCCGCGAACCCGCCGGCGACGAAGATCGCCCGCGGTTCGCCGGCGCCGTCATGCACCCGGATCGCGCCGGGGCGCACGGTGGAGATCAGCGGCGCATGGCGCGGTAGCACGCCGAAATCGCCGGCGCCGCCCGGCACCACCACCATATCGGCCTCTTCCGAGAGCAGCAGGCGCTCGGGCGTGACCAGTTCGAACGCAACCTTGCCGTCTGCCATTACGCCGCCTCGGCAGCCATTCTGCGGGCCTTTTCGATGGCTTCCTCGATGGTGCCGACCATGTAGAAGGCCGCCTCCGGCAGATCGTCATAATCGCCGGCGACGATGCCGGTGAAGCCCTTGATGGTGTCCTCGATTTCGACATAGACGCCCGGCGAACCCGTGAAGACTTCCGCCACATGGAAGGGCTGCGACAGGAAGCGCTGGATCTTGCGCGCCCGCGCCACCACCAGCTTGTCCTCTTCCGACAACTCGTCCATGCCCAGAATGGCGATGATGTCCTGCAGGCTCTTATATTGCTGCAGCACCTCCTGCACGCCGCGCGCAATGGCGTAGTGGTCGTCGCCGACCACGCGGGGGTCGAGGATGCGCGAGGTGCTGTCGAGCGGATCGACAGCGGGATAGATGCCGAGTTCCGCGATCTGGCGCGAGAGCACGGTCGTGGCGTCGAGATGCGAGAAGGCAGTCGCCGGCGCCGGGTCGGTCAGGTCGTCCGCCGGCACATAGATCGCCTGCACCGATGTGATCGACCCTTTGGTCGTCGAGGTGATGCGCTCCTGCAGTTCGCCCATGTCGGTGCCGAGCGTCGGCTGGTAGCCGACCGCCGACGGGATGCGGCCCAGCAGCGCCGAGACCTCCGAACCCGCCTGGGTAAAGCGGAAGATGTTGTCGATGAAGAGCAGCACGTCCTGGCCCTCTTCGTCGCGGAAATACTCCGCCTGGGTGAGGCCGGTGAGCGCGACGCGGGCGCGGGCGCCCGGCGGCTCGTTCATCTGCCCGTAAACGAGGGCGGCCTTGGACTCGCCGCCCTCCAGATCGATCACGCCGGACTCGATCATCTCGTGATAGAGGTCGTTGCCCTCGCGGGTGCGCTCGCCCACGCCGGCGAACACCGAGTAGCCGCCATGGCCCTTCGCGATATTGTTGATGAGCTCCATGATGAGCACGGTCTTGCCGACGCCGGCGCCGCCGAACAGGCCGATCTTTCCGCCCTTGGCGTAGGGGGTCAGCAGGTCCACGACCTTGATGCCGGTCACAAGCTGCTCGGCTTCGGTGGACTGGTCCACAAAGGCCGGCGCGGGCCGGTGGATCGGGTAGCGCCTGGCGGTCTCCACCGCGCCGCGCTCGTCGATAGGCTCGCCGATCACATTCATGATCCGCCCGAGCGTCTCCGGGCCGACCGGAACGGCGATGGCGCTGCCGGTATCGACCGCTTCCTCGCCGCGCACAAGCCCTTCCGTGGTGTCCATCGCCACGGTGCGAACGATGTTCTCGCCCAGATGCTGGGCCACTTCGAGCACCAGCCTCCGGTCGTCGCGCTGCACCTGGAGCGCGTTCAGAATCGGCGGAATGTCCCCTTCAAAGCGAACATCGACGACAGCGCCGAGAACCTGACTGATGCGGCCGACCGCATTCCTGGCCATCTGTAGTGCTCCTAGACTGCTTCCGCGCCGGAGATGATTTCGATCAGCTCCTTCGTAATCATCGCCTGGCGGGTGCGGTTGTATTGCAGGGTGAGGCGGGCGATCATCTCGCCGGCATTGCGGGTGGCGTTGTCCATGGCGGCCATGCGCGCGCCATGTTCGGAGGCCGCGTTCTCGAGGAGCGCGCGATAGACCTGCACCGAGACATTGCGCGGCAGCAGATCTTCCAGAATCGCCTCTTCGTCCGGTTCGTAGATATAGACGGCGGCGGGTCCGCCGGAATCGGCGCCTTCGTCCCGGGCGGGCAGCGGCGCCGGCACCAATTGCTGCGCCGTCACCTCATTGCTGATCGCGGATTTGAACCGGGCATAGACCATGGTGCAGACATCGAACGCGCCTTCGTCGAACATCGTCCGCACGCGCTCGGCGATCTCGTCCGCCTCGGCGAATTCGACCGACCGGCGGCCGACGCCTTCAATGACATCGACGATTCTGGCGCCGTATTGCCGGCGCAGCTGGTCCCGGCCCTTGCGGCCGACGCAGAGGATGCGCACCGTCTTGCCGGCGGCTTCCAGCTCCTCGATAAGCGCCCGCGCGCGGCGCACGATGCCGCCGTTGAAGCCGCCGCAAAGGCCGCGGTCGGCGGTCGCCACGACGATCAGATACGTCCTGTCCTCTCCGCTGCCGGACAGCAGTTTCGGCGCCCCGGCGCTGCCTGCCAGCGAGCCGCCGAGCGACCCGAGCATCCGCTCCATGCGCTCGGCATAGGGGCGTGCGGACTCGGCGGCCTCCTGGGCGCGGCGCAGCTTGGCCGCCGCCACCATCTTCATCGCCGAGGTGATCTTCTGCGTCGCCCGCACGCTGGAGATACGGTTGCGAAGCTCCTTCAGGCTGGGCATGGCGGGGCCGGCTCAGGCGAAGGTTCTGGCGAAGGCGGCGACGGCGGCGTCCACCTCCTTCTCGGCGTCGCCGTCCAGCTCGCCGGTTTCGTCGATGCGGGTCATCAACGCGCCGTGGCGGGCTTTCATTTCGCTCAGCAGCCCCTGCTCGAAGCGGGTCACGTCGCGAACCGCCACGCCGTCCAGATAGCCGCGCACGCCGGCGAAGATCGCCACCACCTGCTCGGCCACGCTGCGCGGCGCATATTGCCCCTGTTTCAGCACTTCGGTGAGCCGCGCGCCGCGCGCCAGCAATTGCTGCGTCGAGGCGTCGAGGTCGGAGGCGAATTGCGAGAACGCCTCCATCTCGCGGAACTGCGCCAGCTCCAGCTTGATGCTGCCCGCCACCCGTTTCATCGCCCTGGTCTGCGCGGCGGAGCCGACGCGGCTGACCGAGAGGCCGACATTGATCGCCGGACGGACGCCCTTGTAGAACAGGTCCGTCTCCAGGAAGATCTGGCCGTCCGTGATCGAGATCACATTGGTCGGGATGAACGCCGACACGTCATTGCCCTGGGTCTCGATCACCGGCAGGGCGGTCAGCGACCCCGAGCCGTGGTCCTCCGACATCTTGGCGGCCCGCTCCAGCAGGCGGGAATGCAGATAGAAGACATCGCCCGGAAACGCCTCGCGGCCCGGCGGGCGGCGCAGCAGCAGCGACATCTGGCGGTAGGCGGTGGCCTGCTTGGAAAGGTCGTCATAGACGATGACCGCGTGCATTCCGTTGTCGCGGAAATACTCGCCCATGGCGCAGCCGGAATAGGGGGCCAGGAACTGCAGCGGCGCGGGGTCCGAGGCCGTGGCGGCGACGACGATGGAATATTCCATCGCGCCGTATTCCTCGAGCGTCTTGACCACCTGGGCGACCGAGGACCGCTTCTGCCCCACCGCGACATAGATGCAGTAGAGCTTTCTGGCTTCGTCGTCGCCCTCGTTGATCTGCTTCTGGTTGATGAAGGTGTCGATGGCGACCGCGGTCTTGCCGGTCTGCCGGTCGCCGATAATCAGCTCGCGCTGGCCGCGCCCGATAGGCACCAGCGCATCCAGCGCCTTCAGCCCGGTCTGCATCGGCTCATGCACCGAGCGGCGCGGGATGATGCCGGGCGCCTTGACCTCGACCAGGCGGCGTTCCGCGGCCTCGATCGGCCCCTTGCCGTCGATGGGGTTGCCGAGACCGTCCACCACCCGGCCGAGCAGCCCCTTGCCGACCGGCACATCCACGATGGCGGAGGTGCGCTTGACCAGGTCGCCTTCGTGAATGTCGCGGTCCTCGCCGAAGATGACCACGCCCACATTGTCGGCTTCGAGATTGAGCGCCATGCCGCGCGTGCCGTCGGCGAATTCGACCATCTCGCCCGCCTGCACCCGGTCGAGGCCGTAAACGCGCGCCACGCCGTCGCCGACGGAAAGCACCGTGCCGACTTCGGCGACATCGGCTTCATCGCCGAAATTGGCGATCTCGTTCTTGAGGATTGCGGAGATTTCCGAGGCGTCGATATTCATATCCGTCTAGGCCCCTTTCATGGAGAGTTCGAGCCGGCGCAGCCTGGAGCCGAGCGAGCTGTCATAGAGCCGCGAGCCGAGCCTGACGACCAGCCCGCCGAGAATGCCGGGCTCGACCTTGAGGTCGATTGAAACCTTGCCGCCCGCCACGCTGCCGAGCGCCGCCTCCAGCGCCCGGAGCTGGTCGTCGTCGAGCATATGCGCCGCCGTGACTTCCGCCGTCACCTCGCCCCGGCGGGCGGCCAGCACGGCGAGGAAGCGCTCGACAATGTCCTGGAGCGCGAACAGGCGGCCGTGGCGCGCGACGACGCCGACGAAATTGCGCGTCAACGCCGAGAAGCCGGCGCGCTCGGCAACGGCCTGCATGGCGCGGGCGCGGTCCTCGCGGGCGATCAGCGGAGACCGCGTGACATGCACGAGGTCCGGGCTTGCCGCCAGCAGGGCCTTCAGCGCCTCCAGGTCGTCCGCAACCTGATCCAGCGTCTTCCGTTCTTCGGCCAGTTCCAGCAAAGCGTTTGCGTAGCGCTCGGCCAGTGTGGAAACCGGTCCTGCCTGAGAAGCCACGAAATGATGTCCCCGAATGGTGCCGCGTTCTGTCCGCCGCCGCCTGCAGCCCCGGCGAACGCAGCGGCTGTCTCCGGCGCAACGGGCGCGAGGCCAGAGAGCGCCGCGCGAGCGTCCTGCTATCACAGCGCCCGCCGCAGCCGCAACCGAAGCTCCCGCGACATATTGGCTGGGCGGCCCCCCGCAGCCCCGGAAGGACGCCTCCTTGCTGCACGCCGCCGGCTCGTCATTCTGCCGCAGAAGGCGGCGTGCAGCCCGTTCCGGCCGGTCAGAAGCGCAGATTGAAGCGGGCGACGGCGACATGGTCGGTCCTCCCGTCCGCCGCCATGGCCAGATAACCGGCCCGCAACCGCCAGCCCTCGCCGGAGGCCGCCTTCACGCCGAGCCCGAGCGCATGGGCGCGGCGCGGCAACGCTCCGACCGCCGCCGGCGTCGAGAAGCGCACCGCGCCGGCGCGGTCCGACTGGTGCACCCGCAGATGCGCCGGACCGTCAGTCGCGCTTTCTGCCGCTGCCAGGCTGAGTTCCGGCTTCCACCGCAGCGCGCCTGACCCCTGCCAGGCCTCCGGCGCCAGAGTCAGCCGCGCCTGCCAGCCCCGATAGTCCTGCGAGACGGCCGGCACCTCTGCGCGAAGCGCCGCGGAGCCCGCCACATAGGCTGCCTGGTCCAGCCTGCCGCCGAAGAGCGACACGGACGGGCTGACATGCAGCCCGCCGGCCTCGATATGCCCGCCGGCGGTGGCGCGCATATGGGTGTGCTGCAAGGTGACATAGCCGTCCAGCTTGTCCAGATGGCCCAGATTGGCGAACGTCGCGCCGCCCCGCCAGTCTCCCCGCGACAGGCTCAGGCCGGCGAACAGCGCCCCGTCGCTCCAGCCGGCCTGCAGGCCCGCTCGACTGCCCTCGAAGCTGCTGCCCCGGCCCGTCAGCTCCGCGCTCGGCATGGCCGACAGACCGACCCGGAAACCGCCGGAAAGCGGCGCTGCAAGGCGAATCTTCGCGCCTTCCGCCGCGCCCGTCAGATTGCGCCCGGCAATACGGCCCCAGGAATGCAGGCCCGTATCCTCCGCGAATGCGGCAAGGCCGGTCTTTGGTGCGTCCGTTTCCTTTTCGTCTTCTGCATCCATCGGATCGAACAGGTCGAACATCATGAAAGCCATCATCGCCAGCCCGCCGCCGACGACCAGCCCCTTGCCGGAGGAAGACGACGATTTGCCGGAGGAGGAGGCCGGAGGAGAGACCGTGCTTGAGCTGCCGGAACCGCCGCTCGACCCGTCGCCGCCATCCATCCCGGTTCCGGGCAGGCCCTGGATCGACCTCGGCGCATCGGCTAATTGGACGCCGGCAGCGGTGTTGAGCACGGAACCGGCGATCCTTCCGGTCACGCTTCCGACCGTCCGGCCCGTTTTGTCCTTCACGGTCACGCTGTTGCTGTCAGTCCCGTTCTGAATGTCGGCATTGATCAGCGTGACGCTCTCCTGCGCAAGCGCCGCCAGCGCGCCCTGCCTTTCCGCTTCGGAGAGGTCCGGGTCGAACAGCAGTTCGAGCGATGGATCGGCCCCGTCCATATATGTGACCGTGCCGGCGATAATGGTGCCGATATTCTCTATCCCCGTCTTGGCGGCGTTCTGCACACCGACCTGGACTTGGAGATTGCCGTCCACTGCAATGATCAACTCACCGGCTGCGCCCAGATTGAGCTCGCCGCTCACGACAAGATTGCCGCCATTGACGTTCAGTGTGCTGCCGAGGAACACGACATTGTTGACGATCAGATCGCCGGTGCCGAGCTTGTTGACGGTTTCCACATTGTAGACCGTGCCGTCGATCGCACTCGCGGTATCGCCAAAGGCCGCGTCTACTTCCAGAATGTTCTCCGGCTGATTGGCCGAATTGTCCGCAACACGGAAATACACATCGCCGATGAGGCGGCCGGAATTGGTCACCCGCAGGGTATTCTTCACGTTATAGGTGTCGTCGCCCCCGCTGGCCTGGCCGAGATAGACTTCGCCGGTGACCACGCCGCCGGTCAAATGCAGCAGCGTTTCCTTCCCGTCCAGCAGGGCCGAGATCGGCGCGTTGATCGTGCCGTCCTCAACGGTGACCGTGGCCACGCCGTTCGCGCCGGCAATGGCGGTGACGCCGCGCCCCCGGTCGTCATAGGGCGTCTCCTCTTCGTCCTGCGCATAGGTCGAGTTGATGCTGCCATTGGTGATTTCCACCGTGGCGTTGCCGTCGCCCCATGTCGCGGCATAGATTCCAGATGCTGCCGCGCCCGACAGGTTCACCGAGCCCCCGGTGTTCTTGACTGTCACATTGCCACCGTTCTCAAGTCTCTCGGCGCTGGTGCCGGCCTGTGCGGTGGAGCTGAAACCCGCCCTGACGCCATGTGCGGAATCGAGAGCCAGCGCCGAGCCAAGCTTGGCCACGGGTACAGTGCCGGACGTCGTGATCGTGCCGCTGTTTACCACCAGCAATTCACCGAGCGCCTCTCCGTCGGCCTCGGCCGAGATCCATGCCGTGACCGCCCCGGAGCCGTCGCCATGCGTTGTCACCGTCCCCGTATTGGTGACGGTCAGTGCGACCTGATCATTCGCGTCCTCATTTTCCTGCGACCGGTTGTAGGCCAGCACCGCGTCGGCGTCATATCCGCTGGTTTCGATAGTCCCGTGATTGGTGACTGTCGCGGTCGTGCCGTCGGCTCGGGCAAATAGGGCGAAGTCTCGCGAGCCGGCCGTGCTGATGGTGCCGGTTGCGGTATTGAGAACGGTGACGTTTCCGCCGGAGATGGCATAGACGGCGAGAGTCTGGTTGGAAAGCCCGCTCGCATCCTCGCCGGAGTCGGGCGGATCGTCATTGTGGAGGATGACGCTGCCCCTATTCTCCGCATGCACATCGCCGGTTTCGGACTCCGCGCTGACGCCATGGGCTCTGGTCCCATAGGTCTCGATAATGCCGTCGACATCGTTCAGGACGCTCGCGATGCCGCTCTGGGTCCGCACCGCGAGGCCGCGGGCGGTGCGGTTGTAGAGGAAATTTCCATCATCGTCTCTGACGACGAATTTGTCTCCGCGGGTAGTAATCTGCCCTGTATTGGTAAGTACCGCACCTGTTGTGCCCGTGACCCTAATTGCCTCCACACCATCCCCGAGGGTCTCGATGGTCCCGTTGTTGGTGAGAGTCGCACTGCCGTCATACGCTCGGACAAATACTGCGTGAGGAGTCCAATGAACGGGCCCATCGTCGGTGGTCGTAACCCCCGTGCCGATCTGGCCTTCGGTCTTGATCGATCCCGAATTGACCACGGAGACATCGCCGCTGTTTCGACTGCGGGCTTGAATACCTATGGCGCCTGCACCGGTGGTCAGAATCTCACCGCTGTTATCGACGGATATATCAGCGTTGGCACCGTCCGTGCGGACACGGATGGCGTGGGCGACACTATCGTATGTCTGTTCGTCGCCATTCTCGTCGATATAGGTTCCCGTGGCGATACCTCCTCCGGTGGTGACATTCGCCGAATTGGTCATCGAGGCGCCGTTTTGACCCCGCACATAAATGCCCAATGCACCCGCGCCAGTGCTCTCCACCTCCCCGTGATTTTCGATGGAGGCGCTCCCCTCCCGGGACCGGGCGTAAATGCCGCTAGCCTCAACGCTGTAGCTGGAATCGCCCGCCGTATAGACGCCGCCGCTTGTTGAGATATTGCCCCTGTTCACCACTGTCACGTCGTTGCCGGCGCCGCTCTGGTCGACTTCCAGTCCACGACCGCCTGCGCCTGTTGTTGTCATGTCGATCCGGGCTTCGACCATCAGGTTTCCGCCGCCGTCCCCTCGCACACGAAGGGCGCGGTGCTCGCTGTTGTTGGCCTGGAGATAACTGTCCGCGCCCGTACTGCGGATGACAAAGTTGCCGGGCGGGGTGTTGTTGGCGTCGATCCGGCCTGTTCCGGAGACATCGATGACCACATAAGCGCCGTCCGGCAGGGGATCGGGCAAGTCCGGATAGCCGTCTATGAGCCCGTCGTCATTGGCGGAACAGACAGCCCGGTAATCGGTGCCGTCAGGGTCGGGAGTGAATTCCCCCGTGCCGGGATTGTATGTGCCGGTTTCAACAACGCCGCATTCCGCCAGAGCGGGAGATGCAGCCAGAGAAAGGCCCGCGGCTATGGCGAGCACAGAAAAAAGTTTCGTTAAATCATAAAGTTTTCCCCAGGGGGGGGGGGGGTTGAATTCTGACTGTTGATACTCGCTGAGACCGATTGCATGGCAGGCTTCCTCGCTCGGGCTTCATTCAGTCCGGCAAGGCCTTCCACTATCCACGGAATGGCGCGAGCCGACCGCTACTCTGTGTTTTCATAATAATCGTTTCACCGCCGTCCGCAAAGGGGGGGAGAGGGCTTTCCCCCTCACACCCCCCCAGACCGACGCTCACATGAAGCTGTGGGGGTCGATGTCGATTTGGAGGGAGACGCGGGCGGGGAGTGTCACCGAGCCGAGCCAGGCGCGCAGGATCGGCTGCACCGGGCAGCCGCGGGGCGCTTTCAGCAGCAGGCGCCAGCGGTAGCGCCCGCGCAGCAGGGCAAGCGGAGCCGGCGCGGGGCCGAATACATCCGCCGGTCCGTCCGCCGGCGCGGCCCGGGCGAGCATGTATGCGGCCGCCTCCACGGCCGCCGCATCGCGCGAGGCCAGAATCAGCGCCGCCAGCCGGCCGAAGGGCGGCATCCCGGCGGCCTGCCGCCCCTCCCGCTCCGCCGCCAGGAACGCCTCCCGGTCGCCGGCGGCGAGGGCCTGCATCACCGGGTTCTCCGGCTGCCAGGTCTGCACCAGCACGCGCCCCGGCCTTTCCGCCCGTCCGGCGCGCCCGGCAACCTGGGTCAGCAATTGATGGGTCCGCTCCGATGCGCGCAGATCGCCGCCGGCCAGGCCGAGATCGCCGTCCACCACGCCGACGGCCGTCAGCCAGGGGAAGTGGTGCCCCTTTGCGGCAAGCTGCGTGCCGATAATGAGGTCGATCTCCCGCGCCTCGACCCTGGCGACGAATTCCGCCGCCGCGTGCGGACCCCGGACACTGTCGCTGGAAAACACGCCCGTCCGCGCGTCGGGAAACAGCGCGGCGGCTTCCTCGGCGATGCGCTCCACGCCGGGTCCGCAGGCGGTCAGGCTGTCCTCCGCCCCGCAGGCCGGGCAGGCAGCCGGCGGCGGGCCGGCGAATCCGCAATGGTGGCATTGCAGCCGCCCGGCCAGGCGGTGCTCCACCAGCCAGGCGCTGCAATCGCGGCACTCGAGGCGATGGCCGCAGGCGCGGCAGAGCGTCAGCGGCGCATAACCCCGCCGGTTGAGGAACAGCAGCGCCTGCTCGCCGGCGTCGAGAGCGGTGCGGAGCGCCGCCTCCAGGGCCGGCGAGAGCCAGCGCCCGCGCTCCGGAGGGTCCCGGCGGAGGTCAATCAGCGCCACCTCCGGCATCGCCGCCCGCCGGTAGCGCTCCGCCAGCCGCAAATGCCGGTAGCGCCCGGCGCGGGCGTTGCCGTCGCTCTCCAGAGACGGGGTGGCGGACGCCAGAATGGCGGGGATGTCCTCCAGCCGGGCGCGCAGCACCGCCATGTCGCGCGCGTGATAGGCGACGCCGTCCTCCTGCTTGAACGCCGGCTCGTGCTCCTCGTCCACCACGATGAGCCCGAGCGCCGGAAACGGCAGGAACAGCGCCGAGCGCGCGCCCACGACGACGCGCGCCCGGCCTTCCGCGATCGCCCGCCAGCCGGTGCGCCGCTCGCCGGGCGGCAGGTCCGAATGCCACGCCAGCGGCCGCGCCCCGAAGCGCGCCTCGAAACGCCGCATCCACTGCGCCGTCAACGCGATTTCCGGCAGCAGGATCAACGCCTGCCGGCCCCCTTTCAGCGCGGCGGCGACCGCCTCGAAATAAACCTCCGTCTTGCCGGACCCCGCGACGCCCTCCAGCAGCGATACCCGGAAGCCCGCGCCGCCAAGCGCCGAGGCGGCCCCGGCCTGTTCGGGCGTGAGCGCAACCCGGCCATGCGCCGGGTCCGGGCAGCCGAAGGCCGGCCGGGGCGGCCGCGCAGCCGGCTCGACCGCCCCCAGCGCCGCGAGGCCCTTGAGCACGCCCGGGCCCGCGCCGGTCTTGCGGGCGACCTCCGCCGCTGTCAGAGCCGTGCCGGCCGCGCTCAGCAGGTCCAGCACCAGCCGGCGCCGCGGCGTCAGACGCACACCTTCCGGGATGCTCGCCGCAGCCCGCCATGCGCGGCGCGGCTGCGGCGGCTCCAGCGCCGCCGGCACGCTCAAGGCCATGCGCAGCACCGCGCCCGGCGGCGAGAGCGTGTAGTTGGCGACCCGCGCAATGAAGCGGCGCAACGGCAGCCGCATGGGCGGCGCATCGAACCGGCGGGCCACCGGCTTCAGCCGGCGCGCCTCGACGCCGCCCGGCCCGCCGTCCCACACCACGCCCGCCGAAACGCGGCGGCCGAGCGGCACTTCCACGATGTCGCCGGGGGCCAGCCCTTCGCCCAGATAGTCATACGGGCCGGGCAGCGGCAGCGGCAGCAGCACCGGCACGGTTTCGGCAATGGTGCGGTTTGCGGCAGGCATGTATAGAGTCATACCGTTTCGGATTGGCGATAAGGGCGGCGTGCATGAAATTCTTTGTCGATACCGCCGATGTGGCGGAAATCCGCGGCCTGGCCGAAGCCGGGATGGTCGATGGCGTCACCACCAACCCCACGCTGATCGCCAAGAGCGGCCGCCCGCTGCTGGAGGCGATCGCCGAAATCTGCGCGCTGGTGGATGGGCCGGTGAGTGCGGAAGTCGCCGCGACCGAGTACGCGGCCATGCTGGCGGAAGGCCGGCGCCTGGCCGCCATTGCGCCCAATGTCGCGGTCAAGGTGCCGCTCACGGTGGACGGCCTGCGGACCTGCCGCGCGCTCGCAGATGAAGGCCGGACGGTCAATGTCACGCTCTGCTTCTCGCCTCAGCAGGCCTTGTTGGCGGCGCGGGCCGGGGCCGGCTTCATCTCGCCCTTCATCGGCCGGCTGGACGATCTGGGGCAGGACGGCATCGCCCTGGTGCGGGACATCTGCGAGATTTACCGCGCCCATGACAGCATCCGCACCGAGGTGCTGGCGGCTTCGGTGCGCGGCCCGCTGCATGTGGTGGAGGCCGCCCGCTGCGGCGCCCATGCCGCGACGGTGCCGCCGGCCGTGCTGCGCCAGCTCTACCGCCACCCGCTGACCGATGCAGGCCTCGAGGCCTTCCTTGCCGACTGGCGCAAGACCGGCCAGTCCATCCTCGATCTGCCCGACGCTGCAGAGTAACGCCGGTGAGCGAGTCCATGGCCGCCGGGGTCGCCGCCTATCTCCGGCGCAACCCGGACTTCCTGCTCCGCCACCCGGACCTGCTGACAGTGCTGGCGCCGCCGGGACGCGACGAGAGCGGCGTGGTGGACCTTCAGCGCGCCATGGTCGAGCGCGAGCGGCAGAATAACGGCCAGTTGCGCGACGTGCTGCGGCAATTGCTCGACCTGGGAGAGAGCAACCAGACAAGCATGACGCGCGTTCACGACGCCGCATTGAGCGTTGCGGGCCTGCGCCGCCTCAAGGACCTGGCGGCGGAAATCGCGGCAAGCTGGCCGGAAAGACTCGGTTGCGACGAGGCGGTGCTTTGCTTCGAGACGCGCGCAGCGGCGCTGCCGGCCGCGCCGGGCCTTGCCGCGCTTGCGCCGGGGCGGGTGGACGCCCTGGTCGGCACAAGCGCGGCCCGGCTGCAGGGCGGGCTCGAAGGCGGGCCTGCGGATGTCTTCGGCGCGGAGGCCGGGCAGACGGCCAGCCAGGCGCTGCTGCGCCTGCCGCCGGGGCAGCGCAGCCCGGCCGGGCTGCTGGCATTGTCCTCGCGCGAGCCGGAACATTTCCAGACGGGCCAGGGAACGGAGCTCTTGGTGTTTCTGGCGCGCGTGCTGGCAGCGCATCTGCCGATGCTGATCGACCCCCCGGAGGCGCTATGACGCCGGAAGCTGCGCTGCTGCTGGATGCGTGGCGCGGCTGGCTCGCGAACGAACGCGGCTTCTCGGAGCATACCGTCTCCGGCTACCGGCGCGACGCAGCCGATTTCGCGGGGTTTCTGGAAGCCTATACGGGCGAAGCTGTGACGCCTGCGGTTCTGGCCGGGATCGAAGCGCGCGATATCCGCGCCTGGCTCGCCGAGCGCGCCCGCAACGGCATGGGCGCGGCTTCGCGCGCCCGCGGCCTTTCCGCACTGCGGAACTGGCTGCATTGGCTGGCGCGCTGCGGCATCGGCGACGCGGCCGCGCTGACCGGCCTCCGCACCCCCAAACTGCCGCGCCCGGTGCCGAAAGCGCTTGCCCGGGACGAGACCGACCGCCTGCTCGCGGCGGCGGGCGAGGACTGGCAGCACCGCCGCGACCTGGCGCTGTTCTCGCTGCTTTACGGGGCAGGGCTGCGGATCGGCGAGGCGCTGGCGCTCAACGCCGGCGCATTCACCGCCGGGGAAACCCTGCGCGTGCTCGGCAAGGGGCGCAAGGAGCGCCTGGTGCCGCTGCTGCCGGCGGTGCGCCAGGCTGCAGCCGATTATCGGCAGGCTTGCCCCTACCCGCTGCCGGGGGACGGGCCCTTTTTTCTCGGCGCGCGCGGCAAACGCCTGCAGGCCGGCGTCGCCCAGCTTCGCCTCCGGCGGCTGCGCGCACGGCTCGACCTGCCGGAGACCGCGACGCCCCATGCGCTCCGCCACAGCTTCGCCACGCATCTGCTCGGCGCGGGGGCGGATCTGCGCAGCATCCAGGAACTGCTGGGACATGCCTCGCTCGGGACGACCCAGCGCTATACCGCCGTCGATGCCGCCCATCTCGCAAGGGTCTTCCGCGCCGCTCATCCACGCGCGCGATAATCCGCCGCAATCTGTTATAGTCGCCCGATTCTCCTGCGCGGGAGCGCCACGCCGTGACGATGCCTCTGGTCGGAATTTCCGCCTGCACCAAGACTTTCCGTGCCTTCCCCGTCCATTCGGTCCACTCCCGCTTCTCCGAAGCCGTGGTGGAGGTGGTGGGGGCCGCGCCCCTGCTGGTTCCGCCGGTCGGCGAGCATATCGACATGGCCGATCTCGTCTCGCGCTTCGACGGCGTCATCACCACCGGCAGCCCTTCCAATGTCCAGCCGCATCTCTACGGGCAGGAGGTGGATCCCGACAACACCTGGTTCGATCCGGGCCGCGACGCCACCGCCCTGCCGATGCTCCGCGAGGCCGCGCTCCAGGGCGTGCCGGTGCTGGCGGTCTGCCGGGGCATCCAGGAGTTGAATGTCGCGTTTGGCGGCACGCTGCACCAGTTCATCCACAAGGTTCCAGGCTGCCAGGATCACCGCTCGGTGAAGACGCGCCCGATGGTCGACCGCGCCGCGCTGCGCCATGCGGTGTCGCTGGCCGAAGGCGGCCTGCTGCGCCGCATCGCCGGCAAAGGCTTTGAAATGGTGAACTCGCTCCATGCCGAGGGCGTGGACCGGGTGGCGGACGGGTTCATGGTGGAGGCCCTCTCGCCGGACGGCGTGGTGGAGGCGATTTCGCGGCCGGGCGGCGCCTTCTGTCTCGGCGTGCAATGGCACCCGGAAGCGCTCTATCGGGACAACGCCTTCGCGCGGGCGATCTTCGCCGCATTCGGGGAGGCGGTCCGGGCGCATGCGCGGGGCGCCGGCGCTGTCCGCGCGGCATGAAGGCAGGCTGCGCGCGGCCGCCCTCGCTGCCGGACTCTTGCGCTGAAAGGCTGGTCGTCGCGGCGGATGACGGGCTGGAACTCAGCCTCTACCGCCTGCGCGAGGCCCCCGCCGAGGCGCCGGCGCTGCTCTGGGGACATGCCAACGGGTTTCCGGCGGGCGGTTATGCGCCGCTGCTCCGCCTGCTCGCGCAGGATTTCCGCGTCTATGCCTATGATGCGCGCGGCCATGGCGGGTCCGGCCTGCCGGCGGGCGCGCCGGACAGCAATTGCAGCTTCGACCGCTACGCCGCCGACCTCGACCTGGTTGCGGCGGCCGTGCGGGCAGATGCCTCCGGCGCGCGGCTGTTCTACGCCTCGCACAGCTTCTGCGGCGTCGCCGGGCTGCGCCTCGCCGGTGTCTTCGGGCGCGAGCCGTGGGAGGCGTTCACGGCGTTCGAGCCGCCGGTCTCGCCGCCGCTCGACCATCCGGGGCGGTGTTATTCGGTCGAGGCGTCGCGCGAGCTTTCCGGCATGGCGCTCCGGCGCCGGCCGCGCTGGGCCGACCCGGAGACCTTCCGCCTGGCGCTTGCCGGGCGGACCGCCTATGCCGGTTTCGACCCCGAGGCGCTCGCCGGCCATTGCCGGGGGTCGCTGCATCCGACCGGCGACGGAGACTGGCGGCTTGCCTGCCCGGGGCCGCTGGAAGCGCATAATTACGAGGCGGCGCTCGATCCCTCCACCTTCGAGGGGCTGGCCCGCATTTCCCGGCCGGTGACTTTCGTTGCTTGCGTGGACGGCGGCGGTTCCGGCAATCCAAGCTGGGCGGCCACCGTGCAGGCCGATTGCGCGAAGCGAGTGCCGGACGGGCGGCTGAAGGTGTTTTCCGGCGCCGGCCATCTTGTGCCGTTCGAGGATCCGCCGCGCTGCGCCGCGCTCATGCGCGAAATGCTGGATGAAGGCTGAATTTGCGGCCGAAAAAACTGCTTTTTGCCCTTGCAAACCGCGACAATGTGACCTATCTAACAGTCAGAGACTGCACGGGGCCGTTTGGCCCTCAAGGGACTCCCCCTCTCGTCCCGCAGTCTTCGACGCCCTGAAGCGCTCGGCCTCCCCCCGGCCGGGCGCTTCTCCTTTAACCGCGACAGGCGGACAGCCTTCGCGATAGGATGGCCGCCGGTATCGTCGGCTTTCGGGGAGGCTGTTTCCGGCATGGCGGAGATTCTGGTCGTCAACCCCAACAGCACCGAGGCGGTGACGGAAGCGATCGACCGCGCCGCAGACCCTTTCCGTCTGGAAGGCGGGCCGGAAATTCGGGCGGTGACCAACCATGCCGGGCCGCCCGGCATCCAGAGCCAGGGCGACGCCGACGGGGTCGTGCCGCAATTGCGCAGGACCGCCGCCGAGGCGGGCGGCAGGGCGGACGCCCTGGTGCTGGCCTGCTTCTCCGACCCCGGCCTGCATGTCTTGCGCGAAGACACCGGAAAGCCCGTGCTCGGCATCGCCGAAGCGGGCCTGCTGACGGCGCTGACCCTGGGCGAGCGGGTCGGCGTGCTCGCCATTCTGGCGCGCTCGGTGCCGCGCCATTTGCGCTATGTCCGGCAGATGGGCCTGGACGCACGCTTCGCCGGCGACCGGCCTGTCGATCTCGAAGTGGTCGAACTGGCGGACCCGGTGCGCACGCGCGCGCGCCTGCTGGAGACCGGGCGGGCGCTGCGCGACCGCGACGGCGCCGATGTGCTGGTGCTCGGCTGCGCCGGCATGGCCGACCACCGCCCCGCCCTTGCCCAGGCCCTCGGCCTGCCGGTCGTGGAGCCGGTCCAGGCCGCTATCGGCATGGCCATGGCCGCCGCGATGCGGGGCTGGTAAGGGTCCCGCGCGGGCGGGCCTTGCGGGCCTGCGCCCCGCTGCCCGCCTTGACCCGCAATGCCAAACTGCCATGGTCGGCCTCCGATATGGGGGCCGTCCCGACGGGGCCCCAAAACAGGGAAGAGGACACAGCAATGAGAAGAACAACGGCGTTTCTCGCCGCCCTTGCCTTCACCGCCGCGGCGGGCGGTTCCGCCGCCCATGCAGGGGAAGTCGTCCTGCCGGATACGCTTGTGACCACGGCGTATAACACCGGCACAACGGGCTACAGCCAGATGATCGCGGTCGGCGGGATGCTGAAGAAGCGATACGGCGTCAATCTCCGCGTGCTGCCCGGCAAGAACGATGTGGCGCGCCTGGCGCCGGTGAAGGCCGGCAAGGCCCAGTTCACCGCGACAGGCTCCGACAGCGTCTATGCCCAGGAGGCGGTGTTCGCGTTTGGCGGCGAGAAATGGGGGCCGTCGCCCGTGCGCCTTCTCATGCTGAACCGGGGCAAGGGCTGCACGACCTTCGCCATCGCCAAGGATACGGGCGTAACCGAAATGGCGGACCTCAAGGGCAAGCGCATCGGCTGGGTGCGGGGGTCTCCGGCGCTGCAGAAGGCCGTCGAGGCGTTGCTCGGCTTCGCCAATCTCACCACCAATGATGTCGAGCTGGTCGAGGTCGGCGGCTGGGCGGCCTCGATCAACGGCATCATCGACGGCGATATCGACGCCTCGATCACCTCGTCGAGCTCGACCTTCATGAAGAAGATGGAAGCCAGCCCGCGGGGCGTCGTCCATCCGCCAATGCCGCACGCAGACACCGAGGGTTGGGCGCGCATCCAGAAAGTCGTCCCGTGGTATGTGCCGAGCATCTGCACGCACGGCCCCGGCGTGCCGGGCGGAAGCCAGGAGTCGATCGCCAGCATCTATCCCATCCTGATCGGCACGACCGCGGTTTCCGATGAGATCGCCTACAGCCTCACCAAGGCCATGGTGACGCATTTCGACGACTACAAGGACGGCGCGCCGGCGGCGGACGGCTGGGCGCTGGACCGCCAGCTCTACAATTTCTATCTGCCGATGCACCCGGGTTCGATTGCCTATTACAAGGAAGTCGGCACCTGGACCGCGGAAGGCCAGGCCAATCAGGAGGAGAAGCTGCAACGCCAGGCAGTCCTCAAGAAAGCCTGGGACGCCCATGTGGCGAGCGGCCCCGCCGACTTTGAAAAGGCCTGGCAAGCGGCCCGGGCGCAGGCGCTGAGCGACGCCGGATTCGACCCCGTCTTCACCTCCTGGTAAGTCGGACCCCGCCGGAACGGACGGCCGGACCGGGGCGGCGCCCCGGTCCGGCTGTTGCCCTGTTCGGCCGATAATCGCTGCGCGGGCGGGTCTCCCGCACGGCGCACAGCCGCCCTCCCCGATTTTCGACACGCACGGAAGCCGCGAGAGCCATGTCCGACAAGCCAGACGCCGCGGCGGCCGCCGCCGAAACCGGCCGCGGAGCCGAAGACCTCGAATTGTCGCGCTATCGCAGCCCCGGGCGCTTCTGGGTCCTCATCGCCTTCGCGCTCACGGCCATATCCGTGTCGCTGGCGGTCAATCAGATCTTTCGCCTCAACTTCTTCAAGAATGTCACCGGCCACGTTCTGGTCGATCAGCAATATATGTATCTGATCCTCGGATCGATGCTGGCGATGCTCTTCATCTTCATGCCGGCATACAAGTCTGCGCCGCGCCGGAAGGTGCCGGCCTATGATGTCGCCGGTTTCTTCGTCACGCTTGTCCTGACCGCATATTTCACCTGGAACGGCGAGGCCATCAACGAGGAGATCTGGGCCGAGACATTCCTGGCGCCGTGGCACGCGCCGTGGGCGGCCGTGGTCATGTGGCTGCTGATCCTCGAGGGAGGGCGGCGCGCCGGCGGCTGGCCGGTGTTCGCCGTGTGCCTGACGGCCTCCTTCCTCCCGGTCTATCTCAATGTCATCGTTCCGGACGCCGCCGTCGAACGAACGGTCATGGAGACGGCGTCCTACCATGTGTATTCGGAGGAGAGCGTGCTCGGGATTCCCATGCGCGCCTTCACGACGCTCGTTTTCGGCTTTCTGCTGTTCGGCAACGCCCTTGTCTATACGGGCGGCGGGCAGTTCTTCATCAATCTCGCCTTCGCGCTTCTGGGCCATGTCCGGGGCGGGCCGGCCAAGGTCGCAATCTTCTCCTCCGGCCTGTTCGGCTCCATGTCGGGCGGGCCGATCACCAATGTGCTCACCACGGGCGCGCTGACCATTCCCGCGATGAAGCGCATCGGCGTCCGGGCGAAGACGGCCGGCGCGATCGAAGCCTGCGCATCGACCGGCGGCACGATGATGCCGCCGATCATGGGCGCGACGGCCTTTGTCATGGCCGACTTTCTCGATGTCTCCTATCTGACGGTCGCGGTCGCCGCGCTTGTGCCGTCCCTGCTCTATTACCTCGGCCTGTTCATGCAGATCGACGCCTATGCGGCGCAGAACAAGCTGGTCGGCCTCAACCGCTCGGAGCTGCCGACCGTGGCGGCCGTCCTCAAGGACGGCTGGTATTACGTGGCCGCGTTCGGCGTTCTCATCTACCTGCTCGTTTTCCTCTGGCGGGAAGCCCAGGCACCGTTTTACGCCACCCTGCTCCTGCTCGCCGTCAACCAGTTCAACAGGAACCACCGGTTGAGCTGGACGGCATTCAAGACCTACATCTATTCGACAGGCGGCCTCCTGGCCGAGCTGGCCGGGCTGCTCGCGGCGGTCGGCCTCGTCGTCGGCGCGCTGCAGGCCACCGGCATGACAGGCTCGATCACCAACGACCTCGTCAATCTCGCCGGCGACGCGCCGCTGATCCTGCTCGTCATGGGGGCGCTGACCAGCTTCATCCTCGGCATGGGGATGACGGTGACGGCCGCCTATATCTTTCTCGCCATCATCCTCGCGCCGGCATTGATCAAGATCGGCATGGATCCGATGGCGGTGCACATGTTCGTGCTCTATTGGGGGATGCTGTCCTTCATTACCCCGCCCGTGGCGCTTGCCGCCTTTGCCGCCGCGTCGGTCGCCAAATGCGAACCGCTCGAGACAGGGTTCGAGGCGATGCGCATCGGCGCGGTCATCTATGTCATCCCCTTCTTCTTCGTCTTCAACCCGGCCCTGCTGCTCCAGGGCGCGCCGGGCGAGACGGTGATCGTGCTTGCCACTGCGGTGTGCGGCATTCTGCTCGTCAGCGCCGGCCTGCAGGGCTATCTGCTCGGCGTTGGCGACATCGGCGGCGGGCCGGCGGGATGGATCGCGCGCCTTTCGCTGGCGCTTGGCGGGGCGACGCTTGCCGCGCCGGGGGGCGGGATGCTCGACATCGGACATACCGAGTTGACACTGCTCGCCATCCTCGTGGCTGCGCCGGGCGTTGCGATCGCCCTTGCGCGCGCCCGGTCGCGCCCGCGCGCCGTGCCGTGATCCGGGCCGGCGGGCAAGCCGCAGGAAACGCGGCCTGCGGGCCAAGGCGCGGCCGCGCCGCTTGCCAAGCCGGGCGGGACGGAGTATCTCGCGGGCTTGGGCGAGACCCCATCGTCTAGAGGTTAGGACACCACCCTTTCAAGGTGGAGACACGGGTTCGATCCCCGTTGGGGTCGCCATGCCGGCGCATCCGTCCGCCGCGCCTCGATTGACGACGGCGGAGCGGCCATGTTCTGCGGCGGCGGAAATGGCCGGAGGCAAGATGGCGGAATATCTGAAGCGGGGCAGGACCGAAGCCCAGCGCGCCGAAACCGACAGGAAGGTGCGCGGGGCCGTCGAGGCGATCCTGGACGACATCCGCGCACGCGGCGACGCCGCCGTGCGGGCGTTTTCAGAGCAGTTCGACAGCTGGTCGCCGGAGAGTTTCCGCCTTGGCGAGCGGGAGATCGAACAGGCGCTTTCCAGGGTCGCCAAGCGCGACCTTGACGACATCCGCTTCGCCCAGGCCCAGGTGCGCGGTTTCGCCGAGCATCAGCGCGCGGCGCTCCGGGACATCGAGGTCGAGACGCTGCCCGGCGTCGTGCTCGGCCACCGGAATATCCCGGTCGGCTCCGTCGGCTGCTATGCGCCCGGCGGCAAATACCCCATCGTCGCCTCGGTCCATATGAGCGTCGTCACGGCAAAGGCCGCCGGCGTGCCGCGCATCGTGGCCGCCGCCCCGCCCAGCGGGGACGGGCCGCACCCGGCCATGGTCGCCGCCATGCATATGGGCGGCGCAGACGAGATTCTGGTGCTTGGCGGCGTGCAGGCCGTGGGCGCCATGGCGCTCGGCACGGAGACCGTGGCGCCGGTCGATATGCTGGTCGGCCCCGGCAATGCCTTTGTGGCGGAGGCGAAGCGGCAGCTCTTCGGGCGCGTCGGCATCGACCTGCTCGCCGGGCCGACCGAGACGCTGCTGATCGCCGACGAAACGGTGGATGCGGAGCTCTGCGCCACCGACCTGCTGGGGCAGGCGGAGCACGGCCCCGACAGCCCGGCCGTTCTCGTCACCAATTCGCGCGCGCTGGCCGAAGCCACCATCGCGGAGGTCGAACGCCTGCTGACCATCCTGCCGACGGCCGCCAATGCCGGCGCCGCCTGGCGGGATTATGGCGAGGTCATTCTGTGCGCCGGCCATGACGAGATGCTGACGGAGGCCGAACGCATCGCGTCGGAGCATGTGCAGGTGATGACCGACCGCGACGAGTGGTATCTGGAGAACATGACCTGCTACGGCGCGCTGTTCCTCGGCCCGCGCACCAATGTCGCCTATGGCGACAAGGTCATCGGCACCAACCATACCCTGCCGACCCGGCGGGCCGGGCGCTATACCGGCGGCCTCTGGGTCGGCAAGTTCATCAAGACGCACACCTATCAGCGCGTGCTCACCGATGCGGCGTCCGCCGCGCTCGGCGAAGCCTGCTCCCGGCTCTGTATGCTGGAAGGCTTTGTCGGCCATGCCGAGCAGGCCAATCTCCGCGTCCGCCGTCATGGGGGCCGCAACATCCCCTATGGCGAGGCGGCTGTATGACGGACCTGCCGTCCGGCGCGATAGACTGCGACCTGCATCCGGCGCCGCCGTCCATTGCCGCCCTGCTGCCTTATCTGGAGCCGCATTGGGCGGACGCCGCGGCGCAGCGCGGGCTGCACGATCTCGAGACGATCGCCTGGCCGCCCGGCGCGCCGCTCTCCTGCCGGCCGGACTGGCGGGACGGGGCCGCGCGGCCCGGCAGCGATCCGGCGCGTCTGGTTCGCGACGCCGTGGACGGTTTCGGCACCGCCTTCGCCATTCTGAACTGCCTGTACGGCGCGCCGATGCTCTATTCCGAGGACATGGCGGGCGGCTTCTGCCGCGCGATCAATGAGTGGCTGCGGGTGGAATGGCTGGACCGCGACCCGCGCCTGCGCGCCGCCATCGCCGTGCCGCCCCATGCCCCGGATCTCGCGGCCGAGGAGATCGAGCGCGCTGGGGAAGACAGGCGCTTCGTGCAGGTGCTGCTGCCGGTCATGGGCGAGACGCCGCCCGGCCGGCGGGTCAACTGGCCGATCTACGCCGCAGCCGAGCGCTTGGGACTTCCCGTCGCCTTCCATGCCGGCTCCGCCTACCGCCATCCGCCGACGCCGGTCGGCTGGCCGTCCTATCTCGCGGAAGACTACGCCGCCCAGGCGGCGGCCTTCCAGGCGGCGCTCACCAGCCTGATCGCCGAAGGGGTATTCCGGAAATTTCCCGGCCTCACCGTCGTCTTCGCGGAATCCGGTGTTTCCTGGCTGCCGGCGCATCTCTGGCGGCTGACGAAATACTGGCGCGGGCTGCGCATGGAGATCCCCTGGGTGGACCGCAGCCCGGAGGAGATCGTGCGCGAGCGCGTCCGCTTCACCATCCAGCCCTTCGACGCGCCGGCCGAACCCGAGGCGGTCGCACGCCTGCTCAACCATCTCGGCTCCGAAGACCTGCTGCTGTTCGCGACCGACTACCCGCACTGGCAGTTCGACGGCAAGGGCGTGCTGCCGGAAGGCTTGCCAGAAGGGCTCGTTCGGCGTATCGCAGTGGACAATCCGCGCGCAACCTATCCGCGCCTCAGGGAGGGGGAGCCATGACGACACAGGTCCTGGAACGCCCGGCCAGGGAAACCGCCGCAGACGCCGACATCCGGATTGCGGATTGCGACATCCATCCCAGCCCGAAGTCGCTGGAGCGCGAGATCTATCCGTTTATGGAGAAGCGCTGGCAACGCCACATGGAGCGCTACGGCGCGCGTCCGCGCCAGCCTTTCCTGAACGGACCGGCCTATCCGAAAGGGCAGCCCGACGCGGCCCGCCGCGACGCCTACCCGCCGGCCGGCGGCCGGCCGGGCAGCGATCTCGCCTTCATGCGCGAACAGCATCTGGACCCGAACAATGTCGGTTTCGGCGTTCTGAACCCGCTGAGATCGGGCCAGGGCCTGCAGAATCTCGACTTTGCGGGCGCCTATTGCCGCGCGATCAATGACTGGCAGATCGCGTTCTGGACCCGCGAGGAGCCGAGACTCAAGGCCTCCATCGTCGTGCCCTATGAAGACGCGGCGGCGTCGGTGCGGGAGATCGAGCGCTGCGCCGGCGAGGAAGACTATGTCCAGGTCTTCATGCTGAACCGGACGGCCGAGCCGATGGGCCAGCGCCGCTACTGGCCGATTTACGATGCAGCCGCAGCCGCCGGCCTGCCGCTCGCGGTTCACGCCTTCGGCTTCGGCGGCGCGCCGATCACCGGCGGCGGCTGGCCCTCCTACTATATCGAGGACATGACCGGCCACGCCCAGTCCAGCCAGGCGGTGCTCACCAGCATGATAATCGAGGGCGTGTTCGACCGGCTGCCGAATTTCAGGATGGTGCTGGTCGAGAGCGGCTTCGCCTGGCTGCCGGCGCTCTGCTGGCGGCTCGACCGGGTGTGGACGCGCATGCGGGACGAGCTGCCGCGCTGCCGGCGCCGCCCGAGCGAGATCGTGCGCGAGCAGGTGTTCCTGACCACGCAACCGATGGAGGAGCCGCGCAGGCCGCGCCAGCTTCTCGACTGCATCGAATGGATCGGCTGGGACAAGCTGCTGTTCGCGACCGATTACCCGCATTGGGATTTCGACCGGCCGGACCAGGTGTTGCCGCCCTCGGTGGACCCGGGCCGGAGGCGGGCCTTCTTCCGCGACAACGCGCTCAGGGTTTACGGCCGGCAGATGCCGTGACCCGGCATGTGGTGGGCCCGGTCGCCGGGTTCCCGCCGGGGACGCGCCGCTGTGTGGTGCTGGATGGCCGGCGGATCGCGCTGTTCAACGTCGGCGGGCGCTATTTCGGGCTGCTGGACCGCTGCCCGCATCAGGGCGGGCCGCTCTCCGAAGGGGCGCTGACCGGCCTGGTCGAGGCGAACGCCCCCGGAGACTACCGCTTTTCGCGGCCCGGCGAGATCCTGCGCTGCCCCTGGCATGGCTGGGAATTCGATCTCGCCACCGGCGAAAGCCGCTTCGACCCCCGCCGCCACAAGACCCGCGCCTACCGCGTCTCCGCCGCCCCCGGCGCTGACCTCAAGGCCGAAACCGTCCCGGTCCGCGTCGAGGAGGACTATGTGATCGTCGAGATGTGAGGCGCGTTCTCTCCGACGATCACTCGGCGCATTCCGAACCCGCCGCGGGGGTTGAGGGGCTGCAGGCATCGGTCCGGCAGGGCCCCGGTCGGAAGGCTGGCTGTATCATTTCCCAATATAACACTTGTTGAAGGCGCCATAACACTTGTTGAAGGCGCCCTTTCCCCAACGAACATATATAGCCGCCGGCGAACAAGAAGGGTTGCATTGAGGCGTTTGCTTCGAATCGCGGAGACCACGCCATGAAAAGCCCGCTTCCGCTCGCACAGGCTCTCCGGCGTATCGTTGCCGCGCTGACCGGCTTTCTGATGACCATGCTTCTGCTGACGACAAGCGGCCTCCAGCATCTGGGCGCCAAAATGCCGTTTCTCCTCTTCCAGGAGGCGCGCGCCGCCAGTGGCAGCGGCGATGGAGATGGAGACGGCGACGGCGATGGGGACGGCGATGGAGACGGCGATGGGGACGGAGACGGCGATGGGGACGGTGACGGCGACGGCGACGGCGACGGCGACGGCGACGGCGATGGAGACGGTGACGGAGACGGCGATGGAGACGGGGACGGCGACGGCGATGGGGACGGCGATGGAGACGGCGACGGCGATGGAGACGGGGACGGAGACGGTGACGGCGATGGGGACGGAGACGGCGATGGAGACGGAGATGGGGACGGCGACGGCGATGGAGACGGCGACGGCGATGGAGACGGTGACGGTGACGGCGACGGCGATGGAGACGGAGATGGGGACGGCGACGGCGATGGAGACGGAGATGGGGACGGAGACGGCGACGGTGACGGAGACGGCGATGGGGACGGCGATGGCGATGGGGACGGCGATGGGGAGAGGGAAAGCGATGGCGGTTACGATAGTCTCAGCGATGTTGTTGACAGCCTGCGCGACGGCCGTTTCTGACACCGGGACAAATCCGGCCTGTCCGGTCCCGGTCAGCTATTCCCGGGAATTCCAGGAACGGGCGGCCGACGAAATAGAGCGGCTGCCGAAGGACTCGGCGATCGCGACATTGCTGAAGGACTACGCCGCGCTGCGACACCGGGCCCGCGCCTGCGCCGGCATTCGGGCCCCGTCCTGAAGACGCTTATCGGGGAGACGGACCATGGCAGATTCTTCGACCGGATATACGGGCGCTCACTTCACCAGAGTCGCCCAGCATGTGGAGATCGCTCCGCTGCTGGAAGAGCTTCATGCCGGAGCGGACATGTGGTCCGTGGATACGAGCCGCCAGCGCAAGGTCCGCTGCCAGCGCCATACCCAAAACATTTTTCTGAGAGCGCCGAAAAAGCCGCTGCGGCCGGGCGCAAGAAACGCCAATGACGTTCATGAGAGCCGGGTTGCGCCCGCCGCGAAGAGATTCCCGAAAGCGTTGGCGTTTTGCCGGTGCATTGCGGAAGGGCTGGAGGCCGAACTCGGACGAGCGACGCTGGTCGCGTTATTGCCGAACAGCCGGGTATTTCCCCATATTGATGCCGGCGCCTATTACCGGGTAAGAGACCGTTTCCATCTGGTGCTGAAAAGCGAGCAGGGGAGTCCGCTCTGTGCGGGGAAGGAATCGGTCGTCATGCAACCCGGAGAACTCTGGGTATTCGACAACAAGGTGCGCCACTGGGCCGACAATCCCTCCGCGGAAACGCGCATACATCTGATCTTCGATGTGCTTCCGCTGCCGGGGCGCGGTTTCTATGCATATCCGCTAACAAGCCCGTAACGGATTGCCGTTGATCCCGTTGCTCTTCGAAAGCAGGCCCTTGCTCGGTCTATCGCACATCGAATTCCAAAGGCCGGAGGACCTTGATCGAGGCAAGCAGCGCATGGGCGGCGGAGTCCACGCGAACGGCATTGTCATAAACCTCGGTGCGCAGTGCACCCAGAACCCGCTGCTTTTTCGAAATATAGAATGCGTCCCGGCTGTCCCGAAACTGCACCTGCCTCAAGGCCCGCAGGCCTCTGCGTATTGATCGGTCGTAAACCGAGGCGCGGCGTTCGTCCCCGACCTTTCGCGCCAGGGACACGGCGTCCGCCATGCCTTCGAGATAAGCCCCTGTGGACGCTGCGTGCGGAGGGCCGAATTCGGGTCGGCGCGGATTGTAAAACCGTCCGCGAAGGTCCGGCTCCACATCGTCCCATTGCTGCATCGGCAACAGCCAGTCGGCCATCTCGAGAGCGAATTCGACATATTCCGACCGACCCGTTTGCGCATACAAACTCGCACAAGCCTGCGTATGCCATGGCACGAATGCCGGGTTCCGTTTACGATAGTGCTGCTTTCGGCACAACGCGAATGCGCCCGCGCATTGCTCCAGCGTCGGCGCGCCGCGCAAACCGCGGCGGACGGCTTCCGCCTGGAACAGCAACGCCTCGCCGGAATAGAAATTCCAGTTCTCTCCGTCCCGTTCGGCAGGGAAGAAGAACGTGCGAAAGCCCTTGGCGCCGTCGGCAAGCGAAGCCACGCCCGCGCCCAGCATCGCCAGCGCGTCCGAGAACTCTTCCCCCGAATCGGTCTCCATGATCGCCAGCCCGGCGACGGCCGCCGCGCCGAGTTTGGCGCCGGTTCGCTCCACGATAACCCCGCGCCCGTCGCCGAGATTCCGGAAATAACGGTTCAGGTTGAAGCGTAGATTGCGCCGGGCGGCTTCCCGCAATTCAGCGCTTCCGCGCAGCGACGCCAGGCGCGCCAGCGCCAGGGTTGCAAGAAACCGGCGAATCGCGTTGTCCGCGGGCGATTCCCGGCCCCGGCTCGGCCAGTATTTGTATGGTAATGCGCCGTCCACCGCCATGTTGGCAGTCATCCACCGGCCAATGCCGTCCGCCAGCTCGGCGGCGGGGTCCTCGCCTTCCGCCGGCGCCGGGTCGATGATCGGCGAGCCGCGAAACAACGCCTCCCATGTGCCTTTCGGGCCTCCCCGCAGCAGATATTGCTGCGAGGAGAATGCGCGCAACTGCCCCGCCGCCGCGAATTCCGACGGGCGAATACACCGCTGCTCCAGAAATCTTTCCTGCGCTCGCGCAAAACTGAGATTTGCGGCGAGCATCCGCATCGGCGCCACTCGGTGGCGCTCGCCGCGAAACGAGAATTCGACGCCAACCCGCCCCCGCGCCCTGGGGAAAAACACGCGCGTGAAGCGGCCGGCAGTTACGGTACGGAAATTATCGGCCAAGCATAATTCAACGTCTTCTCCGGGGCGCACGCCCAGCCGCCGAACGATCTCCTGCCGGCAACCGCCATCCGTCCAGCCTTGGCGTTGCGCCGCCCCGCATTTGCGAACGCAAAACCACGCATTCGGGCCGCGTTCAGGTTCCGATTTCAAGCCGGTTTCGACCCGGAAGCCGCCGGTTTGTCCGCTGCAACGCCGTCGGGAATCGATACAAGCAGCGGTTGCAGAATTTCGGCGACGAGTTCGGCGCGCCCCTTGACTCCGGCCTTGGCGTAAATCGACGTTGCCTGCAATCTGGGCGTGCTTTCCTTGACTCCCCGGAATCGGGCAATTTCAGAAAATCGATAACCCTTCAGGACAAGCCAGGCGATGTCCTTCTCGCCCCGGGTCAAGCGCCATTCTTCCATCTGTTTGTCGATATTTTCAGCCACTGCCCGGGAAAGCCACATGCTCCGGCGCTCTTCCTGACCCAGGCGTGTGCGGAGCCAGCGCAAATTCCGGACGCCGATGACAAGGCAGACCGCTATGCCTAAAAATACTACAAATTCGATTGCAAAATGCAGTGATCCGGCTTCCCCTCTAAAGAACGCATCCAATACGAGATCGTAAGCGAAGAACACGATGGCAATGGCGAGGATCAACAACTCGACAACGCGGCTTGTGGGAAATTGCTGCGTCTTCAGGTTCATGTTGCCAGCGCCATTCCGCAGATACCCCGTTTGCAGCGGTGAACGCACTATAGCACTCGCGGCAGAGGTTGCAGCCCCCCTCCCCCCTTCAAACGCCGCCGGACCAGGCTCCGGCCCGGGGGCCGGGGCGCCGCCGGAAAGAGCCCTGGAAGTCGTTCTGTGCAGCCAGTCTTGAAAGGGGAATTACCCGGCAAATCGAGGCTGTCCGGCGAGCTCAGGACGGGGGGAATTCCAGGCTGACCCGCAGTCCCGGCGGGTCGCGGCCCGGCGCGGCGTCGGCGAGCACGAGCCGGGCCTTGTGCCGCCGGGCGGCGGCGGCGACAAGCGCCAGGCCCAGGCCGTTTCCCGGAAGATGGCGGCTCGGGTCGAGGCGCACAAACCGGTCGAGCACGCGCTCGCGGTCTTCCGGCGCGATACCGGGGCCGTCGTCGGAAACCGATATGCCGGACGGGCTGAGGACCACATTCACGAAACCGCCGTCCGGCGAGTATTTGACCGCATTGTCGATAAGGTTGGAGAGCGCCTGCGCCAGCAATTCCGGTTGCCCCTGCATCTCCGGCGCAGGCCCGTCCGCCTGCAGGGCAAGCGCAATGCCGCGCTCCGCGGCGGAAGGCGCATGGAGCTCGACCAGGTCCTCGACAAGGCCGGACAGATCCACGGCCGCCGCCGTCGCCGGACCGGAGTCGGCGCCGGCAATCGCGAGCAGCATGTTGAACGTGTCGATCAGCTCCCGGACTTCCGCTGCAGTCTCTGTCAGCGCACGCCGATAGGCTTCGGCCTCCGCGGGGCCGCGCAAGACATCTTCCAGCCGCGCATGGAGGCGGGCCAGCGGCCGGCGCAGGTCATGCGCGATATTGTCCGTCACCTCGCGCAACTCGTCCATCAGCACTTCGATGCGCGCCAGCATCCGGTTCACGCTCGTGGCGAGATCGTCGAACTCGTCGCCGCGGCCGGACACGCGCACCCGGCGCGACAGGTCTCCGTCCTCCATGATCCGCCGGCCGGTTTCGTCCACCGCCTCGACCCGTCTTCGCAAGTCGCGGGAGACCAGCAGGCCGCTCGCAAGCCCCGCCAGCAGGATCAGCCCCGATGCGACGGCCCCGAAGACAAGGATCCGGCGCCGAAGGGCGACTTCTTGCTCGATGTCGTAGCCGACAAGCAGCCGCAGGCCGTCCGCCGGAAGCTGCGCGACAAACGCGCGGGCGCTGTGCGTGTGCGGCGGCTCGCCGTCATGGGCGCGGCGGTAGCGGAAATCGTGCAATTTGCCGAGTTCCTGCGCTGTTTCGGGCCAGGCGTCGAGATTGCCGGCGACTTTTACTCCCCTGTGATCGACCAGCAGGTAAAGCGACCGGCCCTCGCTCCTGGTCCGCCGGCTGATGATGGCGCCCAGCCGCCCCGGCCCCAGATCCCGGTAGTGCTCGGCCAGCCCTTCCAGTTCCGCCGCGATTGTTTCCCGGCTCTCCGTCCGGAGCGCCTCGATTGACTGGCTGTAGAGGTATCGAAAACCGGCGAAGGCGACGACCGCCAGCATGGCCAGATAGACCAGCGTCAGCCGGAACGCCGAGGTGCGCAGCAGGTCAGTCAGGCGCAAGGCGGTATCCGACTCCCCGCACCGTATGCAGCAGCGGCCGGTCGAACCCCTTGTCGATCTTGGCCCGCAACCGCGAGACCTGGGCGTCGATCACATTGGTGCCCGGATCGAACCGGAAGTCCCAGACCTGTTCCAGCAGCATGGTCCGCGTCACCACTCTGCCGGCATGTTCCGCCAAGACCTCCAGCAGGCGGAATTCCTTCGGCTTGAGCGGCACCGGCAGCGGTTTCCCGGCGCGGTAAACCAGGCGCTCCAGGCGGTGAATTTCCAGATCCCCGACGATGATCTCGGTTTCCGCCGGCGCCGCGCTCCGGCGTCGGGCAAGGGCCTCGATACGCGCCCTCAGCTCCGCGAAGGCGAACGGCTTGACAAGATAATCATCCCCTCCGGCATCCAGCCCCTTCACCCGGTTGCCGACGCTGCCGAGCGCCGTCAGGAACAGGACCGGCGTGCGGTCGCCCGTGCTCCGCAGCTCCCGCACCAGCGAAAGGCCGTCCATTCCCGGCAACATGCGGTCCACGACCAGCACGTCGAAGCTGCCGTCGAGCGCCGCCGCGAGCCCCGTCCGGCCGTCTTCGGCCGTCTCGACGCTATGCCCTTCCTCGCGCAGGCCCTTGACCGTATAGGCCGCCGTTTCCCTGTCGTCTTCGATGATGAGAATGTTGAGCATCGGGCTGCATCCTAGCATGGAGTGGGGCGGGAGAAAGGCGGACGCCCGCCGGCGGAGGAGGAACCGGCGGACGTCCGGGGCGGTTCAGGCCGAGCCGAGCGGCAGCGCCACGAAACGGTCCCGCCTGTCCCGCCTGACCAGCACGACAACGGACTCGCGGCCGGACGATCGCAACTCATCAACGATCCTGCCCACATCGCCGGGAGTCTCGACGGCCTGCCGATCGACCGACAGCAGCACATCGCCCTTCCGCATGCCCCGGCGGGCCGCCGGACTGCCCTGCGCCACGCCGGCGACAACAACCGCGCCGTCCGCCCTGTCGAGCTCGAGTCCGGCGAAGTGGTCGGCGGGGGTTTCGGACCGGGCAGCCCTGTCAGTGGCCGGCAAGGCGTCGAGCCTCACTTCCACAGTCATCATGCCGTGGTCCCGCCAGATCCTGAGACCGACGGCTTGGCCCGGATCCCTGGCCGCGATCATGCGCGGCAGGCGGCGCATCTCGCCGACCGGCTCGCCGTCCACTGCCAGGATCACATCACCGGCCTGCAGACCGGCACCGGCAGCCGGACCGGCAGGATCGACAGCGGCAATCAGTGCGCCCTCGGGCTTTTCCAGCCCGAGGCCGGCCGCCAGGTCCTCGCTGATATGCTGGACCTGCACGCCGAGCCGTCCGCGCTCGACCGCGCCGTCCGCCCGCAGCTCGGTGACGATCTCGTTTGCGAGCGCGGCGGGAACGGCGAAACCGATGCCCACATTGCCGCCATTGGGCGAATAGATGGCCGTGTTCACCCCGATCACCCTGCCCTTGAGGTCAAACGTCGGACCGCCGGAATTACCCCGGTTGATCGGCGCCGAGATCTGCAGGAAGTCGTCATAGGGTCCGGCCCCGATCTGGCGCCCGCGAGCGGAGACGATGCCGGCCGTGGCGGAGTGGCCGAGACCGAAAGGATTGCCGACCGCCACGACCCAGTCGCCGACCTGCACGCCTTCGGAGTCGCCGAATACGGCGTGGGCCAGCGGCTCTTCCGCCTCGACCTTGAGCAGCGCCAGATCCGTCTTCGAATCGGCGCCGACCAGGCGCGCCGACAGTTTCCGCTTGTCGTGGAAGGTCACGGTGATCTCCTCGGCGCCCGCCACGACATGGTGATTCGTGACGATATGGCCGTCCGGCGAGATGACGAAGCCGGACCCCACGCCGGCCGCCGGTCTCCGGTCGCGCCACTTTTTCAGCCGGGGGTCGTGCTCGTCGAAGAATCGGCGCATGAAGCCCTCAGGCCCGCCGAACATGGCTGCCCCGGCGCTCTTCTCGACCCGGATATTGACCACTGCAGGCGTCACCCGCTCGATTATCCCGGACAGGCTCGGCAGCCCGACGGCCGAAGCCGCCGGCTGTTCGCCCGTCTGGAGGGCGCCGACATGGAACGCGCCGCCGGCCGCAAGCGCGCTGCCGAGCAGGATTGCCGCGATCGCGCGCCGCGCTGGCGGACGGGCGAGAAATCTGGTTTGCATAGGGTCTTCCCTTCTCCTGACAGAGCGGCCCAGGCCGCGTTGCGCAGAAGATAGGAGGCCGGCCTTACCGGGACCTTGCCGCCGCCTTACGAACCGGCAAGGAAGCGCGCCAGCACCTGCCGGGCGGCCGCAGCGGGCGCAGCACGCCCCGCCGCCACCTCGCTTTCCAGCTCTTCCGCGAGCTTGCGCAAGGCATGGTCGCGCCGGATGGCGGCCAGCGCGCCCTCGGAAATTTCGTTCCACATCCACGCCCTGGCCTGGCTGGCGCGGCGCTGCTCCAGCCCGCCGCCAAGCGCTTGCCGGAAGGCCGCGACACTCTCCCAGACCTCCGCGACGCCCGCGCCGGTCAGCGCCGAGCAGGTCTGCACCCGGACCGTCCATCCCGGCGTGGACGGCCGCAGCAGATGCATCGCCGCCTTGTAGTCCGCCGCAGTGCGCCGCGCCTGGCCGGCGAGATCGCCGTCGGCCTTGTTGACCAGCACCAGATCGGCGAGTTCGACAATGCCGCGCTTGATGCCCTGCAAATCATCGCCGCCGGCCGGGAGCAACATCAGCAGAAACATGTCCACCATATCGGCGACGGCGGTTTCCGACTGGCCGACGCCGACCGTTTCGACCAGCACGACATCGAATCCGGCGGCTTCGCAGGCGAATATCGCCTCCCGTGTGCGCCGCGCAACGCCGCCCAGCGTCGTCCCCGCCGGAGAGGGGCGAATGAAAGCGCCGCCCTCGCGCGCCAGCGCCTCCATCCGCGTCTTGTCACCCAGAATCGACCCGCCCGAGCGTTTCGAGCTCGGATCGACCGCCAGCACCGCGACCCGGCGGCCCTGCTCGACCGCGTGCCGGCCGAAGGCCTCGACAAATGTCGATTTGCCGACCCCCGGCGCCCCGCTGATGCCGAGCCGCACGGATCGGCCGGCCGCGGGCAGCAGCCGCTCCAGCAGGGCCTCCGCCTGCTCCCGGTGGTCGGCGCGCGAGGATTCGATCAGCGTGATCGCGCGCGCCAGCGCCCGGCGCTCGCCTGCAAGCACCGCGGCTGCGAGGCGGGAAGGGCCGCCCTCCTCCATCTTTCCGGAACCGCCCTCCGGCGTTCAGGCCGCGAGCGGGGCGCCCCGCACCAGGCCCAGGATTTCAGCGGCGGCGGCGGGGATATTGGTGCCGGGGCCGTAGATCGCGGAGACGCCGGCCGCTTTCAGGAAGGCATGGTCGCGGGACGGGATCACGCCCCCGCAAACGACGAGGATATCGCCGCCGCCCTCTGCCTTCAGCGCTTCTATCAATTCCGGCACAAGCGTGCGGTGGCCGGCCGCCTGGGTGGATATACCGACGACATGCACATCGTTCTCCACCGCCTGGCGCGCCGCCTCCGCCGGCGTCTGGAACAGCGCGCCGACATCGACATCGAACCCGATATCGGCGAAGGCGGTTGCGATGACCTTGGCGCCCCGGTCGTGCCCGTCCTGCCCCATCTTGCAGACCAGCATACGGGGCCGCCGGCCCTCCGCCTCGGCGAAGCGGGCTATCTCGGCCCGGATTTTCTCGAAACCGGCATCGCCTTCATAAGCCGAGGCATAGACGCCGGAGACCGACCGGATCGCCGCCTGATGCCGGCCCCAGACAGCCTCCATCGCATCGGAGATCTCGCCGACAGTGGCCCTGGCCCGGACCGCCTCGATGGAGAGCGCAAGCAGGTTGCCTTCCCCGGAGCGCGACGCCGCCGTGACGGCGTCAAGCGCCGCGCGGCAGGTCGCCTCGTCGCGCGACGCCCGGACACCGGCCAGCCGCGCCGTCTGCGCCTCGCGAACCCTGGCATTGTCGATATCCAGAATGTCGACCTCGCTCTCCTCCGCCGTGCGGTATTTGTTGACGGCGACGACCACATCCTCGCCCCGGTCGATGCGCGCCTGGCGCCGGACCGCGGCCTCCTCGATGCGCAGCTTCGGCATTCCCGCCTCGACCGCGCGCGTCATGCCCCCCAGCGCCTCCACTTCGCGAATGAGCGTCATCGCCTCCGCCGCCAGCGACCGCGTCAGGCTTTCCACGTAATAGCTGCCGCCCAGCGGATCGACCGTGCGGGTGATGCCGGCCTCCTCGGCCAGAATGAGCTGGGTATTGCGCGCGATCCGGGCGGAGAAGGGCGTCGGCAGGGCAATGGCCTCGTCGAGCGCATTGGTGTGCAGCGACTGGGTGCCGCCCAGCGTGGCCGCCAGCGCCTCGATCGTGGTGCGGACGACATTGTTGTAGGGGTCTTTCTCGGCGAGGCTGACGCCCGAGGTCTGGCAATGGGTGCGCAGCGCCATCGACATCGGGTTCTTCGGCCCGAACGGCGCCACCAATTGGGCCCAGAGCAAACGGGCGGCGCGCAGCTTCGCCACCTCCATGAAGAAATCCATGCCGATGCAGAAGAAGAAGGACAGGCGCGGGGCGAAGGCGTCGATGTCGAGGCCGCGGGAGAGCGCCGCCCGGACATAGTCGAGGCCGTCCGCCAGCGTGAAGGCCAGCTCCTGCACGCAGGTCGCACCCGCCTCCTGCATGTGATAGCCGCTTATCGAGATCGAGTTGAACCGCGGCATGTGCCGGGCCGTGTGCGCAATGATGTCCGCAACGATGCGCATGGAAGGCTCGGGCGGGTAGATATAGGTGTTGCGGACCATGAACTCCTTGAGAATGTCGTTCTGGATCGTGCCGGAGAGGTCCGCCTGCGAGACCCCCTGTTCCTCGGCGGCCACAATGTAGCCGGCGAGCACCGGCAGGACGGCGCCGTTCATGGTCATCGACACGCTCATCCGGTCGAGCGGGATGCCGTCGAAGAGGCGCTTCATGTCCTCGACGGAATCAATCGCCACACCCGCCTTGCCGACATCGCCGGCGACGCGCGGATGGTCGCTGTCATAGCCGCGATGGGTGGCGAGATCGAACGCGACGGAGAGGCCCTTCTGCCCTGCGGCCAGATTGGCGCGGTAGAAGGCGTTGGACTCCTCCGCGGTCGAGAAGCCCGCATATTGCCGGATGGTCCACGGCCGGTTGGTGTACATCGTGGCCCGGGGTCCGCGCAGGTAAGGCGCGAAACCGGGAAGCGAGCCCAGATGCTCCATTTCCTCCAGGTCGGCAGCTGTGTAGAGCGGCTTTACGTGGATGCCTTCCGGGGTCTCGCGGGTCAGGCCGTCCAGCGGACGACCGCGCAGATCCTTCTCTGCCAGCGCGTTCCAGTCATCGAGCGACGGGGTCGGGAAATCGGTCATGGCGGCCTCTCCGTTCCGTCCGGCGGGGAGGCCCAATTATACCGCCTCGGCGGCAGGACGGGAAATCGGCCCGGCCGGACTCAGTCCACGCCTTCTATGGCGACGAACTCGGCGACCGAGGCGTGTTCGCGCAGGGCCTTGATGCCGGTGTATTCCGGCGAGGCGTAAAACGCCTTCGCCCGTTCGAGCGACGGGAATTCGATGACGACCATACGGTCCCGGAACTCGGGGCCTTCAAGGGTCACTGGCTCGGCGCCGCGCACGATGAAACGGCCGCCAAAGGCGGCGATGCAATCCGGCGTGCGCGCGGTATAGCGGCTGTATTGCTCGGGATCGGTCACCTTCACGCGGGCGATGATATAGGCGCGCATTGGCGGCTCCTTCCTTCCGGCGGGTTCGACACCCGCCCAGTCTAGCCCATGCCCGGGCGCCCGCATACGCGCCGCCGGTCTTCGGGGGCGCTACCCCGCAATCATCGCCGTGCCGGCCTCCCGGTCGGTCAGCGCCGGGTAGCGGCGCGGGCGGAACAACTGGTAGTGCCACCATTCGTTCAAGTAGCAGTCCCAGCCCGCGGCGGTCATGATGCCGAGCAGCAGCGCCCGGTTGCGCTGCGCGCCCGCCGGGACGACCGTCGATCCGTGATGCGATGCCGGGGAAAGGTCGTCGAAACCCGTGCCCATGTCGAGCGGTCGGCCGTTCATATCGGTCAGGGTCAGATCGACGGCGACGCCGCGCGTGTGTATGCCGCCCCGGCGCGGGTCGCTGATATAGGCAGGGTCGGGATTGGACCGCCAGAGCATCCATTGCGCCTCCAGCGGCCGGAAGGCGTCGAAGAGCAGCAGACCGAACCCCTGCGCCCGGGCAAGCGCAACCGCCCGGACCAGCCCCGCCTCCGCCTCCGGCACAAGATAGGCCGCCGGACGGGCATAGACCGGCTCTCCGGCAACGTTATCGGCCCGCGCATAGGCGATGTCGAACGCAACGCCGTGGCGCTTCGACGATATCTCAACCAGCATGGCTGCAGACTCCCGAACGCGCCGCGGCGCCCTTCGGTTCCGGACCCCGGCCGCGCCGCAGGCCGGGCGCGAACCGGCCCCGGTTATTCGACCGTGATCGTGATCACATCGGACATGACGGGCGGTGTGTGCGGCACATGCGCGTGGTCGCCCAGGACAAGCTGGAGCGTGTGCGTGCCGGCCGCCAGTTCCACCGACGCCTCTGTCTGGCCGCCGCCGAAATGCCGGTGGTTTTCATCGGTCGGAATGCTGTAGAGCAGCTCTTCGGCGCCGTCTTCGCCCTGACCCATCGGCGGGCGGTCGACCAGAAGATGGTGATGGCCGGTGCCTTCCTTCTCGATGCCGGCCGGCGCAATGCCCATGCCGGAGAGGCCGAAGACAATCCTGACCGGGCTGGCGACCGTGCTGCCATCGGCAAGGTTGACGAAATAGACGGCAGCGCCGGGGCTGGAGGGCGCCCCCTGGGCGAAAGCCGCACCGATAGTGGATACAGCGAACAGCATGGCGAGAATTACGGTTTTCACGTGCCTGTCCTCCCGGTTGGTGGAACGGCCCAGCATATGGCCAATACCGGCGCGGACATAGCGGCAATGCCAGGAGAGGGAGGCAGCGCCCCGGTTGGAAATGACGGCAGGCGTTGGTCGCGTCTCAGTTTGCAACGAAGGCCCGTGCCGGCGGGTTTTTCGGAACGCGCCTCCGTGCCGCGCCGCTTCTATCGCCTCCCTTGTCGTCACCCCGGCCGGCGCGCAGCGGAGAGCCGGGGTCCATCCTCCGCCGTTTCGGCCCTGCGGAAGGATCGGAGGCTGGGCCCCGGCTCAGGGCCGGGGCGACAGTAGGGGGTCCGGGGCGGCGCCGGGGAATTCAGGGCGACGCCGGGGAGTTCGGGGCGGCGGGCAGGGCCTCTTAAGCCCCTGGTTGAATCTGCCAGAGGAACGCGAATGTCAAACGGAGGCACGACCCAGGCGTTCCCGGGCGCCTTACGCCTCGACCAGCAGCGTTTCCCCCGGCGCGACACGGGTGAAAGAAACGGGTTTCAGCGAGGCGGCGGGCGCGCCGCCGGCGAGCCGGACCGCGGTGTAGCGCGTGGCCGCGAGGTCACCCGTCTCCGGGAAGTCCTCGCGGAAATGGGCGCCGCGTGAGTCCTCGCGGGCGCGGGCCGCCGCCGTTATCGCGCGCGAAACCGTCACCAGGCTCTCCAGGTTCAGCCGGTCGTGCCAGGCGAGATTGAAGGCGCGCCCGGTTCCGGCGGCCCCGGCCGCGGCCACCTCCGCCGCCAGCTCCGCAAGCCCGGCCTCGGCGCGCTCCAGGCTTTCGGCGGAACGCAGGATCCCGACCTCGTCCCACATCAGGTCGGCAAGCCTGTCGCGGATGCCGCCGAGATCGCCGGTCGGCCTGTCGAACGCCGCCAGACACCGCGCAGCGGCAGCTTCCAGCAGCGTCTCGTCCGGGTCCGGGAAGGCGCCCTGCCGGCCGGCATCCCGGGCCATCCGGCTGCCGGCGATGCCGCCATAGACCGTGGAGTTGGCGACGCCGTTGCCGCCGAGCCGATTGGCGCCATGCACGCCGCCGGTATCCTCGCCCGCCGCATAGAGCCCCGGCAATGCCGTGGTCGTGTCGGGCTCGAAGGCAACCCCGCCCATCATGTAGTGGGCGGTGGGCACGACCTCGACCAGCCCGCCTGCAAGGTCGAAGCCGCAGTCCCGGCAGCGCTCGACCATGCCTTTGAACCGCTCCTCGACCGTTGCGGGGCCGAGATGGGCCATGGAGATATAGAGTCCGCCGCTCTCGGTGACATTGCCGGCGCGCATCTCGCGGGCCATGGCGCGGCTCACGATGTCGCGGGTGGCGCGCTCAACGCGGGGGTCGTAGCGCTCCATGAAGCGTTGCCGGTCGCCGCCGAGCAGATGGCCGCCGGCGCCGCGCAGGCCTTCTTCCAGCACCGTACCGGTCATGCGCGTGCCGGGGCCGGCATAGAGGCCGGTGGGATGGAACTGCACCATCTCCATATCCCGGAGCGCCAGCCCGGCCTCCAGCGCCATCGCCATGCCGTCGCAGGTCTTGTCGCCCGAAGGGGTGTGGTAGCGATACATGGTCGGCCCGCCGCCGGTCGCGAGCAGAACGGCCTTTGCGCGGACGAAACGCAGCGCGCCGCTGCGGATGTCGATCAGCAGGACGCCGGCGAGGCGCGAGCCGTCCGCAGCCGGAATCAGCGCCGCCGCCCGATGCTCCTCCAGCCGCGTCACGGCCCGCGCCCACACCTGCTCCATCAGCCGGTTGACGATCTCGATGCCTGTCAGATCGCCCTTGTGGACGGTTCGGTCGAAGGTCTGCCCGGCAAAGGCCTTCTGGTGGATGCTGCCGTCGGGGTTGCGGTCGAAGAAGCAGCCGATCTCGTCTTCCAGCTCCCGGATGCGCGTCACCGCGCCCTCGACCAGCGTCCAGGCCAGCTCCTGATGATTGATCCAGGCCCCGCCCTCGATCGTGTCCATGAAATGGCGTTCGAGGCTGTCCCCGGGGGCGAGCGCCACATTGTAGCCGCCCTGCACCATGCGGGTGCAGCCGCTCTTGCCGAGCAAACCCTTGGCCGCGACCGCGATGTCGAGCGACGGGTCGGCGCGATAGGCATGGAGCGCGGCGAACAGCCCGGCGCCGCCGGAGCCGAGAATCAGGATGTCCTTGTCCATGCGTTCGATCATGCGAAAGCCGCCGCCAGGAAGCCGAAGCCGGCAAGCAGCGCCAGGCCCGCCGCAAGCGCAATGCGGGTCTGCTGCCCGTCCGACCAGGGGCCGAACTCAAGCAGCAGCAGGCGCAGGCCGCCGGTCAGATGCAGCGCGAGCAGAACGACAAGGCCCGCCTCGGCCAGTTTGACCCAGGGGTTCTCCGTCCAGGCGAGCGCGCCGTCCAGCGCATCGCGCTCCACCGCGAGGCCAAGCACGAGGAAGTGGAAAGGCAGAAAGACCGCCAGCGCCACACCGGAGAGCCGGTGCAGCAGGAACGCCCACCAGGGTCCGCGTTTCACAGCACGGCCGCCATGGCGCGCACGCCCAGCAGCAGCAGCAGCAGGCCGAACAGGACCATGGCGATGTCCAGCCCTGCGCCGCGCCAGCCGCACCATTCCTGCAGCACGGCGCGCAGGCCGATTGGCGCATGGACCGCCGCCGCCAGAACGAACAGGCCATAGACCGCGCCCCAGAAAAGGCTGCCTTCGGTGCGCGCCAGGATCTCCTCGGCGGAAAGGCCGCCCCGGACCGCATACAGGATTGTGCCCAGATGCAGCAGCACCAGCGGCGCCAGCACCATGGCCGAGACGCGCTGGATCGTGAAAAGCCAGACCTCCGTCATCGCCGCCGCCCTAACCTTTGCCCTGGAGGGCGCGGCGGAACACTTCGCGCTTGAGGCCCGCTATGGCGGCCGTCGGGTTCAGGCCGGTCGGGCAGGCGTCGGCGCATTCCTGGTGGCTGCGGCAGAGATGGCAGCCCTGCCCGGCTGCATCCAGATGGCCGTCCCGGCCGCCGTCGCGCCGGTCATTCACCAGCGTCCAGAGGCGGTTGAGCACGGCCGGCCCCGGATAGTCCGGGTTCCAGGCCACGCTGTCGCAGGCGGCGTAGCAGACGGCGCAATTGATGCACTCGATGCCGGCGTCGGCGGCCTTGCGTTCGGGGTCGTCGGGCAGGACCGGCCTGTCCGGCGGCGCTGCCGACGGGATGAACCGGGCCTCTGCGTCGCGCCACTTCTCGAAGAACGGCGCCATGTCCACGGCCAGGTCCTTGACGACCGGCAGATTGCGCAGCGGCCCGATGCGAATCCCGCCTTTCCGGGCCACACGCGCGACATGGGTGCGGCAGGTCCAGCGCGGACGGCCGTTGACGGTCATCGCGCAGGAGCCGCACATGCCCACCCGGCAGGCGAAGCGGTAGGCGAGCGACGGGTCGATATGGCGCTGGATATGGGTCACGACATCCAGAATCGTCTGGTTGGCCTGGTGCGGGACCGTATAGCGGCGGTAGGCGCCCTCTTGTGCCCCGCGCCAGACTTCGACTTCGAGCATTGCCATGGCGGGGCCATCGTAACCGGTTTTGACAAGCGGGCGGCAAGTGCGTTTCATGCCGGCCCATGACGATGCTCCAGCGTAACGATTACGCCCTCCACATGGAAACCGTGGATCTGGTGCCGCCCTGGAACGCGCCCGGCGAGGCCGTGTTGTTCTGCCACGGCGTCGCAGTGGACGGCGATATCTGGTCGGGCTGGCTGCCCGGATTGATTGACCGTTTCCGCATCGCCCGTTTCGACCTTCGCGGTTTCGGGCGTTCGACCGCGCCGGGGCCGGGCCATCACTGGTCCTTTGACGGCCTGGCCGACGATATCCTGGCAGTCGCGGACGCTGCGGGCTTCGACCGCTTCCACCTTGTCGGCGAGTCGCTCGGCGGCACAAGCTGCCTGTTCACCGCCGCCAGGGAGCCGGACCGCATTGCGAGCGTCTGCGCCTGCTCCACCGGGCATTACGGCCCGGCGATCCGCAATGTGGCCGCCTGGCGCGCCGCGGTCCAGGCCGGCGGCATGGCCCGCTGGTCCGAGGACATGGTCGGCCACCGCTTCGCCGACGGCGCGGTCGGCGCCGCCGAACGGCAATGGACGCATGAAGTCCAGAGCCGGACGGCCGCCGCTTCGCTTCTGGACGCCGCCGACCTGCTGATGGGCGCGGAGCTTTCCGACATCTTTGGGCGCATTGCCTGCCCGGTGCTGCTGCTGCATCCCGATTCGAGCCCGTTCCTGCCGATGACTGTCGCCGCCGACCTCCTGTCGGTGCTGCCGAATGCCCGCCTCCAGGTGTTCCCCGGCGCCCGGCACGGCATCGCGCTCAGCCACGCGGCCGAAGGCGCCCGCGCGTTCCGGGCCTTCGCCGCCGCCCTTTGAACCGGCGCGGCGCGGGGAGGAGACGCCCGGGAACCTTCCCGCCTGTTCGCGAAGAACCGCGCCTGCGGAAATCCGCAACCGCTTGCGGCGCGATTGCCGGATATGCCACGGTCCCCGCCCGGCGGCGCGCCGGTTTGCACGCGCCGCAGGGGCCGGCCGGGCGGCGGCGCTTCATGCCAGCCCCCGATGACGGCCCGCGCGGCAACCGATACTCTTTGCCCCATGAAATACAGTCTCGATACCTTCCGCGGGGATCTGTTCGGCGGCCTCACCTCGACCGTGGTGGCGCTGCCCGTGGCTCTCGGCTTCGGCATCGCCTCGGGAATGGGGGCTGCGGCGGGCCTGCACGGGGCGATCGCCGTCGGCTTCTTCGCCTCGGCCTTCGGCGGCACCCGGTCCCAGATTTCCGGCCCGACCGCGCCGATGACGGTCGTCATGGCGGTCGTCATCACCAGCCACACCACCAGCCTCGCCGAAGCCCTGACCGTGGTGGTGATGGCGGGCCTGCTCCAGATCCTGCTGGGCCTCTCGCGGATCGGCCGTTTCGTCGCCTATACGCCCTATGTGGTGGTGTCGGGGTTCATGTCCGGCGTCGGCATCATCATCATGCTGATGCAGATCCTGCCGGCTCTGGGCGCCCCCATAGCGCCCGGCGGGCCGATGGGGGCGGCTTCCGCGCTGCCGGACGCCGTCCTCAATATCGACGCAAACGCCGCCGCTGTCGCCGCCGTCACGCTTGCAATCGCTTTCCTGTGGCCGCGCAGGCTGGCGCGCTTTGTGCCGGGGCTGCTTGCGGCGATGGCTGCGGGCACGCTGCTCGGCGTGGTCTGGCTGAAGGGCGCGCCCGCCATCGGCCCGATACCGACCGACCTGCCCGGGCTGCAATTGCCGCTCATGTCCCCGGGTTTCCTGCTGAAGGCGCTGGAGCCGGCGCTCATTCTCGCCCTGCTGGGCGCCGTGGACAGCCTGCTCACCTCCATCGTCGCCGACTCGCTCACCGGCGCCCGCCACAATCCGGACCGGGAGCTGATCGGCCAGGGCATCGGCAATGCCGTGGCCGGCCTCTTCGGCGCCCTGCCCGGCGCCGGGGCCACGATGGGGACGGTGACCAACATCAAGTCCGGCGGCTCCACGCCGGTATCGGGCATTCTGCGCGCGGTCTTCCTGCTGGCGCTGCTGCTGGGCCTTGGCCGCCATGTCGAGCCGGTTCCGCTGGCGGCGCTGGCCGGCGTGCTCATCAAGGTCGGCTGGGACATTGTGGACTGGCGGCTTCTCACCCGCATCCACTATCTGCGCCGCGAGCATCTGATCGTCATGCTGGCGGTGCTGCTGCTCACGGTCTTTGTCGATCTGGTCACCGCCGTCGCGATTGGCCTCATCGCCGGCAGCATGGTCCATGCGCGGCAGTTGGAACGCCTGGAGCTTGACAGCGTGATCTCGACGCCGCTGCTCGACCGCACTTTCCTCGGGCCGCAAGAGGAACAGCCAGGCGATCTGTTCGATGCGCGGGTCGGCCTGGTTGTGCTTGGGGGCAGCCTGACCGTCGCATCCTCCCACAAGCTCGTCAGCGCCATCGGCCCGGAAATCCGCGACCACGAGATCGTGATCTTCGATTTCTCCGGCGCCCGTTATATCGACGACAGCGCCGCCGTGGTCCTGGAGTGCCTGATCGACCTTGCCAATGACGCCGGCACGGCCTGCATCGTCACGGGCCTTGAGGGCGGCGCGGCGCAGACACTGCATTCGCTGCACAGTCTGAAGGATGTTCCCGGCGACCGGATCGTGCAGACCAGGGAAGATGCCCGCCGTCTGGCCGGGCGCATCCTCCGCAGGGAAGACGCGGGGGCGGCATGATACGCTCTTTCCGCGAGGCGGCGTTCCGGGCGGGCGGCCGCCGCAGGGGCCGCGCATGACGGGGCATGACGAGTCCGCCGCTTTCGGCGGCCAGCGGGCCGAGGACCGGGCGCTGCTGCGCGGCCGGGGGCGGTTCATCGACGATCTCGCCGTGCCGCCGCGCACGCTGCACGCTGCAATCCTGCGCTCGCCCCATGCCCATGCGCGGCTCGGCCGCGTCACCGCTCCCGAAGGCGTGCGGCTGTTTACGGGCCGGGAGATCGCGGCGGGCCTCAAGCCCTTCATCTCCGCGCTTCGCACGCCCATGCGGCATTTTCCGGTTGCGACCGACAAGGTCCGCTATGTCGGCGAGCCGGTTGCGGTCGTGCTGGCCGAAGACCGCTACCTGGCCGAAGACGCGCTCGAACTGGCCGCGGTCGAATATGAGCCGCTGCCCGCGGTGGTCTCACCCGCCCGGGCGATTGCGGCGGGCGCGCCCCTTGTGCACGAAGCCGCCGGCACCAATCTGGCCAGCCGGCGGCGCTTTTCCTACGGCGATCCCGAGGGCGCATTTGCCGCCGCCGACCACCGCATCGCCATAGAAGTGCGCTATCCGCGCAATGCCGTCACGCCCATCGAGTGTTTCGGGCTGATTGCCGAATACGACCCGGACAGCGACCGCTACGAGGTGACGGCGCCGTTCCAGGGGCCGTTCGCGCTGCATCCGGTGATGGCGGCTGCACTCGGCGTGCCGGCGAACCGGCTTCGGCTGCGCACCCCGCCCGATTCCGGCGGCAGCTTCGGCATCAAGCAGGGGCTTGCGCCCTATATCGTGCTGATGGCCGCGGTCGCACGCCTCGCCGGCCGGCCGGTGAAGTGGATCGAGGACCGGCTGGAGCATCTGACCGCCGCCGGTTCGGCCACCGGCCGGGAAACGCGGCTGGAGGCCGCCGTCATGTCCGACGGGCGCGTAACGGCGCTGCGCTACACGCAATTGGAGGATTGCGGCGCTTATCTGAAGGCGCCGGAGCCGGCGACGCTCTACCGGATGCACGGCGCGCTGACCGGCGCCTACGACATCCCGAACCTGGAGGTCGAGAACAGCATCGCGGTCACCAACAAGACGCCGAGCGGCCTCAATCGGGGCTTCGGCGGCCCGCAGGTCTATTTCGCGCTCGAACGGCTGATGCACCGCATCGCCGACCGGCTGGGGCTGGACCGCCTGGACGTGCTGCGGCGCAACCTGGTGCCGGCCACGCCATATCGGACAGCCGCCGGCGCGCTCTACGATTCCGGCGATTACGGCGCGGCGGTGGACCTGGCCCGGCCCGCACTCAAGGCGCTCCGGGCCCGCCGCGCGGAGGCCCGCGCGGAAGGCCGCCTCTACGGCATAGGGCTGGCCGCCGTCGTGGAGCCGACCGTCTCCAATATGGGCTACATCACCACCGTCCTGGAGCATGAGGACCGCCTGGCCGGCGGCCTCAAGAACGGCGCGCTCGCAGCGGCGGCCGTGGCCATAGACCCGCATGGCGGCGTCTCCGTGACCGCCGATTCCACGCCGCAGGGGCAGGGGCACCGCACGGTGCTGGCCGAGGTCGTGGCGGCGGTTTTCGGCCTCGCGCCGGCGGACATACAGGTGACGACCGAACTGGACAGCGCCAGGGACGCCTGGTCGATTGCGGCCGGCAACTATTCCTGCCGGTTTGCGCCTGCCGTGGCGGGAGCCGCCTTCCGCGCGGCCTGCACGCTGCGCGGCCGGCTGGCCCGGCTTGCGGCGGCCCAGCTGGACCTGCCGCCGGAAGCCGTCCGTTTCACGGGCGGCGCGGTCGGGTCGGGGCCGGGCAGGGAGATGACTTTCGCGCGGCTCGCCGGCCTGGCGCACTGGGCGCCGGGCTCCCTGCCGCAGGGCGTCGAGCCGGCGCTGCGCGCAACCGAGTTCTGGACGCCGCCGGAGCTCGGCCCGCCGGGACCGGACGACCGCATCAACGGGTCCGCCGCCTATGGTTTCGTCTTCGACATCTGCGGCGTCGAGGTCGATGCCGACACCGGGCAGGTCCGCATCGACCGCTATGTGACGGTGCATGACGCCGGCCGGCTGCTCCACCGCCCGATGGCCGACGGCCAGGTCCGCGGCGGCCTGTCCAACGCCGTCGGCGCTGCGCTGTTCGAGGCCTTCGTCCATGACGAGGCGGGCCAGCCGCTGGCCGGGAGCTTCGCCGACTATCCGCCCCCGACCGCCTGCGAGACGCCGGACCCGGAAATCCTGCATCTGGAAACGCCGTCTCCCTTCACGCCGCTCGGCGCCAAGGGCATCGGCGAGGGCAATGCGATGAGCGGCCCGGCCTGCATCGCCAATGCGGTGGCGGACGCCATCGGCGTCGATGACCTGGAACTGCCGCTGACGCCCGCGCGTGTGGCGGCGCTGCTGCCGTGAAGCCCGCGCCCTTCGACTATTTCCGGCCCGGCAGCCTCGGCGAGGCGCTGGAGGCGCTCGCCCGGGAGGACGCCGCGGTGCTTGCCGGAGGCCAGTCGCTGCTGGCGATGCTGAACATGCGTCTGGCACGGCCGAGCCTGCTGGTCGATATCGTCCATCTGGCCGAACTCCGGGAACGCGGCTCGCGTGTGGGCGCCGCCGTCCGCCAGGCCGAACTCGCCGGCCTGCATCCGCTGATCGACCGCGCCCTGCCGCATGTCGGCCATTACCAGACACGCAGCCGGGGCACATTTTGCGGCTCGGTCGCGCATGGCGACCCGGCGGCGGAATTGCCGCTTTGCCTGGCGGCGCTCGGCGGGCGGGTCCATCTCGCCTCGATCCGCGGCGAGCGGACAGTCGCGGCTGCGGACTTCTTCCAGGGGCCTCTGACGACGGCGCGCGAGGAAGACGAGCTGATTACCGCGGTCGAACTGCCGCCGCCCGACCCGCGCGCCGGCTACGCCTTTCGTGAAGTCGCGCTCCGGCGCGGCGATTTCGCGCTCGCCGCCTTCGCCGCCATAGCGGGCCCGGACGGCGTGCGCCTCGCGGTCGGCGGCGTCGCCGATACGCCGGTGCTGATGGACGGCCTGGCCATCGACGCCGGCGCCATAGACGCGCGCAGCGACCTCCATGCGGATGCCGGCTACCGCCGCCGGCTGGTGGAGCGGGTCGGGCGGGCCGTGGTGGAGGAGGCGCTTTCATGCCGCGCATGACCGTCAATGGCGAGGCCGTCAATGCCCGGGCGGAGCCCCGCCTGCTGCTCTCCGACTTCCTGCGCCACACGCTCGGGCTGACCGGCACGCATGTCGGCTGCGAGCACGGCGTCTGCGGCGCCTGCACGGTGTTGATCGACGGCCGGCCGGCGCGGTCCTGCCTGGCGCTCGCCGTGCAGTGCGAGGGCGCGGAGATCGTCACCGTGGAGGGGCTGGAGGACGGCCCGCTGCAGGAAGCCTTCCGCCGCCATTTCGCCCTGCAATGCGGGTTCTGCACGGCCGGTATCCTGATGAGCCTCACGGCCTTTCTGGGCGAGACGCCCCGCCCGACGGAGCGGGAGGTGCGGGACGTGCTGAGCGGCCATCTCTGCCGCTGCACCGGCTACACGCCCATCGTCGCCGCCGCGCTGGAGGCCGCCCGTGCTTGATGTCGGGACCGCGCTGCTCCAGGCCGCCGAACGCGCGCCGGACCGCCTGGCCGTGGTGTGCGGCGCAGAGCGGCTGACCTATGGCGCCTGGCTCGACCGGGCGCTGCGGCTGGCCGGCGGCCTGGAAGGGCGGCGGATCGCGACCGTGCTGCAGAACACGCTGGATGCCGCGACCCTGCACTGGGCCTGCCAGCTTGCCGGCAAGCTGATCGTGCCGCTCAACTGGCGGCTCAAAGGCGAGGAAATCGACTACTGCCTTTCCGATGCACAGGCCGATACGGTGGTGTTCGGCCCCGAGGCGGCGGCAGCGGTCGCGGCGTCGCCCCGCGCGCAGTCGATCCGGCGGCTGCAGACCGGCGCTGCGCTGGACGCGCTGCTGCAGGCTCCGCCCGCCCTGCCGGCCGCCTCGGCCGAGCACTGGTCGGTCATGCTCTATACATCGGGCACCACCGGCCGGCCGAAAGGCGTGCCGCGCCGCCACCGCGCCGAACGGGCCGCGGCAATCGCCCATATTGCGCAGAACTGCTACGGGCCGGGCGAAGTCGCGCTCGGCGTCATGCCGCTTTACCACACCATGGGCGTGCGTTCGCTGCTTGCCTCGGCGCTGGTTGACGGCGTTTTCGTCTGCCAGCCGCGCTTCGATCCGGGCGGCGCGCTCGACCTGATCGAGGCGGAGGGTGTCACCGCGCTCTATCTCGCGCCGACGCTTTATCACGATCTTCTGGCGCATCCCGCCTTTTCGCCGGCCCGTGTACGCTCGGCGCGCAAGCTCGGTTTCGCCGGCGCCTCGATGACCGACGGCCTGCTGCGCCGGCTCGACGCCGCCTTCCGGCCGGACCTGTTCGTCAACCATTACGGGTCTTCGGAAATCTATACCTTCACGGTCTGCCCCGATGCGCCGGCAAAGCCGGGTTCCGCCGGGAAGGCGGGGCTGAACCAGCGCATCCGGGTGCGAAGCCTCGACGGAACGCGCGGCGCGGCGGCGGGCGAGGAAGGGGAGATCACCGCCTCGCTCGCCAGTGACGAGGCCTTTGAAGGCTATTGGCGCCGCCCGGACGCCGATGCCCGCGCGCTGCGCGGCGGCTGGTACCATACCGGCGACACCGGCTATCTGGACGCCGACGGCGACCTGTTCGTCACCGGGCGCGTGGACGACATGATTATCACAGGCGGCGAGAATGTCTCGCCGGCGGAGATCGAGAGCGTGCTGTCACTGCATCCGTCGGTCAGCGAGGTCGCCGTCGCCGGCCTGCCAGACGAACGCTGGGGGCAGGTGGTCGCGGCTTTCGTCGTGGCCGAAGGCGAGGCGGCGGCCGAGGCCCTCGACGCCCATTGCCGGGCGAGCGCGCTCGCCGACTTCAAGCGGCCGCGCCGCTATGTGTTCGTGGACGAAATCCCGAAATCACCCGTCGGCAAGATCCTCCGCCGCCTGCTTGCCGCGCCCGACGGCGGCGATGGCTGATGTCCTGATCATGCCCAGAGGCATGACAGGGGCGCCGCCGCCAGCCTGCCGCCGAACGGCACGAATTCGGCGCCGTCATAGAGAACGACGCCATAGGCGAAACGCTCTCCGCCCGCTTCGGCCAGGGTCCTGAGACCCGCAAAATCGCCGGACCGCACGGTTGCGGCCGCCTTGACCTCGATCCCGGCGATCATGCCGTCATCGCGCTCCAGGACAATGTCCACCTCGCGCATCTGCTGGTCGCGGAAATGGTAGGGCGCAAGGTGCAGATCCGATGCCGTTATGAGTTTCAGGATCTCCGAAAACACGAAGCTCTCGAGGAGCGCTCCGAACGTTTCGCGGTCGGCCTTCACACGGGCGAAAGTCAATCCGCGCGCCGCAGCCAACAGCCCGCTGTCGAGAAAATGCAGCTTGGGCGTCTTGACGATCCGCTTCAGCGTATTCGTGTACCAGGGCGGCAAGGCCGCAACGACGAACACCTGCTCCAGCAAGCCGGCATATCGCCGGCTCGTCTTGTGGTTGACACCAATGCCGGAGCCGAACCGCGAATAGTTGACCAACTGTCCTGAATGCTCCGCCAGCAATCGGACAAATCGCGGCAGCATGCCCGGTCTCCCGATCTCCGCAACATCTCTCAGATCGCGTGTGAGCACCGACGCCAGCCAGGACCGGGCCCAGTCCTGCCGCCGCCGCTCACTCGCACGCGCCACAGCCTCGGGAAACCCGCCTGCCAGCGCGGTCCGGACAAGGTCGTCGCCAATAATCGCCGTCTCCGTCCCCTGAAGCGCGCCCGCAAACAGCCGCTCGAGGAATGTCGGTGTCCCGCCCTCGATTTCGGCGCGCGCCAATGGCAGCATCCGCAAGGTCTCGATCCGGCCCGCCAGACTGTCGGCGACCCGCGGCAGCGCCATGACATTCGCCGATCCGGTCAGCAGGAACCGGCCAGGCCGATAGTCATCATCCACCGACTTCTTGATCGCCAGCAAGAGTTCGGGCGCGCGCTGGATTTCGTCGATGGTTGCCTGGTCCAGGCCGCGAATGAAGCCGACGGGATCGGATTGTGCGGCATCAAGCGCCGTCTGGTCGTCGAGCGTGATATAGCGCCGGCCCGCCTCCCCCACCTTCCGGACAAGCGTGGTCTTGCCGGCGCGGCGCGGGCCTGCGATCAGCACGACCGGCGTGTCGGAGAGGGCTTCTGCCACCTTGCGCTCCAGCAGGCGCGCATACATGCGGACCATGTCCCGATCCCGGCCAATTGGTATCGCGCGGCATGATAATTGGAAGCCGGTGCGCTGGCGATTGGGAATCTGGAGGCTGCAGAGCACGCCGCGGCGCGGCGGAACCCGGCTGCGGCGGCCCTGTGTTTGCCGGGCCGCCTGTCCATGCCTTCCCCATGCCGGTTTCCCCGATATGGAGCAGGTCATGGACAGACTGTTTCGCAAGCCGGGCGCGGAGGACGGCGATCATCACCCTCGCAGGCGTTCCGGCGTGACCGCCCCCGCTTGCAGGGCAAGCGCCTGGAGGCCGGAAGCCTCTATCGTGCTGTCACAACAAGTCTCACGGGCATTGTGATCCTTCGAAGAGCACCAGCAGCTCCCTATCACAGTTATTCAAAAGCGGATACCATATGAGGACAGTGACAATGGACGCGAAGACCGGGATGCCGTTGTCTTTGTCGCACATCGTTTGAATCGAACAGTGAGCGGCGACGGGAGACTCGATTGTGCTGTGATTACAAGTCTCGCTGGCGGCGCTCTCCGCCCAGGCGTCCTCGCATTGTTCCTGCATGGTCGGAGGCGGCGGAGGGCACGCACCCAAGGTTAACGTTCCGCCGCAATTGGACAAATCAGCAGCGTCTTCTATCGCCACTTCTGTGATTGACGCCTCGCTCTGGGAGTCTTCGTTATTGTTGCACATCGCATAATAGTCACACATTTCTTCATGGCCATATACGGTCCCGAGATCACAGGAGGTGCTCGCCGCGCTCTCATACCATTCTTCCCCGCAATTTGCGTGAACGCTTGATGCCCCAAAGACCAGCAGCACACCGGCAAGCGCGCTGGCGCGGACGACACCTGCAAAACCTTTCGTCAACATATTACCTCTCCCTGCTTGGCTGAGACACGCCCCTCCCGGGCGAAGATCTCCGTGAACTTCTATTCATGCGACATATTGTCTCCTTTGTCAAGCAAACATTTGGGCTCGTCACGACGTTCGCCCACGCTCCCCCTCCCCCGCGGAGGCCTCCCCCGACAGGCCCGGGCCGCATCTCGCTGGGCCGATACGCGCCGGTCGCCGCGCCGGAGAAGATTGTTGTCATCCAAATCCGGTGAGGGCATAGTGCCTCCAGCAGGGGCGGCGCTCCGTTCTAAGGCGGTAGTGTACCCTTCTTGGGCCACCCGGGACTCAGTTCAGCCCCCGCCCCTGTCCACCTGCCGGTTCATGTCATACAGGAAACGTCCGGTTGCCATTTCCCGGACGGCCAGACGGAGGGTGATGGGTTTCCCGGCGACCCTGACAGTCCCGACGAAGTAGTGCCAGCGCAGGATATGGGGGCGCCCTTTCGTTTCGGGGGCCGGCCCTGCATAGCGGCCTTTCTCTAGTATCTCCGGGACCATCCGAACGGCCATAAGCATGTCATCCGGCAGCCGGCTTATCTTCCTTCTGCCCACATGATCGAATTTGATCTTCATCCCGGTTTCCGCGTGGGTGACTTCCTTGTTGGATTTCACCAAGTCGCGGTCAAACCAGGCGCGGACATTTTGAACCCGCATGCGCCGGTCTGCATTAATTCGCGGGGCCACTTCCTCGGTCGTCAATTCCGCAATGACTGTCGAATCGCCGCTTCCACTACCGGTTTCGGCGGCGGCGGCCCGTTGTATTTCGCCCGGTCCCGCACGGCGCCGATGGATGAACGCGGTAACGAGCCCAAATGCTAAACTGAAACACTGCCGGCGCAGACGGCACCTGCAAAACCTTTCGTCAACATATTACCTCTCCATGCCTGGTTGAGACACGTCCCTCCCCTCCCCCGCGGAGGCCTCCCCCGACAGGCCCGGGCCGTCGGGCAGGGTGATGCTGTCCGCGACGCGGACATTGAAGCCCTTGCCGAATATCGACCGCCCGATGCCCTGTATCCGCGGTTCCGCGCGGCCCTGCTGCTCCGCGAAGCGCGCCGTTGCGCACACGCGCATACCTTGCGACAACGGGTCATGCCTGACTTGGTTGTTGTCATCCGAAACCGGTGGGGGCATAGTGCCTCCAGCAGGGGCGGCGCTCCTTGATAACGCGGTAGCGTTCCCTTCTGGAGAGGTCTGCGTTCGGAACGCGGCAGCGTCTCTTTCGGGGTTCGCCCGGGACTCAGTCCAGCCCCCGCCCCTGTCCACCTGCCGGTCCAGGGAATACATGAATTTCCCGTTGTCCATTTCCCGGATGGACAGACGGACAGTGACAGGTCTTCCGGCGACCTCGACAGTCCCGACAAAGTAGTGCCAGGCCTTGATATTGGGCCGCCCCTTCCTGTCGGGCTCCGAACCCGTATAGCGGCCTTTGCGCACTATCTCCGGGATTGCCGGAACGACGTGGATCATGTCATTCGGAAGGCGGCTTATCTTCCGTCTTCCGCCACCATCGAATTTGATCTTCAGCCCGGTTTGTTCGTGCGTGACTGCCTTACCGGATTCCACCAGTGCGCGGTCATACCAGGAACGAAAATTCTGGATTCGCGTGCGCCTGGGTGTGGCTGGCGACCCGAATTCCTCGCCTGTCACATGCGCAATGACCATGGCATCAGCGTCACGCTGGAAGAAGGCGTCCTGTTCGTCAATGGCCTCAATCGCCGCTTTCGTCGCCGCCCTCCTTGTATTGGCAAGGTATCGGCAGGCTTCAGCGTCGGTGTCGCGCCGGTCCGGGGTGAACTCGGCGATGAGCGGGCGGTCCGGACCGGCGCCCGCAGATGAAACCCTTGGACATTCCGGCGGCGCTGGGGCAGCCTGCCGGCCCATGATGGATCGTTTCCCCTACATTCCGCTGCCGGAGCGCCCGAAGCTCGTCTGGCCCGAAGGCAAACGGCTTGCCGTCTGGGTATTGCCCAATATCGAACACTATGAATACCGGCCCGAATTCATGAACCGCCGCAATCCCTGGCCGCGTATGCCCGCCCCCGATGTGATCGGCTACGGCGTGCGCGACTACGGCAACCGGGTCGGCGTCTGGCGCATGCTGGACGTGTTCGCCCGCCACAATATCAAGGCGACCGTGTCGCTGAACTTCGCTGTCATCGACCATTACCCCGAAATCTGGCAGGCGCTGCGGGAGCGCGGCGACGACATCCTCTGCCACGGCCTCTACAACACACGCTATCTCTGGGACCTTGGCGAGGAAGACGAGCGGGCGGTGATCCGGGACTGCGTGGAAACCTATGCGCGGGCCGCCGGCGGCGAGATGCTGCCGGGCTGGTTCGGCCCCGCGGTTTCCGGGACCTTCAACACCGCCGACATCGTGAAAGAGCTCGGCATTCGCTACACCGCCGACTACTACCATGACGACCAGCCGACGCTGGTGCGCACCAGGCACGGCCCGCTGCCCTGCGTGCCCTACTCGATGGAGATCAACGACGCGCTGGTCTATCGGTGGCAGTCGGAAGGCGTCGAGTTTGCGCGCATGATCCGCGACGCCTTCGATACGCTCTATGAAGAAGGGGCGGAGACCGGACGGGTGCTCGCAATCTGCCTGCACCCCTATCTGTACGGCCAGCCGCACCGGATCAAATATCTCGACGAAGCGCTGGATTACGTCATGTCTCACGAGGGGGTCTGGCAGGCGACCGGCTCGGAAATCGCCGACTGGGCGATGCAGGAGTGGCTGCCTTCCTGGGCCTTGCCGATGGAGGATATGCCGGAGGCGGGGGCATGAGCGGACAGACGCGCCGCTACCGCGAAGGAGCCGGCTACGACCACCCCTGGTTCGACTGGCCGCCGCCGGAGACGCCGGCCGCCTGGCCCGACGGCGCACGGCTTGCGGTCCTGCCGGTCATCCATGTCGAGCACGCCGAGCTCGACCCCGACCCGGATGCGTTCAGCGACCCGCGCTTCGCCGGCGCGCTGGGCAGCCACCGGCCCGACTACAACAATTTTACCCGCCGCCTCTACGGGCTGCGCGTCGGCGTCTGGCGCATCTTCGACATCCTGAAGGCGCACGGCCTGCGCGCCACCATCGCGCTTGGCGCCGCCGCCGCCGAGCACTGCCCGCAGATCGTGGAACGCGCGCGCGCCGACGGCCACGGCATCGCCGCGCATGGCACGGTGGCCAACCGCATGATCTCGGAGCGGATGGACGAAGCGGAGGAGCGCGCCTTCATCGCCGAAGCCGCCGGGCGGCTCGAAACCTGCCTCGGGCGCCGGCCGCGCGGCTGGGTCGGGCAGGACCACGGCGAAAGCTCGCGCACGCCGGGCCTTCTGGCGGAGGCCGGCTTCGACCATGTCATCGACTGGCCGAACGATGACGGCCCGCAGTTTATGCGCACCACGCCGCCCCTGGTGTCGATTCCCGCCCATACCGAGTGGGACGACGCCGAACTGTTCGCCGTGCGCAAGGTCGATGCCTGGCGCTACCCGGAGCTGATCGCCGACGCCGCCGAATGCCTGCATGGCGAGGGCGGGCGGATGATGACGCTCGGCATCCATAGCTGGATTTTCGGGCAGCCGCACCGCAGCCGCCATCTGGATGCGGCGCTGGGCCGGCTGCTGGAGATGGACGGCCTCTGGAACGCAACCTCTGACGAAATCGCCGATACCCTTTTGGAGACTTCACGCCCATGAACGGTGCCGAAAGCCTCGTCTCGACGCTTGTCGGCGGCGGGGTCGATGTCTGTTTCACCAATCCCGGCACGTCCGAGATGCATTTCGTTGCGGCGCTCGACCGCGTGGACGGGATGCGCTCCGTGCTGTGCCTGTTCGAGGGCGTCGTTTCCGGCGCCGCCGACGGCTATTGGCGCATGGCCCGGCGCCCGGCGGCGACCCTGCTGCATCTGGGGCCGGGCCTGGGGAATGCGGTCGCGAATCTGCACAATGCAAAGAAGGCGCATTCCGGCATCGTCAATATCGTCGGCGAACATGCGACCTTCCACATTGAGCATGACGCGCCCTTGACCGCCGATATCGAGGGGATTGCCTGGCCCGTGTCGCACTGGGTGCGCACCTCGCGCGACTCAACCGCTGTCGCCGCCGACGGCGCGCAGGCGGTCGCGGAAGCCATGGCGGCGCCGGGGCGCATCGCAACCCTGATCCTGCCCGGCGATACAGCCTGGAATGAAGGCAGCGGCGCGGCCGCCATACCCGGAGTCGCGCCGCCGGAGGCTGTCGCAGAGGATGCCGTTGCGGAAGCGGCCGGCCTTGCCGGCGAAGGCTGCCTGTTGCTGCTCGGCGGCGAGGCGCTCACCGAACGCGGCCTCGCCCTCGCCGGCGCGATTGCCGCAAAGACGGGCTCGGCCCTGCTGGCGCAGACCTCCAATGCCGTGCTGCAGCGCGGCGCGGGGCGCGTGCCGGTCGGGCGCGTGCCGTTTCCGGTGCTCCAGGCCGTGGAGCAGTTGAAGAATGTGCAGGCCGTGGTGCTGGTCGGCGCCAAGACTCCGGTCGCGTTTTTCGGCTATCCCGACCGCCCGAGCGTGGTGACGCCCGAGGGCTGCACCATAAGCCGGCTGGCCGCCGTGGATGAGGATATTCCGGACGCCCTGGAGCGGCTTGCCGAGCGCGTCGGCGCGCGGGTGGAGGATGCGCGGGTCCAGCAGCCCTTCAAGCCGGACCTGCCGACCGGCGCGTTCGATCTCGACAAGCTGGCCGCCATTCTCGGCAATATGATCCCGGAGAACGCGATCTGCATCGACGAGTCGGTGACGACCGGACGCGGCTTCTACCCGCTCACGGCCGGCGCGCCGCCGCATGACTGGCTCCAGAACATGGGCGGCTCGATCGGATATGGCGGGCCGTGCGCGGTCGGCGCGGCCGTCGCCTGCCCCGACCGCAAGGTGCTGGCGATGATCGGCGACGGCAGCGCGATGTACACGATACAGGCGCTGTGGACGATGGCGCGCGAGAACCTCGACATAACGGTCGTCATCTGGGCCAACCGCAGCTACCAGATCCTCAAGGGCGAACTCGCCAATGTCGGCGCGGGCAATCCGGGCCGCAAGGCGCTGGACATGCTCGATATCGGCCGGCCGGACATGAACTTCGTCGATATGGCGCGCGGCATGGGGGTGGACGGCGTGCGCGCGGAGGACTGCGAGGGGCTGGTCCGCGCGCTTGCCCACGCGAATTCCCAACACGGCCCCTATCTGATCGAGGCGATTCTCTGATCGCTGACAAAGGGGCCGATATCGACGGCGAAGCATTCAGGGGACCACCGGATATAGGCCCCCTGGACTGGTTGCTGTGGTTGAATGCCGGCAGTGTCTTAGTTTAACATTTGGACTCGTGGCCGCGTTAATCCGCCACCCCCACGGAGGGGGGCAGCCCGGATATGCGCCGCCGACGGTGGACAATGGACAAATCGCCCGAGGCTGCCGAGAGAACCGGAGCTGGCCCCCGCCTCCGCGGAGGTGACAGGAGAGCGCGGGGATCACAGGGAGGCCTGGGGCCCCGTGCAGGCAGGGTCCTTGCCCGACGCCGGCGACGCGGTTGCGCCGACCGACTGCAGACGAAAGACCGAATGTGAAACTAGGACACTACCTTGAAGTCGGGTTCCTTGAAGATGCAAAGCGACACTGCCATTGTCGAACGTTGCCCCGACACGGGGCTCTATGTCGGCTACGTCCCGGGGTTCCCCGGCGCACACAGCCAGGGCGAGACGCTCGAGGAGCTCAATGAAAATTTCAGGGAAGTCATTGCTCTGATCCTCGACGACGGGGCGCCGGCGATGTCGAACGACTTCGTCGGCACGCAAGTGGTCGTGGTGGCTTGACACCGGATACCGCCGGACGGGCCCCCGCCGCAGAACAGACCACACCGGAAAGACGCATAACCGGCGCTCCCCGCCAGGCCGTGGATATGGGCCCCTGACAAAACTGTAACTGGACCGCCCTGCGGCCCGCCCGCATAATCCCCCTCATGCGAGCGTTCGTTTTTCTCCTTCTTTGCGCAGCCGTTGCATCGACGGGCGGCCATGCGGAAACGGTCCACCACGCCCACGCCATCGCCATGCACGGCGAGCCGAAATATCCGGCAGGCTTTCGGCATTTCGACTATGTGAAGCCGGACGCGCCCAAGGGCGGCGCCATCCGCTTCGGCGTGAGGGGCAGCTTCGACAGCTTCAACCCCTATAACGGCAAGGGAAACCCGGTCGCTGCGGCCAGCCCGGTCGAGACGCTGATGACAAGCAGCGACGACGAACCCTTCACCGAATACGGCCTGATTGCGGAGAGCGTCGAATGGCCGGAGGACCGGTCCTGGGTCATCTTTCATCTGCGCGAGGAAGCGCGCTGGCATGACGGCAAGCCGATCACAGTGGAGGATGTGATCTTCTCCCTGGAGCTGCTGAAAAGCCAGGGCAGGCCGTTTTTTCGCCACTACTACCGCGATGTCGGCAAGGGCGAACAGATCGGCCCCCGGAGCGTCCGCTTCCGTTTCACCGGCGGCACCAACCGCGAATTGCCGCTGATTGTCGGCCAGATTCCGATTTTGCCGAAGCATTACTGGCAGGGGCGCGACTTCCAGGCGACCACGCTCGACCCGCCGCTCGGCAGCGGCCCCTACCGCGTCGCATCGTTTGAATCCGGGCGCTATCTGGAACTGGAGCGCGTCGAGGACTATTGGGGCCGCGACCTGCCGGTGCGCCGCGGCACGGACAATTTCGACCGCCTCCGCTACGAGTTTTTCCGCGACACGACAGCAATCCGCGAGGCGCTCAAGGCCGGCGACCTCGACTACCGGCAGGAAAACATCTCCAAGTCCTGGGCGACGGAATATGATATCGAGCCGGTGCGGAAAGGCTGGTTGAAGAAGGAGAGCGCGAAGCATGGGCGCGTGGCGTCGATGCAGGGCTTCGTCTTCAACTCCCGGCGCGACATCTTCAAGGATCGGCGGGTGCGCCGCGCGCTGGGCTACGCCTTCGATTTCGAGTGGTCGAACCGCGCCCTGTTCTACGGCATCTATACCCGCACGAAGAGCTATTTCGACAACTCGGCGCTGGCGTCTTCGGGCCTGCCCGAAGGCCGCGAACTCGCGCTTCTGGAGCCTTACCGGGACAGCCTGCCGCCGGAAGTCTTCACCACCCCCTTCACGCTGCCGCAGACCGACGGAAAGGGCTGGCCGCGCGAAAACTACCGCACCGCGCTGCGCCTGCTGAAAGCCGCCGGCTGGGAACTGCGCGACCTGAAGCTGGTTCATGCCGAAACCGGCCAGCCGATGCGCTTCGAGGTGCTGCTGCACAGCCCGGCCTTCGAGCGCGTCTTCCTGCCGTTCGCGGACAATCTGAAGCGGCTCGGCATCGAGGCGCGCATCCGCCTGGTGGACGCCTCGCAATATATCGAGCGGGTGCGCGGGCGCGATTTCGACATGATCGTCGATGGCTGGGGCCAGAGCCATTCGCCGGGCAACGAGCAGCGCGACTATTGGAGCGCCGCCGCGGCCGGCCAATTTTCCAGCCGCAATTCCGCCGGTATCGCCGAGCCTGCCGTGGACGCCCTGGTGGAAAGCCTGATCGCAGCCCCCGACAGGCAGGAGCTGATCTACCGCACCCGCGCCCTGGACCGGGTGCTGCTGCACGGCTACTGGGTCGTGCCAAACTGGCACAGCTCCGCCGACCGCATCCTCTACTGGGACAAATTCGGCCGCCCGGACACGGTGCCGATGAGAGGCGTCAACACCAGCCGCTGGTGGTTCGACCCTGCAAAGGCTGCCGCCCTGGACGCGGCGCGCGGCGGCTGACGGCCCCCGCAAGGCGCCGGGGCATGGCGCGGGACACCGCCTCCCGGAGGCGCGCCCGGGGAACCGGCGCCGGCTGATGGCAGCGTATATCCTCCGCCGTCTGGCGCTCATGGCGCCAACTTTCTTCGGGATCATCCTCATCAATTTCGCGGTCATCCAATTCGCGCCCGGCGGGCCGATCGACCAGGCAATTGCGCAATTGGAGGGATATGGCGACGCAGCGATGGAGCGCGTGACACGCAGCGGCGGAGAAATCATCCGCAGCGCGGAAAGCTCCGAAAGCCGCTACCGCGGCGCGCAGGGCCTCGACCCCGCCTATATCGCCGAACTGGAACAGCGTTTCGGCTTCGACCGGCCGGTGCATGAGCGGTTCTTCAAGATGGTGGGCGACTATCTGAGCTTCGATTTCGGCGAAAGCTATTTCCGCGACGAACGCGTCGTGGACCTTGTGCTGCAGAAAATGCCGGTGTCGATCTCGCTCGGCCTGTGGACGACGCTGCTGGTCTATCTCATCTCGATCCCGCTCGGCGTGGCCAAGGCCGTGCGCGACGGCACCCGCTTCGACATCTGGACCAGCGCGCTCGTGGTGGTCGGCAATGCGATCCCGTCCTTCATCTTCGCGGTCATGCTGCTGGTGCTGTTCGCGGGCGGCAGCTATCTCGACTGGTTCCCGCTGAAGGGCCTCGCCTCCGAAGGCGCGCAGGACTGGCCCTGGCACGCCCGCATCGCCGACTATTTCTGGCATCTGGCCCTGCCCGTCACGGCGATGGTGATCGGCGGATTCGCGACCCTGACCCTGCTGACCAAGAACTCCTTCATGGACCAGATCGGCCAGCAATATGTGCTGACGGCCAGGGCCAAGGGGTTGACGCAGCGCCGGGTGCTTTACGGCCATGTCTTTCGCAATGCGATGCTGATCATCATCGCCGGCTTTCCGGCGGCTTTCGTCGGGGTGCTGTTCACAGGCGCGGTCCTGATCGAGACGATCTTTTCGCTGGACGGCCTGGGGCTGCTGGGGTTCGAGGCGGCGCTGAACCGCGACTATCCCATCATGTTCGCATCGCTCTGGTTCTTCACATTGCTGGGGCTGGTCATGCAATTGATCGGCGATCTCGCCTATATGCTGGTCGATCCGCGCATCGACTTCGAGACCCGGCAGGTCTGAGGCGCGGATGAGCCCGCTTGCGCGCCGCCGCCTCGCCAATTTCCGGGCCAACCGGCGCGGCTGGTGGTCGTTATGGATTTTCCTCGCCCTGTTCACCCTCTCGCTCGGCGCCGAGTTCATCGCCAACGACAAGCCCTTCGCCGTCTATTACGACGGCACCCTCTACATGCCGGTTTTCAATCGGTATCCGGAGACGGCGTTTGGCGGCGAATTCGAGGTCGAGGCAGACTATCGCGACCCCTATATCCGCGGCCTTATCGCCGAGAAGGGCTGGATGCTGGAGCCGATCATTCCCTATGACTACCGCACTGTCGCCTGGGACCTGCCGGTGCCGGCGCCGTCCGCGCCGGACGCCGGGCACTGGCTCGGCACGGACGACCAGGCGCGGGACGTGGTGGCGCGGCTCATTTACGGTTTCCGCATCTCGGTGCTGTTCGGCCTCGCGCTTACCGTTTTCAGCAGCATAATCGGCGTGGCGGCCGGCGCGGTGCAAGGCTATTTCGGCGGCTGGACAGACCTGATCGGCCAGCGCCTGATCGAGATCTGGGGAAGTATGCCGACGCTTTACCTGCTCATCATCCTCGCCAGCACCATCACGCCGACCTTCTGGTGGCTGCTGGCGCTGCTGCTGCTGTTCTCCTGGATCGCGCTGGTGGGGCTGGTGCGCGCCGAGTTCCTGCGGGCGCGCAATTTCGACTATGTGCGCGCCGCCCGCGCGCTTGGCGTCTCCAATGCGGTGGTCATCTTCCGCCATGTGCTGCCAAACGCGCTGGTGGCGACGATCACCTTCCTGCCTTTCGTGCTGATCGGCGCCATAACCTCGCTCACCGGCCTCGACTTTCTGGGCTTCGGCCTGCCGGCGGGGTCGGCTTCGCTCGGCGAGCTTCTGGCGCAGGGCAAGGCCAATCTCCAGGCGCCGTGGCTGGGGCTTACCGCCTTCTTCTCGCTCGCCGTCCTGCTGTCCTTGCTGGTGTTCATCGGCGAGGCGGTCCGCGACGCCTTCGACCCCCGCAAGGGCGCTTCCGGATGAGCGCGCTGCTGACTGTCGAGGACCTGCGGGTCGATTTCCGAAGCCACGAGACCGTCGTCCACGCGGTGCGCGGCGTTTCCTTCCAGATCGGGCGCGGCGAGACCCTGGCGCTGGTCGGCGAAAGCGGCTCCGGCAAATCGGTGACCGCGCTTTCGGTGCTCCAGCTGCTGCCCTATCCGGCGGCCTCGCACCCCTCGGGGCGCATCCGGTTCGACGGCGGCGATCTCATGGGCGCCGGGGAGGGCGTCATGCGGCAGGTGCGCGGCAACCGCATCGCCATGATCTTCCAGGAGCCGATGACCTCGCTCAACCCCCTGCACACTGTCGCCCGGCAGGTGGGCGAAACACTGTTGCTGCACAAGGGTTTCTCGCGCGAGCGGGCGCGCGCAGAGACCCTGAAGCTGTTGCGCGAGGTCGGCCTGCGGGACCCCGAGGAGCGCCTCGACAGCTATCCGCACCAGCTCTCCGGCGGGCAGCGCCAGCGGGTGATGATCGCCATGGCGCTTGCCAACGAACCCGACCTGCTGATCGCCGACGAGCCGACCACGGCGCTGGATGTCACGATCCAGGCCCAGATTCTGAACCTGTTGAAGCGCCTCCAGGCCGAGCGCGGCATGGCCTTGCTGCTCATCACCCACAATCTGGCCGTCGTGCGCAAAATGGCGGACCGGGTGTGCGTGATGACTGAGGGCGAAATCGTGGAGCGCGGCAGCCGGCGCGATATTTTCGAGCGCGCCGGCCATCCCTATACCCGGCGCCTGCTCGCGGCCGAGCCGAAGGGCGACCCGCCGCCGGCGCCCGAAGGGGCGAAGGAGATCGTCCGGGCGGAAGACGTACGGGTCTGGTTCCCCGTCAGGCGCGGCGCGCTGCGGCGCATTGTGGGCCATATCAAGGCGGTGGACGGCATTTCCTGCATGGTCCGCGAGGGCCGGACGGTCGGCGTGGTCGGCGAGAGCGGCTCGGGCAAGACGACGCTCGGCCTGGCCCTGCTGCGTCTGGAGCGCTCGCGGGGCGCCATCGTCTTCGGCGGGCGGTCGATCCAGGGGCAGGGCTGGAAGGCGCTCCGCCCGCTGCGCCGCGAGATGCAGATCGTCTTTCAGGACCCCTACGGCTCGCTCTCGCCCCGGCTGACGGTCGGCCGGATCGTCGGGGAGGGGCTGGCGGTCCACGATATCGGCGGCGGCCCGGAAGGCCGGCAGCGGGCGGTCGCGCAGGCCCTGGAGGAGGTCGGGCTGGACGCCGCGATGGCGGACCGCTATCCGCACGAGTTCTCCGGCGGCCAGCGCCAGCGCATCGCCATCGCGCGCGCCATGGTGCTGAAGCCGCGTTTCGTGGTGCTGGACGAGCCGACCTCGGCGCTCGACATGTCGGTGCAGGCCCAGATCGTGGACCTGCTCCGCGATCTCCAGGTCCGCCACCGGCTGGCCTATCTGTTCATCAGCCACGACCTCAAGGTCGTGCGCGCGCTCGCCGACGAGCTTGTCGTGATGCGCGAGGGCAAGGTGGTGGAGCAGGGCCCCGCCCGCACCGTTTTCGAGGCGCCCCGCAGCGACTACACCAGGGCGCTGCTCGCCGCCGCCTTCGACCTGGAAGCGCGGGAGACGGAATAGGCCGGCGCAGACTCCGGCTATTGCGCCTGCTCCACCGCCGCATCGACGGCAAGGCTTTCCGCGCTCGCGCCGTGGACATGGCCGCGGATCGGGGCGGCGTCGAAGGCGTCGAGGCCGGAGGCGAGGCGGATATAGGCCTCTGTGGGACTCCGGCGGTGGGTGGGGTCGAAGCCGACCCAGCCAAGGCCTTCGATCCAGGCTTCCGCCCAGGCATGGGTTTCGCCGGGCGGCGCGCCGGGATCGTGCAGATAGCCGACGACATAGCGCGCCGGTATCTCCAGGAACCGGCATGATGCGATGAAGAGATGCGCCTGGTCCTGGCAGACGCCGGCGCCGCGTTCCAGCGCCTCGGCGGCCGAAACGCTGCTGTCGGTCGCGCCGGGGCGGTATGCGAGCGCATCGGCGACCGCTTCGTTGAGCTTGTGGAGCAGCGCCAGCCCCTGCTCGCCGCCGGCCGCGGCCCTGCCGAATGCGGCAATGCCGCCATCCGGCGCCGTGAGCGGCGTGTAGCGCAGGAACACGGCCGGGCGGTGCGGCGGCCAGCGGCCGAGCACGCCCGCCCGGTCCTCGGTGGCGACGACGCCCTCGACCGCGATTTCCACTCGATCGACCGGCTCCCGCGCCCGCCAGAGGGCCTCCTGGTCGCCGAAAGAGTTGGTGAGCAGCGGAACCGCCTCGACCCCGTTCACCCGGACCGCCCATGCCTCCACGCGCTGCGCGGGCGTGTCGGCCGCAAACAGGCGCAGGCGCAGCGTCAATTGCAATGGCGGCGGGTCGTAGCGATAGACGCTTGCGTGGCGGACGCCGAGGCGCATGGCCGGCCCCTTCAGAAGTGGTAGGCGCGGGAGAGCTCGTCCGACAGGCGCGCATTGAGCCGGATCGCCCGCAGCAGGAAGTCGTGCAGCCCTTCGTCGAAAATGTCTTCCATATCCCGGTTCCGCAACTGCCGGACGGCCTCGGCGATGGTGGCGTGGCAGTCGTGGCGCATGTCGTAGCTGTCCGCCAGACGGTCCAGGGCCGCCCGGACCCCGCCATAGCAAAAGGCCAGCGAGCAGGGGAAGTCGGGGTTGAGGATCATGAAATGCGCGATCTTCGACGGGCTGAAATCGCCGCGATAGACATAGTGGTAGGCGCGGACCGCCGATGTGGCATGGAGCAGGCTGATCCAGCGGTAGCGGTCGCGGCTGTCGAGCGCCAGCCCGGTTTCGGGCAGCAGGACGAAATATTTGACGGCGAGAAGGCGCAGCGTCATGTCGGCGCGCTCAAGGAAGGCGCCCGCCAGCAGGAAGTCATAGCGCTCGCCCCGCAGCATGGTCGCCTCCGCCGCGCCCCGGAACAGCGAGGAGAGGCTCCTGATGCGGTCGAGCGTGGCTCTCAGATCGCGTTGGATGGTTGCCGCCTCCACGCCGCCGAGCCAGCGCCAGCCATCGTTCAGTCCTTCCCACATTTCGGCGGTAAGCGCTGTCCGCACGGCGCGCGCATTGTTGCGCGCCCGGCCCAGACAGGCGCGGATCGAGGAGGGGTTCTCCTCGTCGAGGATCAGGCTGCGGCAGACCTCGGCCTCTCCGATGCGGGCGCCGGGAGCGAAGGCCGCGCCGGCGCCGGCGGCCGCCACCACGGAGCGCCATTCCTCCTGCCCGTAGGCGCCCGGCAGCATCGCCATGCGGCGGCCCATTTCGACCAGGCGGGCGGTCGCCGCCGCGCGCTCGATATAGCGCGCCATCCAGAACAGGCTTTCCGCCATCCGGCTCAACATCGGCCCGGCCTCGTCGGTTCCGCCAACAGTATAGGCGGGTTTCCCGAAACATGTCGCGGCGGCTCCGCTGCCGGCAGCGTCCCGGTTTGGAAGCCGCGCCCCGAAAGGCCGGCAGCTTTGCCAAGGTCTCGAACCGGGGTGCTGCCTGCGGCGTCTTCCTGTTGCCCCGGCCGCCGATGCGGCCCATAGTCGGGTGATGGGCGATATCGCGCCTTATCTCGGGCCGGAGGAAGTTGATGCGGCGGTGCGGCGCGCGATCACCCGCTATATCCGCCGCCGCAGGGAATTGGCGCCCGGCTTTGTCCGGCGCAATTTCCGCCTGAAGGGCGCGCTCGAACTCCATCGCCGGGCGATCGGACGGGACCTGTTGCGGGCGCCCGCCAATCTGGTGCTTGCCGGCCCCAATCTGGCCCTGGAAGCGGCCGCCCGGCTGGCCGAACACGGCGGATACGAACTGGCCGCCGGCCGCCTGCGCCGGGGGCGCACGGTGTTCACGACCGATGTCGCACGCGAGATTGAATGGCGGCTGTTCACGGAGTTTCTGGAGTTGCCCTACAGGCAGCCGGGCCGCGTTGCGGTGCGGGATGCGCTCGCCGAGGAGATCGCGCGCGACCCGGTGATCGCCGCCCTGCTGGACAGGCTGTCGGCCGCCTCCGCCGCACCGGGCTTCCAGGCATGGGTGGAACGGACGGCCGGGCGCTATGGCGAAGCACGTCTGGCAGTGGCCGAGCTTGCGGCTTCCCTCGTCACGGCCGGCGTCGGTGCGGCCGCTTTCCGGCAATGGACGCCGGGCGCGCTCTCGCTCGGACCGGTTGCGGCGCAGGCGCTGGTGCAGCAGGCGGCAATCGCCGGGTTTCCTCTCGGCCCGGCAGCCGGCGGGCTGTGGTACGGCCTCTTCCCCGCCAAGGCTTCGACAGTCGCCATCGTCGGCCTCACCGGCGCGCTGGTGCTGCTGCCGGCGATGTTGACGGCCTTTGCGGGCGTCGCGGCCGATCCGATTCAGGCGCGGCTCGGCCTGCATGACCGCCGTCTCGGCCGCATTCTGGATGCGCTGGAAAGCCGCTTGCTCGATGACGACCGCACGGATTTCAATCCGCGCGAGCCTCTGGTTGCGCGCATCCTCGACCTGGTGGACCTCGCGAATCTGGCCCGCCGGGCGCTCGGCTGACGCCGCGGGCGGGGTCAGCCGGGGGCGATGCCCCAGGCCTTCGCGATGAGTTCATAGCTGCGCCGGCGCACGGCCTCGTCATGCGTCCAGGTCACGACCGCGACCTCGTCCACGTCCAGCCCACGCCCGATTTCGCCGATCCGCTCGACCACGCGCTCGGCCCGGCCCACAAGCGCATCCTGCCGGAAGCGGGCCAGCCGGGCCTTCTCGCCGGCGCTGTATTCATGGGCGGCCGCCTTCTCGGCCGATTCCAGCGGCAGGAATACGCCCCGGTCGCGCCCCAGACGCCAGCGCAGCCGGGGGCCGAAATGGAACCGGGCTTCCTCCTCGCTGTCGGCCGCCAGCGCCCAGACGCAAATGGCCGAATGCGGCTTCGGCCACTCCGCGCTCGGCCGGTAGCGCTCGCGGTAGAGGGCGAGCGCCTGCTCCGCTCCGCGCCCGTCGGTAAAGAACCAGGCGAAGGCATAGGGCAAGCCGAACCAGGCCGCCACCTGCGCGCCGTAATTGGACGAGCCGAGCAGCCAGATCTGCGGCGCCGTCTCCCCCTGCGGAAACGCGCCGAGCCGGGCGAAAGGATGGCCTTCCGGCAGCGGTTCGGCCTTCAGCCAGGCCTGCAGGTCCCGGATGTCGGCGGGAAATTCCGCCGGGCGCTCATTGGCGCGCGCGTTGAGGGCAAAGGCGGTCAGCCCGTCGGACCCCGGCGCGCGCCCGAGGCCGAGATCAATCCGCCCCGGCGCCAGCGCGTCCAGCACCCGAAACTGCTCTGCCACCTTGAACGGCGCGTAATGCGGCAGCATGACCCCGGCGCTGCCGATGCGGATGCGCGAGGTCCGGGCCGCCATGCCGGCGACCAGGATTTCCGGCGCCGTGCCGACAATGGTCGGATGGTTGTGGTGCTCCGAAACCCAGAAGCGCGCATAGCCGAGCCGCTCGCAATGCTCGGCCAGGGCGACCGTATTGCGGATTGCCTCCGCCTGCGGGCGGCCGGCGGCGGCGATCGACTGGTCCAGGACGCCGAGGCGCAAGGGTTCACACAGGGTCGGCGTCGAGGCGCGCGGCAATGCCCTTCAGCTCGTCGGAAACCGCAGGATAGCGGTGCAGCACGCGGGGGTCGTGGCCCGGCACCACACGGTCCGGCGCGCCGGCAAGCGCTTCCAGCCGGTCGAAACCGGAGAGCAGGTCGGCGACGTTATAGACAATCGGGAACGGGCGGCGCTGCTCCAGATTAGCGTAGAAATGCGCCGAATCCGAGGCCAGCACCACCGGCCCGCGCCGGGTCTCGACCCGCACGCTCATCAGCCCCTTGGCGTGCCCGCCGATATGATGCACCGAAACGCCGGGCGCAAGCTGCGCATCGCCGTCATGGAAGGCGACCTCGCCGGCATAGACCTTCCGCACCATCGTGCAGATATCCTCGACATGATAGGGCGCCTTCAGCACGTCATGGCACATGCAGCGCCCGGTGGCGTATTCCATTTCCTGCTCCTGCAGGTGGAACCGCGCATTGGGGAAGTCCGACAGCGTGCCGGCATGGTCATAGTGGAGATGCGTCACCACCACATCGCGCACCGCGCCGGCATCGACGCCGATCTGCGCGAGGCCCTCCTTCGGCAAGCGGAACAGCGTTCGCCCGCGCTCGGCGGCGGTTTCATGGTTGAAGCCGGTATCGACGATGAAGGTCCGCGAACGGCCGACCACGGCCCAGACATAGAAATCAAGCTGGCCGGACATGTCATGCGGGTCGCCGCCGATCATGTTCTCGCTCACCGCCCGTTCGGCGACCTCGCCATATTTGACCGCATAGACCTCGTAGAGATCGCCGTCCTGCATGAGTGTGCTCCTCCGCCGCTGGGTGCCCCTGCTTGATGGCCGCCCGCCGCCTGTCTGTCAACGACGGCGCCCTTGGCGCCGCGCTCAGTCGTTCGCAGGCGCCCGCAGCGCGTTCAGATAGGCGAGCGCATTCTCCAGCGGCTCCACATCGCCGAACTTGGCGTCAATGTCGAAAAGGTTCCACTCGACCGCGCCGGGCACCCGGTCGCCCACGGCCTCGCGCACCACGATGGGCCGGAACCCGTCGGCGATGGCGTCCTCGGCCGTGTGGCGCACGCAGCCCGCCATGGTCACACCGGTGACGATGACCGTGTCCACCCGCTGCGCGCGCAGATAGCCGGCCAGATAGGTGCCGTGGAAGGCGCTGGCCCGCTTCTTGACGATGACCTGCTCGCCGGGCTGCGGGGCCAGGCGGTCGTCGATGCTGGCCGCCTCCGACCCTTCGAGCAAGGTCTCGGTCGGGATCTTCAGATGCCAGAGGCCGGTGTCGGAGCGGGGCCCGGCGGGATTCTGGTAGGCGGTGGAGGTGAAGACGATGGGGATGCGTTTCTCCCGCGCCGCCGCCAGAAGGGCCTGATTGGCGGGAATGATCTCCTCCATGTTATCGCAGGTGAAGGCGTGGTCCGGCCGGGTCCAGGCATTGGCCATGTCGATGACCAGCAGCGCGGGCCGGTCGCCATATCCGATACGGCGCTGGAAGCCGCGCGCCCGGTAGAATTCCGAATCCGCCGCGAAGATCGTCTCCAGGGCGGCCTTGACTTCCGGCGGCGTGGCGGGCATCGGGCGTCTCTCCTCCGCATGCGTTTGACAGGCTGTCGCCACCGGCACGATAGGCCGCGCCGCTCCCGGGGTCAAAGGCGGGGACTGCGCCTATCTGCCATCCGGATACCACAGCACCACCCGGCCCGACCCCGACTGGATCTCCTGTTTCTTGCCCTTCGACGGCCGATACACCTTTGCGATGAACGGTGTTTCATGCCGATGCGCAAAGCGCCGGATAGCTCCCAACGACCGAGCGAAATTCTCCGCCAGCTCCCTGTGGGGCGCTTTGCCGACGACAACGAACAGCCCGACCTTCGCTCGAATTACCGCTTCTTTCTCATTCGGCCGCTAATAGATGCGTTTGTCTCTGGATATCGCGAACCAGCCATTCCTGCCGACTTCAGACAGCCATTCTTCGTCCGCAGCGTCATGCCGGAAGAGATCGGCATGTCTTCTCACCTGAAGACCGGAAGCCGCCAGAATCTCCGGGAAGGCACGACCAAGGTCCCGATCCGTGAAAAATATCACACTCAGGCAGCTCTTTCGTAAATTACCGCCCGCCTTATATCCTCGGGATCGAGGTTGTAGTCATCAGAAATCTCATCCACGGTTTCCCCGGAATCCAGCCTGGAAACTATTGTGGCAGTCGAAATTCCGCGATGAACAATAACAGGCCTTCCGAACGCAATACACGGATCAATAACAATGATTTTGTTGTCTCCACAAGAGGGATAAAGGCGTTGCGGCAGGTTGAATTTATCGCGCTCTATCGCCTCCAGTAACCCTTCCAGCATTACCTTCATGGCAAGCTGACCAGATTTGGTGACATTGGTCAGCTTTCCGTATTCTTCGAGGAAAATTTCTCCTGCACTCGTCCGTAATTGATCGCTCAGAAACAGCCGCTCCTCCCCGCATATCTTCTTTGCCGCCTCTGCTGCGACAAGCGCAGACCTGACGGACACCCCATGTCTTGTCATGAGAGCGCGCAGCGTGTGGCATTCAACGAGATTGTTGAAGGAAAGGCGCAGGGGGGTCTCGCAAGCCGGGTTAATGAGCGGGCCCCGCGGATCGGCGGGCCGCACATTGGAACGCCCCAGGACGCGCATCCATGACCGAAGCGCGGGCGCAGGCATTTTCAGATACCCCGCCACCTCCGGAACCGTATAGGCCGGCCGGTCTCTGATATCGTCCCGTTCCGGCGTGTCCTGCGCCAACGCTCCATCACCCTCCATCGAACCGGCGGCAGCATGAAACAGCGCCGCGCGGAAGGCAATGGCCGGCTACAGGTCCTTCAGCGACTCGATATGGGCGCGGGCGTTCCAGGCGTAATGGGCGGTCTGGCGGCGAAAGCCGGCCAGCGCCTTCTCGTCGAGGTCGCGGAGCTTCTTGGCGGGCGCGCCGGCCCAGAGTTCGCCCGCAGGCAGGCGCTTGCCCGGCGCAAGCAGCGCGCCGGCCGCCAGCATGGACTCTCCCTCGACGACGCAGCCGTCCAGCACCGTTGCGCTCATGCCGATAAAGGCGCGGTCTTCCAGCCGGCAGCCATGGATCATGCAGCGGTGGCCGACCAGCACCTCGTCGCCGATGAAGGTATCGAAGGCGCCGCCGGTGACATGCACCACGCAGCCGTCCTGAATGTTGGTGCCCGCGCCGATGCGGATGCGGCCGACATCGCCGCGCACCACGGCGTTATACCAGATGCTGGCGCCCGGCCCGATCTCGACATCGCCGATAACCGTTGCTCCCGGCGCGATGAAGGCGTCTTCGGCGATCTTCGGCCATATGCCCCGATAGGGCAGCACCCGGCCCCTCACGGATACATCGCTTCCAGTTCGAGCCCGGTCGTCTCTTCCCAGCCCTGCATGGCGTTCATGTTCTGCACCGCCTGCCCGGACGCACCCTTGACGAGGTTGTCGATGGCCGAGACGAGAATCGCCCGCCCGGGAGCCCGGTCCGCCGCCACGCCGATATCGCAGCGGTTGGTGCCGCGCACATGGCGGGTCGCCGGCGCGCCGGACGCCAGCACATGCACGAACGGTTCGTCCGCATAGCGCGCGGCGAGCCTCTGGCGCAGCCCCTCGGCGGTCTCGCCATTGGCGAGCTCGACATAGATCGTGGACAGGATGCCCCGGTTCATGGGCGCCAGATGCGGCGTGAAGCTGACGACGACCGGGGCGCCCGCAGCCTCCCCCAGGCCCTGCTCGATCTCCGGCGCATGGCGGTGGCGGCCGATGCCGTAGGCGTGGATGCCGTCCTGCACTTCGGGAAACAGGATGTCCTGGCGCAGCGACCGCCCGGCCCCGGTGACGCCGGACTTGGCGTCGATGACGATCGTGCGGGTCTCGACCGCGCCCGCCTCGACGAGCGGGACCAGAGGGAGCTGCGCGGAGGTCGGATAGCAGCCGGGATTGGCCACCAGGCGCGCGCGCGCCACCTCCGGGCGCTTGAGCTCGGTCAGGCCGTAAACCGCGCGTTTCTGGAGTTCGGGCGCGCGGTGCGGATGGCCGTACCATTCCGCATAGGTGTCGATATCGGCGAGCCGGAAGTCCGCCGACAGGTCCACGACCTTCAAATGCTGCGGCAGGGCGGCGATCGTCTCCTGCGTCGTGCCGTGCGGCAGGCAGCAGAACACAAGGTCATGGGCCGAGAAATCAACATCCTCGATGCGCACCAGGTCCGGCAGGCCAAGCGCGGCCAGATGCGGGAATACCGCGCCGAAAGGCTCGCCCGCGCGCCGGTCGGCAGTAAGGGTGCGGATTTCGACATGCGGGTGGCGGGCCAGCAGGCGGATCAGTTCCGCGCCGGTATAGCCGCTCGCGCCCAGGATCGCCGCCCGGGCCCGGTTTCCGGTCAGGGGCATGGGGGCCGCCTCCCTTCCCGCCGGCGCTCTGCTGCGGAGCGCTACGCCGGAACGGTTCTAGCGTTTCGAGAACTGGAAGCTGCGCCGCGCCTTCGGCTTGCCGTATTTCTTGCGTTCCACGCGCCGGGCGTCGCGGGTCAGGAAACCGCCCTGCTTGAGCGCCGGTCGCAGCCCCGGCTCGAAACTGGTGAGCGCCTTGGCGATGCCGTGGCGCACGGCGCCGGCCTGCCCGGACTGTCCGCCGCCGCTCACCGTGCAGATCACATCATATTGATTGGTGCGGTTCACCGCGGCGAAGGGCTGGGCGATCAGCATCCGGTGGGTCGGACGCGGGAAATAGATCTCGCTCGTCCTGCCATTGACCGTGACCCGGCCGGCGCCGGGGCGGATCCAGACGCGGGCGACCGCCTCCTTGCGTTTGCCGGTGGCGTAGGCGCGGCCGTAATCGTCGATCTGCGGTGCGGCCGGCACAGCGGGTGCGGCCGCGGCTGCACGCTCCGGCGCGTCGTCGCTCTGGAGGACCTGCTTCAGGTCGGCGAGCGTGCGGGTCTCCTCGGCCATGGAGTTCAGGCCCTCCCGGTGTTCTTGCGGTTCATGGCGGCGATATCGAGCGGCATCGGCTTCTGGCCGGCATGGCGGTGTTCCGGACCGGCATAGACATGCAGCTTCGAGATGACCTGCCGGCCGAGCTTGGTCTTGGGCAGCATCCGCTCCACCGCCTTCTCGACAAGCTGCTCCGGGCGCCGGGCGCGCTGCTCGCGCGCCGTGCGGCTGCGCAGACCGCCCGGATAGCCGGTGTGCCGGTAATAGACCTTGTCGTCTTCCTTCGCGCCGGTCAGCGCCACCTTCTCCGCATTGACGACGACGATATGGTCGCCGCAATCGATATGCGGGGTGTAGAGGGGCTTGTGCTTGCCGCGCAGCCGCGCGGCGAGTATCGATGCCAGCCGCCCGAGCACCAGCCCGTCGGCATCAACCAGCCACCAATTCCGCTCGACGTCGGCCGGCCTGGCGGAGTATGTGTTCATCTGTCCCTCTTCCCTTGGGCGAGACGGCGGCGCAACATAACGGCATGGCGGCGTGTGTCAACGCCCGGCGCCGCTTGCCCTGCAGAAACGCGGGAGACCGATCCGATGCCCGAACCGATCCTGTTGCGCAGCGATGCCGACGGCGTGGCGACGCTTACCCTCAACCGGCCGGACCAGCGCAATGCGCTTTCCCGCGCGATGATTGCAGCGCTCTCCGCCGCGCTGGACGCGATTGGCGGGGACAGCTCGGTGCGCGCGGTGGTGCTTGCGGCCAACGGCCCCGGCTATTGCGCCGGGCACGATCTGAAGGAGATCCGCGCCACGCCGGAGCGCACATTCTATGATGTGCTGTTCGCCGAATGCAGCGCGCTGATGACGCGCATCGTGCGCCAGCCGCAGCCGGTCATCGCGCGCGTCCACGGCATCGCGACGGCCGCCGGCTGCCAGCTTGTTGCAAGCTGCGACCTGGCGGTGGCGGGCGAGGCGGCGCGTTTCGCCACGCCCGGCGTCAATATCGGCCTGTTCTGCTCGACGCCGATGGTGGCGCTCTCCCGCGCGGTTTCGCGCAAGCACGCCATGGAAATGCTGTTGACCGGCGACTTCATGGACGCCCAAACGGCCTGGCGCTTCGGCCTGGTGAACCGGGTGGTGCCGGCGGCCCGGCTCGAGGCCGAGACACAGGCGGTCGCGGCAAAGATCGCCGCCAAGTCCGGCGCGACGGTGAAGATTGGCAAGGAGGCGTTCTACCGCCAGCTCGAAATGGGGCTGGACGAAGCCTATGACTACACCAGCGGCGTCATCGCGGCGAATATGGAACTGCGCGACGCCGAAGAAGGCATCGACGCCTTCATCGCCAAACGCCAACCGGTCTGGCAACACCGCTGAAAGCAGGGAACCCTCTCTTCTGCCGTGGGCGAGTGAAGGGTGGGAGGCCGCTTCCGCACCGACGGCAGCGGCGGGCAGAGCCCGGCAGGGATCCTTCCGCCATGAGTGTGGTGTCACGCACCTTGCAGTGGCTCGTGAAAAATTACGCCCCCGTGCGATTTTCTCCTTGACAACGAGATGCACAGCGATCGACCATCCTCCCTAGCGCCGGATACGGTGTTGACACGCATTGTCCGAGGTACCGTGCATGTATAACCGCATGACATCTTGGCGAGGGGTTGACGCACGCGGGATGCCTGTGTCTGTGCACTTGCAAGTTCGCCCCCCCCCCCCCCCCCCCCCCCCACACACACACACATAGTCGTCTAAGGGCCAGTACCGGCCGGCACCGACTGTCACTATTTCTAGCGAGGGTAACGTTCGCCCTTGCCCTGTTGGGTCTCTTCGCCCTCCCGGCAGCAGCTACGGAATGCTCTGCAAGCGTTTCTGATGTTTCCGTCTCGGGCGGCGCATTCCAGGGCAAGGCGAAAGTGCGTCTCCATCGCTCGGATCCTCGGCAGGCAGTCGAAGTCGTCATTGACGCCACCATAAATTATCGGTTCCCCGACGGCTCGGATACGACGCACGCCGTCGTTTCCGCCTACGTAGAACCCTCCAACACTGCGGACGACACCTTCTCCCTGGCCGTTGCGCCGGAAACAGACAACCCCTCTCAATGGGTCTCCCAGCACTGCGGCGGCGGGCAATCCTGCTCGATTGCTAATATCAGCATCGACCATGTGGATTGCTGGGATTATGCAAATCGACCAGCCGGCCGCGTGCAACTCGGCGAACCGCAGATCAGGATCAGACCATGATGCGTCACTTATCCTTCGTTACACTGTGTTTCTCGCCGGCCAGCTTCTATACAAGCCGCCTTGAGATACCACGCTCGACAGACCGGCTCACGCTGATAATTTTAGCAATGTCTCTTTGTTGCGCTCTAACGCTCCAAAGCAACACTTCCTTCGCACAAAACTCGAGAGCACCAGAACCACAAATCACCCTGAAGCAAGTAGATAACCATATTATGGCCTCGATTGCATTTAGGAAGCCGGTCCACAGATTTGACGCTAGTATGCTCAGCTCCAACACCGCGATAATTTCAGACCTTAAAGCAGAAGACAACGAAGTCTTCACGGTCAAATTATCTCCTAAACAACTTAAAGATAGGTTGCAAACTGTAACGATCACACTAAGAGCATATGCTGTGCGATTCAAGGGTAAATATTCTTCGGGGCCAAGGAAGGCAATAACAAAGGCAATGGAATTGGCAATAACCTCAGACCCGGGTGCACAACTAGACGAGCAGCGGGAACGGGTGGGCAAGAGAGTTAGCAGCGTGAGTGAAAAAACCCAAGTAAAGGCAGGAGGAGCAAAACTACTTGATCTTTTACCATTACCTGACGATAGCTCTATGGATACTGAGCATATTAATTTGGACAATTAGCCAGTCTTTTCCGTCAGAACAGAACCTCGACTCAAAGGGATCGCCCGCCATGCGAACAGGCTCTAATTCCCACATCACTCGCCATATAGCCACAATTGTCGCGCTGATTTTATTCGGCGTAGGACATACAAGTGGTGTCCTTGCGCAAGCAAGAGACGGCGTTCGTCCTGTAATAGAGAGCGACGCTCAGATTCCAGGGTTACACGACGCATATGAAGTGCCCATCTATATTGCGCAAGGTCAAGCCTTCCCAAAACCTGGTGGGTCTTCCGAAAGAGTATACATATATTTTGGACCATTGGTTTATTTGGTGGTGGATCCCGATGAAAGCCTAATGCATAACATTATGGACGATGGCACTCTCGTTCTTTATGCTCGATGGGGAGACAAGGATCGTGCAAGGGAAGTCGTGAAGGATTGGTTGAGGGAGAATGGTTTTGAGCCGGATTACACGATAGTGAACCCAATTCACGCAAAGAGGGCAAGGTTCGAATCTATGTCCCCTAATAGACAAATCCATTCTCAGGAAGTCGACCGAGATTTTGCAAGTAATGAAAACATACCGATATACTTCCAATTCTCCGACATAGTGGGTGCAGAGAGATTCGTTGAAGACTTGGAAAACCGTAGAGAACTACTGCGGTTCCGATATAGCTTCACTGGAATATCCTCCACCGTCTGCACAGCAACCGCTGAATTACGCATTTTACAGGGACTCGAGAGCGTCGCGGCAGTAACAGGTGAGGGATCCTCAAATTTCGTGTCTCGGAACAGGGTCAACAAGGTGTTCGCCGAATTGCGAGAGGTACTGAGGGATAGAGTGAGTTGTTCCGATCCAACAGAAAGGGAAATGCTTTATGCAATGCTGACAGAACGCTTGAGAGGACAACAAAATCAATTGGAGAGAACATGGATGGCCTACGAAGATGCTCAAAACATTCTACAGTTGAATGACAACGACTTTAGAGCCGATTTCACTGCCTCTCTGGATGAAACACAAAAGAGCGTAACTGAGGACATCGATAAAACCGCTGTGCAAACGGCCTCGGAAAGAGTGCGAAATTACGCCGGAGGGGGTGGTACTGCGGCTTGGGCGGCGGAGGCTTCGGTGGGTATGAGTGACAGCACCGCGGAGGCGAAGCAGAAATTTATGCGGGAACTTGAAAAGCGGGGGTACAGGACGAGTTGGACAGGGGAGAGGTTTGTGCCAAGGACAATCGAGGCGATTGCCGGGGGCCAGGTGAGAGCAAATTTCATCCAAGACTTTCGCATCGAATTTGAGACACCGAGGGCGGATGACAAGGAGCAGAGCGTACACCTTACTCCCAGCGCCAGGTATATGCAGAGAACAGAGAGCCAAATTCGAGACCCAATTGTCGAGGTGAACTACTTGATTGACCAGATAGAGGACAATTTGAACGCCACGAATGCAGAGTTGCAAGGAATCGCCGACGATCTCCGTGGAAGTATTTCTGAAGTGTCGGAACAGATCAGTGCTAGTGTCGCATTGATTCATCAGCAAATAGCAGAAGTCCGGGAGGAATTTTCTGGTCTGGTCGGCGGCGGATTTCATACATGCCGGCTTCCGGTGTTTGGGTTCGAGCGTTGGGGGCAAGTGTGGGAAGGAGGAGAAGACTGGAGCGGTTGGATACGCGGCGGTGGCTGGCCGGTTGGATGCGGACACGTAGCGGACCGTAGGCTGCGGGAGCGCGGGTTGCACCTAGGCGGTACCGGTGCGCTGAGAGACGGGCAAACAATTTATCAAACGCCAACATGGGACGGCGGAAGTTACAGGATTGAAGTACTGCGGACCGCCGAACGATTTAATGGCAACCGCTGGCAACCACGATACAATTATATGTGTCAGCTAAAGATTGAATGGGAACCAGTGTTCCACGAACGTACAGATCCTAGGTGCGGATCGCGCAGATGATGACGCGAAGTTGCCGATTGTCAGGCAGCGCCGGATCCAAGCACAAGGCCAGTGGGCCCAGGAGTAGATAGCCAAGAGCGGGAGCAGGAGATGACGAGGATGCGGAGTGCCGGGAGACATATCGTCGGTGGCGTGTTCATGGCTATGGCTGCCGCCTGTTGGGCAACGGGTGCTGCACACGCTCATGGCGAGGCTGGTGGATTATGGGAGGCACCGGCGCAGCATGGTCAGCCCGCCGACAGGGCCATGAGGCCGGGATCTGCGGTGAGGGTGGTCATCACCGCTGGCGAACCAGAGGATGTCCGCCCGCAGGAGTTGTGGCCGCACGGAGAACGTCGCTCGGAGGAGGCGCGGCACCTGTTTCGCGATCAGCACCAATATCACCACCCCCGCAGCATGAGGCAAGGGCGCGCTCACTCGCGCCGTTATTCACAGATTATCGTCGGCGATTCAGGCTGGAGAGGCGGGGGCGGTTCGCCGCGGCGGTACTGCGCACAGATGTTTCGCAAAGCCATGAAGGAAAGGGGAGTCATCGGACCGCGCCAGAAAGTGGATGTGGTCTGGAATCGCAGGCATGGCCGTTTTATTCTGAAGGCTGCGGACTCTTGGGGCCCTGTCAGGCATGTTCGAGCGGTGGTGCTGGACAGCGGCGAGCGCGGCAGGTGGGTGTTCCCGAGGAAACGGCAATACAGATACAGCTGCAAGATTGATCTGCAATGGAGGCCGGCTCATTCCGCCAGGCGGCATTGGTAGTTCGGCCGGCGGCAGTTGCACGCCCGGACTCCGCTGGAAACGGTCTTCGCCCCTTCGGGCCCGCGCTTTTCGCCGGCATATTCCGCCATATCGGCCTGTGTTGCGAAGAGCGGCGTCGTGACGGCTGACCGCTGTCGGCGCTGGATGCTGGCCGCGGTGCTGGCGTTCCTGGCCCTGGCCGCGGCGTGGGCAATACGGGCCGGTGACACGGGGTTCGCCATCGCCTGCGCTGTGTGGTTCGTTTTCGTTGCGCTGACACCCGCATGGCCCCGATTCGGGCCCCGGATGCGGGCCTGGTCCCTATCCGCCTTTCTGGCGTTTCTGGCGCTGGCGGCCGCCGGAGCATTACGGGATAGCGAGCCGGAATTTGCCGCCATCTTCGTCCTGCTCTTCGCTTTCTCCACGGCCGGCGCCTGGGTTGCACACCGCCGCAGAGTACTCGCGGCGCATGACACGGCCAGGTTTCAGTCCGCGGGCGGCCTTCTAATCACAGTCATGGCGGTGGCCGCATTGACGGCGGCAGGGGCAATGTGGATCGGCGAGAAGGAGGTTGCCCTTGTGGCTGTCGCAATGCTGGTCGCCTGGTCATTCAGTCTCTATCCATTGCGGGCGCCCTGAAGTGTTCCGAGTGAACGAAATCCGCGGGGAGAACGCCCTCGCTTCATCCGGGGCAGTGGCAGGCAGGAGGGAGGCAGGGACGCCGGACCTCTCCGGAGAAGGGCGCCGGCGGCGCCCGGCGGCTGATTGACCGGAAATTTCAGGCGACTTACACTGCGATCGGTGCGCTTCTTTGGAGCGTTGTGACTATCCGACGGCGGCGGCGCCGCTGCGGATTCAACGGGAGGAGAGATCATGAAGAGAGTGTTGACGATCGTCGCGGCCGCCGGTGTCGCCCTGGCGGCCGGCGCGGGCGCGGAGGCCGCCGACCGGACGGTCAAGATCGCCGGTTTCGGCGCGAAATCCGGCGTTGTCCGCTCATTCGGCGTCAACACCGAAGCCGTGCTGCGCGCAGCCGCCAAGGCCATCAATGACGGCGGCGGCGTGAAGCTGGCCGACGGCTCCATGGCCCCGATGGAAGTGTCGTTCGACGACGACCGCTGCAATGCCGAGGAAGGCATTTCGGTCGTGCGCCGCATCGCCTCCACCGACGCCGTGGTGGGCGTCGGCCCGACCTGCTCTAATGTCGCCGAGCCGCTGTTCGGCATTCTCCAGGCCAAGGCGGGCGACGAGGGCGACAGCGGGCTGCAATTCCCGATCTTCACCGACACCGCGATCAAGGGCGGCCTCGCCAAGATTTCCGAATGGGCGTTCCGCAACGTCCCGAACGAAAGCCAGATGTATCAGAGCCTGTTCGAATGGCTCGCCACCCAGCACCCGGACGCCAAGTCCGTCTATGGCGGGGTCGAGGAGGATTTCGCGCATTCCCGCTTCACCTGGTACCAGGTGATGAAGACCCGCTCGGCCGAGGCCGGTTACGAGGTCAAGGGCGAGTCGAAATGGCTGCTGAACGACACCAATTTCACCACGCAGGTGCGCGAGATGAAGCGCGCCGGGGCCGATGTGATCGCGATCTCCGCGCATCCCTTCACCACATGTGGCGTGCTGAAGGAAATGACCCGCCAGCGGGTTGAATACAAGGTGCTGGTCGGCCTGACCTCCTCCTCCTCCCTGGAGACCCTGAACGGCTGCGCCAAGCAGGCCGAGGGCATTATCATTCCGACCTCCTTCGCGCCGGTGAATCCGGACGCGGTCGCGGCAGCCGACGCCGCAGCCGAGATGGGCGGCTCCGCCGACCTGCATTCGGCCGCCGCCTGGGAGATCATGATGATCCTCAAGGATGTCATCGAGACCGCCGGCATCCAGGCGACCGCGGACTCGGTCGCGGCCGACCGCCGGGCGATCCGGGACGGGCTGGCGGCGCTTAAGACCGCCAAGGGGCTGCTGGGCGAAATCCAGCGGACCGAGGAAGGCGAGGCGGTCAAGCCCTATGTCTTCGTCCACGCCGACAGCGGCAACTGGTCCGTGCTGCACGACCCGAATAGCTGAGCGCCGGCTCCGGGCCGCTGCCGCGGCGGCCCGGAGCTGCCTCATATCGCAAGGCGGGCCGCGATGACGGACTTCTGGTGGACAGTCGTCGATACGCTCCAGTCGATCCTGGACGGGGCGATGTTCGGCTCGATCTACGCCCTGCTGGGGATCGGCTTCACCCTGATCTTCGGCGTGATGCACAAGATCAACCTGTCCTATGCCGCCGCCTCCATCGGGGGCGCCTATGCCAGTCTCGCCGTCCTGCAGATCGCGGACGCGCCGCCCATCGTCGTCTTCCTTTGCGCCGCCGCCGCTTCCGGCGTCATCGGCTATGCGGTCTATATCTGCTGTTTCCGTTTCATACCGGACGACCGCCCGCTCGCCACGCTGATGTCGTCCGTGGGGATGCTGATCCTCATCGACGAGATCGTCGTCCACGCGACACAGGGAATGCCGGAACCCTATCCGGCCATGTTCGACGATGTGATGCTCGACCTCTCGCCGTTCTGGCTGCGGGGCGACCTGCTGATGATCTTCGCCATGAGCGTGGTCGCCATGCTCATCCTGCTCTATGTCCTCTACCGGACGCGGCTCGGAATCGCGACGCGCGCGGTCGCCCAGCAGCCCAGGGCGGCGCAGCTTTGCGGTATCGGGCAGCAGGGCACCAATGCGGCGACCTTCGTCATAACGGGCGCGCTCGGCGGGTTGGCCGGGGCGATGGTCGGCGCTTCCGTCGGCGTGCTGTCGCCGCTTCTCGCCCTGCCGCTGACGGTCAAGGGGCTGGTCGTCACCGTCATCGGCGGCCTCGGGTCGATCCCCGGCGCCATCGTCGCCGGCATTCTGGTCGGCGGGTTCGAAAACCTGTTCCAGTTCTTCCGGGGCGTCACGGAGCGCGACATCTATGTCATGCTCCTGCTGTTCCTCTTCTTGACCTTCCGGCCGCAGGGGTTGTTCGGCCGCATCTCCACCAGGGACTGAGGGCGGTGGATTTCTATTTCGGCATGGCGCAGCTGATCGGCGTGCACACGCTTCTCGGCCTGTCCGCCTATGTCGTGCTGCTGACCGGCCAGGTCTCGATGGCGCAGGCGGGGTTCTTCGCCATCGGCGCCTATCTCGGCGGCATGCTGACGGTTCTGGCCGGGTGGCATATCGTGCCGGCGATGCTGCTGGCCGCGGTTGCGTCCGCCATCGTCGCCGGGATCGTCGGGTTTCCGGCGCTGCGCGTGAAGGGTCTCATGCTGGTGGTCGCCACGCTGGCCTTCGGCGAGGCGGTCCGGCTGTTCTGGTTCAATTTCGACTACCAGATCGCCATGGGCGAAATCATGATCGGCCCGCTCGGCGGCGAGGGCTTCAAGCAGATCCGGTATTTCCCGGAGAACGGCTGGACCACCGCGGAGGTGGCGCTGTTCATCTGGGCCTGGGTGGTGGCCGCGATGGCCGCGCTCTGGTGGATGGACCGCAGCCGCGCCGGCGCCGTGCTGCGCGCGGTCGGCGAGGACGAACTGGCGGCGCAGTCGGTCGGCATCAACCTGACTGCCGTCAAGGTTTCGGCCATGACCGCCGGGGGGTTCATCGCCGGCCTGGGCGGCGCGATCTACGCCCATTACACGACCCATATCGAGCATCTCAATTTCAGCGTGGTGCTGGCGACCTTCGCCATCGCCTATCCCATATTGGGCGGGCTGTCCTCGGTGGTCGGGACGCTGCTGGCGGTGATCTTTATCCAGGGCTTCCTGGTGGAGGCGCTGCGCTTCATGGGAGACTGGCGGAACCTGCTGTTCGGCGCGCTGATCGTGCTGGCGATGAATGTCCGGCCCGAAGGCCTGTTCGATGCGCGCGCGGCGCGGACGCTGCGCCGGCTCTTCGGCAGATCCGATGCTTGAACTGCGGAACCTTTCCCGGCATTTCGGCGGGGTTCGGGCCGTTGACGACTTGAGCCTGACAGTGAACCGGGGCGAGATTTTCGGCCTGATCGGCCCGAACGGCTCCGGCAAGAGCACGACCGTCAACCTGGTCTGCGGCGTGTTTCCGACCACCTCCGGCACGATCTTCTTTGAAGGCCGGGATATCACGAACGCGCCGTCGCACCGGGTCGTCGCCGCCGGCGTCAGCCGGACCTTCCAGAACATCCGCCTCTTCGGAGACCTGACCGTCTGGAAGAACCTCTGGGTGGTCCGGAACGCCGCCGGCGGGCGCAATATCAGCTGGCTCGGCCGCTGGCTCGGCGGCGGACAACTCGGCAGGGGCGAGATCGACGACCTGCTGCAATTCGCCAATCTCGCAGACCGGGCGGACGAACTGGCGCGCAATCTCGCCTTCGGCGAGCAGCGCCGGCTGGAAATGGCGCGCGCGCTGGCGTCGCGGCCGAAATTGCTGCTTCTCGACGAACCGGCGGCCGGCATGAATGCGGAGGAGGTCCGCCAGCTTGCCGACCGTATCCGCGCCCTGCGCGACTTCGGCATGACCATCCTGCTCGTCGAGCATGTCATGGAGCTCGTCATGGGGGTGACGGACAGGATCGCGGTGCTCAATTTCGGGCGGAAGATCGCCGAGGGCGCGCCCGCCGACATCCAGCGGGACCCGGCAGTGCGCACCGCCTATCTGGGAACGGCCGATGCTTGAGGTGAAGGGGCTCGTCACCAGTTACGGCATGATCGAGGCGCTGAAGGGCGTCGATCTCGAGGCGGAGGAGGGCCGGATCACCTGCGTCCTCGGCCCCAACGGCGCCGGCAAGACGACGCTGCTGATGACGATCGCCGGGCTGCTGCGCCCGAAACGCGGCTCCGTGATGTTCGAGGGCCGCAACATTGCCGGCGCCGGCTCCACGGCCGTGGTGCGGCGCGGCCTTGCCCTGGTGCCCGAAAACCGGCTCGTTTTCCCCACCATGAGCGTCCGCGACAACCTCATCGCCGGGGCCTTCACCCGCCTCTCCCGCGGGCGGGCGGAAGCGATGGCCGACCTCGACCGGATGTTCGAACGCTTCCCGGTGCTGAAGGAGCGGGCGAAACTGGATGCGGGCACGCTGTCCGGCGGCGAACAGCAGATGCTGGCCGTCGCGCGCGCCCTGATGACCCGGCCGCGCTGCCTGCTGATGGACGAACCGTCGCTTGGCCTGGCGCCGATGATCGTCGCGGAGATTTTCGACCTCATCCGCGAGTTGAACGAGGACGGCGTGACGATCCTGCTGGTCGAGCAGAACGCCCGCATGGCGCTGACGGTCGCACACCACTTTTTCCTGCTGGACCGGGGCATGGTGGTCTTCGACGGCGACCCCGGGGCTATGGCCGAGGACGAAGTCATTCAACGCGCATATCTCGGCTCGGCCGGCGGCTAGGGCGCCATGGCCGATTTCCTCCAGAATTGTCTGGACGGAATCGCCGCAGGCTCCGCCTACGCCCTGCTTGCGCTGGGCTTCACGCTGATCTTCGGCGTGCTGCGGCGCCTCAACCTGTCCTACGGCCCGTCGATCATGGCCGGCGCATTCGCCGGCACCGCCGCATACACAATCTTCAACGCCGGCCTTGCCGGGGTCGCGTTCGCCACCGTGCTCGGCGCCGTCATCGTCGGCGCCTATGTCGAGCGGCTGTGTTTCTGGGCCGTCCGCAAGGACATGGCGGTGGCGTCGATGGTCTCCAGCTTCGCGATCTGGATGCAGATCGAGGAAGCCGTGACGCTCGCCTTCCCCGACCGGACCTATGCCTTTCCCGGAATTCTTGCAGAACGCGTCGTGGAATTCGGTCCGTTCTTCCTGCGGGCGTCGAGCCTGGCGATGCTCGTCATCGCCGCGGCCGCCGTGGCGGTGCTCCTCGCCCTGATCTACCGGACCCATTTCGGGCTGGCCGTCCGGGCGGTCTCCGAGAACCGCGATGCGGCGCGGATCGCCGGGGTGAATACCGGCCGCGTGACCTTCCTGGCCTTTGCCTGCGCCTCGGCGCTTGGCGGCCTCGCCGGCTTCCTGATCGCCGCCGGCGACCAGCAGATCACGCCGCTCTTCGGCCTCTGGGCCACCTTCAAGGGCCTCGTCGCCATGATGCTGGGCGGCATGGGCTCGATTCCGGGCGCGGTGTTGGGCGGGCTGATGCTCGGCGTCGTCGAGGCCAATGCGCTCTGGTATCTCGGCGTCGAGGCGCGCGACCTCATCGCCTATATGCTGCTCTTCGCCGTGCTGACGCTCCGGCCCGGGGGGCTTATGGGGCAGGCGGCGCTGGCGACGCGGCGCGCGGCCGAAACCCGGGTATAGGGCGCGGTGCTCGACGACCATATCATCGGCATCCTGTCCAATATGGGCATGATCTCCTTTATCGCCCTCTCGGCCTATCTGGTCCTGGTGGTCGGCGAGATTTCCTTCGGGCAACAGGCGTTTTTCGCCATCTCGGCCTACGCATCCGGCATTGCTTCGGCCATGTGGGGGTGGCCGTTCCCGGCGGCGCTCGCCTGGGGCGCGGCGGCGGGCGGCCTCGCGGGCTTTCTGCTTGCTGTCCCCACGCTGCGCATCCGGGGGCTGTATTTCGCCATTGCAAGCCTCGCCTTCGCGGAAACGGTGCGGCTTGCGCTCGAATTCTTCACCTACCGCATCGAGGTGGACGGCGAGCCGGTCGGCCCCAACGGGTCTGAAGGTTTCGGCGATATCCGCTACATCTATGAGGCGGATATTTCCTCCGGCGAATTCCTTCTCATCATCCTGGCCTTGCTGGCCGCGACCCTGGGCGTGATCCTCCAGATCGAAAGAACGCGCCTCGGGGCCGTCCTGCGCATGGTGGGCGAAGACCCCGTCCTCGCCCGGCTCCAGGGCATCAATGTGAACCGGACCCGGATCGCGACGGTTGCCGCCGCCGGCCTCATCGCAGGCATTGGCGGCGCGCTCTACGCCCATCTGAACACCTATATCGAACCGAAGGTCTTCAATGTCATGCTCGGGGTGCACGGGCTGGCCTACGGGTTGATCGGAGGCCTCGGTTCCGCCTTCGGGCCGTTGATCGGGGTTGCCATCGATATCGGCCTGCTGGAGTCCATGCGGGTGTTTTCGGGCTACCGCATGATCGTGTTCGGCGGGCTGGTCGCGGTTCTGCTCATCGTCCGCCCGCGCGGCCTGCTGGACGAGGCCGCCGTTTACCGCATCCGCCGGCTGTTCCGGAGGACCGATGCTGGAGGTTGACGGATTGACGGTCCGCTTCGGCGGGCTGACGGCGCTGGCGGACGTCTCCCTTCGCGCAGAGGAAGGCGACGTGCTGGGGCTTGTCGGCCCGAATGGCTCCGGCAAGACGACATTCATCAATGCATTGACCGGAATCTACCCCGCCGCGGGCCGGGCGCGCTTTCGCCGGACCGACCTTCTCGGCCTGCCGCCGGAAAGGATCGTGCGGCTGGGTCTGGCGCGCACCTTCCAGAATCTGCGCGTTTTCCGGCGCATGACCGTGCTCGAAAACGTCCTCGCCGCACAGAACGGGATGCCGGACATGCGGTTTGCCGACCTGGTGCGAAGCCGGCGCCGGGACAGGGCGCGGACGGCGCGGGCGGAGGCCCTGATCGAACAGGTCGGCCTCGGCCCGGACGCAGACCGGCTGGCCGGCGCCCTGCCCCTTGCGCGCCAGCGGCGGCTGGAGCTGGCCCGGGCGTTGGTCCGCGATCCGGCGCTGCTGTTGCTCGACGAGCCTTCGGGCGGCATGACCCCGGCCGAGACGCGCGACATGACCGACCTCATCGGCCGGCTGGCCTGTCCGGGCCGCACCGTCATCGTGGTCGAACACAAGATGGCGCTGATCGTCGGCCTCTGTTCGCGGCTGGTGGTTCTGAATTTCGGCCGAATGATCGCCGAAGGCCCGCCCGCGGAGGTGCTGCGCCGCCCCGCCGTTGTCGAGGCGTATCTCGGAACGGACGCCGCCAATGCTTGAGGTCCGCGGCCTGTCCGTGTCCTACGGCCCGGTCCGCGCGCTGTCGGGCGTGTCCATCGATGTCCGGGAAGGCGAGATCGTCGCCCTGATCGGCGCGAACGGGGCGGGCAAGAGCTCGCTCATTCATGCGCTTGCCGGGCTGACGCCCGCCGCCGGCGGCAAGGCGGTATTTCGGGGCAGGGAATTGCTGGGCTTGCCGAGCCACCGCGTCTTCCGCCTCGGCATCGCGCTCTGCCCGGAGGGGCGGATGGTGCTCGGCGGGCTGACCGTTGAGGAAAACCTGAAACTCGCGGCCCCCGGCCGCCGCTCGTTCCGGGATCTCTACGATCTCTTCCCGCGGCTCGGGCAACGCGCATCGAGCCGCGGCGCGGAGCTTTCCGGCGGCGAGGCGCAAATGCTCGCCCTTGCCCGCGCGCTGGCGCGCGCCCCGAAACTGCTGCTGCTCGACGAACCGTCGCTCGGATTGGCGCCGAACGCCGTGCAGGCCGTCTTCGCCCTGCTGCCGCAGCTTCGGGACCGGGGATTGACCATCCTTGTCGTCGAGCAGAATGTCGCCCAGGCGCTCCGGACCGCCGACCGCGCCTATCTTCTCGAAAGCGGGCGGATCGCGCAGGAAGGGCCGGCGCGGACGCTGCTTGAAGACAGGGAAATCGCAGACCGCTATCTTGGCCTCAGTCAGGGAGGATGACATGCTCTACAGGGCGGGGCTTGCGGCGGCCTGGTTGCTATGCGCGGCGGCGCCGGCGGTTGCGGGAGAACGTGCAGCCGCCGAGATAGACTGTGAGCCGACGGCCGAGTCTCTGGTCTATTCCTGCACGATCACGGTCACCGGGCGGAAATCCGCCGAGCCGGTGCTGGCGGACACCCTGACCGTCAAGGCGGATATGCCGAGTATGCCGATGGCGCACAACCTCCGGCCCGTCGCCGCGATGCCGGTGACCGGAGAGCCCGGCCGCTATATGGCGGTGCTCGAACTCGAAATGCACGGCGAATGGGCGCTCGCCGTCGAGGTGAACGGAGAGACCGCGGACAGCGCCGTGCGGGTTCGGGACAAGGCGGTCGTCAAGCGGCAATTCACCGCCGCGCCCGACCGGTAGGACGGAAGCCGGGCCGGGCGGGGAACCGCCGGGCCGCTGTTCGGCGGCGCGTCAGGCCAGCGCCTGTTCAAGGTCTGCGATCAGCTCGTCCGCGCACTCGATGCCGACCGAGATGCGGAGCAGATTCACCGGAACCGCGCTATGCGGCCCTTCCACCGAAGCCCGGTGCTCGATCAGGCTTTCGACCCCGCCAAGCGAGGTCGCCGGCAGAAAAATCCGCGTGCGGCCCGCGGCGCGCTTCGCCGCCTCTGCGCCGCCCGCGACCAGCAGCGACAGCATCGCGCCGAACCCGCCCGTCATCTGCCGCTTCGCGATGTCATGCCCCGGATGGGCTTCAAGCCCCGGATAGAGCACGGCCTCGATTCCGGCATGGCCCTCGAAGTGCCGGGCGAGCGCAAGCGCATTGTCGGCCTGGCGCTCATAGCGGACATGCAGGGTGCGCATACCGCGCAGCAGCAGCCAGGCCTCGAAGGCGCCGAGCACGCCGCCGGTCCGTGTGCGCACGAATTTCACATCTTCCCATCGCTCATCCGCCCTTCGGGCGGCAAGCACGCCCGCCAGCAGGTCGCTGTGCCCGGCGAGATATTTCGTCCCGGAGTGAAAAACCACATCGGCGCCAAGGTCGAGCGCCCGCAGGGTCACCGGCGGCGTTGCGGTGGCATCGACGCCCAGCACCGCCCCCGCCTCATGCGCGGCCGCGGCTGCGGCCCGCACATCGATCGCATCCCAGGTCGGATTGACGAACGGCTCGATCCACACGACAGAGGTCTTGCCGGCCCGCACCGCCGCCTCCAGCGCGCCCGGCGCGCCCGCATCGAAGAACGCGACCTCAACCCCGCGCCGCTCGGCGAGGCGGCGCAGCCAGTCCGCAGTGCCGTGATACATCACGCGCGGCGCCACGATGCGCTCGCCGGCCCGCACGGTCTCGAAAAACGCCGCGATGCCCGCCATCCCCGAAGCGAACAGCAGGGCCTCCTCGGCGCCCTCCAGCTTCGCCAGCACCTTCTCGACATGCGCGCCGGTCGGGCCGGCGTTCCGGCCATAGATGAAGTCGGTCGGCTCGTAGCGTTCGTTGCGCGCAAAGGTTGTCGCGGGATGGACCGGCGGCACGACAGCGCCGGTTTCAGGATCGACGAAATGCCCGCCCTGGGCGAGCAGGGTGTCGAGAGAGCGGTTCGTTCCGGCCATCCGCCGCTTATAGGGCACCCCGGCGCCGGCCGGAAGCGGAGCCGGGGCAGCGCCGGAGGGAGAGGGCGGTTTCGCCTGCCTGCGCAAGCCGCTATCGTTCGGGCGGAATCCGGCGTCGAGGCGCGCGAGGCATGTCGAATCTGTTGTGGGAACCTTCCGAGGAGCGCAAGGCCGCCGCCAATCTGGCGGCGTTCATGCGCCGCGCCAATGCGGAGAAGGGGGCGTGTGCGAAAGACTACGCGGCGCTGCACCGCTGGTCGGTCGCGGAACCGGAAGCCTTCTGGGACCTGTTCTGGGAAGACGCCGGCATTATCGGCGAGAAGGGCGCCCCGCCCTATCTGGAGAACGGCGACCGGATGCCGGGGGCGCGGTTCTTCCCGCATGCGCGGCTGAACTATGCCGAGAACCTGCTGCGCCTGCGCGGCGCGGCCCCGGCGATCATCTTCCGGCGCGAGGACGGGCTGCGGCAGACATGGTCGCGCGACCGCCTTCACGACACCGCATCGCGGCTGTCGCAAGCGCTGGCGGCTGCGGGCGTCGAAACCGGCGACAGGGTGGCGGCCTATCTGCCCAACATGCCGGAATCCGTTGCGGTCATGGCCGCGACGGCGGCGCTGGGCGGGGTGTTCTCGTCCTGCTCGCCCGATTTCGGCGCGGAGGGCGTGCTCGACCGCTTCGGCCAGATCGGCCCCCGCGTGCTGTTCGCCGTGGACGGCTACAAATATGCCGGCCGCGGCCATGACATCCGCGCCAAGCTGGCCGAAGTCGCCGCCGGGCTGCCGACCGTCGAGACGGTGGTGGTGATCTCCTATCTCGCGGAAGAGCCGGACATTTCCGCGGTGCCGAAGGCCGTGTCCCTCGACGCCTTCCTGGCCGGTTTCGAGCCCGGTCCGATCGCCTGGACGCGCACCGCCTTCGACCATCCGCTCTTCATCCTCTATTCCTCGGGCACGACCGGGAAGCCGAAATGCATCGTCCACGGCGCAGGCGGCGCGCTGCTCACCAATCTCAAGGAGCACCGCCTCCATGCCGATCTGCGCGACGGCGACCGGGTGTTCTATTTCACCACGCTCGGCTGGATGATGTGGAACTGGCTGCTGGGCGGCCTCGCCTTCGGGGCGGCGCTGATGCTTTATGACGGCTCGCCCTTCCACCCCTCGCCCGATGCGCTTTGGGACTTCGCGGAGGAAGACGGCATCACCGTGCTCGGCCTCTCGGCCAAATATGTGGATGCGGTTCGCAAGCAGGGCGTGGAGCCGGCGGCCGGGCGGGCGTTCCCCCGGCTGCGCACCGTCCTCTCGACCGGCTCGCCGCTGGCGCCGGAGAGCTATGATTATATCTACGGCAAGGTGAAGCCGGATGTGCTGCTCGCCTCGATGTCGGGCGGCACGGATCTGTTCGGCTGTTTCGTCGGCGCCAATCCGCTGGGCGGCGTCTGGCGCGGCGAAATCCAGGCCCCGCAGCTCGGCATGGATGTCCGGGTATATGACGACGCGGGTCGCGATGTGCTGGACGCCAAGGGCGAGCTGGTCTGCGCCAGCCCCTTCCCCTCCATGCCGGTGATGTTCTGGAACGACCCCGGCGGCGTGCGCTATCGGGACGCCTATTTCGCCCGCTTCGACAATGTCTGGCGCCAGGGCGATTTCGCCTCGATCTCTTCCGCGACCGGCGGCATGACGATCTACGGGCGCTCCGACGCCACGCTCAATCCGGGCGGTGTGCGCATCGGCACCGCCGAAATCTACCGCCAGGTCGAGCAGCTCGACGAGGTGGCGGAAGGGCTGGTCATCGGCCAGGAATGGGACGGGGATACGCGCATCGTGCTGTTCATGCGTCTCGCGGACGGCGCCGTGCTCGACGACCGCCTCCGGGAGCGCATCCGCAGGCGCATCCGCGAGCGCGCTTCGCCGCGCCATGTGCCTGCCGTCATCGCCGCGGTCGCCGATATTCCGCGCACCCGCTCGGGCAAGATCGTCGAACTGGCGGTGCGCGATGTGGTGCATGGGCGCCCGGTCGCGAATGTCGAGGCGCTGGAGAACCCCGAGGCGCTGGACCTGTTCCGCGGCCTGCCCGAGCTCGGGGCCTGAACGGGGAGGCGCGGTTCGCAATGGAGCACTGGTATCCGAAACGCCGTTTCGGCGATCTCTATGACGAGGCGGCGGCGCGCTGGCCGGACCTCGAGGCGCTGGTCTATCGCGACCGGCGCTATACCTTCGCGGAAGCCGCCGCGAAGGTGGATGAGGCGGCGCGCGCGCTGATCGGCCTGGGCGTCGGCCCCGGCGAGCATGTCGCGCTCTGGCTCACCAATTGCGACGAATGGGTATTCGTCCATTTCGCGCTGGCGAAGATCGGCGCCGTCAGCGTGCCGGTGAACACCCGCTTCCGCAGCCGCGACCTCGCCTATGTGGTGAAGCAGTCGGACAGCGTGATGCTGGTGGCGCATGATGTATCGGGGCCGGTGGATTATCTCGCCATGCTGCGCGAGCTCGACCGGGCCGATTTTCCCTGCCTGCGCGAGATCGTGCTGGTCTCCGAGGGGCCGGCGCATCCGGGCTTTGCGGACTGGTGCGAGGCGCTGGAGGCGGGCCGCGCCGTGCCGGAGGACGCGCTTGTCCGGCGCGCGGCGGCGGTCGATCCCGATGCGGCGGCCTTCATCATGTACACCTCCGGCACGACGGGCTTCCCCAAGGGGGCCATGCACAGCCACAAGCTCATCCGCAACAATGAGGAGCGGGGCTTCAAGATGGGCCTGACAGTGCGGGACACCGTGCTGAACTATCTGCCGCTGTTCCACGCTTTCGGCTATTCGGAGGGGGCGCTGATGTCGCCGCTCTTCGGGATGCGCCAGATCCTGACCGCGACCTTCGATCCGGACGAATGCCTCGACCTGATCGAGGCCGAGCGGGTGAGTATCGTTCACGGTTTCGAGGCGCATATGAAGGGGCTGACAGAGGCCCAGCAGGCCCGCGCCCGAGACCTTTCCAGCCTGCGCACCGGCCTGTTTGCCGCCGGCATGAAGAGCGCCACCCCGGTCTGCCGGCGCGGGGCGGAGGTGCTGCGCCCGTTCCGCGCCGTTTCCGGGTTCGGCATGACCGAAGTGTGGCTCGGCGTCTCGATCTGCTCGGTGGACGACGATCTGGAACACCGCATCGAGACCTCCGGCTATCCGGCCCCCGGCTATGAGGCGCGCGTCGTCGATGCGGAGACGAACGCCCCTTGCCCGCCCGGCGTCGAGGGCGAGCTTCAGGTGCGCGGCTTCAGCCTGATGCTCGGCTATTACAAGAAGGCCGCCGAGACCGCCGAAAGCTATACGGAAGACGGCTGGTTCCGCACCGGAGACATGGCGGTCTGGCGGGAAGACGGCTATCTGCGCTTTCTCGGCCGCTACAAGGACATGCTCAAGGTCGGCGGCGAGAATGTCGATCCGATGGAGGTCGAGGGCCTGCTGCTGGACCATCCCGAAATCCGCCAGGCCGCCGTGGTCGGCGCGCCGGATGCGCGGCTGGCGGAGGTTGCCGCCGCCTATGTCGAGCGCGAGCCGGGCAGCCATATCGACGCCGATGCGATCCTCTCCTGGTGCCGGGGCAAGGTCGCGAGCTTCAAGCTGCCGGCGCATGTGTTCTTCATCGACGAATTCCCGATGACGGCATCGGGCAAGATCCGCAAGGTCGAGCTGCGCGCCGACGTCCGCAGCCGCACCGCAACCGCAGGAGACGCCGCCCCATGCTGAAATCGCCGATTTGCGCGTTGTTCGGTATCGAACATCCGGTCCTGCTTGCCGGCATGGGCGGGGCGAGCACGCCGGAGCTCGCCGCTGCGGTCTCCAATGCCGGCGGGCTCGGCGTCATGGGCGCGGCCTCGCTGGGGCCGGCGCAATTGCGGGAATGGATCGCGCGCTGCCGCGACCTCACCGACAAGCCCTTCGGCGTCGATACGCTGCTGCCGGCCTCGGTTCGGCGGGGGGCACAGAAGGGCTGGCCCGCCAACGGCCCCGCACCGCAGGACCTGCTGCCGGAATACCGGGAATTCGCGCGCGCCTTCCTGGCCGAACAGGGCATCCCGGAAGCGCCGGAGGATGCCGTGTGGCCCCAGCAGGACGGGCCGCCGCCCTTCTCGAAGGAGTTTTTCGAGGGGCAGATGGAGGTGGTCATCGAGGAGGCCGTGCCGGTTTACGCCTCCGGGCTCGGCAGTCCGGCGGCCTGGCTGGAGCGGCTGCGCGACCGGGGCACGAAGGTGCTCGCGGTCATCGGCACGGTGCGCCATGCGCGGCAATTGGCGCCTTTGGGGCTGGATGCGCTGGTGGCCCAGGGCCATGACGGCGGCGGGCACAACTCGCCGGTCGGCACCATGGCGCTGATCCCGCAGGTGGTCGATGCGGTGGAGGGCGCGGTTCCGGTGATCGGCGCGGGCGGCATCGCCGACGGGCGCGGCGTGGCGGCGGCGATGATGCTGGGCGCGGAAGGCGCCTGGGTCGGCTCGGCCTTTCTCGCCTCGGTCGAGGCCGGCATCGAACCCGGCCAGAAGCAGGCCCTTGTCGAGGCGACGGAGGAAGGCACGGTGGTGTCGCGCTCCGTGACCGGCAAGCCGGCGCGCATCGTCCGCTCTGCCTGGACCGAGTTGTGGGCGAACGAGCCGGCGCGCGAACCGCTGCCCATGCCCTGGCAGGGCCGTATCTCGCGGCCGGTGATGGTCGCGGCCAATCTCGCCGGACGGGCGGATGTGAACCCGGGCTTCGCCGGGCAGGGCATCGGCATGATCCGGGCGGTCCGTCCGGCGGCCGAGATCATGGCGGCGCTGGTTGCGGACGCTGAGGCTGCGCTCCGCGCCCGCAGCGGCGCAGTGCTGGGCGGCTGACGCGGTGGAGTTCGGGCTGTTCCTCGAGTTCGGGGTCCGCGGCGGGCGGGCGCCGGACGACATCTTTCGCGAAGGCTTCGCGCTGGTGGACCTTGCCGAGCGGCTGGGGCTGCATTCGGTGTGGCTGGCCGAGTTCCATTTCATGCCGGACCGCTCGGTGCTGTCCTCGCCGATCGCGGTGGCGGCGGCGCTCGCCGCGCGCACCAGGCGGCTGCGAATCGGCATGGCGGTCTATGTGCTGCCGCTCGCCCATCCGCTGCGCGTGGCGGAAGAGGTGGCGACGGTGGACCAGATCAGCGGCGGGCGCTTCGATTTCGGCGTCGGGCGCAGCGGCTTCGTGGCGCAGTACCGCGGCTACGACATAGACTACGGCGAAAGCGAAGCGCGTTTCGACGAGGCGCTGGATGTGCTCCGGGGCGCCTTCGCCGGCGGGCGCTTCTCCTATGAGGGCCGCTATTACCGGGTCCGCGATTCGGTGCTGATGCCGCCCGTGCACCAGAAGCCGCATCCGCCGATGTATATGGCGGCGACCTCGCCCGGCACCTTCGCCAAGGTGGGCAAGCTGGGCCTGCCGCTGTTCGTCGGGCTGCGCGGCGACGGGCTGGAGCCGCTCGCCGCCAATATCCGCGCCTATCGCGCGGCCTGGGCGGAGGCGGGCCATCCGGGCCGGCCGACCGTGCATCTGCGCGTGCCGGTCTATGCCGGGGCGACGCCGGAGGCCGCGGTGTGCGAGGCGCGGCCCACGCTGGTGCATTATTTCGAGCGCCAGGCGCGTCTGGTGGCGAGCCAGGGCGCGAGGAAGGGCCTGGGCGCGGGCGGCGCGGCGGCGACCGCGGCCCGCCTCGCCGCGCTCACCTGGGAGGACATCCGGACCCATTTCGTCGCCGTCGGCTCGCCCGCGCAATTGGTCGAGACGCTCGGCCGCTGGCGCGAGACGCTCGATATTGACGGCATCATGGTGGAGACCAATGCCGGCAACATGCTGACCGAAGACCAGGCCGCCGCCAGCGTGCAGCGCATCGCGGAAGAGGTCATGCCGGAATTGGGGTAGGGTTTCCTTCTCGGTGTCCGCCCGCATCCCGGCCCCGAAAACGGATCGGGAGCAGCCGCAAGGGACTTGACCGGCGCCGCAAGGCGGGCGCAGTTAATGGTGCCGAATGGAGCTTCCCGATGATCGACGGCGGCGCAGGAGCGCAGGCATGACACCGGAAATGATTGCCATCCTTGCGGTTGGAGTCGCCTTGGCGGGTCTGATGCTGAGCAGCCAGCGCGACAGCCGGCGTGCGGCTGACAAGAACGAGGCCGCCATCGCCGATCTTCGCCGCGACCTGACCGGGCGAATGGACAGAATTGACGCGCGCTTGGACGCCCTTGATGCACGTTTGCGTATGGTCGAAGCCGGCCAGGCGGAGTTGCGGGGGCGCTTTGACGGCATAGGGGGGCGTTTCGACGGCATAGAGGGGCGCTTTGACGGCGTGGAGGGCCGGTTTGACGGCATAGAGGGCCAGCTCGCCTTTCTGCGGGATTACATCACGGGCCGCAACACACGCTCCGTAGAACAGCCCGCCGCACCGGCCGAATAGCAGCAGCCCGCGCGCTATTGCCCGGAGCGGCACCGCCGGGCGCATCTCGAGTGACCGGCAACGCTTGCGGTCATTGCAACCGGGACACATCCCATAAGGGGGTTGACCAGCGCCGCAAGGCGGGCGCAGTTAATGGTGCCGAATGGAGCTTCCCGATGATCGACAGCGGCGCAGGAGCGCAGGCATGACACCGGAAATGATTGCCATCCTTGCGGTTGGGGTCGCCTTGGCGGGTCTGATGCTAAGCGGTCGGCGTGCCGTCGATGATCTTCGTCGTGACTTGACTGCGCGGATGGACAGAATCGATGAACGCTTGCATGCGGTCGAAGCCGGCCAGGCGGAGTTGCGGGGGCGCTTTGACGGCATAGGGGGGCGCTTTGACGGCATAGGGGGGCGCTTTGACGGCATAGGGGGGCGTTTCGACGGCATAGAAGGGCGTTTCGACGGTGTAGAGGGCCGGTTTGACGGCGTAGAGGGCCAGCTCGCCTTCCTGCGGGATTACATCACGGGCCGCAACACACGCCCCGCAGCGCAGCCCGCCGCGCCGGCCGAATAGGGAACGGGGCCGGCTTCCGATCGGAGCGACCAGAGGGCGACAGGATCCCTTCTTTCCCCTCTCCTTGCAGGCTTCGCCTGTGATCGGCTCTAAAACGCCTCTACGCCGCCGCCGCATTCTGCGCCGAGCCTGCCAGGGGAGCATGGGTTTCAAACTGAGACGCTTCCTTCGGCCCGCGGCGCAAACCGCTATCCCCCGGAGCGCGGCTTCGCTAGATTGACGGCCATGACACTCTCGATTCGACCGCTTTCCGATGTCCTGGCCGCCGAGGTGCGGGGCGTCGATCTGCGCAGGCCGCTTGACGACGATGACCGGGCGGCATTGCACGAGGCGTTCCTCGACCGCCATATCCTGTGCTTCCGCGGCCAGGAGCTTGACAAGCCGGCGCAATTGGCGGCGACGCAGCAATTCGGCGCGCTCGACGTGCATATCCAGCGCAACAAGGGCGAGGATGTCTCGCAGGTGCACACCGTCTCGAATCTCGACGCAGACGGCCGGCCGCGCCGCGAAGCGGCGGCGAAGGGAAACCTGCGCTGGCATTCGGACAAGTCCTACCGGACCGTGCCCTCCTGCTCGACATTCCTTTACGCCGTGCAGGCGCCCGCAAAGGGCGGGCGCACGGAATTCGCCAATATGCGCCGCGCCTTCGAGGCCAGCGCTCCCGAACGGCAGGAGGCCTTCCGGGCCATGAAGGTCGTGCATGACTGGGTGCGCTCCTGCCAGAAATCGGGCGAGCGCGAGGCCAGCGCGGAAGAAGCGGCGGTCTATCCCCCCGTCGCGCACCCGCTTGTGAGGCGCCACCCCGAAAGCGGCCATGAAGCCTTCTTCATCGGCAACCATGCCTCGCATATTCTCGGCATGGACCGCGAACAGGGCGAAGCCCTGCTTGAGGAGATCGAAAGGCACAGCACGGAGGAGCGCTTCGTCTATCGCCACCAGTGGCAGGAGGGCGACCTGCTGATGTGGGACAATCGCTGCCTGCTGCACCGTGCGGAGGAGCGGGTCGGCGAGGCCCGCGTGCTGCACCGCACCGTCACCCGCGGCACTGCGCCGTTCTGAGAGGGGAAGCCGGCCCCATGGACGCGCCGTCGGGCAGCGACTTCATTCGCAGCCGCATCCGCGACGATCTGGCCCTGGGCCGCGTCGCCTCCGTCGTAACCCGCTTCCCGCCCGAACCCAACGGCTACCTGCATATCGGCCACGCCAAGTCGATCTGCCTGAATTTCGGCGTGGCGGCGGAGTTCGGCGGGCATTGCAATCTGCGCTTCGACGACACCAATCCGGCGAAGGAGGAGCAGACCTATATCGACGCCATTCGCGAGGATGTGCGGTGGCTCGGTTTCGAGTGGGCGGGCGAGCCGGTCCATGCGTCGGACTATTTCGAGACGCTCTACGAATGGGCCGAGCATCTGGTGAAGACAGGCCATGCCTATGTCGATGCGCTCTCGGCGGAGGAAATTCGCGCAAGCCGCGGCACACTGACCGAACCGGGCCGGCCGAGCCCCTGGCGGGACCGCCCCGCCGCGGAGAGCCTCGACCTGTTCCGCCGGATGCGCATGGGCGCGTTCGCGCCCGGAAGCTGCGTGTTGCGGGCGCGGATCGACATGGCCTCCGGCAATATCAATCTGCGCGACCCCGTGCTCTACCGCATCCTTGACCATACCCATCCGCGCACCGGCGCTGCCTGGCGCATCTACCCGACCTATGATTATGCGCACGGCCAGTCGGATGCCATTGAGGGCGTGACGCACTCTCTCTGCACCCTCGAATTCGCCGATCACCGGCCGCTTTACGACTGGCTGCTGGAGCGCCTGCCGGTCGCAAACCGCCCGCGTCAATACGAATTCTCGCGGCTCGACATGACCGGGACGATCCTCTCGAAACGGGTGCTCACCCGGCTGGTCCGGGAAGGCCATGTCTGCGGATGGGACGATCCGCGTATGCCGACGCTGCGCGGCCTGCGCCGGCGGGGCGTGCCGGCGGCGGCGCTGCGCGACTTCATCGGCCGCCTTGCGATCTCGAAGAGCAGCGGCCGGGTCGAGACGGCGCTGCTCGACCATTGCGTGCGCGAGCGGCTCAACTGGACCGCCCCGCGCCGACTGGCTGTGCTGCGCCCGCTCAGGGTCGTGATCGAGAACTACCCCGAGGGACAGACCGAATGGCTCGACGCCGCCAACAATCCCGGCGATCCGGCGGCGGGCTCGCGCAAGCTGCCGTTCTCGCGCGAGCTGTGGATCGAGCGCGACGATTTCATGGAACATCCCCCGAGGAAGTTCTTCCGCCTCGCGCCCGGCCGGGAAGTGCGGCTGCGCTATGCCTATTTCCTCACCTGCCTGGAGGCGGTGCGGGACGCCGGCGGCGAGATTGTCGCATTGCGCTGCCGATACGACTCCGAGACGCGCGGCGGCAGCGCGCCGGACGGGCGCAAGGTGAAGGCGACAATCCACTGGGTCTCGGCGGCCCATGCCGAGCACGCGCCGGTCAGGCTCTACAGCCCGCTCTTCTCCTCTGACGAGCCGAGCGGCCTCGAGGACATCAATCCGGACTCGCTGGAGGTGCTGGAGGACTGCCGCCTGGAGCCCGGCCTGACCGGCCTGAACCCCGGCGAGCCGGTGCAATTCGAGCGCCTCGGCTATTTCACCGCAGACCCCGACGGCGGCTTCAACCGCACGATCGGCCTGCGCGACGACTGGGCCCGGATCAAGGCCCGGGCTGGCCGGGGATAGCCGGGTCAACGACCACCGGCGATCACCCGCCGGCGCAAGCTGCCGGTAATCGCCTCGATCTCGTCGGAGAGATGGGGGCCCTGATAGACCAGCGACGTTTCGTGCCGGGCGAATTGGCCCTCGCGGCTCGCGCTGAGCCAATTGAACGAGCCAACCGACAGCAGGGTCTCATCGCCCATGACCAGCTTGCTGTGCAGCTGCCGGACCTTCTTCATGCGGACCCCGGCCGCCTCAAGCGCCGCCTGCGCGCGCTCCAGATTCGCAGGCCCGCCATGGGCGCGCCTGCTGCTCAGATCCGGATCGACATAGATGTCGATTTCCATCCCGCGTTCCGGGCGGCGGCAAGAGCCGGGAGGATGCCGGTTCGTTCCATCGTGGAAACCACGATCCACGGGCTGACAATGCTGATTTTCCCGGCATCGGCGCTGCCCAGCAGGCCCAGCAGAAAGGCATCATGTTCCCGGGCGTCCCGCAGCATCCTGAGCTCCTGGCCGGGCCGGACAAGATCGTCCCGGCGCTGGGTCTCGAACGTTATCGCGTTCTCCGGACGGGCAAACAGGAACCTGCCCAGAAGATGCCGCGGCGATCCGGGCCTGGCGACCGCAAACAGGTCCATGTCGCCCATGACAATGAACGCGTCCTTCGCCCGTGAGACCGCAACATTGAGCATGCTGGTCGATATGTCGATGAACCCGCCGTCGGCATGTTTCGAATAGGCTGGCGAGAAGATCACCACGTCGCGGTCCGCGCCCTGCAGCGCGTGAATGGTGCCGACAGTCATGGCCTTCCGGCCATCGACGGCGATCTTCCCGGCGCGACACGCCGCCCTGATCTCGCGCACCTGGCGGCCGAAGGGGGTCACCACGCCGACGATCTGCTCGAGCCTCTTGCCGTAGGCCGCTTCGAGCGCTTCGCGGTGCCGCGCCAGCCAGGCGGCGATCGTCCGCGCCTCGACGGTGTTCCGGCGGCTCCCTCCGGAAGCCGTGCAGAGCCCGTCCACATGCAGATAAGCCAGGGGTCCGGGGATTGCTCCGACGCCGCCAGGAGCACCTGCGGGCGCCGGGCCGCGGCGCGGATCGAGCTTCCCCCTGTAACAGAGCGCATTACAGTATTCGACAATCTCATCGTAGCAACGCCGGTGCTCGAACAGATAGAGGCCTCGGTCCAGATCGGGCTCGGCATGATAACGGCAAGCGGCCTGGGCGACGCGCATCGCACTGCCGGCCGTCGAAGTCGCGCCCATGTCCTGGATGCGGTCCAGATCTTCCTGTGCTGCATCCTCCGGAAGCAGTCCGCTCTCGATCAGATTGCCGACGTCAACAATCTTCGGAATGTCCGAGATCGGCTCGATCTGGCGCGTATCGCCGATAACCAGGGCCTTTCGCGCGAGGGCGAAGGAGGCGCCGGCCGCCTCGGGCATGACCTGTCCGGCCTCGTCGACGATCAGCAGGTCGATGAAGTTGAACAGATAGTCGTCATGAAAGCCGCCATCCGCGAATCGCGCGACCGTCATCTTGGCCGGCAGCATCGCGAATGTGGAGACCATGCAGGGGGTCAGCATCATTCTGCGGCGCCACCGCGGCACGACGGACTTCCTGCCGGTCCGCCTCCGTTCCTTCTCGATGCCGGGAAGCAGGCGCTGCATCTCGATCAGCCAGCGCCCCTCCCAATAGTGGGTCGCCAGCAGAAACAGCTGAAAGCGGATGCCGCAGTCGGCGGCCCGCTCCTGGGCTGCATGATCGTCCGGGTCGATGCGGCCGACGCCGAGACCCTCTGCGGCGCCGGCGAAACCCTTGCGCGCGTCGGCGAGCTCGCTCATTGCGGCCCGGCCGCGGCCCAGTTCGACATCCGCCGCCTGGAGGCGCTGACGGCTGTCGCCCGCACGCCGGCGCAGCTCCGGCTCGACGGCGTCGATTCTGAAGCGCACACCGACATCCTCGGCGTAGCCGGCTTCCTCCAGGAACCGGCTTGCCCTGAGGCGGCGTTTCCTGCCGACTGCGGGAAGGAAGCTGAAGAGCGACAGAAACAGGGATTCCCCGGCGAGATATGACTTCCATCCGGCAAGGAGATGCTGGTTGGCCATGTCCTCGCGCGCGCATCGATCCCGATTGCTCTCGAGTTGAGCGACCGCCGTCTCGGGGGCGGGCCCCAGCGCCCGTTCCACGGCGGCCCTCGCGGCCGTCAATCGCTTGCGCGCCGCATCGGTCGCTTCCAGGCGCCGCACCCCGGTGTCTATCCGCGCCCGCAGCGCCTCGACAATCGTTTCGACGCCACCGGATTTCAGATCCGGCAACGCGGCCCTCGCGGCCTCCAGATAGCCGGCCCTTGCGCGTTCGAAATAGTCTTCGGTCTCAAGCGCCTCGAAGAAGCTCTCGGTCTGATATTTCTCCGAGGCGCGCCCCTCGCGCGACCGCGCGGGCAGATAGAGGCCGAAACTCCTGATATCCGGCAGCCATCGTCCGGCAAAGGGCCCGTCGCCGCGCGCAAAGTCCTTTTCGAAGGCATCAATGATGTTGGTGACCGCCTGGTTGTTGGTGGAGGCAGCCGCAATGACCGGCGGATCGCCGCCGGCGCGGGCCGCGCGCACCCATTCTCCGGCGATTGCGGAGAGCAGCATGGTGGTCTTCCCGGTCCCGGGCGGACCGTTGACCGCCAGGATCTCGCCTTCCTCCGCCACGGCCAGGTGGGCGAGGACATCGCGCTGCTTGTCCGCCAGAGGAAAGCCGCCGGTTGAATGCCCGAGGCGGCCCGCCAGATCGTGCGGAGCGGAGAGGCCCGGAGAGGCCGGCGCTCTGGTCGTAACCGCGTAGGACTCGAGCAGCGGCGCGGTCGGCTTCGTCTTCAGGATGGTGTCGTAGAGGTCCAGGATGCTCCGGACTGTCGCGGCGGCGTCGCCGGCCGCCTCGATCAGCCCCATGCCGGTTCTTTCGTAGCCGCTGTCCTGTCCCGGCCAGCCAGGCGCGACGGCCTTGAGAAGCTTCCCGCAGTCGTCGCGATAGTGTTGCCACACGCTGTCATGCGATGCGTCGTCCGAAGAGGACGGCAACGGCGATTCAGTCAGGAAGGTGTCGAGGCTCTCGACGGTTCCTATCGAAAACGCCCCCTCCGGGAGAGGCTCAAGAAGGTCGCGGGCGATGACGGTGCGCGTCGGCCGGATCGCGCCGTCCTTGCGCGCGACAAGGGCCACGGAGACAATTGGCGCCACATAGTCGGGGAGACCGTCTCCGCGCTCGGCGCCGTGCGACAGCCGGCGCTTCGTGACCAGGGGCCAGAGGCAAACTTGCACATGCTCGAGCGTGTCATGCGCATTCCTGAAGAGGGTTTCGACGGTGCGCCGTTTGACACGGCCGCGCGAGAGTTCGTTTGTGGACAGCGCGACCAGCCGTCCGTTGCCGGGCGGCAGGTCTCGTTGCCGGAAGCGGCCCTTCCCCAGCCCCGCATCCGCCAGGCAAGCGCGCCAGTAGCTTATCAATCCGAGCCGGGATGCCTCCTCCGCGCCATCCTTGTGCGGAGGCCGCAGCTGGCTCTTCACGCCTCTGCCTGTCATTCGCGCCCTGTCCCGATGCCCTCCTGCCCCGGACATAATCCGAAACCAGCGCCGCAGCGCATGAAGGGCTGCCGCCTATGGCGGAAAGAGCCGTAGAGGCGATTACAGCGCGGCGAGCGACCCGCGGGCCGCGTCGAGGGTGCGGGCGACGTCCTCGTCGCTATGCACCACCGACAGATAGAATTTGCTCTGTCCCTTGAAGATGCCGCGCGCGCGCAGGCCTGCATTGAAGGCGTTTGTCTTCGCCGCATCGGCGCGCATGGTCGCGCGGTAGTCGGCCACCTCGCCGCCGGTAAAGATCACATCGAAAAGCGGCGGCTCGCCCAGCACCTGCCCTTCATGGCCGCTTTCCCGAAGGAGCGTCTCCAGCCCGTCGATCAGCGCCTGCCCGATTTGCTCGTGGCGCGCATACATGCCGGGCCTGCCGAGCACCTCCAGCGTCTTGAGGCCCGCAATAGCGGCGACCGGATTGCCGCTCAACGTGCCGATTTGCTGCGCGAAGCGGTTGTCCTCCACGCGCCCGGCGTCGAAATGCGCCATGATGTCGTCCCGCCCGGCAATGGCCGCCAACGGATAGCCGCCGCCCACCACCTTGCCGAGCGAACACATATCGGGCGTCACGCCGTAGCGCTGCTGGGCGCCGCCGCGCGCGAAGCGGAATCCGGTCACGACCTCATCGAAGATCAGCACCACGCCGGTCTCGTCCGCCGCCTGGCGCAGCGCCTCCAGGAAACCGGGTTGGGGCGGGATCAGGCGCTGGAACGGCTCGACGATCACCGCCGCCAGCTCGTCGGCATGATCCTGAATGAGCCGCACCGCCGTTTCGGCGTCGTTGAACGGCGCGATCAGCATGTCGTCCCGGACGCCGGCGGGAATGCCGGCGCTGTCGGGCGCCGCCTGCGGAAAATTACCGGGCCGCTTCGGCGCCATGGACATGAGCGCATAGTCGTTCATGCCGTGGAAGCCGCCCTCGAATTTCAGGATCTTGTCGCGGCCGCGAAAAGCGCGGGCGATCCGCATGGCGTAGAACGTGGCCTCGCTGCCGCTGGAAACGAAGCGCACCTTGTCGGCGCAAGCGATGATCTCGGTCACGGCTTCGGCCAGCAGGATGCCGTGCTCGTTATTGGCGAAGAAGGTCGAGCCGCGCCCGATCTGCTCCATCACCGCCTCGACGACCTCGGGGTGGCAATGCCCGGCAAGCATCGGCCCGGAGCCGAGCAGATAGTCGATATATTCATTGCCCGAGACGTCCCAGACATGGCTGCCCCGCCCGGAGCGGATGACCGTCTCGAACGGCACATTGCCGAAGCCGCCGGCCGGCAGCACACGACGCGCGGTTTCCTGGAGGCCCGCTTCTTCCGGGGCAAGCGCCAATTCATCAGCCATCGTGCTTCCTCGCGATTGCCGCCCGGATCAACTCCAGGCGGTCGTTGCCGAAATACATGTCGTTCTCGTCCAGGAAGAAGGTGGGCGAGCCGAAGCCGCCCCGCTCGATCAACTCGTCCGTTGTGTCGAACAGCTTCTGCTTCACCGCCGGGTCTGCGATGGCGGCGAAGAAACGCTGCTTGTCGAGGCCGGCCGCCTGGACGATCTCCGCCAGCACATCCTCCTGGCCGATATCTCGGTCGTCGCGCCAATAGGCCTCGAAACAGCCCCGCGCGAAGGCGGACACCCGGCCCTCGTCGATGGCATGGAAGCATCCGCGCATCGCCTTGACCGAGTTGACCGGAAACACCGACGGCCTGCCGATGACAATGCCTTCATACCGGGCCCAGTCTTCCATGTCCTTGCGGTAATAGGCGTCCTTTGGCGGGATTGGGTTCTCGCGCCGCTGATAGACGCTCGGGTTCACCTTGTTGAAGACGCCGCCGACCAGAAACGGCTTCCACACCAGGTTCACATCCAGCTCGGCGCAGAAGTCCTCGATGCGGTGGAAGGCCAGATAGGTCCAGGGGCTGGAGACATCGAAGAAGAACTCAAGTTTGCAGCTCATGGCGTGGAACGGCTCCTAGCGGGAGACGGCGCCGCGGTCGATGGTGACCACGGTGCCGGAGATATGCCTGGCGCGGTCCGAGGCGAGAAAGGCGACCAGGTCGGCGCAGTCCTCGGGCTCGCCGGGCGGCGGGTTGGTGGGCATACACTCTTCCCAGCGCTCTTCGTCGCCGAAACGGTCGAGCGCCTGGGCGCGCAGGATCGTCGTCAGCCGCTCGGTAAGGATCGCGCCGGGATTGACGCCGACGACCCGAAACCCGTCCTCCGGACTCTTGCCGCCAAGCGCGCGGGTGAAAGCCATCAGGCCGGCATTGCCGCCGGCGCCGGCGATATAGCCGGCCACCGGGCGCTCGCCGCCGGTGCCCACGACATTGACGATGACCCCGGCTCCCTTCGCCTTGAAGATCGGATACAGCTCCCGGCACATGTTGATATAGCCGAACACCTTGAGGTCCCAGGCCTCGCGCCAGCGCGCTTCGTCGATCATGTGAAGCGGCCCGCCGGGGATGGCGCCTGCATTATTGACGACAATGTCCAGGCCCTCGCCGGTTTCGGCGACCAGGCGCTTGACATTGCCGCCGTCGGAGAGATCGAGCGGATGGACGGCAATGGCGACATTATGCCGGCTGCGAATGGACTCGCGCGCGCGTTCGAGGTCCGCCGCCGTGCGCGCCACCAGGTGGAGATTGCAGCCTTCTTCCGCGAAAAGCTCCGCGCAGGCAAGTCCAATGCCTTTCGAGGCGCCGGTGATGAGCACGGTTTTTCCTGCCAGGCGGAGGTCCATCGGAGAACACCCTTTCCTTGTTGCCGCCGGTTGCGGGAAGGGAACGCCAGGCGGCGCGCCCCCCTGTTCCGGCAACCCGATACAGCGTTGTCCTTTTCCGGAGCGGCCGCAAGAGGCTGCAGCCGATTCCGGCGCTCCGGCAGCAACCGGAATCAGGAAAAGCAGCCGGATTGCCGCCGGATCACCCGCCCGCCAGCGCCGCGACATGCACGCCGACGCATTCTTCCAGCGCTTCCAGGTCGTAGCCGCCTTCCAGCACTGCCGCCAATCGGCCGCCGGCATGGCGGCGCGCGGCCTCGAGCAGGCGGCGCGTCGCCCAGGCGAAGTCGGCGGCCTCGAGTTCGAGTTGCGCCAGCGGGTCGGCGCGGTGGGCGTCGAAGCCCGCGGATACCAGGATCAGCTCCGGGCGGAATGCCTCGACCGCCGGCAGCACGCGGGTCTCGAAACGCCGGCGGAACGCCGCGCCGCCCGCGCCCGGAGGCAGAGGCGCGTTGACGATCTGCCCATGCGCGCCGCGCTCCCGCTCGGCTCCCGTTCCGGGATAGAGCGGCATCTGGTGCGTCGAGGCGAACAGCACCTCCGGCTCGTCCCAGAAAATCGCCTGCGTGCCGTTGCCGTGATGAACATCGAAATCGACAACCGCCACGCGCGCAAGGCCGTGGACGGCGCGCGCATGGGCGGCGCCGACCGCAACGCTGTTGAAGAAGCAGAAGCCCATGGCGCGGGCCGGCTCGGCATGGTGGCCCGGCGGGCGCAGGGCGCAGAACGCCGTCTCGGCTTCGCCCGCCGCGAGCGCATCGACCGCAGCCGCTGCCGCGCCCGCCGCCCGAAGCGCCGCTTCCCTTGTTCCCGGCGACGCCACCGTGTCGGAATCGAAGCGCACATAACCCTGCTTCGGCATATTGCCGAGCACATGGTCCACATAGGCTTTGGAGTGCACGCGCTCCAGCGCCCCGCGCCCCGCTGCGGGCGCTTCCCGCCGCTCAAGGCCGCGGAAGTCGGGCGCGTCGAGCGCCGCCGCAACCGCATGCGCCCTGGCGGCGCGTTCGGGATGGCCGGGGCCGGTGTCGTGCCCGGCCGCTGCGTCGTGGACGAAAAGCACTGCGCTCATCTCGATTCGGCCTCCGCACCGTTCGGAAGTTCCCGACCGATACACGATAGCCCAACAACAAGACACGGGCGGGCATGAATCGCCGCAGGATTCGGCCAGGCGGCGCAGCCTGGGCGGGCAGCGCCGCTGGAGAGTAAAGGCCCCTCGCCCCAACCCTCTCCCTGCTGGAAGAGGGAGAAAGACGGGAGAGAACCTTCGCCCCGTTCAGGGAGAGGGCCGGGGAGAGGGGAGTAGCGGGTTTCAGCGAAATGCGGACAGCAAGCCGGGCACTGCCGAAGACAGGCCGGCAACAGGCTCAGACGGGCCGGCCGCGATAGGCCGGATGGGGGCGCAACCAGGCGAGGCCGGCTGCGACGACGCTTGCGAGCCGAGCGAACGCATTTGCGAAAGCCTGGGCGCGCAACTGCCGGCCGCGGGCGAGCGCCTGGTCGATTTCGGCTTGCGAGGGGAGGGAAGGTCTCTGGATCATCGGTCTCACTCCGGGTTCGATTTCCGTTGGCGCAACATTTATTCCCTCTCCCATCATTTACAATGAGGCAGTTTTGGATATGATATATGCAAATAACGCACAAATAGGCCTGCCATGAACTCTCTGAACGCCATCCGCCTCTTCACCGCCGCCGTCGATGCCGGCAGTTTCTCCGAGGTCGGCCGGAGGCTTGGCATGGCGCCGTCCTCCGTGTCGCGGCAGGTGGCGGCGCTGGAAGACAGCGTCGGCGCCCAGCTCATCCACCGCACCACCCGCAAGCTCAGCCTGACAGAGGCCGGGCGGCTCTATTTCGAGCGCGTCTCGCGCATTCTGGCCGAGCTGGACGAGGCATCCGCCGCCGTCTCGCATCTGGAGCGGTCGCCGCGCGGGGTCCTGCATATCAACGGGCCGACGGCCTTCGGCGTCCGGCATGTTGCGCCGGCGCTGCCGGATTTCCTCGCGCGCTTTCCCGAAGTGCGGATCGAGCTGACGCTCACGGACAATTTCGTGGACCTGCTCGAGGTCGGCGCCGATGTTGTCGTGCGGGTCGGGGAGCTGGAGGATTCAAGCCTGATTGCGCGCCGCCTCGCGCCGAACCGGCGCATCCTGTGCGCCAGCCCCGACTATCTGGCCCGCGCCGGCACGCCGGAACGCCCCCATGATCTCGCGGCCCATAACTGCCTTGTCTATACGCGCCACCACGGCAATGTGAACTGGAATCTCGGTGGTCCGGAAGGGTTTGCCGAAGTGCGCGTCAGCGGCAATCTGCGCACCAACAACACCGAGGCCGTGCACGCGGCGGCGCTGGGCGGCCTCGGCATTGCCTTGCTGCCGTCCTGGCTGGTCGGGCAGGAAGTGCAGTCCGGCAGGCTGGCGGCGGTTCTTTCCGGCTACCGCGCCGCGCCCGGCGCACTCGACACCGGCATCCACGCGCTCTACCCCGCCGACCGCCACCTCTCGACAAAGGTCCGCGCCTTTGTCGATTTCCTGGTCCGGCGTTACGGCCCCCGCCCCTATTGGGAAGATCCGCCGGGCGGGCCGGGGTCATGAGCGCCGTTTCGGGCGGCCGTGAATGTGGGGCGGCAGCGGTTCGGCGGGGCCGCCGGGCCGGAGGGGGCGCGGCGCGAAGCGGCCGAGCGCCGCAAGGCGGTCATACATGACGATGGCGCCGGCCATGGCGACATTGACGCAGAACGATGTCGGGATGCGGACCACATGCGCGCAGCGCGCCAGCACCGGCCCGGAAAGTGAATCGCGTTCCGGACCGAGGATATAGGCCGCCCGCGCCGGATGGCGGAAACTCGGCAGGTCCACAGCCTCATCGACCAGCTCCACGCCAACCAGCGCGCAGCCGCGCGGCAGCACCATGGCGCCGGCGTCCGGAAATGCGTAGAGCGGCACCCGGCCGGACGCATTGGAGGTGTCGCCGCCGCTGCGCCCCGGCCGCTCGGCATAGCTTGCGCCGATGGTGAACAGGAAACTCGCCCCGAAAGCCTGAGCCGAGCGGAACAGGTTGCCGGCATTGAGCGGTTTGCTCAGCCCCTCGACGCCGATGCCGAAATAGCCTTTCATGACGGCGGCGATTCTGGACCGGGGAGGCGGGACTGTCCATGCGCGCAGTAGTCGTGGACGACTGGAAGCCGTTCGACGAATTGGAGCTTCGCGAGATACCGCCGCCGGCGCTCGGCCCGCGCCATGTGCGCATTCGCGGTTCGGCCTGCGGCATCTCCTTCGCCATGTCGCTGGTGGTGCAGGGCCGCTATCAGCGCCGCCCGCCGCGGCCGTTCGTCCCCGGCAGCGAATATGCCGGCGTGGTGGTCGAAGTCGGCGCGGAAGTGACCCGCTTCCGGCCGGGCGACCGGGTTCTGGCGGTGCTCGACTGGGGCGCGCTGGCCGAGGAAGCCGTGGCGCTCGAGGTCAACACCTTTGCAATCCCGGACAGTATGGAATTCCACCGGGCCATTGCATTCACCAACTCCTACCACACCTCCTATGCCGCGCTTTGCTGGCCGAACATGCTGCGCCTCGCCGCCGGCGAGACATTGCTGGTGCACGGCGCGGCCGGCGGCGTCGGCATTGCCGCCGTCGAGATCGGCAAGATCCTGGGCGCGCGCGTCATCGCCACGGCCGGCTCGGCGGAGAAGCTGGCCGCCGTGCGCGAACACGGCGCGGACCATGCCATCAACTACCGCGAGGCCGACTTTCGCGAGGAGGTGCTGGCGCTCACCGGCGGGCGCGGGGCGGATGTCATTTACGACCCGGTCGGCGGCGAGGTGTTCGAGCAATCGCTGCGCTGCATCGCCTTTGAGGGGCGCATCATGCCGGTCGGCTTCGCTGGCGGCGCCATTCAGCAGATTCCGGCCAATATCCTGCTGGTCAAGACCGTGAGCGTGATCGGGCTGAATTTCGGCACTTATGTGGGCTGGAGTCCGAATGATATCCGCTATGAGGCCGAGGATCGGTTGCGGGCCGGCATGACACAGCTTTTCGCCTGGTTCGAGGAGGGCCGCCTCAAGCCGCGGGTGGACGCGGTCTTCCCGCTGGAGGGCTTCAGGGACGCCATGGCGGCCGTTCTCTCGCGCCGCGCCATTGGACGGGTCGCCATCTCGATGGGAGCATGACGATGGACAGGCCGGCCAGCCCGGCGGCGCAGCGCGGCGGACCGGGGAGCCGGGCGGGCGATTCCCGGCTGGCGTCGCGGCTTCGGGCGGCGGTCGAGGGCGAGGTGCTGTTCGACCCGTTCGAGCGCGGGCGCTACGCCACCGACGCCTCCATCTACCAGATCGAGCCTGTCGGCGTCGTGCGGCCGCGTTCGGTTGCGGATGTCGAGGCGGCCATCGCGATTGCACGCGAAGAAGGCGTGCCGGTGCTGCCGCGCGGCGGCGGCACCTCCCAGGCGGGCCAGACGATCGGCGAGGCCCTGGTGCTCGACTGCTCGGCGCATCTGGACCGCATCCTGGAGGTCGATGCCGAGGGCCGGCGGGCGCGCGTCGAACCGGGCGTCGTGCTGGCCCGGTTGAACGCCAGGCTGCGGCGCCACGGCCTCATGTTTCCGGTCGATATCTCCACGGCGAGCCGGGCGACGCTCGGCGGCATGGCGGCGAATAATTCCTGCGGCTCGCGCTCGATCCGCTACGGCAACATGGTTCACAACACCCATGCCATCGAGGCCATTCTGGCCGATGGCAGCCGCCACCGTTTCGGGGCCGTGCCCGGCAATCTCGGCGCCGGGGGCGGCACGCCGGGCTATATCGACCTGGTGCGCGCCATGCGCGCCATCGCCGAACGGGAGCGGGACGCCATCGCGGCCGGTTTCCCGAATGTCCTGCGCAAGGTCGGCGGCTACAATCTCGAGAGCGTGGATGCCGCCGGGCACAATATGGCGCATCTGCTCGTCGGTTCCGAAGGCACGCTCGGCTTCTTCACCGCCATCGAGGTCGATCTCCAGCCGGTCCCGCCGCACAAGGTGCTGGGCGTCTGCCATTTCCCGCATTTCCGCGACGCCATGGACGCCGTGCCGGGCCTGGTGGCGCTCGGCCCCGACGCCGTCGAGCTGGTGGACCGGACCATCATCGAGCTCGGCCGCGATATCCAGATGTTCCGCGACACCGTGCGCGATGTCGTGCAGGGCCGCCCGGACGCATTGCTGCTGGTCGAGTTCGCCGGCGATGACCGGGAGGCGCTGCTTGACCGGCTGGAAGCGCTGGATGATGCGATGCGCGGTCTGGGATTTCCCGGCGCCGTTGTCCGGGCCGTCGATCCGGCGCTGCAGGCGCGCATCTGGGGCGTGCGCGAAGCGGGGCTCAATATCGTCATGTCGATGAAGACCGAGGGCAAGCCGGTCTCCTTTATCGAGGACTGCGCGGTGCCGCTGGAGGATCTGGGCGCGTTCACCGACCGCCTGACCCGTGTCTTCGAGAAACACGGCACGACCGGCACCTGGTATGCCCATGCCTCTGTCGGCCTGCTGCATGTCCGCCCGGTGCTGAATCTCAAGCAGCCGCAGGGCGCGGCCGCCATGCGCGCCATTGCGGAGGAAGCCTTCGCCATGGTGCGCGAATACCAGGGCAGCCATTCCGGCGAGCATGGCGACGGCATCGTCCGTTCGGAGTTTCACGAGCGCATGTTCGGGGCGCCGCTGGTGCGCGCCTTCGAGGAGGTCAAGGACGCGTTCGACCCGTCGGGGCTGTTCAATCCGGGCAAGATCGTGCGCGCCCCCCGGATGGACGACCGCTCGCTGTTCCGCTTCAAGCCGGGCTATGCGGCAGCGCCTCTCGAGCCCGCGCTCGACTGGTCGGACTGGCCCGGCGGTTTCCTGGGCGCAGCCGAGATGTGCAACAATAACGGCGCCTGCCGCAAGGCCGACCCCGGCGTCATGTGCCCCTCTTTCCGGGCGACCGGGCGCGAGCGGGACCTGACGCGGGGCCGCGCCAACACGCTGCGCCTCGCGCTTTCCGGCCAGTTGGGCCCGGATGCGCTCGTCTCGGACGATATGGCCCGCACCATGGCGCTCTGCGTGGGCTGCAAGGGATGCCGGCGGGAATGCCCGACCGGGGTCGATATGGCGCGCATGAAGGTGGAGTTCCTGCACCACTACAAGGGCCGGCGCGGGTTGACGCTGCGCGACAGGCTGGTGTCGTCGCTGCCGCATTATGCGGCGCGGCTGGCCCCTTTCGCCCCGCTGCTCAATCTGGCCGAGCGCGCCGGGCCGCTCCGGGCGCTGCGCGAGCGCGCAACCGGTTTCTCCAGGCGCCGCCGTTTGCCGGCCTGGCGGCGGGACCGTTTCCGCCCGGTCGATGCCGAGGCCCCGCCGGGCGCGGCCGGGCGGCGGCAGGCTGTGCTGTTCGCCGATTGCTTCAATACCGCCTTTGAGCCGGAGAACGCGCGGGCGGCCGTGCGGGTGCTGGAGGCCGCGGGTTTCCATGTCCGCCATCCACAGGGGCCGGACGGCGCCCGCCCGCCCTGCTGCGGACGAAGCTGGCTGGCGGCGGGGCGCATCGACCGGGCGCGGGCGGAGATGCGCCGCATGGTGGCCATGCTGCTGCCCCATGCCGAAGCGGGCAGGCCCATTGTCGGCCTCGAACCGTCCTGCCTCTTCACCTTCCGCGACGAATTGCAGGCCGTGCTGCCGGGGCCGGAGAGCGCGAAGGTGGGCGGGAGCGTCACCATGCTGGAGAGCCTGGTTTCCGAAGGCGCGGCGGCGGAGCGGCTGGCCTCCCGGCTCGGACGGCTGCCGGAGACGCGCGCGGTTGTTCACGCCCATTGCCACCGCAAGAGCTTCGACGGCCCGGCGGCGATGCTGGCCGCGCTGGCGCTGGTGCCCGGCCTCGAGCCGGAGCTGGTGGACAGCTCCTGCTGCGGCATGGCGGGCAGCTTCGGCTACGAGGCCGAGCATTACGAGGTTTCGATGGCGATGGCCGAGGCGGCGCTGCTGCCGGCCGTGCGCGCAGCCGGCGGCGATGCGCTGATCGCCGCCGACGGCACCAGTTGCCGCCACCAGATCGCCGACGGCGCCGGCAGGGCGGCCCGGCATCCCGCACGCATTCTCGAGAGGGCGCTTGCATGACCGCCATTCATGTCTGGGGCATCGGCTCCACCCGCGCGCTCCGGGTCCACTGGACCCTGCAGGAGCTCGGCCTGACATACGGCACAACGCTGATTCGAACGCGCACGCCGGAACAGACAAGCGCCGCCTATCGCGCGGTCAACCTGCTGCACAAGATCCCGATGCTGGAGATCGACGGCGTGCGCTATGGAGAGTCGGGCGCCATCGCGCTCGAACTGGCGGCGCGTTTCCGGGACCGCGCGGACCTTTGGCCGAAGGCCGAGCGCGCCCGCGTGCTCGAATGGTGCTTCTATGTTGCGATGGAGCTCGACGCCACCTCGCTCTATGTGATTCGCCGCCACGGCGATCTGCCGGAGATCTACGGCGAGGCGCCGATTGCGGTTTCAGGCGCCCGCGACTACTGGCTGAAACAGGCGGCGAAAGCCGAGGCGGCGCTTGGAGACGGGCGGCCCTGGCTGCTCGGCGAGACCTTCTCGGTCGCCGACATCATGCTCGGCTCCTGCCTCGGCTGGGCGGCCCGCCGCGGCGTCGCCGTGCCGCAGGTGCTCCGCGAGTACGAAGCCCGCCTCCACACCCGCCCCGGCTACCGCCGCGCCGCAGAAGCCAATGAAGGCCGGCTGGACACGACCGCGGAAGAATAGTCCGGCGCCCGGCGCCGCACCGGCGGGCAAGTGCGGGGCCGGAGGATGCAGACGGTTCGCCCTCGGCGGAGACCGCATTGCCAATTGACAATCCTCCAGAGGCCGAACGCCATACAGCCGCGCCGGATTGTCCATTCGCAATGCCGCAGACCGCTTAATCACCACCCTGGGCCGCGCCAGGAAGCTCGTTCCGGGCGTTCCGGCCTGTGATGTAATCGCGGATGAACCGCATCTCGCCCCGAAGCTCGGCTAGCCCGACCTCCAGCAGACGAAGACGCTCATCGAAACTGTCCATGCGAGCCGACAAATCTTGCCGAAGATTGCGAATGTCCCCGCGAAGCCACAAAAACAACGCGATGATGATCGCCGGCGTCGCCCAGGGCGCAAGAGCCTCCATCACGCCGCAACTCCGCCAGGAAGCAAGTCATACTGGGCGCAGGACGGCGGAATAGCTGCCTGCATCGTCTTCATGCGCGCCTCCAGCCGGGCTTGCTGTGCGTTTCGAGAGCCACGATCCGGTCTGCCGTGTAACAGCAGCCTTGCACATATATGCCGGCAGCGTCAACAGGCCGTCCGGCATCTCGGTGCTGCGGGCGCAGCCTGATGAAATCGGCAGGTTCCTGCATGGACTGCCCTCGCAGAACGGTTCCCCGATGGCGGCGTTTGCGGCCTTCAGTCTGTCAGGTCGTCCCAGAGTTCCTTGACGCGGGAGAAGAAGCCTTCGGTTTCTGGGGTGCGGTTGCGGCCCCGGCCTTCTTTCTCGAACTCGCGCAGCAGCTCCGTCTGGCGGCGCGTGAGGTTGACCGGGGTTTCGACGCGCACCGTCACCAGCATGTCGCCCCGCTGGCGGGTGTTCAGCACCGTCATGCCCTTGCCGCGCAAGCGGAAGCGGTTGCCCGACTGGGTGCCCGGCGGCAGGTCGATGCGGGCGCGCCTGCCTTCCACCGTCGGCGTCTCGACCGCGCCGCCCAGCGCCGCGGCAGTCATCGACACCGGGACCTCGCAGTGAATATGCGGCCCCTCCCGGTCGAATACCGGATGGTCCTCGACTTCGAGGAAGATATAGAGGTCGCCCGGCGGGCCGCCGCGCTCGCCGGCATCGCCTTCGCCGCTGAGACGGATGCGGTTGCCCGCCTCCACGCCTGCCGGAATGGTGACGGTGAGCGTGCGCGTGCGGCGCACCCGCCCCTGCCCCGCACAGCTGCGGCACGGGTCGCGCACTGTCTGGCCGGTGCCCCTGCAGGCGGCGCAGGTCTGCTCGACGGTGAAGAAGCCCTGGCTGGTCCGAAGCCGCCCCGACCCGTTGCAGGCCGTACAGCTGATCGGCGGCGCGCCGCCCTCCGACCCGGTGCCGGAACAGGAGTCGCAAGCCGCCGTGCCCGGCACCTCGATGGTCGCCTGCTTGCCCCGGAACGCCTCCTCCAGGGTGATATGCATGTTGTAGCGCATGTCGGCGCCCTGGCGCCGGCCGCCATGCCCGCGCCGCCGGCCGGCGAGATCGCCGAACATCTCGTCGAAAATATCGCCGAAACTGGAGCTGAAATCGAACCCGGCACTCGCGCCGCCGCCCCCGCTCTGGGTGCGCTGCGTGAAGGCGTCGTGGCCGAGCCGGTCATAGACCCGGCGCTTCTCCGGATCCTTCAGGACATCATAGGCGTCGTTGATTTCCTTGAAACGCGCTTCCGCGGCGCTGTCTCCCGGGTTGCGGTCCGGATGGTGCTCCTTCGCCAATCTGCGGTAGGCGCGCTTGAGCTCATCCGCGCCGGCCGTCCGGGAGGCGCCCAGAATCTCGTAGAAATCGCGTCCGGCCATCGGGGGGCCTGCCTCGCCCGGCCCGCCGGATCAGGCGGAGCGTTTCTGCGAGTCGTCGGTGTCGTCCACTTCCTCGAAATCGGCATCGACCACCCCGTCATCGCCGGCGTTGTCGCCGGGGCTCTGGCCGCCGCCGTCAGCGGCATTCTGTTGCTGGGCCGCATACACGGCTTCGCCCAGCTTCATCGCAGCCGCTGCAAGCGCGCCCGCCTTTTCCTGGATTATGGCGGCGTCCTCGCCGTCCTTCACATCCTTGAGCTCCTGCAGCGCCGTCTCGATCGCGCTCTTGTCCCCGGCGTCAAGCTTGCCGCCATGCTCGGCCAGTTGGCGCTCCGTGGTATGGATCAGGCCCTCGGCCTGGTTGCGCGCCTCGGCGAGCTCCCGGCGTTTGCGGTCTTCCTCGGCATTGGCCTCGGCTTCCCTGACCATCTTATCGATTTCAGCGTCGGACAGACCGCCGGACGCCTCGATGCGGATCGCCTGCTCCTTGCCGGTCGCCTTGTCCCGGGCGGATACATTGACGATGCCGTTGGCGTCAATGTCGAAGGACACCTCGATCTGCGGCATCCCGCGCGGCGCTGGCGGAATGTCGGTCAGGTCGAACTGGCCGAGCAGCTTGTTGTCCGCCGCCATCTCGCGCTCGCCCTGCGAAACGCGGATCGTCACGGCGTTCTGGTTGTCCTCTGCGGTCGAGAAGGTCTGGCTCTTCTTGGTCGGGATCGTGGTGTTGCGGTCGATCAGCCGGGTGAACACGCCGCCCAGCGTCTCGATGCCGAGCGACAGCGGCGTGACATCCAGCAGCAGCACGTCCTTCACATCGCCCTTCAGCACGCCGGCCTGGATGGCGGCGCCGAGCGCCACCACCTCGTCCGGGTTCACACCGCGATGCGGCTCCCGCCCGAAGAAGGTCTTGACCGTCTCGATGACCTTGGGCATTCGCGTCATGCCGCCGACCAGAACGACCTCGCCGATATCGGAGGCGCGCAGACCGGCATCCTTGAGCGCCTGCTGGCAGGGGCCGACGGTGCGCTGGACCAGGTCCTCGACCAGCGCCTCCAGCTTGGCGCGGGACAGCTTGATGTTGAGATGCTTCGGCCCCGACTGGTCGGCCGTGATGAAGGGCAGGTTGATCTCCGTCTGCGCCGTCGAGCTCAGCTCGATCTTGGCCTTCTCCGCCGCCTCCTTCAGCCGTTGCAGTGCGAGCTTGTCGCCGCGCAGGTCGATTCCCTGCTCCTTGCGGAACTCCTCGGCCAGATAGTCGATGATGCGGTTGTCGAAATCCTCGCCGCCCAGATGCGTGTCGCCATTGGTGGACTTGACCTCGAAGACGCCGTCGCCGATTTCCAGGACCGAGACGTCGAAAGTGCCCCCGCCCAGGTCGTAAACGACGATGACGCCGGCTTCCTTCTTGTCGAGGCCGTAGGCGAGCGCCGCCGCGGTCGGCTCATTGACGATGCGCAGCACGTCGAGACCGGCGATGCGCCCGGCGTCCTTGGTCGCCTGGCGCTGCGAATCGTTGAAATAGGCCGGCACGGTAATGACCGCATCGGTCACGGTCTCGCCAAGAAACGCCTCGGCCGTCTCCTTCATCTTCTGGAGGATGAAGGCGCTGATCTGGCTCGGCGCATAGTTCTCGCCGCCGGCCTTCACCCAGGCGTCGCCATTGTTGGCCCTGACCAGCGCGAACGGCAGCACTTCCTTTTCGCTCTGGATCACCCGGTCCTGAAACGGTCGGCCGATCAGGCGCTTGATGCCGAACAGGGTGTTGGCCGGGTTGGTGACCGCCTGCCGCTTGGCCGGCTGGCCGACCAGGCGCTCGCCGTCGCCGGTTACCGCCACCATGGAAGGCGTGGTGCGCGCGCCTTCGGCGTTTTCGATCACCCGGGGTTCGCTGCCGTCCATGACTGCGACGCAGGAATTGGTCGTGCCGAGATCGATTCCGATAACCTTGCTCATGGGTTCATCCCCGTCCGATGCGGCAAGCCCGGACCGCCCGCCAAGGCAGCGCCTGTCCCGGCCCCCTTCGATGCCATTGGAAAATCGGGCCTGCGCCCGATGCCGTGTTGTGCGGCTATATATGAACGCCGTTCCCGCCCTACAAGACCCGGCGTCTTGGGGCGAGGTGCGGCAAAACTGCCAATTCGGGCGAAAAAATGACCGCAGCCATCATCTCCGCCAGCTACCGCACCGATATTCCGGCCTTCCATGGCGACTGGTTCGCCCGCCGTCTCGAGGCCGGCTACGCCCTGGTGCGCAACCCGTGGTCCGGCAAGGCCTACCGGGTGGCGCTTGCGCCCGGAGCCGTTGCGGGCTTCGTTTTCTGGAGCAGGAACCCGGCCCCTTTCATGCCTGTGCTGGCGCGGCTGGAGCGGCCGTTCGTCATGCAGCTCACGATTACCGGCTACGGCCGGCCGCTCGAAACCTCGGTGCCCGCTGTCGGGCGGGCCGTTGCAGCCGCGCATGAGCTTGCCGCGCGTTACGGCCCGCGCTGCGTGGTCTGGCGTTACGACCCGATCCTGTCGCCGACCCGGGACCATGTCGAGGCCGTCGCGGCGCTGGCCGAGGCGCTGCGGGGCGCAACCGACGAATGCGTGGTGTCCTTCGCCTCCTTCTATCGCAAGACACGGCGCAATATGATGCGGGCCGGCCTTGCATGGGAGGAGCCGGAGCTTGCCGAGCGGCGGCGGCTTGTCGAGGCGCTGGCCGCTGCGGTCGCTCCGATTCGCCTGACCGTCTGCGCCCAGCCGGAAAACACCGGCGGGGCCGCCGCCCCCGCGCGCTGCATCGACCCTGTGCGGCTCGGCCTCGACGACCGCCCGGAACGCGGCAATCGACCGGGCTGCATCTGCGCCGCCAGCCGGGATATCGGCGCCTATGACACCTGCCCGCATGGCTGCCTCTATTGCTACGCCAATACATCGCCTGCGGCGGCGCGGCGGCGCTTCAGGGCCCGTGACCCCGCAGCCGAGATGCTGGGCTGAGCAGCCGCTGTCAGCCGGCCGGCAACGCTGCCAGCATGGCCGCCACCGCCGCTTCGAACATCGCCGCCGTCAACCGGCCGGTATTGGTGTTGTACCGCGAGCAATGATAGCTGTCGGCAAGCAGGCGCCCGCAGCCGAGGCGGTGCTGGGCGCCATGCGAGAACGGCCAGGCGGCGCGCCGCTCGCCGAGTGCGGAGAGCACCGCGTCATGGGCGACGCGCCCAAGCGCCAGCACCGCGCCGCCGGAGGGCAAGGCATCGAGCTCGCCCTTGAGAAACGGGCGGCAGGCGGCGGCTTCCGCGCCGGTCGGCCGGTTTTCCGGCGGCACGCACCGCACCGCATTGACGATGCGGCAGCCTGTCAGGGCAAGCCCGTCTCCTGCCTGGCCGCCATAGCGCCCGCGCGCCAGGCCGAATTTCAGCAATGTCGCAAACAGCAGGTCGCCGGCGTAATCTCCGGTGAACGGCCTGCCGGTGCGGTTCGCGCCGCGCAGGCCGGGCGCCAGGCCGACAATCAGCACTTGCGCGCCGGGCGGCCCGAAGCCCGGCACGGGCGCGTTGAACCAGTCCGGTTCGGCGGCGCGCCAGCGATGGCGAAACGCCTGCAGGCGCGGACAGAAGGGGCAGTCCGGCTTCGGCTCCGCAAGAGCGGCGGGCGCCGGCTCAGCTTTCCTCATAGCGCAGGTTCTCGCGCTGGACGCGGCGCACCTGGGCCGCTTCGCGTTCGTCCTGGTCGCGCATGATCGACGGCGCCAGATCCATCAGTTCCACGAAGAAATCCGCCTGGCGGCGCAAATCGTCGGACATCATGGGCGGCTGGCTTTTCAGCGTGCTGACCACAGTGACGCGCACGCCCCGCCGCTGCAGGGCTTCCACCAAACGGCGGAAATCGCCGTCGCCGGAGAACAGCACGACATGCTCGAGGTGATCGGACATTTCCATGGCGTCGACAGCGAGCTCGACGTCCATGTTTCCCTTGACCTTGCGGCGGCCGAGCGCGTCGGTGAACTCGCGCGCCGGCTTGGTGACCATGGTGAAGCCGTTATAGTCCAGCCAGTCCACCAGCGGGCGGATCGGAGAATACTCCTGATCCTCGATCAACGCGGTATAATAGAAGGCGCGGATCAGCCGGCCGCGCTTCGCGAAATAGTCCAGCATCCGCTTGTAGTCGATATTGATATTCAATCCGCGCGCGGCAGCATAGAGGTTCGCGCCGTCGATAAACAGCGCCGTCCGTTCTTCCATATAAAGACGCATGGGGTGGGAGGAACTCCGAAAAGGGCGGGCAATCCGCTACACTCTCCATGCGAACCTAGATGAGGCGCCGCCGCGCGACAAGGGGCCGCCGGGCATGATTCTGATCGGATTGGGAGCGAACCTGCCGTCGCCGGACCACGGGCCGCCGCAAGCGACCCTGGCGGCGGCGCTGGCGGCGCTGGCGGCGCGCGGCGCAAGGACGCTCCGGCGGTCGCCCTGGTATGAGAGCGCGCCTGTGCCGCCAAGCGGCCAGCCCTGGTATGTCAATGCCGTGGCCGAACTGGAAAGCGCGCTTTCCCCGGAGGCGCTGCTGGCGGCGCTGCTCGATGTCGAGGCCTGCTTCGGCCGGGTCCGCGGCGTGGCCAACGCCCCGCGCATGGTCGATCTCGACCTTCTGGACCATGACGGCCGGATCACCGGCTCCGGCATGAAACCCGAGCTGCCGCATCCCCGCCTCCACCAACGCGCCTTTGTGCTGCTGCCGCTGCGCGACCTCGCGCCCGGCTGGCGCCATCCGGCCTGCCGACGAACGGTCGAAACGCTGATCGCGGCGCTCGGCGAGACTGCCCCGGTCCGGCGTTTGCCGTGAGCCTGCCCGCAAGCCGCCGGAGAAAACGGTCGTGTCTCAGTGTGCAACGAAGGCCCGTGCCGGCGGGTTTTTCGGAAGGCGCCTCCGCGCCGCGGCGCTTCTATCGCCTCCCTGTCGTCACCCCGGCCGGAGCAGAGCGGAGCGCCGGGGTCCATCCTCCGCCGTTTCGGCCCTGCGGAAGGACCGGAGGCGACAGTAGGGGCGTCCGGCGCGACAAGTGGGGGTCCGAGGCGGCGCCGGGGCGTTCGGAGCGGAGGCCCGGTCTCTCAAGCCCCTGGCTGACTCTGCCAGAGGAACGCGACTGTCAAACGGAGACACGACCGAGAAAGCGGCAAATGGGCGTTGCCGCGTCCGCAGCCCCGCGCTAGTCTTGCGGCTTCTTCAGCCCTCGTTCGCCGCTCGGCGGGAGCCTCGGCTCCCGTTTCTCCTGTCCGAGCGCCCCCGCTTCTGCGGACGAGCCGGCTTCCAACATCAACGAATGGACGGTCCGGGGTCATGCTCGACGATATAGCGGCGCCAGAGAAGGTCGCGCATCTTCAGGAAATCAAGGAAAAGTCGCCGGCGGAACTGCTTGCGCTCGCAGACCGGCTGGAGGTCGAAAACGCCTCCACCCTGCGCAAGCAGGACATGATGTTCGCGATCCTGAAGAACCTTGCCGACGACGATGTCGTCATCATCGGGCGCGGCGTGCTGGAAGTGCTGGCCGACGGCTTCGGGTTCCTCCGGTCGCCGGAGGCCAACTATCTGCCCGGCCCCGACGACATTTATGTCTCGCCCCAATTGCTGCGCCGCTTCGGCCTGCGCACCGGCGACACGGTGGAGGGCGAGATTCGCGCGCCCAAGGCGGGCGAACGCTATTTCGCGCTGACCAAGGTCAAGCTCGCCAATTTCGAGGAGCCCGAGGCGGTCCGCCACCGTATCAATTTCGACAATTTGACGCCGCTTTACCCCGAGCAGCGGCTGCATCTGGAAATCGACCGCCCCAAGACGAAGGACTACACGACGCGCGTCGTCGAACTGGTCGCACCGCTGGGCAAGGGACAGCGGGCGCTTATCGTTGCGCCGCCCCGGACCGGCAAGACGATGATGCTGCAGAATGTTGCCCATGCGATCTCGCACAACCACCCCGAGGTCTATCTGATCGTCCTGCTGATCGACGAGCGCCCGGAGGAAGTGACGGACATGCAGCGCTCGGTGCGCGGCGAGGTGATTTCCTCGACCTTCGACGAGCCGGCGACCCGCCATGTCCAGGTGACGGAAATGGTGCTGGAGAAGGCCAAGCGGCTTGTCGAATACAAGCATGATGTGGTCATCCTGCTGGACTCCATCACCCGCCTGGCGCGGGCTTACAACACGGTTGTGCCCTCTTCCGGCAAGGTGCTGACCGGCGGCGTGGACGCCAACGCCCTGCAGCGCCCGAAGCGGTTTTTCGGCGCGGCGCGCAATATCGAGGAGGGCGGCTCTCTCTCGATTATCGCCACCGCGCTGGTCGAGACCGGCTCGCGCATGGACGAGGTGATCTTCGAGGAGTTCAAGGGCACCGGCAATTCCGAGATCGTGCTCGACCGCAAGCTGTCCGACCGCCGCGTCTGGCCGGCGATCGACATCGGCAAATCGGGCACCCGCAAGGAAGAGCTGCTTGTGGACCGGGGCGCGCTCGCGAAAATGTGGATGCTGCGCCGGGTGCTGATGCCGATGGGCACCCAGGACGCCATGGAGTTCCTGACCGGCAAGCTTCGCGAGACCAAAAACAACAACGACTTCTTCCAGGCGATGAACCAGTAGCGCCGGGAGCCGGCAATGGCGCCCGGAGCCAGGCCTTCCGGCGGGCCGCGCTCGACCGGGACGCCCGCGGTCACGCCCGTTGCCGGTCTCGGCTGCACGCCTTACGGAGGCTTGGCCATTATCCACAGCCCTGGCTAGCAACCATAAGTCGGCGTCATGGCGTCGATGACAAAACCCCGCTCACGTGCCTCCGGAGCACCCGGACGCCACCTTGACGCTGCGCGGCGCACCGATAAAGAATGCCGCCATGAGCACCCGCTTCGATTCACTCGCCGCCGCAGAGGCGCTGGAAAATGCCGGGTTCGACCGGGAAAAGGCCCGTGTCATGGCTGCCCAGTTGCAGGTCGCCTCCGACGCCGGCGAACCGGTCACGCGCCCGGCGCTCGAAGCCGCGCTCGGAGCACTCAGGGCAGAACTGCTCGAACGCATCGCAAAGACCGACGAGCGCATTACAAGCGTCGAAAGCAGCCTGATCGAACGCATCGCAAAGACCGACGAGCGCATTACAAGCGTCGAAAGCAGCCTGATCGAGCGCATCACAAAGACTGAAAGCAGCTTGATCGAGCGCATCGCAAAGACTGAAACCAGCCTGATCGAGCGCATCGCCGAGACCGAACGTCGATTGATGGATCGAACTGCCGCGCTTGTTTGGCGTCTGTTCGGCGCGATGGTCGCCCTTGCGGGCCTCGCCGTCGCCGCCCTCAAATATCTGCCCTGACCGCCTGCCGCCGCAACCGGAACGATCGCGGGAGGCGGGAAACAACGCCGTTTCCCTCCCGGTCCTGCCTTATCCAGAATATAGCAGACCGGGGCAAACGCGTGCTTGAATCGAGCCAGCCGCATCGCTGAAATATGTTTGCGGTTCCGGCCGTCGCGGGCATCGAAACCCTCATGCCTGAAGGTCCTGCCCCGACCTGGCCGGCGAGGTGGATCTGATGAATGAGTTCATCCAGGGACTGAACCTGCCGGCGTTCCGGGCCGGCCTTGAAGCCTGGTTCGACACCCATGTGCTGGCGCCCGACACTGCGGTGCAGGCCGGGCTGATCACCCTCGCGCTGCTGCTGGGCCGGATTCTGGGCCCGCGGCTGCGCCGTATCATCCTGTCCGCCAAACAGCACCGGGCCTGGCGCGCCGGGGTTCGGGACTTCCTCGACCGCCTCGCCGCGCTCTCCACGCCGCTTGTCGTCCTGCCATTGCTGTGGATTGCCGTCGAAGCAGGGTCCTAGACCGGCCTGTTCGGCCACCGCCTGACGCAGACCGCGGCGAGCCTCGCCGGCGCCTGGGTGCTGATTCGTCTGCTCTCCGGCTTTATCGGGAACGACCTGCTGGCCCGGTCGGTCGCCTGGACCGCCTGGATTCTGGCCGCGCTGGCCGCCCTCGGCCTGTTCGAGGCCGCGCTCGCCCTGCTCGACAGCGTCGGCATGACCTTTGGACAGGTGCGGATTTCGCTGCTCTCCCTGGCGAAAGGCGCCGTGGCGCTGGGCGTGCTGCTGTGGATCGTGCTGGCGCTGTCAAATGCGCTGGAGCGGAGCATCAGGCGGTCGGACAGCCTGACGCCTTCGGTTCAGGTCCTGATCGCCAAGATTGCCAGGATCGCGCTTGTGACCTTCGCTGTCCTGGTCGCCCTCGGCAGTCTGGGGATCGACTTCACCGCGCTCACCGTGTTTGGCGGGGCGCTGGGCGTCGGCGTCGGAATCGGCCTGCAGAAGGTTGTTTCAAACCTGGTCAGCGGCCTGCTGTTGCTGTTGGACAAGTCAATCAAGCCGAACGATGTGATCGCGGTCGGCGGCACTTACGGCTGGGTCGCCGCGCTCGGCGCGCGATATACCGCGGTCCGGACCCGCGACGGCGTCGAATATCTGATCCCGAACGAGGCGCTCATCACCCAGCGGGTCGAAAACTGGTCGCACAGCGACAAGGCGGTGCGCCTCAGCATCCCGGTCGGCGTCTCCTATCACTCGGATGTGCGCCTCGCGATGCGGCTGTGCCGTGAGGCGCCTGCCGGTGTTGCCCGCGTCCTGGGCGACCCGCCGCCGCAATGCCTGCTCAAGGGCTTCGGCGACAGTTCGGTCGATCTCGACATCCGCATCTGGATCGACGACCCGGCCGAGGGCAGGTCCAATGTCATCAGCGAAGTTCTGCTCCGCGTCTGGGATCTGTTCCAGGAGCACGGCGTCGAAATCCCGTTCCCGCAACGCGACCTGCATCTGAAATCGAGCGACGTCTCCCTGCGGGCAGAGCGCTCCGGCCAGGCCGGCTGAAACACCCTTGAAGGGTCGTGTCTCAGTTTGCAACGAAGGCCCGAGCTGACGAGTTTTTCGGAACGCGCCTCCGTGCCGCGCCGCTTCTATCGCCTCCCTTGTCGTCACCCCGGCCGGAGCGCAGCGGAGCGCCGGGGTCCATCCTCCGCCGTTTCGGCCCTGCGGAAGGATCGGAGGCTGGGCCCCGGCTCAGGGCCGGGGCGACAGTAGGGGCGTCTGGGGCGATAACAGGGGGTCCGAGGCGAGGCCGGGGCGTTCGGAGCGGAGGGCTGGGCCTCTCAAGCCCCTGGCCCAATCTGCCAGAGGAACGCGAATGTCAAACCGAGACACGACCCCTTTAAGGACCGGTTTGCGCGTGCTCAAGGGCCGGCATATGGAATTCGAAGCCGGAAGAAACTTGTGCCGTCGGAGACGAATTCCACAGTCAGATCTCCGTTCATCGCCCGCATGATGGCCCGGCTGATGGGCAATCCGAGGCCGGCGCCGTAGCTGCGTTCCGCCCGGTCGCCGCGGGCGAATTTCTCGAAAATCATGGCCGCTTCGGCGCGCGTCACGCCGCCGCCGTTATCGACCACATCGATTTCGACCGACGGCCCGCGCACCACGGCGCTGATCCGGATTTCCGGCGCCGGGGCAGTGTTGTATTTCACGGCATTCGACAGAAGATTGATGAGCACCTGGCGGAGCCGGTCCGGGTTTGCCTGCACCTCCAGGCCGGTGGGGCCCGGATCGGCGGTCACGGTGATACCGGCGCCCTGTGTCATGCCCGCAATCGTGTCGAGGGTCTTGCCGATCGCTTCCGGAACCTCGACCGTCTCGAGATTGAGGTCGATCGTGCCGCCTTCAAGCCGGCCGATGTCCAGCAACTCGTCGAGCAGGCGGGTCAGGCGTTGGCTTTCCTCGTTGATGATGGAGACGAACCGCCGGCGTTGCGCATCCGATATATCCGCTTCGTCCATCAGGATTTCCGAAAACGACCTGATCGACGTCATCGGTGTGCGCAATTCGTGGCTGAGTTGGCTGAGGAACTCGTCCTTCTGCGCATCGAGGGCCCGCAATCGTTCATTGGCGTCGCGCAATTGCTTCGCCGTGCGTTCCAGCTCCGCCGACTTTTCGGCGAGCTGATGCGTTGTCTCCAGCATTTGCTGGGTTTCGTCGGCGATGTCGATCAGCTCGGTCATGCCGAGCGACTGGCGGTCTGCGATCCGGCTGACCAGCGCATGGGCCGAAGCGGCCCCGATCGAGCCGGAGAGCTCGCGCTCCAGCCGGGTGATGACCGCATCGGTCGGATGCGGCAGCCCTCCGGACAGGCCCTGCGCGGCCGCCATTTCGTCGAACAGGCCGCGGGCGGCGTCCTCGCCCAGGAGGCGGCGGGCGAGAAGGAACAGGTCTTCGGAGGCGGCGGGGCCGACGGCGATGCTGGTCGGCGCGCCGCCGGCGGCGCGATAGACATCGACAAACAGCGTGGCTTGCAGGCGCTCAAGGGCCCCGGGCCGGCTGAGGCTCGAGACCAGGACGAAAGCGAGTGCGTTCATCCCGACGCTCCAGACCACGGCATGGACCAGCGGATCGAGTCCGTCCAGGCCGAAGAGCTGCTGCGGACGCAGAGCGCCCAAACCCCACGGGCCGTGCCGGAGAACCTCGGCGCTCAATACCGCATCCGCCCCGAAACTCGGCAGGAACAGCGTGTAGGCCCATAGCACAAGGCCGATCAGCAGGCCGCTCAGCGCGCCGGTGCGTGTGCCGCCGCGCCAGAAAATGCCGCCCAGCAGGCTTGGCAGGAACTGCGCGACGCCGACAAAGGCGATCAGCCCGATCGCGGCGAGCGCATCCGAGCCTCCGCTCAGGCGGAAATAGAGGAATCCGAGGCTGAGGATCGCGACAATGCACACGCGCCGCGACACCAGCAAAAGACTCCGAAAGTCCCCGCTCACGGCCCGCCCCGCCGCCAGCACCCGCAGCGCGACCGGCATCACGATGTGGTTGGAGAGCATCGTCGCCACCGCGATCGTCGCCACGATCACCATCGATGTCGCCGATGAGAAACCGCCGAGAAAGGCCAGCAGAGCCAGCTCGTGGCGTTCCTCCGACAAGGGCAGGGTGAGCACGAAGAGATCCGGATTGGCGCCTTGCGGCATGACTTTCAACCCGACGACCGCAATCGGCATGATGAACAGCGACATGCCGAACAAATAGAGCGGAAACAGCCAGGAAGCGGTCGAGAGGTGGCGTTCGTCGATGTTTTCCACCACGGTCACCTGAAACTGCCGCGGCAGGCAGATGATGGCGGTCGCCGACAGGAAGGTGAGCGCGGCCCAGCGCGGGCCGAAGACCTCGCCTGCGCCGATAACCGCCTCCACGGGAACATCGGCGAAGACGTCGATAAACCCGTCCGCCAGCGACCAGGTCGCGAACACGCCCACCGCAATCAGCGCAACGAGCTTCACCACCGCCTCGAGCGCGATGGCGGCGACGACGCCCTGATGGCGCTCATGGGCGTCGAGATTGCGGGTGCCGAACAGAATCGTGAACAGGGCCATGCCGGCCGCGATCCAGAAGGCGGTCGCGCCGCCGTCGCCTTCCCCGGCAATGACCTGATAGCTGCGGGTGAGCGACTGGAGCTGCAGCGCGATATAGGGTGTGGTGGCGATCAGCGCGATCACGGTCACAAGCACTGCGAGGCTCGGGCTCTTGCCGTAGCGCGACGAGATCAGGTCGGCGATCGAGGTGATCCGGTGGGCGCGGCCGATGCGCACGAGCTTGCGCAACAGCCACCACCAGCCGATGAACACCAGCGTCGGGCCGAGATAGATGGCGATGAATTCGATGCCGTTGCGCGCCGCCGAGCCAACCGCGCCGTAGAAGGTCCACGATGTGCAGTAGATGGAGATCGACAGCGTATAGACGACCGGGGAGTTGAGCCATCCGAGCCGGCGCGTGCGGGTCCGCCTGTCAACGATGAAGGCGACCGCAAACAGGAATGCGACATATCCGAGACAGACGGCGAGGACGGAATTGACCGACAGCATCAGCCGGCGGTGTCGGCCTCGTTTCCGGGCGGGGACAGGCTCTCGCTGTTCCGGAGCGGGCGCGCGAGCCCCGCCGCCGCCGCAATCAGTCCGGCCCAGACGACCAACACATACACGATCGGAACCGGTATGCCGGCGATCCTGGCGTCAACCAGCGAGGCGCCGATCAATGGCGGCAAGAGCAGCGCGGTCCCGGCCGCGACCAGGGCAATCGAACGGTCGCGCGCCTTCCGACGGTCCAGCCCGAGTTCCCCGGGGGTGGTCAAGCGATTGCGCCCCGGACGGTCAAGGCGACCCCTTGTCGGCGAGCGTGCGGACGGCGGACACGATTTCGGCGTTGGAGAAGGGCTTGGTGATGAAGAGGTCGGCGCCGCATTTCAGCGCCATCTCGCGATCCTCCCGCTGCCCCTTCGCCGTCAGCATCAGCACCGGCAGCGTTGCGCCGCGGCGGTCCGCCCGCAGCGTTCGGAGAACCTGATACCCGTCGAGCCCGGGCAGCATGACGTCGAGGACGAGAACATCGGGCGCCGCCGCCATCGCCGAGTCGAGCGCCTTGCGCCCATCATTCGCGACCGTGACTTCGAAACCGGCCCGTTCGAGAAGAAACGAGATGGATTCGGCGATATTGACATCGTCCTCGGCAAGCAGCACCCGCTTCGCCATCTCCCGCGGCTCCTTCCTTCGTCGCCTCCCGGCCGTATTAACTGGATTCTTGCGGCAGTGCGCAAGCCGCCGCAACCGCGTCGCAGCCGCTATTCCGACAGCGGATCCTCGACACGATGGATACAGCTTCGGCGCGGACACAGCCGGCAGCTCGGCCCGACCTGTTCGACGAAGGTGGATCGGTCCGGCGCATAGACCGTCTGCGCGGCATCCTCTTCGGTCATTGTCAGCATGTCCGTGACATAGTGGCGGGGCCTGCCGAAGCCGGTCGGGCCGGAGAGCCGGGCCCTGGCGACGAATACGAACCGTGCGCCCGAAGGAAACAGAACCCGCTGGCGGAGCACCGTCTCGGGGGATTGCTGCGCGCGGTACAGCGCCCACAGCGGACACGCCGCGGCGTAGCGCGGCACGGCAAGCCCCTCGAGCCCGATCAGTTCGATGATCGTGCCGGCCGCGTTGGCGCGCAAATATCCGAAACGCGGCGTTCCGTCTCCATGCAGGGCGGTCAGCCGGCGGCAAATCGCGTCCACCCCGGTCGAGAACGACTCCGCAAGGGCTTCGATGTCGTAGCCCAGCGCGGCCGACCGCGCCGCCAGCATCTCCCCGGGCATGAGAAGCGCGTCAACCGCGTAGTTGAAAAGCGCCTTCCGCGCCAGGACGCAGGCGTTCTCGGTCGAGGCCGGAGCCTCTGCGGTGATGACCTCCTCGATCAGCGGTCCCAGCCGTTCGCTGACAAGCGCAGCCGCCTTCATCCGAGGCGGGGCGTCAGGGGAAGCGGCAAGCAGTCCCGCCAGGTCCGCCGCGGCCGCCTCGATCTCCTCGAATCGGTTGCCGCGCGCCTCGAAGACGGCTTCGACCTCATCGACCGGTGTCAGCACGCGATCCGCGTCTTCGGCCTTGTCCAGATAGACCGCCAAGGCTTCACCGACGCCCGACAATGTCGCGCTTTCCTCGAAGATGATCTGCGAGAACCGGTCGCGCTTGTCATCGGGAATATCAGCATAGTCGGTCAGGATCTCGGCTGAGGAGCGGATGGCGGCGATCCGGGACAGCATCCGATGCACGGTTTCGCCCAGAAACGGGTCGTTGGACAGCCGGTCCGACAGGACTTCGGCGCGCACCGCCGCCTCGCGTTCGGACCGCGCCAGAGCGGCAAGCACGCGCGCCCATCCCGGAAACCGCCCGATCAGTTCGCCGATCCGCTGTTCCTCGACGCCCAGGCCGTCCAGTGCGGGCAGGCGCGCGATCTCCGCCAGGGTTTCCGCCAGGCGGTGCTCGGATGAGCCGTCGAGTTCGTTGAGCGGCGTTTCAAGCGTCTCGGCGATTCTGCGCAGCAGGGACCCGGCAATCTGCCGCTTGTTCCATTCGATGAGATTCAGATAGGAAGCGGAAATGCCGGCGCGCCGGGCCACCTCCTTTTGCGTCAGCCCGAGTTCCTGCCGCCGGCGGCGGATGCGCGCCCCGAGAATTGCTCCCCCGGAGTCGGGATTCCTCTTGCGGTACATGCAGTTATGTCCGTGTTCCGCTAATTGTTGACAGCAACACAATATTCCAAGTCTCACGTTTTACAAAATTGTTATTCATAAACAGTTAGTTATGGAATCATTTACTCAAGAAACCTAATCTCGCGCCGGGCAGAGGAGACCCTTGTGCGGATGCGGTGCGGAAACCCGGCACGCATCCGGCGCCCAACGGAACATGAGAGGGAAGACCCATAATGGAACAGCACAAGCTTCGCCGCCGCGACATGCTGAGGACCACGGCCCTGATCGGAGCCGGGCTCGCAGCCCCGATGATATTCACCGGCCGCGCATCCGCCTTCACCAACGAGCCGAAGGGCGACACGGTGACATTCGGCTTCAACGTCCCGCAAACCGGCTCCTATGCCGACGAGGGCGCCGACGAGCTGCGCGCCTATCAGCTCGCCGTCGAGCACATCAACGGCGAGGGCGACGGCGGTATGCTGAACACCTTTTCGTCGAAGGCGCTGCAGGGCAACGGCGTCAACGGCAAGAAAGTGGTTTTCGTGACCGGCGACACCCAGACCAAGTCGGACGCGGCACGGGCGAGCGCCAAGCGCATGATCGAGAAGGACGGCGCGGTCATGATTACCGGCGGCTCCTCGTCGGGCGTCGCGATCGCGGTCCAGGGCCTCTGCCAGGAAGCCGGCGTCATCTTCATGGCCGGGCTGACGCACTCCAACGACACGACAGGCAAGGACAAGCGGGCCAACGGCTTCCGCCACTTCTTCAATACCGAAATGTCGGGCGCCGCCCTGGGCCCGGTGCTGAGGAACGCCTTTGGCACCGACCGGACCGCCTATCACCTGACCGCGGACTACACCTGGGGCTGGAGCCAGGAAGGCTCGATCAAGAAATACACCGAACAGATGGGTTGGCAGACCGCCGCCGCTGTCCGCACCCCGCTCGGCGCCGGCGACTTCTCGCAATACATCACGCCGGTGCTCACCTCCGGCGCCGACGTGCTGGTGCTCAACCATTATGGCCGCGACATGGTCAACTCGTTGACCCAAGCGGTGCAGTTCGGGCTGCGCGACAAGCAGGTGAACGGCAAGGACTTCGCTGTCGTGGTTCCGCTCTACAGCCGCCTGATGGCGCAGGGCGCCGGCGAGAGCGTCAAGGGCATCCTGGGCTCCACCAACTGGCACTGGTCGCTGAGCGATGAAGGCTCCAAGGCTTTCGTGCGCTCCTTCGGCCAGAAATACGGCTTCCCGCCGAGCCAGGCGGCGCACACCTGCTACTGCCAGGCGCTCCTCTATGCCGATGCCTGCCAGCGCGCCGGCAGCTTCCGCCCGTCCGCCGTGGGCGCCGCGCTGGAAGGCTTCGCGTTCGACGGGCTGGGCAACGGACCGACCGAATACCGGGCCGAGGACCACCAGTGCTTCAAGGACGTGCTCGTGGTGAGGGGCAAGGAGAACCCGTCCTCCAAGTTCGACGTTCTCGAGGTGGTCGAGATCACGCCGCGTTCGCAGGTCGAATACCCGGCCTCGATGCTCGGCGGCGAGCTGGGTCCGTATAACGACGGCGCCTGACCGCCGCCTACCGGCCAACTGACGGCCGCCCCGGCGCCGGACGCCGGGGCGGGCCTACTCCGGAAACGGAACGATGGACGCCATTCTCCTGCAGATCTTGAACGGGCTCGACAAGGGCGGCGCCTATGCGCTGATCGCGCTCGGACTGACAGTCACCTTCGGCACGCTGGGCGTTGTCAATTTCGCGCATGGCGCGCTGTTCATGCTCGGCGCCTTCTGCGCCGTCTCCGTCCAGAGGCTGCTGAGCCTGGAACAGGTTACCGAAGACCCGACCCGGTTGACGGCCTGGGGCTCGCCGATGGAAATCCGGGTGCCCTATGTCGAGATGTGGTTCGGCGATTTCGGCGCAGCGCTGCTTGAATATTCGGTGCCGGTCTCAATCCTGATTGCCATTCCGGTGATGATGCTCATCGGCGTGGTGATGGAGCGCGGACTCATCCGTTTCTTCTACAAGCGCCCCCATGCCGAGCAGATTCTCGTCACGTTCGGTCTGGCCATCGTGCTGCAGGAGATCATCAAGAGCCTGTTCGGCGCAAACCCCATCCCGCAGCCCGCGCCCGACGCCGCGAAGGGCATGATCGATTTCGGCATCGCCGTGGGCTTCGAGGCAGGCAATGTCGTCTATCCGGTCTGGCGGCTGATATATTTCCTGTTTTCTGTGGCGGTCATCGCCGCGATGTTCGCATTCCTGCAATTCACGACATTCGGCATGGTCGTCCGGGCAGGCATGGCCGACCGCGAAACTGTCGGCCTGCTCGGGATCGATGTCGATCGCCGCTTCACCATCGTGTTCGGCATCGCCGCGGTCGTGGCCGGCCTTGCAGGGCTGATGTACACGCCGATCCTCAGCCCCGACTACCACATGGGCATGGATTTCCTGGTGCTGAGCTTCGTCGTGGTGGTGGTGGGCGGCATGGGTTCGCTCGGCGGCGCGGTTGCAGCCGGCTTCATGCTCGGGATTCTGCAGAGCTTCGCCTCGATGAACGAAGTCAAGAGCCTGCTGCCCGGCATCGATCAGATCATCATCTATCTCATCGCCGTGGTCGTCCTGCTGGGCCGTCCGCGGGGTTTGATGGGCCGCAGAGGCGTGATGGACCACTGAGACATGAAAACGCTTGCCCTCAGCCGTAACGATCTCATTCTGCTGGCCGTTTACGCGGTCGCGCTGCTGGCCGGGCCGGTCATCCTGGCGCCCTTTGGCGCCGGCTATCCGGACCTGCTGCAGAAGTTCGCGATCTTCGGAATCTTCGCCACCGGCTTTAACATCCTGTTCGGGCTAACGGGCTATCTGTCGTTCGGACATGCCGCGTTTCTCGGCGTCGGCTCCTACACCGCTGTCTGGTGCTTCAAGCTGCTCTCGATGAACCCGCTTCCGGCCGTCGCGCTGGCGACGCTGCTCGGGGGCCTGTTCGCAGCCCTTATCGGGTTCATCTGCCTGCGCCGAACCGGCATCTATTTCTCGATCCTGACGCTTGCCTTTGCGCAGATGAGCTACAACCTCGCCTATTCGGTGCTGACCCCGGTCACCAATGGCGAGACGGGGCTGCAGCTCGCGCAGTCGGACCCGCGCATTCTCGATACGGCCGTGGGGCGCGACTACGGGGCGGTCCTTCCGTCCTCCGATCTGTTCGGCATCCACATGACCGGCTATCCGGGTTTCTACTTCTGCGCGGTGGTGTCGATCGTCTGCTTCTACATCGCCATCAAGATATTCCGCTCGCCTTTCGGCCTGATGCTGCGTGCGGTGCGGTCGAATCAGAACCGCCTGAACTATACCGGGCTGAACACACGGCCCTACGCCCTGGCGGCGTTCGTGGTGTCGGGCATGTATGCCGGACTCGCCGGCGGGCTGCTGGCGATCGTGGACCCGCTTGCCGGCGCGGAGCGGATGCAGTGGACGGCGTCGGGCGAGGTCGTGCTGATGACCATCCTCGGCGGCGCCGGGACCCTGCTCGGGCCAGTGATCGGGGCGGGCGTCATCAAGTATTTCGAGAACATCTTCTCGGCGTTCAACGAGGGCATCCTGACGGCGATCTTCGACTTCCTTCCCTCGGTGCTTCGGGACGCCATGGTCGCCGTCTCCTCGCTGTTCGTCGGCGAAGGGTGGCACCTGACCCTCGGCGCATTGTTCATGGTGATCGTCATCTTCCTGCCGGGCGGTCTGATGGAAGGCTTCAACCGGGCGCTCGGCTGGCTCCGGAGGCTTGCCCGGGTGCGCGGGGGCGGCGCTTCCGACGCCTCACAAACCGGCGGGCGGTGATGCGATGGGTATTCTTTCGGTCAAGAACGTGAACAAGAGGTTCGGCGGCCTGAAGGCGCTGGACGACGTCAATCTCGAGGTCGAAGCCGGCACGGTCCACGCGATCATCGGGCCGAACGGCGCCGGCAAGTCCACCCTGCTGAACTGCTTCGTCGGCAGGCTGGAGCCGGACAGCGGCAGCGTCACCTTCAACGGCATGTCCCTGCTCGGGGTCGAACCCTACAAGATCAACCAGGCGGGCGTGAGCCGGGTGTTTCAGACGCCGGAGATTTTCGGCGATCTCACATTGCTCGAAAATGTGATGATCCCCGCCTTCGCCGCCCGCGACGGCGCCTTCACCATGAACGCCTGGGGGGCGGTTGCGGCGCAGCGCGCGATCCGCTCGCGCGCCATGGACATGCTGTCCGATGTCGGGCTCGCAGACCATGCCGGAGGAATCGCCGGCCAGCTCTCGCGCGGCGACAAGCGGCGGCTCGAGCTCGCCATATGCCTGGTGCAGGAGCCCAAGCTCCTGCTGCTGGATGAACCGACCGCGGGCATGGCCCGCGCCGACACCAACAATGCGATCGACCTGATGAAGCGGATCGCCGAACGCGGCGTGACGATGGTGGTGATCGAGCATGATATGCATGTTGTGTTCTCGCTTGCGGAGAAGATCACCGTTCTCGCGCAGGGGACAGTCATCGCCGAGGACGAGCCGGAGAAGATCAGGGGCAATCACCGCGTCCAGGAAGCGTATCTCGGAGGCGCCCAGCTATGACGGAGCAGGGACAAAGGGGCATCGGAGCCGCGGAGCAGGAGCGGCAGACACTGCTCGACAAGGACGCCTTTCAGGGAAGAGCGCCGGGCAAGAAACCCACACTGACCACCGGCGGCCAGCCGGCCTTCTTCTCCTGCTGGGACATCCACGCCTATTACGGCGAAAGCTATATCGTCCAGGGCGTGAGCTTCGACGTCCGGGAAGGCGAGATCATCGCGCTTCTGGGGCGCAACGGCGCAGGCAAGACCTCCACCCTGCGCGCCATCGCCCGGCTCGACAGCCCGCAGCTCCGGCAAGGCGAGCTGTGGCTCGACCACAAGCCGCTGCACCAGATGAAGGCGTATCAGGCGTCGCGCAACGGCGTCGGGCTGGTGCCGGAAGACCGGCGCATCATTCCGGGCCTCACCGTGGAGGAGAATCTGCAATTGGCGCAGATCGCGCCGCCGCAGGGCTGGACGATCGAACGCATCTACAGCCTGTTTCCGCGCCTCGGAGAGCGCCAGAAGCAGGAGGGAACGACGCTTTCCGGCGGCGAGCAGCAAATGCTCTCGATCGGCCGCGCGCTCGCCCGCGATGTGAAGCTGCTGCTTCTCGACGAGCCGTATGAGGGGCTTGCCCCGGTCATCGTTCAGGAGATCGAGAGGACGCTCGAGGAGATCAAGGCCCTCGGCATGACCACCATCATCGTCGAGCAGAACGCCATTGCGGCGCTGCACCTTGCCGATCGGGCCATCATCCTCGACATGGGCCGGGTCGTCTTCGACGGCCGGTCGCAGGATGTGCTCGATGACGCGGACCTCCGCCAGCAATATCTGGCGATCTAGCCGGCGATGCCGGAGAGGCCCCGACCGCCGACACGGGTCGATAATTGCCGGAGAGACCGACGCGATGTCTGAGGACAACGCCCTGCCGCATTCCACGCTCGCGCTGAGCACCAAGGTCGAGGAGGACTTTGTCGCGCCTCTGGCTGCGGTGCGGGGCGCGCTCGAGATTCTGCGCGACTTCTCCAATCTCGAGGCGGATGAACGGCGGCGCTTCGTGGAGGCGGCGCTGCGCGGCTGCGCACGACTGCAGAAGGGGATCGACGATCTGGCGCGGACCGTCTATGCGGCCGGTCAGCAGACTCTCGCGGCGGCGCCCGAAGGCGCTGTTCCCGCCGCCGAAGGCAGCCGGCCCATCGGCCATGTCCGCTTTCTCGACGACCGCGGCATTGCGGAGATCGATTTCGCGGGCCTGGAGTTCAAGAACTCGCAAGCCGTCAACGCGTTCTTCGACACGGTCGAGCGCGTGGTCGCCGCCACGGGCCGGCGCTGGTATCTCCTGGTCAACTACAGCGGCTACAGCGTCTGGCCGGAGGCCTGGGTCGCGTTCGCCCATCGCGGCAAGAAGCTGAATGTGGAGTTTTCGCGGGGCACTGTCCGTTACGACGAAGCGGTCGGCGGCGGCGAGGGGCCCAGGGGTTCCGATCCGTCTTTCCTCGGCTCCAGGGAGGCGGCGCTCGCCCGCATCGAGCGGATGAAATCCACAGGCTCCGGTTAGGCTGAACTTCCGGGCGGATCCGGGTTGAGTTTCGGGATAGGGGCAAGGCTTGCGCGCCCTGCTCGCCGACTTGGCCACCCTCACCCGCAATACCGCCGCCGCCGTCACTTCCCGCCGGCGTCCTCCGGAGCGTCCGGGGCGAAGGCGAGGGCGCCTTGCCAGCTTTCGACATAGCCGGGCCATTCTGCACCCTCCGGCAGGCCCGCAACCTCCAGCGCGTCGCGCGTGTCCAGCATCACCGCATACTCATCCAGATACGCCTTGCCGCCCCCGAGCATGCGCGCAAGCGCCTTGGGGTGGGGCCCGTGGGCGAAGCCGCAGGGATGCAGCGTCACCATGCCGGCGTCGATGCCGTCGCGGCTGAAGAAGTCGCCGGAATGGTAGAAGATCACCTCGTCGTAATCGTCATTATTGTGGAAGAACGGCACCTTGAGCGCCTCGGGGTCGGATTCCGCCGGGCGCGGCGCAAAGGTGCAGACAACGAACCGGTCGGCGACGAAGGTGGTGTGCGCCGAGGGCGGCAAGTGATAGCGGTGGCTCATCAGCGGCCGGATCTCGCGCACATTGAGCTTGGCGACGGAGAGGTCGCCATGCCAGCCGACGGCGTCCAGCGGATTGAAGGGAAAGGTGGCGCAGCTTGTTCGGCCGCGCCGCTTGATCCGCACTCGCCATGTCCCCGGCCCCTGCTGGGCGCGGAAGGCGTCGTCGATGCGCGGCAGGACGAGCGCGGCCGGGTCGAAGACGGCATGGCGCCCGACCATGCCCTTGTCCGGCAGCCGGTAGAAGCCGCCGGTCGCCTCGATCAGCAGCGCTTCCACCGGCCCGTCCGCATCCAGCCGCCACATCGTGCCGCGCGGGATGACGACATAGTCCCCCTGCTCGACCGGCAGCCGGCCATAGTCGCAGAACAGGTCGCCGCGGCCGCGGTGCAGGAAAAGCAGGTCGTCGCCGTCGCCATTGCGGACCAGATGGTCCATGCGCCCTTCCGCGCGCCAGAAGCGGTAATCGACATGGGCGTTGTGCAGCACCCGCCGGGCCTCCCAGGGAGACGGGGCGGCCGGCAGCCTGTTGAGATCGAAGGCGCGGGGGCGGAGCGGCCCTTCCCAGTCGATCCAGGCCGTCGGCGGGTTGCGGTGATACATATGCGCCGCCGGCCCGAAGAACCCCTCGCGGCCGAGTTCGCGCTCGAACCGGCCGTCCGGCAGCCGGACATGCGCCCGCCGGTTGGTCTCGCCCTCGCTGTGGGGAAAGGAAATCCACGTGCCGCCCGCCATCGCCCGGCCCCTCGCTGCAGCCCTTGCCGGCCGCCACCATAGCGCGCCGCCGCCGCCGCATGGAAGGCGCGGGCCGCGCCGCGGCTTGACGTGCGCCTTTCCCGGCAGGCCCGGAAAGAACGGCGGTCCCGGCCGCCGCCCTTTCCGTTCGGGCCGGAAACGCTCTACAGTGGCGGCCCGTCGAGGAGGCGCGGGCGCCCATGTCCCTGACGATGCCGAAGCCCGAAGCGGCGATCCTGGAAAACCGCGACCGGCTCATCCGCCGGCTGCGCGCCCTCCTGTCCGAGGAATGCGTCATCGCGGAAGAGACGGCGATGCGCGCCTATGAGTGCGATGCGCTGACCATGTACCGCCAGCTTCCGCTCGTTGTCGCGCTGCCGGAGACGGTGCCCCAGGTGCAGGCCGTCATGGCGCTCGCCGCCGAGATGAATGTGAAGGTCGTGCCGCGCGGGGCGGGCACCTCGCTGTCCGGCGGCTCGCTGCCGCTCGGCGACGGCATTCTGCTCGCCATGGGCAAGTTCAACCGCATCCTGGAGATCGACTACGACAATCGCTGCGCCCGCGTGCAGCCGGGCGTCGCCAATCTCGCCATCAGCGATGCCGCGGCCGAGCGCGGTTTCTACTATGCGCCCGACCCCTCCTCGCAGATCGCCTGCTCCATCGGCGGCAATGTCGGCGAGAATTCGGGCGGCGTGCACTGCTTGAAATACGGGCTGACCACCAACAACATTCTCGGCCTCGAAATCGTGCTGATGGGCGGCGAGATCGTCCGCCTGGGCGGCAAGCATCTCGATTCCGAGGGCTATGACCTGATGGGCCTGATGACCGGCTCCGAAGGCCTGCTCGGGGTGGTGACGGAGGTGACGGTGCGCCTGCTGCGCAAGCCCGAGACCGCGCGCGGCCTGCTGCTCGCCTTCCCGACGGTGGAGGCAGGCGCGGACTGCGTGGCGGACATCATGGCGGCGGGCATCATCCCCGGCGGGCTGGAAATGATGGACGGCCCGGCGATCCGCGCCACGGAGGATTTCCAGCCCTGCGGCTATCCGCGGGACGCCGCCTCGCTGCTGATCTGCGAACTCGACGGCGAGGCGTCCGAAGTGGACCACCTGATCGCGCGCGTCTCCGGCATTGCGCGGGCCGCGGGGGCGACGACAGTCCGGGCGTCGGAAAGCGAGGCCGAGCGCCTCGGCTTCTGGGCCGGGCGCAAGAATTCCTTCCCCGCCGTCGGCGCGATCGGGCCGGACTATCTCTGCATGGACGGCACCATTCCGCGCGGCCGGCTGGCGGAAGTGTTGGCCGGCATGTCGGCGCTCGCCGAGCAGCACGAGCTGCGGGTGGCCAATGTGTTCCATGCCGGAGACGGCAATCTGCACCCGCTGATCCTCTATGACGCCAACCGGCCGGGCGATATCGAGAAGGCGGAAGCCTTCGGCGCGGACATCCTGAAGCTCTGCGTTGCGGTCGGCGGCGTGCTGACCGGCGAACACGGCGTCGGCGTCGAGAAGCGCGACCTGATGGGTACAATGTTCACGGAGGCCGATCTCGACCAGCAGCAGCGCGTCAAATGCGCTTTCGACCCCGAGCACCGGCTCAATCCGGGCAAGGTCTTCCCGACCTTGCGGCGCTGCGCCGAGCTCGGGCGGATGCATGTCCGGGGCGGCGCACTGCCCTTCCCGGACCTGCCCCGCTTCTGACGCCGCCCGGCAAACCGCGATGGAGGTGCTGACGCCGCGGGACGAGGCCGACCTGGAAGAGGCGGTGGCGGCGGCTGTCAGGGAGGGGGCGGGGCTGGCGGTTGAGGGCGAGGGCAGCAAGCGCGGCTTCGGCCATGCCGTGGAGGCCCGGCGCCGGCTGTCCACGGCGGCGCTGCGCGGCGTCTCGCTCTATGAGCCGGCCGAACTGGTGCTGACCGCCGGGGCCGGCACGCCGCTTCGGGAAATCCAGGGCCTGCTGGACCAGCAGGGGCAGCAACTGGCCTTCGAGCCGGCGGATTACGGCCGCATTCTCGGCGGGCCGGCGGGCCGGGGCACGCTTGGCGGCGCGGTGGCGGTCAATGCTTCCGGCCCGCGCCGCATCAAGGCGGGCGCCGCGCGCGACCATCTGCTCGGCTTCCGCGCCGTCAGCGGGCGCGGCGAGCCGTTCAAATCCGGCGGGCGGGTGATGAAGAACGTCACCGGATACGACCTTTCCAAGCTGATGGCCGGCTCGCACGGCACGCTGGGCGTGATGAGCGAGATGACCGTCAAGGTTCTGCCGAAACCGGAGACCGAGGAGACGGTGGTCTTCCACGGCCTCGACGACGCCGCGGCTGTGGCGCTGATGACCGCCGCCTCGGGCCTGACGGCGGAGGTCTCCGGCTTCGCCCACCTGCCGGAAGCGGGCGGGCGCACGGGGCTGCGGCTGGAGGGGCCGGCGGTCTCCGTGGCCGCGCGGCGCGAGGCCCTGCTCGCGCATTTCGGCGGCGAGGCGGCGGTGCTGAACGAGCACGCCTCGCGGGCCTTCTGGGAGGCGGTGCGCGATGTGCGCCCGCTGGCGGGCCGGGGCGAGCAGCTTTGGCGGCTCTCCGTGGCGCCGGCGGCGGGCGCCGAGACGGTGGCGCGGCTCGCCGCACGCGGCCTGCCGATTGCGGGCCGCCTTTACGACTGGGCCGGCGGCCTCATCTGGCTGGCGCTCGAGGCCGGCCGGCACGCAGGCGCGGTCCGCGAGGGGCTGGTCGGCCATGCGACCTGCGTGGCGGCGCCGGCCGCCGCCCGCGCGGCCGAGCCGGTCTTCCATCCGCAGCCGCCGGCGCTGGCGGCGCTGTCGCGCCGGGTCAAGGCGAGTTTCGATCCGGCGGGCGTGCTCAATCCGGGCCGCATGGGCGAGGGCCTCTGATGCAGACGAATTTCAGCCTGACGCAACTCGCCGACCCGGAGGTCGCGGAATCGGAGCGGATCCTGCGCCGCTGCGTGCATTGCGGCTTCTGCACCGCCACCTGCCCGACCTTCAAGCTGCTCGGCGACGAGCTCGACAGCCCGCGCGGGCGCATCTACCTCATCAAGGAGATGCTGGAGAACGACCGGCCGGCGGATGCGCGCACTGTGCGCCATATCGACCGCTGCCTCTCCTGCCTCTCCTGCATGACCACCTGCCCCTCCGGCGTGCACTACATGCACCTGGTGGACCATGCGCGCGCGCATATCGAGGAGACCTTCGAGCGGCCGCTGCCGGAGCGCTGGCTGCGCCGGTTGCTGGCCTTCATGCTGCCGCGACCGGCAGTGTTTCGCGCCGCGCTTCTGGGCGCCATGGCCGTCAAGCCGTTCGCCGGGCTGCTGCCGGGGCGGCTCGCCGCCATGGCGGCCATGGCGCCCGCGCGCCTGCCGGCGCCCTCGCCCGTGGACCGGCCGCAGGTCTTCCCGGCAGAGGGCCGGCGCAAGATGCGGGTGGCGCTGCTCTCCGGCTGCGCCCAGACCGTGCTCGACCCCGCCGTCAACGAGGCCGCGGTCCGCCTGCTGACCCGGCTCGGCGCGGAGGTAGTGGTCGCGGAAGGGGCCGGATGCTGCGGCGCGCTGGTGCACCATATGGGCCGCGCGGAGGCCGGGCGGCGGGCGGCGGCGGCGAATGTGCGCGCCTGGACGCGCGCTGCGCCGGACCGCATCGTCGTCACCGCGTCGGGCTGCGGCACGCAGGTGAAGGACTATGGCCACATGCTGCGCGGCGACCCGGCGCTGGCGGAGAACGCGGCCCGGGTCTCGGCGCGCGCCCGCGACCTGACGGAAGTGGTGGCGGAGCTCGGCTTCACCCCGGCGCCGGGCGGCGCGGTTCCGAAGCTGCGCGTCGCCTATCACTCGGCCTGCTCCATGCAGCACGGCCAGAAGATCACCGCCCTGCCCATGCGCCTGCTGGAAGCCGCCGGCTTCGAGGCGCTGCCCGTGCCGGAGGGCCATATCTGCTGCGGGTCCGCCGGCACCTACAACCTGCTGCAGCCCGGCCTCGCCGCCCGCCTGCGCGACCGCAAGGCGGCGCATATCGAAAGCACGCGCCCGGACGCCGTGGCGGCGGGCAATATCGGCTGCATGATCCAGATAGCCGGCGCCACCACCCTCCCCGTCCTCCACACCGCCCAACTCCTCGACTGGGCCACAGGCGGGCCAAGGCCGGCGGGGATTTGATGCGCGGCCGGGCTAAGTCTGATCGAACGAACGGAAAAGAGAGTCCCTGAAGTAATCCAGAACTATATGACCACTTTCATAATACTGCTTCACGTCCCGAAAAGTCGCCGTGCTGTCTTTCCCATGCGCCACATTGTTCCTGTTTGCTACAATACTCATATACATCCGAACAACCCGATCATTCTGTCTGGTCTTGCTGGAAAATTCCTCCCTATAACCTTTGCCGAACATTCCTAACAGTCCAGCCATCTCGCTTACCGCCACGCCGCGAACAGATCGATCAACCGAATTTTGAACATAGTTGATAACGCCGTTATCATCAATAGCACCGCATCGCTCCAAGACAAGCGCACGTATCGTCTTTTCGAATTCAGCGCACATCAAGACCAGTATAGATTGAGTCAGCAGATCGACTAATTCCGCATTTCCTTGCTCGACGGCAAGAACATGATTCTCACATTCCTCCAATGCGCGGTCGATACGCTCTATTCTCATGGAAACGAATACTCATCGCTGCTTGTTGAACATTATTCCCGATACCATCCGGAACCGACGACGAATCACATCCACATCAGTTGTAGCTGCCCTGGTGGAGTTCTCGAATTGCTCGTCAGCAATTAGCCGATTATAGCGTTGCCGAATATCGCACGGTATGGAACCCAGATTTTGTGAAAAATTCACCATGACAGAATCGAAGACTGCGGCATTGAGTCCCGACTTTACATGAAAGGGCTTTTCCCCCAAATATGTAACGACAGAGCAGCAGGTTTGCTCAAACAGAGATTCCATATCGCGCAGTCCGGAATCGGACACATCCTTGTTCTTTCTCATGTAATTCGACATATAATCTTTCATGGGTTTTCTATAATTTCCTATATCCATCATAGAAAAGAAACGAATGATAAGCTCCAAATCCTTGCCCCGACTGTCCGGCTTATCTTTCCCCAATATCTTCCGCCATGGAGGAAATTTATTGATACGCTGCAGAAATTTTATATATTTGCCTCCTTCTCCGTGATAAAGGCAATTTCTTATTTCCTGATTGGATAGCAAAGTACCGCCGGTATTGAGTCTTTCAAATATGTGTATCATGCTCGTATCGTCATCTGGATCGAGCTGTTGCACGATAAATGCTCGCAAAACAGAATTGACGAAGCGCCGTCTGTCTTCGGGAAGCAAATCATCGAAAGACTTTTTGTGGAAGGGGCTCTTGTCATGCAGTCCGAGAAGTTGAAATGTCTTTCTGTTACCGGATCGGGAATTGGAATGAAAATACCCCTCAATATAATCAAAAACACTCCTGAGTCGCTGCTGTCCGTCAATCACAAGATGTTTCTGTGTTGCTTGATCTCTGTAAAGGAATACCGCTGGAACTGGCAACCCAACAAGAAAAGATTCAATAAGCCTTGATGCCTGGGGCTGCTTCCACACATAGCGTCTCTGAAAATCAGGAATCTCTATATCGCCATTCTTCCATTGATTGTGCAATACTTCCAGCGTGAAATCCGCCGGATAAGTTACAAGTTTATAGTCGGGCGGAACACTCTCATCGTCCTCTTCTTCGGAATGGATCCGTTCGATTTCCAGCGAGGACTCCTGTTCTTCTTCCGAGGAGTCCGGAAGCGGTTCAAGCGAATCGTCATGCGTCGGGCCGGGCATCGCTGCTCACTCGCAGTCGGGAAAGTAGCTGTATTGCGTCCATACAGGAGCCTGTCCTGTCCGGTCAAGACCGGGTATTGGCAGCCGAAGGAGGCGGGCGAAGCCGGGCAGGCGCAGGAACCCCGGCCACGCGGCCGGCGCCTTTGGACCGGCTATTCGTAGATGCTGCCGCGCGGGCCGGTCCGGAGGAGATAGACGATACGGCTCGTTGCGTCCGGCTCGTAAACCAGTCGGTAGTCGCCGATCCGGTAACGCCACAGCCCGGCCAGTCTGCCGGTCAGCGGCTTTATGCTGTTGCCATGCGGCGTTTTCGGGTCCTTCAGCAGATCAACAATCGCCGCCAATACCCGTTTGCGCAGATCGGCGTGTTTCGCGAGATCCGACACGAATTGCGGCGTCATGGCGAACAACCAAGCATCGTTCCGGCCTGCGCCCTGTCTTTCGGGATTCCCGCCGCGCGCCACATAGTCGAGCATCCGGGCCGGATGCGGCTGGACCAGGTCCTTTTCCCGCTGCGCCGCCTCCATTTTCTTTCGCCATTCCGGCTGTGCGCCTGGCAAAGCCGCACCGGTTCGCCGAAGCGTGATGTCGCCGAGATGCGTGTCCGAATCGAGAGCGATCAACTCATCCTCGGACATGTCGAGCAGCCGCCCCCCGAGCGCCGCCGCGAAAGGAATCAGTTGAGCATCGCCCTTATAGGCCGGATGGAAAGCGTGCAGCACCTCCGCGCCGCGCTGTTCGATTCGAGGCCAGTCGATCAGATTTCGGTAGGCGTCCACAGCGGTGAGATCGACGATGCGGGCGATCCCCGCCCTTGCCACATATTCTCGCACTATGCGGGTCAACAAATCGTCTTCCCGCCAGATTTCCGCAACCTCCGGTTCCAGCGGGCAGCTATACAACTGAATCGGCTCCAGCGGGCGCAGCAGGCCGTAAAGCCCGGACAGGAAGAGGGTATGGTGGCTGGAAGCGCCGAGCTTCCGCGCTCCAAGCGCATCCAGGGTCTGGAAGAAGCGCCCCCGATAGCGCTGGATTGCGGGCATGTAGCGGGCCTTGCGCTGGCCGCCGAAATCCCGCCCCTTCTGAAGCGTCCGGTTGTGCTCGTGCTCCGCAACCCTGAAGCCGTGCGACTCGAAATCTCCGTTGTTCTTGACCAGTTGCAGCACGCGCCGCCGCCGGTCGAGCAATGCCTCGCCAAGCGACTGCGGCAGTGCGGAGACGAGCGTCTGCCGGTTATCATACTCGTCCGCCCCGCCCTCGTCCTTGGTGGAGGAGCAGATCGAGAGGAACAGCGCCACCCGTCAATACCGGTCGAACAGGGCCTGCAGTTCTTCCGGATCACGGGTGCCGGCGAGGGCGAGCATGAGCAGGATGCGGGCTTTCTGGGCGGTCAGATTGTCGGCGAGGATCGTGCCCTTCGGCCGGCGGTGCTCCAGGCGGACCAGACGCCCGGCGCCGGCGCGCGTGCCCATGACGACGGCGACGCCGCGCGCCATGACCTCCTCCATCACCTCATGCTCCCCGGGCGTCGGCAGGCCGGGGGCAAGCGCCGCCATGACGATGCCCTCGGCGCCAAGATCGGCAAACGCCCTCAGCACCGCGCCGTCCGAGCCGCCATAGGAATAGGCGATATCCACGCGCGGCAGCCGTGCCGGCCGCCCCAGCTCGCGCGCGGCCTCCGGCGCATGGACCCGCACCGGGCGGCGGTAGATCGCGATCCGGTCCTGGTCCGCATGGCCCAGCACGCCGAAATCCGGCGCCTTGAAGGTCTGCAGGCGGGCGCCGTGCGTCTTGGTGACCTCGCGCGCGGCATGAATCTCGTCGTTCAGCAGCGTCAGCACGCCCATGCCGCGCGCTTCCGGCGCGCCGGCCACGCGCACCGCATTCAGCAGGTTGAGGAAGCCGTCCGTGGAGAGCGCCGATGCCGGGCGCTGTGCGCCGACCAGCACCACGGTCTTCTCCGTCTCCACCGTCAGGTTGAGGAAATAGGCGGTCTCCTCCAGCGTCGCCGTGCCATGCGTGACGGCGATGCCGTCGATCTCCGGCCGCGCGGCGGTCTCGTGGATGCAGGCCAGCAGCTCCGGCCAGACCGCCGGCCCCATCACCGTCGAGGGAATCGCGCGGAACGGCACCGGCACGACCTCCGCCACACGGTCGAGCTCCGGCACCTTCGCCACCACCTCTTCGACCCCGAGCACGACGGAGCAGTCCACATAGGTGGCGATGTCGAGGCTATCGCGGCCCATGGATGAAATCGTGCCGCCGGTGCCGATCACCGCAACGGTCGGTCGCGCCATTGCTGCCACTCCCCGCGGCGCCTAGGCCGCTTCATCCAGCATGTTGCGCAGCACATAGGGCAGGATGCCGCCATGCCGGTAGTAGTCGAGCTCGTCCTCGGTATCGATCCGGCAGCGGAGTTCGAAGCGCTGCTCCGCCCCGTCCGCGCGGCGCACCCGGCATTCCAGCGTGCAGCGCGGCGCGAGGCCCTCCGCGACGCCCAGGATATCGACGCGCTCGCTGCCGTCGAGGCCGAGCGTCTTGCGCGTCATGCCGCCGGTGAATTCCAGCGGCAGCACGCCCATGCCGATCAGGTTGGAGCGGTGGATGCGCTCGAAGCTCTCCACGATCACCGCCCGGATGCCGAGCAGCGCCGAGCCTTTGGCGGCCCAGTCGCGGGACGATCCTGTGCCGTATTCCTTGCCGCCGAACACGACCAGCGGCACGCCTTCCTCGCGGTAGCGCATGGCGGCGTCATAGACCGGCATCACCTCGCCGGAGGGCCGGTGCGTGGTGAAGCCGCCTTCCGTGCCGGGCGCCAGCTCGTTGCGGATGCGGATATTGGCGAAGGTGCCGCGCATCATCACTTCATGGTTGCCGCGCCGGGCGCCGTAGGAGTTGAACTCGACCGGGCGCACCTGGTGGCCGATCAGATAGTCGCCCGCCGGCCCGTCGCGCTTGATCGCGCCCGCCGGCGAGATGTGGTCGGTGGTGATGCTGTCCGCGAGCGACAGCAGTACCCTGGCCCCGGAGACGTCGGCGACCGGCTGCGGCTCGCGCTCCATATCCTGGAAATAGGGCGCATGGCGGACATAGGTGGAGCCGTCGTTCCAGCGGTAGGTTTCGTCGGCCGGCACCCGGATCTCGCGCCATTCCGCCGGCCCTTCCGAGACATTGCCGTAGCGGGCGCGGAACATGTCGGGCGAGAGCGCCTGCCCCAGGGTCTCGCGGATCTCGCTGTCGCTCGGCCAGATATCGCGCAGATAGACGGGGTTGCCGTCCCCGTCCCGCCCCAGCGGGTCCTGCGCGAGATCGACGGTCAGCGAGCCGGCCAGCGCATAGGCCACCACCAGCGGCGGCGAGGCGAGATAGTTGGCCTTCACCTGCGCATGGACGCGGCCCTCGAAATTGCGGTTGCCGGAGAGCACCGCGCCGACGGCGAGGTCGCCGGCCTCTATGGCTTCCGCGATCGGCTCCGCCAGCGGCCCGGAATTGCCGATGCAGGTGGTGCAGCCATAGCCGACCAGGTTGAAGCCGAGCGCGTCCAGGGCCTCCTGCAGGCCGGCGGCCTCCAGATAGTCGGTCACCACCTGGCTGCCCGGCGCGAGCGATGTCTTGACCCAGGGCTTGACCCGGAGGCCGCGCGCCAGCGCATTGCGGGCCAGCAGGCCGGCGGCGACCAGCACGCTCGGATTGGAGGTGTTGGTGCAGCTCGTGATGGCGGCGATCGCCACATGGCCGGGCTCCATGCTGAAATCCGCGCCCTCGACCGGCTGCGCCGCGCCGCCGCCGAGCTCGGCCGCCGCGGCCGCAAAGCTCGCCGGCACGCCGGACAGCGAGACGCGGTCCTGCGGGCGCCGGGGGCCGGCGAGCGCCGGCTCCACCGTCGCCAGGTCGAGCGCGATGGTATCGGTGAACAGGGGCGGCGGCGCGCCGGCCTCGCGCCAGAGGCCCTGCGCCTTGGCATAGGCCTCCACCAGCGCCACCTGCTCCTCCTCGCGCCCGGTGAAGCGCAGATAGTCGAGCGTCTCGCCATCGACGGGGAAGAAGCCGCAGGTTGCGCCGTATTCGGGCGCCATATTGGCGATCGTGGCCCGGTCGGCGAGCGCGAGCGCGTCCAGCCCCGGGCCGTGAAATTCCACGAACTTGCCGACCACGCCGCGCGCGCGCAGCATTTCCACCACGCGCAGCACGAGGTCGGTCGCGGTTGCGCCTTCCGGCATCCGCCCGGTGAGCTCGAAACCCACCACTTCGGGGATCAGCATGGAGATCGGCTGGCCCAGCATCGCCGCCTCGGCCTCGATGCCGCCCACGCCCCAGCCGAGCACCGCCATGCCGTTGACCATGGTGGTGTGGCTGTCCGTGCCGACCACCGTGTCGGGCATGGCGATCATGCGCCCGCCCTGCGCCTCGGTCCAGACGGTGCGGGAGAGATATTCGAGATTGACCTGGTGGCAGATGCCGGTGCCGGGCGGCACGACGCGGAAATTGCGGAAGGCGGACTGCCCCCAGCGCAGGAACTCGTAGCGCTCGCGGTTGCGCTCGAACTCGCGCCCGACATTGGCGCGGAAGGCGTCCGCGCTGCCATAGGCGTCGACCATGACGGAATGGTCGATGACCAGGTCCACGGCGTTCAGCGGGTTGATCTTCTGCGGGTCTCCGCCAAGCTCGGCCATGGCGTGGCGCATGGCGGCGAGATCGACCACCGCCGGCACGCCGGTGAAGTCCTGCATCAGCACGCGCGCCGGGCGGAAGGCGATTTCGGTTCCGGAGCGGCGGTCCTGCAGCCAGGCGCCGAAGCTCGCTATATGCTCGACCGTGACCGTGCGCCCGTCCTCATGGCGCAGCAGGTTTTCGGCGAGAATGCGCAGCGAGACCGGCAGCTGCGAAAGGTCTCCGGCGGCCGCTTCCGCCGCCTCCAGTGAGAAATAGTCATAGTCCCTGCCGCCGACCCGAAGGGTCCGGCGCGCGCGCAAGCTGTCGCGTCCCATAAGGTGAAACTCCCCCGATTGCCGAAACCGCCGCAGCCGGGGTTTACACCCGAACGGCGCAGAGGCAAAGGGTTGGCGGTCCGGCGCACGCCCGGCTGAACGGCGGAAGGGCCGCCGGGCGGCGGCCTCACGATGATGAAGGCGGCGCTTCCGACGCCATGGGCTGCCCTGTATCGGGATCACGCGGTGGACGTGCAGCGGGATCGAGCAAAAGCAGAAGCGCGGTGGCGTCGAACACCGCCATCAATGCCGGCCGCCCTGTCCGCGCAGCCGCCGGAGCTCCGACCAGGGATCGGCGATCTCCTTCCAGCCGCTGCCCTCCACGCCGCGCAGCCGTTCGACGGTTTCACCGAGAGGCGCATCGTCGAGTTTCCGGAAATCCATGATCGTGAAGCGTGTTAGCGACCATTGGCCGTCGCCGCTGCGCTGCCAGCGGCCTTCCCCCTGAACGCGCAGGGTCGGGCCGTAAAGATGCGCCGCCAGGCGTTTGGCCGTATCGCGGCTGGCGCTGCATTGGTGGACGGCATTGCCGGCCTGCAAGTGCACAGGCACGGCAGCGCCCCGGCCGCCGATCCGGATCAGCACGCCGTCGAGGACGCCGGCCTGACGGAAACTGCCGAAGGCCGGCGCGGCCTGCCGCCTTTGGCCGGGAAACGGGATCACCATACCGCCCGGGGCCTCCAGGCTGCCGACGGCCCCGTCGTCAGCCAGACGCCGATTCAGCGCCTGATGCGCCTTGCGCACGTCTTTGGGCGCCTTGCCAGCGGCAAGCGCGCAAATCCGGCCTTGGACTTCCGGCTCGGCCCCGGCATCGACCCTGTGCACCAGGACCGTGCTGCCAGGGTCAAGACGCACGAAGTGAACCTGCTCCGCCCGCCCGAGGAGCCGCGCCAGACCGCGCATGTAATCGGCCAGGCGCAACATGGGCATCGTTTCGGGACTATAGCCGTCGATGACGAACCGATATTCGTCTCCGTTTTCCATCGAAGGCCTCCATGCCAGGGCAGCCGATTGCCGCCGCTGCCGGCATCGGTTCGGGCCGCCCCCTTATGATCCCGAACCGCAAGGATATTGCCTGCTTGCACAGCAAGCAAACGCCGGCGCGGCCTGGCCGAGGGAGGAGAAAGCGGCCCTGCCCCAGACCCTTCGGCAGCAGAGAAAACCCTCGCCCCCTTCCGGGGAGAGGGCAGGATGAGGGGGCCGGCGGTCCAGCTGGCGCAGGCGGTGCCTGTGGAGAGAAAGACCCCTCTCCCCGACCCTCCCCTTGCAGGAGGAGGGAGGAGGACGCGGCCCTGCCCCAGGCCCTTCGGCAGAGGAAGCCTATATGGGCGGCACGCCCAGCATGTCGAGCAGACGGCGCACTTCGTTGCGCGCCGCCACGTGGCTGATCGACAGCGACCGGTCTATGCCCGGCTGGCGCAGGTCCATCAGCCCGAGGCCGTCCGGGAACATTTCCCGGAAGATCGTCCGTTCGCCGAAGCCGGGCGCGATGTCGAAGGCGAAGCGTTTCGACAGATTGCCCAGCAGGTCCCGGACTTCGCGCGAATTGCGGGAATCGACCTGCCGCACCCGGTTCAGCATCACAATCCAGGAGAGCGGCCGGCGGCCGGCGCTGGCGCGGATCACGCGCTGCTTCCACACCATCTCGGCATAAACGCCCGGCCGGGCCGCCTTGCGCGTGTCGGGGTCCAGCCGGCCGATCAGGTCGAGATCGACATGGCTGTCGTTCAACGGCGTAATGAGCACATCGGCATGGCTGTCCGCGTGCTGCGCCGCCGGGTCGGGCCGCCCGGCCGTATCCACCACCAGGGCGTCCCGGCGTTCCGCCAGCGCCTCCAGCGCCCGGTCCAGGGCTTCGGGGCTGTCCGCGATCTCCACCTCCGGCACCGGCAGGGCGGCGTCGATGCGCTTGGCGAAAGCGGTCCGGTTCTCGACAAGGCGCGCCAGGGTCGCCTGGCGCGGGTCGAGGTCGATGCAGCCGACGGACATGCCGGCGCGCAGCAGGCCGACAACAAGATTGAACGCCACCGTCGATTTGCCGGTGCCGCCCTTCTCATTGCCGACGACATAGATGCGGGGTTCAGTCATTGCGGGCCGTTTCATGCTACATGCTGCCCCATTCCCGCAAGAGCCGGAGGACGGAAATGCGGATTGGCATCATCGGCGCCGGCGGGCGCATGGGCGGGCTGCTGACGGAACTGGTGCAGGCGGCCGACGATCTGGAGCTGGCGGCGGCCTGCGAGGCGCCGGGGCACCCGGCGGTCGGCCGCGACCTCGGCGGCGGTATCGCCGTCGGCGACGACGCGGCCGCACTGTTCGCGGCCTGCGACGCGGCGATCGAATTCACCCTGCCCGGCCCGACCGTGGAACATGCCGCCATGGCGGCCGCGGCCGGCAAGCGCCATGTCATCGGCACCACCGGCCTCGATGCCGGGCAGGAGGCCGCGCTCGCGCGGGCGGCGGAGCGCCAGCCCATCGTCTATGCCCCCAATATGAGCGTCACCGTGACCGCCCTCATGGCCTCGGTCGAGCGCATGGCGGCCATGCTGGGCGACGAATACGATATCGAGATCACGGAGATTCACCACAAGCACAAGGTGGACGCGCCTTCCGGCACCGCGGTCGGCCTCGGCCGGGCGGCAGCGGCCGGGCGCGGCGTCGATCTGGACGCCGTGGCGCAATGGAGCCGCGAAGGCCACACCGGCGCCCGGCGCGCCGGCGATATCGGCTTCGCGACGCTGCGCGGCGGCAATGTCGTGGGCGAGCATACGGTGATGTTCGTGAGCGACGGCGAACGGCTCGAATTCACACATCGCTGCACTGACCGCTCGCTGTTCGCGCGCGGCGCGCTCCGGGCGGTGCGCTGGTCCGCCGGCAAGCCGCCGGGCCTGTATTCGATGCGCGACATCCTGGGCCTCTGACTCCGGAGCGCCCGGGCAACCGGCACCGACATGGCGGTCAGGACGCGCAGACGCAGACGGGACAACACGACCTGGCCGGGCTTCGTGGATGCGCTGGCGAGCCTGTTGATGGTCGTCGTCTTCCTGGTGATGGTGTTCGTGCTGGCGCAGTTCTTCCTGAATGAAGCCCTGTCGGGCCGTGACGAGGCCCTGACGCGCCTCAACCGCGAGCTCGCCGAGCTTGCCGAAATGCTGGCGCTCGAGCAGTCGAGCAATGCCGAACTGCGCGACGAGCTGGAGGCGCTCGGCACGGATCTGCGCCTGGCCGCCGACGCCCGCGACGATTACGCCGCCCGGCTGGAAACCATGACCGTGCGGGCCGCGCAGGCGTCCAGCACCGTCGAGACCGTGCGCGGAGACTTCGCCAGGCTGCTCGACAACGCCGCCGCCAACCAGGACATGGTCCAGCTCCAGAAGAGCGAAATCGAGCGCCTGGAGCGCAATCTGATCGCCTTGCAACGCAGCCGGGATGCGCTGGAAGGCGCGCTGTCCAACTCCCGCCTGGCGAAGAGCGATCTCGATACGGCGCTCGCAACAGCGCGGCGCCTGTTGGCCGAAAACCGCGAGCGGCTGGAGCAACGCACGCAGGAAGCGGCTTCGCTCAAGGCGGAGGTCGAGGCGGCGCGCAGGGAATCGGCTGGCCGCGCCGACGACATAGAACGGCTGAATGCCGAGCTTCACACCAGCCGGGAGGAGGCCGCCGCGCAGGCGAAGAAGCTGGAGGAGGCGGTGCGCAGCGTGGCCGGGCTCATGGCGGCGCGCGCGGCGCTGGAAGATGAGCTTGTCGGGGTGCGGACCGATGCCGGCGCGAAAGCCGCCGAGATCGAACGACTCAAGGCGGCGCTGGGCGAGGCGCGCCGCGCGCTCGCCCAGGCCAATGACGAAGCGGCCCGGCTCAAGACGGCGCTGGCGGACAAGACCGAGATGGCGGATGCCGACATCGCCGCGCTGGAAAAGGCGCTGGCGGCCGCGGAGGTCGAGATCGGACGCCTTGCCGGGCGGCTGGAGGCGGTAGAGGCCGACCGGACCGCCAGGCAGGACGAGATCGCAAGGCTCCGGTCGGTGCAGGCCGCCGAGGCGGAAACGGCGCGGACGGATATTGCCGCGCTGGAGAAGGCGCTGGCGGCTGCGGAGGCGGAAATCGGCCGGCTTGTCGAGCGCCTGTCGAAGGCTGAAGCAGACCGGACTGCCGGACAGCAGCAGATCGCCCGCCTCGAATCAGAGCACGCCACCGAAGCGGCAGCGGCGCGGACCGACATTGAGGCGCTGAAACAGGCGCTTGTTGCTGCGGAGGCGGAGATCGGGCGGCTTTCGGAGCGCCTGTCGAAGACTGAAGCCGACCGGGCCGCCGGGCAGCAGCAGATCGCCCGCCTTGAGGCGGAGCACGCCACCGAGGCGGAGGCCGCACGGACCGATATTGCTGCGCTGAAACAGGCGCTTGTTGCTGCGGAGGCGGAGATCGGGCGGCTGGCCGAGCGTCTGTCGAAGACTGAAGCCGATCGGACTGCCGGGCAGCAGGAAATCGCCCGCCTTGAGTCGGAGCGCGCTTCCGAGGCGGAGGCCGCACGGACCGATATTGCTGCGCTGAAACAGGCGCTGGCTGCGGCGCGTGCGGAAGCACAGGCGCTTGCCGAGCGGCTGGAGCAGTCCGAGGCCGGCCGGGCCGCCGGGCAGCAGCAGATCGCCCGCCTTGAGTCCGAGCACGCCGCCGACGCTGAAGCGGCGCGGACGGATATTGATGCGTTGAAACAGGCGCTGGCTGCGGCGCGTGCGGAAGCACAGGCGCTTGCCGAGCGGCTGGAGCAGTCCGAGGCCGGCCGGGCCGCCGGGCAGCAGCAGATCGCCCGCCTTGAGGCGGAGCACGCCGCCGACGCGGAAGCGGCGCGGACGGATATTGATGCATTGAAGCAGGCGCTGGCTGCGGCGCTTGCAGACACACAGGCGCTTGCCGAGCGGCTGGAGCAGTCCGAGGCCGGCCGGGCCGCCGGACAGCAGCAGATCGCTCGCCTCGTGTCGGAGCACGCCACCGAGGCGGAGGCCGCGCGGACGGATATTGATGCGCTGAAGCAAGCGCTGGCTGCGGCGCTTGCGGACACACAGGCGCTTGCCGAGCAGCTGGAGCAGTCTGATGCCGACCGCTCTGCCGGACAGCAGCAGATCGCCCGCCTCGAATCAGAGCGCGCCTCCGAAGCGGCAGCGGCGCGGACGGATATTGATGCGCTGAAGCAGGCGCTGGCTGCGGCGCTTGCAGACACACAGGCGCTTGCCGAGCATCTGGAGCAATCCGAAGCCGGCCGGGCCGCCGGGCAGCAGCAGATCGCCCGTCTTGAGGCGGAGCGTGCAGCGGAGGCGGAGGCCGCGCAGACGGATATTGATGCATTGAAACAGGCGCTGGTTGCGGCGCGTGCGGACACACAGGCGCTTGCCGAGCGGCTGGAGCAATCCGAGGCCGGTCGGGCCGCCGGACAGCAGCAGATCGCCCGCCTTGAGTCGGAGCACGCCACCGAGGCGGAGGCCGCGCGGACGGATATTGCTGCGTTGAAACAGGCGCTTTTGACTTCGGAGGCGGAGATTGACCGGCTTGCGGAGCGTCTTTCGCAGTCCGAGGCCGACCGTTCTGCCGACCAGCAGGCGCTTGCCCGTCTGGCTGCCGAAACGGCGGCGGCGCGGACCGACATGGCGGCGCTGGAGGCAGCGCTTGCAGCGGCGCGCGGGGAAATACAGGCGCTTGCCGAGCGCCTGTCGCGGTCTGACACCGACCGGGCCGCCGGGCAGGACGAGATCGCGCAGCTCCGGGCGGCGCTTTCCGGAGAGGCAGAAGCAGCCGGCGTGCGAATCGCGGCGCTGCAACAGGCGCTTGCCGAAGAAACGGCGAAGGCCGCCGCGCTGACCGTCCGGATCGCGGAGGTCGAAGCCGGACTGGCGGCGGGGCGGGAGGAAATCGCGCGGCTCCGGGCGGCGCTCGCCGAAGAGGCGGAGACGGCGCAGACAAGCATCGCGGCGCTGGAGCGCGCGTCCAGATCGGCGCAGTCGGAAGCGGCCTCGCTCGGTCTGCTGCTCGACGACGCCAGGGCCGAACGGGACGCCGAGCAAGACGAGGCGGAGCGGCTCCGGGCAGCGCTTGCCAAGGCGCAGGCCGAGGCGGCGTCCTTCGCCGAGCGGCTTGGCGCCGCGCGGGCCGAACGGGATGCGCAGCAAAGCGAAATCGCACGGCTGGAGGCGGCCCTTGCCGAGGCCGTCGCGGAACGCAATACGGAGCAGCGCGCCGGGCAGCGCCGCCGGGACGAGGCGCAGGCGGCGGCGGCCGAACTCCGCGAGCAGCTGGCGCAGGCGCGCGAGCGCCTCGCCGAGGCCCGGCTCGAACTCTCCCGGAGCAATGAGGATTTGCAGCTCATGCGCTCGGTCGTGGAGCGCGACGGCGCCGAAGCCGCCGCGACAGTGCCGGCCAGCGCTTATGACGAGGCCGAAAAACGCATCGTGCACCTCGCCGTCGAAAACACCCGCCTGCGAGACCGGTTGGCCGATCTCGACGCGATCGACCAGGAAAGCCGGGACCGGCTTGCGGCGCTGCGCGGAGAGATCGACGAGCGAATTGCGGAAATCGAGCGTCTGGAAGCGCTCCGCAAGGCGCTTGAGGCGGCGCGGGAGAAGCTGGAGGCGCAGAAGAACGAACAGGCGGACCGGCTGGCCCGGCTCGGGGAGCGGGCCGAACGGGCGGAGGCGGAGGCGCGTCTGGCGAAGGCCGAGATCGCGCGCCTGGCCTCCAACATCCAGGTGCTCAAGGAGCAGATTCGCCAGTTGAACGCCGCGCTCGAGGTATCGGCGGCAGAGGCCGACGGAGCGGAAACGCTGGTGCTCGACGCGCGGCTCAACAGCGCCCTGGTGCGCAAGATCGATGAGCTGCGCCGGTTCCGTTCCGAGTTTGTCGGCCAGCTGCGCGAGGCGCTCTCCGGGCAGCAATTGGTGCAGACCGAGGACGACCGCTTCTATCTGCCTTCCGAGGTGCTGTTCCGAAGCGGCTCGGCGACCCTCGATGCGGCCGGGGCGGAGAATGTGCGCCAGATCGGTGCGGCACTGACCGATGTGGCGGCGCGCATCCCCGAAGACCTCGACTGGGTGCTGCGCGTGGACGGCCATACGGACCGCCGGCGGCTGCTCAGGAATTCCCGCTATGGCAGCAATTGGGAGCTGTCCGCCGCGCGCGCGATTGCGGTGGTGGAGCTGCTGGTCAAGACAGGCGTGCCGGCCCAACGACTGGCCGCGACCGGCTTCGGCGAGTTCCACCCCCTCGACTCGGCCCGCACGCAGGAAGCCTATCGGCGCAACCGCCGCATCGAGTTTTCGCTGACCCGGAAATAGCCGGGGGCTTACGCCGCCGATTGCTGCAATTTCGGGCGCACGCCCAGCATGTGGCAGACCGCGCGCGTCAGTTCCGGCCGGTTCAGGGTGTAGAAATGCAGACTGCCGACACCTTCGGCTTCCAGGCGGCGGCATTGCTCGACAGCAATGGTGGCGGCGACCATGCGCCGCGTCTCCGGATCGTCGTCCAGGCCCTCGAATTGGGCGCCGAGCCAGCCGGGGATGTGCGCGCCGCAGAGGCCCGCCAGCCTCGCCGTCTGGGCGAAATTCCCGATCGGCAGGATGCCGGGCACGATCTCGCAGTCTATGCCGGCCGTGCGGCACCGGTCTCGAAACCGGAGGTACCGTTCCGTCTTAAAGAAGAATTGCGTGATGGCGCGCGCCGCCCCGGCGTCCAGCTTGCGCTTCAGATAGTCGATTTCAAAGGCGGCGCCGGGCGCATCGGGATGGCCTTCGGGATAGGCGGAGACGCTGATCTCGAAATCATGCAGCCGACGCAGCCCGGCCACCAGGTCGAGGGCGTAGGCATAACCTTCGGGATGCGGCCGGTAGGCCCCTCCGATGCCGGAAGGCGGGTCTCCGCGCAGCGCGACGATATGGCGGATGCCGGCTTGCCAGCAGGTTTGCGCCGCGGCGTCGATTTCCCGCCGCGGCGAGCCGGCGCAGGTGAGATGCGCGGCGACCGGCGGCCCGCCGTCGCGGAGGATGCGGGCCGCAACCGCCGCCGTGCGCGCATGCCGGCCCGCCCCCGCTCCGCCGCCGGCCCCGCATGTGACCGACACGAAACGCGGGTCGAGCGGCGCCAGCGCATCCAGGGTCCGCCGGAGGCCGGCCTCCCCGGCGGGCGTCTTCGGCGGGAAGAACTCGAACGAAACCGCGAGCGTCACGACTCGGGTTCCGCACCGCGCCGCGCGGCCGGTGACAGACGAATGACGATGGATTGCAACATATCGCCGACGCCTTATAGGAGCCTTTACCCGCCCTGTCACCCGGCGGTCGTGTCTCCGTTTGCAACGAAGGCCCGTGCCGGCGGGTTTTTCGAAACGCGCCTCCGTGCCGCGCCGCATATCTCGCCTCTCTTTTGTCACCCCGGCCGGAGCAGAGCGGAGAGCCGGGGTCCATCCTCTGCCGTTTCGGCCCTGCGGAGGGATCGGAGGCTGGGCCCCGGCTCAGGGCCGGGGCGACAGTAGGGGCGTCCGGGGCGACAACAGGGGGTCCGGGGCAGCGCCGGGGCGTTCGGAGCGGAGGGCCGGGCCTCTCAAGCCCCTGGCTGACTCTGCCAGACGAACGCGAATGTGACACGGAGACACGACCCGGGGCAGGGTCGTGTCTCCGTTTGCAACGAAGGCCCGTGCTGGCGGGTTTTTCGGAACGCGCCGCCGTGCCACGCCGCTTGCATCGCCTCCCTTGTCGTCACCCCGGCCGGCGCAGAGCGGAGCGCCGGGGGCCGTCCTCCGCCGTGTCGGCCCTGCGGAAGGATCGGAGGCGACAGTAGGGGCGTCCGGGGCGACAACAGGGGGTCCGGGGCGGCGCCGGGGCGTCCGGAGCGGAGGGGCGGGAGTCTCTGTCCGCGTTGGGCCGGCCCGTCGCAACGCTGTTCGTGATATGCTACCCCTATGCAAGATCATGCTCCGGGGACGCGGAAACGCTTATGCAAGAGGGATCGGAGAGCAGGACCGCTGCGTCCCGCCGCCATGCCCCCCGGCGCCGGCTCGCCGCGGCGCTGCTGGCCTGCCTGCTTTGCGCTCTTGCGCCGCTGCCGTCGAGCGCCGGCGGGCAGCCGCAGCATATCGCCTATGGCGACCCGCTGGAGCCGTTCAACCGGATGATCTTCGCGTTCAACGAAACGCTCGACACTTTCGTGCTCCGTCCGGCCGCCGTGGTTTACGGCTTCCTTGTGCCGGCGCCGGCCCGGCGGGGAATCCACAATCTGGTCCGCCATCTGTCGCTGCCCTTTACCTTCGTCAATGACGTCGCCCAGGGCGAGTGGCAGCGCTCCGGGAAAACCCTGCAGCGTTTCGTTCTCAACACAACCGTCGGCCTCGCCGGCCTGCACGACGCCGCCAAGGATTACGGCCTGCCGCACCGCGAAACCGATTTCGGCGGCACCCTGGCGGCCTGGGGGATCGGCGAAGGCCCCTATCTGGTGCTGCCGATCGCCGGCCCCTCCAATGTTCGCGATGCCGCCGGGCTCATGGTCCAGGGCGTTGCCGATCCCGTCGATATCGCGTTCCGGCGCCTCGAACTCGACTACCTGCCGCTGATCCGCCCGACCGCCGCGATACTCGATTTCCGGCACCGCAACCTGGATACGCTGGACGATTTCAAGGCAGGCTCGCTCGACTATTACGCCTTCATCCGCACGCTCTACCGCCAGCGCCGGGCCTTCGAGGCCGAGGCCGGCAAGGACATCCAGTCCCTGAGCGGCGACAAGGCGGCCGACGACTATGTCTATCCGCCGCCCCGGCCGGACTTCCGGCGCGGCGGCAAGCCGGCCCAATCCCCGCCAGCCCGAAACTAACCGGAGTCTGCCCCCCATGCCGTTTCTGCGCCGCGCCGCCACTGCCCTGATCCTGATCTGCGCCTTTGCCGCCGGCCCGGCCGCAGCCGCCGGCACCCCTGCCGGGTTCATCCAGGCGCTTGCCGACAGCACGCTGCCGCAACTGACCGATCCCCTGGTGCCGCTGGAGGAGCGGAAGGCGCGTTTCCGCGCGGTCCTGCAGCGCGATTTCGACCTGACGACGATCGGCAAGCTGGTGCTGGGCCGGCACTGGCGCCGGGCGGCGCCGGAGCAGCGCGCGGAGTTCGCCAAACTTCTGGAAGACTATCTGGCCGGCCTCTACACCCGCCGTTTCGAGGATCTGGCCGGCCTGCGCATCGCCGTGGACGGTGTGCGGGATTTCGAGGGTTGGTCGATGGTCTATACCACGGCTTCGCGCAGCAATGGCGCGCCGGTGCTGCTTGACTGGCGGGTCGACCGCAAGGACGAAGGCTACGCCATCACGGACCTCGTGATCGAAGGGGTCAGCATGATTATCGCCCAGCGCGAGGAGTTCTCGTCGATCGTGCTCGAATCGGGCGGCGTGGACGGCCTGCTGCTGAGGCTGCGCAGCCGTATCCTCAGCCTGCCCTGAACCTCAGCGCCGCAGGCGGTCCAGCAGGTCGTCGAGCTGGTCGAGACTGCCATAGTGCAGGGTGAGGCTGCCGCCCTCGCCCTTCTGCGCCAGGGACACCTTGAGGCCCAGCAGGTCGCCGAGCTCCTGTTCCAGCGCCAGCTCGTCGGCGTCCCTGGCGGCGGCCGGTTTCGCCGCCCGCCGCCGCCGGCCCGCCGGCGTGCTGAGGATCGACTCGACGCGGCGCACGCTGAGGCCTTCGCGGAGGACGCGCTTCGCCAGGCCGGCGGGGTCGGGCGCCGACAGCAGCGCCCGCCCGTGCCCGGCCGAGAGCCGGCCCGCATCGAGCAGGTCCCGCACCTCGCCGGGCAGGGAGAGCAGCCGCAGCATGTTGGCGATATGCGGGCGGGAGCGCCCGACCGCGAGCGAAAGCCGCTCCTGGGTGCAGCCGAACTCCTCCTGCAGGCGCCTGTAGCCTTCGGCTTCCTCGATCGGCGAAAGCGCGTTGCGCTGGATGTTTTCGGCGAGCGCCGCCTCCAGCGCCGCCCGGTCGTCGAGCGCGCGAACCGTCACCGGCACTTCCCGGAGCCCGGCGCGCTCCGCCGCCCGCCAGCGCCGTTCGCCGGCGACGATCTCGTAGCGGTCCACGGCCCCGGCCACCGGGCGCGCGAGGATCGGCTGCAGCACGCCCTGGTCGCGGATCGACTGCGTCAGCGCCTCCAGCGCCTCGTCGTCGAATTGCCGCCGGGGCTGGAGGCGGCAGGGCGTCAGACGGTCCACGGGCACCGTCCGGCCGCCGGACGGCTCGTTTCCGCCCGGGGGCGGCGCATCGGGGATCAAGGCCGAAAGGCCGCGGCCCAAAGAGGCCGGTTTGTCGCTGGTCATCGCACGCCCTCCTCGCGGCGCAGAAACTCGCCGGCAAAGCGAATATAGGCCTGCGAGCCGCTGGCCCGCATATCGTAGACGATAACCGGCTTGCCGTGGGAAGGCGCCTCCGACACCCGCACATTGCGGGGAATGACCGTCTCATAGACGAGGCGGCCGAACTCCGGGTGTCCGCGCACATCGGCCTCGACCTCCACGGCCAGGCGGTTGCGGCGGTCGGACATGGTCAACAGGATGCCGGCAATGGTCAGGCCGGGGTTGAGCGCGGCGCGCACCCCCTCGACGGTCTGCTTGAGATGCACCAGGCCTTCCAGCGCAAGGAACTCGGTCTGCAGCGGCACCAGCACCCGCCCCGCGGCGGTTAGCGCATTGATCGTCAGCAGGCCCAGCGACGGGGGGCAGTCGATCAGCACGTAATCGTAGCGCCGGCCAGCGCCGGCCAGCGCGTTGCGCAGCCGGCTCTCCCTCGCCGGCACGCCGGCGAGCTCGATTTCCGCGCCGAACAACCGTTCCGTGGAAGGCGCGAGGTCGAACCCTGCAATGCCGGTTGCGATTGCAGCGTCGTCAAGCCCTGCGCCGGCAAGCATCAGGTCCCAGGCGCCGGCTTGCCGCCTGTCTGCGCCGATACCGAGGCCGGTGCTGGCATTGCCCTGGGGGTCGAGATCGATCACCAGCGCCCGACGCCCGGTGGCCGCCAGCGCCGTCGCCAGATTGACGGCCGTGGTCGTCTTGGCGACGCCGCCCTTCTGGTTGACCACGGCGTGGATGCGTGCGGCGTCACCCGGCACGCGCAATATCGCTCAATTCCAGCACAACACCGTCCGGCGCGCTGAGGCTCGGGCGGCGGCGCACGGTCATCCGCCAGTGCATACGCGCCGCCCGCAGTTCTTCCTCCGCCCGCGCGCCCTTGAGGAACAGGCATATGCCGCCTGCCGCGAGCAGCGGCGCGGCCAGGCCGAGCAGCCGGTCCAGCGGCGCGCAGGCCCGCGCCACAACCGCGTCCGCGGCAAGCGCCAGGCGTTCGGCGCGGACATTATGCACAGCCGCCGGCGCCCCGGTGACACGCACCGCTTCGCGCAGGAACACCGCCTTGCGCGTATCGCTTTCGATCAGATCGACCGGGCCGCCGCGCAAGAGCGCCAGCACCAGGCCGGGGAAGCCCGCGCCCGAACCGAGATCGGCGACCCGCGCGCCCGCCGGCACCAGCGGCGCCAGCTGCGCGCTGTCGAGCATGTGGCGGCGCCACGGGTCTTCGAGGGTGGCGGCGCCGACCAGATTGATCCGCGCCTGCCAGCGGCGCAGCAGGTCCAGATACCGCTCCAGGCAGAGGCATGTTTCACGTGAAACATTCATCGTCCGCGCAAAGTCTTCAGGCGCGAGCGCGCTGGACATGCCGCAATAGCAGGGTGACGGCCGCAGGCGTGATTCCGGGCATCCGCCCGGCCGCGCCGAGGGTCGCGGGCCTTGCGGCCGCGAGTTTCTCCCGCGCCTCACTGGACAGGCCGTGGACCGCCGCATAATCGAGATGCTCGGGAAGGCGCAGCGCCTCGTCCTTGCGATAGGCCCGAATATCGGCGGCCTGCCGCTCGAGATAGGCTGCATAGACCGCATCGATCGAAAGCTGGTCTGCGATGGCGGCCGGGATATGGGCCAGTTCCGGCCAGGCGGCGGCAAGCTGCGCCCAGTCCACGCCGCGATAGCCGAGCAGGTCGAACGCGCTCCGCCGCCGCCCGTCCGCATTGACGCGGAAGCCGTGTGCGGCAAGCGCTTCCGGCGAGCCGCCGAGCGCCCTGAGCCGCGCCGCCGCCGCCGCCAGCGCGCTGCGCCGCGCCTCGAACCGCCGGGCGCGTTCGGGGCCGACACAGCCGAGCGCGATGCCCCGCCCGGTCAGGCGCAGGTCGGCATTATCGACCCGGAGGCTCAGCCGGTATTCCGCGCGCGAGGTGAACATGCGGTAGGGCTCATCGGCGCCGCGCGTCACCAGATCGTCGATCAGCACGCCGATATAGGCTTCGGCGCGGTCAAACACGACACCGGCGCCGGCGGCGTTCAGCCCGGCGGCAAGGCCCTGCGCAGCGGCCTCTTCATAGCCGGTCGTGCCATTGATCTGCCCGGCCAGATAGAGGCCCGGCAAGGCCCGCAGCTCCAGCGTCGGACGCAACGCGCGCGGGTCCACGAAATCATATTCAATGGCGTAGCCCGGCCGCAGCATGACGGCCTCTTCGAGGCCCGGAATGGTCTTCAGCATGGCGCGCTGGACCGCCTCCGGCAGCGCCGTCGAGATGCCGTTCGGATAGACCGTCGGGTCGTCGAGCCCCTCCGGCTCCAGGAAGATGCGGTGGCCGGTCTTGTCGGCGAAGCGCACCACCTTGTCCTCGATGGAGGGGCAATAGCGCGGCCCCGCGCCTTCGATGCGGCCGCCATAGACCGCGGTTTCGCCGAGATTGCCGCGCACCAGCGCATGGGTGGCCGGCGTGGTGGCCGTCACATGGCAGACGGTTTGCGGCACCCGGATGCGGTCTGTCATGGCGGAGAACGGCACGGGCGGGTCGTCGCCCGGCTGCTCCTCCAGACGGTCGAAGGCGATGCTGCGGCCGTCCAGGCGCGGCGGCGTGCCGGTCTTGAGCCGGCCCATGGGCAGGCAGAGCCGCTCCAGCGCCTTGGCCAGCCCGACCGCCGGCGCATCGCCGACCCGGCCGGCCGGCACGGTTTTCCTGCCGATGTGGATCATGCCGCGCAGGAAGGTGCCAGTGGTGAGCACCACGCTGCGCGCGCCGATTCGCTCTCCGCCGGCGGTGGCGATTCCGGCGATCCTGCCGCTCCGGTCGAGGATGAGGTCTTCCACCGCGCCGGCGCGCAGTTCGAGGCCGGGCTGCTGCTCGAGCAGCGCCCGCACGGCGCGGCGGTAGAGCGCGCGGTCCGCCTGCGCCCGCGGCCCCTGCACCGCCGGCCCCTTGCTGCGGTTCAGCATCCGGAACTGGATGCCGGCCCGGTCTGCGGCGCGCGCCATGATGCCGTCCAGGGCGTCGATCTCGCGCACCAGATGGCCTTTGCCGAGGCCGCCGATCGCGGGATTGCACGACATTTCGCCAATGGTGTCGAGCTTGTGCGTAACCAGCAGCGTGCGCGCGCCCATCCGCGCCGCCGCGGCGGCCGCCTCACAGCCGGCATGGCCCCCACCCACCACAATCACATCGAATCCGCTCATGCGCGGTCCAATAATCCGGTCTGCGGCGCGGGGCAAGCCCGGTGGGGCAATAGCGGCTCGAAGATCGCAATGATGCGTCACTCGTCGGCGCGTCAGATTGCCTAAGTCTGTTCTGTGGCGCCGGCGTCGCTGCCTTTCAGCATCGTTGCAATGGTGTTGTTGATATGCTGGCCAAGCGCTGAGCTCCAGCCGTTTGGATTTGCGGAGGGCGCGACAGTCAGCAAGCCGGCAAATTGCGCGCGCCAGTATGTCTCGAACATCTCCAGATCAGCCACGACAATCTCGTCTTGTATGACATAAGAGCGTATTTCGTGGCCAAGACGCCATTCGTTCCGAATCCAATCGAGCAGCGCACCAGATTCCTGGTCGAGCGCCTTGGTGACAAGCATATCGAGGTCCTTAGCTGCCGTATCCGCCGTCCGGTCTACATGGCGCACGACACCTTCGCGCGTGGAATACAGCCCGAATACCACACCCATGACAGCCTCCGGTCTCACACTGCCGATTTTTCTTAGCGAAGGGGGTTAAGACTAGCCGCCTCCGATGCTACTGTCATCCTCAATGGAGGTTCGCTCTGGGGGTCACATACTCCTGGTAAAGCAGGCGGACTGAATTTCGTGCTCCGCGCGATATGGGCCTTTTGCAGAGCCTCCGCCAACAGTGCTAAGGAGTTCTGCCATGGCCATGGCTTTGGACAACTACATATACTGCTCGCCCTTTCAAGGCGTTCTTTCCTTGGATTGCCTCAGCGAAACACATCGGCAAGGCGGCGGCATCCTCGACGTGCCCGATCCGGCTCCAGATGTTCCGGACCTGTTGGATCGAAGGCTCGTTTGCGAACTGCTCCATAAGGCCGTCAACAGCCTGCCGGACCGGCAGCAGGCGGTGATCTGCTTGCTCTTCTTCGGAGAACGGCGCGTCTCGCAGGCAGCTCGAACGCTGAGCATCAGTCCTGCTGCGGTCGTCAAGCTCCGCGCAAAGGCCGTTAAACGCCTGCAGTCCGAGATTGGGCCTCAATACAGCGGCCTGTTTGACTAACCGCCATCCATCTCTACCCGCATGGAGAAGATCATGACAACTTCCAGTATCCGGCAGCAGCAGAAGTACGTCGACAGGTTGAAGCAGATGCGGTTCAACTTCGGCCTCACCGTAGGAGACGCCTTCGTTCGCGGCATCCGGGACATCGGCTACAAGCACACGGGCACGGCGCTCGATGAGCAAATCGACAATGGTTATCAGGCCAATGCCGACCAAGTACACATTGTGTATGGCTTCGATGGCACATCCTCCGACAAGAAGCCTTCGGAGTTAGCGGTGATAGACAACGGGCATGGCATGGAACCGAACATGATCCGAGCGGCCGTAACCTGGGGAGGCACCCATCGCGAGAACGATCGCTCGGGTTTCGGTCGCTACGGCTACGGCCTGCCCAGTTCGGCGATCAGCCAAGGCCGACGCTACACCGTTTATTCCAAGGTGGATGGCGGCCGCATCCATGCGGTCACGATCGACCTCGACGAGATCGCGGATGGAGACTACACCGACGATAGAGGTCTTATCGTCGTTCCGGAAGCGCGCCAAGCACAATTGCCGCCGTTCGTTAGCAGCTACATCGAGAAACAGATGGCGGGCATATGGCAACATGGAACAGTCATCGTGATGGAGAAGCTGGATAAGTTGAACCGGACGACAAAACAGGGGCTGCACAAATTCCTCATGAAGCATTTCGGCGTAGCTTATCATAAGCTCCGCGGTGATTTCGATATCGTTGTAAACGGCGAACGAGTCGAAGCTATCGATCCGCTTTTCACCACTCCAGGTTATCGTTACTACGATCTGGATGAACAACGCGCTGAGGCCTTGACGCCGATTACGCTCGGTGTTAAGGATCCAATTACCAAGCAAGTAAAGGGCAAGATAGAAGTGCGGATGTCATGGATGCCGCCAGACTTTGCCTCCATAGACAAGATGGTCGCCGCTCAAGGTCGAAATGCTAACGAACGCTTCCGAATCCTCGAAGAGTACAATGGCATCATCTTCTCCCGAAACGGACGAATCATTGATGTAGTTGCGCGCAATCCAATTGCCGTCCTCCAGAACAACGACCGCTACATCAAGATTGAGGTCGACTTCCCTGCGGTGTTAGATGAAGAATTCAATATCTCAACCTCGAAACAGCGGGTCGATGTATCGGAAAGGATCTGGGATTCGCTGCGGGAAGCCGGTCTCCGCAAGGCTATCAGTCAACTGCGAAAGAAGTCTGGTGAGAAGCGCGCCGAGATGCGCGGTCGGCGTGAACGGAACAGGGGTAAGAAACGGGCCTCCGAAGAAGCGATGGAACGCACCGCCGCACTAACCGCTGCCAGGCCCGACCGCAACACGGAGGAGCGCCGGCGACGACGGGGGAGCGAGGGTCTTCAGCGGGAGGCAGCGCGACGGGCGCACGAAACCGGCCAGGACCCTGCCGCTGCGCTGCGAGACTTGGAATTGGAGGTAGCGGACCGGAGCCACAAAGTAGCCTTCGACCACCTTCCGGGAGCGCCCTTTTTCCGGGTTGAGCAGATCGGCGGCGCGAAATGCCTGTTCATTAACAAAGCCTCGCGGTTTTTCCAGGAGGTGCATTCCGGCCCGAAAAGCACTCCGGACGTGAGGGCGGCGCTGGAATTGCTGTTGTTTTCCATCGGTGATCGAGTGCTAGAGGTGCAGAACGACAAACAACTCTGGTACCAATATGAAATCGGACAATGGTCAAGCAAGATGGAGGTGGCTCTCGGGCAACTCGGGCAGCAGGACGGCGGTGCAGTGGACAGTGATGAGGACGAGAGCCTATCTGATGCGGCATAGCTGCCTACCGCAATTCACATGACGTGAACCGGGCCCGTGACGGGGGCCCGGGTTCCGTGTGGATATAATGGGGTAAAGTCGGTACCGACAGGAGGGCAAAGTGGATATGTCAAGGGAGGTGCGAAAGATCACTCCGTATCTCCCTCGGACCATTATGTTGAAGTTGTGCGCTTTGATCCGCACAAAACAGGCACATGCACTGCAACTCCAAACGGCTCTGCGTTCCCTCGACGCCGGATGGCGGGGCGAACCCTGGAGCCTGCAACTGCGCACAACGGCGCTCGTGCTGGCCGATCTTCTTGACCATGGATGGAAAATCGCCGCGCCGGAAGACATGATTGAACTCACCCCACCCGGCCTGCGCACGGGATCGGAGACTGTCGAGGACGCCAAGCGCCGGTTGCGTCATGCTCTCCAGATCGGTCAACGGCGTCAACTGAAACAACCTGCCGTTCGGAAATTTCTCGATCGTGTTACGGATTCACGTTGGCGAGGCGGCGTAATGGCCTCGGTACTCGACCTGGTGGACGACGGCTCCGACCTTGCACGTGCGTTGCGCGCCACCCGTGAGAAGCCATTTGAGGCCAGTCTGAAAGCGCTCAGGCAGATTGTGCGGCCGTCCATCGAGATCGTTAGCGACGATGCACGTTGCAGGACGACCGGGTTACGCCTCATGGATATTTGGCGTTTTTTCCGCCACTCTTGGTCCTTAGAATATCGGCCGATCCCTGGCCGACAATTACCCTTGCTCATCCGCAATGAGGCGCGGCCCAACCGACCAGTGATCGGTATTGCCCTGCTTGCCAGCCCGATACTGCGCACCAAACCGCGAGACAATTGGTTGCGATGGACGCCGGATCCATTCGCTAAGGCGCTCCGGGACGGTGTTTGGTCTGCTGATGACGCCGTGGAGGCGTTGCGCACGCGGTTGAATGACAGCATCTCCGAAATTCGCCACGATGATTTCGCCAGCAGCGGTGATTTTGCAAATCCCACAGAAAATCTGATCTTCGATCTAGAGCGGTTGGCAGCCGGAGCCGCTGCGCAACGAGACAATTTCCTGCGCAAGGCATACAGTACCGGTGCAGGCGGTATTCGCTCACAGAAGGATCATGCGAACCAGGATTGGAGTGAGGATAACTGGCGTAGCGCTTCCGAGGATATACTTTATGTGCGTAAGCGGGCCGAAACCTTGGCACGATTGCTTCGAGCTAAAATGATCTTCAATATGTCCTTCAAAGACATTGACGGTGAAGAATTAGCAATGCATTGTCTCGAAGGGACATCGGAAAAACTAGCAATATCTATAGCATTGCAGGAGGTGCGAAAGGCCGGTCTTGCCAGTCGGATTGCGGACTTGAGCGTGTGCGGCGCCGTCGCGCCTTACAACGCGCTTCTTGGCGGAAAGCTGGTGGCACTTTTAGCTGCATCCCGGGAGGCGCACGATGCTTGGGAGGCCAAATATGAATCGCATGTAAGCATCATCAGCTCGCAAATGGCGGGACGCCCAGTTTGCCGATCTGCCGACCTCATGGTGCTAACCACGACCTCCCTATATGGTGGCGGAAGCAGCCAGTATAACAGATTGGCTCTCAAACCCGGCATTTATTACGGGTTGACCTCTGGCCTTGAATGGATACGGCTCGAGGAAACTACAGCAGGTTACGGGACTGTACATCTGTCACCTGATACGGTCCAGAGACTACGGGAATTTTCCGAAATTACATACGGTGCGCGCCGAATCAATAACCGGTTCGGGGAGGGTGCCAGCCCACGTTTGCGCCAGATACGAGAAGGACTGGACGCTCTCGGGATTGAGAGTGACGATATTCTCAATCACGCTACGCCGCGCCTGTTTTACGCTTGTGCGCTAGCCGAAGGGCCTAGTGAACAATTGATCGGATTGGTCCAAGGCAAACAGAACAGGCTGGCTGCTGCGGATTGGATCGCGAACGCATGGCGGCGGCGTTGGCTGCATTCGCGCATTCAGTCCGACGATGTTCTCGACCAAATTGCATCGCAGAATTCGCAGACGCTGTATGCAAAGCTTCAACCAGACGATGAACCCAAGCAGTTTTCGCTAGTGATTTGACGAACAGCTATTTCTGTAGGCCAAGCACCGAAAAGGTGGAGCAACGATAGGCATTGTCTGGGACCGCAGCTTTCCCATCACATTACAATGGAAAGATTGCGATCGTGTTCGGGGCGACTCGGGGAAGATGCGCGCTACGTCACCCTCATCCAGCATCATCAAACGAAACGAGATCGTTTCGCCCAACACCAGGTAGCTGACCAATATCCTCCGCGTTCCAGCCTCCGGTTCACGTTCAGCAACCAACGGATGGCATCCGTTTCCAACATGTCGCGCGGGCTTGCCTTCCATGTGCGCGCTCCCATCGACCCGCGGCGCAAACCGCTACGCCCCGGGGCGCGGCTTCGCTACCCCGGATGTCTCACAAGGGTTGGAGCATCGGGGATCTGCATGTGAGAAGGTTGTTTGGCAACGACGGCTTTTTCTGCTGCAGAGGCGTTCCCTGATGCGCATGGAGTGTCGCCCGGCTTTGATGCGTTGTGCACGCTTGAAGAGGCGAGCTGTCGTGGCTGATTTTGGCGGCGGTGTGATGACCTCGAATGCCGGTGTGCGGCTTCTGGGGGCGGCTGACCGGGCGCTTGGTCTGGTGGACCGGTGTGCGGCCTCTTCCCGTCGGCGGCGGCGGGGCGAATCGGGTATCCTGCCGGACAGTTGCAATAGCCGGGGCGGGCCGGACGCCATGTATGCACTCAGGGATTTCGGGAGCTTTCACGCCGGCGGCCGGATGGTGGCCGTGTCGGGACGGGAGACGCGCCTCGTCTATTACACGCCGGAGCTGGGCTACGAATACGACCCCAACGGCGAATTCCTGATCGAGCAGGTCTATGTCCAGTATTTCATTCCCGCCGAACAGAAATTCCCGCACCCGCTGGTCCTGCTTCACGGCGGGGGGCTGACCGGGGCGTGCTGGGAGACCACGCCGGACGGACGGCCTGGCTGGCTGCACGACTTTCTCGGCCAGGGGTTCGCGGTCTATGTGATCGACAATGTCGAACGCGGCCGCTCGGGGTTCTGCGCGATCGAGGGCGTGTGGGACGGCGGCCCGGTCATGCGGACCGCCGCGGAGGCGTGGGACCTGTTCCGCTTCGGGCGGCCGGAGGACTTCGAAGCCGGCAAGCCGTTTGAGGGCCAGCGTTTTCCGCTCGATGCGCTCGAAAACTTCCAGCGCCAATTCGTGCCCCGCTGGACGTCGACCTCGGAGGCCCAGATTCGCGGCGTCGGCGCAGCCTTGCAGCGCATCGGCCCCTGCATTCTGATCTGCCACAGTCAGGGCGGCTATCTCGGCAGCCATGCGGCGGTCGAGAACCCGGAGTGTATTCGCGGCGTGGTCTCCGCCGAGGGCTCGGGCTGGCCCGCCGCCGGGATGATTTCCGCGGCAACAGTTACCGGCGGCCCCTGGCTGCTGCTGCTGGGCGACTTCATCGACTTCTCGCCGCGCTGGTCCGCCTCCCGCCGCGAAACCGCCATTTTCGGCGAGCGGGTCCGGGCGGCCGGCGGCCGGGCCGAACTGGTCGAGCTTCCCGACGCCGGCTTCCCGGGCGCGACCCACATGTTCATGATGGACACGCATTCGGCCCGGATCTCGGCGTGGATCGGAGCCTGGATCAAGGCGAACTGCTGACGCAGCGCCGACCGGGGCAGGGGCCGACGGCAATCGCACCGCAAGCGGTTGTCGAGCGCTGCAGGCGCGGTTCTTCAGGAAAGCGCCGGAAGACTCCCCGGCGTTTCCGCCCGGCAGCCCGCCATGTCTATGGGCTTCAAGTCTGCGCTGGCAGCGGCAATTCCGCCTGGCGGCCGCGGTCGCTCACGCGTCTCCAAAATGTAAAGGACACACCGAAAGGCCGCCCCGGCTTCGCAGAATATCGGCGGTTCGAGACCGCCGACGCGGGAGCCGTCATCCTGCCATCCAACCGATTGCGAGACGCCGAGTCGTCCCGTGCATCGTCGTCGCGCCGGTTCTGGTCAAGCCGAAACGCCGCGGCTCCTGCTTGACGCCGATGCGATACCGATTCAGAGTAGATGCGCCGCTTGTGCAACGTCGTCCATCGCCATGTCGCGGCGTAGTTGATGGTCGTGCACGACAGGGAAAAAGGGCGGCTGGCCGAGACCCGAGAAGATAAGATCATGCCATCAACCGAAATCACGGTTACGACACGGAGGCCGCCGCCGCCAAAAGCGGATTTCGCATTTCATGTCAATTTCAAGAAGGGCGAAGGCCCTGCTTCCCGCGTATTCGCAGCAACGCACGCCTTCATCGAAGCATGTGAACATTTCGACAGCGAACTTGCTTCATCCATCGACGCCAATATCGAAACAGTGTTGATTCTGGAGGATATAGAGACCGGGTCCCTGCAAACTTGGTTTCGCACCCTATTATCATCCGTAGACGATCAAGCCTTGAAGCAACTAGATTGGAAACAGGCAGTCGGTAACTATCTTGTGAAGGCCAAATATATGATGCTGCGCTGGATCGATAATGATACCGATCCGCGCGACCTTAATTTCTTGGCCAACGAAATTCAGGAATTGGCGAAGAACTCCGATGTGCGCCATATCGGCGACTATCCCCCTGTGAAGCCAGAGGCGCTTGTCAATGCCATCAAGGAATTCGAGAATGTGAAGGGACACTTGGTTGAGGGCGACGAAGCATCCATGATATTGCCGGATGAAGAACCGGCGCATTTCGATTTGTCAATTCGCCTCGATGTAGAGGGGATAGAGGCATTAGCTGTCCGGGAAACGCAGACTCATATGGTCCCTTCTATGGTTCTGGTTGTCAAGCGGCCAGACTATCTCGGATCGAGCATGTGGGATTTTCGCCATGGGAAGAAATCCCTGTCTGCAAGCATGGAAGATGTCGAATGGCTACAGGAATTTCAGGCACGAAATGTTGACATAAAACCGGGAGATGCTTTACGGTGCAGCGTCCGTATGGAGATAAGTTACGGCCATGACAACGAGGTAGTCAAGGAACGGCATTATGTGGAAACTGTGCATGAAGTCCTGGAGAACCAGTATCGCCAACCGCTCCTGTTCAATATGAACGGCAACGACGGGCCAAGACGCAGATGACCGGTGGATTCCTCTGCGGTTTTCCCTTCCCGCAAATCAGCCGGGCATGACGAGCCGGGCGCTTACACGCCCGGGCTTTGCCGCATCGCCTCCGGGACGGTGCGCTTGAGATAGCGCCCGTCGGCGGGGTCGCCGAAGAACCGGCCGTCCTCCACCACCACCTTGCCGCGCAGGATCGTCATCGCGGGCCAGCCGGTTATGGCGTGGCCTTCCCAGGGGCTGTAATCGGCCTCATGCAGGTCGGCGGCGCGGACCGCGCCCCGGACCGCGGGGTCGAGCACGCATATATCGGCGTCCGACCCCGGCGCCAGGGCGCCCTTGCGCGGCCAGAGGCCCATGATCTTCGCCGCATTGGTCGAGACCAGGTCCGTATAGCGCTCCAGGCTGTAGCCGCGCCGGGTCACCATCTCGTCATACATCACGCCCAGGCGCGGCTCCACGCCCGCATTGCCGCCCGTGGTGTCGTCGATGCGCGAGCCGAGCGTCTTGACGCGCAAGGTGCAGCAGATCTCGTCCGTCGCGACGCAATTGATGGCGCCGTCCAGCGTCCCGGTCCAGAGCGCCGCCTGGTCCTCGGCGGATTTGAGCGAGGGATAGGTGTGGAAGATCTGGCCGTTGGGGCGTTTGTAGTCCTCGGCGGTATAGAGCATGTATTGATGCAGCGTCTCGCCATAGACCGGGCTGCCCTTTGCGCGCGCCTCGCGGATCGCCTGCACGCCGGTCGCGGCGCTCACATGCATCATGTAGAGCGGCGTGCGCTCGGCTTCCGCCAGCCGCAGCACGCGGCGGAAGGAGAGGTCCTCCGAGAGCGCGTTATGCACCTCCGCCATGTTCTCGAAGCCGACCCGGCCCTCGCGGATGAGCGTCTCATACATGTGCATGACGATATCGTTGTCCTCGGCGTGAATGACGCCGAGCCCGCCCGCGCGCGTAATCGCCTTGAAGACCTCCCAGATATCGCCGAAATGCACCATGCGCCCGCGCCGCGACGGCGTGATGTCCGTGGTGAAGATCTTCACCGTCGGATAGCCGTCGGCGATGACCGTTTCGAGCTCGGCCACCGTCTCCGGCGGAATGTCGCCCAGCAGCATCACATGATAGGCGTAGTCGCAATAGCAGGCGCCGTCCCACTCGGCGTCGCGCCGGGCGATGACCTCCCGGAGCGGCAGCGGCTCGCTGCGGGCGGCGAAGTCGATCATCGTCGTGGTGCCGCCATGCAGCGCGGCGCGGCTCACCACCGCCGGCGGATCGGTCTTCATCGCCGTCCCGTCCGGCAGCGGCAGGTGCCAGAGGCAATGCACATGGGGGTCGATGCCGCCCGGCATGACGATCCGCCCTGTTGCATCGATCACCCGCCGGGCCGCATCGTCCGGGATCGCGCCCCGCTCGGCCACCGCGGCAATGCGCTCGCCCGAAACCGCCACATCATGCGGGCCTGCGCCCTGCGGCGTCACCACGCGGTCGCTGCGCAGGATCAAGTCAAACATCGCGCCACCTCCTCGATGAGCGTCTCCAGAAGCGCCTCCGCCCAATCCTGCCGGATACCGCGCCCGATCACGACCAGCCTGGTCGATCTGTCCGGCCCCGGCCAGCGGGCAAGCCTTTCCAGAGGATGGAACACATGCTGCACGCCATGCACGACGGCCGGGCGCTCCGGCGCCTCGGCAAGCCGGACCAGGCCCTTGAGCCGCAGCAGGTCGGGCCCGGCCGCGTCGGCCAGCGTCTCCAGGAAGAGCGTGAGCGCCACGGCGGGCACCGCTGCCTCACGCCGGATCGTGAAAGTCGAGACACCTGCGGCATGATCGTGGCCGTCGGGCGCATCGAGCCGGGGCGTGACCGACAGCAGCCGGTCGGGGTCGAGCGCGCCGAACCGGGCATCGACGATCTCTGCTCCGGGATTGAGCGCCCGCAGACGGGCCTCGAGGCCTTCCGCCGCCGCCAGGTCGCGCTTGGTCACGATCAGCAGGTCTGCGAGCGCGACCTGCTTCACCGCTTCGGGATAGCGCTCCAGCGTCCCGGCGCCGTTTACCGCATCGACGGTTGCGGCAAGCCCGCCCGCCGCGAGGCCCGGCGCGGCGATCAGGGTCTGGAGGATCGGGGCCGGGTCGGCGAGGCCGCTGGTTTCCAGCCAGATGCGCGCACAGGGCCGCTGCGCCTGCAGCCGCGCCGCCGCGGCGGCGATATCGCCCCGCGCGGCGCAGCACAGGCAGCCGGAGCCGAGCTCGACCAGTTCTTCTTCCCCGGCCTCCAGCAGCGCATGGTCGATGCCGACCTCGCCGAACTCGTTGACGATGACGCCGTCCTGCGCCAGCGCTTCATGGGCGAGCAGCGCCTTCAGCAGTGTCGTCTTGCCGCTGCCGAGAAAACCGGTGATCGCGATGACGCGGCTCATTTCGGCCCCGTTTCCCCGCCGCGGTCCCGGACAGCGCCGCTGCCGGGGCTGCGGACGAACAGCACCCGGCTCGCCGCCCGCTCCGGCGCCAGCAGCGCGCGCAGATGGCGCAGCGCCCCGGAGATCGAGGGATGCAGCCGGCTGCGGCCGTCCGGCCCCGTTACCCGCCAGACCGGACCCAGCGGCGAGTCCTCGCGCGCCGCCTGCACCCCGTCCGGCGCCTTGCCCCAAAGCGCCAGCGCGCCCCGGATCAGCAGGCTGTCCCTTTCCCGGTTCCCGGCCTTCACAGCGGCAGCGCCAGCAGCGTGTCGATGCGGGCATTGTCATAGACCACAGTCATCTCCGTTATGCGCAATCCGCCCTCGAAGCCGCTGAAGGCGGCGCGGTATTCGCCCACGCTGAACAGCGACACATCCCCTTCCCGCATGATCCGGGCGACATGATAGCCGGCGCGGCCCGAAACCGGCGGCCCCGGCGCCACCGCCGCACGCCCGATGACATGGCGGTAGCGCTGCGGCTCATAGACATTCGCCCGGCGGAGCGCCGCCACCCGGTCGGCGAGCATGGCGCGTCCATCGGCATAGACCACCGAGACCGGCAGGCCGGCCTCGACATTCTCGCGCGACGCGATGCGGTAGCGGCAGTCCTCGGCAAACAGCGCCAGCCAGTCCTCCAGCCGGTCGTCATCTATGGCCATGCCGTAGCGTGCAAACAGGCCGTCTATGGCGTCCTGCAGGCCGCTCACAGCCCCATGACCGCCCGCCAGGCCTTCCAGAAGCCCCGCACCGAGGTTTCCGTGGCGCGGCCGCGCTGGCTTTCGGTTCCCGCGCCGCCCATCTCGACCACGCTGTCGAGGCCTGCCGCGCCGGCCGCGCCGCGCTGCACGAAGCCGCCCACAGCCCCGTCCTCCATCGAGATATAGCCGGCCGGCCCGACGAGATTGGCCTGAAGCAGGCGCTGTTCGGCAAGCTCCGGGTCGTCATCCTCGAAGCCGTAGCAGGTCCAGAGCAGCTCCGTGCGGTCCACGCCCTTCGGCACGACCTGGCGCACGGCCAGCGTGTTTTGCACCTGCTGCGAGACGAAGGTCGGGAACACCGTCAATATCTGCAGCGAGATGCCGTCGCCGAACTCGTCGCGGCCCTGGATGACGCGCGGGTCCGCAAGCGCATAGCCGTCCTTCCAGGCGCGCAGCCCGCCTTGCTCATAGTCCGCGTTCGGCCGGTCGGTGCGCATTCGCGACCAGCTCACATGATGCCCGCCGCTCTCGTCCACGATGACGCCGCCCTCCTGCGAAAGGCGGTTCAGCCGGAAGGTGGCGAAGAAGGAGTGCAGCAGGCTCGCATGGTAGCTGTCCTTCACATTCTCGACATAGAGCTTCCAGTTGTTCGGCAGCATCTGGCGGTGGCGGCCGAGCAGGACCGCCGGCTTCGGCAGCACACGGGCGAGCCGGGCGCGGATCTCGGGGCCGAGCCAGCGCTCGAAATCGGGCGTATCCGGGTGGAACGTGCCGAACACCAGGCCCCGGAAGGCGGCGACGCGCAGCTTGCGCGGTCGGTGCCGGGCCTTGTCGAAGCCTTCCGGCATACCGCCCGCGCCGTCAATGCCGTTCTCGAAGGCGACGCCGCGCAGATTGCCTTCCAGATCGTAGCTCCAGGCGTGATAGACGCACTGGATGCGCCGACCGCGCCCGCCCTCGCCGAAGCAGATCAGCGCGCCGCGATGGGCGCAGCGGTTCTCGAACGCATGGAGCCGGCCGTGGACATCGCGGCTGACGATCACCGGCGTTTCGCCCACATAGGCGGTGCGGTATGAGGCCGGCTCCGGCAATTCCGCCTCCAGGCAGAGGAAATGCCAGACGGGGCCGCGAAACAGACGCTCCTGCTCGGCCGCATGGAGCGCCGGGTCGCGGTACACCTCGAAAGGCACCCGTGTCAGGCCAGGGCCGGGCCAGGCCGGCAGCCGCGAAACCTCTTGCATGAGCGAAAGCGTAAGGGATTTTTCCCTTTTCTGCGACAAGGGCCTTGAAATCCCGTTTCCCCGCCCAATTGTGCCGCTGACAGTTGCGCATGGACGGTGCGGCGCACAACACCGCTTGATAGTCATGCTGCAACGCAACATTTTCGGTGCAACGCAAAAACTCCGGAGACATGCCCGATGTCTGCTGCAACCCGCGCCCTGTTCGAGACGGCCCGCATCTCGCCCTTCCGCACCTGTCAGTGGCCGTTCGGCGACCCGCAGGAAGAGGCGTTCCACCATTGCGGCGCGCCGGTGCTGGCGCCCCATTCCTACTGCGCCTACCATGTCGAGCGGGCCTATCGCGACCCCGACGAGGAGCGCCGGGAGCAGGAGGCAGCGGAGCGCGCCGCCGCCTGATCTCGACCCGCCTGCGCAGGCGCCTAATGCGCCTGCGGCACCGAGAAGATCTGCCCCGGGAAAATCAGGTCGGGATTGCCGATCTGCGCCAGGTTTGCGGCGTAGATGGTGGTGTAGCGGATGCCCTGGCCGTAAACCCGCCGCGCGATCCGCCACAGGCTGTTGCCCGGCTGGACGACCACGATGCGCCCGGCCGGGAAATCGGTAATCGGCGCCGCCCGCTCAAACGGCAGGCGGATGCGCGAGCGCGGCGCGCCTTCCGGGGTGCGTTCCTCGACGGTCAGGTCGTAGCGGCCGGGCGCAACCGAGCGCTCGACCTCGAGGTGCCACCGGCCTTCGTCATCGGCCTTCGCCGAGCCGAGCGGCATTTTGTCAGCATTAGGGGCGGTAAGGCTCGGCTCGACGATGGAACCGGGCTCCGCTGTTCCGGCAAGCGCGAGATTGCCCTTGTCGTCATAGTCCACCGAATCAACAGAAACGCCGGACGCCCCCGGCTGCGGCTCGCTTGACCCCCCGGCCGCCGCCTGCTGCTGCGCGGGCGCCGGGCCGGTTTCCGCCGGGGAGGCCGGCTTTGCGGCCACAGCCCCGGCGGTTTCGCCGGCCTGCCCTGTTGTGCGCGCGCCGGTGCCGGCATCCGGCCCGGACGCCGCAGGCGCTGCAGAAGCAGGGCGCTCCGAAGAGCCGGCAGAGGCCACCGGCTTCACCGAATCAGACTCCGATGACGGCGCTGAACCAGCCTCTGCCGATCGCGGCGGTTCGGATGCCGACACCGCTGGCGCTGCAGAAGCAGGGCGCTCCGAAGAAGCGGAAGACGCCACCGGCTTCACCGGAGCAGACTCCGATGACGGCGCCGAACCAGCCTCTGCCGATCGCGGCGGTTCGGATGCCGACACCGCTGGCGCTGCAGAAGCAGGGCGGTCCGAAGAAGCGGAAGACGCCACCGGCTTCGCCGGACCAGACTCCGATGACGGCGCTGAACCAGCCTCTGCCGATCGCGGCGGTTCGGATGCCGACGCCGCTGGCGCCGCAGAAGCAGGGCGCTCCGAAGAAGCGGAAGACGCCACCGGCTCCGCCGGCGCAGACTCCGATGACGGCGCTGAACCAGCCTCTGCCGATCGCAGCGGATCGGTCGCCGACACCGCTGGCGCCGCAGCAGCCGGGCGGTCCGAAGAAGCGGAAGACGCCACCGGCTTCGCCGGCGCAGACTCCGACGATGGCGCTGAACCAGCCTCTGCCGTTCGCGGCGGTTCGGATGCTGAACCCGCTGGCGCTGCAGAAGCAGGGCGGTCCGAAGAAACGGCAGAAGCAACAGGCTTCGCCGGCACAGACTCCGAGGACGGCGCTGAACCAGCCTCTGCCGTTCGCGGCGGTTCGGATGCCGAACCCGCAGGCGCCGCAGCAGCCGGGCGGTCCGAAGAAGCGGAAGACGCCACCGGCTTCGCCGGCGCAGACTCCGATGACGGCGCCGGAGCAGACTCTGCCGATCGCAGCGGATCGGATGCCGACGCCGCAGGCGCTGCAGAAGCAGGGCGGTCCGGAGAAACAGCAGAAGCAACAGGCTTCGCCGGAGCAGACTCCGACGATGGCGCTGAACCAGCCTCTGCCGATCGCGGCGGTTCGGATGCCGACGGCGCAGGCGCTGCAGAAGCAGGGCGGTCCGGAGAAACGGCAGAAGCAACAGGCTTCGCCGGCACAGACTCCGATGACGGCGCTGCAGAAGCAGGGTGGTCCGGAGAAGCGGAAGACGCCACCGGCTTCACCGGAGCAGACTCCGACGATGGCGCTGAACCAGCCTCTGCCGATCGCGGCGGTTCGGTCGCCGACGGCGCTGCAGCAGCCGGACGGTCAGGAGAAACGGCAGAAGCAACAGGCTTCGCCGGACCAGACTCCGACGATGGCACTGAACCCGACGCTACAGATTGCGGCGGATCGGATGCTGATCCCGCCGGCGCTGCAGAAGCAGGGCGGTCCGAAGCAGCGGAAGACGCCACCGGCTTCACCGGAGCAGACTCCGATGACGGCGCTGAACCAGCCTCTGCCGATCGCGGCAGATCGGTCGCCGACGGCGCTGCAGAAGCCGGACGGTCAGGAGAAACGGCAGAAGCAACAGGCTTCGCCGGCGCAGACTCCGATGACGGCGCTGAACCAGCCTCTGCCGATCGCGGCGGATCGGTCGCCGACGGCGCTGCGGCAGCCGGGCGGTCCGGAGAAACAGCAGAAGCAACAGGCGTCGCCGGCGCGGACTCCGAGGATGGCGCAGACCCCGACGCAACAGATTGCGGCGGATCGGACACTGACGGCGCTGATGCTGCAGAAGCGGGGCGGCCCGTAGAACCGGTTGACGCTGCTGGTTTCGCGGGGTCGGACTCCGATGACGGCGCTGAGCCGGACGCGGCAGCAGATTGCGGCGGCTCCCTCGGCGGCGGCGGGGAATCAGGCGCTGGCGGCCCGGCGGCCGCATCCGGCCGCTGCAGGATCTGGGCGGCGCCGAAATCGGTGGTCGGCACGGCGATCACCAGAGGCTTGCGGTCCGCGCCCTTTTCCGGAATCGAGACGATGATCGTCTTGTCGCCGGTTTCCGTCTTGCCGTCCTGTCCTGTCGCGGTGATCGTCACGGCATGGTCGCCCGCGGGCAGCGGCGTGTCGGGCAGGGCGACCCATTTACCCTGTTTGTCCGCATCGACCACTGCGAGCGTCTTGTCCTGGGTCTCGACGGAGACCGACGCATCCGGGCTGGCCTTGCCGGCGATCACGGCGTCGCCGTCCTTGCCGATGCGCACGATGTCGAGTTGCGGCTTGCCCGGCGCCGGATCGGGCGCTGCATCGGCCGCGCCGGCCGGCGCCGGATCCTTCGGCCCCGCAGCTTCCGGTTGCGGCGCCGTTGCGGCACCCGCTGGCGGCTGCGCGGTTTCCACCGCCGCCGGCAGGGGCTCGGGTGCATCGAGCGGGTCGGGAGAGCCGCTGCGCCACAAGACGTAGATCACCAGCGCCAGGCCGACGGCGGCTATGGGAAGAATGCGGGTCACGAACACTACCGTTTCGCTACGATGGCACCATACCCTGCCTTATACGCCGAAAGAAAGGTTCGACATGGCGAAGATCGAGAGCGTCTGCGTATTTTGCGGCTCCAGCAGCGGAACCGCGCCGGCGCGGCGCGCACTCGCGGAAGAGACCGGGCGGCGCCTTGCCGAAGCCGGCCTGCGCACCGTTTACGGCGGCGGCCGCGTCGGCCTCATGGGCATCCTGGCAGACGCCGCGCTTGCCGCCGGCGGCGAGGTCGTCGGCGTCATCCCGGAATTCCTCCAGGCGCGCGAGGTCATGCATCCCGGCCTCACGGAACTCGTCGTGACCCGGACCATGCACGAGCGCAAGGCCGTGATGCACGCGCGCGCCGACGGCTTCATCGCGCTGCCGGGCGGCATCGGCACGCTGGACGAAATGGTGGAGGCGCTGTCCTGGATCTCGCTCGGCCTGCACGACAAGCCGGTCGTCATGGTGGACCGCGCCTTCTGGTCGCCCTTCGCCCGCCTGCTCGCGGACATGGAGCGCGCCGGTTTCATCGCGCCGCAATTGCTTGAACGCGCCGCCGCCGCAGACGATGCCGCAGGCGCGCTGGCGCTGCTGGCCGCGGCCGGCCAACGCGCCTGAAGGCCGGGAAGGCGGCATGGCGACGATCCTGGTCACCGGCGGCGCCGGCTATATCGGCAGCCACACCTGCAAGCTCCTGGCCGAAGCGGGCCATGTGCCGGTCGCATTCGATGATTTGTCGAACGGCCATCGGGACGCCGTGCGCTGGGGGCCTTGCGAGACGGGCGGCCTGGAGGACCGCCGCCGCCTGCGGGCCGTCTTCGACGCCTGGAAGCCGGAGGCGGTCATCCACTTCGCCGGGCTTATCGAAGTCGGGCGGTCCACGGCCGATCCGGCGGCGTTCTACCGGGCGAATGTCGCCGGCAGCCTTGCCTTGCTGGAGGAAATGACGGCGGCCGGCCTGCGGCATATCGTGTTTTCGAGCTCGGCGGCGGTCTATGGCCGGCCGCCGGCCTCTCCGGTTTCCGAAGACGCCCCGCTTGCCCCGGTCAGCCCGTATGGCGAGACCAAGCGCGCCGTGGAGGCGATGCTGGACGCCTTTGCGCGGGCCGGCGGGCTTCGCTACGCGGCGCTGCGATATTTCAATGCGGCCGGCGCGGACCCGGAGGGCCGCCTCGGCGAGCGCCACGACCCGGAAACGCATCTGGTGCCCCGCGTCCTGCGCGTTGCGCTCGGGCTGGAGCGGCATATCGAGATTTTCGGCGCCGACTACCCGACGCCGGACGGAACCGCAATCCGGGACTATGTCCATGTGTCGGACCTGGCGGCCGCCCATATCGCGGCGCTGGACCGGCTCGCCGGCGGCGGCGAACCGCTGGTTGTCAATATCGGCGCGGGCGCCGGCCATTCGGTGCGCGAGGTGGTCGAGGCCTACCGCCGGATTACCGGGCGCCCGATCGCAGCGCGGACCGCGCCGCGCCGGACCGGCGACCCGCCGGAACTGGTGGCGGCGACGGAACGCGCCGTCCGCGAACTCGGCTGGACGCCCCGCCTCTCCGATCTCGACACCGTCATCGCCACCGCCTGGGCCTGGCACGCCGCCCGCGGCGCCTGAGCGGCGGCGCGGAGTCCCTCCCCGATTTCGCGCCAGCAAGGTGATCACCTGGACGCCGGAACGGCGCTCTGTGCGTGAAAAAGACCGTTGTGGTAGAGGTCGGCGCAGCCATGCGCGGTTCCGACAGCCCAGTCGGGCAAGAGCCAATCGACGTCGGTTGGTTTAGGAGAGGCACGATGTTCATGCACCGCATCAAGCTCAAGAACATACTGTCATTCGGACCGGAAGCTCAGGAGCTTGAACTCAAACCTCTCAACGTTCTGATCGGCCCCAATGGCTCCGGCAAATCAAATCTCATTGAAGTAATCGGTCTTCTGAGGGCTGCACCGAGCGACTTCATGGGTCCGATACGCGAAGGAGGCGGAAGCGACAACTGGATCTGGCGCGGCGAGCGGCAAATGAATGAAATGCGAGTGGAGGTGATCGTGGAAGCGCCTCTCTCATTCCCGCAAAAACATCTGCTTCGCTATTCTCTCGCGTTCAGCTCCGTCTTTGGACGTCCAAATTTCCAAGAGGAAATCGGAGAAGTTGAGAAACGAGGAGGAGCCGAGGACAGACCAATACACTACCTGGAGCGTCGAAGCGGCAATGTTGCCCTGACCTACCGCGACGAGAGCGGAAGAAGAAGTCAACGTGAATTGCCCCTGACGGGTATTGCAGTCGATCAATCTATCCTGTCGCAGTTCAAGGATCCGTTTCAATATCCTGAACTGACATACATTGGAAAATGGCTCTCCGGAATTCGCCTTTATCGCGAGTGGTCATTTGGTCGAAATACTCCGGCACGATTACCGCAAAGAGCCGATCTCCCTAATCACTCACTTGTGGAGGGTGGCCTGAATCTTGGCATGGTTCTGAATCACCTTGAGAAAAATTCCCAAGCAAAAGAGAAGTTCCTCACCGAGCTTCGAAAGCTCTATAGCGGCATAGACGACTACTATGTGCAGGTTGAGGTTGGCAGCGTTCAGGTGTTTCTCAAGGAAGGCAACGTTCCTATTCCCGCCGTCAGGCTGTCTGACGGCACCCTCCGCTATCTTTGCTTGCTCGCCATATTGTGCGATCCTTCTGCACCGCAAATGATCTGTATCGAGAAACCGGAACTCGGGCTGCATCCGGACATCCTTCCAGGCCTTGCCGATTTGCTTCGTGAAGCCTCCGACCGGTGTCAGATCGTCGTCACGACACACTCGGACACGCTCGTGGATGCCTTGACGGATACGCCCGAGAGCATCGTCGTCTGTGAGAAGGAAGACGGGCAAACGAAACTCAAGCGACTGAACGCGGATGAACTGTCCCATTGGCTCGAGAAATACAGACTGGGCGAGCTATGGACCTCCGGGGAATTTGGGGGAACCCGCTGGTGAAGATTTATGTCGAAGGAGGAGGCGACTCCAAGGATTTGAAGACGAGGTGCCGCGAAGGCTTCAGTTCGTTCTTCAGGAAGGCGGGCCTTGCTGGACATATGCCGAGAATTATCGCCTGCGGCGGCAGGCAGCAGGCCTTCGAAAGGTTCTGTGTAGCGCTGAAGTCAAACACGGAAGGGGAGTTTGTCGTCCTGTTGGTGGACAGTGAAGATCCGGTCGCGGACGGTGCTAAACCCTGGCAGCATCTCGCGGGACGTGATCGTTGGGAAAGACCGAGCAATGCTATGGACGAACACGCCCACTTCATGGTCCAATGCATGGAGGCATGGTTTCTGGCCGACGCCGACGGTCTTGCCGACTATTACGGCCGCGGCTTCAATCGCAATGCTCTCCCCGGCCGACGAGAGATCGACGAAGTCCCGAAAGAACACGTGCTCCGGGGATTGCAAAACGCGACCCGCCGATGCGCAAAGGGCGAGTATGGCAAGGGACGTCATTCCTTTGGCATCCTGGGCCGGATCCATCCGACCAGGGTCATTGATGCGTCTCCATATGCCCGGCGGCTGATCGAAACCTTGCGCGGGAAGGCAATAGGATGAAAAGGCGTTCCCCGGGGCCATTCATTCACCGCTTATCGGCGCACGCCCCGGTCAGCGGCCCTTGAAGGGGCGCGGCGCGCGTTTCTCCTTGAAGGCGAGCGCCGCTTCGTGGAAATCCTCGGTGAGATACAGGCGCTCCGGCTGCGCGGCGGCGGAAAGCTCCGCCCGCACGCGCGCGATCTCCCGCCGGCGCGCGCGCACGGTCGAGCGCACGCTGAGCGGCGGATTGGCGTTCAGCATGTCGGCGAGCTCGCGGGCCGTTTCCAGCAGGGCGCCGGCAGGCGCAACCCGGTTCACGGCCCCGGCCGCGGCGGCTTCCTCGGCCGTGAACCACCGCCCGGTCAGCGCCACCTCGTCGCCGAACGCGCCGGCGCCCCGCAGCCGCATCAGCCCCCAATAGACCGAGCCGCCGAGCCCGCGCGAGGTCTCGGTGATCTGGAAGCGCGTGCCCGCTTCAGCCACAAGCAGGTCGCAGTCCAGCGCAATGCCGACAGCAAGGCCCATGACATAGCCATGCGCAGCGGCGACCACCGGCTTCCAGTTGACGGCATGGGTCAGCAGGCGGCCCGAATCCGCCCCGCGCCCCTGCGGGCCGCCGAAGCGCTCCAGCTCTTCGCGCGGGCGCAACTGGCGGCGCAGCACATCCGCCCCGGTGGAGAAGGCGCGGCCCGCCCCGTGCAGGATGGCGACATTGGCATCGGCATCGGCGTCAAACCGCGCGAGCGCCGCCGACAGCGATTCCACCGCCGCATCGTCGAAGGCGTTCAGCTTTTCGGGCCGGTTCAGCGTGATCGTGACAATTGCGCCGTCGCGTTCGTAAAGGGTCGTGTCCCGGGTCATCGGTCCGCCTTGCAGGAATATCGGATCTCGGCTGCGAGGATAGCGGCCCCTGCAGCGCCGGGGCAAACCGCGCCGCGCCTATACCAGCGCCTGCATCAACGCCTTTCCGGTCAGGCGCTCCATATCCAGCACATGGGCGGCCACGGCGCCGGCGCGCGCCTCGCCGAGCGCGGGGGCGGCGTTGGCATGGAATTTCTCCACGATCTCGGCATTGGTCAGCGCCCGGTCGCCGGCGCCGCGATTGACCGGCTCATGGTGGGCGAACCGCCCGCCCGAGCGCGTCTCGACCTCGACGCCGGCGGAGAAATAGCGCGGGAAGAGCGAGTCCGGGTCCGGGCGGCACGCAACACGGGCCGCGAGCGCCAGCACTTGCGGGTCGCCGAGCGCCGCCGGCTCCAGTTCGGCAAGGCCAAGCCGCCCGAGCGCCAGGCCGCAAGCCGCCGCCCAGGGGGCGGAGAAGCGCGCGGCGTAGTCGTCCGGCGGCTGGCGCTTCAGCGCCTCCGGCTCCATGAGCGCCGCGATCAGATCCTCATGCACCCGCACCGTAATGCGCGCAATATCGTCCGGCGCGAGGCCGTGGTCCCGGCGGAGCGCAATCGCGCTGTCGATAATGGCATGGGTGTAATGGCAGGTCGGGAACGGCTTGACCGCTGATTCGAGCAGCTCCCAGCGTTCTCCGAGCCCGTCCGTCAGCACCGCGAAATCGACGGCGGCGGCCTCCTCGCCCATCAGCATCCGGAACAGGCCGAAGCGCCCGTCATAGGGCCGCTCGCAGCCCTTGAACCCGGCCCCGGCGAGGCTGGCCGCGGTCATGCCCGCCTGGGCGGCCCAGCCCGGATGGAAGCGCTTGTTCCACGCGCCATCCGACCAGAACTCGCGGCTCGACGCCGCCGTGGAGACGCACACGCCCTGCGCCGAGGCAAGCGCCGCCGCATCGAGACCCATCAGCCGCCCGGCCGCCAGCGCCGACGAGAAATGCCCCGCTATGCCGGTCGCATGAAAGCCGCGGCGGTGAAAGCCGTAATCGGCGGCAAGGCCGATCCGCGCCGCACATTCCATGGCGGCGATATAGGCCGTCAGTATGTCGGCGCCGGGCGCATCCTGCGCCTCGCCCAGCGCCAGGGCGGCCGGCAGCGAGACGGCCGTGCCATGCACCACGGCGCCCGGATGGGTGTCGTCGAAATCGAGGCCGTGGATGAGCGCGGCGTTCATCGCCGCCGCATCGCGCAACGGGAGCTGCGCCCCCATCGCGACCACGCCGGACCCGCCCCCGCCGCCAAGCGCCCGGAAGCCGGCCAGCATGACGCGCGCGAATTCCTGCCGGCTCGACGCCGCCGCCACGCCAAGCGCATCAAGGACCAGATGCCGCGCCCGCTCCCGAACCGCCTCCGGCACATCCCCCGCCCGCAGCCCGGCCACAAAAGCCGCCATCCGCCGGGCCGGGTTCTCCGCTGTATCTTCCGGCAACCCGGTCACCGCCTGTCTTCCTTTGGCCGCGCTCACGGCAGGGTGGTAGGTTCTCTTGCGCATTGTCACTCATTCCGGCGGAGGAAGCCAATGCTGACGCGCATCCACATCCGGGGCTACAAGTCTCTGGACGATTGCGAGGTGCGCCTGGCGCCGCTGACCGTGCTTGTCGGCGCGAACGCTGCGGGCAAAAGCAATTTTCTGGATGCGCTGCAATTGCTTTCTCGCATCGCTGTCGGGCCGACGCTCAAGGACGCCTTCGACCCGCCCTGCCGGGGAAAACCGCTCGAGTCCTTCACGCTCGGCAATAACGGCCTCAAGGGTCTGTTGGCCCGCGACCGGCTTTCCTTCTCGATCGAGGCCGACCTGCATTTGTCCGATGCGGTGGTCGAGACTGTCGAGCGCGAGATCCGGGTCTTGCGCCAACCGGGGCGGGACGGGGCCGCGGCGGACCGCGGCAGACAGTCCGCCCGGGTGCGCGAACGCGACCTTCGCTACCGTATCCAAGTGGAAATGATACCCAGGACCGGCGTCCTGCGCGTGACCGACGAATATCTCGGTGCCCTGAACCGCAAAGGCGCGCCAACAGGCAAGCGGCGGCCGTTTCTTGAACGGCAGGGAGACAGGATCCATCTTCGGCATGAGGGGCAGTCGCACCCGACCTATATCGAGCGCTTCCTGGACCGCAGCATTCTGTCGATGCCGCATTATGCGCCCCATCACCCGCATCTTGCGGCTGCGCGCCGGGAGTTGCAGGGATGGCAGTTCTTCTATTTCGAGCCGCGCGAACGGATGCGGGCCGCATCTCCCGTGAAGGAAACACGCCATATCGGCCTCATGGGAGAGGAGCTGGCCTCGTTCCTGAACACATTGAAAGCGAACAACCCAAAGCAATTCGCGGGCGTGGAGAAAGCCCTGCGCCTGCTGATCCCGTCAATAGACGGGATCGAAGTCGAGATCAGCGACATCGGCGAGGTCGAAATACGCCTCAGGGAACACGGCATCGCCGTGCCGGCCCGGGTCGTATCCGAAGGAACGCTGCGCATGTTGGGGCTGCTGGCGCTCGCCGGCGCGAACGAGGCGCCGACGCTTGTCGGATTCGAGGAACCCGAAAACGGCATTCATCCAAGACGGATAGAGCGGATCGCGGAATTGCTGAAGACGCGGCAGTCCCTGGGTCCCGCCCAGTATATCGTCACGACCCATTCGCCGCTCCTGCCAGACCGCTTGCCCGGTGAATCGCTCTATGCCGTGCGCCGCAGCCGGGGCCGCACCCGCATCGATCCGCTTTCCGAATGGGGGCCTCTCGCGAAACAGTCGGACATTGAGAATACGCTGGCAGGGGAAGAAGATCTGCTTCCTGTCTCCGCCCGAATGATGCGCGGCGATTTCAATGCGTAGAATCGTTCTTTTCGGCGAGGACTTCGCCCATGAGGAAGTTGTCGGCGCACTCGTCCGGAAAGTTGCAGGGGAACACGGGACCGCCGTTTATCTCGACTGGCGCAGCGCCACTGGCGGCCGCCCGCAGCTTGTAAGCGAGTTCCAGCGGTTTCTGCGCGATTTGCAGCGGCAGAGCGGCCTGGAGCCAGCCTTTGTCGTCGTCGCCACGGACGCGAATTGCATGGGCCTCAACGCGCGCGAACAGGAAATTACCGCACAGGGCCTCGCCTTTCCTGTTGTGACGGCCATCCCGGACCCGCATGTCGAACGCTGGCTGCTGCTGGACGGCGCTGCTTTCAAGGCAGTCTTCGGTGCCGGATGCGACGCGCCCGACATGAAATGCGCGCGCGACCGCTACAAGGAACAGCTGATCCGGGCAATACAGAAGGCAGGCACGACGCCCAATCTGGGCGGTATCGAATATGCCGCCGACATCGTGCGGGAAATGAATCTGACCCGCGCCGGACGAGCGGACAGATCCCTCAAGCGCTTCATCGACTCACTGCGCAGGATGTTCCGCGATTGACGCCGACAGGGCGGACTGCCCGCGCCGGCTGTCGTCCTTGCCTCTCCGGCGACCATAGTGCAGCGCATGTCACGGACCTGGTTGGTGTCGTCGAAGCAGCGCAGCCGGGGCACGGCGTCGGGCGCCTCGGCTACTCGGTCGTAGAGCCGAGCGGACCTTCGGCGTTCATTCCTCGGGCGGTCCCAACTCGGCGAGCAGCGCCTGCACTACCTTGCGCAATTGCGGCAGGTATATTTCGGCGTAATCCCAGACAAGGTCGGATACAACTTGGTCATAGCCGTGGGAAAGAACGTTCCGAAAGTCGATGATCTTGCGCAGATTAGGAATCCGTTGCGCAAGCGCGGGGTGGTCCTTGTGCAAGCGATTCAGTGCCTCGCCGATGATCTCGAACTTGCGCTCGACTGCTGCCTGCATCATCGCGTTTTCGAAGTAGGCGCCGATGTCGATGCCTTCGGTGAAACGTGCGATATCGGCGCCCGCCTGCTCTATATCTGTTAACGGGACGCGAGGATCACGGTGCATAGACGATCTCGCGCGATTTATCGATGGCGGCGCGCAAATAGGGATTGCGGAATTCGTGATTTTCTACAAGGTCAACAGGACGGCCAAGGGTCTGGCGTAATTCCTCGATCAGACCGAAAAACTGGTCGAAGGATGTCCGGTCACTGTCGGGGAGGAATTCCACCAAGAAATCGGCGTCGCTGGTCTCCGGATCGAAATCCGTGCCACGCGCCGCGGAGCCGAAGATTTCGAGCCGGGCGACACCGTAGCGCCGGCAGATTTCGGCCAGTTGTTCCTTCTTGTCAGCAATGACAGCGTGCATGTCCGAGGCTCCTGCGCCGACAGAAAATGGGCTCCCGCTCCGAAATTATCGCAACCGCGCCTCCGCGCGTCCCGTGACTTCCCGACGAGTCAGCCGGGTCAATCGGGCCAGATCACGCCCTACGCCGCCTGGGCAGCTGTCTCCGCTTCTCCGGCGACCGTGGTGCGGCGCATGTCGCGGACCTCACTGGTGTCGTCGAAGGGGCGGGCGCGGTGCATGGTGCGCTGATTGTCCCACATCACCAGGTCGTTGACGCGCCATTCATGCGCATAGACGAACCGCCGCTGCGTGGCGTGCTCGGTCAGCTCCTCCAGCAGCAGCCGGCCTTCCGGCACCGGCCAGCCGACAATCCGGCCCGCATGGGCGGAAAGATAGAGCGACTTGCGCCCGCTGGCCGGATGCACCCGCACCAGCGCCTGCCGCACCGGGCGGAAATTGGCCTTTTCTTCCTCGGTCAGGTCTTCAAAGCCGAGCCGCCCGCGCGAATAGAGCAGCGAATGCTCGCAGACCAGATCCTCGATCCGCGCCTTCGTCGCCGCATCGAGCGCATCATAGGCGCCCGCCATGTCGGCGAACTCGGTATTGCCGCCGCTCGACGGCAGAATTCTGCCTGACAGCAGGGAATATTTCGCCGGCACGGCGCGGAACGACGAGTCCGAATGCCAGAGACGGTTGCCGAGATTGAACATGCGGCGCCGGTCTTCGCGGTCGAACGGCCGATTTTCCTTGGTCAGATTGGAGACGTCCGCCATGGCGGGGCCGAGCCGGCGTTCATGCTCCTTGGTGATGTTCGACACCGCCGACGGCATTTCGAGCCGGCCGAAATTGCGGCTGAACGCCTGCTGCTGCTCATCGGCAAGCGCCTGGCCGCGGAATACCAGCACGCCCCACTCCGCCATGCCGGCATCGACCGCCTCGGCGGCGCCGGGAGGAAGCGGGCGGGTCGTATCGACGCCTGACACCTCGCCCGCAAAGGCCGGGGTGAGCGGATGAATGCGGATGCTCATTGCGCGGCCTCCACCTCCACCGCCATCAGCGGGGTGCGCTTGACCTTCGCGGTGTCGCAGCCCTCGATGCGGATCAGCCGGGTGGCCGACATCCGGCGCGGCGCATGGACATCGCCGACATCGTAAAGATGCGCATCGCCCGGCCGCATCATGTAGCTGCGGGCAAGCTCGACCCTTCCCGGCTTGCCGTCCGCGGGCGGCGCCACGATGCGCCAGTCGGTCATCTCGGTCTCGCCGGCCGCCTGGCCGTAGATCGCCCAGGTCGGCCCGTGGTCATGCGGGCCGCCCGTCCGCGCGCCTTCATTGACATGGGCGCAGATACAGAAGCCGTAATCCGGGTCCTCATAGATGATCTCGCGCTCGGCCACCGCCTGCGGCCCCAGATAGGCCTCCAGAAATTCCGGGCAGTCGAGCGCCTTCTTCACACAGGCGAGAACGCCCTCCTTGCCGGCCCTTCCGCTGTCTGCGGCCAGCGCTTCGCGGCATTCAGCGGCGAATTGATCCAGCGTATAGGCCATGGCCTTGCCTCCCTCCAGCGCGTGTTCGGGCGGCAGGATAGCGCGGCTCAGACGGAATCGCCACCGCGCCCGATCATGGTGAGGAACTCGCGCCTGGTGGTTGGGTCGGTGCGGAAACCGCCCAGCATCCGGCTGGTGACGGTGGAGGAGGCGGACTTGTGAATGCCGCGCGTCGCCATGCACATATGCGTGGCCTCCATGACGACGGCCACGCCGCGCGGCTGCAGCACCCGGTCTATGGTGTCGGCGACCTCCGCTGTCAGCCTCTCCTGAATCTGGAGCCGCTTGGCGAAGATATCGACGACGCGCGCCAGCTTGCTGATGCCGACCACGCGCCCGGCGGGCAGATAGCCGACATGGGCCTTGCCGATGATCGGCACGATATGGTGCTCGCAATGGCTCTCGAGCCGGATGTCGCGCACCACGATCATCTCGTCATACTCGGCGGTCTCCTCGAACGTGCGTTCGAGCACTTGCACCGGATCTTCGGTGTAGCCGGCGAAAAACTCGCTATAGGCGCGCAGCACACGGTCCGGCGTGCCGAGCAGGCCCTCGCGGTCGGGGTCGTCGCCCGCCCAGCGCAGCAGAGTGCGCACCGCCTCTTCGGCCTCGGCCCGATCCGGGCGGCCCGGAGGACCGCCGGCCCTGTCACTCGGTTCTTCCCGCCGGGTGAAGGCCTGCATCGCTGTACCAGACGCGCGCGCGGGTCGAGACGCCGGCCCGGCCCCATCCGGGCGGCCCGGAAGATCGCTGGTCGTATCCATATCGTTCAGCCCTTCTCGTCGGGTGACGGCCCGCATTGCTACAACAGCCGCACGCCGGCGTCGAGATGCTTGACCGGCGAGGCGGCGCCCGCGTATCGTCGCGCGGCGGCAAGCGAGACACAGGCTGCATGACCCCTGAAATGATTGCGATTCTGGCCGTCGGCGCGGCTTTGGCGGGGCTGGTCTGGCAAGGACAGCGCAGCCTGCGCGCCGATCAACAAGCCATGCGCGCCGAATTCGCCGAACGGATGGACCGGATCGAAACTCGCATGGACCGGATCGAGGCCCGCATGGAGCGCATGGAAAGCCGGCTTGCCGAACTAGACGATTGCCTCTCGCGCATTGAGGGCATGTTGCATCTGCATCTCGGCCGCAACGAGGAGCCGTCCGCCCCGGCCTGACCACAGCCCCGGAATGGCGCGCCCCGCCCGGCGCCGTGCGGCCTGCCTAACGCGCCGCCGCGAACCGGACCGGCACGCTGCGGGGGCCGCGGACCTGGCCGCCGGCCCAGGTTACGGCGTCCGGGTCGGCAAGCTCGAAATCCCCGATGCGGTCGAACCAGGCGCGCAGCGCCACCTGCAGCTCCATCCGCGCCAGGTTCGAGCCCGCGCAGCGGTGAATGCCGAGGCCGAAGGCGATATGCCGGTTGCGCTTGCGGTCCAGCACCACCTCGTCCGGCTGCTCGAACGCCGCCGGGTCCCGGTTGGCGCCGGGGAAGTTCAGCAGCACGCGGTCCCCTTCCTGCATCTCGGCCCCGTCCATCGAGACAGGCTCCGTCACGACCCGGCCCATGGTGACCGGCGAATAGAAACGCAGCAGCTCCTCCACCGCCACCGGCAGTAGCTCCGGCTCGGCGCGCATCCGCGCCTGGTCTTCCGGATGGGTCGCGAAATGCAGCAGGGAGGATGAAATCGCGCTCCAGGTCGTGTCGATCCCGGCAACCAGCAGGAGCAGGCACATGCCGACGACCTTGTAATCGTCCAGCATCTCGCCTTCCGCCTCCGAGGCGATCAGCACCGAAATGGCGTCGTCGCGGGGCCGGGCGCGGCGTTCGGTCACCATCTCCTGGAAGAACTCCCGGATGATGCGCCGGTATTTCATCTGCTGCTCGGCGTCGGTCAGGCCGAACTCCAGCAGGCCGCGCACCCAGACGGTGAATTCATCCGCGCGCGCGGGGTCGATGCCGAGGATATGCGCGATGACGCGCGGCGTGATCTGCTGGGCATAGTCCGCCGCCGCATCCGCCCGGCCTTTCCCGATGAAGCCGTCGATCAGCCCGTTGCAGAGATCGCGCGTGTGCGGAATGTGCTTCTCGACCGCATGGGGCGAGAAGAACGGCATGATGAGGCGCCGATAGGGGCGGTGGCGCGGCGGGTCGGAGGTAATCGGCGGCGTGCGGCTGGTCTCGCCGTATTTCTCCGTCTCCGCCTCAAGGATTTCCAGCATTTCCGGCGAGGGCGGCACCACCAGGGGCGAGGCGGAGGAGAGCGCCGGCACCATCTTGACCATCTTCTGCAGGTCTTCATAGCGCGTCGGCAGCCAGGAGCCGCCCCAGCGCTCCGTGCGGGCGATCGGGCAGCGCCCGCGCAACTCCTGCCAGACCGGCGCCGGGTCGCGCACATAGTCCGGGTCGAAAATGTCGTAGTCGGTGGCCCAGTCGTGAACCGGGCAGATTCCGGGTGTATCGGTCATGGCCGCCGTCTCAGCTTGCCGGGGTGAAGCGGACCGGCACGGAGCGCGGGCCGCGGACCTGCCCGCCGGCCCAGGTCACCGCTTCCGGGTCGGCAAGCTCGAAATCGCCGATGCGGTCGAACCAGACACGCAGCGCCACCTGCATCTCCATCCGCGCCAGGTTCGACCCTGCGCAGCGGTGAATGCCGAGGCCGAACGCGATATGCCGGTTGCGCTTGCGGTCCAGCACCACCTCGTCCGGGCGGTCGAACGCCGCCGGGTCCCGGTTCGCGGCGGGGAAGTTCAGCAGCACCTTGTCGCCCGGCGCCATATCGACACCGCCCACCGACACCGGCTCCATGACCTTGCGACCCATGGTGACCGGCGAATAGAAGCGCAGCATCTCCTCCACCGCCGCCGGCAGCAGCTCCGGCTCTGCAAGCATCCGCGCCCTGTCTTCCGGATGGGTCGCGAAATGCAGCAGGGAGGACGAAATCGAGCTCCAGGTCGTGTCGATGCCCGCCACCAGCAGCAGGAAGCAGACGCCGACGATCTTGTAGTCATCGAGCTTCTCGCCCTCGATCTCGGCCTGGATGAGCGTCGAGATGGCGTCGTCGCGGGGCCGGGCGCGGCGTTCGGCCACCATTTCCTGGAAGAACTCCCGGATGATGCTGCGATATTTGATGCGCATTTCCGGCTGCGTCTGCCCGAATTCCAGCAGGCCGCGCACCCAGGTGACGAAATCACCGGCGCGGGCGGGATCGATGCCAAGGATATGCGCGATGACGCGCGGCGTGATCTGCTGCGCGTAGTCCGCCGCCGCATCCGCCCGGCCTTCGCCGATGAAGCCGTCGATCAGCCGGTTGCAGAGCTCGCGCGTATAGGGGATATGCCCCTCGACCGCATGGGGCGAGAAGAACGGCAGGATCAGCCGCCGATAGGGCATATGCTCCGGCGGGTCGGCGGTGATCGGCGGGTTCTCGCTGCCATATTTCTTGGCCTCGGCCACCAGCACTTCGCGCAGCTCCGGCGGCGGCGGCACCACGACCGCCGAGCGCGAGGAGAGCGCCGGCACCATCTTGACCATCTTCTGCAGGTCTTCATAGCGCGTCGGCAGCCAGGAGCCGCCCCAGCGCGTCGTATGGGCGACCGGGCAGCGCCCGCGCAACTCCTCCCAGACCGGCGCGGGGTCGCGCACATAATCGGGGTCGAAAATATCGAAATCGGTGGCCCAGTCTCGAACCGGACAGGTCTCGGGCGCGTCGGTCATGGTCGAATCCTCCCGTCAGTCGTCTTCGACGATCGAAATCGCGAATTCCGGACAATTGTCGATGGCGAGCCGGGCCTGCTCTTCCTGGCCCGGCGGGACCACGCCGTCGTTCAGCGCCCGGGAAAGTCCGTAATCGTCCACTTCAAACAGCCCCGGCGCCAGCGCATAACAGCGGTTATGGCCTTCGCAGAGATCGGGATCGACCTTGATTTTCACAGCTTTCAACGCTCCGCACCGGTTGCATCCAGGCCGCCACAATAGCATGTCCGGCTCAGTTCCTGAACAACGCCTCCGCGCCTCCGACCGCGCTTTTCTTGCGCTTGCGCTCCGCATCGACGCGGTCCGCCTCGGAACGGAGCGCCGCGGCGAGTTCCTTCAGATCCCCCACCGAAAGCCGGGAGAGGTCGTCGCCCAGCCGGTAGCCCGGCGGCCGGGGCCGTTCGTCATCGTCTTGCATACCGCGCCTCCGCTTGCGAGTGTCGCACCGCCCGCCCTTTACCCGGAATGACCGCTCATGGCCAATGCATTGCCTGCCGAAATGACCGTTATCGAAGTCCGCGAGCCCGGAGGGCCCGAGGCGCTGGTGCCCGCGCGGCGCCCGCTGCCGGAGCCGGGTCCCGGCGAGGTTCTGATCCGCATCGCCGGGGCCGGCATCAACCGGGCCGATTGCCTGCAGCGCATGGGGCTGTATCCGCTGCCGCCCGGCGCGTCCGACATTCCGGGGCTGGAATGTTCGGGCACCATCGCGGCACTCGGGGAGGGCGTGCAGGGTTGGGCGGTGGGCGAGCGGGTTTGCGCCCTGCTCTCCGGCGACGGCTACGGGGAATATTGCGCCGTGCCCGCGGTGCAGTGCATGGCCGTGCCCGACGGCGTGGACCTGGTGGAGGCCGGCGGCCTGCCCGAGACCTACTGCACCGTCTGGACCAATGTCTTCGACCGCTCGGCGCTCAAGCCGGGCGAAACGCTGCTGGTGCAGGGCGGCTCCAGCGGCATCGGCGTCACGGCGATACAGCTTGCCAGGGCCTGGGGCTGCACCGTGCTGGCGACCGCCGGCAGCGCGGAGAAGGTCGCGGCCTGCGAGGCGCTCGGGGCCGACCGGGGCATCAATTACCGCGAGGAAGACTTCGTCGAGGCTGCGCGGGCGGCTGCGGGCGGCGTCGATGTCATTCTCGACATGGTGGGCGGAGACTACATTCCGCGCCAGCTCGACCTGTTGGATCATGGCGGGCGGCTCTGCTTCGTGGCGCTGATGGGCGGCTCCGTCGTCGAGGCCGATTTCGGCGTCGTGCAGCGCAAGCATCTGATCGTGACCGGCTCGATGCTGCGCCCGCGCTCCGTCGAGGAGAAGGGGCAGATCTGCAAGGCGGTGTCGGACTATGCCTGGCCGTTGTTCGCCTCGGGCGCGCTTCGCCCGGTGACCCATGCGCGCTTCCCGCTCGCCGAGGCCGCCGCCGCCCACCGGCTCATGGAGTCGAGCGCGCATATCGGCAAGATCCTGCTGGTGCCCTGAGCGCCCGCGCCTGCGCTATGCTGGCCGCCCTTTCGCCGGGAGGATTGTCATGATCGAGGGACGCTGCCTGTGCGGAACCGTGCGCTTCGCGGTGGATGCCGTGCGCGACATGGCCCATTGCCATTGCTCGATATGCCGCAAACACCACGGCGCCGCCTTCGCCACCATGGCGCGGGTCTCCGAAACCGCCTTCCGGTGGACGGCGGGCGAGGAAACAGTCCGGCGCTGCGAGTCCTCGCCCGGCTTCTTCCGGAGCTTCTGCGGAACCTGCGGCTCCTCGCTGCCCGGGCGCTCGCCGGCCGGAGGGTGGTTCGTGCCGGCCGGGCTGTTCCTGGAAGACCCCGGACGCCGCCCGAACGCCCATATTTTCGCCGCCTCGAAGGCGCCCTGGTATCGCATCGCCGATGATCTGCTCCGGTTCGACGGCTGGCCGCCGAACAAGGGGCTGCCGGAGATCGAACGCGGCCGGCCGACAGGGCGCACAGGCGGAACAGGCGGAAGCTGCGTTTGCGGCGGTGTGGTCTGGGAAGTCGGGGGGCCGTTCCGGCGCGTGCATCACTGCCATTGCTCGCGCTGCCGGCGGGCGCGCGCCGCAGCCCATGCGACCAACGGCTTCACCTCGGTGGAGAGCCTGCATTTCCTCCGCGGCGAGGCGCTTTGCGTCTCGTGGAAGCTGCCCGGAGCGGCGTTCTTCGGCGTGCGTTTCTGCCGGAATTGCGGTTCCGGCGTTCCCCGCAGCGACCCGGCGCGCGGCATCGCCGTCGTGCCCATGGGTGCCCTCGACGACGACCCGGAACGGTGCGTGGATCGCCATATCTTCACCGGCTCCATGGCGCCCTGGCACAGCATTACAGACGACATCCCCCAATTCGAAGCAGCCGCCCCCGACTGAAGCGCGCCGCTAGACATGGTGACCGCCGATAATCTCAGGGCGCTGGGGTTCGGACCGGAGTGATGCCCGCTGTCCATTATCATGCCGGCCGCTTCCCGCCCGAAGACAGGCTTGAATGGAGCACGCTGATCCCGTTGATCGGTCCGGCGGCGGCAGCTCTGGCACGTTACGACGGCATTCTGGCGGTGGTCCCGAACCCGCGGATCCTGCTCGCGCCGATGGCCACTCAGGAAGCCGTGCTCTCGTCGCGCATTGAGGGAACCCAGGCCACGATGGGCGAAGTGCTGCAATTCGAGGCCGGACAGGAACCCGCTCGGCCCGAACGCCGCGATGACATCCACGAGATACTCAACTACCGCGCCGCCATGCGCCGAGCGGAAGCAGCACTGGAAAATCTGCCTCTTTCCCAACGGGTTTTACGGGAGACCCATGAAATTCTGATGAACGGGGTGCGGGGCCAAGGGAAATCGCCGGGCGCGTATCGGCGCATTCCCAACTGGATCGGCCCGCCAGGCTGCACTGTCGAGGAAGCCCGTTTCGTGCCCATCGCAGCAGATGGGCTTCCCGCAGCCATGGACGCATGGGAGCGTTACATCCACGCCGAGGCGTCCGACAGGCTCGTTCAACTTGCTATCCTGCATGCTGAGTTCGAAGCCCTGCACCCGTTCCTGGACGGAAACGGACGCCTCGGGCGAATGCTCGTGCCGTTATTCCTGTGGCAAACCGGCCTCATCCGGGCACCAATGTTCTACATCAGCGCCTATTTCGAGGCACACCGCGAGGCCTACTATGATGGCTTGCTTGCCGTCTCCCGGGATGACAATTGGACAGGCTGGTGCCGGTTCTTTCTTGATGCTGTCCGGCTGCAAGCCGAGGACAATCTTGCCAAGGCGCAGGGGATCATCCGGCTATACGATACCCTGAAGAGCCGCGTTATTGAGCTGACCCGCTCCCGATACGCCATCTACGCCCTGGACTGGATATTCGAGCACCCGATCTTCCGGAGCACCGACTTCGTGGCCCAGCCGGCCATCCCGTCATCCGCGGCGCGGCGGATTCTGAACGCTCTGCACGAGGGCAATATCCTGAAGACCATCATCGATGGACGAGGGCGCCGCCCAGCCATTCTGATGTTTCCCGAACTGATCGATATCGCGGAAGGAGAGGAGAAAGCTTGACGCGCGCCAGTGATACGCAACTGGATTTGTATATCGATTACGGTCAAAAAGTGATACACAAACTTCCTTGTGACTCATACACGAATGACAAACCGGGCAGGACCTGCCGGCAAGAAACGAGGGCTGTGAACATAGACACGACCCACCCGCGCCAGAATCTGGCGCATGCCGCACGAGCGGCGGCAGGGGCAAGGCCGCAATTGACCATTCGGCAGCCTTTCAGGGCGCGCCCTGAGAGGCGGGGCAGCGCTTGCCGTGGTTTCAGGCCGGAGCGCCGTCCCCTTTGCAATCCGGTTGAAACATCCCTAAATCTGTCGGTGTTCTCTCCAAAAGCGGAAGCGTCTGCCCCATGGACACGCCTCTCATGCCGAAGGCGACAGCGGTCTGGCTGATCGACAATACGCGCCTGACCTTCGAGCAGATCGGCGCCTTTTGCGACCTGCACATGCTCGAAGTGCAGGCGCTGGCGGACGGCGATATCGGCGCCGGCATCAACGGGCGGGACCCGCTGGCGAACGGCGACCTCACGCGGGAGGAAATCGCCCGCTGCGAAGCGCTGCCGCACCGCCAGCTTGTCATGGCCCGGCGGACATCGCCGCGCGCCTCGGCCCGCAGCACCGGCCCGCGCTACACGCCGGTCGCCAAGCGGCAGGACAAGCCGGACGCCATCGCCTGGCTGCTGCGCTACCGCCCCGAACTCTCCGACGCCCAGATCGGCAAGCTGGTCGGCACCACCAAGAACACCATCAACGCCGTGCGTGACCGCACCCACTGGAACTCGTCCAATATCCGCCCGCAGCACCCGGTCGATATCGGCCTGTGCACCTATATCGACCTGGCCGAGGTGACGGCCGCGGCGCGCGCCAAACTGCCCCCGGAGGAACGCGAGGCGCTGGAGGCCGCCGAGCGGCCGCAGCAGCCGGAACCCCTGGCGCCCGAGGACGAGTCGCCGCTATTCGGCTGACAACACGCTGGAACCGCCTGCCGGCCCTCTTCCGGGCTGGCGTTCTTTCCATGGCGGCAATGGCCGCGTTCACCGGCATGAGCGTGTGCATCCGTTTCGCTTCGACGGAATTGCACCCGTTCGAAATCGTCTTCTTCCGCAATCTGCTGGTGCTGGCCTTCATGGCGCCGTTTCTGGGCCGTCTGAACCTGGCGGCGCTCAGGAGGCCCGGCTTCCCCTGGCACCTGTATGCGATGCGCGGCGTCTTCGGGACAGTCGGCATGATTTGCGGCTTCTGGGCCGTCATCGTGATGCCGCTCGCCGATGTGACGGCACTGTCCTTCACCATGCCGCTATTCGCGACCGCCGGCGCGGCGCTGGTGCTGGGCGAAACCGTGCGTGCGCGCCGCTGGACCGCAATCGTCATCGGCTTTCTGGGCGCCATGCTGGTGCTGCGCCCCGATTTTTCGGGCCTTGGCCCCGGCGCCGGCTTCGCCCTCGCCAATGCCGTGCTGCTGGCCGCCTCCACGCTTGTCGTGAAGCAGCTGACACGGCAGGAGCCGGTTGAGCGCATCGTGTTCCTTGCCGCCGCCATCATTGCGCCGCTGTCGCTTCTCCCGGCGCTGTTCGTCTGGAAATGGCCGGGGCCGGAGACCTGGGCGGTGCTGTTTGCGCTCGCCGGCGTTGCGACGCTCGGCCATATCGCGCTGACCCGAGCCATGTCTCTGGCCGATCTCACGCTGGTCATGCCGTGGGAGTTCACCCGCCTGCCGATGATGGTGCTGGCGGCGGTGCTGCTGTTCGGCGAAACGCCGTCCATCTGGGCGCTGGCGGGCGGCGCCGTGATCTTCGCCTCCACCGTCTATATCGTCCGGCGTGAAGCTCAGCTCGCCCGCCGGGCGGCGTCCAGATAACGCCGCCCGCCCGTTTCCAGCATCTCGATGCGCGCCGAATAGGCGCCCGCCCCGGTCTCGAACAGATGCCGCTCCGGCAGGCCGGGGCGCACAAGCGCGCCGCCGGCCGCAGTCTTCGCCGGCGCGATGGAGAAGGCCGCAAGCACGGTCGGCGCGATGTCGATGGGCCCGACCGCCGCCTCGGCTTCCGCCATGGCGGGAAACAACGGCCCGCGCGCCGCCAGCAGGCAGGCAAGCTCCTTCGGATGCAGCCCGCCATGGATGCCGCCGTAAACCGCCGGCGGCGGGTCGTCCGTGCCGGCCAGCGCGCCGCCGGAAAAGCCCCAGCCATTGCTGTCATCGTCCTGGGTAAGCGTATAGACAAGATGGGGCGTGCGCTCATGGTCGATGCCGACCAGGCCGAAAGCGAAACTGCCCGCCGCGCGGCCCTCGACATCATTGACTCCCTGCGTGAACAGCAGGCCTGTCCAGGGCTGTTCGCGCATCCAGTCCGCCAGACGGTCGATATGCCCGTCGCGGCTGCGGATATTGCCGCAGGAAGAGGAGACCACCGCATAGTCGGTGTCCGCATCGAGCTGCGGGCCGGCCCGGAACCCGGCGGCGCGCATTCTGGCGGCCACATCGATCTTCTCGCGGATCGTCACCTGGCCGTGGTCGGAAAGCAGGATGACATTCCAGCATGCAGCATCGGGCCGAGCCTCCAGAGCGGCCAGCAGCCGGGCGAATTCCGCATCGACCGAGGCCAGCGCCTCCCGGCAGGCTTCGGAGCCGATGCCGGCATAATGCATGGCGATATCCGGTTCGGAATACCAGATGACCGCCACATGCGGGTCGTGCCGGGGCAGCATCTCCTCCAGCAGAACGCGGGTGGCGTAGCGGCAGCGGGCGGTATTGGGCAAGGCCTGGGCCGGCACCGGCCCGAACCGCGCCTCGATTCCGGCATGGTCGGCCGCCGGTGTGCTGACCGCCGGCCCCTGGACCGAAAAGACCGGCTGATTGCGCCCGCGCGCCCGGGGGTTGAGACAATAGGCATTGCCGGCCGTGCCGGCGGAAACGACGGCATAGCGTTTCTCCGCCGCCGCCAACCGGTCGCCAAGCGCCGGCGCCGAGACCAGCGCATCGCCGTAATGCGCAACCGCCGCTTCGAGGCCCTCGACCGGCGCCGTGTTGACGATCAGCCCGCCTTCAGGCGCGAAAAATGTGTTGGCGACCAGTCCGTGCCGGCTCGGCCAGGACCCGGTTGCGACCGTCGGGGTGACAACGCGGGTCTCGCTCGGAAATACCGTCCGCGCCCGGGGCCAGACGCATCCCTCCGCAAGGAAGCGCGCGACTGTCGGGCAGGCCTCCACGGAAACCATGTCCGGGCGCAATCCGTCCATCGCGACGATGAGAAAGCGCGGTTCGTCTGCGTTCATCCGGTAATCTCCGTCCATCCTGGAAAGCCGATCCGCCGCTACTATGCCCCCGCTGCCGCCCGCAAGGCGAGGCCGGCTCTCCGAAACGTCAGAACGGCTTGACGACAGCCAGCAAAACGATCACCAGCGTCAGCAGCGCCGGCGCTTCATTGGCGATGCGGCAGCGGCGGGCGGACAGGCTCCGGCGGTCTTCGGCCAGTGTCTTGCGCCAGCGCGCAAAGACATGATGCAGCCATGCCATCACAGCGATTGCCGCCAGCTTGACCCAGAGCCAGCCGGCGGACCAGTCGATATGCGGCGAGATCCAGAGGAGAAGGCCGCCGAACAGGAAAGCGGCGATCATCGCCGGGTTCATGATAACGCGCAGCAAACGCCGCTCCATCCGCTTGAAGCGTTCGCTGTCCGCCGCGCCCGGTTCGGTTTCCAGATGATACACGAACAGGCGCGGCAGATAGAGCATTCCCGCCATCCAGAAGACGACCGAAGCGATGTGCAGCGCCTTGATCCATGGATAGAGGCCGAGCAACCAGGTCATCGCCCGGCGGCCATCGGACACCTGGCGCATTCTGCCGGACAGAGCCGTTGCCGCGGCCGGCGGTCAAGCGCCAGTTCCGCCAGACCGTCGATATAGGAGGATGCAATCTGCGGCGTCGGCACTCTCTCCCAGGCCGCTGCTCCGGCGCGTTCCGCCGAAGCGCGGGCGTCGATGTCCAGCTCGACCAGGGTTTCGGAATGTTCGGAAACGAAGGCGATCGGCGCCAGAACCAGCGCCAGCCCCTCCGCGGCGGCGGCCTCAACCTCCACCGCCGTGTCCGGTTGAAGCCATTTCTCGGGCGTGGCCCGGCTTTGCCAGGTGACGCGCCAGTCGATGCCGTCGAGAGCGCCGAGCCGGGCTTCAGCGGCAGCGCGCAGCGCCGCAGCCGTCTGCCTTACCTGCCAGGCATAGGGGTCGCCCCTGGCGATCACACGCTCCGGCAGGCCGTGCGCGGTGAACAGCACCCGCACCGGCGCCGCTGTTCGCGCTCGGCGAACCGATGCCGCCAAAGGCTCGGCCCAGGCCTCGATCAGCCCCTTCAGCACCGGATGACAGCAGGCCGTTCGCGTCGGAACGCTATCGCCGAAGCGCTTGCGCCACTCGGCAAGCGACGATCCCGAAGTCGTTGTCGAGAATTGCGGATAAAGCGGCAGAAGCACGATCTCGTCCGGCCCGTAATCCCGCACGGCGCGGGCCGCATCAGCTGCGCGCGGATGCCAGTAGCGCATGGCGGTGATGCAGCGCGCCTCCTGGCCGCGCGCCGCCAGCGCGGCCTCCAGCGCCCGCGCCTGGGCCTCCGTCTGCTCCAGCAGAGGCGACGCGCCGCCCAACTGCATGCAGGCGTCCAGGGCCGGGCCGACCCGTCGGCCGGCAATATAGCGCGAGAGGAAGAAGCGGATCGGGGCCGGGGCCGGCAGAATCGCCGGATCGCTGAACAGATTGCGCAGAAACGGTTTGACGGCTTCCGGACTGTCCGGCCCCCCGAGGTTGAAGAGCACGACGGCAAGCCGGCTCATGCGGCGTTCCGCACCAGCTCCCGCAGAGCGGCGACATGTTCCGGCGGCGTCACCGGCAGCACACCGTGACCGAGATTGAAAATATGCGGACCCCGGCCAAGCGCAGCGAGGATGTTCCGCGCGGCGGCTTCCATGCTGTCGCCGCCGACCGCCAGCAGCACCGGATCGAGATTGCCCTGCACAGCGGCGCGGCCCTGGACCGCTTCCGCCGCCCAGACAGGGTCGGTCACGGTGTCGATCCCGACGCCGTCGGCGATCCCGGCGAATTCCGCCGCGAGCGCGCCGGCGCCGCGCGGAAAGCAGATCAACGGCACGGAGGGATGCCGCTCCCGCAGCCGGGCCGCAATTCGCTTTGCCGGATCAAGGCACCAGCGCCGAACGCCCGCCGGCGGCAACAGCCCGGCCCAACTGTCAAACAATTGCAGCGCTTCCGCCCCTGCATCGGCCTGGGCTGTCAGATGGGCCGCCGTCTCCTCCACCAGCCGGTCGATAAGTTCCGAAAACCGTCCGGTCTCCGCGGCGGCCATGCGCCGCACCCGGAGCCAGTCCCGGCTGGAGCCTCCCTCGACCATATAGGCGGCGACGGTCCAGGGCGCGCCGGCAAAACCGATCAGCGCCGTCTTGTCCGGAAGACCGTTGCGCACCAGCCTCACGGTCTCATAGACCGCATCCAGACGGCCCCCGACCGAATGAATGGCGGCCTCGTCGAATTCCGCCAGGACAGGGCCGGTTCCTTCCACGAACCGCACGTCCTGGCCCATAGCGTGGGGTAGGGTCAGGATGTCCGAAAACAGGATGGCGGCGTCGGTGTCGAACCGGCGCACGGGCTGCAGCGTGATCTCCGCCGCCAGCGCCGGTGAAAAACAGAGATCGAGAAAGCCCTTCGCCGAGGCGCGCAAGCGGCGGTATTCCGGCAGATAGCGCCCTGCCTGGCGCATGAGCCAGAAGGGGGCGGGCTGCACGGTCTCGCCGGCAAGGACTTTCAGGAGGGGTTTGTCCATGCAATCCGCCAGTGTTCTCCGGGCCGGCCGGCCCCTTGGATTCTATCAATTAAAGAGATTCTGAATTGTTGTTGTTTGTTATAGCGGCTTTGGCCTGTGGAAACATGTGTTATCCACTGCCCGATCCCTGACAGGACAGTGGACAGCTATGGTTGCTCCCGTTATCCACGGGATTGATTCTTTCCTTACTACCCTGGGGATAAGCCGGGAGTTCGCGATGAGAACCCGGTATGTTATCCGCAGGCAGCGGTTTTGCACCGCTTATCCCCGGAGGTTGCGTGGATAACCCGGTCGTGCATCTGCATCTCGTCTCCGATGCGACGGGGGAAACCGTGCGCACGCTGGGCCGCGCCTGCATCAGCCAGTTCGACGATGTGGCGGTGCGCGAGCATTTCTGGGTGCTGATCCGCAATACGGAGCAGCTGCGCGGCGTGATCGAAGGCATCAGGGCAGAGCCCGGCGTGGTGCTGGGCACGGTCGTCAACGACCATTTGCGCCGTCTGCTCGAGGTTGCCTGCCGCGAGGTCGGCGCGCCCTTCGTCTCTCTGCTCGACGAGCCGATTGCGGCGATCAGCGAGTGGGCCGGCCAGCCGGCCCACCACCGGCCGGGACGTCGCCAGAAGCTCGACGACCGGTATTTTGCGCGTATCGACGCCATGCAGTTCACCATGGTCCATGATGACGGCCAGATGAGCGACGATCTGGACGAGGCGGATGTGGTTGTCATCGGCGTTTCGCGCAGCTCGAAGACGCCGACCTGCATCTATCTCGCCAATCTCGGCTACAAGGCTGCGAATGTGCCCTTTGTGCCGGAAGTGCCGTTGCCCCGCCGGGTGCTGGAGCTGACGCGGCCGCTTGTGGTGGGGCTGACGGTTGATCCCGGCCGGCTGGTGCAAGTGCGCCGCAACCGGCTGCGTTCGCTGCATGAGCAGCGCGAGACGGACTATGTGGACCTCGACCGGGTGCGCACGGAAGTGACGGAATCCCGGCGCCTGTTCACGGAAAAGGGCTGGCCGTCGATCGATGTGACCCGGCGTTCCATAGAGGAGACCGCCGCCGGCATCATCCGTCTGCTTGAGGGGCGCTCGCGTGACCGCTCTGTCGGCTGAACTGCCGATCCTGGCGTCGGCCAGCGCGGTGCGGGCGCGCCTGCTGGCAGGCGCCGGCGTCGCGGTCGAGCAAATGGCTTCCGGCGTCGATGAAGATGTGCTGAAGGGGAAACTCGCCGGCCTCGGCCACGAGGCTCTGGCCCTGGCTCTGGCGGAGGCGAAGGCGGCTGCTGTTGCGGCTGTCCGGCCCGGGCGTCTGGTGCTGGGCGCCGATCAATTGCTGGTTCTGGAGGAGCGGCGCTTCGACAAGCCGCGGAGCCGGGAGGAAGCCGCCGACCATCTGGCTGCGTTCTCCGGCCGCGAGCATTGCCTGGTGACTGCCGCTGCGGCGCTTCGGGACGGCGGGGTTCTCTGGAGCCGGGTGGAGCAGGCCCGGATTTCCGTGAGGCGCTTGACCCCGGCCGTCATAGACGCCTATCTCAACGCGGCCGGACCGGAGGCGCTGGCCTCTGTCGGCGGATACCGCTTCGAGGGTGCGGGGGCGCAGTTGTTCCGGCGTGTGGAGGGGGATTTCTTTACGGTGCTGGGCCTGCCGCTCCTGCCGCTGCTCGAATTCCTGCGTAGCGAGGGCGTGCCGGCATGGGCATGTTGACCGGCAGGGCGAAGGTTTCCGGCATCATGGGCTGGCCGGTATCGCATTCGCGCTCGCCGGCGATCCACGGCCATTGGCTTGCACGCTACGGCATTGACGGCGCCTATATCCCCTTCGAGGTCCGGCCGGAGGACGGCTATGAGGCGATCCGCATATTGCCCCGGCTGGGATTTTCCGGCGCCAATATAACCCTGCCGCACAAGGAGACGGCGCTCCGGGCCGTGGATGAGGCCGACTCCGTTGCCCGGCGGATCGGTGCGGTCAACACGGTTGTCGTGCAGGAGGACGGCGCCTTGCACGGCGGCAATAGCGATGCTTACGGTTTTCTGGAGCATCTGCGGTCATCAGCGCCCGGCTGGCGTCCCGGCACCGCCACTATCATCGGGGCCGGCGGGTCGGCGCGGGCCGTTGCGGCGGCGCTTGTGGATGCGGGCGCGACCGAGATACGCCTTGTCAACCGCACGGCGGAGCGTGCCGCCAGGGTTGCTGAAGCGGTCGGCGGACCGCTGCTGCCGGTTGCCTGGCGTGAACGGAGCGCCGCACTCGAAGGCGCCGGCCTTCTGGTCAACACCACGAGCCTCGGCATGGCCGGCAATCCGCCGCTGGAGATTGCGCTCGATGCACTGCCCGGAGACGCGGTCGTGGACGACATCGTCTATGTGCCGCTCGAGACGCCGCTTCTGGCTGCGGCGCGCCGGCGCGGCCTCGCCACTGTGGACGGGCTCGGAATGCTGCTGCATCAGGCCCGGCCGGGATTCAGGGCCTGGTTCGGCACGGACCCGGCGGTGGACGAAGCGCTTCGGCAAAGCGTGCTGGCGGGTCTGTGAAGCGCCGGCGCACCCTGCCCCGCATTATCGGCCTCACCGGCTCCATCGGCATGGGCAAATCCACCGCCGCCGCCATGCTGCGCGCTGCCGGCCTGCCGGTGTTTGACGCCGACGCCGCGGTGCATCGGATGATGGCGCCGGGAGGTGCAGCGGTGGCGCCGGTGGAAGCGGCATTTCCCGGCACGGTGCGCGCCGGCGCTGTGGACCGCGCGGCGCTTGGCGCGCGCGTGTTCGGCGATCCGCAGGCGCTTCGGCGGCTGGAGCGCATCGTGCATCCTCTGGTCGGCCGCGCCGAGCGCGCCTTCCTGCGCCGCGCTGCGCGAAACCGCAAGGCGATCGTGGTGCGGGATGTGCCGCTGCTGTTTGAAACAGGGGGCGAAAAGCGCTGCGACTGGACGGTTGTGGTCTCTGCGCCCGCGCATATTCAGGCCGCGCGCGTGCTTGCCCGGCCCGGCGCGACCCGGGAGCGTCTGGAGGCGGTGCGGGCGCAGCAGACGCCGGATGCGGTCAAACGCAAGCGCGCCGATGTCGTGATTCCGACCGGCGCCGGCCGGCGTCTAACGCGCGACCGGCTGCACGCGATGCTGCGCCAACGGGCCGGCAGGAAGGGGAAGCGGAGCGGTGCGTGAGATTGTCCTCGATACCGAAACCACGGGCCTCGACCCGAATTCCGGGCACCGCATTGTGGAAATTGGCGCGCTGGAATTGTCGCACCGTATTCCCACGGGCGAGGTCTGGCACAGCTACATCAATCCCGAGCGCGACATGCCGGCCGATGCAGCGCGGATTCATGGCCTGACAGCAGAAAAACTGGCCGATGCGCCGCGTTTCGCCGAGATTGCGGAGGGATTTCTGGCGTTTATCGGCGATGCGCCGCTGGTGATCCACAATGCGCCCTTCGATGCGGGCTTCCTCAATGCCGAGCTGGACCGGCTTGGCCTCCCCCCGCTTGGCGGGGAGCGGCTGGTCGATACGCTGCAGATCGCGCGCAGCCGCTTCATGAGTGCGCCGAACAGCCTGGATGCGCTCTGCAACCGTTTCGAGATCGACCGGTCCGCCCGCACGCTGCACGGCGCGCTGATCGATTGCCAATTGCTGGCGGAGGTCTATCTGCATCTGACAGGAGGCCGCCAGCCGGGCCTGGAGCTCGAGGCCGAGGCCGCCGCCGCTTCCTCCGGCCGAAATCAGCCCGGCCGCGGCCGCTATCGGCCTCCCCGTCCGCATGCCCCGACGCCCGGGGAACTCGCAGCCCACAAGGCCTTCCTTGCCGGCATCGAAAACCCTCTCTGGCTGGAATGAGTCACTATCCCCGCGGCGCTACTTGCGAGGAACCGGCGGAAGCGTTTAGTTTCGCCGCCATGGTTCACCGGCTCCGACGACGACGCGGTTGAACCGGCCGGGCGCATCCCGGCCGGCAGCCTCGTTGTCATGTCCGTCCGGGAGCCGTCCGACCCATGTGCGCCGTTCACATTTCTCCGCTCGAAGCCGCCGATCTGCCGGCGGTGGAGAGGTTGCTCGACCGGGTGTTCGGCCCGGACCGCAAGGCCAAATCGTCCTACCGCCTGCGCGCCGGCACAGCGCCATGCCCGGCGCTCGCCTTTGCGGCGCGGATGGACGGGAAACTGGTCGGCAGCGTGCAGCAGACGCCGGTTGCCGTCGGCGCCGCTGCGCGGGCGCTGCTGCTCGGGCCGCTGGCGGTTTTGCCGGCACTGCGCGGGCGCGGCATTGGCCGGGCGTTGCTGCGGCAGAGCCTCGATGCGGCGCGCGCCGCTGGCCAGGCCCATGTCTTCCTGATCGGCGAGCGCGCCTATTACGCGCCGCTCGGCTTTCAACTGGCGGAAAAGGTCGGCGTTTCAGCCGCAGGAGAACCCGCCGACAGGGTGCATCACATGGCGCTCCACCCAGACATCCCCGCCCCGAAAGGCGAGCTTGGACCCTGGCGGCGCATCGCCTGATTTACCGGGGGAACGGGCCATAGTCGCAGCGCACCTGCCGGGCATACAGCGGCGCCTCGATAGTGTATGGTTTGCCGCTGCAATGGCCGGAACGCCGATCCGCTCCTCGCCCCAGGGCGATATCGACGCCTTTCTGAAGAAAGCTGCGCGCACGCAGCGTTCGGGCAAAGGCGGGCGGCTGATCTTCGCGCTCGACGCGACCGCCAGCCGCGAGCCGGCCTGGGATCGGGCAAGCCACCTGCAGGCGGAGATGTTCCAGACCGCTGCGGCGCTGGGCGGGCTGGAAGTCCAGCTGGTCTTCTATCGCGGCTTTCGCGAGTGCAAGGCGAGCGGCTGGGTGCGCAATGCCGACGATCTGCTGAAACGGATGCTGAGGATTCGCTGCTATGGCGGCCTGACGCAGATCGGGCGGGTTCTGGCCCACAGCGCCAAGGAGACCGCCAAGCGCAAGGTCGATGCGCTGGTCTTTGTCGGCGACGCGTTCGAGGAAGACATCGACCGCGTGTCGCACGAGGCCGGGCGGCTCGGTATGCTCGGCACGCCGGCTTTCCTGTTTCAGGAAGGCGGCGACCCGCTGGCGACCCGCGGCTTTAACGAAATCGCGCGGCTGACCGGAGGCGCCTGCTGCCGGTTCGACGCCGGAAGCGCAGACCAGTTGCGGGCGTTGCTGCGCGCGGTGGCGGCCTTTGCGGCCGGCGGCCGGCCCGCATTGGCGGCGCTTTCCGGCGGCGCAGCCAGACAATTGGCCGGGCAGATGAAGGCGCTGCCGGGCGGCGGAGGACAGCGCCGCCCATGATCGGCGTTGTCGTTCTCGTGATTGCGCTGGTGGTTTGCCTGCCGCTGCTTGCGCGCTGGGCGGCCAATACAGACCCCAAAGTGCTCGCCCGGGTGCTGCGCCTGGCGGCGATTCTGGTCGTTGGCGTGGCGGCCGTGCTGTTTCTGGCCCTGGGGCGCAGCCTGGCGCTGGGCGTGCTGCTGCCGCTGCTGTTCGGCCTTCTCATGCACTGGCGGCGCGCCCGGAACATGGCGAAGACCGCAAGAGGCCCGACGCCCGGCCAGGGTTCGGAGGTCCAAAGCCGCTTTCTCGCCATGCGGCTCGACCATGACACCGGAGCGATGCATGGGCGCGTTATCGACGGGCCGCATACAGGCGCGGGCCTCGACGAACTGGCCGACAGCGAGTTGATCGACCTGCTGCGCTTCTACACCGGCAACGACCCGCGCTCGGCGCAGCTTCTGGAAAGCTGGCTCGACCGCGAGGGGCCCGAGAACTGGCGCGACATGGCCTCGAGCGCGGCGGCTGCAGACGGTGGAGCCGGCATGAGCCGCAGCGAAGCCTACCGGGTGCTCGGCCTGTCGCCGGGCGCGGCGGCGGCCGAAATTCGCGCGGCGCACCGCCGCCTGATGCGTGAATATCATCCCGACCGGGGCGGTTCGACCTTCTTCGCCGCGCAAATCAACCAGGCCAAGGATATATTGCTCGGATCCTGAGACAGAGCGCCGCCGATCCGGCGGACTGCGGGAGAAGAAAGGGGCGTTCATCCATGACGCGACCGGTGACGGTAGCGGTTATTCCGGCCGGCGGACTCGGCACGCGGTTCCTGCCGGCGACCAAGGCGGTGCCGAAGGAGATGCTGCCGGTGGTGGACAAGCCGCTGATCCAGTATGCCGTCGAGGAAGCCCGGGCAGCCGGGATCGAGACTTTCGTGTTCGTCACCGCGCGCGGCAAATCAGCGATCGAGGACCATTTCGACCTCGCGGCCGAACTCAACGATGCGCTGGCGGCGGGCGGTAAGGACGGTTTGCGCGCGGCTGCAGCGGAGATGGTGTCCGAGGCGGGAGCGGTGGTTCATATTCGCCAGCAGGCGCCGCTCGGCCTTGGCCATGCGGTGTGGTGCGCGCGCCATGTCGTCGGCGATGCGCCCTTCGCCGTGCTGCTGCCGGACGATCTGGTGCTTTCCGACAAGCCGTGTCTGGCGCAGCTGCTGGAAGTTCACCGCGCGCATGGCGGCAATGTTGTCGCGGCGATGGAGGTGCCGCGCGCGGAAACCGGCCGCTACGGCGTGCTGGATGTCGCGGCCGATGACGGACGGCTCGTTTCCGTCCGGGGCCTGGTTGAAAAGCCGGCGCCCGCCGATGCGCCCTCGACGCTCGCCATTGTCGGGCGTTATGTGCTTGATCCCTCGGTGCTGGCGGCCCTCGACACTCAGGAAACCGGCGCCGGCGGCGAAATCCAGTTGACAGACGCGATGGCGCGCACTGTTGGCCGGGCGCCGTTTCACGGCCTTCGCTTCGAGGGCCGGCGTTTCGACTGCGGCGACAAGCTGGGCTATCTGGAAGCCGGTATCGCCTGCGCGCTTGCAAGGCCCGAGCTTGCGCCGGCAGTGCGGGAGATTCTGGCCCGTTTCGGTTGACGCGGCCGGGGTTGGCGGAAAGCGGCGGGGAAAGCGGATGCGCATTGCGATGATTGGCGCGGGCTATGTCGGCCTGGTCACGGGCGCCTGCTTCTCCGAGTTCGGCACGGATGTGGTGTGCGTGGACAGGGACGAAGCCCGCATCCGGGCGCTCGAACGCGCCGAAATGCCGATCTACGAACCGGGCCTGGACGACCTGGTGGCCCGCAATACCCGCGCCGGCCGCCTGTCCTTCACAACCGGTCTGCAGCAGGCCGTCGCCGGGGCGGATGCCGTCTTCATCGCCGTCGGCACGCCGAGCCGGCGCGGCGACGGCCATGCGGACCTGACTTTCGTCCTCGATGCGGCGCGGGAGATCGTGGCGGCGGTCCGGGGCCATACCGTGCTGGTGACAAAATCGACGGTGCCCGTCGGAACCGGCGCGCGCGTTGCCGGGATTGCCGCCGAAATGCGGCCGGATGCCGAGATCGATGTGGTCTCCAATCCCGAATTCCTGCGCGAAGGGGCGGCGATCGAGGATTTCATGCACCCCGACCGCGTGGTGATCGGCGCGGAAACCGCCCGCGCCCGCGCCGTGATGCGTGAGCTCTACCGCCCGCTTTTCCTGCGCGAGACGCCGATCCTGTTCACCGACCGCGAGACGGCGGAACTCACCAAATACGCCGCCAACGCCTTTCTCGCGGTCAAGATTACCTTCATCAACGAGATCGCCGACCTCTGCGAGCGCGTGGGCGCGGATGTGCAGGATGTGGCGCGCGGCATGGGGCTGGACCGGCGCATCGGCGGCAAGTTCCTGCATCCCGGCCCCGGCTATGGCGGTTCCTGTTTCCCGAAAGACACGCTGGCGCTGACCCGGACGGCGCGCGATTCCGGCGCGCCGGTGCGCCTGGTGGAGACGGCCGCCGCCGTCAACGAGGCCCGCAAGCGCGCCATGGCCGGGCGCGTCGTGGAGGCGCTCGGCGGCGATGCTGCGGGCAAGACGGTTGCCGTTCTGGGCCTCGCCTTCAAGCCGAATACAGACGACATGCGCGAGGCGGCCAGCCTTGACATCGTGCCCGCCCTGCAGGCTGCCGGGGCGGTCGTGCGCGCCTGCGACCCGCGGGCGGCGGCGGCGGCCCGCCCGCTGCTGCCGGGCGCGGTCTGGTGTGCGGACGCCTATGACGCCGCCTCCGGCGCGGATTGCGCCGTGCTGTTGACGGAATGGAACGAGTTTCGGGGGCTGGACCTGGACCGGCTCCGCGCCGTCATGGCGGCGCCGGTGCTTGTGGATCTGCGCAATGTCTATAAGCCGGCGGAAATGGCGGCCGCCGGCTTCGCCTATCGCGGCGTCGGAAAGGGGAGGGCGTTGTGACGGGCCATGTGTTCCATCCGAGCTTCCTGCGGGAATATGACGCGCGCGGCGTTGTCGGCGAGACGCTGGACGAGGCGGATGCGCGCGCGCTCGGCCGCGCCTTCGGAACGGTTCTGGCGCGAAGCGGCCGGCGCAGCGCTGCGGTCGGCTATGACGGCAGGCTGAGTTCTCCCCGCCTGGAGGCGGCGCTGGTCGAGGGTCTGGCGGCGGCCGGTATCGCGGTCTCCCGCATCGGTCTCGGCCCGACGCCCATGCTCTATTTCGCGATCCGCCATCTGGGGCTGGACGGCGGCGTTATGGTCACCGGCTCCCACAACCCGCCGGACTATAACGGCTTCAAGATGGCCGTGGAGGGCGAGGCGTTTTTCGGCGATCGCGTCCGCGCGCTCGGTCCGCTCGCCGCTTCCGGCGATTTCGCCGCCGGGCGGGGTTCGGTCGGCGATGCGGCGGTGGAGAACGCCTATCTCGCGCGGCTGGCCGAGGAAGCCGGCGCCGGGCCGGGCCTCCGCGTCGCGTGGGATGCCGGCAACGGCGCGGCCGGGCGCGTCATGGCCCGGCTCGCCGCCCGGCTGCCGGGCGAGCATTTTCTCCTGAACGAGCGCATAGACGGGACCTTCCCCGCGCACCACCCGGACCCGACCGTGCCGGAAAACCTGGTCGAGCTTGCCGGGCTGGTGCGCCGCGAACGGCTCGATCTCGGCTTCGCCTTCGACGGCGACGGCGACCGCATCGGCGCGGTCGATGGCGAGGGGGAAATCCTCTGGGCCGATCAGCTCATGATCCTGCTCGCCCGCGACCTGCTCTGCGAACGGCCCGGCGCGCGCGTGATTGCCGATGTGAAGGCGAGCCAGGCGCTGTTCGACGCGATATCCGCGGCGGGCGGGCGGCCGGACATGTGGAAGACAGGACACTCGCTCATCAAGGGCCGCATGGCGGAGATCGGTGCGCCGCTCGCCGGCGAGATGAGCGGGCACATCTTCTTCGCGGACCGCTGGTTCGGTTTCGACGACGGCCTTTACGCCGCACTCCGGGTGCTGAAGGCGCTGGAGCGCGCGGGTCTGTCGCTGGCCGAATTCCGCCGTAAGCTGCCGGTCTGGATCAACACGCCGGAACTGCGCTTTCCGTGCCCGGAAGCGCGCAAATTCGAGGTTCCGGGCGAAGTCGCCGGGCGTCTGGCCGCTGCCGGCGCCGATGTGAACGATACGGACGGCGTGCGCGTCTCCACCGCCGACGGCTGGTGGCTGCTGCGCGCCTCCAACACCCAGGACGTTCTCGTCGCCCGCTGCGAAGCCCGTGCGGCAGCCGGAGAAGCCGGGCTCGACCGGCTCAAGGCCGCCCTGGTGGCTGAACTGCGCGCCTCGGGCGTCGAACCGCCGGAGATCTGACCCGCCATGCCGACCCCGCGCAAGAACCCCCTCAAGCTCAACCGGCTGCAATGCAAGACGCTGGTTCTGCTGCAGACGCTGGCCGCGCTGCCGCGCTACGCCACTCCGGGGCCGGAGGAGGGAGAAACCGCGATCGCTTCCATGCCGCCGGCGCATGGCGACCATTTTCATCTCGGGCCCTATGTCGTGCTGCGGCGCGATACGACCGGGCTGTCCAATTCCTCCGTCCGGGCCGCGCTCATCCGCCGGGGGCTGGTGCGGGACATGGCCGGACGCACCGTGCTGACCGCCGCCGGGAAAGACTACGAAACCGGAATGGCAGGGACTATCCTGCACCGCAGCGATCACAACTGAGACAGGGCGGCCGCGGGCCGCCGAACGGGAAGGACAGCGCCCATGCGCATCGGTTTCATCGGCCTCGGCATCATGGGCGGCCCCATGGCGCTCAATATCCGCAAGGCGGGTTTCGAGATGACGGTGCATGACCTGAACCGCCAGGCAGCCGGCCCGCTGGAAGTCGCCGGGGCGGAATGGGCGGACAGCGTGCGCGCCGTGGCCGAGGCGTCCGATGTGGTGATGACCTCCCTGCCGGGACCGCCGGAGGTGGAGGCTGTCGCGCCCGAGCTTCTGGCGGGGTTTGCGGCGGGCAAGGTCTGGTTTGACCTCTCGACGAATTCACCCGTGCTGATCCGCCGTCTGCATCCGGCCTTTGCGGCAATCGGCGCCGAGCTGTTCGACGCGCCGGTGAGCGGCGGTCCGCGCGGCGCGCAGTCCGGCAAGCTGGCGGTGCTGGTCGGCGGCGACAAGGCCGTGTTCGAGGCCAACCGCGCGCCGCTCGACGCGATGGGCGACCAGGTGCGCCATGTCGGCCCGCTCGGCGCCGGCGCGGTGACCAAGCTCGTCCACAACGCCTCCGCCTATGCGATGCAATGCGCGGTCGTCGAGATGTTCACGGCCGGCGTCAAGGCCGGCGTGGAGCCGCTTGCGCTCTGGGAGGCCATTCGCCAGGGCGTGCGCGGCCGCCAGCGCGGCTTTGACAGCCTTGCGGACCATTTCCTGCCCAATGACTACGACCCGCCGGATTTCGCCCTTCGGCTCGCGCACAAGGATGTCTCGCTCGCCGCCGAGCTCGGCCGCGACATGGGCGTGCCGATGCGGCTGATCGACATGACGCGCGCCGAGATGAGCGAGGCCCTGGCCCGCGGCTGGGGCGACCGCGACTCCCGCGCCTTCCTGCTGCTCCAGCAGGAACGCGCCGGCGTGCAGATCGAAGTGGACAAAACCGCCATCGACGCCGTCCTCAAGGCAGACGGGTAGGGGCAGGGCACCATACCGTGCTTGATGCGCTGTTGAAGCCGGAAGATCGGAAGGAAGCCCTTTCGCGCGTCTATGTCCAGGCTATTGCTGCCTGCGCTGGTTATGCCACGGCTACACCTGATTTTGATCGGGACAGTATTGACCTGACCATTCGGGCGGGCGGTGCTGCGCGGCCGGCACTCGATTTGCAGTTGAAAGCGACCACCGTTCTCGGCACTCCACGTTATGGTGTTTTTCAGTTTGCTCTGAGCCGCAAGAACTATGACGACCTTCGCTCCGAAGCTCAGGTGCCCCGACTGCTGATCGTGTTGGACCTCCCCGGACAAGAAGAGAAATGGATGACGACCGGGCCGGAAAAGCTCATATTAAGACGGTGTGCATACTGGCTCAACCTGAGCGGGCAAGAGGAAACCGCCAATCAGAGGAGGATCACGGTCCATATTCCAGAGGTCAATCGGTTTACAGTGAAGGCGCTGCGTAGCTTGATGGAACAGTCGAGGGCAGGAAGGCTCGGATGAAGGTGCAAATCCGCGATGCGGAAGCCCTCCGCGCTGTCACGCCGAATGCGCTTTCCGCATGGGCACGCGCATTCGGCTGGCAACCGGTGGAACGCTTTGGCAACCACTCGGACGTCTATGCTGGTCCGAACAAACCGGAAATCATCTTGCCGCGTACCCAGCAACTTGCGGACTATGCCAGCGTCGTATCGCGTCTCGTCCAGATTTTTGCCGTAGACGCAGAAAGAAGCGAACTATCGCTATACCGTGATCTCGTGACAGCCGACCGCGACGTGGTCCGGATCCGTGCTGCTGAAGCTGAGGACGGCAGCCTGTCGATCAATGACGGCGTTAGTTTGGTGCGGGGTGCACGAGACCTTCTATTGGCTGTGGCATGTTCTCTACGAACACCGCCGCAACGACTTTATAGAGCAGCTGCGAACCAGGAGGCAATGGAGCTGCTCAACAACGTACGATTAGGTCAGACTGAGCAGGGAAGCTTTATCTTGACTTTATTGACGCCGGCTATCGCTCCTCGAAAAGCGCAGCCATCGCTTTTCCCGGAGCACGCAGCTGGCGAGGACGGCGACGAGCGACGGATGACAAGGCGTTTGGCGGAGGCACTTACAGCGACCCGGCAGGCGGTAGAAGACGCGGTTTTGGATGACGGAAGCGCCTTTGAGACAGCTGTCGACAGAGGTGTCAGCGCCAATCTGTGCGAGGCGCTCGTCACGTTGACCCAACCATTCCCGACGCTTGATGTAAGTGTTCACTGGGCGTGGACTCGACCGGTGAACACACCCAGGAAGACGATACGGTTCACGAGTGCCGATGCGCCAATTTTGCGAGAGGCGGCACGTGCATTTCGAGCCCGAGAACCGAAACTGGATGCACGCCTCTTTGGATTTGTACATCGATTGCAGCACCACGATATGGAGGATAACGGCACGGTTTACCTGAAGACCAAGATTGACAATAAAACCTGTTCTGTTGCCATCGTTTTGAAGCAATCCGACTACGACACTCTAATTCGATCTCATAGAGACCGGGCACCCGTTCTTCTTCAGGGCGATCTCGACCGCCTTGGCCAGAGGTGGCGTCTGCTGAATCCGGTGATTTTGGGCGTCATGCCGCCGCATGAGGACGAAGACGAGTGAAATCCGCCCCCATTATTCCGCCAACTCTATTCGATTTCCTGCGGGAGCTCAGGGAGAATAACGACCGGGCGTGGTTCGAGGCGAACCGGCAGCGCTATATCGCCGAAGTGCGCGACCCCATGCTGGATTTCATTGCGGCCTTCGCGGAGCCGCTGGCGGCGGTCAGCCCGCATTTCCGCGCCGACCCCAGGCCGAATGGCGGCTCGCTGTTCCGCATCTACCGCGACACCCGCTTCTCCCGAGACAAGACGCCCTACAAGACCAATGTCGGCGCGCATTTTCGCCATGCCGCCGGCAGGAACGCCCATGCTCCGGGCTTCTACCTGCATCTGGAGCCGGAACGCTGCTTCGCCGGCTGCGGCATCTGGCGCCCGGACAGGGATGCGGTGGCGAGCATTCGCAGCGCCATCGCGGCCCGGCCCGCAGTCTGGCGGCGCGTCACCGGCGCCGCATTCGCCGGCACCTTCACCCTGCACGGCGAGACCCTGAAGCGTCCGCCGCGCGGCTACGGCCCCGACCATCCGCTGATCGAGGACCTCAAGCGCAAGGACTTCGTGGCCATGGCCGAGTTCCCGGAGTCCGAGGCCGTGCAGCCGGACTTCCTCGAGCGCTTCGCCGGCATCGCCCGCACCGGCGGCCCCTTCGTCCGCTTCCTGTCGGAAGCCGTCGGCGTCCCGTTCTGAAGGAAGCCGGAAGGGCGAGGACGATTCTGTGCCGCTTTCCGTTCCCTATACCGTGGTGGCTGTCGATCCGATGTGGAAGTTGGACAGCGAGGCCATGGGCACGAAAACCAAGTTCTGGTACCAAAGGCGGGATGATGAACCCCGGTGGTTGTTCAAATTTCCTCGGGAAAATACAGGAGAGCACTGGTCAGAGAAGATAGCTGCGGAAATTGCGACGCAACCTAAAGTGTCTCACGGCAGGGTTCAGTTGGCGGAGTTCGAGGGAAAACGGGGCTCTGTGACCGAGTCGTTCGCTCGGAACGAGAGAGAGTTGCGCCATGGCAACGAGTTGCTCGCGAAAATGATATCCGGTTATGATCGGGAACAACGATTCGGGCAGTCGCAGCATACGCTTGACAATATCCGGCACGCCTTGGAGCGTGTTTTTGTTCGATCGACAGCGGCAGAAAGAGCAAATCGGACTTTTGCCGGATATCTGGTTCTGGACGCCGTGATCGGGAACACAGACCGACACCACGAAAATTGGGGGATACTGATCAGACGCGTTAGGCGGAATTATCTGGGCCGCCTTTCTCCATCCTTCGATCACGCTTCCTCCCTGGGCCGGGAGCTTTCGGACGATAGGCGGCAGCACAACCTCGAAGAGTTGAGAAAGCTGGTCTGATGAGCGGGAGAACCCTCTTTCTGGCATGGCAAGAGGCGGAAAGGACGCGGGGTTGGTTCCCGGTCGGTCGTCTGGATGCGGATCTCAAGGCTTCCGGCTACCGGTTTCGCTATATCGAAGGTGCGCGGCGGGCGCAGGAGCAAGCCGCCTGGCCCTTGGCTGCCGAATTTCCCGATATTGACGGCGATTATCGCAGCGCTGACCTCTTCGCCACCTTCCGGAACAGGGTGATGTCACCGAGGCGGCCTGATTTTCCGGACTATGTCCGGATGCTTGCATTGGACAAATCGGCCGACCCGGTGGAATTGCTGTCGGTCAGCGGCGGGAGGAGGGTCACGGACCGCTATGAAGTGTTTCCGAAGCTCGACCGGGGGCCGGACGGAAGGTTTTCGTGCCGCTTCTTCGTGCATGGCTGGCGCTATGCGCCGAAGGCCGCCCGCGGGCGTATTGACAGCCTTGAGGCGGGCGAGGAATTGCAGGTTGCGCTGGAGTTGAACAACCCGGCCAGCGGCCTGGCCGTTCAGATTCAGACTGTTGACTATCACATGATCGGCTGGGCGCCCCGCTATCTGATCCGCGATCTTGCGGCGGCAATGGCCGAATCATCCGGCGACTATGCGGCGAGAGTCGTCCGGATCAACAGGGTGCCAGACCCGGCGAACATGCGCATTCTTGTCGAAATGAGCAGCCGTTGGGAAACGCATGAACCGATGACCGGCGGCGATTTCAGGCCGCTTGTGGGCGACTGATCGGCCTATCGCGCGCCAGCCTCCTTATCGTGCACGGCCCAGCAGACCCAGGTGGTCCACCAGCCGTTGACTTCCAGCCCGGCCGCTGCCTGAAACGCGCGGAGCGCGGCGTCGGAGCGGGGCCCCCAGATGCCGTCCGGAGGCCCCGGGTCGAAGCCGAGGCGGGTAAGCGCGCGCTGGCGTCCGGCGGGCAGCCACACATCGGACCAGACATCCGGCAGGTCCGGGTCTTCGTAAATGGCGCGCAGCACCCGCGCAAAAGGGAAGCCCACAACATCCTGCTTCCAGGTCGGGCAAAGGTCGTGATGGCCGTGATGGCGGCGCGGGCCGATCTCTGGCCAGCGGGCGGCGATCTCCTTGCCCACCGCCGTCATCATCGCGATCTGCTCTTCGGTCCAGGGCTCGACCCGGAGCACCTGGCGGCCGTCCGGCGTCGCCGCCTCGATCCAGTCCGGCCCGGCCGGCACGCCGTCGCGGGCATAGCCGATCGTCACCGTCTCCACGCCGATACAGGCGCGCGCGCCCTTGGTGCGGCCGGTCGAGGGCCGCCCGTCCCAGCGCAGCTTCTGCTCCACACCCGCATGCCAGGAGCGGTTGGCGAGCGAGACATAGCGCGAGACGCCTTCCGCGAAGCTGCGCCCGACGCCGTAATGCGCCGAAGCCTGACCCTTGCGTTCTGCCTCCGCGCCGCCGAGCAGCCGGTCGCAAGCGGCAAGATCGCGCGTCGCCGTCCAGTGCCAGGTGACCCCCATGGGCGCGCCGCCGGTCGCCCTGGTCCAGCCGCGCGAGACCGCCTGCCCCTTGCCCAACGGGATGCGCCGGCTCGCATCAATGCGGAAATCCGCAGGCAGGGCGGGACTCACGCGGCGTTCCGGGCCAGTGCGCTGCGGATCATCGCCTCGGTTTCGGCCAGCCCGTAAAGCGCGGCGAAGGAACCGAAGCGCGGCCCCTGCTTGCGCCCGAGCAGGACCTCATAGAGCGCCGAGAACCATGTCCGCAGCGGCTCGAAACCATGCGCCTTGCCGACCGCATAGACTTCCGTCTGCACGGTCTCTCCATCCGCATTCCGGGGCAGCGCGGCAAGCCGGTCGGCCAGATCTGCCAGCGCGGCCGCCTCGCGCGCATCCGCCTCGCGCCAGACCTTGTGCGGGACGACGAAATCGCGGCAATAGGCCACCGCGTAATCCGCCAGCCGGTCCAGCCGCGGCCGCGTTTCCGGAGAGGCCTCCGGGTCGTAACGCGAAATGAATCCCCAGAGCGCGCTCTTGTCCCGCGCATCGCAGGCCGCGGCCAGGTTGAGCAGCAGCGAGAAGGACAGGCCCTCCTCCGGCTCCGGCGGCGAACCGCCGTGAATATGCCAGGCCGGATTTTCCAGCAGTTTCTCCGGCGTTTCCGCCCCGGCGCGGGCGACAAGGGCGCGATAGTCGTCAACCGCACGCGGAATGACGTCGAAATAGAGGCGCTTCGCCGCCTTCGGCTTCTGGAACATGAACAGCGCGAGGCTTTCCTCCGGCGCGTAGGTGAGCCAGTCCTCGATGGAAAGGCCGTTGCCCCTGGACTTGGATATCTTCTCGCCGCGCTCGTCGAGGAACAGCTCGTAGATGAAGCCCGCAGGCGGGCGGCCGCCAAGCGCGCGGCAGATGCGTCCGGAAAGCCGGACCGAGTCGATCAGGTCCTTCCCGGCCATTTCGTAGTCCACATCCAGCGCATACCAGCGCATGGCCCAGTCGGCCTTCCATTGCAGCTTGCACCGGCCCCCGGTGACCGGCTGTTCGACCAGTGCGCCGCTCTGGTCTTCATAGACGACCGTGCCCGCCGCCGGGTCGCACCGGACAATGGGCGCCTGGAGCACGACCCCGGTTTTCGGGCATACCGGCAGGAACGGGCTGTAGGTCTGCCGGCGTTCCGGGCCGAGCGTCGGCAGCACGATCTTCATGACCGCGTCATAGGCCTCGAGCACGGCGAGCAGCGCCGCGTCGAACCTGCCCGAGCGGTAACACTCGGTCGCGCTCACGAATTCGTAGTCGAAGCCGAAGCGGTCCAGGAAAGCCCGGAGCCGCGCATTGTTATGGGCGCCGAAGCTCTCATGCGTGCCGAAAGGATCGGGAACGGCGGTCAGCGGCTTGCCGAGATGCGCCTTCAGCGCCTCGCCGCCGGGCACATTGTCCGGCACCCGGCGCAGACCGTCCATGTCGTCCGAGAAGGCGAACAGCCGGGTCGGGATGTCCGAGAGTTCGGCGAAGGCGCGGCGCACCATGGCCGTCCGCGCCACTTCGCCGAATGTGCCGATATGCGGCAGGCCGGACGGCCCGTAGCCGGTCTCGAACAGCGCATAACCCTTGTCCGGCATGTGCCCGTCGAGGCGCGCCAAGAGGGCGCGCGCTTCCTCGAACGGCCAGGCGCGGGCGCGGACGGCGGCTTCATTGGGCATCGATCATTGGCTCCCGTGATCGGCGCACGCACCCTAGAGACTGACGACCATGCTGCAAAGCCGCATCCGGAATGACAGGCAGGGGCCGCGGACTGCCACGGGAACGCAGATTGCAAACCGGAACATAGCCCCGATGTGCGCCGCCGCCGTTTCGCAGTTTCGCGGAACCGCACTACAACCCCCGGCATGATGTCGGAAAGAAGCATTGTCCTGCCGCGTGCGCCGGCGCTGGTTGCGAACCCGGCGCGCGCCGTCTGGCTGGAGCCGGGCGGTGCGGCGGAGGCGCTCGCGCCGATGGAGGCGGCGGTGCGCGCCCGCGGTCAGCCGCCGCTTGCCGTGCATGGGCCGGCGACCTCGCGGCGGCTGGATGCGGAGGCCCGGCCGTTCCGGACCTACGATCTTCTGGAGCTATTCGCGTTTGCGCGCCCCGCGCAATTCTGCCTGCCGACGCCGAACGGCCTGGCGGACGCCGCCGGCCTGCCCAGACCCGCGACCCTGGAGCGCGCTGCGGAAACCCTGTTCGGCGCGGCGCGCGCCCTGCTGGCCGAAATTATGCGCATGGACGACCCCGACGGCAGGGCCGCCGACCTGGCGCTGAGCGCGGCGGACGCCGGCTGGCTCTGGGGGCCGTTCGTGCTGGCGGCGCTCGGCGCTGCGGAGCGGCGGCGGGCAAGCGGCGCCGGCTTCGCGGTGTGGGACCGTCTGCCGGCCTGGGCGGAAGCCGGCCCGGAGCGGCCGCCGTCGAGCCGCCCGGTGCCGCCGGCGGAAGCCCGCCGCCGGCTGGCCGACATGCTGGGGCCCGATGCGGAAGACCGGCCCGGACAGTCGGATTACGCTTCGGCCGCCTCTGCTGCCTTTCAGCCCCGCGAACGGGCCGGCGAGCCGCATATGGTGGTGGCCGAGGCCGGCACCGGGGTCGGCAAGACGCTCGGCTATCTGGCCCCGGCGAGCCTCTGGGCGGAGATGAACGAGGCGCCTGTCTGGATCTCGACCTATACCCGCAATCTCCAGCACCAGATCGACGGCGAACTCGACCGCCTGATCCCGGACCCGGAGGCCAAGCGCCGCCGGGTCGTGCTGCGCAAGGGGCGGGAGAACTATCTCTGTCTGCTGAACCTTGAGGAGGCGGTGCGCAATGCCCGCCTGACGCCGGGCGAGACGCCGCCGCTCGCGCTTGCCGCACGATGGGCGGACGCCACCCGCGACGGCGACATGACCGGCGGCGACTTCCCCTCCTGGCTTCCGGACCTGGAAGGCGCGGCGCGCATACGCGGCCTCGCGGACCGGCGCGGCGAGTGCCTGTATTCGGCCTGCGCCCATTATCAGCGCTGTTTCATTGAGCGCGGTATCCGCCGGGCGCGGCGCGCCGATCTCGTCATCGCCAATCATGCGCTGGTCATGGTGCAGGCGGCGCTGGGCGGCCTCGACGACGCCTGGCTGCCGACCCGCTATGTGTTCGATGAAGGCCACCACCTGTTCGATGCGGCCGACAGCGCCTTCTCGGCCGAGCTTTCCGGGCTGGAGACGGCGGAGCTGCGCCGCTGGCTGCTGGGGGCGGAAGGCGGCGGCTCGCGCGCGAGGGGGCTTGCGCGCCGCGCGGAGGACCTGGTGCCGGAAGGCGGTGAGGCGGCGGCCGCACTCGCCGAGGCCGGTCGGGCGGCGGCCGCGCTTCCGGCGGAAGGGTGGCTCGGCCGCCTTGCCGCCGGCGCGCCGCGCGGCGCCGCCGAACGCTTCCTCGCGACCGTGCGGCAGCAGGTTCTGGCGCGGGCGGGCGGGCGCGGCGGCGGCGCTTACGGCCTCGAATGCGCATGTCGGCCGCCGGTCGAGGGGTTGATCGATGCAGCGGCGGCGCTCGGCACGGCGCTCGAAAGACTGCGTGCGCCGCTCGGCCTGCTGCGGCGTGCATTGCTGGCCCGGCTGGCGGATGAGGCCGAGGACCTCGACAGCCGAACGCGCATCCGCATCGAGGCGCTGGCGCGCGTGCTGCACCGGCGCGCCGGGATGCAGCTTGCCGCCTGGTTGTCGATGCTGGCGGCGCTCGACGCCGAGGCGCCGGCGGCCTTCGTGGACTGGTTCGAACTGGAGCGCAGCGGAGGGCGCGAGCGCGATGTCGGGATGCGCCGGCGCTGGATCGACCCGATGGCGCCGTTCGCCGCCGAAGTGGCGGAGCCCGCGCACGGACTTCTGGTCACCTCCGCCACGCTGCGCGACGGCGCGCGCGAGCTGGAAGAGGCCTGGGAGGCGGCGGAAATGCGCACCGGCGCGCGCCATCTGGCCGCGCCGGCGCTGCGCGCGGCGGCGCCGTCGCCTTTCGACTATGCAGCCCAGACCCGCGCTCTGGTGGTCACCGATGTCCGCAAGGAGGCGCTCGACCGTGTTGCAGCGGCCTATCGCAGCCTGTTTCTGGCGGCCGGCGGCGGCGCGCTCGGGCTGTTCACCGCCGTTGCGCGGCTGCGCGCCGTGCATGGACGTCTGGCGGACCCGCTGGACGCGGCCGGCATCCCGCTCATCGCCCAGCATGTGGACCGGATGGATGTTGCGACGCTGATCGGGATTTTCCGCGCCGAGCCCGAGTCTTGCCTGCTCGGCACCGATGCCGTGCGCGACGGGGTGGATGTGCCCGGCCGCGCGCTCCGGCTGATCGTGTTCGACCGCGTGCCCTGGCCGAGGCCGACCATCCTGCACAAGGCGCGTCGGGCGCATTTCGGCGGACGCGGCTATGACGACATGCTGACCCGCCTGCGCTTGCGCCAGGCATTCGGGCGTCTGGTCCGCCGGCGGGACGACCGCGGCGTGTTCGTCCTGCTGGACCCCGCGATGCCTTCCCGCCTCGCCGGCGCCTTCCCCGCAGGCGTGACGCCCGAGCGCACCGGGCTTGCGGAGGCGTGCCGCATCGTGCGCGGTTTTGTGGGGGAGCGAGGGGGGTAGGTTTGGCCGGATGCAAGGATTGAAGACGGACCGGTTTTTCGACGGCCGCCGGCCTTCTGTGTTACGGTGCGGACGTCATGGTTGAAGATATCGCGCCCTGGATCACGCCAGCCCTGCTTGTGGCGTTGTTTGCGTGGCTCCGCGCGGACATCCGCCGCACGGAGGATCGGCTGCGTTCCGAAATGAGCGACATGCGCTCGGATCTGCGCTCAGACATGCGCGCTACCGAAGACCGGCTGCGTTCCGAGATGAAGGACATGCGCTCGGATCTGCGCGGGCAGATCACAGAGCTGGACAAGCGGATGGGAGGACAGATCGCAGAGCTGGACAAGCGGGTGGGAGGGCAAATCGCAGAGCTGGACAAGCGGGTGGGAGGGCAGATCACAGAGCTGGACAAGCGGATGGGAGGGCAGATCGCAGAGCTGGACAAGCGGATGGGAGGGCAGATCGCAGAGCTGGGCAAGCGGATGGGAGGACAGATCGCAGAGCTGGACAAGCGGATAGAAGGGTTGGACGGGCGGATGGAAGGGCTGGACGGGCGGTTGCGGGCGGTCGAAGCCGGCCTGGCCGAGCTCAGGGGACAGGTTACATTCATTCAGGACTACATATTGAGACGAAACGCGCCGTCAGACGATCCGCCGGCGGCGGCGGCGGAGTAACCCCGCCCGAATACCGCCCACCGATATTGCCGCCCGGAATCCCCTGAGGAGAAACCGCCGTGACTGACCAGAACGACCGTCTGAAGCTGCGCGAGGCCGGCGCGCACGTCGCCGGACGGCTGGAATTGCCGGTGCCGTCGGGCGCGCCGGGGCTGGAGGCCTTCGCGCTCGAAGCGGGTTTCGGCTCGCTCTGGGCCGACCCGGCGCTGCCGTCCGCCGACCGTATGGTGGCTGTGCTCTCCGCACTGGCGCAGAAGGACCGGCAAGCGGCGCTCCGCGCCCATATCCCGGCGGCGCTCAAGGCCGGCCTCTCGGCGGTCGAGATCCGCGAAGTCTTCGTGCAATGCGGCCTCTATGGCGGGCTGCCGCTGGCCGAGAGCGCGCTGGCGGCCGCGGCCCCGCTGCTGGAAGCGGCGGACCCCCTGCCCGAGGACACGCGCGACAATGCGGCGCTGGAAGCGGACGGACGCGCCATGATGCGCGAACTGCACGGGGAACGCGCCGAAACCGGATATGCGGCGCCCGGCAATGCCGGGTCTGCCGGCCTCTACCGCATCGCGATTCTTTACGGCTACGGGGTTATCTGGAACCGGCCGGGCCTCTCGCACCGGCGGCGCATGATCGTGGCGCTGGCGAGTTTCGCCGTGCTGGGGCTGCACGACACATTGGCGAAATTCGCTGCCTCTGCGTGCGCAATGGGGCTTTCGCGCACCGAAATTGCGGCCGCCATCGGCCAGACAGCGCCCTATACCGGTTTCCCGCCGGCCCTCAATGCGCTCGGGCGCCTCGCCGATGTGCTGGCGGAGCCGCAGGACTGATGCGGCGGCGGCCCCCGCTCAGACCGGCCTCGGACTCAGCCCCAGGCTGCGCGAGCGCAGATGCAGCATGCTCACCAGCAGGAAGTTCAACACATTGAAGGCGACGCCTGTCAGGAAGGCCGGCGAATAGGAGCCGACGGCATCGAAAACATAGCCGGCCAGGGTGCTGCCCAGCGCCATGCCGACGGCTCCGAAAAGATATTGCGCCCCGATCCGCCAGCCGATCTGCGAAACCGGGAACCACAACCGTAACAGCAGCGGATAGCACGGCATGATGCCGGCGAAGCCGAGCCCGAACATCAAAGCCGCGATATAGAGCCCCGTCAGGCTCTCGACGACCGAAAACACGGCCAGCATCACCATCTGGCAGGCCGATGCAATAAGCAGGGTCGGCGCCGCGCCGATGCGGTCCGACAATACACCGAAGCCGATCCGGCTGACGAACCCGGCGACCATCAGAACCTGCAGAAGCTCGGTCGCCCGCGCTTCCGCATGGCCGAGGTCGGTGGCGTGGCTGACCAGATGCACGATCGGCATGGACATGCCCGCGCAGCAGCCGATCACGGCAAGCCAGAGCATGATCTGCACCCGCTCGGCGGGCCAGTCCAGAACCCGTCCGTTCTGCCCGGCCCTCAGGCGAATGGGGCCGGCCGGCGCCGCCGGCGGCTTCGGGCGGATCAGCCAGCACAGCGGCAGCATGGTCAGGAAGGCGAAGAACGCGAAGTAGAGATAGGTCTCCTGCCAGCCCACCCGGTTTTCGAGATAGCTGAACACCGGCGGCCAGGCGGCGCCGGACAAGCCCTGCCCTGAGGCGATGACCGCGATGGCGAGCCCGCGGCGCCGGTCGAACCATCGGGTTGCGTTCGCAACCAGCGGCGCAATCATCGCCGCCTTGCCCAGCAGTCCGATCAACAGGCCGTTGGCGACCCAGAGCCCCCACCGCCCGTCCGACAGGCCGGCCATCAGGCAGCCGAGGCAGATCATGACGGAGCCGAACAGAATTGGCTGGAGGATGCCGCGCTTGTCCATCCACCAACCCATGGCGATGCCGCCGATGCCGGTGCCGATCATCAGCAGCGAATAGGCGAAAGACGGCACCCAGCGCTCGCCCCCAAGGTCAGCGGCGATCGGCTTGAGCGCCACGAACAGCAGGGTGGGCGCCCCGAGCGCGATGCTGTTCAGCAGCAGCGACGCCCAGACAATCACCCAGCCGTAACGAACCTCGACACTTGAAGACCGATAGTCAGACATGCGGGCCTGGCGCTCCTGCGGCTCTCGGACGGGCAGTTTTGCTGCGGGGACTGCCAGCCGTCAGCCTTTACATCGGGACCGGACGGTTCCGCGGGGAACGAAGAGGCGCCGGCGGCCGTCAGGCCCGCCCGGCGAAGGACGAGAGCATGGATGCGTCCACGCCGAGCTTGGCGATAGCCCGGGACCATTTGGATTCGAGCGCATCGTCGAACAGGATCCGCCGGTCGGACGGGGCGGTAAGCCAGCCATTGGCCTGGATCTCGCCCTCCAGCTGTCCCGGCGCCCAGCCCGCATAGCCAAGCGCCAGCAGGCGCTCGCGCGGGCCGTTGCCGACGGCGATCGCCTTGAGCACGTCGATCGTGGCGGTCAGCCGGATATCCTTCGATACGGCGAGCGAGCCTTCCCGGTCGTAGTCGGCGCTGTGGAGCACAAAACCGCGCCCGGTTTCCACCGGCCCGCCGGAAAGGATCGCCATCTCGGCCTGGCTGTCTTCCACACCCAATTGGTCCAGAAGATCCGTGAAGGAGAGCGATTCCAGCGATTTGTTAATCACCAGCCCCATTGCGCCCTCCTTGCTGTGGGCGCACATATAGATAACCGAACGCTCGAAGCGCGGGTCGCTCATGCTCGGCATGGCGATCAGGAATTGTCCGGTCAGCCAGCCGTCTTCGGGGCTATCTTGCGTCATGGGGGCCAGTGTAGCACAGCAGGGACGGGTGTGAAGGCGCGGCGATGACAACCGGGAAACGAAACGGCATAAGGACATGACGGGCGCGTTCCGGGCAGTGCCGGCGCTCCTTGCCCTGCTGCCGCTGCTGGCGGGCGAGGCGCGGGCGGCGGCGTCGCCTTGGGTGCGGACGCCGGAAGCCGCTGTGCGCCTGGTGACGGCGAGCGAGGCGGTCGGCGGCCTCGAACGGCTGCGCTTCGGCCTCGAATTCGACCTGCAGCCCGGCTGGAAGACCTATTGGCGCAGCCCCGGGGACGGCGGTCTGCCGCCGGCGCTCGACTGGACCGGAAGCGGAAATCTGGGTGAGGCGCGGCTCTACTGGCCGGCGCCCCACCGGTTCAGCATTCTCGGCATCGACAGCGTCGGCTACGAAACCGGCCTGCTGCTGCCCATGGATGTCGAGGTTGCGCAGCCGGGCGCGCCGGTGCGGGTTGCGCTCAGGGTGGACTATCTCACCTGTTCCGACATATGCGTGCCGCAGAGCGCCGAGTTCGCGCTTGCGCTGCCGGCCGGGCCGGCGCAACCCTCGGCAGAGGCGTTCGCCATCGACCGCTGGCGCGGCCAGGTGCCCCGGCCGGCGCCGGAAGCCGGGCGGGCGGAACTCGTCGGCGAAGGCGCCGAAGCGGCCTTGCATGTCGCGCTGCCGGGCATCGAGGCGGAAGACATCTTCATCGAAGCCGAAAGCGCCGCCGCCTTCGGCCGGCCGACGCCTGTTGCAGGCGGGCTGGCCGTGCCTGTCGCCTATGCGGCGGGCGGTCCGGAAGCATTGCTCGGCCGCGAGCTGGTTGCGACCGTCACCGGCGGCGGAGAGGCTGTCGAGCAGCGCTTCCATGTGGCCCCGGCCGGGCAGGCGTCTGCCTTCGGCCTCGCTGCTGTCCTGGCGCTTGCCCTGGCGGGCGGCGTCATCCTGAATCTCATGCCCTGCGTGCTGCCGGTGCTCGGCATCAAGCTCCTGCATTTCGCCGGGCTCGGCGGCGCGGACCGGCGCCGGGTGCGGTCGGAGTTTCTGGCCGTCGCCGCGGGCATCGTGTTTTCCTTCTGGCTGCTGGCCGGCGCGGCGGTCGGGGCCGCGCAGGCGGGGCTGGCCGTCGGCTGGGGCATCCAGTTCCAGCAGCCGGCCTTCCTGGCCCTGATGCTGTCGCTGCTCATGCTGTTTGCGGCCAATCTCTGGGGGTTTTTCGAGATTCCGGCGCCGCGTTTCGCGGGGCGGTCCGGCGGCGGCCCCTTCCTTACCGGCATGTTTGCGACGCTGCTGGCGACGCCCTGCTCGGCGCCGTTCGTCGGCACCGCGGTCGGCTTTGCGTTGACGCGGGGGCCGCTGGAGGTCGTGCTCATCTTCACGGCGCTCGGCCTCGGCCTCGCCCTGCCCTATCTGGCGGTGGCGGCCCTGCCGGGGCTGGCGGCGGCCTTGCCAAGGCCGGGGCGGTGGATGCTGCGGCTGCGCTTCCTTCTGGGCCTGGCGCTGGCGGGCACGGCCGCATGGCTGCTCACCGTGCTCACGGTGCAACTCGGCTGGCCCGGCGCGGCGGCGGTGCTGGCCGCTGCCGCCCTGCCGGCGGTGTTGCTGGCCGTATGGGCGCGTCTGCGCCGGCGGATCCTTGCGGCCGCGGCGGCGCTGGCGGCGGTTGCCGTGCTCGCGGCGGTGCTGGCCCTGCCGGCGGCGATCGAGCCGGCGGCGCCCGGCGGCCGCTGGCAGGCTTTCGACGAGGCGCGCATTGCGCCACTGGTGTCCGGGGGCCGCACGGTCTTCGTGGATGTCACCGCCGACTGGTGCATCAGTTGCAAGTTCAACAAGGCGGCGGTGCTGGACCGTGGGGAGGTCGCGGCCCGGCTTGCCGGCGATGTGGTCGCGATGCGCGCCGACTGGACACGCCCCGACACCGCCATTTCGGCCTATCTGGCCCGGTTCGCCCGCTACGGCATTCCCTTCAACGCGGTTTACGGCCCCGCAGCCCCCGCCGGCATTCCGCTTCCGGAACTGTTGACCGAAGGCGCTGTGCTGGAGGCGCTGGACGCAGCCGCCCGCGGGGACGGCCGGGGTTGAGCCGGAAATGCCGGTCGTCCGCACCTGCTCTCATTGAAGCGAAGGAGTCACGATATGGCTGCCGCCATTGACTATGATGCCCTGCTGGCGCCGGACCTTCCGCCGCCGGCCCGGCGCTGGAGCGGGTTCCCGCCCTATAACTTCATCGGCGGCAATGTCGATGCGGCGAGTATGCCGGTCGAGGACATGATTGCAGCGACCGCATCGGCGCTGCGCCGGGAAGGCTGGACGCTGGCGACCTACGGGATGCAGAGCGGCCCGCTCGGCTACCGTCCGCTGCGCGAGTTCGTTGCGTCCAAACTCGCCAAGCGCAGCGGTCTTGCGGTGTCGCCGGACGAGGTCCTCATCACCTCCGGATCGCAGCAGGCGCTTGACCTGGTCAACACGATTCTGTGCCGGCCGGGCGATACGGTGCTGGTCGAGCAGTTCAGCTATGGCAGCGCGCTTGCCCGCCTGCGCGGACTCGGCGTGACGCCGGTGGGGATTCCGCTGGACGGCGGCGGGATGCGCATGGACCGCCTCGCCGAAAAACTCGCGGAGCTCGCCTCCGCCGGCATTCGGCCGAAATTCATTTATGTCATTCCGACGATTCAGAATCCCGGCGGCAGCATCATGTCCGAGGCGCGCCGCGCCGAGCTTCTGCGCCTCTCGGCGGAATACGGCGTGCCGGTGTTCGAGGACGAATGCTACGCCGATCTCCTCTGGACGGGCGAACGCCCGCCGGCCATTGCCGCAATGGACGACAGCAACCGCACCATCCATTGCGGCTCATTCTCCAAGACGGTCGCTCCGGCCCTGCGCGTCGGCTACATCGCGGCGCCGCAAGGCCTCATTGCGCAAATGCTGGCCTGCAAGAGCGACGGCGGCACCGGAGCGCTCGAGCAGATGATGCTGGCCGAATATTGCCGGTCCTGCTTCGACAGCCATATCGACCGTGTGACGGTGCTGCTCAAGCAGAAGCTCGATGCGATGATCGGGGCGCTGGCGGAGCATTTCGGAACGGCCGCGGAGTTCACGCCGCCGCAAGGGGGCATTTTTCTCTGGGTCTCCCTTCCCGAGGCGGTCGATGCCATGAAGCTGGCCGCGGCTTCCTCGGCGCATGGAATCGCCATCAATCCCGGCCCCGAATGGTCTGCCGACGCCGAACCTGCACGGTCGCGCATCCGGCTGTGTTTCGGCAATCCGACTGTGGAGGAAATCCGCGAGGGGGTCAGGATGCTTGCGGATATCTGCCATCGGGAGTTCGGAATTCCGGCGCGGAGCGGCAATCTCGAGCGAGACCGGAGGCAGGGCGAACCCTGAACGCGGCGCTGGACGACAGCTTCCGACGGAACCGGTTGCGCGGCGGGCCGGGATTGCCGCATGGTATCCGGCATGAACGGAACCCCGGAATTCGCGCCCGGTCCGGAGCGCCTGCTTCCCGAAGCGGCTGAAATTGTCGTCATTGGCGGGGGCGTTGCGGGGGTCTCGGCGGCGCTGCTGCTGGCGGAATGGGGCGTGCCGGTTCTTCTGTGCGAAAAGGGGCGCATTGCGGGCGAGCAGTCGTCCCGCAATTGGGGCTGGATCCGCATTCAGGGGCGGGATCTGCGCGAGATTCCGCTGATGCTGGAATCCCAGGCGCTCTGGCGGCGTTTCGCGGGGCAGAGCAGCGTCGATTTCGGCCTGCGCCAGAAGGGTATCGCCTATGTGGCGGAAGACGAGGAGGAGCTTGCCGGGCACGAGGCCTGGCTCGCCTCCGTGCGGCAGTTCCAGCTCGGTTCGCGGATGCTGTCGCCGGCCGAGGTCGATGCGCGCATCGGCCAGAGCGAGCGGCGCTTCGCCGGAGGGCTGCTGACGCCCTCTGACATGCACGCGGAGCCCGCGCGCGCCGTTCCGGCCCTGGCGCGGCTTGCGGCGGCGGCGGGCGCGGCGATTTTCGAACAGACGGCCGTGCGCACGCTGGAGCGCGCCGGCGGACAGGTCGCCGGCGTCGTGACCGAGCGCGGGACCGTCCGCTGCCGGTCCGTCATTCTGGCGGGCGGCGCCTGGTGCCGGCCGTTCCTTGAAAACATGGGGCATGCGCTGCCGCAGCTTGCGGTCCGGTCGCAGGCGCTGCGCACCGCCCCCGCGCCGCCGATCGCGCCGGGGCCGGTCGGGGCGCGCCTGGGGTCCGTGCGCCCGCGGCTGGACGGCGGGTACACGGTCGGGCGCACGCAGACGGCGCGGTTCGACCTCATCCCCGCCGCCTTCGCCCATTTCCGGGCGTTTCTGCCGCTCTATCGAGACCGCTGGCGGGTGATGCAACTCCGTTTCGGCTCCGAATTCTTCGGCGCGCTTGGCCGACACCGCTGGCGGGCGGACCAGCTCAGCCCGATGGAGCAGGCCCGGACGCTCGATCCCGCCCCGGACGCCCGCATTCTGGACGGCATCCTGCGCGATGCGCGGGGCGTTTATCCCCAGCTTCGGGGCGTGCCGGCGGTCGAGGGGTGGGGCGGCATGATCGACGTGTCGCCCGACGAGGTGCCTCTGCTCGGCCCTGTCGCCGGCATTGAGGGGTTGACGCTCGCCACCGGACTTTCCGGCCACGGCTTCGGCCTCGGGCCGGGTATCGGCCTTCTGGCGGCCCAGCTCGCCGCCGGCCGCGCGCCGGCCGCGGACCCCGCGCCCTTCGCCGTGGACCGCTTCGATTGACAACAGAAGGAGCAGGGCCGCGGCATCGTGAGGGTCCCGGGCGCGGCGGCGAACTGCAGGAGTTTCAGGCGATGGAAAAGCATTTTCGGTTCTCGAACAGGCACCGGGATCTGATGGTCCGCGACGAGACCAGTATCTATGGCTGGCGCTACGAACCGCGGGTGATCTTCGAGAGCGGCAGCGGCATCATGCTGCGGGATGTCGATGGCAGGGAGTATATCGACCTGACCGCCGGGATGATGTGCATGGTCCTGGGCCACAGCCACCCGGAATTGACGGAAACGATCAGGTCGCAGGCGGACAAGCTGGTCCATCAGTCTTCCTGGTATTCCAACCCCTGGCTGATCGAGTTCGCCGAGTTGATCGCGAGCACCCTTCCCGGTGATCTGAATGTGGTGAATTTCGCGGTCACGGGTTCCGAGGCCAACGAGATCGCGATGCGCATGGCGCTCGGCGTTACGGGCCGATATGACATCGTGTCCGTCATACGCGGTCTGCACGGGGGCAGCCTGGCGGCCGAGGCCGTCACCAGCGTCGGCGGCGGGCGGAAGGCGCATCTCGGCCCGCTGATGATGCCGTCGCACCGCAATGCGATCTATGCGCCGCTCTGCTACCGCTGCCCGGTGAATCTCGAATATCCCGGCTGCAACATCGCCTGCCTCGATCACAGCGAGGAGTTGATGGAACATATCACCAGCCGCAATCTCGCATTGATCATGGCCGAGACCATACCGGCAGCCGGCGGCATGGTGGTGCCGCCGCCCGAATGGCTGCCGCGCCTGCATGCGCTTGCCGACCGCTGGGGGGCGCTGTTGATGCTCGACGAAGCGCAGCTTGCGCCGGCCAGGACCGGCAGCATGTGGGCCTTCGAGCAATATGACATGGTGCCGGATATCGTGACCTTCGGCAAGGGCATGACCGCCGGAATGGGCATTGCCGGCACCGTGACGACGCCCGCCATTGCCGAGCGCGCGCGCGGTAAGGCCGGCTTGCCCTGGGCCGGCACCTATTCCGGCGACCCCTTGCCGGCCGCTGTCGGGCTGAAACAGCTGCAGATCGTCTTGCGCGACAATCTGGTGGAACGGGCGGCCGTCCTCGGCGGCAGGCTGCGCGCCGGCCTGGAGGCGCTCGCCCGGAAGCACGATATCATCGGCGATGTGCGCGGAGCCGGCCTCTACTACATGCTGGACATTGTCGAGGCGCCGGACGGCAAGCGCCCGGACCCGGCGATGGCGGAACGCATCCGCTACAACGCCCTGCTGGAGGGTGTGGCCCTGATCGCGGTCAAGAATTTCGTCCGCATCTGCCCGGCCCTGATCATTACCGAAGCGGAAATCGACGATGTGCTGCAACGCCTGGATGTTGCGGTTCAGCGGGCCGCGGACGGATTTCCCGGGGACCTGAGCTACACGGCGTCAAGCTCACTCGCCGCCCGAACCCCGGTCGAAGCCGAGGCCTGAAATCCTGACCGGGACTGGATCGCAGCCGGGGCCCGGCCGAGACAGGGAACGAGGTGACGGCCTTCTGCGGCCGTTGCCGGTCCGGCCGCAGCGGGGCCTCTGAACCGGCAAACCCCTGCGGATCGGCGCGCGTGCGGGGAGTCGTTCTGCCGCGCTGCGGCTGCGTTGTTGCCTGCCTGCAATGGTCGGAGGCAGGCGGCGGCAGGGGTTTGCTGCCGCCGCTGCCCGGTTCTCAGAATCTGGTGTCGAGCCGGAGCATGATGCCGTTGTCGGCGGGGCCGGTGGCGTCTTGCCGGCGGTCGAGGGCGAGGCCCAGGGTTACCGGGCCTTCCAGCGCAAGGCCCATGCGGAGATGGCGCGCGGCCTCGCTTGCCGAGAACTCCGCATATGGGCGCAGCAGGTCTCCTGGGCCGAACGGGCCGCCGAGCCGGGCGCCCCATGACACGCGGCCGTCGAGATGCAGCGCCGGCGCGGCGGCCGCCCCTGCATCCCTGTCGAGCGTGTCCAGAAGCCGGGTCTCCTCCAGCACCCCCGCCTCTGTGCCCCAGCCCGGTGACAGGGCGAAGGCGAGGCCCGTGCCGTCCTCGCGCGCGCGCATCCCGACCGCCGCACGCACACCCTGCTCGCCGAAACCGGCATTCACCGTCTCGGCCGTGTACCACCGGCCCTGCAGGCCCGCCTCCCAGCGGCCCCATCTGTGGTGCACATCGCCCGAGACCTCCGCACCCGACGCCGTCTCGCCATCGCCGCCGTCCATGCGCCCGCCGAGGCGCAGCGCAGAGGTCCACGCCCCGTCGCCCGACGCATACCGGCCCTCCAGACCAAAGCGGGTCCGCGAGACCGAGGCCGCAAGCCCATCCGCCGCGCCACCCGACACCGAAAGCTGCGACCAGCCCGCATCGCCCAGCGCAGAGAGGCTCAGACCGTCCTGCTCATAGAGAACCTGCTCCGCCCCGAACAGGCCCATCGCGAAGCCGAGATCACCCTGCAGGCGGATCACCTCCTCCGGACCCGACACCGAGGCAAACCCGGTCCAGGTGCTGTCCACATGCCCCGTGCCCCAGCCCGCAAGGCTCCATACCTCCAGGCCAGACCCGAAACGGCCCTTCGCATAGGGATAGACCGCAGAGACCTCGCTCTGGGCAAAGCCCGTCACACGGGCATCGCCGCGCGACAGCGCCCCCGTGACGCCCTCCCCGCTCTCGGCAAAGGCCACGCCCGTCATCCAGCCCGCGCCAGAGGCGTCCATGCCCCAGAACAGGGCGTCTGTGGACTGTGACGCCGCGCCCTCGCCCCAGAAGGTCAGCTGCATCCCCTCATCGGGAACCGACGCATCCTGCGAGAACGGCGCGCCGGCCTGCGGCAGCGGGCGGTTCAGCGAGACCGCAAAGCCCCGGCTCTTCACCAGACCGCGCAGGTCGGAAAGACTGCCCGACCAGCCGCCGTCCCGGTCGCCGCCGAAGCGGCCGCCGTGGCCGAAGCCATGGCCGCCGAAGCCCAGACCGCCGCCGCCGGAAGCGCCGCGCGTCACGCAGTCCTCGATGCTCTCGGCCAGCGTGCAGCCGCCCGGACCCTCGCCGCCGAACAGGCCGGCAAAGGCGCTCAGCGTATCGCTGCCGCCGCCGCCGTCCGCCATGCGCCGCCCGATGACATCGGAGGCATCCTCCAGCAGACGCCGCGCCTGGTTCGACAGCACCGTCTTCAGGGCATCATCCGCAAGGCTGTTCACGCTCGCGGAAGTGGCCGCCACCGCAGACGCCCAGTTCGAGGCGAACAGGCGCGCGCCCTGCCAGTCGATCACGCTGCGGACGAACAGGCGGTAATCGCCCCCGGCTTCAAGCCCGGTGACTTCCGCCTCCGTTGCCCCGAAATCGGGCACGGCGGTCAGCAGGGTTTCGGGAGCGGTTGCGCCGGTGTCCGCACTCCAGCCGATCTCATAGGCGGCGTGCATGTTCTTCTTGCCGCCGATATTGGCGATGCTCCAGGAGAGCTTGAGCGCCGTCTGCGAGGCCGGCTCGGTGGCCGACGCCTGCGCATTCTCGGGCGCGGATGCCGGCGAGGCGCCATAGACCATGTCGGAAGCCCCGCTGCAGGCGGTATCCGAGATGGTCTCGCCGCAATAGCGCAGCTCCACCTCGAAGACCCGCCCGACGGCCAGATAGGAGCCTGTCGAGGCGCTCGCCGTGCCGTTCTCGACCGAAACGCTCTGCAGCGCCCGCCAGGGCGTGCGCCTCGCCCCCTCCTTCATGCTGCGCACGCGGTATTGGCTCTGCGCCGCCGTCCAGCCCGTATAGGCGGGCGGGGCGTCGAAGGAGAGATCGAGCGTCTTCCACGAAGTCGCCGCCGTGGTGTTGGGCGCAACACCCGTCGGCTTGGTGACCGGCGGCGCGACGGCCACGGTCAGCGTCTCCGCCGCCGTGCTCGCATTGCCCGCCGCGTCTTGCGCTGCACCTGCGGCGACATCCACCGTCAGATTGCCCGCATAGCCCTCCTCCGGGGTGATCGTCGCGCTATAGGACGCGCCCGAACCCGAGAACGCCGAGGCCGCGCCGTGGGCCACCGTGAGATCGTCAAGCGCGAAGCCGGTCACCGTCTCGCTGAAGGTCACCGTGATGGAGAAGGGCGCCACCGCCGGGGTCTCCACACCATCGGCCAAAGCGAGCGCCGCCGTCGGCGCCACCGTATCGGCAGCCGCCACGGTGGCGGTGAAGGTGAGCGAGTCCGATGCGCCCGCCGCGTCGGTCGCGGTCCAGGTGAAGGCCTGGCTGCCCGCCGCCGCCGGCGTGCCGGAGAGCGTGCGGGTTGCGGTATCGAGGGTGATGCCGTTCCAGGACGCCGGGGCGAGCGCATAGGTCACCGCGCCGCTGCCGCCGGTCGCTTCCGGCAGAACCAGCGCCTCGATCGCCGTGCCCTCGGTCCAGGCCGGGTCCTCAGGCGCCGCGCCGAGCGCCAGCGCCGCCGAGGCCGTGGCGGTGAAGGTGAGCGAATCCGTGGCGCCCGCCTCATCCGTCACCGTCCAGGTGAAGGCCTGGCTGCCCGCCGCCGCCGGCGTGCCGGAGAGTGTCCGGGTCGCGGTGTCCACCGTGATGCCGTTCCACGCCGCCGGGTCCAGGGCATAGGTCATCGCGCCCGTGCCGCCGGTCGCCTCGGGCAGCACCAGCGCCGCGATCGCCGTGCCCACGGTCCAGGCCGGGTCCGCCGGACCCGCGCCGAGCGTCAGAACCTGTGCCGCCTCGGTGGCCGCTGTCGCCGAAACCCAGGCCGATCCGAACAGGCGCGCGCCCTCATGGTCGATCACGCTGCGCACGAACAGGCGGTATTCCGTGCCGGCGGTGAGACCGCCGATCTCCGCCGCCGTCTCCCCGAAGGCCGGCACGTCCGCCGCGTCCAGCAGGGTCTCGGGCGCCGTTGCATCGGTGTCGGCGCTCCAGCCGATCTCATAGGCGGCGTGCATGTTCTTCTTGCCGCCGGTATTGGCGATGGACCAGGCAAGCGCCAGCGCCGTCTCGGACGCCGGATCAGCGGCCGAGGCCGTCGCACCTGTTGGCGCCGAGGCCGGACTGGCCCCATGCACCATGTCCGAGGGCTCGCTGCAGGTGGCGTCCGAGACCGTCTCCTTGCACCAGCGCAGCTCGACCTCGAAGACCCGGCCAACCGCCAGATAGGACCCCGTCGAGGCGGCCGCCTTGCCGTCCGCAACCGAGACATTCTGGAGCGGCCGCCAGCCCGTGCGGTTGGCGCCCTCCTTGACGCTGCGCAGCCGATATTGGCTGTTCGCCGCCACCCAGCCGGTGCCCTCCGCAGGCGCGTTGAAGGAAAGGTCCATCGTCTTCCACGCCGTTTCCGCCGTGGTCGCGCCCGTCACATCGGTCGGGCGGTTGGCCACCGGGGGCGCCGGGGGCGCCTCGGGCGTCGCGGTGATCGTCTCCGACCAGGCGCTCGTCTCCTCGCCCGCCTTGCCCCGCACCCGGAAGGCATAGGCCGTGCCGTTGTCGAGACCGGAGACCGAGGCGGCCATGTCGGTCACCGTCTGCGAGCCGCCCTCGCTCCACTCGGCGCCCTCCGCCGTATAGCCCACCTCATAGCTGGTGGGATCCGCCGGCGTCTCGCTGGTGCCCCTGACAGAAAGGCTGTTGGCGGACGGCTGCTCTTCCTCCGTCTCCCCGGGCATCTGCCATGTCAGCGACACCGCGCCGTCGCCCGCTTCGGCGGACAAGCCCATCGGAGCGCCCATGCCGCCCGCACCCGCTTTCGGGGTGCCGGTGACGCTGTCCGACCGCGCGCCATTGCCTTCATTGTTCCTGGCCCGCACCCGCACGCTGTATGCCGTGCCGTTGGTCAGGGACGTGATGGTGTGCGAGGCCGCCGTGCCGGTGTGCCCGGCATCCGTCCAGGTGCTGGCGCTGCCTGCCTTGTATTCCACCTTGTAGCCGGTGATGGCGCTGCCGCCGTCGTCCGGCGCTGTCCACGACGCCGCGATCTGCCCGGCGCCGGGTGCGAGCGTCAGCCCCGTCACCTTGTCCGGCACCTGCGGGTGCGGGGTGACCGCCACGGTTCCCTTCCAATCGCCGGCGCCGTGGGCGTTGGACGCCCGTATACGGACATCATAGTCGGTGTAGTTGGCCAACCCGGTGATGGTGGTTTGGGTGGCGGTGCCGGTGTGGGCCCACTCCTTCCAGGGTCCCGGGTTCTTCTTCGACCAGCCGACCTCCAATACGCGGTACTGCACGTCATAGTCGGTGACCGGGGAGCTGCTTATGGCGCCGTCCAGCTCACCTCGATCTGCTGATTGCCTGCCTTCAATGACCGGTTCGTGGGTGCGGGAGGCGGCTTCTGCGGGGCGCCCAGGGCGGCTCTCTTCCCGATCTCCCCGCCGTCGCCATTGGCGTTCTTCGCCCGGACCCACACAAAATAGTCACTGCCATTGTTGTCGAGACCGGTGATGGTGATCGAGGTATCCGTGCCCGTGTGGCCGGCATCCATCCGGGTGCCGGAGCAGCATTCCATATACGTCACCCCGTAGCCGGTCACGCTGCCGGCCGGCGCGTTCCAGGTGGCTTCGATCTGGCCATTCCCCGGTGTCAGGGTCAGGCCCGTGACCTGGGCCGGCACCCCCTGCGGCTGCGGGTATCCGGCCACGGGCGTTGTCCACCCGCTGGCGCCCTGGGCGTTGGACGCCCGCACACGGAGATGATAGTAGGTGCCGTTGGTCAGCCCGGTGATGGTGGTCTGGGCGGCGGTGCCGGTATGGTCCCAGTCTGTCCAGGGTTCCGGGTAGTCGCGGTATTGCACATCGTAGTCGGTGACAGGGGAGTCGCTGTAGGGCGCCGTCCAGCTCAGGCGAAGCTGCTGGTTGTCTCCCGTTACCGACACATTCGTGGGTACGGGAGGCGGTTGCTGGGGCGCGCCCAGGGCGGCGCTCCTGTAGGACCAGGTGCCGTTGCCGTCGGCGTTCACCGCCCTGACCCGCACACGATACTTGCTGCCGTCATTGTCCAGGCCGGTGATGGTGTGTGCGGCATTCGTGCCCGTGTGGCCGGCGTCCACGTACTTGCCGTTGGAGCCGGTTTTCTTGTACTCCACGTCGTAGCCGGTCACGGTGCCGGGCGGGGCATTCCACGCGGCCTCGATCTGGCCGTTCCCGGCTGTCAGGGCCAGGCCCGTGACCCAGCCCACCGGCTCGGTCGAGACTTCGGCATGGGGTCCAACGCCGGCGGCGTTCCTGCCGCGGACCTGGATGTAATATGTCGTGCCGTTGGCCAGGCCCCTCAGGATGGTGGGTTTCGACGGGATAGTGCGCCACGCGCCGTCGCCGCTCTCGACGCCGTATTTGTATTCATGGCTCCCGGCGCCGGCGGCGTTCGTCCAGTCCACCCGCGCCTCTCCGTCTGGTGTTGTCTCTACCGCCAGCTTCGTGGGAGCCGCGGGGAGCGAGGGCACTTCAGGCGTGACTGTGGTTTCAACATGCGGTCCGTCGCCGGTGGCGTTCTTGCCGCGCACCTGGATGTAATATGTCGTGCCGTTGGTGAGGCCGGTGATGCTGTATTCCGTGATGCCCGTGACGGCCGTCCACGTGCCGTCGCCGCTGTTCGTGCCATTGCGGATCTCATGGCTGGTGGCTTCGACGGCGGCCGTCCACCTTACCGTTGTCTGTTTGTCTTCGGTCGTCGCCCACAGGTTCGTGGGAACCGCCGGGGCGGATGGTGCGGGCGTGCCGGTCGCGGTGTCGGACCACTTGGCGCGGGCGCCGCCGTCCCTCGCGCGCACCCGCACCTGATATTGGGTGCCGTTGGTGAGGCCGGTGATGGTATGCGAGGTCTGCAGAAAGTTGCCCTCGTGGCCGGCGTCCGTCCATGCGCTGGCACCGCTCTCCCTGTACTCCACGTCGTAGGTGCCGTAGATGCCCACCGGGCGGGTCCACGACGCCGACAGCCGTTCACTCCCCGGCGTCAGCGACAGGTTGGTGACCTGCATCGGGCCCGTGTTGAACCATAATGGGTTGGCCCACGCCCCCTTGCCGGCGTTGTTCTCCGCCCGCACGCGCACCTGGTATGTGATGTTGTTGGTCACGGCGATGAGGAGCTTCCCTTCCAGGCCGGTATGGCCCGCATCCGTCCAGGCGCCGCCAGAAGGCTTGTACTCGACGTCGTAGCCGGTGATGGGGGACGTGCCGGTGTCGGTCGGAGCGGACCACAGGAGCTCGACCTCCTTGTGCCCCAGATTGAGGTCCCCGGTGACAGGCTGCCCCGGCGCCTCATCATCGTCGCTGACATCGACGGAGACGGTCCCGGTCTTGCCGTCGTAATTGCTGTCGGTCGAGGACGCGCTGTGGGAAAGCGTCACCATGCGCTTGTCGTCTTCGTTGTCGCTGTCGTCATTGACCCCGGTGACCGTCACATTCGCACCGGTGCTCCAGTCCGACGAGGTGAGCGTGACCGAGGCCGGGGAAATGGTGGCAACCGCTGTATCGCCCGAGGAGACGGCCACCGTCACGCTGGCCGACGGCTCGGCCGCCAGCTTCACCGTGTAGGTCGCTGTGCCGCCGTCTTCGTTGACCGTGACCGAGGCCGGGTCGAACTCCAGACCCGCGTGGGCCGGGGCGGCCAGGGGCAGGCCCGCGGCCAGCCCCAGCAGGAGCGCCGAACCCCAATGGAGCACGCGCGCCGGAAGCCAATGACGCCGCTGCGGGCCGCGGGCCGTGCGGGAAGTCTCTCGGCGGGCAAGAAACCGGCGCAGCCACCCGGCCGCGCGGCTCGGCTCGGTCCGTCTTATTGCAAAGCGCAGATCGGAACAGTCTGTTAACTCCTGCCGGAAAATAGTCCCCGTGATCATCGCCATCGCCGCTTCCTCACCCTGTCCGGCCCGCCAGCCACCCGGCCGTGCGAACCGATATGACTCCGAACCGTTTCCTTTGCAGAGACTATGGAGATTATGTCGCAGAATGCCGACTCACAATGATGTGATGCCGCGCCGTGTGTCGAGGAAGTCGACAAATGCCGGGGCCACGCCTGCGGCTCATCGCGGCTCAACCGTCCATCGATCGACGGTCTTGCCCCCGGTATTGCGGAACTCGCTCGTGTTCCGCATCACCACGCCAAGCCCGCAATGCGGCAGCTGCTGCGGCAAGGAAGGCATCCGGCACGTGATCGTCGAACGCCTCGCCGCGCCGGCGCCGGCCGGGAGCAAGGCGGCCGATGCCGTCGAACACTTCCCAAACGGTGACGGAGGCAAGACCGAGGCCCTCGCCGGAGATCGAATCCGGAACAGCAGCGACACGCGGCTCCGGCATCGGCCGCATCATTTCCGAGACGACATTGGTGTCTATCAACCAGGCGAGCGGCGCGGTCATTCCTGCTCCTCACCGGAGAGCGACAACGGCTTGTAGCCGCAACGGACCGGGGGTTGAAGCTCGACGCCGTGTTTCTCCCCGAAATACCGCGCAAAGGCCTCGGACGGCTTCGGGCGGCGCTCGGCCTTCATGCGCTTCTCGTGGATCAGTTGGCGGACCAGTTCTGCCATCGACACGCCGGCCTGCCGGGCTTCGCGCCTGAGCCAGGACTTGTCTCCTGGATCGATATCCCGGACGGTGATGCTCGTGCCCATGCTGGCGGCTTCCTGTTCACTGAGCCTGCTCCGGCGCAAACGGGGGACTGCCCGGTCACGAGCCGTTCATCAAATTATGCTGTCAGAATTCTCGGGTCAAAGGCTTGCGGCAGCAGCGCCTCGGGCGTGTCGATGCTACAGCTTTCGTCCGCGATCCCATGGGCTGCGCCAAACAGGTCACGACTGTTGCCGCAGTCCGCTCCGAACACCCCGGCGCCGCCCCGGCCCCCCTATTGTCGCGCCGGACGCCCTTGCTGTCGCCCCGGCGCTCCGCTCTGCTCCGGCCGGGGTGACGAAAGGGAGGCGATCCAAGCGGCGGGGCACGGAGGCGCCTTCCGAAAAACCCGCCGGCACGGGCCTTCGTTGCCAACGGAGACATGACCGCTTGACACAGCAATCGGCCAGCCCTATAGTCCCGCCCATAAAACACAGGTCGGCTGAGGACAGGTCAGCAAGGCGATCTCTTAGGCTCGGCCCGAATATGATCGCCGCCAATACCTGTCGCTACAGAATGGCCCCGTTAGAGGTTTGACAGACCCCGACGGGGAGGAGCCTGGCAGGCGCCAGGACCCTACATTGCAAGCCTTTCTGTATGCGGCCGCGCCAAGCGGCCACGGCCCTGTTGCCGTCCCCTGCCTTTCCCTGCCGCCCGCCTCCTCTGCGCCGGAGCGGGCCGGTCCGGCCCATGGCAGGTCATCCCGACGCCGCCCCGCGGCCTCTTCATCCATCAGCCCCGCCTGCGACTGGCAAGCCGAAGGCGCCCTCAGGGTGCTCCGGCCCCGGGGAGCACGGCCATGACGCAGCATTCCGTAAGGCTGCTCGATCTGCCCAACCACCAGACAGACATCGAGCCAATCGTCGCCCGGCTGACTGCCTTTCATCGGCGTTTGAAGGCGCGGAGAGCCCTCCAGCTTTATTTCCGCGCCTGGCGAAAGAGGGAGGAGGCCGCAAAGCGGCGGGGCCTCCCGCCGCAGCCGTTCACCCGGTCTGACATCAGACGGTGGAAGGTTCCCGATCCTTCGCGTGCGCTTGCAGCCAAAATTCGCCGCCGCGCCGGTGTGCTCGTGAAGCGCCGCGAGGAAGCCAATGGGCTGCAGCACCTGAAAGACAAGGAGCGGGAGCGCCTGGACCGCATCCGGGGCGAGGTGCCGGCGGTGACGATCGAGACGGAACAGCGCGCCGATGAACTCGCCGCCGCCATCCAGGAGGAAATGCCGTGGATGGCGCAGGCAACCGAGGTGGCGTGGCACGCCTTCCGGCGTTCATGGCGCCTTGGACAGCCGGTCCGGATCGGGCCGGTGTTGCTCATTGGCGACCCCGGGATCGGCAAGACGGCCTGGGCAAGACAGCTTGCGGAGCGGTTGCAAGCGCCCAGCTGCATGATTGATGCAGCGCAGGGCCGCGCCAGCTTTTCGCTGGTCGGCACCGAGCGGGGCTGGAGCTCTTCGCAACCCGGGATCCCGCTTCAGACCATCATCGACAGCCGGTGCGCCAACCCTGTCGTCATCGTCGATGAGGTCGAAAAGGCCAGCAGCCCCAGATCGACAAGCGGGCATTTGGTGGCGTTCCTGCCGGCCTTGCTGGGGCTGCTGGAGCCTTCCAGCGCGGCAGCCTGGGACTGCCCCTATTACCGCGTCACTCTCGATCTTTCGCATGTGAGTTGGGTCTTGACCGCCAACACGGTCGGCGGGCTTACCGGGCCGGTCCTGAGCCGCAGCCGGGTGCTGCATATGCGGAACCCGACGACGGCCGAACTGCAGGACTTTGCGAGCCGGCAAGGCCGGACGCGGGGGCTGGAAAGCCCGGCGGTCGAGGCCGTGGTCGAAACGATTGCCCGGCTTCCCGATCGGCTGCGAAGCCGGTTCAGCCTCCGCGACGTGATCCGGATGCTGGAGCGCGCCGAAGACCTCGCCTGCAAGCCGATGCTGCATTGATCCCGTAAAGTCAGGAGAACAAGCATATGAGGCAATCGACACCCGGCATCCGAACCTTGTTCCGGATGCCCGTCTTCATCCCGCTCATGGTGGCCCTATTCGCGGCGTCGGTCGGTCCGCTGGTGGCCCATGTCCTGTGGTGCATCGACATGGCGACCGAGACCTGGCAGGCCCTCGTCCTGCTGGTTGCAGGACTCGCTCTTCCACCCGTGGGCTGGGTTCACGGCGTGTCCGTGCTCATCGGCTTTGGCGGGTGGCTGTAGGACGCGGCCGCCAATAGCCCCACAGGCCATGGGCGGCCGGTTCACCTGGTGCCGAGCCGGGATGCGACCGCATTCCAGCCACGATCCTCACGCAAGGCTCATGCAGCCTGTCGCGGGTCCGGTTGTATCTATGAGACGTCGCGCTCCCGCTTGCTGCCTGCAATGGTCGGACGCAGACGGCGGACGGTTTCCTGTCCGCCGCCGCTGCCCGGTTCTCAGAAGTTGGATCGCCAGCGGCGAGCTTGCAGTCTGACAGGGTGGTCGGGGTATAGTGCGGAATGATGTACGCTGAGGGCATGCATGGTCGGTTCCGGCTTGGCGACGGGGCGCAGCCCATTCATCTCTCCGCCGCCATCGCCGAGGACAGGGCGGAGATCGACCGCCTGGTTGCCGAGGGCGCGGACCCCGATGTCCGGGACGCCGGCGGGTGCACGCCGCTCCACTACGCCGCCTGGAACAACCCCGTCGGGGATGTGGCAAGGGCGCTGTTCGACGCCGGGGCCGATCCCGAAGCTTGCGACGGATATGGCCGGAAGCCGCTCGATTACGCCATCAGCGCCGTCAATGCCGCCTTCATCGACGCCGCGCTGGACGCCGGGGCCGACCCGTCCGGCAGCGGCGGCGCCTTCGACGATGCGCATGAGGAGGCCCGTTATTCCTGCCCCGCCTTCGCGCGCACCGGGGCCTATAAGCGCCTGATGCTTGCCGCCGGGCGGCGAGACTGATCCCGTTCAGGCCGCCAGCGCGCGTCCCTTGCGGCGGGCGCGTTTCGGCGCGGGGATCCGTTCTCCGGGCCAGAGCACATCGGCATAGTCGAGCGGGCGCGCCGCGAAGCCCAGCCGCATGGCGGGCGTGCAGCCGTCGGCGCCGGTGTGCATGAAGTTGTTCACCACCCGGAAGATGTCGAGATAGATCCGCACCATGTCCGGGTTGTAGGGCGCATAGCCGTACCAGACCTGCTGCCAGCGCCCGCTTGCGGTATCGATCGGGCGCTCCAGCGCCGAGATGAACCGGCGGGTCAACTGGAAGACATTGTCGACCGGGGCGAGAGAGGCGCCGAGATGGAGCCGGGCAATGTCGTCCGTCTCCAGGGCGGGATGGCCGGTGATCCAGCGAACCTCCTTGCGCGGCTCCCGCCTGGTGGGCACCGGATGCCGGAGCCAGCCGTCCTCCAGCAGAGCTGCGTCCAGATCTGCCCGGAGCATCTCGAGCCCGATCTCCCTGTCCGTGCCTCCGATATTGTGCGCCCGGGCGAAGGCGCGCATTTCCCTCCGGGCTTCCTGATAGAGTTGGGTGCGTCGATCGACCGTGCAGTCCTTGTCGTAGCGCACGAGGAGGCCGTGCGCCCGGCCCTCCGCGACCTGCTCCTGAAAGGCGCACATGAAGGACGCGATGGTCGAGCGGTGCTGGTCCATGGACAGTTGGAGGCGTTCGACGCCGGCGCCCTTCAGGATCTCGCGCAGCACGAACATATGGCCGAGTGTCCGGTAGCCGGTCTTCACCAGCAGACCGGAGCGCAGCATGGTGTCGCGCAGCGGCCCGCGGCCTGGCACGATCTCCATCTCGGCCACGTCATCCCAGGAGTGGGCGCCGCGGAATGCGTTCTGGATATCCCCGACCGCCTGCTCGGCGGCGGCGCGGCCCATGCGGCGCTGGCCGGTGCGGCCGCTGCGCATCTCGTCGCCCGCGAGCCAGAAGCGCGCATATTTGCGAAACGCTTCCTTGCGCGTCATGTCGCCCCGCGCGGCCGCCTCCCGGTTGACCTCGAAGGCATCGAAGCGCGGGTCGTGATTGACATCCAGTTCGAGGATGAAGCGCGAAGCCGCGTCCACGCTGCAGCAGGAGGTCATCTCGACGGTGCGGCGCAGGGCCTTGCGCGGCCAGTTGACCATGAGCGACTGGGAGTCGGTGGCGATGTCCATCTGCGCCGGCAGGCGGCGCGCGCCGGTCAGGAACGAGCGCGTGAAGGCGCCGTTGAGTTCGCTGCAGCGGCGATGGATGAAGCCGAGAGTCGTGTAATAGTTCTTGCAACTGTCGAGCCCGGCGCCGACGACCGTCCGGCGCATCGGGGACTTGTTGGCAATGCGCGAGAACACATCCACGGCGCGTCCCTGGTTCCTGGCGTGGATCCTGGGGGCCTTGCGCGAGACGAGCACGCGGCGCCAGCAGGCCTTGCACTGGTAGTAGCGGTTCTCTTGCGTCTTGTAGAAGCCGCGCTTCCAGTAGCGCCCGGGGTGCTCGCCGATGGAGAGGCCCTGATTGGCGCATCCTTCGGTCTTGCAGGCGAAGCGGTGTTCGAGCGGGCGGGCATAATCGGCAATCCGCTCGATCTCCTCGGCGATGGCCGCGTTCGACCGGACGGCGCCCTTGCCCCTGCAGGCCTTGCATTCGATGGCGGGCTCCTGGCCCTTGGCGGTCGAGATCACCCTGTAGCGGGGGTCGCGGTCCTTGCTGGGCCCGGTCTTGCCGGGCCTCGTGCGGGCCGGCGTGCCGAAATTGACGCAGTCCGGTGTGCGGCAGTGATTGGTCTGGATCGGGAACGGCTCTCCGAGGATGCTAGCGCTGGCCATGTCGGGAACTCGGAGCATGCGGGGTGCGGCTGCCATGGGCACGTCCTTCCACCAAGATGCCGCCATTCTACCGCCGGAGACGGAAAATGTCAAGTTAATAATGCGATATTATCCAATATAATCAACATGATAAGCATGTATTTGCCACAATTTTTTCATCGGCTATGGCGGAGAGGGTGGGATTCGAACCCACGATACGGGGTTACCGTATACACGCGTTCCAGGCGTGCGCCTTCAGCCGCTCGGCCACCTCCCCGCTGTTGCGGAACATAGGAACCGGGCGGCGGTTGCGCAAGCCGTTGGCGGGCCGCGGCCTGCGGTTCTGACGGGACGGCGCGGTCAGCGGATACCGCGCTCCTTCTTCACCGTTTCATAGGCGGCGTTGATGGCTGCGAGGCGGTCATTGGCAAGCGCCATGAATTCCTCCGGCAGCCCCTTGGAGACCAGCCGGTCCGGATGGTAGGTGCGCACCAGGTTGCGATGCGCGGCGCGCAATTCGTCATCCGCCGCGCCCGGCTCCACGCCAAGCACGGCATAGGCGTCCGCCGCGCCCCTGTCCGCGGCCGGACCCCCGGCATGGCGGGCGCGGATGGACGCCATCTCATAGTCGCCAAGGCCGAAGATCGCCCCGATGCGCGCGATCATCCGCGCTTCTTCCGAATGCAGTTCGCCGTCCGCCAGGGCGATCGCATAGAGCGCATCCACGACCTCGGCCAGCAGTTCGGGCCGTGCGGCGAGCGCAGCGCGCACCTGTTCGGCATAGACCTCGAAACCGTCCGCGCTCCGGCGGGCCTCATTATAGAGCTGCCCGATGCGTTCCCGTTCCCCGGCGTCGAACGGGAATATCCGCTGGAATGCGCGGATTTCATCCCGCGTGACGGTGCCGTCCGCCTTGGCGACCTTGGCGGAGAGGGCGATCACGCCAAGCGCAAACACGACGCCCGGATCCGGCGCCGCATCCCCGGCTTTCCCGGCCGCGGCGGCGCGGCTGCGGTCGATCAGGCCGTGGCCGGCAACCGCGCCAAGCAGCGCGCCCAGCGGCCCGCCGAGCATCAGACCGACCACACCGCCGACAATCTTGCCGAAAATCGCCATGCCCCTCTCCCGGACGCCCCGCTTCGGGCAGCCTATCGCGTTGCCGGGCGGGAAGACAGGCTGCGGCGGAGGGCCGCCCGTCTTGGAAAGCCGCCGGGAATCGGCTTCAATCGCCCGGCCCCGTCCGGGCGGAAAGGCGCAACGCCATGCAACCGCAAAACCTGCTTTTCATCATGTCCGACGAGCACATGGCCGCGGCGCTGGGCGCAGCCGGCCACCCGATCGTCCGGACGCCCAATCTGGACGCCCTGGCGGCGCGCGGCACGCTCTTCTCCAGCGCCTATACGCCCTCGCCGATCTGCGTGCCGGCCCGCGCCGCCTTCGCGACCGGGCGCCATGTGCACCAGATCGGCGCCTGGGACAACGGCCATCCCTATGCCGGCAGCCCGCCGGGCTGGGGCCATAAGCTGCAGGCGGCCGGCCGCACCGTGCTCTCGATCGGCAAGCTGCATTACCGCGGTGAAGCCGACCCGACCGGCTTCGACACGCAAATTCGCCCGTTGCATGTGGTGAACGGCACCGGAGACATTTACGGCGCCATCAAGAACCCGATGCCGATCCGCTTCGGCGGCGCCAAATTCTCGCGCGAGATCGGCCCTGGCGAGAGCGGCTATACCCGATACGACCGGGCGATAGCAGACGAGGCGGTGCGTTGGCTGGCGGAGCAGGCCCCGGCCGAGGACGGCCCCTGGATGCTGTTCGTCTCCTTTGTCTGCCCGCATTTCCCGCTGATCGCCCCGGAACCCTTCTTCGCGCTCTACGACCCGGCCGACATGCCGCTGCCGAGGGACTACCGCCGCCGCCCGCGCCACCCCTGGATCGAGGCCTATGCCGAGGCCCAGCCCTATGACAGCTTCTTCAACGACGATGCGCGCCGGGTGGCGACAGCCTCCTATTACGGGCTCTGCTCCTTCCTCGACGACAATATCGGCCGCGTGCTCGCCGCGCTGGAGGATGCCGGGCTCACCGGAAACACGCGGGTGATCTACACCAGCGACCACGGCGAGACTCTCGGCGTGCGGGGCCTCTGGGGCAAGTCCAACATGTATGAGGAGGCGGTCCGGGTGCCGTTGATCGCGGCCGGGCCGGATGTGCCGGCGGGCCGGGTCTGCGGCACGCCGGTATCGCTGCTGGACGGCCATCCGACAATTCTCGAATGCGCCGGCCTCGCCGCCGACCCCTCCCTGCCGGGGCGTTCCCTCTGGACGCTGGGCGACGAACCGGAGCGCGCCGTGTTCAGCGAGTATCATGCGTCCGGCGCCGTTTCCGGCTGTTTCATGCTGCGGCAGGGCCGATGGAAGCTGATCCGCTATACCGGCTTCGACCCGGAGCTGTTCGATCTGGATGCGGACCCGGAAGAGCGCGAAAACCTGGCCGCCCGCGAACCCGGGACCGTCGCCCGGTTGACGGCCGCCATGCGCGAGGTCTGCGACCCGGACGACGTGCACAGCCGCGCGCGGGCCAGCCAGGACGCGCTGGTCGAGGCCCATGGCGGGCGCGGCGCGGTGATGCGGGCGGGCGCGTTCTCCGGCACGCCGGCTCCGGGAGACAAGCCCGTCTTCACCGCCTGACGGGGCGTTCCGCGAGAGTCTCATGATCCTCCTCGATTCGATCACGCATGTTGAACCCGCCCATCGCGGCCGGGTCGTGCTGGCCGGCAGCCATGGCGGCGCCTATTGCGCGGTTGCGGCTGCCAAGGCCGGCCTGCGCGCCGTGCTGCTGAACGACGCCGGCTTCGGGCTGGACTGGGCGGGCGTCGGCGCGCTTGCTTTGTTGGACCGCATCGGCCTCGCCGCTGTCGCCATAGACCACCGGAGCGCGCGGATCGGCGACGGCGCCGACATGGCCCGGCGCGGCGTCCTCTCCGCCGTCAATGAGGCCGCCGCCCGCGCCGGCTGCCGCATCGGCATGACGGCCAAGGAGGCCGGCGCCTGTCTGGCCGGCGCCCCGGAGCCGGCGGGCGCCCTGCCGCCGCAGCAGGAGGCGCGCGTGCGGCTGGCCCCGGGCGTGATCGGGATCGACTCGCTCTCGCTGCTGGAGGCCGGCGATGCCGACAAGACCGTCGTCGCCGGCAGCCATGGCGCGCTGCTGCGCAGCAATCCGGGCTATGTCATCCACCATGCCGTGCGCGCCCTTGTCTGCCATGATGCCGGTATCGGCTGCGACGAGGCCGGCATAAGCCGGCTGGAGCCTTGCGCCGGCATGGGCGTGCCGGCCGCTGCGGTTGCGGGCGAAAGCGCGCGCATCGGCGATGCCCGCTCGCTCTGGCGAACCGGGCGCCTTTCCGCCGCCAACAGCCTGGCGCGCGCGGCCGGCGCCCTGCCGGGCATGACCGTCCCCGAATTCACGGAGCTGTTTCCATGACCGACCGGCGCAACGATCCTGTCAGGCGGATGAATGGCGGGCGCGCCGTCGCCGAAATGCTGAACGCCTATGGCGGCGCGCCGATCTGGGGCATGGCCGGCTTCCAGCTCCTGCCCTTCTATGACGGCGTGCGCGAACTCGGCATGATGCACACGCTCATCAATGACGAGCGCTGCGGCGCCTTTGCGGCCGACGCCTGGGCGCGCGTGACCGGCCGGCCCGGCGTGGTCGATGCGACGCTCGGCCCCGGCGCCACCAATCTGCTGACCGGCCTGGTGGAGTCGCTGAACGCCGGCGTGCCGATGATCGCCGTGGTCGGGGACGCCAACCGCGCCCACGCCTGGAAGAACATGACCCAGGAGACCCGCCAGATCGACATGCTGGCGCCGGCGGTGAAGGAGGTCATCCGCGTCGAGGTCGGCGAGCGCATCCCGGAGCATGTCCGCCGCGCCTTTGCGGTGGCGACAAGCGGGCGGCCGGGCCCGGTCATCCTCGATGTGCCGGAAGACATTGCCCATGGCGTGTTCGATTACCCCGAGGAAGCGTTCTGCGCGGATGAGGCTTGCACGCGCATCCCGGCCCTGCGCTGCCGCCCGGACGCCGCGGCGGTGGAGCGGGCGGCAGCCCTTCTGGACCGGGCCGAGCGCCCGCTGCTGCTCGCCGGCGGCGGCGTTCATCTTTCCGAAGCCTGGGCCGCGCTTCGGCATTTCGCCGAGACGCATGGCGTGCCGGTTGCGCACACCATGTCCGGCAAGGGGGCGCTGGCCTGCACCCATCCCTTGTCGGTCGGCCTGTTCGGCCGCTATGACCGCATCGCCAACGGGCTGATCGAGAAGGCGGACGCGATTCTGGCGGTCGGCTGCAAGCTCGGCGAGATCGCAACGAAGCGCTACACCCTGCCGCCGGCGCATATTCCGCTCATCCATCTGGAAATCGAAGCCGGCGAGATCGGCCGTGCGGCGCGCGCCGATGTGGGCCTCTGGGGAGACGCCGCCGCCGGCCTCGACGATCTGGCGGCGGCCTGCAATGCGCGCATCGACCGGAGCGGCTGGACCGGCGAAGCGGCCGCCCGCCACGCCGCCTGGCGCGAGGGCGCCCGCGCGCGCTATGAGAGCGCCGAGCGCCCGGTCAACATGGCCCGCCTGGTTCACGCCATTCGCGGGGCGCTCCCCGATGACGGCATTCTGGTGGCCGATGGCGGCTTCGCCGGGCACTGGACCGGGCTGCTCTACGACACGAGGCAGGCGGGGCGCACCTATATCGCCGACCGCGGCTTCGCCTCCATCGGATACGGCCTGCCGGGTGGCATGGGCGCGGCGCTCGCCGCCGGCGGCCGGCCGGTGGTGGCGCTCTCCGGCGACGGCGGTTTCAACATGACGCTCGGCGAACTCGAAACCGCGCGCCGGCTGGGGCTGGGGGTCACGGTGGCGGTCGTCAACAATGCCGCCTCCGGTTATGTGAAGGCGCTCCAGCACGCCATGTATGGCGGGCGCTACCAGTCCTCGGACCTCTCCGAAACCGACTACGCCGCCGCGGCGCGGGCTCTGGGCTGCCACGGCGTGCGCGTGGAGGACCCGGCGGACCTCGACGCCGCCTTCGCCGAGGCGGTCGCCGAACGCGGCCGCCCGAGCGTGGTCGATGTCGTCGTGACCCGGGATCCGGCCCGGATGCTCCCCGGCATAGACAGCCGCACCGCCGCCCCGAAAATTCAGCCGGGGGACCGGATTGCGTGACGGCGGCGCCGTTGATTTCGCGCGAGCGTGCACTGCTCTTTCGCATCACGCATATCCGGAACCTGCCTTGGCTGCTGCGCAACGGCCTTCATGCCGGCTCCGGCCTGCGAGACCCTGATTTCGTGTCGATCGGCAATCCGGATCTCATCGGCAAACGCCAGCGCCGCGTGGTTCCGATCCCGCCCGGCGGCACGTTGGATGACTATGTGCCATTCTATTTCACGCCGTATTCTCCGATGCTGCTGAACATCCTGCATGGTCGGGGCGGTCTGCCGCCGCGGAACCGGGAAGAGATCGTATTTGCGATTTCCTCCGTTGCCAGACTGCGGGAATGCGGCGTCGGATGCCTATTGACCAATGCGCATGCCTATGCTGGCGAAGCACAATTCACTCCGGGCCCGGCGGGCCTTGATCGGATCGATTGGAACCTATTGCGCAGCAGGGACTTCAAACGCGACCCGGACGACCCCGGGAAGCTGGCGCGATACCAAGCTGAAGCGCTGGTTCATCGGCATGTGCCCATAACCGCTCTGATCGGCCTCGCCGGAGCGTCCGGCGGAGTCATCGAAAGAATCGGGTCGCTTGCCGCTGATGCGGGTGTTACGCTCCCGATAGCGTCCAGGCCGGGATGGTACTTCCGGTGATCGAATACGGGACAGGGAACCTTCTGGAAGCCGGTGCCGAGGCGCTGGTCAACACCGTCAATTGCGTCGGGGTGATGGGCAAGGGTGTCGCGCTCATGTTCCGCGAGGCGTTCCCGGCGAACTATCGCGCCTACCGGGCCGCCTGCAAAGCCGGTGAGATCCGCCCCGGCGGGCTGTTCGTCCATCGCATGAACGATCTGGTCGGCCCCCGGCTGATCGTTAACTTCGCCACCAAGGACCATTGGCGCGGCAAGTCGCGGATGGAGTGGATCGAGAGCGGTCTTGCGGAATTGGCGGCGCTGGTCCGGAAAGAGGGCATTCGTTCCATCGCCCTGCCGCCGCTCGGGGCCGGCAATGGCGGGCTGGACTGGGGCGAGGTGCGGCCGCGCATCGTCGAATATCTTGGCCGCCTTGACGGCGTGCAGGTCATCATTTTCGAGCCGACGGACGAATACCGCAATGTGAGTAAACGCGCCGGCGTTGAGGTGCTCACCCCGGCGCGCGCCGCGATGGCGGCATTGCTGCGCCGCTATGAGGTTCTGGGCTTCGAATGCACACTCCTCGAAATGCACAAGCTCGCCTGGTTCGCCGAGCGCGTGGCGGCCGTGCTGGGCTTGCCGAACCGGCTGGAGCTGCAGTTCGAGGCCGGGCCTTACGGCCCCTTTTCGCGCCGGCTGACTCATTTGCTCAATAGCCTGGACGGCAGTTATCTCCGTTCCGACATCCGCCTTCCCGACGCCAAGCCCTTTGATGCTGTGCATTTTCGCTATGACCGCGCCGAGCAGCTGGACGCATTTCTCAAGACATCCGCTGCGCAGGGCTATGGCGCGGTCGTCGAGAAGACGGACCAGGTGATCGACGGCTTCCAGTCGCCCTTTGGCATGGAACTGCTGGCCACGGTGGACTGGCTGCTGCATCGGGAAGGCTGCGCTGCGAAAGTGCCGGCCCTGCGGCGCGCGGTGCAGGATTGGCCCGCCGGCCCGGAATGGGGGCAGCGTAAGAATCGTATCTTCGATGACCGTGTGCTCGGCATCGCGCTCAAGCAGCTGCAGTCTGCCGGGATGTAGTCCGCCGACCGCTTGTTGCCTCTGCCGGGCATGTTAGGCTTGCCCGCCAAAGGCGAGAGGGGAGGCGCGATATGAGCGTGGTTTGCGGCGGCGACTGGCGGGAGGCGGTCGCGGCGGGGGTGCCGGTGCGCTATTGCCGCTGCGGCAGCGGCAGCCCGGTGCTGATCCTGCATCATGATATCGGCTGCCCGGAGCGCATGGCCTTCGCCGAGGCGCTGGCGGACCGCCATGATGTCATCCTGCCGGTTCATCCCGGCTTCGGCCTCGGCAGCGCGCGGGCGGAGTGGATGCGCAGCGTGCGCGACCTGGCGGTGCTCTACCGCGGCTTTCTCGCCGGGCTTGGCGTCGAGCGCGCCAGCCTGGTCGGGCTGGGCTTCGGCGGCTGGGTCGCGGCGGAAATGGCGAGCATGGCGCCGGCGGATATGGACTGCCTGGTCCTGGTCGGCGCCATGGGCCTGCAGCCGCGCGAGGGCTTCATCCTCGACCAGGCGCTGGTCGGCTATATCGACTACGCCCAGGCCTTCTTCAAGGATTCCGCGGCCTTCGATGCCGTCTATGGCCGCGAACCCTCCACGGACCAGCTCGAAGCCTGGGACATTTGCCGCGAGATGTGCTTCCGCATCGCCTGGAAGCCCTACATGTTCAGCCAGACGCTGGCGCCGCTGCTGGGCGGCGTCGATGCGCCGGCGCTGGTGGTGCAGGGCGCGGCGGACGCGGTGGTGCCGGCGGACTGCGCCGCGCAATATGCTGGCGTGCTGGCGAATGCGCGCCTTGAAACCGTGGCGGATTGCGGCCACGCCGTCGCGCTGGAGCGCCCGGAGGCGCTGGCGCGGCTCGTTCTGGATTTCGTCGGGGAGCAGAGCCGATGCATCTGATGTATTTCACCGAACAGCCCATGTCCACATATCCCGCCGACAAGGGCCTGGAGTTCGGCGCAACGGCGCTGATGTTCTCGAACCGCTATTTCGACCCGGTGGACGGGAGCCGGCTCTATAACGAGTTCCTGGAGCAATATCTCTACGCCGAGGAGGTCGGCGTGGACGGCATCATGCTGAACGAGCATCACAACGCGCCGTTCTGTATGCAGGCCAAGGCCAATATCTTCGGTGCGATCCTGGCCGGCATGACCGAGCGGGTGAAGATCGTCATGCTCGGCAACCCCTTGCCTCTGGCGGAAAACCCGGTCCGCCTCGCCGAGGAGCTGGCGATGATCGACATGATCTCGAAGGGCCGGCTGGTCTCGGGCTTCGTGCGTGGCGGCGGCCAGGAGCAGCTCGCCGCCGGCGTCAATCCGGCCTATAACCGCGAGCGCTTCGAGGAGGCGCACGACTTGGTGGTGCGCGCCTGGACGGAGACGGGGCCGTTCCGCTTCGAGGGCAGGCACTATCAGAACCGGGTGGTGAACCCCTGGGCGCTGCCGCTGCAGAAGCCCTATCCGCGCGTCTGGGTGCCGGGGGTCATCAGCCGGGAGACCATCGTCTGGGCGGCGCAGCAGCGCTATCCCTATATCGCGCTCAACACCTCGATCGCGGACACGAAGAAGATCTGGCAGGTTTATGACGATGTGGCGCGCGAGGCCGGCTATGAGGCCGGGCCGGAGAACCGGGGCTATCTGATCCAGGTCCATGTTTCGGACAATGAGGAGAAGGCGGTCGAGAATGCGCGCCAGTTCCGCTGGATGCAGGGCGAGTTCACGGGCCTTGCGCATCCGGTCTGGTCCACGCCGTCGGGCTATTCCTCGCCGCGCAACCGGCGCGCTTTCGTGGAGTTCGCCGCCGGGCGGCGCGCCAATCCGCGCGGGCAGACGAGCTTCGAGCAGCAGATGGCGGATCTGCGCATCATCGCCGGCACGCCGGACACGGTGGTGCCGAAGCTGCGCCGCATTCTGGAGGAGACGCGGCCCGGCATCCTGGCGCTCTGGGGCAATGACGGCACGGTCAGTCAGGAGGACTCGATGACCTGCATCCGGATGATCGGCACCGAGGTGTTCCCGGCGATCCGCGAGATCGCGAAGGAGCTGGACCTGAAGAGCCCCTTCGAGGCCGAGGCCCCGGTCTCGATCGCCTATTCGACCGACCTGCGCGCGGCCGCGGAATAGCGCAACCGCCCCGCCGGCCCCCTCACCCTACCCTCTCCCCCGAAGGGGGCGAGGGTTTCCTCCGCTGCCGGAAGGGGCGGGGGCAGAGCCGCGGCGTCCTCTCTCCCCATGCAGGGGGAGGGCCGGGGTGAGGGGTCTTCCCCTCCACAAACACCGCCTGTGCCAACCGCCCCGCCGGCCCCCTCACCCTACCCTCTCCCCCGAAGGGGGCGAGGGTTTCCTCTGTTGCCGGAAGGGTCTGGGGCAGGGCCGCTTCCTCCTCCCTCCCCATGCAGGGGGAGGGCCGGGGTGAGGGGTCTTCCCCTCCACAAACACCGCCCGCGCCGGCCGCACCGCCGGCCCCCTCACCCTACCCTCTCCCCCAAAGGGGGCGAGGGTTTCCTCTGTTGCGGAAGGGTCTGGGGCAGGGCCGCTTCCTCCTCCCTCCCCCTGCAGGGGGAGGGTCGGGGTGAGGGGTCTTCCCCTCCACAAACACCGCCCGCGCCAGCTGCACCGCCCGCCCCCTCACCCTACCCTCTCCCCCGAAGGGGGCGGGGGTTTCCTCTGCTGCCGGAGGGGCGGGGGCAGGGCCGCTGTATCCTCCCTCCCCATGCAGGGGGAGGGCCGGGGTGAGGGGTCTTCCCCTCCACATACACCGCCCGCGCCGGCTGCACCGCCCGCCCCCTCACCCTGCCCTCTCCCCCGAAGGGGGCGAGGGTATTCTCTGCTGCCGAAGGGTCTGAGGCAGGGCCGCTTTCTCCTCCCTCCCCATGCAGGGGGAGGGGCGGGGTGAGGGGTCTTCCCCTCCACAAACACCGCCTGTGCCAGCCGCCCCGCCGGCCCCCTCACCCTACCCTCTCCCCCAAAGGGGGCGAGGGTTTCCTCTGCTGCCGGAAGGGCTGGGGCAGAGCCGCTGTCTCCTCCCTCCCCATGCAGGATTCTTCTGCGAAAGGGATGTTTTGGGATGTGGCGGTGTATTGGGGGGGGCTATTGGGGGTCGGGCGGGGCCGATTGAGGGGCGCGCGCCGGTGTTGTTGGGCGATGGCGTGTCGGCGTCGACCGTTTGGCAGCGGGATGTGGTGTCAGGCGCCCGCGATCAGGCAGGCCCGGCGCAGATTGTAGGCGGCGGCGGTGACATAGAGGCGGGCGGTGTTGCGCTCCAGAGACCGGCTCTTGGCCCGCCTCAGACCGTAGAGACGCTTCAAGGCCGAGAAGACGGCTTCCACCGGCGCCCGGCGTCTGGCAATCAGATCGTTGCGGCGCTTCCGCCAGGCCGGCAGCGCCTCTATGTGCTTGTGCCGCCGGTGCATGATGCGGTCCTTGATGCCGGCGGCCTTGAACCTGGCCCGTCTGGCCTTGTGCTCATACGCACGGTCGCCATAGACCGCCGCCTCGTCGCCGCAGATCAACTGCTCCGCGACCGTGCTCTCCCAGATCTTGGCCGAAGTCAGCACCACGCGCCGGATCAGACCCGAACCCGCATCCACACCGATATGCACCTTGTAGCCGAAGAACGCCTTGCCCTTCTTCTTCGTCCAGTCCGCACCCGGCTCGCGCGCGCGCCTGGCCCCTGCCCCCGCCTTGTAAGACGGCGCCCGGGAAGCCGCAGACACCAGCGTGGCGTCCATCAGCGTGCCCTTGCGCAGGATCAGACCGGCAGCATCAAGCTGGCGGGTGATCTCCTCAAACGCTGCCTTCAACACAGGCCCCGCATCCGCCCGAAACCGGCACAACGTCGTCTCGTCCGGCGTGCCCCCGTCCAGCGCAAAACCGCAAAAACGCCGGAACGAAAGACGGTCAAGAAGCGCCTCCTCAAGGCCAGGGTCAGAAAGATCATAAAGCGCCTGAAGATACAGCGCCTTCAGCATCGACAGCGGCGCATAGGGAGGACGGCCCCGACGACCCTCGCGCACACCGGACACAAGGCGCTCCAAAGGCGCCCAGTCAATCAACGCCTCCAGACGTTCCAGCTTCCGGTTCGAACCAAGACCCGAAGACACAAAGGCGTCCGCAAACCCCAACTGACCCGGCGCGCGCATCGACACAACCTCCCCTGCCTCACCGCAATGAATCACAGATAACCAAATCCGCAAACCAACATTTCGCAGAGGAATCATGCAGGGGGAGGGTCGGGGTGAGGGGTCTTTCCCTCCACATACACCGCCCGCGCCAGCTGCACCGCCAGCCCCCTCACCCTGCCCTCTCCCCCGAAGGCGGCGAGGGTTTCTTCTGCTGCCGGAAGGGGCGGGGGCAGGGTTGATTGAGGGTTGCGCGCCGGTGTTGTTGGGCGATGGCGTGTCGGCGCCGGCCGTTTGGCGGCGGGATAGGGCGTCGGGCGCCCGCGGTCAGGCAGGCGCGAGCGCGTCAACCCGAGACCGGCCCGTTTCCCGCCGGGCGCGTCTTGCCGTTCCGGCGGCGCCGCGGGTCCCGTAGGGCTTGTCTGGTGAGGCGTCCGGCCCGCGCGGCCATTGAAACGCGGGGCGGGGGCTGGCAATACTGGGCCTGAAGCCAAGTTCAGGGAGACTGTCACATGCGCGAGGCCGTCGTCGTTTCGACCGCCAGAACCGGACTCACCAAATCCTTCCGGGGCGAGTTCAACAATACCCACGGCGCGGCCATGGCCGGCCATGCGATCCAGCACGCCATCGAGCGGGCCGGGGTCGAGCCGGGCGAGGTCGAGGACGTGTTCGTCGGCTGCGCCAATCCCGAGGGCGCGACCGGCACCAATATCGGGCGCAATGCTGCGCTCTGGGCCGGCTGCCCGGTCACCACCGCCGGCGCCACGGTCAACCGCTTCTGCTCTTCCGGCCTCCAGACGGTCGCCATGGCGGCGCAGGCCTGCATGGTCAACGGCGTGCCGGTCGCGGTCGGCGGCGGTGTCGAGCAGATCTCGCTGGTGCAGCCCAACATGAACCGCACCCACATCACGGAAGAAAGCCTGCTGGAGCGCCATCCCGACCTCTGGATGGCGATGATCGACACGGCCGACACCGTGGCCGGGCGCTACGGCATCACCCGCGAACAGCAGGACGAGTATTCGCTGCAGAGCCAGCTCCGCTGCGCCGCCGGCCAGCAGTCGGGCGCCTTCGCGGACGAGATCGTGCCCTTCGAGACCACCATGCTGGTCACGAACCGGGAAACCGGCGAGGTTTCCGAAAAAGCCGTGACCATCGACCGCGACACCTGCAACCGGCCGACCACCACGCTTGAGGGCCTCGCCGGGCTGGATCCGGTGCGCGGCGAGGGCAAGTGGATCACGGCCGGCAATGCAAGCCAGCTCTCGGACGGCGCCTCGGCCTGCCTGGTGATGGACAGCGCGGAAGCGGAACGGCGCAATGTCGAGCCGCTCGGCATCTTCAAGGGCTTCGCCACCGCCGGCTGCGAGCCCGATGAAATGGGCATCGGCCCGGTCTATGCCATTCCGCGCCTGCTGGAGCGCAAGGGCCTGAAGATGGACGATATCGACCTCTGGGAGCTGAACGAGGCCTTCGCCTCGCAGGTGCTCTATTGCCGCGACCGGCTCGGCATCCCGAACGACAAGCTGAATGTGAACGGCGGCTCGATCGCCATCGGCCACCCGTTCGGCATGACCGGCTCGCGCCTGGTCGGCCACGCGCTGATCGAGGGCAAGCGCCGAGGCGCGAAGAATGTCGTCGTGACCATGTGCATCGGCGGCGGCATGGGCGCGGCGGGCCTGTTCGAGGTCTGCTGACGGGATGGCGACCAAAAGCGCGGGCGCGCCGGCGGGCAAGGACGCCGCCCGCGCCTTCGCCCGCCATGTCGCGGGCACGGGTTTCGACGGCCTGCCGGCGGAGGCCGTCAAGGCCGTCAAGACCTTTGCGCTCGATTCCTTCGGCGTCGCCGCGGCGGGCTCGCGGGGGCCGTTTGCGGACGAATGGCGCCGCCTGCTGGCCGGGCCGCCGGCCGAGGCGCGGCTCTGGGGCGTGCAGGGCGTGCTGCCCGCCCCGGCCGCCGCGGCAATCAACGCCTATCAGTTGCACAACTCGGAGTTCGACTGCGTCCATGAGGGCGCGGTGGTGCATACCATGGCGGTGCTGTTCCCGGCCGCCATGGCCTTCGCCGAGCGCGAGGGCGGCGTTTCCGGGCGCCGGCTGATCGAGGCTGTCGCCGTCGGCGCCGATGTCGCCTGCGGACTCGGCCTCGCCTCGAAGGCCGGGCTGCGCTTCTTCCGCCCGGCGACGGCGGGCACCTTCGGCGCGGCGGCGGCCTGCGCCAGACTTGCCGGGCTCGGCGAAGACGAAACCGCGCATGCTTTCGGCATCGCGCTCGGCCAGGTGTCGGGCACGATGCAGGCGCATGGCGAAGGCTCGCCGCTGCTGGGGATGCAGGTGGGCTTCGCCGCCCGCAACGCCCTCGCCGCGGTGGACATGGCGCGCGCCGGCCTGACGGGGCCCGAGGGCAGCATCGAGGGCGAGCACGGCTATCTCCAACTGTTCGAGGGCGAGCACGATATCGGCCCGGTCCTGGCGGCGCTCGGCCGCGTCTGGCGCATCGCCGAAACGGCGCACAAGCCCTGGCCCAGCGGCCGGGCGACGCATGGCGTTGTCGCGGCCCTGCTGGCGCTCCGGGAGGAATACGGCATCGAGGCGCGCGAGGTGGACAGCGCGGTGCTGACCGTGCCGCCGCTGGGGGAGCAACTGGTCGGGCGGACGGTCCGGCCGGGCATGGGCGTGAACGAGGTGCGGCTTTCGGCCCGCTGGGCGGCGGCGCGCATCATGCTGGGCGGCCGCCTCGGCCTCGAGGATTTCACGCCCGCAGCGCTGGGTGATGCGGACAGCCTGGCGCTGGCCGGGCGCGTGCAGGTCGAAACCGACGCCAACCCCGACCCCAATGCGCTCGCCCCGGTTGCGGTGAAAGTCGCGCTCCGGGACGGCAGGCGGCTTTCGCGGCGGGTGGAAGCCATGCCGGGCGGGCCGGCGCTGCCGTTGTCGCGCGCCGCCCATCTCGACAAGTTCCGGCGCAACTGGGCCTGGGCGTCCCTGGACCCGGAGGCCGGCGAGGCGCTGATCGACCTTACCGACCGGCTTGAGTCGGTCGCCGATGTGGGCCGGCTTGCGGCCCTTACGCAACCCGGAGGCCTTTCGCAATGAAATGGGCCGTCTTCAGCCTGAGCCAGATGCCGGACCAGTCCCGGCGCGTCGAGGCGTTCGACGAGGATCTGGACTATTTCGTCAAGGCCGAGGCGCTTGGCTATGACACCGTCTGGCTGGCGGAGCATCTGTTCTCCACCTATGGCGTGGTGACCTCGACCCAGGTCTATGCCGCCGCGGTGGCCCAGCGCACCAGCCGCATCAAGATCGGCACCGCCGTGGTCGCCATTCCCTTCAACCACCCGCTGCGGACGGCCTCGGATTTCGCGCTGATCGACATATTGAGCCATGGCCGGCTGCTGTTCGGCGCCGGGCGGGCCTATCAGCCGCATGAGTTTGTGGGCCTGGGCGTGCCGATGGCGGAAGCGCGCGAGATGATGAACGAAGGCCTCGACATCGTGCTCGACGCCTGGACGAAGGAGACGGTCAGCCGGCCCGACGGCCGCCACTGGCCCATCCCGGACCCGGTGGAATGTCTGCCGAAGCCGATCCAGACGCCGCATCCGCCGGTTTACCAAGCGGCGATCTCGCCCGAGAGCTTTGCCCAGGCGGCGAAGCGCGGCTTCCATCTGCAACTGGCCTCGCCCTTCACCTACCGCACCTACCGCGAGATATGGGTCGAGAAGCTGGAGGAGAATCTGGCCGCCTATGAGGCGGCCTGCGAAGCCCATGGGCGCGACCCGAAGGCGGCCGAGCGCATGATGCTCATGCCCTATTTCTGCCATGAGGACGGGGCGGCGGCGCGCGAGATTTTCGGCGAGCGGGTGCAGTGGTTCTACAACAAGGTCGCCAGCAACCAGCTCTCGCAGACGGGCTCCTTCAAGCCGGTCAAGGGCTATGAGCTGACCATGACCGAGGGGCTGAAAACCCGCGAGATGGGCTATCTCAACTTCGAGAAGCTGCACGAATTCGGCGCTTGCATCGCCGGCAGTCCCGAGGAGTGCATCACCCGGCTGTGCGAGCTGCGCGACCGGCTCGGCATCACCGAGTTCGCGCTCTGGAGCACGCTTGGCGGCCTGCCGATCGAACATGTCGAGGCGTCCATGCGGACCACGATGGAGAAGGTGATTCCCTACGTCTGAGAGGGCCTGCCCGCCGCCCCGGCCCCCCTACTGTCGCCCCGGCCCTGAGCCGGGGCCCAGCCTCCGATCCTTCCGCAGGGCTGAAACGGCGGAGGATGGACCCCGGCTCTCCGCTCCGGCCGGGGTGACGACAAGGGAGGCGGTGTAGGCGGCGCGGCGCGGAGGCGCGTTCCGAAAAACCCGCCGACACGCGCCTTCGCGGGGGCGACGAATGCGCGCGGCAACGAGTCCAAATGCTGAACCGGGACACGGCCCGAGGCGCTATTGTCTTGATGATACCGCGCGCTAAGGGTAGGGGAGGGGTTGTCGGGGGGTCGGTGTATCCGCCGCCCCCCGTTTTTACAGGCACGGAAGAGGCTGGCCCTATGTATGTTCGCCCCCCCCCCCCCCCCACCGTATTCTGAAATCCCGGCGTTCTGACCGCCGCCCGATACGGATGGCGGGCTTTGCCATGGCTTGGTCTCATGTGGCCCGGCGGGCCATGGCAGTGGCCGGTCTTCTGGGCATCATGTTGTGGGTGGCGGGGGCCGGGGCGGCCCAGGCTCAGACGCCTCCGGCGGCTCCGGAGAATCCGGCTGCGATGCCCGGCTACAAGCTCATCCAGCTCTCCTGGGACAGCGAGACGGGCGCCGACTATCAGACGCAATACAGGAAAAGCGACGAAACGGCCTGGACGTCCGGTCCGTCCGGCACCAGCGGATCGACCGGCACCGAGACAGTCGATGTCACCAAGCTCGACAGCGCCACTTACTATGACCTCCGGGTCCGGGATTCGGTCGCCGGCAGCAAGGTTTGGAGCGAATGGACCAAGCCGGTGAGCGCTTGGACCCAGCCGGACCCGCCGGGAAATCCGGCCGTGGCGATTGAGGGCAAGCTGGCGCATTTCTCCTGGGACGGGAAGAACACCAAGTATTATCTGGAGTACAAGAAGCACGACGAGAGCGAGTGGTCCCACTCACGCAGCAAATACGGCAATACGGATGGGCGGGTGACGTATGTCTTACACCCGCCCGCCCGGACGATGTGGGACTTCCGAGTGCGCGAATGGCACAAGGATGCGTCTCTCTATAGTCCGTGGTCGGAGGTGGTGACCGCGGCGACGGAGATTTTGCGGCCGCCGGCGCCGGTGCAACTCGCGGTGCGCACGCACACCAACTACGATGTCATCGACGGCTTCTGGGTCGAGCTCTCCTGGAAGCGCCCGCAGCACAGCCAGTCCGCTCACTGGAACGCGAATATCGAGCACAGGCGTACAGGTACCGCGACCTGGACAGGCATCCCCAACGAGGAGTTTCCCATCGCTGGAACGGATCGCGAGGGCGTGTGGCTGATGAATCAACTCATCGCCGGGCAGGAGTATGAATTCCGGGTGCAGTACAGGGACTTCCTCGAGACCGAAGATCCCCCTGATTACACCTATTGGCTTCCTGGTCCCTGGGCGGAGATCACCGGCACCGTTTCAAGAGCTCCCGAGGCGCCGGCGCTGACGGTGGAGGCGGCGGGCATCGGCGAGATCAAGGCATCGTGGGAGGAAGCGACCAGCCACGATCTCACCGTCACCGGCTACGAGGTGACGTGGGATCCGCTCTTCGGCAACCACAAACCCCGTTGCAATGGCAAGGTGACCCTGGGAGCGGAGGTGAGGGAACTGTTGATCGACTCCTGCGCGGATGGATCGCTGGTTACCGACCGGGAATATCGGATCTACGTCCTCGCCCTTGCCGGCACGGAGGACACCGGATTCATGAGAGGCGAGGCCTCTCATGGTGAAGCAAAGCCCGGCAAGTCGGAGCCGCCCTCGGCGCCGCTGAATCTCAAGGGGAAGGAGTCCGACAGCCAGGTGATCCTGACATGGGATCCGCCCAAGGATGACGGCGGTCAACCGATCAGTGACTACGACGTGAAATACAAAGAGGCGCTCAACGGCGTCTGGCAGAGCTGGACCCATGACAGCGCGGAGACAACGGCGACCATCACGGGGCTTACCAACACGGTGCGCTACGTCTTCCAGGTGCAGGCGAGCAACAGCGCCGGCACCGGAGGATGGTCGCAGGGCATCTACGTCACCGTCAACGCTCTCCCGGAGCAGGCATACCCGCCCGAGCCCGTTCCGGGCGACGGGCAGATGGATCTCAATTGGGCGCATAGGGGAGACACAACCGCGATCACGGACTACGATGTGGAGTATCGCGAGGAGAGCGCGGCCACCTGGCAGAGCTGGACCCATGACAGCGCGGAGACAACGGCAACCATCACGGGTCTTGTCAACGGCACGTCCTACGCCTTCCGGATCCGAGCGAGCATCGACGACCGCACCGGCCCCTGGTCCCGTCCGTCGATTGCCACCGCGGGGGCGATCCTGCCCGGCGTCCCTGAGTCCCTTTGGAGCTTGGCGCTGGGTAGCGGCAAGGTACGGGTGACTTGGATATCGCCGAACGCCTACGAGAACGGCCAGCTGAAATACGGCCCTCCGACCTCATATGAGGTAGACATCTCGGTCAAGGGTGAGGACTGGTCCACTGGGCCTGACCGGATCACCGGGATTGCCGCAGACGCTTACCGCGTTACGGTCGACAAATTGACCAACGGGGTAAGCTACTCCTTCCGGGTGCGCGCGGTGAACGCTGCTGGAAACGGCCCTTGGTCGGGCGTGCTTCACGAGACACCCCAGATGTCCGTGCCCGACGGTGTCATGGCCATGTCGGGCGACGGCTCGGTAGGGCTCTCCTGGCAAATGCCGGGAAGCGAAGACAGCGGCGCGGACGAAAGCGGTTCCATGTTGAGTTCCATGATGTCGAACCAGGAGGATGAGGACTCCACAAGCGCCATGCAGTTCGAGGTGAGCCACATGGTGGAGGGTTCCGACTGGAGCGCAGGCGAAGAGCAGACCGTGAACGGCATGTCGACATCGGTCTCCGGCCTTGAGAACGGCCAGGCCTATGTCTTCCGGGTGCGCGCTGTGGAAGAAGATGAAATGGGCGCGTGGTCGGACACGGTCACGGCCACCCCCGAGGCTTCCGCAGACACCACCCGCCCGACCGGCGTGACGGGTGCCACCACTGCGGCGACGGCATGGAAGACCCTGGATATGTCCTTCAACGCCCCGGCGGACGGGACGGACTGGGTGGTGGCGAACAGTCAGTACCGGCTGCGCAGCGTGAAGGAGGGGGCGCAGCGCACGCCTTGGAAGGCGCTCCAGAATGTCACGGTCGAAGGCCAGCGGGTGAGCGGCTCGACGGATTCGTTCCTGGCGGTCGGCCGCATCTTCGAGCTGGAGGTGCGCTGGTGCGGCGCGACGATATCGGACGCCGCCTGCAGCGAGGCCTCGGACATGGCGTATGGGGCCTCGCCGGCCTCGGCGCCCGAGACGGCGCAGGCGTCGGCCACCGACCCGGCCTCGCAGACGGCGCTCGGCCTCGCCTGGTCCATCGCCAATACCGGCGGCAAGAAGAACATGCACGCCGCCTATGAGATCGGCTGGAGCGCAGACAGCGCTGCAACCGCCCCGGAGACCCTGCTGGACACGGTTCCGGCCTTCGGGGAGACGGCGGCGGAGATCGGCGGTCTCACCGCCGGCACGGAATACCGCCTGTTCGTGCGCAGCGTGATCGACCATGAGGGCGACCGCCTGTTCTCATCCGCCTGGGCCTCGGCCACGGCGACCACCGAGGCCCCGCCGGCGCTGGCGCTCGGGGAGGGACCCGGGGATCAGGTCTGGCCCCTGAACGAAGCCATCGAGGATCTGGTGCTTCCCGAAGCGACCGGCGGCACCGGCGCGGTAAGCTACGAACTGACGCCGATATCCACCGGCTTCCTGGTCGGTTGCGGCCTGACGTTCGACGCCCCAACCCGCACGATCTCCGGCACGCCGCTGTGCCTGGGCCACAATACCTTCACCTGGACAGCAACGGACGAAGCGGGGGCCACGGATTCACTGGAGTTCACCGCCACGGTGGCGGGGTCGGCTCCGGTGTTTGTTGGCGAGGGGCCGGCGGACCCGGCCTGGACCGTGGGCGCGGCCGTCTCCCTGACATTGCCCGAGGCGTCCACACAAGCCCCCCCGCTCACCTACGCGCTCGCGCCGGCGGCGTGGAACGGCGTCACCGTGGATACCGAGACCCGCACGCTCTCCGGCACGCCGGCGGCGGCGGGCAGCCAGGCCTTCACCTGGACGGTGACGGACGCGGCCGGGCAATCGACGTCACTGACCTTCACGGCGACGGTGACGGCATCCGATACGGTGGCGCCGACGGCGGCGCTCGCTTTGGCCGATGGTGTGGAGACCCCGGCGGTGGCGCCCTTCTCCATCACGGTGACCTTCAGCGAGGCGGTGACCGGCTTTGCGCTTGACGATCTCACGGTGGCGCATGGCGCGGCCTCGGAGCTTGCGGGCTCCGGCGCCTCATACTCGACGACTATCACCCCGGAGGAGGGCTATGCGGGCAATCTGACGGTGGATGTCGCCGCCGGCGCAGCGCAAGACGCGGCGGGCAATGCGAGCACGGCGGCGGAGACGCTGACCGTCGCCGTCGCGCCGCCGGTCACCAAGCCGACGGGCGTTGCGCCCAACACCACGGCGGCGACTTCGTGGAAGACGCTCGATCTCTCCTTCGACGCCCCGCCCGCCTATACGGGCTGGACGGCGGCGCAGAGCCAATACCGCGTGCGCAGCATGAAGGAGGGGGCGAGGCGCACACCCTGGCGAACGCTCCAGAGCGTTTCGGTCGAGAACGGCACGGCGAGCGCTTCGACAGGCTCCTATCTGGCCGTCGGGCGGGTCTTCGAGGTCGAGCTGCGCTATTGCGGCGAGACCATCTCGGACGCCGCCTGCAGCGAGGCTTCCGACATGGTCTATGGCGCCTCTCCGGCATCCGCGCCCGAGAATGCGCAGGCATCGGCCACGGAGCCTGCATCAGAGACGGCGCTCAAGCTCTCCTGGAGCATCGCCAATATCGGCGGCAAGAAGAACATGCACGCCACTTATGAGATCGGCTATGCCGCCGATACCGGCGCAACGGCGCCCGAGACCCTGCTGACCGCCGTGCCCGATTTCGGGGCAACGGAAGCGGAGGTCGGCGGCCTTGCGGCCGGCGGCGATTACCGCCTGTTCGTGCGCAGCGTGATCGACTGGCAGGGCGCGCGCCTGTTCGCGTCCGCCTGGGCGTCTGCGGTGGCGGCCACTTCCGCGAGCGTGAACAGCCTTGCGGATGACGCCCTGAAGACGGTGCTGTCGAACCAGGCGCGGCGTCTGCTGGAGGATGCCTCCGATGTCATCGGGCGGCGCATGGCCGACGGCGGCGGCGGCAGCGATACGGTGAGCGCCTTTGCCGGCCTGTTCGGCGGCGAGGGTCCGGGCGGCTGCACGCTGGGCGAGAGCATCGAGGACTGCGTGACGCGCGGCGCTTCCGGCGGCGGCGGTCTGGGCTTCGGCCCTGGCGACCGCTTCGGCGGCGACCGGGAGGGCGGCTGGTCGGGCAGTCTTTCCGACCTGCGCGGTCTGGTGAAGAGCCGGGGCTTTGCGGTCTCGCTGAACCGCCCGCTGCCGCAGGCCGGCGCGCCGTTCTCGCAGGATGCGTCGGTTCCCGATGAGGGGATGCAGTTGACCTTCTGGGGCGAGGGCGCGGCGTCACAGTCCGGAGGCGCCCTGTTCTGGGGCATGGACGCCTCTGGCGCGGGCTGGATGACGGGCGTGGCCTTTGCCGAGAGCGGGGAGGGCGTCACGGGGGCGCTGTCGCGCGGCGATGCCCGTGTGACGGGTTTTGCCCAGAGCGAGGTCTCTGCGGTCTATCCCTATGCGAAGGGCCGTTTCGGGTCTGGCCTGGAGGTATGGAGCCTTGCGGGCTGGGGCACGGGGCATGTGGACAGCACCTGGACGGGGTTTGCCTCGGTCTCGGGTCCGGAGGAGGTGATCCGCCTGCAGGGCGATCTCGGCTTCGCGATGGGCCTGTTCGGGGCGGAGCAGGTTCTCTATGAGCAGGACGGTCTGAGCCTCTCTGCGCTGGGCGATGCGGGCTGGTCGCAGCTTTCGGTGTCGGGCGGCGCGGCGGACGGGCTTGCGGCGTCGGTCTCGCGGACCCGCTTCGGTCTGGAGGGCCGGTATGCGTCGGGCGACGGGGCGTGGACCTCTGCGCTGCGCCTCGGCGGGCGCGTGGACGGCGGCGACGGGGAGACGGCGTCGGGCGCCGAGATTTCCGGCGATGTGCACCACAGATGGGGCCGCTGGGAGGCGGGCCTGCAGGGCCGGTGGTACACGGCCGAGACGGTGGGCGCCGGGTTCGGCGAGCAGGGTGTGCGTGCGGCGCTCGGGATGCGCGCGCGCGAGGACGGCACGGGCCTCGCTTTCGCCCTGTCACCGGGCTGGGGCACACAGGCGGGGGTTCTGGAGGAAGCCCGGCTTCTGGACACGCTCGACAGGGATGCAGGGACGGCCGCCGCGCCGGCGCTGCATCTTGACGGGCGCGTGTCATGGGGAAGCCGTGTGGGCGGCCTGTTCGGCGCAGGAGACCTGCTGCGCCCGTATGCGGAGTTCTCGGCAGGCGAGGCGTCGCGCCATCTCCGCATGGGCCTCGCGCTGGAAGGCCCGGTAACCCTGGGCCTCGCCCTCGACCGCCGGCAAGACGCCACCGGCCCCGCCGACAACGGCGTCATGCTCAGACTCGACACCAGATTCTGAGAACCGGAAACGCAGGCGGCGGCCAGGCCCGCCGCCTGCTGCATCCGGGGAACGGCTGCGGGCAGGCAAATGCGCAGGCGCCGGCCGCCGCCCCGCGGTCGTGCCTCAGTTTCACAGTCTCGGCAGACCCCCAAGCCTTTCGCTCCGGCAAGAGGCCCTACTCCCGCGGCCGTGCTTGCCGGGGCGCCGTCGTGCCAGATCGTGCATTCTTCGTCCGCCTCACGCCTCCTGGCGCTCATGAAATTCAAGCGAGTCTTGCGTTCCGAGGAAATGAAATACCCCCAGAGTTCTCGCGCAGGAAACATGACCCGCCAGAAGGGTTCTCATCTTCTGCGGCACCCTCATTCCATACCACCTCCCTTGCGGCGAAATGCGCGATCGGAGCAGTGGTTGCTATAGATCGTAATCCCTCATTCGACTTTCCAGCGTAACCAGATCTATCTCGATTGCTAACTGACTGGTCGTGCGGCTTCTGCAACCCGCCGGAACCGAGAAATGCAGCACGTTGCCTTCGATCTTTTCCAATGTGGTGTAGTAGCAATCCGATACCGAACGCCACCCGCCCAATTGTTTGTCCCGAACCAGAACTGCGCCGGTGTCGTAACGAGGACGCGGCCGGGCTTTGCGTAGAACGATGGTTTCCCAGCGCTCGGTTTCCGGTCCCGCCGACACCGCCGCGATATTACCCGGCAGCATCTGAAGCACCGCCAGGGACGACAAGGCCGTCTCTGCCGGAATGGCGCGGGTCTGCAGGACGTCATCGTCGTTCCACAGAAATTCGTAGTTTTCATCCACCCGAAGCATGGTGAACGCCCGTTCATAGGCTGCTACCGCATCCCTGGCTGCACGCCAACGGCATTCTCCATTCGCGTCCGGCGCAGCAGCCTGCTCCCAAAACCAGGCATCATCGAAACCTTCGATCAGCTTTCCGCTGTCCGGATCGTAGTGCATATAGACGGTGCTGGGCCAAATACCAGTCGCGGCCGAATTCGTAGAGGCAACAACGTGATCGAGGCCAGTCAAGGCGTCCCTGCACACCCCGGTCGGTGCGACAAATCCGGACCCGTGCGCAATCCATTGCAACCTTGTGATGCCGTCCTTGTCGATCAACGCGACCAGGAAAGCGTAAATTCCCATGTCCGAATTGCCGATTCTTTCCATGACCAGGCGCTCTCTGGCGTCCGCAGCCGTGAAGGAACCTTCGATGTCGGATCGGGGATAACCCGTTTGGTACGAGGAGCCCAAATCTCCAGTGATTTCCATCTCCGGATACATATAGTCAGCCCGTAAGCCGCCCATGCTCTCCAGGTTGCGCACCGGCTCCGTGTCGCCGTCCAGATATAACCGGGGGAACATGTCGGCGGGGTCTTTCCGGTCCACGCCTCCAGCCGCCTGCAGGATAGTCCTCATCTCGTCCGACGCGCCGGACTGCACAGCCAGATGCAGCGGCGTCGAGCCGCCGAGCCGCGTCCGCGCGTTTACATCCGCGCCTCTGGCAAGCAGCGCGCGCACGACATCCGTGGCATCCCGGCGCGCCGCCAGATGCAGCGGCCGCCAGCCCGCGGCGATCGTCTGCGCATCGACCGCTGCTCCCCGCTCGATGAGGGCCAGCGCCGAGCTTCGGAAATCGGGCCCGGAGTGGACCAGCGCGTAGTGTAGCGGCGTCCAGTGCGCATTGTGTCTCGCGCTCGGGTCGGCGCCTCGTTCGAGAAGCAGCGCGACAACCTGCGGCGCGCTTTTCAGAACCGCATAATGCAGCGGCGTCTCGCCGGTCTGCGTCCGGACATTGATGTTGGCGCCCCGGCGGATCAGGAGTTGCGCCACCGCGCCAATTTCCTGGTCGGACCACGCGAGACTTGCTTCGCGCGGGAACCAGAGCCCATCCAAGAACTCACCCGGTTGATAGAACGACGCCATGTACAGGGGCGTCGCGCCTTCCGGGTCATTCGCCGGATCGAGCCGGGCGCCGGCCTCGATCAGCGCCTCCGCCGAATTCAGGCTGTTTATCGCAGCAGCAATGTGAAGCGGCGTTACGCCCTTCATCGGATCTTTTCGCCCGGTCGCTTCAATATCGGCGCCGGCCTTTATCAGCAGCTCCACCATACGCCTGCTGTTCCTGCCGGCGGCGATGTGCAATGCCGAAGCCAGGCCCGACCAGTACAAATCGTTGACATTCGCCCCTGCTGCGATCAAGGCCGCCGCACGGTCGATATCGTCGTCCATGACCGCGTCCTGCAACGATCCTGCGCTGTCGATTTCCGGCATGTCGGAGCCGGCTGCCTGGCCCGCGAACAGAATCAGGGCCAAGGCCGCCGCCCGAACCCGGAACAGACTGAATGCCACCTTTGTCATGGACGCCCGCATCCTCCCGTCGCAAAACTGGCCCGCCGCTGCAGCCTTGGGCGCGCCTCCCGGACTCGAAGAACGGCTGCCCGGAAAACCCGGCCATTATGGAACGACCGCCGTCCCGGTCCACCTTTCTCGATGGCGCGCCTGTTCACCGAGTTCCGCTGCCGCACCCTGAAGACATGGCCGCGCCCGCGGCGACATGGAGAGCCGCATCAAGGAGTGCCAGCTCGATCTCGTCGCCGACCGCATCTCGGCCCACACCATGCGCGCCACAGACCACCTCGACCGCACCCGGACAATCATCCAGGGCCAGACGCCAACAATAAACCAAAACGCTCCATTCCGATGAAACCGTGAGAAATCCGGGTTAGATTGCCGTCTCGGGGAGGGCAATGTCACTGATTTCGAGGGGGCGGGCATAGACATCATCAATCCTTGGGCGGGTGCATGAGCGGGGCGACGGAAGCCTTCGCGCGGGTGAAGATCGACGCTTTACTCCGGGATGCAGGCTGGAACTTAACCGACGGCGTAAGCGTGCTGTTCGAGCACGCGCTGCCTGACGGCACGCAGGCCGACTATGTGCTCTGCGACCGGCAGGGGCGGCCGATGGCGGCGTTGGAGGCCAAGCGCGCGAGCATCGATCCGATTGCAGCGCAGGACCAGGGGCGCCACTACGCAGAGCAGCTCGATGTGCCCTTCGTCTTCCTGTCGAACGGAGAGGAAGTACGCTTCCTCGACCGCGAGACTGACGCCCACGCCCGCCAGATCGCGGGCTTCTACGCGCAGGGCGACCTCGAACGGCGGACCGCTTCACGGCAGGTCCGTTGCCACCTGTCCGCCATTTCGACAGACCGCCGAATCGTTGACCGCGACTACCAGATCGGGTGCATCGAGGCGCTGTCCGCCGAAGTCATGCTGGGGCGGCGCAAGCTGCTGGTCGAGATGGCGACCGGCACCGGCAAAACGCGCATGGCGGCGGCGTTCATCAAGCGGCTGTTCGAGGCCGGCATCGTCACCCGCGTGCTTTTCCTGGTCGATCGCATCGCACTGGCGCGGCAGGCGGAGGAGGCGTTCACCGACCATTTGCGGGACTATCCCTGCCAAGTGCTGCGGCCCGGCCGCGGCTTCGACCGCGCCAAGCCCATCACCATCGCCACCTTGCAGACCATGATCGCGGAATATCGCGGCCTGTCGCCGGGGTACTTCGACCTCGTCATCACCGACGAATGCCACCGCTCGATCTACGGCAAGTGGAACGACGCGCTGCGGCACTTCGATGGCATCCAGCTCGGCCTCACTGCCACTCCCTGCACCTCGGACATCGACGCGTCAGCCGATTCCGAGGACGGGCAGTTCGTGCGCGACACGCTGCGCTTCTTCGAAGTCAAAGCACCCACCTACCGCTACACGCTGCATGAGGCCATAAAGGAAGGCCATCTGGTTCCCTACCGCATCTACCGGGCGACGACCGTGAAGACCGCGGCGGAAGGGGGCTTCGCCGTCACCCGCGGCGAACTCGACTGGGGTTCGATGGACGCGACGACGCGTGCGGAGTTCGAGGAACTGTTCGCCTGCTCGGACACGATCACCGTGGACCCGCGGGCGCTTGAGCGCAGGTTCACCATCCCCGAGCGCAACCGCGCCATGGTGCGGGAGTTCCGCGACGCGCACGAGAAGGGCTTCATGGGCAAGGACGGCGTCCGGCGCTGGCCGGCATGGGGCAAGACCATCGTGTTCGCGGTGACCAAGCGCCATGCCGAGACGCTGGCGGAGATGTTCGACGCCCACTTCGCGGACCAGAAGCCGCACCCGACGACGCGCTACGCCGACTTCGTGGTCAGCGATGTCGGCGGCGGCCCGGCCCCCGATGCAAGCGCCGTAGTCAAGCGATTCAAGGACGAGGACTATCCGAAGATACTGGTCAGCGTGAACATGCTGGATACGGGCTTTGACTGCCCCGAGGTCGTCAATCTGGTGATGGCGCGGTTCACCCGCAGCGCCATCCTCTACCGGCAGATGCGCGGGCGCGGCACGCGCAAGGCGCCGCATATAGACAAGACGGACTTCACGATCTTCGATTTCGTCGGCGTGACGGATTTCCACGGCGATGATGATGCAGACATCGAAGGCGGCGTCCTGGCCGTTGCGGAACGGCAGGCGCGGTATCAACCCCGCTTGCTCCTGACCCTTGACGTGGACGACCACATCGATCCGACCAGCCGCGACTGGCTGACCCTCGATGAGAGCGGCCGCATTGTGCGCACGGAGGAGCACGAAGCGCGCGCCGCCAAGATCAGCGTTCAGTTCGAGGCCTGGCGGGGAGAACAGGACAGCTTCGATGCGGAACAGGCCCGCTGGGCGGGTTTGATCGGCAGCCGGGTGAAGGCTGATGCAATGGAGATGGACGAATTCGGCGAATGGGACTTTGACGAACACCCCTTCACCGCGCTCGGCGGCTACCACAAGGCGCGGGAAGTATTCGGCGGCAAAACCGCTCTCGACAGCTTGATCGCCGGGTTCAACGCGGCGGTGTTCAGCGGGCGGCAAGGGGCGGCCGAAGCCGAAGGCGCGGGGGAGCAGTGACGCCATGCCCATGACGCCCGAGCTCCGGCGCGGCATTGACCGCATCCGCAACTATCTGTTCGGCGGCGGTTATCCGGACCCGGCGCAGAATGCGGAGCAGCTCAGCTTCCTGATCTATTTCTACATGTATGAAGCGGCGGATGCGGCGCGGCTGCGCGCGGCCAGGCGGCCGGGCGCGGAACCCTATGCCAGCGCCTATGCCGGCGAATGGACCTTGCGTGACCCGCGCAATGCCAGTGCAGCGGGAGCAGTGCCGCGCGAACGCTTGCGCTGGTCGTCCTGGGCGCAGGCGCTGAACGGCGAGCGGCTGGTGAACTGGGTGCGCGAGGAGGTGTTTCCGTTCCATGCCGAGCTTGCGGCCGAAGGCGTCACGGACTTCATGGAGGGCGCCCGGCTGGTGATTGACGAGCCAACCGTGCTCACCCAGATTGTCAGCCAGGTGAACGACCTGCATCTCGACCGGGTGGACGCCGACACCAAGGGCGACCTGTTCGAGCATGTGCTGCGCCAGATCCGGCAGGCGGGCGAGCTTGGCCAATTCCGCACGCCGCGCCATGTGATCCGCGCGCTGGTCCGCCTCGTCGATCCGCGCATCGGCGAGACGATCCACGACCCGGCGGCCGGCACGGCGGGCTTCCTGGTCGCCGCCTGGGACCATATCCGGCTCGCCAACTCCTCACCCGCCGGGATCGAGGCGGTCGAGGTCGAGAGCAAGACGATCCAGCGCGGCCTCGGCGACATGCTGGGCCTCGAAGCGGTGCGGCAGTTGCAGGAAAGGACCTTCTACGGCTCGGATGTGAGCCCGCAGATGGTGCGCCTCGCCACCATGAACCTGACGCTGCGCGGCCTCGACCGGGTGCGCATCCTGCGCCGCGATGCGCTGACCCGCCCGCTGGACCGGGCGGCGAAGGCGGGGCTCGGCCTGCCGGCGGGCGGTTTCGACGTCATCCTCGCCAACCCGCCCTTTTCCGGCCGGCTGGACCGGGACCGCATCATTGAGGAGGTGAAGGTCAGGCGCACGGCGCAGACCGAACTGCTGTTCCTGCAATACATGCTGAACCATCTGAAGGAGGGCGGTCGCTGCGGTGTTGTGGTGCCGGAGGGCGTGCTGTTCGGCTCCACCGGCGCGCATCGGGAGCTTCGCCGCAGGCTGATCGAGAACAATCGGGTGGAGGCGGTGCTGTCGCTGCCCGGCGGGGTGTTCAACCCCTATGCCGGCGTCAAGACTTCCCTGCTGATATTCCGCAAGGGCGGCGCGACCAAACGGGTAATGTTCCTGCACGCCGACAATGACGGCTTCAGGCTCGACGCCAACCACGACCGGCCGATCGAGGTGGACGACCTGCCCGGCCTGATCGCGGCGTTCCGGGACAGGGAAGCGCGCTGGCGGCAATGGTGCGACAGCGACCCGGACGCGGACTGGACGGAGAACTGGTGGTTCGCCGAAGCGGGGGACATCCGAGAAGCCGACTTCAACCTCAGCACCAACCGCCACCGCCCGCAAACCCGCGCAAAGGTCGAGCACCGCGACCCGCTGGAAATCCTGACCGAACTGCGGGGGATCGAGACAGAGATATTGGAGGAGATCGACGCGCTGGAGCGCGTCATGCGGGAGGCGGTGGCGGTGGAATAAGGGCTCCCAGTCTTGACCGAGGTCGGCTCGATCGGCTAGGCAAGCCGGAATGTCGGAGAATAATACAAGAACAGAACGTATCCGCGATCCGGTGCACGGGCTGATCGTGTTTGGCGGAAGCGGCGACCGCCACCGGGACAAGACGGATCTGATTGCCTGGGAGTTGCTGAATACCGCCGAATTCCAGCGGCTGCGGCGTATCCGGCAATTGGGGTTTTCCGATCTGGTTTTCCCCGGCGCGACGCACAGCCGTTTCGCCCACAGCGTGGGCGTCTATCACATGGCGCGCCGGCTTGCCGATGTCATTGCGCGGCAGAAGCCCGGAGGCCGCGATCCGTGTCGAGAACGGGTGGCGCTCTTGGCCGCTCTCCTCCACGATATCGGACACGGACCGTTCAGCCATGCCTTCGAATCAGCCGCCGGGCCGCATCGAAGGCACGAGGAGTGGAGCGCCGAGATCGTGCGAGGGGATACGACCGTCAACCATGTTCTCCGTTCGGCGAAGGCGGATTTGCCGGAACAGATCGGTGCGCTGTTGACAGACGACGAACCGAAAGACATCTACAGCGCCATCGTCTCCAGCCAGTTCGACGCCGACCGGCTCGACTACATCCAGCGCGACCGGCTGATGACAGGGGTCGAATTCGGGCATATCGACCTCGATTGGCTGCTGGACTGTCTCAGGGTTGGAGAGATTACCCTGGATGAAGACAATCCGGTCTTGGCGCAGTGCCTCTATCTTGGCCCGAAGGGCTTGCAGGTGGCGGAGGAGTATCTGGAGGCGCGCTCCCGCCTCTACCGCATGATCTATATGCACAAGACGACCCGGGCAGCCGAGAAGATGCTTCAGTTCCTGTTGAGCCAGGTGGCTTTGAAAATGAAAGATAACGATCTAGCGCGGCAGGAGCCTGTCCTGCACTATCTGACATCCGAAGAGCCGACCCTTTCCTCCTATCTTGTCCTTGACGACTCGAAAGTCTGGGCTGCGCTTTCAATCTATTCGGGTCTTCCGGATCCAAACATATCGAGAATAGCGAAACGTTTGCTGGATCGTGATCTATATAAATGCGTTGATATAGGTATACGGGATAGAGAGGGGGGTAACCTTCACAGTCGCTTCCGACGGAGATTGAAGCAAATAGAATGGCAAGATAAGATTCTTTTTGACGATACGGAAGTTACATCATACAAATGGTATAATTTTGACGATACTTCCGCGTTAAACAAGATTCTTGTCAAGACTAGGGATGATATACAAGAGCCGACGGACATCATTGATATTTCCGATATAGTGAAAGCATTGCGAGACGGAACACGCATCCGGCGGTGCTACGCTCCAGACAAGAGTAAGGCCGACGACCTTCAAGCTATCTTGGGAGGAATAACACCATGAGTCCCGAAGATATTGTGACTGATATGGTCACACTAAACGGTGGCGAACTGGTTGGCCGGACGCGACTTCAGAAGCAGGCCTATCTTCTGGATCGCTGTGGCGCCAATTTTGGGCTGCGGTTCACCTATCATTATTATGGACCGTATTGTTTCGAGCTTGCCGCCGGCGTGGATGATGCGCGAGCAGAAGGTCGAGTGAATATAGAGGAGAAACCTGGCCGCCACGGTGTGCCCTATGCGATTTTCAGGCCCGGGCCCGAGAGCAACGGGGAACATTCGGACTGTCTTGGGGGACTGACCGCGGACCAGGCGCGTGACTTGCTGCGGAATATGAAGCAGGTTTCCGATGCCGTCCTGGAGCTTGCCGCAACCATCGTTTTCCTGCGCGATGAGTGGCGCTATTTCGGCAAGGACAAGGGGCGCAGCCCGGTGGAGGAAACAAAAGCACGCAAGCCGCTCAAGGCAACGGAAAAGCGTATCGCCGAAGCCCTCGCCTTGCTGCGCAATCTCGATCTGTGGTCGCCGACAGGCGAAGGGGCCGCTTGAGACCGCATGTCATCCACGACCTGAATGCCCCGGTAAGCGAAGCCAAGTCAGAATGAATGCGTATCCCATTTTTCGCCTCGGCGATATTGCCGAGGTGGTTGCGGGGGACCCTGCGCCTCAAGACCCTCAGGCCTTCGCACCAGATGGGCCGCTGTTCGTCCGGATGCAGGATGTGGGACGTTACCACCGCCATCCGGCTCTTTCCGATTCAACGGATCGCCTCAGCATCGAATGGGTTGCACGAAACCGTCTTCGCCTCTTCCCCAGGGACAGTATCCTGATACCGAAGAGTGGTGCGTCGGTGAATCTCAATCATCGCGCCAAGCTTGCCACCGATGCTTATGTTGTCAGCCATCTCGCCATTGTCATTTCGGACCGGGAGAGGGTAGAACCGGATTACCTTTTTTGGTGGTCAGCAAGTTACGATCCGCGCGCTCAGGCTCAAGTCACCAGTTTACCCTCTCTTAGGCTATCTACTCTGAAATCAGCCTCTGTGCCCCTCCCGCCGCTCGACGAGCAGCGGCGGATCGTCGGTATTCTGAACAGGGCGGCCAAGATCGAGCGGCTGCGGGCACAAGCCCGAGAGCGGCTGCAGGAATTCATCCCCGCCCTGTTTATCAAAATGTTCGGCGACCCCGCCGCCAACTCCATGGGGTGGCCTGTGGCGCCTTTGGGGGATGTGTGCGCGATCGTCGGGGGAGGGACGCCGCGCCGTTCCAACGACGCCTATTTCGGCGGTTCCATACCTTGGGCTACGCCGACGGATGTGACCGCGCTGGACGGCTTGTCGATTCGAAGGACCGCGGAAACGATTACGGAAAGCGGCCTGCGCGAAAGCAGCGCCCGCCTTGTTCCGGCAGGAACGGTTTTGCTCACCAGCAGAGCTACCATAGGCTTCACGGCAATTGCCGCCGGGCCAATGGCGACCAATCAGGGCTTCGCTAATCTGACCTGCGGAAATCGCCTGCTTCCCGAATATCTTGCCATCTGGCTTCGTCTTCGGCGCCAGAGATTGATCCAGTTAGCCGGCGGCACCACCTTCAAGGAAATATCCAAATCAAATCTCAAGAAAATGGAGATTCCTCTTCCCAGACTTGAGCATCAACATTGTTTCGTCCGGTTGATCGAAACAGCACAGTCCGCAATGGTCTCTGCTAAATCCGGCTCTGCACTGGCTACTATGTTAGGGGCCTCGTTGACGGCCCGCTTGCTGGAAAATTCTGCATGATCAATATCGAGGCTATCAGGTCAGGAATGGCAAGACCAGGCCGTCGATTATCGTTTCCACCTTGAGATCGTCGGAAATCTTCCGGCCCAAATCCGTCAAGCGAAGCGGGCTGCCTGAACCCACCGTCCTCGACGGCTGACCGTGCAATAATCTGCTTGATGTCCTCCCGAATTTCGGCAATCCCCTTGCCAAGGGCCTCAAGGGTCGAATCGACACGGCTGGTCCATCGAGAGAATTTGACAATCGCGGTCACGATTGCTGCCGCAAGTCCAAGGACGATCCACCAAGGCGTCCCTGCCGCCCATTCAGGCATTGGTCGCTTCCCTTCCCCGTCACAGGCGCCCTCGGCGGGGAACGACACGAGCTTGCGCCATCCTAAACCGCCTCCCGCCGGCGCGCAAAACATGATTGCCGCAGGCGAAAAATCGCAGCTTCCTGTCGAAGCCCGCCGGATTCGGATTGCAGTTGCATCAATACAGCCGCCATTGCGAGCTGGAAGCCCTGCCGCGCCATTGCCGCGATTGCGGCGCGCGTTTTGGCGTTCGAAAAACACGACATGCAGTCCGTTGATCGGTCTCCGGAAGCAGGCCATGGCGCTCTGCATGGTGATGACCGGCATAAACGCTCCACCTCACACCGCCGCCAGCGCCAGCAGGGCGGCGAGTTCCGTTACTTGCTGGACGGCGCCGAGGGTGTCTCCGGTGTGGCCGCCGAAGCGGCGGGTTGCGAGCCAGGCTGCGGCCAAGGCGGCCAGCGCCGCTGCCGGAACGGCCTGCCAGCCAAGCGCTGCGCCGAGTCCCGCCGAGAGCAATAGCGCGCCCCCGGCCCGCGTCGGGCCGGCCCCGGCGGCCAGGCCGCCGCTGCGCGCCGGCGGGGTCCAAGCCATGGCGCCGGCCATGGCGCCGCGGGAGAGCGCATGGGCGGCCAGCGCCGCCGCCGGGCCGGCGGCCGCCAGCGCCAGCGCGCGCATCGGCACGGTCAGCGCCAGCGCCAGCGCGCCGAAGGCGCCGGTGCGGGAATCCCGCATGACCGCCAGCGCGCGCGCCCGGCCGTGCACGCCCAGCCCATCGGCCGTATCGGCCAGTCCGTCCTCATGCAGGCCGCCCGTCGCCAGGACGCCCGCCCCGACGGCGAGAAAGCCCGCCAATTCCGGCGGCAGGCCGGCCTGCCGGGCTGCGAGAAACACGGCGCCCACCCATGCGCCGACCGCAAGCCCGACAAGCGGGAAACACCAGGCGGTCCGTCCCAGCGGCCCCGGCGCCGGCCCGCCCGCCGGCAGCACGGTCAGGAACCGGAGGGCGGTGCGCATGTCCTCGAATGCGCGAATGGACTTCTTCCCGCAAATCCGCAATAGACCGCCAGCATGGCCGAAACCGCTCCCCTTGTCTCGCTCGCCGAGATTGCAGAAACCCTCGCCCACCTGCCGGGTCCCGACGAGGCGGCCCGCGCGGCGGCGGAAGCGCATGAGGCCCGCCTGACCAAGCCGCCGGGCGCGCTCGGCCGCCTGGAGGCGCTGGCGGCCTGGCTCGCCGCCTGGCAGGGGCGCCACCCGCCGCGCCTCGACAGGCCGCGCGTCGCGGTGTTCGCCGGCAATCACGGCGTCGCGCAGCGCGGCGTCTCGGCCTGGCCGGCCTCGGTGACGGCGGAGATGGTGCAGAACTTCATCGACGGCGGCGCCGCGGTGAATGCGATCTGCAGCGCGCTGGACGCCGAACTCCGGGTTTACGAACTGTCGCTGGAAACGCCGACGGCAGACTTTACCTGCGCGCCGGCAATGACCGACGAGGAATGCGCGCGCGCCATTGCCTACGGGATGATGGCGGTCGAGCCCGGCATCGACGCGCTGGCGGTGGGCGAGATGGGGATCGCGAACACGACCTCGGCCGCCGCCATCGCCCATGTGCTGCATGGCGGCCGGGCGGAAGACTGGACCGGCCCCGGCGCCGGCGTTTCAGGAGAGCGGCTCGCCGCCAAGGTGGAAACGGTGCGGCTGGGCGCGGCGCTGCATGGCGGCCGGCCGCCGCTGGAAGTGCTGCGCCGGCTCGGCGGCTATGAAACCGCGGCCATGTTCGGCGCGCTGCTGGCCGCGCGCATGGGCCGCGTGCCAGTGCTGCTGGACGGCTACAGCGCCGCGGCCGCCGCGGCCGTGCTCCATGCCCTGGACCCGTCCGGCCTCGACCACTGCCAGGCCGGCCACCTCTCCGCCGAACCGGCCCATGCCCGCCTGCTCGCGCTCTGGGGCAAGGCCCCGCTGCTGGACCTCGGGATGCGCCTCGGCGAGGGGTCCGGGGCGGCGCTCGCGCTCGCCTTGCTCAAGGCCGCCGCCGCCTGCCACGCCGGCATGGCCACCTTCGAAAGCGCCGGCCTCTCCGGCCCGGAAGCCGCGCCGACCGGCTTCGCCGGTTCCCGCGCATGATCCCGGCAACGCGCCTTTGGCGGGTGCAGACCGCCGGGATCTGCTGGTCGAGGATCAGAAAGTGTCGGACGGGCATCCGAGCCAAAGGGCCGACTACGGCACGGTCGAGGGCGCCCCCGATAGCCTGAGTGCCCCTGGGCACCGTCACTTTGCGATTTCCGAACCGGTCTGGAATATCGCTGTGCACTGCACCGTGCCGGATGCTCTCGTTGAGTCCATGCACCATGACGCTTGATGCCGTCCGGAAGCGCCGGGAATACCTGCTTTCCGGAAGCCTGCTTGTATCGCAGACCAGAGACGCTGCCAAGGTAACGGGCAAGACGGTCGTGTCTCAGTGTGCAACGAAGGCCCGTGCCGGCGGGTTTTTCGGACCGCGCCTCGGTGCCGCGCCGCTTCTATCGCCTCCCTTGTCGTCACCCCGGCCGGAGCGCAGCGGAGAGCCGGGTCCATCCTCCGCCGTTTCGGCCCTGCGGAGAGAATCAGAGCTGGGCCCCGATGGTGTGGACGCCTCCTTCCGCCGGCATCGCAGTGTGCCAAGGTAGCGGTGTCGAACAACAACCCTACGGGAAGGAGACATCCACATGAGTGAAGTGAGCATGATCGGGATCGATCTGGCGAAGAACAGTTTTCACCTGCACGGGGCGGGTTCGGACGGTTCGGTGGCCTTCCGGCGCAAGCTGTCGCGGGGTCAGGTTTTGAAGTTTCTGGCCTCCCGTCCCCGCTGCACGGTGGCGATGGAGGCGTGCGGGAGCGCGCATTACTGGGGCCGTGAGATTGGCAAGCTGGGTCATGTGGTGAAGCTGATCCCGCCGGTCTATGTGAAGCCCTTTGTGAAGCGCCAGAAGAACGATGCGGCGGATGCGGAGGCGATCTGCGAGGCGGCGCAACGTCCGACCATGCGTTTCGTTGCGGTGAAGAGCGCGGAGCAGCAGGTGGGGATGATGCAGTTCGGGGTTCGCGATCTTCTTGTGCGCCAGCGCACGCAGACGATCAACGCGCTGCGGGGCCATCTGGCGGAGTTTGGTGTGATTGCGCCGAAGGGCCCGGTTCATGTTCGCCGTCTTGCGGGGGCGGTTTCGGACCCCGAGACGGAGCTTCCGTTGCGGGCGCGCGAGTTGGGTGGTGTGCTGCTGGAGCAGATTGCCGAGTTGGACCGGAAGATCGCGGAGCAGGAGAAGGCGTTGCGCGCGGCGGCGCGGGAGGATGAGGAGGCGCGGCGGTTGATGAGTGTGCCGGGTGTGGGTCCGGTGACGGCGCTGGCGCTGCAGGCTCTGGCGCCGCCGCCTGCGAGCTTCCGCCGGGGCCGGGATTTCTCGGCCTGGCTGGGTCTTGTGCCGCGCCAGCACACGAGCGGGGGCAAGCCTCGGCTTGGCAAGATATCGAAGATGGGCCATCGGGAGCTGAGGCGTCTTCTGGTGGTCGGGGCGATGTCGGTGATCCGGAACACGGTGTGCTCCGGCCGGGCGCCCGAGCCGTGGCTTGCGCGGTTGCTTGCGCGCAAGCCGAGGAAGCTGGCCGCGGTGGCGCTTGCCAATCGCATGGCGCGCATTCTGTGGGCGCTGGCGGTGAAGAAGGACAGTTACCGGGTTCCCGCAACCGGCTGAACAGGGAGCCCGGCGCGCTGTCCCCGGAGCGGACCGGCAGGACCGGAATGCAGGCAGGCCGAGGCAGGGGGTAAGGGCAGAGGGTCAATGAGACGGGATCGGGAAAACCAGCTTGATCCGGGGTGCTTTCAAGCACGTGGCCCCGTATTGGCCCCGGTCCGCGTATCTCCATACAGGCCCGCGGCGCTCACAAGGCCGCACAAAGAGGCCGGACACACGACTGCGCCTGACCGCAACTCCCCAAACCATGCCAAAAATCTGCTTGCATCCAGGGAGGCGTCCACACACGGATCAAGTCCGGGGCGACAATAGGGGCGTCCGGGGCGGCAACAGGGGGTCCGAGGCGGCGCCGGGGCGTTTGGAGCGGAGGGCTGAGCCTCTCAAGCCCTTGGCTCAATCTGCCAGAGGAACGCGAATGCCAAACTGAGACACGACCGGCAGGACGAATATAGATTTCACCAAAGCCAATAAATCAATGAAAAAACTATCAATATAGCAAATATATAGTGACCTGGCTTTTTGCCCGACACATTGATTTGATTATCCAACATGTAAAACCTTATGGATATTTCCCCTACGATATACGCATCTTCCGTGGCATCGTGTGTCCTGTTTTTTCTTCCTTTCACTCTCATTGCTTTAGCGACGTCATCCAATTTGCTCCCTTTCCAATATCCATGATTTAAGGTTCTATATCGTTGCATTGTGCAATAACTCTTGTTGCGGGATAAAGATTTGACGCCAGCCCTCCTAAATTCGGAATTAAGGAAGGATTTATCAAATGCCGCATTATGGGAAATTACTGGAAGATTCCCGATGAAGTCCCGTAATTGCTGGGCAACATCAGAGAAGGGACCCAGATCTGCTACATCACTATTCGTTATGCCATGCACGCGGGATGCCGCCTTGGGAATCCGGCATTGCGGATTGACCATAACATCCATAGTATCGCCGTGTAATCTGGAATTCTTTTTCAGGTCACCGAAGCGCATATGGATCATCGCCACAGAAACAATTCTGTCTCTGTTCGGATCGAGGCCTGTTGTTTCCACATCGACCACCACCGCTTCGTCAAATCCGGTAAAAGCCGTCATGCGCTTGCCGTCTCGGGGCTCCGACTGAACTGCAGCCTTCAGCCGCCGCCCCGGCCGGTGATGTGCTCCTGCAGGCGCGGCATGATTTCGACGAAATTGCAGGGGCGGAAGCGGTAGTCGAGCTGCCAGTGCAGGATGTCGTCCCAGGCGTCCCGGCAGGCGCCGGTCGAGCCGGGCAGGGCGAACAGATAGGTGCCGCCGGCCGTGCCGGCCGTCGCCCGCGACTGGATCGTCGAGGTCCCGATCTTCCGGAAGCTCTGCCAGCGGAACAATTCGCCGAAGCCGTCGATCCGCTTTTCATAAACGCCTTCAAAGGCCTCGGGCGTGACGTCCCGCCCGGTCAGCCCGGTGCCGCCGGTTGCAATGACGCAGTCGATTCCGGGATCGGCGATCCATCTGCGCAGCGCCGCCCGGATCGCCGCGATCTCGTCGCGGACGATGGCGCGGTCCGCCAGCACATGCCCGTCGCGCTCGAGGCGCTCGATCAGCGCGGCGCCGGAGCGGTCGTCGGCCTCGCCCCGCGTGTCCGAAACGGTGAGCACCGCGATGCGCACGGGAACGAAGGGGCGGGTTTCGTCGATGGTGCCGGACATCGGGGCGCTCCTGATCGGGGCCGGCGTCAGCCGTTGGGCCGGTCGCCGCCCGCGTCTGCCTTTCGGGAATCGAGAGACCTGTAGAGGGGTTTCCCGCCGGCCGCCAGGGCCTCCAGACTCGGCCGGGGCTGGCCCAGACGGGCGCGGTAAGCCCAGATATTGGTGAGCACATGCTCGACAAACAACCGGGTTTCCTTGGCCGGCAGGCTCTCGATGAACAGCAGCCGGTCGTCCATATACCGCACGGTCGAATGCCAGCGGCGCAGCCGGCCGACCCCGGCATTATAGGCGATGGCGAGATTGAGAAGGTCGCCGTCGACGACTTTCCTGTCCAGCAGCAGGCGGAGATAGTTGCGCCCGAGCGTCAGATTGAGTTCCGGCTCCAGCAGGCGCTTGAGCGTCTTGCCGCTGAAACGCTCGTCCTCGGTCAGGGAATTGGCCGTCGCAGGCATGAGCTGCATCAGCCCGCGCGCGCCGGCGGGGCTGGCGGCGCCGGTATCGAAAGCGCTCTCGCGGCGTATCAAGGCGAGCAGCAGCGCCCGGTCGAGGCCGTAGCCGCCCTCGGGTTCCCACGGCGCCAGCGGATAAAGCGCGAGATCGCGGGGCGTCTCGCCCCGGCCGAGCAGGCGGCGGCCGGCCAGGAGTGCCGCCCGCGGCAGTTTGGCGGCCAGGGAGGCGGCCAGCAGGGCGCGCGTCGTGTCCGCATCGGCGTCGGCGAGCGCGCGGCGCATTTCCCATTCGGCCTCGACCGCCCGCCCGACCTGCGCGAGCGCCAGCGCGCGGATGGCGGCAGGCTCTGCATGAATGCGCAGGCGGCCCGCCCCGTCCAGCGGCGGCGGCTCGAAATTCAGGCCGTGCGGCAGGCCCAGCATCTCGCGCGCGAGCATGCCGTAGAAAGTCCGCTTATGGCGCGCCGCCTCCCAAAGCCATTTGTCGGCGTCCTTCTCCCGCTTGAGCTTGCGGTACATCCTTGCCGCCCAGAACGCGCCGGCCGAAGCGTTCCACGGGGAAGCCGCCGGAGAGTCGGCATGGGCCGCAAAATGCCGCGCCGCGCCGGCCTCCCAACCGAGGCGCAGGGCGGCGAGGCCGGCGACCCAATGCAGCAGGGACACCCGCTCCCGGGCCGCCGCCGCCCGCTGCGAGGCCAGCCGATACGCCTCCGCATCCTTGCCGAACAGGTAGAACGCGAAGGCGATGTCGGCGCGCAGCTTGTCGGCATAGTCCTGCCCGAGCGCGCGGCGAACGGCGGTGTCGCGAAACAGGCTGTCGGCCAGGTCCGGCCGCTTCTCCTTCAGATGCCGGGAAATGATGCGCGCATAGATGGCGCCGACGATCGTCGGCGGCGTCTGCACCGGCTTCGCCACGAACAGCGGCGTCGCCTTCCGCACCTGCGGGTGGCGCTCCGGAGGCGGCGGCAATGCGCCGGGCGGGCGGCGCTTGAGAGCCAGCCGCGAGATGCGGTGCGCGCCGGGATGGTCGCCATAGGCCTCCAGCCACGCCTTCAGTTCTTCATAGGGCGTGATGTAGTCGTGTGAAACGATGTAGCGCTGATAGAGCACATGGCCCAGAAGCAGCGGGTTCTCCAGCTTGCGCACCAGCGCATCCGACTCCGCCCAGCGGTTCTCCTTCTCCAGCTCGAAGAGCTGCCGATAGCGTTCGACATCGGGCGCGGACAGAATCCGGAAATCGGCGGCCCCGGCGGCCCCGCTCCAGACCGCCAGCACGGCCAGCGCAAGCGCCCTCACCTTCGGCCGCTTTCCAGACGGGCCTTGACGGCCAGCAGGTCGCGCCAGGCCTCACGCTTGCGCGCCGGCGAGCGCAGCAGAAACGCCGGGTGGAATGTTGGCATGACGTCGATAGCCCCGTTCGGAGCGCCGAAACCCTGCCAGCGCCCGCGCAGGCGCATAATGCCCTCGGTGGCGCCGAGAAGCGTCTTTGCGGCTGCGCCGCCGACCGGCATCAACACCTCCGGCGCAACCAGCGCAATCTGGCGGTGGATGAACGGCCGGCACAGCGCCACCTCCTCGGCAGAGGGCGTGCGGTTTCCCGGAGGGCGCCAGTAGATCGTGTTGGCGATATAGACCTCTTCCCGCGCGAGCCCGATCGCGGCCAGCATCCGCTCCAGCAGCCGGCCGCTCGGCCCGACAAACGGGCGGCCCTGCCGGTCCTCATCGGCCCCCGGCGCCTCGCCGACGATCATCAGCCGGGCGCCCGCCGGCCCTTCGCCGAATACGGTGTTGGTCGCGGTTTTCTTGAGAGGACAGCCGTCAAAGGCGAGCAGGCGCTCGCGCAGCGCATCCAGATCGGCGGCCGCTGCGGGGTCGTGAGCCGCAGCCGGAGACGGCGCGGCGGCTGGCCCGGCCCGGCGGACCGGGGCCGCTGCCGCCGCGCGAACGGGAGGCGGCGGCGAAACCGGCTGGGCGCGCGCGCGCGGCTGGGCGAAACGGTCCGCCGGCTCGAAACCGACGGCCTCGTCCACGCCAGCCGCCAATTGCCACTCCAGCGCAGCGAGCAAAGGATCGCGTTCCATCATGGCGAAGCCCGTAAGTGTAGCCTATGTTATCCCGGAAGCTGCGCCGGATGAAAAGGGCCGGGGGGACATGGAACGAGAGAGTATGGAGTTCGATGTCGTGATCGTCGGCGGCGGCCCTGCGGGGCTGTCGGCTGCGATCCGCCTGAAGCAGCTTGCGGCGGACGCCGGGTCCGAGGTCTCGGTCTGCGTGCTGGAGAAGGGGTCCGAGATCGGCGCGCATATCCTGTCGGGCGCCGTGCTGGACCCGCGCGCACTCAATGAATTGCTGCCCGACTGGCAGGAGCGGGGCGCGCCGCTCGACACGCCGGTTTCGGAAGACCGGTTTTTTCTGCTCGGCGAAAACCGCGCCTTCCGCGTGCCCGGCCCGCTCATGCCGCCGGCGCTGCGCAACCACGGCAACCATATCGTGAGTCTCGGCAATGTCTGCCGCTGGCTGGGCGAGCAGGCAGAGGCGCTGGAGGTGGAGGTCTATCCGGGCTTCGCCGCGGCGGAGGTGCTCTACTCCGAAACCGGCGCGGTGGCCGGCGTGGCGACGGGCGACATGGGCATCGGACGCGACGGCAGGCCCAGGGCGACGCATGAGCCGGGCATCGAATTGCGGGCGAAATACACGCTGTTCGCCGAGGGTTGCCGGGGCTCGCTCGGCAAGCAGCTCATGGAGCGTTTCGACCTCCGGCGCGACTGCCAGCCGCAGACCTACGGCATCGGCCTCAAGGAACTCTGGGACGTCGATCCGGCCGTGCACGAGCCGGGGCTTGTGGTCCACACGGCCGGCTGGCCGATGGACCGGCGCACCTATGGCGGGTCCTTCCTCTACCATCTGGCGGGCGGGCAGGTGGCGGTCGGGTTCGTCGTCGCCCTCGACTACCGCAATCCCTGGCTCAGCCCTTTCGACGAATTCCAGCGCTACAAGACGCATCCGAAAATCCGGCCGTTCCTCGAAGGCGGGCAGCGCGTCGCCTATGGGGCGCGGGCGGTGAACGAAGGCGGCCTGCAGGCGCTGCCAAAGCTCGTGTTCCCCGGCGGGGCCTTCATCGGCTGCGAGGCGGGGTTCCTGAACGTGCCGCGCATCAAGGGCAGCCACGGCGCCATGAAAACCGGGATGCTGGCGGCGGAAGCGGCCTTCGCCCGGCTGTCGGAAGGCTCGGAAGGCGGCGACGAGCTGACGGCCTATCCGGAAGCCTTCCGCGCCTCCTGGCTGCATGACGAGCTCCACCGGGCGCGCAATGTCCGCCCGGCGTTCCGCTGGGGCCTGGCGGCGGGGATGCTTCATGCCGGCATCGACCAGGTGCTGCTGCGCGGCAAGGCGCCCTGGACGCTCCGCCACCACGGGGTGGACCACGCCGCCACCGGCGGCCGCGACGCCTGGAAGCCGATAGACTACCCCAGGCCGGACGGCGTGGTGTCCTTCGACAAGCCGTCCTCCGTCTATCTCTCCGCCACCAATCACGAGGAGGACCAGCCGGTCCACCTTGTGCTGAAGGATGCGGAGGCGCCGATCCGGGTCAATCTCGCCGAATTCGATGCGCCGGAACAACGCTACTGCCCGGCCGGCGTCTATGAGATCGTCGAGGACGGCGGCGGGCCGCGCCTGCAGATCAACGCCCAGAACTGTGTCCACTGCAAGACCTGCGACATCAAGGACCCGACGCAGAATATCGTCTGGACCGTGCCGGAGGGCGGCGGAGGTCCCAATTACCCGAATATGTGAAGCAGCCCGGATGCGCCCGTTCTTCCTCGCCCTTGCGCTGCTGCTCTCGGCGGCATGCCGTCCTCACGCAGCGCCGGCGCCGGCATTGACCGACTGGCTTGCGGCCGGCTATGCGGAGCGGCAATTCGACATCGCCGCCGCGGTCGGCTTCTACGGACGCGCGCTGGAAGCCGATCCCGGCAATCCGACAATTCAGGGCCGCTTGCTGCGGATGCGCATTGCCGAAGGCGGCGGGGCGGCAAGCCTGGAACTCGCCCGGGCGATAGACGCCGCCCCGCAGCCCGGCGGCGCGGCGCCGTTCGACAGGACGCTGGTCGTCCTGCGCCTCCTGGTGGACGCCGTCGGCCGGGAGGACTGGGCGGAAGCGGCGAGCCGGTTGCAGGCGCCGGACGGCCAGACCCTGCCCGCCTCCGTGCGGCTGCTCGCGCTTGCCTGGATCCGCTGGGCCGAGGGCGACGAAGCGGGGGCGGCCAAGGCCCTTGCGGAGGCCGGCGGACACCGCGGCGCGGCGCGCTGGGCGGCGCTTCACCGCGCCTTGCTGTTCCACGCCGCCGGCCGGACAGAGGAGGCCGCCGCTGCGTTCGAGCGCCTGCGCACCGCAGGCGCGGGCCGGCGCGGGGTGCTGGCGGAAGCCGCCTTCCGGACGGCCGCGGGTCAGGCCGATGAGGCATTTCGGCTGTTGCAGCGTTACCGCGCGCTGGGCGGGCTGCTCTACGCGGAGGGGCCGGGCGCTCTCGCGCCGCTGGCCCTGACCCCGTCGCAGGGCGTGGCCGAAGTCCTTTACGGCGTGGCGAGCGAGCTGCGCCGGTCGCCGGTCGCGCTGATCTATGCCCGGCTCGCCGCCATGCTCAATCCGGACCACCATTCGGCATTGCTGCTGATCGGCGACGCCTTTGTGGACCGGGGCCGGCACGACGAAGGGCTGACCGCTTACGAACAGGTGCCGGCGGGGTCGATCTGGCATGCGGCCGCGCAGCGCCGGCGCGCCGGCGCCTATGCGCTGCAGGACCGGTTCGAGAAGGCGGAGGCGCTGCTCGAGGCGGAAGCCGACGCGCGGCCGCAGGACCCGTTTCCGCTCGGCGAACTCGGCGACCTGCTGCGCAGGGAGCGGCGGTTCGAGGAGGCTGTCACCGCCTATGACCGCGCCATCGCCCGAGTCGGCGGATCACCGGAACACCGGCACTGGAGGCTCTATTACGGGCGCGGCGTCGCCCTGGAGCGCAGCCGGCGCTGGGCACGCGCCGAGAAGGACCTGCTGGCGGCGTTGGAATTCGTTCCGGACCAGGCCTTCGTGTTGAACTATCTCGGATATTCCTGGATCGACCGCGGCGAGCATTATGACCTTGCCGAAGAAATGGTGGCCAAGGCGGTCAACCTCCGACCTCGGGACGGCCATATCGCGGACAGCCTGGGCTGGGTGTATTTCCGTACCGGGCGCTACCCGGAGGCGGTGGCGGAACTGGAGCGCGCCGTGGCGCTGTTGCCGCTGGAGCCGGTCGTGAACGAACATCTGGGCGATGCCTATTGGAAGGTCGGCCGCCGGATAGAGGCCGGCTTCCAATGGCGCCGCGCACTCGATTTCGACCCCGAACCGGAGCGCGTGGAAGGGCTGCGCCAGCGCCTCGTCTGCGGGCTCGACTGCGATTGAGCAGGCGGCGGAGCGGCTGACGCCGTGCTGCGCGAGCCGGCGCCGGCAAAGGTCAATCTCTACCTGCACCTGATCGGGCGGCGGGCCGACGGGCTGCATCTGCTGGAGAGCCTGGTTGTGTTCGCCGAGACGGGCGATGTGCTCCACGGCGAGGCGGCGGACGAACTCACCCTGGAGGTCGTCGGGCCGTTCGCCGCGGTGCTGGCGGCCGAGCCCGACAATCTGGTGCTGCGCGCCGCGCGCGCGCTCGGGCGGGGGCGGGGCGCCCGGCTGGTGCTGGAGAAGAACCTGCCGGTTGCCGCGGGGCTCGGCGGCGGCTCTGCCGATGCGGCCGCGGCGCTTCGGCTGCTCTCGCGGCTCTGGGGGATCGAGACGGCGCTGGAGCCGCTGGCGGCCGGGCTCGGCGCCGATGTGCCGGTCTGCCTCGCCTGCCGGACCTGCGGCATGGCCGGCATTGGCGAGCGGCTGACGCCCCTTCCGGGGGCGCCCGCGCCGAAGCTGCTGCTGGCCAATCCGGGCGTTGCGCTGGCGACGCCGGCGGTGTTCGGCGCACGGCGCGGCCCGTTTCGGGAAAGCCGGCCCTGGCCCCGGACGGCTGCGGAACTCGCCGGCTGCGGCAACGACCTGACCGAAGCCGCCCTGTCGCTCGCGCCGGAGCTGGGCGAAGCCCTCGACGCGCTGGCGGTGCTGGACGGCGCGCTGTTCGCCCGCATGTCCGGCAGCGGCGCCACTTGCTTCGCCGCCTTCGCCGACGCCGCCGCACGAGACCAGGCGCGCAAATCCCTGCGCGCCCGCTATCCCGACTGGTGGATCGCCTGAGCGGGAGCGGCAGTGTGCGGCACCGTTGCAAGTATTTGTTGGAGACAATGGTTCACACTATATGTCACCATAAAGGAAGGGATCCCGAGTAGATACAGATGCAGGCTGAGCCAATACCGCTTGCGATTGGAATTCCGGCAGAGGTGCCGTTATCCAAAGCGCCCCTCGTGCGCGTTCTCACCCAGATCAAGTTTCCGCCGATACTCTCGATTCGCAAGGAAGACCGCATCGCGGATTTCCAGGAGGCACTGCGCGCGGATTACCCGCACCTGCACAGGGAGGCGGCCATCTGGCGCCTTGCAAACCGGCAGGCGCCGGCAACATGGCGGGTGTCGCTGGGCGTGGATTTCGTTGCGCTTGAAACGTGGAGCTATAACGGTCGCCGAAACTTTCTGGGCCGCCTCCGCAAGGTCCTCGCGAGTGTGGAGGCGTGCTTTGGGCCGGCTGAGGCTCAGCGCGTCGGACTGCGGTATATCAACCGACTGGAGGGCGCTGCTGTGGAGAGGCTCGGCGATGTCGTACATGAGTCTGTCCTCGGGATTCTGAAACCCGACAAGAGTCCGCCAGACGCGCTTCGCAAGGCCATGACCCAGTCAATAACCCAAGCGCGGTTTCTGGCCGCGGAAGGTGTGATCCAGGGGCGGTGGGGCAACCTGCCGCCGAATTCGACCTACGACCCGAATACCTGGCCACCGGCGGGAACACCGAGCTGGGTGCTGGACCTGGACATGTTCTCGCCGGAGGCGTCGCCATTCAGGTCGGAAGAGTTGGTCGTCATGACGGATGCTTTCGCCAAGCGCATCTATTCGGTGTTTCGGCTGATGGTGACTGACGAATTCCTGAGGCTCCATGGAGGAACACCATGACTGTGGCAACAGCGGACTTGATGCTGGAGCCGGCTACGTCGACAGATGGTCCCCACTACCAGGTTGAGGCAATCCATCAGCCAAGCAGGGATGCGAATGTCATTCCGCTGGCCGCGTTCCTGAACCCGGGAACGACCGTCGGTCCCCAATGGATTCCACTCACGGATGAAACGTCATCGGGTCCGGAAGCCATGACGAGCGTTCCGGACAGACAGACCGCGGCCGAAGCGCTTCTCGAACTCAGGCGCCGTTCGGGCCTGACATGGGATCTGCTGAGCAGACTCTTCAGCGCATCCCGCCGCACCGTTCACCACTGGGCCAATGGCAAGGCGCCTTCTGCGCAGCACGAACTGGAAATCCGCCGGGCGCTGGATGCCGTCCGGCATCTCGACGAAGGCAACCAGCGCGCCACACGCGATCGCCTCATGACGGTCGTCAATGGCCTGTCGCCCCTCGACCTGCTGGCCGGCGGCCATTACACGGAGGGGCTGCGGCAATCGGCAGCGCCGGCAGAAACCGGGCACCGCCGTGCCGCACTTTCGGAGGAGGAATGGGCGAAACGCCGCCCGCCGCCGCCGGCCCTTCTCCTTGACGCGATACAGGATCGACCGGCGCTTCCGGTCGGGAAGGCGCGCATCACCCGTCCTGCGGGAAGGAAGAAGAAGCCAACGGAATGACCGGGCCGGAGGAGTAGGCAGACGCGATTGACGAGGAACTCCGGCATTGGCGTCAGGGGGATGTGTCGCGGAGCACCGGTTTGGAATTCATGCACCTCGCCGATCTGTCTCGCCCGCATAGCCGGGCTTCCATGGCTGCGGTTGCGGACGGGCACGATGAAATGTGGGCAAACGGTGTGACGCCCGTTCTCGAAGAGGTCGAGGGTGTCGTCATGCTGACTCAGACTTGCGATATCGTCCGGTCGTGTATCGATCGCCCTTATGTCGAGATTGCGCCCTTGGTGAAGCTCGGCGGCGAGATCGTGGAACAGATTCGTCGGCTGAAGAGGCCGTCATTTGCCTACATTCCTGCTACGGCCAGGGATGGTCTGGTTGCCGATCTGGATCGCGTCATGACCGTCGAAAAAGCTGTGGTTGCGAGTTGGGCGAGAACCCCCGGCTGGAGTGCGGACGCGGAGAGTCGGGAATTTGCACGCGCGCTCTCCCGCAAGCGTTCGAGATTCGCGTTTCCGGACGATTTCGTCCGTGCGGCGGCCCGCTTCAGGCGTCGTCTCACCGACAAGCACGACCGGAGGAGTCCCGAAGGCAAGTTTCTGCGGGCGCTTCGCGAAATCCGGGTTCGGGCCGCGCCGTCATGGAGCGCCGATGGTGTGGAGTTGGTGATCTGGTTCATCAAGGATGGCAATTCCGATAGCACAGCCTCTGACTGGTCGGACCAGGTGGAACGGTGGATGGACCTGTTCGACCAATCCGGCCGCTTCCGGGTGGAAGCTGCTATCGCGTGTCGTCTCGACGACATCACGGCGCGCGATTATGTCGAAAGCGACGTGCTTGATTTCGATAGTCTGTCCGTTGGCCGGGCAGGTGAATAATGTCCTCTGTCAGGTGTTGGCAGGGGCCGCTGCAGAACCCGTGCATATCAAGCAGGAGCACTACCGGCTTCCTTGCCTCGCGTAGGTGGAGCGCCTGAGCGGGGACGGCGGCGGGGCCGTCAGCGGTTCAGGAAGTTGAGGGGCAGGCCGGGGCGGGGCCAGGGGAGGGAGACCAGGCGGCCGGACATGGAGAGCGTGACATAGGCCGTGCGCAGGCCGGGGCCGCCAAAGGCGATATTGGTCGTCACCGGGTCCGGCATCGGCACATGCTCCGCCGCGCCGCCGTCGGGCGGGATGACGGTGATGCCGCCATTGTGGATCGTGGCGACGCAGATGCGGCCCTCGGCATCGACCGCAAGCGAGTCGAAATATTGCAGGCCGGGGGCGCCGTGGAGGCAGCGTCCGCGGTGGCCGCGCACGCGCCGTCCGTTCGAGCCGGCGATAACGCCCGGCGCCTCCAGGTCGAAAGCGGTCAGGCGCGCGGCCTCGGTCTCCGCGACATAGACGCGGTCCTCCTCCGGCGAGAGGCCGACGCCGTTCGGCCCGTGCAGGGGCCAGACGACTTCGCGGATCGGGCCGCCGTCCGCCGGCGCGTAGAACAGGCCGGTCACATCGCGCAGCCGCCCGCGCTCCTTGCCGTGGTCGGTGAACCAGAAACCGCCGGTTCGGTCGAAAACCAAGTCGTTCGGCCCCTTGAGCGGTTCGCCCTCGCAGTCGCGCCAGACCGTCTCGACCCGCCCGGTCTCCAAGTCCACCCGCTGGATCGACCCGCCGGCATAGTCGCGCGCACAGCCGACCGGGAATATCCTGCCGTCGCGGTCATACCATTCAAAGCCGCCATTATTGCAGACCCAGAGCGTGCCGTCGGGGCCGAGCGCCGCGCCGTTCGGCCCGCCGCCGGTCTCGGCCGCCACGGTCCGCCCGCCGTCCGGGGCGATGCGCAAAATGCGCCCGGCCGCGATCTCGCACACCAGCACATCGCCGCCGGGCAGCGCCACCGGCCCTTCGGGGAATTTGAGGCCGCCTGCGATCTCCCGGAGTTCCGTCATGTCGCGCCCGCGCGCCCCCTCGGTTATACTCGCCGGCCGCAACGGCAAGGAGCGGCCCCATGGACGGAAGCCCGACCATCCACTTCAGCGCCTGCCCGCATGACTGCCCGTCAACCTGCGCGCTGGAAGTCGAGCGCTTCGATGCGCACAGTATCGGGCGCATCCGGGGCGCCGGCGAAAATGATTATACCGCCGGGGTGGTCTGCGCCAAGGTCGCGCGCTATGCCGAGCGGATCCACCATCCGGACCGCCTGCTGCATCCCCTGGTCCGCACCGGCCCCAAAGGCTCCGGGCGCTTCGAGCGCATTTCCTGGGACGCCGCGCTCGACCTCTGTGCGGAGAAGTTCCAGCAGGCCGAGGCGCGGCACGGCGCCCCGACCGTCTGGCCCTACTACTATGCCGGCACGATGGGCCTCGTGCAGCGCGACGGCATCAACCGCCTGCGGCACGCAAAGGGCTATTCCGGCTTTCACGCCACGATCTGCACCACGCTCGCCTGGAACGGCTTCATCGCCGGCACCGGCAAGCTGGCCGGCGCCGACCCGCGCGAGATGGCGAAGGCGGACCTGCTGGTGATCTGGGGCACCAACGCCGCCAGCACCCAGGTGAATGTGATGACCCATGCGGTCCGCGCCCGCAAGCAGCGCGGCGCGCGCATTGTCGTCATCGACGTCTATCGCAACGAGACCGCCCGCCAGGCGGACCGCTTCGTCTGCGTGCGCCCCGGCACGGACGGCGCGCTGGCCTGCGCGATCATGCATGTGCTGTTCCGCGACGGCCATGCCGACCGGGACTATCTGGCGGCCATGACCGACGCGCCGGCGGAGCTGGAGGCGCATCTGGCCAGCCGGACGCCGCAATGGGCGGAGGCGATCTGCGGCGTCCCGGCGGCGGAGATCGAGGCGCTGGCGGGCGAGATCGGCCGCACCCGGCGCACCTATCTGCGGCTCGGATACGGCTTCTCGCGCCACCGCAACGGCGCCGTCGCCATGCACGCCGCATCCTGCATCGCGGCGGTCACCGGCGCCTGGAAATATGAGGGCGGCGGGGCATTCCACAATAATGGCGGGATCTACGGTTGGGACAAATCGCTGATCGAAGGCCTTGATGTCCGCGACCCGGCGGTCCGCCTGCTCGACCAGACGCGCATCGGCCCGGTGCTCACCGGCAATCCGGCCGACCTGCAGGGCGGCCCGCCGGTGACGGCGATGCTGATCCAGAACACCAACCCGATGATGGTGGCGCCGGAACATCTGCTGGTGCGCGCCGGCTTCGAGCGCGAGGATCTGTTCACCTGCGTGCATGAGCAGTTCATGACCGCGACGGCGCGCATGGCCGATCTGGTGCTGCCGGCGACCATGTTCCTGGAGCATGACGACATCTATCAGGGCGGCGGCCACAGCTATGTCATCGCCGGGCCGAAGATCGTTGAGCCGCCGGGGGAGTGCCGCTCGAATCATGAGGTGACGGCGGCGCTCGCCGCCAGGCTCGGCGCGGCGCATCCGGGTTACGCCATGACCGCCGGCGAACTTGCCGACGCCACGCTCCGGCGCTCCGGCTATCCGGGTTTCGAGGCGCTGAAGGCCGAACGCTGGACCGACGCCCAGCCGGACTTCCGCACCGCCCATTATCTCGACGGCTTCGCCTGGCCGGACGGCAAGTTCCGTTTCAAGCCGGACTGGGCGGCCTTCGCTCCGCGCGCCCACAATATCGCCGCCGCCATGCCGGCGCTGCCGGACCACTGGAACGCGATCGAGGAAGCCGACGCCGAAAAGCCCTTCCGCATGGCGACCTCGCCGGCGCGCGGCTATCTCAACTCCTCCTTCACCGAAACGCCGACCTCGCGGCAGCGGGAGGGCCGGCCGACCGTGATGATCCATCCCGGCGACGCCGGCGGGCTCGGCATCGCCGACGGCGCGCGGGTGCGGATCGGCAATGACAAGGCGTCGGTCGTCGTCCATGCCCGGCATTTCGACGGAGTCCGGCGCGGTGTCGTGGTGGTGGAGAGCATCTGGCCGCATGAAGCCTTCGAGGAGGGGCTTGGCATCAATGCGCTCACCTCCGCCGATGCGGCGCCGCCGGTCGGCGGCGGCGTGTTCCACGACACGGCGGTATGGGTGCGCGCCGCCTGATGGCTGTTGCGCTCGAGTCGGTGGCCGTTGCGACCGGGGGGCGCCTGCATGGCGAGGGCCTGTTCACGGTCGAGCGTCTGGTGCATCCGGCCGAGGCGGAGGGGCCGGACGATCTGGTGTTCCTGATGGAGGCGCGCCATGCAGCCATGCTGGCGCAGTCTCCGGTGCGCGCTGCGGTGCTGCCCGAGGGCGCCCGCCCGCCCGAGGGCGCGCTCGACGCCTGGGTGGCGGTGGAGAAACCGCGCTATGCGCTGGCCGGGCTGGTGGCGCTGTTTGAGCCGCGCCCCCATGCGCCGCCGGGCGTGCATCCGGCGGCCGCGATTGCCGAAGATGCAGTGCTGGGCCCGGGCGTGTCGCTCGGGCCTTTCGTTTCCGTCGGGCCGGGGGCGGAGATCGGCGCGCGCACGCGCCTCCTCTCGCACGCTTCCGTCGGCGCGGGCGCACGGCTCGGCCCGGACTGTCTGATCCATGCCGGCGTGCGTATCGGCGAGCGGGTCCGCCTCGGCGCGCGCGTCATCATCCAGGCGGGCGCAACCATCGGCGCCGACGGCTTCAGCTATGTCACGCGCGAGCCGGCCTCCTTCGAAGCCGCACTGCGCTCCGGAGACTATCACGGCGTTGTCAATGAGCGGGTCCGGCGCATCGGCTCGCTCGGCCGGGTCGAGATCGGCGACGATGTCGAGATCGGCGCCAATAGCTGTGTGGACCGGTCGAATATCGGCGCGACGCGCATCGGCGCGCGCACCAAGATCGATAATCTCTGCCAGATCGGCCACAATATCGTCATCGGCGAGGACTGCCTGATTTCCGGCAAGACCGGCATCGGCGGCAGCACGCGCATCGGCGACCGGGTGGTGCTCGGCGGCGCGGCCATGCTGGCCGACCATATCGAGATCGGCGACGACGCCGTGGTGGGCGGCGCGGCGGCGGTGTGGAAATCGGTGCCCGCAGGCCAGGTCTGGGTCGGCTATCCGGCGCGGCCCAAAACCGCCTATCTCGCCGCGCAGGCGCATCTGGCCCGCATGGGCCGCTTCGCCCGCGAACTCCGCCGCCTGGCCGCCCGCATCCTCACCCTGGAAGGCGGCTCCAGCCGGCCTTGAAAACAAGGCGGCTGCGGTTTCGGCCAGATCCGAGCCTGCGCAATTGTAGGGACTCTGGCACTACTACACTTTACAGCCCAGTACTGCACTTTGAGCACCCACAGTCGCCCAGCCCAAGATGGCAGATGCAGCACGTTGACGCCATGTATTGGACCCTTACGAGTTGGCACCAGAAAACTATCGCTTGACATATCCCCATCAGAGTGGCTTAAATTGTGACAAGTCTCTAGCTTGGTGAAGGGGCATATTGTGACTGGTAGGGCTTGGTTCACTCAGAGAAGACGAGCTTGGCCAAGACTCAAACGTGTCAGGCCAAGCATCCAGATGATACGCGATGTAGAATTTCACCTCAAACGATTAGGCTATGAGTTAACAGATGAAGGAGTGGTGGGTGTTCTTATTGGCGAGTTGCATGATTATAATGCTGTAGAAATGGCATCATACATATCTCTCGTCACTCTTGCTAGAGATGTGAAAGAAGCAGGATACGATATTGAAGAATTAATTGGATTCCTCCCAAGAGCAGAAGCAATGTTGAAAATACTTAAACAATATAAAGACAATAAGATGACAAATGTTAACCTTTGGAAGAACGATTCCAACGCAATTATTAATATTGTTCAAGTTAATGAAAATCAAGAGGAATGGCTTGAGAAGGTATTGAACACCCAATTAGGAGGGGCTACGATGCGCTTGGCTCATTTCCGTGGGTATGACTGACACAGCGTCTTGAGGGGTTGCGCTGGAAAGTTGCGTCATGATCCAACAAACGGATGTGCCGAAATTCCATGCGTCGGTCGCTAACTTTACCGCCACGGGTTTCGCCTCAATTCAGACACCATAGATTACATGGGGGATCGACAGCCTAAGGCTGACGATACAGTTGGAGTAGCCGGCATACAAAGAACGGTCAATGCTCCAACAAAAATTCTTCGGGGAAATACCGATCCGGAAAAGACATTTGTCTTTGTCAGTAGCAACGTCAAATATGAGAATAACTCATTACACGTCCCTGTAAAGGTGGTGAAAGGAACGTCAGCGCGCGTTCGCACCGCTTATTTCACTGGTGGATCTTCAAAATACAGGGTGCGTTGGGAGTCGGACAATGCCGACTAAAGTTCTGGATGTCTTCTACGACAAGGATGCTGATATCCTGTATGTCTCTACGCAGCCTGGAAGATATGGTATTGCCAAGGAAAGTCTGCCTGGAGTTCTGTGGAGATACAATCCCGATGATGGAAGTATCGTAGGTGTGACGATTATTGATTTTTCGTGCTATTGGGTCTCGCGCCTCGATGATCTTGCTTCCGACCTGATGAGTCACCTGCCGGTCAGCCGGCACGAAGCGAGGTCCCTGCTGCAGGCTGCCTCATAGAGCGGCTTCGCCTGCTCATGCCCTTGCCTGCCGTCCTGCCATGTTTCATCGAGCGCCGGCGTTTCAGGCCGGGGCGCTATAGCAGCGCGGCATAGCCGCCGGCCTGCGGCCAGGTGCGGGCGAAACGCCAGACCGGAGCCGCCGCCCTGTTTGCCGGCAGGGCGAGCAGGGCGCGGGATACCGTGGCGAACCCCCAGTCGGTGCGCACGGTCATGGCGCCGTTGGGGTCGTGGACGCCGGGCGCGGTCTCCTGCGATGCAAGCAGCTGCTCCCAGTCGGCCCAGCCTCCGGGCGCATCGGGCTCGGGCGCCCGCGCGGCCTCGAACCGCGGCAGATAGAAGGCGGTGCGCTCGGAGTTGACGCGGTCGTTCAGGTCCCAGGCGGTCAGCATGGAGAGGCCGGCCGCAATCGGCCGCGCCGATACGCCGCGCCCGCCCGCATGGCGAATCCAGAAGGCCTGTTCGCGGTCTGCGATCAGCATGTTGAAACTGCGATAGGCCCGGCCGTCCACCCGGGCCGTCGCCGCTGCTGCTGCGGCGGCGCTGTCATGGTCGAGCGCCTCCAGCACCAGCGCGCCGCGCGTGCGCTTGCCGTCGGCGGGCCCGAGCGAGCCGCGCCGGTTGAGGATCGCGGCGGCCACCCCGGCGTCGTTCAGCCCCATCCAGCTTCCGCCGGCTTCCTCGTCGAGCCCCGCCAGCACGCCCGGCCGGGCCGGCCAGTGGCGGGCCGGCGGGCGCCAGGCGCGGCCGACCGCCTCGTCGCGGTTCGCGCCGACGATCACGGGCCAGGCGTGGCCGGGCCTGCGGAGCAGAACGACTGTGCACATGGAGACGCTGCAATTCCGGAGCGGGAGCGACTATATATCGCCCGTAACCCACCCGACCAAGCAGCAGGGAGCCGCGCGCATGGCGACATTCGCAGACCGCGAAAGGCAGTTCGAGAACAAATACCGCCACGACGAAGAGGTGCGCTTCAAGGTGCAGGCGCGGCGCAATCGGCTGTTCGGCGAATGGGCCGGCGCGCAATGGGGGCTGGCAGGCGACGACCTGAAAGCCTATGCCCGCACGGTGGTCGAGTCCGATTTCGACCGCCCCGGCGATGAGGATGTGCTGGAGAAAGTGCTCGCGGACCTGCACGCGCAGGGCATTGAGACCGACGCCCGGCGCCTGCGCAACCGCATGGAGGAGTTGCTGGACGAGGCGAAGGCGCAGATTATGGCGGAGTAGAGTCCGCCGGTTTGCAGAGGCCTGAACGGGGTCCTTCGACGATGGACAGGGTACGCGCTCGGATCGAGGGACTCCGCATTCGAGGCTTTCGATCCCTGGCAGACATTGCTGTCGAAGGACTATCCGATGTCACCGTGATGATCGGCGCCAACGGTTCCGGGAAGTCCAACCTCATTCGCTTCTTCGAAATGCTGGGCTGGATGCTGGGCGCCTCCCGGCTGCAGGAATTCGTGCAAAGGCAGGGCGGCGCCGACGACCAGCTCTTCGGGGGGCGCGGACAAACTCCTCAATTGGAGGCGGATTTGCGTCTGGAGACGGATGCCGGCCGCAACGACTATCGTTTTGTCCTCGCCCATGCGCATCCGGACCGGCTTATCTTCCTGGAGGAAGCCTTTCGCTTCAGCAGAGCCGGGGGGCCGGATCACGCGGACTGGCACGATGCCGGCAGCGCCCACGCCGAAGCCGGCATTGTGGATATCGCCCGGCCGGCTGCAATTCCGCATCCAGGCCAAAAACCGCTTCAGCGGTCATCAATCTTCTCCGCAATTGCGCCGCGTTTCAATTTCACGATACCTCCGATGGGTCCCGATTCAAGCAATCCTGGGATGCTTGCGACAATCGATACCTGCGGGCCCATGGCGGCAATCCGTGATTCGCGCCGGGATCGCTGTCGAAGGCTCAGTAATGGTCCGATAGAGGAATTGCGGCAAATTCATAGTGGGTTCGACACACAGGAAGATATTGATGACGGGGCGCAAACTGCGCCGAGCAAGAGAATAACCGGGATATTTCGGGAGTACAGGAAGGCTCTGCACGGCCCGTTGATCGCCGAGACTATAGGCATGCAGGCCATCCGCAAGCAGTGCCCAAGATTCAACGAGTGGGTCGGACGCCTGTCGCGGCTCGGCGCGGCGAATTAGGCGCGCCCGCAACCGCCGCCTCAGAAAAACTGCTCCAGCACGCGGTCCGGCGGGCGGTGGCCGTCTGTGAAGGCCTTGATATTGACGATGACCCGCTCGCCCATTTCGAGCCGGCCTTCCAGCGTGGCCGAGCCCATATGCGGCAGCAGCACGACATTGTCGAGCTCGCGCAGCTTGGGGTCGATGGCCGGCTCGCGCTCGAACACATCCAGCGCCGCGCCGGCGAGCCTGCCGGCCAGCAGAGCCTCCACCAGCGCCGTTTCGTCAATGACCTCGCCGCGCGAGGTGTTGACGATATAGGCATGGGGTTTCATCAGCGCCAGACGCCGGCGGGACACCAGATGGTATGTGGCCGGCGTGCGCGGGCAGTTGATGGACACGATATCCATGCGCGCCAGCATCTGGTCGAGACTCTCCCAATAGGTCGCCTCGAGTTCGGCCTCGATGTCCGGGTCCGTCCGGCGGCGGTTGTGGTAATGGACCGAAATGCCGAAGCCGCGCGCGCGCCGGGCCACCGCCGCCCCGATGCGGCCCATGCCGACAATCCCGAGCCGCTTGCCGTAAATGCGGTGGCCAAGCAGCGCCGTCGGCGCCCAGCCGCTCCAGCCGCCGGTCCGCACCAGGCGCTCTCCCTCCACCAGCCTGCGCGAGACCGAGAGGATCAGCGCCATGGTCATGTCGGCGGTGTCGCCGGTCAGCACGCCCGGCGTATTGGTGACGGTGATGCCCTGCTTGCGCGCCGCCGCCAGGTCGATATGGTCCACGCCGGCGCCGAAACTCGCCAGCAGCTTGAGCCGGGGGCCGGCGGCCTCCAGGCACGCCGCGTCGATGCGGTCGGTGACCGTCGGCACCAGCACATCCGCCCGGCGCATGGCCTCGATCAGCCCGGCGCGGTCCAGCGGCCAGTCGCTGTCGTTCAGTTCGGTGCGGAACAGCTCCATCATGCGCGTCTCCACGGCGTCCGGGAGCTTGCGCGTGACGACAACCAGCGGTTTGGAGGCGGCGGGCATGGAGCCGGCGGTCAGGGCGCTTCAGCGGGGCGCGGCAAGCCCTGGAGACGGCCGCTGCGGTCGGTGGGGAGGCGCATGAGGAAGTCTCCGTCCATGACGGCAACGCTCTAGCAAGCGGGACCGGCGCTGTCCACCGCCGGGCGCATCAACCGGCCCGTTCGAGGAAGTCTCCAAAGATGCGGTTGAACGCCGGCGCCCGGTCCCAATTGGGGAAATGGCCGGCACCCGCGATCACCGCCATCTCCGCGCCCCGGATGCTGTCGCGGTAGAGCGCCATCCGCTCCGGCGGCGTCGGCGTATCATGCTCGCCGGCGACGACAAGCGCCCGTGTCCGGATCGCATCCAGACGGCCGTCATAGTCCATCGCGGCGATCGCCCCGCCGGAATGCGCATAGCCGGCCACCGGATTGGCGGCGGCGATCTCGATCAGCCGCGCATGGCCTGCGGGGTCTTCGGCGCGCCAGGCGGCGGTCGTGTAGCGGGCGATGATTTCCCCGGCGGCGGGCGCCATGCTGCCGCCCTGCGCGGCGAGGCGGGCGGCGGTCCTTCGAATTCGCTCGCCGCTGGCGGCCGGCAGGACGCCCTGCGTTGCGAGAAACGTCACGCTCGCCAGGCGCGGGGCGTGCTCCAGGGCCAGCGCGAAACCGACCATGCCGCCCAGCGAGGAGCCAAGATAATGCGCCCGGTCGATGCCCTCCGCATCCAGAACCGCGGCGGCGTCGCGCGCCAGCGCCTCCATCACATAGGGCGCCGGGCTCACCGGGCTCTGCCCGTGGCCGCGAAAGTCCAGCGCAATCACGCGGTAGCGGTCCGCGAACGCCCGGACCTGCGGCGCGAACTGGGCGCGGGAGAGAATCTGCGCATGGCCGAACAGCAGCGCCGGCGCCCCGGCGCGGCCATGCACCTCATAGACCGTCCTGGCGCCGTTCCGTTCGATACTTCCGATCCGTCCCGCCGGCGCCATGAATTCGCCCCCGGTCACGGCTTTTCCCGCCTCTGCCGCGCCTCGAAGAACGCCGCCGCCACGCGCTGCGGCTCGCCGTCCCTGTAAGCGGCTTCCTGAAAGCGCATAGCGGCCTGCACGGTCTCGTCATAGCCGCTCTGTGTGCGCTCCAGCAGGCGGCGCTTGGTCAGCCGGACGGCGAGCGGCGGCAGGGCGGCGAGCTCCCCGGCAAGCTCCATGGCGCGCGGCAGCACCCGTTCGCGTGGCACGATCTCGTTCACCATGCCCCAGGCGAGGCAGGTTTCGGCGTCCACAAGCCGCCCGGTGAGCGACAGTTCGACCGCCCGCGCATGGCCGACCGTGCGCTCGATGATGAACGGGCCGACCACGCTCGGAATGCCGGCGCGCACCTCGGGCTGGCCCATGCGCACGCCGGGATGGGCGATGCGGATGTCGGCGTGCAGCGCCGTCTGCAGGCCGAACCCCGCGGCGAGGCCGTTCAGCGCCACGACAACCGGCTTTTCCAGCGCGCGCACCGACTGGTAGAGCGCGCCCAGATGCAGGAAGTGCTCCTGCACCGTCCTTTCGTCGAAGCCCGCGGAATCGTTCAGGTCCTGCCCTGCGGAGAACGCGCGCCCGCCGGCGCCGGTCAGCACGACAGACCGCACCGCCTCGTCGCGGTTCAGCCCGTCCAGCACGCGCGGCAGCCGGTCGCGCATTTCGAGGTTGAGCGCATTCAGCGCCGCCGGACGGTTCAGCGTCACCACGGCAACGGCGCCTTCGCGGCGCTCCAGCACGGCAGGGTCGGGCATTCTTGGCGTCATCCTTGCTCAGGCCGGATCGACGAAACTGTCGATCAGGGTCTTGTCGCCGGAAGTCTCGAAAGCGACGGTCAGCTTCTCCCGGTCTATCGCGCGCACGGCGCCATAGCCGAATTTGCGGTGAAACACGCGCTGCCCGACCGCGAACCGCCCGGTCCGGGGCGCGCGCGGCGCAACCTCCCATGCAGGCGCATCGATGACGCGGCCATTGCCCGCGCCGTAGCGCCAGGCCGGGTTCCTGTCCGGCCCGGCGTCCGTTTGGCGGTCCACATGCTCGTCCGGCAGCTCGTCGATGAAGCGCGACGGCAAGGGCGTCACCCAGCGCCCCATCGCCATGCGGCACAGCGCGGAAGTGATGAGCACATGCCGGCGCGCCCGCGTGATGCCGACATAGGCGAGGCGGCGCTCCTCCTCCAGCCCGGCAAGACCGTTCTCCTCCATGGCGCGCTGATGCGGAAACAGGCCCTCTTCCCAGCCCGGCAGGAACACGATGTCGAACTCAAGCCCCTTGGCGCCGTGCAGGGTCATCAGCGAGATGCTTTCGGCCTCGTCGCGGCTCTCGGCCTCCATCACCAGGCCGACATGCTCCAGGAAGGCTTCGAGAGACTCGAAATTCGCGAGCTGCTGCACCAGCTCGCCCAGATTTTCCAGCCGGCCCGGCGCATCCGGCGCCCTGTCGTTCCGCCACATTTCGCGATAGCCGCTTTCCTCGAGAATGGCGTCCGCCAGCTCCGCATGGGGTTCTGCGCCCAGCCGCGCGCGCCAGCCGTCGATGCGGCGGCAGAAACCGGCCAGCGCATTGCGCGCGCGCGCGCCCACCTCCCCCGTCTCGGCCAGCCTGCGGGCGGCTTCGGCCAGCGGCAGCCGGGCCGTGCGGGCCAGCCGGTGCGCCGCCTGCAGGGTCGCGCTGCCGATCCCGCGTTTCGGCAGATTGACGATGCGCTCGAAAGCCAGGTCGTCTTCGGGGAACAGCACAACGCGCAGATAGGCGATTGCGTCGCGTATCTCGCGCCGTTCATAGAAGCGCGGGCCGCCGACAACGCGGTAATTCAGCCCGAGCACGATGAAGCGCTCTTCAAAGGCGCGGGTCTGGAAGGAGGCGCGCACCAGCACCGCCATCTGGCCAAGGCCGGTTCCGGCGCGCTGCAGGGCCTCGATTTCCTCCCCGACCAGCCTCGCTTCCGCCTCGCCGTCGGCGGCGGTGCGCACGAAAACCGGGACAGACGCCTCGCGGTCCGTCCACAGCGTCTTGCCGAGCCGGCCGCGATTATTGGCGATCAGCCCCGATGCGGCGCCGAGAATGTCGCCGGTCGAGCGGTAGTTCTGCTCCAGACGCACGGTCCTCGCACCCTCGAAATCCTTTTCGAAACGCAGGATGTTGCCGATCTCGGCGCCGCGCCAGCCATAGATCGACTGGTCGTCATCGCCCACGCAGCAGATATTGCGGCGGCGCTGGGCGAGCAGCCGCAGCCAGAGATACTGCGCGACATTGGTGTCCTGATACTCGTCCACAAGGATGTAGCGGAACTGCTCCCGATAGCGCGCCAGCACATCCGGGTCGCGCTGGAACAGCGTCAGGTTGTGGAGCAGCAGGTCGCCGAAATCGACGGCGTTGAGCGCCGCGAGCCGGTCCTGATAGGTCTCGTACAGGGCCGGCGCGCGGCCATGCGCGAAATTGCCGGCGGCGTCCGGCGGCACCTGGTCCGGGCGCCACCCCTTGTCCTTCCAGCGCTGGACGATGCCGGAAAGCTGGCGCGCGGGCCAGCGTTTGGGGTCCACATTCGCGTCGGCCAGCACCTGTTTCAGCAGCCGGACCTGGTCGTCCATGTCGAGGATGGAGAAAGAGGGCTTGAGGCCGGCCAGCTCCGGATGCCGGCGCAGAATGCGCAGGCCGAGCGCGTGGAAGGTGCCGAGCCAGAGGCCGGCGCTCCTCTCGCCGATCAGCGCCTCGACCCGTTCGCGCATTTCGCGCGCCGCGCGGTTGGTGAAGGTGACGGCCAGGATCTGGCTCGGCCAGGCCCGCCCCGCCGCCAGCAATTGCGCCAGCCGGGCGGTGAGCACGCGCGTCTTGCCGGTGCCGGCGCCGGACAACACCAGCAACGGCCCGTCCAGGGTTTCGACTGCTTCGCGCTGCGGCGGATTCAGCCCGGAAAGCCAGGGCGCTTCGGCAGCGGCGGCATCATCCATGGAGTCAGGCTTCAGCACGATTTCGCGCCCGGATCAGGCCGGCGCCGGTTCGCCGAGGAAGCCCCGCACCAGGCCCAGAAACTCGTCGAGCCGGTCGTGATGCACCCAATGGCCGGCGCCGGCGATATTGACGCAGCGCGCATTGCGGAAATGGGCCGCCCGGCCGTCCGCCTCCGGATCGCCGACCCAGCTCTCGAGGCCGCGCACCAGCAGGGTCGGGCAGGAAATCGCGGCCCACAGCCGGAAGCTCTCTTCGGGGTCAATGCCCACCGGGCGGTCGGCGCGGCTGTAATTGTCGAACTTCCAGCTATAGGTGCCGTCCTCGTTCTGGTTGGCGCCGTGCACCGTCAGATGGCGGGCCTGGGCTTCCGTCAGACGGGGATTGGCCTCCTGCATCCGCCGGTAGGCGTCTTCCAGCGAGGCGTAGCGGCGCGGCAGCCGGCCGGACAGGCCGCGCTGCGTCTCGACCCACTCGCGGAGCCGGGCGTCGATCGGGCGGGTCTTGCGCGCGCCGATCTGCGCCGGCGAGGGGCCGAGGCCCTCGATCGCCACCAGCGCCTTCACGGTCTCCGGATAGACGCCGGCATAATGCAGGGCGATGGAGCCGCCCAGCGAATGGCCGATGATAGCGACCGGGGCGAGCTGCTTGCGGTGGACCAGTTGGGCGATGTCGTAAACATAGTCCGCCATCGCATAGGCGCCGCCGACGAACCAGGCGCTGTCGCCGTGGCCGCGCAGGTCCGGCGCGAGGATGCGGTAGTCCTGCCGCAGCGCCTCGGCCACCCAGTCCCAATTGCGGCAATGGTCGCGCCCGCCATGGATGAGCAGCAGCGGCGGCGCCTCCGGATTGCCCCATTCGACATAGTGCAGGCGCAGGCGCTGCGAGATGTAGGAGTGGCTTTCAGGCCCCTGCACAGACGGTCTCCCAGGCGGCGGCGCGGCTGTTCGGAAGGCGGCGGTCGCCGCTGCACAACAGGCCACCCGCCGGCCGAAAACATGCGCCGCTTCCCGCCGCTTTCGCTCCGGGGCGGCACCGTGCGAGTATAGCCGATCCGTCCGGCGGAGGAAGACGACCGTGCTGACCGTCTATGGCCTGAAGACCTGCGATGCCTGCCGCAAGGCGCGAAAGGCGCTTGCCGGGCGCGAACACCGGTTTCACGACCTGCGCGAGGACGGGCTGGACGCCGCACTGCTCGACCGCTGGACCGCCGCCCTGGGCTGGGAGGCGCTGCTCAACCGGCGCAGCACAACCTGGCGCTCCCTGGACGCCGCCGAAAAGGCCGGCCTCGACGCCGGCCGGGCGCAGGGCCTGATGCTGGCGCATCCGGCCCTGGTGAAGCGCCCGGTCATCGACGACGGGGGAACGGTGAGGATCGGCCTCTGAACTATTCCCTGCTGCCGAACAGATGCAGCAGCAGCAGGAACATGTTGATGAAATTGAGATAGAGCGACAGGGCGTCGAGGATCGACTTCTTGGCCATCACGGCGGCGTCGTAGCCGTGATAGAACTCGCTCTTGATGCGCTGCGTGTCATAGGCGGTGAAGCCCGCGAACACCAGCACGCCGATCACCGACACGGCGAATTGCAGCGCGCTGCTGGCCAGGAACAGGTTGACCAGCGAGGCGATGATGACGCCGATCAGCCCCATTACCAGGAAGGAGCGCATCCCCGACAGGTCGCGCTTCGTGGTGTAGCCGTAGAGGCTGAGGCCCGCAAAGGCCGACGCGGTGATGAAGAACACGCGCGCGATGCTGACGCCCGTATAGGCCAGGAAGATCGAGCTGATGCTGGCGCCCATGAGTGCGCAAAACGCCCAGAACAGGCCTTGCGTCATACCCGCGCTCAGCCGCTGGACGCCGAAGCTCAGCACCAGAATGAAGGCCAGCGGCGAGAGCATCAGCACCCATTTGAGCGGTGAGAGATAGATCGCCTGCCCGAAGGCCGTCAGCGCCGTCTGGCCGCCCGGCCCCTGCACCACCGCCATGGTGAACACCAGATAGGCGACGATGCCGGTGAGCAGCACGCCGGAGGCCATGTAGTTGTAAATGCCGAGCATGTGCTTGCGCAGCCCGGCGTCGATCTCCGCTGCATGGGCGGCGGCGCGGCCGGCGGGGCGCGCCGTCGTCCTCAGATTGTCGAAGGCCATTCGCGGTCTCCGTTAGCGTTGTCTGTAGCAAGCACCAATATCGGGTCTGGGGCCGTCCGGATCAAGTCCCGGCAGGGCCGGAACGGTGCCGGGGATATGCGGACATGTCAGCGGCAGCAATTCCTGCCGCGGTCAGTTGTCGACAAATGACAGTTGCACAGGGGCCGGGGCACTCGGTTCCGAAAATGTTTCAGAGACGGCTCGTCGACCGGCACCCTCGCAACCAATAACAGTCCGAATGGGTTCGCCCAGGAGAAGGAAGTTGGAAACGGGGGGAGGCTCCACGGACCTGAGGCTCTCCGACGCGTCGGCCTTAAGCTGTTCATGCAGTTCCATCAGCAAGCGGCCGAGAACATTCATGCCGCAAAGCTTTCCGCCTTCCACGGCCTTTGCGCCCCAGAAGTCGTCCTTGCGCGACCGCTCGACGATGGGGCGGCCCCCGGTTTCCAGAAGCAGCCTGCCGAACTCCTTCCAATTTTGCGCGAGCTTCACCCGCAGGCACCAGCGCATGATCCTCACGCGGACGGTCTCCCAATCGGGCCGTGACCTGTCCCGGAAGGGCTTGCCGCGCATTTTTGCTGTCATGGGACTGCGCTCGCCGATGATGCGGCGCTGCAGGTCCGGCATGTGCGGAAAGCGACATGCCTGGTAGAGCGCCTCGGAGGTGCGGATTGGAACGCCGTTCACTTCTAGCGGGAACCCTGCAGCCATGTTTGACAGACCGCCGAACGGCTCCTTCGTCTTAAGGAAGACAGCACTGTCCGCCGGATTGTATATGCGGAACTGTCTGGGAAGCGTCATCGAAACGATTCCTTCGCTCACTGCTTCGAAGGACGGTTATAAGCTGTTGTGCTGTTTGTCGTTCTTGGAAACAGCGGATACCAGGGATTGCTCGCCCAAAGCGCAAGCGGCGTATTGTTCGGGCAATTTCGGTACGTCACAATCAACGATCCGAAACCCAGAGATTCCAATGTTTTATTACCCAAAGGCCGCTGATACTCGTTAAAATTGCCCGACTTTTCGCGAATGCGGACACCAGCCTTCAGAAATTCCTGTTCCAAAACATGGCGTCCAGCTTCACCTGAGAAAATGCCGATCTGCCCTGTCCCTCCGGGCGTTCGCAACCTGGGCGGCTCCTTCAGGGAAGCGGTGTAGGTCTGGACCGCCGGGTCGGCGGGGATCGAGACAGGACGCAACACATCCGAGGAATCTATATGCTCCAGCCTGTCCTCCAACCGCAATTTATGCCGCCATCCGATATCGATTTTCTTTTCGGAAGCGCTAACGGCGTTGCGGACTATATTCCTGTTATAGTACGAGCTCTGATGCGTGGCGAGGGTGATGATGCGTAAACTGGTTTGCCAGGGTGCTTCGTCAGCGATCCATGGCAACAAGTCCTGCCTCATTCTGTTACCCGAGAAGATCGCGTCGTCCAGATAGACATAGGTATGCGGATCGGCGCCGCATTCATCTGTTGTGAACCCGCATTCTTTCGTGAGAATTTCGTTGAACAATGCGAGCATCGCTGTCTGACTTGCTCCGCCGCGTTGAATGTCGAGGAAGCTGACTCCCTTCCAAAATGTGCATGGATCGCCGCTGACAATTTTCAAGGACTCGAACATGACCTCCAGATATTTCTGTGTTCTTGCTCGCGAAAAATAGGTCTTCTTCAACACATGATCGATTTCGCACAGAATCGGCATCTGGAGGGACGTATCGAACTGCCTGGCCCATCGGTCCACATGCCCGGCTGACGGCTCAGCCAAGTCGCCGGCCCGATAATCGGAGATGGTGGCTGCGATCGACGCCAGGAGTCGAGACCGCCTGTTCATCTCCCGTCACACATGGAAACTCTCGCCGCAGCCGCAGGTGCCGACGGCGTTTGGGTTTTCGAAGGTGAAGCCGGATTCGAACAGGCCTTCCTTGTAGTCCATCACCGAGCCGATCAGGAACATGACCGCGGTCGGGTCGATCAGCACGGTCACGCCGCTGGCGTCTATGGCTTCCTCGAAGGGCTTGCGCTCCGTCGCATATTCCACCGAATAGGAAAGGCCGGAGCAGCCCCGCGTGCGCACGCCGACGCGCAGGCCGACAGCGGGCTCCTCCGAAAGCGACATCAGATGGCGCACCCGCTCCGCGGCGGCGTCCGTTATCCGGATCATCGGCTCGCGCATGTCGGCCTCCTTCCACTCACCACATATCGAGCGCCAGGCGCGCTTCCTCGCTCATCCGCTCCATGGTCCATGCCGGCTCCCAGACCAGCCGCACCTCGACCTCGCCGACGCCCTGCACCGACGCCACGGCGTCCGCCACCTGGCCCGGCATTTCGCCGGCCACCGGGCAGCCGGGCGCGGTCAGGCTCATCTCGACCCGCACGGAGCCGTCCTCGGATTGCTCCAGGTCGTAAATGAGGCCGAGCTCGTAGATGTCCACCGGAATTTCCGGGTCGTACACCGTCTTCAGCGCCGCCACGAGATTGCCGCGCGGCGCAATCGGCGAGCCCGGCTCCAGCGGCTTGCCCGCCTCGGCGCGGAACTCCTGCAACGGCTCTCCGCCCATCCAATGCTCGAAGGGCATGGTCGCTTCCATCGCCGCCCGTATCCCCGCTTATTCCGTTGTCGCCGTTTTGACGCCGTCCAGCGCCGCCGCGAATGTGTGCCATGGCAGTGTGGCGCATTTCACCCGCATCGGGAACTGGCGCACGCCGGCCATGACCTGCAGCCGGTCGGCCTCGTCCTCGAACTCGGTTGGCGCGTCCATCGGATCGAACGCCTCGTCCGTGCAGACGGCGTGGAACAGCTCGAACAGCCGGCGCGCCTCCGCTTCGCTGCGCCCCTTGAGCAGCTCGGTCATCATGGAGGCCGACGCCGTCGAGATCGCGCAGCCGCGCCCCTGGAACGCGACATCCTGAAGCCCACCGGCGTGGTCGCGCTTGACGAAGACATGCACCCGGTCGCCGCAGAGCGGGTTGTCGCCCCGCGCCTCGCCGTCGGCATCCTCGATGCGGCGGAAATTGCGCGGGCTGCGGCCGTGGTCGAGGATGACCTCCTGGTAGAGTTCGCGCAGCTCGTTCATCATCGCCCGAAAATCTCCGCGACATCGTCCAGCGCCTCGATCAGCCGGTCCACCTCGCTCTTCATGTTGTACAGCCCGAAAGACGCCCGCGCCGTCGCCCCGACATCGAAACGCTCCATCACCGGAAAGGCGCAATGGTGGCCGGCGCGCACCGCCACGCCCGCCCTGTCGATAATGGTGCCGATATCATGGGGATGCGCCTGGTCCATGACGAAGGACACCACGGCGCCCTGCTCGCGCGCGCGCCCGACGATCCGCACCCCCGGCGCCGCCGCCAGGCGCTCGCGGGCATAGGCGGCCAGCGTGGTTTCATGCGCCAGGATCGCCTCGCGCCCGATGCCCTCGATATAGTCCAGCGCCGCGCCCAGCCCGACCGCCTCGACGATGGCGGGCGTGCCGGCCTCGAATTTGTGCGGGGCGTCCTTGAAAGTGCTCTTCTCGAAGGTGACATGGGCGATCATCTCGCCGCCGCCCTGATAGGGCGGCATGGCGTCCAGCAGCGCCTTGCGGCCCCAAAGCACGCCGATGCCGGTCGGCCCGTAGGTCTTGTGCCCGGAGAAGCAGTAGAAATCGACATCCAGCGCCTGCACATCGACCGGCATATGGGGCGCCGCCTGGCAGCCGTCCACCATGAACAGCGCGCCTTTCTCATGCGCCATCCGGGCCATGTCCCCGATCGGCAGCACGGTCCCGATCGCGTTGGAGACATGGGTGACCGACACGAGCTTGGTCCGGTCGTCTAGCAGGTCTGCATAGGCGTCGAGATCGATCTCGCCCGCATCGTCCACCGGAATGACCGCAAGCTCGGCGCCCGTCTCGTCGCGCAGCATCTGCCACGGCACGATGTTGGAATGGTGCTCCAGCGTCGAGATCACGATCCGGTCGCCGCGGCCGACATGCGCCCGGCCCCAGGTCGCGGCGACGAGATTGATCGCCTCCGTGGCCCCGCGCGTCCAGACGATCTCGTCTGCCTCGCGCGCATTGATGAAGCGCGCCGCGGTCTCTCGCGCAGCCTCGAACTGGTCCGTGCAGGCCTGGGAGAGGAAATGCACGCCGCGATGGACGTTGGAATAGGTCTCCTCCATGACCTGCGTCATGGCGCGGATCACCTGGCGCGGTTTCTGGGCGCTGGCGCCGGTGTCGAGATAGACCAGCGGCCTGCCGAACACCTCGCGCGCGAGGATCGGGAAATCCCGGCGGATCGCCGCCACATCATAGTTCGGCCGCAGGGCGGCGGTGCTGTCCGGGCTCATGCGCCGGCCTCCAGAAAAGCGTCGATACGCCGTTCGACCGCCGAACGCAGCGCGCCATCCGGCGCCCCGTCCAGAATCTCGGCGAGAAATGCGCGCACCAGCAGCCCGCGCGCAGCCGGCGCCGGAATGCCGCGCGAGCGCAGGTAAAACAAGGCGTCGGCGTCGATATCGCCGGCGGTGGCGCCGTGGCTGCACTGCACATCGTCGGCATGGATCTCGAGCACGGGCTTGGCGTCGATCTCCGCCCGGGGCGAGAGCAGCAGGGCGCGGTTGATCTGGCGGCCGTCGGTTTTCTGCGCGCCTTCGCCGACAACGATATGGCCCTGAAAGACGCCGCGCGCCTGCCCGGCGATGGCGCCCTTGTAAACCTGCCGGCTGGCCGTGGCCGGCGCGCGGTGCTCGATGCGGCTGGTGTGGTCGGCGAGCTGCCTGCCCGCGACGGCGTAGGCGCCGTCCAGCGCCAGCGATGCGCCCTCGCCTTCCAGGCTCGCCTCGATCTGGTTGCGCGACAGCCGGGCGCCGAAGGTGAACACGGTGCTCTCCAGCGACGCGTCCCGGCCAAGCCGCGCGGGCATGAACCAGAGATGATGGGCGTCCGCCCCTTCCTCCTGGAGCTTGGTGTGGCGGAGCCGTCCGCCCGCCTGCACCTCGACCTCGGTCACGCCGTTGACGAAATAGGCGCCGCCGCCGAGCCCGACATGCCGCTCAATGACATGCGCCGCGCCGCCGGAGCCGACGATGATGCGGTTGCGCGACTGCGCGAGCGGACCGGCCGGCCCCGGCACGGTCGCATGCACGATCTCGATCGGCTCGCTGCGGACCTCCCCGATCGTCAGCACATAGCCGTCGCCCGCCATGGCGGCATTGAGCGCGACCAGCGCCTCGCCCTCCGCATCGGGCGTTCCGCAGGGGCCGGCCCAGCGTGCGACGGGCAGGGTGGAAAGGTCTTCGCGCAGGAAGCCGTTGACCAGCACGATGCGCGGCCCCGCGGCCCAAACGGGCACCTCGGCCGCGTTGTCCGGCGCCGCCGGCGCGAAACGGCGGCGCGCCAGCGGGCGCAGGCTCGTATATTTCCACGCCTCGACCCGGTTGGTCGGGAAGCCCCTGGCGGCGAAGGCCTCGAAGGCGGGGCCGCGCTCGCCCGGCAGCGACGCCCGGATGCTCTCGAACGCCTCGCGGCAGCCGGCGACCCCGAGTGTCATGCCGCCTCGCTCAGAATGTCGCCATAGCCTTTCTCCTCGAGTTCGCGCGCAAGCTCGCTGCCGCCCGAACGGAGGATCCTGCCTTTGGCGAGCACATGCACCCGGTCGGGCACGATATGGTCCAGCAGGCGCTGGTAATGGGTGATGATAAGCATGGCGCGGTCAGGCGAGCGCAAGGTGTTCACGCCCTCGGCGACCACCTTGAGCGCGTCGATATCGAGGCCGCTGTCGGTCTCGTCGAGGATTGCAAGGCGCGGCTCCAGCACCGCAAGCTGCAGCATCTCGTTGCGCTTCTTCTCGCCGCCGGAGAAGCCGACATTCAATGCGCGCTTCAGCATGTCGTCGCCGATGCCGAGCGCCCGCGCCTTCTGCCGCACAACGCGCAGGAACTGCATGGCGTCGAGCGCCTCCCCGCCCCGGCTCTGGCGCACGGCGTTCAGCGCCGTGCGCAGGAAGGTCATCGTGCCGACGCCGGGTATCTCGACGGGATACTGGAAGGCGAGGAAGAGGCCGGCGGCGGCGCGCTCCTCCGGCTCCAGCTCCAGCAGGTTGCGGCCGTCGAACAGCACCTCGCCCCGGTCCACCGTGTAGCCTTCCCGGCCGGAGAGCACATAGGACAGCGTGCTCTTGCCGGAGCCGTTCGGCCCCATGACGGCATGGACCTCCCCGGCGCCGACCGTAAGGTCGATCCCGTTCAGGATCGCCTGGCCCTCGACCGAGGCGCAGAGATCGCGGATTTCAAGCATCAGCCTACCGATCCTTCAAGCGAGATACCGACGAGTTTCTGCGCCTCGACCGCGAACTCCATCGGCAATTGCTGCAAGACTTCGCGGCAGAACCCGTTGACGATCAGCGCCACCGCCTCTTCCTCGCCGATGCCGCGCTGCCGGCAGTAGAAGAGCTGGTCGTCGTCGATCTTGGAGGTCGTCGCCTCATGCTCGACGCGGGCGGTGCGGTTCTGGCTCTCTATATAGGGATAGGTGTGCGCCCCGCATGTCGAGCCGATCAGCAGCGAGTCGCACTGGGTGTAGTTGCGCGCGCTCGCCGCCCCCGGCAGCATCTTGACCAGGCCCCGATAGGCATTGCTGGCGCGCCCGGCCGAAATGCCCTTGGAGATCACCCGCGAGCGCGAGCGCGCGCCCATATGCACCATCTTGGTGCCGGTGTCGGCCTGCTGGAAATTATTGGTGATGGCGATGGAATAGAACTCGCCCACCGAGTCCGCGCCATGCAGCATACAGCTCGGATATTTCCAGGTGATGGCCGAGCCCGTCTCGACCTGGGTCCAGGAGATCTTGGAGCGCGCGCCCAGGCAGGCGCCGCGCTTGGTGACGAAGTTGAAAATCCCGCCGACGCCGTTCTCGTCGCCGGGATACCAGTTCTGCACGGTCGAATACTTGATCTCCGCATCGTCCAGCGCCACCAGCTCGACAACGGCGGCATGGAGCTGGTGCTCGTCGCGCATGGGCGCCGTGCAGCCTTCCAGATAGCTCACATAGGACGCCTCTTCGGCGATAATCAGCGTGCGTTCGAATTGCCCGGTATTCGCCGCGTTGATGCGAAAATAGGTGGAGAGCTCCATCGGGCAGCGCACGCCCTTCGGGATGAACACGAAGGAGCCGTCGGTGAAGACCGCCGAGTTCAGCGTGGCGAAGAAGTTGTCCGTATAGGGAACCACCGATCCGAGATATTTCCGCACCAGATCGGGATATTTCTGCACCGCTTCCGAAATCGGGCAGAAGATGACGCCATGCGCCTCGAGCTTCGCCTTGAAGGTCGTCGCGACGGAAACGCTGTCGAACACTGCATCCACAGCCACGCCGGCCAGCATTTCCTGCTCCCGCAGCGGAATGCCGAGCTTCTCGTAGGTGGCCAGCAATTCCGGGTCCACCTCATCGAGCGATTTCGGCCCTTCCTTCTGCTTCGGCGCCGAATAGTAATAGGCGTCCTGATAGTCGATCGGCGGGATGCCGAGCTTCGCCCAGTTCGGCTCGGTCATGGTCTGCCAGTGGCGAAAGGCCTGCAGGCGCCATTCCAGCAGCCATCCGGGCTCGTCCTTCACCGCGGAAATGAACCGCACGATGTCTTCATTGAGGCCCTTGGGCGCCTGTTCGGACTCGATATCGGTGACGAACCCGTATTTGTAGCGCTCCGAGAGCGACTGGACCTGCTCGACGGTTTCGGCGGCAATCCGGCTCATGAGCGCATCTCCCGCGGCTCGAAATGCGAGAAATCGCGCATCGGCGCCAGCATGTCGGCCAGCGTCACCGCCGCCAGCGCGTCCCGGACGGCGTCGTTGATCCGGTCCCAGGAGCCGCGCAGCAGGCAGGTTGCCTCGATCGCGCAATCGCCGCCGTCCACGCAGGCGGTCAACGCCACCGGGCCGTCCACGGCCAGCACGATATCGGCCACGGAAATATCCTCCGCCGGCCGGTCGGCGGAATATCCGCCATGCGCGCCCCGCACCGACACCGCCAGGCCCGCATGGGCGAGCGCCTTCAGCACCTGCGACACCGTCGGCGCAGCCAGCCCCGTGGCGTCGGCGACCTCGCCGGCCGAAAGCGGCCGGCCGGGCCGGGAAGCCAAATGTCCCAGCACGACGACGGCATAGTCGTTCATCCGACTGAGCCTCAACATCGCAATTGTCCCGTCCCGGTTGGTGCGGTCTCGAAACTGGAGTAAACTCATACGGATTTCAAGTCCTGTATGCCGGAGCCGCGCCCCTCTTCCGGCGTCCCCGCCGGAATGCCCTCCCCTGCGCCGCCCCGGATCGGGTCCGGAGCGGCGGCCAGGCGTCCGGCGTGGCGGCATGGCCGTGCTCCGGCTATAAGGACGGGCATGGAACAGGCTCCAGCGACCCCCAGGCCCGCGGCCAGCGTGCTGATACTCCGCGACGGACCGACCGGCCTCGAAGTGTTCATGGTGCTGCGCAGCCCGGAACTCGACTTCTCCTCCGGCGCGCTCGTCTTTCCCGGCGGAAAGGTGGATCCGGAGGACGCCGACCCCGTGCTTGCGGCCCGCGCCACGGGCCGGTTCGGGGCGGCCGCCCGGGCGCACCGCATCGCGGCGGTGCGCGAGGCGTTCGAGGAAACCGGCGTGCTGCTGGCGCGGCGCGCCGGCGACATGCGGGCGCCGGCGGAGCCTGCGGATATCGAGGCGCGCTGGCGCGCCGCCCTGCACGCTGGCCGCGTTACCTTCCGCGCGTTCCTGGAAGCCGAGGACCTCGTCGCCGACACGGCGGCCCTCTGTCATTGCGCGCACTGGATCACGCCCGAGCGCTCGCCGCGGCGGTTCGATGTGCATTTCTATCTCGCCGCCCTGCCGCCGCGCCAGGACGGACGCCATGACGGCTCGGAATCGGTGGATTCGCTCTGGATTTCCCCGGAGGCCGCGCTGCGCGACGCCGCGGACGGGCGCCGGCCGATCATGTTCCCGACCCGCGCCATCCTGTCCAGGCTGGCGCGGTCCCGCACGGTGGAGGAAGCGCGCCGGTCCGCCGCCGCCGAACCCGTGGAGACGGTGATGACGCGGGTGGCCGCCACGCCTGCGGGGCGGGTGCTGCATATTCCCCGGAGCGCGGGCTATCCGATGTCCGAGCTCATCCTCGATCACTAGCAAAGGCCGCCAGACACGATGTTCGATCTCCGGGACAGGACGGCGCTGGTCACCGGCGCTTCGGGCGGCATCGGCGCCGCCGTCGCGCGGGCGCTTGCCGGACAGGGCGCCCGCGTCGGGCTTTCCGGCACCCGCGAAGCGGCGCTGGAGGCGCTTGCCGGCGAACTGGAGGGCGCCGCCGTGCTGCCCTGCAACCTCGCCGACAGCGCGGCGGCGGACGGCCTGGTCGCACGCGCGGAAGCGGCGCTCGGGCCGCTCGATATTCTCGTCAGCAATGCCGGCGTTACGCGCGACGGCCTTTTCCTGCGCATGAAGGACGACGACTGGCAGGTGGTGCTCGATGTCAATCTGACGGCGTGCTTCCGTCTCGTCCGGTCTGCGCTGCGCGGCATGATGCGGCGCCGGCGCGGGCGTATCGTCGCAGTCTCCTCGGTGGTCGGCGTCACCGGCAATCCGGGCCAGGCCAACTATGCGGCGTCCAAGGCGGGTATGATCGGCATGACCAAGGCGGTCGCGGCCGAGGTCGCGGCGCGCGGCATCACGGTCAACTGCATCGCGCCCGGTTTCATCGACACGGCGATGACCCGCAGCCTGAACGACAAGCAGAAATCCGGCGCGCTCGACCGGGTGCCGGCCGGCCGGCTCGGCGCCCCGGAAGACATCGCCGCCGCGGCGGTGTTCCTCGCCTCCGACGAGGCGGCTTACGTGACCGGGCAGACATTGCATGTAAACGGCGGCATGGCAATGATATGACGCAGCTATGGTCCGCCCGTGCGGGCTGTGCTAATAGCCGGTCCGCATATCGGGGCCTCGGAGCCGAAAGCGGCAAACCAGCAACACGATCCGAAGGGTGAAGATTAGATGAGCGATATCGCCGATCGCGTGAAGAAAATCGTCGTGGAGCATCTCGGCGTGGACGAGGGCAAGGTCGTCGAGGGCGCAAGTTTTATCGACGATCTCGGCGCCGACAGCCTCGATACGGTCGAGCTGGTCATGGCGTTTGAGGAGGAGTTCGGCGTGGAGATTCCGGACGACGCCGCCGAGAAGATCGTGACGGTCAAGAACGCGATCGACTATATCAACGAGAACGCCTGACGCCGCCGGGGAGAGACGCCATGCGCCGTGTGGTCGTCACCGGACTCGGCCTGCTTTCGCCGATGGGAATGGGCGTCGAGGCGTCCTGGAACAGACTGATTGAGGGCGAGTCCGGCATCGGCGCCATCGAGTCTTTCGACGTCTCGGACCTGCCTTGCCGGGTCGCCGCCCAACTGCCTGCGGGAAGCCGCGCGGACGGCTTCTGGGACCCGGATGAATGGCTGCCGGCGAGGGAGCGCCGCAAGCTCGACCCGTTCATCATCTACGGCATGGTGGCGGCGGCCGAGGCGGTGGAAGATTCCGGCTGGGCACCGGAGGACGACGAAGGCCGCAACCGCACCGGCGTCATGATCGGCTCCGGCATTGGCGGCCTGCAAACCATCTATGACGCCTCCGTGCTGCTCAAGGACCGCGGCCCGAGGCGGATCAGTCCGTTTTTCATCCCCTCTGCCCTCATCAATCTCATTTCCGGCCAGGTTTCGATCAAATACGGTTTCCGGGGGCCGAACCATTCCGTCGTCACCGCCTGCGCCACGGGGGCCCACGCCATCGGCGACGCCGCCCGCCTGATCGCCTGGGACGATGCCGATGTCATGCTGGCGGGCGGGGCGGAGGCGGCGATCTGCCGCCTGGGGATTGCCGGCTTCGCAGCCTCGCGGGCGCTTTCGACCCATTTCAACGACGAGCCGCAGCGCGCCTCCCGGCCGTGGGACAAGGCCCGCGACGGCTTCGTCATGGGCGAGGGGGCGGGGTGCGTCATGCTCGAGGAGTATGACCATGCTAGGGCGCGCGGCGCCCGCATCTATGCCGAGGTCGTCGGCTACGGCCTTTCCGGCGATGCGCATCACATCACCGCGCCCGCGGCCGACGGCGACGGCGGCTTCCGCTCCATGACAGCGGCGTTGAAGCGGGCCGGCCTCGACCCGGAGCAGATCGACTATATCAATGCGCACGGAACCTCGACGCCGCTCGGAGACGAGATCGAGCTGGGCGCCGTGAAGCGCCTGTTCGGAGACGCCGCCTACCAGCTATCCATGTCGTCCACCAAATCGGCCCACGGCCATCTGCTGGGCGCGGCCGGCGCGATCGAGGCGATCTTCACCGTCAAGGCCGTGCAATCCGGCATCGTGCCGCCGACGCTCAATCTCGAAGACCCGTCGGAAGGCTGCGACCTGGACCTCGTGCCCGGCGCGGCGAAGGAACGCAGGATCGACCATGCGCTCTCCAACTCCTTCGGCTTCGGCGGCACCAATACCTCGCTGGTCTTCTCGACCGCGCCCTGACGAATTCATGCGCCGCCGTCACCTTGTCGGCGTTGTCCTGGTCCTGCTGCTGGGGGCCGCGGGCGGGTTCGCCCTCCGGGCCTGGAGCGATTTCACCCAGCCCGGCCCGCTTGCCGAGGAACGCCGGGTCATCGTGCCGAGAGGCACAGGCCTTGCGGCGCTGGCGACGCTGCTCGTCGATGAGGGCGTGCTGCGCCGCCCGCTGGCGTTCCGGATATTCGTGATGCTGGGCGGAGAGGGGAGCAGCCTGAAGGCGGGCGAATACGCCTTTCCGGAGGCTGTCAGCGCCGAGTCCGTCCGCACGCTTCTGGTGGCGGGCAAGACCGTCCGGCGCCGCCTGACGGTCCCGGAAGGGCTGACGACGGCCGCCGTGCTCGATCTGGTGCGCGCCGCCGACGGGCTGACGGGCGAGCCGACCGACCCCGGTGAAGGGCGGCTGCTCCCGGAGACCTACCTGTACAGCTACGGCGACAGCCGCGCCGGCATGGTGGCCCGGATGCAGCGCGCCATGAACAAGGCGCTTGCCGGCGCGATGCGCGAACGCGCCGGCGGCCTGCCGCTGGAAACCGAGACGGAACTGCTGACGCTTGCATCCATTGTCGAGAAGGAAACCGGCGTCCCGGAAGAGCGCGCGCGCATTGCGGGCGTGTTCGTCAACAGGCTCCGGCTCGGCATGAGGCTCCAGACGGACCCGACGGTGATCTACGCGCTTACCGGCGGCCGAAAAGCCCTCGGGCGGCCGCTCACCCGCGCCGACCTCAAGCTGGACCATCCCTACAACACCTACCGCATCCGGGGCCTGCCGCCGGGTCCGATCGCCAATCCGGGCGCCGCCGCCCTGGCGGCGGCGGCCCGGCCGGAGAAGACGGAGGCGCTCTATTTCGTGGCCGACGGCGCCGGCGGGCACCTGTTTGCGCGCACCCTGCGCGAGCACAACCGCAATGTCGCCCGCTACCGCCGGCTGGTGAGGCGGACCCGGTGACGCAACTGTCCTCGATGACCGGCTTCGCCTCGGCAGCCGGGCCGGACTGGCTGTGGGAAGTCCGGTCGGTCAATCATCGCGGCCTCGATCTGCGCCTGCGCCTGCCGCCCGGCCGGGACCGGCTGGAGCCGCCGGCGCGCAAGGCGGTGCAAGCCCGGTTCGCGCGGGGCGCCGTGACGGCGGATCTGCGCCTGGAGCAGGCTTCCGGCAGGCAGCGCTACCGGGTGGACGAGGCGTGGCTCGACGAACTGGCCGGGATTGCGGGCCGGCGCGGCGGCGGGGATGCGGCGGGCCTGCTGGCGCTGCGCGGCGTCATCGAGCCGGTCGATGCCGTGGCGGAAGCGCGCGATGACGCGGCCTTGCTCGCGACCCTGGAGGCCGCTCTGGACGGGCTGCGGGAAGCGCGGCTTGCGGAGGGGCGCCCGCTCGGCGCGGCGCTGGAAGCCCATCTGCTGGAGATGCAGGCCCATGCCCGGACGGCGCGCGGCCTGGCGGCGGCTCAGCCGGCGGCGCTGCAGAGGCGCCTTGCCGCGGCCGTCGCGGCGCTCGATACGGCCGTTCCCGGGGAACGGCTGGCTCAGGAAATCGCGCTGCTCGCCGCGAAGGCGGATGTCCGCGAGGAGCTCGACCGGCTCGACGCGCATTTGGAGGCCGCCGCCGCGCTGCTGACATCCGGGGAGGCGGTCGGACGCAAGCTCGACTTCCTCTGCCAGGAAATCCACCGCGAGGCGAATACGCTCGGCTCCAAATCGGCGGACCTCGCTCTCACCCGCACCGTTCTGGACCTCAAGGCCGCGCTGGAGGCCTTCCGGGAACAGGCGCGAAACGTCGAATGACACCCGCCCGACCCGTTGCGACGCGCGGCCTGATGCTGGTGCTCTCCTCGCCCTCCGGGGCCGGCAAGAGCACCATCAGCCGCGCCGTTCTGGACAGGGAGGAGAATATCGCGCTCTCGGTCAGCGCAACCACGCGCCGCCCCCGGAACGGCGAGGTGCCGGGCCGCGACTATCTGTTCGTGAGCGACGCCGAATTCGAGGCGATGGTCCGGAACGGCGACTTTCTGGAACATGCCGATGTCTTCGGGCATCGCTACGGCACGCCGCGCGCGCCGGTCGAGGCGGCGCTGCGCGCCGGGCGGGACATGCTGTTCGACATAGACTGGCAGGGGGCGCAGCAGATTGCCGAGAAGGCCCGGTCGGACCTGGTCGGCGTGTTTGTGCTGCCGCCGTCCATCGAGGAGCTGGAGCGGCGCCTCTGCGCCCGCGCCCAGGACAGCGCCGAGGTGGTGCGCGCGCGCATGGCCAAGGCGCTCGACGAGGTGAGCCATTATGCGGAATATGACTATGTCGTCATCAACCGGCACCTGGAGGTCAGCATCGCCGAGGTGCGCAGCATCCTCCACGCCGAGAGGCGCCGCCGCACGCGGCAGACCGGCCTGACCGATTTCGTGAACGCCCTCAGAAGAGAAAGGTGACAAACGCCATGGCCAATCCCGCTCCCGGGTTCCGCAAGCGGCCCGGCCATCGAATCCGGATCGAGCCCGCCAATGTCCGGGTCGTCGTCACTTTCGCCGGCCGGACCGTGGCCGACAGCCGCCGCGCGCTGCTGCTGCACGAGACGGGCTATCCGCCGGTCCATTACATCCCGGAAGACGACCTGGCCCTCGAACTGACCCGGCCCGGCGCGCGGACGAGCCACTGCCCCTTCAAGGGCGACGCCCGCTATCTGACGCTCGCCGCCGGCGGGCGCGTCGCCGAGGACGCGGCGTGGCGCTATCCCGAGCCGTTCGACGAATGCGCGGCAATCGCCGGCCATGTCGCCTTCTATGAAGACAGGGTGGACGCGGTCAGCATCCTGCCCTGAAGGGCAGCGTGCCAGTGCGCAGCCGGGGTCTTGCGGGGCGCGTGCGGACCCGGCTTCGGAGCTGCTTCGTTTGCTGACCGCGCAACTGCCTCCAGGCTCCGAAACCAGCCCGTCGCGCCGCTTGTATCGCCTCTCTTGTCGTCACCCCGGCCGGAGCAGAGCGGAGAGCCGGGGTCCATCCTCCGCCGTTTCGGCCTTACGGAAGGATCGGAGGCTGGGCCCCGGCTTAGGGCCGGGGCGACAGTGGGGGGTCCGGGGCGACAGGAGGGGCGTCTGGGGCGACAACAGGGGGTCCGGGGCGACGCCGGGGAGTTCGGAGCGGAGGGCCGGGGGTGACAGGGGAGAGCGGGGGCCCCGTGCAGGCAATGTCCTTGTCTGCCGCCCGCGACACGGCTGCATCAACCGACTGCGGACAAGAAGCCGAATGTGACACTGAGACACGACCCGCACCGCATAGATCGGGACTTCAGAGTGACCTACCGCTTCCGGTCCGGCAGTCAGGACGCCGGGTCCTTCGGGTCTATGGGCAGTAGGCGGTCGAGGCCGGCGGCTTGCTCGAACAGCGCCGCCGCCTGCAGCAGCGCCGCCTCGCCGCGCGGCCGGCCGACTAGCTGCAGCCCCACCGGCCTGCCGTCCGCCGTGAACCCGCAGGGAATGCTGACCGCCGGCGAGGCCGTGACCGAGACGGCGCATTGCAGGCCCATCCAGTCCACATAGTTGTCGAACACGGTATCGCCGATCCGGTCCACATACCGCTGCTCCAGCGAATATGGCGGCACGGCGGCGGTCGGGCTGACGAGCAGGTCGAAGCTCTCGAAGAAACCCGCCATCCGCTGGAACAGGGCGGCGCGGCTGCGCTCGGCCCGGGCGAGATCGCCCGCGGTGAGCGCCACGCCCTTGTCGTAATTCCAGAGGATCTCCGGCTTGAACTTGTCGCGGTGCGCTTCCATCCGCTCCGCATGATCGGTGACGAACAGGGCGGCCCGGAAGGTGTGGAAGGCGTCCATGGCCCCGGAGAAGTCCGGCGTGTGTTCCTCCACCGCCGCGCCCAGCGCCTCGAAACGCGCCGCCGCGCGGGCGCAGATGCTGCGCACTTCCGCATCGACGGGCATGAAACCGAGATCGGCGCTGAATGCGACCCGGCGCGGGGCAACCGGGGCGGCGACGGCGTCGCGATAGGGAATGGCGGGCGCCGGCCAGGACAAGGGGTCGCGCGGATCGAGCCCGGCCATGACGTCCAGGAACAGGGCGGTATCCCTGACATTGCGCGCCATCGGCCCGTTGACGGACAGATAATTGAAGCCGCCGTCCGACGGGCCGCGGGGAACGCGGCCGGGCGACGGCCGCAGCCCGACGACCGAGCAGAAGGCGCCCGGCGTGCGCAGGCTGCCGCCCAGGTCCGACCCGTGCGCGAGCCACACCTGCCCGGTCGCGAGCGCCACCGCTGCCCCGCCGGAGGAACCGGCGCAGGTCAGCGATGTGTTCCACGGATTGCGGGTGGCGCCGAACACCTCGTTGAAGGTTTGCCCGCCGGCGCCGAATTCGGGCGTGTTCGACTTCGCAAGCACGATTCCGCCCGCCGCCTCGATGCGCTGCGTCGGGATGTCGGAGGCCTCGGGCACATGGTCTGCATAAATCGGCGAGCCGAAGGTGGTGCGCACGCCCTCGACCGGGTTGAGGTCCTTGATCGCCACCGGCAGGCCGGCCAGCAGGCCGCGGTCGGCCGGCGGGCGCGCCATCAGCCTGCGCGCATGGTCGCGCGCGCGGTCCGGCGCCAGCGTCGGCAGCGCATTGACCCGGCCGTCAACGGATTCTATACGCGCCAGCGCGGCGTCAATGGCGTCGAGCGGCGTGATTTCGCCAGAGGTGAGCCTTGCGACCATCTCGCAGGCTGTCAGGCGGTAAAGGGCGTCGGGCATGGCTTGGAATCCGGTCTTGGGGGGCGGAATCTTACCAATAGTTCAGTGGTGCGTCGCGGTGCGGATATCTATATACCGCGCCGGCCGGAATGGTCCGGCGGGGCGGCCGGGATTGGAAACGGAATGCTGGCGCTGGTAGCCGCAGAGAATCTGACGAAGCGTTTCGACACGCATACGGCCGTGGACCGGGTGAGCCTCACGGTCGGCGCGGGCGAGGTGCTGGGCTTTCTCGGCCCCAACGGCGCCGGCAAGTCCACGACGATGAAGATGCTTGCGGGCTTTCTCAGCCCGAGCGAGGGGCGCGCGGCGATCTGCGGCCATGATGTGGTCGATGAGCCGATCCGGGCCAAGCGGAATCTCGGCTATCTGCCGGAGGGCGCGCCGCTCTACGGCGACATGACGGCCGGCGCCTTCCTGGCGTTCGTTTCCGCCATGCGCGGCCTCTCCGGCCGGGAGCGCCGGGCCGCCGTCGGGCTGGCGGTGGCGCGCACCCATATCGCGGAAGTGCTGGACCAGCCTGTCGAGACGCTGTCCAAGGGGTTCAAGCGCCGCGTCGGCCTTGCCCAGGCGCTGCTCCACGACCCGCCGATCCTGATTCTGGACGAGCCGACCGACGGGCTCGACCCGAACCAGAAGCACGAGATGCGCGCCCTCATCCGGGAGATTCGCCCGTCCAAGGCCATCATCATCTCCACCCATATCCTGGAGGAGGTCGATGCCGTCTGCACCCGGGCGGCGGTCATCGCCAACGGGCGGCTTCTGGCCGACGCCGCGCCCGCCGAGCTGGCCGCCGGCTCGCCGCTCCACAACGCCGTGTCGCTGACGCTCGACGCCAGGCTGGCCGAGGCCGCCGCCATGTCGTTGTCGGGTCTGGACCGTGTGGAGAGGATCGGGCGCGCGCCCGACGGCCCGGACGGCGTGCGCCTCACCGTCTTCCCCCGGAACGGCGAACCCGTCCTCGCCGATGTCGCGCTGCTGATTCAGGCGCATGGCTGGCGGGCGCGCGGCCTGCGGGCGGAAACGGGGGCGCTGGACGACGTCTTCCGCAATTTGACGCAGCCCGGCGGGGAGGCGCTTGGCGATGGCTAGTGTCGTCCATGTCTTCAAGCGGGAGTTCGCCGGATATTTCGTCACGCCGGTCGCCTATGTCTTCATCGTGCTGTTTCTGGCGCTGGCGGCGGCGCTGACATTCTATGTCGGCTATTTCCTCGAGCGCGGGCGGGCGGACCTGCAGCCCTTCTTCCAGTGGCACCCCTGGCTCTACCTCTTTTTCATGCCGGCCATTTCGATGCGCCTGTGGGCCGAGGAGCGCAAGACGGGCACGATCGAGCTGTTCCTCACCTTGCCGGTTTCCACCGCCGCGGCCGTGGCGGGCAAGTTCCTGGCCGCCTGGGTCTTCGCCGGGCTCGCGCTGGCGCTGACCTTCCCGATCTGGATCACGGTGAATCTTCTCGGCGCGCCCGACAACGGCGTCATCGCGGCCAGCTATATCGGGTCGTTCCTGCTCGCCGGCGCCTATCTCGCCATCGGCTCCTGCCTCTCGGCGCTGACCCGGAACCAGGTGATCGCGTTCGTGCTGACCGTGACCGTCTGCTTCCTGTTCAACGTGCTGGGCGCAGGCGTGCTGCAGCCGGTCATCGGCGAGCTTGCGCCCGCCAGCGTGCTGGAGACCATCTCGTCGTTCAGCCTGCTCAGCCATTTCAACAATATCGTCAAGGGCGTGATCGACCTGCGGGACCTGGTCTATTACGCCCTCGTGATCGGTATCTGGCTGACGGCGGCGGCGATTGTTGTTGACATGAAGAAGGCGGACTGAGGCGATGGCGGCCATGGGGCGTTCCACGCGGCGGAGCCTGTTCGCCAGGCTGGCGCTGGTGCTGCTGGCGGTGCTGTTCCTTTCCGGCGTCACCCTGTCGGACCGGCTGCTGCGCCATGCGCGCCTCGACCTGACCGAGGAAGGCGCGTTCACGCTTGCGGAAGATTCCAGGCGCCTGGCAGAGGGCATCGACGAGCCGATCGTGCTCCGCTTCTATTTCTCCAGCCGCATTGCGCGGGAAATCCCGCAGGTCGGCGCCTATGCGCGCCATGTGCGCGACCTGCTGGAGGAGTTCGCCGCCGTGTCCGGGGGCAAGATCGAGTTGCAGGTGTTTGATCCGGAGCCTTTCACGGATGCGGAAGACCGGGCGGACGCCTTCGGTCTTCGCGGCCTTCCCGTGGACCAGACCGGAGAGCGGGTGTTTTTCGGCCTCGCCGGCACCAATTCGACGGATGATGTCGAGCTGATTCCGTTTTTCGACGAGGCCCGGCAGCGCGACCTGGAATACGACATTGCGCGCATCGTCCACAGCCTCGCCAATCCCGAGCGGCCCCAGGTCGGGCTGATCACCGGCCTGCCCATCGCCGGGTCGCCCATGTCCCAGTCGGGCCGGGGCCGGAACGACGCCTGGACGATCTACAACCTGCTGCTGGACCTGGTGGAAGTCCGGCAGATCGTCAGCACTGCCACGGCGGTGCCGGAGGGCGTCGAGGTCGTGGTGCTCGTGCATCCCAAGCGGTTGACCGACGAAACCCTCTACGCGCTGGACCAGTTCGTGCTGCGCGGCGGCAAGCTGCTGGTGTTTGTGGATCCGCATTCGGAGGGCGAGGCGCAGAACCCGGACCCCAACCGGCGCGGTATGCCGGCCGGGGGCTTCGCATCCAATCTCGAGCGGCTGTTCACGGCGTGGGGCATCGAAATGCCGGCGGGCGAGGTGGCCGGCGACACCGGCCTCGCGCGCCGGGTGCAGGTGCCGGACCAGTCCCGGACCAGATTGCTGGCGATCGACTATCCGCTCTGGCTCGGCGTCGATGAGAGGGGGATCGTGGAGGCGGAGCCGTTCGCCGCAGACCTGACGCTGCTGAACATCGCCTCTCCCGGCCATATCCGCACGCTGGAAGGCGCCGGCGCGACAGTGACGCCCCTGGTGACAACCTCCTCGAATGGCGGCACCGTGCCGGTATCCCTGCTGCAGGGGCAGATCGATCCGCTCGCCGTGGCCAATGCCTTCAAGCCGGCGGAGGAACCCCTGGTTCTGGCGGCCAGGCTGACGGGCAAGGTCGAGAGCGCCTTTCCGGACGGCCCGCCGAAACCGGAGGCAGCGCAAGGGGAGGAAGGCGCGGCCGCTGCGCCGGCGCCGGTCGATGAAGAGGCGAAGGCCGCCCGGGAAGCCCTCGAGGCGGCGCATCTGGCCGGGTCCGCCGCGCCGATGGATGTCATTGCGGTCGCCGATGTCGATATGCTTGCCGACGCGATGTGGACGAGCGGGACGGCCATGGGCGGCCCCGGCCTGGCGATCGCCGACAATGGCGCCTTCTTCCTGAACACGGTCGAGCACATGGTCGGCGGCGACGCCCTGATCTCGCTGCGTTCGCGGGGCCGGATCCAGCGCCCCTTCACCCTGGTCGAGGACATCCGGCGCGAAGCCGAGAGCCGGCACCGGGCCAAGGAGCAGGAGCTGCTCGACCGTCTGGAACAGGCGGTGGGGCGGTTGAACCGGCTGGAGACGGATTCCTCCGCCCAGGAGCAGGTTGTCCTGACCCCGGCCCAGACCGAATCGCTGAAGACCCTGCGCGCCGATGTGATCCGCCTGCGCCGTGAGCTCCGCGATGTCCAGCACCGGCTGCGCCGGGATGTCGAGGCCCTGACCACCCGCACCACACTCGTCAATATCGCGTTGGTCCCGGCGCTGGTTGCCCTATTTGCCGTGGCGGTCGCCTATGCCCGGCGCAGCCGCCGCCGGATGCAAAGGGGTTAGCGACGCGCATGAACACCCGCAGCTTCCTCCTCCTGTTTTTCCTGACGGTTGCGGCCGCCGCGGCGGCCATTGCCGTGCTGTCGAACGAGCGCGCCCGAAGCAGCGACCCGCTCGCCGGCGCCATGTTGTATCCCGGCCTGCTCGAGCGCGTGAACCAGATCGACTTCGTCGAGGTTTCCACAACGATCGACGGCACCGTCTCGGCGCGCCGGGAGGACGGCCGCTGGGGCGTCGTCCAGCGCGACGGCTATCCCGCCGATTTCGAGACCATTGGCAAGATGCTGCTGGATCTGGCGCGCCTCGAACTGATCGAGCCGCGCACCCGCAAGCCGGCGCTCTACCCGAAAATCCGGGTCGAGGACCTGGATCACGACCGTGCGGAGTCGATCCGCATCACCGCCAGGGCGGGCGGCGAGACGCTGGCTGATCTTCTGGTCGGCCGCGCGCGCCCGGAGGAGACGGGCGGCGGCGTGTTCCTGCGCAAGAGCGGCGAGGCGCAGTCCTGGCTCGCCAAGGGCGGCTTCCAGCCCGTGCGCCTGCTGACCCGCTTTCTGGACCGCAATATCCTCAATGTGGAGCAGCGCCGCATCCGCCGGACCACTTTGCGTCATGCCGGCGGCGAGACGGTCGTGGTCGGCAAGGCCGCGCCGGAGGAAACGGTCTGGACCCTCGAAGGGCCGCCGCCGGAGGGCCGCAAGGCGAAGGCCTCCCACGACCTGTCGCCGCTCACAAGCTGGCTCGACTTCCTGATTCTCGACGATGTGCGCCCTGCCGCCGGGATGGATTTCTCGCAGCCGCTGGTCACGGGGCGCTTCGAGACATTCGACGGGCTGATCGTCGAGGCGCGCATGGCGGCGCAGGACGGCGCGCATTGGGTGGTGCTCACCGCGTCGGCCGGAACGGCGGACCCGCGCGTCGAGGCGCTGCTGGCGGCCCGCAAGACAATGGAGGCCGACAAGCTGGCCGGATCCCTGGAGATGGCGCTCAAGACGCCGGAGGAAGTCGCCGAGGAGATCGGGCAGATCGGCGCGACAGCCGACGGATGGGCCTATCGGGTCACCGATTACAAGACGGACAAGCTGCAGATGCGCCTCGCGGATGTCACGGAAGCTGCGGCGGAGGGCTAGCCCCGTCCCGCGCAACATCCAGAAACACCTCCTCCATGGTCTGCCGCCCGTAGCGGGCGATCAGCGCATCCGGCGCGCCCCGGTCGACCAGCCGTCCGTCCTTCATCATCAGCACATTGCGGCAGATCCGCTCTACTTCCACCATATTGTGCGAGGCGAGCAGGATGGTGGCCCCGGTGCGCTGCACATAGGATTCCAGATAGCCGCGCACCCAGTCGGCCGTCCCCGGGTCGAGCGAGGCGGTCGGCTCGTCGAGAAGCAGCAGCTGCGGCTCGTTCACCAGCGCCTTGGCGAGCGCCAGGCGGGATTTCTCGCCGGCGGACAGCGTGCGCGTGCGCTGTTGCAGCAGCGGCGTCAGCTCCAGCGTCTCCGCCAGGTCCCGGACGCGGTGCTTCGCGCGCGCCACACCGTAGAGGCGCGCATAGACCAGCAGGTTCTCCTCCGCCGTCAGCCGTCCGGGCAGTTCCACATAGGGCGAGGAGAAGTTCATGCGGCCGAGCGCCCGGTGGCGGTCGCGGGTCATGTCCACGCCGAGCGCCCGCACCGTTCCCGATGTCGGCAGAAGCAGGCCGAGCAGCATCGCGATGGTGGTGGTCTTGCCGGCCCCGTTGCCGCCGAGCAGCGCCACGATGCCGCCGGCTTCCAGGTCGAAGGTCAGCTTGTCCACGGCCTTGACCGGGCCGAATTCCTTCGAGAGTTCATGCACCGAGACGGCCCACTCGCTCATGCTATGCTTTCCTCTCCGAGAGCAGCGGAGCACCCGCCGCCCATGAAGGTTCCAGAGCCCGCACCGCCTCGGGGCGAGGCCGGCTTCGTGCACGCCCGCACCCTGATCCTCGTCCGCTGGGTTGCGGTCGCGGGCCAGATCGGCGCGCTCATGCTGGTTCACTTCGGTTTCGAATACCGGCTTCCGATGGCGGCGGCAATTGCGGCGGTGGCGATGTCGGCGGCCGTCAACCTGTTCGCGAGCCTGCGCCGGCGTGCCGGCTCCGGTCTTACCGAAGTCCAGGCGTTCGGTTTCCTCGCTTTCGACACCTTGCAGCTCGCGCTGCTGCTGTTCCTCACCGGCGGCTTGCAGAACCCGTTTGCCATGCTGTTCCTCGCGCCGGTGACGGTTGCGGCGACGGTGCTCTCCCTGCGGAGCTGCATCACGCTGGCCGCGCTCGCGGCGGCGGCGGCGAGCGTTCTGTCGGTATGGTATATGCCGCTGCCGTGGAACGGGCCGCCGCCCGTCATGCCGCCGGACCTGGTTCTGGGCGCATGGCTTGCAACCATGATCGCGATTGCGTTTCTGGCCGTCTATGTGAGCCGGGTGGCGAGAGAGGGGCGCCGGATGACGGATGCGTTCTCTGCCGCGCGGGATGCGCTGGCGCGCGAACAGCGCATCGCCGATCTCGGCACGCTTGCCGCGGCCGCCGCGCATGAACTCGGCACCCCGCTCGCCACGATAACGGTGGTCGCCTCGGAACTCGTGCGGGAAGTGCCGGCCGACAGCCCCCTGGCCGAGGATGCGCGGCTGCTGAAGAGCCAGGCCGAACGCTGCAAGGCCATTCTCGAGGAGTTGTCCCGGCGCCCGGATACGCGCGGCGTGCCCTATCTGCGAATGCCGCTCACCGCGTTCATCGAGAACACGGCCGAGCCCCACCGGCGGGAGGCCGTCTCGCTTGCGATTCGCGGCCGCGCCAGGGACGAAACGTCGGAGCCGGCCCTCGAGCGCCGCCCCGAACTGGTGAACGGCCTCGGCAATATCCTTTCCAATGCGCTGCAATTCGCCAGAAGCCGCGTCGATGCCGTTATCGTCTGGGATGTCGAGCGGGTGGACGTGACGATCTGGGACGACGGTCCGGGTTTCCCGGTGGCGCTGCTGGGGCGTCTCGGAGAGCCCTACCTCTCCACGAGACGCGGCAGCGACGGCCATATGGGGCTCGGCATATTCATTGCGCGCACGCTGCTGGAGCGGACCGGCGCCGAAGTCGTCTTCCAGAACCGCCCCGAAGGCGGCGCAAAGGTTGAGGTCCGGTGGCCTCGCGTGATACTGGAACCTGCAAGCATGGGCGAGGAGCGATGAACGAACAGCAAGGCTCCGGCGAGGCCGGCACACTCCTTTTGGTCGATGACGACCCGCCCTTCCTCAACCGCCTCGCGCGCGCAATGGAACGGCGCGGCTTCGATGTCCGCACGGCGGGATCGGTTGCGGACGGCAGGGCGGCGGTGGATATCGATCCGCCCGACTACGCTGTCGTGGACCTGCGGCTCGGCGACGGCAGCGGCGTCGATGTGGTCTCGCATCTCCAGGCGGTCCGCCCGGAGAGCCGGGCGATCATCCTGACGGGCTACGGCAATATCGCGACCGCCGTGGCGGCGGTGAAGGTGGGCGCCATCGACTATCTGCCGAAGCCGGCGGATGCCGACGCCATCGAGACGGCGCTCAAACATATGGGCTCCGATCCGCCCGGCCCGCCGGAACTGCCGATGTCGCCCGACCGGGTGCGGTGGGAGCATATCCAGCGCATCTATGAGCAGTGCGGGCGCAATGTCTCGGAGACGGCGCGCCGGCTGCGGATGCACCGCCGCACCCTGCAGCGCATTCTGGCGAAATACGCCCCGAGGGAATAGCGGTCGGCTTCCCGGCGCCCGCCTGCGGTTGCGCCGTCACACGCGACGGTGCGCAATGCCGTGTTGGTCCAGGAACCGCCGGATCGGCCCGGCATGGACGCCGACGCCGACATTCAGGAACTGGGCCGCCCTATGGCCCTTGGGGCCGCCGGGAACCGGCGGGCGGAACCCCAGCGGATAGTGCCGGGTGTGCGACTGCAGCGCCCAGACCGCGCCGGCCGCGTCGAAAATCGGGCCGCCGCTCTGGCCCTGCAGCCCCGGCGAGGAGGTCTCGATGAATTCGCTCGCCGCGCCTTGGCCCGGCATCGAGGTGCGCAGGGACCGCGAAAATATGCCCTCGATGGCGAACAGCGGCGGCGGCACCGCCCCTTTCGGCAGCACAAAGGCGCCGCGCTCCTCGTCGAAAGCCGGTTCGATTTCGTGGAACGGAAAGCCGATCCGGCACAGGCTGCGCCCGGGCGCATATTCTGCGTCAGCGGTCTTGAACACCGGATAGCCCGGCACGCTTTCCGGATCGAACGGCTCCAGCCGACCCAGGGCCAGGTCTGCGCCCAGGTCCGCCTGCATCTCCACAAGCTGCACCCCGTCTGCGCCCCACCAGACCGAATGGTCGCGCACCGACTCCGCACCGGGGCGCGCAAGATGGCGCAGCTTGCCCTTGCGGTGCGCGCTGTGGGAGGCTCGGTCGTTGTCCATCTGCCGGATATCGGCGAGATAGTTGCGGTAGGTCTGCGCCGCCTCGCGCTGTTTGCGGATCGACTCGACCAGATGCGCGGCGGTGAGAATCCAGCCTTCCGGATTGACGATGATGCAGGCGCCGACCGCGCTGCGGCACCGGCCCTTGACGGTGCGGCTGGAGATCACAACCGGACGGGTGAACCCCGACGCTGCGGCGAACGCCTTGCTGAACATGCTTCCTTCCCGCTTGCCCCGGCTGTCCGCCCGCCCCGGAATCCTTGCGCTGCACTATAACAGCCCCGGGGGAGCGATTGCGGAGCCTGCGGCGAGTTGCTATCTGCGAGGCTTCCGGGGGGAGCGAAGCGTTTGCGCATCGAGATGATCTGCACCGGCGACGAGGTGCTGAGCGGCAAGACCGTCAACACGAATTTCAGCCGCCTCAGCCGCCGCCTCGCCGAAATCGGGCTGCCAGTGCTGCGCGAAACCACCGTGGGCGACGACCGGGCCGAATTGCGGGCTGCGTTCGACGCCGCCGCCGCCCGGGCCGACGCCGTGATCGTGAATGGCGGGCTCGGGCCGACGGTGGACGATCTCAGCCAGGAAGTGGCGGCGGAAGCGGCGGGCGTGGCGCTTGGCCTGCGGCCGGAATGGCTGGAGACCATCGCGGCGTTCTACCGCCGGCGCGGGCGCGAGATGCCGCCGAACAACCGCAAGCAGGCCATGCTGCCGGAAGGGGCCGAGCTGATCGACAACCCCGTCGGCACGGCCTGCGGTTTCGCGATCGACATCGGCCGCGCGCGGTTCTTCTTCACGCCCGGCGTGCCGTCGGAACTCGACAGGATGACCGAGGGCGAACTGATCCCCCGTCTGCGCGCGATGAGCGGCATCGACGCCGTCATCCACCTCAAACGCTTCCACTCCTTCGGCATCGGCGAGTCCCGCGCCGACCATCTGCTCGCCGGCGTCGAGGCGATGGACCCCGGCGGCGCGGTCAAGCTCGGCTTCCAGTCGCACTATCCGCAATTGGAGACCAAGCTGGCCGTGGGCGCGCCCACGCGCGAGGCGGCGATGGCGCGTCTGGCGCCGCTGGAAGCGGAGGTCCGCGCGCGGCTCGGCGATTTCATCGTGGCGGAGGATGACGGGACGCTCGAAGGCGGCATATTAGAGGCGCTGCGGGCGCGCGGCGGGTCCTTGTCCGCCGTCGAGATCGGCGCCCATGGCGGCGCAGGCGCGCGGCTCGCAGCGGCGGACCCGGAGGGCGCGGTCTTTCTGCGCGCCTCTTCGGGCAACTCGGCGGCCGCCATAGCGCGGGCGTTCGGGCTGCCGGCCGGCGCCTCGCCTGCCGATCTTGCCGAAGCGGTGCGCCGGGCCGACGGCGCCACGCACGGCCTCGCCGCGGCAGTCAACGCGCGAAGCGGGGAGGTACGCATCGCGCTTGCCGACCCGGAGGGCGGCTTCGAGCGCGCCGCCATGATGATCGGCGGCCCGAACCGGGTGCGCGACGGCGGCGTCGAGCTGGCGCTCGACTGCCTGCGCCTCCGCCTTGCCGGCGCGCCCGCAAACCGGAAAATCGATTTCGAGAAAGCCTGAGTCCGGCGGCGGCCGAATGGCGCGCCGGACCTTGCGGAGACCCTGCCGATGAGCCTGATCCTGTTTCTTCACGGCGAGCATTTCGCCGCCATGGGCCGGCCGTTCCTCGACCGGCTGGGCGCGGGCCGGGCACTCCATGCGCCCCTCCATCCCGGCTATGACGGCGCCGCGCCTGACCCGGATTTCCGCACGGTGGACGACCTTGCCTACCGCTATCTCGACCTGCTGGAAGAGCTGGATGCAGAGGACGCCGCCATTGTCGGCTGCTCGCTCGGCGGCTGGATCGCGCTCGAAATGGCGGTGCGCGACCGCTCCCGCATCGGGCGGCTGGCGCTGCTGGCCCCGACCGGCGTCAAGCTCTCGGGACGCGAGGAGCGGGACTTCGCCGACCTCTCTTTCATGTCCGAAGCCGAGGCGGCGCGCGCGCTGTTTCACGACCCGGCCGCCTGGGCGCCCGACCATGCCGCGCTGGACGACGCGGCGCTGGAAACGCTTGCGATGGAGCGCCAATGGGCGGCCTGGTATGGCTGGAAGCCCTATATGCACAACCCCGTGCTGGCGAACTGGCTGCACCGCGCGGCCGTGCCGACCTTGCTGCTCTGGGGCGAGAGCGACGGCTTCGCAACACCGGAATACGGGCAGAGGCTGGCCGCGCGGCTGCCGGACGCCCGGTTCCGGACGATACCGGCCGCCGGCCACTACCCGCATATCGAATGCGCCGGCGCAGCCGCCGACGCGGTCGAGGCATTTCTGGAGAACGCATGATGCAGGTCTGGCATTTCAGCGAAATGGCCTACCATCCCGGTTGGGACGCGCTGGGCGACGGCCTGCGCAATGTCATCCCGAGCCGGGTTTACGACCCGGAGACCGGCGCGGACCTCTATCACCGCTATCTCGACGAATGGGTGCTCTGCGACCGGCTCGGCCTCAACATCATGGTGAACGAGCATCACGCGACGGCGACCTGCACCACCTCGGTCTGCACCATTCCGATGGCGATCCTGGCCCGCGAAACCCGCAATGCCCGCCTGCTCTGCCTCGGTATGCCGATCGGCAACCGCATGGATGCGGTCCGCGTGGCGGAGGAATACGCCATGCTGGATGTCATCAGCCGCGGCCGGGTGGAAATGGGCTTCGTGAAGGGCGCGCCGTTCGAGATCGCCCCTGCCAACGCCAATCCGGCGCAGATGGAAGACCGCTTCTGGGAGGCGCATGACCTGATCGTCAAGGCGCTGACCTCCCATGACGGCCCGTTCAACTGGGAGGGCCGCCACTACCAGTACCGCGAGGTCAATGTCTGGCCGCGCCCCTGGCAGCAGCCGCACCCGCCGATCTGGATGACGGTGGCCAGCCCCGGTTCGGCCGCCCGCATCGCCCGCAAGGGCTATGTCATCGCCGCGCTGAACACGGGTTATATGCACACGCCCATTGTCTATGGCGCCTATCGCGAGAGCGCGGCCGAGGCGGGCATCGCCGCCGGTCCGGACCGCTTCGCCTATCTCTGCATCGTCGGCGTCGGCGAGACGGAGGCCGAGGGCCGGCGCCGCGCCCACCGCATCCTGGACTACAGCCGCACCACGCCGCGCGTCGGGGCGCAGTTCTCCTATCCGCCGGGCTATGCTCCGCCCGGCCCGACCGCGGCGCTGATCCGCAGCGGCTCGGAGCGCCGCATCCAGCGCCGCGACGGCTCCGGTTTCCGGATGCAGGACGGAACGGTGGAAGACTATATGGCCGCCGGCGTGGCCTTTGCCGGCACGCCGGCGCAGGTCGTGGAGCAGGTCGCGGAGTTTGCCGCCGCCGTCGGCGGCTTCGAGCATCTGCTGATGATGGGCCAGGGCGGCTATCTGAGCCATGAGGACACGGTCGCCAATCTCACCCTGTTCGCCGAGGAGGCGCTGCCCGCCATTCGCAGCCTCTAGGCGGCGCTTGCCGGCCGCGTCTCCGTTTGACATTCGCGTTCCTCTGGCAGATTGAGCCAGGGGCTTGAGAGGCCCAGCCCTCCGCCCCGAACGCCCCAGCGCCGCCTCGGACCCCCTGTTGTCGCCCCGGCCCTGAGCCGGGGCCCAGCCTCCGATCCTTCCGCAGGGCCGAAACGGCGGAGGATGGACCCCGGCTCTCCGCTGCGCTCCGGCCGGGGTGACGACAAGGGAGGCGATAGAAGCGGCGCGGCACGGAGGCGCCTTCCGAAAAATCCGCCGGCACAGGCCTTCATTGCACACTGAGACACGACCCGCTTGACGGGCAACGGGCGCTGTTCCATAAGGGCGGCGCTGCCGGCGAAAGCCGGTATGCGGGCGTCCCGCCGGCTGCGGCCGGAGGGGGCGTCCGGGCTGGTCCCCCCTGCCGGACCCGCGGGATTTGATCGGGCAGCTTGCACCCGCGTCACCAAATGCTAAAGCGCCACGGGAAACATTCCGTGGGCCCGTTAACCGGTAACCCGCGGGGGAAAACCGTGAATCAGACCACCATACCACCCGGCGACAGCGGCCGGGCTTCGCCGTGCCGGCTCCACGCCGATACGGCCGCCGTCCATGCCGGCATCGAACGCAGCCAGTTCGAGGAAACCGCAGAGGCGCTGTATCTGACTTCCGGCTATGTCTATGGCGCGGCCGAGGCGGCGGCGGACGCCTTTGACGGCGCGACAGACCGCTATATCTACAGCCGCTACGGCAACCCGACCGTGCGCATGTTCATCGACCGCCTATGCGCAATCGAAGGCGCGGAAGCGGGGGCGGCGACGGCAAGCGGCATGTCGGCGGTGTTCACGGCGCTGCTCGGTCTGCTGCGCAGCGGCGACCGGCTGGTGGCCTCGCGCGCGCTCTTCGGGTCTTGCGCCCATATCTGCACCGACATCCTGCCCCGCTTCGGCGTCGCCACGGAGATGATCGACGGCAATGATCTGGCCGCCTGGGAACGGGCCTTGTCCAGCCCCGCAAAGGCGGTCTTCCTCGAAACGCCGACCAATCCGCAGCTCGACATCATTGATTTGGAGGCGGTTTCCCGGCTGGCGCACGCCGCCGGCGCGTCGGTGGTGGTCGATAATGTCTTCGCCACGCCGCTGCTGCAGCGCCCGCTCGAGCTCGGCGCCGATGTGGTGGTCTATTCCGCCACCAAGCATATTGACGGGCAGGGGCGCTGTCTGGGCGGGGCCATACTCGGCTCCCGCGAGTTCTGCACCGAAAATCTGACGCCCTTCATCCGCCATACCGGCCCCAGCATGAGTCCGTTCAACGCCTGGGTGCTGCTCAAGGGGCTGGAGACCATGGCGCTCCGGGTCGAGCGGCAATGCCGCACGGCGCTTGAAATCGCCCGCTGGCTGGAAGGGCGCGCCGGCATCCGGCGGGTGCTCTATCCCTTTCTCGACTCTCATCCCCGCGCGGCATTGGCGCGCCGGCAGATGAGGGATGGCGGCACGGTCGTCGCCTTCGATATCGAGGGCGGGCGGCGCGAGGCCTTCGCCCTGTTGAACGCGCTCCGCCTGGTGCTGATCTCCAACAATCTGGGCGATACGAAGAGCCTCGTGACCCATCCGGCCTCGACGACGCACCACCGGATCGGCCCGGAAGGACGGGCCGCCGTCGGTATCGGAGAGGACATGATCCGCCTGTCGGTCGGCCTCGAACATGCCGGCGACCTGATCGCCGACCTGGACCGCGCCATCGCGGCGGCCGGCCTCGGCAAGGGCTGCGCCGCGCGGGAGGGGTAATCCCGCCCGGCGTCAGGCGCCCGGCCGGAGGGCCTTCACCGCCGCCGCTGCGTCCCAGGCGTCGATATGGCGAAGCGTGAGCGGGTTGAAGGCGAAGCAAAGCCGCCCGCCCGGGAGCGTGCGGGCGTGGACGCCGCCCGCCGCCAGGGCGGCAGCCGTCCCGTCCGCATCCGCGCAGGCCAGCACCGCATGGGCGCCGCGCCGGGCGGGCGGCAGCGGGTCCGCCTCGCCGAGCGCGCCCAGGAAGAGCGCGGCAAGCGTGCGGGCCTTCCAGCCGAGCGCGGCAATATCGACGGCGGCGAACATGTCGAGCGCGCCGTCCAGGGCGGCAAGCGCCAGCGCGGCCGGTTCAGGCGGCGCATGAAGCGCCGCCCCGGCTTCGCCCGTCATATGGAGCCAGGCCGGCGCGCCGGGTCCGCCGCCCAGGAAACCGCCGCCCCGCCCGACTGCCGCCTCCACGCCCTCGCGCTCCAGCGCCGCGGGCAGCGCGCCCGCCGTTTCCGACAGGTCGAAGGCGGCGAGCGCGCCGGCCCGGCGGGCCTCGGCGGCGAGCGCCGTCAGGCTGCGCAGCGCGCCGGCGGCGGGGTCCAGATGGCGCGCCAGCAGCAGCACATCCCGGTCGAGCTTCTCTTCCGGCGCCTCGGTCTCGACCGCGTGGCGGCCGGCGGCGCGCAGGCGGGCCATCAGGCCGGGGAACTCGCCGGGCGCCGCCAGCACGCGGCTTCGGCCGGCGGCGTGCGCTGCTTCCACCACCGCATCCAGCGCATCGGCGGCCGAAGCGGCAAAGCGCAGCGCGCCCGCCGGGACGCCCAGCAGCGGCGCGAGCTTGCCGGCGGCGGTCTCCGCCAGACGCCTTCCGTGAGACAGTTCCGCGCCCCATTCAACGCGCAGGAAGCTGTCGAGCCGCGCCTGCACGCCGCGCGACAGCGGCCCGAGCCGGTCGCAATCCAGCCGCAACATGCCGGCGGGCAGCAGGAAGCCCCCGCGTAGATCGGCGAGCGGGTCTCCGGCATCCAGCGCGAGGCATTCCGCGCGCGTCGTCATTGCCGCCCGAACAGCAATTCCGCCGCCCGCCGGGCCATGCCGGCATTGTCATGGCCGACGCCGGGGGCGGTGTGCAGCTCCCAGGCGAAAGGCGCCGGCAGCAGGCGCGCCATGTCCCTGCCGGCATGGAAAAAATAATGGCCGCGGGCGAAGCGGTGCGGCCCCTGCGCCATCGCCTCCGGCGATTTCAGCAGCATGGGCGCATCCGTCGCCGTATCGTTTTCGCCGAGCAGCACGGTCAGCCGGACGGCAAGGGCGGCCGCCAGCGCGTCGTCGCTCATCCGGCAGCCGGCGAGGCCGTAGGGATAGCGCTCCTCTTCGCGCGGCACCGTATAGGCGCCGGCATTGGCGGCAATGGCCGCCTCGATGCGGGCGCCGGGCGCGAACAGCGCCATGCGGTGCACGAATTGCCCGCCGGCGGAATGGCCGTAAAGGTGATAGCGCGCGGCTTCCGCGCCGCTCCACGCGGCCACGGCGTCGAACACGCTTTCGACCACGCCGAAGCTCCAGTCTGCCCGCGGCAGGAACGCGCGCCGGTTCGGCGTGCGCATATTGCCGACCTCATATTCCCGGGGTCCGGGGAATTGTTCGCGGTCGAACTCCGGCGCGGCGACCAGCACACGGTGCCGTTCTGCATGTTCGGCCCACACATCGCGGTAATCGGCGGCATTGCGCCGGTAGCCGTGCAGCACAAGGAGCACCGGGTCATCGGGCCGCCAGGCCGCCGGACGCCAGAGATGGGTGCGGACGGCAACGTCTCCCTCTGTCGGCCGGCTGTGGGGAACGGCGATTTCCGCTGCGCTCACCGCCTCGCCTCGGTGACGTCCGTGCCGGAATAGACCGCCCCCAGCATGCGCTGCATCGCCGCCCCATGGGCCGCGCAGGCGGCGGCGTCGAGGTCTGCGGCCGGCCTCGGCTCATGCTCGAAATGGCCGTAACGGTCCGTGCCGCGCACCAGCGTGGCGGAATCGTCGAGCTTCACCTGGCGGACATAGGTCGGGATGTAGCGCACGGCGAGGCCGATGCGCCGGTCGGGCGTGGTGTTCGGCTTCGAGCCATGCACCAGGCGGATATGGTGCAGCGAGAACTCGCCCGCCCGGAGCGGCGCATCCACGGCCAGGGCGTCGTCCACCTCCATCTGGATTTCCTGGCCGCGTGTCAGCAGATTGTCTGCGGCGTAGCTGTCGAGATGCGCGATCTGGTCCAGCCTGTGAGAACCCGGGAGGAAGCGCATGGCGCCGCTCTCCACCGGAGCTTCGGAGAGCGCGACCCAGGCAGTGACGACATCGGCCGGCTCCAGGCCCCAATAGGTCGAATCCTGATGCCAGGAGACGAAGGCGGGGTCGTTTGCCTCCTTGATGAAGAAATTCGTCGTCCAGCAGAGCAGGTCCGGCCCCAGCAGGTCCTCGACAGCGTCCAGAATGCGCGGATGGTGGACGATCTCGTCCGCCCAGCGGAACAGCAGATGCACCTTGTGGCGCATATTGGAGTGGATCGCATCGCCGGTGCCGGCCTCATAGGTCTCCAGCGCCTCGCGGCGGGCGCGCGCCTCGGCGGCGGAGAACGCGCGCAGCGGGAACAGATAGCCGTCGCGCGCATAGGCCGCGATCTGGGCCTCTGTCAGCATCTTGCCCATCCGTCTTTCCTTCCTCGGCGATTCAGGCCCCGGTGAGGCGCGGCGTGACCGGGCGCCAGGCGCGCCCGCCCGGCGGCGGATCCGGCCGGTCTGCGATTGCCCAGCCGCGCCAGGCGGTGCTGCGGTCGAGGCCGGCGGCCTGGAGCCAGGCGAGGTCGAAACCACCGATCGCCGCCGGCCCGTCATCGGAATCGACCGTCAGCAGCCAGGCGTTTTCGGGCACTTCGGGGAGTGTGTCGGCGCCGTCAAACAGGTTGCGCGACCAGTCGATAATGTCCGCCTGCCATGCGCCGAAACCGCCGCCGCCCGCCCCGCGGTAATTCGCCCGGTCGAAGAACGCCGCGCCCGGCACGGTGTGGACCGCAAGCCAAGGCGCCGGCCCGTCATCCGCCGCGCGAAAACGCTGCGAGGCGTCGAAGCCGGGCAGGGCCAGCAGCGAGGCGAGTTTCGGTCCGCTATACCAGGCGGACCAGGCGTCTTCGCGCGCAGGGTCCCGGAAACCGCATTCCACCATATAAAGCATGGGTGGAGTATAGAAGCGGGCATCGGGGAGAGGAAGCGGGCGATGGCGAAGGGCGGCATGAACTGGGCCGGCTATTACGCGAAGACGCGGGGCCGGCCGCCGCGCCCGACGCTGCTGGATGCGCTAGCGCGGTTCGGCGGCCGGACAGGGCTGGCCGTTGATCTCGGCATAGGCGGCGGGCGCGACGCATCGCTGCTGCTGGCGCGGGGCTGGCGGGTGGTGGGCATCGACAGCGAACCGTCTGTGCTGGCGCTGCCGCGCCATCCCGGGCTGGAAGTGCGGCGCGAGGCGTTCGAGGAGGCGTCCCTGCCGGCGGCGGACCTGGTGAATGCGAGTTTCAGCCTGCCCTTTTGCCGCCCGGAGGCCTTCCCCGCCTTCTGGCGGCGCATCGCGGCGGCGCTGCCGCCCGGCGGCCGCTTCGCCGGGCATTTCTTCGGCCCCAGGGACGGCTGGGCCGGCGACCCCGGCATCATCTACCTGCCCGAGGCCGATCTCCGCGCCCTGCTCGCCGCCTTCGACATCGAACGCTTCGACGAAGAGGAAGACGACGCCGAAACCCCGCGCGGCGAGCAGAAACACTGGCACATCTTCCACGTCGTTGCGCGGAAACGCTAAGGCGGCTGCGAGCCCGGCAATCCAAGCTGCTCCAGCAGCAGGCGGATGCTGTCATCATGCCGGGCGGCACGCTGGAAATCCGGACCTTGCGTTTGCGCCGTTCCTCGACCAAGCTGTTGACGGCCTCGAATAATGGTTTCGCAGAGGGTGGCAGACATTCGATGCATATCGTGGTAGACGCATCTTTACCGCCTTCAACACCCTTGGTGACGCTGGGCGAGGGAATATGCCGGAAGACCGGATTGCCGCCCTTGAAACGCAAGTCGCCCGTCTGGAGGAGCGCATGAAGACGATGCAGGCCGAATACAAAACTGACATGGCGTTGCTCGCAAAGCAGATTGGCGATCAGCTTACCGAGCAAGAAATCCGCAACACGGAGCGGAGCGAGCGCACCACCGAACGCTGGGCGCAGCGCGAGTCAGCGAACATACGCTGGATCATTGGCACTATCGCGGTTGCCGCTGGCCTCATTATTGCCGGCATCAAGTTTCTGTAGCCTCGCGCCCTACTCTCTGGTGGCGACAACGAACGCTTCGACGAAGAGGAAGACGACGCCGAAACCCCGCGCGGCGAGCAGAAACACTGGCACATCTTCCATGTCGTTGCGCGGAAACGCTAAGGCGGCTGCGAGCCCGGCAATCCAAGCTGCTCCAGCAGCAGGCGGATGCTGTCATCATGCCGGGCGGCACGCTGGAAATCGGCCAGCGAGAAGCGCTTTTCCAATGCATCGGCCGATGCGGGCTTTTGATAGTCCGGCCAGAGTTTTTGAGTTCCGGCTCCGTTTGTTGCGCCGGCGGGCGACGGGTTTCCTGATCGGGATGGAGGCGCAATAGCACACCTTACGAGATTAGGACGGAGCCGGATCAGCGCAAGATTGCCGGTGTCGTCAACGCCGCGGCCGCTTCGCCGGTCCTGTTCCATACGATCGGAATCGAGAAGAACGAAGGCCGCCGAGAATAGCCCATACTCGCGCGCTCGAATGTCGCGATGCTTGCGGGCGAATTCCACAACAGCCCGGCTGTCTCCGCCCCCGCACACATGAATGTCGAGATGAAGGCGAAGCCCTGCCTCGCCGCACAGACGTGACAACAGTCGGGCGAAGGACCGCTCGCTATCCCCTTCCGCGGCGACAAAGATGCGCCGTCGAGGACGGACCAGCCGTCTCCTTGCCATCCGTCAGCCGAAGGCCGGCAGTCCGCCGAGCGCGCCGCTGCGATAGAGCTTCTGGAGATTTGCTCCGCGCCGCAAACCGGCTATGTCGCGCATACCATATGCCTGCGTCGCGCCCTCCCGGTCCTTCTCGACAATGAACACCTCCTCCTTCTCCAGCTCGTCGAGCAAGGCGAGATTGTGCAGCGAGCAGATCAGTAATGCCCCGCGGGGATTGGTGTCCGGCCGGCGAAACCAGTCCAGAACCTCCTTTGCAAGATCGGCGTGAAGATCGGTATCGAGGGCGTCCATGACAACCAGCCCGCCAGTTTGCAACGGGAAATGCAAATATGGGAACATCAGGACCATATGGCGCGTTCCCGAAGACTCCGACGACAGGGGCATTCTTCCATCCAGTCCGCGATGAGCAAATTGGAGCAACGGCTTGCCGTCGAAATTGCTTCCAACTTCCATATGCTCAATTCCCATGTCGAATCTTTCCAATTGTCTGGAAACAGCCTCCTTGTATGCCGGGTTATCCTTGTAGTATCGGGTTACAGTATCGACATCCGGCCGCCAAGTGTCGCTCCCGAAAATATTGGAATATGCGCCGCCGATTCGTTCGGCGATCTCCCGCATATACACGACGCCCATCCACGCCAGTGCGGCAATAGCCGATGCCTGGTCTGAAACCGCCTTCAGCCGTTCGTCGCCGGCGCGCATTCCGACCTCCCGGGCAACCTGAATTACTTCCGTTCCACGCCGCTCCAGGAGGCGCCGCGGCCTTCCTTTCGGAAATGTATGCAGGGCTTCGCGGATGACCCGGCCTTCGGATATGCCGGCGCTGCGTCCTTCGAGGTTCAGACTGTATCGACAGAAAGCATGGCCTTCGTCCGCGCCGGACCACGGGACCGGCATATCGAATTCCATCTCGATCCGTATCTCCCGGGCCCGACCGTCGATCGAAGCGAACGGCTGGAAGGCGGCCAATCCGTCGAGGCCGGGAAGACTCGTCATAAACCGGATGACGGTCATGAGCGCCCGGAGCACGGTGGTCTTGCCGGAGCCATTGGGTCCGACAAGCGCGATCACCTTTGGCAGCCGGACATCCGCATGCGCGAGACTCGGTCGAAAGCAGGGCAAATCGGGCGTCGTGCCGGGAATGCGAAAATCGAGGTCGATGGACTGGTGTATGGATTGGAAATTGCTGACGCGAAATCGATGGATCATTTCCCAATCCCGACATTTTTTTGCTGCCTCGAGCACTTGGAATGCTGTAGTTGACATGTCAAGCGGCCGGACGCCCCCCGCGCCGCCTACAGCGTTTCGGCGATCAGCATGAGGCCGGACAGGCAGAGCAGGCCGGTGACGATGCGCTGGAACAGGCCGGGGGCGACGCTGCGGTAGAGGCGGGCGCCGGCCCCGGCGGCGGCCAGCGCGACCGGCAGGCAGAGGGCGGCCGCCCAGAGCGCGGCGGCGTCCATCGCGCCCGATACGGCCATCGCGGCGGCGGCCAGCGCCAGCACGACGAGATTGAAGGGCTGATAGACGGCGCGCTGCGCATCCGGGCTGCCGCCCCTGAGCCGCAGCCAGATGACCGGAAGCGGCCCCGACAGGCCCGCAAAGCCGCCCAGCGCGCCGCCGGCAAGGCCGACAGCGGCATCGGCCGCGCGCGAGGGCGGCGGCGCGGGCAGCCGGGCCGTCATGGTGAGCAGCGTATAGACCACCAGAAGCAGCCCGGCGGCCAGCTTGAGCGCCTCGGGCGAAGCCACGGCGAGCGCCGCCACGCCGAGCGGCACGCCGGCGACGCCGCCCAGCAGATAAGGGCCGGCCCGGCGCCGGTCGAAGGCGCGGCGCACGAAGATCGACGCCACCGCCTGCCCGCCGACCGACACCAGCGCCACCAGCGGCGGCACGGTCTGCGGCTCCAGCGCATGGAACCACACCCCTGCCGCCGCCAGCCCGGTGCCGAAGCCGGCAAACCCGGTCACGAAACCGCCGGCAAGCGCGCCGAGCAGCAGGAAAACCAGCGTCGCGCCCTCAAACGCCATGGCGGCGCCCCGGTCCGGATGCGGACATGAAGGCGAAGGCCGGAGTCAGCCGAGCTTCGCCAGCGCCTGTGCGACGCGCCGGCCGGCTTCCTCCAGCCGGTCGAGCGGGGCGGCGTAGCTCACCCGGACATGCGGCGAGAGGCCGTAGGACGCGCCCTGCACGACCGCGACCCGCGCCTCCTCGACCAGATAGCCGGCGACCGCCGTGTCGTCCTCAAGGCGCCGGCCGGAAGGCGTCAGGCAGCCGATCGCGGCGGCGACCGACGGATAGACATACATTGCCCCTTCCGGCGCATGGCAGGGCAGGCCCGCATCGTTCAGTGCCCCGACCATGACATCGCGGCGGGCGTGCATGATCCCGCGCCGCGTCTCGACAACATCCTTCGGCCCGTCCAGCGCCGCCAGCGCGGCGTGCTGGCCGACCGCGTTCGGGCAGGAGACAAGCTGGCCCTGCAGCTTCGCCATTTCCGCAACGATGTCGCGCGGGCCGCCGGCGAACCCGACGCGGAACCCGGTCATCGAATAGGCCTTGGAGACGCCGTTGATGGTGAGCGTGCGCGGGAACAGCTCCGGAGCCGCGCTGGCGATGGTGGCAAGCGGCGCGCCGGTATAGAGCAGATGCTCGTAGATGTCGTCCGCCATGACATGCACATGGGAATGGCGCGCCAGCACGCCGGCGAGCGCCCGCAGATCGTCCGCCGAATAGGCCGCCCCGGACGGATTCGAGGGCGAGTTCAGCGAGAGCCACTTGGTCCTGGGGCCGATGGCGGCCTCCAGGTCCTCCGGGAGCAGGCGGAAGCCGTTTTGCTGCGGGCAGGACACCGGCACGGGCACCCCGCCGGCGAGGCGCACCAGGTCCTCATAGGCGCCCCAATAGGGCGCCGGCAGGATGACCTCGTCGCCCGGGGCGAGCGTGGCGAGGAAGGCGCAGGAGATCGCCGCCTTGGCGCCGCAGGTCGCGAGCACCTCGTCGGCGGCGTAGTCGAGGCCGTTCTCGCGGCTGAATTTGCGCCGCACCGCCTCCTTGAGTTCGGGGATGCCGTCGCGGTTGGTATAGCCCACGACGCCTGCCGCCATCGCCTTCTCCGCCGCCGCGCGCACATGGTCCGGCGGCGGGAAATCGGGCTGCCCGACCGTCAGGTCGATGACATCAATGCCGCTCGCCGCCATGGCGCGGGCGCGCATGGCGGCATTCTGGCTGGCGGAGGCCTTGAAGCGGCGCATCCTCGGCGCAATGATCGACATGGGTGACAGCCTCGCAACGACACGGCATGATACCACCCATCGCAGCATCGGACATATGACGGCTGCCACTTCCGCGCGTTGCTGCCGAAGCCCGCTTGCAGGGAAGCAGAAAGCCATGCACCGGCTGAAGGTCCGGGGATTCCTCGGCGTCGAAGAGGCAGACATTGTCGTGGACGGGCTGACCGTCCTCATCGGCGCCCAAGCCTCCGGCAAGAGCGTTATTGCGAAGCTTATCTATTTCTTCAACGAATATTTCGCTGACTTCGATAGAGATAAAAATCTGTGAAGTCGATGGATGCCTTATCAAGTCCGGAAGGCGATGCGACTATCTGTTTCTTCTTTCCGATGAGGCCTTCCTTGTTGAATTGAAGGGGAAAAATTGAACCAGGGCGCTGTGTCAGCTTATCGAGACTGCTGAGGCCCTTGATTCGAAGTCGTTCCAGGGTGTCGTGAAGACATATATCGTCACATCAAGGACTCCGAAGACCGACGTCGATTGGCAGGCAGCGCTGCGGAAACTCAATCGGCGCTATCGCAATGCCGGGTGCCGGCTTCCGAAGCAGAGCAATTCCCGCATCACGGTCCAACTGTAGCCGGCGCCGGCGCACTCCGGCCAGAAGGGGCTTGAACAAGCGTCGTCGGAACGCAACGATTGGTGTGCATATTGAAAGGAGCCCTGCCCCATGCCGAGCACATCGTCGCGCAAGATAACTGTCGCTGCTGCGCAGATGGGGCCTGTTGGCCGGGCTGAGCCGCGCAGCCGCGTTGTCGGGCGGCTCGTGGAGATGATGCGCGAGGCGCATGGCCGCGGCGCAGGGCTGGTGGTGTTCCCCGAACTCGCGCTCACCACCTTCTTCCCGCGCTGGTTCATGGAGGACGGCGCGGAGCTGGACGCCTTCTTCGAGGCGGACATGCCGGGGCCGGAGACCCGCCCGCTGTTCGAGGCCTCGGCGGAACTCGGCGTCGGCTTCTATCTCGGCTATGCGGAGCGGGTTCGGGAAGGCGGCCGCGAGCGGCGCTACAACACGGCCGCGCTTGTGGACCGCACCGGGCGCATCGTCGGCAAATACCGCAAGGTGCATCTGCCCGGCCACAGCGACTACGAGGCCGCGCGCCCCTGGCAGCATCTGGAGAAGCGCTATTTCGAGGTCGGCGATCTCGGCTTTCCCGTCTGGCGGACAATGGGCGGCGTGATGGGCATGGCGCTCTGCAATGACCGGCGCTGGCCGGAGACCTTCCGCGTGATGGGCATGAAGGGCGTCGAACTGGTGATGCTCGGCTACAACACGCCGGCCGCCAACGCGCTCGGGCCGGAGCCGCATCATGTGCGGATGCTGCACAATCATCTCAGTATGCAGGCCGGTGCCTATCAGAACGGCTGCTGGGTGGTCGGCGCCGCCAAGGCCGGCCGGGAGGAAGGCTGCGACATGATGGGCGGAAGCTGCATCGTCGCCCCCTCCGGAGAGATCGTGGCGCAGGCGCATACGCTGGAGGACGAGGTGATCGCCAGCGAATGCGACCTGGAGGAAGGCCGCTTCAACAAGGAAACGATCTTCAACTTCGCCGCCCACCGCCGCCCGGAGCACTATGCCATCATCACGGCGCAGGCCGCCGCCGCCGCGCCCGCCCCGGAAGACGGCGCATCGCTGTAACCGGGCCGGCCTTCATGCCTCCCGGCCGTAACGGTGCAGTTGCCGGCCCTCGGTTTTCAGCCAGTGTTCGGCGGCGTCGGTTTCGGGGCAGAGGCGGCGGCAGAGCGTCCAGAAACGGGGGCTGTGGTTCATCTCGCGGAGATGCGCGACCTCATGCGCGGCGAGATAATCGAGCACGAAGGGCGGCGCCATCACCGCCCGCCAGGAGAAGTTGAGCCGGCCGGCAGAGCTGGCGCTGCCCCAGCGGGTCTTCTGGTCCCGGATCGCGATACCCTGCGGCTGCACGCCGAGCGCGGCGGCGTGGCGGGCGACCGCCTGCTCGAAGCCGCGCCGCGCCTCGCGCCGCATCCAGCCCTCGACCTGCCGGGCGAAGCCGACCGGGTTCGCCAGCAGAATACGGTCGTCCTCCAGCCGCACCGGCTCCCGGAGCGACAGATCGAGGCAGAGCCGGCGCGGCCTGCCGTGAAACGGAACGGTCTCGCCCGGCCGGAACGGCGCGGGCTGCAACGCCTCGCGCAGCCGGTCCACCACCCATGCGCGCCGGCTGTCGAGGAACGCCAGGCCCGCCGCCTCGCTGGCGCCCGGCGGCAATGTCAGCCGCACCTCGCCTTCCGCGACGCGCAGCGACATACGCCGCGCGCGCGGGTTGCGGCGAATGCCAACGCGGACCGAGCAGCCGCCAAGCCGGATCTGCCTATAGCGCCCAGTCGACAATATGGCGCTCCAGATCTTCCTGCTCGCTGCCGATCTCGTCTTCGGAGATCACCTTGCCGCGCACCGACATCTGCGCGAGATGCACGGTTTCCGGGTCTTCCGACACCAGCGGATGCCACCAGTAGAGCTCCTTGCCCTCATACAGGAGCCGGTAGGCGCAGCTCGACGGCATCCAGGCGATCTCGGCGATCGTGCGCGGCGAAAGCTGGATGCAGTCCGGCACGCGGTCCTTGCGGTTGGCATAGTCGGTGCAGCGGCAGCTCTCGGAATCGAGCAGCCGGCAGGCGACGCAGGTTGGCTCGATCTCGCCCGTATCCGCCCATTCGATCTTGAGCAGGCAGCATTTGCCGCAGCCGTCGCAGAGTGACTCCCATTCCTCCGGGGTCATCTCGTCGAGCCGCTTCTCGCGCCAGAAGGTCACGGCCGCCGGCCCAGCCCGCCGCCCGGCCCCTCCTGGCGTTCGTCGCCGGCGAGGCCGAGCGCCCACATAGCCGCGAGCACGCCGCCCTTCGCCACCGGCAGCAGCACGGCCAGCATCGCCAGCGCCAGCAGCGGCCAGACCAGCGCCTGCAGCCAGAGCGCCGGCGACCAGAGCTGCTCCACAAACAGCAGCAGCGGGACGACGACATGTCCTGTCACGAGGATGGCGATATAGGCCGGGAAGTCGTCGGCGCGGATATGCCCGAGCGCCTCGCCGCACTCGGTGCAGGCCGCCACCGGGCGCAGATAGCCGGCAAACGCCGAGCCCTCGCCGCAGGCGGGGCAACGCCGGCGAAGGCCGTTGCGAAGGGCGGGTCCGAGCGCGCGCACCATGCCACCCAAACTGGCCCCGGCCGCCCCCCGGGTCAAGCGCCTCCGCCAACCGGCGGTGTCTCCGTTTCACATTCGGCTTCTTGTCCGCAGTCGGTTGCTGCAACCGTGCCGCGGGCGGCAGGCAAGGACATTGCCTGCACGGGGGCCCCGCTCTCCCCTGTCACCCCCGAAGGCGGGGGTCCATCCCGGATACGCACCGCCGCCGCAGGTGGTGGAGAATGGATAAGCCGTCCGAGGCTGCGGAGAGAATCAGAGCTGGACCCCCGCCTCCGCGGGGGCGACAGGGTGCGCGCGGCAACGAGTCCGACTGCTGAACCGGGACACGGGCCGAGGCGCGGCAGTGTCTCCGTTTGACCTTCGCGTTCCTCTCGCAGAGTCAGCCAGGGGCTTGAGAGGCCCAGCCCGCCGCCCCGAACGCCCCGGTGCCGCCTCGGCCCCCCTGTTGCCGCCCCGGCCCTAATGTCGCCCCGGCCTTGAGCCGGGGCCCAACCTCCGATCCTTCCGCAGGGCCGAAACGGCGGCGGATGGACCCCGGCTCTGCGCTGCGCTCCGGCCGGGGTGACAAGAGAGGGCACACGCTCCATCCGGGGTGACAAGAGGACGTGCGCTCTCCGGGCGGGGTGCTTCACTCGGGCCGCAATACGGGCTGTGCCCCGAATGGTCCTGCCCGCTGCACCCGGCCCCCGTCACCCCGGACCCCCACTTGTCGCCCCGGACGCCCCTACTGTCGCCCCGGCCTTGAGCCGGGGCCCAGTCTGCGATCCTTCCGCAGGGCCGAAACGGCGGCGGATGGACCCCGGCTCTGCGCTGCGCTCCGGCCGGGGTGACGACAAGGGAGGCGATGCAAGCGGCGCGGCACGGAGGCGTGTTCCGAAAACCCGCCGGCACGGGCCTTCGCGGCGTGACGGATGAACGCCGCAACGAGCCCGAATGTTAAACTGAGACACGACCCGCCAACCGGGAAGCCGCCGGTGGAGGGTGTGTTCATGCGGCTCGTCCCGCGGGTATCCTGACCGGGAGTGTCCCGAAGCTGCGTGTGGAAGCCGGCGATGGATGTGTGCGACGCAAAATCGGGGCGCCCTGGATGGGGGGGCTGTTTCGGGCCCCGTGTGCTGATCCTGGGCGGCACCGGCGAGGGCGCGGCGGTTGCCCGCCTGCTCGACGGCCGGGCCGTCGTGACGAATTCGCTTGCCGGGCGGACCCGGCGGCCGGCGGCCCTGGCCGGCCGGGTGCGCATCGGCGGTTTCGGCGGCGCAGCCGGCCTCGCCCGCTTTCTCCGCGAGGAACGCATCGAGAGGCTGATCGACGCGACGCACCCCTTTGCCGCGCGCATCTCCGCCCATGCGCGCGCGGCGGCGGACAGGGCGGGCGTGCCCCGGCTTGCGGTCGCGCGGCCGATGTGGCGGCGCGAACCGGGAGACCGCTGGCTCTGCGTTGCGGACGCCGCCGCCGCCGCCGCCGCGCTTGCCGGACTGCCGGACACGGTGTTCCTGACGCTCGGCCCCGGCGGCCTCCAGGCCTTTGCCGGCCTGCGGAACCGGCGCTTCCTGCTGCGCCGCATAGACCCCGGCCCCTCGCCGCTGCCGGGCGCGGCCGTCCTGCTGGCGCGGGGGCCGTTCGACCTGGCCTCGGAACGCCGGCTGTTCGACGATTACGGCATCCGCACGCTGGTCGCGCGGGCATCCGGCGGCGCGGCCACCGAGGCCAAGATTGCGGTTGCACGCGAACGCGGCCTTCCGGTGGTGATGATCCGGCGCCCGCCGCCCGAACCCGGGCCCTGCACTGCTAGCGTGGAGGAGGCCGCCGCCTGGGCGCTCAGCAGCGCCGGCAGCGGATCTTCTTGAAAACCGTGTCCCGGTCGCCGTCCGCGGCCAGCCAGTCGAGCAGGCAGCGCAGCGCCTTGCCCCGGTCCGGCAGGCGGTAGTCCTTCACGACATCGTCGAGCAGCACCAGCATGTCGGCGTTCAGCTCGACCTCGACCTTCACCTTGTCCCCGGCCATGAATCCGCGCCTCCGTTACAGCAGCGTCGCCGCCAGAATGACCAGCAGCACAACCACTCCGCCGGTGGACCAGCCGAGAAACTTGCAGAAACCGCCCCAGATGGCCTGGTGGCGCGCCTGTTCCGCCGCCGCGTTGTAGTCCGCCATGGGACACCGCCTCCCCTGCAAGATGCGCCGGCGGCACTATAATCCGCCGCCCGCCGCCCTCACTGCGACGGATTGACCAGCGGATCCTCCGGATCGACCGGGACGACCCGTTCGTTCTCCACCCGCAGCCGGCCTTCGGCGATCCAGCCGACCGCCATCGGCAGGACCCGGTGTTCGCGCGCCAGCACCCTGGCGGCCAGCGCCGCCTCCGTGTCGTCCACCCGCACCGGCACCGCCGCCTGCGCGATGATGGGGCCGGCGTCGAGCGCGGCGCGCAGGAAATGCACCGTGCAGCCATGCCACCGCACACCGGCCTCGAGCGCGCGCCGGTGCGTGTCCAGCCCCGGGAAGGCGGGCAGCAGCGACGGGTGGATGTTGATCGCCCTGTCGCGCCAGCGCGCGGCGAATTCCGGCCCCAGAACGCGCATGAAGCCGGCCAGCACGACAAGGTCCGCGCCGGCGGCCCGGAGTGCCGCGTCGAGCGCATCGTCGAACGCCGCCCGGTCCCGAAAATCGCGGTGCGGGATGGTGCGGGAGGGCACGCCGGCCGCCTCGGCCCGCGCCAGCCCGGCGGCGTTCGGGACATTCGAGACCGCGAGCGCGACCTCCCAGGAGGCCGCCCCGGCGTCCAGCAGCGCCTGAAGATTGCTGCCGCGGCCGGACAGCAGCACACCGACCTTCATCGCCGCCATCGCGCCAGATTCTCCAGCACCGCCCCCTGGCCCTCCACCACCTCACCCAGGCGGAAGACGGTCTCGCCTTCCGCCTCGAAGCAGGCCGCCACCGCCTCGGCCCGCTCCGGCGCGGCGGCGACAGTCATGCCGATGCCGCAATTGAAGACGCGCGCAAGCTCCTCCGGCGCAACATGGCCGGCCAGCCACTCGAACACTGGCGGCAGCGGCCAGGCGGCGCCGTCGATCCGCAGCCCGAGGCCGGGCGGCAGGCCGCGCGGCGGGTTCTCCACCAGGCCGCCGCCGGTGATATGGGCCAGCGCCCGAACGCCGCCCGCCGCCAGCGCCGCCAGCACCGGGCGGACATAGATGCGCGTCGGCGCCAGCAGCGCCTCGCCGAGCGTCTCCTCCGAGAACGGCGACGGGCCGGCCAGGTCGAGACCGGCCTGCGCGACAATCCGGCGGAGGAGAGAGAAGCCGTTGGCGTGCACGCCGTCCGATGCAAGGCCGAGGACGATATCGCCCGGCTCAGCCGCACCGCCGTCCGCCGGGCCGCGCTCCATGGCGCCGACGGCGAAGCCCGCCAGGTCGTAGCGCCCGGCCGGATAGAAGCCCGGCATTTCCGCCGTCTCGCCGCCGATCAGCGCGCAGCCGGCGGCGATGCAGCCTTCCGCAATCCCCTCCACGACCTGATCACCGAGTCCAGATCGTCGGCCCACGCCTTCGCCTTTTCCGTCTGCTGCGAGCCGGCCGAGAAGTACAGGAAGGGGATGGACGGGCGGACCTCGTCGACGGTGGCGAGGCCGGAGACCAGCAGGTCGTCGACGCGACCGAACTCGAAGAGGCGGACCGGTCCTTCGGCCGGCACGTAGAGGTAGCGCGCCTCGTTGTGGGCGCACCAAACCTGCATGTTCGCTGCGTCGGCGGCGTAGCGAATGTTCACCGGGTCGTAGAGGACGATGCCCGCGAGGTCGCGCGCCACGAGCGCCTCGCGCACGCGCGCAAGCCGGTAGCGGCGCACCGCGTCGAGGTTGCAGGGCGGGGCACTCTGCTCCATCGCGCCATGCTGGCATGCCGAAGAGGTGGAGGCGGACTCGCGACTCATGGGTGTTTCCCGCTGCTTGTTGTCACTGAATTTCGACGAAGACAGCCCTGTTCAGTTCCTACGGCGACGGAAAATAACATCGTTTTGTGACGAGACTACCATTTCGCCGTATATCTCCTTCATCTTCTGTGTATTCTGCGCATTTGTAGTAGCGTGTCCATAAAGTACCATCGCATAATAGTAACGAACCTATTCTTGTTTCGCTTCCGAAATGTGCCCGCACCGCACGGTGGTGCGGCATGACGGCATGAAGACCCGGGCGCGGCAGGCGCGAGGCAACGAAGGGACCGGATGGAACGCGCGCCGGTCCAGCAGCATGCGCGCTTCGGAAGCAGGACGCGCTGCTATTCTCCCTCTCTCCGCTGCCTCAGCGCGCCAGGTGCCGCGCCTCTCCAAATGCCTGCGCTCCACGCGCTTCGAACCCCCACGTCGTCCAGTTGCGGTCAGTCAATGCGAGTCCCTCCCTCTCGCGTGCGAACAGTTCGATTTTGCGGAGCGCGGGAAACATTTTCTCGATGCGCTGCCTTACTTCATCAGGTTTTTGTGAGTGTGCGCCGCGCTCGGCGGTCACGAGTTGCCGGACATTCCTGGCCCCCCGCGGCGACGGAATTTTCCCCCTCTTGAACACGAGGCACAGTTCGCACTGGCTCATCGTATAGAATCCTGGATTCACTCTCACCTTGTCCCACACGAAGGCGACCGTCGCCCACGCGAAACCCCACGCCTTGCCCAGGTCAATCGCCTGATCCAGATGAGGATTCGTCGCCCACATGAACAGAAGGCAGTCTTGAGCACAAATACCAGGGACATTCAATCCCTTGAGATCGTTCAGAGTGACCGTCGGATAGTGTCTGACGGCTCCTCCCGTGTCTGCGCTCCCCTCTCCAGCATGCTGAAGTTGCCCTTTGTAGTCCCAGGGGGGATCAACGTAAATAATCTCGTAATGGTCGGACGGCAGCGGCGGAAAAAGCATCCTCATCATCGGACCCTCTGAGTCCGGCGGCGGCATGGAGGGCGCGCGCAGGCGTGCTACGGGAGCTTGTTGAGCGCCACGACAAGGGCCGCGGCGCCCACCATCATCACGCCCGGACGAGTGGCCATGCTCTGCTCCAGCTCCCGCATCTGGCCCTGCAGCGTCCCCTCGGTCTTCCCGAGACCGGCCTTGGTGGCCAGGGTCTCGCCCATGCCTTCGGCAAACGTCATGCGTCCATCCTAGCGCCGGCGGCGGCGCTTACAACCATGAGCGCGGCCACGATGGGCACAGCCGCCGCCCTTGCGCCAGGCACCGGAGAGGCCGCAGCGCCGCCCACCGGGGCCTCGATCCGTCGGTGAATTTCTGTGCAGGCTCGCGACACTGAGTGCTGGTGCAGTCCGCAGCGCAACCCTCCGTGGATTTGGGGGACGCCGATCTGTCAACACATGCGCCAACACGCGGAAAGAAATGCAGGGCGCGTGATGGCGCTGCGCCGAGGCCGGCGATATCGCAGGGGGCGTGCCAACCCTCTGTAAGACACAACTAATTATCCTCCTACGGCCGTCCTTTTCTCCTCAAACCCCGGTCTCCAGTCTCGGTCTGCACAGAGTCTGGTGAGCGCGGCGGTGCACCCCCGCCGCGGGGGCGCAGGCGGCAACGGGCCTTTCTGCCAGGCCCTTCGGGTGCGGTGTGCGGGGAATTTCGCTTGATTGGCGCATTTTTGGGCCGGGTTGTTGCGGAAATATCACGATCGCTGCCGCGCCGGACGGGAATCTGCCTCTGGCACATGTGATGACTCGGTGCTGAGAGGCGGCCCGGCGCCTGCCGGCGCGGCGGCGGTCTCTCGTGAAACATCAATAATATCAGTCACTTGGTTGGACTGCGATCGGACCTGGGCGGGGTGTCTCCAGGCATGGAGACAAACCAACCAGTGCAGCCCGGCGCTTCAGGCGCAAACGGTTGCAGTCGAGGGAGAATCAGGGATGAGGAAGGTTCTGTTGGGGACGACGGCACTCGCGGCGATGGGCCTGCTAGCCGGCGGCGCCGCCCAGGCTGAGGACGAGATGGCCGGCCCGGTCTCGGTCAGCGTCGGCGGCTACTACAACGCCGCCGTCGGCTTCGTCAGCGGAGACCAGGGCGAGGACAGGCACAGCCCCTCGGTCGGCCATAGCGTCAATCTCACCGTCGGCGGGTCCACCACCCTCGACAACGGCATCACCGTCGGCGTAAGCGCAAACTTCGAGGAAGGTCACGACGTCTTCGACGAGCACCACGCCTTCTTCAACGGCCCCTTCGGTGACATCAAGGTGGGCGCCATCGAGAGCGCCGCGCAGCAGTTGACCAACTTCGCGCCGAGCGCGGCGGGGATCTTCGGCGTCAACTCGCCCCACTTCATCTTCGCGCCCGGAAGCTACATCACCACCTACACCACCCAGCTCGGCGCAGAGGATGCGGCGAAGCTGGTGTACTTCACGCCTGCCGTCAACGGCTTGCGCCTGGGCGTGAGCTACGCGCCGAGCGATACCGAGAACGGCCGGGCCTACGGCAACGGCAACGCGATGGGCGGCGGCGGTTACAAGGACCATATGTCGGTGGGTGCCGAGTACGCGGCCGACTTCGGCGACGCCAGCCTCCGCGCCATGGTCGGCTACGAAAGCTTCGAGTACGACGGCATGTGCAACAGCAACGTCGCGCAGACGGCAATGATGCCCGCAACAGGCATGTACCGGCTCGGCGATAAGCTGGCGAAAATCGGTGCAGGCGACCTGTCAGAGGCCGAAGTGTTCATGGTGATGAATAAGGGGATGGAGAACGAGTATCACAAACTGACCCCCAAAGCGATGGCTGTGGTCGACAAGGCGATGGACGTGTGGGGTGGGGACGGTATGAACCCCCTTCTCGTGCAATCCGATAAAATGGACATGAATGGCGACCACCTTGTAAGGCCTAAAATGTCAGGATCGGCCGTCAAATTGGCGAAAATGTATGAGTTCATGGACCCGAGCATGATGACAGGCGGCGAAGTGCAGAACTGCTCGCCGGATGCGTTGCGCTACGGGGCGACCATCAGCTCGAACGGCTTCTCCTTCGGCGGCGGCGCGCTCCACACCGACGTGAGCAACCAGCACACCAGGATCGCGTACGACCTCGGCCTCACCTACGGCGCCGGAGCCTACACGCTCGGCTTGGTGTGGGGCCATGCCGAAACAGAGGAAGTGATGGGCGGCGAGACCGAGCAGGACCGCTACGCGATCAACGCCTCCTACGTGCTCGGCCCCGGCGTCAGCCTGCAGGCCCAGGCCGACACGGGCACGATGGACACGCCTGGCATGGGGGAGTCGGACTGGACCCAAGTCATGTTCGGGACCTCCGTCAGCTTCTGATCACGCCTTCGCATCAGGCGCATTCAGGGGAGCGGCCTCCGCCGCTCCCCTTTTTCATGCCGACGTCAACCAGAGGAGAGGTGCCGTGAGCGAGAGTGCTGCGCGCGTAACTGACCCAACCGTCATGCCGCCCTCGACGGCTATCTGATCGGCCGCCGCAGCGGAGACGCGCCTTCCCCTGGGTGCGCGGGCATCTTGCCCGCATGTTTCTTTCGTTTCTTTGCGTACGAGAGGGCGGCCGGCGCGTTGCGGCGAACAATACGCGGCCTCTGGCGCGTTGCGGGCGAGGACGCCCGCGCACCCAGGAGGGGGCACGCTGCTGCTTCCGCAGATCACCCCGCACCAAATCGCCTGCACCGAAAGCCGCTGCAAGGCGATGACGGCCTTCCTCGCCCCGTCACGCCGTCTCCGTCTTCTCACGATCGACGCTGGCGGCCGGTTGATTCGCCGGCGTGCGATTCCCACATGAGAGCCGGGCTGCCGGCGCGCGGCGGCAGCGGCCAATCGCTTCAGGGCGTGCGCCCCTGCCGGGTGCGCCAGCCGCCATGCGCTCGCTGGAGGAGGGCCAGGCAATGGCACGACTGTCACCGTTCAGCAGCCCCCTGCTGCTCGGCTTCGACCGCCTCGAGGAGGTGGTCGAGCGCCTTGCCCGCTCCTCGAGCGAGAGCTATCCCCCCTACAACGTCGCGCAGGCGGCGGACGACCGGCTGCGCATCAGCCTCGCCGTGGCCGGCTTCGATGAGGACGATCTCGAGGTCACCGTCGAGCGCAGCGAACTGCACATCCGGGGCCGGCAGGCCGAGGACAACGGCGCCGTCTACCTGCATCGCGGGATCGCCGCGCACCGCTTCCACCGCACCTTCCTGCTCGCCGACGGGATGGAGGTCATGGGCGCCCGCCTCGACAACGGGTTGCTTCACATCGATCTGATCCGCCCGACCGCACCCGACATCATGAGGACCATCGCGATCGAGCCGGGCGGCTAGTGTCCTGTCGATCCCGCACCGTGCGGACGGTGCTGCCTGGAAGCTCCAGACGGAAGCGGGCGCCGCGGATGGCGCCGGCCGAATCGAGCCGATTGGCGCAGGTCAGCCGGCCGCCGTGGGCGTCCACGATCTGGCGAGAGATGCTGAGCCCGAGGCCCGAATGCGCGCCGAACGCCTCGCCCCCGGGGCGGAACGTGTAGAAGCGGCGGAAGATCGCGTCCTCCATCCCGGTCGGCACGCCGGGGCCCTCATCCTCGACGGCGGCCTCGATCCAGGGGCCGTCGCGCCGAAGCCTCAGCGTGACGGTCCCCCCCGGCGGGCTGAACGAGCGGGCATTGCCGACGAGGTTCTGGAGCACCTGAGCGAGGCGGTCCTCGACGCCGAGCACCACGAAGGGGCCGTCGCCCTCGATCTCGATGCGCACCGCCGCGGCGCGCTCGCCCGCCGCGGCGGCAACGCCGTGCATCGCGGCAAGTGTGGTCAGCATGGCGCCAAGGTCCACCGGCCGCAGCTGGGCGCGGGCCAATTCGGTATCGATTTTCGAGGCGTCGGCGATCTGGCTCAGCAGCCGGTCCAGCCTCTTCACATCCTCGCCGACGAGCGCGAGCAGCGTCGCGCGCTTCTCTTCGTCGGTGACGCGGCGCGCGGTATCGACGGCGCTGAGCACCGAGCTGAGCGGGTTCTTCACCTCGTGCGCGACATCGGCGACGAAGCGCTCTATCGCGTCCATGCGCACCCACAGGGCTTCGGTCATATCCCTGAGCGCCTCGGACAGGCGCCCGATCTCGTCGCGGCGCGCCGTGAAGTCGGGGATCGCCACCTTGCGTCCGCCGCCCGCGCGCACCCGCTCGGCCGCGCGTGCGAGGCGCCGCACCGGGCGCGTGATCGTGCTCGCGAAATAGAGGCTGAGAAGGACGGTGATGCCGAGGGCGATGGCGAACGCCTGCATGATGGTGAAACGGGCGTTGCGCACGCTCTCCAGGACGTCGTCGGCGTCCGCGACCAGCAGCAAGGCGCCTCGAACCCGGCGGAAGGGCTGCACCGGCGCGGCCGCGACCGCGACCAGCCGGGCGTCCTGCGTCCTGTGCATCGCCCGGCCGGCACGGCCTTCCAGAGTGTCCAGCACCATGGGAAAGTCGGCGGCGTGCGGGTCTCCCGGCTCGATGTAGAGCGGCACCGTGGTGCGCGGCGGCAGACGCGCGGTGATCCACTCGTAGACCGCGTCCGCCACCCGGCCGATGATGCCGCGCTCCGCCTCGGGCGGCGGCAATTCGGTCGTGTGGATCGCCGCCATCGGCAGCCGCCGCGAATCGACGACGAGGGTTTCGTCGGCGTCGAAGAGCAGCGCGCGGGTGTCGCCCGGGATATTCAGACGGCCAACGAGAGTCCCGGCGGCGGCGCGGTCGAGGCCGTCCTCCGCCGCGGCGCCGGCCGCCGCCGCGCTTTCGCCGAGCGCCGCGGCGAGCAGGGAGGCCTCCCGCGCCAGCGCGTCCAGCTTGGCGTCCATGAGGTCGTGCTGGAGGTGGTCGAGGTAGAAGAAGCCCGCGACAAGGACCCCCAGCGCCATGACGTTGATGGCGAGAATCCGGGCGGTGAGAGGGAAGACGATGGGCGGCCGCGGGCGGCGCTTGGCCCTCGTCTGCGGGGCGGCCCGCGCCGCCTGCAAATCGTCCTGGATCGGGTCACGCGGCGGTGTATCGGTAACCGACACCGTAGAGCGTCTCAATCTGCGAGAAGGCCGGATCGATGGCCCTGAATTTCTTGCGGATGCGCTTGACGTGGCTGTCGATCGTGCGGTCCTCGACATAAATCTGGTCGCCGTAGGCGGCGTCCATCAACTGGTTCCGGCTCTTGACGTGGCCGGGACGCTGGGCCAGCGCCTTCAGCAGCAGAAACTCGGTGACCGTCAGCGAGAGCGCCGCGCCGCGCCAGGTGCAGAGATGGCGGTCCTCGTCGAGCACCAGCGCGCCCCGCACCGTGAGGGCGCCCGATGCATCGACGCTTCTTGCCGGATCGGCGCGCCGCAGGATTGCGCGGATCCGCCCGACCAGGAGGCGGATCGAGAAGGGCTTGGTAATGTAGTCGTCCGCGCCCTGGCTCAGGCCGTAGAGCTGATCGTCCTCGGCATCCTTCGAGGTCAGAAACACCACCGGTATCGCCGAGTGCTTCCGCAGCCGGGCGAGCAACTCCAGACCGTCCATCCGGGGCATCTTGATATCGAGCACCGCGAGATCGGCCGGCTGCTTCAGCAGGTCCTGGAGCGCCTTCACCGGGTCGCTGTAGGGCCGGACGACGAAGCCCTCCGCCTCGAGCGCCATCGTGACCGAGGTGAGCAGATGCCGGTCGTCGTCGACGAGCGCGATGGTCGAGGGCACCCTGTCACCCCTCCTGCGGCGGCTGCCTCGATTATGCTGCCACTGTGGCGATTTTGGGGCGCGCCGCCGGCAGCCGTATCAATAGCGGGCGATCGGGCGCCGGGCCACGGCGAGGAAGCGGGCCGAGAGCAGGGTGCTGGCGCTGAGCGCGCCTGCCAGAATGCCCCACATCAGGCCCTCGACCCCGACCCCCACCACGAAGGCCAGCACATAGCCGATGGGCAGCGAGACGCACCACCATGAGATGAGCTGGAGCCCCGGCGGCACCCAGACGTCGGCGACGCCGCGCAGCGCGCCCATCAGGACCGCCTGCATCCCGTCGAACACCAGGACCAGACCGCAAATGCCGATGAGCACCGCGGCCAGCGGCAGCACCGCCGGGTCGTCGGTGTAGAGGCCTGCAAGCTGCGCGTTGAGGCCGAGAAAGGGCCCGGCCAGACAGGCCATGAGGCAGGCGATGAGCAAGACGCCGGCCCAGCCGGCGCGAACGATATCGGTGGCATTGCGGCGGCCGACCGCATTGCCGACGCGCACCATGCTCGCCGCTGCGGTCCCGATCGCGCACATGAAGACCAGCCCGATCAGGTTGTAGCCGATCTGGTAGGCGGCGAGCGACGCCGTGCCGAGGTGACCGGCCAGCATCACCAGCGCGGCGAAGGCCGTGGTTTCGAGGCCCCGCGCCGCGCCAAGGGGATAGCCGATGCGCCGGAGCCGCCGCGAGATCGCCCAGAAATCGGCGACGGGTTGGCGTATGCCGAGCGCGTCGGCATCGGGCTGACGGATCACGACGAGAAACATCGCCGCCAACATCGCCCAACGCACCAGCGAGGTCGCGATGGCGGCGCCCTCCGCCCCCAGCTCGGGGCCGCCGAAGTTACCGAAAATCAGGATCCAATTGAGCAGCACGTTGAGGAGCACCGCCCCGAACATGACCAGCATGCCGGGAACAGGCCGGCTGAGGCCCTCCAGAAAGTGGGTGCACACGACCCACATCATCAGCGCCGGCGCCCCCCAGGCGATCATGTCGAGCACGCGGCCGCCGCCGGCGGCGACCTCGGGCTCCTGCGCTGTCGCCGCGAGGGTCCATCTGCCGAGCAGGCAGAAAAGCCCCATGACCACGCCGAGGACCGCGCCGTGGGCGAAGCTGACACGCCAATAGGCGCCACAGGCGGCGCTGTCGCGCGCGCCGTGCGCCTGCGCGACGAGGATCACCGTGCCCTGCAGAAGCCCCACGCCGATCAGAATTACGACCACCTGCGCGGCGTTCGCCGCCGCATAGTGCGCGAGCGCGTCGGTCCGATAATGGCCCAGCATCGCGGAATCGACCGCGACCATCACCAGCAGCCCAGCCCGTGCGAGGATCACGGGGCCGGCAAGTCGGGCGGTCCGGATCAGATGGCGCTCGAAGGGCATGGCCGCGCTGGGCGGCCGCTCCGGCGCGACGACTCCCTCGGTCATGACGCGGCACCCTAAACCATTTGCCGGGACCGGAAACCATTTGCCGGGGCCGGTTGACAGGGCTGAGGCAGGCTCCTGGGTGCGCGGGCATCTTGCCGGCAACGCGCCAGAGGCGCGTCCTCTTTTCGTGCATCAACAGAGAGAAGAAACATGCGGGCGGGGACGCCCGCGCACCCAGGGGGAAAAGCGCGTCTGTCGGGGCGGTAACGTCAAGATTTATGTGTCAGGGAGAAAGGGGTAGCGGCTCTCTGTGTTTTGTTTTGGTGGATGAAGATGGCGAAGAGGATGCGGTCCATGGAGGTCTTGTCCTGGAAGGTTCCCATGGGGCGGGTGCGCCGGCGGACCTCCCGGAACCTGCGTTCGATGGCGTTGGTGGTTCTCACCTGCTTTCGCTCTTCGAGGGTCTTGTAGCGGAAGCAGGTGAGGAGCTCGTCGAGATCGTTGCGCAGGCAGGCGACGGCCTTGGGATAGGTGTTCTCCCAGGCGTCGGCGAAGCGTCGGGCGGCGCTGCGTGCCCTGGGCCGGTTGGGGGCGTTCATGATGGCGTGGAGGCCGGCCTTGACGGCGTCCTGGTCGGCCTTGCGCACCTTGTCGAGGATGTTTCTGATCTTGTGCGCCCAGCAGCGCTGGAGGGGGATGCCGGGATAGACGGTCGGCAGGGCGGCGCTGAGGCCTTGGCCGCCGTCGGCGCAGATCACCTCCAGGCCCTCGCCGCTGAGGCCGCGACGGTAGAGGCCGGTCAGGAAGCGCTCCCATTCGGCGGCGCTCTCGCTGCGTGCCAGATGGAAGTCGATGATCTCCTTCTTGCCGTCGGCGCGGATGCCGAGCGCCACCAGCACCGGCCTTTTGAGAGCACCGGCCCCGGTCTTGCGGGCCAGCACCACGCCGTCGAGCATGAGCACCTTGTAAGGCGTGGTGAGCGGGCGTGCATGGAAGGCGGCGCCGGCGGCGTCCAGGGTCTTGGCAACCCGGCTGACGGTAGCGGCCGAGACGCTGCGCCCGAGCAGGGCGAGCAGGACCTCGCCCACCTTGCGGGTGCTGAGGCCTAGCACGAAGCCGGCCAGGATGGCGCGCTCGATCTCCGGCGCACGTCTTGCATAGCTCTTCAGCACCTCGGTCGGACAGAAGTGCCGGGTGCGCGGCACCCTGAGCTCGATGTCGCCGAGCGCGCTCAGCAGGTGGCGCGCATAGAAGCCGTTGCGCCGGTCGCGCATGGCGCAGCCATCGAGGCTGTCGAGCCAGCGATCGACCGCCTCGGCCATCCGGCCCTGGATGATCTCGGCCAGCGCCTGGCGGCCAAGCGGACGATAATCCTCGCCCCACTCCAGACCGTCCGCCTGCATCTCCTTCACCATCGCGAAGGCCATCGGTAGACTCTCAATCGTCGCAGCATGCTGTGGCATCGGGGTGCTCCTGCTCGTGGTCGTTGCTCAACCACAGGGAGTACCCCCTTCCCCACTGACACATAATCTCTTACGTCACCGTCGGGGCCGAGACATTGTTGCCGCGCCGCCCGCAGTGATAATGTTGCCGGCTGACGTAAGCTGCAGGCGCAGAGAGGCTGCCGGCAAGAGCGGCCCGCGCGCAGGGAAGGGTCCTATGTATGTAGGCCAAGCGATCCGACGGCGGGAGGACGACCGCTTCCTCCTGGGCCGCGGCCGTTTCGTCGAGGATGTCACCCTCGACCAGCCCATTGCCCACGCCGCGTTCGTCCGCAGCCCCCATGCCCACGCCGCGCTGACCCGCGTCGATACCGCACGGGCCGCCGCGATGCCGGGGGTGCTCGCGGTGCTGACCGGCGCGGACTGGACTGCTGCCGGCTATGGCGAGGCGGAGGGCGTGTGGCCGGTCAAGGACAGGAGCGGAGCGCCCGCGCGCACCGTCAACCGCCCCTTCATCTGCGTCGACGGCACGGTCCGCTGCGTTGGCGAGATCGTCGCCATGGTCGTCGCCCAGGACCGCCACCAGGCCCTCGACGCCGCCGAAGCGGTCGAGGTCGACTACGAAGAGCGGCCGGCCAATCCTGTCACCGCCAGGGCGCTCGACCCCGAAACCCCGCTCGTGCATCCCGCGCTCGGCACCAACGAGGTGCTGGTGACCGAACATGGGCTGAAGGCGGAGACCGAGGCGGCGCTGGCGAGGGCCCATCACGTTACCGAGGTGGTGGTGCCCACCAACCGCGTCACCGCGTCGTCCATCGAGCCCCGCTGCTACATGGGCCACCACGATACGGTCAATGACCGCTACACGGTGTGGACCACCAACCAGGCGCCGCACATCGTGCGCCGTTACTTCACCAAGTCGCTGCGCATCCCCGAACACAAGCTCAGGGTGATCGCGCCGGATGTCGGCGGCGGCTTCGGGATGAAGCTGTATCACTATCCCGAGGAGCCGCTGGTGCTGTGGGGAGCCATTGTCTCCGGCTGCCCGGTGCGCTGGGTGGGCACACGCTCCGAATGCCTGCTGGGGGACACGCACGCGAGAGACCACCATACGGTCGGGCGCATGGCCTTCGACGAGGACGGCAGGATCCTCGGCGTGAAGTTCGAGACTCTGGGTGCGTTCGGCGCCTACGAAAGCCAGTGGCAGGCGAGCATCACCAACGCCTATCACTTCACGATGCTGTCGCTCGCCTACGACATCCCGGCGATCCACACCACGGTGCGCGCCGTCTACACCAATGCGACGCCGGTGGACGCCTACCGCGGCGCCGGCCGGCCCGAGACCGTCTATCAGGTCGAGCGCCTGATCGAGAACGGGGCGCAGGAAATGGGCATCGACCCGCTGGAGCTGCGCGCCCGCAACTTGATCCCGCCGGAGAAGTTTCCGTACCGGACTGCAGTCGGGATCACCTACGATTCGGGCGATCCACCCGCGCTCATGGAGAAAGCCAGAGCGCTCGCCGGCTACGACGCGCTCCGCGCCGAGCAGGCCGCGCTCAGGGCGCAGGGCCAGTGGATGGGCATCGGCATAGCGGCCTTCTTCGACATGGCCGGCGCCGGCCCAGTCAAGATGATGAACGATCTCGGCGCCAAGATCGGCTGCTACGACGTGGCAAGCGTGCGCGTCCACCCGGACGGGCGGATCACCGTCTTTGCCGGCAGCCACAGCCACGGGCAGGGCCACGAGACGACCTGGAGCCAGATCGCCGCCGACCGACTCGGCTGCGATATCGACCATATCGACCTGGTCGAGGGCGATACCGACCGGGTGCCCATGGGGATCGGCACCTGGGGCTCGCGCTCTCTCTCCACCGCCGGCATGGCGGTCTACACCGCCGCGGACCGGGTGGTGGCGAAGGCGAAGCGGCTGGCGGCGCACATGATGGAGTGCGCGCCCGAGGATCTCGACCTCGCCGACGGGGCATTCACGGTCAAGGGTACGGACCGGACGCTCGCGTTCTCGGCGGTGGCCAACGCCGCCTACCATTCCGGCGACCGGCCGCCCGACCTGGAGATCGGCCTGGAAGAGACCTCGTTCTTCGATCCCGAAGACTGCACCTATCCCTCGGCCGTCCATCTCTGCGTCGTTCTCGTCGATCCAGAGACCTGCGCCGTGACGCTCCGCAACTACTGGGCGGTGGACGACGTCGGCACGGTCATCAACCCGATGGTGCTGGAGGGGCAGGTCCACGGCGGGCTGGTCCAGGGCATCGGCCAGGCGCTGATGGAGGAGTGCGCCTACGATGCCGAAACCGGCCAGTACCTTGCCGGCACCTTCATGGACTACGCCGTGCCCCACGCCGAGGATGTGCCCTCCTTCGGCCTCGATTCCCACTTCACCCGGGCGCTCGGCAACCCGCTGGGTGCCAAGGGCGCGGGCGAGAGCGGCACCATCGGCGCGCCTGCCTGCGTTGCCAACGGGGTCATCGATGCGCTCTGGCATCTCGGTGTGCGGCAGATTACGCAGCCGATGACACCGAAGAAGATCTGGCGCGCCATCGAGGACGCGAAGCGGGCGCGCCGCTAGCACCCGGAACAATGTCAGGGGACAACGGCAGGGACGATGCGATGGAAGAGGCGTCCGCAACCTTCACCGTGAACGGCCGGGAGGTCACCGCGACAGTGGATCCGCGCACCCTCCTGGTCCATTTCCTGCGCGAGCAGCTCAAGCTCAGCGGAACCCATATCGGCTGCGACACCAGCCAGTGCGGCGCCTGCACGGTGCATCTGGACGGCCGGCCGGCCAAGTCCTGCGCCCTGCTCGCAGCGCAGCTCGAGGGCGCCGAGATCACCACCATCGAGGGTATCGCCGGACCCGACCGGCTCCATCCGATGCAGGCCGCGTTCAAGCAGCATCATGGCCTGCAATGCGGCTTCTGCACGCCCGGCATGGTGATGATGGGGATCGACATCGCGAAGCGCCACGAGGCGCCGTCCGAGGCAACGATCCGCAGGGAGCTCGAAGGCAACCTCTGCCGCTGCACGGGCTACCACAACATCGTCAGGTCGATCGCGGCCGGCGCCGCCGCGATGCGCGGCTGAGGGAGAGGGGCCGATGTATCCGTTCACCTACCACCGCCCCTCCTCCCTCGACGACGCCAGGGCCCGGCTCGCGGCGAGCGGGGACTCGCGCCTGCTTGCCGGCGGCATGAGCCTGCTTCCGACGCTTCGTTTCCGCCTCGCCTCCTGCGCCGATTTGGTCGATCTCAACGGCATCGATGACCTGGCCGGGATCGAGCGGCGCGAGGGCCACCTGCGGATCGGCGCGATGACGCGGCACGCGGCGGTCGCGGAATCGCCCGTGGTGCGGGCGGCGATCCCGGCGCTCGCGGCGCTCGCCGGCTCGATCGGCGACGTGCAGGTGCGCAACCGCGGCACCATCGGCGGCTCGATCTGCTTCGCAGACCCGGCGGCCGACTATCCGGCCGGCCTCCTCGGCCTGGGGGCAGCGGTCAATACCGACCGCCGCGGCATCGCCGCCGATGACTTCTTCACCGGGCTCTATGAGACCGCGCTGGAGGAGGGCGAGATCGTGCTCTCGATCGACTTCCCGGTTCCCGAGCGCGCGGGCTGGGCCAAATTCGGCAACCAGGCCTCGCGCTTCGCGGTGGTTGCGGCGATGGTCTCCCTCGCCGGCGGCGCGGCGCGGGTCGCGATCACAGGCGCGAGGCCCCACGTCTTCCGCGTGGCGGAGATGGAGGCGGCGCTCGCCGGGGATTTCTCCGTCGAGGCGCTCGACGGCATCGCGCTGGCGAGCGAGGGCCTGAACGAGGACCTCCATGCCGACAGGGACTATCGTGCGCATCTCGTTGGCGTGATGGCGAAGCGCGCCGTCCATGACGCCCTGGCGCGATGAAGCCGCCGCGCTTCCGCTACCTGCGCGCTGCAAGCGTCGACGGCGCACTCCAGGCGCTCGCCGAGAACCCGGACTCCCGCGTCCTCGCGGGCGGCCAGAGCCTGATCGCCATGATGAACCTCAGGCTGATCAAGCCCGCCTGTCTCGTCGATATCAACCGGGTGCCCAGCCTCGATGATATCCGGGCCGACGGCGACGGTATCGCCATCGGCGCTCTTGCCCGCCACAACGCCGTCAAGCACTCGGACCTTGTCCGGGCGCGGTGCCCGCTGCTGACTGAGGCCTACGGGTCCATCGCCCACCACACGGTGCGCAACCGCGGCACGCTGGGCGGCAATCTCTGCCACGCAGATCCCTCCTCCGAAGCGCCGGCGGTGATGATCGCAGCGGGCGCGGTGCTGGTACTGCGGAGCGTGCGCGGCCGCCGCGCGATCCCGGCCGGGGACTTCTTCCTCGGCGCCTACGAAACCGCCGCGCGGCAGGACGAGCTCCTGGTCGAGATCCGCCTTCCCGGCTGCGGCGCCGACGGCTGGGCCTTCGCCGAGATCAGCAACCGGCACGGCGATTTCGCCATCGCCGTCATCGCGGCCACGCTGCGCCTCGCCAATGGGCGCTGCGAGAGGGCGCGGGTGGCGGCAAGCGGGGTCGGCGCGTGCGCGGCCCGGCTCGAGCCGGCGGAAGCGGCGCTGATCGGCAGGCCGATCGACGAGGCCGGAATCGAGCGCGCGGCGGCAGCGGCGCGGGACGCGGTCGACCCTCACGGCGACAGCCACGCCGACGCGGCCTACCGGCGGGACGCCGTCGCCGTGCTCGCCCGGCGCACGCTGCGGCGGGCCGCCGAGCGCTGCACCTGAGGAAGGGACATGGAGCGCGAGACGATCAACCTGAGCGTCAACGGCCGGGCCTACGAGCGCACGGTCGAGCCGCGCCGGCTGCTTAGCGACCTGCTTCGTGAGGATCTGCGCCTCACCGGCACCCATGTCGGCTGCGAGCACGGGGTCTGCGGCGCCTGCACGGTGATGATGGATGGCGTCACCGTGCGCTCGTGCCTCACGTTCGCGGTGATGGCGGACGGCGCCGCACTCGAGACCATCGAGGGGCTGGGCTCGGTCGAGGCGATGCATCCGGTGCAACGGGCGTTCTGGGAGAAGCACGGCCTTCAGTGCGGCTTCTGCACGCCGGGGATGCTGATGACCGCCGTCGAGCTCCTGAAGCGGAATCCGGACCCGTCGGTCGACGATATCCGCGATGCCATCTCGGGCAATCTGTGCCGCTGCACCGGCTACCAGACCATCGTCGAGTCCATACAACACGCGGCGCTTCTGATGCGGGAGGACAGCGCATGAGCGAGCGCGGCCATATCCCCGAGAGCCGGCAGCGCGAGACGCCCCGCGCCGACCTGACGTGGATCGGCAAGAGCATGAAGCGGGTGGAGGACCCGCGCCTGCTCGTCGGCAAGGGGGTCTACGCCGACGATGTCGCCCTGCCCGGGATGGCGCACGCGGCGGTGCTGCGCAGCCCCCACGCGCACGCCAGGATCGTCTCCGTCGACGCGAGCAAGGCCCGGGCGCTGCCCGGCGTTCTCTGCGTGATGACCGGCGCCGACGCCGCGCGAGTCTGCGACCCGCTGCCCACGTGGGCAAGCCCGCCGGTGCACCAGCCGGTGATCGCCTGCGGCCGGGTGCGCCATGTCGGCGAGGCGGTGGCGGCGGTCGCCGCGGAGGACCGCTACATTGCCGAGGATGCCTGCGAGCTGATCGAGGTCATCTACGATCCGCTGCCCCCCGTCGTCGACCCCGAAGAAGCGCTCTCCTCCACGGGCGATGCCGTCCTGCATCCCGAGCGCGGCGACACCAACATCGCGCTCGAGCGCACGCTCACCTTCGGGCCGGTTGCGGAGGATTTCGCCGCCGCCGACCTGGTGATCGAGCGCCGCTTCCGCTGGCCGCGCTCCGGCGGTCAGCCGCTGGAGACGGTGGGGGCCGTCGCAGCCTACGACGAAGGCGCGGGCAGGTTCACGATCCAGTGCAACACGTCGATGTACAACTATTGCGGCTGGATGATCGCGAGCACGCTGCGTGTGCCGCCCCACAAGCTCAACATCGTGCCGACCCTCGCCGGCGGCAGCTTCGGCAGCAAGATGTTCGTCCACAAGGTCCCGGTCCTCGCCGCCGCGCTGGCGCGCGCCGCCGGCCGCCCGGTCAAGTTCATGGAGGACCGGATCGACAACACCACGAGCTGCGACAACCACGCCTCCGACCGGGTCTACGACGCCAAGCTCGCGCTCAAGCGGGACGGCACTCTGCTCAGCCTCAAAACCCGGATCATCGATGACTACGGCGCCTATCTTCAGTTCGGCGTCGGTCAGCACGGCAATGCGCTCTCGCAATGCGTCGGCCCCTACCGCATCAACAGCGTCGAGGTCGATCTTGCCGCTGTGCTGACCAACAAGTGTCAGCAGGGCGCCTACCGCGGCTTCGGCTCCGAGGTCGCCAACTTCGTGATCGAGCGGCTCGTCGACGCGGCTGCGGACACGCTCGGCGTCGACCGCATCGCGCTGCGGCGTCAGAACTTTATTCGCAAGGACCAGTTCCCCTACCTGATCCCGACCGGGAACATGTACGACAGCGGCGACTACGAGACGGTCCTCGACGAGACGATGAGACTCGCCAAGCTGGAGGACTGGCGGGCGAAGCAGGCTGAGGCGCGGGCAGAGGGGCGCTATATCGGCATCGGTGTCGCGACCTGCCAGGAGCGGAGCGTCTTCAGCGCCACCGAGTTCTGGATGTGGAACCTGGAGCCCGGCGTGGAGTGGACCAGCTCACCCGACGGCGTCTCGGTCAAGATCGACCCCACCGGCAAGGCCTTTGTCACCCTGCACTCGCCTTTCTGGGGGAACAGCCCCGAGACGGTCGCCGCCCAGGTGCTCGCCGAGCAGCTCACCATCGACCCGGCGGATATCGAGATCACCTACTCGGACACCGATCAGGGCCTCAACTCGACCGGGCCGGGCGGCAGCCGCTTCACGGTCATGGTGACCGGCGCCATCGTCGGCGCCGCCGGCAAGATCCGCGAGAAAATGCTCCGCATCGCCGCTCACCTGATGGAGGCTGACGTGCGGGACCTCGCGCTCCATGACGGTGCGGTGCACGTCAAGGGCGTGCCCGACATGAAGATGAGCATCGGCGAGCTCGCCGACAAGGCGCACTACTACCGGCTCAGCATGCCGGACGACCTCGATCTCACCAGCGGCCTCGATGCGACCTACGTTTACGACCATCCGGTGACCACCCTTCCCGACGAGGAGGGGCGCCACATGGGAATCTTCTACCCCATCATGGGCCATAGCTGTCACATCCCGGTGGTCGAGGTGGATATCGAGACCGGTCAGGTGCGCTTCCTCCACTACGCTGCCGTCCACGACTGCGGGACGATGGTCAATCCCATGACGCTGGAGGGGCATATCAGGGGCGGCACGGTGAACGGTATCGGCACCGCGCTCTTCGAGGAGTTCCGCTACGACGAGGCCGGTCAGCTCACCACCGCGCTTTGGACCGATTATCTGATCCCGACCATCAAGGAGACGCCGGTGGACATCGCGGTCGGCCATGTCGAGACGCCCTCGCCCTTCACCGAATACGGCGTGAAGGGCGGCGGCGAGGGCGGACGGATGGGCGGCCCGCCGGCGATCGCCGCCGCCATCGAGGACGCGCTCAAGCCCCTCGGCGTTGCCATCGACAGCCTGCCGCTGCCGCCCAGCCGTCTCCGCGCCCTCATCCGCGAGGCGCAGGCGAGAGCCCGCTGAGCCCTTCCTGCGGCGCCCGCGCGGCATCGCCCGCGGCGCCTGCCCGTTCGGCATCCGGCGCCGCCGAGCCGAAGCGCACCGCCTCCCAGGCCAGCATGACGCGCTTGCGGGAGCGCCCCCACTCATAGTTCGAGAGGCGGCCCGAGTGCCGGATCACCCGGTGACACGGGATCAGATAGGCGATCGGGTTGGCGGCGACGGCGCCGCCGACGGCGCGCGCCGAGCGCGGCAGCCCCAACGCCTGCGCCAGCGCCCGATAGGAGACGATCCGGCCGGGGGGAATCCGCAGCAGCGCCTCCCACACCTTGTGTTGGAAGTCGGTGCCGGCGAGGACGAGCCGCAGCGCGTCGCCGCCGGCCGACCGCCGCTCCGAGAGGCGCGCCGCGGCCTCTGCAGTGGCGCCGGGGGCTTCGTGGAAGCGCGCGGCGGGCCATCGGCGCTCGAACGCGGCGCGGACGGACCGGGCGTCGCCGTCGACGAAGCCGAGGGCGCAGACGCCGCGTCCGGTGCGGCCGACGAAGCAGGGGCCGAAGGGGCTCGGGTGTACGCCGTAGGCGATATCCACGCCGGCGCCGCCGCGCTTCAGGGGGTCGGGGCTCATCGCCTCGCAAGTGACGAAGAGATCGTGCAGCCGGGAGGGGCAGGACGATTCCGTCCGGAGGGCTGTATCGGGCGCTGCGGCGGAGGCTTCGAGCTGCGCTCTGGCGTAGTCCAGAGTCAGCACCTGTCCGAAGCGCTCGGGCGGGATGCCCGCCCAGCGCCGGAACAGGCGCTGGATATGATGGGGACTCGGCCCGACCTCCCGCGCCGCGCCGCCGAGATCGGGTCGTTCACGGCCGTGCGCCTCCAGATAGTCGATCGCTGCTTCGATACGGGCGTAGTCCCGCGCGCTCTGTCCGATGTCCGTCCCTGTGTGCGCCGCTGTCATCGACGGCCCTCCTGGTCTGCCGGTGGCCCCGCCCGGCGGGGGCGCGCGCTATTTCGGCGCCATCCTGAGCGCCCCGTCGAAGCGGATCACCGAGCCGTTGATGAAGGTGTTTTCCACGATGTGCGCAGCGAGCGCGGCGTACTCCTCGGCGGCGCCGAGGCGCCTCGGATAGACCGTGGTCTCCAGCAGGGACTGCTTCACCGGATCCGACAGGCCGGCCATCATCGGGGTGTCCATCAGTCCGGGCGCGATGCAGTTCACGCGAACGCCGTCGCGGGCGAGCTCGCGCGCCAGCGGGATCGTCATCGCCGCGACCCCGCCCTTCGACGCGGCATAGTCGAGCTGACCGATCTGCCCCTCGAAGGCGGCGACCGAGGCGGTGGTGATGATGACGCCGCGCTCGCCGTCGTCGAGCGGCTCCTGGGCCGCCATGTCGGCGGCGGCGAGGCGGCACGAGTTGATCGTGCCGATCAGGTTTACTTGGATCGCGCGGGTGATCTTTCCCAGCGGGCTCGGGCTGCCGTCGCGCCCCACCAGCTTGGCGCCGGGCGCGATGCCGGCGCAGGCGACGAGGATGCGCGCCGGCCCGAGCGCCTCGCGCACCGCCGCGCAGGCGGCCTCGTGGCTCGCCGGGTCGCGCACGTCGCACACGGCGGCGGCGCCGTCGATCTCCGCCGCAACCTCGTGCGCCAGCGCCTCGTTCATGTCGAGAACGCCGACCCTGGCGCCGGCGGCGGCAAGCTTGCGCGCCGTTGCCGCACCAAGGCCGGAGGCGCCGCCGGTGACGATCGCCGTTTGCCCGCCGATATCCATGTCTGACTCCCTCGCTGATCCCGCCGTGATCCGGCCGTCTACATAGCAAAGCGCCGATGCCTGCAAAAGATACGGGGCCGGGAGCGGCGCCTCGCTTGCGTCTACGCGCTGACGACGCCGGGGCGGCGGCGCGCGAGGAGCGCCTCCCGGCGGGCGATATAGATTGCGCTGGCGATGATGAAGAGCGCGCCGATCCAGGTCCAGAAGCCCGGAAACTCGCCGAACGCGAACCAGCCGATCAGCACCGCGAAGGGGAGGCGGGTGAAGTCGAGCGGCACCACCGCCGTCGCCTCCATGATCGAGAGAGCGCGCGCCATCGAGAAATGCGCGAGCGTCAGCACGCAGCCGATGCCGAGCAGCCAGCCGAGCTGCGTCAGCGTCGGCGTCTCCCACCACCAGAGCGCCGGGCCGAGCGAGAGCGGCGTCATCAGAACGTTGATGTAGAAGACGATGGCGAGCGGCGATTCGGTGCGTGCCAGCAGACGAATCATCGCCATCGAGATGCTGAAGAGCAGCGCCGCGACGATCGCGAGCAGGCCGCCGATCGTGAAGGTCTCGGCGCCCGGCTGCAGGACGATCAGGACCCCGGCGAAGCCCACGACGGTGGCAATCCAGCGGCGTGGTCCGACCCGCTCGCCGAGCATCAGGATGGCGACCGGGATCATCCAGAGCGAGACCGTGAAATTGAGCGTGATCGCCTCGGCGAGCGGCGTCATCTGAAGCGCCGAGTACCAGACCCACATGGCAGCGATGCCGATCACGCTGCGGGCCGCGAACAGGCGGACCCGGGTGCGCTCGAAGGGGCCGAAGCCGATCCTGATCATGAAGGGGACCAGGATCAGGGTGCCGACGGCATTGCGGAAGAAGGCGATTTGAAACACCGAGAGCTCCGCCGAAAGGTGGCGGATGGCCGCCGACATGCCGGCGAAGCAGGCGCAGGTGAAGATCATCAGGAGCACGCCTTCCCACCTGCGCCCGGTGTGGCGGCCGCCTGCCCCTTCCCTCGACTCCGTGCTCATGGCGGGCGGCCCGACTCCCCTTTGCCGCCCGCCCTGCGCCTCTGCGGCGGGCGCAAGCGGCGGATGCGTCCACGCCTCCCACCATGCCACATCCGTCCGGCAGCCACAGCCCACCCGGCGGGCGGGGGTCAGCCGAACTACCGTGCTGACCCTATCGGCAGCGTGGTTCCGAAGCGGATTGGTCGGCGAATCCTGGCGCTCGTGGAACGCCCGGAGGGTTCAGCGTTCTACGGCCGGGCAGGACGAGTTCGGGAACGGCCCATCAAGGCCTCGATCCGGTCGGCAACTTTCTGCGCAGGCTTGCGAAGCTGGGCGATGGTCCAGTCCGCAGCGTAGCCCTCGGTCACGTCATTGGGCCGGGAGGCGCTTGGTGAGCGCCGAGGGCAGCATCAAGTCCCGCTCGGACACCGTGATGAAGCAGTTCCGGAAGGCGTGAAACCAGAACTTCGCGCCGCCGGCTTTCGTGATGCGGGGATAGAGGTAATGCGGATCCTCGATATGCCCCGACGCGCTGGCAGGGGAGGGAAACACCCAGTCCCGGACGGCGACGGGCGCGGCCGCTCTGGCCGCCTGCCGCCGCTCGAGGATTGCTGCCAGTTGCCGGGTGATCGGAAGCTCGAGCGGGACGCCCGTCTTGGTCTCCTCGACCCGAACGGTGAGCGCCGCCATGTCCACCTGCTCCCAGCGCAGCGCCATCACCTCGCCCCGGCGCATGCCGGTGTAGAGTCCGAACCAGAAAGCGTCCTGGATCGTCGGGTTGCGGACCTCGGCCTCGATGCCGGCGCGCCAGCAGGGCAGCACCTCGGCGGGCGAGGAGATCTTGCGCCGCGTCTTGCGATGGAATTTGCCCCCGGCGGCGAGCCACAGGTCGACCGGGTTGCGCAGCCCCTCGAAATCGACGCAAGGCCGGCGGTAGACCGAGCGCAGCAGGGATATCGCGTGGTTGGCCGGCGACCAGCCGTGCGCCGCGGTGATGCGGCTGAAGCGCGCCTCCACGTCGCGGCGGCCGATGGCATCGAGTGGGCGGGAGAACCAGTCGCCGAGATAGCACTCGGCCTCGTAGCGGTAGAGCCTGTTGGTGCTCTGCGAGCGGTTGGGATTGGCGCCGATGTAGTCCTCGAAGGCATCGCCAAGGGTGGGCGTGGCGCGCTTGCGCGTGCGCTCCTGTGCCGGATCGCCGCCGCTGGCCACCTCGCCAAGGGTGGCCTGGGCCAGACGTCTGGCCTGATCGGGAGTGATCTTGTCGTAGCGGCCGAGCACGACCTGCCTGTTGGGCGCCTTCCTGCCGCCGTTTCCGCTTCGGTAATTGACGATGAAGGACTTGGTGCCGGTGGGGTGCACCCTGACGCCGAAGCCGGTGAGCTTGTCGTCCCACGCGATCCAGGGCTTGTCGGCGGGCTCAAGGGCGTCGACGGCGCGCTTGGTGATTGTGAGCTTGGTCTTTGCGACGCGCTTTCCGGGCTTGGGCATGGTGAGGCACTGGATTTCGGGGGCGCCGATCTGTCAACACATGCGCCAACACGCGGAAAGAAACGCGGGACGCCCCACGCCGCCGCGTCGGGGCGGGAGATATCGTAGGGGGCGTGCCAACCCTCTGCAAAGAAGGACTTATTGTCCTCTTGCGGCCATCCTTTTGTCCTGAGGTCCCCGTCCCGAATCCCGGTCTCCACACGAGACCCGCGCCCTGCGGCGCCTCCCCGCCGCCGGGCGCAGGCCGCCGCACAGCCTGGGAGCACGGCAACGCGCCTTTCTGCCAGGCCTTTCGGGCGCGGTGTGCGGGGGATTTCGCTTGATTGGCGCATTTTTGGGCCGGGTTGTTGCGGAAATATCACGATCGTCGCCGCGCCGGACGGGAATCTGCCTCTGGCACATGTGATGACTCGGTGCTGAGAGGCGGCCGGGCGCCTGCCGGCGCGGCGGCGGGCTCTCGTGGAACATCAATAATAACAGTCACTTGGTTGGACTTCGATCGGACCTGGGCGGGGTGTCTCCAGGGCATGGAGACAAACCAACCAGTGCAGCCCGGCGCGGCCACGCGCAAACGGTTGCAGTCGAAGGAGAATCAGGGATGAAGAAGGTTCTGTTGGGGACGACGGCACTCGCGGCGATGGGCCTGCTGGCCGGCGGCGCCGCCCAGGCTGAGGAGGAGGCTGCCCAGGCCGAGGTCGGCCCGGTCTCGGTCGGCGTCGGCGGCTACTACCACACGGCCGTCGGCTTCGTCAGCGGCGACGCGGGCGAGAACACCCACGACCCGGCGGTCGCCCAGGACATCGAGATCATCGTCAGCGGCTCGACCACCCTCGACAACGGCATCACCGTCGGCATGCGCGCCAACATCGAAGGCAACGGGGCAAGCCCCATCGCGAAATGGCCAAGCGATGTCGACAGCTTTGCCCTCGACGAGCGCTGGCTCTACTTCAACGGCCCCTTCGGCAATCTCCAGGTGGGCAGCATCGAGAGCGCCGCCCAGCAGATGACCAACTTCGCGCCGGGCGCAGCCGGCATCTTCGGCGTCAACTCGCCCTTCTTCCTCTTCACGCCAGGCTTCGAGAGCTACATCGCCACCTACAACGACGGGATCGGCGACGAGGATTCAGCAAAGCTGGTGTACTTCACGCCTGCCGTCAACGGCTTCCGCCTGGGCGCGAGCTTCGCCCCCAGCGACAGCCACCAGGGCCAGTACGGCGGCAATGTGGCGGGCAGCCCGAACAGCGACTACAAGAACCAGTGGTCTGTGGGGGCCGAGTTCTCGACCGACGTGGGCGACGCCAGCCTCCGCGCCATGGTCGGCTACGACGGCTACGAATACGACGGCATGTGCGACAGCAACGTCGCGCATACGGCGGTGATGCCCGCAACAGGCATGTACCGGCTCGGCGATAAGATGCAAAAAATCGGTGCGGGCGACCTGAAGCTTAGCGGGAATGGTAAGAACGTGTTTGCACCGGCGTATATGAAGGTTGAAGCTGGTGATGGTAATTACAAGATGGAGATAGATGGTAGTTACGTGGCGGCTGAGGGTGGTGATTACAAAATGTATCACCAACTGACGCCCCTCGCAGCGGGAGTGGTCGATAAAGCGAGGATGGTGTGGGGTGGGGATCCAACCATGAATCCCCTTCTCGTCACTTCAAGTGACAAGTACATGGGTATGGACGGCAAGGCTCTTGATAGACCTAGACTGACGGGCAGCGCCATCTCGTTGGCAAAAATGTATGAGTTCATGGACCCGAGCATGATGACGGGCGGCGAAGCGCAGAATTGCTCGCCGCAGGCGGTGCGCTACGGGGCGACCATCAGCGCGGGCGCCTTCGCCTTCGGCGGCGGCGCGCTCCACACCGACGTGAGCAACGACCACGGCAAGCTCCAGTACGATCTCGGAGTCAGCTACAGCGTCGGCGCCTACTCGCTCGGACTCCAGTGGGCCCACGCCGAGACAGAGATGGTCGGGGGCAGCCTCAACGCGGACGGCAATATGGTCGGCCACGGCGAGGTCGAGCAGGATCGCTACGCGATCAACGCCACCTACGTGCTCGGCCCCGGCATCAGCCTGCAGGCCCAGGCCGACACGGGCGAACAGTCCTCGCCCGGCATGGGAGAAGCGGACTGGAACCAGGTCATGTTCGGGACCTCCATCAGCTTCTGATCCCGCCCTCACACCAGGCACATTCAGGGGAGTGGCCCGGGCCACTCCCCTTTTTTATGCCGACGCAACCAGAGGAGAGGTGTCGTGAGCGAGAGTGTTGCGCGCGTAACTGACCCAACCGTCATGCCGCCCTCGACGGCTATCTGATCGACCGTCCGGCCGTGCAGGCGGCACGGCGGCCGCCGTGCCGTCGCTCGCGTGCCCGCGGCGGAGATGCGCCTTTTCCTGGGTGCGCGGGCATCTTGCCCGCATGTTTCTTTCGTTTGTTTGCGTACGAGAGGGCGGCCGGCGCGGCGCGGCGGAGAAGACGCGCCTCTGGCGCGTTGCGGGCAGGATGCCCGCGCACCCAGGAGGGGGCAGGACGCCCGCGTGTCCTGGGTCAGTGCATCCGCCCCGCTTGACCGTCGATCCAGGGTCGAGCAAGCTCGCGGCTGCAATCGGATGCAGGACGCTATGTCGTTGGCATTCGGCCGCAAGCCTGATATGCACGCCGGGAGCGGGTACGACCGGTCTCGACGCCACGATCGACATTCCACGACTATCCGGGGGAGGAGCGTTCGATCCTCACCGCGCGCCGGGGCCGGCGCAGCGTTCAGGCCCCGGCGCCGGCCGGGGGCGGACGGCGATGCCGGTTCCCCCGGCCCAAGAGCAGCCGATGGATCAGCGCGGACCTCAGATAAGCCGACACGGACTGGAACGGATCGGCATCGGCAACGTCGCTGCCGTCCACTGGAACTATCGCAGACCCGCCCTCTACGAAGAGTCGGTGCGGCGCGGAGAGGCGCAGATCGCCGAAGGCGGGGCGCTGATCGCGATGACCGGCGTCCATACCGGCCGCTCGCCGAACGACAAGTACATCGTGCGCGAGCCGTCATCGGAATCGGACATCTGGTGGGGCGCCGTCAACCGGCCCATCTCCTCCGATGTCTTCAACGACATACACGGGCGGGTGGCCGCCTATCTTCAGGGCAAGGAGGTGTTCGTTCAGGACTGCCACGTCGGCGCCGCCCCGGACTACCAATTGCCGATTCGCGTGGTCTCGGAGTTCGCATGGCACAGCCTGTTTGCACGCAATCTCTTCATCACGCCGGCGCCCGAGGAACTGGCGGACCACGACCCCGAATTCACCATTGTGCAGGCCCCTGGATTCCGGGCGCGCCCCGAGATCGACGGGACCAACTCCGAAACGGTCGTGCTCCTCGATTTCGCCCGGCGCCTGGTGCTCATCGGCGGAACCGCCTACGCCGGTGAGTGCAAGAAGTCGGTCTTCACCATCATGAATTACCTCATGCCGGCGCGCGACGTGCTGCCCATGCACTGCTCGGTCAACGTCGGCAAGGACGGCGCGCCTGCGGTCTTCTTCGGCCTTTCCGGCACCGGCAAGACCACGCTTTCCGCCGATCCGCACCGAACGCTCCTCGGCGACGACGAGCATGGCTGGAGCCGGAGCGGCCTGTTCAACTTCGAGGGCGGCTGCTACGCCAAGGTGATCCGGCTGTCGGCGCACGCCGAGCCCGCGATCCATGCCACCACGCGAATGTTCGGCACCGTGCTCGAGAACGTCGTGATGGATCCCGACACCCATGTTCTCGATCTCGACGCAGGCACCCATACGGAGAACACCAGGGGCGCCTACCCGCTGACCTCGATACCGAACGCCAGCCCCACCGGCGTCGCCGGCCACCCCGCCAACGTCGTCATGCTGACGGCGGACGCCTTCGGGGTCCTGCCGCCGATCGCCCGGCTCACGCCCGAGCAGGCGATCTATCACTTCCTGTCCGGCTATACGGCCAAGGTCGCGGGCACCGAGCGGGGGCTGGGCCGGGAGCCGCAGGCGACCTTCTCCACCTGCTTCGGCGCGCCGTTCATGCCGCGCCGGCCGACCGCTTACGCGCGCCTCCTGCGCGAGCGGATCGAGATGAGCGGCGCCACGTGCTGGCTCGTCAATACAGGCTGGACCGGCGGCAGCTACGGGACGGGCGAGCGCATGAAGATCGCCCATACCCGCGCCCTGCTCAGCGCGGCATTGGACGGCGCGCTCGACGGTGTGCCGTGCTCGCGCGACAATCGCTTCGATCTCGCCGTGCCCGCGCGGTGCCCTGGTGTGCCGGACGAGGTGCTCGACGCCCGCGGCACGTGGTCCGACAAGGCCGCCTATGACGAGCAGGCCCGCAATCTGGTAGGGCGCTTCCACGCGAATTTCGCTCAGTTCGCGCGCGATGTCGAAGAGGGGGTCCTGGCAGCCGCGCCGATCGCCGCTTAGCGCCCGCCCTCCCCTCACACCCTGCGCCGCCGCTCAGCCGTGCCGCGCCCTTCACCTCGCGCGGCCGGTCGGCTATAGGGTGCACTCGGAGACCGCGCGGCACGCGCATCGTCAGGATGGACCGCCCCATGAAGATCGCATTTTCCGAGATCGCGACGCCCTCCGCGGGCGTCATCGCCGTCGGCGTGACGGAGGAGCGCGCCTTGAGCGCGACCGGCCGCGCGCTTGACGAGAAGACCGGGGGCGCGCTCACCCGCGCGCTCTCCAGCGGCCGCTTCAAGGGCAAGGCGGGGAGCACCACCGCGATCGTCGCGCCGCACGGGCTCCCGCTCGACGCCGTACTTCTGGTCGGGCTCGGCGAGCCGGGCCGGATCGACGGCCGCCAGTTGCGGGCGCTCGGCGGCACGGTGGTTCGCCGCCTGAACGCCGCCGGCGCGAAGACCGGCGCCATCGCCGTGGACGCGCTCGACGGCGCGCCTGCGCCGCCGCCCGCAATGGCCGCAGAGATTGCCTTCGGCGCGTGCCTTGGCAGCTACAGCTTCGACAAGTACCGCACCAAGAAAACGGACGACGACAAGAAGACCCTCTCTCAGCTCGCCGTGATGCTCGACCAGCCGGCGGCGGCCGAAGCGGCGTTCGCGCCCAACAGGAGCCTTGCGGACGGAGTCTTCGCCGCGCGTGACATGGTCTCGGAGCCTGGCAACGTCAAGTATCCCAAGACCATCGCGCAGGATATCGAGGCCCTGGCCGAGAAGGGAATCGAGGTCGATCTCCTGGACCGCGCACGGATGGACTCCCTCGGCATGGGAGCGCTGCTCGGCGTCGCCCAGGGCAGCGAATACGAGCCCTATCTCGCGGTCATGCGCTGGAACGGCGCACCCGAGGGCGCGGCCGGGCAGCCGGTCGCCTTCATCGGCAAGGGGGTGACCTTCGATACCGGCGGCATCTCCATCAAGCCGAGCCAGGGCATGGAGGAGATGAAGTACGACATGGCCGGCGCTGCCGCCGTGGCCGGCCTGATGAAGTGTCTGGCCGGCCGCCGGGCGCGGGTCGATGCCGTCGGCGTCGTCGGGCTGGTCGAGAACATGCCCGACGGCAAGGCGCAGCGGCCCGGCGACGTCGTGACCTCGATGTCGGGCCAGACCGTCGAAGTCATCAACACCGACGCCGAGGGCCGTCTCGTGCTCGCCGATGCGCTCTGGTACACGCAGGCGACCTACAAGCCGCAGTTCATGGTCAATCTCGCGACCCTCACCGGCGCGATCATCGTCAGTCTCGGCACCTATCAGGCGGGCCTGTTCAGCAATGACGACGAGCTGGCCGGGCGCCTGATTGCGGCGGGCCGGGAGACCGGCGAGGAAGTCTGGCGCCTGCCGCTCGGCGAGCGCTACGACAAGGACATAGACTCGGCCATCGCCGACATGAAGAACGTCGGCAAGGGGCGGGAGGCCGGCAGCGTGACCGCTGCGCAGTTCCTCCAGCGCTTCGTCAACGGCGTGCCCTGGGCCCATCTCGACATCGCCGGCATGGCGTGGATGAAGCGCGGCGACGACCCGACCGTCCCCAAGGGCGCGTCCGGCTACGGCGTCCGTCTTCTCGATCATCTGGTGCGAACGCACTACGAGGCCTGAGCCCGCGCAGTGATTGAGATCGCCTTCTACCAGCTTCGGCGCACGCCGCTGGAGAAGGCGCTGCCCAAGCTTCTGGAGAAGGTGCTGGAGAGCGGCCGCCGCGCCGTGGTGCTCGCCGCCTCGGCAGAGCGAGCGGAGGCGCTGAACGCGGCGCTCTGGACCTACGAGCAGGGCTCCTTCCTGCCCCACGGCACGGCGCGGGACGGCCGGCCCGAGCGCCAGCCGGTCTTCCTCGCAAGCGAGGACGCCAATCCCAACGGCGCCCAGATCGCGGTCATGGTCGACGGCGTCGCCCCGGCCGATCCAGGCAGCTTCGAACGCTGCCTCGACATGTTCGACGGGGCCGACTCGGCGGCGCTCCAGGCGGCGCGCGCGCGGTGGCGGGCGCACCGGGAGCGGGGGGATACGGTCACCTACTGGGAGCAGACCGGAAGCGGGGCGTGGGAGCGGAAGGCGTAAGCCGGCGGGCCGCCGCAGGCGACAGGATCAGGGCCGATCTCTGCGTGATCGGGGCCGGATCGGCAGGCCTGTCGCTCACTGCCGGCGCTGTCCAGATGGGCGCGTCGGTCATCCTGATCGAGCAGTCCCGGATGGGCGGGGAGTGCCTGAACACGGGCTGCGTCCCGTCCAAGGCTCTGCTGGCCGCGGCGGCGCGGGGCGACGGTTTCGCTGCCGCCTACGGCCACATGCGCCGTGCGATCGCCGCGATCGAGCCCCATGATTCGGCCGAGCGATACCGCGGCCTCGGCGCCTATGTGGTGCGCGGCAAGGCCCGCTTCGTCGCCCCGCGCTTCCTCGAGGCCGGCGATGTCAGCGTCACCGCACGGCGCTTTGTCATCGCCACCGGGGCTTCGCCCGTCGTCCCGCCGATCCCCGGCCTCGACTCGCTTCCCCACTTCACCAACGAGACCTTGTTCGACTCCGCGCCCGAGCCGCGCCATCTGCTCGTGCTCGGCGGCGGCCCCATCGGGGTCGAGATGGCCCAGGCCTACCGCCGGCTGGGCGCCGAGGTCACGCTGATCGAGGCCAAGCGCCTGCTGGGCCGCGACGACCCGGAGCTTGCCGGCGTCGTGCGCGCGCGCCTGGTCGAGGAAGGTGTGACGCTTCTCGAGGAGTCGCCGGTGAGCGCGGCCGAGGCAAGCGCCGAGGGAGTCGCGCTCATCTGCGCCTCGGGCGGGGCAAGCAGGCGGGTCGACGGCTCGCACCTGCTGGTCGCGGTGGGGCGTCGGCCGAACGTCGCCGATCTCGGCCTCGAGAGCGCCGGCGTCGCCCTCAGCGACGGCGCGCCGGTGGTGGACGCCCGCCTGCGCACGACCAACCGGCGCATCTATGCGGCCGGCGACGTTGTCGGCCCCTACCGCTTCACCCACATGGCGAGCTATCAGACGCGAATCATCATTGCGAACGCGCTCTTCCGGCTCCCGGCGCGGGTTCGCTACGACGCGGTGCCGTGGGTCACCTACACGGATCCCGAACTGGCCCATGTCGGCCTCGGCGAAGCGGCGGCGCGCGCCGCCGGGCATGAGCCGCGAATTCTGCGCTTCCCCTTCGCGGAGAACGACCGCGCCATCGCCGAGGGTGCAACCAGCGGGCTGGTCAAGGTCGTGGCGTCCCGGCGCGGCCGGGTGCTCGGCGCCTCCATCGTCGGCGCCCACGCCGGAGAGTTGATCCTTCCGTGGGTGCTCGCCGTGAAGAACCGGCTCCGGGTCGGCAAGATCGCGCAGGCGATCGTGCCCTATCCGACGCTGAGCGAGGCGAGCGCCAGGGCGGCCGGGAGCTTCCACACGCCCATGCTCTTCGGCGCGCGCACACGCCGCCTGGTCCGCCTGCTCGCCCGCCTGGGTTAGCAGGAAGGAGGGCGGAGCGCCGGGCGCACCCTGCATGGCGCGCGCGCGGCGCCGGCTCTATAGTCGCGCGGGAGAGGCAACAAGCGGCAATTCCGAGACATCTTGGCTGGGTTTCCCCTTTCGGTCCTGTCGCACGCCGCCCGCGGCCTCTCGGCGCGGCTGCTGGTGCTCACAGTACTGTTCGTCCTCCTGGGCGAGGTGTTGATCTACGTTCCGTCGATCGCGCGTCACCGCGCGGTGTTTCTCGAAGAACGGATCGAAGCCGCGCGGATTGCAGCGCTGGCGGTCGAGGCATCGCCGGACGGAATGGTGACCGAGGAGCTCCGCGCCGCCTTGCTGGCGCGCGCCGGCGTCACCGCGGTGTCCCTCAAGCGGCCCGGCACGCGCAGGCTGGTGCTCGGCGGCGACATGCCGGTCTCGGTCGATGCGACCTTCGACCTGCGCGAGGCGACTCCGCTGACCGCGATCGCGCAGGCCGCCGACACGCTTCGCCACGGCGGCGACCGAACGATCCGGGTGATTGGGGCCGCGCCCGGCGATCCGCCCGACACCATGGTCGACATCCTGTTGCCGGAGGCCCCGCTCTACGCGTCGATGGTCGACTATTCGGGGCGGATCGTGGTGCTGTCGCTGATCCTCGCCTTCATCGTGGCGGGGCTGATCTATCTGTCCCTGCACTGGCTCATGGTTCAGCCCCTCGGCCGCATGACCGACAGCCTGGTCTCGTTCCGCCGTGCGCCGGAGGACGCCGCGGCGACGATCAAGGTGAGCCACAGGCGTGACGAGATCGGCGTAGCGCAGCGGGAGCTTCGGGTGATGCAGCAGCGCGTGCGCGAGGCGCTCCGCCAACAGGCGCGGCTTGCCGCCCTCGGCGCCGGTGTCGCCAAGATCAACCACGATCTGCGCAACATGCTGGCAACGGCGGCCGTGCTGACGGATCGCCTGGCGGCGGCGCGCGACCCGGAGGTGCAGAAGCTGGCCCTGCCGCTGGTTGCCGCGATCGACCGAGCCATCGCCCTCTGCACCCAGACGCTCAGCGTCGCGACGGGCCGCCTGCCGCCGCCGCGCCGCGCGCCCTTTGCGCTGGCGTCCCTGGTGGACGACGTGGGGACCGCCCTCCCCATCGCGGAGGGCGACGGTGTCGCCTGGCGCAACGAGGTGCCGCCGGGGCTTCGCGTCACCGCCGACCGCGACCAGCTTTACCGGGTCGTCAGCAACCTGGTGCAGAATGCGGTCGATGCGCTGGTCCGCCAGGGCGGCGGCGGGACGGTGCAGGTAAGCGCCTGGCGCGAGCCGAACGAGACGGTCGTCGAGATCGCCGACACCGGCCCCGGCCTCCCCGCCCCGGTGCGCGATCATCTCTTCGAGGCATTCGCCGGCGGCGGTCCGGGCACCGGCCTCGGCCTCGCCATCGCCCGCGACCTGATGCGCAACCACGGCGGCACGATCAGCCTGGAGCGCTCCGGCCCCTCGGGCACGGTCTTCAGGCTACGCTTGCCGGATGCGCCCGAGAAGGCGCCCGCCGACGGCCTTGACGGCTGAGCCGGCCGGAGCGCCCACGCTGCCGCGTTTCGGCGGCGCGGTCGCGCCTCGGTGTGACTGTCGACGATGGCGGACGGCAGCGGGTGCCCAGGCTTGGACGCCCGCGTCCGTTGCCGCGTGCCGAACGCCCGCGCCGGCTGCTTGACGCGGCACCGGGGCTTCTCTAAGTGAGGCCGGCAGCGGCGAGTGTAGCTCAGTTGGTTAGAGCACCGGATTGTGGTTCCGGGGGTCGTGGGTTCGAATCCCATCACTCGCCCCATCCCCGTCCGGAGCGTCCCGGCCCCTGCGATGGATACGATTGCAATGCTCTGGAGCGGCCTGGCCGCGGCGGGCGGCGCTCTCTGGCTCTGCATCCTCGTGCTCCCCTGGCAGCCGTGGCGGGTTCGGGAGCGACTCGAGCCCGAAACCGGCGGCGACGCGGCGGATGCCGACCTGAGCGGTATTTCCGTCCTCATCCCGGCTCGCGACGAGGCAGCGGTCATCGGCGAAACGCTGGCTGCGCTCGGCCGCCAGGGGCGGGGCCTTCGCGTGGTTCTGGTCGACGACCGGTCAAGCGACGATACGGCAGGGGCCGCGCGTCGAGCCGCGCCCGCGTCGCTTGCCCTCGAGCTTTGCCGCGGCGCGCCGCTGGCCGAGGGTTGGACCGGCAAGCTGTGGGCCCTCGAGCAGGGGCGGCGGCGGATCGAAACGCCGCTCACTCTGTTGCTGGACGCCGACATCGCGTTGCAGCCAGGAATGATTCGAGCGCTTCTGCGAAAGAAGCAAGGCAGCGGCGCGGCGATGGTCTCGGTCATGGCAGCGCTGCGGATGGAGGGAGGCTGGGAGAAGCTCCTGTTGCCGGCTTTCGTTTTCTTCTTTCGCCTGCTCTATCCGTTTCACCTTGCCAACGGGCCGGGGCGCCTGGTGGCCGCGGCGGCAGGCGGCTGCGTGCTGGTGGAAACTCCGGTGCTTGCCCGGATCGGGGGCTTCGGCGCGATCCGGGGCGCGCTCATCGACGACTGCGCGTTGGCGCGGGCAGTCAAGGACGCTGGATACCGCACCTGGATCGGCGTGAGCCGCGGGGCGGCGAGCCACCGGGCTTATCCAGTGCTCGCCGATATCTGGCGCATGGTCGCCCGCACCGCCTATACCCAGCTTCGCTATTCTCCGCTGCTGCTGCTGCTCGGCGCGCTGCTGATGGCGCTGGCGTTCTGGACGCCGGTCGCCGGGCTCGCCGGGCCGCTGCCGGCCAAGATCGCCGCCGGCGCCGGTCTCGCCGTCATGGCGGGCTGTTACTGGCCCACCGTCCACTACTACCGCCTGGCGCCCGGCTGGGCGCTCATGATGCCGCTCATCGGTACGTTGTTCCTCGCCATGACCTGGCACTCGGCGCTCCGCGATTGGGGCGGCCGGCGGAGCGAGTGGAAGGGCCGCGTCTACGCACGAGGCCCGGCGCGCGGTCCAGCGGCGTGAGCCGCCGCACCGGCCGTCGGGCGCGCCACTCCCTCCCCCGATATTCCGGCGCTCTATTGCCGGGGCTGCCGCGCGCCGCGTCGGCTATGGGGCTGCGGCCGCGACCGACCACGCGAAGTGCTTGGCCATTTTGTACCGTCCGATCACCCTGCCCGCCCGCGTGCCGATCTTGTCTGCGTCCTTCAGGCGCCGCTTTTCCGCCTGCTCGACTCTGGGTGCGCGGGCATCCTGCCCGCAACGCGCCGAAGGCGTGTATTCTTTCCCGCGATGCGCCGGCCGCCTCTCGTGCGCAAACAAATGGAAGAAACATGAGGGCAAGATGCCCGCGCACCCAGGAAAAGCCGCGCAGGACGTGCAACGGGATCGACGGCGCACCCAGGGGCGACCGCCGCCCCGTTTGGGGGATCATGCGCCTAGCGCGGGCGGCGACGAGCCATAACCGCCCATGCCCCGCGCACTGGCGGCATTCGCTCATCCTCCAGCGCGAACGGCTCCATGGGCTGCTGCAATCCCATGTACGTCGAAACCGTCCCAAACCCCAACTCACCACCCGCTAACCTCTGCGAGCACGCTCGAAAATCTGTACAATGTTCATGATATTTTTTCCTGTCCGAGTCGCGTTGATCTGGTGGCAGGACCGCGATGGCTCAGGCAGGGCAGAATTCCGCGACCATGGTCCGGGAAACTCCGTAGAGACACAGGCGACCCACAACACACTGAAGGATCGTGGCAGGCGCGCCGGCCCTTCCCAGGGCGGCGGCGCGTCCGTTCCATCGGTGCAGCACGCGGGACATGGCCGACACCCTTGATCTCTTCGCGGGGCTTGACGAGAGCGCCCGCGCCGCTGCCGCCAAGAAGGGCAAGGCCGCACGCAAGGCGCAGCCTGCCGGCCGACGGCGTCGCAAGCCGAGGGCGCAGGCGCCTCCACCGGCCGACGGCGGCTACACTGCGCACGACATCGAGATTCTGGAGGGGCTCGAGCCGGTGCGGCGGCGGCCGGGCATGTATGTCGGCGGCACCGATCAGCGCGCGCTGCACCATCTCCTCGCCGAGCTGGTCGACAATGCCATGGACGAAGCGATCGCCGGCCACGCGAGCCGTATCGAGATCGCCCTCCACGACGACGGCGCGGCATCGGTCAAGGACAACGGCCGCGGCATCCCGGTCGACCAGCATCCGAAATACGAGAATGTCTCGGCGCTCGAGGTGATCCTGACCACCCTGCATTCGGGCGGCAAATTCGGCGACAAGGTGTATGCGACATCGGGGGGGCTGCACGGAGTCGGCCTCTCGGTGGTCAACGCGCTCGCCGAATCGCTGGTGATCGAGGTGGTGCGCGACAGGCGGCTGTGGCGGCAGAGCTATGCCAGAGGCTTGCCGACCAGCCCGCTGGAGGACGCCGGACCCGTCGCCAACCGGCGCGGCACACTCGTGCGCTTTCGCCCCGATCCCGAAATCTTCGGGCCGAGCCTTCGCTTCCAGCCGGGGCCGCTGCACGAGATGGCGCGGACGCGGGCCTATCTCTACCGCGGCGTCGAGATTCGCTGGTCGTGCGATGCGTCGCTGCTCGCCGGTGCCGGTGCGGCGCCGGAGAGAGCGGTTCTGCATTATCCGGGCGGCCTGCTCGACTATCTGAACGTGATTCTGGGCGAGCGCCGCACGTTGACCCCGGCGCCCTTCGCCGGCCAGGGCGCGCTCAGCGACGACGCCGGTCGAGTCGAGTGGGCGCTGGCCTGGCCGGAGGACGAGGAGGGCTTCATCGCCTCTCACTGCAACACGGTGCCGACCAGCGACGGCGGCAGCCACGAGGCGGGTATGCGCGCTGCCCTCGTGCGCGGCCTCAGGGCCTATGGCGCGCTCGTGGGCAGCAAGCGCGCCGCGCATCTCAGCGCAGATGATGTGACAGGCGGCGCCTGCGTGCTGCTCTCGGTGTTCCTGCGCGAGCCGCAGTTTCAGGGCCAGACCAAGGAGCGCCTGGCCTCGCCCGAGGCCGGCCGCATGGTCGACAACGCCCTCGGCGACCATTTCGACCACTGGCTCTCGGCCGATCCTGCCGCTGCCAATATGCTGCTGGAGCGCGTCGTCGAGCGTGCTGAAGAGCGCCTCAAGCGCCGAAAGGAGCGTGAGGTCGCGCGCAAGCGGGCGACGCGGCGGACCCGCCTGCCGGGAAAGCTCGCCGATTGTGCGCGCGGGGCGGCGGACGGCACCGAGATATTCCTGGTCGAAGGGGATTCGGCGGGCGGCTCCGCCAAGCAGGCGCGCAACCGCGAGACCCAGGCGGTGCTGCCGCTCCGCGGCAAGATACTCAATGTCGCCAGCGCTACCGCCGACAAGCTGCGCGGCAACAAGGAGCTCGGCGATCTGGTCCAGGCGCTCGGCTGCGGCGCCGGCGCGCGCTTCGATGCCGGCGCGCTCCGCTACGAGCGTGTGATCATCATGACCGACGCCGACGTGGACGGCGCCCACATAGCGGCGCTGCTGATGACCTTCTTCTATCGTCAGACACCAGGCCTGATCGGCGCCGGCCGCCTGTTCCTGGCGCAGCCGCCGCTCTATCGCCTCGCGCGCGGCGGGACCACATGCTATGCGCGCGACGACGCCGACCGCGACCGGCTGCTCGCCAGCGCGTTCCCCGGCGCCGGCAAGGTTGAGATCAGCCGCTTCAAGGGGCTGGGCGAGATGCCGCCGGCCCAGCTCAAGGAAACCACAATGGACCCGGCGCGGCGTACGCTTCTGCGCGTCGAGATCGGAGAAAGCGAGGGCGCTGCCACCGCGCGCCGGGTCGAGGAGCTGATGGGCCGCCGCCCCGAGTCGCGCCTCGCCTTCATCCAGGCCCACGCCGACACGGTGACCGCGCTCGACCTGTGACGCGCGGCCGCGGCATCGGCGCGCGGGCCGGGCGGCGCGGCATCCATCGGCGGGCGCTTCCCGCGGGCGCGCCAGGACGAAAACGCCGTTTTCGGGTTCGGCTCGGTACACCCTGACGCCGAAGCCGGCGAGCCTGTCGTCCCACGCGATCCAGGGTCTGTCGGCGGCTTCGAGGGCGTCGGCGGCACGCTTGGTGATCGTGAGCTTGGTCTTTGCGACGCGTTTTCCGGGCTTGGGTATGGCGAGGTATTGAATTTCGGGGCGCCGATCTGTCAACACACGCGCCAACACGCGGAAAGAAATGCAGGGTGCGTGATGGCGCTGCGCCGAGGCCGGCGATATCGCAAGGGGCGTGCTAACCCTCTGTAGAACACAACCAATTACCCTCTTGCGCGCGCCCTTTTCTCCTCAATCTCGGTCTCCAGTCTCGGTCTGACACGAGAGTCGCGCCCTGCGGCGCGCCCCCGTCGCAGGGGCGCGGGCCGCCGCGCAGCCTGGGCGTGCGGCAGCGCCCCGCCCTGCCAAGCCTTTCGGGTGCGGTGTGCGGGGGATTTCGCTTGATTGGCGCGTTTTTGGGCCGGGTTGTTGCGGAAATATCACGATCGCTGCCGCGCCGGACAGGCATCTGCCTCTGGCACATGTGATGACTCGGTGCTGAGAGGCGGCCGGGCGCCTGCCGGCGCGGCGGCGGGCTCTCGTGGAACATCAATAATAACAGTCACTTGGTTGGACTTCGATCGGACCTGGGCGGGGTGTCTCCAGGCATGGAACAAACCAGTCAATCAACCCGGCGCGTTCAGGCGTAAACGGTTGCAGTCGAAGGAGAATCAGGGATGAGGAAGGTTCTGTTGGGGACGACGGCACTCGCGGCGATGGGCCTGCTGGTCAGCGGCGTCGCCCAGGCTGAGGAGGAAGCTGCCCAGGCCGAGGTCGGCCCGGTCTCGGTCGGCGTCGGCGGCTACCTCCACGCGGCTGTCGGCTTCGTCGGCGGCGACTCGGGGGAGAATAAGCACAGCCCGGCGTTCGGCCAGAGCGTCAATATCACCGTCAGCGGGTCGACAACCCTGGACAACGGCATCACCGTCGGCGTGGTCGGCAACTTCGAGGAAAGTGAAGTTGAAATTGAAGAAGGAGAAGGAGGAAGAGATAACAGCATCTTCGACGAATACTATTCCTTCTTCAGCGGCCCCTTCGGCGAGATCAAGGTGGGCGTCCTCGAGAGCGCTGCCCAGCAGATGACCAACTTCGCGCCGAACGCGGCGGGGATCTTCGGCGTCAACTCGCCCCACTTCATCTTCGCGCCCGAGAGCTACATCACCACCTACACCACCGGTCTCGGTGAAGAGGATTCGGCGAAGCTGGTCTACTTCACACCCGCCGTCAACGGCTTCCGCTTAGGCGCGAGCTACGCGCCGAGCGATACCGAGAAAGGCCAGTACGGCGGCAACTCGATGGACAGCGGCGGTTACAAAAATCACTGGTCTGTGGGTGCCGAGTACGTGGCCGACTTTAGCGAGGCGAGCCTCCGCGCCATGGCCGGCTACGAGGGCTATGAGTACGACGGGATGTGCGACAGCACCATCACTGCTAAGGCCCCGGTGCAAAAAACGGTCAATCTCAGTGTCCGTGAGAAGGTAGCGAAGATCGTTGCGGCAGTGGACAAGAACGATAACGGAATAATCGATGGTCATCCAGGGGACAAAAACTCTGAGATGTACAAGGCAGTAAAGAACGCGGAAAAGGCCTGGAATGGAAGTCCGGGAGCCTACGGATTTGGGGGAGGAAATCCCCTTCTGACGCGTGCCGCTATGCTAGATGAGAAGGGCAAGCAAATATTCGTAGAAGGCGAACCACAGTGGCACAACGACTACGACATTACATGGCGGCGCGTGCAGGCCTTGGATACTAGAAGTAGAAATATACCAACGGCGTCTGCGGGCAGCTATGTGTCTCTGTTCAACGTCCCAGACAAGTATACCGGCGGCGAAGTGCAGAACTGCCAGCCTGACGCGCTGCGCTACGGAGCCACCATCAGTGCGGGCGACTTCGCCTTCGGCGGCGGCGTGCTCCACTCCGACGTGAGCAACGAGCACCAGAGGATAGCGTACGATCTCGGCCTCAGCTACAGCGCCGGCGCGTACACGCTCGGACTCCAGTGGGCCCACGCCGAGGAAGAGCTGGTCACGGGCAGTATCGACGCCATGGGCGACATGGTCATGGGCAAGGGCGACAAGGACACCGATCGCTACGCGATCAACGGCACCTACGTGCTCGGCCCCGGCATCAGCCTGCAGGCGCAGGCCGACACCGGCACGGTAGCCAAGCCCGGCATGGAAGAGGATGACTGGACCCAGGTCATGCTCGGGACCTCCATCAGCTTCTGATCCCGCCTTCACACCAGGCACGTTCAAGGGGGGGGCTGCCGCTCCCCTCGCGACCTGGCACCAGAATGGAGGGATACACAGTGGCCCGTCTTGGCAAAACATCCATGGCCGCCTTGTCGACCGCGGCTCTCGTCCTGGTCGTCTCTGCCGGCTGCCAGATGCAGGGAGAAGCCCCTGCTCCCGAGGCCGAAGCCGCCGAAGCAATGACACCTGAAGCCGAGGCTGCCGAGGCGATGTCCGCCGCCGCGATCAGCGAACTGCTCGTCGGAAATACCATCCTCGGCATCAACGAAGAGGCGGGGTTCAGGTGGGCGGAGTACTTTTCCTCTGACGGCACGGCAAAGGCGCTGCTGAAGATGGCGGACCAACCCGACCTACAGGTTGCCGGAGAATACCGCCTCAACGATCAAAGCCAGCTTTGCAAGGAATATCCGGAGTTTGGCGAAAGCTGCTTCACTCTCTATCCACTCGGAGACGGCAGGTATCAACAGCACAAACCGGACGGGGCCGAGAGCGGCATCTACACCCAGATCCTTGAGGGAGAGCAGCTCGACGCGCTCGAATAGCTCTCCCATGGTTCGATCCATAAAGAGGCACCGTTATCGACCGTAACCACAACCAGTGTGCATGTCTCAATGATCATCGAAGGAACGGGGTCGCCGAGGCGTGCGTCATCAAACTAGCAGAGGAGCAAGAAATGCAGACGAGCGGAAGTGCACGAAGCGCCACAGAGGAAATGAAGAGGAAAGTGATGACGTTGCGAAATATCCTGCTGGTGTCGGCGGCGTCAGCGCTGGTTGTGGCCGGTTGCAGCAACTCGGACTCTGATGGTCCGGTCGCCGCGGCGCCCGCCGACCAGGTTGCCGATGCCGACATGGGCGGCGGCGACGGCGACATGGGCGGCGACGGCATGGACGATGGCGGCACGGACGGCGACGACATGGGCGGCGACGAAGAAATGCCGCCGGCCGATGCAATGGCATTTTTGAACATGGAAGAGGTCTCGGCGTCGCTCGTCAACAGCGCCATTAACAAGGCCGTAGACGATGGTTTGGGCTATCCAGGACGGCAGCCGAGCGCCCTCAGCAGTCGGTTCGATCCAAATGGCACCTACATGCTCTACGACCCCGATGGCAAGAAGTTGCCGAATGGGCAATTCACTGGCGGAACACTATCGCCTATTGCCGGAGGGTTCGATCGCGTTGTTACTTCAGCCGACGGTTCCATAGTGCGGAGAGTAATCGATTTTAATGACCGCGATCTCACCGACTACAGAATCATAGTGTACAAAATACCCAGGGACGGTGGGCGTCATTTCTATCAAACAAAGCTTGGTAAATTGATGCCTATCCTGCAGGACATGAGCGGGAACGGGTACGGACCGTACTTGAACGTGGACGGACGCCGCTGGTACCTAAGAGAACTCCCGGAGGCAGAGAAGCCAAACTCAAGCAACAGCGTTACCGCCTATCCGTCCAATATCGCATGGGGCGAGTGGCTATACACAGAACCGGGCGGCGATAGCATGGATGCCGGCGACACGCTCGTGGTCGGCAGCACATGGCTGCATGGCACCGCCGAAATGTATCCGCAAAATGCCATGGAGAAACTAGCAGGGGGCTACACGTACAAAGGGGATGCGCGCGGCGTCGTTTCGTCAGGCGGATCGGAGCCGAGCAAATTCAGTGGTGCGATGGTCAATCTCACGGCCAACTTCGGCGACAACCCCACCATCCACAAGGACTACGCCTTGTGGAGCATCGGTGGGGACGTCAAGGGCATTAAGATTGGTGCCGACCAGACGATGAGGCTGAAACTGGACCGAGCCGCTCTGATGGCCCCGAGTATGGCGAACGGCATGCTGCACTTCCGCGGACGGGTGGATAGTGGACTGGATGAGTACTGGACGGACCCCTGGACGGACCCCTGGACGGGCACCTGGGGCGGCAATTTCTACGGGACTGGAACCGACTACACGGGGACGAGCAATATTGTACCGACAATGGCGGCCGGCTCGTTCGGTGCCACGAATGGGGACATGTCAATCCTCGGATCGTTCGGCGCTGACTACACAAAAAGGTTGCTGTCGTCTGATAAATAACTAAGTAGCACGGTGCGTGTTGGGCGCAGGATGCTGGTGGGATTGAACCGGCATTTGGGATCGTCCACATGAGCGGATGCGCCCGCCGAACCCGGCAAGGAATGCCGGGGCCGGCGGGCGCCTTCGTATCTCCTGCCGCACATCGCCCCGCAAGGCGTGAGGCGCTTCGCCGCCGAGGCGGCTGACGAGACCTCGGCGCAAGCCCGGGCGCAACAGTCCATTCGACACGTGCGTTGGCAGGAAGGCGGCCCGAGACCGGCGCAGTCGAGCGCCGCGCCGCGTGCGGGGCCGATGCGGAACCGGCGCGGCAGCCGCAGAGCCAGGACCATGCAACCTGCCCGCCCTCGGGGCCGGGCGGCAGGCGACTGCCGGGAACGACGGAGTGAAGATATTGCTCTTTCCCCTCCGCTTTTGCCGCGCCGCCGCGCTCTGCCGCGCCGCTGCGGCCGCTGCCTGTCTCCTCGCCGCCGCGCCGGCGTGGGCGGTTGAGGGCGGGGCCGCTTCCCCGCCGCCGTCCGACAGCGGCGCGGGCGGGACGACCGAGGCGCCGGCGCTGGACGCGGCCGAAGCGGACGCTCTCTTCCGCCTGGGCCTGACGGCGGCCGCGACCTCGCAGCAGCCCGATCTTGCCGCCGAGAAACGGGCGGCGCTCCTGGACGAGGCCATCTCCGCGTTCGCCACCATACTGGTCAATGAACCGGGGGCGGTGCGGGTTCACCTCGAGTTGGCGCGCGCGTTCTTCCTGAAGGGCGAGGACGATCTGGCCCGGCGCCACTTCGAGTGGGTGCTGGCCGGGGACCCGCCGGCGTCGGTGGCCGCCAACATCAGGCGCTTCCTGCTGGAGATGCAGGCGCGTCGACGGTGGAGCTTCAGCCTCGGCGCCGCGCTTGCGCCGGACAGCAACATCGGCGGCGCGACAAACAAGATGAGATTGCAGCGACAATCAGGATGAGACGGGGATCGGCGGCCTGGAACGGAGGGAGGGCGTAGCCCGACCGGAGTTCCAGGCCGGCGAAAGATTTTCCGCGCGGCCTCCTGGCATTGGCGGCCGGTCGGTCAACGCTTGTGCTTTTCCGAGTTGAAGGAGAGCGCAGGAGTGCCCGGCCGCCACGTCACCGATTGCCAGAAGAGGTTATTCATGGAGACAAACCAACCAGTGCAGCCCGGCGCGTTCAGGCGCAAACGGTTGCAGTCGAAGGAGAATCAGGGATGAGGAAGGTTCTGTTGGGGACGACGGCACTCGCGGCGATGGGCCTGCTAGCCGGCGGCGCCGCCCAGGCTGAGGACGAGATGGCCGGCCCGGTCTCGGTCAGCGTCGGCGGCTACTACAACGCCGCCGTCGGCTTCGTCAGCGGCGACGCGGGCGAGGATAGGCACAGCCCGGCAGTCGGGCATAGCGTCAATCTCATCGTCGGCGGGTCCACCACCCTCGACAACGGCGTCACCGTCGGCGTCAGCGCAAAGTTCGAAGAAGGTAACGACGTCTTCGACGAGCACCATGCCTTCTTCAGCGGCCCCTTCGGTGACATCAAGGCGGGCGCCATCGAGAGCGCCGCGCAGCAGTTGACCAACTTCGCGCCGAGCGCGGCCGGCATCTTCGGCGTCAACTCGCCCCACTTCATCTTCACGCTCGACAGCTACATCACCACCTACACCACCCAGCTCGGTGCAGAGGATGCGGCGAAGCTGGTGTACTTCACGCCTGCCGTCAACGGCTTCCGCTTAGGCGCGAGCTACGCGCCGAGCGATACCGAGAACGGCCGGGCCTACGGTAGCGGCAACGCGATGGGCGGCGGCGGCTACAAGGATCACTTGTCTGTGGGCGCCGAGTACATGGCCGACTTTGGCGAGGCGAGCCTCCGCGCCATGATCGGCTACGAGAGCTTCGAGTACGACGGCATGTGCGATAGCAATGTCGCGCAGACGGCAATGATGCCCGTCACGGCTGAGTATACTCTCGGCAACAAGATCAAAAAGATCATCATGGCCGCGGATATGAACGGCGATGGTACGCTCGACGGGAGGCGGGGTAAGATAGATATAATGGATGACCCCACCACCAAAGAGGACGAAACGCATTACATGGAATCGGCGGAGATGATGAAGGCTGTCGCCATCGCCAAGGATGTTTGGGGAGGTGATGGCGACAATCCTCTCCTCAGAATAAGAGCCGGGGAGGCGCGCAAGGACAACATCGCTCTTCAACCAATCGATGCGGGTAACGTCAAGATTTATGTGTCAGGGAGAAAGGGGTAGCGGCTCTCTGTGTTTTGTTTTGATGGATGAAGATGGCGAAGAGGATGCGGTCCATGGAGGTCTTGTCCTGGAAGGTTCCCATGGGGCGGGTGCGCCGGCGGACCTCCCGGAACCTGCGTTCGATGGCGTTGGTGGTTCTCACCTGCTTTCGCTCTTCGAGGGTCTTGTATCGGAAGCAGGTGAGGAGCTCGTCGAGATCGTTGCGCAGGCAGGCGACGGCCTTGGGATAGGTGTTCTCCCAGGCGTCGGCGAAGCGTCGGGCGGCGCTGCGTGCCCTGGGCCGGTTGGGGGCATTCATGATGGCGTGGAGGCCGGCCTTGACGGCGTCCTGGTCGGCCTTGCGCACCTTGTCGAGGATGTTTCTGATCTTGTGCGCCCAGCAGCGCTGGAGGGGGATGCCGGGATAGACGGTCGGCAGGGCGGCGCTGAGGCCCTGGCCGCCGTCGGCGCAGATCACCTCCAGGCCCTCGCCGCTGAGGCCGCGACGGTAGAGGCCGGTCAGGAAGCGCTCCCATTCGGCGGCGCTCTCGCTGCGTGCCAGATGGAAGTCGATGATCTCCTTCTTGCCGTCGGCGCGGATGCCGAGCGCCACCAGCACCGGCCTTTTGAGAGCACCGGCCCCGGTCTTGCGGGCCAGCACCACGCCGTCGAGCATGAGCACCTTGTAAGGCGTGGTGAGCGGGCGTGCATGGAAGGCGGCGCCGGCGGCGTCCAGGGTCTTGGCGACCCGGCTGACGGTAGCGGCCGAGACGCTGCGCCCGAGCAGGGCGAGCAGGACCTCGCCCACCTTGCGGGTGCTGAGGCCTAGCACGAAGCCGGCCAGGATGGCGCGCTCGATCTCCGGCGCACGTCTTGCATAGCTCTTCAGCACCTCGGTCGGACAGAAGTGCCGGGTGCGCGGCACCCTGAGCTCGATGTCGCCGAGCGCGCTCAGCAGGTGGCGCGCATAGAAGCCGTTGCGCCGGTCGCGCATGGCGCAGTCATCGAGGCTGTCGAGCCAGCGATCGACCGCCTCGGCCATCCGGCCCTGGATGATCTCGGCCAGCGCCTGGCGGCCTAGCGGGCGATAATCCTCGCCCCACTCCAGACCGTCCGCCTGCATCTCCTTCACCATCTCGAAGGCCATCGGTAGACTCTCAATCGTTGCAGCATGCTGTGGCATCGGGGTGCTCCTGTTCATGGTCGTTGCTCAACCACAGGGACTACCCCCTTCCCCACTGACACATAAACTCTTACGTCACCTCGATGCGGTAATCAAAGCTGGCACTGCCACGACAATGTATAAGTTCGTGGTCCCAGGCGCGATGACAGGCGGCGAAGTTCAGAACTGCTCGCCGGATGCGTTGCGCTACGGGGCGACCATCAGCTCGAACGGCTTCTCCTTCGGCGGCGGCGCGCTCCACACCGACGTGAGCAACCAGCACACCAGGATCGCGTACGACCTCGGCCTCACCTACGGCGCCGGGGCCTACACGCTCGGCTTGGTGTGGGGCCACGCCGAAACAGAGGAAGTGATGGGCGGCGAGATCGAGCAGGATCGCTACGCGATCAACGCCTCCTACGTGCTCGGCCCGGCATCAGCCTGCAGGCCCAGGCCGATACGGGCACGCTGGCCGCGCCCGGTATGGAGGAATCGGACTGGAACCAGGTCATGTTCGGAACTTCCGTCAGCTTCTGATCCCGCCTCCACATCAGGCGCATTCAGGGGAGCGGCTCCGGCCGCTCCCCTTTTTCATGCCGACGCCAACCAGAGGAGAGGTATCGCGAGCGAGAGTGCTGCGCGTAACTGGCCCAACCGCCATGCCGCCCCCGGCGGCTATCTGATCGGCCGCCGCAGCGCGGCAAAAATACGCGCCTCTGGCGCGTTGCGGGCAAAGACGCCCGCGCACCCAGGAGGGGGCGTGCCGCCGATCCCGCGCACGTCCTGCGCGGTTTTCCTGGGTGCGCGGGCATCTTGCCCGCATGTTTCTTCCGCTTGTTTGCGCACGAGAGGCGGCCGGCACATCGCAACAAAGAACGCGCGCCTCTGGCGCGTTGCGGGCAAGATGCCCGCGCACCCAGGGTCGGGCGCGTTCGTCCTCCGCCGTGCCGCCGGCCGGCGCGCTCTCGCCGAACGGCGCCGCCGGCGGAGCCGTGCTCGGCCTGCCTCCAGAGAACCGCCGGCGGCGCCAACCCGCTGACCAACCCATCGAGACCGGCCCGCAGTACCGCAGCCGAACCGCGCCAATCGCCAAACCCCAATCTTCAGGACCACCAGATGCCGACCGCGGCAAACCGCGCGGGCGTGCGGCTCATGGCGAGCGTGACCGACTTCCTCGTCCGGCGGCTCAAGCTGACAGTGAACGCAGACAAGAGCGCGGTGGACCGCCCGGCGGCACGGGCATTCTTGGGCTCCAGCTTCACGGTCGAGCGGACGCCCAGGCGGCGCATCGCACCGCAAGCGCTCGCGCGGCTCAAGCTCCCGCATCGGAACCGCTCGAGCGGCCGCGCGGCCGGTCCATCTTTCCGGGTGCGCGGGCCTCCGGTCCATCACGGCCCCGGCGGCGGCACGCTCCCCGGGACTGCCGGCGCGCCGGAACAGTGCCTCGTCACCGACCACCGCACAGCGCCGGCCCCACCATGAATGATCGAACCCACGCCCCGCTGCCTATGCAAGGATCGCGGCGAGGCGGGCAAGCACTTCGTCCATGATTGGCTCGGGAACGCTTTCCAGGCGCCGCCCCTTTCGAGCGGCGAGGTCCAGGACCCGAGGCTGGTCGCAACGGATCACCCCGACCGTTCGGGTGCCCGCGCCCTCAAGCGAAACGGCGAAGCCGCGCCTGCGCGCGAAGCTCCCGCCGGTGGTGACAGGCAGGACGACCGGCGTCCCCGTCAAATCGTTGAATGGCGCGGGGGATACGATCACGACCGGCCGGGTTCCCTGTTGTTCATGGCCGGCGGTGGGATCGAGGCTGACAAGCCAGATGTCGCCCCGCTGCATTACAGGAGTTCATTGCCGACCGGCTTTGCGTCGAGCCAAGCGCGGTCTTCAGCCGCAGCACGGGGGGCGGTCTCGTCGCACTGCGCCAGGAGCTCGTCAAGCGCGTAGCTCGGGCGTGTTGCAGACGCGACGATCAAGCGGCCGTCCTCGACGCCAATATCCACCGCGGCGCCGGCCCGGAGCTTCAGCCGATCAAGAAGCGTCGGAGGCACCGCGAGCATGACGGAGCCGCCGACCTTGCGCAGACGCGTCGTATGCATGCGCACCTCCAACAGTGCGTCACGGTGTAACAAGACCATGCCTGCGGTGCAAATGTTGGGCATGGCGAGGCATTGGTGCGGGGGCGATGATCTATCAACACATGCGCCAACACGCGGAAAGAAAGACAGGGCGCGTCATGGCGCCGCGTCGAGGCCGGCGATGTCGCAGGGAGCGTGCTAGACCGCTGTAAAGCGGCACCAATCGTCTTCTCTCACGCCCACACCTTTCTCCTCAATCCCGGTCTCAAATCGCAGCCTGCACGCACGACTGGCGCATGCGGCGGTGCGCCCCCGCCGCGGGGCGCCGGTTCGTTAATTGTCAATGATATCAGTCACTTGTTGGGATTGCGATCGGACCTTGGGTGGGGTGTCTCCAGGGGCATGGAGACAACCAATCCAGCCCGGCGCATTCAGGCGCAAGCGGTTGCAATACAAGGAGAATCAGGAATGAGGAAGGTTCTGTTGGGGACGACGGCACTCGCGGCGGTGGGTCTGCTGGCCGGCGGCGCCGCCCAGGCTGAGGACGAGATGGCCGGCCCGGTCTCCGTCAGCGTCGGCGGCTACTACAACGCAGCCGTCGGCTTCGTCAGCGGCGACGCAGGCGAGGACAGGCACAGCCCGGCGGTCGGCCATAGCGTCAATCTCATCGTCGGCGGGTCCACCACCCTCGACAACGGCATCACCGTCGGCGTGCAAGCCAACTTCGAAGAAGGCAACGACGTCTTCGACGAGCACCATGCCTTCTTCAGCGGCCCCTTCGGCGACATCAAGGTGGGCGCCATCGAGAGCGCTGCGCAGCAGCTCACCAACTTCGCGCCGAGCGGGGCCGGCATCTTCGGCGTCAACTCGCCCCACTTCATCTTCGCGATCGACAGCTACATCACCACCTACGATGACGGGCTCGGCGTAGAGGATTCGGCGAAGCTGGTGTACTTCACGCCCGCCGTCAACGGCTTCCGCCTGGGTGCGAGCTACGCGCCGAGCGATAGCGAGAACGGTCGGGCCTACGGCAACGGCAACGCGATAGACGGCGGCGGTTACAAGGATCAATGGTCTGTGGGCGCCGAGTACACGGCCGACTTCGGCGAGGCGAGCTTGCGCGCCATGGTCGGCTACGAGGGCTACGAGTTCGACGGCATGTGCGACAGCAGCGTCGCGTACATGCCCGCAGAGTACGACATGGTGGCCACGACCGGGCACTACACTCTCAAAGAGAAGATCACGGCGATCGCGAAGGCGTCGGGATTGGAGATGAACGACACCGGCGGCTGGGTCGACACCCCGAACGATCGGGTGGTCTCGCTGGCCGACAGCACCAAGAACATGGCGGGCGAAACTCCGGCTATGCACAAGGCCGTCGAGAAGGCGATGGAAGTCTGGAAGGGACTCCACGGTGATCTCGGTCCCGCTAATCCCCTCCTCCGGGACAGAAAGGGCATGGGCGAAGACGGGATGCTGACCAGAGACGTAGACGGCGACGAGATGGGGAACTACATTCTGAGGCCTCTCGGAGACGGGATGGTCAAGGACAACATGTCGCGGTATCACTTCACGGTGATGAACAAGGTCATGACGGCAGACGCAATGACCTACAATTGCTCGCCGGACGCGCTGCGCTACGGGGCGACTGTCAGCTCGAACGGCTTCTCCTTCGGCGGCGGTGCGCTCCACACCGACGTGAGCAACCAGCACACCAAGATGGCGTACGACCTCGGCCTTTCCTATGGCGCCGGGGCCTACACGCTCGGCCTGGTGTGGGCGCATGCCGAGACCGAGGAAGTGACGGGCGGCGAGACCGAGCAGGACCGCTACGCGGTCAACGCCTCCTACGTGCTCGGCCCCGGCATCAGCCTGCAGGCCCAGGCCGACACGGGCACGCGGGACGCGCCCGGCATGGAGGAGGTGGACTGGACCCAGATCATGTTCGGAACCTCCGTCAGCTTCTGATCCTGCCTTCACACGAAGGACACTCAGAGGGAGCGGCTCTCGCCGCTCCCTCTTTTCTTAGGTGTGGCCGACAGCTTAGGCCGAAGTTCCCTTCTTGGGTTGGGAGAGAGAGTGCATTGATGTAGCAGGATTTTTCAGTTCTTGAGAGGTACTGGGAACATTCCGATGGGCTCGGTTGCCCGGCGCTGCGTCTCGGTAGGCAGGATGACGAGGGTCAAGGTGGGAGCGCTCGGATCGGCGCGCACCCGGCAGGTGGCAAGTGTTACGGCAGCGCGTCGCGAGCTCGGTGAGTAAGATGTCCCGGCTGTGACGAGGCAATCCGTCGTCGGTGTACCGCCGCGCCTTTGGCGCAGGAGGATGGCGGGTCGGGAGTTACGGTTAGGGACGGCTTCGACATACATGGGAACACAAATTCTCTCCTCAATCACATTTTCTCAAGCTCATTCAGCCACTTACCCCAAATCCAACCCCATAATTACGAGGAACTCCCGCTTAGGGGTGCGAGTCCTCTATCCAGCCCGATGGCGATGAAGGAATAGCGAAGCGCAAGGGCGTCGTCGCGAGGCGGGGTCTGAAGGAAGCGTGGAGGGGACGGAGACCCTCGAAGATCGACCCCTTTCTGCCCTTCATCCGCGAGACCCTGGCGGCCTAGCCCTGAGACCGTTTGCCGGATAACGACCAGTCACTCGCGAAGGCTGCCCGCGACTTCGAGAGGATCGAGGGGAGCGGACAAGGTCCGGGCAGCGCCGCTTACCGAACGCGCGGCACTATAGCAACTTGACCAGGGCAACGATCAGGCCGCCCTGGGCGATCAGCGCTCCGAACATCCATTTCAGAAGATCGGCCTTCACCGCTTCGATGGCGGCCCTGGTCTCCTGTCGCAGGGCCTCCATGCCAGCGTTGACCTCTGCAATCTTGGCCCTGGTCTCCTGTCGCAGGGTCTCGATGTCGGCCCTGGTCTCCTGTCGCAGGGCCTCCACGCCAGCGTTGACCTCTGCAATGTTGGCCCTGGTCTCCTGTCGCAGGGCCTCCACGCCAGCGTTGACCTCTGCAATGTCGGCCCTGGTCTCCTGTCGCAGGGTCTCGATGTCGACCTTGGTCGCGAGATTGGTATTGAGCAGGGCAACCTGTTCCTCGGCCAGGGTCTCCGCCTGCTGCTCCGTGAAGCCGCTCTCCGTCAGGCGCTTGACGAAGCGGTGCGTGTCGAACGCGATGGCCTCGCTCATGCCTCGATCATAGAAAGTGCGACGGTGCACGACAAGGATCGTTACAGTCTCCCGAGACGGCGGCACAGACGCCGGTGAGTTCCGTATCGAGGGGAACATCGGCCCTGACGGGTCGCGCATCCACCCCATGCCGGGCGGCCGATACGACGAGCGCACGAAGATCAGCCCGTCGAAGGGCGAGGCTGGTTTTGCTCCAAAGCCGAAGTGCGGCCTTCGGCGTACGGGCGCGAGGATATGGCGTTGCGCGCCGGCGACCGCGTGCGCGTCACGTGCAACGATCCGGCCTCCGGCCCGGTCGGCACGGTCGATGCCATCGGCAAGGGCGGCGTTCGCTTCCGTCTCGAAGACGGCACGGCGCTGCACCTTTCGGCAAGGCTCAATTAGCGAGACGTATGCATGGTCTTGCCGTCGCGGCCTCAAGGCAGGCTCGCGGCGATGGCTGCTCGCCGAGTTCCACGAGATGGAACCACCTCAGATAGCTGTCCAGGTACTTGGTGGCGATGCCCCGGAAGCCGCGCAGGAAGCCCTTGATCTGGCTGTGGCGGCTGTTGACCGTCTGGATGTGCACGGCCCCCCGGACGCGCTCGCCGGCGGAGGCGTTGATGCTCTCGTGACGGATATCGAGCGCCGCCGCGACGGGCGGATAGCAACGGTTGGCGTCGGAGACCAGCAGCGCGTCCGGGGCGAGGACCGGCTCCAGCACCTCTCTGATGTTGTCTGCGTTCAGCGCCGGCAGGGTATGGCTGAGGGTCGAGCCGGCCCGGTCGGCGGCGACCAGGATCGGCACCTGCTCGCGCGAGAGGCCGCGCTTGCGGGCCTTGCCGCCGCGTCGGCGCGGCTTGCGATCCAGCTTCCGCTCCCCCTTGCGGCTCTCGAGAACGAAGGTCTCATCCGCCTCCACGATCCCGGCAAGCCGATCCGGCGCCTGGCGCACCGCCGCGAGAAAGCGGTGGCGCCAGCGATGCGCCGTGCTCGGCGCAATCCCGCAGCGCGCGGCAGACGCCTTGATCGTCTCGCCCTCGGCAAGCGAGGCGCCGAAGGCAAGCCAGCGCTCCTTGTGGTGCAGCCCGGACAACGCCGTCCCCGTGAGCGCTCCAAAGGTCTTCCCGCAGCCCTTGCACCGAAACCGGCGCAGACCGCGCGCCTTGCCCCGCGACACCGCACCGCCGGCGCCGCAATGCGGGCAGCGCCGCTCCTCGTCGACACCCAACTCGATTGCCGCCAGCGAGGCCGCGCCCTCCGGCGGGTCGGACAGCACCGCTGCAACCTCCTTGCGCTGCGCCGCCGTCAACTCGTCGACACGCGAAAACCACTCCCGAAAGCGCTCGTGATCCATCTCTCTGACCCCAAAGGAAAACCAGAAACTATCCTATCACAATGCATACAAATCACGAATTGAGCCTTCGGCAAACGATCCCCAGCTTCGCCATATGGACCGTGCCTGGGCCGCGACCGCTCACGCCTTTCAGGGCCGCACGGTGGACAACGTCATCGCCGCGATGGAGGCGGGGCACCCGCATCTGACGACGCAGCGGACTTTCCATGTCGCCATAAGCCGTGCGCGCGAGCGCGCCGGGCTGGTCGCCGACGACGCGGCGAGACTCGCCGATCGTCTGGAGCCCGCCTCGTGGCAGTTCGGAACACGCACCTCACGCTCGAGACCCCCTCGGCCCCCGGCGCGATGCCGCTCGATCGAATCCCGCAGTGCATCGACCTTCCCGGCTTCGGTCGTGTGCAAGCCGATCGCTCGTTCACCGGGCTCTCGATCCCGACCGCCCGGCTCGTCCTGCCGATCTCGATCGCAACGTACAGCGTGCAAATCTCCGCATCGGCAGGCGCGGCGGTTTCCTTGCTTTGGAGCATTTCGCGTCTCCCGATGAGGATTGGCAAGAGCGGGATCGTAGCCACGGTCGCTCGACTCGCCCTCATGGGATCTCCCGGTAGGCGTCATCTTCGGCGTCGGCACCGCAATTCCGCGCGTTACGGCTGTATCGCAAAATGCGACGCAGCCGTATTCTCCCTGCACCCAATCTGGGCGCCCCGTATCGGAGATCCTATTGCCTACAGCCGTCTCTCTCGCCTTGTATCCAACTTAGATAGCGGGCAAGTCATTGATCCCATTCAAGATGACTGAAGCGTAATACGGGCGAATGTCGATGACATGCGCGTTTCCCAAGCCCGTTCCCCGGTCTTACATATGACACGGGCCGCCATAAGAGCGCAGGGATGCGCAGACCCCCCACTTTGCAGCCTGCTGCGGCAGGTGTGAGATTTGTAGCTCCGCAAGGAGTCCGTCCGGCTAGGGCGTGTTAGCACTAACGCAACGCATCGACGATAAGCGCGAAGAGGATGAATCCAAGGAATACGACGTCGAGCTTCTCGAAGCGGGAGAAGATCCGGCGAAACCCCTTCAATCGACGAAACAATCGTTCGATTTCGTTGCGGCGCTTGTACATCTCCCGGTCGTACTCCCAGGGGTCGACGCGCGTGCGCAACGGTGGCACCACTGGCTCATATCCCAGCGCCAAGGCCAGTTGACGAGTCTCGTTGCCTTCGTACGCTCGGTCCATGATGAGCGCGACCTTGGCGCTCTGCTGACCAAGACGGTTCAGCAGCTTGCGTCCTTCCGGCGCATCATGAGCCTGTCCCGGCGAGAGTGAGAACGTGACGGCGGTTCGAGCATCTGCGGCAACCATATGAACCTTGGTGGTCCACCCGCCTCGGGAGCGGCCGATGGATTGGGGGCCGTTTTTTTTAGCGCCCCCGTCCCATCGGGATGTACCTTGACAATGGTGCTGTCCATCGACACCGCCTCGAGCTTGATACGCACGATCTGCTCTCGCTGCAGATGCTCGAATACCCGGTCGAGCACCCCGTTCTTCGACCATCGATTCATCCGGGTGTAGATGGTGTGCCAGTTGCCAAATCGCGCCGGCAACCCGCGCCACTTGCAGCCGTGCTCGGCGACATACAAGATCGCGTTGAGCACCTGCCGGTTCGAATGGGTCACGTTGCCTCGTTGAACCGGTAGGTGGGGCGCGATGCGTTCGTATTGAGCTTGGGTGAGTTCCATCCGGGGAGCATAACATGACTATGCTCATTAGTGCTAACACGCCCTAATCGGGGTGACGTAAGAGATTATGTGTCAGTGGGGAAGGGGGTACTCCCTGTGGTTGAGCAACGACCACGAGCAGGAGCACCCCGATGCCACAGCATGCTGCGACGATTGAGAGTCTACCGATGGCCTTCGCGATGGTGAAGGAGATGCAGGCGGACGGTCTGGAGTGGGGCGAGGATTATCGTCCGCTTGGCCGCCAGGCGCTGGCCGAGATCATCCAGGGCCGGATGGCCGAGGCGGTCGATCGCTGGCTCGACAGCCTCGATGACTGCGCCATGCGCGACCGGCGCAACGGCTTCTATGCGCGCCACCTGCTGAGCGCGCTCGGCGACATCGAGATCAGGGTGCCGCGCACCCGGCACTTCTGTCCGACCGAGGTGCTGAAGAGCTATGCAAGACGTGCGCCGGAGATCGAGCGCGCCATCCTGGCCGGCTTCGTGCTAGGCCTCAGCACCCGCAAGGTGGGCGAGGTCCTGCTCGCCCTGCTCGGGCGCAGTGTCTCGGCCGCTACCGTCAGCCGGGTCGCCAAGACCCTGGACGCCGCCGGCGCCGCCTTCCATGCACGCCCGCTCACCACGCCCTACAAGGTGCTCATGCTCGACGGCGTGGTGCTGGCCCGCAAGACCGGGGCCGGCGCTCTCAAAAGGCCGGTGCTGGTGGCGCTCGGCATCCGCGCCGACGGCAAGAAGGAGATCATCGACTTCCATCTGGCACGCAGCGAGAGCGCCGCCGAATGGGAGCGCTTCCTGACCGGCCTCTACCGTCGCGGCCTCAGCGGCGAGGGCCTGGAGGTGATCTGCGCCGACGGCGGCCAAGGCCTCAGCGCCGCCCTGCCGACCGTCTATCCCGGCATCCCCCTCCAGCGCTGCTGGGCGCACAAGATCAGAAACATCCTCGACAAGGTGCGCAAGGCCGACCAGGACGCCGTCAAGGCCGGCCTCCACGCCATCATGAACGCCCCCAACCGGCCCAGGGCACGCAGCGCCGCCCGACGCTTCGCCGACGCCTGGGAGAACACCTATCCCAAGGCCGTCGCCTGCCTGCGCAACGATCTCGACGAGCTCCTCACCTGCTTCCGCTACAAGACCCTCGAAGAGCGAAAGCAGGTGAGAACCACCAACGCCATCGAACGCAGGTTCCGGGAGGTCCGCCGGCGCACCCGCCCCATGGGAACCTTCCAGGACAAGACCTCCATGGACCGCATCCTCTTCGCCATCTTCATCCACCAAAACAAAACACAGAGAGCCGCTACCCCTTTCTCCCTGACACATAAATCTTGACGTTACCCTAATCGGCATGACACAAAGGGTCAGGCCCCAGCCTGCCGAACAAGGCAGAAATGAGGCAAGCGAACGTACGATTGCCGCTCGCTCGCCCGAAGCGGAAGACGGTGGCGCACACGGGCGTGGCGACGCCGGAGACGGTGGGGCGACAGGCGCTGTCGGCATCGAGGCACGCGCATCGGCGGGGACTGCTGCGGAGCGTGAAAGGTCATGGGGCGATAACGACATCGGGCGGGTGAACCGTGGCTGCGCCCATGGTCTGCAGGGGGCGGCGGCGACGCGCGCGGCAGTGACGCTCATCGGAGCTTGCGGGAGGCGCGGGGCATTGGCGACAGAGCGGAGATCGTCGGTGTCGGCATCGGCGCGGGCGCGGACCGATGCCGAGCGGGACCGGGGCGCAGGGGATGGACGCGCGCGCAGAGCGCGGGTCGCTCTTGCCGCGGGACGAAGCACGCGCGGTCGAGGCGGTGTCCGCCTGCCCGATGCGCTTGTCATCGGGCGCGCCGGCTCAAGGGCTCACCACTCGATGGATGCCGCGATGCACGAGCAGTGATCGTCAGCGTCGCGGCCATGTGCGGATGACGCGCTCGACAAGGAAGCCAGGCTCGATGATGCGGCGACACATCGAGCCGCGCTCGGCTCCCGCGGTCGGGGGAGGGCGGCGCTGATGGCGGGGCGCACCGGACACGGCGCATGGCGTCCAGCACAGGAAGGAAGTCTTGATGGGGCCGGCGGCGCATTCGATCCCAAGCCTGCCGGACCTCAACTTGCCCCGAGGGCATCAACGTTGCAGACCGATCGACACGCCGGTGAGTGCCGGCGTGCTACAGGAGTGAGCGTGCTCGCGGTATCTGATGGCGCGGTGGTTGGTTTATTTGATGGATTTCGGTATCCGCCGGTATCGTGACCTGGTCGGGTGTGGTGTGTGATCGGCGGGTCGAGCGGTTGCACGGCATCACCGCTGCGCGTCGGCCCTGTTGGGTGACCCACCGTGATGCTTTCCGGCGGAGCGTATCGGTGGCCGCAAGCGTCCGGCCATGGGTGGATCACTTGCTCGATGCGGGGCGGCGCCAGATGTTACCGGTTACCGTTACCTTTTCTGCCTAGGGGTTGGAGGCGGTAACGGTTTTCGGTAACGCGATATCGCGGTCCTTGCGGTTGGAGACGGTTGGCGGTGCCGGGTTTTCGTCGGCGAGGCGATAACCGCCTTCTGGTGCGCGCTCGACGTGTCCTTCACGGACGAGCTTGTTGAGGACTTCGGCGACGGTTGCAGGCCGCGTAGCGGCGCGCTCGCGGATCTGGCGCTGGGAGAGCGGCGCCTCGGCAGTGGCGAGGGTCTGGAGGATGCGCTGTCCGGGGTTTTCCGGCTCCGGCGCGTCGTTGGCCGGCAGCGGCTGGCGCAGGCGCAAGGCGGGTCCCTCGCCGTCATCGGCGAGTTCGATCTGGACATCGGCGAGGCTGGGAGCGGCGCGATGCTCGACGGTCATGACGATCTGCTTGTCGCGGCGGCGCAGGTAGAGGTTGCTGTCGCCCCAGGCATGGAGTTCGGACGAGCCTCTGAGCGCCTGGCCTGGCCGGGTGGCGCCGCTTTTTCGGGCATGGTGGACGAGCAGGACAGCGGTTTCGAAGCGGCGCTGGAGGTCGCGCAGGAAGCCGAGAATGGGGGCGACCTCGGCGACGGTGTTTTCATCGACGCCGTGCAGGCGGACCAGAGGGTCGAGAACCACGAGGCGCGGCCCGATGCGTTGCACGGTCTCGCGCAGGCGCTGGCGGTCGTTGCGATGGTCGAGGCGCAGAATGGGGACATCGATGACGGCGATGTCGAGGGTCTCGAAGCTGGCGCCGGCGGCGCGCGCGATGCCCTGCAGGCGGGCGCGCACGATGTGGCCGGCATCCTCGGCAGCGAACAGCAGGACCGGTCCGGGCTGTCTGGCGGCGAAGCGGCGCAGGCAGGGGACGCCTGCGGCGACCGCGACCGCGAGATCGAGGGCGAGGAAGGACTTGCCGCACTTGGGTTCGCCGCCGACGATGCCGACGGCTTGGCATCCCCAGAGGCCGTCGACCAGCCATTGCTGCCGTGTCGGTCGGTCCTCGAGGTCGGCCGGGCTTCGGGTCGGGAAGCCCTTCACCGTCGTCTTCTCCTGCGCTGGGTAGGCTCTCCCCAGGTCTCCAGGAAGAGCTTTTCGTCGAGCACCTGGCAATCCTGTTCGGCGCCGGCGGCGAGCAGTGCATCGGCCATGACGGTGAGGGTTCTGGGGTTGCCGCCGGCGTGGGCGACGAGGGTGTCCTTGAGGCCGGCGGTCATCAGGGCGGGGTTGCCGGCCTCTTCCAGCAGATGGTCGAGGAGACGCAGAAGGTCCTCGTCCTCCGGACGCGTCATGACGAGGCGCTGTCGGATGCGGGAGTCGATGGGGTGCAACTCCGGGGTGCGCAGTTTTGCGAGCAGGCGGTTGTCGCCGGCCAGCACGACGCCGAGGATGGTTCGCGAGTCGAAGTCGGTCGAGGCGAGCAGGCGCATCTCGGTGAGCACGGCGTTGGGCAGTTCCTGTGCCTCGTCGACCAGCAGGAGCGGACGCATGCGCGTGTCATCGAGGTGGCCGAGCCAACGCTGACGCAGTCCCTTGATCCCGTTCCAGCGATTGTTGTGGGCCATGGTGATGGCGAAGCGGTCCGAGATCTCGTGGTAGAAGTCGGCGACGCTGGAGGACGGATGAGTGAGGACCGCGACACTCAACCTGTCGATCCGCTGGAGGCGATTGGCGAGCAGGCGCAGCGCGACGCTCTTGCCGATGCCGGGGGCGCCGCCGATCAGGGCAAAGCCGCCTTGGCGCACCAGATACCGTTCGACCCTTCGGCAGAAGCTTTCGACGGCGGGTGTGGTCATGAGGCCTTCGACCGGGAGGTCGGTTGCGAAGGGGTTCCACTTGAGGCCGTAGAGCGTGAGCATCTCGCGGTTCATGACGGGTCTCCCCGATCGTCGTCCTCGCCCGCCCGGAGGCTTTCGCCATGAGGCACCCAGGCCGGGGGCAGGCCGGTTTCGGCCTGGTTGTCGAGGATGCTCCTGAGCAGCGGTGCGGCCTGGCCTGCGGCGGCGCTGGCGCCGCCATGTTTGTCGCCGTGCCGGGTGGGTCGGCGCACACCGCCGGCATTGCCGCGCTTGTCCAGCGGGTAGAGGGTGCACAGCCGCTCGCCGCTTCGGCTGTCGATCAGATCGACGCAGGATGGGTCCCAGCGCGCATGGCGGATCCACAGCGTGCTCAGGTGGCGCCACGGCGCCGGCGCCTGATAGCGGACGCCCTCGACCGACACGGTTCCGTCCGAGCGCCGCAGCGTGCGCTTCACGGTGATGCGGAACGCCGCCTTGAGTTCGTCGCCCCCGGGGCAGGACCTCGACGCATCGTCGCTGTCGAGCAGCCGCTTCAGTATGGCGCGACGATCTGGATGAGAGGCGCGCGTCAATCGGGATGAGATTCCTGGCGCCAGCGGCGGGCATATGATTGCGGTGGCGGTCGTGGATTTCAAGGGCTTGGTCCGGTTGATTGTCGCGGCGCGAGACATGCAGATTGTCGCGGCGCGCCTGTTCGACCTTTCGATGATGCGTCGCTACGGGGATCGCAGCCGGGAGGCGAAGGAGTAGAGCGCGGCCAGGCGCGTGAGTTGCCGACGGGCCGCAGGGAGCAAGTGTGGGCGGCGCCGGTGCGTCGGCCGTGTGAGGCTCAGGCGGTGTTTTTCTCGGTGGCGAAGTTTGCAGGCCGGCCGCGTTTTCTCTTTCCCCTGTCGAGTGCGGCGCGGCGTCTGTAGCTCTCGACGTTCATCTCGAGGATGGTGGCGTGGTGGACGAGGCGGTCGACGGCAGCCACGGCAGTGGTTTCGTCGGGGAACACCTTGTTCCAGTCGCCGAAGGGCTGGTTGGCCGTGATCAGCAGAGAGCGCCTTTCGTAGCGCGCCGAGATGAGTTCGAAGAGCACGCTGGTCTCGGCCTGATCCTTTCGCACGTAGGCGAGGTCGTCGAGGATCAGGAGGTTGTAGCGGTCGAGCCGGGCCAGCAGGCTCTCGAGGGCGAGCTCGCGCCTGGCCGTCTGCATGCGCTGCACCAGATCGGTGGTCCTTGAGAAGAGGACGCGGTATCCGCTCTCGACCAGGGCGAGGCCGATGGCGGAGGCCAGATGGCTCTTGCCGGCGCCGGGCGGTCCGAAGATCAGGCAGTTGGCGCCCTGGGTGAGCCATGCGTCGCCGGCGGCGAGCGCGCTGACCTGGGCCTTGGAGATCATCGGCACGGCGTTGAAGTCGAAGGAGGTGAGGCTCTTGCCGGGCAGCAGCTTGGCCTCCCTGAGATGGCGCTCGATGCGCCGCCGGCCGCGTTCGGCGAGTTCGTGCTCGGCGAGGGCTGCGAGGAAGCGTGCTGCGGTCCAGCCCTCGGCGTCGGCGCGCTTGGCGAAGCTCTGCCAGAGCTGGTTGATCGTCGGCAGACGGAGATCGGCGAGCATCAGGGAGAGCTTGACGGCATCGACCTTGTTGGGATCGGCTGCTGCGCTGTCGTCGGAGCGGGTCATGACGCACCTCCTGCGGCCAGCAGGGCTCCGTAGCCTGCCAGATGCGGCCTTGCGACCACGATCCTGGGCATCTCGGCCGGGTCCGGCGCGAAGCGCGCCTTGAGCCTGTCGGGGTCGGGGAGCCGCCCGGCCTTTAGCGCGCGGTCGATCTCTGCGGCCAGTTTGGCCTCGCAGTTCTCCTCGTGGGCCAGTGCCAGGAGGGTGACCGTGAGCCGGCAGGCCTCGCGCTCGGTGAGGCGCTCCAGGGCTCTCTCGAAGCAGCGCCTGTAGGCCTCGCGCGGGAACAGGGCGTCGCGGTAGACCAGGTTCTTGAGCGCCATCGGCTTCTTCTTCAGCGAGTGGATGACGTGACGGTAGTTGACCACGTGCGCATGGGGTCCTGTGGCGCCAGCGCGCCCGCGTGGCAGCGTCAGGTGATGCGTGCCGCTGAGGAAGAGCTCGAGACGGTCGTCATAGAGGCGCACGCCGAGGCGGTGGCCGATCAGGCGCGAGGGCACGGTGTAGAACACACGGCGCAGGATGAAGCCTGAGGACGAGGTGACCAGGACGCTGGTCTCCTCGTAGTCGGCGGCGCGCATCGTCGGCAGGTCCCGCAGGAGCGCCCGCTCGGCATTGATGCGCTTGGCGCGATGGGCGTTGGCGCGGCCCACGACCTCGGCGATGAAGGCGCGATAGGCGTCGAGATCGTCGAAGTCGGCCGAGCCGCGAAGCGCGAGCGCGTCGGCGATGGTGCGCTTGAGGTGGCCGTGCGGGCTCTCGATCGATCCGTTCTCGTGGGCCAGGCCCCGGTTGTTGCGCGAGACCGTCATGCCGTAATGAGCGCACAGCGCCTGGTAGCGCTCGGTCATGTCATCGACCTCGTCCTTGCGCAGGTTGCAGAACGCCGCCGACAGACTGTCGGTGCGGTGCTCGCGGGGCGCGCCGCCGAGATGCCAGAGCGCGCCCTGCAACCCTTCTGCCAGCGCTGTGAAGCTCTCACCGCCGAGCACCACCTTGGCATGGGCGAAGCCCGACCAGGCCAGGCGGAAGTGGTAGAGCATGTGAGGCAAAGGCTCGCCGGCGACGCTCACGCCGAGAGACCCCATGCGAGTGAAGTCCGAGAAGCCGCGATGGCCCGGCTCATGCTTCTGGCGGAAGATCACCTCCTGCTCGGGACCGTGCTCGGCGCGCCAGGCGCGGATCCGCCGCTCCAGGGTGCGCCTGACGCCGGGGTCCAGCTCCGGGTGGCGGCGCATCAGCTCCTCGTACACACCGACCGGGCGGATGCCCGGGCTGTTCTCCAGGATCGGCACCACCTCGGTGTCGAAGATAGCGGCCAGCGGGTCCGGCCGGCGCCGGCCCCGCGCTGCCGCCTCCTTCGAGGGGACGGACGGATCCGCCGCGAGACGATATCCCGTGGCGCGACTGAAGCCCGCCTTCGCGGCCGCGACTTCGATGGTGTGGGTCTTGCTCAGCTTCATGAATAACCTCTTCTGGCAATCGGTGACGTGGCGGCCGGGCACTCCTGCGCTCTCCTTCAACTCGGAAAAGCACAAGCGTTGACCGACCGGCCGCCAATGCCAGGAGGCCGCGCGGAAAATCTTTCGCCGGCCTGGAACTCCGGTCGGGCTACGCCCTCCCTCCGTTCCAGGCCGCCGATCCCCGTCTCATCCTGATTGTCGCTGCAATCTCATCTTGTTTGTCGCGCCGCACGCTTCAGCGGCGTGGTGCCGAGTTCGCGATGCACCCGGCGGTGGTAATCCTGCTCGACCCAGGCGACGGTGACATCGTTGAGTGTCTTCAGGGTGAGTGGCTCGACACCTTCGAGCATGGCCATCAAGCGGCCCTCGACCGAAGCCCACAGGACCTCCATCTTGCCGTTCTGATGAGGGGCTCCCGAGAGGGTTCTGGAGTGAATGATGCCGAGCCGGTGCAGCCCCTCTTCCACCTCGCCCGCCATCATCGGCGAGCCGTTGTCACTCATCAGGGCGCGCGGCAGGCCGCGCTTCATGAAGGCTTGGCAGAGCCCGTGGACGAAGACCTCGGCGGTCTCCTCCAGGTACCACTGCAAGTGACAGCCAACGCGCGAGTGGTCGTCGAGGAAGCCGAGCATGATCGGCGTCCGCCACGCACCTGATGCGGTCAGCACCCGGCACCGGGCATGATGGAAGTCGGTGTGCCAGAGCGCGTGGCTGCGTGAGACCTCGAAGCTCAGCACCTCACGCGCTTCGACTGGCGGCCGCTCGGGCTCCCGATCGAAGCGCCGTCGACGGCGCTGACGCACCAGCCCGCGATTGCGCATCGCCCGGGTCAGCGTCGCGTAGGAGGGCATCGGGCCGAGCGCCGGATCGCCGTCGACCAGCGCCCGCAGGTTGTCGTAATGCAGCTGAGCCGACCACGATGGGTGCGCCTGGTACTGGCTGCGCAGAGCCTCGATCAGCGCCGGCGACATCGCCCGCTCGCGCCCGGCATCGGCGCGCGGCCGCCGGCGCAGCGCCTTGACCGGATCCCGCTCTGCGGCCCGCGCCTGGTAGTACCAACGTTCGATCGTCGAGGCTGAGAAGCGTACCGACCTCTTGCCGGAGGGGTGATCCCAGTCGCGCTGCGACAGCCGCTCGATCTCCGCCCGCAACTGCCCCGCAGGCGGCGGCGAAGCCAGGAGCGCTCCGGCCACCGCGAAGCGCAGCCGCGCCCAACGGTCGCGGCCGCCCCCTCCGTCGTTGCTGTCCATGGCGGCATTCCTCCCTGACCACTTCGGGAAGACGGCCATGTAGAACGCCCTATCCGTTCATGACAGAAACGCTTTCTGCGGACCTCCCCGATCCGGCGCCGAACGTGCAAAGGCCGGTCCATGGCATCAACCAGACCAGGCTCCGCAACAGCCGCGAGCGGAAGCTGTGCCCCCGGATCGAACGCAGCAGCCAGAGCAGCGGCGGCGCCGCGCCGGACAGCGCCGCCAGCGCACCCCGCCTCAACCGCCATATCGGCGCCGCCGGGAAGGTCTCGCACCACCACCGCCGCCAGCGGCGCAGCGTCAGCGTCGGGATCCCCCACCGCCGCCCGATCGCCTCCAGACGCACACCGCCACCCGGAAACGGCGCCCGAAGAAACGCACCGATGGTGGCGTCACCCGGCGCCGACAGAAAACGCAGCAAAAGCTGAAGCGCCGAACGTCGTCGCGCAGCGCGACCGCAAGGCCGTGCGGTTTGCGCGGATAACGCGCGCTGTGCAGCGCGTCGCCGCAGTGCGGGCAGCCAGCCTCCCGGCAAACCTCGGCCTCGGCCTCGTCAACCCGCTCGAGGAAAGCCCACACCCGAGCATTCGATAGGATGGAGTGGTGAAACAGCTTGTGCGACATTGGGACGTCTCTGGAGATCTCGTCAGTCACCGAGACAAGCCCCCCGGAGCGCTTCTTGCAAGCTCCCCGGGGGGGCACCCATCACAAAACCTCGATCAATCCGAGCGGATCACCTCCCAGCTCCCTCCAATAGTCCGCAACCGCTCAGGAGCTTGCCGAGCGTCACGATGAGAGCCACGGCGCCCACCATCATCATGCCCAGACGAATGGTCATGCGCTGTTCCAGTTCTCGCATCTGGCCCCGCAGCGACGCCTCGGTCTTCCCGAGATCGCCCCGCAGCGTCTCAAGGTCGCCTCGCAGTGACAACTCGGTCTTCTCGAGATCGGTCTTGGTGGCCAGGGCTCGCCCATGCCCTCCGCAAAGGTGTCAACCAGTATCCCCGCCTGCCTCTCGTCAAAGCCGCCCTCGTCGCGCAGACGCCGCGCGGCCCTCAGCGTATCGAATGCAACCGTCATACGCCCATCCTAGCGCCGCAGCCGACGCCTACAAACCATGAGCGTCGCCGCCACCGTCACGCAGGACGCCGGGGCGGCTGCGGCGCTCCGGCGCCGCCCATCAGGGCGTCGATCCGGTCGGCAATCTTCTGCGCCGGTTCGCAAAGCTGCGCGACCGTCCAGTCCGCAGCGTAGCCCTCCGTCACGTCGTTGGGCCGGGCGTGGTTGACCAGACGCTTGGTGAGCGAGGAGGGCAGCATCAGGTCCCGCTCCGACACCGTGATGAAGCAGTTGCGGAAGGCGTGAAACCAGAACTTCGCGCCGCCCGCCTTCGTGATGAGCGCATAGAGATAATGCGGGTCCTCGATATGCCCCGACGCGCTGGCAGGGGAGGGGAACACCCAGCCCCGGACGGCGGCGGGCGCGGCCGCTCTGGCCGCTTGGCGCCGTTCGAGGACCGCCGCCAGTTGCCGGGTGACCGGAAGCTCGAGCGGGACGCCCGTCTTGGTCTCCTCGACCCGAACGGTGAGCGCCGCCATGTCCACCTGCTCCCAGCGCAGCGCCATCACCTCGCCCCGGCGCATGCCGGTGTAGAGTCCGAACCAGAAAGCGTCCCGGATCGTCGGGTTGCGGACCTCGGCCTCGATGCCGGCGCGCCAGCAGGGCAGCACCTCGGCGGGCGAGGAGATCTTGCGCCGCGTCTTGCGGTGGAACCTGCCCCCGGCGGCGAGCCACAGGTCGACCGGGTTGCACAGCCCCTCCAGATCGACGCAAGGCCGGCGGTAGACCGAGCGCAGCAGCGACATCGCGTGGTTGGCCGACGAGCGGCCGTGCTCCGCAGTGATGCGGCTGAAGCGCGCCTCCACGTCGCGGCGGCCGATGGCATCGAGCGGGCGGGGGAACCAGTCGCCGAGATAGCACTCGCCCTCGTAGCGGTAGAGCCTGATGGTGCTCTGCGAGCGGGCGGGATTGGCGCCGATGTAGTCCTCGAAGGCATCGCCGAGTGTGGGCGTGGCGCGCTTGCGCGTGCGCTCCTGTGCCGGATCACCGCCGTCGGCCACCTCGCCGAGCGTGGTCTGGGCCAGGCGTCTCGCCTGATCGGGGGTGATCCTGCCGTAGCGGCCGAGCACGATCTGCCGGTTGGGCGCCTTCCGGCCGCCGTCTCCGCTGCGGTAATTGACGATGAAGGACTTGGTGCCGGTGGGGTGCACCCTGACGCCGAAGCCGGTGAGCTTGTCGTCCCACGCGATCCAGGGCTTGTCGGCGGGCTCGAGGGCGTCGACGGCGCGCTTGGTGATTGTGAGCCTGGTCTTCGCGAGACGTTTTCCGGGTCTCGGCATGGGGGTACAGGACCATCGCGCCGCCGATCTGTCAACACCTGCGCCAACACGAGGAAAGGAAAGCGTGGCGCCTCGTGTCGTCGCCTGAAGCGGAAAGCATCGCGGCGGTTATTCCAAGTCACTGAAATATGGGGCTGATGTCGCCTCGTGTCGGCTCCCGTCTCCTCAAATCCGACGCCCCCGCCTGCCTCCATGCCTTGCAGCGAAGCGCTCCTTCCGCGGATTGCAAGCCACAAGACACTGTGGCTGGAGGATACGGCAAAGCAGCGCCCTGCCAAGCCTTTCGGGTGCGGTGTGCGGGGGATTTCGCTTGATTGGCGCATTTTTGGGCCGGGTTGTTGCGGAAATATCACGATCGCTGCCGCGCCGGACGGGAATCTGCCTCTGGCACATGTGATGACTCGGTGCTGAGAGGCGGCCCGGCGCCTGCCGGCGCGGCGGCGGTCTCTCGTGAAACATCAATAATATCAGTCACTTGGTTGGACTGCGATCGGACCTGGGCGGGGTGTCTCCAGGCATGGAGACAAACCAACCAGTGCAGCCCGGCGCGTTCAGGCGCAAACGGTTGCAGTCGAAGGAGAATCAGGGATGAGGAAGGTTCTGTTGGGGACGACGGCACTCGCGGCGATGGGCCTGCTGGTCAGTGGCGTCGCCCAGGCCGAGGAGGAGGCTGCCCAGGCTGAGGAAGCGATGGCCGAGCCGATCTCGGTCAACGTCGGCGGCTTCTACAACGCCGCTGTCGGCTTCGTCGGCGGCGATCTGGGGGAGGACAAGAACAGCTCGGCGGTCGGCCAGCACATCAATATCATCGTCAGCGGCTCGACGACGCTGGACAACGGCATCACCACAGGCGTGGTCGCCAAGATCGAGGAAGGTCAAAACGTCCTCGACGAATACCATCTCTTCTACAGCGGCCCCTTCGGCGACATCAAGGTGGGCGCCATCGAGAGCGCCGCCCAGCAGTTGACCAACGTCGCGCCGAACGGGGCAGGGATCTTCGGCGTCAACTCGCCCTTCTTCGTCTTCACGCCCGAAAGCAACGTCACCACCTACGACGACAGCATCGGCAACGAGGATGCGGCGAAGCTGGTCTACTTCACGCCTGTCGTCAACGGTTTCCGCCTGGGTGCGAGCTTTGCGCCGAGCGACAGCGAGGCAGGCCAGTACGGCAACAACGTGATGGGCGGAGGCAAGTACAGGGATCACTGGTCTGTGGGCGCCGAGTACGTGGCCGACTTTGGCGAGGCGAGCCTCCGCGCCTCGGTCGGCTACGAGGGCTATGAGTACGACGGAATGTGCAGCAACAACATCGCAGCTGCGCCGACGGAGAAAGAAAGGGTCAATCTCAGCGTCCGTGAGAAGCTGGCGAAGATCATTGCGGCCGTGGACAAGAACGGCAACGGAATGATCGATGGCTACGATTCCAAAGATAATTACATGGACACCGAGATGTTCAAGGCTGTAAAGCTCGCGGCAGAAGCATGGGATTGGACTAACTCATATTGGGAAACTCAGGAAACTAGTGAAGGAGGGACGGAGTCGTTTGCACGTCGAGACTTCTTTGGCAACCCACTTTATGCGGGATGGAGGAATTTCGGTACAGAAGAGAAGCCTAACGCCCGTCCAATAGTTTGGGAGAAACTAGCGGCCCTGCAGCGACCCAATCGATTCCGGGCGAATACGAAGCCGCGTCCCAACGACCAGTACCTGGGAACGAATGTGTATAATTGGATCGTCCCGAACAAGTACACTGGCGGCGAGGTGCAGAACTGCCAGCCTGACGCGCTGCGCTACGGAGCCACCATCAGCGCGGGCGACTTCGCCTTCGGCGGCGGCGTGCTCCACTCCGACGTGAGCAATCAGCATGAAAGGGTCGCGTACGATCTCGGCCTCACCTACAGCGTCGGCGCGTACTCGCTCGGACTCCAGTGGGCCCACGCCGAGGAAGAGCTGGTCCCGGGCAGTGTCAACGAGATGGGCGAAAGGGTCCGTGTCGACAAGAAGACCGGCGAGAATCTCAAGAGCGCCGACAAGGATACCGATCGCTACGCGATCAACGGCACCTACGTGCTCGGCCCCGGCATCAGCCTGCATGCCCAGGCCGATACGGGCGAAGTGTCCACGCCCGGCATGGGGGAAAAGGACTGGACCCAGGTCATGTTCGGGACCTCCATCAACTTCTGATCCCGCTTTCACACCAGGCACATTCTCAGGGGGGAGCGGCCGGAGCCGCTCCCCCTTCGCTCCAGCCAACAGAATGGAGGGATACACAGTGATCCGTCTTGGCAAAACGTCCATGGCCGCCTTGTCGGCCGCAGCTCTCGTCCTGGTCGCCTCTGCCGGCTGCCAGATGCAGGGAGAAGCCCCTGCCCCCGATGCCGAGGCCGCCGAAGCGACGGCGCCTGAAGCCGAGGCTGCCGAGCCGATGTCCGCCGCCGAGATTGCCGAGCTGATCGTCGGGAATACCGTCCTGGGCGTCAACAAGGAGTGGAGGGTCACCTGGGCGGAGTATTTTGACCCTGACGGCACGGCAAAGGGATGGGCGAAATGGGCAGACAAACCCGACAGGGACCACCTTGCCAGCACATACCGCCTCAACGATCAAAACCAACTTTGCATGAAATATCCGGAATACGAAGAGCAATGCACCACTCTCCATCCACTCGGAGATGGCAGGTATCAACAGCACAAACCGGACGGGACGAAGGGCAGTATCTTCACCCAGATCCTTGAGGGAGAGCAGCTCGACGCGCTCGAATAGGTCCCCCATGCATGGTCCGCTCCATCGGGTCGCCCGCTGAATACCCGGCTTCCGGTCCGCTGTCGCACGAAGGTTTCTCGGGAGGGCGGCCGCTCCCCTTTTCATCGCGACGCCAAGCGGGGAGAGGTGCCGCGAGCGAGATCCCCGTCCTCGTAACATCAGCCCAACCGCCGTGTCGCCCTCGATCGCCGGCCCCGCATGCATATCGAGCCTTCATTGAAGAATTTGTCATGGCCCTTCCTGTCTTTGTCATCAATCTGGACCGCCGGCCGGAGCGGTGGGCGGCGATCTCGGAAGACCTGGACCGGATCGGCGTGACGGCCGAGCGCATATCCGCCATCGACGGCCAGCGCGCCAAGACGCCGCGCCCCCCGGCCCGGGGCACGATGCTGCTTCCGCAGATCACCCCGCACGAAATCGCCTGCACCGAAAGTCACTGCAAGGCGATGACGGCCTTCCTCGCCACGCCGCACCCCGCCGCCCTGATCCTCGAGGACGATGCGGCGCTGGCGCCCGACATTCCGTCGCTGCTGGTGTCGACGGCGTGGTGGCCGGAGGGCGTCGATCTCATCCGTCTGACGGCCCGCGGCGGCTGTGAGCTCATCGGCCCCCGCTGCGGAGAAACGCCAGGCGGACGCCCGCTGCACCGCCTGGCGGGCGTCCACTGGGGGGCCGACGGCTATCTGATCGGGCGCCAGGCCGCGCAAGCCGTGCTGGACACACCCCTCAGGGAGCGGGCGCCCATCGACTACATCCTCTTCGATCTTCGCGGGTCCAGGATTGCACGACGGCTGAAGCCGGCTCAGACGGTCCCCGGCCCGGTCGGGGTGCGCGCCTTCGAGTCCGACCTGGAGCAGCCGCGTCTGGCGATGCGGGAGGAATGGCACAAGCAGCGATGGCGTCGGATGGGCGAGAAGATCTATTCCCGCAGCAGATCGCGATGGTTGAGGGTGACGCGCCAGGCCAGACAAAGGGTGGTCGAGTATGTCGACTAATACACGCGTTGCGCGTTGAATGCCGGGAAACTCGGTCATCCCGCCATCCTTTATCATCAATCTTATGCCACCGGGGTTGATGGTGTTCTTGCTCGTGGCGCCAAGAATGAAAGAAGGAGAAACGGCATGGATCATGTATTGAGACTATCTGTTGCGGGACTTCTGGCGGTGGCGGTGGCCGCCTGCGCGGGCGGCAATAACTCCTCCCCCTCCCCCGAGGGGGCAGGACCAACGGGTCAGGCGTCGTCGTCTGGATCGGATGGAGGGACAGTTCCGAATGATCTGCCCGATCCGAATGATCTGCCCGACAGTTCAGACCAGACGATGCGAACCGATCCCCCACAGATGTCGTTCCTCAGCGTTGCAAACGCCCGAGGCGTCAAAGAACGCATTCGCGACGTCGCCAGTGGCACGACGACTTATTCTGCGGTGATGACCACCCGTTCTGCGGGAAGAATGCCCACCGACGGCGACTCGTTCACTCTGACAATCCGCGAGGGGAAAAGTGAGGTCAAGGTCGGATCGTTTACCGGTGCCCGCGTTCGGTTAGAAGATGCATCAACACCACCCCCAGGCTTCTCAGGCTGGAAGGTCCACGCGCCACTTGAGAACAACCCTAGGTCCGGTTATGCCCATGTGTATTCCGACGAGGTCCTCGACTTCGGATACTGGATGATCGTACCGGACGATTCCAGCGTTCTCCCCCATATCGGAACTTTCGCATCACCCCCTGCATCTATTATGGATGAAAAAGATTTTGGCAAGCTGCGCGGCAGCGCCACCTTCAACGGGGCGGCTGTCGGAATCGTGGCTGGTGACGGCGACGGCATGGTCGAGCGTTTCAATGGCGGCGCGCAGCTTACGGCCGACTTTGACAACGACACGCTCCGGGGTGAGCTGTACGGCTTCTCGAACGGCATGGGAACGATCTGGCTTATGCCCTCAAAGATGGACAAGCCGACCGTCGCCGGAACCGCCCGTCAGAAACTTTCTGACCCTGGTCACTGGACGGCCGCGTTCGTCCGGGCTGATGCGATCAGCGGCACCTTCGGCGTTAACAACGCAATCGGCAGCTTTGGCGTCCGCCAATGCGCTGACGCGTGCACCCAGTAGAATTCGCCGTTACCCTGCTGTGTGCATCGCACAGTAGAAGAGGATAGAGACCCCCGCCCGCTCGTCGCAGGCGGGGGTCTTGACGTTCCGTGCGATGACCTGCCGGCAGCGCCGCCGCTCCCGTCCGGCCTTCACCGCACTTGCCCTCGCCGCCTGCCTCGCGGCGGCGCTGCCGGCCGCGGGACAGGACTTCCGGGCGCCATCCGCCCCCGGCGGCAACGGCACCGCAGAAGCGCACGCCCTCATCGAGCGCGGACGCTTCCACGAGGCCCTCGCCATCCTTCAGCCACTTGCCAAACACGACGGCCCCGCCCACACCAACGCACGCTTCCTCGCCGGCCTCGCCGCCATCGGCGCCGCTCAAAAGGCGGGGAGCGGGGATAACAGCCGCGACACGCTGCTCGACCAGGCCATCGCCTTCTTCCGCTCCATCCTCGTCAACCAGCCCGGCCTCACCCGCGTCCGCCTCGAACTCGCCCGCGCCTTCTTCCTCAAGGGCGAAGACGCGCTCGCGCAGCGGCACTTCGAACAGGTTCTCGCCGGCAACCCGCCCGCCCCCGTCGCTGCAAACATCCACCGCTTCCTTGCACAGATCCGCGCCCGCAAGCGATGGTCCGTCCATGTCGGCTTCGCCCTCGCACCCGACACCAACATCGGCGCCGGCTCCGATGAGAAAATCATCTACATCTACGGCCTCCCCTTCCGAAGGAACGCGCAAGACCTCACCACCTCTGGTATCGGCCTCTCCACATGGGTTGGCGGCGAATACCAGCACCCCCTCGGAGAACGTTTCCGCCTCCGCATGGGCGGTGACGTCGCGCGACGCGAATACTCCGAAAGCCGCTTCGACCAGACGACCGTCGCCGGCCATCTCGGACCCCGCTGGCTGGCAAGCCCCACCGCTGAGGCCAGCGTCGTCGCCAGCGCTCGCAGACACTGGACCGGCAACGAGCCCGACCACAACGACCTCGGCCTCCGCATCGAGGCAAGGCATCGGCTTACCCGGCGAACGGCCGCAAGCCTGCACGCCTCATGGCACCGCCGGACCTACGACCGCCGGCCCTACCTCGACGGCCCGGTCGCCGACATCTCCCTCACGGGATACCATGCCCTGACCCCCACCGTTCTCGCAGATGCCACCGCGGGCCTCGGAACCGAACGCCCCGAGACCGAAGACTGGCGCCACAATCGTCGCTGGACACAGGCCGGCGTCACCCTCCACCTCCCCCGGGGCTTCACCGTGGGCGGCAGCGGCACGCTGCGCTGGACCAAGTACGAGGGCAACTGGTTCCCGTTCACGGTCACAGGGGAGCCGCGCAGCGACATGACCCGCTCGCTACGCGTGTCCGCCTACAACCGAGCGTTCTCGATCAAGGGCTTCAGCCCGCAGGTCTCGGTGGTGTACGAAGAGAGGACCACCAACGCACAGCTCTACGGATACGAACGAACCTCCGGCGAACTCCGCTTCGTCCGATTGTTCTGAACGGCAGGCCCTCGCGACGTCCGTCACACCCGCCCGCCGGAGCGCGTCGCGTGGATGAAGCCCGCGCGGGACGCGCCGTAAACGCTTCGCAACTGCCCATGGAACACTGGACGAGACCGGGTTCCGGATCGGCGGGCAGACGCAATGGCTTCATGCGATCTGCGGCTTCATGCGATCTGCGGCTTCATGCGATCTGCACGCCGCTGTTGGCGGCGTGGCGGGTCAGCGGCAGGCGCGGCGCCCTGCTCTCGGACGTTTCCGGCATCGTCGTGCACAATCCCTGGAAGCCGTGCCTCGCGATGGAGGGGGAAAGCACAGCCTGTACAGCGCCCGTCACCTGCGGGAGCTGCAGGCTTTGGCGGACATCGAAGGGCCGGTTCGAGAGCCGATGCCTGCAGCGCGCCCCGCGCCGGCGCGTGAGACGGTAACGTCAAGATTTATGTGTCAGGGAGAAAGGGGTAGCGGCTCTCTGTGTTTTGTTTTGGTGGATGAAGATGGCGAAGAGGATGCGGTCCATGGAGGTCTTGTCCTGGAAGGTTCCCATGGGGCGGGTGCGCCGGCGGACCTCCCGGAACCTGCGTTCGATGGCGTTGGTGGTTCTCACCTGCTTTCGCTCTTCGAGGGTCTTGTATCGGAAGCAGGTGAGGAGCTCGTCGAGATCGTTGCGCAGGCAGGCGACGGCCTTGGGGTAGGTGTTCTCCCAGGTGTCGGCGAAGCGTCGGGCGGCGCTGCGTGCCCTGGGCCGGTTGGGGGCGTTCATGATGGCGTGGAGGCCGTCCTTGACGGCGTCCTGGTCAGCCTTGCGCACCTTGTCGAGGATGTTTCTGATCTTGTGCGCCCAGCAGCGCTGGAGGGGGATGCCAGGATAGACGGTCGGCAGGGCGGCGCTGAGGCCCTGGCCGCCGTCGGCGCAGATCACCTCCAGGCCCTCGCCGCTGAGGCCGCGACGGTAGAGGCCGGTCAGGAAGCGCTCCCATTCGGCGGCGCTCTCGCTGCGTGCCAGATGGAAGTCGATGATCTCCTTCTTGCCGTCGGCGCGGATGCCGAGCGCCACCAGCACCGGCCTTTTGAGAGCGCCGGCGCCGGTCTTGCGGGCCAGCACCACGCCGTCGAGCATGAGCGCCTTGTAGGGCGTGGTGAGCGGGCGTGCATGGAAGGCGGCGCCGGCGGCGTCCAGGGTCTTGGCAACCCGGCTGACGGTAGCGGCCGAGACGCTGCGCCCGAGCAGGGCGAGCAGGACCTCGCCCACCTTGCGGGTGCTGAGGCCTAGCACGAAGCCGGCCAGGATGGCGCGCTCGATTTCCGGCGCGCGTCTTGCATAGCTCTTCAGCACCTCGGTCGGACAGAAGTGCCGGGTGCGCGGCACCCTGATCTCGATGTCGCCGAGCGCGCTCAGCAGGTGGCGCGCATAGAAGCCGTTGCGCCGGTCGCGCATGGCGCAGCCATCGAGGCTGTCGAGCCAGCGATCGACCGCCTCGGCCATCCGGCCCTGGATGATCTCGGCCAGCGCCTGGCGGCCAAGCGGGCGATAATCCTCGCCCCACTCCAGACCGTCCGCCTGCATCTCCTTCACCATCGCGAAGGCCATCGGTAGACTCTCGATCGTCGCAGCGTGCTGTGGCATCGGGGTGCTCCTGTTCGTGGTCGTTGCTCAACCACAGGGAGTACCCCCTTCCCCACTGACACATAAACTCTTACGTCACCCGTGAGACGGTAACGTCAAGATTTATGTGTCAGGGAGAAAGGGGTAGCGGCTCTCTGTGCTTTGTTTTGGTGGATGAAGATGGCGAAGAGGATGCGGTCCATGGAGGTCTTGTCCTGGAAGGTTCCCATGGGGCGGGTGCGCCGGCGGACCTCCCGGAACCTGCGTTCGATGGCGTTGGTGGTTCTCACCTGCTTTCGCTCTTCAAGGGTCTTGTATCGGAAGCAGGTGAGGAGCTCGTCGAGATCGTTGCGCAGGCAGGCGACGGCCTTGGGGTAGGTGTTCTCCCAGGTGTCGGCGAAGCGTCGGGCGGCGCTGCGTGCCCTGGGCCGGTTGGGGGCATTCATGATGGCGTGGAGGCCGGCCTTGACGGCGTCCTGGTCGGCCTTGCGCACCTTGTCGAGGATGTTTCTGATCTTGTGCGCCCAGCAGCGCTGGAGGGGGATGCCGGGATAGACGGTCGGCAGGGCGGCGCTGAGGCCTTGGCCGCCGTCGGCGCAGATCACCTCCAGGCCCTCGCCGCTGAGGCCGCGACGGTAGAGGCCGGTCAGGAAGCGCTCCCATTCGGCGGCGCTCTCGCTGCGTGCCAGATGGAAGTCGATGATCTCCTTCTTGCCGTCGGCGCGGATGCCGAGCGCCACCAGCACCGGCCTTTTGAGAGCACCGGCCCCGGTCTTGCGGGCCAGCACCACGCCGTCGAGCATGAGCGCCTTGTAGGGCGTGGTGAGCGGGCGTGCATGGAAGGCGGCGCCGGCGGCGTCCAGGGTCTTGGCGACCCGGCTGACGGTAGCGGCCGAGACACTGCGCCCGAGCAGGGCGAGCAGGACCTCGCCCACCTTGCGGGTGCTGAGGCCTAGCACGAAGCCGGCCAGGATGGCGCGCTCGATCTCCGGCGCACGTCTTGCATAGCTCTTCAGCACCTCGGTCGGACAGAAGTGCCGGGTGCGCGGCACCCTGATCTCGATGTCGCCGAGCGCGCTCAGCAGGTGGCGCGCATAGAAGCCGTTGCGCCGGTCGCGCATGGCGCAGTCATCGAGGCTGTCGAGCCAGCGATCGACCGCCTCGGCCATCCGGCCCTGGATGATCTCGGCCAGCGCCTGGCGGCCAAGCGGACGATAATCCTCGCCCCACTCCAGACCGTCCGCCTGCATCTCCTTCACCATCGCGAAGGCCATCGGTAGACTCTCAATCGTCGCAGCATGCTGTGGCATCGGGGTGCTCCTGCTCGTGGTCGTTGCTCAACCACAGGGAGTACCCCCTTCCCCACTGACACATAAACTCTTACGTCACCCCGTGAGACGGAGACCGTGACAGCGGTGAGACATCCGGGTTAGTGTCGTTGGCAATCGTCAGGCTCGGCTGTCGCCTGTGCGGCCGGCACCGCCCTGCTCGATATCGGGACGATGGAATTGTGCGGGTCATCCTGCGCTGGCCGGCCGGACGAGACATGCAACACGGGGGCCGAAGAAATGCGCTTGACAGGGTTAGCGGGCGCGGCGATGGCCGCCGGCGCCGTCGCGTTGGCGGCCATCGCCGCGGTCCCGGCACAGGCGGCGGAGCCGAAGCGGGTCACGGTGACCGGCGAGGTCATCGATTCCTGGTGCTATCTGAGCGAGATCATGTGGGCGACCGGTTCGGCCCACCACCGCTGCGCCGTGTGGTGCGCGCGCGGCGGCGTGCCGGTGGGAATTCTGGGCGAGGACGAGGAGGTCTACGTCCTGCTCATGGTCGAGAATGACCCCGAAGTGATCGGCAACAAGGCGGTGTTCCGCATCCAGACCAACGAGGTCGTCGTCACCGGCGATCTCTACCAGCGCGACAGCGTCAACTATCTCGCCGTCAACAAGATCGTCGAGGACCACGGAATCGTGAACTACTCCCACGAAGACTTCGACGTTCAGCCGGGAGGGCTCTGATCATGGCGCTCCGTGGAACTCTCACCCGCCTTGCCGCGGTGCTCGCCTTCGCCGGCGCCGTGACAGTCTCGGGCATCGCGGCCGCCGCCAGCAGTTGGGGGCTGCCGGACGAGGTCGAGGCGCGCTTCGACGCCAAGGTCACCGATGTGCTCTGCGTGCTCAGCGGCGACTGTCCTGAGGATTGCGGCGGCGGCAAGCGCCTGATGGGCCTGCTTCAGGACGACGGCACGCTGGTGCTGCCGCTCAAGAACGCCGGCCCCTTCACCGGCGCGACCGCCGATCTCATCCCTTACTGCAACCAGCGGGTAAGCGTGGACGGCCTGTTCACGACCAACTACGGCGTCACCACCTTTGCGGTCCAGTCTGTGCGGCCCGAGGGGGGCGAGTGGCGGCGCGCCAACGCCTTCATTCACGAATGGGCCAGGGAGCGCGGCCTGGAGCCGAAGGACAAGAAGGCGCGGCGCTGGTACCGCAACGACGAGGCGATCCTCCAGTTGATCGAGGAGCAGGGCGTGCTCGGCCTGAAAAGCGAGGGAATCACCCCCTAGCCTTGCAGAGCGCGCGCGGCGTCCGTGCGCCGCCGCCAGGCCGCCGCGATCGACCCCGACCCGGCGGCGGCCCTCCCGCGCCCGAGGCGCAGGACCGACGGACCAGCGATGCGCCGGTTACCGCTCGACTCGTCCGGCCTCTGGCGCGAGGTGCGCGCCGACTCCCTGGCGCTGCCCGCCCCGGCGCTCTTCCTCGACCGCGACGGCACACTCATCGAGCTCGTGGACTATCTCTGCCGCGCCGACAAGGTGGCGCCCGTTGCCGGTGCCTTCGAGAGCTTGGCCGCGGCCGCGCGCGCCGGTCTCCGGGTGGTGATCGTGACCAACCAGTCCGGCATCGGCCGCGGCTTCTACGGGTGGGACGCCTTCGCTGCGGTTCAGGAGCGGGTGATCACGCTCGCGCACGCCGCCGGCGGCCGGGTCGATGCGGTCTACGCCTGCCCGGCGCTGCCCGAAAGCGATGCCGCCTGCCGCAAGCCCAACCCCGGCATGCTGCACGCCGCCGCCGCTGATCTCGCGATCGATCTCGGTCGAAGCTGGATCGTGGGTGATTCGGCGGGCGATCTGGAGGCAGGGCGCCGCGCTGGCCTCCTGCGCGGCTGGCTGGTGCCGACCGGCCACGGCGCCCGAGACCGCGCAGCCGCAGCAGGCTTGGCGCGCGACGGCTTCCGCGTCACCATCGGGCGGCCGATTGCGGCGCTCGGCGCGGCGCTTGGCGCGGACCGGGCCTCACCGGCGCAGGACGTCCCATGACCTTTCCCGACAACAGCTACCCGTCCATCGCGCGCTACTGCGACGACTACCTGGCGCAGCTCGCGCGGGCGGGCGCTTCCATCGACCGGGCGCGGCTCGCCCGTGCCGCCGACCTGCTCGATGCAGCATTCGCGCGCGGCGCCTGGCTTTTCGTCTGCGGCAACGGCGGATCGGCGGCAATCGCCAACCACCTGCTCTGCGACGTCGCCAAGGGGGTGCAGACCGACACCGGCGTGCTGCCGCGGGTGATGAGCCTGAGCGCGAACCTGGAGATTCTCACCGCGATCGCCAACGACATCGGCTTCGAGGACTGTTTTCTCTACCAGCTCAGGACGGCGGCTCGGCCGGGCGATCTGCTGATGACGATCTCTGCCTCGGGCGATTCGGAAAATATCGTCCGCGCCCTCGACTGGGCCGGCGCGAACGGACTCCAGAGTATCGCACTGACCGGCTTCGACGGCGGCCGTTCGGCGCCGCTCGCCACGATCAACCTTCATGTCGAGGGCGACAACTACGGCGTGATCGAAGACACCCATCAGTCGATCATGCACATGCTCGCGCAGTATCTGCGGCAGGCGAAGATGAGCGATGCGCTCATCGCCGCGCGAAAGTTCTAGGCGGCGAAGCGGATCGCCAGCATCACGCCGATCAGGACCGCGACGGCGGCAAGCGCCGCGAGACCCAGGTGTCGTTCGACGAACACCCGAACCGGCGGGCCGAAGTGCCAGAGAAGCGCCGCTACGATGGTGAAGCGCAGGCCGCGCGCCAGCAGCGAGGCCACGATGAAGACGCCGATATCGAGGCGGCCGGCGCCGCTCGCGATGGTAATCAGCTTGTAGGGGAGCGGGGTAAAGCCGCCGGCAACGACGATCCAGGCGCCCCATTCGTCGCGATAGCGCTCGAAGGCGGCCAGCTTCTCCTCGTTGCCCCAGAGCGCGAGCAGCGGGCCGCCGAAGGCATCGAAGAGGTAGTAGCCGATTGCGTAGCCGAAGAGGCCGCCGGCGACCGAGGCGAGCGTGCAGACGCCGGCCAGCAGCCACGCCTGCGCACGGCGCGCGAGAACCATGGGGATAAGCAGCAGATCCGGCGGAATCGGGAAGAACGAACTTTCCGCGAAGGCGACGGCGGCGAGCGCCCAGACGGCGTGGCGCTTGCCGGCAAGCGCGAGCGTGCGGTCATAGAGCCCGCGCAGCGCTCCCGGCCGGCCGGCCGGCGCCTCGCCTGTCACGCGTCCGCCGCGGCGGACGGGAACGAGCGTCTCATTCTCGCCCCGGCCTCTCCTCCTCTCCGCTCTTCAAAGGGGAGCGGGGCAGGGAAGGCCGGAGAGGGCGCGTCCAAACGGGGCACGCCGTACAGGCCCGCGCCGTCGCCGCACGCCGCCCGGGAAATCCAAGCCGGGCTGGCGCCGGCGGCCGAGGCCGGTTGACTGGCGCCCGCCCTGATCCAACAATGCCGAGGCAGCCGCAGGCGGCCTCCCGTCATGCGATCCAAGCTCGTCCTCTTCGCCGGCGCCGCCGCGCTCACCCTCTGTCTCCTCAACCCGGGGCGGAACATTTTGATCCCGATCGCCACCGCCGTCATAGCCTGGCATCCAATCGCCGCCATTGCCTGCGGGATCGGGCGTATCGGCGTGCGCGCCGGTGCCGGCGCATGACAGGCATGGGAGGCGGGGGGGCCGGCGCCGCCATCGACGCCGGCAGTCTGCGCGAGGCGGTCGCCGCGATCTTCGCGGCCGCCGGTTGCGACACGGACGAAGGTGCGCGGATCGCCCGCTATCTGGTCGAGGCCAACCTCGCCGGGCACGACAGCCACGGCGTCATCCGCGTGCCGCGCTACGTTCACTGGCTCGAGACCGGCACCGTGCGCGCAGGCCGCAGCGTGAAGACGGTGGTGGACGCCGGCCCCGTCGCGGTGCTGGACGGCGATCACGGCTTCGGTCAGACGATCGGCGAGCAGGCGATCGCCCTGGCGGTGGAGAAGGCGCGCGCTTTCGGCGTCGCCGTGGTCGGTTTGCGCAACACCGGCCACCTGGGGCGCATCGGCGACTGGGCCGAGCGGGCGGCGGCCGCACGCCTGGTCTCGATCCACTTCGTCAATACCACCGGGCTCGGGATGCTGGTGGCTCCCTTCGGCGGCACTGAGCGGCGCATGTCCACCAATCCGATCGCGATCGCGGTGCCGATGCCGGAGGGGCCGCCCGTCGTGCTCGACTGCGCGACATCGCTGGTGGCCGAAGGCAAGGTGCTGGTCGCGTTCAACGGGGGCAAGCCGCTCCCCGACGGCGCCCTGATCGAACGGGACGGCCGCCTGAGCACCGATCCCACCGCGATCTACGGCGCGGTCGACAGCACCCAGCCCCACGATCAGCGCACCGGCTCCGGCGCCGTGCGGGCGATGGGAGAGCACAAGGGGTCGGGGATCAGCGTCATGTGCGAGTTGCTGGCGGGCGCCTTGACCGGCGGCGGCTGCGGCCGGCCCGGCCACAAGACCCTGGAGAACAACATGCTCTCCATCCTGCTCGACCCGGCGCGCTTCGGGACCGAGGCGATGCTCGGACCCGAGCTGCAACGCTATGTCGCCTTCGTGCGCAGCGCACGGGCGGCGCCGGGTCACGATCGGGTGCGCCTCCCCGGCGAGCCCGAGGAAGAGATGCGCGCCCGCCGCCGCACGAGCGGCATCCCGCTGCCGGAGAAGGTGCGAGCGAGCCTGGCGCTCACGGCAGCCTCTCTCGGGCTTGCCGACGCGGCGGCGCTCTTCGCGCCCGAGCGGGGCGCATAGGTGCGGCGCCGCACGGCGCTGGAGACCCGGCCCTCCCTACCAGACGCTGCGGTAGCGGCCGCCGTCTATCAGGATATTCTGGCCGGTGATGTAGCCGGCCTGCGCGCTGCACAGGAAGGCGCACGCCTCGCCGAACTCGGCGGGGTCGCCGAAGCGCTGCGCCGGCACGCTGGCCCTTTGCTGGTCGGCGAACGCCGCGACATCGAGTCCCGCCGCGTTGGCCCCGGCCTCGATGGTGTCGCGCAGCCTCTTGGTGTCGAAGAAGCCGGGCAGGAGATTGTTGATCGTCACGTTGCTGGCGGCGACGGCGGGCGCGATCCCGGCGACAAAGGCGGTGAGGCCGGCGCGCGCGCCGCTGGAGAGGTCGAGACCGGGGATCGGCATCTTCACCGAGATCGAGGTGACGTTGACGATCCGCCCGAAGCCGCGCGCTGCCATGCCGTCGACCAGCGCGGCGATCATCTCCACCGGCGTCGCCATGTTCATCACCACGCCCTGCAGGAAGGCGCCGCGGTCGATTGCGCGGAAGTCGCGGCGCGGCGGGCCGCCGTTGTTGTTGATCAGGATGTCGGCCTCGGGGCAGGCGCCGGCCACGGCGGCCTGAACCGCCGGCTCGCCGATATCGCCGGCCACGGCCGTCACGGCGACGCCGGTCTCCGCACGGATCGCCTGCGCCGTGTCTTCGAGCACCTGCCTGTCGCGCCCGTTGATGACGAGGTCCACGCCGTTTCGCGCGAGCGCCAGCGCGCAGGCGCGGCCTAGTCCGCGGCTTGCCGCGCAGACCACCGCTCGGCGTCCTGCTATTCCGAGATCCATGGCTCCCTGCCCCCTTGCTGCGGCCGCATCCTGACGCGGGCCGATCCCGAGATGCAAGGCCGCGGGCAGCGGCACGAGGGGGATACCGTGCTGCAAACGCCCACGCCGGCATGCGCCGGCGCACCGGCCGCAAACGAGCGCTTGATTTGCCGCGCCAAAGGTGTTAGCACTCGCCAGGATTGAGTGCTAACACCTTTGGCGCGATGAGAAATCGGATGTGACGAAGGGTCAGATGAGAGTGGAGGTTTCGATGAAGTTTCGTCCGTTGCATGACAGGGTTGTTGTGCGTCGAGTTGGCGAGGACACGCGGACGTCTGGGGGGATCATCATCCCGGACACGGCGAAGGAGAAGCCGCAGGAAGGCGAGGTTGTGGCTGTGGGGCCTGGGGTTCGGAGCGATGACGGGACGGTTCATGCTCTGGACGTGAAGGCGGGCGACCGCGTGCTCTTTGGCAAGTGGTCGGGCAACGAGGTGACGCTGGATGGTGACGAGCTTCTGTTCATGAAGGAGTCCGACATCATGGCCATCGTCGAGAGCGGGAAGGAGCCGAAGCAGGCGGCGTAGGCGCGCGCTTCGGGTTTGGAGCCAGGAGGAAAGGAACCATGGCAGCGAAGGAAGTACGTTTTTCCGCCGATGCGCGGACCCGCCTTCTCAAGGGCGTGGACACGCTGGCGAGCGCGGTTGGTGTGACGCTTGGCCCGAAGGGGCGCAATGTTGTGCTTGACAAGTCGTTTGGGGCGCCGCGCATCACCAAGGACGGTGTGACGGTGGCGAAGGAGATAGAGCTTTCGGACAAGTTTGAGAACATGGGCGCGCAGATGGTGCGCGAGGTTGCCAGCAAGACCAACGACGAGGCTGGCGACGGCACCACGACGGCGACGGTTCTTGCCCAGGCGATTGTGCGCGAGGGCTCCAAGGCGGTTGCGGCGGGGATGAACCCGATGGACCTCAAGCGCGGCATCGACCTTGCGGTTGGTGCTGTGGTGCAGGAGATCGGCGAGCGCTCCAAGCGTGTGCAGACTGACGAGGAGATTGCGCAGGTTGGGTCCATCTCCGCCAACAACCAGCGCTCGGTTGGCGACATGATTGCCGAGGCGATGCAGAAGGTTGGCAAGGAGGGTGTGATCACGGTGGAGGAGGCCAAGGGCCTCGACACCGAGCTTGACGTGGTTGAGGGGATGCAGTTCGACCGCGGCTACCAGTCGCCCTACTTCATCACCAACGCCGACAAGATGACCTGCGAGTTGGAGGACCCCTACATTCTTCTGCACGAGAAGAAGCTCTCGAACATGCAGGCCATGATCCCGATCCTGGAGTCGGTGGTTCAGTCGTCGAAGCCTCTGCTGATCATCGCCGAGGAGGTTGAGGGCGAGGCGCTGGCGACGCTGGTGGTCAACAAGCTGCGCGGCGGGCTCAAGGTGGCGGCGGTGAAGGCGCCGGGCTTTGGCGACCGCCGCAAGGCCATGCTGGAGGACATTGCCATCCTCACCGGCGGGCAGGTGGTGAGCGAGGACCTTGGTATCAAGCTTGAGAATGTGACGGCCGACATGCTGGGCACCGCCAAGCGCGTGTCGATCACCAAGGAGGAGTCCACCATTGTCGGCGGCGCCGGCAAGAAGGGTGACATCAGCGGGCGCTGCAACCAGATCCGGGCGCAGATTGAGGAGACCACCTCGGACTATGACCGCGAGAAGCTGCAGGAGCGTCTGGCGAAGCTGGCCGGCGGTGTTGCGGTGATCAAGGTTGGGGGCGCGACCGAGGTCGAGGTGAAGGAGAGCAAGGACCTTGTCGAGGATGCGCTGAACTCCACCCGCGCGGCGGTGGAGGAGGGCATCGTCTCGGGCGGCGGCGTTGCGCTGCTCTATGCGGGGCGTGCGCTTGACAAGGTGAAAGGGGAGAACGACGACCAGACCGTGGGGGTCAACATTGTGCGCCTTGCGCTCAAGTCCCCGGCCCGCCTGATTGTCGAGAACGCCGGCGAGGACGGCTCGTTGGTGATCGGCAAGCTTCTGGAGCAGGAGAGTGCGACCCAGGGCTTCGATGCCCAGAACGGCGAGTACGTGGACATGGTGAAGTCGGGGATCATCGACCCGGCGAAGGTTGTGCGCACGGCGCTGCAGGACGCGGCCTCGGTTGCCGGCCTGCTGATCACCACCGAGGCCATGGTCGCCGAGAAGCCCGAGAAGAAGGACGATGCCGCCGGCGGCGCCGGCGGCATGCCGGACATGGGCGGAATGGGCATGTAAGGCAAGGCCGCTCTTCACGGCAACGCCAAAGGGGCGGGCCCAAAAGCCCGCCCCTTTCCCTTCGCACAAGCCAGAACCGCGCGACATGTGCACCCCGCAGCCCCAGCAATAGCCGCCCGCGCCCAAAGCCCAAAGCATAACGAACCGGCAGCCAAGGGAGGCCCCATGAGCGCCGACATCGGAGCCCTGTTCGACGAGCGGGACTCGCTCGAAATCGCTGCCCTCGTGAAGGCCGGCGAGGTGGCGCCCGGCGAGCTCGCCGAGGAGGCGATCCGCCGCATCGAGGCGCTGAACCCGACGCTGAACGCGGTCTCCATCCCGCTTTTCGATTATGGCCGCAAGGCCGCAGCAGACCCCGCGCTGCCAGACGGCCCCTTCAAGGGCGTGCCCTTCCTGCTCAAGGACCTCGGCACGCTCTGGGAAGGCATCCCGCTGGTCAATAGCTGCCGCTACTACAAGGACTTCATCTGCCCTGCCGACATGACCTACACGCGCCGGATCAAGGAAGCCGGCTTTGTCTTGCTCGGCCGCAGCAACGCACCCGAATGCGGCTGGTGCCTGGCGACGGAGCCTGCGCTCTTCGGCCGCACCAACAACCCCTGGAACCTGGGGCGGACGCCGGGCGGCTCCAGCGGCGGCGCCGCGGCCGCGCTGGCGTCGCGCATGGTGCCCTTCGTCGACGCCAGCGACGGCGCGGGCTCCACACGGGTTCCGGCCTCCCATTGCGGGCTGGTCGGGCTCAAGCCCGCGCGCGGCCGCGTGACGCTCGCCCCCTTCCCCGATTACTGGTACGGCGGCGCGAGCTTCCTCGCCGTGACCCACACGGTGCGCGAGACCGCGGCCTATCTGGACGCGGTCGGCGGCCGCGTGCCGGGCGATGTCTACTACACCGAGATGCCGGAGACGCCTTACCTGGACGAGGTCGGCAAGGACCCCGGCACGCTCCGCATCGGCGTCGTCCTCGCCGCGCCGGACGGACAGCCGATCCATGAGGAGGTGGTCCAGGCGGTGCGCGACGCTGCGACGCTCTGCGAAAGCCTCGGACACACGGTGGAGGAGCGCACGCTTGCTCTCGACTGGGAGCGCTTCTGGACCACCTACACGCGGATGACCGCTGCCGAGACGGCCGCCGGCTTCGAGGACGCGCAGGTGCTGACCGGCCGCCCGGTACGCGAGGAGGATGTTGCGCCGCTCGTCTGGGGGTTGATCGCCAAGGGCAAGGCCATCGACGGGCCGCAGCACTATCGCGACGTGAACGACCTCAAGCTCATGAGCCGCGAGCTGATCGCGAGCCTCGCGGCGTGCGATGTGCACCTCATGCCGGTGATCCGGCACCCCGCCCGCCCCCACGGCCGCTACCCGATGACGATCGGCGACCCGGACCTCTACAATGCCGCGCATATGGGGCCGGATGCGGTGTTCGCCGCGCCCTTCAACGCCTCGGTCCTGCCGGCCATGTCGCTGCCGCTGCACATGACGGCGGACGGGCTGCCGGTCGGCGTGCAGGCGGTCGGCCGCGAGTGCGACGAATCGACGCTCTTCCGCCTCGCCGGCCAGCTCGAGGCGGTGAAGCCGTGGAAGCACCGCCGGCCGCCGGTCGTCGCACGGTGACCGTGCGCACTGTGCAGGCGGACTGAGCCACAGCCGAACGACACGGCCCACCAACAGGGAGGCTCCCATGACCCCAGTCTTCGCCGACGACGCATTCGCCGGGCAAACGGTGCTGATCACAGGCGCCACCTCCGGCATCGGCGAAGGCGCCGCCAAGGCGTTCGCCGCCCACGGCGCCAACGTCATGCTCAACGGGCGCGATGCGGCGCGGGGCAGCGCGGTGCTGGATGCGATCGTGAGCGACGGCGGCAGCGCCGCCCTCAGCCTCGGCGACGTGGCGGACCCGGCCTACTGCGATCGGCTGGTGGCGGAGACGGCGGAGCGCTTCGGCCGGCTGGACGTGCTCTTCAACAATGCCGGCATTTGCCTTCACGGGCCGGTCGACGAGACACCCGACGACGACTGGCATCGGCTGATCGATATCAACGTGAGCGGCAGCTTCTTCATGGCGCGCGCCGCGGTGCGGCAGATGAAGGCGCAAGGCGCGGGCGGCGCGATCGTGAACATGTCCTCGGAATGCGGGCTGATCGCCTACGAGCGGCTGCCGGCCTACAGCGCGACCAAGGGCGCCATCGTCATGCTGACCAAGTGCATGGCGATAGATCACGCGCGCGACGGCATCCGCGTCAACGCCGTCTGCCCCGGTGATATCGACACGCCGATGACCGACCAGGGCTGGCAGCACCTCGATCTCACCTCCGGGGAGATCCGCGAGAAGCTCAAGGAGCACATTCCGCTCGGCAAGGTGGGCCAGCCGCCCGATATCGCCAACGCGGTGATGTACCTCGCCTCCGGCGCCGCCGGATTCGTCACCGGCGCGCTCCTCTCCATCGACGGCGGCACGGCAGCCAGGTAGGCCCACCGTCCCTCGGAACACGCAGCCCCCGCCCGAGGCCCCTCGCGGTCCCGTCACGCGGCGCGTGGCACCGCGCTCGGCGCGGCGCTCGGCGCGGCCGGCATCGGATCAGTCGGCGCGTCTCCGTCTCCGTTGCAGACGGGCTCCATCAGGACGCCGCCAGCAAGTAGATGCCGGCGGCGAGCATCGCGACTCCGCCGGCGCGGGCGATCCACTCGCCGCGCGGCAGGAGTTTCTCGGCGACGACGAAGAGCGTGATTGCCGCGACCCAGGCAAGATTCATCACGCCGCCGACGAAAAGCAGCCCCATCACAAAGCCGCAGCAGCCGAGACAGAACGCCCCGTGGCCGACACCCATGCGGAACGCACCCGCCCGGCCCGGCCGCCAGCGTCCCATGATGAAGGCAAGCGGCGAGCGGCAGTGCTTCAGGCAGGCATACTTGAGCGGCGTCCACTGATAGACGCCGGCGGCGACGAACAGAATGCCGCCGAGCACCGTGCTGGTGGCGATCATCATCGGCGAGAGCAGGGCCGCGTTCTGCAGGCCCCACTGCATCACCGTCGCGGCCATGCTGAACACCGCCCATACCAGGACATAACCGAGCGCGAACAGGGTGGTCGCGGTATAGGGGCGGGTGCCGCCTTGGCTCCGGTCCGCGCGCGCGAAGATGAGGATCATCGGCGCCGCGCCCGGCACCATCATCGCCACCATCATCACCGCCCACATGGCCCACATGAGCAGGCCTTCGGCCGCGTTCCAGGCTTGCATCCGCATCACGGCGCCGCCCGCGCTCATCGATTCGCCGCCCATGTCGAGAGCCATGTCGATGAGGTAGAACCAGGCGAGTGCGGCCGCCACGACAAGGCCGGCCAGCACCACCAACCGGTCGCGCCGTGCGATCGCCTCGATCACGGACGCCCCCGCCGCGCCGGCCGGGAACGCCGCGCCCTCAGTCGCATTTCGCCGTGAGGCCGCCGTCCACGACCAGATCGGCCGCCGTCACATAGCCGGCCTCGTCCGAAGCCAGATAAAGCGCTGCGTGAGCCACATCCCAGCCGCTGCCCATGCGCCCCATCGGCACCTGGGCGTTCCGCTTCGCGATCAGCCTGTCGAGATCGCCGGCTGCATACTGCGAGGCGAGGCGCGCCTCCACCAGCGGCGTGTGCATCAGGCCGACGGAGATGGAATTACAGCGAACGCCGCGCGCCGCATACTGCACGCCGACCGCCTTGGTGAACTGCACCAGCCCGGCCTTCGCCGCCGCATAGGCCGCGTGGTGATTGCCAATGAAGCGGAGTCCCGCCACGGAGGAGATATTGACGATGGCGCCCCCGCCCTGCGCTTCCATCACCGGCAGCGCGCATCTGGTGGCGAGGAAGGCGCTGGTGAGGTTGAAATCGAGCTGCGCAGCCCAGTCGGCTTCGCTGAGCTCGACCGGCCCGCCGGGGACGGAGCCCCCGACATTGTTGACGAGCACATGGAGCCCGCCCCAGCGCTCGACAGCGGCCGCGATTGCCCGTGCGATTTGGGCGCCTTCGGTCGCGTCCGCGATCTCGACCGCGCAGGCGCCGCGCTCGCCGACGATGATTTCCCGTGTTGCCTCGGCCGCCGCGCGGTCGCGGTCCACCGCGACGATGCGCGCGCCCTCGCGGGCGAAGAGCACCGCAGTGGCGCGTCCGTTGCCCCAGCCCGGGCCGACCGAGCCGGCCCCGGTGATCAACGCGACCTTGCCGTCGAGCCGCCCTGCCATGACCGCCACTTTATCACCGGCGGCGAGACGGTGCAGGCGGAGAGAGGCTCAAGGTGACGTAAGAGATTATGTGTCAGTGGGGAAGGGGGTACTCCCTGTGGTTGAGCAACGACCACGAGCAGGAGCACCCCGATGCCACAGCATGCTGCGACGATTGAGAGTCTACCGATGGCCTTCGCGATGGTGAAGGAGATGCAGGCGGACGGTCTGGAGTGGGGCGAGGATTATCGTCCGCTTGGCCGCCAGGCGCTGGCCGAGATCATCCAGGGCCGGATGGCCGAGGCGGTCGATCGCTGGCTCGACAGCCTCGATGACTGCGCCATGCGCGACCGGCGCAACGGCTTCTATGCGCGCCACCTGCTGAGCGCGCTCGGCGACATCGAGATCAGGGTGCCGCGCACCCGGCACTTCTGTCCGACCGAGGTGCTGAAGAGCTATGCAAGACGTGCGCCGGAGATCGAGCGCGCCATCCTGGCCGGCTTCGTGCTAGGCCTCAGCACCCGCAAGGTGGGCGAGGTCCTGCTCGCCCTGCTCGGGCGCAGTGTCTCGGCCGCTACCGTCAGCCGGGTCGCCAAGACCCTGGACGCCGCCGGCGCCGCCTTCCATGCACGCCCGCTCACCACGCCCTACAAGGTGCTCATGCTCGACGGCGTGGTGCTGGCCCGCAAGACCGGGGCCGGCGCTCTCAAAAGGCCGGTGCTGGTGGCGCTCGGCATCCGCGCCGACGGCAAGAAGGAGATCATCGACTTCCATCTGGCACGCAGCGAGAGCGCCGCCGAATGGGAGCGCTTCCTGACCGGCCTCTACCGTCGCGGCCTCAGCGGCGAGGGCCTGGAGGTGATCTGCGCCGACGGCGGCCAAGGCCTCAGCGCCGCCCTGCCGACCGTCTATCCCGGCATCCCCCTCCAGCGCTGCTGGGCGCACAAGATCAGAAACATCCTCGACAAGGTGCGCAAGGCCGACCAGGACGCCGTCAAGGCCGGCCTCCACGCCATCATGAACGCCCCCAACCGGCCCAGGGCACGCAGCGCCGCCCGACGCTTCGCCGACGCCTGGGAGAACACCTATCCCAAGGCCGTCGCCTGCCTGCGCAACGATCTCGACGAGCTCCTCACCTGCTTCCGCTACAAGACCCTCGAAGAGCGAAAGCAGGTGAGAACCACCAACGCCATCGAACGCAGGTTCCGGGAGGTCCGCCGGCGCACCCGCCCCATGGGAACCTTCCAGGACAAGACCTCCATGGACCGCATCCTCTTCGCCATCTTCATCCACCAAAACAAAACACAGAGAGCCGCTACCCCTTTCTCCCTGACACATAAATCTTGACGTTACCGAGGCTCAAACGCCTCCTCCCGGCATTGAGATGCTGCCGGCCGCACCGTCATCGGGCTCGCGGCGGCGGCTTCGCCGCGCCCGGCCGATGGGGATGGCAGGGCCTGTTCCATTGCTGTCCGGTTAGAGACGAATGGTCATGCGCTGCTCCAGCTCCCGCATCTGGCCCTGAAGCTTCCCCTCGGTCTTCTCGAGATCGCTCCGCAGCGCCGCCCACCGGGGCCTCGATCCGGTCGGTGATTTTCTGTGCAGGCTCGCGACGCTGAGTGCTGGTGCAGTCCGCAGCGCAACTCTCCGTGGATTGGGAGGGCGCCGATCTGTCAACACATGCGCCAACACGCGGAAAGAAATGCAGGGCGCGTGATGGCGCTGCGCCGAGGCCGGCGATATCGCAGGGGGCGTTCTAACCCTTTGTAGAACACAACCAATTACCCTCTTGCGGGCGCCCTTTTCTCCTCAATCTCGGTCTCCAGTCTCGGTCTGACACGAGAGTCGCGCCCTGCGGCGCACCCCCGTCGCAGGGGCGCGGGCCGCCGCGCAGCCTGGGCGTGCGGCAGCGCCCCACCCTGCCAAGCCTTTCGGGTGCGGTGTGCGGAGGATATCGCTTGATTGGCGCATTTTTTGGGCCGGGTTGTTGCGGAAATATCACGATCGCTGCCGCGCCGGACGGGAATCTGCCTCTGGCACATGTGATGACTCGGTGCTGAGAGGCGGCCGGGCGCCTGCCGGCGCGGCGGCGGGCTCTCGTGGAACATCAATAATAACAGTCACTTGGTTGGACTTCGATCGGACCTGGGCGGGGTGTCTCCAGGCATGGAGACAAACCAACCAGTGCAGCCCGGCGCGTTCAGGCGCAAACGGTTGCAGTCGAAGGAGAATCAGGGATGAGGAAGGTTCTGTTGGGGACGACGGCACTCGCGGCGGTGGGTCTGCTGGTCAGTGGCGTCGCCCAGGCTGAGGAGGAGGCCGCCCAGGCCGAGGACGAGATGGCCCAGGCCGAGGTTGGCCCGGTCTCGGTCAGCGTCGGCGGCTACTACAACGCCGCGGTCGGCTTCGTCGGCGGCGACGCGGGGGAGGACAAGCACAGCCGGGCGTTCGCTCAGGACATGGAGGTCATCGTCAGCGGCTCGACGACGCTGGACAACGGCATCACCGTCGGCGTGGCCGCCCATATCGAAGGCAGCAACACCAATGGGCCGAAGCAGGCCACAAACACCATCGATGACAAGTATATCTACTTCAGCGGCCCCTTCGGCGATATCAAGACGGGCAACATCCCGAGTGCGGCGATTACAATGTCCCACTTTGCGCCGCATGGGGCGGGGATCTTCGGCGTCAATACGCCCTTCTTCACCTTCGGGAACCAGGGCAGCTTTGACCCGGCGGGCGGCTTCATCACCACCGGCGACGACCTGATCGGTCACAAGCATGCGGCGAAGCTGGTCTACTTCACGCCTGTCGTCAACGGCTTCCGCCTGGGCGCGAGCTATGCCCCGAGTGACACCGAGCAGGGCCGGTACGGCGGCAACGTGGCGGGCAAGGGCAACAGCTACAAGAACCAGTGGTCGGTGGGGGCGGAGTATACGGCCGACTTTGGCGAGGCGAGCCTCAAGACCATAGTCGGCTACGAGGGCTATCAGTACGACGGCATGTGCGACAACAGCGTCGCCTATATCAATGAGCCGGGAGTGGCCCACTACGGCGGCTACGAAAAGTGGAAAGCCCTGCTGAAGAAGTTTGATAAGAATGGCAACGGCAGCTTCGATGGCCTGTCCGAGGAGAGGCAAAAGTATTTTCGAGACCTTCTCGACGAAAGACCTCACGACACTCAAGAAATAGATTCTATGAAGATGGCAGAGTTCGATAAGACCGAGCACGGTATGGCAACCAAAGCCGCGATGAAAGCCTGGGGGGGGCACCGGAGGAGAATCCCCTTCTCAACAAGAAGTCTTGGAGGATTTTCGCTGGCAAGGCGAGGGTAATGAACCTGAGCGATGTATATGCGTTCAACACCTCCACCCCCACCGCGCAGAACTGTTCGCCGGACGCGTTGCGCTACGGGGCGACCATCAGTTCGAACGGCTTCTCCTTCGGCGGCGGCGCACTTCACACCGACATAAGCAACGAGCACCAGAGGCTGGCGTACGACCTCGGCCTCAGCTACGGCGCCGGCGCGTACACGCTCGGCGTCGTGTGGGGACATGCCGAGCAAGAGGGCCTAGACCCAATGATGGGCATGCACGATAGCGAGACGGATCGCTACGCGATCAACGGTACCTACGTACTCGGCCCCGGCATCAGCCTGCAGGCCCAGGCCGACACGGGCGAAGCGTCCGAGGGAATGACGCAGACGGACTGGACCCAGGTCATGTTCGGGACCGCCATCAGCTTCTGATTCCGCCTTCACACCAGGCACATCGAGGGGAGCGGCTCACGCCGCTCCCCTCTCACTCTTCCAACGGAATGGAGGGATACAGTGATCCGTCTTGGCAAAACGTCCATGGCCGCCTTGTCGGCCGCAGCTCTCGTCCTGGTCGCCTCTGCCGGCTGCCAGATGCAGGGAGAAGCCCCTGCCCCCGATGCCGAGGCCGCCGAAGCGACGGCGCCTGAAGCCGAGACTGCCGAGGCGATGTCCGCCGCCGAGATTGCCGAGCTGATCGTCGGAAATACCGTCCTGGGCGTCAACAAGGAGTGGAGGGTCACCTGGGCGGAGTATTTTGCCCCTGACGGCACGGCAAAGGGGTGGGCGAAGTGGGCAGACAAGCCCGACATGGACCGCCTTGCCAGCACATACCGCCTCAACGACCAAAACCAGCTTTGCATGAAATATCCGGAATATGAAGAGCAATGCACCACTCTCCATCCACTCGGAGATGGCAGGTATCAACAGCACAAACCGGACGGGACGAAGGGCAGTATCTTCACCCAGATCCTTGAGGGAGAGCAGCTCGACGCGTTCGAGGACGCGCTCGAATAGATCTCCCATGCATGGTCCGCTCTCTCGGGCTACCCGCTGAATACCCGGCTTCCGATCCACCATCGCACGAAGATTTCTCGGGGGAACGGCCGCGGCCGCCCCCCTTTCACGCGACGCCAGGCGGGGAGAGGTGCCGCGAGCGAGATCCCCGCCCTCGTAACATCAGCCCAATCGCCGTGTCGCCCTCGATCGCCGCAGCCGCATGCATATCGAGCCTTCATTGAAGAATTTGTCATGGCCCTTCCTGTCTTTGTCATCAATCTGGACCGCCGGCCGGAGCGGTGGGCGGCGATCTCGGAAGACCTGGACCGGATCGGCGTGACGGCCGAGCGCATATCCGCCATCGACGGCCAGCGCGCCAAGACGCCGCGCCCCCCGGCCCGGGGCACAATGCTGCTTCCGCAGATCACCCCGCACGAAATCGCCTGCACCGAAAGCCACTGCAAGGCGATGACGGCCTTCCTCGCCACGCCGCACCCCGCCGCCCTGATCCTCGAGGACGATGCGGCGCTGGCGCCCGACATTCCGTCGCTGCTGGTGTCGACGGCGTGGTGGCCGGAGGGCGTCGATCTCATCCGTCTGACGGCCCGCGGCGGCCGTGAACTCATCGGCCCCCGCTGCGGAGAAACGCCAACCGGACGCCCGCTGCACCGCCTGGCGGGCGTCCACTGGGGGGCCGACGGCTATCTGATCGGGCGCCAGGCCGCGCGGGCCGTGCTGGACACGCCCCTCAGGGATCGGGCGCCCATCGACTACATCCTCTTCTATCTTCGCGGGTCCAGGATTGCACGACGGCTGAAGCCGGCTCAGACGGTCCCCGGCCCGGTCGGGGTGCGCGCCTTCGAGTCCGACCTGGAGCAGCCGCGTCTGGCGATGCGGGAGGAATGGCGCAAGCAGCGATGGCGTCGGATGGGCGAGAAGATCTATTCCCGCAGCAGATCGCGATGGTTGAGGGTGACGCGCCAGGCCAGACGAAGGGTGGTCGATTACAGCGGCACCCCGCGGCCGCCCTAGGCGCATGATCTCCCAAACGCGGCAGCGGGGCGGTGGTGGAAGGGACGCGCCTGCGGCGCCTTGCGGGCGGGGACGCCCGCGCACCCAGGAGGGGCCGCGCCGCCGATCCCGCGCATGTCTCACGCACCTAGGGTCGGTCGCATTCGTCCTCCGCCCTGCCGCCGAGCGCCGCAGCGAGCAGGGAGGCCTCCCGCGCCAGCACGTCCAGCTTGGCGGCCATCAGGTCGCGCTGGAGGTGGTCGAGGCTACTGGCGATTTCGGGTTCGCCCTGTTGGCTTATTGGGGCGAGGTGTTCAGCCTCCCTGGAGCCCGCTCCTCCGGGCACCGATCATCGACAGAAACTCCCGCCGCGTCGTCGGGTCGTCGCTCGCACGCTCGCAGCGGAGATGCAGCTTTTCCTGGGTGCGCGGGCATCTTGCCCGCATGTTTCTTTCGTTTGTTTGCGTGCGGGAGGGCGGCCGGCGCGGCGCGGCGAACAAGACGCGCCTCTGGCGCGTTGCGGGCGAGGACGCCCGCGCACCCAGGGTCGGTGCATCCGCCCCTGCCCGGAATACGTCCGGCCACAAGAGCAGGATGTCCACATCGTCCTGGACACCTAAATACCACCCACAAGACGGCGGCGGTGACGGAGCGGCTAGCCCGGCGGAAGCACTGGCACGTCCACGTCACGCCGACCTCGGCATCATGGATCAACCAGGCCGAGCGCTGGCGTGCGGGAACCGACCCGCAAGCGGTTGCAGCGCAGCGTGCACAGTTCGCCCCGCCACCTTGAAGTCGACCATATCCTCGCCGCCGTCAAGCGCTTCTGTCTACAGGCCGACCAGACGCCTATGCCACGAACGTCAGATTCGAGACGCTAGCCGACGCCGACGAGCGCTTCGATTCGCGAGACGTCGAGCGAGGCGCGGGCGCGATCCAAATCATGGAGCCGCTGCAACGCGAGCCACGATTCTGCCGTCATCCCCAACGCCCGGCCGATGCGCAGCACCGTATCCGCCGTGATGGCGCGGCGACAATGGACGATCTCGTTGATCCGCCGCGGCGATACGCCGATCGCCTTTGCCAATCGGTACTGGCTGATACCGAGCTCGTCGAGAATTTCTACGAGATGCTCCCCGTGGCTGAATCGCCGATATGCCGGTCATGATCGACCCTCGTGGTAGTCAGTGACTTCGATGTCCATATCGTGCCCTCGCCCGCCCAGCGGAAGCACACGCGCCACTGGTCGTTGATACGGATGCTGTGCCGGCCCCTTCGGTTGCCGCTCAGCGCCTCCAGGCGATAGAACAAAACGCAGTGTCCCGGTTCGAGATCCGATGCCTGCAGCGGGCCTTGGGCCGGGGCGGCCCAGACCGCTTCCTTGACAGGCCCAGACCGCGACCTTAGCGTTTTTTGGGGTAGGCGGCTTCCGATCTGCCTGGCGCGAACATGCTTGAGGGAGGAGCATATGCGGACTTCAGACAGAGACATCAGAGCCTATGACAATGCGGTGAAACGCATCAGGCACTTCCGCACACGGGAGCTGACCCGCCGTCAGATGCTGAAGGCCTCGGCCGCGACTGCGCTCGGCGCGACCCTGGCGGCGCAGTTCGTGCCCAGCGAGGTGCACGCCGACGTGGGCGGGACCATCGTTCACTTCGCGTCGTCCGGCAAGCGGCTCGCGAATTCGCTCCGGGCGGTCAAGCCGCTCTTCGACAAGGTGTACCCGAACGTGACGCTCGAGGTCGTCTCGAAGCCGATGAGCGAGGCGCTGACCCAGATCAACACCTACATGCGCTCCAGGAGCGACGCCTTCGACGTCATCACCCAGGACCACGCCCAATTCGCGGCGCTCGACGCCATGGGCGCGCTCACCGACCTCGGCCCCTACCTGGAGCCCTTCCCGGACTGGCTCGCCGACTATGAGCAGGATGTGCCGGAGAACTACAGGCACATGTGGAACCTGCCGAAGGGGCCGGCCCCGCCAGGCTACGTCGCGGCGCTCGCCCCCGACGGCAACGCGATGATGACCTTCTACCGAAAGGACATCTTCGAAAAGGCCGGCGTCCCCGTGCCCGAGACCTGGGATCAGGTGATCGACGCCTGCAAGGAAATCCACGATCCGGCCAACGAGCGCTACGCCTACTGTGCGGCAATGGCGCGCAACTTCTGGGCCGGCTATCAGTTCTACGGCGCTCTGCGCGGCATGGGCGGCGACGTCTTTGCCGACGAAGAGAACCTGGACTGGACGGTGATGCTGGAGACCGAGGAGTCCTATCAGTCCCTGAAGGTGCTGACCGAGCTCCAGAAGTACGCTCACCCGGTCTCCGCCAACGCCGGCGAGGACGAGGTCAACCAGGTGTTCGCCCAAGGCACGGCGCTCTACAGCCCGCTCACCTGGGGAACCGCGGTGCTCAACGACCCGACGTACACGGACCTGCACGAGGTTTGGCACATGGACCTCTCGCCGAGGGGTACCGGGCCGAACGGTGCGCACCGCGCGCTCGCCGGTGGCTTCGGCCAGTTCATGCCGACCTACGGTGGCAATCGGGAGACCGCCTTCGCCTGGATCAAGTTCCTCAATTCGGGCGATCGGGAGGACCTGGGCGGCAGCCCCCTCATTGCGGATGCGATCGTGGGCGCCGGCGGCCAGCTCTCGCGCCGCTCGACGCTCAAGCGCTGGTCGGACCGCAAGCCCTTCTTCGTCGGCCTGATGAAGGCGTACCCGGTCTCCGTGGTCAACACGCCGACGGTGCCGGAGGCCTACGCCATCATGGGCGCCATGGGCGAGGAGGTCGCCGATGCGGTCAACGAGGAGCAGAGCATCGAGGACGCGATGAAGGCCATGAACAAGCGGGTTCACCGCATCATGGAGGACAGCGGCTACTACGCGTGAGCGCGTGAGTCCGGGGAGTCCCCGGAACCCCGGACGTGACCACAGCCAGCATCGAGGCCCGGCCGCCGCAGGTGGCCGGGCGGCCTCGGCCGCGGCGGCCGGGCGCCGTGGCGCGCCAGCAGCGGCGCACGGCCTATCTGCTGCTCGCGCCCTGCGTGATCGTCCTCCTGGCGCTCGCCATCTTTCCGCTGATCTATTCGGGCACGCTCTCCTTCAAGGTCGACCCCCTCTACAACCCGGACGTGGCGCGCTTCGTCGGCTGGCGCAACTACAACGACCTGTTCGACGACCGCCGCTTCTGGAACAGCATCGAGCTCACGGTGATATGGGCCGTTGTCGTCGTCTCGATCCAGATGGTCCTCGGGTTTTTCCTCGCCGTGCTGCTCGACCGCAAGATGCAGGGCGCGGGCCTGCTGCGCACGCTCATCATCATCCCGGTTTTCATCTCGCCGATCGCCATGGGGTTAACCTGGCGCTTCATCTTCGAGCCGGTCTCGGGGCTGGCAAACTGGATCCTCAACACCGGCTTCGGCCTCGAGAAGTGGACCTGGCTTTCGCACAAGGACACCGCGCTCGCCACACTGATGTTCGTCGACTGCTGGCAGTGGACGCCCTTCATCGCGCTGATCCTGCTCGCCGGCATGCAGAGCATCTCGCCGGAGATCACGGAGGCCGCGCGGCTCGATCGGGTGCGCGGCGTGACCTATTACACGCGCATCGTGATCCCGCTGATCCGCCCGGTCATCATGGTGGTGATCCTGATCCGGCTGGTGGATTCGATCCGCATCTTCGATCTCAACTTCATCATGACCAAGGGCGGACCGGGGTCGTCGACGCTGCTCGCCAGCGTCTATGACTACACCATCTTCGAGCAGGGCCATCTCGGCCTGATGGCGGCCTACGGCTTTCTGATTCTGATCCTGATCAACCTCGTGGTCGTGACGTTCCTCAACACGCTCTACCGAACGGAGAAGGCGGCGCGCGCCGCCGACCAGCCATGATGTCGTCGATCTACACGCGCGCGATCAATGTGCTTGCGGTGGTGGTGGTGGTCGTCTGGCTGATCCCGGTGCTGTGGGTGGCGCTCACCTCGGTCAAGCCCACCAACGTCATCAACGCCGAGACGCCCACCTTCTATTCCTTCGAGCCAACCGGAGAGCACTACGTCGAGATCTTCGATCGCTTCCTCTTCGACCGGGCGATCGTGAACAGCCTGATCACGGTCGGCGTCTCGACGCTGATCGTGATGATTCTGGCGCTGCCTGCGGCTTACGCGGTTGCGCGCATGGGGCTCATGGGGGGTGATACCTGGGCCCTTGTCATATTGTCATTGCGATTCATGCCCGGGGTGGTCGTCGTGCTGCCCTACTTCAAGATGGCCAACTGGTTCGGCTTGATCGACACGCAAATCGTGCTCATCGTCGTCTATGTCGCCTTCGGGCTGCCATTCGCGGTGTGGATTCTGCGCGGATTCCTGCTCGATCTGCCAAAGGAGGTGGAGGAGGCGGCACGGCTCGACGGGCTGAGCTGGCTGCAGATCATCTTCCGCCTCATCCTGCCGATGGCCGCGCCCGGAATCGCGGTCACGGCCATCTTCACTTTCGTCTTCAGTTGGAACGAATATCTCTATGCGCTCTTTCTCACCTACGACAAGGCGACGACGATGCCGGTCGCGCTGCAAAAGACCATCGATCTCTACAACGTGCTGTGGGGTTCGCTCAGCGCCGGCGCGGTGATACAGCTCTTGCCGATGATTGCCGTCGTGTTCCTCCTCCAGAGACACATCGCGCGCGGCCTCGCGCTCGGTGCGGTGAAATAGGACCGCCATGAACGTCACGCTCAGGGGATTGGTAAAGCGGTTTCGCGACGGCACCGAGGCCGTCAGAGGGATCGACCTCGATATTGCCAAGGGCGAGTTCCTGACACTGCTGGGGCCGTCGGGATGCGGCAAGACGACGACGCTGCGCCTGATCGCGGGGCTGGAAGAGCCGAGCGAGGGCTCCATCACGATCGGCGAGCGCGACGTCACCCACGTCAATCCGGGCGACCGCAACGTCGCTATGGTCTTCCAGACCTACGCGCTCTATCCCCACATGACGGCGCTGCAGAACATGACGCTCGGCCTCACGGTCGCCGGCATGCCCAAGGCCGAAGCGGTCGAGAGGGCGCGCGAGACGGCAGGATTGCTGAATATCGAGCCGCTGCTCGACCGCAAGCCGGCCAAGCTCTCCGGCGGCGAGCGCCAGCGCGTCGCACTCGGCCGGGCCATGGTGCGCAGCCCCGCCTGCTACCTGATGGACGAGCCGCTCTCCAACCTCGATCTCAAGCTGCGCGAGCATATGAGGACCGAGCTCAAGCGCCTTCACCAGGCCCACAAGGTCACGACGATCTACGTGACCCACGACCAGGCGGAGGCGCTGATCCTCTCCGACCGCGTGGCCGTGCTCAACAAGGGCGAGATCCAGCAGGTGGCCGATCCGATCGCGATCTACGAGCGCCCCGCCAACATGTTCGTCGCCGACTTCATCGGCAGCCCCGGCATCAATTTTCTGAGGGGAGAGTTCAGGGAGGGCGCCGTGACCGTCGCGGGCCGCACGGTCGAGGGCATCGACGCAGACGGCGCGGGGACGGTCGTCCTCGGGATTCGGCCCGAGGACGTGATCTTGCGGCCGGCTGGAGAGGGCATCGTCGAGGGCACCATCGAGTTCACCGAATCCTACGGCGGCGTCATCATCGCCTTCATCGCACCCGACCGCGCCGACGGTCTTCTGGTCGACCGGGAATATGTGGCGGCGAGCATCGATGTGCATGAACCGGTCACCGTCGGCGCCCGGACGGGTCTCGCCGTCCGCACCAAGCGCGTCACCCTCTTCGACGGCGAGTCCGGGCGGTCGCTGACCGCGGCGGGATGAACGGCCGCCCCGCGGCTGCGGCTGACGGCCGTCGTCCGGGTGCGGCGAGAGCGCGATGACGCGGCGCGAACGGCGGCGGGCGAAGGAGCGGACCGCGGGCGAAGGGCCTGCCGCGGCCGGCCCGGTCGACGACATGCTGCACGCCGCGCTCGATCATCATCGGGCAGGCCGGACGGCGGAAGCGGCGGCGCTCTACGAAGGGGTCCTGCGGCGGCGCCCCGGCCATGCGGATGCGCTGCATCTCCTCGGCGTGCTTCATGCTCAGGAGGACCGGCCGGAGACGGCCCTGCCGCTGCTGACCAGGGCCGCGCGCCGGGCGCCGCGCAACGCCGGCTTTCTGAGCGATCTGGCCAACGCGCTCAAGACCCTGGGCCGCCTCGACGAGGCGATCGCGCGCTACCGCCGTGCCGCCGCCCTCGACCCCGCCAATCCCGCCATCCCTTACAATCTCGGCCGCGCGCTGCGCGCGGCCGGACGGACGGCCGATGCGGCAGGCTGGTTTCGCAAGGCGCTCGCGATCCGCCCCGATCACGGGCCGGCGCAGTCGCAGCTCGGCCTCGCGCTTCTGGATCTCGGCCGGGCCGAGGAGGCGGTGGCGGCCCTCAGGCAGGCGGTCGCGCTGGACGAGGGCGCGGCGGGCGGTCATTCCGACCTCGGCAACGCGCTGCGCGAGATCGGCGCGCTGGAGGAGGCCGAGGAGAGCCTTCGCCGCGCCGTCGCCCTCGAGCCCGGACACGCGGCGGCGCACGCCAATCTCGGCAACGTTCTGCAGGACCTGCACCGTGTCGACGAGGCGGAGGCCGCCTATCGCCGGGCGGTCGCGCTCGACCCTCGGCACGCCGCGGCGCAGGCCAATCGAGGCAACGCCCTCAAGCGCTTGGGCCGCATGGCGGAAGCGGTGACCAGTGTGGAGCGCGCGCTTGCGCTCAAGCCCGAAAACGCCATCTACCTCGCCAATCTCGGCATGATTCACGTGGCCCGCCGCGACTACCCCGCGGCGCTCGTCTGCTTCGGCCGCGCCGCAGGGCTGCGCCGCGGCCCGCCGCTCACCCCCGCCATACTGACCATCCGCGGAGAGGAACGGCCGGCGGTGCCGGTCGCGCCCTTCAAGCTCCAGCACGATGCCGAGCAGATCCGCCGGCTCTGCCGCCAGGGCCGCCTCGATGCGCCCTTCGGGAGAATGGCGGACACCTACGAGCGGCTGCTCGCCGCTCTCCCCGCCGATACCCCGCCCGAGGCGCCGATCGTCCTCGACAATGCCGACTGGCGGCGTATCGCCGCAGCCTACAACCGCCCCTTTCTGCTCCCCGAGGCGCCGGCCGCGGCCGCAGGCGCCGTCAACCCGGGCCTGGATGCCGGCGCCATCGAGCAGACCTATCGCGGAAGCCAGCCCAATCTGGTGGTTGTCGACGATTTCCTGACCGAGGATGCCCTGGAGAGGCTGTGGCGCTTCTGCCTCGATGCCTCGGTCTGGTACCAGGTGAAGCGCGGCTATCTCGGCGCCTATCTGGTGGACGGTTTTGCCACCGCGCTTGCGCTCCAGATTGCGGACGAGCTGCGCGCGTGCCTGCCCGGCATCTTCGCTTCCCATCGTCTGGAGCAGCTCTGGGCCTACAAGTACGATTCGAGACTTCAGGGGATCCCCACCCACGCAGACTTCGCCGCCGTCAACGTCAACTTCTGGCTGACGCCCGACGAAGCAAACCGCGATCCGGGCTCGGGCGGCCTGGTCATCCACCAGGCTCACGCGCCGTCGGACTGGGCCTTCCGCACCTACAATGCCGACAGCGCCCGCATGGCACGATTTCTCGACGAAGCCGGCGGTGAGCCGGTGACGGTTCCCTATCGGCGAAACCGTGTGGTGATCTTCGATTCAGACCTCTTCCACCGCAGCGACGACCTTGACTTCCACCCCGGCTACGAGAACCGGCGCATCAACGTCACAATGCTTTTCGGTGTCCGCGGCGAGCGGTAGGACGGCGCCGAGGGCGGCAAGACGCTACGCCCAGCACGACGGCGCGGCGCCCACCTGGTACGAGGCAAGCGCACGGGCCCGCCCGGCCTGGCCGGCGCTCGACGGCGACCTGCGCGCCGATGTCTGCATCGTCGGCGGCGGCTACAGCGGGCTCTCCGCCGCGCTTCATCTTGCCGAGCGCGGCTACAGCACCCTCCTGCTGGAGGCGCGGCGCATCGGCAACGGCGCTTCCGGCCGCAACGGCGGGCAGCTCGGCAGCGGGCACCGGCGCGATCAGTCCACCCTCGAACGCGATCTCGGCGAGCAGCGGGCGCGGCTCCTCTGGTCGCTCGCCGAAGAGGCGAAGGCGCTGGTGCGAACGTGCATCGCCCGTCACGGCATCGACTGCGACCTGAAGCCCGGCATCGTCATCGCCGCCCACCGCCCGCGCCATGCCCGCGCGCTCGGCCGCGAGGCCGCGCACCTCCACAGCCGCTACGGCTACGACGAGATCGATGTGCTCGACCGCGCCGCGCTCCGCGCCGAGGTGGCGTCGGAGGATTTTTGCGGCGGCCTCCTGGACCACGGCGCGGGGCATCTGCACCCGCTGGACTATGCGCGGGGCCTGGCCCGCGCTGCGGCGGAGGCCGGCGTGGATATCCGCGAGGGCGCCCCCGCCACACGCGTGGCGCCGGGGGCGCCCTGCCGGGTCGAAGCCGGGTCGTATACGGTGACGGCGGGTGCGGTCGTACTCGCCTGCAACGGCTATCTCGACGCGCTCGACCCCGGCGTCGGCCGCTTCGTCATGCCGATCAACAACTTCATCCTGGCGACGGAACCCCTCGGCGAGGCGCGCGCCCGCGCGTTGATTCCCCGCGATGCTGCCGTTGTCGATACCCGCTTCGTGGTGAACTATTTTCGGCGGTCGAGCGACGGACGTCTGCTTTTCGGCGGCGGCGAGACATCAGGCCGGCGTTTTCCGACCGACCCGCGCCCGCTGGTGCGGCGGCACATGCTGCGTATCTTCCCCCAACTCGCCGATGTCGGGATCGACCACGTCTGGGGCGGGACACTGGCCATCACCAGAACGCGGATGCCGAGCATCGGCCGGCTCGACAGCGGGCTTTATTACGCGCAGGGATACTCCGGCCACGGCGTCGCGCTGGCCACGCTCGGCGGCGCTCTCGTCGCCGAAGCCATCGCCGGCACACTGGAACGCTTTGACGTCTTTGCGCGCCTGCCGCAGCCGCCCTTCCCCGGCGGCCGGTTCCTGCGCTGGCCTGCGCTCACGCTCGCGCTCGCCTACGGCGCTCTGCGCGACCGGCTGTGAGGGCAGAGGCTGTCGACGCTATGCCGCGGCCTGCGCCTCACGCTCGCGCGCGACCATGGCGCGCTTGTTGATGAGGCTGGCAGCGATGACCCCCAACGAGACGATGCCCACCAGCACCGTCGAGACGGCGTTGATCTCGGGCGTCACGCCGAGCCGCACCTGGGAATAGATCTTCATCGGCAGGGTCGTCGAGCCGGGGCCGCTGGTGAAGGAGGCGATCACCAGATCGTCGAGGGAGAGCGTGAACGCCAGCAGCCAGCCGGCGGCAAGCGCCGGGCTGATGATCGGCAGCGTGACGGCGAAAAAGGTCCGCACGGGCGGCGCGCCGAGGTCCATCGCCGCTTCCTCCAGCGAGCGGTCCGTGGTGAGCAGGCGGGACTGCACGACCACCGCCACATACGCCATCGAGAAGGTGATGTGGGCGACCGTCACGGTCCAATAGCCGCGCGCCCAGGAGAGCGCGACGAAGAGCAGGAGCATCGAGAGGCCGGTGATGACCTCGGGCATCACCAGCGGCGCGTAGACCATCCCCGAGAACAGTGTGCGGCCGGGGAAGCGGCCGAGACGGGCGAGCGCAAGCCCGGCGAGGGTGCCGAGCACCAGCGCCACCGTCGATGAGACGAAGGCGACCTTCAGCGTCATCCAGGCGGCGTCGAGCAGCAGCGCGTTCTCTGCCATCGCGACGTACCACTTGGTGGAGAACCCCGCCCAGACGGTCACGAGCTTCGATTCGTTGAAGGAAAAGATGATGAGCAGCAGGATCGGGATATAGAGGAAGGCGAACCCCAGGGTAAGCGCCGCCAGGTTGATCGCGCTCAACCCCCGCCGCATCAGCTCTCGGCCTCACGCTGGGCCTGCTGGTGGCGCTGGAAGAGGACAATGGGCACAATCAGCACCAGCAGAAGGATCACGGCGACCGCAGACGCTACCGGCCAGTCGCGGTTGCTGAAGAACTCGGTCCAGAGCGTTCGTCCGATCATCAGGGTGCCGGAGCCGCCGAGCAGGTCGGGAATCACGAACTCGCCGACGGCCGGGATGAACACCAGGAAGCATCCGGCGACGATTCCGGGCCGCGCCAGAGGCACGGTGATTTTCCAGAACGCGCTTGCCGGACGGCATCCGAGGTCGGCCGCAGCCTCCAGCAGTGAACGGTCCATCCGCACCAGAGTGGCGTAGAGCGGCAGAACCATGAAGGGCAGATACGAGTAGACGATGCCGATATAGACCGCGATGTCGGTGTTGAGGATGATCAGGGGTTGGTCGATCAGCCCAATCCAGCGCAGGACTCCGTTGAGCAGCCCTTCGTTCTTGAGGATCCCGATCCAGGCGTAGACCCGGATCAGGAACGAGGTCCAGAAGGGCAGGATGACCATCATCACCAGGCTTGCCTGCCAGGCGCGCGGGGCGCACGCCATTGCATAGGCGATGGGAAAGCCGACCAGCAGAGCGAACGCGGTCGAGAGCGCCGCGATCTTGAGGCTGTTGGCGTAGGCCCGGATGTAGAGATCGTCCTCGATCAGCAGTTGATAGTTGCCGGCAACGGCCAAGAACTCGAACGAGCCGCCCTCGGTCCAGGCGAAGAGCGGCGTGTAGGGCGGCACCGCGAGCTGGACCTCGGACACACTGATCTTGAGCACGATGGCGAAAGGAACGACGAAAAAGACGAGCAGCCACAAATAGGGGCTCGCAATTACCGAGCCGCGCCCCATCGCGTTCCATCCCGCGCGCGCCGTCTTGCGGCGTTCGCGCCCGCCACTCATGCCCCGAGCAGGATACTCGCCTCGGCCGGCCAGGAGAGATGCACGCGCGCGCCCCGGCCGATGGCCGCGCCGTCGCGGCGGAGGCTGTTGGTCTGGGTCGAGGCGACCGTCCTGCCGCTGTCGAGGCGCACCCGGTAGGTCGAGACGCTGCCCAGATAAGCGATCTCGGTCACCTGGCCCGCGATCGCATTCGCGGCGCCGGGCGGCGGCGGCCGAGGGTCGATCTCGATCTTCTCGGGCCGCACCGCGAGCAGCACCCTGTCGCCGGCGGCAGGGCCACCGGCGCGCGCCGGCGCCGCAAGGCCGGCCGGCGCGTCAGCGAGTTCGACGGCGACGCGGCCGCCGCTCACCGCGCGGGCGCGGCCTTCGAAGATATTCACGTCGCCGATGAACTCGGCCACGTAGCGCGAGCGGGGCGCCTCGTAGATCGCGGTCGGGGTATCGACCTGGGCGATGCGGCCCTCCTCCATCACCGCGATCCGATCGGCGACCGTCATTGCCTCGTCCTGGTCGTGGGTCACGATCACGAAGGTGATGCCGACACGCTGCTGGATCGCCATGAGCTCGAACTGGGTTTGCTCGCGGAGCTTCTTGTCGAGCGCCGCGAGCGGCTCGTCGAGCAGCAGCAGCTTGGGCTGCTTGATCAGGCTGCGGGCAAGCGCCACGCGCTGGCGCTGACCGCCGGAGAGCTGCCGCGGCCGGCGCCGCGCGAGCGCAGACAGCTCCACCAGCTTGAGCGCCTCCTCCACCCGCGCTGCAATCTCCACCCGGGGCACCCGGTCCTGGCGCAGGCCGAAAGCCACGTTGCCGGCAACGCTCATGTGGGGGAAGAGCGCGTAGGACTGAAACATCATGTTGACCGGGCGCCGATAGGGGGGCAGCGCGACAAGATCCGCGCCCTCGAGCACGATGGCGCCCGCGCTCGGCGTCTCGAAGCCGGCAAGCATGCGCAGCAGCGTGGTCTTGCCGCAGCCGGAGGGGCCAAGCAGGGCAAAGAACTCACCCTGCCGGATGTCGAGCGAGACGTCGTCGACCGCGACGACGGGACCGAAGCGCTTGCTGACACCCTCGATGCGAAGGAAGGCACCCTCGCCCCCGGGGACGGACAGCGCCTCTTCCCCGCCGTGCCCGGGCCCCCAGCTCACGAGCGCTGCGCCGCGCCCGCGTTCGTCGCGCCTATTCCGCTCCCTTGATACGGGTCCAGAGTCGGTTCACGAAGCGCTGCACTTTGGGCGGGTAGGGGTTCGTCACGTAGAGCTTCGCCCGCACCTCGTCCGGCGGGTAGATGCCGGGATCCTCGGTGACCTCCGCGTCCAGCAGCAGCGTCGATGCGGCGTTCCCGTTGGCGTAGTAGACATAGTTCGATGCCTTGGCGATGACGTCGGGCCGCATGATGTAGTCGATGAAGCGGTGCGCGTTCGCGGGATGCGGCGCATCGACCGGGATCGCCATCATGTCGAACCACATGAGCGCGCCCTCCTGCGGGATCACGTAGGCGATCTCGACATTGTTCCCGGCCTCGTCGGCACGGTCCCGCGCCTGCAGCATGTCGCCCGACCAGCCCATGGTGAGGCAGATGTCGCCGTTGGCGAGGTCGTTGATCTGGGCCGAATTATGGAAGCGGCGGACGTGGGGCCGGATCGCCAGAAGCACCGGCTCGGCGCTGGCGATCACGTCGGTGTCGTGGCTGTTGGGGTCCTCGCCGAGATAGTTGAGCACGGCCGGGATGACCTCGTCCGGCTCGTCCATGACGTAGACCCCGCAATCGGCAAACTTCGCGACCACTTCCGGATCGAAAAGCATGCGCCAGGACCCGGTGGGAGCCTCCGCATCGCGCGCGGCGACCTTCTCGGTGTTGTAGCCGAAGCCCGTGGTACCCCACATGTAGTTCACGGCGTAAGTGTTGTCCGGGTCCCACTGGCTCACCCGGGCCATGATCGTCTCGTCCATGTTGCCGATGTTGGCAAGCTGGCTTATGTCGAGCGGCTGGAACACGCCAGCCTGGATCTGGCGCGCGAGGAAGGTCCCGCTGGGGACAACCACATCGTAGCCGGTGCTGCCGGTGAGCAGCTTGGTCTCGAGAATGTTGTTGGAGTCGAAGACGTCGTAGACGACCTTGATTCCGGTCTCGGCCTCGAATTCGGTGAGGATGTCCTCGTCGATATAGTCCGACCAGTTGTAGACATTGACGACCGCATCCTCGGCGAAGGCCGAGGTCGCGGCCAGAAGCGCCGCGGCGGCAATGCCGGCGGTCAATGGCAGTTTGATCATGGTGCGCGTCCCCCTTTGCCCGGCCTTGTCCACGGAACCGTGGTAGCGGTGGGTCGATTCAGGCTGTTCTCGCCGCACCTGTCAACGCACCGGCCGGCGCCTCAGCGCGCAAAGGTGACGGCGGCTTCTCCGAGGCCCGTAACCGCAACGCAAACCGTATCGCCCGATTCGACCCACTTAGTCTCGACCACGCTGCCCGTCAGCACCACGTCGCCGGCCTGGAGCGGCCGGCCGCCTGCGGCGGCGTGGTTCGCAAGCCAGGCCAGCGCCTCGAAGGGATGGCCCATCACATCGGCTCCGGTGCCGGCGCCCACCTGCACGCCGTTGATCGTCATAACGCCGCCGACCGCCGCGAGGTCGAGGGCATGCCAGGCGGCGAGGGGCGAGCCGAGAACGGCGCCGGCGCTAAAGAAGTCGTCGGCGATCAACGTCGGCGTGTCGAGCGCGCGAAAGTCGTCGTAGCGGTCGTCCACGATCTCGATGGCGGCCATGCAAGCCTCTACTGCGCCGGCGACCGCGGCGCGGTCGAAAGGCGCCGCCGCCGGAGCGAGCGAGCGACCCAGCCGCACCGCGATCTCGCATTCGACGCCCGGCCGCCAATAGTCGGCATGAGCCACCGTCGCGGGCGCATGGTGCGTCCGCCCCTCGTAGAGCGCGCCGGCGCAGGGATGCGCGATCCCGAGATAGCGCTGCATGACCGGCGTGGTGCAGCCGATCTTGCGGCCGCAGACGGAGCCGTGCGTGAGGCCGAGCCGCCGGTTGAGGGCGGCCTGGACAATGTAGGCCTCATCGAGGGAGGCCGGCCGGCACGACTCGGGCAGGGCGTCGATCCAGCGCTGACGCTGCCGCGCGGCGGCGAAGTGTGCGACCGCCCGGTCGATGGCCTGCGGCGTCATGGCGTCGTCATCCCATGTCTTCCGGATGGTTCAAGGCCTCGACCGCCGGCTGCACCTCTTCGATCAGGCGGCGCGTCTGATCGAGAAGATCGTCGTCGCCGCCGCCAACCGGCCGCAGGATGAATTTGGAAGCGCCGGCTTTCACGTATTCTTCGATGCGCCGCATGATGGCGGCGCAGTCGCCGGCGACGATACCGTCGCGCGGGTCACGCTGAAAGCGCTCCGCATAAAGCCTGGCGGCCCGCTGCAGGGGCGGATCGTCCCAGCCCCCGAAACGGAAGTCGAAGCCCGCGCCGTAGTGATCGGCGGGGATGCGCCGGCCTGTCTCGGCGAGCGCCGTCTTGATTCCGGCGATGGTAGGCGCCACCTGCGCGGGCGTCTCCAGCCCCGCCTGCCAGCCGGTGCCGAAGCGCGCCGTGCGCCGAATCGCCGCCTTGCTCGAGCCGCCCAGCCACAGCGGCAGCCTCTTCTGCACCGGCTTCGGCGCGATCGTCGCCTCCCGATAGCGGTAGAACTCGCCTTCGAAGTCGACCGAGTCCTCGACCCAAAGCCGAGAGATGAGCGCCAGCCCTTCGTCGGTGCGCCGGCCGCGGCCTCTGGTGTCGGTCCCGGTCGCCGCCCAGTCCGCAGCTCGGATCGCACCGATGCCGAAGGCGGGCAAAAGGCGGCCCTCGCTCAAGACATCGATGGTCGCGCACTGCTTGGCGAGCAGCAGCGGGTCGCGCAGCCCGACCGAGGCGACATTCATGCCGAACTTGAGCCGCTCGGTCCGGCCGGCGAGCGCTGCCATCGCGCTCATCACTTCCAGGAAGGGCTCCCGGGAGACGAGGCGGTCCGTCTGCCAGAGCGAATCGACTCCGCCCTCCTCGCAGAGATCGACCCAGCGCCAGAAGGCGCGCGCGCCTGAGAACGGGAACGCGGAAAGCCCGAGACCGACGGCGATCGACAACTGCGGCTCTCCTCGTCGAAGCACGCGAGTACCCGCCGCCTCTGGCGGGACGGGCCATTTCTACGCGCAGGCATCGGCAGCGTCCAGGCAGGCGTCGGTCGCCGCTGGCGCGCAAGATCGGCGCGGAAGGGGGTCTGCGTTGACAGCTTTTCGGGCCAGCCCTAGTGTGCGGCCGCGCCCGCGGCGAGGATGCCGCGGCGTCGCGCCGGCGGCCGTTCCGGGCTGCCCAGCGGAGAAGCCCATGAAGGTCCTGGTTGCGGTCAAGCGCACGATCGACCCCAATGTGAAGGTCCGTGTAAAATCGGATCGGAGCGGTGTCGAGACCGCGAACGTGAAGATGGCAATGAACCCCTTTTGCGAGATCGCCGTCGAGGAAGCAGTGCGCATGAAGGAAGCCGGCAACGCGGAAGAAGTGGTGGCGGTGTCGGCCGGTCCCGACAAGGCGCAGGAGACGCTGCGGACGGCGCTCGCCATGGGTGCCGACCGCGCCATTCATATCGTGAGTGAGACGGACCTGCAGCCGCTCGCAGTCGCCCGCCTGCTCAAGACGATCGCAGACGAAGAGCAGCCGGGTTTCATCATCATGGGCAAGCAAGCCATCGATGACGACAGCAACCAGACCGGCCAGATGCTGGCGGCGCTGCTCGGCTGGCCGCAGGCGACCTTCGCCTCCGAGATCGTGTTCAAGGACGGGACTGCGGACGTGACGCGCGAGATCGACGGCGGGCTCGAAACCCTCAACGTCAACCTGCCGGCAGTGGTCACCACCGATCTCAGGCTGAACGAACCGCGCTATGCGTCGCTTCCCAATATCATGAAGGCCAAGCGGAAGCCGATCGACCGGCGGAACGCCGACGAGCTTGGCGTGGATATCAGACCGCGGCTCGTGGTCCACACGGTCGACGAGCCGCCGAGGCGTCAAGCGGGGATCAAGGTGGCGGACGTTGCCGAGCTCGTCGCCAAGCTGCGCGACGACGCCAAAGTGATCGGATGAGGGCGGTCGGATGAGCGTCCTGGTCCTTGCCGAGCACGACAATGCCGCGCTGAAGCGGCCGAGCCTCAACGCAGTCACGGCGGCGCAGGCGCTGGCCGGCGAGGTCCACGTGCTGGTCGCGGGCGCCGGCGCCCAGGCGGTGGCCAAGGCGGCGGCGCGAATCCCCGGTGTCGACAGGGTCCTGCACGCCGACGAGACGGCCTATGCGCACGCGCTCGCCGAGAACCTGGCGCCTCTGGTGGTCGGCCTCGCAGACGACTACGACCACCTGATCGCCGCCGCCACGACCTTCGGCAAGAACGTCATGCCGAGAGTCGCCGCCTTGCTGGATATCGCCCAGGTCTCCGACATTATCGAGATCGTCTCGGACAGCGTCTTTGTGCGCCCGACCTTCGCCGGCAACGCGCTCGCCACCGTGGAGAGCGGCGACGCCACGAAAGTAATCACCGTGCGCACGACCGCCTTCGACGCCGCAGCGGACGAAGGCGGAGCGGCGCCCATCGAGTCGGTCGCCGGCACCGGCGACCAAGGGCTTGTCCGCTTCGTCCGACACGAGCTGAGCAAGTCGGACCGGCCTGAGCTTACCAGCGCAGGCATCGTGATCTCGGGCGGACGCGGGATGCAGAGCGGCGAGAACTTCCCGCTGATCGAGGCGGTAGCGGATCGTCTGGGCGCCGCCGTCGGCGCCTCGCGCGCCGCCGTCGATGCCGGCTACGTGCCCAACGACTTCCAGGTCGGGCAGACAGGCAAGGTCGTTGCGCCCGACCTCTACATCGCAGTCGGCATTTCCGGGGCGATCCAGCACCTCGCCGGGATGAAGGACAGCCGGGTGATCTGCGCCATCAACAAGGACGAGGAGGCGCCGATCTTCCAGATTGCCGATTTCGGCCTTGTGGCCGACCTGTTCAAGGCTCTGCCGGCGTTTGCCGAAGAGCTCGACCGCCAGGGTATCTCCAAGACCTGACCCGCCGTCATGGTGCAATCAATCGGGATCATCGGAGCAGGCCGCATGGGCAGCGGCATCGCCCACGTCGCCGCCGTGGCAGGGTATGACGTGACGCTGACCGATCTCGGGCAGGCTGAACTCGAATCGGCGCTGGAGACGATCCGCACCAACCTTGGCCGCCAGGCGCGCAGAGGCGCGATCAACGAGGAGCAACAGGCGGCGGCGCTGGCGCGGATCGCGACAGCGGTCGGTCTCGACGCGGTCACGGGCGTCGATCTGGTGATCGAAGCCGTCGTCGAGGACGAGGAGATCAAGAAGTCGATCTTCGCCGCGCTGCGGGGTGCGCTGCCAGACCACACCCTCATCTGCACCAACAGCTCGACGATTCCCGTCACTCGCCTGGCGGCGAGCACCGACCGGCCGGGCAAGTTCATGGGCATGCACTTCATGAACCCGGTGCCGATGATGGAGCTGGTGGAGCTGGTGCGCGGCATCGCGACAGAGGAGGAGACCTACGAGACTGCGCTGAGAGTCACCGAGCGCATGGGCAAGACCGCGGCCATGGCCGAGGACTTCCCGGCCTTCATCGTGAACCGCGTCCTCATGCCGATGGTCAACGAGGCGATCTACGCGCTCTACGAAGGGGTCGGCACGGTGAAGGCGATCGACACGGCGATGAAGCTCGGCGCGCACCACCGCATGGGGCCGCTGGAGCTTGCCGATTTCATCGGCCTCGACACCTGTCACGCCATCATGCAGGTGCTCTACGAAGGGCTTGCCGACAGCAAGTATCGGCCCTGTCCGCTGCTGATGAAATACGTCGAGGCCGGCTGGCTCGGCCGCAAGACCGGCAAGGGATTCTACGACTACTCCGCAGGCACCCCGGTACCGACGCGCTGAGAGGCTGCTTCAGCGATCAGCGGCGGCCGCCGCGGGTAGGATGCCGCCTCACGGTCACGCCCGGCCTCTAGCTCTCGTCGGATGACTCATCGCTCGCGCCGATCGCCTCGACGGACCACATCTTCTCCAGATTGTAGAGGGCGCGGATCTCGGGGCGGAAGATGTGTACGATGACGTCGCCGGCGTCGATCAGAACCCAGTCGCAATTCTCGCGTCCTTCCGCCGCGCGCGCCGGCGTGCCCTCGTCCTTGAGCTGTTTGAGGAGTCGGTCCGCCATCGCGTCGACGTGGCGCTTCGATCGTCCGCTGGCAATGACCATGAGGTCGGCGATCGTGGTCTTGCCGTCGAGATCGATAGCGACGATGTCATCCGCCTTGGCGTCGGCGAGCACACCGGCAACAGTCTGGTGAAGGGCCTCCGCCCCGGCTTTCCCCGATCCCCGTCGATCGGGCCTAAGGGGTTGATTAGATGACGTTATGACGTTCCTCCAGCCTCCCCCTGCCGGCCCGCCGCGCCAGCAGCGGCGCGTAGCATCGTCGCCGAAGCGGGATGCAGCGGACCATGGATCACCAACCAGGCGGGCGGCTTGCACCGCGCAAGCCCGGGCGCGCGGCGTTCCGCCATTCGTCGGCGTGCAAAGCGCTTCGCGGGCTTGACCGCACCAGCATAACGAGAGTACGGCCAGCGATCGATGACTGCAACGGGCAGCGCCCGGAACAGGGCGGGCCACCGTCGCCACTCTGCCATGCTCAGCAGATTGTCGGCGCCAATGATCCAGACCAGCCTGTGCCTCGGGAAGCGCCGCTGCAGCCGCGCGACCGTATCGACAGAGTAACGGCTGCCCAAGCGCCGCTCGATGTCGCTCACGCGCAGCCGACGATCCCCGGCTGCGGTCTTTGCGGCCGCGAGGCGTTCGCCGAACGATGCCATGCCAGCCCGGGGCTTAAGCGGGTTCTGCGGTGAGACCAACCACCAGACCTCGTGCAAGCCGAGGCGCTTGAGGGCGAGCAGGCTGATGTGGCGGTGCCCCTCATGGGCCGGATTGAAGGAACCACCGAGCAGGCCGATCTTCCGGCCGGGCGGCCGCGCTTGCGGAGCACCGCTGGGCACCGGCCGCGACCGCCGACGGCGCATGGGCAGGAGCGTGGTCAGGGGCGGACCTGCCCGTTGCCGTACACCTTGTACTTGTAGGTGGTGAGTTGTTCGACACCCACCGGCCCGCGCGCATGCAGCTTGCCGGTGGAAATACCGATCTCGGCGCCCATGCCGAACTCGCCGCCGTCGGCGAATTGGGTCGAGGCGTTGTGCAGCACGATCCCGCTGTCGACCGCCGCCATGAAGCGCTCGGCGGCGGCGGCATCCTCGGTGATGATGGAGTCGGTGTGGTGGGAACCGTGCTCGTTGACATGAGCGATCGCCGCGTCGAGCCCGTCCACCAGCCCGACCGAGATGATCGCGTCGAGATATTCCGTCTTCCAGTCGGCGGCCTGGGCCGCCGTGACGCGCGAATCGAGCGCCTGCACGCGCGCATCGCCGCGCACCTCGCAGCCGGCCTCGAACAGCGGTTCCAGGATCGCAGGCAGCGCGTCTTCCATGCCGGCATCGACCAGGAGGGTCTCCGCCGCACCGCAGATTCCGGTCCGCCGCATCTTGGCGTTGAAAGCGACCGCGCGCGCCTTCTCGGGATCGGCGGCAGCATGGACATACACATGGCAGATACCGTCCAGGTGCGCCATCACCGGCACCCGGCTCTCCTCGCGCACCCGTTCGATCAGCGAGCGGCCGCCGCGGGGCACGATCAGGTCCACTGACTCGTCCATGGCGAGCAGAATGCCAACGGCTGCCCGATCCGTCGTCGGCACGAGCTGGATACACCCCGCCGGCAGCCCGCCCTCGGTGAGAGCCGCGCGCAACGATGCGGCGATGGCGCGGGACGAGTGGTAGCTCTCCGAGCCGCCGCGCAGGATCGCCGCGTTCCCCGACATCAGGCAAAGCGCACCGGCATCGGCGGTCACGTTGGGTCGCGATTCGTAGATGATCCCGATCACGCCGATCGGCACCGAAATTCGGCGGATACACAGCCCGTTGGGGCGCTCCCACTCGCCGAGCAGACGGCCCACCGGATCCTCCATGGCGGCCACCTCCTCGACACCAGCCGCCATGGCCTCGACCCGGCCGGGATCGAGCGCGAGGCGATCCAGAAGAGCGCCGCCGAGCCCTGCTGTCCGCGCGGCCGCCATGTCGAGCGCGTTCGCCTCCAGAATGGCCGCTTCACGGTCCCGGAGCGCCGCCGCTGCCGCCCCGAGCGCGCGCTGCTTGGTTTCGGCAGACGCTTCGGCAAGCGTCTGCGCCGCAGCGCGGGCCTCGGCACCAAGAGCGGCCATCTCGGCGTGGATATCGCGTTCCGTATCGCGGCTCCGCGCCGCCTCGGCGATGCTCACGGTCCTTGCTCCTCGTCGAGCACGAGATCGTCGCGGTGGATCATCTCGGCGCGGCCACGGTAGCCGAGGATACACTCTATTTCACGGGATTTGTGGCCGACAATCCGGCGTGCATCGGCGGCGGAATAGGCAACCAGACCGCGGCCCGCCTCGGGCCCCCGCCCAACCCGCACCGCCACCGCATCGCCGCGCTCGAACGCTCCCTCTACCGCCTTTACCCCAGCAGGCAGCAGGCTCCGGCCCTGGACCAGCGCGCGCCACGCGCCGTCGTCGATGACGAGCGCGCCGCGGGGCTCGAGCGCGCTTGCTATCCAGCTCTTGCGTGCCGCCCGCGGCGTCGCGGAGGACACGAACCAGGTTGAGCGGGCGTCGCCCTCCAGCGCGGCGAGCGGGCGTTCGACCGCGCCTTTCGCAATCACCATGTGGCAACCTGCCGCCATCGCATGCCGCGCCGCGGCGATCTTGGTCACCATCCCGCCGGCGGCGGTCGGCGTGCCGACATCGCCCGCCATCGCCTCGATCGCCGGTGTAATGCGCTCGACCACGGGCACCCAGCGCGCGCCGGGATCGCGCCGCGGATCGCTTTCGTAAAGGCCGTCGACATCGGAGAGCAAAACCAGCAGGTCCGCGCTCATCATCACGGCAACCCGCGCCGCGAGCCGGTCGTTGTCGCCGAAGCGGATCTCGCTGGTGGCGACGGTGTCGTTTTCGTTGATGACGGGAACGGTGCCGAGCGCGAGCAGCGTGTTGATCGTGCTGCGCGCATTGAGGTAACGCCGCCGCGCCTCGGTATCTTCGTGGGTCAGCAGAATCTGCGCGACTCCGACGTCATGACGAGCGAGGACCGATTGATAGGCGTGCGCAAGCCTGATCTGCCCGCAGGCCGCCGCCGCCTGCATCTCCTCGAGCTTTAGCGCGCCCGCCGCGAGGCCAAGATGACGACGCCCGATCGCGATGGCGCCGGAGGAAACGAGCAGCACGTCGGTGCCCTGCCGGCGCAGCGCAGCCACGTCTCGGGCCAGGCTATCCAGCCATGCCTCGTCGAGCGCCCCGCTCTCGGGCTCGGCGAGGAGCGCTGAGCCGATCTTGATTACGGCGCGCGACGCGCGGGCGAGCGAAGGCCGAGTCACGGCGCCCCGCCTGCGGCCCGGTTGCGCCGAGCTCGATGGGCGGCGGCGAGAACCCCGCGCACGCCCTCACCGGCAGCGCCCGAGAGAAGATGAACGACGTCACCAGATGCCGCGCCCAGATATTCACGCTGTCGCGCGCGCGCCGCCATGCCGAGCGCGTCCACCTTGTTGAGACAGACGATTTCGGGCTTCGCCGAAAGGCCGCTGCCGTAGGCGTCGAGCTCGGCGCGCACGGTCCGGTAGGCATGAGCCACGTCCGCCTGCGTGCCGTCGACGAGATGCAGCAGTACGGCGCAACGCTCGATATGGCCGAGAAAGCGGTCTCCCAGCCCCGCGCCGCCGTGGGCGCCTTCGATCAGACCGGGGATGTCGGCGATCACCAGCTCCTCGTCGCCCGCCGCCGCGACACCGAGATGCGGGACGAGAGTGGTGAAAGGATAGTCTGCAACCTTGGGCCGCGCCCGGCTGACGGCGGCCAGGAAGGTCGACTTGCCGGCGTTGGGGAGGCCGACCAGGCCGGCATCGGCCAGGAGCTTGAGGCGCAGGCGAATCCAGTGCTCCTCGCCGCCGCCGCCCGCATCGACCTGGCGCGGAGCGCGGTTGATCGACGACTTGAAGCGCGCGTTGCCGCGCCCGCCGCTGCCGCCCCGCGCCAAGAGCGCGCGCGCGCCGACCTCGGTGAGGTCGGCGATGGTCAGCCCACCTGGCTCGGTGAGAATCTCGGTCCCGACCGGCACGGCGAGCACCACATCGGCGCCGCGCCCGCCTGCCCGACAGGCGCCTCGGCCGTGCTCGCCCCGGCCCGCCTTTATGTGCCGGCGGAAGCGGAAGTCGATGAGGGTGTTCAGGCCCTCCACGGCCTCGGCGAAGACCGAGCCGCCGTCGCCGCCGTCACCGCCGTCGGGTCCGCCGCGCGGCTCATTCTTGGCGCGCCGAAAGCTGACGCATCCTCCGCCGCCTGCACCGCTTTGCACGTGAATCTTGGCCTGATCCAGAAACCGCATGACGCGGGTCCATCGTCCGGTGCGCGCCCGCCGCAGGGCGGCCCGGTGAGCACGGTCTCAGGCGCTCGGCTCGACCGAAACCACCGTCTTGCCCCCGCTCCGTCTCGCGAAGCACACGTGGCCGCCAGTCAACGCGAAGAGCGTGTGATCGCGCCCGATCCCGACGTTCTTGCCGGGATGCCACTTGGTCCCCCGCTGGCGCGCAATGATGTTGCCCGGGATCACCGCCTCGCCCCCGAATTTCTTGATGCCGAGGCGGCGGCCCGCCGTATCCCGGCCGTTGCGCGAACTGCCGCCTGCCTTCTTGTGCGCCATCAGCCCTTCTCCTCCGCCGGCTCTTTGGCCGTCGCGTCTTCCCTCACGCCGGCCACCGCGTCGGCGGGTTGGGCGTCCTCTTCCGCCGCTGCCTCAGCCGTTGCCTCGGTGGGGGCAGCCGTTTCGCCTGTCTCCGCCTGGGCGGCAGTTCGTTTCCGAGGCTTCGCCCCGCTGCCGGCCTTGGCAGTCCGCCGCTTTCTGGTTTTGGTGCCGGCCGCCGGTTTTGCGTCCGCCGCGACCTCCTCCTCTCCCTTCGGCGGCTGCCGCTCCTGGCCGGCCGCCAAAATTTCGTCGATGCGGAGCACGGTCAACTCCTGCCGGTGCCCGCGCTTGCGGCGGTGGTTCTTCCGCCGCTTCTTGCGAAAGACGATGACCTTCTCGCCGCGCGTGTGCTCCACGACCGTCGCCGCCACACGCGCGCCGTCGACGAGCGGGCGACCCAACGAGACGGTCTCGCCATCGCCCATCGCCAGCACCTCATCCAGCTCGATCGTCTCGCCGGCTGCGGCCTTGAGCCGCTCGACCCGGATAACCCCGTCTGGCGCGACGCGATACTGCTTCCCGCCGGTGCGAACCACAGCGAACATGGCAACCATCCGTGTTGGGAGGAGCGGGGCGCTCCCCGCAGCGGGCGCACTATAGGCCTGCCGTTGCTTCTGTCAATCAACCGCCGCTTCTGGTCGTGCCTCGATCTGAAATCCGATGCGTGCGGCGTCGCCGCCAGCAGCTATTGCTGCGGGTCGAGGCCCGCGCGGATTTGGGTAACGTCAAGATTTATGTGTCAGGGAGAAAGGGGTAGCGGCTCTCTGTGTTTTGTTTTGGTGGATGAAGATGGCGAAGAGGATGCGGTCCATGGAGGTCTTGTCCTGGAAGGTTCCCATGGGGCGGGTGCGCCGGCGGACCTCCCGGAACCTGCGTTCGATGGCGTTGGTGGTTCTCACCTGCTTTCGCTCTTCGAGGGTCTTGTAGCGGAAGCAGGTGAGGAGCTCGTCGAGATCGTTGCGCAGGCAGGCGACGGCCTTGGGATAGGTGTTCTCCCAGGCGTCGGCGAAGCGTCGGGCGGCGCTGCGTGCCCTGGGCCGGTTGGGGGCGTTCATGATGGCGTGGAGGCCGGCCTTGACGGCGTCCTGGTCGGCCTTGCGCACCTTGTCGAGGATGTTTCTGATCTTGTGCGCCCAGCAGCGCTGGAGGGGGATGCCGGGATAGACGGTCGGCAGGGCGGCGCTGAGGCCTTGGCCGCCGTCGGCGCAGATCACCTCCAGGCCCTCGCCGCTGAGGCCGCGACGGTAGAGGCCGGTCAGGAAGCGCTCCCATTCGGCGGCGCTCTCGCTGCGTGCCAGATGGAAGTCGATGATCTCCTTCTTGCCGTCGGCGCGGATGCCGAGCGCCACCAGCACCGGCCTTTTGAGAGCACCGGCCCCGGTCTTGCGGGCCAGCACCACGCCGTCGAGCATGAGCACCTTGTAAGGCGTGGTGAGCGGGCGTGCATGGAAGGCGGCGCCGGCGGCGTCCAGGGTCTTGGCAACCCGGCTGACGGTAGCGGCCGAGACGCTGCGCCCGAGCAGGGCGAGCAGGACCTCGCCCACCTTGCGGGTGCTGAGGCCTAGCACGAAGCCGGCCAGGATGGCGCGCTCGATCTCCGGCGCACGTCTTGCATAGCTCTTCAGCACCTCGGTCGGACAGAAGTGCCGGGTGCGCGGCACCCTGAGCTCGATGTCGCCGAGCGCGCTCAGCAGGTGGCGCGCATAGAAGCCGTTGCGCCGGTCGCGCATGGCGCAGCCATCGAGGCTGTCGAGCCAGCGATCGACCGCCTCGGCCATCCGGCCCTGGATGAGGTAACGTCAAGATTTATGTGTCAGGGAGAAAGGGGTAGCGGCTCTCTGTGTTTTGTTTTGGTGGATGAAGATGGCGAAGAGGATGCGGTCCATGGAGGTCTTGTCCTGGAAGGTTCCCATGGGGCGGGTGCGCCGGCGGACCTCCCGGAACCTGCGTTCGATGGCGTTGGTGGTTCTCACCTGCTTTCGCTCTTCGAGGGTCTTGTAGCGGAAGCAGGTGAGGAGCTCGTCGAGATCGTTGCGCAGGCAGGCGACGGCCTTGGGATAGGTGTTCTCCCAGGCGTCGGCGAAGCGTCGGGCGGCGCTGCGTGCCCTGGGCCGGTTGGGGGCGTTCATGATGGCGTGGAGGCCGGCCTTGACGGCGTCCTGGTCGGCCTTGCGCACCTTGTCGAGGATGTTTCTGATCTTGTGCGCCCAGCAGCGCTGGAGGGGGATGCCGGGATAGACGGTCGGCAGGGCGGCGCTGAGGCCTTGGCCGCCGTCGGCGCAGATCACCTCCAGGCCCTCGCCGCTGAGGCCGCGACGGTAGAGGCCGGTCAGGAAGCGCTCCCATTCGGCGGCGCTCTCGCTGCGTGCCAGATGGAAGTCGATGATCTCCTTCTTGCCGTCGGCGCGGATGCCGAGCGCCACCAGCACCGGCCTTTTGAGAGCGCCGGCCCCGGTCTTGCGGGCCAGCACCACGCCGTCGAGCATGAGCACCTTGTAGGGCGTGGTGAGCGGGCGTGCATGGAAGGCGGCGCCGGCGGCGTCCAGGGTCTTGGCGACCCGGCTGACGGTAGCGGCCGAGACACTGCGCCCGAGCAGGGCGAGCAGGACCTCGCCCACCTTGCGGGTGCTGAGGCCTAGCACGAAGCCGGCCAGGATGGCGCGCTCGATCTCCGGCGCACGTCTTGCATAGCTCTTCAGCACCTCGGTCGGACAGAAGTGCCGGGTGCGCGGCACCCTGATCTCGATGTCGCCGAGCGCGCTCAGCAGGTGGCGCGCATAGAAGCCGTTGCGCCGGTCGCGCATGGCGCAGTCATCGAGGCTGTCGAGCCAGCGATCGACCGCCTCGGCCATCCGGCCCTGGATGATCTCGGCCAGCGCCTGGCGGCCAAGCGGACGATAATCCTCGCCCCACTCCAGACCGTCCGCCTGCATCTCCTTCACCATCGCGAAGGCCATCGGTAGACTCTCAATCGTCGCAGCATGCTGTGGCATCGGGGTGCTCCTGCTCGTGGTCGTTGCTCAACCACAGGGAGTACCCCCTTCCCCACTGACACATAATCTCTTACGTCACCCCTGGATGATCTCGGCCAGCGCCTGGCGGCCTAGCGGGCGATAATCCTCGCCCCACTCCAGACCGTCCGCCTGCATCTCCTTCACCATCTCGAAGGCCATCGGTAGACTCTCAATCGTTGCAGCATGCTGTGGCATCGGGGTGCTCCTGTTCATGGTCGTTGCTCAACCACAGGGACTACCCCCTTCCCCACTGACACATAAACTCTTACGTCACCCGGATTTGCAGCTGCCAGCCGTTCAAGATGGGACGTGCTATGATGCGGGACTTGCCCGGCGCCCTGGTCCATGAACGACTCCTTCAATCTCCCGCGGCGCCCGCCCGCCGAGCCCGACACCGGGTCGACGGCGCTGCCCGCGTCCGCTTCAGCCTGTCTCGCAGGGCTCAATCCGGAGCAGCGCCAGGCGGTGGAAGCGCTTGACGACCCGCTTCTGGTGCTTGCCGGCGCCGGCACCGGCAAGACCCGCGTGCTCACCGCCCGGCTCGCCCACATCCTCGCCACCGGCCGTGCCCGGCCGGGGCAGGTGCTGGCGGTCACCTTCACCAACAAGGCAGCGCGCGAGATGATCGACCGGGTGGAGCGGCTGATCGGTCGCTCCGCCGCCGGTCTCTGGCTCGGCACCTTTCATGCCGTCGCCGCACGAATCCTGCGCCGCCATGCCGAGCTTGTTGGCCTCAAGCCGGACTTCACCATCCTCGACAGCGACGACCAGGTCCGCCTGCTCAAACAGCTCCTCCAGGCGGAGAACATCGACGAGAAGCGCTGGCCGGCGCGCACCCTCTCGATCATCATCCAGCGCTGGAAGGACCGGGGGCTGGCGCCGGACAAGGCGGCCGGCGCCGACGGCGCGGACTATGCGAACGGGCGGGCGCCCGCCCTCTACACAGCCTATCAGGCGCGGCTCCGCGCGGTGAACGCCGCCGATTTCGGCGATCTTCTGCTGGACAACCTGACCCTTTTCACGCGCCATCGGGACGTTCTCGCCGACTATCACCAGCGCTTCCGCTATCTGTTGGTCGACGAGTATCAAGATACCAACGTCGCGCAGTATCTCTGGCTCCGGCTGCTCGCACAGGCGCACCGCAACGTCTGCTGCGTCGGCGACGACGATCAGTCGATCTATGGCTGGCGCGGCGCCGAAGTCGGCAACATCCTCCGCTTCGAGCAGGATTTTCCGGGTGCCAAGGTGGTGCGGCTGGAGCGCAACTACCGCTCCACCGGCCACATTCTCGCCGCCGCGTCGGGTCTCATCGCCCACAATGCAGGCCGGCTCGGCAAGACGCTCTGGACCGAAGGCGGGGACGGCGAGAAGGTCCGCGTCACGGAGACTTGGGACCACGAAGAGGAAGCACGCGCCACCGGCGAGGCTATCGAGGCGTTGCAGCGTGCGGGCGAGAGCCTCGACAGCATCGCCATCCTCGTCCGCGCCGGATTCCAGACCCGCGCCTTCGAGGAGCGCTTCCTCACCATCGGCCTGCCCTACCGTGTGCTGGGGGGCCTGCGCTTCTACGAGCGCCGGGAGATTCGCGACGCCGTGGCCTACATCCGCATCGTGGTCCGCCCCGACGACGATCTTGCCTTCGAGCGTATCGTGAACCTGCCGAAACGCGGCCTGGGCGAGGCCTCGCTCCGCCCCATCCACCGGCTCGCACGCGAGGGCGGCCTCTCCCTCTATCGGGCGGCGGAACGGCTGATCGAGACCGACGAACTGAAGCCCCGCGCCCGCTCCACGCTCGCCGGGCTGATCGGCCGGCTCCGCGCCTGGCGTCGTGCGCTCGCCGAGACGCCCCACGCCGAGGTGGTCGCCGTGATGCTCGACGAATCGGGTTACACCGAGATGTGGCAGAAGGACCGTTCACCGCAGGCGCCGGGGCGCCTCGAGAACCTCAAGGAATTGGTCGGCGCGCTTTCCGAGTTCGAGAACCTCGCGTCCTTTCTCGACCATGTCAGCCTGGTCATGGACCGCGAGGGGAGCGAGACCGAAGAGATGGTCAACATCATGACCCTGCACGGCGCCAAGGGCCTGGAATTCGACACGGTGTTCCTGCCCGGATGGGAGGAAGGGCTGTTTCCCCACCAGCTCGCGCTCGACGAAGCCGGCGCCGCCGGCCTGGAAGAGGAGCGCCGCCTCGCCTACGTGGGGCTCACGCGCGCCAAGCGCCGCGCCCATGTTCTCTTCGCCCAGAATCGCTTCCGGCACAATCAGTGGGTGAACGCGATCCCCTCGCGCTTCGTCGCCGAGCTCGCGCCGGACCACGTGAGTCTCGCCCAGCCGACAATCATGCGGTCGTCTCCCGGCGGGCTCTATCGCGGCCATACCGGGGCCATCGCCGCGCGAGAACGGCTTCAGGCGTGGCGCGGACCGCGCGCCGGCGCGCGAGCGTCCGAGACCGAGGCGCTGCCGCTGCCGCTCGGCGCGGGACAAGGGGGCTACGCGGCCGGCGATCGCATCTTCCACCAGAAATTCGGCTACGGAGAGATTCGCTCGGTAGACGGCGACAAGCTCGAGGTCGCCTTCGACAAGGCGGGCATCAAGAAAATCATCGACCGCTTCGTCAAGCCCGCCGACACGGTCTGAAACGCCTCCTGAAGCGCTGCAAAGCACAGCCCGGAAAGTCGACGGAAGCCATCGCGGGCGCGGGACCGGGGATCGTGTGCCGGCCTGTGGTGCGAGAGCCTCACGCTCTACGCAGGGTCCGGCGGCGGGGCGCCGAGCCCCGCGCGGAATTGTCGTGGTGTGCGGACGTATCGGAGGAGGATCGGCTGGCGGCCGGCGGCACGGGCCTTTCGTTCGTAGCGCGTCTCCGGCCAATCGGCCGGCCGCGAACGCTCATCGCCGGGGTCGTCCCCGCGCAGGGTGAACGCCCCGTTCGCGGCGACTCGCTCGCGCGTCCAGTCCGCATAGTCCGCGTCGTCGGACGCCCAGCGAAACTCGGCGTCGTCCTTCAGGATGCGGGCGAAGCCTGCGAGCGTCTCGGCGTCGATCAGGCGCCGCTTGTGATGGCGCTTCTTTGGCCAGGGGTCGGGAAACAGCACGAAGAGCCGCCCAATACAGGCATCGGGCAGCCGCTCGACCAGGAGCCTCGCGTCGTCGGGAAAGAGGCGGGCCCGATCGGCGGTACCGTCCGCCTCCAGACGGTTCAGGAGCGTGGCAATGCCCTGGACGAAGGGCTCGCAGCCGATGGTGCCTACGGCGGGATTGGCGCGCAGCTGATGGGCCAGATGATCGCCGGCGCCGAAGCCGATTTCAAGCCACAGGTCGCGGACCAATACCGGAAAGAGGTCGGCAAGGCCGATCCGCTTTCGCCTGTCGTCGGGGAGAGCGATCTGGAGTCCCGGCAGCGCCCGCTCGAGCAGCGCCTGCCTTCCGGGGCGGAGCCGGTGGCCACGCCGGCGCCCATAGACCCGGCGCCGCGGCTGCTCCATCGAGCGGAAGGACGGCCGGGCGCGTGCTTACCCAACCGCTGAGCGGAGCGGCTCGACGAGGTCTGTCTTTTCCCACGAGAAGCCGCCGTCGGCCTCGGGTTCCCGTCCAAAATGGCCGTAGGCGGCGGTCCGTTCGAAGATCGGTCGGGCAAGGCTCAGATGCTCGCCGATGCCGCGCGGCGAGAGGTCCATCACCGCTCTGAGCGCCTCGGCGAGTTTCGCCTCGTCGATTTCGCCGGTGCCGTGGGTATCGACATAGACGGCGAGCGGGTAGGCCACGCCGATCGCATAGGCGAGCTGGATCGTGCAGCGCGAGGCGAGGCCGGCGGCGACGACGTTCTTGGCCAGGTAGCGCGCCGCATAGGCCGCCGAGCGGTCGACCTTGCTCGGATCCTTGCCCGAGAAGGCGCCGCCGCCGTGGGGCGCCGCCCCGCCGTAGGTGTCGACGATAATCTTGCGCCCGGTTACGCCGGCGTCGCCATCCGGTCCGCCGATCACGAAGCGGCCGGTCGGGTTGACGTAGAACTTGTCCTCGTCGCACATCCACCCATCGGGGAGCGCGCCCACGACGTAGGGGCGCACAACGGCGCGCACGTCGTCCTGGGAAAGCGCCGCCGCGTGCTGGGTCGAGACGACGACGGAGGTGGCCCCCACCGGTACGCCGTTCTCATAGCGCAGCGTGACCTGGCTCTTGGAATCGGGCCCCAGGCCGGGAGCCGCGTCGGCGTGCCGCGCCTCTGCCAGCGCCGCCAGAATCGCGTGGGCATAGTAGAGCGGCGCCGGCATGAGGGCCTCGGTCTCGCGGCAGGCATAGCCGAACATGATGCCCTGATCGCCGGCGCCCTGGTCCTTGTTGCCCGTCTGGTCGACACCGCGAGCGATATCGGCCGACTGAGCGTGGATATGGATCTCGACGTCGGCCCTGGCCCAATGGAAGCCGTCCTGCTCGTACCCGATATCGCGGATGCAAGCGCGGGCGATGTTTTCGAGCGCATCGGCGGTGATCGAGCCGGGGCCCCGCACCTCGCCGGCGAGCACGACCCGATTGGTCGTGACCAGGGTCTCGCAGGCCACGCGGGAGGCGGGGTCGAGCGCAAGGTAGGCATCGACCACGGCGTCCGAGATGCGATCGCACACCTTGTCCGGATGTCCTTCGGACACCGATTCGCTGGTGAACAGGTAATTTCCCCGCTCCACGGCTACCCCCGACCCTGACGATGTTCTGGAGACGAGCCGGTTTTCGCAGCGTTCGCGGGGACGGTCAAGCGTGTGCGCGGCCCTTCGGCGCTCTCAACGACCCCGGTCGGCACGGCTGAACAGAATCCAGAAGAACGCGCCGATGACCCGACGGGGTCACGCCGAGGATGATCGAACGCAGGAGCTCGTTGAAGGAGAGGATGAAGCCGAAGAGACCGGCGCCGACGATGCCGGGGCGCAGGATCGGAAACGCGATCTGCCACAAGCACTGCGTGGAAGATGGCGCCCGCCGTAGGCGATACATTCGTTCTCGTCGAAGCGCGGGCCGCCCGAAAGCGGACCATGTGATCGTCGAGACCAAGGAGATCAAGGAGATCAAGGAGAGCGCCATCGAATATCGATGCCGCGTCGACGATAACACCGTCGGGGCCGCAGGCAGGATCAAATCGGCGATCTAAAGACTCTCGACCGGAAGACACGCCCCGCTGCGAAAGGCGATGCCGGTATGCTGGGCCATCGCGCGGCGCTTTCCTATTCGGCCGCTGTCGCCTCTCTCAAATCCCGGCGGGCCGTCAGCGTGGCATCGAGATCGAGCTCGTAGTCGAGCGCCTCCCAATCGATTTCGCGGATGACCACACCATAGTCGCGAAGCGCGCCATCAATGCTCACATAGCCGTCCTTCACGTCCTCCATAACAGCAGCAGGATCGCGCTCCAGCGGATCGCCGCAACCGCCGCCACCGCCAGACCACAGGTCGATCTTGTCGCTCTGGCGGACTTTGACGCCCGAGCGGAACATACCGATATTGAATTCTTCGGTGTGCCCCATGTTGCGTACCAGCCTCTGGCCGTGACCGGCCTTGCCGCCGAACAGCCCCCAGCCTGCATTGCGTTCGCCGTCGCCCATGACGGAAGCCGTGCCGATTTCGCCATCCATGCGGATGACACGTTCGACCCCGAGGCCGCCGCGATGTTTTCCCGGCCCGCCCGAATCCACGGCAAGTTCGTATTTCTCCCACGTGATCGGGAACTGCTGCTCGAACATCTCGACCGGCTGGTTGCGCGTGCCCGAGGCATAGAGGGCGATGAAGGTCTTGCTGTCTCGCGCGGCGCGAGCGCCATAACCGCCCTCGGTCCAGCAATAGAACACGTAGGGCGTGCCCTTCAGCGGCGAGTCGTCCCTGGTATCGACACCGCCAAGAACGACATTGATCAGGCTGGGGGAGGAGGCAATGACCCGCTCCGGCGTTATCTGGGAGAAGCACCCGAACACGCAGTTCACAATCTTCTGATAAGCCCCCGACTGGCAGCCGACGACCGGTGCCGGATAGCAGCAGTTCACGACGCTGCCCTCGGGCGCGATGATGTTGATCGCGTCATAAACGCCCTCATTAACCGGAATCTCGGGAAAGATCGCTTTGGTGGCAATGAAACACGCCGACATCGTCATCGAAATCGGCGCATTGACGCCGCCAGCGGTCTGCGGATCCGACTCGCTGAAATCGTAGATCAGTCGACCGTTCTCAATCCTGATCGTGAGTTGCACCTTGATCATCTTTTTGTCGACATCGCCAGCACCGGGATCCTCGTCGATATAGTCGACCCAGGTGAAGCGTCCTTCGGGCAGAGCGCGAATGGCGGCGCGCAGCAGCCGTTCCGAATATCGAATGTATTCCCGCATAACCGCGGAAACGGTTTCCGTTTCGTATCTGCCGTATAGCTCGTGCAGCCGCTTTTCGCCGGTCTGGAGCGAGGAAATCATTGCCCGGATGTCCCCCCGCGACGACATCGGCAGACGCAGATTGGCGAGAATGAGCTTCTCGACGTCCTCGACGATTGCATCGTCCGAGGCGATCTTGACCGGCGGAATGCAGAGGCCTTCCGCAATCGCGTCACAGGCGTCCACAGGGAAGCTCCCCGGCGTCTGTCCGCCCACGTCCGGCCAATGGCCTGAATTGCTGACGAAGGCCACGATCTCGTCCTCCCAGAACACGGGCCTGAGCATCCGCACGTCCGGCTTGTGCGTTCCGCCGCGGTAGGGGTCGTTGCATATGTAGACGTCGCCGGGACGCATATCCTCTTTCGGGCATTCCTTGATGATCGCCTTGGTCGACGGTGACATCATGGTGATGAAACAGGGGAAGTCTTCTTCGCCCTGCATCACTAGGCCCCCGTCCGGCGTCAGCACCGCAGCGCTGAAGTCCTGCCCCTGATTGATGACCATCGACATGGCGCCCTTTGCAAGGACGATACCGGCCTCGTTGCACACGGCCTGCAGGGCCCCTCGAATCACCTCGAAGGTGATCTGGTCGACGCCGGCGGCGACGGTCTCCTCCGTGAATTGGATCTTCTCTTGCATGTCGGCCCTCCTTGAGGGAGTTGGGGCGCCCTACCGGGCTGCGCCCGTCTCCAGGACGAGGTTGAAGAAGCGGTCGACGTCCGCGCTCATGCCAGGCCTGATCAGCACGGTCGAATCCATCTGCTCGACGATCGCGGGCCCTTCGAGCCGCGCTCCTGGAAGGAGCCGGTCGCGGTCATACGCTGTGGTCGAGACGAATCCCTTCTCCTCCTCGAAGTAGACATCCCGCGTGCCGGTCTCCGCCGAGGCGACCGTCCCAGCGTGGTCGCTCTGTCGCAGGGACGGCCGGTCGACCAGACCATGGGCGACAAGCCGGATGAGCTGAAGTTCCACCGGAATTTCGTCGAGCACGTAATTGTATTCCCGCTCATGCTCGGAGGCGAAGCGGGCGAGCGCCGTGTCGAGAGCAGCCTGATCGAACGGCCGTCCCTCGATCACGATGGGAAGCGGGACGGCCTCAAAGCCGCCGTAGTATTTGAAATTCGCGATCCGCTGCAGATAGATGCGTTCGTTCTCGAATCCGGATGCGTGCAGCATGTCGTAGGCTGCCGCCTCCATCTCCGCGAACTCTGCCTCGATCTGGGCGCAATCGAGCTGATCGGCCCGGCAAATCCGTGTTCGCGAGAAGTCGTAGCGGACATCCGCAAAGAGCAGGCCGAGCGCCGAGGTCAGCCCCGGGTTCGGCGGCACGATGACCTTGGGAATGCTCATCTGCAGGGCGAGCGCAGCGCAGTGCAGCGGCCCCGCGCCCCCGAATGCGACCAACGCGAAATCGCGCGGATCATAGCCCCGCTCGGTGGTCACCTGACGCATGGCCTGGACCATGTTGGCGTTGGAGACCGTAATGATGCCGTTTGCAGCCTCGGTGACATCCATGCCGAGCCCGTGGGCGATCCGCTGCACGGCCTCTTGCGCGCGTTCCGGCCGGAGTTTCTTGACGCCGCCGGCCAGCGCGTCCGGATTGAGCGCGCCGAGGACCATGTTGGCGTCGGTATTGGTCGCTTCCGTCCCTCCCGCGCCGTAGCATGCCGGCCCCGGCGCTGAGCCCGCGCTGGCAGGTCCGCTTTTCAGCACACCGCCCTCGTCGATCCAGGCGATGGTGCCGCCGCCAGCGCCGATGGTGATGAGATCGATGGAGGGAAAGACCACGGGAATGCCGAAATCGATCTTCGACTCCTCGGTCGTCCGGATCTCCCCTTCGAAGATCGTCGCGATGTCAGCGCTCGTGCCGCCCATGTCGAGGCTGATAATGTTGCGGACGCCGGCGAACGCGCCCAGCGCCTTGGCGGCGATCACGCCGGCGGCCGGGCCCGACATGATCGTTCGCGCAGCATTGCGCCCGGCGTCCTCGGGCATGGTCACGCCGCCCGAGGACTGCATGACGAGAATTTCGCCGCCGTAGCGTTCGTCGCGGAAGTTCTTGCTGAGCTGATCCATGTAGCGCCGGACGATCGGCTCGAGATAGGCGTTGACCACGGTCGTGGACGTGCGCTCGAACTCAAAAATCACGGGGATCAGCTCGGATGAGAGCGTGATCGACGCGTCGGGGCATTCTTCCCGAAGGATCCGCCCCATTGCGCGTTCGTTCTCCGGGTTCAAGAAGGCATTGAGAAAGCTGACTGCGATGGACTCGATGCCGCGCTTGCGGAAGGCCCGCCCCACGGCCCGCGCTTCGCTCTCGTCCACGGGCGTGAGAACCTTACCGAGATAGTCGACCCGCTCGGTGACGGTGAGGCGATCCCGGCGCGGCACCAGCGGCGGCGACGGTTCCCACGATACGTCGTACATGCCTTCGCGGGGACGGTTGGCCCGCCTGATCTCGATGAGATCGCGAAACCCCTTGGTGCCGACGAGTCCCGTTCTCGCGCCGGTGCGTGCGACCACGGCGTTCGTCGCGATCGTCAGACCGTGGAGGAAGATCTCCATATCCTCAAAGGAGATATGGGCCGCACGCACGGCATCCACCACACCCCGCTGGTAGTCGGGATAAGTGGTCGGCACCTTGGCGAAACGAAAGCTGCCGTCCGCGCCCACCGCCACAAGATCTGTGAAGGTTCCGCCTACGTCAACGGCCACTCGATGTCGCATGTTCATCAGCGCTTTCCCGGCTTGATGGGATGAGACCCCGCCGTCAGCCCTCTCAAGAGGTGCCAGCCGGCCCACTCTTTCATCCGGTACCATTCTAGCTCCAGCCCGCTCGTGATGCCGCGGGGCCTGAGAATCAGGATCGCCAGCATGACGAGTGCAAGTCCCACCTCGCGGAGATTGAGCACGCCGCTCGCGAGCTCGACGCGGAGCAGGAGCTCCCCAATCGTGGTGACGACAAGCGTACCGACGACTGCTCCCCACAGGCTGTTCATGCCGCCAACCACAAGCATGGCGAGAGTCATGAACGTGATCCCGAGGTAGAAGCTTTCCGGGCTGCCGATACCGAGAAAGTGAATGTGCAGACCGCCGCCCGCGCCGACGATAAAGGCGCTGAGGCAAAAGGCGAAGACCCGGTGCCAGACCACGTTCACACCGATCGACGCGGCAGCACCCTGATCTTCGCGTGCTGCCCGGAGCCTCAGCCCGAAGCGCGAAATTTGGAAGAGATAGGCGAGCACCATTGCTGCCAGCGCCCAGACCAGCGTGGACCAGAGACCAGTTGTGCGCGGCACGCCAGGCATGGAAGCCGCCCCGCCGGTCATGTCGTTCCAATTGCTGGCGACGACATAGGTGATCTGCAGCACCGCGAGCGAAGCGATGCCGGCAGCGAGGCCCGAGAGCTGCATCAACGGAATCGCGACGATGAAAGCGACAGCGGCTGCGACCGCCGCGCCCAGCATGATCGCTGGCACGGTGTGCAGCAGCTCCGTGCCGAGAGGCCCTGGCAGGTTGGGCAGCAGCACGTTCCGCATGGTGAGCGGGATGGTCAGCGCGCCCGAGATGTAAGCGCCTATCGCCATGAAGCTCATCTGCCCGAAGGACAAGATGCCCGAATTACCCACGAAGGTGTAAAGACCGACCACCAGAATCAGATTGACGAGACCGAGTGTGGCAATGCGGTTGAGCCCGGCGTCGCCGACGCCGGCCACGATAGCCACGACGACGACAACCAACAGGCTCGGACCCGCCACGGGCGTGAGCCCCGCCACGATCTGGTCGTGCCTGCGGGCGGAATTCATAGAATTTGCCGCCGGCTGTGGCGTTGCAGCAGACCTTGCGGGCGGAGCAGCAGGATCGCGATGACGATGGTGAACACGAACGCATCCCGGAACGGCGACAGTTCCAGGGGCAGCACAATCTGGAAAACGACCGTCATGACACCGAGGAGGAAGCCGCCGGCAGTCGCCGCCGACAAGTTGCCCATGCCGCCGACGACGGTGCCGACGAAGGCAACGAGCGTGATGCTGATCCCTGTCGTCGGCACCACCGCGCCGACCTGGGAGAGAAAGATGAGCGACACGGTGCCTGCGAGGAAACCGCTGATTGCGAAGGAGACGGCGATCACGCGGTTCGCGCGAACGCCGAGCAGCCGAGCCATGCGGAAATCCTCGGCCGCCGAGCGCATGTGGAGCCCGATCGAGGTCCATTTCAGACCGAGTGCCAGGACCGTGACGAGCAAAATCGTAACCGCAACGGTGACCACGCCGAGCTTCTGAATCCGCACATCGCCGATCTTGAATAGCTCCAGCACGAACATCGGCATCATTACCGGCCGCGCGTTCGAGGTGAGCGTTGCAGACATGATGTTTTGCAGGAGATAGCTCACGGTAAAGGACGTGATCAGCAGGGTCGCCGCGCTTGCGCCGCGGACGGGGCGAAACGCTATGCGCTCCATGAGCAGCGCGAGCAGAGTGGTGGTGGCGAGCGTGCCGAGAATCAAGAGCGGCCAAGGGTAAGGGCTAAGGGCCGCCATCGAATAGCCGCCCACCATGATCAAGTCGCCGTGGGCGAAGTTGATCAGCTTCATCACACCGAGGATCAAGGCGATGCCGAGCACGGCGAGCGCGTAGAGGCTGCCAAGGCTGATCGCGTCGACCAGGTGCTGAACGACCATCGCGCGATGCCCGGGGGCACCTAGGCTGCCGACATGGTCTGCACGTCGAGACCGAGTTGATCGATATAGGACTTGACGATATCGGCTCTGATCGTCGCGTCGGCGCCCTCGCCCTCCAGCGCGATCTCACCGCGCCGGAGCACATAGATGCGATCGCTCATCTCGATGGTTGCCAACGCATTCTGCTCGACGAGGAGGATGGATACGCCTTCGTCACGCAACGCCGCGAGAGTATCAAACACCCGCTCGACGAGAATCGGCGCGAGGCCGAGCGATGGTTCGTCCACGAGCAGGAGTTGCGGGCGGGTGAGCAGGGCGCGGGCGATCGCAAGCTGCTGCTGCTGACCGCCCGACAGGTTGCCGCCGCGCGAGGCGCGGCGCTCACCGAGAACTGGAAACCGCTCGTAGAGTTCCTCCAGATCGCGCGTCGTTTGCTGCTTTTCGGTTCGGGTGGTGGCCGCCACCCTGAGGTTCTCTTCGACTGTGAGATGCGCAAATATGCGTCGCCGCTCCGGTACCAGCGAGATGCCTTTGCGCACGATGTCTTCCGGCGCTTGGCGCACCAGCGACTCGTCGCCGAACTGCACGCCTCCCCGCGTCGGCCGCAACACGCCGGCGATCGTGAGCAGCAGCGTCGATTTGCCCGCGCCGTTCGGCCCGACGACGCCTACCATCTCGCCGCGGCGGACCGTGAGCGATACGCCCCTGAGCGCCGGCACCCGGCCATAGCTCACGTGCAGATCGGCGACCGAGAGGAGCGCCGAGGCCTGCTTGCGGCCGATCGGGGGAGGAGCCTCGACGTCGTCGACGGCCTTCGCCCCGAGCTTTCTGGTGCCCAGGTAAGCGGTGATCACTGCATCGTTTTTCTGAATTTCCTCGGGCGGGCCGGCGGCGATTGTCTTGCCGTTGTCGAGCACGTGAATGCTGTCGCAGAGCTTCATCACGAGCCGCATATCGTGCTCGATGATCAGGACCCCACAGCCCTCACTCTCCCTGATTCGCGAGATCAGAGCCGCCAGTTCGTCGCCCTCCGCTTCGTTCAGGCCTGCCGCCGGTTCATCGAGGAGGAGAAAGTGCGGCCGCGTCGCGATGGCGCGAGCGATGCCGACACGCTGCTCCTCCCCGAACGAGAGCTTCTCCGTGGGCATATGCGCCCTCGACAAGAGACCGACCCACTCGAGCACCTCGGATGCCCGGCGTTTGGCCTCCCGCCGCCGGAGGCCAACCCCGACGGCTGCGACCTCGACGTTCTCGGAGACCGTCAGGCCCCGAAACAGGCGGACATTCTGGAACGTCCGCGCCAATCCGCTTTTTGCAAGGCGGTTGGGCGGCCATATCGTCACCGTCTCTTCGCCGAGCGTGACCTTTCCGCTCCTGAGCGGGACGAAACCGCTCAGCGCGTTCATGAGTGTCGTTTTGCCCGCGCCGTTCGGCCCGATCAGGCCGAGGATTTCGCCGGAGTCGAGCTTGATATCAACGCCGTCTACGGCCTTGACACCCTCGAAGTAGACTCGAAGGCCCTCGCCTCTCAGGCTCATGCGTTCCCGCAGTTTCGGGTTGATTGGCGTTCCGTGTGGGCGCCCGCTTGATCATTACGCGGGTGGACGCCGGCTGCGCGAACTGCAGCCGGCGTCCACCCGCAGCCCCGAAACCTAAAACACCACTGGCGGAGGCTTCTGGATCTTCCACCGCTCGACGAACCGGTGCTTCCCGTCCTTCACCTCGACGATCACCATAGGCCGCCAGATGTCGCCATGGCGTTCGCTTGTGAAGGTGGTCGGACCCACCAGCAGCGGTACTTCGTTGAAGCCCTCGAGTGCGTCGCGAACGGCCGCGGCGTCGAAGCTGCCGGCCCTTTTCACAGCCTCGGCGTAGGCCTGGATCTCGCTGTAGCCGATTACCGCGAATGCGCGTTGGGTGATGTCGGGGTCCGCCTCGATTTGCCGCCGGACGAACGCGTTCACATCCTCCCAAGGATCGTCGAGATAGGTCGAGATGTACGCCGCGTTGTAGAAGTTGTCTAAGCCCGGCACGGACTCGAGCCAATAGTCGCCGTCACCGCACACGCCCGTCACGATCGGCCTGTCGATGCCGGCTGCCCTGATCTGCCGTGCCGCGACCGAGAGTCCCGGATTGCAGCTCGGCACGAACAGAAAGTCAGGCGCCGTCTCGAGCCCCCTGATCCGACTCACTTGCGAGGCAATGCTGGTATCGGTAAGCAGAAAGGTATCCCGTCCGATAACGCTTTCTTCTCCTTCGAGTTCGACCCAACGCGTCTCGAAGTATTGCGAGCATGTCTTGGTATAGTCGATGAAGGTGTCTGTCAGCAGATAAACAGTCTTCCACCCCTTGCTCATCGACGACCACTCGGCGAGCGAGCCGCACTCATCGGGCGTCTGCGTGTCGAGGCTGAAGGCGTTGGGGCCGACACCCTGCTTGCCAAAGCGCGGGGAGCCCGCGCAGCCGAGCGCGATAAGGTCGTTCTCCTGAGCGACCGAAGCGGAGGGGCCGCCATAGTCGAAATCGCAGCTGACGCTCAGCACGTCCGCGCCTTCGTCAATCAGCTCTTGCGCAGCGATAACTGCCTGCGCCTTGTCGGTCTTGGTGTCTCGCCAGATCGACGTCAGCTTACGGCCAAGCAAGCCGCCTTCGGCGTTGATGTCCTCGATGGCGAATTCGATGCCCAGCTTGGCCGGCATGTCATAGGCCGACATGAACCCCGTGCTTGACTTCGCAATGCCGATGACGAGCGGATCTTCGTTGGCGCGCGCTTGCGACCCGGCGCACACGACCAGTACCGTGCCCACGGCGGCGAGCACCACATTTCGAAGCAATGGCATCGCAGAACCTCCCTCTCGCGTTGAATTCGTTGGGTCAGCCCAAGGCAAAGCGGAGCCTTTGGACGAGGCCGCATGAATGCTACTTGAGCCCCCGGATAGTGACAACCGGTCCCTCGCCGGAGGAAACATGCGCACTATCGCACTGGCAAAAAAGGAAGGCCGCTGTCGTAGCGGCGCCGGGATCTACGCCTTGCATGCAAACGGCGTCCGGATGAAGACGCGCCGTGACGCTCAGATGACGGCCAATCGCGAGAGGCGAACGCTGCCCGCGGCAGCACCGCCAACAGCACGACCATCCGCGTGCATAGAGCGTCCAGGCTGGCGGTCTGTCAAAGCCCGAGGGCGCCGGGGCTCATGAGATTGTTCGGGTCGACTGTCCGCTTGAATGACTCGATGAGCGACCGCTGGCCCGGATCGATGCGCTCCAGATAAGGATAATAGGTGCCGATTTGGTAGTGGGTGGCGCCGTGGAGCGCCAAGGCCTCGACCAGTGCCGCGCGCAGTGCGTGCACCCGCGCCCGCGCATCTTCGTTGGGCGGCCGATCTGCGAACTGCGCTCTCTGTGCGTCGGTGACGGCACGCAGATGGAAAGGCGAGAGCGCATCGGGCCAGAAGAACTGCGGCTCCAGCAGCAGTCGGTCGCCGACCATCGTCGTCAGCCGTGCGACCCGGATATCAAGCGACCGCATCTCCTCCCCGTGGGCCGCAAGGCAGCCTTCCATTGCCTGCAAGCCGGCCCGCGCGCGGGACAGCGGGAGCAGGCCGTGCATCGGCAGCCAGGCCTCGCCATTCGGGCCGAGCAGTGCCTTGAGTGGGCGGAAAGGCCGCGAGCGGGTGATGCGCGGGATCGTGTCGGGGATCTCTGCGCCGCCGCGGCGGACGGCGCAGGCTGCAATCGCATCGCCGGCCTCGGCCGCTGCCGCGTCGCTCGCGCCCTCGATCACGAGGTGAAGGGAGTTATGCGTCGCACCCACGGCGCGCCTGACGCCCGCCGCAGCCCTGAATGCCGCCGCAATCCCGCTGGCACGCCCGCCGCGCTCGGCCCGGGCGGCGTCGTGGAGCGCCGCCGCCCCCTCACCGATGCTGAAGCCGGCGCGGCGCAGATTCTCGTGAGTCTCGGCATCGAAGCCAAAGCTCTCGGCGATCGCCTCCATGCCCGCCAAGGCGATCTGTGTATAGATCGCGGCCTCGAAGCTCTCGAACGCGAAGGAGGCGAAGCGGACCGCTGCGGGCGCGGGAATCAGCCTCATGGTGACGCGCAGCTTGACGCCGAAGGCGCCGCTGTCGCCCAGAAAGAGCCCGATGGCGTCGGGCCCAAAATCCCGTGCGAACCCCGCATCGCCGACGCGGCCCACCCGCATGAGGGTGCCGTCTGCCGTCGCCACATCGAGGCCGAGCACGCTTTCGGACAGCGGGCCGTGCCGCGCCGAGCCGAAGAACGCGGCGTTCTGCGACGCGGCGCCGCCGACCGTTGCCACGATGCCGGACAGCGGGCCGAAAAAGGGAGTCCGCCGCCCCTCTTTCGCAAGCGCGTCGTGAAGAGTGCGCCACGTGCAGCCGGCCTCGGCTGTCACCCAGCCGTCGGCCTCGTTGATCTCGACCACCCGGTCGAGCGCGCTCATGTCGAGGATGATTGTGCCCGGCCGCGTGGGTCCATAGCCGCCCGTGTACGAATGCCCGCCGCCGCGCGCGACGACTGCATGGCCCGCACCGGTGATCGCTGCGACGCAGGCAAGGGCGGCGTCCACGCTCGGCGGACGCACGACGAGGTGTGCCGAGTGCAGCGCAGGGCCCGCGATATCGTGGGCGTAATAGGCACGCTCCGCCGCGTCGTCGATGACGTTCGCCGCGCCGACCAGATCAGCGAGGCGCGCCGCGAGACCGCCGCTCACCCGCGCTCCGTCGCCGCCATAATCGCGGACGCATAGCCCCGCGCGTCCGGCGCAGCACGGGCGACCGGAACGGAAGCGCGCTCGGCAAGCGCCGCCTGCTCCGCCGCGTCCGGCATGCCTTCGCCGGCGACCACCGCGACCTTCCCCGTCAACGGCGCGAGCACAGCCGGCCACGGCTGTTCACATACCGCGCGCGATGCCTCGGGGAAAGCCGCGCCGGCGATGACCGTGTCCACGAAGCGCTGGTGCAGCAGGTCCACATCCAGCCCGATCTCGACCGGCATGCGCGCGCCGATCGTCGGCGTGCACCACGGCCTGTAGAGCAGGGAGTCGCGCGCCAAGTGCCATGCAGTGAGCAGATGAGCGCCGCTCCAGCAGGGCTCGAGCGCGCTTGCAGGCAGCCGGGCGGAAAGGGCCGCGGGATCGGGCGGCGGGTCGATGAGCACCACACGCCCACAGCCGACCCCGAGGCGCCCGGCGAGGCGCGCAGCCCAGCACGCACCGCTGTTGGCGCCTGCGATATCGATCTGCCCGAGCCCCAGCGCTGCCACAGCGCGGGCAACGAGGTCGACTCCGCCGTCGGTGGTGCCCGGCGGCGCGGGCGACGAGAGGCCGTGACCCGGCGGATCGATGGCGACGACCCGGCGCCCCTTCGCCAATCGGGCGCCGATGGGTTCGAGCCCGCGTGCCGAGCCGGGCAGGTCGGCCGCGAGCAGCAGCGGCCGCATGCCGTCCGCGCCCCACTGGCGGACCATGAGCGACGCGCCGCCCACGTGGACGAAGCGGCGCGCACCTGTCTCGTCCGGCGGCGGCGGCGGCGGCGGCAACCCGTCGGCGCAGGCCTCCAGCAGGCCGCCAATGGCGGACAAGCGATCCGCGTCGGTCAGTCGATGGATCTGCGCGTTGGCCGGCAGGTTGGGCAGCCGGTCGAGATGCGTGAAGAGAACGTCGCTCTCGGTCGCCGCATGGTGGGCGGGTGCGCGGGCGGCCGCGGCCGCAGCGGCGCCGTCGTAGCGGAACGCGGCTTCGTAGGCGGCGCGGTAGCCGTCGCCCGCCAGCAGGAAGTCCTGCGCGATTCGGTTCAATATCGAAGGCCGGGGCATGTCGATGGCGAGCCTTGACGCAGGCCCCTGGCGGTTCCAGGGGAAGAAGGTCAACTGGTCGCGGATGCGGGACCAGAGCCAGGCGACGTGGCTGCCGCTCCAGTCGGGGCGGAAAGGCGGCAGGTAGTTCGCCACGAGCTCTTCCATCTCGCCGGGCGTGAAGGCGGGGCAGCCCTCGAGCACGACGCCGCTGACGCGCTCGGGATAGAGATTCGCGAACTCGATGGCGATGGCGGCCCCGGTGTGGCGCCCGAAGACGGCGGCGCGCGCCAGGCCGAGGGCGTCCACCACCTCCTTGAGCGCATCGGCGTAGTCGGCGATCTGCGGCCGGTGCGACACCAGCGGATCGGAGCCGCCGTAGCCCGGCGTGTCCGGCGCGATAACGGTGAAGCGGTCAGCCAGCGCCTCGATCAGGGGGATGAACGCGGCCGACGAGCGGGGCGATTCATGAAGCAGCAGGACCGGCGGCCCGCTGCCGGCCCGGCGCACCATGATCCGGCGCGCGCCGCAGGCGACGAAGCGATGCTCGATCATGCCGGCCGCGCACCTTTCTCCCTGAGCACCCGCTTCAGTATTTTGCCGCCGGGGTTGCGCGGCAGCGCGTCGATGAAATCAACCTCCTTGGGCACCTTGAAGCCGGCGAGGTTCTCCCTGCCGTAGGCGATCAACGCCTCGGACGAGGGCGGCCCGTCCGGCTGCGGCACGACGAAGGCCTTGATGCGCTCGCCCCAGTATGCGTCCGGCACGCCGACCACGGCCACCTCGCGCACTGCCGGATGCCGCGCGAGCGCGTCCTCGATTTCGCGCGGATAGACGTTGACTCCGCCGGAGATGATCATGTCCTTCCTGCGGTCGACGATATAGACGTAGCCCTCCTCGTCGCGCCGCGCCATGTCTCCGGCCGAGACCCAGCCGTCCCGCATCGTCGCCGCGGTCTCCTCCGCTTTGTTCCAGTAGCCGTTGAAGAGATAGGGTGAGGCGCTGAAGAGCTCGCCCACCTCGCCGGGCGCGGCCTCGCCGCCCCCGTCACCGAGCAGGCGGATGCGGTTGCCGACGAAGGGGAGGCCCACGCAGCTCGTTTTGCGAAGCTGATCCGGCGGGCGCAGGTTAGTAACGATACCGGCCTCGGTCGAACCGTAGGTCTCGTGCAGCACGCCCTCGCCGAACTGGGCGACGATTTTCTCCTTGGTGACCTGGGGCAGGGGGGCCGCGTTGGAGACCAGCGCCGTCAGCCCGTGGTCGCGGTAGCGCGACAGGACGCGCTCGCCCAGGTTGAGGATGGCGTGGAAGTGCGTCGGCACCATGAAGGTGCCGGTGAAGCGGCCTTCGCAGAGCCGTCTCATAACGGCCTCCGGATCGAAGCGGGGCATGAGCTCGCAGAAGCCGCCGAAGAAGACGGCGGCCAGCGCAAAGACGAAGCCGCCGCCGTGGAACAGCGGCGCGAAGGCAAGGTGGGTGTCATCGGGTCCGTAGCAGCCGTACTCCGCCGCCATGCCGAAACATGACAGGACCCGCGAGCGGTGGGAGAGCACGATGCCCTTGGGCGTGCCCGTGGTGCCCGAGGTGTAGGAGATGGCAAAGGGCTGCCACTCCTCCGGCGTCTCTTTCGGCTCTTCGGGCGCTGCCCGGGCGAGCCACGCGTCGTAGCTCCCGCCGAGCACCAGCACCCGCTCGATGCCTTCCAGCGCGGCGCTCCGGGCGAGCTCTTCGCAGGTCTCGTCGACCACCAATATGCGCGGCCCGCAATCGCGGCAGATTGCCTCGAGCTCGTTCGCCGCAAGCCGCGTGTTGATCGTGGCGACCGCCGCGCCCACCGCCGAGAACCCGGCCACGACCTCGATGTATTCGCGGCGGTTCAGCGCGAGCAGCATCACCCGGTCGCCGGAGGCAAGACCGAGATCGTGTCGAGCGCCGGCGCTCACGCGATCGATCCGCTCGACCAGCTGCCGGTAGGTGAGGGTGCGCTCTCCTTCGCGGAGCGCGATCTTCTCGGGCGTACGCTGCGCCGCCGTGCGGATCCCCGTCGCGATGGTCGTGGAGCGATAGGTCGCGGGCCGGCCGCCGCCCTCAGTCACGGGCGGCCTCAGCCGCCATCTGCCGCGATCTGCGGCAGCCTGAAGACGCGGAGCGCGTTCTCCCGCATCAGCGCTCGGTGCGACTCCGGGCGGAGGTCCAGCGCGGCGATCTCGGCCACGGCGCGCTCCGGATCGATTACCGGCCAATCGGTGCCGAACAGCACCTTCTGGCGGCCGTAAGTGTTCAGATAGTGGACCAGCTGGGGCGGCCAATAGCGCGGCGCGTAGGCATCGACGCCGATGTAGACGTGCTCGTGCTTCCACGCCATCGAGATCATCTCATCGGTCCAGGGGATGCCGATGTGGATGCCGAGAAGCTTGAGCTCGGGGAAGTCGCAGGCCACCTGATCCAGGCAGATGGGGCGCCCTACGCTGCGCATGCGGCGCTCGCGTTGATACACCAGGCTGTGGCCCACTTGCATCATGATGGGGATGTCGAGCTCACAGCACTTGGCATAGTAGGGATAGTACTTGGCGTCGTCGGGCGCGAGCTCGAACCAGTGCGGATAGAGGTGGGCGCCGACGAAGCCCAGCTCCGTCACCGCATATTCCAGGTCGCGCAGGCCCCGCATGCCGCGATAGGGGTCGACGCCTGCGAGGCCGGCGAAGCGGGTCGGACGGCTCTGGCAGATCTCGTGGACACGCTCGTATGAAATCTCGAACGAGCCAGCAAGCCGCATGTCGCCGGCGCGCACGGCGATCATCAACGAAAGCTCGATATCGGCGCGGTTCATCTTCTCGACGTAGTCGTCCACCGTAACGCCGCCGCGCATCTCGATCGGCATCCTGATCTGGTCCTGAAAGACTTCGTCGATGCCGGTCTGGCCCCCTTCCACCTCCTGCGGCGTGTATGGGTTGACGACGATATCGATTGCCTTCATGTTCCGGTCCCCGCGTTTCCTGTCGCTGCGTGATCCTAGCCTGGAAGCTCCCCGGCCACTGCACGCCAGCAGCGCACCGAGCGGCTCGCCGAAACTTCTTCGAGAACCTGCGGCATGGCGCGGCAGCGTTCCACCTGGTTCGGGCAGCGTCCGTAAAGATAGCATCCCTCGGGCAGCGAGACCGGGCTCGGTATCTCGCCCTTCAGAGTCACGCGCTCGGCCCTGTCGACGCGCCGGTCGGCGATGTCAGGGAAGAGGTGCGACGCCAGCAGCACCCGCGAATAAGGGTGAAACGGCGCCTGAAACACCTCATCCCGCGTGCCGGTTTCGACCACCTGCCCGAGATACATCACCACGACCCGGTCGCAGAGACGTTCGACCGTGGTGAGATCGTGCGAAATGAACAGGTAGGCGATATCGAGCTCGCGCGAGAGCCGGATCAGGAGTTCGATGATCTCCGCCCGCGTCTCCGGGCTCAGCGCCGAGGTCGGCTCGTCGAGCACGATGAAGGCAGGTTCCGTCGCAAGCGCACGCGCGATGGCGATTCGCTGCTGGCGGCCGGCGCCGAGCTGCCGCGGCTTCACCTCGCGCACGGCCGGATCGATCCCCACCATCTTCATCAGCGTCGTCACGCGCTTGCGCTTCTCGGCCGGCGAGAGGGTGGTGTGGAGGTCCAGCGGTTCCCGCAAGACCTGCTCGACGGTCCAGCGCGGGTTCACCGAATCCGTCGGGTCCTGGAAAACGATCTGCATGGCGTTGCGGAAGGGTGTGAACTCCCGCTGCGTGAGGCTGCTCACGATATCGCCCCGACAGCGGACCGTGCCCCGGGTCGGCTCTTCCAACCGCACGATGCAGCGGCCGACCGTGGTCTTGCCCGAGCCGCTCTCGCCGACGAGGCCTACCGCCTCGCCGCGGTGCACCGCGAAGGAGACGTCGGCGGCGGCATGGACCTTGTCCTTGGAGCCGCGGATGTCGAAGTCCTTGCTGAGCCCCTCCACCGAGATCAGCGGCTCGGCCGCCGCGCGCGCCGTCTCGGGCTCGGCCGCCGCGCCGGCTGCGCTTTCGCGCTGCAGGGCGAGGATGCGCCGGCTGTAGTCGTGCGCGGGCGCCGCGAAGAAGTCCCGCACCGCGTTGGCTTCCACGATCTCGCCGCGCTCCATGATGACCACGCGGTCGCAATAGTTGGCGACAATGCCGAGGTCTTGCGTCACCACCAGCACCGCAGATCCGGTGCGGTTGGCCGCCTCCCACATCTGATCGAGGAATTGGGCCTGGATCGTCACATCGAGGCCGCTGGTGGGCTCGTCCGCGATCAGGAGCTTCGGCCCGGAGCTCATGGCCATGGCGATCAGCACGCGCTGGGCCATGCCCGTGGAAAGCTCGTGGGGATAGGACTTCACCCGCCGCTCCGGATCGTTGATCCCGACGAGGCGCAGCATCTCGATGGCTCTGGCGTGAGCTGCCTTGCGGCTCACGCGCTTGTGTGCGCGGTAGACGTTCTCAATCTGACGGCCCACCGTCAGCAGGGGATGGAGCGAGGTGCGCGGGCTTTGCACGATCAGCCCGATGTCCTTGCCGCGAATGGCATCGAGCTCCGCATCGCTCATGGCCAGCAGATCGTGCCCGAGATAGCGCACCTCGCCCGCCGCGATGCGGCCGGTCGGGCGCACCAGCCCCATCATCGCGACCGCCGCCGTCGACTTGCCGCAGCCCGGCTCACCCATGACGCCGACGAACTCGCCGGCCCCGATGGCGAGCGAAAAGTCCCTCACCGCGACATGCTCGGCGCCGTTGCTCCCGGCGAACGCCACCGTGAGGCCGCGCACCGAGAGAATCTGGTCGGTGTCGTCTGTCGCGGTGTGCGGCGCCTCGGCGCTCATGTCTCGCGGAACTCCGCTTCGATCGTGTGACCGACGAAGGCATAGCCCAGCACCGTCAGCGAGATGGCGGCACCGGGAAAGACCGAGGGCCACCACTCGCCCAGGATGAGCTGCTGCGCGCCGATGGAGATCATGCTGCCCCACTCCGGCGTGGGCGGGCGGACGCCTGCGCCGACGAAGCTGAGCCCGGCAGTGAGGATGATCGCAAACCCGATGGTGACCGACATCTGCACCAGCGAGGGCACGAGCGAGTTGGGCAGCACATGCTTGATGGCGATGGTCCAGCGCGAGTTGCCGACCGCGAGCGCGGCCTGCACGTAGCCGCGCGCGCTTTGGGCCATCACTTCGGCGCGGGTCAGGCGAACGAAGATCGGCGTGTAGACCAGCGCCAAGGCCAGCACCAGGTTGCCGGTCTGGCGGCCCGAGAGGGCAACCAGAATCATCGCGGTGATGAAGACCGGGAAGGACTGCAGCACGTCCGAAATTCGCATCATGAACTCGGTCGCCCAGTTCCGGTAGAAGCCCGCCAGCAGCCCGAGAAAGGTGCCGATCACCAGCGAGATCAGCGCCCCGCCCAGAGCGATGGTCATGTCCGCGCGCGGCGCCGAGATCACCCGAGAGAACACGTCGAGGCCGGACTGGTCAGTGCCGAACCAGTGGGGCGGGGCCTCGCGTTGTCCGCTCACCGTTTCGTAGAGAAGGCGCGGCCAGGCCTCGATAGGCGGCGGCGGCGCCGAAATCTCGGGTGTCGAGCGCAGCGGGTCGTAGGGGCTGATGAGGGGGCCGAAGGCCGCAAGAAAGAGCGAGAGGGCGACGATCACGGCGCCGACGAGGAAGAAGCGATCGCTCCTGAGCCGGGCGAGAAGGCCGCGCCGATCCACCGCCGGCATGGCCGCGTTCGGTGCGCCCGCGAGTTCGGTCATGCCGCGCCCGCCCCGCTCAATACTTTACCCTAGGATCGAGGTAGGCGTGGATGATATCGAGCAGCAAATAGATGAAGAGGGACGCCAGCGCGACGATCAGCACCACGCCCTGGATCGCCGGATAGTCGAAGGAAAGGATGGAGCGGATCGCGTACTCGCCGATGCCGCCGAGCGAGAAGACCAGCTCCACGGTGACGGCGGCGCTCAGAAGCACGCCGTAGAAGATGCCGACGAGCGTGACCGCCGGCGTCAGCGCCGCGCGGAGCGCATAGCGCCCGACCTCCCGCCTGGAAAGGCCGCAGCAGCGGGCGTAGAGGATGTAGTCCGACTGCAGCGCCCTCACCATGTTTTGCCGCACCATCTTCGTGATGGCGCCCGAGACCACGAACACCTGGGTCAAGATTGGCAGCATCAGATGATGAAGGGCCGAAACGAACGCGTCGAGTCGCCCGTGCAAAAGCGAATCGACGGTGAGGAATCCCGTGATGACGCTCGGCTGTATGAGGAGCGGATCGATCCGGCCGAGCGGCGGCGGCGCGATGCCGAGGGTGAAGAAGAAGAGAAAGACGAACAGAAGGCCCCACCAGTAGTCCGGCTGAGCGCCGGCGAAGAGGCCCCAGACGAAGGCGATGCGATCGGCGATGCCGCCTGGCTTGGTCGCGCTCGCCATGCCGAGCGGGATGGCGATGAGGAAAGAAATCAGCAGCGCAAGCGTCACCAGCTCCAGCGTCACCGGCAGAAAGCGCCCGATCTCGAGGAACACCGGATCGCCGGTCACCCACGAGAGGCCGAGGCTGCCGTCGGCCAGCCCCCCGGCACCCCCGTCGGAGGCGAGGCCGAGGAAGCTCAGCAGTTGATCGATGAGAGGCTGGTCGAGGCCCAGGTTGCGCTCGGCCTGGGCGTATGCCTCTTCGCTGGCATTGAGGCCCACCAGCCGGGCAACGGGGTCGGCTGGCAGCAGCCTGATGAGGAAGAAGACGGCGAGCGCAACACCCAGCAGTTGAAGGACCGCGATCCCGAGGCGGCGGAGGACAAAGCGGCCGATCATCGCGTGAGAGCAACGGCCCCGTCAGTGCGCGGCCGCCGGCCGTTCGCTCACTGGTTGCCCTGACCCCAGACGCTGATCACGTCGTCGGTCTCGACGATCTTGGCGAACACCCAGGCCATGCCCGCGAGCGCGCCGTCGTAGCGGAGCTGCTCGAGCTCGCCGGTCGCATCCTTCGGCACGAAGACCTTGTAGTCGCGCTGACTGGCGTCGCGCACCGTGGTCTCGACGCAGATGTTGGTGGTCACGCCGCAGACGACGAGGCTGTCGATGCCGAGGCCGTTCAGCAGCGGCTCGATATTGGTGGCGTAGAAGGCGCTGGGGCGGTTCTTGTCGATGACCGTCTCGCCGTCCACCGGCGCGAGCTCGTCCACGATCTCGATATCCGGCGTGCCTGCGGCGAGCGAGTCCACCTCCCGGAGCTGCGGCATGATGTAGTTCACGAGGATGCCGCCGTCGGCATAGTCCGGCCGGTAGACGTAGCGAGTATGGATCACCGGGATCCCGGCCTGGCGGGCGGAGGCAAGGAGGCGCTTGCAGGGCTCAAGCGCCGCCTTCAGCCCGGTGATGTCGATCCCTGCCGTTGCCAGCGAGCCCTCGTCCTCGAGGAAGGCCCGCTGCATGTCGATCACGACGAGCGCCGTGCGCTCCTTGCTGAGCGTCATCTCCACCGTCTGGCCTCCCGCTCGGCAGCCTATTCGACGGGGCGGAAGTCGTAATAGTGGAGCGCGTTGTCCGGATGCCACACGACCCCGGTGACATCGGCGGAGGTCGCCCAGTGGGTCTTGTATTCGAGGATCGGCACCATCGCGAGCTCCTCCATCAGCGTCTCCTGAATAGCCGCAAGCGTCGTCGTGCGCTTGGCGTCGTCCGCCTCGTTCAGGGTCGAGAAAAGCGCGCCGTCGACCTCCTCGTTGCTGTAGTTCATGGCGTTCATGATCCCGCCCTTGGCCGCCGTCACGTAGCTGAGCAGGATGCCGTAGGCCGCGTCAACGCCGATGGGCTTCACGTGGTCGGTCAGCCCGAGCGGCATGTCCTTCTTGACCAGCTCGCGTTCGCCGTACTGGGTCTGCGGGATGGGATCGAGCTCCATCGGGATGCCCACGTCGCGGAGCGCCGTCTGCAGCACGGTCGCCGTGGGGCCGAGAGCCGACTCTTTCTCGGCTATGTAGGTGATCCGGAGCGCATCGGGGAAGGCCTCCAGCCCCTTGCCCTCGGGATAGCCGGCCTCGGTGAGGTAGGCGCGGGCCTTCTCCGGATTCTCGTCGTACTGCACCGCAGCCTCGTGGAAGCCCGGATAGGTCGTCGGGATCATGCCCGGCCACTTGCGTGCCTTGCCGAAGTAGCTGGTGGCGATGATCTTGTCGTAGGGCACGGCATGGGCCAGCGCCTTGCGCATCGCCAGATTGTCGTAGGGCGGCACCTGATAGTTGACGTAAAGGAACAGGTTCTCGTTGCCGTACGTGCTGACCACCTTGACGCCGTCCATCTTGCTCAGGCTGTCGTATTCCTTGGGCGTCAACCGCTCGGCGACGCCGGCCCGGCCCGACTGCAGGATGGCAACGCGGTTCGCGCTCTGCGGCACCTTCCTCAGCACCACACGGTCGTAGGCGGCCGCGCCGCGGTAGTAGTCGGCATTGGCCGTCACTGTGAAGCCCGCGCCCTTGTCCCAGCTATCGAGGCACCAGGGCCCGAAGCCCGGCGCATTGACGTTGTTCGCGTAGGTGTGGCTCCAGGGATCCTCCTCGGTTGCGTTGGCCTCCATGATCTCCTTGTCGAAGATGTAGAGACCGAAGATCGTCAGCACGCGAAGGAACAACTGGTTCGGCCCCGACTGGCGGATCTGGACGGTGTAGTCGTCGATTTTCTTGACCTCGCTGCCAAGCATCCGCGCTGCAGCACCGGACTCGTCCTGCGCGAAGACGGCGGGTGTGAAGCCGTCCACCGAGCCGACGTTGGCGAGGAACCAGCCGATCGGCGCAGCGCCGCTCACCGACTTGGCCCGCGCAAAGGTGTAGACCACGTCATCGGCGTTGAAGGTGGCGTCGTTGCAGCCCTTGACGCCCTGACGCAGCGTGAAGGTCCACGTGAAAGTCTCGGGATCATAGGTCCAGGACTCGGCGAGCCTGCCCTCGAACTTGTTGAAGTCGAGCAGTTGCACGCCCTCGTCGTTCACCGCGCCAGGCGCGTAATAGACCAGCGGCTCGAGCAGGTTCGTGATTCCGCCGTAGGTCGGGATCAGCGAGGCCGTCGGCCCGTCGTAGTCGAGACCGGCCGGAATGTCGTCGGCCAGCACCAGCAAATCCTTGGCCTGCGCCGCGCCGGCCATGCCGATGGCAGCCGCAAACGCAACGAGCAGGCGATGCAGCCATGAAATATGCATTGTCGATCCCTCCTTGCGCGACACGCTTCTTCCATTGCCTACGGGGCACGCTCCTGGCGATCCTCCCCTGACTGCCGCGCGGCCAGCTTGCTGCCAGCGGGCGCAGCGGCGCAAGGGTTTTTCGCCGGCGGCCCGAATAATCGCGCCGGCCGCCGCGGAACTCGGCAGATGCTTCCTCGGTGCGTCTGTCGCTGCTCACCGCATGCCCGACACCGGACCCTCTACCGCCGCTCGACCGAGCGCCGCATCGCCCCAAGCTCGGCAAGCGTTAGGTTCCCGCCGCCCGCAGGACCGACGACGCCGCCACGCAGCAGAACCATGCCAGCCTGCCCGGCGCGGAGGCGGTCGAGTGTTGTCCGCGCGGCTGCGGCCGTCCCGGCTTGGGATCGTCATCGACCGATGATTCGTGATACGGAGTCTGCATGCGTTGTACAGCCGGACATGGCGGGATGTGCGGTTGAGGGACCGGTCGCACCGGCACTCGGCGGCGTTCGCGGAGAGCGTGTTGCCGGATGCGTCGCACGCTTCGCCCGCGGCCCCGGCAGACGGCGACGGTTCCCGCATCGAGGGGGCGGCGTCCAGGGCGGCGGGCAGGGTGCTCCGGGAGGTCTTCGGCTTCGACGGGTTCCGCCCGGGCCAGGAGGCGGTGATCGGGGCGCTTCTGGCGGGCCGCGACGCGCTGGCGGTGATGCCGACGGGCGCCGGCAAGTCGCTGTGCTTCCAGGTTCCGGCGCTGGCCATGGACGGCCTCACGGTGGTGGTATCGCCGCTGGTGGCCTTGATGCAGGACCAGGTGGCGGCGCTCAGGCTGGCGGGCGTCGCGGCGGACGGCATCCACTCGGGCAACCCTCGGGCCGAGAACGTTGCCGCCTGGCGCCGCATAGCGGCGGGCCGGACGCGGCTCCTCTACATGGCGCCGGAACGGCTGATGACCGAGCGCATGCTGGACGCGCTCAAGCGGCTTCCCGTGCGGCTGTTCGCCATCGACGAGGCGCATTGCATCGCGCAATGGGGCCCGGCGTTTCGTCCCGAATACGCCGCACTGAGCCGGCTGCGCGGCCTCTTCCCCGGGGTTCCGGTGGTGGCGCTGACGGCGACGGCCGACGAGGTAACGCGGGCGGATATCGCCGACCGGCTGTTCGACGGCCGGGTCGAGCAGTTCGTGCTCGGGTTCGACCGTCCAAACATTCGGCTCACAGTGGAGGCGAAGCAGGACTGGAAGCGGCAGCTCCGGCGTTTCACGGCCCGGCACGCGGGCGAGAGCGGCATCGTCTATTGCCTGTCGCGCCGGAAGACGGAGGAGACCGCGGCGCTGCTGGCGGCGGAGGGAGTCCGGGCGCTCCCCTACCACGCGGGCATGACGAAGGAGGAGCGCGAGGCCCGCCAGAACACGTTCATGAGTGAGCCCGGCGTCGCGATCGTGGCCACGATCGCCTTCGGGATGGGGATCGACAAAGCGGACGTGCGCTATGTCTTCCACACCGACCTGCCGGGCAGCGTCGAGGCCTACTATCAGGAGATCGGCCGCGCCGGGCGCGACGGCGCGGCCGCCGAGGCGCACATGCTCTACGGGCTGGGAGACGTCCGGATGCGGCGGCAGTTCATCGAGGACGAGGATGCAGGCCCGGAGCACCGCCGCCGCGCGCACAAGCGGCTGGATGCGCTGCTCGGCTATTGCGAGGCGCCGGAATGCCGGCGGGCGGCGCTGCTGGGGTATTTTGGGGAGAGGATCGAGCCCTGCGGCAACTGCGACGTATGCCTTGCGCCGTCGGAGCGCATCGACGGGACGGAGGATGCACGGAAGATCCTGTCGGCGGCCCGGCACTCGGGCCAGCGCTTCGGCGCGGCGCACCTGATCGATATCCTGAGGGGGAACGAGACCGAGAAGATCGTGCGCTTCGGCCATGACCGCCTGCCGCCCTTCGGGGCGGGCGCGGATCGGGGCAAGAACGAGTGGCGCTCGCTGATCCGGCAGATGGTGGCGGCCGGGTTCCTGCGGCTCGACATCGGGGGCTACGGCGGGATCGGGATCACGGACAGGGGCGACGCCATGCTGCGGGGCGAGGGAACGTTCCTGTACCGCGCGGACGCGGCGCTGGCGCGGACGCCGGCGAAGGCGCCGAGGCCTCGCGCGGAGCGCGATGACGCCGCCCGGTCCCTGACCGACGAGGAGACCGCTTTGTTGGGCGCCCTGAAGGCGCTGCGGCTGGAGATTGCCCGGGAGCGCGGCGTGCCAGCCTACATCGTGTTTCGGGACCGCACGCTGCTCGACATGGTGCGCCGCCGCCCGCGCACCGAGACGGAGTTCGCCGAGGTGAACGGGGTCGGCGACGCCAAGCTGAAGGCGTTCTCCCGGCCGTTCCTGGCGGCCATCGACGCGGCGCTTTCCGGGGCGCAGGGCGCAGCGCCCGGACGCGCGGCGGAGACAGAACGGCGCGATTGAAGCAGCCGATCGATCGGAAGATCTTCCCGTCTCTTTGCCGCTCGGCGCGCATGTGGAGGGGCGGGCAATCGGCGGGCGCCATGCGCTATCCTCGCTGCCGTCGCCGTGGCCGGCACGTCGGCGCAACCAGAGGACGAGACCACGATGGGAAGGTTGAACGGCAAAGTGGCGGTGGTGACGGGCGGCTCGCGCGGTATCGGCGCCGCTATCGCACGACGTTACGGTGCGGAGGGCGCGCGCGTGGCCGTGGTCTACAAAGCGGCGGCCGAGGCCGCGGACGACATAGCGGCAGGGATCAGGGCCGCCGGCGGCGACGCCGCGGCGATCCGCTGCGACGTGGCCCGGACGAAGGACTGCGCCGCCATGGCGGACACCGTGGCGGCGGCCTTCGGCGGCGCCGACATCCTCGTGAACAACGCGGGCATCTATCTGCTGACGGTGCCGGGCCAGACCAGCGAGGAAGAGTGGGACAGCCAGATGGACACCAACGTGAAGGGCGCCTACTTCGCCGCGCAGGCGCTGCTGCCGCAGATGATGGCCCGCGGCGGCGGCAAGATCATCAACATTGGCTCGATCGCCGGCGAGACCGGAATGCCGAGTTCGGCCGTCTACTGCGCGACGAAGGGCGCGATCAAGCTGCTCACAAAGTCGCTCGCCCTGGATCTACGCCCGCACAACATCCAGGTGAACAGCCTGTCGCCCGGCTGCGTCGAATCCGACATGAACGCAGGCTACCGGGTCGAGATCGAGGGCTTCATGGAGGCGCTGCAGGGCCGCTTCGGCGCCGGTAATCCGTGGATGGTGCCGGACGACATGGCGGGCACCGCCGTCTATCTGGCGTCCTCCGACTCGGACGCCGTTACGGGCGCCAACGTCATGGTCGACAACGGGTATTCGGCGTTTTGAGATGACCGCAGCGCCTCACCGCCTCTGGATGCAGCCGCAGCGCGACTATGCCGCGCGGCGCCCGCCCCTGAGCGCCTCCGTCGCCGCAATGTCCACGACGCCCCCTTTGGGCTCGATCACGACGCCGTAGGACAGCCGTGCCTCGTCGATCGAAATGTAGTCGTCGAGAACGTCGTCGAGAACCTGCTCCACCGGGCGCGCCATCGGATCGCCCCAGCCGCCGCCGCCGCCCGTCTCGATGCGGAAGGCCTCGCCCGGCGCGAAGCGATAGGCAGCAAGCAGCGGATTATGCCACATGCCGTCATCCGCCATGCCGCCGATCACCTCCGCGGAGCCGTCCGGCAGGAGCTTGCAGAGCCGCTGTGCCGCGCTCTCCCTGCCGCCTTCGACGCCGGGGCTCCCGGCAAGGGTCCGCGAGGTCTCGATGCTGAGCTCGGCGCTCCCCTTGAAACGGAATTGCAGCCTGGCGCCGAGCCCGCCTCGGTGAGTGCCCGGCCCCGCCGAATCCTGCCTCAGGTCGAACGCTTCGTAGACGATGGGATAGCAGAGCTCGGCCACTTCCGCCGAAAGGTTCATGCAGTTGCCGGTCGGGTCAAACCTGACGCTGGCACCATCCATGTCGTTCATGCCGCCCCAGCCGCCGGCAGGCAGGTCCGAGAACACGGTCTGGCGCCGGGTCTCGGGGTCGGTGACCGCGCAGACCAGCCAGTTCACGTCCGACATGGTGCCGCCGGTGGCGTCCTGGGGCACAGCCTGACTCATTGCCAGCCAGATCGAGCTGTTGATCTTGGCAGCGGTCACCGTGGTGCAGCCGATGGTCGGCGCAGGCCACTTGGCGTTGAGCCAGCAATCGTCCGGCAGCACGATATCGACGGCATCGAACAGGCCCGCGTTGGCCGGGGCCTCAGGGCAGAGATAGAAGCGCAGGGCCAGATAGGTAGCCGAGAAGGTGTTGGCCAGCGGCGAGTTGATCGCCCCGACGCACTGCGGGTCCGATCCGGTGAAGTCGACGGTCATCGTCTCGCCCTCGACGACGATCTTCACCTGAAGCTTGATGGGCTCTTCGCTGAAGCCATCGGTGTCGACGACATCGGTCACCGCGTATGCGCCGTCGGGGATCGCCTCGATGCGGCTGCGGCTGATACGATTCGTGTAGGCGATTAGCTCGCGCATCGCGACCTCGACCGTCCCCAGGCCGTAGCGGGCGACTGCGCGGGAAAACTCCTGCTCGGCGACCTTCAGTGCGCCCATGTGGGCCTGGATATCGCCCTCGATATATTCCGGGCAGCGAGTGTTGTTCTTGATCAGCGCGAGCAGGTCCTGATTCAGCTCGTATTCGTTGAAGAGCTTGAGCGGCGGAATGCGCAGGCCCTCGCCGGCGATGTGCGTGCCGAATGACTGCCCGCCCGCGGCACCGCCGCCGAGGTCCTGCCAATGCCCCCGGCTCACGGCGAACCCCAACAGCCTGTCGCCGCTGAAGATCGGCATTGTGAAGGTGGTGTCGGGAATGTGCGTCCCGCCCTGGAAGGGGTCATTCAAGACCACCACGTCACCCGGGCGGAGCGTCTCCTTGCCGTATTTCGCGACCGATTCCTGGGCAGCGAAGTGCATGGCCGCCATGTGGATTGGGCAGCCCGGTGACTGGGAGACAAGACGGATATCCGCGTCGTAGACGGCGTTGGAGTAGTCCAGAATGTCGCTCAGGATCGGCGAGAACGCGGTTTTCTGGAGCACCTTGCTCATGCGCTCGCAGCAGAAATCGAAGTGGCTGCGCAGAACCTCGAAGGTCACCGGATCGAGATCCCTGATTTCCGACGAGTCGTAGTTGGCTGCTTCCATTGCCCTAGCCTCGCGCGCGCTCAGGCGGTTCTTCTGTCCAACGCAATCAACGGTCCAACGCGATCAACAGGTTGCCGCTGCGATCGACCGATGCCTGCGTGCCCAGCGGAAGGACAGTCTCCGAATGGTCGTAGTCTACAATGGCGGGGCCGGTAATGGCGATGCCCGGATGGAGCCGCTCACCGGCGTAAATCGGGACATCGTGCCATGAGCCACCGAAGTAGACTGGCCGCGTGCCGCGCTCGACCTCGGAGGCCTTGCCGGCCGCGGCTCCATGCAGGGGCGGCCGCGCGAACGCGCCCGCAGCTGTGACGCCAATGCTGACGAACTCGGCGGGGAAGGTCGTCGACTTGACGCCGTGCTCGGCTTCGTGCGCGGTGTGGAAGGCATCTGCGATCTCTAGCGCCCGATCGGTCGAGAGAGGACCGTCGCCGAGCGGCGTAAGCACCTCCCAGAACTGGCCGACATAACGCATTTGCGCGTGGCGCGAGAGCATCATTCCGTCTTCCGCGATGCCGTCTCGCGCGAGCAGCGCCCGGCCCTGGCGTTCGAGGTCGGCGAACATCTGGTTGAGCCTTGCGAAATCCGCCTCGTCCAAGGGGGCGTAATAGAACTCTTCCAAGTCGTGACGGATGTCCATGGCGGTCGCGCCGAAGGCCGAGGCGACGCCGGCATGGGCCGGGACAACGACGCGGGGAATGTTCATTGCGCGCGCGATCTGGCAGGCATGCATGGGACCCGCACCGCCGAAGCTCGCGAGCACGAAATCGCGCGGGTCGCGCCCGCGGTCGGTGAGCACGAGCTTGATCGCCTGGGCCATGTTCTCGCAGGTGATCGAGATGATCGCCTCGGCCGCCTCCAGCCGGTCGAGGCCAAGCCGGTCGGCGATCTTGCCCACGGCGCGCTCTGCGGCGTCGGCGTCGAGCATGAGCTTGCCGCCCAAGGTGGCGTCGAGCCGGCCCAGGACGAAGTTCGCATCCGTGACCGTCGCCTCGGCGCCGCCGCGATCGTAGCAGGCGGGCCCCGGATCGGAGCCCGCGCTTTGCGGCCCGACACGCAGCGAGCCGCCCTTGTCGACCCAGGCGATCGACCCGCCGCCGGCACCGACGCTGCGGATATCCAGCATGGGGATAATGATCGGCACTTCCCATTCGAGCTGGTAGTCGTGGGTGAGCAACCCTTCGCCGTGATCGACAATCGACGCGTCGAAGGTCGTCCCCCCCATATCGGTGTGGATGATGTTCGAGAATTCGGTGGTTTGGCTCAGATAGCGGGCGTAGGCGACGCCGCCGGCCGGACCCGATTCAACCAGTTCTTCCGGACGCTCGATGGCCAGATCCACGCCCATCATGCCGCCGTTGCTCTTCAGCGCGAGCAGCGAGCCGGCAAAGCCGCCGTCGCTCAGCCCGGCCGCCAAGCGGTTGAAATAGTCGGTCATCACGGGCAGCAGCGCGGCGCGCACCACCGTGGTGGAGAAACGCCCATGCTCTCTGAACTTCCTCACCGTCTCGGAGGAAAGCGCGACATGGCAGCCCGGGTGCTCCTCCAACAGGATGTCGCGCATCCGGGTCTCGTGCCGCCCGTCCACGTAGGCGTTGATGAAGCAGATGGCGGCCGACTGCGCGCCCTGCTCCCTGATGCGCCGCGCGACGCGGCGGGCTTCGTCGTCGTCGAAGGGGCTCAGGTCCTCGCCGGCGGCGGAGAGCCGGCATCCCAGCGTGAAGCGCAGACGCCGGGGAGCGATGGGCGCGGGGCGCTTCTGGCGCAGCGCAAACAAGTGCTGCCGGCGTTGGCGCCCGATTTCGATGACGTCGCGAAACCCCTCCGTCGTGACCATGGCCACCGGTGGATAGCTGCGCTCGACCAGGGCGTTGGTCGCGGTCGTGGTGCCGTGCACGAGAACACTGATCTCCGCCGGATCGACAGCGGCTGCCTCCAGCGCGTTGAGCACGCCGACCGAGCGGTCGCCTGCCGTGGTCAGCACCTTCGCCGAGATCGTCGCGCCGCTCTCTCTATTCGCCGCGAAGAGGTCGGTGAAGGTTCCTCCAACGTCAATTCCGACGTGCCACATCGCGCAGTTCCCGGTGGGTCGTTGAGTCGTGAGAGCCGGTCGTGGACAGCATGGTCGAGAGGGGCCGCCGGCAGCCCCGCCGGAGGCTCCGTATTTCTAGCGGATCGCCGGTCTTACGGAAATATCGGCCGGCCCGACGGTGACCTCGGCAAGCGTCCTGTGATAGAGACACGACGACAGTCAGACGCGCTGGGAGAGCCTTCATGCGCCACATCATGGGCGTCGATATCGGCGGTACCTTCACGGATTTTTCGCTCATTGACGACCAAGGCGGTATCCTGCTTTGGAAGGAGGCGACGACGCCCGCCGATCCGGGGCTTGCCGTCCAGCGCGGCCTGGCGGCTCTTGCCGATGCGCAAGGTCTGGCGGTCGATTCGTTCGTCGGCAGCCTGGACCTCTTCGTGCACGGCCAGACCATCGCCACGAACACGGTGATCCAGCGCAACGGCCCCAAGACCGCGCTGCTCTGCACCGAGGGTTTCCGCGACGTTCTTTATTTCCGCGATGGCTTCAAGCCCGACCGTTACAATGTCAGCCTTCCCAGATCGAAGGATTTCATCCGCCGCGACCTTCGCCTGCCGCTGACGGAGCGGATGGACTATCGCGGCGAGCCGCTGATCGAGCTCGACGAGGACTCGGTGCGCGCCGCGGCCCGGACGCTCAGAGAACGGGACGTCGAATCCGTCGCCGTTGCGCTGCTCTGGTCCATCATGAACCCGCGTCACGAGGTCCGTGCGAAGGAAATCCTCGCGGAGGAGCTTCCGGACGTCCCCGTGGTGCTGAGCTCGGACGTTCTGCCGATGATCCGCGAGTGGGAACGGACATCGAGCACCGTCCTTAGCGCCTATATCCTGCCGCGCATTTCCAGCTACATGATCGCGCTCGAGAAGTACCTCGCCGATAACGGCTTCGGTCAGAATCTGCTCGTCATGCAGTTGAACGGCGGCACCGCAACGGTCAAGCAGATCATAGAGCGGCCCATCTATGCGCTGGCCTCGGGCCCGGCGGCGGGTCCGGCGGCGGGCCTCTATTGCGCCGAACGGGTGGGCGTCAACGACGTCATCACCATCGACATGGGCGGCACGAGCTTCGACGTGTGCATGGTGACCGACGGCGAGCCCGCGCTGACCAAGGACATGCGGGTACACGACAACCCGGTGGGCGTTGCGGCGGTCGACGTGCATTCGATCGGTGCGGGCGGGGGCAGCATCGCCTGGATCGACAAGGGCGGCGCGCTGCAAGTCGGCCCAATGAGCGCCGGCGCCGAGCCGGGGCCTGCCTGCTATGAGCTGGGCGGCGACCGGCCGACTGTGACCGACGCCAACGTGGTCCTCGGCTACATCAATCCCGATTTCTTCCTCGGCGGCCGGCGCGACATCAATCCCGACGCGTCCACGCGGGTCATCGAGGACGCCATCGCGAAGCCGCTGGGGCTCAGCGCGGAGCAGGCGGCCGACGGTATTTTCCAGATCGTCAACACCAACATGGTCGACGCGATCCGCGTGGTCTCGGTCGAGAAGGGTATCGACCCACGCGGCTACATCCTGGTGGTGGGCGGCGGCGCCGGCGCCATCCATGCCGGCGCCCTCGGCGCGGAGCTCGGCATGAAGCAGGCGATCATTCCACGCTACGGCGGGGTGTTCTGCTCCTATGGAATGATCGCGAGCGATGTCCGGCACGACCTGATCAAGGCCTTCGCGACCAATACCAGCGACTTCGACCTCGCCCGCGTCAACGAAATTTTCGCCGAGCTCGAGGCTGAAGCGATCGCTGAGCTCAGGGCGCAGGGCTTCACCCGCGCGCGGATCAAGATCTCCCGCTTCGCCGATGCGAAGTACTCCAATCAGATTCACGAGCTCACGATTCCGCTGCCCTCGAAGGGCGCGATCAAGAAATCGGATATCGAAGACATCGCCGAAGCGTTCCACGGCCTGCACGAGCGCATGTTCTCTTATTGCGTGCGGGAGAGCGCGGTTGACCTGTTCCACTGGCGGATCACGGCGGAGGGCAAGCTGCCGGAGCGCGAGACGCCCATTCAGAAGCGCACGCGCAAGCCCGCGAGCGAGGCGCAAAAGGGCACGCGCATGGTCTATTTCAGGGCCTTCAAGAAATATCGCGAGACCCAGATTTACGATGGCAGCAAAGTGCGCCACGGCATGACCATCGAAGGGCCGGCCGTCGTCGAACAGGAGAATTCGACGATCGTGGTCCAGCCCAAGCACACGCTGAAGGTCAACCGCTACGACGATTTTGTCCTCGCGATCAACTAAGGGAGCGAGACATGGCCAACGTATCCACGGTGCATAACGCCAGGCCGCCGGCAAAACGTACCGCCAAGCGCCACGTCAGCACGCGCGCGCGGAAGAGCGCCAAGACGCCCGTCGATCCGATCACCTTCTCGGTCGTTCTCAATCGCTTCAACACGATTGCGAACGAGATGACGCTCACCATGGAGAAGACCTCCTGGACCTCGATTATCGCGCTTGCGCGCGACTTCTCCTGCGCCATCTATGACGCCAAGGCGCGCCAGATCTGCATGATGGACGCGCTGCCAGTCCACACTAATTCGATGCACGTGGTCTTGAAGGAGATCGCGCGAGTCTTCGAGGGCGACATCCACGACGGCGATGTCATCGTCTGCAACGACGCTTACAGCGGCAACACTCATGTCGGCGATTTCGTCACCGCCTGCCCGGTGTTCCACAAGGGCAAACACATGTTCTGGAGCATGACCAAGGGGCATCAGCTCGATTGCGGCGCCTTCATCCCCACCAGCACGCCCGCCGCTGCCAAGGACGTCTGGCAGGAGGGGCTGCAACTGCCGCCGATCAAGTTCTACGAGAAGGGCAAGCGGCGCGAGGACGTGGTCCGCATGTATCTCGCCAACGTGCGCTGGCAGGAATGGCTCTACGGCGATCTGATGGCGCAGCTCGGCTCGATCTGGACCGGCAAGCGCCGCCTCATCGAGCTCGCATCGCACTACGGCAACGACGAGGTGGAACGCTATATCGAGGCGATCTTCGACTACGCCGACCAGCGCATGGCCGAGGAAATCCGCCAGATGCCGAACGGCGACTACGAGGGCACCTCCTGGCTCGACACCGACGGCCAGGGCGGCACCGATATTCCTGTGAACGCGCGCGTCTCGATTCGGGACGACAGGGTCCATGTCGACTTCGCCGGCTCTGCACCGCAGACGCCCGGCGCCAACAATTCCTCCTTCGGCGTCATGCAGGCAGCGGCGGGCATCCCGATCCTTTGCACGATCGACCCCTCGATCCCCCATAACGACGGCTGCCTGCGCCACATAACGGCCGAGGCTCCGCCTGGCTCGGTGTGCAACGCGCAGTATCCCGCGTCCACCGCGCTGGCCACCATCGGCCCCGACGACACCATGCAGGACGCGGTCTACAAGGCGCTTGCCCATGCAGTGCCCGAGCGTGTCACCGGCGGAAACGGCCGGGTCAGTTGTGTGCCCTTCTTCTCGGGCGCCGATACCCGCGACGGGCAGGATCGGTCCTGGGGCTGCATGTTCTTCAACGGCGGGCCGGCAGGCGGGGCATCCTCGACGCAGGATGGCTGGCCTCTTCTCATCACATCGGCAGGCATGGGCGGGCTCAAGATCCTGAGCGTCGAAATGAGCGAACTGCTCTACCCCATGCGCGTCGACCGGCAGGAGATCGGCGCCGATTCCATGGGTCACGGCGCGCATCACGGCGGCCCCGGCGTCGAAATTCAGGTCACGCCGATCGGCGGCCCGATCGAGTGCAACCTCTTTGGCGACGGCACCGCCAATCCGCCCCACGGCGTGCTCGGCGGCACAGCCGCGATCGGCGGCGGCAGCTACAAGGAGAACCTGGAGACGGGCAAGCGCACCTATTGCTCCTCGAAGGGGCGCATCATCATCGAGGAAAACGAGATTTGGGTGGCGTATTCCAGCGGTGGCGGCGGCTACGGGGATCCGCTGCAGCGCGATCCCGAGGCGGTTCTGGAAAGCATCTTGGAGGGGCTGTTGACGGTCGAATGCGCGGCCGAAGTCTATGGCGTCATCGTCAACAACGCCGCCATGACCATCGACTGGAACAAGACCAGGACGCGGCGCCACGAGGTAAGGGCCACCCGCGGCCCGCTCGAGGTGGTGGTGCCGACCACGCCCGGGGCGTCCGACTGGGTCCAGAAGCGGCTCCGCGACGGCGACGAGTATCTGATCGACCCGCAGTGAGCGGGAACAGCGCCATGGCCACGCTCAATACATTCGACGCCGATGTCGGCGCGGATCCGTTGGTAGCGGCGATCGAGCGGGACGGCTATTCGATCGTGCAAGGGCTTCTCGAGCCGGAGACCCTTGCGCAGCTCACGGGTGAGCTGGCGCCGCATCTGGAGGCGACCGCGCTCGGCGACCCCGACGCCTTCATGGGGCACAAGACGAAGCGCTTCGGCGCGTTGCTGTCGCGCTGCCCGACGACGCGCGACATGGTCGTTCATCCGCTCGTGCTGGAGATTGCCGACCGCGTCCTCGGGCCGTATTGCGCGCGTTACCAAGTCCATTACACCGGAGTCATGCACGTCGAGCCCGGTGAGACCGTGCAGGCAATGCACCGGGATACCGGCCCCTTTCCCATCCAGAATCCTGCGCCGCCTCTTACGCTCGCGACCATGTGGGCGGTCACCGACTTCGCGGAGGAGAACGGCGCGACACGCATCGCGCCGGGAAGCCACCGCTGGCCCGACGGGCGAATTCCAGAGCCGGACGAGATCGCGGCGGCCGAGATGCCGGCGGGCTCGTTGCTGATATATGTCGGCAGCCTGATTCACGGCGCCGGCGCCAATCGCTCGAACGCCGCTCGCTGCGGCCTCGCGCTCCACTATTGTCTCGGCTGGCTGCGCCAGGAGGAGAACCAGTATCTCGCCGTGCCGATGGAAGAGGCGCGAACCTTCCCCCACCAATTGCAGTGCCTCATGGGCTACGATCTCGGCACGGTCAATCTGGGATTCGTCGACCACAAGCATCCAAACGATGTCCTGAACGGGACCGCCGGCGAGCAGTCCGGTGTGCTGGGACCTCAGGACCTGATGGATGCGGACAACGCGATCCAGCGTTTCAAGATCGAAGGGACCGAGGCCGTCGGCCGCACGCGCATGAAGGTATAAGCGGCGGCCGGGTGAGAAACCGGCCTAACGATTGCCCAGACGCCGAGGCGGGACGAATTCCCTGCCCCGTGCAGCCAGTCGCGTCATAGCGGGTCCCAGCTGAACACGTCGCCGGAGCGGTCGAGCGCGGCGAAGTTGGCCCGTAGCGCCGGCACGGCATGGTCGGCAATTGCCTGCACATCCCATCCCTCGCTCCGGTGGACGCTTCGAATGGGCCGGTAGGGGTCAAAAAGAAAGATCTCGTTGTGGCGCACCGCGAAAACCTGCCCCGTGACGTCGCGCGCCGCATCGGACGCCAGAAACACGGCGAGCGGGGCGTTCTTCGCGGGAGCCATCTTCTTGAGGCGCGCAATCCGCTCCCTCTGTTCGTCGGTCTCGACCGGGATCTCGCTCGTCATCCGGCTCCAGGCGAAAGGCGCGATGCAATTCGAGCGCACGTTGAAGCGCTTCATGTCGAGGGCGATCGATTTCGAGAGCGCGCAAATGCCGAGCTTGGCCGCTGCGTAGTTTGCCTGCCCGAAATTTCCGATCAGCCCCGATGTGCTGGTCATGTGCACGAAGGCGCCGGACTCCTGCCGCCGAAAATACTCTGCCGCCGCGCGGCTCAGGAAGAAACTCCCGTTGAGATGCACGCCGACGACGGAAAGCCATTGCTCGGCGGTCATCTTGTGAAAGATCGTATCGCGCAGGATGCCGGCGTTGTTCACCACAATGTCGATCCGCCCGAACGCTTCGAGCGCCGTTTGCACGATGGCGCGCGCGCTCTCCCAACCGTCGACGCTGTGCGTGTCGACGACAGCCGTCCCCCCTGCTTCGTTTATCAGCTGCTTCGTCTCCTCAGCCGGCGTCGCCGATCCTCCCTCGCCTGTGACCGAGACGCCGATGTCGTTGACGACGACGCAGGCCCCGGTCCGCGCGAGCGCCAGCGCGACGTCACGCCCGATACCGCCGCCCGCGCCGGAGACGATCGCCGCCTTTCCCTCATTCATCGTTCACCTCCCGCTATTGCCGGCGCGGCGCGGCCGGTCCCGCCCGCGACGTCTCCATCACGGAAGCACCTCGACCGAAGGCCGCAAGACCCTGACGAAGGACGAAGACGTCGCGCTCGACGGCCCGTGCACGAAAGGCGCCGTCTCGCCACATTTCCACCTCGATGGTATCGCCGGGAAAGACCGGCGCCGAGAAACGCGCGAACATGCTGCGGAGCGATTCGGGATCGTCGCTTGCGAACGCGCGCAGAATGGCATGGCAGGCAATGCCGAAGGTGCAGAGCCCGTGGAGGATCGGCCGGTCGAAGCCCGCTTTCTCAGCGGCCGCGGGGTCGAGATGGAGCGGATTGGGATCGCCATTGAGACGATAGAGGAGAGCTTGTTCCGGCCGCGTCGCGATGGCGACTGAGCGGTCGGGAGCGCCGCTCGGCTCCTCCGGGGCGGGACGAGGCGTTGCGGAGGGTCCATCGTAACCGCCGTCGCCCCGGAGCATGAGCGTGCGCGTCTCGGTCGCGATGACCTCGCCCGTGTCGTCATCGCAAAGCGTCTTCTCCAGATAGAGCAGCGCGCCCTTCTCGGCGCCCTTGTCGACGATATCGACGATCCGGGTCGTTCCAACGACCGTGCCGGCGCTGGGGAGCGGCTTCCTCAGGTGGAATCCCTGCTCGGCATGAACGAGCCGGCCGGCGTCGACCGTCGTGCGCGGATCGGCCAGCCAGAAGCCGGGATGGCCGAGCACCGAGCTGAACGATGGCACGATGCGCGGACCCTTCCGGTCGTCCACGAATTGCAGTTGCCACGGGTCGAGAGGATCGCGGCCGAGCCCGATTGACAGCGCGTAGCGGACCGCGTCGAGAGGACCAAAAGTCTGGCGGGCTTCGGGGATTTCGAAGCCCATGAGCGCATCGTAATTCACTGCCCGGAAATCTCGGGGCGCGGCGGGCGGCTCACAGCCGTCGCATCGGAGCAGGGAGCCTGCTGCGGATGGGGTCGGCGCGGCAGGCCGTTCAGCCGTCGTAATGTCCGACGATCGCCACGCTGCAAATGTTTTGCGCGGGATGCCCGCCCAAATTATGGGTCAGACCGTATCGCATGCTCTCGATCTGACGTTCCTCCGCACGGCCGAGAAACTGCAGATAGATCTCATAGAGCATTCGCAGGCCGGAGGCGCCGATGGGGTGGCCGAAGCACTTCAGGCCTCCGTCGATCTGACACGGCATTTCTCCATCGGCGTCGAAACGGCCGTCGAGCACCGCCTTCCAGGCCTTGCCCTCGTCGGCGAGGCCAAGGTCTTCCATCGTCACCAACTCCGTGATCGAGAAGCAGTCGTGGACTTCGGTCGCGCTGATCTCCTTGCGTGGATCGTCGATTCTGGCTTCCTCGTAGGCGCGCCGAGCGGCGATGCGCGTGGTCTTGAAATGGGCGCCGTTCCAACTGTTGAAGCCGATCTCTTCGCCGTTCGAGACGCTGAGCTGCAAGGCCTTGACCGTCATGATCGTCGTTTTGCCCAATGTCATGGCGATCTCGGGCGTGGTCACGATCGCGCAGGCCGCGCCGTCGCTGACGCCGCAGCAATCGAACAGGCCGATGGGCTCCGCCACCATCGGCGCCGCGATCGCCTGCTCGTGGGTGATCTCGCGCCGCAGATGTGCCTTGGGATTGCGCGCGCCGTTCGCATGGCTCTTGACCGAGACGTGGGCCATCGCGCGCTTGAGATCGTCCTTGTCGATGCCGTGGGCGCCGCGATAGCCGGCTGCGAGCTGCGCGAAGGCGCCCGGGGCAGACACGTTTGGGGCGAACAGATCGTTGGTCACCCCGCGAGTCCGGGCTGGTAGACCGCCATAGCCGGTATCCTTCAGCTTTTCCACACCGAGCGCGAGCGCGAAATCCGCGGCACCCGAGGCCACCGCGTAGCAAGCGCCGCGGAAGGCCTCCGTCCCGCTCGCGCACATGTTCTCGACGTGTGTGACGGGGATGTAGCCGAGCCGCAGCGAGGTCGCGAGCGGAAGCGCGCTCGGCCCGACATTGACGGAGTCGAATGCGGTGCTCAGCCATGCTGCATCGATTTGCGAGCGCTCGATCCCGGCTTCGGCAATGCACTCCTCGAAGGCCTCGGCCATCAGGTCCGAAGGCTCCGCATCCCAACGCTCGCCAAATTTCGAGCATCCCATCCCGAGGACGGCAACCTTGTCTCGAATTCCGCTGGCCATGTCCCTTTCCCTCGCGTCGCCAAGCCCTAGTCGGGCGCCGCCTTCCAGAAATATTGACGCATCCCGCGTCGTTCATCCACGTGCTTGATTCTGAAGCGCAGGCTCGTCGGCGTGCCGACCTCGAAGCTCTCGGGATCCACGTCGGTAAACTCCACCATGGTTCGCCCGCCGCCTTCGAACTCGACAAGGCCCAGATAAGCGGGTGGATCCAGGGAGAACACGAGGTGGTCGGCCGTAAAGGTCTTCACCGCCGCCGGCACGTCCGCCATGGGATGGGGGGCCTGCGTGTCCTTGGCGTTGCAATTCGGATTTACGCAGTAGATTGCCTTCGGGTACTGCACCGTGCCGCAGCGGCCGCAGCGGCCGCCCACGAATCCGGTCACGCCCGCCCGGTTGCGGTACTGCGCGGTGAGCGCCGGCGGCCGGTCGAGCTCGGCACGTTTGCCGTACTCACGCACGACCGCGCCGCTGTAGGTCAAGAATTTGTTGTAGTTGGTTTCTTCGACTCGCCGCTCCAGCCACCCTGCGACGCCGTGCGTGGGCCGGACTGCGCCGATCGCGTCCGTGACGCGGAACACCAGCGCATCGCAGCCTTGTCCGAACCCGGTTACGACCATGTTCTGCCCCGGAGCCGCACTCGACAGCGCGGCCGCGAACATGAGCAGCGGCTGGGCCGTACCGCATTGGCCGACTGTGCTCATCATCGGGTCGGCGACAGCGCCGGGGGGAATGCCGCACGCTCTGGCGACGCTCTCCGGCACCCGCCTCAGGTGGCACGGAACAATCAGGCAGTCGACGTCTGACGGCTCGACACCGGCTTTCGCGAGAGCCCGCGCGATTGCCTGTGGCACCAGCTTCAACCAGCCTTCGTCGCGAATCCAGCGGTCTTCCCAGCCATAGTCGAAGGCGTCTCCGCTCGCACGGAAGTGGTCGATGAAGTCTGCGGCGACGGTCGCGGACCCAAGCAATGTCGCGATCTCTCCCGCAGGGCCTGCATGAAGAGCGGCCGCCCCGTCACCGGACAGCATTTCCATCGGGCTGCCCGCCCGGGCCCTGCGTCTCTCGGCCGCCACCACGATCGCCTGCGTTCCCGCCGCCGCAGCGTCGAGGGCGCTCAACAGCGCGGTTGTCGAAGCGCGGAGCGAACCCGCTACATCCATGGTGCGCAGATCGCTCCCGAGGTTCAGCGCTCCTGCGACGATGCCGGCGTTCTGGCGGACGGCGAAGGGATGCGTCGTCGACGCGAGGAACAGCGCCTGAGCCTGCGCGGCCGAGCCCATGTCGCGCGCCGCCTCTACGGCCATCGTCACCGTGTCCTCGTCCCAACTGCACATGGTGCGCTCGCCGCGGGCCAAGCCACCGAGCGAAGCGTCGAACCAGGTATTGGCGGCCGCTATTGCTGATCGCTGGAGGCGTCGGCGCGGCAAATAGGCGCCATACGCGGTAATGCCGGGCACAGCAGGACTCCGGAGTTGTGCGGATGCGCAGCCGAGGGCGGGGCCATACTACACACTTGCACCCGCAAGACTAATCGGCCGGCGGCTCACTCGCGGCTCATTCAAAGACCCAGGTAGGCGGCTCTGACATTGTCGTCCTTGATGAGCTCGTTTGCCGGCCCCCGCAGGACGAGCGAGCCCTGCTCCAGAACATAGCCGTGGGAAGCGACGCTGAGAGCCAGCGCAGCGTTCTGCTCGACCAACACGACGCCGACGTTCTCGTCGACCGTGAGTTTGCGGAGTGTCTCCATGATCTTTTGCTCGATCACGGGCGCGAGTCCGATCGAAGGCTCGTCCAGCAGCAGCAGTTTGGGATCCGACATCAGCGCGCGGCCGAAGGCCAGCATCTGCTGCTCGCCGCCGCTCAGATCGCGCGCCAGTTGCCGTCTGCGGTCCTTGAGAATGGGGAAATGCTGGTAGATCCGCTCGAGGTCGCGGCGGATGGCCTTCTTGTTCGAGCGCAGGTAGGCGCCCACCATGAGGTTGTCGTAGACGCTGATGCGCGGGAACAGTTCGCGCCCCTCCGGCACGTGCGAGATCCCCATGCGCACGATGGCCGACGGCGAGGCCGCGTCGATCCTCTCGCCGAGGAAGCGTATCTCGCCGGCGGCCGGGCGGATCAAACCGGAGATTGTCTTGAGCAGGGTCGTCTTGCCGGCGCCATTGCTGCCGACGATGGTCGTGATCGTCCTCTCTTCCGCCGAGATCGACACCTGGGACAGGGCCGAGATCAGGTCGTACTTGACCGTCAGATCGCGGGTCTCAAGCATCATGGCGCGACTGCTTCCCGAGATAGGCCTCGATGACGACCGGGTTGCTGGTCACCTCGTCCGCCGTGCCCTCGGCGATCTTCTCGCCGAAGTCGATCACGGTGATGAGCTCGCAAACGCTGAGCACCGAACGCACGTCGTGCTCGACCAGAAGGATCGTGATGCCGTGGTCGCGCAGACGCGCGATCTTCCGCGCGACGCTGCTCTTCTCGGTCGTGTTGAGGCCGGCGAGCGGCTCGTCCAGCATCAGCAATGTCGGCCGCACCGCAAGCGCGGTGGCGATGGAAAGCACCCGCTGCATGCCGGCAGGCAAAAGACGCGCGGTCGTCTCCGCCTCGTCCGAGAGCGCCATGAAATCGAGGATCCACTCGGTGCTCTCCTCCACGGTTTCGAATTGCGGCAGCTTCTCCGGAGTCGGCCGCGGCCTCGAGTGGCGGCCCGCGTGAATGTGATGGCCCAACGTCACGTTCTGGCGCACCGTCATGTCGCGGTAGATGCTGGTGAGCTGGAAGGTGCGGACGAGCCCGCGCTTGGCGATCTGGTGCGGCCGCTTGCCCGTGATTGAGTCGCCCTGGAAGCGCACGTCCCCGGAGGTGGGCTTGAGGAAGCCGCTGATGAGGTGGAACATCGTCGTTTTGCCGGAGCCGTTCGGCCCGATGAGACCACGGATCTGGCCCTCCGGGATCTCGAAGGAGATTCCCTTGACCGCGGCCAGCTTGCCGAAGCGCTTGGCGACGTTATCGACTTCGAGGATCGCCATCGCTCACCGTCCCTGCCGAGCCCCGCCCGGCGGTCGTTCGCCGCGGCTCCTCCACCAGCGCCGCGCGCGGCGGCCGAGACGAATAATGACCATCTCCAGGCCGCCCTCCGCCAACAGGATCACGCCGAGGACGCTGACGCCCCAAAGCAGGGGAATCCACTGCGTGAAGTCACGGAACGCCTCTTCCAGCGCCGTCAGGTAGAGCAGGCCGACGAGCGGCCCCCAGAAGGTGGTGATGCCGCCGACGATGGCCGCCGCCACCAGCTTGAACATGAGCACCGCGCTGAAGTCCAAGGGATTGATCGACCCGTTGAAGTTCGCGTAGAGCACCCCGCTAAAGCCTGCGACCACGGAGCCCATGACGAAGGGCAGGGTCCGGAGCGCCCAGGTATTGATGCCGATCGATTCGGAAAGCTCCTCGTTGGCCGCGACCGCCTTGATCGTGTGGCCGAGGCGCGAGAGGTCGAAACGGTAAAGCAGGAGGCCAACGACCACGGCGAGCGCCAGCGCCAGATAGTAGAAGCCGGTGCTGTTGCCGAAATCCATCCCGAGGATGGGCTCCGGCCGCGGGATGAAGGAGATGCCGTAGGTGCCGCCGGTAATGCCGCTGAACTGGACATAGCACTGGCGCAGCGCTTCGCCCGCCGCAAAAGTGCTCAGGAAGAAATAGTAGTGCCGCGTGCGCAGCACCGGATAGGCGATGATCATCGCGAAGACTCCGGCGATGAGCGCGCCGAGAAAGAAGGTCGTCCAAAACGACCAGGGCGTCTCCAGCGTCGTCAGCACCGCCGTCGTATAGGCGCCGAGGCCGGCGGTCGATATATGCGCGAACGACCAGCCGCCCATGGTCGTGATGAGCCGGTAGCCCATCAGGGAAACGGCGTTGATGGTGAAGAGAACCAGCACGCTCTGCCAGTAGACCGAGAGCGCGTGCGGTAAGGCCACCAGCAGCGGCAGCGCGATGCCGGTGCCGATGCAGGCCCGCAGGAATAGCCGGTTGGCCTCTCTGCTGGCGGTGCGGCTGATCATTCGCGCGATCCAAGCAGCCCGCTCGGCAGGAAGGAGAGCACCAGCAGCATGATGACGGCGTCCACCATCGGCGCAAATTTGCCGGCACCGAAGGTCGTCATCAGCGTGTCGATGATGCCGAACAGGAAGGCGGCAACCACGGCGCCGGAAAGGCTGCCGATACCGCCGACGATGATGATGATGAAGGCACGCCAGAGCGCTTCGCCGCCCATGAATGGGCTGATGATGAGCACGCTGCCCATGAGCACGCCGGAAATCGCTGCCAGCGCCGAGCCCACGAACATGGTCGTGAGCGCGATATGGTTCATGCTGATGCCCTGCAGCATGGCGCCGGTTCTGTTCTGAGCGGTGGCGCGAACGGCTCTTCCGAGATCGGTGTGCATCAGGAAGAGCCAGAGGCCGCCCATCATCACGACGGTGAAGCCGAAGACCGCCAGCCTCTGTATCGGCAGGACCATGCCCTCGAACAGTATGAAGCCCGGAAAGGGCGCAGGGACGGACTGCCCCATCGGACCGATGGCCTTCACCACCACCACTTGAAGGACATAGGAGAGTCCGAGGGTGGCCATGAAGATCGAGAAGGGCTGCTCCCGCAATCGATGGAAAATCGACAGTTGGACCAGAATCCCGAGTATGCCGACCACGCCCGCGGCGACGATCAGGGCGATGATGAAGGCCGCGCCCGGGGGCAGGATGCCGGTGACGGCGCCGATCAGCAGCCAGAGGGCGTAGCCGCCGAACATGTAGAACTCGCCATGCGCGAAGTTGATGGTGCGCATGACGCCGAAGACGAGCGCCAGCCCAACCGCAAAGGACACGTAGAAGGTGCTGAGAAAGATGATGTTGGCGACGATTTGCATGTCGTTGCGAGCGTTTCCGTCGCCTAACGCCTAGCGCTCTCGCCGCGCGGCACCCGCCCGCGCCCGCGCAAGCCTCTCACCGTGCAACGCCTGTCTGATGTCCAAATGAGTGGGCCGGGAGTCGCGCCGCACGCGACGCTCCTCCCGGCCCGAAAACCAGCCGTTTCAGCGGCCTATCTAAATACTTGCCCTCCTGCTTCGAGGACGGGCAGGGCCACGTCCATGTGTTCCTCCCACCATGCGGCGTGGTCGAGGAGATGGTCGAGCAGCAGGTTGCCGTCCGCACCGAGGTTGTAGATCGGCAGCGGTGTCAGCAGGTGGTTGTTGGCGCCGTAGATCTCCTCGCCGCCCCACTTCGAGGGACCGAAGATCGGGTGGTCAACGACGTCCGCGCCGAGCAGAGTCTTCATCACGACCTCGGAATCGATGCTGGGCGACATCCTGATGCCGGCCTCGATCGTGCCGACTGCGGCATAGCCGATCGGGGTGTAGGGCGACCACTGGTCCTCGCCGAACTGCTCCACGTAGGAGGTGTAGAGCTCGTGGCCCTTCGCGCTGAAGCTGGCCTCCGAGGCTTCGAAGGCGTAACCGAAGTACATCCGCCCGGCCAGCACGTCGGCGGGCACCCGCTTCAGGATGAGCGGCATGGTGAAGCCCTCGGCGCAATAGACGCCCTTGAAGCCGAGCTGCTCAACGGTCTCCACCATGATGGCGAGCTGTGCAGGTACGAAGCCAAGCTGACAGATCATGTCCGGCTCGGACGCAATGAGCGGCGTGAGCAGGCCGAGCATGTCCTTGGTGGCGTCGGGCGAATAGCTCTCGTTGTAGACGATCTCCGCCTGGTCCGGATGGGCCGCCACGCCGGCCTCGAAATAGGCCTTGGCCGCGAGGCCGTAGGACGCGTCCGCGGTGATGATCGCAACCCGCTTCACGTCCGGGTTGGCGCTGAGCGCACGGCTTGCAACCAGCATGTAGGCCGCCGGCGAGCCCGTGATGCCGCCGATGAGGTACGGATGATCCTTGCTCAGATAGCCCGCACCGTAGGACGTGGTAAGTACGTGGTGGTCGGTGGTCATCTGGGCAATGGCCTGCCGGCTGCCCGGGGTGAAGGTCTGCAGCATGAACTTGATGCCGTCGTCCAGGATGGCGCGGCGCCCGGCCTTCAGCTCCTCGCCCGGGATGTAGCAGACGTTGTCGTACGCCTTGATCTCGATCTTGTAGCGGTTGCCGTCGCCGGCGAGTAGGCCGCCCTCAGCGTTGAGCTGATCTGCCCAGATCTGCATGCCGCGGGTGATGGGAATTCCCCATTGCCCGCAATCACCGGCCTGCGGCTGGATCGCGCCAAAGACGAGCGTATCCTGCGCCGACGCCGTTTCGGTGGCGGCTGTCACGGCCAAGCCCAAAGCAGCCGCACCGGCAATTGCCGACAATGCAAGCTTGGGGATGCCCCGGATGTTCCTCATAACTCCCAATCTCCCTGCGTTCTGGCACCGTCTTCGCTTTTAGAGATATTGCCTAGCCCCGTCAATTGACGGCGGTTGAGTGACGGCGGTCGAATGACAGCGGTTGAACCGGCGGCGCGTTCGTGTGATGGAGGCGTGCGGCGAGGGGCGAGGAAGTGGGCCAGGGCGCCAAGAGCGACTTCAGTCTCCGTCTGATGCGGGCTGATGATATCGGATGGGTGCCCGTCGGCTGCCAGGGCGGCGAGACAGCGCTCAGGGCCCGGATCGCCGACCTGGGGTCTGCGGCCGTCCTTGCTTTCGACGGCGCGCAGCATGTCGCGCAGCTCCAGTTCCGCCGCTACGACCGAACCTGCCGCTCGCCCAACGGCCTGTGGGATCCGCTCTACTGGGGCGAATTCGGCGAATACGCGCCGGCTCTACCCGACAACAGCCTGTCGATTTACTGCTTCCATGTGGGCCAGCTCGACGATTCGGAGCACCGGGACGCGCGCTACCAGGGCCGGGGCCTCGGCCGGGCGCTCCTTGGCCGTCTGCTCGCGTGGGCTGCCGGCGCCGGCTTCGCGGCGGTCGCAGCAAAGGCGGCACCCCCGCACCGGGCGGTGATGGGCTTCATGGGCGGTCAGCCAGCGAGCGTCTATCAGGCGCACGGCTTCGAGGTCTCGGCAAGCTGGATTGACAGGCAATTGCTCGATGTGGTCCATGAGAAAGCATTGGTGCCCGAGGGGACCGCGCCCGACGCTGCGGCGCGCGTCAGCCTGTGCGTGAAGGGTCTCGCGGCCGGCGCCGAATAGCTCGGGGAGGGGCATGTCCAAGGTCATGATCGTCACAGGCGGCAGCCGCGGAATCGGTGCTGCCGTCGCGCGGCTCGCTGGAGCCAAGGGCTACGATGTCGCCGTCAACTACGCCCAGGCCAAGGACCGCGCCGAAGCCGTGGCGGCGGATATCCGGGAGACCGGCCAGCGCGCCATCGCCATCCAGGCCGACATGGGGCGCGAGGACAATATCCTGCGGATGCTCGAAACCGTCGACGCCGAGCTCGGGCCGGTCACGGCGATCGTCAACAACGCCGCCATCGACTACGAGACCCTGATCCCCGACATGACATTGGAGGGGCTTGAGCGGGTCTTCGCCGTCAACGTCTTCGGCCTCTTCGTCATCGCGCGCGAGGCGGTCACGCACATGTCGACCAAGAACGGCGGCGCGGGCGGCGCGATCGTGAACGTCGGCTCGATTTCGGCTCGCTACGGCGGGCTGCCGAGCGACGTGGTCTATGCCTCGTCAAAGGGAGCCGTGGATTCCTTTACCAAGGGCCTTGCCCACGAATATGCCGAGCACGGCATCCGCGTGAATTGCGTGCGCCCCGGGCTCATTGCCACCGACATATGGGAACGCTCCATCGGCATCGAGGCGGCCGTCGAGCTCGGCAAGACCGGTTCGATGCTGAAGCGCATCGGCCAGCCCGAGGAGATCGCCACCATGTGCCTGTGGCTCTGCTCGGACGAAGCCTCCTACGTTACCGCGGCGATCTACGATGTCGACGGAGGGCGCGGCAACAGGCCGGCGTAAGCGGAGAGATTGCGGATATCGTGTCATCGAACGACCGTCGAAACCGGGAGGCAAGGTAATGAGCGGCATCAAGGTCATGGATTTGGGCGACGCGGAAGTGTACGAGGACGAGACCGTCATCAGCCGTCGCCTCGTCCGCCGCGCGCACGGGTCGGAGGAGATGTCGCTTAACATCTCGACGCTGAAGGACGGCATGGAAGACCCGGATTGCGTCTACGCCGACCATGACGAGATCGTCTACATCCTGAGCGGCACCGCGGCGTTGACCATCGATGGCGAGACGCGGACCGTGGGGAAGGGAACCGCCTTCTACGTCCCGCGCGGTGCCTCCTACGGCTACAAGGTGATCGAGGGGCCCAACGACGTGATCGCGGTGTTCACGCCGGCCAAGACCTGAGGACGCCGCACAAGGCGGGAGGAAAGCCGATGGCACAGCCTGCAAAGCCCAACGGCAAGGGCCGCCCGGCGGCCCTCGGCCGCACCGTGCGCACCAGGGCCCGGGGTCGAAAGGCGGCCGCGCGCACCGATGTCGACCCGATCACCTTCTCCGTCATTCTCAACCGCTTCAACACGATCGCCAACGAAATGACGCTCGTCATGGAGCGCACGGCGTGGACCTCCATCATCGCGCTCTCGCACGATTTCTCCTGCGCGATCTATGACCGGAAGGAGCGGCAGGTCTGCATGATGGACGCGCTGCCGATCCACACGAATTCCATGCACGTCGTTCTGAAGGAGATCGCGCGGGTCTTCGACGGCGACATCCACGACGGCGATGTCATCGTCTGCAACGATCCCTACAGCGGCAACACCCATGTAGGCGACTTCGTGACGGCGTGCCCGGTGTTCTACAAGGGCGAGCACCTGTTCTGGAGCGTGACCAAGGGTCATCAGCTCGACTGCGGCGCCTTCATCCCGACCAGCGTCCCGGCGGCGGCGAAGGACGTATGGCAGGAAGGGCTGCAGCTCCCGCCGATCAAGTTCTACAGGAAAGGGAAGCCCTGCGAGGACATCATCCGCATGTACCTCGCGAACGTGCGCTGGCGGGAGTGGCTCCATGGCGACCTGATGGCCCAGCTCGGGTCGATCTGGACGGGGCGGCGGCGCATCCTCGAAATGCTGGAGCGCTACGGCAAGGACGACCTGGAGCGCTATATCGACGCCATCTTCGATTATTCGGACGAGCGGATGGCGGCGGAGATCCGCGCTATGCCCGACGGCGAGTATCACGGCGACGCCTGGCTGGATACCGATGGCCAGGGCGGCACCAACATCCCGATCCACGCCAAGGTGACGATCGAGGACGACATGGCGCATGTCGACTTCGAAGGCTCCGCGCCTCAGACGCCGGGTGCCAACAACAGCACCCAGGGCGTGATGCAGGCGGCGGCCGGCATCCCGATCATGTGCATGATCGACCCCACCATTCCACACAATGACGGCTGCCTCAGGCACATCACGGCGAAAGCCCCGGCAGGTTCGGTCTGCAACGCCAACTACCCGGCGTCCACCGCGTTGGCGACGATTTGCCCTGGCGACACCATGCAGATCGCGGTGTGGAAGGCGCTGGCCCATGCGATGCCGGAGCGTGCGAACGGCGGCATGCCCGGCATTCATTGCATCCCCATGTTCTCCGGGACGGATTGCCGCTCCGGCGAGCCCAAGGAGTGGGGCAGCATGGTGTTCAACGCCTCGCCCGGCGGCGGCGCCGGCGTCGACGCCGACGGCTGGCCGATCATGCTCTCGCCGGCAGCCCTCGGCGGGCAGAAAATCATCAGTGTCGAAGTGAGCGAGATGCTTTACCCGATGCACTTCGACAAGCAGGAGATCGCCGTCGACTCCATGGGGCTCGGCGAGGACATCGGCGGCGCCGGCGTGGTGATACAGATCAGACCGACCAGCGGAGCGATGGAATGCCACACGCTCGGCGACGGCCACATGAATCCGCCCTACGGCACGCTCGGCGGCACGCCTGGCATAGGCGGCGGCATGTACAGGGAGAACCTCACCACCGGCAAGCGCACCTACTGCACCGCCAAGGGGCACCTCGTCATCGGGGAGGACGACATTTGGGTCGGGCATTCGACCGGCGGCGGCGGCCGGGGCGACCCGCTGGCGCGGGCGCCTGAGACGGTGCTGGAAAGCGTGCTCGCCGGCATGGTCTCCCTGGAGAGCGCGGAGACGGTCCACGGCGTCGTCATCGCCCCCGACACCATGACGGTCGATCACGACGCGACGGAGACGCTGCGCGCGAAGATGCGCGGCGAGAGACCGCCGCTCGACGTGACGACGCCGAACCATGCCGATGCCGCCCACTGGGCGGAGGAAAGGATGCGCCCCGGCGACGAGTACCTGATCGATCCGCAGTAGCGCGCCAAGCGGGGTGCCCATGAGCATGAACGACGCGGAACGAGACGCCTTTCTGCGCGAGACCCGAATCGGCACGCTCTGCACGCTGAACGAGGACGGCTCGCCCAACGCGCTGCCCCTCTGGTTCGAATGGGACGGCGTATGCGCGCGCATGTTCTCCTCGCGGAACGCCGGCAAGGTCAGGCGCCTCCGCCGCGACCCCCGCGCCTGCCTCAGCGTCGCCGCGCCGGTCGGCGCTTCCGAAGCCTGGGTTACGGTGGAGGGGACGGTCGCGATCCTCGAGGAGGGCGGCAAGGCGCTCGGACTCAAGCTCGCTCACGTCTACTACGAGGGAGAGAAACGCGAGGAGGCGATTGCCGAATGGTCCCGGCGGGACGACTGGGTTCTGCTGGAGCTCTCGCCCGAACGCATCCGCTCATACTGACGACGTGAGGAACATCCGTTGAAGGTTGGGGGCAAGTCGGTCGTCATCACCGGCGGCGCGGGCGGTATCGGGCTTGCGCTCGCGCGTCGCTTCAGGGCGGAGGGCGCACGGGGTATCGCGCTGGCGGATCTGCAGGGCGATGCCTTGCGGGGCGCTGCCGGCGAGATCGATGCCTTGGCGGTGCCCTGCGATGTCGCGGATGAAGCCGATATGAAGCGCCTCGTCGCCGCTGCGGAGGATGCCTTCGGACCCATCGACGTGTTGGTCTCCAACGCCGGAATTGCGCGCATGGGCGGCGTCGATGCGCCAGACGAGGAGTGGCGGCAGAACTGGGATATCCACGTCATGGCCCATGTCTACGCAGCACGGGCGGTGGCGCCCAAGATGGCCGCGCGCCGCAGCGGCTATCTGGTCAACACGGCGTCCGCCGCCGGGCTCCTCAGCCACGTGGAATCGGCGACCTATTCCGTGACCAAGCATGCCGCTGTGGCCTTCGCCGAATGGCTCTCGATCGTCTACGGCGATCAGGGTGTCCGGGTCTCGGTGCTCTGCCCCCAGGCGGTCCGCACCGCGATGCTCACGGGACGGGACGAAGGCGTCGCCAGCCTGGACGGCGTGCTGGAGCCGGAGCAGGTGGCCGACAGCGTGATCGAGGCGATGGATCGGGAGGAATTTCTCATCCTTCCCCATCCCGAGGTGCAGGGCTACGTGCAGCGCAAGGCCGCGGACCGCGCGCGGTGGCTCAGGGGGATGCGCAAGTTGCGCGCGGCGCACGGAGGAGCCTCCTAGTCCATGGGCCGGCGCCTGAGCCGGGCGGAAGCCCACGAGCGCCTTGTGGGCGTCGGGCTTCCCTTCGAGCTTGAAGAGATCGAGGTCCGTGGCGTCGTCGTCCGCGCGTGGAAGAACGCCCCGCCCACTCTCGCCGCCGTTCTCGCCGCCTCGGCGGAGCACGGCGAGAGGGTGTGCCTTGCGCTCGACGACGAGCGCGTGAGCTACGCCGAGCACCATCGTCAGGTGCGCCGGTTCGCGCAGGCGCTGTGCACACGCTACGGCATCGGCAAGGGCGACCGGGTCGCGATCGCCATGCGCAACCTGCCGGCGTGGTCCGTCGCCTTCTGGGCCGTCACCGGCGTCGGCGCCGTCGCGGTGCCGCTCAACGCCTGGCTCACAGCGCGGGAGCTCGCGTACTGCGTTGCCGATTCCGGCGCGCGCGTGGTCGTGGCGGACGGCAGGCGTGCGGCGCTGCTCGCCCCGTGCAGGGAGGAGCTCGGCCTGCGGGGTCTGATCGCCGCACGCGACGGAGACGCCGAGAACAGCGAAGGCGTTGCCTCCTGGGACGATACGCTTGCCGCCGCAGACGACGATCCGCCTCCGCCCGACGCGGCGGTCGAACCCGACGACGACGCCACGATCTTCTACACCTCCGGCACCACCGGGGCGCCCAAAGGCGTACTCGGCACGCACCGCAATATCTGTTCCAACATCATGACAGTGGCGTACCGCGGCGCCGTGCGGCAACTGTGCCGCGGCGTGACGCCGGTGTGGCTCGGCGGGCAGGCGCCGCACCCCACAATCCTGGTTCCAGTGCCGTTCTTTCATGTCACCGGCTGCCATTCGATCATGGCGCCGGCCGTCTTCGGCGGCGCCACGCTGGTCCTGATGCACCGCTGGGACCCGGAACGGGCGCTCGCGCTGATCGAGCGCGAGAGAGTCACCAATTTCACCGGTGTGCCGGGCATGGTCCTGCAGATGCTCCAATCGCCGGGCTTTGCCGAGCACGACACCTCGTCGCTGGTCGGCGCCAACTACGGCGGTGCGCCGCCGCCATCGACGCTGCTTGACCGCATCGATGCGCTGCTGCCGCAGGTGGAAGCCGAGAACGGCTACGGCCTCACCGAGGCCTCGTCTCTCGTAAGCTATAACGCGGGCGAAAGCTATCGGCGCTGCCCCGACGGCGCCGGCGCGCCCGTGCCCACCTGCGATATCAAGATCGTCGACGAAAGCGGCGCGGAGGTGCCGGCAGGCGCGCGCGGCGAAGTCTGCGTGAAAGGGCCCAACATCGTCAGGGGCTACTGGAACCAGCCCGAGGCGAGCGCCGCGACGTTCCGAAACGGATGGCTGCATACCGGCGACATCGGGCGGCTCAACGAGGACGGCTGTCTCTTCCTGCTCGACCGCGCCAAGGACATGCTTATCAGGGGCGGCGAGAACGTCTACTGCGTCGAGGTGGAGAACGCGCTTTGCAGTCATCCGGCGGTCAAGGACGCGGCCGTGATCGGCAAGCCGCACCCCGTGCTCGGGCAAGAGGTCGCGGCGGTGGTGCAGGTCTCGGCCAAGCAGGCGATCGGCGAGGCACTGTTGATCGAGCACTGCCGGCCGCGCCTTGCCGCGTTCAAGGTGCCGGCGGCGATCGAGGTGCGCACCGAGCCGCTGCCGGTCAACGCGAGCGGAAAGATCATCAAGCGGCAGCTTCAGAACGAGTTGTTCGCGGTATCAGGCGAAGGAAAGGGCTGCAGCAGCGGCCACCCGAGCGACGGGCGATAGCGGCGGGAGAACCGGACATGGACATCGAGCAGGCCCACAATCTCTCTCTCGAGGAAATGGACAAGCAGAGCTTTCTGCACCCCTACACGGCTCTCAAGCCGCATCTCGAGAGCGGGCCCAACATCATCAAGTCGGGAAACGGCGTGCGGCTCACCAACGCGGCGGGCAAGACATACATTGACGGCATGGCCGGCCTCTGGTGCGTCAATATCGGCTGGGGGCACAAGGAGGTGGTCGACGCGATCACGGCGCAGGCCGAGGACCTAGCCTACTATCACAGCTTCTTCTCGATGGGGACCGAGGCGCCCATTCGCTTGGCGGACCGCATCCTCCGCCTCGTGCCCGGCAACATGAGCAAGATTTTCTTCGGCAATTCGGGCTCGGACGCCAACGACACCAACGTCAAGCTGGTCTGGTACTACAACAACCTGCGCGGCAAGCCCGAGAAGCAGAAGATCATCTCCCGCAAGCGCGCCTACCACGGCGTCACGGTCGCTTCGGCGAGCCTGACCGGGCTGCCGAGCATCCACGCGGCGTTCAACCTGCCGCTGCCGCAAGTTCTTCACACCGAAACTCCGCACTACTGGCGCAATGCCGAGCCGGGGATGAGCGAGCGCGACTTCTCCAGGTGGTGCGCGCAACAACTGGAGACAATGATCCTCGCAGAGGGGCCCGAGACGGTGGCGGCATTCATCGCCGAGCCGGTGATGGGCGCGGGCGGCGTGATCATCCCGCCGGAGGACTACTTTCCCGAGATGCAGAAAGTCCTGCGCAAGTACGACGTGCTGATGATCGCGGACGAGGTCATCACCGGTTTCGGGCGCACCGGCAACTGGTTCGGATCCGAGACCTACGATATCGAGCCCGACATCATCACCATCGCCAAGGGGCTGACGAGCGGCTACGTGCCCATGTCGGGCAGCATCATCTCTGACGAGATCTGGCAGGTCATCAAGGAGGGGGCGCCCGGCGTCGCCTACTTCGCGCACGGCTACACCTACACGGCGCATCCCGTGGCGGCGGCGGCGGCCATGGCCAATATCGACATTATGGAACGGCTGGACCTGCCGGCGAAATGCGCCGAGGTCGGCGCCTACTTCCAGCGGCGGCTGCGCGAGGTTGCCGGCGATCATCCGCTCGTCGGCGAGGTGCGCGGCGAGGCCCTGCTGGCGGCCGTCGAGCTGGTCAAGGACAAGGAGACCAAGGAGTCCTTCGACCCCGCCCTGCTCGTCGGGGCGACCCTCAGCAAGTACACGATCGAGGAAGGGCTCATCATCCGCGCCTTGCCGCTCGGCGACGCCGTGTCGTTTTCGCCGCCGCTGGTCATCACCGAAGCCGAGGTGGACGAGGCGCTCGCGCTGTTCAAGCGCGCGCTCGACCGCACCACCGACGAGCTGGTCAAGGCCGGCACCTGGAAGCCGCAATAGGGCGGGAGGATGGAAAGCGCGGTCGTCAATCCGCGCGACCTGCGCTTTCAGTTGTTCGACGTTCTGGGCGCGGAGGCGCTGTGCGCGCGGGCGCGCTACCGCGGCCATGACCGCGAGTCCCTGGAAGCCGCGCTCGATCTCGCGACCCGGATCGCCGACGACGTGCTCTGGCCGAACGCGCCGATCGGGGACAGAGACGAGCCCCGGCTGGAGAACGGCCGCGTGCGCGTGCCGCCCGCCATTCATGACAGCGTGGCCGCGATCACCGACGCGGGCTTCATCGCGGCCGCCCGCGACGACGACCGGGGCGGCATACGGCTTCCGGCCCTTCTCCTGCAGGCTTGCCTCGGCATCCTGAAGGCGGCCGATTCAGCGGCGGTCGGATATGCGATGCTGACCAAGGCGGCAGCCAATCTGCTCGACGTTCATGGCACCGACGTGCAGCGGCGCCTCTACATGGAACCGCTCTATGCGGGGCGCTTCCTGGGCACGATGTGCCTCTCCGAGCCCGACGTGGGCTCTTCATTGGGCGACATCAGATGCCGGGCGGCGCCGGCCGGCGACGGCACCTATCGGCTCTCCGGCAGCAAGATGTGGATTTCGGGCGGCGATCAGGACATGTCGGAGAACATCGTTCATCTGGTTCTCGCGAAACTCCCCGACGCGCCGCCCGGCGTGAAGGGACTCTCGCTCTTCATCGCGCCCAAAATTCGTGTGACTGCGGATGGAGCGCTCGGCGCCCCAAACGATGTCGCGGTGGCCGGCCTCAACCACAAGATGGGATACCGCGCCATCTCGAACTGCCTGCTGAGCTTCGGCGAGAGCGGCGCGTGCGAAGCGCATCTGGTTGGCCCGCCCCACCAGGGCCTCGCCTGCATGTTCCACATGATGAACGAGGCGCGGATCGGGGTTGGCATCAGCGGCGCCATGATCGGCTATGCCGGCTACATGCAGGCGCTCCGCTACGCCAGGGAGCGGCGTCAGGGCCGGCCGGTCGAGAACCGGGATCCCTTGCAGCCGCCCGTGCCTATCGTCCGGCACGCCGACGTAAAGCGCATGCTGCTCAAGCAGAAAGCCATCGTCGAGGGTGCGCTCGCGCTCTGCCTCACCTGCGCGCGCTATCTGGACGACATGACGACGGCGGCGGACGAGGGAAAACGGCGGCGGGCCGGTCTGCTGCTCGACATTCTCACGCCCATCGCCAAGGCCTGGCCGGCGGCGTTCTGCCAGGAGGCCAACAGCCTCGCGATCCAGGTTCACGGCGGCTACGGCTACACGCGAGACTTTCCGGTGGAGCGGCTCTATAGAGACAACCGCCTCAACGCGATCCACGAGGGCACCAACGGCATTCAGGCAATCGACCTTCTCGGACGCAAGGCGCACTTGCACGACGGCGCCGCGCTTACGGCGTTGCTGGAGGAGATTCACGCCGACATCGCCGCGGCGCAAGGCCTGCCCGCGCTCGCCGAGTATTGCTGCGCGTTGGCGGCGGCCGCGGACGGGATCGAGACAGCGACGGCCTCCATTGGTGCGGCGCGCGCGGATGGCCGGATCGGCGACTCGCTCGCGAATGCCAGCCTCTACCTCAACGTCATGGGGCACATCGTCGTCGCGTGGCTCTGGCTGCGTCAGGCGCGCGCCGCGGACACTGCGCTTCGGCGGGGCGCGGCAGCGGACGATGCCGCGTTCTATCGCGGCAAGCTCGCGGCCTGCCGCTACTTCTTCCGCTACGAGCTGGCCGTGACGAGACCCGCCATCGCGCTGCTCGCGCGGGTCGACACAACATGCGCTGAAATGGACGCGGACATGTTCTAGACCGAAGTTCCTGAGTTACGCCGACATAAGCTATTGATTATCTTGGCAGTTGCGCGGCATCGGCAGGTTGTTACTGGGTACGCTTCCTACTGTAGGCGCACGCCGAGCAGTTTGAGGGCTTTGTCCTGCAAGGGCGTGGGGCGTGCGAGCAATTCGAAGGGTTCGGCGCCGGGCAGGCGTGGCGCGACGGTATTGCGGGTGAGGGTGGCCAGGTCGTCGAGCAAGGTGCGGAAGCTGTGCACGGGGTCTCCGTCGTCGCTGCGTTTGCGCCGGGCCTTGCGTCGGGCGGCCTCGGAGACTTGCGCCGGCGCCACGACGGAGGCGCGGGCGGCCTCGGCGCCGGCCGGGTCCTCATCGTCGAACAAGAGCGGCGCCAGGCATTGGCGCATGTGCCATTCCACGTAATAGGCGAGCATGCACAGCAGCACGTGGGCGCGCACCCGCTCGGCGCTGCGGTGGAACACCGGGCGCACCTTCAGGTCGACGGTCTTCAGGCTTCGGAAGGCGCGCTCGACCGTGCTCAGGCGCTTGTAGGCGCGCACCGTGCCCTCGGCATCGAGTTCGGCTTCCGGCAGGCTGGTGCGCACTGCGTACAGCCCGTCCAGCGCGGCCTCGGCGTCGATGGCTTCGGCGTTGCGCCGATAGGTGAAGCGGCCCTCGGCGTCGATCGACCACACGAAGTGCTTGGCCATCTTGTAGCGGCCGATGACCTTGCCCACCCGCGCGCCGATCTTGTCTGCGCCCTTCAGGCGCCGCGTCTCGCGCCGGGTCGCTGCGGCAATGGGCTCCAGCAGTGTCTCGGTGGCCTGGAGCAGCGCCTCGCGCTTGCGTGCGCGTTGGTCGGCCAGCAAGGGATTGCGGCATACCATGAGGCGCTCGCCCGGATAGGCCTCGCTGCGAACCTCGACCGGGTCCTTCTCGTCGAACAGCGACAGTTGTATTGCTCCGTCCTCGACCAGCGTGCGGATCGCCGGACCCCGCAAGGCCGAGACCCAGTCCAGGCCCGCCGGGGCAAGGTGACGTAAGAGTTTATGTGTCAGTTGGGAAGGGGGTACTCCCTGTGGTTGAGCAACGACCACGAACAGGAGCACCCCGATGCCACAGCACGCTGCGACGATTGAGAGTCTACCGATGGCCTTCGAGATGGTGAAGGAGATGCAGGCGGACGGTCTGGAGTGGGGCGAGGATTATCGCCCGCTAGGCCGCCAGGCGCTGGCCGAGATCATCCAGGGCCGGATGGCCGAGGCGGTCGATCGCTGGCTCGACAGCCTCGATGACTGCGCCATGCGCGACCGGCGCAACGGCTTCTATGCGCGCCACCTGCTGAGCGCGCTCGGCGACATCGAGATCAGGGTGCCGCGCACCCGGCACTTCTGTCCGACCGAGGTGCTGAAGAGCTATGCAAGACGTGCGCCGGAGATCGAGCGCGCCATCCTGGCCGGCTTCGTGCTAGGCCTCAGCACCCGCAAGGTGGGCGAGGTCCTGCTCGCCCTGCTCGGGCGCAGTGTCTCGGCCGCTACCGTCAGCCGGGTTGCCAAGACCCTGGACGCCGCCGTCGCCGCCTTCCATGCACGCCCGCTCACCACGCCTTACAAGGCGCTCATGCTCGACGGCGTGGTGCTGGCCCGCAAGACCGGGGCCGGCGCTCTCAAAAGGCCGGTGCTGGTGGCGCTCGGCATCCGCGCCGACGGCAAGAAGGAGATCATCGACTTCCATCTGGCACGCAGCGAGAGCGCCGCCGAATGGGAGCGCTTCCTGACCGGCCTCTACCGTCGCGGCCTCAGCGGCGAGGGCCTGGAGGTGATCTGCGCCGACGGCGGCCAAGGCCTCAGCGCCGCCCTGCCGACCGTCTATCCCGGCATCCCCCTCCAGCGCTGCTGGGCGCACAAGATCAGAAACATCCTCGACAAGGTGCGCAAGGCCGACCAGAACGCCGTCAAGGCCGGCCTCCACGCCATCATGAATGCCCCCAACCGGCCCAGGGCACGCAGCGCCGCCCGACGCTTCGCCGACACCTGGGAGAACACCTACCCCAAGGCCGTCGCCTGCCTGCGCAACGATCTCGACGAGCTCCTCACCTGCTTCCGATACAAGACCCTTGAAGAGCGAAAGCAGGTGAGAACCACCAACGCCATCGAACGCAGGTTCCGGGAGGTCCGCCGGCGCACCCGCCCCATGGGAACCTTCCAGGACAAGACCTCCATGGACCGCATCCTCTTCGCCATCTTCATCCACCAAAACAAAGCACAGAGAGCCGCTACCCCTTTCTCCCTGACACATAAATCTTGACGTTACCCGGGGCAACCTCCTCGCGGATGCGCGCCTCGGTGAGCATCCCCCGGTCCCCCATCAGGACCACCCGCGACAACCCGAAGCGCTCGCGCAGCTTGGCGATCTGTGAGCCCACCGTGGCCGGGTCGGCGGTGTTGCCGGGGAACACTTCCACCGCATCAACACAAAATCACGGGGAACTTCGGGCTAGACGCGGTGCCGCTATGATCGTCCGGAGGACTGGCTGCGCCGGGCAGCGCGCCGCAACCGATAGCCACGGGAGGGAAAGTGGATATGGCCGAGCTCACGCTGGAGCAACGGGTTCAACGGATCGAGGACGCCGAAGCGATCCGGCGCCTGCGCTACGAATACTGCGAGTACGGCAACCTCTACGATGCCGAGCGCTTCGTCGCGCTCTTCGCGCCGGGCGCGGTGTGGGACGGAGGCGACGCATTCGGGCGTCAGGAAGGGTTGGCGCAGATCGAGCAGATGGTGCGGGATGCGGGCGAGCGAATTCGCTTCTCGGCGCACTACATCATGAACGAGCTGATCGACGTCGACGGTGACAGCGCGACCGGCCGCTGGTGGCTGCTCATGCCATGCGTCCTGGACGGCGAGTCGACCTGGCTCTTCGCGACCTACGACGATGAATACGTCCGGCTCGACGGGCGCTGGCTGATCAAGAAGATCGTCCTCGACGTCAAGTCCTTCTCGCCCCACGACAAGGGCTGGGCTGACAGCGCCAAGAGCTGGATCGACGACCGTTGGTCGGGCCCTCAGCCCGTCCAACGCTGAAGAGCCCCTTGCGTCGCTGCACTTACCGGCGGCAAGCTGCGATTGAGGCAGCCGGGCGGAAAATCCCGGGCGAGCGCGCGGCGCGGCCCGGCGCCGAGCCGGCCAGGATACCCGCTCCATCCGGCGCCGAGGTGAGCATAATCGCGCGCAAACAACAGACGCAGACAGGGTGAGACATGGCTTCGACCTCCATAGCGCGTCGCGCCGTGCGACAGACCAATGACAAGGACACGCCCAGGCCGGCCGCCGGAAAGCGCGGCAACGGTGCTGCAAGCGCTGTCGATTCGATCACCTTCTCTGTCATCCTCAATCGCTTCTCCACCATCGCGAACGAGATGACGCTCACCATGGAGAAGACCGCCTGGACCTCGATCATCGCGCTCGCGCGCGACTTCTCCTGCGCCATCTACGACGCCAAGGCGCGCCAGATCTGCATGCAGGACGCCCTGCCGATCCACACGAATTCGCTGCACGTCGTGCTGGGCGAGATCGCGCGGGTCTTCGAGGGCGACATCCACGACGGCGATGTCATCGTCTGCAACGACGCTTACAGCGGCAACACCCATATCGGCGATTTCGTCACCGCCTGCCCGGTGTTCCACAAGGGCAAGCACATGTTCTGGAGCGTGGCGAAGGGCCACCAGCTCGACTGCGGCGCGTATATCCCGACCAGCGTGCCTGCGCCTGCCAAGGATGTCTGGCAGGAAGGGCTGCAACTGCCGCCGATCAAGTTCTACGAGAAGGGCAAGCGGCGCGAGGACGTGGTCCGCATGTATCTCGCCAACGTGCGCTGGCAGGAGTGGCTCTACGGCGACCTGATGGCGCAGCTCGGCTCGATCTGGACTGGCAAGCGCCGCCTCGTCGAGCTTGCGGCGCACTACGGCAACGACACACTCGAACGCTATGCGGAAGCGATCCTCGATTACTCCGACAGGCGGATGGCCGAGGAAATCAGCGCGATTCCCGACGGCGACTATGACGGCATGTCGTGGCTGGATTCCGACGGTCAGGGCGCCACGAACATCCAGGTCGGCGCCCGCGTCTCCGTGCGGGGCGAAAACGTGCACATCGATTTCTCGAACTCGGATCCGCAGAATCCGAGCGGGAACAACTCGTCTTACGGCGTGATGCAGGCGGCGGCGGGCATCCCTGTGCTGTGCTCCATCGATCCGACCATCCCGCACAACGACGGCTGCCTCAGGCACATTACGGCGGACGCGCCCAAGGGCACCGTCTGCAACGCCCGCTACCCGGCGTCCACGGCGCTCGCCACCGTCGGCCCCGGCGACACCATGCAGGAGGCGGTATGGAAGGCGCTCGCGCATGCGGTGCCGGATCGTGTGATGGGCGGCAGCGGCAAGGACGGCAACCTGCCGATGTTCTCTGGCACCGACACGCGGAGCGGCAAGCCGGTCGACTGGGGCTGCATGCTGTTCAACGGCGCGCCCGCCGGCGGGGCAACGTCGTCGTCGGACGGCTGGCCGTTGATCATGACCTCCGCCGGCATGGGCGGCCTGAAGATCATGAGCGTCGAGCTCTGCGAGCTGTTCTATCCCTACCGCATCGACCGGCAGGAAATCGCGGCGGACTCCATGGGGCACGGTAAGCATATCGGCGGCCCCGGCGTCGACATCCAGGTCAGCCCGACCGACGGCGGATTCCAGGTCGAGCTTTTCGGCGAGGGCCAAAGCAATCCGCCCTTCGGCGTGATGAACGGCACGCCCGGCATCGGCGGCGGCAGCTACAAGGAGAATCTGGAGACGGGCAAGCGGACCTATTACTCCTCCAAAGGCCGATTCGTCGTGGGGATAGACGACATCTGGGTGGGCACGTCGAGCGGCGGCGGCGGCTACGGCGATGCGCTGGAGCGCGACCCGGCGGCCGTGCTGGAGAGCGTCTTTGACGGCCTGTTGTCGCTCGACTGCGCCGAGGATGTCTACGGCGTCGTCGTCGACCGGGCGACGATGACCGTCGACCGGGCCGCGACGGAGGCGCTGCGCGCCAGGATGGCGGCCAGGCGCGGCCCGCCCCAGGTGACATCGCCCAACCGCGCCGGCGCCGCCGACTGGATTAAAAAGAAGATGCGCCAGGGCGACGAATACCTTGTCGACGCGCAATAGTGCCGCAGCGTCCTCGCCAGGGAGAATGACGATGGCTGCACTGACCCTTGAACAACAGGTGGCGCGGCTCACCGCGATCGAGGACATCAAGCGGATGAAGGCGCAGTACTGCCGCTACGCCGATCACGGCTACGATCCCGACGGCTTGGCGAGCCTCTTCGTCGAGGACGCCGTCTGGGACGGCGGCAACTTCGGTGTTTACGAGGGCCGGGAGGCCATCAGGGCGTTCTTCGCCGGCATCAAGGACGACATTGTCTTCGCGATCCACCCGGTGATGAACCCGATCATCACGGTCGACGGCGATACGGCGAACGCAAAATGGTGGCTCATCATGTGGTGCACCATGATGGTCGACGGCCAGAAGCGGGCTCGATGGTTCGCGGCGGAGTACGACGACAATCTGGTGAAGCGCGACGGCCAATGGCTGTTCACCCACATCAAGGTCGAGGGCAAATTCATGGCCGAGCACGGCGAGGGCTGGGCGGCTCAGACCGGATAGGCGCAGGCTCGAGCCGCGCTCGAACAGAAGCGGCACAACGAGCCTCTCATTCGTCAGTACCGCCTCGCAAATCACCGTCGTGCCCCGTTCGCACGCGCTCAGGATGTCATCCAGGCCCCCTCCTCCAGCGCCGCTATCGTTGCCGCAGAGATCATGCCCTGGTTCGCCGCCACACAGACCCGGCCGATCCAGGATGCCGTTGGAAGAGCATCTCTTTCGGGCGCTTCTCCTCGATGCCTCACGCCCTTAATTTTTGGGCGGAAGCTCGATGTACCTGGACTTGGTTCTCTTTTGCCGGCGACGATGACGCGACGTGCACAACCTGTGAAGCCTTCGTTTTAGCTTATGCCCGAACGGCAGTTCTCCGTATATTTCGCGCGTTGTTCCGAAATAATGTTTGGCAAACACCGTATCCGAGCCAGTGTAGCAGAGCCCCTCATAATGCCGAGGTGCGAAGTAGTGGCTTGGGAACACTACGATATCCGGCTTATGAATCGCAATCATCCTGGCGACAAAGAGATTGCCGGTCGATATCCACGGTGCGTCTAGCTCGTCAGGCTTCAATTTGTGAAGCTCTTCGATCAGCTGCCCGACGAACTCATTTCCGGGCTGGCACGCCATAATGGGGTGAACCAGTTTTCCGCGGATGAATTCGTTCTCGTAGGCTGTGAAAACCTCCCCCTTTTCCCATAGCTCGTCCGTGCAATGCAGGCACTCAGTATCAGCATCGACGATGAGCCCACCATGCTCGAAGAAGATTTCATACCTCATCAGATCGGCAACGCCCGCGTACAACATCGCCTTCCAATATGCGTCGATCAGGTGCTGATTGCGAAAATCGGTCCGGTCCAGGTAGTCATTGTCATAAAGGGTGTAGTCCCAGTGAGGATGTTTCTCACGCCACGTTGCCATCCACTCTTCCGGCGCCTTTCTGGGGCCAATCCAGATGTGGCCGAGGCGCTTTGGTATGCTCATAGCGCATGCTCCATCTGTTCCGAGCTACTCGCGCGCAAACGGCATCGCCCGCGAGAGCGCCGTGATCCACTCCCCGCAATGCGGCTGTCGTCGCGGTCGCCGAGCGAGCCAGCGATCTATCGTTCACACCCTGACCAGCCCTGAAGAGACCCCGACTGTCGGGCGCGCGGGTATCCTCGCCTGCACCGCGTGCAAACCAAGGCGACCTGCGATTGCGTTGAGGGTCAGACGCTGGACGGATCGAACGCGTCGCACAGCACCGCGCGGCCATCGACGGAATTCAGGCGAAGATCGATAATGGCCTGATATTCGGGCGAGTCGTACCACGCCCTAGCTTCCTCGCGGCTCTTGAATTTCAGGATAACCATCCGATTGTCTTCGGTTTGGCCCTCGACAACCTCGACATTCTGGTCCACGACAAGAATTTCAGGATCATAAGGCTTCAGCGTCTCCACAGCTTTCGGGAGATAGCTGTTATTCAATGTTTCTGAATCGTGAACCTTATGGTTGAAGATGAAGTACGCTGCCATGAGTGACTCCCCTCGTTGATGCGTTGCGCGTTCACGATACCGTTCACTCCGGTCCGCGCTCACGATCCTGCGGGCGCGCGTGCCTTACCACAACTCCGCGGAGGCAAGCCGCGCGCCTTCCGCGAGCGAAGCGAGCTTGCGCCAGGCGATGGCGGGATCGACCAGGTCGAGACCGACGAAGGTGCCGAAGCCGCAATCGCTCCCGGCAATCACGCTCTCACGGCCCACCGCGTGCGCATAGCGGACGATGCGCTCGGCGATCAGCGCCGGATGCTCGATCCGGTTGCTCATCGACTCGATGACCCCCGGAATGATGATCATGTCATCGGGGAGGTCTGCCTCCTCCCACACCTTCCATTCGTGGGCGTGCCTCGAATTGGCGCCTTCGAAGAGCAGGGCGCCGGTGCGGATCGTCAGCAACAGGTCAATGATCTGCTCGATTGGCACGTCATGGTGGTGCGGGCCGGGATAGTTGCCCCAGCAGATATGCACACGCAGACGGTCGCGGGGGAACCTGTCCAGAATCGAGTTGAGCACCTCGATATGCAGGCGCGCGTAATCGCGAAAGTCCGCCAAGGGCGCGTTGGCGAATTCGCGGTGCCGGGTCATGGCCAGGTCGGGGCAGTCGAACTGCAGCATGTAGCCCGCATCGATGATGGCCTGGTACTCCGGCATTATCGCGTCCGCCATCGCATAGAGGAACTTTTCCTCGGTCTCGTAATAGGTGTTGCCGAGGAACATCGAGACGAGGCCCGGTGACGCGGCCGTCATGAAGGCATCCTCGGGCGGCGCCAGGTCCAGCGCACGCCGGAAGCAGGCAATATCCGCCTCCGCGTCCTCGATGCCCTTCGACGCCACCGGCCCGTCGCAGGCGGGGCGGTTCCTGTTCAGGCTCTGGACGCCCGGATCGGTGAACCAAACCTTGGCGACATTGGGATATTCCAGGATGTCGCTGAGCTTGGGCAGGTTCGAGGTGCCGCCGAATCCCGTCAGGCGTTCGGTGACATAGGTGGCGTAGCTGGGCTTGCTCATCTCGCCGTCGCTGACAATATCGATCCCCGCCTCCCGCTGGTGGGCGACGACTTCAATCACCGCGTTCTGGGTTTTCCGCTCGAGCAAGGCAGCGTCCACCGCCTCGCCTTCGGCCTTGGCGAACATCAACGCGACAAGATCGTCGGGCCGCGGCAGGCTGCCGACATGGGTGGTCAGGATGCGCTCGGTGCTCTTCTTCACGGCAGTCTCCGATTCGGCGCCGGCGCGCTGGAATTACTTCCTGAAGCCGCCCCAGGGGACCCGGAACGCCGTGTCGATGCCCGCCAGGTGCTCGCGCAAGTCATCGGGCCTGTCGGTAAGCACGGTGAGAATGGTGAAGTCCGCCGCGGCAGTGAAGCGGTGGGCATGGGCCCCAAAGGTTTTCAGGTGGATAACCGCCGCATCAAAATCTGCGTAGCGTTCGTAGATGTAGACGTTCTTGCCCTCCTCGCAAATGTACCATTCGTAGTTCAACGCGCCTTCTTCCTTTGACGTCGCCTCGACGAGGTCATTTCTGACGGCCTCGAATTCGTCGCGCTTGCCCGGCTTGATCGTGGCTTCGGCGATCCAGGTAACATTCATGGACATTGGATTCTCCTGAGATTCCCGTGCTTCTCCGCAGGTCGCTGCCCGGAGCGCAAGCGCAAACGTCCGCTCAAACTCCCTCGAGAATACGGCGGTGCTATTTCGACACGAGTCGATGTCATCGTGCCGTTCAGCAGGCTGCCATCAATAGCGCCAATCAGCGCCCGCCATAGGTCTCGCCGATAAGAACGCGCGGTCCGCCGCAGGCGACGCGGTCCAGGTTGAAGACGAGGTCGGGCTCGTTCCGGAGTGCGGCTTGCGTACCTGGCCGTGCGTGGGGCCCATGCGCCGTATCCAGGCCCGCCGCCCCATGCTTCGCCACACCCGCTGCGGCCGTGCCCTCGCACTGTCCGGGGCGACTTTGCCCGCGACCGCCCGACGATCCGGGCTCGCTCGTATGTCTTGCTCGTATGGAAGGCAGCCCCGTCGCAACCGACGGAGCAGCGGCCGAGAGCTAATCCTTGTACTCGACCAGCACTTCCCGGTAGGGCGTCGCGCCGACGTTCTTGGCCTTGTGGCGCGCCGGGACACGCATCCCCTTTCCCGGCTCCGACAGGACCTCGATTTCATCGCCGTCCACCTTCAGCGAGAAGATGCCGCCGGTGGGTATCTCGATTGTGCCCACATCGTTGCCGTTCTCGTCGGTCACCTGCAAGGGCGCGCCCGAGATCGCGTACCACATGTAACTGCGCTCATGCGTATGCAAGGGCGTTTCCTCGCCTGGGGCGAGCTCGAAGTTCCAAACAGCGACCTTGTCGTTCTCGAAAACGAGTTCAGTTCCCACACCGGCCATTGTCGGGTCTCCCATGCTGACTCATCTGTTTTCGAAAAGGCTCAATTAGCGAGACGTATGCATGGTCTTGCCCGTCGCGGCCTCAAGGCAGGCTCGCGGCGATGGCTGCTCGCCGAGTTCCACGAGATGGAACCACCTCAGATAGCTGTCCAGGTACTTGGTGGCGATGCCCCGGAAGCCGCGCAGGAAGCCCTTGATCTGGCTGTGGCGGCTGTTGACCGTCTGGATGTGCACGGCCCCCCGGACGCGCTCGCCGGCGGAGGCGTTGATGCTCTCGTGACGGATATCGAGCGCCGCCGCGACGGGCGGATAGCAACGGTTGGCGTCGGAGACCAGCAGCGCGTCCGGGGCGAGGACCGGCTCCAGCACCTCTCTGATGTTGTCTGCGTTCAGCGCCGGCAGGGTATGGCTGAGGGTCGAGCCGGCCCGGTCGGCGGCGACCAGGATCGGCACCTGCTCGCGCGAGAGGCCGCGCTTGCGGGCCTTGCCGCCGCGTCGGCGCGGCTTGCGATCCAGCTTCCGCTCCCCCTTGCGGCTCTCGAGAACGAAGGTCTCATCCGCCTCCACGATCCCGGCAAGCCGATCCGGCGCCTGGCGCACCGCCGCGAGAAAGCGGTGGCGCCAGCGATGCGCCGTGCTCGGCGCAATCCCGCAGCGCGCGGCAGACGCCTTGATCGTCTCGCCCTCGGCAAGCGAGGCGCCGAAGGCAAGCCAGCGCTCCTTGTGGTGCAGCCCGGACAACGCCGTCCCCGTGAGCGCTCCAAAGGTCTTCCCCGCAGCCCTTGCACCGAAACCGGCGCAGACCGCGCGCCTTGCCCCGCGACACCGCACCGCCGGCGCCGCAATGCGGGCAGCGCCGGCTCCTCGTCGACACCCAACTCGATTGCCGCCAGCGAGGCCGCGCCCTCCGGCGGGTCGGACAGCACCGCTGCAACCTCCTTGCGCTGCGCCGCCGTCAACTCGTCGACACGCGAAAACCACTCCCGAAAGCGCTCGTGATCCATCTCTCTGACCCCAAAGGAAAACCAGAAACTATCCTATCACAATGCATACAAATCACGAATTGAGCCTTCGAAAATACACAGCGACCTCCGCCCGTCAAGCAGGGGCCAATTATCAGGCGGTCCGCGATCACGTACACCCCTCCTGCTGCCGGCCAGCACGCACGGACACCGGCGTGACACGGCCGGCATTCCCTATAGACTCCGTCGCGCAAGCGCGCAGCGGGACGGAAGGTGATGAGGGCAGCCTATTTCGAGCGCCACGGCGGTCCCGAGGTCATCCGTTACGGTGACCTGCCGGACCCGGAGGCGGGGCCCGGCGAGATCGTCGTCGACATCCACGCAGCCAGCGTCAACGGCGCGGACTGCAAGGTGCTGTCGGGCCGTTACAATCAGATCATCGGCTTTCCCTACGTGCTGGGGCGCGATTTTTCGGGCGTGGTCGCCGCGCTCGGAGACGGCGTCAGCGAATTCGCGCCGGGGCGATCCGGTGTTCGGCGTCTGCCAGGTGGGTCAGGAAGGGGCCTACGCCGAGAAGATCGCGATGAAAGCGGCGCTGGTTGCACGGAAGCCGGACCGGCTCTCCCACGTGGATGCCGCGGCGCTTGCGTTGATCGGCCTGACAGCGGTGGTCTCGATCGAGGACACTCTGGCCCTGCAGTCGGGCGAGAGGATCCTGATCCAGGGCGGGGCCGGCGGGGTCGCCGGTTTCGCCATCCAGCTCGCCAGGCATCTCGGCGCCGAGGTCATCGCCACGTGCAGCGCCCGCAACACCCACTATGTGCGCGGCCTCGGCGCCAACCAGGTGATCGACTACGCCGCGCAGGACTTTGCGGAAGCGGTCTCCGACTGCGATGCCGTGCTGGAGACCGTGGGCGGCGGCGTGGCCCGGCGGTCCTTCGCCGTGCTGAGGCCCAGAGGCCGCGCGGCGTTCATCGCCTCAGGCCCGACCGCGCCGGAGCCCCCACGCGGCGACGTGACCGCGCACCGCCCGAGCGTCGGGCGCGACCGACCGCACCTGATGCGCATCCTCGAGCTGGTCGAGGCGGGCGCCGTTCGGGTGCCTGAAATTCGCATGTTCCCGCTCGCGGACGCCGCTTCCGCGCTCGCGACCAGCGCCAGCCGCCACCTCAGGGGCAAGCTGGTCTTGAGCATTCGCTAGCCTGCGTGCATCGCCAGCAGCCGTTGCGGCAGAGGAGAGGCTTTCGGGGTGCGCGCGACGTTGGCTTATCGAGCGCCTCTCCGGAGGGAGCTCAGTTCCGACAAATTTATGAGATTGCTCGGTACGGTCAGCTCCGCCTTTACCTTGTGCAGGAGGGCCTGCACCTCCACTCGCAGCTTTCTGTTTCCAGGTTTCCGCATGAGCCCTATAGGCATGTTGATGGCCATGTCGCGCGCGTGCCGAATGGCGCCCTGTCCCGGGTTATCTTGACAGAGTATCTCGGGAAGAACGGCAACGCCGAGGCCAAGCTCCGCCGTCTGTCGCAATCCTTCAAAGCTTCCAATTTCCACGATGACGGGCTGTTGTCCCGTTATGGCCGTCAGCTCCAATTCGAATAGTTCCCGGTACGGGCAACTCCGTTCCGCGAGCAACAGGCGGTATTTGACCAAGTCTTTCGCCTCAATAGAGGCGCGATCCATAAGCGGGTGATTTTCCGCCATGAACAGGCACATTCTCTCGTCGAAGAGCTTCTCGAAGATTAAATCTCCATGCACCAATGACTGCGCACAGATTGCGAAAGGCTCAATTCGTGATTTGTATGCATTGTGATAGGATAGTTTCTGGTTTTCCTTTGGGGTCAGAGAGATGGATCACGAGCGCTTTCGGGAGTGGTTTTCGCGTGTCGACGAGTTGACGGCGGCGCAGCGCAAGGAGGTTGCAGCGGTGCTGTCCGACCCGCCGGAGGGCGCGGCCTCGCTGGCGGCAATCGAGTTGGGTGTCGACGAGGAGCGGCGCTGCCCGCATTGCGGCGCCGGCGGTGCGGTGTCGCGGGGCAAGGCGCGCGGTCTGCGCCGGTTTCGGTGCAAGGGCTGCGGGAAGACCTTTGGAGCGCTCACGGGGACGGCGTTGTCCGGGCTGCACCACAAGGAGCGCTGGCTTGCCTTCGGCGCCTCGCTTGCCGAGGGCGAGACGATCAAGGCGTCTGCCGCGCGCTGCGGGATTGCGCCGAGCACGGCGCATCGCTGGCGCCACCGCTTTCTCGCGGCGGTGCGCCAGGCGCCGGATCGGCTTGCCGGGATCGTGGAGGCGGATGAGACCTTCGTTCTCGAGAGCCGCAAGGGGGAGCGGAAGCTGGATCGCAAGCCGCGCCGACGCGGCGGCAAGGCCCGCAAGCGCGGCCTCTCGCGCGAGCAGGTGCCGATCCTGGTCGCCGCCGACCGGGCCGGCTCGACCCTCAGCCATACCCTGCCGGCGCTGAACGCAGACAACATCAGAGAGGTGCTGGAGCCGGTCCTCGCCCCGGACGCGCTGCTGGTCTCCGACGCCAACCGTTGCTATCCGCCCGTCGCGGCGGCGCTCGATATCCGTCACGAGAGCATCAACGCCTCCGCCGGCGAGCGCGTCCGGGGGGCCGTGCACATCCAGACGGTCAACAGCCGCCACAGCCAGATCAAGGGCTTCCTGCGCGGCTTCCGGGGCATCGCCACCAAGTACCTGGACAGCTATCTGAGGTGGTTCCATCTCGTGGAACTCGGCGAGCAGCCATCGCCGCGAGCCTGCCTTGAGGCCGCGACGGCAAGACCATGCATACGTCTCGCTAATTGAGCCTTGCGAAATCGAATTCGCCGGAAAGCACGCGTCCACTCATGTGGCGGCTATTGCCGGAGCTTATCGTGGTTTCAACCCGCGGCCAATTTTCGCAGAACTGCGCAATGACATTTGGCATACGGATGCCGGCAGTGGGCTCAATGACTCCGATGGTCACCCGCCCCTTTTCAGCCGACGCCAATTCGCGCATGGACTGACGCAGCTCATTCGCCTGGGCGAGAAGATTGTCTGCTTTTTCGAAGCAAAGGCATCCTAGCTCAGTGAGTTTGACGTTACGTCCCTTCCGCTCAAATAACGTGATGCCAAGAACTCGCTCAAGCTCTTGTATCTGCAATGTGATTGTGGATTGAGCCAGATTCTGCGACTTGGCCGCTTTGCCAAACCCACCTTGCTTCACGACCTCCGTAAAGGTTTTGAGGTGCCGCATTTCCATCCCAAGTCCTCCACCCGCATCTCAAATCGAGTGACCGGCGCAGTCAGATTGATCCGCCGCCGTCAAGGGAGGCCGGCAGTCAAGCGACCACTCTAACATCGGCAGGATCGGCGGCGAAGGTTCGGTGAGCCCGCGCTCCCCAGAGAACGGAGGTCGGATCGGTCGGATGGCAGGCGCCCGCCGCGTCTTTTGCACGACGGTCCGGACGTTACGTTCGATCCCTCCGCCAAGCCTCGAATGCGGCAAGTGTTGCCTCGTTCGGCGGGTACGAGCCGGGCACAGGTGCACCGTCCCGGATGCGTTCCAGGATAAACTCTTCCGTCAGTTCCTGCTCGCCGGCGTCGCGGGCCACGTCGTCGGCGATGCCGCGCGGAATGACGCACACGCCGTCGGGATCGCCGACCAGGACATCGCCGGGGAACACCGCGACGCCGCCGCAGGCGATCGGATCTTGTACGGCAGCGGCGAAATGGGCGGCCAGGCTGGCAGGCGCAGCACTACCGGTGCAGAAGGTCGGAAACTCGATGGCGGCGACCGCCGCCGCATCGCGCATGGGGCCGTCGGCGACGAACGCCGCGGCCCTGCGGACCATGAGCCGGGTGATCAGGATGTCGCCCAGAATTCCGGCGCTCTGCACGCCCCGGCAGTCGCAGACTAGCACTTGGCCAGACGGGCATGCCTCGATGGCCTTGCGTTGGGGGTATTCCGGGTCGGCCAGAATCTCCGGCGTGCTGAGGTCCTCGCGCATCGGCACGGTGCGCAAGGTGTAGGCCTCGGCCGCAAAGCGCGCGTGCTTCGGATTCAGGGGACGGGCGCCCAGGATAAACGTGTGGCGAAGGCCGCGCTTGAGGAGCTGCATGGCGATCGTGGCGACGCTCACGGCGCGCAGTTGCTCGAGGGTATTCCCGGACAGCGGCTTGACGGATGTTGGCAGCATGCAGTCGTCTCCCCCCCCCTGCCCTCGCGACCGGGCATTCCCGCGACAAGCACTCGTTCAGGATGAATGATGATGTCTCATCAGTCAGACCTATGACAAGCGCCGATTGGCACTGTGGTATTCTGGGTTTTTGTTTGCGACGTTTAGATGTGCTTCTTGGCAAGAGGAGCACAAAATACAAGTCGGGGCGGAACGGTGAGGACAATCGTAATCCTTGGCGCGTTCGATACGAAGGGCGAGGAATACGCTTTTCTTCGCGATCAAATCATATCCGAAGGCGTGAAAACCCTTTTAGTGGATACGAGCGTTATCCAGGCGCCGACAATTCAGCCCGACATCCCTGCGCGCGACGTTGCCGCCGCTGCCGGCGAGGACTTGGACGAATTGCGGGCGGCGGGAGACCGCGGCCGCGCCGTCACGGCCATGGCTGCCGGTGCAAGCGCCATCGTCAGGAGGCTCCACCGCGAGGGCAGGCTGGACGGCATTATCGGCCTTGGCGGCTCCGGCGGAACCACGATGGTCACCACCGCCATGCACGAGCTGCCCATCGGTGTACCTAAAGTCATGGTCTCCACGTTGGCATGCGGTGACACGAGCCGTCTGGTTGCCGGTAGGGACATCGTGATGATGTATCCGATTGTCGATATCGCCGGTCTCAACTCGCTGTTCACGCCCATCATCGGCAATGCAGCCGGCGCCATCGTTGGCATGGTCAACAAGTTCCCTGCCCCGGCATCCAGGAACGAGAAACTCGTCGTCGGCGCGTCGCAGTTCGGCGTCACGACCGCGTGCGTCGACGTGGCTCGAAAGCGCCTGGAGGAAGAGGGTATCGAGGTGCTTCCATTCCACTCGGCCGGCACCGGCGGGCGCTCGCTGGAAGCGCTCGCCGCGTCCGAGGCGCTGGATGGGGTGCTCGACGTCACTGTGACCGAGATCGTGGATGACTTGCTCGGCGGCATCCACAGCGCCGGCCCCACGCGTCTGGAGGCAGCCGGGAAAGCCGGATTGCCCCAGGTGGTATCCGTCGGCGCCCTGGACGTATGCGACTTCGGACCGATGGATACGGTGCCCGAGAAGTTCCGCTCGCGGATCCTCTATCGGCATAACGCGAATGTCACGGTCATGAGGACGAACGCCGAGGAGAACAAGATCCTCGGAAAGCGCCTCTGCGAGAAGCTCAATCGCGCCAACGGACCGGTCCATCTTTATCTTCCTCTCAAGGGTATTTCGGGAATTGATATGCCGGAAAATCCATTCTTCAATCCCGAAGTTGATAGCGCTCTCTTTTCCACTATTCGGGAATATCTGGACCGCGATATCGTCGAGATCCACGAAAGACAGTTGCACATAAACAATCCAGAATTTGCCGTGGAAATGGCCGAGAAATTGATCGATCTCCTCAATGTCTGAACAGTCAGAAAAGGATATGTGGAGGCACTCAATGGATCGCAAGTCGATACTCGCCATGCTCAGGGCCGAGGTCGACGCAGGCCGGTACATCACGGCTGCAGGTTGTGGAACGGGGCTCTCCGCGAAGTGCTGTGAAGCGGGCGGATGCGATTTGATATTCGGCTACAATACGGCGAAATACCGCATGGCAGGGGTGAGCTCCTTGGCTGGTCTTCTGCCCTATGGCGACGCCAATGCAGTGACCCTGGAAATGGCCAGGGAGATTATCCCTCAACTGAGGAGAGCGCCGTTTATCGGTGGGATCAACGGGACAGATCCGTTCCGTTACATGCCGGCCTATCTTCAGGAGCTCAGGAACAATGGCGTCACGGGTGTCATGAATTGGCCCTCGGTCGGGCTGATCGACGGTGTCTTCAGGGAGAATCTGGAGGGCTCCGGCCTGTCTCTCGACAAGGAGGTCGCCGTGATCAGGCTGGCGCACGAGATGGATTTGGTCACGGCGCCTTTCGGCTATGACCCGGAAACGACGACGCAAATGGCCGAGGCCGGGGCGGACATCATCGTCACCCATATGGGTTTCACCGTCAGCGGCGAAATCGGCGCGCGCAACGCTCGGCCCCTCGATACGGCGGTCGAGGACGTTCAAGCCATCGCCGACGCAGCCCGCGCCGTGAATCCGGACATCTTCGTTCTCGCGCACGGCGGTCCGATGTCGACCGCCCGGGAAACGGAGTACGTGCTGCATCGGACGACGCACGTTCACGGCTTCTTCGGCGGCTCGGCGATGGAGCGATTGCCGAACGAAGTCGCGCAGACGGCTGCTGTCCGTGAGTTCAAGAACATCAGGCCGGTCGTTGCTTGAGCCGCCCTCGTCACAAGGAATGTGCGAATAGACCATGCAGATCAGGTTCGCCACAGTGGACAACTGTGACCGGGCCACGGGCGCTGTGGTGGTCGTTGACGTGCTTCTTGCATTCACGACTGCGGCATTCGCCTTTTCGCGCGGCGCCTCGAGCATCGTTCTCACGTCAACGGTTGAGGAGGCGCTCGCGCTGAGGCGCTTCGACGGCGCGCTGGCGATGGGCGAGGTCGGCACGCTGCCCGTTCCAGCGTTCGATCTGAGCAACTCCTCGGTCGACCTTCTCGATCGGGATCTGAACGGTCGGCGGATCATCCATCGGACGAGCAACGGGACGCAGGGCGTCTATCGCTCGCGCAATGCGAAAGCGCTGTTCGTCACGAGCTTTCCGACGGCTTCGGCCACGGCCGCGCACGTGCGCGAGGCGGGGGCGGACGAGGTCACCTTCGTCATCACCGGAATCACGGATGATCGCGAAGGTGACGAGGATCGCTCATGCGCAGACTATATCGCCCAAATTCTGGTCGATGGCGTGCGGGACCCGCATGCGTACGTCGAGCGTGCGTTCAACTCTGCATGCGGACGATGGTTCGTCGATCCCGGCAAGCCGCAGTACAGACTGAGGGACCTGGAATTGGCGACCGACGTCGACCGCTTCGATTTCGCCATGCCGGTGAGCCGCGAAGACGGCTTGTTGATTGCCAGACCGGTGAAACCCGGCGAATATGCTTGAGCGGATCGGCGTGGAGGACGCGATCATGCCCCTGGAAAATCTCAATCACGTCCTCGTTCTGACCAGGGATCTCGAGGCGACTCGCGACTTCTACGTCGATGTCCTGGGCCTCGAGGACGGCTACCGCCCGCCCTTCGCCTTCGACGGCCACTGGATTTATCTGGGTGAGCGCGCGGTGATCCACGTGGCCGAGCTGAGAGACTATCTCGACAAGCGAGACCATGGGCGCGGGGGCGCCGCGGACACCGCCACCGGCCCGATCGATCACATCGCGTTCGAGGCCACCGGGCTCAAGGACATGGTCGCGAGGCTGGAGGAACGCGGCATCGCCGCCTGCCATCGCAAGGTGCCACACCTCGACCTGCACCAGATCTTTGTCCACGACCCCAACGGCGTTCGCATCGAATTGAACTTTCCCGCACACGAAGGGGCGGAGGGGAACCTATCCGGCTAGGGTCGTTTGGCAGGCGCGGCCCTAGTCCATGACCGGTCAGAGCCGGTTTTGCATGCCTGCAGCGAGTGAAACGAATTTGCGGCGTGTGGAGGAGCGAAAGATTCAGAACGAAGCATAGCCACGACAGCAGCGATCAGCATCCTTCGCACAGGTTGGAAAACGGGAGGTCGAACCATGACGCTACAACGCAAATTGCTTGCAGCGGCCTTTGTTGCGGTTCTCGCAGTGCCGGGAGCTGCCATGGCCGAAGACAAGATACATCTCACATATCATTCAGCCTTCGGCGAAGCGGCGCTCAACGAAGCGTCCCGCGTGTGGATGGATGAAGTCGAGGCGCGCACCGATGGCAGGGTGACATTCACCCGGCTCTTCGGTGGGACGCTGGGTAAATTTGCAGGGCAGCCAGACGGTCTCAAGGCGCGCTCGTTCGATGTCGGGCAGCTCTCGGCAGTGTATAATCCCGGTCTCTACCCGCGCGCGACGACGACAGTTATGACGTTTTTGACCGACAATGCGGAAGCGCACAATCTGGCGTCACACGAGTTCTTCAATATGCCGGACCTTCAAGCGGAATTTGATGCGCTCAACCAGAAATTCATGTTCGTTGGTCAGTGGGCTAGGATCGAGATGCTGTCGTACGATCATGTCAATACGATGGAGGAGCTAAAGCAGATCAAGATCCGCGCTCACGGCGGCGCGGGCGATGCACTCGAGGCCGCCGGCATCACGGGCTATGCGATCCCCTGGGGTGAGCTTCCGGCAGCGGCGGAGAGAAGGGTTGTCGACGCCGCCATCATGGGCGCTCCAGCAGCAGCAGCCGACTTCGGATTCGGCGACATCTTCGAATACTGGTACGCGTACATGCCCTTCTACTACTTCCCCATGACGCTGGTCATGAACAAGGAGGCCTGGGAGGAGCTGCCGGCGGATATCCAGCAGATCATCGCGGACCTCAACGACGAGATGGTCCCCCGGTCCCAAGCGCTGACCGTCCTGCGAGACGGGGAGGCCGAGGCAAAACTGACGGAGGAGCTCGGTGTAGAGAAAGTCAGGTTCGCCGAACGCGAGAAACTGGAAGAAGCCGCGATGGGGGCCAGGGAAAACTGGAAGGCGGAAATGGCAGAAAAGGGGATCGATGGAGCAACTCTCCTCAACACCTACTTCGAGCTGCTGAAGAAGCACGGCGGATAACCGAGAGAAGCGGATGCCGGCTTCATAGGCCGAGCAGCATGTCGTTCAACACGTGTGGGAAGCGTTCGGCTCCGGGGCGAGGCGAATTCCCGTCGAATGCTTCCCGTTTTTTTTGAATTGCCGTCGCAGGGGCGGAGCGCACACGACCGACCGATCGAAAGTCTTTGTGACTGGACCAAATTCTGGGGCAGCGCGGATCGGCAAGAAGACACAATGGTCTCTACGGCGAAAAGAGCGCTATTGAGTGCCCAGAGGCACATCGAGGACATACTCGGTTATGTCTCGGCTGCGGCGGTCGCGGCCATGATGGTAATCACCGTGGCCGACGTGCTAGTCCGATATCTCACTACCACTAATGTGCCAGGGTCGTACGAATACGTAAGCCTTTTGTTCGTCTTGGTCATTTACCTGGGCCTTGCCTTTGCACAGCGCGAGAATTCTCATATCGCGATCGACGCGCTTTATAGCAGGTTGCCCAGACGATGGCGCAAATTGCTTCAATTCCTTCAACTGAGCGTGTTTCTCGTCTTTGCCGCGGCATTGACTTGGTATACCGCGGTCTCGTCTTGGGAAAATTATGTCATGGGGGATACAATTTTAGGAGCAATTTCGGTGGTGACGTGGCCGTCGCGAATGACGATCGCGATTGGTTTTCTGGTACTGTCGCTGCGTTTCCTGATTCAGCTCATGAATTTGATCGTTCTGGACAGGCTCATCGAAGAAGAGGGGCCGACTATGCTCGCCGAGGAAACTTGACCGATCCAATCATCCCGATTCTCATCATCGCAGGAGTCGCGCTCCTCCTGGCATTAAGGGTGCCGGTCGGATTTACGCTGCTCCTCATGGGTGCGATCGGTTTCGCAACCACCCGCGGTCTCGACTCAACCCTGAACACGCTCGGCGCGCGCCTCTTCGATATTGGTTCGGGCTACTCGTTGAGCGCCGTGCCGCTGTTCCTTCTGATGGGCCACATGGCCATCGCGTCCAGGGTGACGGAGGACATGTTCGGCGCCGCACGCGCATGGGTCGGGCATTTGAGAGGCAGTCTGGTGCTGGCGACGACCTTTGCTGCGACCGGATTCGCCGCATGTTCGGGTTCGACGACCTCGACGACCGCGGTTTTCGGTCGGGTCGCTCTACCCGAAATGCTCAAGAACAACATCGATCGTCGGCTCGCCGCGGGATGCATCGCGACCGTGGGCACGCTCGCCGGCATGATCCCCCCCAGCGTGGTTCTGATTGTCTTCGGTATCATTGCGCGGGAATCCATCCCGCGACTCTTTATCGCTGGTATTGTTCCCGGGCTTCTCACGGCCTTCTGTTTTTCTGTGATGATCTACGTACGCGTGCTCCGCAATCCCGAGTTGGCGCCTCCATTGCCGCCAGCTCCCAGGTCCGAGAAATTCCGCTCACTCAAGGATGTTTGGGCTGCTTTACTTTTGGCCGTTGTGGTGATCGGGGGTATCTATGCGGGCATCTTCACGCCGACTGAAGCTGGCGCCATGGGGGCGGGCGGAGCATTTCTCATTGCGCTTTTCAGAGGGCGTCTGAGTTTCCAGGTCCTTCGATCCGTTTTCACCGAAACGGCAAAGACAACCTCTGTGATCTTCATTATTCTGGTCGGGGCTCTGATTTTTACGTCCTATCTGGCTGTCAGCGGAACATCCTCGGCTGTCACAGAAGGCATCGTCAGCATGGATGTTCATCCACGGGTGCTGTTGCTGTTGTATTTGCTTCTCATGCTCGTTCTGGGCCTCTTCATCGACCCGATCTCAGTCATGTTTCTTACAGTGCCGATTTTCCTGCCGCCCTTGGCGAAGCTTGGCATGGATCCGATCTGGATCGGCGTTCTTGTCACCAAGTCGCTCGAAATAGGCTTGATCACGCCTCCCGTCGGGCTGAACGCATTCGTTCTAAAAAGTGTGTCTCCAGGATTTAACTTGGCTCAATTAGCGAGACGTATGCATGGTCTTGCCGTCGCGGCCTCAAGGCAGGCTCGCGGCGATGGCTGCTCGCCGAGTTCCACGAGATGGAACCACCTCAGATAGCTGTCCAGGTACTTGGTGGCGATGCCCCGGAAGCCGCGCAGGAAGCCCTTGATCTGGCTGTGGCGGCTGTTGACCGTCTGGATGTGCACGGCCCCCCGGACGCGCTCGCCGGCGGAGGCGTTGATGCTCTCGTGACGGATATCGAGCGCCGCCGCGACGGGCGGATAGCAACGGTTGGCGTCGGAGACCAGCAGCGCGTCCGGGGCGAGGACCGGCTCCAGCACCTCTCTGATGTTGTCTGCGTTCAGCGCCGGCAGGGTATGGCTGAGGGTCGAGCCGGCCCGGTCGGCGGCGACCAGGATCGGCACCTGCTCGCGCGAGAGGCCGCGCTTGCGGGCCTTGCCGCCGCGTCGGCGCGGCTTGCGATCCAGCTTCCGCTCCCCCTTGCGGCTCTCGAGAACGAAGGTCTCATCCGCCTCCACGATCCCGGCAAGCCGATCCGGCGCCTGGCGCACCGCCGCGAGAAAGCGGTGGCGCCAGCGATGCGCCGTGCTCGGCGCAATCCCGCAGCGCGCGGCAGACGCCTTGATCGTCTCGCCCTCGGCAAGCGAGGCGCCGAAGGCAAGCCAGCGCTCCTTGTGGTGCAGCCCGGACAACGCCGTCCCCGTGAGCGCTCCAAAGGTCTTCCCGCAGCCCTTGCACCGAAACCGGCGCAGACCGCGCGCCTTGCCCCGCGACACCGCACCGCCGGCGCCGCAATGCGGGCAGCGCCGCTCCTCGTCGACACCCAACTCGATTGCCGCCAGCGAGGCCGCGCCCTCCGGCGGGTCGGACAGCACCGCTGCAACCTCCTTGCGCTGCGCCGCCGTCAACTCGTCGACACGCGAAAACCACTCCCGAAAGCGCTCGTGATCCATCTCTCTGACCCCAAAGGAAAACCAGAAACTATCCTATCACAATGCATACAAATCACGAATTGAGCCTTTAACTTCAAAGAAATTTATCATGGTATCTGGTGGTTCTTGCAGGTTGAAATCATCGTTCTGGGGATTATATTCGCGTTTCCGGAGCTCGCCCTGTGGCTTCCAAACCTCATGTACAGGTGATGAGTCGTCACCTACAAGCTGGGTGATGGGCAAACGGCAATGTCGTGGACATGAGGCCCGCAGCACCCCTTGAAAGAAGAGCGCGACAGGCCGCGTTCGGGTTGCGGCGAGGCGCTCAGACAGCATGCGACGCGAGCACCCGACGCCTGAGAGACGTGACGTGGGGGCGGAGACGATAAGCCCGGGTTAGCGCAACGCCCCCTGCCGCACAGTCACGGCCTCGTCACGTTCCAGGTCGCATTAATCCTTGTGCCAGCCTGGGTGAGTATGACCGTCACGGGGCAGCGCTTCTCCAGGTCCTCGCGGAGCCGAGCGACCTCGGCGTCCGAGGCCGATGTGGTGATGTTCATGGTCAGCGCGATTTCCGGGAAGGGAAGCGTTGTCGGCGTCGTGTTGCGAATCCCATCGGTGTCAAAAGTGGCATCGAGAGACATGGAGAGATCTTCAATCTCGATCCCCATCTCCTCTGCGATGAGATGCGAAATGACGTTGAGGCAGGCGAGAAACGACGAGAGCATTGTCTCCAGCGGTGTGGCGGCGCTGTCGCTGCCGCCGCGCACCGCTGGCTCATCGATGATCACGGTGTGCTGACGTGTTGTGGCCTGGAGGCGGCAGCGGCTGGTGGCGGCTGCCTCGACCTTGAAGTGATGGGTGGGCGGCAGGTCGAAAGGCACTGGTTCCTCCCGTAAGTCGCAGCGTCACGCTGAGTGCCGGACCATGTCACCACGACGCGCCCCGCTCGCGCAAGGGGCGGCCTGTGCCCGGTGACGCAGGGTTTTATCCTGAATCTAGCAGTTGAACGAAGGGTTGGATTGGAGATAGTCGTCGTGGAGTGGGGGTATGAAGGAATCGAGGCAGCCCCTCGGGGCTCACCCTGTGGGTGATGGTCCCGGCACCGCGCGGGAGCTTGCCCGAGAGGCCGTGAAGGTGGACGCCTTCGGCGGCACGGTCCCCGTCGAATGGGATCCGGATGCGGCGGCGACACCGCTGGTCACTTGGCGCTTTTCGCCGAGCACCTGACGGTCAGCGGCCGCTTCGACGCGCTGGTGGCGGACAGCCCGCTGCACGACGCGAGCTCGAACACGCCGTCGAAACGGGACATCCTGGGGACGCTGATGCTGTGGGTTCCTGCGGGCCAGCGGCGCTATGCGCACATCGCGGTGCTGCGCGACGACGGTGTCAATCCGGCACTGCTGGGCATGACCAAGGTGGCGAGCGAGGATTCCCTTCGGTGCGGCCTGGAGCGGATCGGGGTGGAGGGCAGCGCCTCCTGCCTGCACGGGATGCGCGCGCACCGCGGCCGTCAAGATCGGTCGGGCGCGCCGGCCTTGCGGGCGAGCACCTTGATCCCCGGCTTGAAGGCAGGGCGGCGGTGCACGATGCGGAGCCCGTGCTTCTCCAGCAGGCGGGCCAGAGTGGCGCGGTTGAAATAGACGCAGTGGACGGGCGGGCAGAATGCGTCCCACGCCGCAAGATCTCGCGGCCGGCGCCAGTGGCCGATGTCAGGCGTCGTCAGGAAGAGAATCCCGCCGGGCGCCATCAGCGCCGCAAGCGACGCGACAAAGCGGTTCACGTCGGGGGAATGCTCGATCACCTCGGAGCAGTAAACCACGTCGAAGGGGCCGTTGGCGGGCACGAACGCCTCGGCCGTGCCGACGTGAAAATGGCCGCCCGGATAGTGCTCCCGTGCCCAGGCGATGGAGATGGGGTCGAGATCGACACCGTGGCTCTCGAAGTTCAGCTCCCGCATCGCCTCGGTCATGAAGCCGCCGTTGCAACCCACGTCGAGGAAGCGCCGGCCGGACGCGCGACGGACGAGCCAGCGGGCACGGCGGCGGCAGCGGCGCATCTTCGAGGCGACCTTGACGAAATAGCCGGCGGTGGCGGCGGCGTAGGCGTCCGTATAGAAAGCGCGGACGGTGGCGGCGTTCGGCATCGAGGCCACGAAGACGAAGGAGCAGTCCTGGCAGCGGCTGACTGCCACGCCCTCGCGGCTCGCATAGGGCAGCCCCCGGCCGCCGCATATCTGGCAGACCGCCCCGCCGCTCATTTCACGCCGTCCCTGCCTCGAAGGGATCGCTCACTCTCAGATATTCGGCGAAGCATGCCAAGTGACCCAGTGGTGTCACCGCCGCACCCGGATCCCATTCCACGCGAGCTGTGCTGCCGAAGGCGTCCAACGTGAGCTTCCGGTGAAAGCCGCATCTCACGCGGTATGATCTGGCTGTCGGGCCCCCTTCGGTTCGGCCAACTCTTGAGTGAAGACCGCAAGTTATGCCACCAGGGCCTGCTGCCGTTCGGTCTTCCAGCTTCGAGGGAGAAGCCCGGGCAGACGGGTCTGCGGCATCTCGGTTTATGTGTCGGCGGGGAAGGGGGCCGGCGCGCCCAGGGCCTCCAGCGCGTCGCGCATCTGCTCCAACGCCATTCGCAGCAGGCGGGCGGAGGCCTCGGCGGTCATGAAGGCGGCGTGCGGCGTGAGGGTGACGTTCTCCAGCGCCGCCAGGGGATGGGCCGCGTCGATCGGCTCGTCCGCGAAGACATCGAGGCCGGCGGCGCGGAGCTTTCCGCCGCGCAGCGCCTCGATCAACGCGTCCTCGTCCACGACCGCGCCCCGCGCCGTGTTGATCAGGATCGCACCGGGGCGCATCAGGGCGAGACGGCGTCCGTCGATCAGGCCGCGCGTCTCGTCGTTGAGACCGAGATGGAGCGAGACGACATGAGCCTCTGCGAGCAGCCCGTCCAGGGTCTCCACCGGCGTGCAGGGAAGATCGTCCGGCACGCCGCTGCGGTTCCAGGCGATCACCTCCATGCCGAGCGCCGCGCCGAGGCACACCGTCTCGCGGCCGACGCCGCCGGTGCCGACCACGCCGAGCGTCTTGCCTGCGAACTCGACGCCATCCAGCGTCCGCCACGTGCCGGCACGGAGGGCGCGGTCCATCCGCGCGGTCTGGCGGCCGCAGTCGAACATCAGCGCCAGCGCGTGCTCGGCAACCGTGCGGTCGCCGTAGCCCTTGATGGTGCGCACCTCGATGCCAAGCCTCTCCGCCGCCGCCACGTCGATATAGCTCGACGCGCCGGTGCCCATGAATACGATCACCTTGAGAGCGCGGCAGGCAGCCAGCACATCCGCCGGCATGTAGGTGTGGTCGTTGATGACGCCGAGCGCATCGCCAACATGGGCTGCCACGTCGCCGCCCGGCACATCGTCGACGGTCATCGCCAGGTCGGGGACGATCGCCCGCAGCTCGTCGTCGTAGAGAGCTGCCAAAAAGGAAGGACAGTCGAAGAACATCGAGCGCACCGCTCACCTCCGGAATGGCTATGGACGAACGATTGTAGCAAGCGGCGGCGAGCCGGGGCGGCCGCATTGCAGCGGATCGATCACGACGGGCTTGCCGCGCGGCGCCGGGCGCCGGTGTTGACGAGCCAGATGCCGGCGACCATGCAGGCCAGAGCCGCCCAGACCCAGAGGCCGAGCGTCTCGTCGAAGATCAGCAGCGCCCAGAAGATACCAGCGGCCACCACCAGATAGTTGAACTGCGCGAAGAAGACCGCGCCGGCGCGCCGCGTCACCTCCTGAAAGCAGTAGAAGGTGATGCAGTGGATCGCGGCGGCCCAGGCCATGCCGGCGATTCCGGGCCATCCTGCATCGGTGAAGAGATAGGGGCCGTCGGTCACCAGCATCACCGGCAGCATGCCGGCGGCGGCTACAAGCAGGATGCCGCAGGCGAGCGCGAGCGAGTGCGTGCGCGGCGGGCGGTAGGCGGCGGCCACGACATTGGAGCCGGCAGCCGCGACCGCGGCCACCATCGCCACCAGCATCCACACCCAGGCGCCGGCCGCCGGCAGGCCCTGGTCGGGCAGCACGATCAGCAGCACCCCCACCGCGCCGAGAACCAGTCCGGCGAGGCTCAGCGCCTCGAAGCGCTCCAGCCGCGCGGCGAAGGACATCAAGTAGGTGAACCCCGGCACCAGCGTGAGCACCAGGGTAATGACGGCGGCCGGCAGCTCGCGGGCTGCGAAGGCGGTCGCCAGCACCGGCAGCATCACGGCGAGCACGGCGAGGCGGGCGTATTGCAGCAGGTGCGCCCGACTCACCGGCGGCAGGGTGCCGGTGAGCGCGCCCGCGATCAGCAGCGCGAGGCCGGCGAAGAGCGCGATCCAGAAGGTATAGGCAAAGACCGGAAAAGCGCCGCCGGCCGCGAGCTTGTTGGCCGAGAAGATGCCGCCGTAGGCGATGCCGCCGAGCAGCAGCAGCGACGTCGGCACGATAAGTGCGCGTCCGCGCAGCGGCCCGCCGCTTGCTGCGCCCGTCTCTGGCGGTGCTGCCGACATCACCGGCAAGGTAATGTCCGGGCGCCTGCCTTGGCAAACCGATGCGGCAGGCGCGCATGAACGGCGGCAGTGAAAGCGCGGTGCCAGTCGTGTCGCAGGCGCACGAGACGATGCCGCCGACGATCCGGCACGCCGGCGCGAGGGCGGGCGGCGCCCTCGAACGCAGGGCCGCGGCCGAAAACCGGAACCATGTCGATAAGGACTCGGATATGATCCTCAGGACCGCCTCGACGCACCGCGGCCGTCGCCGGCCGTGAAGGAGGACGCATGAGGGCGCTTATCCAGCGGGTCTCGGAAGCCCATGTGGAGACGGGTGGGACGACCGTCGGCCGGATCGGCAAGGGTATGCTGATCCTCGTCTGCGCGATGGCGGGCGACGGCGACGACGAGGCCCGTCTGCTCGCGCGCAAGATCGCCAACCTGCGCATCCTCGAGGACGAGCAGGGGAAGATGAACCGTTCGATCCTGGCCGGCGGCGGCGCTGCGCTTGTGGTGAGCCAATTCACCCTCGCCGCCGACACGAGCCGCGGCAACCGGCCCGGCTTCTCGCGCGCCGCCCCGCCCGATGAGGGCGAGCGGCTCTACGAGCTCTTCGTCGCGTCCCTCGCCGGGCATGGGATCGCGACCGCGACCGGGCGCTTCGGGCAGGTCATGCAGGTCCACCTCATCAACGACGGCCCGGTCACGATTTGGTTGGACACGGCAGGCTGACCGGCGCCGCCGCGTCGGGCTCGTTGCCCGGCAGCGGGATCGCCAGCATGAGCGACGAGAGACTCTTGCCGTGGATGTCGAGCGCACCGGTCGCGGTCACGCCGCCGCCATGCACCTGCTCGATCACGAAGTTGAACGCCCCGAGCCCCGGCAGGGCGTAACGGCGCACGGGACCCGCGGCGAGCGCGGCGAAGGCCGCCGCCACGCGCGCCTCGGTCAGCTCGCGCCGGAGCCGTTCGTAGCTCGCCTCGTCGCGGGCGATGACCGAGATGTTGACGTCGCGCCCCTTGTCGCCGGCGCGGGCGTGGGCGAGATCGCGCACCGTCAGCATCATCCGGCCTCGATCACCTCCACGCGTGGCTGCACCAGACCGCGCGGCAGCAGCACCGACTGCACCGCAAGAATCTCGCGGACCGCCGCGGCATCTCCGGCCCCGCCCGCCGGCCCGTTGGTGTAGAGCGCGGCCACCTCGAAGCCCACCGCCTCCGCCGCTGCCCGCTCGCCCGTGCGGCCGGTGACGCGGAGCCTGACCTCGTAGGGCTCGGCCCGGCCGTTGCCGGCGCCGTGCAAGCTGTCGAGGCCGATCAGGTGGAAGCGAAGCTCGTCATAGACGAAGCCCCGCAGGCGCAGCCTGTCGGTCACGATCTCGCCAGCGAGCCGCGCGCGGGCGACCGCGCCGGCGCCGCCGTAGGAAAGCTGCCCCTCGCCCAGATAGCCTGCGAAATAGCCGACGCTTACCTTGTATGTGGGGGTGCGGGGGCGCGCCCTGGCGCCGAGGACCGCCACCCGGTCGGGCGCGACCGGGCGGAAGGACACGCCGGTCATGTCCAATACGCAGTCGGGGGTGATGTAGGCCGCCGGATCGTCGACCTCGTAGAGAAGCTGCTCCGTGCACGTGGCGATATCGATGCGCCCGCCGCTGCCGGCGCATTTGCCGATGGTGACGGCTCCCGCAGCCGTCACGTCGGCGAAGGGGAAGCCGAGGCGGGCCAATCCGGGCACGTCCTTAACACCGGGGTCGGCGAAGTAGCCGCCGGTCACCTGGCCCGCGCATTCGAGCAGGTGGCCTGCCGCCGTGCCCTGAGCGAGGCGCTCGTCCTCCTCGTAGGGCCAGCCGAGCGCGACGATGATCGGGCCGAGGAAGAGCGAGGGGTCGGCGACGCGGCCCGTCATCACCACCGGCGCGCCGGTCGCGAGCGCGTGAGCCACGGCGTCGGCGCCGAGATAGGCATTGGCCGCGGTCATCCGGGGTAAAATGCTTTCCAGCGGTGCGCCGGTCTCCAAGAGGCGGAGGCCGGGGCGGGCCGCGACGGCGTCCCGCACGTCGTCGCCGAGCAGCACGGCGCAGCGCCGGTCGCCGAGCCCGAGATCGGCCGCGATTTCGCTGGTTCTGCGGCCCGCCGCCAGCGGATCGGCGGCGCCCATGTTGCTGAGCACCCGCACGCCCCGCTTCGCTGCCGCCGGCAGCACCGCGCGCATGCGCTCCTCGAGCTGGGGGTTGTAGCCGCGCCCGCGCCCGCGCCGCATGGCGAGCGTCTCGCGGGCGATGGTGCGCTCGGCAAGGCATTCGAAGGCGATGTAGTCGAGATCGCCACGCTCGACCAGCTCCACCGCCGGCTCCCAGCGGTCGCCGGCGAAACCGGCGCCGGAGCCGATGCGCACCCGCTCCACCGCCATCGCCCCCTACCCGCGCACGGCAGGGGGCGCGGCTCAGGAGACCCCGTCCGCCGCCTGCGCGCCGCGTGCCGCCTGGATCATCCGCCAGAGCGAATCGGGCCGCAGCGGAAGCGCCGTGATCTCGATGCCGAAGGGGCCGAGCGCGTCGCAGATGGCGTTGCAGAGCGTGCCCGGCACGTCGGAGGGGCGGCCCTCGCCGATGCCGCGGCTGCCAAGCGGGGTGTAGGGGCAGGGAGTCGGCGCGTGGGTGACCGTGATGTCCGGCACATCCGCCGCAGTCGCAAGCTTGTAGTTCTCGAAGTCGGCGGTGAGCTGCTGGCCGTTCTCGTCGTAGACGAATTCCTCGAACATGGTGTTTGAGAGGCCTTGGACGATGGCGCCCTGCATCTGCCCTTCGACAATCTGCGGATTGATGATCTGCCCGACATCCTCCGATGTGGTCCAGCTCAGGATCTCGAACTGGCCGGTTTCGATATCGACCTCGACGGTGCAGACATCGGCGTTGAAGGCGATCATCGGCTTCTCGGCCTCGAAGAAGGCGGTGTGCTCGAGGCCGCCCGATTCGCCCTTCGGCAGGTTGATCGGCGCCATGATGATGCGCTCCACCGCCTCGCGGAAGGTCTTCTTGATATTCGTATCCCTTTGATAGGTCACAAAGCCGTCCCTGAAGGAGAAATCCGCCGGCGACGCATCGGCGAGCGCGAGGTCGTGCGCCATGATGCGCCCGATCTTTTCCTTCAAGAAGTCGCAGGCTTGGACCGCAGCGCTGACAAAGTAGGAACCGGCGCGGGCGCCGACGGTGCCGGAGCCGAAGGGCGTCGTGCCCGTGTCGCCGGTCGTCACGACGACATCGTTGGGGTGGATGCCAAAGCTGTGGGCGACGGCCTGAGCGACGGTGGTCTCATGCCCCTGTCCGCCGGGGGCGTCGCCCTCGAAGACAAGCACCTTGCCGCGCGGGTCGAGCCGCACGGTCGCGGCGCCGTAGCCCGGCTGATTCTCCATAGGCACGAAGAGTTCGGATGCGACGCCCGAGAGCTCCACGCCAAGGCCGAAGCCGATTCCGAGATAGCGTCCCTCGGCCCGCGCCTCGGCTTGGCGGGCGCGGAAGCCCGGCAGGTCGGCGTGCGCCATCAGGTTGTCCCACACCTTGATGAAGTCGCCGCTGTCGAAATATTCGTTGGTGATCGAGGTGTAGGGCAGCGTGGCAACCAAGTTTTTGCGGCGCAGATCCGCCGGCTCCATGCCGCAGCGCCTGGCCACCATGTCGATGGCGCGCTCCATGGCAAAGCGGGTCGGCAGCTCGCCGAAAGCGCGCGCCGGCGAGAGCGCGGACTTGTTGGTGACCGCGACCTTCACCTTGATGTCGCCGATCGGCCAGTCATAGCCGTTCGGGAGCTCGACAGCGCCGAGGAAGGGCATCAGGAAGCCCCAATAGACGCCCTCGCAGCCGTCGCCGCAGTCGGCAAGGCCGCGATCGCGGACCGCAAGCAGGCGGCCGTCGCTCGCCGCTGCGACCTCCAGATCGTGCACCTGGTCGCGCTCCTGACTGACCGCCATCAAATGCTCCTGGCGGGTTTCGATCCAGCGGACCGGGCGGCCCAGTTTCTTCGCCATGTGAGCGATGAGCATCGGCTCGCGGTAGAAGGGCGCCTTGACGCCGAAACCGCCGCCCTGGTCGCGCGGCGCGATGATGCGGACCTTCTCGGCCGGAATGTCGAGGATGTCCGAGAGCGCCAGCCGGTCGATGTGGGGGCGCTGGGTCGTGAGCCAGCCAGTCAGGCCGTCGGACTCGTCCCACTCGAAGAGAGCGCCGCGGGTTTCCATCGGGGTGACGCCGCAGCGGTGGCAGGTGAAGCGCTGCTTGACCACGATATCGGCGTCGTCGAAGACCTCCTGGACCTTGGCTTCGTGCGCCGCCTGGCTCTCCTCGTCGGCGCCGCCGGTGAAATCCATTTGGAAGATGATGTTGTCGTTCCAGCCCTCGTGGACCAAGGTCGCGCCTTCCTTGAGCGCGCTTTCGGGATCGCCGACATAGGGGAGCGGGTCGTACTCCACTTCGATGGATTCGGCCGCGTCCTCGGCGATATAGGGATCGCGCGCGACCACCGCCGCCACCGGCTCGCCGTGCCACTTTACCTTGCCGACCGCAAGCGGCCAGTGCTTGGGATAGGTGGCGGGCAGCGCCGGCTGCACCACGGGCTGGGGCATGGGCAGGATTTCATCCTTGATGTCATCGCCGGTAACGACTGCGATGACGCCCGGCATCGCTTTGGCAGCACTCGCGTCGATACCCTTGATCCTGGCATGTGCATGATCGCTGCGCCTGAACACGATGTGCAGCGCGCCCGGCCGCACGATGTCCGCGAGGAACCGGCCGCGGCCGGTGGTGAGGCGATGATCTTCCTTGCGGTTGAAGTGGCTGCCGACCCAGCCTTCGCTCGTCCCGGTCATCCGCTTCTTCTCCGTCACCTGGTCTCTTTGGCGGCATGGCGAACCGCATCGACGATGTGCGCATAGCCGGTGCAGCGGCAAAGATTGCCGACCAGCCCGCGACGGATCTCGTCATCGCTCGGGTCGGGGTTCTCGCGCAGGAACTCTTCCATGTTCATCAGGATCCCCGGCGTGCAGTAGCCGCATTGCAGGGCGTGATGCTCGTTGAAGGTGCGCTGCAGGGGCGAGAGCGCGCCGCCCTCGGCCAAGCCCTCGACGGTGGTGATTTCGTGTCCGTCGGCCTGGGCAGCCACCATCAGGCAGGATTTCACCGCCTCGCCGTCGAGCTGGACCGTGCAGGCGCCGCAAACACCCTCGTAGGTGCAGCCGATATGGGTTCCAGTGAGCCCTGCCCGCTCGCGGATGAAATCCACCAGCAGCATGCGGATCGGCACGGTCTCCTCATAGACCTCGCCGTTGATCGTCGCCGTGATCGCGATCGTGCTCATTGCCCGGCCTCCTCTCCGGCCGCCCGCGCGAAGGCCGCCGCCGCCGCCTCGGCGCCGAGCGAGCGAATAAGCTGCTTGCGGTAGGCGCTGTCGGCCCAAAGATCCTGCTGGGTTTCGATCTCGCCTGCCGCCGCGTCCATGGCAGCCGCGATGCCGGCGGCGGCGCCCGGCCTCACGCCGATCAGCGCCCTCTCGGCGGCGCCCGCGCGCCGCGGCCCGGTGCCGAGCCCGCCGACCGCAACCCGCGCGCCGGAGCAGCGCCCGTCGCTTACTTCGAGGGCGACGCAAACGCCGATCACCGGCAGCGCATCGGTCACCAGGCCCCACTTCCTGTAGGCGGACCCCGCGTTCCCCGTCGCCGGCGAGAGGGTGATCGCGGTGAGAATCTCGTTCTCCTCCCTGGCCGTCTCCAGCGGGCCGCCGATGAACTCTTCTGCAGCCATGCTGCGCTGGTTTCCATCGGCCGCGGTCAGCACCAGTTCCGCACCGAGACCGATCGCGACCGGCGGCATGCAGGCAGCGACATAATTCCAGCAGAGGCTGCCGCCGACGGTGCCGCGGTTGCGGACCTGGCGGTCGCCGACGTGCCGGGCGGCGTCGCCGAGCGCGGCAAAGGCGCCGCCAAGCCGCTCGTCGCGGGCGATCTCCACATAGCGGGTCATCGGCCCGATGCGGATCCCCTCGTCGCCGACATCGATACCGCCAAGTCCCGCGACCGCCTGCAGGTCGATGAGGCAGCGCGGGCGCAGCAGCCGCGCCTTGACGGCTTGCATGAGGCTCTGGCCGCCGGCGACGAACACTGCGTCCCCTTCATCGTGGCGGTCGAGGGCGGCGAGCGCGTCCTCGACCGTCGCCGGCCGCACATACTCGTCGATCGGTGCTGGATACATGCTGGCTGCTCCCCACGGATGGCCGGCGTGTCGTAGTACGCCATTATAGGTGCCGCGGGCGCCGCCGTGCACCGTTCTTTCGGGTCATCATCCGCCGCCGCGGCATGACCGGACTCGTTCCGGGTCTCTCCGTCGGCTGGATCCGCTGCGTGACGGAAACCGTGTGGATGGCTGGAGCAAGTCCAGGTGTGATGCCGAGGGGCTAGCGCACGAAGGCCTCCACGTAGTCGGCGCCGAGGCCGACTGCCTCGTAATGCTCGCGGGCGCGGTCCAGGCGGTGAAAGACATCCTCGGCGCGGACATCCCTGCCTGCTTCGTCCACATAGTTGACCGAGCCCGAAATGGCGAAGAAGCAGTGCATCTCGGGGCAGTCCTCATCCACCACGAGGGTGTGGACCTCGCCCGGCGGCTCGTAGATGTAGGTGCCCCGGTCGGCCACCCAGTCATGTTCGAGATAGTGGAAGGCGCCCTTGAGGACGAGGCCGTGCACCGGCGCCGGGTGGCGATGACGCGAGACGAAGCCGCCGCCCGTGACCCGTACGATCTCGCACCAGCCTCCCTGCACGGTGTTGAACATCAGCGGACGCAGCCAGACGCCCTCCTTCAGCGGCACCCAGACCCGCTCGTCGTCGGGCTCGGTCGGGAGCACGATATCGGCCGGCGAAAAGGGATGGGCGCTCGGCCCCGCAACACGGGCAACGGGGGCTGCGGCTCGGCTGGCAGCGTGACTCATCGGAGGCTCTCCTCACACAAATGTATCGGGCGCGGCGCGCGGCCCGAGCCTAGCCGATGGGCGCCGCGGTGCAAGCAGCCTGCACGCGTGGCACTGCCTCGGCTTGAAATTGGATGAGGGCGGCAGGCAGCGGGTGTCCGGGCCTGGACGCCCGCGCCCTTGCTGCGGGCTGTAAAGTCCGCGCGGGGCAGGAGACGCGCGATCGCTGGCGAGCCGCAACAACCGAACATCCGCCGCGGGCCCGCTGCACGCCAAATCGGCCTAGCATACCCGCTCGCGGACCGCAGACGATTGCTTTACGGTGCTGCGGGGCGGCCGCGTTCCGGCGGCAGGGATGAGCTACGTGAGCTACGCCGGTGCTGCGTTGGTGACCCTCGTGGGGCTCCTGTCGTTCATCGCCTTTCTCGACACGCCCTTCGGCTGACGCGTCCAGGGTCACCGCGCCGGCTACTCGAAGTCGCAGGCCGCCGCCGTCGTTCCGATCGTCACCCAGCGGCCGTTCCGCTTGCCGAAGCAGCCGTCGCGCCATGCGCCCTCGTAGATCGAGCCGTCGGCCCGGACATAGGTCCCGTGTCCGTGGGGCCTGCCGTCGCGCCATCCCCCCTCGTAGCGATCGCCGCTGGCCTGGGTGAGCGTCCCGTATCCATGCTGCTTGCCGTCACGAAGCTCGCCCTCGTAGCGGAAGCCATTGGCCCAGTCCAGGATCCCGCGCCCGTGCATCTTGCCGGCCTGCATGCCGCCTTCGTAGGTCCCCTCGCCGGCGCGGTAGAGAAGCAGCCCTTCGCCTGAAGCCTTGCCGTCCACGCATACGCCGGACCACGTGAAGGGTTCGTAGTTCCTGTTGCCGTAGTTCCATACCTCGCAGGCCTGGTTTTCCGCGAGCGACCAGTTCGGGCCGGAGAGTGCGGGGGCGGCCGTCGTCGGCTCCTCTTCCCTCGCCGCTCCTCTTACCTCGTCCAGCAGCGGCGCATAGACGTAGGCCGCGCCGACAGATGGAAAATCGATCCGCAGCCAGTCCCGCCCGCCGACCTCGCCGGTCACGCGCAAACGGTCGCCGCTCTCGACCGTCCCGACGATATCGTGATCGGGGCCCGGGCCGGCCCTGACATTGGCGGCCTCGATCGCTACCGTCAGACGGTCGACCGGCTTGACCCTGTAGCGGTTCCCCGGCGGACCCTCCTGGGTCGTCTGTTCCTCCTGCTTCCTTGCGGCGTCATCGTCCGGGCCGGGCCTGCCGGTGTCGCACTTGCCCCGTTCGAAGGTGAAGTGAACAACGCACGCCTTTGCCTGCTCCTCGAATGTCGGCAGGCAGGCGGCAAGCTCCTGGTTTCTCCGGTCGGACACGAACGCCGTGTTCTCCCGGCACAGCGCGAGCTTGTGGTCGATGGTGCCGAGGCACTGCTGCCGCTGCGCAGGCAAGTTCGTGTAGGTCACACCGTCGATATCGCCGAGCCTGGGCTTGACGATCTGCCCGTCGGCGGTCGTGCACGCGAAGGAAAAGCTCCGGATATCCGCTTCCGCAGCCTCGGCGCCCGCGCAGAGCATCATCGCGACGACCGCCGCCGCCGCCGCCGCCAGCACCCTCGCGCCGCTGCGGCGGCGCACGGCCCGCGCCGGAGCCTGCGCCCGGACCGATCGCACCGCGTCATGAATGCGCACCAACATGGGCCGATTATAGTACAAGTGACGGTCTTCGCGCTCTCGGGCTTCGGGCTCGCCTCGCCCGGCCGACACCCCGTCCCGGCCGCTGTAAATCCCTGCCCGGCGATTGCGGCGGGACCTTCGGGTCAGCCGTGCCGCGCGGCGAAGGCCGCCAGGCGGCCCGCGACGAAGCGAACCGATTCCTCGGTCGTTCTGCGGCTGATGATGCCGAGACGGACAGCCTCGGGCTCGTCCGCCCTGAGCGCCTCCGGCCAGGCGAGGACGCCCTCTCCCCGCAAGTGCCGGACGGCATCCGCCGCGCTGAACGCGCCCGCGCGCATCGCTGGGTGAACGGCGCAGACCACCGGCAGCGGCGTCCTGTTGACAATCTCCCACCCCGCCTCGCGCAGGCACTGGCGCAGGGCATCGCCGAGTTCCGCCTCCCGCTCGACCCTGCGGGCGAGCGCCGCCGGCTGGAGAATCGCCGTCAACACCCTGAGGCCGCTGTTGGCGCGCGACCCCTGGAGAGACATGTAGGAGAACTCGTGTCGCCCGACGGCCCGGCCCGAGACATTGAATGCGCGCTCCACCGCCTCGCGCCGGCGGCAGAGAAACATGCCGCACCCCCCTGCGCCGAGCGGCACCAATGTCTTGTGCGGATCGAAGATGAGCGAATCCGCAGCGTCGAGGCCGGCGAGGCAGCTCTCGCGCAGACGCGGCGAGAATGCGGCGAGCGCACCCCACGGCGCATCGACGTGGAACCACGCGCCGTGCTGGCGGCAGAGTTCGCCGATCTCGGCGAGCGGATCGATGATCCCCGACGGCGTGGCGCCTACCGAGCCTATGACGAGGAAGGGCAGGAACGCCCCCGACTCCGCATCCGCCCCCATCGCGTCCGCAAGCGCGGCCACATCCATGCGGAGATCCCGGTCCACCGGCACGGTGCGGACCGACGCCGCGCCAATCAGATTGCGCGCGTTCTTCTCGATCGACACATGGGTCTGGGGGGAGACATAGAGCGTGGGCCGCGCGCTGAGCGGCAAGCAGCCGTGGCGCCAATAGTCGTAGGCGACCTCCCGCCCTGCTTCGTCCGTACAGAGCGCCGCGTCGTAGGCGCGGCAGCGCGGGTTGCGGTGCGAGAGCCGATCGGTCAGGGCGACAATCATGGCGGTGAGATTCGCCTCAGTGCCGCACGCGGTGAAATGGCCGGCCCCGCTTTCAGGATCGATGCCGACGGTCTCCAGAACCAGATCGACGGCGAACTGCTCGAAGGCGGCGGAGGCGGGATGCTGGCCCCGCACCGAGACGTTCGCGCCGCGGCGGTTGGTCTCGTCCATGGCGGCGAGGGAGGCTGAATCCGCGTCGATACAGAAGTAGCCCATGTTCAACGGGCTGTTGACATCGCTGTCGTGGAGATCCGACAGGCGGCGAAAGGTCTGCATCAGCCGGTCGATCGGGATATCGCCTGCGCCGGGATCGAGGCTCTCGCGTACAAGCGCGTAGAGCGCCCCGAACTCCGGTGCGTCCCGGGTCGCGGGCACGTCCATCATGACGGATACGCCGCGCCGGCGGCTCGTCGGACGTGCAGGCCATGCCCGCGGCGCGTGTGCTGGGGCGAAGACGACAGTTCGAGTTTGACATTTTCTAACATGGCACCAATATACTCGCGTCGAGTACCTGGTCATCCAGGATAATGCAGCCAAAATGAACGACCAGACAAAAAATGCCGGCGCGGACCCCGATCTGTTGCGCATGACTTCGGATATTGTGGCGGCTTATGTGAGCAATAATGCCGTCGCCCCGTCCGAGCTTGCGGAGATCATTCGCACGGTCCATGCCTCCTTGCTGCTGGCGCAGGGCGGCCAGAAGGATGCGGCGGCAGCGGCGCTCAAGCCCGCCGTCCCGGTTACCAAGTCGATCACGCCCGACCATCTGATCTGCTTGGAGGACGGCCGCGAGCTGAAGATGCTGAAGCGCCACCTGCGCACGACCTACGGAATGACCCCGGACGAATACCGGGCGAAATGGGGGCTCGATCCCGATTACCCGATGGTCGCGCCCAACTACGCGCGGAGGCGGTCGGAGTTCGCCAAGCAGATCGGCCTCGGCCAGAAGCGCAGGAAAGCCGAGTCTTCGGAAGGCAGCGTTGCCCCGCCCGAGAGCGGCGCGGCCGGACCCCCCGCGGGCAGCGCATCGCCTGCGGGAGATGGCGTCACCCGCTAACCGGAGAGTGGCAGACCAGGTCCGGGCATCCACCCGGGAGGCCGTCGTGCTTGCGCGTATTCTTGGGACGGGGCGCGACGCCCAGGGTCGTCAAGCGGTTTCGCTGTGCCGGCGGCCGGTTGCGCTGACAAGGAACAGGCCAGCGAACATCAGGACGACGGCGCCCCAGATCCACCCAGACGGCGCGTCGCCGAAAAACCACACGCCGAAGCCCATGCCGGAGAGCGTCGCAATATAGTTGACGGTCGAGAAGATCACCGGGCCGGCACGGCGGATCACCTCGAAGACCAGATAGAACGAAACGCAGTTGTTGGCCATCGCGCCGATCGTTGCGCCGTGACCGATGCCGAACGCGCCTTCGAAGGCCCACCAGTCCCCGGTCGCCGCCATGACGACAAGAACGTAGCCGGCCGAGGCCAGCATCAGGCCTGCGGCGAGCGGCAGCGAGGTCGTCTTCGGCGGGCGCCAGCGTGCGACCAGCACCGCGTTGACCGCATAGGAGAGCGAGGGCACAAGGCCGAGCGCCACCCAGCCGGCCATGCCCGGCGCCGGCAGGCTTGCCTGCGGCACCAGCACGGCGAGGATGCCGGCGAGTCCGAGCAGGATCCCGCCGAACCGGATCGGATGGAAGCGGTCCAGCCTGAGCGTCAACGCCAGCGCGTAGATCATCACCGGCACCAGCGCGAGCCCCAGGGACAGCAGGCTCGCCGGCACCTTGGGCGCGAGGTAGGCGAGCAGCATATAGGGGAAGGCGAGGTTCAGCGCCCCGCAGGAGAGGAAGATGCGCACGTGGGGGAAGTCGACTGGCGGCAGGCGGCGAAGCGCTGCGGCCATGAGCATGAGTGCGGCGCCCCCGCCGAGCGATTGCCAGAACACATAGGGCAGGAAGGGCACGCCGCCGGTGGTCGCGAAGCGGTTGAGCGAAACCGCCAGCGCGAAGGAAACGCCGAGCACGAACAGCATTCCGATCGTGACCGGGCTCGGACCGGCGGCGGGGCCGGTCTCCGCCGCGGCGCGTGAATCGACGGGCATGGGCGGAGCCTCACTCGGGTAGCGGCGGCGTCCCGGGCCGGGGTAACGTCAAGATTTATGTGTCAGGGAGAAAGGGGTAGCGGCTCTCTGTGTTTTGTTTTGGTGGATGAAGATGGCGAAGAGGATGCGGTCCATGGAGGTCTTGTCCTGGAAGGTTCCCATGGGGCGGGTGCGCCGGCGGACCTCCCGGAACCTGCGTTCGATGGCGTTGGTGGTTCTCACCTGCTTTCGCTCTTCGAGGGTCTTGTAGCGGAAGCAGGTGAGGAGCTCGTCGAGATCGTTGCGCAGGCAGGCGACGGCCTTGGGATAGGTGTTCTCCCAGGCGTCGGCGAAGCGTCGGGCGGCGCTGCGTGCCCTGGGCCGGTTGGGGGCGTTCATGATGGCGTGGAGGCCGGCCTTGACGGCGTCCTGGTCGGCCTTGCGCACCTTGTCGAGGATGTTTCTGATCTTGTGCGCCCAGCAGCGCTGGAGGGGGATGCCGGGATAGACGGTCGGCAGGGCGGCGCTGAGGCCTTGGCCGCCGTCGGCGCAGATCACCTCCAGGCCCTCGCCGCTGAGGCCGCGACGGTAGAGGCCGGTCAGGAAGCGCTCCCATTCGGCGGCGCTCTCGCTGCGTGCCAGATGGAAGTCGATGATCTCCTTCTTGCCGTCGGCGCGGATGCCGAGCGCCACCAGCACCGGCCTTTTGAGAGCGCCGGCCCCGGTCTTGCGGGCCAGCACCACGCCGTCGAGCATGAGCACCTTGTAGGGCGTGGTGAGCGGGCGTGCATGGAAGGCGGCGCCGGCGGCGTCCAGGGTCTTGGCGACCCGGCTGACGGTAGCGGCCGAGACACTGCGCCCGAGCAGGGCGAGCAGGACCTCGCCCACCTTGCGGGTGCTGAGGCCTAGCACGAAGCCGGCCAGGATGGCGCGCTCGATCTCCGGCGCACGTCTTGCATAGCTCTTCAGCACCTCGGTCGGACAGAAGTGCCGGGTGCGCGGCACCCTGATCTCGATGTCGCCGAGCGCGCTCAGCAGGTGGCGCGCATAGAAGCCGTTGCGCCGGTCGCGCATGGCGCAGTCATCGAGGCTGTCGAGCCAGCGATCGACCGCCTCGGCCATCCGGCCCTGGATGATCTCGGCCAGCGCCTGGCGGCCAAGCGGACGATAATCCTCGCCCCACTCCAGACCGTCCGCCTGCATCTCCTTCACCATCGCGAAGGCCATCGGTAGACTCTCAATCGTCGCAGCATGCTGTGGCATCGGGGTGCTCCTGCTCGTGGTCGTTGCTCAACCACAGGGAGTACCCCCTTCCCCACTGACACATAATCTCTTACGTCACCCCGGGCCGGGCACGCTTGGTGCGCCCCGGCCCCGGATGCTAGAACGACGCATCGTCCAGGAGAGAATCATGAGCCAAACCGCTGCGGCGGCCAAGACCGCACCGTCCCGCGCCAAGCCGGTCTTTCAATGGGACGATCCCTTTCTGATCAACGATCAGCTCAGCGAGGACGAACGGCTGGTGCGTGACACCGTCCGCGCTTACGCTCAAGAGAAGCTGATGCCGCGCATCCTGGAAGCGAACCGGCACGAATGCTTCGACCGCGAGATCATGAACGAGATGGGCGCCCTTGGTCTGCTGGGCTCCACCATTCGCGGTTACGGCTGCGCCGGCGCCAACTATGTCTCGTACGGCGTCGCCGCGCGGGAGGTGGAGGCGGTCGATTCCGGCTATCGCTCCGCCATGAGCGTGCAATCGAGCCTGGTGATGTATCCGATCGATGCCTACGGTACCGAGGCGCAGAAGCGGGCGTGGCTGCCGCGGCTTGCAAGCGGCGAGGCGATCGGCTGCTTCGGCCTGACCGAGCCGGATGCCGGCTCCGACCCCGGCGGCATGACGACGCGCGCCCGCGCGGTCGATGGCGGCTTCCGACTCTCCGGCGCCAAGAACTGGATCTCCCACTCGCCGATCGCTGATGTCTTCCTGGTCTGGGCCAAGAATGACGAGGGCGTCATCCGCGGCTACCTGCTCGAAAAAGGCATGAAGGGCCTCGCGGCGCCGCCGATCAAGGGCAAATTCTCGCTGCGCGCCTCGGTTACGGGCATGATCCAGATGGACGATGTGTTCGTGTCGGCAGAGAACGAGCTGCCCGGCGCGAGCGGGCTGGCCGGTCCCTTCCGCTGCCTCAACCGGGCCCGATACGGTATCGCCTGGGGCGCGCTCGGCGCTGCCGAATTCTGCTGGCGCGCCGCCCGCGACTACACGCTCGAGCGCCGGCAGTTCGGCCGGCCGCTCGCGGCGACGCAGCTCATCCAGAAGAAGCTCGCCGACATGCAGACCGAGATCGCGATCGGCCTGCAGGCCAGCCTCCGGGTCGGCCGGCTCTTCGACGAGGGCAGAGTCACGCCCGAGATGGTCTCGCTCATCAAGCGCAACTCGTGCGGCAAGGCGATCGAGATCGCCCGAGCCGCCCGCGACATGCATGGCGGCAACGGCATCAGCGACGAATATCACGTGATCCGCCACGTCATGAATCTCGAAGCGGTCAACACCTATGAGGGCACCCACGACATCCACGCCCTGATCCTCGGCCGGGCCCAGACCGGCATCCAGGCCTTCACCTGACCCATGACGCGGCGCGGCGCAGCAGGACGCGGCGCCGGGCTCCTGCTCGGCGCGGTGGCCGACGACCTCACCGGCGCGACCGATCTCTGCAACACGCTGGTGGCGGGGGGAATGCGCACCGTCCAGGTGATCGGCGCACCCCGTATGGACGCCCCCGTGCCCGACGCCGACGCTGTCGTGGTGGCGCTCAAGTCGCGCACGGCACCCCGGGCCAGGGCGGTGCGCGAATCCCGGGCGGCGCTCGCCTGGCTCCGAAAGGGCGGCGCGCGTCAGACCTTCTTCAAGTACTGCTCGACCTTCGATTCCACAAGCCGCGGCAATATCGGGCCGGTGGCAGACGCGCTGCTCGACGATCTCGAGGCCGATCTCACCGTCGCCTGCCCGGCCTTCCCTACCAACGGACGGACCGTCTACAAGGGGCATCTCTTCGTCGGCGACGTGCTGCTCGAGAACTCGGGGATGCGCGATCATCCGCTTACCCCGATGCGCGAGTCCGATCTCGTGGCTGTGCTGGGCGCCCAGACACCGCATCGGGTGGGGCTGATTGCCCACGAAACCGTGCGCAGGGGGGCCGCCGCAATCCGCAGCGCGCTCGACGCGCTGCGGGAGGCGGGCGTGCGCCATACTGTCGTCGATGCCCTCGCCGACGCGGACCTCGCGGCGATCGGCGCGGCGTGCGCCGATCTGCCCTTGATGACCGGAGGCTCGGGCGTCGCCATGGGGCTGCCGGCGAACTTCCGGGCTGCGGGCTTGCTCGCGGCGGCAGGCGAGGCAGCGGCCCTTCCCGCCGCGTCGGGCGATGCGGCGGTAATCGCCGGCAGTTGCGCGCCGGCGACGCTCGGGCAGGTCGAGCATATGGCCGCATCCCGTCCGTCGTTCTTCGTGGATGCCGAGGCGCTGGATGCGCGCCGGCGGGTCGCGGCCGAGGCGCTGGCCTGGGCCGTGCCCAGGCTTGCCGAGGGGCCCGTCCTGATCTACGCCAGCGCCGCGCCGGCGCAGGTCGGGCGGATTCAGCAGATGCTCGGGGCGGAGAAGGCCGGCGCGATGATCGAGCGCTGCCTCGCGCGTGTCGCGAAAGGCCTGGTCGAGGCCGGAGTGGGGCGGCTGGTGGTGGCGGGCGGCGAGACCGCAGGCGCGGTGGTCGGCGCGCTGGGGGTCCGGACGCTTCGCATCGGCGCCGAGATCGACCCCGGCGTGCCGTGGACCATGAGCATCGGCGCCCGACGGCTCCACCTCGCGCTCAAGTCCGGCAATTTCGGCGGGCCCGACTTTTTCACCAAAGCGTTCGCCGTCCTCCCATGAGCGATGCGGGACTCCGCGAGCGGATCGTCCGCCACGGCGAATCCCTGTTCGCGCGCGGCTACGGCTGCGGCGCGTCGGGCAATATCAGCGTCCTGCTTGACGACGGCGCCCTCGTCACGCCGACCAACGCCTGTCTCGGCCGGCTCGACCCGGCGCGAATCGCGAAGCTCGGGGCGGACGGTGCCCATCTCTCCGGCGACCCGCCGTCGAAGGAGGCTTTCCTCCACCTTGCCATGTACCGCGCCAGGCCGGATGCGCGCGCCATCGTGCATCTGCACAGCACCTGCTCGGTCGCCGTCTCCTGCCTCGCCGATGTCGATCCGGCGGACGTGCTGCCGCCGCTCACCGCGTACTACGTGATGCGCGTGGGCCGGCTGCCGCTGGTCCCCTACTACCGGCCGGGCGACGCTGCGCTCGCGGCCGCGGTGCATGAGTTTGCCCGCGCCCACCACGCGCTGCTGCTGGCCAATCACGGCCCGGTGGTGGCGGGAAAGGCGCTGGATGCCGCGGTCTATGCCGCCGAGGAACTGGAGGAGACGGCGAAGCTGCACCTGCTGCTGCGGGGAGCGCCGGTGCGGCCGCTCACGGACGGTCAGGTCGCGGCGCTGCGGACGGCATTTCCCGCCTGAGCCGGCGCGGCGGGGGCGCGATTGCGGGGCTGGTCAGGCCGCCTCGTTCTCCTCGTCCTCGTCGGCGCCCGGCAGCGGCCCCGAGTCCTTGCCCTTCGCGTCCTCGTCCCGCTCGACCAGCTCGATGATCGCCATCGGTGCGGCGTCGCCGTAGCGAAAGCCGGCCCTCAGGACGCGGGTATAACCGCCCCGGCGCTCGGCGTAGCGGGGGCCGAGGGTATCGAAGAGCTTGCGCACGACCGTTTCGTCGACGAGATAGCCCAGTGCGCGCCGGCGCGCAGGAAGATCGCCGCGCTTGCCGAGCGTAATCATCCGCTCGACGATGCCGCGCAGCTCCTTCGCCTTCGGCACCGTGGTCTCGATCTGCTCGTGCTTGAGCAGCGCCGTAGCCATGTTTCGGAACATCGCGCGGCGATGGCTCGAGGTCCGGTTCAGCTTGCGCGGGCCATGTCGATGGCGCATGGCTTCTCTCCCTGGGGCGTGGCCTGGGCCGGTTCGGCGCTCAGTAGGGCTCGTCCAGCCTCTTGGCCAGCTCCTCGATGTTCTCCGGCGGCCAGTCGATGAGCTCCATGCCGAGATAGAGGCCCATGCCAGCAAGCACGTCCTTGATCTCGTTGAGCGATTTCCGTCCAAAATTGGGCGTGCGCAGCATTTCGGCTTCGGAATGCTGCACCAGATCGCCGACATAGATGATGTTGTCGTTCTTGAGGCAGTTGGCCGAGCGGACAGACAGCTCGAGCTCGTCGACCTTGCGCAGGAGGTTCGGGTTGAACTCGGGCTCGGCCGCCTCCTCGCGGCGCGGCAGCTCGCGCGGCTCCTCGAAGTTGATGAAGAGCTGGAGCTGGTCCTGGAGGATGCGGGCGGCGAGTGCGACCGCGTCCTCCGGCGCCACCGTGCCGTTGGTCTCGACCCGCATCGTCAGCTTGTCGAAGTCTGTCACCTGGCCGACGCGGGTGTTTTCCACCTTGTACGCGACCTTGCGGACCGGGCTGTAGAGGGCATCCACCGGGATCAGCCCGATCGGTGCGTCCTCGGGCCGGTTCTGGGCGGCGGGGACGTAGCCCTTGCCGCCCTCGACCATAAGCTCCATTTCGATGCTGGCGTTCTCGTCGAGGGTGCAGATCACCACGCTCGGGTCAACGATCTGGATTCCATGGCCGGCCTGAATTCGCGCCGCGGTGACCTCGCCTGGCCCGCTCGCGCTCAACGTCAGCCGCCTGGGTCCCTCGCCATGCATGCGCAGCGCCAGCAGCTTCACGTTGAGCACGATATCGGTGATGTCCTCGCGCACGCCCTGGAGCGAGGAGAACTCGTGCAGCACGCCGTCGATCTGGATCGACGTGACCGCGGCTCCCTGCAGCGACGACAGCAGGATGCGCCGGAGCGCGTTGCCAAGCGTGAGCCCGAAGCCGCGCTCGAGCGGCTCAGCGACGATGCGGGCGCGGCGGCTGCCGTCGCCCTCCGGCGTCACGTCGAGCTTGAGCGGCTTGATGAGGTCCTGCCAGTTCTTCTTCATGACGATGGCTGTCCCGTGTGATGGGTTGTTCGCTCGGCGGACAGATGCGGCGGCGCGCGGCGGCGCGGCGCAAAACCGTTCAGGCTGCTTTCAGACGCGCCGCCGTTTGGGCGGCCTGCATCCATTGTGCGGGATCGGGGTGACATCGCGGATCGCGGTAATCACGAAGCCGGCGCTCTGAAGCGCGCGCAGCGCCGATTCGCGCCCCGATCCGGGCCCCTTGATCTCGACCTCGAGGGACTTGACACCGTGTTCGGCAGCCTTGCGGCCGGCCTCCTCGGCCGCCATCTGGGCGGCGTAGGGGGTCGACTTGCGCGAGCCGCGAAAGCCCATGCTGCCGGCCGACGACCAAGCGATCGCGTTGCCCTGCACATCGGTGATGGTGATCATCGTGCTGTTGAAGGTGGCGCTGACATGGGCGATCCCGGAGGAGATATTCTTCCGCTCGCGGCGCCGCGTGCGCGTCGGCCTCGCCATGCTCGCTGCCCTCTACTTCTTCTTGCCCGCGATCGGCCGGGCCGGCCCCTTGCGCGTGCGTGCGTTGGTGTGGGTGCGCTGGCCGCGCACCGGCAGGCCGCGCCTGTGCCGGAGCCCCCGATAGGTGCCGAGGTCCATCAGCCGCTTGATATTCATCGCAACCTCGCGGCGAAGGTCGCCCTCGACCACATAGTCGCGGTCGATCACCTCGCGGATGCGGATGACCTCGGCGTCGCTCAACTGGCTCACCCGCTTTTGCGCCGGCAGCCCGACCGTCTCGCGAATCTGCCGGGCCTTGGTGCGCCCGATTCCATGGATATAGGTCAACGCGATCTCGACCCGCTTGTTGGTCGGGATGTTGACGCCGGCAATGCGCGCCACGTTGGAGCCTCCGCACAGAGGGAAGGCGCGCGCCGCTCACTGCGCCGCACACCGCAGATGGCACCCCGATACCACCGCACACCGGCCCGAGTCAACGCCGCGTGCAGGCGGGTGACGTAAGAGTTTATGTGTCAGTGGGGAAGGGGGTACTCCCTGTGGTTGAGCAACGACCACGAACAGGAGCACCCCGATGCCACAGCACGCTGCGACGATCGAGAGTCTACCGATGGCCTTCGCGATGGTGAAGGAGATGCAGGCGGACGGTCTGGAGTGGGGCGAGGATTATCGCCCGCTTGGCCGCCAGGCGCTGGCCGAGATCATCCAGGGCCGGATGGCCGAGGCGGTCGATCGCTGGCTCGACAGCCTCGATGGCTGCGCCATGCGCGACCGGCGCAACGGCTTCTATGCGCGCCACCTGCTGAGCGCGCTCGGCGACATCGAGATCAGGGTGCCGCGCACCCGGCACTTCTGTCCGACCGAGGTGCTGAAGAGCTATGCAAGACGCGCGCCGGAAATCGAGCGCGCCATCCTGGCCGGCTTCGTGCTAGGCCTCAGCACCCGCAAGGTGGGCGAGGTCCTGCTCGCCCTGCTCGGGCGCAGCGTCTCGGCCGCTACCGTCAGCCGGGTTGCCAAGACCCTGGACGCCGCCGGCGCCGCCTTCCATGCACGCCCGCTCACCACGCCCTACAAGGCGCTCATGCTCGACGGCGTGGTGCTGGCCCGCAAGACCGGCGCCGGCGCTCTCAAAAGGCCGGTGCTGGTGGCGCTCGGCATCCGCGCCGACGGCAAGAAGGAGATCATCGACTTCCATCTGGCACGCAGCGAGAGCGCCGCCGAATGGGAGCGCTTCCTGACCGGCCTCTACCGTCGCGGCCTCAGCGGCGAGGGCCTGGAGGTGATCTGCGCCGACGGCGGCCAGGGCCTCAGCGCCGCCCTGCCGACCGTCTATCCTGGCATCCCCCTCCAGCGCTGCTGGGCGCACAAGATCAGAAACATCCTCGACAAGGTGCGCAAGGCTGACCAGGACGCCGTCAAGGACGGCCTCCACGCCATCATGAACGCCCCCAACCGGCCCAGGGCACGCAGCGCCGCCCGACGCTTCGCCGACACCTGGGAGAACACCTACCCCAAGGCCGTCGCCTGCCTGCGCAACGATCTCGACGAGCTCCTCACCTGCTTCCGATACAAGACCCTCGAAGAGCGAAAGCAGGTGAGAACCACCAACGCCATCGAACGCAGGTTCCGGGAGGTCCGCCGGCGCACCCGCCCCATGGGAACCTTCCAGGACAAGACCTCCATGGACCGCATCCTCTTCGCCATCTTCATCCACCAAAACAAAACACAGAGAGCCGCTACCCCTTTCTCCCTGACACATAAATCTTGACGTTACCTGCAGGCGGGCTGCGTCCTCGCCGGACAGCAGCGCCTGGGTTAGCATGGCGCCGCCGGCCACGCTCCACCGCCGGCGCATGGAGGCCGTGTCCATGGCGCACTATCGAATTGCGGTGATTCCCGGCGACGGCATCGGCAACGAGGTCATGCCCGAGGCGATGCGGGTACTGGAAGCCGCCGGACGGCGCTTCGACATCGGCTTCGACTGGCAGCACTTCGACTGGAGCTGCGAGACCTACGGCAAGACCGGTCGGATGATGCCGCAGGACGGGATCGAGGCGCTGCGCGCCTTCGACGCGATCCTGCTGGGCGCCGTGGGCTTCCCCGGCGTGCCGGACCACGTGTCGCTCTGGGGCCTGTTGATCCCGCTGCGCCGGGCCTTCCGGCAATACGTCAACCTGCGACCGATCAAGCTTCTCAAGGGCGTCTCCTCGCCGCTTGCAGGCCGCGGCCCGGCCGACATCGACTTCGTCATCGTCCGGGAGAACAATGAGGGCGAGTATTCGGAGATGGGCGGACGCATCTACGCCGGCACCGAACAGGAGGCGGTGGTGCAGGAGAGCGTCTTCACCCGCCAGGGCGTCGATCGGGTGATGCGCTACGCGTTCGAGCTTGCCCGCACACGGCAAGGCCGCATCGCGTCCGCGACCAAGTCGAATGGCATTATCCACACCATGCCCTATTGGGACGAGCGCTTCGCCGCCTGCGCGGCGCGCTACCCCGACATCGAGACCGCGAGCTACCACATCGATATCCTGAGCGCCCATTTCGTGGCTCACCCGGATTGGTTCGACGTGGTGGTGGGCAGCAATCTCTTCGGCGACATCCTCTCCGATCTGGGCGCGGCGGTGGCTGGCGGGATGGGGCTCGCACCGGCGGCCAACCTGAACCCGGAGGGCAAGCACCCCTCCATGTTCGAGCCGGTCCATGGGTCTGCGCCGGACATCGCAGGCCGCGCCATCGCCAACCCGGTGGCGATGATCTGGACCGGGGCGATGATGGTGGACCATCTCGGCCATAGCGGCGCGGCCCGCGCCATCGAGGGCGCCATCGAGGCGGTGCTCGCAGATGGCGCGCCGCTCACCCCCGATCTCGGCGGCGGCGCCAGCACGCAAGACCTCGGCGAGGCCGTCGCCGGCGCGCTCTGAGCCCCGCGCCGTGCAGCGAACAGCGGAGAGGACGGGGGCGGTCGTGAGGCGGGGCGGACCGTCGGGCCCGCTCTTCTTCGCCTCCCGGCGCCGCGCACGCGGCGCGCTTGACAGGGCGACGGCGGGTGCTAGTGTCCTGTCCCTGACGCGCGCATGATGCTTGATCGGTGCGTATTCTGTCCGATCCGGTCACACCCTCGTATCGTCCTGCCCGGCCCCGGTCCGGGCATCTCCTTCGGCCAGACCCGGCGGAGGGCGGCTTTCGCGCGGATGGCCGGCCTGGATCCGGCGATGGTGCGGCGCTGACCCTGTCCGAGGCGGACGAAGGTCGGAAACAGGACTTGAGGACCGGCGGACCGCACGCGGACCAGGCGGCAACGCAATCGGCGGGCTGCACGGTCACCGGGGAAGCCCCACTGCCCAGCCGGGCCGCGGCGAAGAAGCTCTACGTCAAAACTTTCGGGTGCCAGATGAACGTCTATGATTCCGCCCGCATGGCGGATGTCCTGGCGCCGCTCGGCTACCGATCGACCACGGCAATAGAGGACGCCGACCTGGTCGTCCTCAACACCTGTCACATCCGCGAAAAGGCGGCGGAGAAGGTCTATTCCGAACTCGGAAGGCTGAGGGCGCTGAAGCGCGCGCGCGAGCGCGACGGCGGGGAGATGCTGCTTGCCGTCGCCGGCTGTGTCGCCCAGGCCGAGGGTGCTGAGGTCGCGGCGCGCGCACCCCATGTCGATATCGTCGTGGGACCGCAGGCCTATCACCGGCTGCCGGCCATGGTGGCCCGCGCCTCACATGCGCGACGCGCCGCCGTCGATACCAGCATGCCGGCGGAATCGCGCTTCGACCGTCTGCCGGGGGAGCTGGCGGGCGCGCAGCCGGGGCGCGGGATCTCGTCATTCCTCACGATTCAGGAGGGCTGCGACCGCTTCTGCACCTTCTGCGTCGTGCCCTATACCCGCGGCGCCGAAGACTCGCGCCCCGCCGCCGACGTCGAGGCCGAGGCGCGCCGTCTCGTTGCCGCCGGCGCCCGCGAGATCGTGCTGTTAGGGCAAAACGTCAACGCCTATCACGGCGCGGACGGCGGGAGCGGCACGGGCGAGCTCGATCTCGCAGGGCTGATCGGCCGGCTCGCGGCGATCGAGGGTCTTTGCCGGCTACGCTACACCACGTCGCACCCGCGCGACATGACGCCTGCGCTGATCCGGGCGCACGGAGCACAGCCCAAGCTGATGCCCTTCCTGCATTTGCCGGTGCAGTCGGGATCGGATCGCATCCTCGCCGCCATGAACAGGGGCCACAGCGCCGACCGCTACCGCCGTCTGGTGGACGCGATCCGGGACTCGCAGCCGGCGATCGCGCTCTCCAGCGACTTCATCGTCGGCTTCCCCGGCGAGAGCGAGGCCGATTTCGAGGCGACCCTGGCGCTGGTGCGCGAGGTCGGCTTCGCACAGGCTTTCTCCTTCAAGTACAGCCCGCGCCCCGGCACGCCGGCAGCCTCCCGTGCAGATCATGTGCCGGACGAGGTCAAGGCTGAGCGCCTCGGCCGCCTCCAGAGCCTGCTCGACGAGCAGAAACGGCACTTCAACGCCAGCGTGGTGGGCAGGACCCTGCCGGTTCTGTTCGAGAAACGCGGCCGCCACGCCGGCCAGATCGCTGGACGCACGCCCCATATGCAGTGGCTCCACGCCGACGGCGATGAGGCATTGATCGGCGCCGCCGTCGAGGTGGCCGTGACGAACGCTTCGGCCAACGGCCTCGGCGGTGCGCTGGTCCGCGGTCCATGCGTCCGCGGCCGCGAGGGCGGGGCCGGTTTGGATGCTCCTGGGAACGTTCCGGCGTGAGCCGCTCGCAGACCACCGCGCAGGCGGAGGCCGGCGCACAGATTCGCTTCGACGATAACACCCTGCTACCGCTCCTCTTCGGCGACCACGACCGCCACCTGGTGCGGATCGAGCATGCCCTCGGCGTCGTCCTCCGCTCTCGCGGCAACGAGATCTCGATCAACGGACCGCCGTCCTCGGTCACAGCCACCGAGGCGGTGCTGCGGATGCTCTATGACAAGCTCGAGCAGGGCATGCCGATGGGTAGCGGTGAGGTCGAGGGCGCGATCCGCATGGCGACCGGACGGGGCGCCGAGGGAGCAGCCGGCCCGGCCGGCCGGCAGCGCGAAGCCGCGTTTGTGCTTCGCACCCGCAAGCGCCCGGTCAGCCCGCGCTCGCCGCGTCAAGCCGACTATGTGCGCGCCATGCTCGCCAACGATCTGGTGTTCGGGCTCGGCCCCGCCGGCACGGGAAAGACCTATCTCGCCGTGGCGGTGGCGGTCTCTCTCTATCTCGCCGGGCGGGTCGAGCGCATCGTGCTGTCGCGACCGGCGGTGGAGGCCGGCGAGCGCCTCGGCTTCCTGCCCGGCGACCTGAAGGACAAGGTAGACCCCTATCTCCGCCCCCTCTACGACGCACTCTACGACATGCTGCCGGCGGATCTGGTGGCCCGGCGCCTGGACGCTGCCGAGATCGAGATCGCGCCGCTCGCCTTCATGCGCGGGCGGACGCTGTCGCAGGCCTTCATCATCCTCGACGAGGCGCAGAACACGACACCGCTCCAGATGAAGATGTTCCTCACACGCCTCGGCGAGCGCTCGCGCATGGTCGTCACCGGCGACCTCACCCAGGTCGATTTGCCGGCGGGCGCGCGCTCGGGCCTGCGCCATGCCGTGGCGACGCTCGAGGGGCTGAGCGGCGCCGCCTTCGTCCGTTTCAGTACCGCCGATGTCATGCGTCATTCCTTGGTGACGCGCATCCTCGAGGCCTACGACGCGGTTGACGCAGCACCCCCCGACGATGATCGAGATCGCGATTCGACTCCGCGATAAGGCGTGGTCAACCGCTCTTCCCGACGCCGCCGAGGTGGCCCGCCGCGCCGCAGCCGCAGCCCTGGAAGCCGCCGCACCGCCGCTGGGCGTCGTCGAGCTCAGCGTGGTGCTGGCCGACGATTCGTTCGTGCGAACGCTCAACCGGGATTACCGCGGGCAGGACCGCGCGACCGACGTGCTCTCCTTCCCGATGTACGAGCCGCCGCATTTACCCCCGCCGCCGGGAGAAATTCCGCTCATGCTGGGCGACGTGGTGCTCGCTCGCGAGACCGTGCAGCGCGACAGTGCCGCCGCCGGCGTCGGCCTTGCGGAACGTGTGAGTCATCTCGTGGTTCACGGCGTGTTCCATCTGCTCGGCCATGACCATGATGAGCCGGCCGCCGCCTGCCGGATGCGCGTGCTCGAATCCCGCACGCTATTGGAGCTTGGCTTATGCGATCCCTACGCTACTCTGTGAGCGTCCGGCTTGCTCCGCGGCCCCGGGCCGCGGAGGCGGAATGATGAGCGACGACGACAAACCTCCATCTAGCGGCGACAGTACCGGGAGCGAGCGAAGCGGGCGCGGCCGCTCGTCGGTCGTTGGCCTCATTGGCGGCTGGCTGCGCAAGGGACTGGGGCGCAACAACGGCGCGTCCTGGCGCGACTCACTCGGTGAGATCCTCGCGGAGGAGGGAATCGCCGACCAGATCAGCCCCCATGAGCGCGACCTGCTGGGCAACCTTCTCCGCTTCGGCGCCCTGACCGCCGAGGACGCGATGGTGCCCCGCAACGACATTACAGCGGTCGAGACCACGGCGCCGCTCGACGATGTCGTCGCAGCGATAAAGGCGCAGGGGCATTCGCGCATGCCGCTCTACCGCGGCAACCTCGACGATATCGTCGGCATGATTCACATCCGCGACGTAGTGCGCCAATGGGGAGAGGACGCCCCCTTCGATCTGGGTGCGATACGGCGCGACATCCTGTTCGCGCCCCAGTCCATGCGGATTCCCGCCCTGCTCAAGGAAATGCGCGAGACGCGCCTGCATATGGCGGTGGTCGTCGACGAATACGGCGGCACCCACGGCCTGGTCACGATCGAGGACCTGGTGGAGGAGATTGTCGGCGAGATCGAGGACGAGCACGATACGGTGGACGCGCCTGCGCTGGTCCCGTTCGACGACGGGGCGGTGGAGGCGGACGCGCGGGTGCGCGTGGACGAGCTGGAGCGCCACCTCGCCGTGCGGCTGCTGGACGGCGCCGTCGAGGACGCGGTGGACACCCTCGGCGGGCTCGTGTTCGCGCTCGCCGAGCGGGTGCCCCGCGCCGGTGAGCAAATCCTCCATCCGGCCGGATTCGCCTTCGAGGTCCTGGAGGCCGATCCGCGGCGAATCAAGAGGCTGCGCGTCAGCCGCACGGAGCGACGCCCGGCTGACGGGCGCCCGTGAACGGCGCCACGCGCTCCGCCGGCGCGCGGCTCGCGACACTTGCGCGCCGGGTTGGCGCCGCATCCGGCTGGCGTCGCCCGGCGCTTGCCGCCGCTCTCGGCGCGCTTGCAGCGACAGCGCTGCCGCCGGCCCATGCCCTGCCGCTGCTGCTGATCTCCTTTACCGGCCTCGTGTGGCTGATCCACGCCAGCCGCTCGCCGTGGCACGCTGCCCTCGCTGGCTGGTGGTTCGGCTTCGCCCACTTCATCGCCGGAATTTATTGGCTTGGCGCCGCGCTGCTGATCGATCCCTCGCGCTTCGGCTGGCTGGTGGCCCCCGCGGTGATCGGCCTTTCTGCTGTCTTTGCCCTGTTCCCGGCGCTGGCGGCCTTCGCAGCCCGGCTGCCGGCGCTCACCTGCACCGGCCGCGTGCTCGCCTTTGCCGTGGCTTGGACAGCCGCGGAGTGGCTGCGCAGCGCTCCGGGCTATGGCTTCCCGATGAATCTCATGGGCACGGTCTGGGCGCCGTCGCTGGGCATGATCCAAGGCGCAGCGCTCGCCGGCGTCTACGGGCTGAGCTTCGTGACCGTCCTCGCGGCGGCAGCGCCGGCGGCGCTGGCCGCGCCGTCGGCGGAGGAACGCCCCGGCCGCCGGCCGTGGCTCGTGCCCGCCGCCGCGCTCGCACTGCTGGCGGCGGTCTGGGTTGGCGGACAGGCGCGGCTGGCGCTGGCGCCGGACCAGGCGGCGGGCGACATTCGCCTGCGCCTCGTGCAGGCCAATATCGAGCAAACCCTCAAATGGAAGGAGGGCGAGCGGGCGGCGGCGCTGGCACGGCACGTTCGGCTTTCGCGGCAACCGGGATTCAAGGCGGCGGATCTCGTGATCTGGCCGGAGGCGGCGGCGACCTTCTACATGGACGAGAGCACGAGATTGCGCGCCTTCCTGTCGCAGGCTGCGCCGCCCGGCGGCTACCTCATTACCGGCGCGCCCCGGCGCACGCGCTCGGCGGGGCGCACGATCGCCTTCTGGAACAGCCTCCATGCGCTGACCCCGGAAGGCGCCATCGCTGCGAGCTACGACAAGCACCATCTGGTGCCCTTCGGAGAATTTATTCCGCTACGCTCGCTCCTTCCCCTGCCGGTGCTCACCTACGGATCGCGCGATCACTCCGCCGGGCCCGGGCCGCGCACCCTGAGCCTGCCGGGCTTGCCGTCCTTCAGCCCGCTGATCTGCTACGAGGCGACCTTTCCCGGCGAGGCGGTGGCCGGCGGCGCGGCGCCGAGCGAGCGGCCGGCGTGGCTACTCAACATCACCAACGACGGCTGGTTCGGACACACGGCCGGGCCCTATCAGCACTTCGAGGCGGCGCGGTTGCGCGCCGTCGAGGAGGGCCTGCCGCTGGTGCGGGCGGCGAACACCGGAATTTCCGCCGTCGTCGATGCCTACGGCCGCGTGGTTGGCCGGCTCGGCCTCGGCGAGGCCGGTATCCTCGACGCCCCCCTGCCGCCGGCGCTCGCGGCGCCGACGCCGATGGCGCGCCTTGGCGGATGGACTCTCGCCATTCTGCTGTTGCTCGCGGCGGCAGCCGCGCTCATCCTCGGGATACGGCCCCGGCCGGGCGCGGGACGGCACGCTCAGGGCGCATAGGACCAGGGCGGCTGGCCGCCGCTCGCGAGTGTTGCCAGGATCAATCCGAACGCCGCGGCGGCGTAGGCGTCGCAGCGGTCCAGAATGCCGCCGTGGCCGGGGATCAGATGGCCCGAGTCCCGCGCGCCAACGCGGCGCTTGAAGGCGGATTCGGCGAGATCCCCCGCTTGCCCCGCGATCGAACCGAGCGCCCCGGCGGCGGCCAGCAGCGCGGTCGACGGGCGCTCCGCGACCCAGCCGGCGAGCGGCATCGACCAGCCGAGCAGGATGCTCGCACCCACCGCCGCAGCCGCGCCGCCGAAGGCGCCGGCCCAGGTCTTGGCCGGGCTGATGCGCGGTGCGAGGCGGGGGCCGCCAAAAATCCGCCCGGCCGCGTAGGCGCCGGTATCGCTGGCCCACACCACGGCGAACAGCCAGAAGACCGTCGCCCGCCCGGTCGGGTCGTCGCCGCGCAGCGCGAGCGTCGCGACGACGAGGAAGAGGACGACCCCGGCCCCGGCCGAGCCCGCGGCACGCGCTCCAAGGCTGCCGCGCTCCACGCCAACGACGGCAAGGGCAGCGGCGGCGGCAGCAGCAGCGGCCGCGGCCGCCCCGTGCGCGGCGAAGAGCGCACAGGCCGCCACGAGGCCCACGACACCGGCAGCACCCGCAGGGTCCGCCGCCGAACGGCCGAGAAGCTTGCGCCATTCGAACCAGGCGATCAGCCCCGCCGCCCCCGCCGCGGCCATGAAGACCGGGCCGCCAAGATAGGCCGCGCCCAACACGGCGGGCGCCAGGACCGCCGCCGAGACCGCGCGGAGCGCGAGGCCGCCCCCGCCGCGCCCCGGGTCCTTCACGGCCGACGCCGCCACATCAATGCCATATTCAGCTCCTAGACCGGCATGCGGGTGACGGTGAAGCGCTTTCTTCCCTCCCGCCGTCCCCGCCAAGACTTGTCGATCCTCCCGACCGGGGCGGTCCTGGCGGCCGCCCCGTCCTTTTCCGGCATCCGCTGCAGCCGTTCCCGGCGCCGACGGGGCCGCCCCGAATGCGCGGGCGCCGTTCCGGCCGGGCGGGCGATGGGATAGCATGGCGCCTGACTGCCAAACACGGGGCATCGCCATGACAATCACACCGATTCACCACATCCCGCTCAAGCCCGAATACCGGAGTCCATTCAGCGCTGCCTTCGCGGTCGAGAACGCCCGGCTTCTGCTGTTTTCCGGCTGCGGGCCGATCCCGATCTACCACACGCATCCGCACGATCCGGTGGCCGAAGCCGAATGGCTGGCGGGCGGCATGCGGGAGCAGGCTGAGAAGACCTTCGCCAACATCGGCACCATTCTGGAAGCGGCGGGCGCCGACTTCTCCCAGATCGTCAAGCTCAATATCTATCTGACCGACATGTCGGGGCAGGATGTCGTGAACGAGATTTCGGCCCGTCATTTCGACCCGGCGAACCCGCCGCCGCGCACCCTCGTCGGCGTGACCGAGCTCGCCCATCCCGGGATGTTGATCGAGGTCGAGGGCATGGTGGCGACGCCGCCGACCGGCCGAGCGGCCGTTTGATCGGATTTGCGGGCGGCGGCACAATGGCGGCCGGCAAGGGCGCACGCCGGCAGGCGGGCAGCGAACGGGGGCGGTCATGCAGGACGCGACGGTCAGAGTGCTTGTGGTGGGCGTCGGGAACATGGGGCTCAGCCACGCGCTCGCCTATGCGAAGATCGAGGGCTTCGAACTCGCAGGCCTGTGCAGCCGAACCATCAGCAAACGCGACGACCTGCCTGCCGAGCTCGCTTCGCTGCCCCGCTACGAGAGCGTCGACGAGGCGCTCGCCGCGACCCGCCCCGATGCGGTCTCGATCAACACCTATCCGGACACCCATGAGGAATTCTGCCTCAAGGCGTTCGACGCCGGCTGCCACGTCTTTGTCGAGAAGCCGCTTGCCACCACGGTGGCCGGCGCCCAGGCGGTGGTGGACAAGGCGCGCGAGAGCGGCAAGAAGCTGGTCGTCGGGTATATCCTGCGTGTGCATCCCGCCTGGCAGGAATTCATCAAGCGTGCACGCACGCTCGGCAAGCCGCTGGTCATGCGCATGAACCTCAATCAGCAAAGCCGGGGGCCGGCATGGAACTGGCACCGCAATCTGATGGAGTCGCTGACGCCAATCGTCGATTGCGGGGTCCACTACGTCGATGTCATGTGCCAGATGACCGGCGCCAAGCCGATCCGCGTGCACGGCATCGGAGCGCAGCTCTCCGACCAGACCAAACGCCAGAACTACGGCCACCTCCATGTCGAGTTCGATGACGGATCGGTGGGCTGGTACGAGGCCGGCTGGGGCCCGATGATGAGCGAGGTGGCGTTCTTCGTGAAGGATGTGGTCGGACCCAGGGGCAGCGTGAGCATCGTCATGCCGCAAGAGGGGCAGGACCACGCAGCCTCCGATGACATCGATTCGCACACCAAGACGAACGCGCTGCTCTGCCATTCGAGCGAGATCGACAATGCAAACAATTTCGTCGACGACGACGAGTGGGTCGATATGGCCGACGAGCCGAGCCATCAGGAGTTGTGCGATCGGGAGCAGGCGTTCCTGCTCAGGGCAATCCGCGAGGACCTCGACCTCTCCGAGCATATGGAGAGCGCGGTCAACAGCTTGCGCATCGTCATCGCAGCCGACGAAAGCATAACGCGGCGGGAGGTCGTGCACCTCGCCTGAGAAGCGGGGCCGGGCGCGGAACGCGGCGGGCACACAGGGGAGACAAGTCATGGCATCGGCGGATCTCGAGCTTTGTTACCTGACAGCGAGCGAAGCGCTGGAGCGCTTCAAGGCGCGCACGCTCTCGCCGGTCGAGCTGCTGGACGCGCTGATCGCGCGCGCGCAGGCGATCAACCCCAAGGTCAACGCCATCACTTACGACTATTTCGACCGGGCGCGCGAGCAGGCGAAGAAGGCCGAGGCCAAGTACGGAAAGACCGACGGCCGGCTTCGCGCGCTCGAGGGTGTGCCGGTCGCGATCAAGGACTTCCACCCGGTCAAAGGCGAGATCACCACCTTCGGCTCCAAGATCTTCGAGGATTTCCGCCCGGACTACACGGCGGCGACCGTGGACCGCCTGCTGCGCGCCGGCGCTATCATGCATATGCGCACCACATCGCCGGAGTTCGCCTATTCCGGCGCCACCCACAGCCCCCTCTGGGGGATCACGCCCAATCCGTGGAACCTGGAGTACACATCGGGCGGTTCCTCCGGCGGCGCCGGCGCAGCGGTGGCCGGCGGCATGACCACGCTTGCCGACGGCACCGATGGCGGCGGGTCGATCCGCATCCCGTCCTCGGCCTGCGGGCTCTTCGGTTACAAGCCGCCCTTCGGCCGCAATCCGCTGGATCGGGACCACCCATTGGAGACGATCCTGCACTACGGCCCCATGGTCCGCAGCGTCGCCGATGCCGCGCTGATGCAGAACGTCATGTCGGGCCCCCACCCGGACGATCTTTGCTCCTTGCCGAACAGGGTGCGGTTGCCGGCGACCTACGACGACATCCGCGGCTGGAAGGTCGCCTTCTCCATGGACCTCGGTTATCTGCAGATCGACCCGGAGGTGCAGGAGAACACGCGGCGCGCGGCCGATACCCTGCGTGCGCTCGGCTGCGAGGTGAAAGAGGTCAATCTTGGCTGGAACTTCGGCGTTCTCGACTGCTGGATGACCTGGTGGGAGGGCCTGTTCGCCGGTATCGCCGGCCACCTGCTGCCCCGCTGGCGCTATGAAATGGACCCCTTCGTCGTCAGACTGCTTGAAACTGGCCTGGGGCACAGCGCGGCGCGGCTTTATCAATGCCAAGTGTTCCGCGGCTGGATGTGGCAGCAGTTGCAGCCGATCCTCAAGTCCCACGACATCTTGATTTGCCCGACGCTGGCAGTGCCGGCGGTCAAGGCCGACCACGACGACGCGGACCCCAATTTTGAGATCAACGGGGTCCGCTTGCCAGCCTATGTCGGCTGGGTCTGCACCAACCCCTTCAACCTGCTGAGCCAATGCCCGGCAATGAGCGTCCCGACCGGCTTCTCGTCCTACGGCGTGCCGACCGGTATGCAGATCGTGGGCCGGCCCTACGACGATCATGCCGTGTTCCGCGCGGCCGCCGCCTTCGAGGCCGCCACCACCCCCTGGCGCGACAAGCGGCCTGCGATCTAGGCATCCGCCCCGAGGCGGACGGGGCGGCGCTGGGCCGGGAGCGTATGATCGCCCGGTCCCGGCTCCTCTCCCGTCCGGCGGTGCGCGGGTGCAAGGGGAACGGCGGACGGTAGAGGGAGACCGAGATGGTCAAGATCGACTGCGTGGTGGAGGCAAAGAATTATCTCGGCGAGGGGCCGGTCTGGGACCCGGTGGACGGCGTCCTCTACTGGGTCGACATGCTGGACCGCGAGGTCTGGCGCCTCGATCCCCGCACCGGCAAGACTCGCACCTGGACCCTCCCCAAGACGGTGGGCGCCTTCGCGCTCAGGGAGCAAGGCGGCGGCGTGGTGACCATGCGCGACGGCTTCTACTTCCTCGATCTCGAGAGCGGCGAGACCGAGCTCATCGCCCTGGTCGATGCGGCCGAGCCGCGCTCGCTTTTCAACGACGGCAAGGTGGACAGGCGCGGCCGTTTCTTCGCCGGTGGCGAAGACGAAATCTCCGAATCGCCAATCTGCGGGCTGTTTCGGCTCGACCCCGATCTCAGCGTGCACGAACTGGAACGCGGCATCATCTGCAACAACGGGCCGAGCTGGAGCCCCGACAACAAGACATTTTACCACACCGATTCCTACCGCCAGGAGATTTACGCCTACGATTACGATATCGAAACCGGCGCGATCGCCAACAAACGGGTCTACAGATGTCTATGCAATAGTGCTGTTGGCTACACTCACAAGACTACAGCATGATTTTTACTTGCAATTTAAGAGCATCAGGATCTATTTTGAGGTTGTTGTTATTTGAACTATAGCAAGCCAAGTGAAGATTGGTTTTTATAATAATTATGCTGTCAGCTGGAGACTTTAAAGAAAGAAGTAGAGGTTGAAGAAATGCTATATTTGGATATCTTTTTATACGAACATTATTTTAAATATTAGTCTTCGTGTCTATAATTAGATTAGTTTTAATTTAGTACCAGATTTAAGTATCGAATATGTGATTTTGGATGGCACGCCGTCAGGAGAGATCATACGAACCATCGAGGCGAAGTTATACGATAATGTCGAGAGATGAGTATGAAAATGGAAAGTCGTCCAATTGGACGGAAATGGAAATCAGAGGACCCATCAAGAACCTCAGCCAAGAACTATGGACTTTTACTCATCTCACATCACTCTACCTCAATGATAATAATTTACAGGTATGCAGTCAGTGGTCACCCATGGGACACCACCAGTTGGCTGTTATATAGAGGTGGTCTGCTTATACAGTGGAACCTGTATATAGTGGTCACCCTTGGGACACCACCAGTTGGCTGTTATATAGAGGTGGTCTGCTCATACAATGGAACCTGTCTGTATATAGTGGTCACCCTTGTGACACAACCAGTTGGCTGTTATACAGAGGTGGTCTGCTTATAAAGTGGAACCTGTATATAGTGGTCACCCTTAGGCTCATAATCAGTTGCCATGCATTGTAATCTGTACATGGGTAACTACAGGTCATATTTTTCCATGTACAAGTTTGGAGCCAATATAAGCTACACAAAATACTTGGCCAGCTGATTGTGCCATTGAAAACAACTTGTCTCCCAACAGTTTTATGCATAAATTAATGTACGGTAACCAGGCCTGCCAACCTAATTTGGTAAAAAATATTGAGGTCAGTGAAAAAAACCCCTTGAATTCATAGTGAAAACCTGGAGGTTTGCTGTTGAAATCCATTTTCATCAAAATAATTGTGGAAAGTAATGGGGTTTGTGAGGAATAGATGGCCACTTTGATTCCCAATCCTTTGAATACTTGGTTATGTACTTCTATCCAGTATACTTTGGTGAAGGTTCACCCAGATCATCACCACTAGACAGTTCACCAAGTTCACAGACATCATCAAATCTCTCAGCCATAGCTGCAAGACTGCAACTCCTCAGCAGCAGCACCACATAGGCAGAGAAGCTAGCTAATAGCTGGCACAAATTTAGGTGTCATGCACTAATCCATTAGCTAATCATGCAACATGTAAAATACAAAGCAAGATGAGATAGCTAGCTCACAAAAAAAGCAGTGGTCGTTGCCACTTTCCCTTGAGGAATGTTGATATGTCCCTTAAGACCTTGAGTATGGGCTCAAAATCTTGAATCTCAAGGTGAAACCTTGAGAGTTGACTTAACTACAGTCAAGTTAATAGGTTCTATATATAGCACACCATCTCTACGTATAACGGCCAACTGGTTGTGTCCCAAGGGTGACCGGTTACACTGTATGAGCAGGCCACCTCTGTATAACAGCCAACTGATTGTGTCCCAAGGGTGACCACTATAATATACAGGCTCCACTATGTAAGTCACCTCTGTATATTACTGTGGGTTACTCGTCTATTGGCTACAGAGATAGTGTTCCATTTTGTTTATTGTCTTCTCTCAGCGTATTCCACCTGACATCACAAAGCTGACATCTCTGGTGCACCTTGACCTCTCAGGAAACAAGCTTCGCAGTCTCCCTGCAGAACTGGGGGACATGACGCACCTTAAAGAACTCCTCCTCAACAACAATGCCCTCAGGGTATTGCCTTATGAGCTAGGAAAGCTGTTTCTATTGCAGGTAAGCATCTGAGATCTGCCCAAGTTGACCTTGGCCCTCAGTGTCAGTTGTAACTCATAGAGAAACAAGTAAACTCCTTGTTCTTTACATGTTTTAAGTTAAGCAAATGTACTCAAAACAGCCAAAGGAATTTGAGGTTAAACCCTTAATGGTCAGATGGGTAGCCTTTTAGCATGTGGTGGTTGGTCAAAATTGTCAGAACTTATTGAATGAAGCTGAAGGAGAGAGTGTGTCTGGAGAGAGTTAATAAATAGAGAAGGGTTCACTCAAATTCTTGGAAGTGGGTACATGACAAATACCTAAACATGCAGCTGTACAGTATGAGCATTTTACTACACTGTGATCCCATTATTTACACCATTATCTCATTATATGTAGGAGTTGGGACTCTCTGGCAACCCTCTTCAGCCAGACATCTTGAGCATGGTAAATGAGATGAATGGAACAGCTAAACTTTTGTCCTTCCTCTTGGACAACCTGACGGTCCCACCACGCCCACCTGACAGGGAGTGGATTACTCTTGTCCCACCTAGTCAGCAGAGAACTAAATGTAAGTGACAATACTCTGTTTAGTCAAAGATATAGATGTACATACATGTCACAGATGTGTAGATGTACATGGCAAGGTGTAGATGTGCATGTCACAGGTTGTTGATGTGCATGTCACAGGTTGTTGATGTACATGGCACAGGTTGTTGATGTACATGGCACAGGTGTAGATGTACATGGCACAGGTATAGATGTACATGGCACAGGTATGTAGATGTATATGTCAATGTCACAGGTGTAGATGTGCATGTCACAGGTCTGTAGATGTGCATGGCACAGGTGTTGATCTACATGGCAGGCACAGGATCTACATGGCACAGGTGTAGATGTACATGGCACAGGTATAGATGTGCATGTCACACACAGGTCTGTAAATGTGCATGGCACAGGTGTAGATGTACATGGCACAGGTATAGATGTACATGGCACAGGTATGTAGATGTATATGTCAATGTCACAGGTGTAGATGTACATGGCACAGGTGTAGATGTGCATGTCACAGGTCTGTAAATGTGCATGGCACAGGTGTAGATGTACATGGCACAGGTATAGATGTGCATGTCACACACAGGTCTGTAAATGTGCATGGCACAGGTGTTGATCTACATGGCACAGGTGTAGATGTACATGGCACAGATATAGCTGAGATGTACATCATATAGAGTACATTGTAGTATCGTTGGTAGTCTACCCATCTATAACACTCTGAAATAAGAGTTCCATTGTAATGCTCTGTAGGTATGGGGTGTCTGTAAGATAACCAGATATATATATATATTATATCTCCCCTTCCAGTTACTTTCACTGTCATGTCATACAATGTTCTGTGTGACAAGTACGCCACTAGACAGATGTATGGCTACTGTCCCACATGGGCACTGCTATGGGAGTACAGAAAATCTGCTCTGCTCAAAGAGATCCAGGATGCTAGTGCCGATATCATTGCATTGCAGGTTAGTAGACTGTTGTTGTTGTTGTTGTGACACTAATATAATGCAACAAACCCATTTGTAGTCATAACAAGCAGTAGGTCACTTTTACTGAGCAGTGACCCACGTCTATACAATAACATTCAAAACCATCAGCTAAGACCTTCTATGTCATGAATATCATTATTTAAATCACTAGTCAGTCAACACTTATTATCTTGAATAACAATTAT